>CP070778.1:3037804-3045099 GCA_020346245.1 Flavobacteriaceae bacterium | reverse complement strand
ATTCAGGCAGCTGCTGATAAAGAAATTACTACCATAGAGGGTATCGCTGATGATTCCGGACTACATGCAATACAGCGCATCTGGATCAAAGAACAGGTTCCTCAATGCGGTTATTGTCAGTCGGGACAAATCATTTCTGCACATGCTTTATTGACAAAAACTAGTTCGCCTACGGATGAGGAAATAGATCAGGCCATGAGTGGTAATGTATGTCGTTGTGGCACCTACTCCCGTATCAAAAAAGGGATCAAATTAGCGGCGAAAGAATTATCGGAGGCATCAACTATAAATCTGCAAAACAATGGGTAAGTGGACGAGACGCGCGTTTATTACCACAGGCGTACTTTCAGGTGGTGCTTTAGTTGTTGGAATAGCCATAAGACCTGGTAACCGTGCCGGAAAGGTAATGGATTTAATTGCTGATGAAGGGGATACCGTACTCAATATCTGGCTGAAAGTTAACACGGATAATACCATTACGGTTATAGTTCCACATGCGGAAATGGGGCAGGGAGTTCATACCACATTGCCTATGATGCTGGCTGATGAAATGGATGCCGATTGGAAGACAATTACAATGTTAGAAGCACCAGGACATAAAGAATATGCAAATTATGCCATGGGCAAAGGATTTCTCATGGGTCCAAAAGATATTCCTTCCATGCTTATCGGAACCGTGGATGGCTTTTTTCTAACAGCCACTAAACAGATAAGTCTTCAAATGACCGGAGGTAGTGCTTCGGTGCGTTTTACAGGTATGTTGGCCATGCGAGTGGCAGGGGCAGCTGCAAGAGCTGTTCTGCTGGAGGCTGCATCCCAGGAATGGGAAGTTGCTGCTGAGGAATTGGTGGTTAAAAACAGCACTATTTCACATCCGCCAACGGATAGAATGGAACCTTTTGCGAGTTTTGCTGTTAAAGCAGCCAGCTTATCACAACCGGCCAAACCACGTCTTAAGACCACAGAAGAATTTACGATAATGGGGACCTCTCCTCCACGTTTCGATATTCCATCAAAGGTAGATGGAACAGCAAATTTTGGAATTGATGTTGCTCTGCCAAATATGAAATATGCAGCCATAAAGGCATCACCTGTTTTTGGAGCTATGGCAAAGCACCTGGATGCAAGTCTTATTAAGGATATGCCGGGGGTACATAAAATTGTGAATCTTGAAGGGGCCGTCGCTGTTATTGCGGATGGCTATTGGTTGGCAAAAAAAGCTATCAATGAATTGCCCATTGAGTTTGACAAAAGTGATCATGACTCCGTAGGAATGAATGATATTTACGATCAGTATTTAAGGGATATGGATGTTGCCGTTGCTGACGGCAAGGAAGAAAAAGATGTTAAAAAAGGAAGTATAAAGAAAATTTTTAAAGAAGCAACTAATATAATAGAGGCCGAATACAGGGTGCCTTATTTGGCCCATGCCACAATGGAACCCATGAATTGTACTGCTTTTGTAAAAGAAGATGGTTGTGAGATATGGGCGGGAAGCCAGAATCCCTTGGGGTTTGCTAATAGTGTTGCCGAAATACTGGAGCTGGATCAGGAGAAGGTACTGGTACATAACCAGTATCTCGGAGGCGGGTTTGGCAGAAGAGTGGTGCCAGATGTTGCCATACAGGCAGCCCTTATTGCGAAAGAAGTAGACTACCCGGTTAAGCTCATATGGTCTCGTGAAGATGATATCAGGCAAGATCATTACCGGGAAGCCAACATCAGCCGCTTTAAAGCCAGTCTTACTGATAAAGGTCAGATAAATGCGTGGAACAATCAATTTGTATTTAAGCACGATCCGGAAGAAGCTCCTCACATTCCTTATGGTGTTGAAAATCAATTTATTCATTATACCAACAGCGAAACACATGTGCCCTGGGGCTATTGGCGGAGTGTAGATTCTTCCATGCACGCATTTTTCACAGAGTCCTTTATGGATGAACTGGCTTTCAAAGCCAATAAAGACCCTTATCAGTTCAGGAGGGAACATCTCACCAATGCACCACGATACTTAAAGGTACTGGATTTGGCTGCTGAGAAAGCTAATTGGGGAGAATCCCTCCCGGCTAATTGGGGTAGGGGTATATCACTTCATCAGTCTTTCGGTACTATTGTTGCCCAGGTGGCCGAGATAGAAATAATCAAAAACGCAATAAAGGTACATAGAGTGGTTTGCGTGGCAGACCCTGGTTTTGCCTTTCATCCTGACGGTTTTACCGCACAAATGGAAAGTGGTATTGTTTTTGGCCTTACGGCTGCTTTATATGGCGAAATAACGATTGAAAACGGAGCGGTAAAGCAAAGTAATTTCCACGATTACCAAATGTTGCGGATGGACGAAAATCCTAAAATTGAGACCTATATCGTAACCAGTGATAACTGGCCGGGCGGTGCTGGAGAACCCAGTACCCCTGGTATTGCCCCGGCAGTGGCTAACGCAATTTTTAATGCCTCAGGTATTCGAATCCGGGAACTGCCCATCAAAAACCATGAATTGAAGGCCAATACCAGTATATTAGGGTAATAAAAATGTTTTATAATCTGTAATCATTGACTAAGATATTTGGAAAGAAACTGGTCCTGTTTATACTATTTTAAAAAAAAGGGCGCCTGTATTTTAGGCTCCCTTTATAGAATATTAGATGTATAAAACTTATTTAATAGCTCGAATTAATCAGCTTCTCTTCTATTTCTTTTTTCCGTTTTTCCAGTATTTCCAGTTTTCTGGCGAGTATCAATTGCTGATTTTTAATTTGTGAAAGTTCCTTTTGCAATAATTTCTTGTCTACATTTTCAGTTTGCATCGGAACCACTGAATTATCAATAGCATTCAAATCGTCCTGAGTAAAGATATCTAATTGGTTAATTAGGTCTTGAATATCATCAAAAGCTTTTTTGGTATAATACCTGCCCATTTCAAAATCTTTAGGATCTGAAGCCTTTTGTAAATGCTCAATCCCATCTAATATAGGATCTTCGGCCTTGTCACAGCCACAGGTTTCAATTAATCTTTTGGCTTTTTCCAATGCTTCCAGGGCTTTATATGCATAATATTTTTGATGATCGAAATTTTTTGCGCTAATAGATTTCTTGGTATGATTTAAAGCATACGAAGCCGAGGTATATGTATTGTCACATTTCGCCGAGGCCCACAAAGTGGTCAAAATAAGTGTAAAGGATAGTAGGTATTTGGTAGTCATTGCATTTCATTTTAAGATTAGGGACTGTAAAAGAGCTAAACTTTGTTGGATTATTAAAAAAAATGCGGTCAAACCGCAATATTTGTAGTCAAAATACTATTAAAACCGAATTTAGGACGTAAAAAGATCTAAAGAACCCCTTTTTGATATTTTCTTTTTAGGGCATGCCTGGTTAATTTTTTAAAACCGAAATAGACATTCAATTAGTATTCTTATTCCTTATTATTATAGTATATAAACTACAAAAAATCCTAAATAAGTACCAAGAGCGTTACCTAGTGTTCCAACAAGGATGGCGGGTAAGATTAGTTCGTTCCTGTCAAAGGTTTCTGCAAGTGCTATAGCAGTGGTACCCCCACCAATATTGGCCTGACTTGTGATGGAAATCATTTCCCAGTCGCGGTAAATTAAGCTTCCCAGTAAAATCATCATAATTCCATGAAGAAAAACTGCTAGTGAAGCAAATGCTAATAAGGTAAGTCCCACTTCTTTTAATTCTATTACCGAACTTATTTCACAATAAGCTCCAATTACTGCCAGAAATAGGTAGACTAAATATAATCCAAGGAAATGGCTGCCTTTTAAGCCCTGCACAAACTTTATTTGCGCCAGTGCTATACCAATTGTGGACAATGTTAAGATGGACGGGATTTTGGGGAATATATTACTTATCAATTCAGAAACGTAATAGGCAGTAATGCCAAGAAAAATTAACCAGATCATTGAATTAAAAGTCAGCTTTTCTTTGTTTTCACCTTCTATTTCCTGCTTTGAAGTTTTCACTTTCTTATCCTTCCAGAATGTCCTTAGGATTACAGGAATAGATAAAGTAATAATAATCCATATTGTTGTAATTACGTTGTCTACCGCAATCGTACCAGCGTACATAATGCCTCGTTCCTGAAAATCATATTCAAGGGCAATGGCATTAAAGTTTACGCTTCCTCCCGTGTAGGTTCCGGTAAGCATACCGGCAATAATTTTACCATCTTCACCCAGAATTTGTTCCGGTGAGATTAAGGTCCATGCAATCAGTATTCCCAGGGTGGTAGCCAAAGAACCAATCAGAAATAAAATGATCATAGGAGCTCCGGCTTTCCTGATAGAATTAAGGTTAACCCCAAGCAATAAGTAAAAAATGGAGATGGGAGCCAAATAGGTAAAAATGCCATCGTAAAGTGGAATTGAATTGGAGGCAGATGGAATTAAGTTAAGATTGGCGAATACTGCGGTAAAAAGTATGACCAATAGTGCAGCACCAAACTTTTTACCAATTTTTGTTTTGGCTGCGTAGTCTGCTATGATCACCATTAAACATAATACACCTAAGACATAAATTGGATTATTTATGAAACTCATTTGCTAAAGATATCAAATTAATATCCTCAATTAAATGAAGTAGGATCAAAAGTTATTGAATATAAATTAAAGAGTTGAAAAACAATAATATAAGTTATATATATTAAATATTTGGTTCATATATTAAAGGAGCCGGATCCGGTAAGTTTAATTCACGAATAAGCTCTAGAAAACGTGGGTCTTCTCTAAATTCTTCATTCACTGTAAGCACTCTTATCCATGGATAAAATGCGTGTTTTTTGGCATGTTCCAGCCATTCAAATGCCCTATCAAAATCTCCCAGATTGGAATACATCATGCCAAGGCATAAAGAAAAAAATGGAGTTCTTGGCATATTTTCCAATTCATCAATTATTGCTTTTCCTGCTTCTATATGTCCTGCACGTATTAATATCGGACCATAGCCCATATATTTCCATCCGGGATTAATTTCCGAAGCTTGGCGCAATATTTTCAGGGCTTTATTAGTCTTGCCCTGATCCATATATATTCGTCCTTTTATAAACATACTTAGAGCATAATCATCCTGCATTTTAGAAGCCGTTTCCGCTTCGGCCAGGCCTTCTTCATATAAGCCAACTAGTCGGTATAAATCACCTAGCCAGGCTGTATGCAACGGTGTAAAAGGATCCAATTCCTGGGCGCGCTTGTGTTCTTCTATGGCTTCATTCATACGGCCAAAGAGCGCCAGGTACCAGGACCTATGATAATGATTATAAGCCATATTAGGATTAAGTTCATTGGCTTTTTGAAAAGCGTATTCTGCAAGTTGCCAGTCCCATCCAAAATAAGTATGATAATGCGCAAGTGCTGCCCAGCCTTCAGCATTGGTAGAATCTAATTGTATAGCTCTTTTAGCTGCAGCCAGTGCTTTTGGAAATACATCTGGAGGTGGCATCAGACTATGACCAACTGTTATGTAACCTTCCGCCATGCCTGCATAAGCATAGGCATCTGCCGGATTTTCATCTATGGCTTCCTGTAAATAAACCAGGCCCCGTTGCCAGTCCTCAATTTTAGACTTGTTTAAGAAATGTTTTCCTTTTAAATATAGCTCATAGGTCTCGGGTTTTACTGGCCTTAGATTGGACCACAATACTTCGTCTTCAAGCTTTACTACCATACCCATTTGACTAGAAAGATCTGCAGCTACCTCAGCCCATAATCGCCTTACTTCGGAAATATCTTTTGAATAATTTTTTTGCCATTTTACTCCACCATCATAAGAATCTTTTAGTTTTAGCTGGACTTTAAGCGTATTACTATTTTGCTCAATAGACCCGGAAATAAAGTAATCAATGATGTTTATCTCATTAACAATTAAAAGATTAGCTGGATTAAATCCCGAAGCCAAAACACGGGTAGAAGCCAAGCTTATGACGTTTAATTGATCTACTTTCGATAGTTCAGTAATCAAAGCCTCTGTTAACCCATTTCTAAAATAGTCTTCAGTATCTTTATCTGATATGAGATCAAAGGGCAGGACAGCAACTTTCTTGGTATCATAGGTATTGTCGTTTTGATTCCACTTGGAGCCTGCCCAAAAGCTAATAATAACGAGTAATAAAACAGCCAGAGAGAGAGAACCAACAATTACCTTATTTAGTCTTCTGTTGTTCAGTCTTATTGTTTCCTCATCCGTTATGGTATCTTCAGTTTTCTGAATTCCCTCAGGAGTCAGATCATAAATCCATGAAAATCCGATCCAAAAAATAAGTCCAATGATCAAAGCATATATAAGAACTTTGATGGCATATTCCGGGGCGTTAAAAGCTGGTAAGATTACTGAAGCAATCTGAATAATTACCCAGGCAACAGCCAAATATGCTATTGCTGCTTTAAAAACGTTTCTGCGTCGAAGCTCAGAAATAAATTTACGAAATTTCATATTCAGAATTGAAAAGCCAGAGTCGCGTTTGATTTTATTTTTGGTGATTATCCTTTTATTTTAAATAGGTCCTTTGGAAACCCTAACAATTTTACATGTTAATTTAATAAATAAAAATCAGTTTTATGATTAAAAGCTTGAAAATTAACCAGTTAATTAGTTTGTTTCCGAAATAATAATGGCTAAAACATCTGTGATTATTTTTAATTCACTAAATTCAAAACACTAATTGAATCAATAACAAAAATTGTGGGATATGTATCAAATATACTTTGCAGGAAAAAATTGTTTCTTGAATAATTTTGCAATTATTTTGATCCTTCTGACATTAGTTCCTGGTTGTAATACGAATCCACAAGTAGAATTATTACAGGACTCGGAGGAAGTTAATGTTAAGTGTGAACAGGAGGGAATTATTCTTCAAATTCTGGGTTCTGGCGGCCCCGCTGCGGGAGTTGGAAGGGCATCTACAGGCTATCTTCTCCGGTTCAATGGAAAACCGTTAGCCATGATAGATGCCGGAGGGGGTACCTATCTCCGTTTGCAGCAGGCAGGAGCTCATATGAGCGATATTAAATTTCTGGGCATAAGTCATTTTCATCCGGATCATGCATCAGAATTACCAGCATTACTATGGTCCGACATTTTTTACAACCGAGCTACACCATTAAACGTATCCGGTCCCGGAGGAGATGGTTCAGACGGACTTAAAGGGTTTTTATCTGCCGTAAATGATATGGCCACTCCCATAGATGCTTTTACAAGGATTAACGCTATTGAAATATTCCCTCAAAAAGATTCTTCAATGACAATTTATAAGGATGAATTAATTGAAGTTGATGCTATTG
>CP070778.1:3029468-3037704 GCA_020346245.1 Flavobacteriaceae bacterium | reverse complement strand
GGCCCATAGGTGGTTAGGGTTAAAGTTGTTATACCTCTTGCACCATATGCAATTGTTGGTTTACCGGAAGAATGGACAGGACCATCTGAAATGATCAAAAAATCTGCTTCTAATAATTCACGATATTCCTTTACGGCCTTTGGCAGGGGCGCGCTACTTTTTTCCTCTTCTCCGTCTAATATTACTTTTATATTAAATGGAATTTCTACATTGTTTTTCTTCAAAAGATCTATGGTATTCAGAAACATAACAATTGGGCCCTTATCGTCTGAAGTAGAACGGCCAAACAGACGCCAATCATAATTTACATCGTCCTTTAAATCATCAAATGACAGCGTTTTCCATCCGTCATTTTCCTTTGCTTTAAGTACTACCTTATAAGGATCTGGTTGATCCCATTTAGATGGATCTACAGACTGCCCATCAAAATGCATATAAAAAAGAATTGTAGGCTTGTCATCTTCCATAGGAAGGGCTGCAAAAAAAAGTGACTCCCCTTCGGTAGGCAGTACAGAAGAATTAAAGCCCCGCTCATTGAATTTTTTGGTAAGCCAGGAAAGATTTCTGTTTATATCTGAATGATCTAAAGCATCGTTGGGGATTGCTATAAATTCCCTTAGCTCATCAATGGTTTGCCGCACCTGTGATTTTATTTCAAGATTCTGCGCATTGTTACTCCAAAAAGTGAAAAGCAGCAATAGGGCAATTAAATTTTTCATATAGTGATGTGAGTTGATAAAGATTTAAAAATAGGAATTTCTATGCGAGGAGCAAATGCCTAAGCTTTAAAATAAGTAAGCGAAACAAAAGTAAGTAAGGAAATCCATGTAAAACAAGATCAAACCAATCTATGGGTTTCATTCCAATACCTCCTCCTAGAACCCATTTTAGTTTGCCCCAAATATGAGGTTCAGGGAAAAATGGAGCCAACCCGAGGGTTAAACATAACAAGATTACAATTTTCCAATTGTTAATGATACTCATGATATTGGTTTAATTGATTTTATAAAATCTGAAATTCCTCTTGTCCCATTTTCCGATAACATTTTAATAAAAGCCGAGCCTATGATAGCTCCCTTAGCCGTCTTTGTAGCTTGTTCAAAGGTCTGGGCATTACTTATTCCAAAACCTACTATTTGCGGGTTTTTAAGATTCATTCCGGCAATCCGCTCAAAGTAAGCATCCTGCTCTTCACCAAACCCTTGTTTAGCTCCCGTGGTACTTGCTGAACTTACCATATAAATGAATCCATCAGAGGCTCCGTCAATTTGCCTAATGCGCGCATCACTCGTCTGTGGGGTTATCAGGAATATATTAATCAATCCGTGCTTTTTAAAAATAGGCTCATAATCATCCTGATAAACATCCAGTGGCAGATCGGGAAGTATAAGTCCATCTATACCTGTTTCTTTACATTTTTTACAAAAGTTCTCTACGCCATACTGCAGTATAGGATTAAAGTACCCCATAATGATAAGGGGTATTGAAACGGTTTTTCTTATTTCTTTTAGTTGATCAAAAAGTAAATCTGTTCCCATGCCATTTTTTAATGCTATTGTGGAACTTTTCTGAATGGTAGGCCCGTCTGCCAAAGGATCACTGAATGGTAATCCTATTTCTATCATATCCACACCATTTTTTTCCAAATCTTCAATAATAGGTACAGTATCATTTAGATTGGGATAACCGGCAGAAAAGTAAATGGAAATCAGTTTTTTGTCTTCTTCCAGCTTTTTTTGTATTCTGTTTTTCATTTTATGGAAACCAATTATAATTTGAAATATTCTATATAAGTCTGCAAATCTTTATCGCCTCTTCCTGAAAGATTAATAACAACAATATCGTCTTGCTCAAACTTTCTGTGATCAAATATGGCGAATGCATGTGATGTCTCTATGGCCGGTATAATACCTTCTAACTGAGATACTAACAATCCTGCTGCCATAGCTTCATCATCGGTTACAGAAATAAATTCACCCCTCCCGGAAGTGTAAAGATGTGCATGCATAGGACCAACGCCCGGATAATCCAATCCTGCAGAAATGGAATACGGTTCTGTTATCTGACCATCTTGAGTTTGCATGAGCAAGGTTTTGCTTCCGTGAATAATTCCAACCTTGCCCAGGGCAGAAGTTGCTGCACTTTCTCCGGAATGAATTCCTTTGCCGGCCGCCTCTACAGCAATGATCCCAACATCATTATTATCCAGATAATGATAATAAGTACCTGCTGCGTTACTTCCGCCACCCACACAAGCTACAACATAATCAGGGTTGGAAGTACCTTCTTTTTCCAGCAACTGTGACTGTATTTCCTTTGATATTACTGATTGAAACCTGGCAACCATATCGGGGTAGGGGTGGGGCCCAACAACGGAACCTATGATATAATGGGTATTTACAGGATTATTAATCCAGTCGCGTATAGCCTCATTCGTGGCATCCTTAAGTGTCCTGCTGCCAGATAAGGCAGACCTTACTTCAGCTCCTAACATTTTCATTCTTGCCACATTAGGTGCCTGACGTGCAATATCTATTTCGCCCATGTAAACAACACACTCAATTCCCATAAGTGCACAAACCGTTGCAGTGGCAACCCCATGTTGCCCGGCGCCTGTTTCTGCAATAATTCTTGTTTTACCCAGTCTTTTGGCCATTAATATTTGTCCAATGGTATTATTAACCTTATGAGCACCTGTATGACATAAATCTTCCCTTTTCAGGTAAATTTTTGTTTTATATTTCTCTGAAAGGCGATTAGCAAAATAGAGCGGTGTGGGCCTTCCTACATAGTCTTTTAATAATGCTTGGAATTCCTTAATGAAAGATGGTTCTTCCATAATCCGAATATAGTTTTGCCGTAATTCTTCAGTATTGGGGTACAACATTTCCGGGATAAATGCCCCCCCAAACTGTCCGTAATAGCCTTTTTCATTAGCATGATAAGTCATATTCTTATATGTTTTATGAGTTGGTTTCAAATAACCGATTCTTAAATTCCCTTAATTTATCTATGTCCTTAAGACCAGGTGCTATTTCAAATTTACTGTTGACATCAATGGCATAGCAAAATTTTGATTCTTCTTTTTCAAGAAATTCCAAAACACTATGGAGTTCCTCAGCCCCTATTCCACCGCTTAGGAAATAGGGTTTTTTTGATGGGTACCCCTTTAGGACTTCCCAATTAAATTGATAACCATTGCCACCGGGCAACTTACCCTTTGTATCAAATAAAAAGAAATCAGCCGACTCCTCGTAAGGACCAAGTTGGGAAAAATCAAAACTGTCTTTGATGCTAAATACCTTGAGGATGTCAACCTTATTATTTTGTTTTTCAAATTGCCCTTTTAAATTTGAGCAGAATTCAGGGGATTCATTGCCATGTAATTGTATTGCATTTAATTCAAATTCTTTGGTACGATCTAAAATTTCATTGGTATTCGCATCAACAAATACCCCAACTTTGCTAATTGTCTCTGGCAATGTTGGTATAGTTCCTTTATAAAAGCGTTTGGAAGGCTCCCAAAAGATAAACCCGAGGAAATCTGGCTGTAATTCTGCAACTGCCCCGGTATTATGCTTCATTCCACAGATCTTTAATTTCATCTGGCCATTTGTTTTATAAATTCCCGGGCACTCTCCCCCGGGTCATCGGTTTTCATAAAATTTTCACCAACCAGGAAACCCTGGAAACCCAAATCTCTCAGCATTTTAATTGCAGAAACAGAGCTAATTCCACTTTCTGATACCTTTACAAATTCCTGAGGGATCTGTTGCGATAACGAAACGCTTGTTTCTAAGCTTACTTCAAAGGTTTTGAGGTTTCGATTATTTACGCCCAGCATATCTAAACTGGGCATCATTGAATTAGCTAATTCTTCTTCATTATGTACTTCCAGTAAGACATCCATACCCAGACTTTTTGCCAATTCTGATAAGACCTTAATTTCTTCTCTGGTCAAAATAGCACCAATAAGTAAAATAGTATCAGCTCCGTGAGCGCGTGCTTCTATGACCTGGTATTCGTCTATTATAAATTCCTTTCTTAACAGCGGAAAATCAACAGCAGCCCTGGCTATTTGTAAATCATCAAGCGAACCACCAAAATATTTTCCGTCTGTTAATACAGACATGCCACAAGCACCTGCATTCATGTATCCTATTGCAATATCCTGAACACTCGAATTTTGATTGATCACAGACTTAGAAGGTGACCTTCTTTTATGCTCGGCTATAATGCCGGTTTCACTTTTTCGCAAGGCCTTAGCCAGGGATATAGGTTCCCTCTGGAAGAGGAATGAATTCTCTAATTGCATAAGAGGAATTACAGCTTTTTTAAGGTGTATTTCTCTTTTCTTATCAGTAACTATTTTTTCTAATATATCCATCAGGTGCTTAATTGCTGAAGTTTTCTTAGGGCATTCAGGCCATTTTGGTTTAGAAGGGATTCCTTTGCTTTTTCAAAACCTTGTTTTGGACTTATATCTAATACTGTGGCAATAGCTACACCTGCATTTGCGCAGACCACGTTGTTCTGTGCTTCTGTACCCTTGCCTTGCAAAATATTCATAAATATCTGCGCAGACTGGTCAATACTTTCACCTCCTGCGATATCTCTTTGTGCTACAATTTCTACTCCGAAATCTGAAGGATTTAGAATTGTCTCAGTATTATTTGATATCGTTTTAGTACTACCAGTCAATGAAATCTCATCATACCCGTCAAGTGCGTGGAGCACTGTATATTTTTTATCCGTATTCTGATAGAGATACCCATACATTCGAGCCAATTCCAAATTGAAAACACCAACTATCTGATTTTTAGGAAAAGCAGGATTTACCATGGGTCCTAACATATTGAAAAAAGTCTTCACCGCAAGTTCCCGGCGTATTGGGGCCACATTTTTCATAGCAGGATGGAACAATGGCGCGTGTAATACACAAATTCCGGCTTCATCTATTGATTTTCTAAGAAAATCCGGTTCATTACTGAATTTTACGCCTAAAAATTCCATTACATTACTGCTCCCGCAGGTAGAAGATACTCCGTAATTGCCATGTTTGGTAACTTTTATTCCCGCTCCTGCAGTAACAAAGGATGCCAAAGTGGAGATATTAAATGTGTCCTTGCCGTCACCTCCTGTTCCACACAAATCAATTGGATTATATTCAGATAAATCTATGGCCAGACATAGCTCTAAAAGGGCATCCCTGAACCCTTCTAATTCCTCAATAGTAATACTGCGCATCATGTATACTGTGAGAAATGCCGCGATCTGACTATTGTTATAAGTGCCTTTTGCAATATTTACCAATACCTGCTTTGCATCCTCCTTAGAGAGCATATCATGATTAATCAATTTATTTAGAATCTCTTTCATTTGTGTTAAGTTTATAGTGAATCACAAACAGTATAATTACTTCTTCAGCCAATTTTTAAGAATTTGTTTGCCTTCCGGAGTTAAAACAGATTCGGGATGAAACTGAACGGCACAAACGTCGTAAGATTTATGTCTCAAAGACATCAATTGGCCATTCTCATCGAATGAAGTGGCCTTAAGGACATCGGGTAGTTCCGGATCAACAACCCAGGAATGATATCTGCCTACTACAATTTCTCCTGGTAGCCCTTCAAATAAAGGGTCATTATTTTCAAGGTTTATTTTTGTGGCTATTCCATGATATACTTCTTCTAAATTTATCAATTTACCACCATAAACTTCACCAATAGCCTGTTGTCCAAGACAAACTCCAAATATACTTTTTGTTGGGGCATATTTAGCAATTATTTCTTTAAGTAGCCCAGCTTCATCAGGGATACCCGGACCTGGTGAAAGTACTATTTTCTCAAACTCATCTACTTCCTCTAACTTTAGTTGGTCATTGCGCTTAACAACCACCTCACAGCCTAAATCCTCAAGATAATGCACCAGGTTATATGTAAAGCTATCGTAATTATCTATTACCAGTATTCTGTTCATAACTTCGTTATTATCCTTTTCAGATAGTTTCTGCAATTTCCAGAGCCTTGTTAAGAGCCCCCAATTTATTATAGGTTTCCTGCAACTCTTTTTCCGGTTCAGAGGCAGCTACCAATCCCGCTCCCGCCTGAAAGTGAAGTTGGTGATTCTTACTTAAGAAGGTACGGATCATTATGGCGTGATTAAAATCTCCATTAAAATCCATAAAACCGATAGCACCGCCGTAGTAATCCCTGTTCGTGGTCTCATATTTTTCAATGAGTTGCATTGCCATATGCTTGGGAGCACCACTTAGGGTGCCTGCGGGGAACGTATCTGCCACCACTTTCATAGTAGGAGTTTCTTTTTTCTTTTGCCCGGTAACTTTGGAAACTAGATGAATAACATGAGAAAAGAATTGTACCTCCCTGTAATTTTCTACATTTACCAAATTTCCATGTCTGCTTAGATCGTTACGTGCCAGATCTACGAGCATAACATGTTCACTATTTTCCTTTTCATCTTCTGTCAGTTTTTTGGCCAATAATGCATCTTCTTCATCATTACCTGTTCTTTTGAATGTACCGGCAATTGGATGTATTTCTGCCTTCCCGTCTTTAACTATTAATTGAGCTTCCGGTGAACTGCCAAAGATTTTAAAATCCCCATAGTCAAAATAAAACAGATATGGAGATGGATTAATAGAGCGCAGGGCCCGGTAAACATTAAATTCATCGCCTTTAAACCCTTGAGAAAACCTTCTCGAAAGGACCAATTGAAAAACATCACCCCTTTTACAATGCTTTTTTGCCAGTGCTACATGTTCTTTATAATCTTCATCATTTAAGTTTGATAAGGCCGAACCCTCCTTTCTAAAATTGTAGGATGCGAAATTCCTTATGCTAAGCAGCTGTTCAATTTCAGCAATATTATTATCTGTGTCATAGCAATGGGCAAATATGTAGGCCTCATTCTTAAAATGATTAATAGCTATAATGTTTTGGTAAACGGCATAATAAATATCAGGAATATCAAGCGCCCCATCTTTTTTTGAAATTGAGATATCTTCAAAGTATCTGACCGCATCATATGACATGTAACCAAACAACCCATTATTTATAAATTTGAAGCCATTGGTTTCTGTTCTGAACTTTTGACTGAATTCATGTATTATATCCACTACATCCGTCTTATCGTTTATGGCTATTTCCTTAACAGATTTATCCGGAAATAGCTGCGTAATTCTTTCATCCTTAATTTTGACAGAAGCTATTGGATTACAACAGATATATGAAAAGGTGTTGTCATTTGCCCTGTAATCACTACTTTCTAAAAGGATACTATTAGGAAACTTATCACGAATTTTCAGATATACACTAACCGGGGTTATGGTATCAGCGAGTATCTTTTTGTAATATGTTTTAAGTTCAAAGGCCATATTCTGTAAAAATTTAGAATTTGATAGTTACTATTTCTGAAAAATCAAAAAGGCTTGTCGTGATTGACAAGCCTTTTCGTATAGAAATACTACAATGGTGCTTAGCTCACGAGGTTAAACGTAAGTTATTCCACCACCATGTATTTACTATCCTATTGTTCATTGAGTCAAATATAGAAAGGAATTTTATAAATACAAATCAATTTAAGAGAAATATAGAATCAAATTCAAAGATTCCCTATTGTACTTACAGTAATATAAACTCTCAATATTTAAGTTCCATTCGTTCAGATCTGTATAAAATATCTGTTTGCCCCCAGGAAGCAGTCTTGTTGCCATTTTTACTTTTCAATTCCAGTGTGGCTTCAAAAACTTCTTTCCCAGTCTCTCGGTCTACTTCAACAATTTTAGCAGATAATTTTGGTCCTCTTTTTAGATAACCTGCAGTTATCAGAATATTATTTGTATTGTACAGATAGTCCACATCACTAACAATGGTCGAGAAAAATTCCTCACCTCTTTCCTTGCCATATTGCCATATTTGTTCTACTGTTTTATCCTTATCATTTACTTTATATTCAACCCCTCGGGAATAGTGGATGTTATCTTCAAAATGCCTTAAGGTACCATTGTCAAATACCATAACATTGCCATTGGGCAATAGCATTGGAGCATGTAATCCCCAGGGGAAGTCAAACTCTTCAGCACTTTCATGACCATCCTGAACGCTCTTCCGGTACGGTTTCCCTTCAGCATCAACAGCGGTTAGTAAGTATGGTTTGGTTTCAAACCCGTTTCCATCCCGACCAGATTTTCCCCAGCCTTTATGTGGTGCCAGAA
>CP070778.1:2931762-3029368 GCA_020346245.1 Flavobacteriaceae bacterium | reverse complement strand
ACCAAAATTCCCCGGCTTTAAATCCAAGTTGTGGGGGTAAAATAAGGTTTCCTGCGCCAAAGAAAAGAGAGAAAAGAGCAAAAGCAGTTACCAGCGTTTTTTTTATACTTAACATAGAATATATTAAGCGTGAAAGATAATTGAAAAAAAGACTAAATCTCAAACAAAATTCATCCTCTTAAATCTACATTTTGTCGTAAAAAGATACGTTCGTCGAAAAAAGCATAAAATTTATAGGGTACACTCAATAAAATGCAACTTAGATGCGTTCTGAATTTAAGTTAATTGAAATTGTAGTCTCAATAACTTTTACTGAAAGTTTATAATTGCATATTAAGGACCCCAAACCCTACCAATGCAGACCTAAAACCTACATTATGAAAAAAATATTTTGCAATATTTTTGGCCACCATTATTCCGTATCCAAGAAAGTTACCTTGCACATAAAGGAATATAAGTGTGTTCACTGTGGCAAGGAAGTCACAACAGACGTAAGCGGAAACCTTTCCGTTTTAACCCCTGAACTTCAGGAGATCAATGATACCTTAGAAGAATTGTACCAAAAAAGACATAGGACTACCCATACGCAACAGGTAGCTTAATTATGCTTTGGCAAATGAATTCCAACCCTGAGCGGTAAGAGGAATTTTAGAATTATTCCTGGAAACTAAGTGTGCGCCTTGATTCTTTTCTGTTATGTGCCCCACAACAGTAAAGTTAGGATTGCCCTTTAATTCCGGGAATTTTTTTTGATCAATTGTGAATAGTAATTCATAATCTTCGCCCCCACTCAAAGCAACTAAAGTGCTATCCAGTTTAAACTCTTCACATGCCGAAATTACAGTTGGATCTAAAGGGATTTTATCTTCATAAAGATTGCAACCAACCTCACTCTGCTTACACAAATGAAGGATTTCAGAGGAGAGGCCATCACTAATATCAATCATAGAAGTAGGCTGGATTCCGAGCTTCTTTAATAATTCCACAATATCTTTTCTGGCCTCAGGTTTTAATTGGCGCTCGATGATATAACTATAGGCAGACAGATCTGGCTGATTGCCTGGATTTACTTTAAATACTTCCTTTTCACGTTTTAATACCTGCAACCCCATATAAGCAGCGCCCAGATCGCCACTAACTACAAGGAGATCATTTGGTTTTGCTTTACTCCTGTAAACAATGTCTTCTTTTGCTGCTTCACCCAGAGCGGTAATGCTTATGATCATTCCTGTGGTAGAAGAGGAGGTATCTCCTCCAACCAAATCTATTTTATAAAGCTCACAGGCCAGCTCAATACCTTTATAGAATTCTTCTAAAGCCTCCAGGGGAAAACGATTGGAGACTGCAACGGACACCGTTATCTGAGTGGCTGTCGCATTCATGGCGTATATGTCAGACAGATTAACCATTACAGCTTTATAACCCAGGTGTTTTAAAGGCATATAACTAAGATCAAAATGTATCCCTTCAATCAATAAATCTGTAGAGACTATCGCCTTTTTATCATTAAAGTCAATCACAGCCGCATCATCTCCAATACCCCTAATAGTAGATTTATGATGTAATTTAAAGTCCTGGGTCAGATGATCTATTAATCCGAATTCACCCAACTGTTCTAAGGAAGTTTTCTCCTGGTTCTTATCTTCAAACATTGTACAAAAATAAGGGGATGAGATTAATATATTATCTTTACAGCGAAAAAGAATATTATTTTTTGCCCCATGAATAAAACACTCCTGCTAATTTCTGGCCTATTCATACTTATTAGCTGTTCTAACAGTGACAACTCTTCTGTTATTGATCCTCCGGATGATAATGTTGAAAATCCACAAACCGGATTTTTCCCTTGTCAGGATGGAATGGCAGGAATATATCCATGCAATGGATATGACCTATTAGGCCAAATTTCCCTGGCAGACTTCAATGCTTCAATCGCCAATGATATTTGGGGGTGGACAGACAGCAGTACGGGAAAAGAATACGCCCTGGTAGGTTTGGACAATGGAACAGCCTTTGTTGACATAACGGATACTGAAGAATTGATTTATCTTGGAAAATTACCAACAGCAACTACATCCAGCACCTGGAGAGATATTAAAGTATATCAGGACCATGCATTTATTGTCTCTGAAGCCGGTGGCCATGGGATGCAGGTTTTTGATTTAACAAAATTGAGAAATGTGGCGAATGCTCCCGAAAATTTTGAGGCAGATACCCGCTATACCGGTTTTGGTAATGCACATAATATTGTTATTAATGAAGCCAGCGGATATGCTTATGCAGTTGGCACCGACACTTTTAATGGAGGAGCCCACTTTATTGATATTGGGGATCCTAAAAATCCAATTGCAGCAGGGGGTTATGGCGCCAACGGTTACTCTCACGATGCACAGGTAGAAACCTATAATGGTCCGGATGCAAATTATACCGGGCAAGAAATTTTTATAGGGGCGAATGAAAACCAGGTTGCTATTGTCAACGTTACCGATAAAAATAATCCTCAGCAGATCAGTACTTTTCAATATGCCAATATTGGATACACACATCAGGGATGGTTTTCTGAAGATCAACGCTATTTTATTTTAGGAGATGAAACCGATGAGTTGACCTTTGGTTTTGATTCACGGACCTTGATCTTTGATCTTTCGGACCTTGACAACCCGGTATTGTTCACAACTTATTCAGGTGAAACCGCAGCAATTGATCATAACGGTTATGTAAAAGGAGAGGATTTTTATCTAGCAAATTATACTGCAGGTGTTCGAATCCTCGATATTTCAGGAATTGACGGACAGACCATTGTTGAAAAAGGGTTTTTTGATACATATCCGGCAAATAATACAGCTGCTTTTGAAGGTGTATGGAGCGTATACCCCTATTTTGAAAGTGAAAAAATCATTGTGAATGATATCAATTCTGGTCTTTTCATAATAAAAAGTTCAAATTAAAATAACTGTGAAAAGCTTTTATACATTGGTTATTGCCTTATTGCTGTTTTCATGTTCAGATGATGAGACAGCAGGCCCCGGCAATGCCTATGAAGATGCAGTTTTTTTAGGACAGATTGATTGGGTGAAGAGTTTTGGGGGTACAGACGAGGAAACGGCCCAATCGGTTATTCGTACGGGCGATGGGGGTTATGCAATTCTTGGATATTCAAAAAGTACGGACGGCGATCTCGCAGCCAAATCCACACCTGTAAATGATTATTGGGTTTTGAAGTTAGACGAGGACGGGAATCTGATTTGGAATAACACTTATGGCGGCACCAAGGATGACAGGGGCCAGTCTATTATCCAGACTACAGATGGCGGCTATGCCATTACGGGATACGCTATGAGTGACGATGGAGATGGAAACAGCAATCAGGGGTTCCATGATAACTGGATTTTAAAACTTGATGAATCCGGGGCTATTGAATGGGAAAAAAGTTTTGGTTTTTCTGGCCACGATCATTCGTATGATTTAGTACAAACTACTGACGAAGGATTTTTCTTCGCAGGGTTTTTAGACATTACCGCCGCCCTTGATGATGGCACATATTATAAGGGCAATTCTCTGACCAGACATGGTGTGGGGGAATTTTGGGGAACTAAAATAGATTCAAAAGGTAATCTGGAATGGAGGAGTTATTATGGGGGTACTAACAATGATAGGGCCCATGCAGTTATTCAAGCAGACGATGGAAGTTTTGTAATGGCCGGGTTTTCGGAAAGTGACGATTATGATATTTCGAATACTAAAGGCAGCTACGATTTTTGGGTAATTAAATTAACAGCTACAGGTGAGTTGTTATGGGAACGTTCCTATGGTGGTTCAGGAATAGAAATCGCTTATGATATTGCTAAAACTGATGATGGAGCATATGTAGTTACCGGAAACACTTTTAGTACAGATAAGGATATTTCAGTGAATCATGGCGAATCTGATGTATGGCTTATTAAAATAGACGATAATGGCAATCTGCTATGGGAAAAGACCTTTGGGGGCTCTCAGTTCGATGCAGGCCGGGCAGTAAGTACTGCAAAAGACGGAGGTTTTATCATTACCGGGAACACAAAAAGTACTGATGGGGATGCCGAAGAAAATCAAGGAGAAAACGATATTTGGTTGATAAAAACAGACTCTGAAGGAAATTTGCTTTGGCAGGGTTCTTATGGCGGATCAAGTCTGGATTATGGTTTTGACGCCGTAGAGAATGAAGATAAAAGTATTCTTCTTGTTGGGGAAAGTACCAGCAATGACTTCCCAAATCTTATAAATAAAGGGCTATCAGACGTATTGATCATAAAAATCAAATAAAGGAAAACTGTGAAAAGCCCTAATTTTGGGCCATCCAATTTTGTCTGCCCCTTCCCTAAAGTTCTTCTAAAATATAATAGATAACCTCTATTGTTTTATACGTTATAATAATGTTACTAATTGTGGTAAAACCCCAACTATACCCTATATTTGTAAACTATTTAGAATAATACCAAATAAGGATATAAAATGATCAAAGTATCTGAAACAGCAAAACAGCGGGTTGCCTTGCTCATGACTGAGGAAGGTTTTGATGCTGAAAAGGATTTTGTTAGGGTTGGTGTAAAAAGCGGTGGTTGCAGCGGGTTGTCTTACGAATTAAAATTTGACAATAAAGTTGATGAGACTGATAAGGTTTTTGAAGATAACGCTGTGCGCATTATTGTAGACAAGAAGAGTTTTCTCTACCTGGTTGGCACAACTCTGGAGTATTCGGGAGGTTTGAATGGGAAGGGATTCGTTTTTAATAATCCTAACGCGCAGCGCACTTGTGGCTGTGGTGAGAGTTTTTCATTATAAAATATAGGATCCCTACAGGGGTTTAAAAGCGTATGGCGTATACCGAAGAAGAGTTAAAAAAAGAACTGGAAACCAAAGAATATGAATATGGTTTCTATACCGATATTGAGTCTGATACCTTTCCCAAAGGCTTAAATGAGGAGATTGTAATCGCAATTTCCAAAAAGAAAGAAGAACCCGAATGGATGACTTCATGGCGACTTGAAGCTTTTCGAGCCTGGAAGGAAATGATAGAACCCGAATGGGCTAATATTCATTACAAGAAACCGGATTTTCAGGATATTTCATATTACTCAGCACCTAATAAAAAACCCAAATACGATAGTTTAGACGAGGTGGATCCGGAATTATTGGATACGTTTAAAAGATTGGGGATTTCTTTGGATGAACAAAAGAAGCTTGCAGGAGTAGCGGTCGATATTGTAATGGATTCAGTTTCCGTTGCAACTACATTCAAAAAAACATTGGCAGAAAAAGGGATTATTTTTTGTTCTATCTCTGAAGCAATTAAAGAACACCCTGAATTGGTTAAAAAGCATCTTGGGACCGTTGTGCCACAAAAGGATAATTTCTATGCGGCATTAAATTCTGCGGTATTTTCAGACGGATCGTTTTGTTATATCCCGAAAGGAGTCAGATGTCCTATGGAATTGTCAACTTATTTCAGAATAAATCAGGCGGGTACCGGACAATTTGAACGTACTCTTGTAGTAGCAGATGAGGGGAGTTATGTAAGTTATCTGGAAGGCTGTACTGCCCCATCTAGAGATGAAAACCAATTGCATGCTGCTGTGGTTGAACTTATTGCTTTAGACAATGCAGAAATTAAATACTCCACTGTTCAAAACTGGTTCCCGGGTGATAAAGAGGGTAAAGGCGGTGTTTACAATTTTGTAACCAAGAGGGGGCTTTGTGAAAAAAATGCAAAGATTTCATGGACACAGGTCGAAACCGGTTCCGCTATTACATGGAAGTACCCGTCCTGTGTTTTAAAAGGGGACAACTCTATTGGTGAGTTTTATTCCATAGCCGTGACAAATAATTTCCAGCAGGCTGATACGGGTACAAAAATGGTCCATTTAGGTAAAAACACAAAAAGCACAATTATTTCAAAGGGGATTTCTGCCGGGAAGTCCCAAAATAGCTATAGGGGTTTGGTACAAGTGAACAGCAGGGCCAAAAATGCCAGAAATTTTTCACAATGTGATTCCTTGTTGATGGGGAATGACTGTGGAGCGCATACCTTTCCATATATAGAAGTGAAGAACAAAACAGCGCAGATTGAGCATGAAGCTACCACAAGTAAAATTGGCGAAGATCAGATTTTTTATTGTAATCAGCGAGGCATAGAAACGGAAAAAGCTATTGCATTAATTGTGAATGGCTTTAGCAAGGAAGTACTCAACAAACTCCCTATGGAATTTGCTGTTGAAGCACAAAAACTATTAGAAATAAGCCTTGAGGGATCAGTAGGTTAAGTACTATGAAAAAGAATATTTTAAAAAAAAAGCACCTCAATATCTAAACTAAATCAGAGTATGTTAAAAGTAAATAATTTACACGCAGGTGTAGAAGGGAATGAGATATTAAACGGAATAAACCTTGAAATAAATCCAGGTGAGGTGCACGCTATAATGGGCCCTAATGGTTCAGGAAAAAGTACTCTCGCCTCTGTTATAGCCGGAAAGGAAGAATTTGAAATTACCGAAGGAGGTATTGAATTCGATGGCGAAGATCTGGAAGAGACTTCCCCTGAGGAAAGAGCGCATAAGGGAATTTTTCTTTCATTTCAGTACCCTGTCGAGATACCGGGGGTTTCAGTGACCAATTTTATGAAAACAGCAATTAATGAATCGAGGAAAGCACGTGGATTAGAAGATATGCCGGCCAACCAAATGTTGAAACTTATTCGTGAGAAATCCGAATTGCTCGAAATAGACAGGAAGTTTTTATCTCGTTCTTTAAATGAAGGATTTTCAGGAGGAGAAAAAAAGCGAAATGAAATTTTTCAAATGGCCATGCTGGAACCAAAACTTGCAATTTTGGACGAAACAGATTCTGGCCTGGACATTGATGCCTTGCGAATTGTAGCCAATGGGGTTAATAAACTAAGGAGTAAAGACAACGCTATACTCGTTATTACACATTACCAGCGATTACTGGAGTATATTGTTCCGGATTTTGTACATGTCTTGCATGAAGGTAAAATTGTGAAATCGGGGACTAAAGAATTAGCGCTTGAATTGGAAGAAAAAGGCTATGATTGGATAAAAAATGAATCGGTTGTCTAGAGCTACCATTGAATTTTTTATAACTGTTAAATGCAAGTACTATTATTTAGACACTAAACAGAAAACAAAATTATGGATTTAAAGGATAAACTTGTTTCTTCGTTCCTGGCATTTGAGAACAATGTAGATGTAGATCATCCGGTTCATGATATACGCTCGGAGGCAATTAAAAATTTTGAACTCAGAGGTTTTCCGAATAAAAAACAAGAAGCCTGGAAATACACTTCTCTGAATGCGTTAAAGAAAATAGATTTCAGCATCTTTCCAAAACAGATAAATGCCCTGGAATACAAAGATGTCAAGCGATATTTTCTGCATGAGATAGACACCTATAAAATTGTATTTATTGATGGAGTGTACAGTTCATTCCTATCAGAGACTACACATGACGGGGTAGATATATGCCTTATGAGTGCAGCTTTGAGCAAGCCAATGTATAAACAGATAATAGATGTTTATTTTAATAAAGTGGCCTCTAAGGAAGAATCGCTTACCACTTTAAATACAGCATTTAGTAAAGAAGGGGCCTATATTTACATTCCTAAGAATAAAGTACCCAAAAAACCTATAGAAATATTGCATTTTGCAACAGGTAATGAAGCTTCATTATTATTGCAGCCGCGCAACTTGATTATTGCAGAAGAAAATGCAGAACTTCAGATTATAGAGCGGCATCAGAGTCTTACTTCAAATGAGATATTGACAAATGCGGTAACTGAGATTTTTGCAGCAAAAAATGCTATTGTAGACTATTATAAAGTGCAAAATGATCTTAAAAATGCTTCCTTAATAGATAATACCTATATTTCTCAAAAGAACAATAGCACCGTGAAAGTGCACACTTTTTCATTTGGAGGAAAGTTAACCAGGAATAATCTCAATTATTACCAAAATGGGGAATATATTGATTCTACCATGAAAGGAGTAACAATACTGGGCGAAAAACAACATGTAGACCATCATACACTGGTTCATCACAGAGAGCCTAATTGTGAAAGTCACCAGGATTATAAAGGAATTTATGGGGAAAAGTCTGTGGGAGTATTCAATGGGAAAATCATAGTTGATAAGATTGCCCAAAAGACCAATGCTTTTCAACAGAATAACAATATTTTGATAAGCGATAAGGCAACCATAAATACCAAACCACAATTGGAAATCTTTGCAGACGATGTTAAGTGTTCTCATGGTTGTACAATAGGGCAATTAGATGAAGAAGCACTTTTTTATCTGCAAACAAGGGGAATACCTAAAAAAGAAGCAGCAGCACTCTTGATGTATGCGTTTGCCAACAATGTGCTGGAAAGTGTCCGGATTCCTGAGTTAAAAATGCGAATTAATAGGCTGATAGCAAATAAATTGGGGGTTCAACTGGGATTTGATCTTTAATGATTTGTTGAGTGTAAAAGGGATACTTGTCTTATGATTACAACTAATTTGGATATTGAAACTATTCGTGAAGACTTTCCTATTCTTAAAAGGAAAGTAAACGGATATCCTTTGGTTTACCTCGATAATGCGGCTACTTCACAGACTCCAAAGCAAGTCATAAATACTATTGTAGATTATTATTCCCGATATAATGCAAATATCCACAGGGGGGTTCATAGTTTGTCTCAGGAGGCTACCGATGCTTATGAAAATGCCCGTAGAAAAATTCAAAATCATATAAATGCCGCTCAGCCATATGAAATAATCTTTACTTCAGGCACAACAGACAGTATTAACCTTGTGGCAAATGGCTTCACCTCGTTTTTGAAAAAAGGGGATGAGATATTGGTGTCGGCTATGGAGCATCACTCCAATATAGTGCCATGGCAAATGTTATGTGAGCGAACAGGGGCAATCTTAAAAGTAATTCCAATGAATCATGAGGGGGAATTCCTTATAGAGGATTATGCTAAAATGCTTTCAAAGAATACTAAATTGGTAGTTTGTAACCATGTTTCTAATGCTTTGGGTACAATAAATCCAATAGAGCAAATTATTGCCTTAGCGCATGAAGTCAATGCAGCTGTTTTAATCGATGGAGCTCAGGCAGCACCTCATATTAAAATAGATATTCAAGAGCTGAATGTGGATTTTTATACAGTTTCTGCGCATAAGATTTGTGGACCAACCGGAGTAGGGATTTTGTATGGAAAGGAAGAATGGATGACAAAATTACCGCCCTATCAGGGAGGGGGAGAGATGATAGCAGAGGTAACGTTTGAAAAAACAACCTACGCCGATTTACCCCACAAGTTTGAGGCAGGGACGCCAAATATATGCGGTGGAATTGCTTTTGGGGCAGCAATTGATTACATGAATTCTTTGGGTTATGATGCCATTGCCAGTTATGAAAAAGAGCTCCTTGAATATGCCACTGAAAGACTATTGTCTATTACAGGACTAAAAATCTATGGTACATCCCAACATAAAACATCAGTGATTTCCTTTAATGTCGAAGGGATTCACCCATATGACATAGGGACGATCCTGGATAAATTAGGAATTGCAGTTAGGACTGGGCATCATTGTGCGCAACCTGTTATGGATTATTTTAATATACCGGGAACAATCAGGGCGAGTTTTAGCTTTTATAATACCAAAGATGAAGTAGACAATCTTGTAGCGGGTGTAGAAAAAGCCAAAAAGATGTTGGGCTGATCAAAGCGTGTTATCATTTTCCCAAACTATTGAAAACCACTAATACTTATCGTATTTTCGCTGAAAACCTTTTTATGAGTATTGAAGAAATTCAAAATGAAATTGTAGAAGAGTTTTCCATGTTTGATGACTGGATGCAGCGTTATGAATATATGATAGAATTGGGAAAATCACTTCCTTTAATAGAAGAGAAATATAAAACGGAGGACAATATAATCAAAGGGTGCCAGAGTAAGGTATGGGTGCATGCAGAGCTGGAGGAAGACAAACTGGTTTTTACAGCCGATAGTGATGCCATAATTACTAAAGGAATAATTGCTATTTTAATAAGAGCTTTTAGCAATCAAAGGCCAAAAGATATTATTGAGGCAAATACCGATTTTATTGATGAAATTGGGCTTAAAGATCATTTATCTCCTACCCGGGCCAATGGTCTGGTAAGTATGATAAAGCAATTGAAATTGTATGCTATTGCATACCAAACACAATTGAATTAAATAATTAATCTGTCAGACATGAGTGAAACAGCTATTAATACGCAAGAACTCGGAGAGAAAATAGTAACCGTTCTCAAAACAATTTATGATCCTGAAATTCCGGTAGATATTTATGAATTAGGATTAATCTATGATGTTTTTGTCAATGAAGACAAGGATGTGAAAATATTGATGACACTAACCTCCCCCAACTGCCCGGTGGCCGAAACCCTGCCAGTTGAGGTTGAAGAAAAAGTAAAATCTCTCGATCTTGTTAAAGATGCGGAAGTTGAAATTACCTTTGATCCGCCATGGACGCAGGATCTGATGAGTGAAGAAGCCAAACTGGAGTTGGGTCTTCTATAATTTCTTGCTTTAAGAAAACTTTTAAACCATGTCTAAAATAGTAAATCGTGTAGCCCAAAGTAAGCTGGTTACACTGGATCTAGAAGAATTCTATCCCGAGGGGAACAGGCTGCAAATTGACATAAAGGACTGGCTATTTCAGGGACTTATACTAAAAGAGAAGGATTTTAGAAACCAAATCTCAGAACATAATTGGGCGCAGTATAAAGATACATATGTTGCGCTACATTGCTCCACAGAGGCTATAATTCCGGGTTGGGCGTATATGCTAATCTCCACAAAATTGCAACCATATGCAAAGAAAGTAGTCTTAGGTTCTCTGGAAGATTTGGAGACCACCCTTTTTCAAGGCATAATTGAAAATATGAATGTCTCTGATTTTAAAGACAAACCAGTTATAATTAAGGGATGCGCCAATAAACCAATACCTCCAAATGCCTATCTATGGGCAACTATTAAACTTCAACCGCTAGCTAAAAGTATCATGTATGGGGAAGCGTGTTCCTCAGTTCCTTTATTTAAGAGGAAATAAGTGAGTTTTGTTGATTTTTTAACAATCCTTACATTTGCTGCTCTAAACACTAAGTATTATGAAAAAGAAATTTTTATTATTAGCCCTTGTGGCCACTTTTTTTAATTCTTTTGCTCAGACTGAAGAAGAATTAAACGCAGCCATGGCAAATAAAAAAGATTCTATTGCTGCCCTTCAGGGGCGGGTAGATGCTATCCAGGCTCAGATTGATGCTTTACCGGGTTGGAAAGTTGGGGCTTTCGGAACGATAGGCGGGAGTTTTTCTGGTTTTAATAATTGGTATGCTCAGGAGACCCCAAATAACTCGGCAGGTACAATTGGTTTTACGGTTAATGGTTTTGCTAACAGGGATGAAAGCAAATACTTTTGGAGGAATGCCTTAACTCTGAATCTTAACTGGGTAAAATTCGATGATAAAGACGATCCTGATGATCAAAATGGCTTTAGACAGGCAACAGATGTCTTTAATATTTCCACGTTATATGGTCGAAAGCTAAGTGAAAAATTTGCATTATCCGGCCTTGCAGAGTATAGAACTACCATTTTAAGTAACTTTAATGATCCCGGTTATCTGGATCTTGGTGTAGGTGCAACCTGGACCCCGGTTAAAGACCTGTTTGTGGTGATCCATCCATTGAACTACAACTTTGTTTTTAGTAGTGGAGATTCAATTTTCGAATCCTCTTTTGGTGCAAAAATCGTAGCCGATTACAGTAAAGAATTGGGACCCATTAACTTTAAAACAAACTTATCTTTATTCGCAAGTTATGAGAGCTCTGATTTGTCTAACTGGACCTGGACTAACTCCTTCAGCTATACCTTATGGAAAAAGATAGGGATTGGGCTTGATTTTGGCCTGAGAGATAATAAACAAGAGGCTCTTAATTATGCAATAAATACGTTAGGAGACTCAAATGCAACTTTTGATAATATTGATAACGATCTTCAGACGTATTATACCTTAGGGTTAAGCTATAAATTTTAATTGTCCGGAATGTTTAAAACTAAAAAACCCTGCGCTTTACCGCAGGGTTTTTTAGTTAAGCAGGTTGGTAAAATTTGGTTTATTGATTTGTATTATTGTTAAGATACGATTTGGGGAATCGGATACTTAAAATTAAGTACAGGGTTAGATTTGGGGTTGAACACTATCACTTAATTACTATGTAAAGATATGTTGTCAAGGATTTCGATCACAAAATATGTTGTGAATCCATCTCCAAATGTTGTGAAAAATATGAGAGGTTTAATTACCCGGATGAAATGCATATTATTAATTTAAATAGGCACTGCTATTTCATTAGTTATTCAAATTATCGGGTCCTTTTGTCGTTTGATTTTGTTTTTAGTGGAATTAATTACTTTGTAATTTTAAAAATCAAAAAGACCCCGACGTTTCCGTCGGGGTCTTTTAAGAAAAGTAGGTTTGTAAAACTTGGTTTATTAATAAAATTCTTTGGTTAAGTGCCGATTTGGGATCTATCTTCCCAATTAAAATTGGGGGGAATAACACTTAAATTAAGTTATGCTTTGATTTGGGGTTAAACACTAACACTTAATTACAATGTAAATGTAGTTTGGTTCCTGGTAACCTCTAAATTTTTGTTGTGAAGTAAAGATTTAATGTTGTGAAAAATATGAAGTGTACAAGTTGTCCGTTGAATGGCCTGTCAACTTTTATTAATCGGGAAATAATTTACTTGTACATTTGAATAGACGATAAAAGAAATCATAGATTTTAATTAATATTCATCCAGGTGTTCCGGATAAAGAAAATTATTATATGGGAATCGTGAAATATGGATCTCCCTTACGGCATCGTATACTTTTTTACGAAATTCATCCAGATTCTCCTTTTTAAGCGCGGAAATAAACAGGGCGTTATCGCCTAATTTTTGCATCCAGGTATGTTTCCATTCATCAATGGTAAAGTGCTTTGAAGTCTTTTCAGTCATTAGATCATCTTCTTCCAAAATTTCATGGGTATAGAGATCAATTTTATTGAAGACCATTATGGTTTTCTTATCAGAAGAGCCAATCTCGTTCAATATTTGATTCACAGAACTAATATGATCTTCAAAATTTGGGTGCGAAATGTCTACAATATGGAGCAGTAAATCTGCTTCTCTAACCTCATCCAGAGTACTTTTAAAACTCTCAACCAATTGTGTGGGTAATTTACGTATGAAACCAACGGTATCTGTAAGTAAAAAGGGTAAATTCCCCAGGACCACTTTTCTGACAGTCGTGTCTAGTGTAGCAAATAATTTGTCTTCGGCAAAAACCTTACTCTTACTGATTACGTTCATAAGCGTAGATTTGCCAACATTTGTGTACCCTACCAAAGCTACGCGTACCAGGGCTCCCCGATTTCCGCGTTGGGTACCCATTTGGCGATCTATTTTAGCTAATTTCTTTTTAAGCAGTGCTATTCTATCTCGTACTATCCGGCGGTCCGTTTCAATTTCAGTTTCCCCGGGACCTCTCATCCCGATCCCTCCTCTTTGTCTTTCAAGGTGTGTCCATAAGCCGGTCAGGCGGGGTAATAAATATTCATACTGCGCAAGCTCTACCTGTGTGCGGGCATAACTGGTTTTAGCTCTTTGTGCAAAAATATCCAGGATCAACCCGGTTCTGTCCAGTATTTTGCAACGAAGTATTTTCTCAATATTACGTTGCTGAACAGCAGAAAGCTCATCGTCAAATATAACAGACCCTATTTCGTTTTCGTCTACATAGGATGCAATTTCCTGAATTTTACCACTACCAATATAGGTTTTTGGGTTAGGCAAATCTACGCGCTGCACAAAACGCTTCAAAACCTGTCCACCGGCAGTGTACGTAAGAAATTCAAGTTCATCCAGATATTCCTTTACTTTCTCCTCATTCTGCTTTTTATGAATAACACCAACCAGAACTGCTTTTTCATATTCAATTTTCTGCTTCTCTAACATCTGACAAATTAAAGTGCAAATCTAAGTAATTGAAGCCAAGTGATTTTCGTAATTTTGAAAACCTAAAGAAAAATTTATGAATTTTTCATTTCTAAAAAGAAAAAAGCTCAAAAACGTTCATACCATTGTCTTCTATAACCTGGAAAACTTGTTTGATGTTGGTGATGATCAAAATACTCTTGACGTAGATTTCACCCCGAATGGAAAAAAGAAATGGACCCGAAGCAGGTATAAAAAGAAGCTTCTCAAACTAGCCAATACCATTTCCAGAATTGGAGTTAAAAGCACTAAAAGAACCCCTGTACTGGTAGGTGTGGCCGAAGTGGAGAATGAAAGGGTAATTGAGGATCTTCTTTCTGCGGGGGATTTAAAAAATGAAGATTACGATTATGTTCATTACGATTCTCCTGATGAAAGAGGAATAGATACCGCTTTATTATATTTAAAATCTAATTTTAGTGTCTTACAGTCTAAACCAATACCTTTACTGGTTTTCAATGCTGATGGTAAAAGAGACACTACCAGAGACATACTCTATGTTCATGGTGTTTTAAACGGAGAGGAGGTACATGTTTTTGTAAATCACTGGCCATCACGAAGAGACGGAGATATTGAAACAGAGTATAAAAGAATAAAAGCTTCCGAGACCATCAGGGATTATATGACAGAAATTGAAAAAACATATTCAAATCCCAATTATATTATCATGGGAGACTTTAATGATGGTCCTGATGCAATAAGTATTCGCAGTTTGGTTGAAGCCAAAGATTTATATAATCCTATGGAAAAACTTTGGACTCCCCAAAGGGGCAGTGCTAATTACAGAAGAAGCTGGTCTCTTTTTGATCAGATTCTTGTATCTCATAGCTTTTTTAATTATGAAAAAGACACACATAGTTTTGCACATGCCAATATTTTTGACGACTATCAGCTCAAGGAATGGGATGGCAAATATGCAGGAAACCCTTTCAGAACTTATGTAGGGAAGAAGTATAAAGGAGGATATAGTGACCATTTCCCCGTATATATTCAATTGAAGTACAATTAATTAATAGCTGAATTCTATTAATTAGCACATTAAATGTATTTTATCTGATCTTCGTTCAATAGCCGTTCATTGCGTAGCCTTAAAAAGACTTGTGCTAAAGTGATTACATCTAATTCGCAATACGTTACAATCCTGTTTATATCTCCTTCTTCATAATAAACATCTCTCACCATACTACCATCCATATCTTCTTTGGGAGAAGGGATGCCCAGAATATTGGCCATGAGTATCAAAGAGGTGTAATGCTTAAAATCGCCAAATTTCCAGAAGTTTTATATTTAATATCTAAACAGATGGTCGTTTTTTTAATTCTTTAATCAGGTTTTATGACTTCTAGTATTGTATTTAAGGCTTTATCAATTCCATTAAAATAATCTGTTGATGACCTACCTATTGGGATATGTGGTGCGATCCATTTACGATCATCTTCGGATTCGGAACTCTGATGATACTGAGATGCAATAATTCCCATTAATCCTGAATTCGGTAACCTGAACCAGCCAGATTCTCCTGTAAAGTTGGGTTTGGAACCACTGGGCTCACCTACAAAAATTGCATTTGTATATGTAGTAATCCTGGTTAATAAATTCTGTGCTGCAGAAAAAGTTTCTCGCCCGGCTAATACGAAAATTGTTCCTTCAGGATTTATTGCTTCAAAATTCAGGCACGTTTTTAGCATTGGCGGGACTATAGAACCATCACCACCATTATTGTGTCTGAGATCTAGAATCAGGTTTTGGATCTTATGCTGAGTAATTTGACCGCGTAATTCTATACTGAAATCTTTTAAAGATTGCTCTTCTTTTTGTGCAACCAAATTAAACTGAACATAGATGGCGTTGTGTTCCGGCAGTAATGTATACCAATAGAAATCATCACTTTTAGACAAGAATAAAGGTTGTTTTTCAGTCTTTAATTTTGGCCTCCTGGGAAGGCCGGAAAAGTTCCAGGAAACGGGATTCATGACTAGTTGTTGCACGTTTTCTTTAGAATCGCTTAAGGTGATAGCTATTTCATTAGTCTTTTTCGTGATTCCCAGGCCTGCTAATACATCTGGCAATCCCAAATAATATGGACCTAACCAGAGCATTTGCATATCATTGTCCCTGGCATTTACAACACTTGTTTTTAGTAGGGCTTCTTTGGAAGGGGTATTTTCAATAGACTCGACCTTGTAGCCAATCCATTGTTCGAAACCTTCTTCAGCATCGACTATAAAAAGGCCATCTTCAAACTGATAAAACTGAACGGGAAGTTTTTTTAATGCACCTATTTTCGGGCTTGTTGGGATTATTAAATTATGTCCGCTACCCAGACTTCCAATAACTTTCATAAGTTCAACTACTATTTGCTCATCCGAAAAGGTGCTTATTCCCGCAATAATATCCTGAATGGATTTTGACAAATTGGTTTCAGACGAGACGTTGGCAGGATTATAAAGCAACTCGTTTATTCGCTGTTCTAAATAGACGATGTCTCTTTTCCAGGCCATTTCTCTGCTTATGTCCTCCCCGGTATCAATCCCGAATAAGGCTTTAAAATCTTCATCATCACTAAAGCTTTTGAAAGCAGCATCACCTATTAGAAATGGTTTTTCGTCATAACGCGATTCAAATCCTTTTTGCAACCATGAAAGAGCGTTACTCTTATAACCATCTTTGGCATAGGCTTTGGCAATTGTTATCATAATGTCATTGGAAGGATCAGAACCCGTTGGAATTCCGGTTAAAATGGTTCCACCCCCCAGGACAAGGGTTTTTTTAAGGGCATTAATAGCTTTTTGATATTGTTCAACTTGGTAATAAGACAGCCCTAATACGTAAAACAAATCACCATCACTTTGATATTGTTCTGTAAGATTTTCTAAAATTCGGATTGCTTCTTGCCATTTTTCATTCTTGACCAAACTTATCGCTTCATTTCTCTGCTGAAAATAAGCAATAGCATTTTCTGCTTTAGTTTCTTTTGTTTGAGAAAAAATATTTGGGGTATTTAGAAAGACCAACAGAATGATAATTGTAGTTTTGACACCTTTCATTTTACTATTAGAGTTATAAGTAGTTGCTTATGCAGACGAGTTGGAACTTGAGATGTTACGCTTAATATTTGTTAAATTAGGCATAAAACCTGAGTATAGTTAATAAAAATATAGTCTTTATAAGAAGGAAATCACAGACCGCAGTTTATCCCTAAACATAAACTATCTCATCGTTTCTCAACAACCCCTCATTCCGCAGCCTTAAAAAGACTTGAGCTAATGTAATCACGTCTAATTCACAATACCTTACAATCCTGTTTATATCACCTTCTTCGTAATAAACATTTCTTACCATACTACCGTCCATATCTTCTTTGGGAGAAGGGATATCCAGAATATTTGCCATAAGTTTTAGCGAGGTATAATGCTTGAAGTCCCCAAATTTCCATAACTCCATAGTATCCAAATGAGGCACTTCCCAGGGTTTTTTCCCAAAAAGGTTTAGCTTATATGGGAGGGAAATACCTTTAATAATTAATCTGCGTGCTATATATGGAAAATCAAATTCTTTCCCATTATGTGCGCAAAGCAGATTTTTGGGACGGCTGAAATGTTCATTGAGCAATTTTTTAAAGTCTTTCAGCAGCCTTATTTCGTCGCCCTGAAATGTTGTAACCCTGAAATTCCTCGCTCCATCTTTAATCGTAAAATAGCCTACGGAAATACATATTATTTTGCCAAATTCTGCCCAAATCCCGGCCCTGTCATAAAATTCTTCCGCAGTGAATTCATCTTTGCGTTGATACTGTGATTTTTGTTCCCACAACTCTTTTTTATAGTCATCTAAGTCCGTATACTCTGCCACTTCAGGAACAGTTTCGATGTCTAAAAAAAGAATTTGCTCAAGATTTAGTTTCTGTAACATTCCAATCAAATTTTAAAGAAGTTTTATTATCGCATTAAATAGATCAATATCGATGCGGTCTAATTTTTTGAGCTATTAAACTAAAGATAAGAACAATATTCAGAAACTTTTAGCTTTTCTTCCTAAGTAGTTTTATACAAAATAGATATTGCTAATGCAAGATGTTTGCAGTTTATCGAATTACAAACCAAGAATTCAATAAAGACATTAAAAATACGTTTTAATAGCCCTTAAAGTCTTGTAAATTATTGATATGAAACCTCTATTCTATTTAAAAATGACAAAAAGGTTGCTTATGCTTACTTTTGCATTTTCTCTTTGTTTTGCTGTCTCCTGTACTAATGACGATTCCGACAATGAGGGAGATTTGGATATAATTACTCCCGATCAGGTAAATGGAGTAAATGCCAAAGACTAGGATCTTACCGCTAACCGCATTCTTGATTACGAGTCCCTCGCTGGATTCAACTTCATTTTAAATTGAAAGTTCCAAAGGAGCAACTTCAGACTATAATGGACCAGTCACAATAAGATATTATGTATCTTTAAAAAAAAAGTGCATGAAATTTTATAGGATTTTGGGGGTGTTCTACCTCCTTGTTGTTAGCACCCTTTTTCTGAGTTGCACTAATGACGACAATAGACCCGAAATTGTTTCTGAAGATCAAATGCCCAATTACACTGTTATAGGGCAGAATTTTCAAAGTGTTTTTCAGTATAATTACGATGGTAATCTTGGCGAGGGAGAGCTATTTAACTTAACCTTAGAAAGTAATATTAACAGAGAATACCTTACTTTGAGACAGGTATCTGAAGTTCTTACTTTTTTCAGTTTTGCAGCGGGTAGTTTTTCTGCTATACAAAGAAATTATGTAACTGGGCAAAGCACCTTTATCAACGAGTTTTATACAGTTTCCAATGAAAGATCGGTTACCTGGGGAGCAAGTTCAGAAAACAAAATTTTTCTTGGATTTTTCAGCCCTGATGGGTCTACTAATTATGGGATCAGGACCATAGACCTAACTACAGATCAGGAAACAGATTTAATTGTTGAATACAATGTAAGTGATGTGTCTGAACCATTATATTATGATAACCGTTTGTTAATTACCTATTTGGATCAGGTGGACAACTATAAACTTGCAGTTTTAGATACAGATAGTAATACGATTATAAGAACTTTTGATTTTGGAAAACTTGTCCCTAGTATTTTGATTAATAAGCAAGGGGAGATGTTCATATTTAGTGGCAATTCCAAGTCCGATTATGAATTAACACTCTATGATTTGCAGACCCTGGATGTCATAGAACAAGATCTCTTCTCAATAAACAGGTATTTTTTTGCAGGACCGATCCAATCTGAGGCTGCTATTAATAACGAGAAACTGTACTATCTCAATCTTTACGCACAGCCTTCGTCTATTCCTTTTGGTCCGGCTATTTACGATTTTATTACAAAAAAGAATGTAATTATTGATATGCCCTCCATTGTACAACAGGTGCAGGATGAGGTTGGATTGGAAATTGAACTTACAGCCTTTGATTATAATGAAAAAAGCAATACGTTCCTTATGGGTTACGCCAAATTTGCAGATGTCGAAACGTTGGAGGGAGGGGTACTTATTATTTCTGAAAAAGGCAGGTTATTGAAGAATACCAGCTTGAAATTTGCACCGACTCGTTTTATTGAAAATTAGAAAAACAAGTAACTGACCAAATGGTTTGTTTTGTAATTACTGGTATTGACTCTTTTTTTTCTCAATTAGGGCGATAAGGATAAAATCAACGACAAAGTACTTATTTTACCCTGAAAAAGCTTTTGGAATCATGTCTTTGCAAACCGGTTGGTTTGGATATTTAAAATAAGGACTGTTGCCTGGATGGACTCTCGTGGTTTAACAGCCATTTTTTCCGGTGCAAACCACCGGCATATCCCGTTAATGAACCATCTGAACCAATTACCCTGTGGCAGGGGATAATTATCCATAATGGGTTTTTACCATTGGCCGAAGCAACCGCACGGATAGCTTTTACATCTCCAAGTCTTTTAGAAAGCTCCAAATAAGATACAGTTTTGCCGTAAGGAATTTCAGATAATAAGGACCACACCTTTTTTTGAAATTCTGTTCCTTCAGGATAGAGCAAAAGGTCAAAATTCCGTCGTTTACCTTCAAAATATTCATTTAGTTGATACGCGGCATCTATCAGAACATCAGGGATTATCTTGCTTTCCGGCTCATCCTGCTCAAGAACAGTAACCGTATTCAAGCCATTTTCGTTGCCTTCCAGTTTTGCACTTCCTAAAGGAGTACTGATATATGCAGTAGCCATTCTTTATTCTATTATACCGGTCTTTTTAGCTCTGTCTTCCCACTTTTTCCTTGCCAGCAGCTGTAAATCTTCAACTTTGTCGCTTTCATCCATAATTTCCAGTCCTAATAAAGTTTCAATGACGTCCTCCATAGTTACCAGGCCACTAACAGAGCCATATTCGTCGACAACCAGGGCAATATGCTCCCTTTTCGCAATTAAAGTCTCAAATAGTTGTGGAATCGGGGTATCCCTTTTAGTAATTAACAGCGATCTCCTGATTTTTGCCAGAGGAATAGCTCCATTTTCATTTATGATTTCTTCCAAAACATTATCCTTTAGGACATATCCGGTAATATTATCAGCACTCTCACCATAAATAGGAATCCTTGAGAATCGTAGTTTTGGGTTATCTTCAAAAAATTCTTTTACCGACATAGATTCCTCTGCAATTTTCATGACTGCACGCGGAGTCATGATGTCCTTCGCATAAATCTCATCAAATTTCAACAGGTTTTTGATCACCTTTGATTCTGATTCCTGAAAAACACCTTCTTCATGGGCAATATCTGCCATTGTAGTGAAATCTTCCTTACTAAGGACACTGCCATACACCTCTTTTTTCCCAATAAGTCTTGTAAATAACTGAAGTAACCAAAGTAAACCTGTCCATTTTAAGACTAAAACCATTATTTTAAGCGACTTTGCGGTAAAATTGGCAAGCTTTTTCCAATAGGTTGCACCAATGGTCTTTGGTATAATTTCTGAAAGTACAAGAATTAATATGGTCATTATGGCAGATACTACTCCTACCATAAACTCTTCAGTAAAGGTAAATCCAAATACGGTGCGGGTATTGCTCCCATAAATATCCTGATACGCTACTTTGGCTTGCACTCCTACAAGTATGGCACCAACTGTATGTGCAATTGTATTCAGCGTAAGGATGGCAATTAAAGGCTGGTCTACATCCTTTTTTAAGTTTTCCAGAGTATGCGCATAATGCTTCCCTTCTTTCTTCTTTAAATTAATATAAGTAGGGGTAATACTTAATAATACAGCTTCTAAAATGGAACATAAAAAAGAGAAAAATATAGAGATAAAAGCATATAAGAGAAGTAATTCCATTTGGTTTAATTATACCACTAAAATACTAATAATATGATTTAGTATTATTAAAATTTATTTGACCCCCTGATCATCATAAAATAACTGATGTAATTGCGGGCGAATATTTAGTTCGTATAAATTTCTATTATCACGGCTTGGGTAAACCCGATTGGAAAGGAAAATAAATACCAATTGGTTTATTGGGTCTGCCCATATAAAGGTTCCCGTAAAACCTGAATGTCCAAAGCTTTCTGTACTTGCCTCTACTGCGGGATAAGAGTCAGAAATGGACAGGTTTTTATTATTTAAAAGCGGCTTATCAAAACCAAGTCCGCGTCTGTTGTCATTATCAGGATATTGAACTTTTGTAAATTCTTTGAGAGTTGCCTCCGAAAGATACCTCTGACCATCATAAATACCGTAATTCTGATACATTTGCATTATCAGATAAAGGTCTCTGGCCGTACCAAACAGGCCTGCATTTCCCGAGACTCCTCCCATAAGAGCTGCATTTTCATCATGTACCCATCCTTTTACAAGGTCTTTCCTGAATAGGCTATCTATTTCTGTTGGTACAATAGTATTTGGATAACCCTTAGTTTTTGGATTAAACCCCAGTGCTGCTGCACCCAAAGGCAAATAGAAATGTTTTTGTAAATAATATTCATAAGAGGCTCCACTGAGCTGTGAAACAAGTTCGGGGAATATTAAAAAGGCAAGGCCGGAATACAGGTAGGTCTTATTTTCATTTACCTGGGATCGGTTAATTTCCCGGTACATTTTTTTAACAAATTTATTTTTTACGTAGAGATTCTCGTAAGCGCGGGAACTAAACCTGGGTGAAGGACTGTAATGAATATATTTTTGTTTTAAGTGGCTTTCTTTTAGAACGTCATTTAGAAAGACAATGTAAGGCTTTAGTCCGGACTGATGAGCCAGTATTTCCCGCAGGGTAAGGTTTTTTTTGTTTTTTATTTTTTTCCAGGGTTTCCAGTAATTGCTAAATGGAACATCCAAATTAAGTTTTCCTTCGTCGTATAGTTTCATTAGAGCAAGCAAGGGTGCTGTAATTTTCGTAACAGATGCCAGGTCATAAATGGCATTCAAGGCCACCGGCTGAATACTGTCATAAGTATAGAACCCATAGGCTTTATGAAAAATGACATCACCTTTTTTGGCTACCAGTACCTGGGCTCCGGGAAAAGCCTGGTTCCTGATACCATTTGTAATGATAGAATCAACTTTTAGGTTGGTTTCCTCCGAAATCCGGTCTATTGGTATAAGTTCATTGTTACTTTCACTGTAGGTTGAGCCTGAACCCAATGTTTTTATACTACTATCTTGCGCATAGGAAAAGAAAGAGAAAATACCGAATAGTATTAAAGTATAAAATAAATGATAATAGAAATCAAATCTTCCCATAGGACGGTATGGTGTGGTAAAATGGCTAGCCCATAAGCCTTACGGCATCTTTTGCAAAGTAACTGGTAATGATATCTGCACCGGCCCGCTTTATGGAGATCAATTGCTCCATCATAACGGAATCATGATCCAACCATCCTTTTTCTGCTGCAGCCTTTAGCATGGCATATTCTCCTGAAACCTGATATACAGCCACTGGGACTTCCACTTCATTTTTTATCTCTCTTACGATATCAAGATAACAAATTCCCGGTTTTATCATAACAATATCCGCTCCCTCATCAACATCCATATGGGCTTCTTTAATGGCCTCTATCCTGTTAGCCGGATCCATCTGGTAGGTCTGCTTATCCATAGGGACATTACTCTTCTTTACCGGAGCAGATTCCAGAGCCTCGCGAAAAGGGCCGTAGAAACCACTTGCATACTTGGCACAATAAGACATAATACCTGTGTTAGTCAATTCCTCGTCCTCCAGGGCCTCTCTGATAATTTGTATCCTTCCATCCATCATATCACTTGGAGCCACAAAATCTGCACCTGCTTCAGCGTGCGAAATACTCATTTGTGCTAATATTTCGCTAGTCTCATCATTTAGTATTTGTCCTTTGGCTACTATTCCATCATGTCCGAAGGAAGAATATGGGTCTAACGCAACATCCGTCATGACCAACATATCAGGGCAAGCGCTCTTTACTGCACCTATAGCACGTTGCATTAGACCATGTTCATTCAGCGCTTCCGTTCCCTTGTTATCCTTTAGCTCATCTGGAACTTTTACAAAAAGCAGAACTGCGCAAAGCCCCATGTTCCAGAGTTCTTTCACTTCCTTGCCAAGATTATCGAGGCTTAGCCTATAGTAATTGGGCATAGAAGGAATTTCTTCCTTAACTCCATGGCCTTCAACAACAAACAATGGAACTAAAAAATCACTGGGTGTTAAAATTGTTTCACGAACCAAATCCCGTACTGCACTGTTTGCTCGTAATCTCCTATTTCTTCGAAGTGGATACATTGACTTTATTTTAAGCTTAAAGGTAATAAATGAATATATTCTAAATAATAATTTCGCCTTTTAAATAAGGCACTGCCCTACCTGCAATTTTTACCCTATTTTCCTGATATTCACAATAGACATCACCCCCCCTTTTAGATAACTGTTTGGCAACAAGTTTAGTTTTACCAAGAGCCTGAGACCAATAGGGAATAAGGCTGGTATGGGCTGAACCGGTAACAGGGTCTTCATTGACTCCACATCGCGGAGCAAAGAAACGCGATACAAAATCTACCTCATTTCCGGGAGCGGAAACAATTACACCACGTGCATCTATTTTGTTGAGCAGAAAGAAATTTGGGCCTAATTGTTCTATTTCTTCCTGAGTATTATAAATAAGGAGATAGTCGGTCTTTCCTTTTAGGGATTGAACCGGATTCTTGCCTATGGCTTCGTTAAGCACCTGAATTGGACTAATCGATTTAATATCGTCTGTCGGGAAATCCAGGAATAACAAATCGTTTTCACCCTTTTCCACTAAAAGTTTACCACTTCTGGGCGAAAAAAATTCAATAATGGAAGCATTTAAATTATAGTAGTTAAACAAGACATAAGCAGTGGCCAGGGTTGCATGCCCGCACAAATCCACTTCCAACTCCGGGGTAAACCATCTGATGACATACTGAGAACCATTTCTAACTGCAAATGCGGTTTCAGCAAGATTATTTTCCATGGCTATTTTTTGCATGACGCTATCTTCTATCCAGTTTTCAAGAATACAAACAGCAGCGGGATTCCCGGAGTAGAGCTGATCTGTAAAAGCATCTATCTGATATAATTTTTGGAGCATATTCATGGATATTTCCTTCTAAATTACGACTAAAAAGTGATCAAACCCATGATTTGGGATCCTTCAATACTTGGATTAACCTGGCCTCTTCACTCCCTTCTTCCGGATGATGATCATACTTCCATTGAACATGAGGGGGTAGGCTCATCAGGATACTTTCAATACGGCCATTTGTCTTTAATCCAAAAAGTGTACCCTTGTCATGAACCAGATTAAATTCTACATAACGACCCCGGCGAATTTCTTGCCAATCCCTCTGTTTATTGGTATAACCAATGAGCTGTCTTTTTATAACAATTGGTATATATGCCTCGAGAAAATTATCCCCTACGGTTGTGACGAAGTTATACCAATCCTCAATACTCATTTTATCGGAAGCTTTACAATAATCAAAAAACAGGCCGCCTACTCCTCGCGCCTCCCCGCGATGACTATTCCAGAAATAATCATCACATTTCCTTTTATAGATTTTATAAAAATCAGGATCATGTGCATCGCAAGAGGTTTTGCAAATTGAATGGAAGTGCCTAACATCTTCTTCAAATAAGTAATAGGGTGTAAGATCCAGACCTCCGCCAAACCATTGATCTACCAAACCTCCTTTTTTATCATACATTTCAAAATATCGCCAGTTAGCATGTACAGTAGGGACCATAGGATTTTTAGGATGCAGAACCAAACTTAGACCACATGCGTAAAAATCTGCATCTTTTACACCAAAATAGGTTTGCATGCTTTTCGGAAGCTCACCATGTACGGCAGAAATATTTACGCCGCCCTTTTCAAAAACAGAACCGTCTTCAATTACCCTGGTCCTGCCTCCTCCACCTTCCGGACGTTTCCAAATATCTTCACGGAATTTAGCAGAACCATCTGTTTCTTCAAGTTTTGAAGTTATAGTGTCCTGAAGTTCCTGGATATAGCTGTAGAATTTATTTTTCATTTGATCTTTCATATAGTTCCTTCATTAATCATAACTTCTTCTGTGCTCCGAAAGGGTTTTATGTAGTTCAGAAACCTTACAACACCTAAGAGCTATACTCTTTGACCGCATCAATAAAGGCCTTAGCATTTTCCAAAGGGACATTGGGTAGAATACCATGCCCGAGATTCACAATATATTTATCTTTCCCAAATTCATCAATCATTTCGGTGACCATTTTTTTTATGACATCGGGGGGAGATAATAAACGTGCAGGATCAAAATTTCCCTGAAGCGTTATTTTACCGCCGGTTAAAGTTCTGGCATTTTGTGCAGAACATGTCCAATCTACCCCAAGTGCAGCCGCACCGGATTTTGCCATATCACCCAGAGCAAACCAGCACCCTTTGCCAAAAACAATAACCTGCGTTTCATTTTTAAGGGCATCTATGATTTGTTGGATATAATACCAGGAATATTCTTTATAATCATTAGGTGAAAGCATGCCTCCCCAGGAATCGAACACCTGAACTGCATTTACACCTGCTTTTACCTTGGCTTTCAAATATGAAATAGTAGTATCTGTAATTTTCTGTAACAGATTATGAGCGGCAGCAGGTTGTGTAAAACAAAATTCCTTGGCCTTATCAAAGGTTTTACTGCCTTGCCCTTGTACGCAATAGCAAAGAATAGTCCAAGGTGAACCGGCAAAGCCAATTAAAGGAATCTCATCCTGCAACTTTTCCTTGGTTGCTGTAATCGCTTGCATAACATAATTCAACTCTTCATTCACATCAGGCACCAGAACCTGGTCTACATCTATTTGAGAGCGAATAGGATTGGGCAAATAGGGGCCAAAATCGGGTTTCATTTGCACTTCTATTTGCATTGCCTGAGGTATCACAAGGATATCGCTAAAAAGTATAGCTGCATCCATGCCATAACGCCGAATAGGTTGTACGGTAATTTCAGAAGCCAATTCGGGTGTCCGGCAGCGGGTGAAGAAATCATATTTCTCCTTGATCGCCATAAATTCAGGAAGGTATCTACCCGCCTGCCTCATCATCCAGACCGGAGGGCGCTCAACTGTTTCACCTTTTAATGCTCTTAAAAACAGATCGTTTTTTATTTTCATTTCTCTAAGCTCAAGTTATTATTTGATATTACCTTTTTCAAAAGATTTTCTATTGTTGGGGTATCTGGAACAATAATGGAATCTGTATATAAAGCTGCTTCTTTGGCAGTGGTATTACCTATGCAAAAGATCGTACTTTTACCTATTTCGTTAGACAAAGTAAAGCTCTTTACACCAGAAGGACTGAAAAATAATATCCCATCAAAAGATTCTGAAAAATGCTGAGCGTTTAACTTTGTATCGTAGACCGTAATTTCTTTGAAATACACCTTGTTTTTTGTCAAAATATCAGGCAAATCATCATTTCTTCTATTTCCGCAAAAAAACAAAAATGACTCATTTTTGTGGTTTTTTGCAATAAAATGAGCCAAATCTGCCGCATTTTGGGTCCTTTTTACAACTTTTTGCCCATTTTTTTCCAATAATAGTTCTGTCTTTTCCCCTACGCAAAAGCATGCTTTTCCAGATCCCCTATTTTTCTGAAAATCTGATAAATGCCGGTTAAATGCCTCAACCGCATTTTGGCTGGTAAAAATATAATTATCAAAACCGGCAGGTAATTGAAATTCTTTTGGAGTAATATTTATGGCCTGGTATTCCTGGAGATGTATGCCGGCCTCATTTAAAATTGTCTTCTGATGTGGAGTAAGTAGTTTTGTGGAAAGGATATTTTTCATTGATTCATCCGGATTTTAATATCCTGCATCAATTCCTTTCCTCCGTTGGTTAGTATTTCTTGCGCACAGGCCTTGCCAAAATTGGCGGCATCTGTCAATTTAATTTTCTTATCAACACCAATTGTCTGCTGTCCATCAAGAGACAACAAAATACCTTTAAAATCTAAAAGATCATCTTCAATAGTTGCCAAAGCGCCAATGGGCGCGGTACATCCGCCTTCTAATTCATTTAAAAAATCACGTTCTACTTGTGAACAGATCTCTGTAGCCTTATGATTTAATGAGGAGAGTGCTTCAAGACAATACCCATCATCTTCTTTGGTGACAACCATCATAACACCCTGGGCAGGTGCCGGTATCATCCAGTGAAGTTCCGTACAGTTTTCCGGAAGCTTGTTTAACCGTTCAAGGCCTGCAGCTGCAAAAATTGCCGCATTCCAGGAATTATCCTCCAGTTTTTTTAACCGGGTGTTTACATTTCCTCTTAATCCAATAACTTCATGAAGTGGATAACGATTTAACCACTGTGCTTTTCTTCTTAAACTGCCTGTCGCAACAATTCCTTCAGTATTTAGAAAATCCAGGCCCTTATGAACTAAGATATCCTTGTGGTTTGCACGCTTCAATACCGCAGCCTGTACAATACCATTTGGCAAAATGGTAGGAACATCTTTCATGGAATGCACGGCAATATCTATTTTATCACCAAGCAATGCAGCATCTAATGTTTTTGTAAAAATCCCGGTAATACCCATCGAATAAAGTGGTTGATCCAGGTCCAGATCCCCGTCAGATTTTACAGGGATTAATTGTGTTGGATACCCAAGCTTGTCAAGCTTTTTCTTAACATCATTCGCCTGCCATAGTGCAAGTTCACTATCGCGGGTGCCAATTCGAATGACTTTCTTCATTGGGAGTTTAATTCTATTTGAAAGACCTTTTGAATAAGCTGCAGACTTTCGTCAGCATCATTCTCAGATTCTTTTAGATGGTTAGCAAACTGTTTGGTAATCTTGTGAATGATTCGTTCAGATATTATATCCGCGTGCTCTGAATTAAAATCTGCAAGTTTTTTAGACTGAAAATCGAGTTCCTCTTCCTTAATTGAGCTTAACTTCTTTTTGAGTGCTTTAATGACCGGAGCAAATTTTCTGGTTTCCAGCCACTGGTTAAAGTCTAATTTCACTTCATCTATAATAGATTCTGCCTGAGGAATATATTGTTTTCTGCGTTCCAGGGTTTCGTCTGTTATTTGCGAGAGATGATCCAGGTGCAAAACAGTTACGTCTGGTAATTCCAAAACATTATCAGCCACATTTTTAGGGATTGATAAATCCAAAATCAAAAGTGGTTTGTTGGTATAAATAAGTTCTTTTGAGACGGTAGGAGTATTAGCACCCGTAGCTACAATTAAAACATCGGTCTTGCGGATTTCTGTTTGCAAATCACCATGATCCTTCACAACAAGATTAAACTTTCCTGCTATTTTTTCGGCCTTGTCTTTTGTTCGGTTAATAAGGGTTATGTGTTTATGATTTGTATGTTTGACAAGGTTTTCACAAGTATTTCTGCCTATTTTCCCAGTGCCAAATAATAGAATGTTCTTATCAGAAATATTAGCCACATTTTTTAGAATATACCGAACTGATGCAAATGCAACGGAGGTAGCACCTGAAGAGATTTCTGTTTCATTTTTAATCCTCTTACTGGCCTGAATGACCGAATTAACCAGCCGTTCTAAAAAGTGATTTGTAAGGTCATGCTTTCTGGAACGGTAAAAGCTATTTTTTAATTGACTTATTATTTCAAAGTCACCCAGTATCTGACTGTCCAGTCCGGTACCTACGCGAAACAAATGGTTAATTGCTTCATAATTTTTTAATACATACGCTACTTCCTGAAATTCTTCAACTGTTCCCTGGGAATGATCACATAAGAGTTTAATTAATTGGAAGGGGTGCTGCGCAAAGCCGTGCAGTTCTGTTCGATTACAGGTAGAAGTAATGAGAAGACCATCAACGCCAATAGTTTTAGCTTCTTTTAAAAGTGACTCGGCTGCGTCCTGGTCCAGGCTAAATTTCCCTCGCATTACTGCATCGGCATTTTTATAACTTAGCCCAACAGTATAAAAAGAATTATGTTTGGAAATATGATATCTCTTCATGCATAATCAATATAGCTCACAAAAATAACAGCATACATTTAATAAAAATAACGCTGGAGGGACAATATATATCGTTTTAAGTTTTTTAGGGCATTTTTGTCGGAATTATGGGAAAAACCGCTAATTTTATAGGAATAATAGCGAATAGCGCGCTTTCAATTTAGAATGCTTCTAAATAATTCATTCATGAATTCAACAAAAACAACATTCAAAAACATCGCTCAAGGTTCATTTTCTGAAGTCTTGATTGATGATGATTTTTATGTTTTAAAAATACAAAATGAAAGTCCTCAGGTTCAAAAAGTTAACCGTGAAATTGACAGTAGTTTTATTCAGTTCCATTTTTGTTTAAAGGGGAACACAAAATTTATTTTTAACGATGGCCATTATGCTTTGGAGGTTTCTGAGGATAATTCTTTATTGCTGTATAATACACAATTAGATCTCCCGTTAAATCTGGAACTTAACCCTAATTCATGGTTGGTATCTGTTATAATGACCATACGAAGGTTTCATTCTCTTTTTTCAAAAGAAGCGGACTATATTCCCTTTTTGAGCAGTGATAATAAGGAAAAAAAATACTATTCCCAGGAAAGTGTAACTCCGGCAATTGCAGTCATACTGAGCCAAATAATTAATTATAATCTCCACCCTTCGATAAAGGAGTTATATCTGACGGCTAAAGTGTATGAGTTAATTTCATTGTATTTCAATAAAAGTGAAGATGCAGATTTGGAACAATGCCCTTTTTTGGTAGATGAGGAGAATATTAAACGCATAAAACAGGCGAAGGAAATTATGATAAGCCGCATGGCAGAACCACCTACGCTAACGCAGTTATCAGAGGAGATTGGCCTCTCACTTAAAAAATTAAAGGAGGGTTTTAAACAGGTGTATGGAGAACCCGTATTCAGTTTTTTATTTGACTATAAAATGGATTTCGCGCGCAAAATGCTCGAATCGGGAGAATATAATGTAAGTGAAGTAGGCCATAGGATAGGGTATAGTACATCCAGTCATTTTATCGCTTCCTTTAAAAAGAAATTCGGTACTACACCTAAGAAATATTTAATGTCATTGGGTAATTAATAGTAAGATTCGGTAGAATTTTCGATATTTAACAATCTATAAATTATTCATATGAAAACACTCAGGAAATTTTTTGGCACCTTACTAATTTGTGTATCGTTTGCAGGAACTTCACAACCTCAAATACCAGAAGAAAACATTACAGTCATAAATGAAGGAATCGCTCAGATTTTGGTTTTTACAAAGACTATGGGTTATAGGCACAAGTCCATTGAAAAAGGTGTTGAAACCCTCAAAAAATTGGGAAAAGAAAACAATTTTTCAATAACGCAAACTGAAGATTCATTGCAATTTAATGAGGCGAACTTAAAAAAGTATGATTTGGTACTTTTTCTAAGCACCACTATGGACGTGTTGGGGCCTGAGCAGGAGCAGGCGTTTAAGAAGTATATCAATAATGGGGGCAACTACATGGGAATACATGCGGCCAGTGATACTGAATATGACTGGCCATGGTATGGCAAATTGGTAGGGGCATATTTTACAAGCCACCCAAATGATCCTAATGTGAGAGAGGCTAAAATGAATGTTGTAGACAGAGAACATTCATCTACAGCGCATTTAAATGACACCTGGGTTCGCAACGATGAATGGTATAACTATAAGAATATAAATCCTGCCATGAAGGTACTTATCTACCTGGATGAAACTTCATATGAAGGTGGTACAAATGGTGATAACCATCCTATTGCCTGGTATCAGGAATTTGATGGTGGTCGTGTTTTTTATACCGGAGGAGGCCATACAGAGGAGTCTTATGATGAACCCGATTTTCAACAACATTTAGTAGGGGGTATAGATTATTGCCTGGGACGATAGACACCGCAAAAGTTCAGAATTTCGGAGCATTAGTTTTATAATGGTCTGGCAACCATTATCCCTGTATTCTTTTTAATCTTTTTCAAATATTCTGACAGGGGTAATTCAGAAATTTCAACCTTTCCGGAAGAAGAGGCATGCAATAAGTGAATTCGACCGTCTTTTTCCCTAATGGCAATGCCTGTATGGGTAATATCCAGCCCTTGAATAGAGGTGGTTAATGCAATAATATCCCCATTCTTTATCAGATCTTCATTTTCTTCGATCTGGTTCTGGGGCAAAATGCAGATGGGTTGGTGATTAAGTGAGTTTTCGGAAGCTTTAATTTTGTCAAAATTTTCGTCGTCGGCCAAAAAGGGATACAGATCCCTGTGGGTACTCATAAAATTAATCTCTTTCTTTATTTCAATACCTCCTGTTGCAAGAGTTATGTCTTCCAGCAGTCCTTTCTTTTCGTTGTTAGCTATCCATTCAGAAAAATAATGTAAGCGGGAAGCATAACCATCTAATACGCCATCCTTATATCGAATATTTTCAAGAGTATTGACGAACGAATCAAAATTCATACTGTCCTTTTTTAACAAGACGCTGAAAGCCAAAACGTTCTCTACATAGGTAGTGCAGTCCATTCCCTGTAAATTAACAACTAAAGCCTCAGATTCTCCTATTTCTAATGTTTTGGCCACATAGGGCAGCCCGAGAAAAGTTTTACCAACCAAGATCATGGTATCACCAAAATCGGGTTGGTTTAAATGGTTAATTTCTTTAATCTTACTATCAAAAGCTATTCTGTCCTGATCTGAGCATATAAGCTGTTGAGACCTGGCGGTCACGGATAATAAGAAGAAAATAAAAGCGAAAATTAATCTCATGTCTTTTGGCTAATAAAGCAAAAGTACAATTTAGAAGCCATAACTTGTATAACCGCTGTATTGGTTTGGCCTATAGGCAATAGCCCTTTTTCGATCCTTTAATAAAAAGGTTTCGGTAACAAAGTCCATTGCTTCTTCCTCGGTATCCGTATCCGCCATTCGCCATCCTTCATTAATGTAATAAGGATCTGAATTGAAGGGAGTATTATCTGCAAATACTACAATATGAATTTTAAAATTCTTATGATAATCCTGACTGTTCCGAGTCTTAAAATAATATGCTGTATAGGGGTTATTCTTATAATTAATGGACTTGTCTCCAAGGTATATAACTTTATCTTTAGTTCTGTCAAATCTTCTGTCCTGATAAATAAGGGCTTCTGCTAGGGATTGTCCGGAACTGTATTGATGAGGAAAAAGTTCCGATTTTCCCTTGCGTACCAGCTTGGTATACAATAAAAGCCTGCTATTAATATCATAAGCCATGGAATTGATCACCGCAGAAGGTATATTTTTTCCATCTGAAGCCAGGAGCGTTACATAGGTACTGCGAATTTCCGGATCTTTAACCAAAAGAAGCCTGTTAAAAAACTGCGTCATTTCTTTTTCTCGGGCAAAAGGATATAATAAAACAACATAATCGTTCAGGATTTTATTATTTCTGAGCCTTGTATAATTTGCCTGCCTGGTTTTTAATTCTTTGTTATTCTGTTCCCCCAGATGCCTTTTCAAGAGAATTTTAGCATCACTTAAAAGCTGGCTCCTGTATTTCTTATAGTTTGCAGCCTTAATCAGGTCTTCCTTTTTTAACTGCGCCAGAAGTGAAAAAATTGGCGCTTTGTATTCTGCAATAGAACTGTACTTTAATAATTCGGGATATAATCGTCTGGCTAATTCCAAACTGTCTTTATATGGTTTGAAAATACGCTTAATTTCTGCCGTATTAGATACCAATGGCAGATCTTGAGACATTAGTTGAAGCAAGAGACTCGCCGAGGCATCTGTTTTTTTACTTGCCACAGATTGCAGGATATTAATTTGTGCATTGGAATTATTATATGATTTGGAATAGAAATCTTTAAGGAATGGAATTACCTCATCATGATCCAAAGCTCCTAATTGCTTAATTAGGTAGGATTGAATATGCTTTTTATCCTCATCAAAAGAATGCTGTGAAATATAATAGGTTAATGAATCTACATGGCGTTCATCAAACAAAAGATATCTATAGCCCTTAAGTACTATACTATCATTTTTCCTCAGTGCGGCAAAGAAATCTGCTGTTTTATCTTCCAGGAGACCTCTTCCTAAAGGCTTACCTACCGGTTTAAAATTGTCGAAAAAAGCACTTACAAAAGGGCTGGTCTCCGAGATGGTATCCACAACTGTCTTTAATTGGTAAAACAGTCCGCCCCGAATGACATTCTTTATTAGGATACCCCTTGTACTGGCGGTATCTGTGATAACGAATTGTAGTTCGTGGGAACCATCAGCTGAGGTCCTGGTCTTTTCATTTTGGATAACAAACTGTTTATCTGAATATTGTTTTTTACGTAATACCCAAATAGAATCTATGTTTGAAAAGGTTAGATAGTCATGAGATTTAGTTAGTTCTACCTCTATGGCCTCATTATTTTTGTTCTGATAAACTGTCCTTTTGGAATACGGACTATAAGCCTTTGTTTTTTTCTTATTTCTTAATTGGTGATTACTATTCTCAACAAATTTAGGGGGGTCTATGGAGGTAACCGTACTGAAATGCATGGCTGTATCTACCACCTTTTTGAACTCTTCGGGATAAGATACTTCTGTAATTTTGAACGAATTGAAAAATTCATTAGCGCGCATTTCACTATTGGTGCGTACACCCATCAAATAATAATCGCCTCTTTTGATCACTGTTTTCAAGTACAGATCCTGACCTGTAACAGAATCCCAAACAGCTTTTGAAGTAAGGGTTTTCTTGTCAAAAGAATTGTATTTTGGTTTAAGTTTAAGGTCCTGGTATATTCTTTTTTGAATTTGTTTGAGTTCAAAGGTGTCTTCCTCAATAAAATTTAAATCATTCAGGGTTGTTTTCTTTAAAAAATAATAGGAGTTGCTTGCTTGGTCGTATCCCTCAATATTACGACTACCCCGTCTGGATGCATTCGTAAATTTATGCAAGCCTGGCATGGCTATTTCAAAGTCCTTATAAGTTGAGGATATTAGCTCGTTGCCTTCATTGGGGTTTTTAAATTTGAGACTATTAAATATTTTGTCAGAATAATTAACGACGTAATCACCTTCTCCTCCCATTTTAAAAATTAGTATCTCGAGCGGGGTGATATAAATTTGGTATCGCTGATGATCTCCATTCTTTAATTTGTTTCTGATGTCCAGACCTTTATACCTCTGGTTGACAATAGGTTTTTTACTCAAAATAGTTCCGGGGATATTTTCAAATAGTAACTGATCTATATCCTCCAAAGTGTAGTCTCCTCCTGCTTTCAAATTGGCATAAGTAGGCACCCTGTTTACCATAAAATAACTTCCATTTGCCAAATCTGGTGAAACGTATACAGTCGTAATTCTTTCGGATATCGGATATAGTTTATAGGGAAGAGAAATGGTAAAGAAGTTGTCATCCGGACCAAAAGTTTTATAAGAATGGGCCTTTATTTGACCTAAGAATTTATTTTTGAGTTTCTGACCCTTATCTGTTGCTTCAGATACAAGGGGCTCTACAATATATCCTTTTTCCCTCAATAATGCAATTACCCCATGTGTGCCTGGTAAGTGAGCTGCACCAATTCCAGCAAAAACTTTGGTTTTTTGTATAGCAGAATCTAAACTTTTTGCCATGTTATCATTGCGGATATAGAGCATGTTTTTTAGGTAGTGATCCGTATACATGGCTTTATCTATAGAATCCAACAAACTTAGATTGCGTTCTCGATACGCATCCTGCATCAAAAACATCAGGTCTTGTTGCTGCATCCTTTTTTGAAGCCATTCATCCGGTTTCATTTTCATGGAATTCAGGCTCGCCCTTCCTACCAATGCAGCGGATTCTTCCAGCTTTTCCAATGCCAGGATAGGTTTGTTAAACCTGCTTCCTGCCTGATAGATAAACATATCCAAATAAGTATCCTCCTCAAAATTTTGTGAATTTTCATTCGTTCGGTACAGAATGCTATTTACCAACCTTTCCTCAAATGCCAGGTAAGATGCCAGCTCTTTTTTTCTTGGATGCTGTAAAGCAAAAGAATGTGTATAAAACCCTTTTGTGTTGAATCCATATTCTTTTTTCTGCGAACCAGAGCCAAAACGATCTTCACTTTCCAGCCAGGTTTCAGGATCTGATTCAAGAGCAATTATTTCACTTTTGTCCAGCGCTTCATAAAAAACATCGTCCAATCGAAAAGCTATTTTCTTACTCACGTGCATGGTGCCGTATAAATATGAGGATGTTTCCAAGCCATTGCCAGATATTTCCCAGAGTAAACTTTTTTCCGACTGGGAATAGCACATCACTGATAAAACAGAGCAGATAATTATTGAAGTTAAGCGCATTATATTGGTTTGTTTGGCACCTCTTGTACATTTTCCGAGGCAAGAATATTAACTAATGCCAATGCAATTTTAAAAAAAATTATTGATAGAGAGGTTGACTCTATAAGGATTGCTTATTTAGACATCAGAAAAGTATTCGCCTTAAATTAACGGAGTTTCATTCCAAGTAGTATTTTTGTATTGTTAAAAAAAATAGCTTAAAAAAAGAATTATGAAGGGTGTATTGTTAGTTAATTTAGGATCTCCCGATGGTCCAACGGCTAAAGAAGTAAAACCATATTTGGACGAGTTTTTAATGGATGAGCGCGTCATTGACGTTCCAAATTGGTTGCGCAATTTAATTGTTCGCGGAATTATCCTTCAAACCCGCCCTAAGAAATCTGCAAAGGCTTATGCAAAGATTTGGTGGGAAGAAGGCTCTCCTTTAATTGTAATATCGGAACGCTTTGCATCTAAAGTTCAACAGCAAACAGACCTGCCTGTTGCCCTGGGGATGCGCTATGGTTCAATGAGCATAAAGAATGCCTTACAGGAATTAGAGGATAAGGGAGTGAGTGAAATATTATTGGTACCCCTTTACCCTCACTATGCCATGTCTTCCTATGAGACAGTTGTTGTTAAAACTATGCAGGAACAGCAGGCTAATTATCCTGATATAAAAATTACAACCTTACCTGCATTTTATAAGAATGCGAATTATATTAGAGTTCTTTCAGAGAGAATTTCCGGCAGATTAAAAGACTTTGAATATGATCATATCTTATTTTCCTACCATGGAATTCCGGAACGGCATATCAGAAAGTCAGACCCAACTAAATTTCATTGCAAAATAGATGGGAGTTGTTGCCAGACAAACTCAGTTGCACACCATACATGTTATCGACATCAGTGCTATGATACTACGGAATTGGTAAAAGCGGAGCTAAATCTGGACGAACATAAAGTGAGTTCCTCATTTCAATCGCGTCTTGCGGGAGATCCATGGTTAAAGCCTTATACAGATTTTGAGTTTGAACGTCTGGCTAAAGAAGGAATTAAGAGGCTTGCCGTGGTTACACCTGCTTTTGTAAGTGATTGCCTGGAAACGCTTGAAGAAATTGCAATGGAGGGCAAAGAGCAATTTATTGAGGCCGGGGGAGAAGATTATATTCATATACCCTGTTTAAACGAGAGTAGTTCCTGGGTGGCTTTAATGGCGGAATGGATAAACAATTGGCACAAAAGTGAGGCCTTACCTATATAATAACCGGCATTTAATTATTATTGAACTGGCAAAAAGGAGAAATCATCTCGCAGTGTATGCATAATTTTATAATTACAGAGCAATAATGGCGAAAGTCTCCTCAGATCAACTAGGGGCCGAACCCATTGGAAGACTTCTTATAAGGCAGGCAGTGCCGGCTTCTATAGGCATTCTTGTAATGTCACTAAATGTATTGGTAGATACCATTTTTGTAGGCAACTGGATTGGTTCTATTGCCATAGCGGCTATCAATGTTGTACTGCCGGTTTCTTTTTTTATTGCAGCGCTTGGAATGGCTATTGGGATAGGCGGCAGTAGCATCATTTCTCGTGCTCTGGGCGCCGATCATAAAGAAAAGGCGTTGAAAACCTTTGGAAATCAGATTACTTTAACGCTGTTGGTCACCATTTCTATGGTGGTTTTGGGGTTATATTATGTAGATGCTTTGATCCCTGCTTTCGGGGGCAAGGGTGCTATATTTGATCCCGCTAAGATCTACTATATAATAGTTTTATACGGCGTGCCCTTTTTAGCGCTATGTATGATGGGCAACACGGTTATTCGCGCAGAGGGAAAACCTAAGTTTGCCATGATTGCCATGATTATACCATCAATAGGAAACCTCTTATTAGACTATATTTTCATTTATGTATTGAATTGGGGGATGGCAGGAGCGGCCTGGGCAACCACGGCGGGATACCTGATGTGTTTTGCCTATATTTTTTATTTTTTCAGATCTAAAAATTCTGAATTAAAAATTAATTGGTCTCATTTTGGATTAGATCGAAATATTTTACGGGAAATAGGAGGTTTGGGATTTGTAACCCTCTCGAGGCAGGCGGTAATAAGTATCACATATTTATTAATGAATAATATTCTTTTTTCTCTTGGTGGAGAACCTATGGTGGCTGTTTATGCAATTATAGGAAGAATGCTGATGTTTTCCCTTTTTCCCGTATATGGTGTTACCCAGGGCTTCCTCCCTATTGCCGGGTACAATTATGGGGCACAAAAATACGGTCGCGTAAGGGAATCAATTAATACCGCTATTAAATATGCGGCTATTATTGCTACACTCGTTTTTGTAGTTCTAATGATTTTTCCCGCAGAAATTACGGCCCTGTTTTTAAGCGATAAACCAAATATGCCTGCATTGGAATTAGCTACAAATGCCTTTGTCCTGGAACATGCACCTCCGGCAATGCGATGGGTATTTGCAGTAACGCCTATTATAGCACTTCAACTAATAGGGGCGGCATATTTTCAGGCTGTTGGGAAAGCTATTCCCGCTTTGCTCCTTACACTTACCCGACAAGGGTTCTTTTTTATTCCTTTAATCCTGATATTGCCGAATTTTCTAGGCGAATTAGGTGTTTGGATCTCCTTTCCTATTGCCGATGTATTAGCGACTCTGGTTACCGGGTTTTACCTAAGAAAAGAAGTAAAAAAGGTATTGGTCTGAAAAATATTATTATACTCAAACACAACAGGGTCAGTTCAGTTTTAATACTATACCAGAGTAAATTTAAAAGCTCTTAAATCTTTATTTTTAGTAGCTTTTCTGTTTTATAGGTGACGAATTAGTGACGAAAATTAGTAAAAAGTAGGATAGGAAGCTTTAGATGTCCTCTTAGAACACACCTAAATAGCCTTAAATTAGATCTTATGTATATGTTGGCTGCTGCCTTATTTTCTTGTATTTATTAATCATCCATAATCCTACTAATATTCTCATTATTGGTTGATAAACGACACTGAAATACTCTACAAAATGCCCTACTGATTCAGATTGCCAAAATTCATTCCCGAAGGCAGTTAAATTACCAAAACCCCAAATCAATAAGAGATAAGCAAGTATGCGATCAATCTTGATACCACTAAGGAGGCTGATTCCGTAAAATATGTTTCCCATTGCAAATGCCAAAATGAACAACCCAAAAAGAGCATATCCAATTAACCCTGCATGATCCATGTTTATCTTTATCATCTCTTGAACTGCAGCATCATTTGTTTCTAGATATGACCTACGCAGATTGTTCAAATAGAAAAAAACAAACATCTGTCGAAAGATTTCCGTGAATGAAAAAACCGCAAAGAATACAAAACCTGTTAATGTATATCCAGGACTCTTTTTAAACTGAATCAATAAGAAACCAAGCATAGAAATTAATACGAACAGGCAATGTGCAATCACCCAGAACCTATTGGCAATATATGTCGAATTTTCAAATAGCCTTATTCGCTCATCAAAATTCAACTCACCTAAATCAAACAGGTTAGAGTGAATTCCAAGTGTTGTAATTACTGAGAGAAGGCAGCAAACAATTGCTACTAATATGAATCTTTTGGATTGTGTATTCATAGTTTCAGTATCATAAGTTATATATGAATAATTGATTTAGTTCTAAGACAGGTTGCTGCCAACAAATGAATAAAGTGCATATGTACTTTATTTCTTTTGTACCAGCACTAAGGTAATAATTGTAGCTCTGGGATTTTTAGTAAAGGAATTTTTAATTGTCCAATTAGTACAAGATCACAATATTAGATAGTGTAACAGCACATGTATTTAGATGAGGTGTATTTAGAATTAATGTTTACCTAGAATTTATCAGAGTGGCTTAATCAGGTGTGGAAAATTCAGACCTCGTTAAATTTTCATTTTGAACGTATACTATTGCCAATATTTCTATTTATTTTGGTCCAGATATTCTGTCAGTTTCGATCGCAAGAACTCATTTCTTTTTGAGAGGGTCTCCAACCATTGTATAACGTCCTGATTTCCGAGATACAACTCAACAAGAAGAGAATTAAATTCCTTTGTTCCCAATAGTGCTCTGAACTTATCTGTATGAATTAGGGTATTTGGGTCAAAACTTTGTTTATTGGGATTAGAATTAAATATGACATTTAGGTTCAGAAGTTCATATTGTCTGAAATATTGCCGTAACTCAATTACGGCTTCATTATGAATTTCGACATAATTGTTTGTTACATTGTAATCACTAAAATATTTATTGAGATCACTTCTGAGATCTTTCTCTGATATTTCCTCTACAGCATCCTGATGGTTGTCCCAAGTCTTGCTAAGGAGAAATATCAGTTCCAATATTTCGGATGAAAAAGGTTCATTCCGAGTTGAGATGAATTCTGCTATGGATTCATTATAAAGTTTTTCATGTAAACTTTGTTTAGATTGTGCCTGTTCAATCAATTCGATAAGGATTTCATGATCATATCTAAGATCTTCAATAATATATGATAAAAGTACTTTCTCATTTAAATGTCCTATTCGATTATTATTCCAATTATTAATCTGCAAGGCAATCAAAATCCCTACAACAACCAGTACAATCTCCCCAATGGCATATCTGGAATATTTGAAGAACTGGTTATCGTCTGCTAGTTTTCTACGGATCTTACGGAAGAAACCAATCATGAGAAGTAAATGTTAGTTGTTCTTCATAAGGTAAGGAATTAAAATAAGAGGTTATGAATCAACTTATCATAGTAACAATTTAAGACTACCAAGATTACCTATATATTTCGGCTTCCAGTTTTGGAATCATTGAATCGATTCCTTGGGCGAGTCCTCCACTATAAAAATGTTTCCAACTGTATTCTCGGATTAAATATTTAAGCATACTGATTCTTTCAGGGCTTTTGGTGATCAGTTCCTTAGGCTCTTGCATTTTATTTATATCATCATCTGGATATACTCCGTCAGCCCAACTAACGTTAATCCACATTTGGGGCTCTCCCATACCCACATAAGCAATATTAGAATTAGATTGGGAGAATTCCATGGCCCCTATGTTTCCGGATTTGAAGTAGGCATCGCCTACGGGCTCTCAGTAGGTCCCCGCATCTTCTATTTTCCACAAGCCATTACTGGCTCCAAAGTAGAATGTATAAGATTCATTTGTTAATCTATAACTAGTATTTTTTTTTTTACTTTTAACTATATAACTAATAAAGCGGATAAAATGCCACAAGTAAAAGAACCAATAGTAACTTATAGTGGGATTAATCAAAAAGTGGAATTTAAAGATCCAGATGCTACACTATTGGACTGTTCAATAATAAATCAGATACCACACATGCATGAATGTGGAGGAAGTGGACAATGCACTACATGCCGCGTTAGAATTTTGGAGGGTCTCCAAAACATAACTCCAAGAACTAGAATGGAAAAGGAAACTGCTCAATTACGAAAGTGGGATCCTTCTATAAGATTGGCATGCCAATGTTATGTAAAAGATGATATTACAATTCAAAGGTTAGTATGGAATAGCACTGAAATTAATAAACTTCAATTAGAAACTTTGCCTGAAGGAACAGCAGAAGAAAGAGCTATTGCCATCTTATTTTGTGATATTAGAGGTTTCACCAAAATCGCCTCTGAGAACAAAACATTTGATACAGCGTATATATTAAATCGGTTTTATACTGTATTAGGCGATCCCATTTTGATTAATAATGGTGTTATATATCAGTATGTAGGAGATGAAATTATAGGACTATTCGGGGTTTCAGGAGGTATGCAAAATAAGAATTGTAAAGATGCAGTACGTGCCGCTCTGGGCATGCAATATGCAATTGAAAGGCTTAATCGTTTGGAACTTATTGATTTTGATACAGAAATTAAAATGGGTATTGGAATTAACTTTGGCAGAGCATTTGTAGGGCATTTAGGACATCCCAAACATAAGCAATTTGCAGTAGTTGGTGACCCTATAAATACTGCCAGTAGGATACAAGGTTTCAACAGGCAAGCAGGAACTAATCTTTTAATTTCTGAATCTGTTCATAAAGGATTTCCTAAAAACACCTTAAACCTTGGGAAAAAATACAGTAACCAAATGAAAGGGCATGAGCACGAAACCATACTATATGAGTTAATTGGTTTTAAAGAAATGGATATTCAACTAGAACTACAGAATTCCTTGGATTATTTGCTAAGAAATGAAGATGAGTTTGCAGAGAAATTTTACAATAAAGTATTTACAAAATCCCCTCAAACCAGAGAGCTATTTAAAAATAATATGCAGTCCCAGGGCAGACTTTTAACGCATATGTTAGGAGGCATTGTTTACTCTATGAGCAGGCCAGAATATTTAGAATTAGGGTTAAAATCGCTTGGTAAAAGTCATGCTAGATATGGGGTGATGGAAGAGCATTATCCGGTAGTATTAGAATCCCTTAAAGAAACAATTAAGGAAGAACTAGGAGAATTATTCACAGAAAGGATAGGAAAGGCTTGGGAACAGGCATTAATTTATGTGACTACCGAAATGAAGAAGTATGCCTCCAATGAGTAATTCCCTTCAACCTCACTAACCCTTTTCTGAACAATTTTCCCATAGTATTCCTGGGTCATTTTCATGCTACTATGTCCCAGCCTCCTTTGTTTTCAGTGGTTTAATACCATACCAGGGTACCTATGTCATTTCCACCTAAAGTTAATTGTACCTTTTCTTCTTCCTTTTTGAGTTCAAGAGTAATGCTTTTATCATTTTTGTTTTGCAGAATAACTACTGTTTTATTATCAGGGGTAGTATAGGCTACGTTTAGTATGCCCCCTTCCTGGTCAGAATCTATTCTAACAGAGCCAGGTGGCACAAATTTTGACGCATGGGCTATGATATAATAGGCAGGATTACGCGTAACAATGTCACCTTCTATAGTAATTGCTCCCAAACAGCGGGTACAGCCACCCCGGTCTGTATGTGGTTCCTGATTTTCATCTGCTGCCAGATTCCATTGTAAAACGTTACGGCTCCAATTTCGAGGGGCACCAATAATGAGATTTTCTATATGCCAGCTAAGATTCTCTTCGAAATTTCCGGGAGCACCAATCCATTGTTCGGTAAAATAAAGATGCTTATCGGGGTGGGCATTATGAACTTTGGTGAGGGCATCAATAGTGCCACCGTACAAATGAAATGCAGAGCCATCTATATATTGTGCTGCAATTGAATCGTCAAGAATGGTAATAGGATAGTCTGGCCTGTCTGCATTGTGATCATAAATAACTATTTTGGTTAAAATGCCATTTTTTTTAAAAGCAGGGCCCAAATGATTTTTTACAAATTCACCCTGATCTTTTGCCAACATTAGAAGGCTTGGATTATTGCCAGGATGCAGTGGTTCATTTTGAACAGTTATAGCATCAATTGGGATGCCTTCGGCTTCCATGGCCTTTATATATTTTACAAAATAATTGGCGTATGCCGGGTAATATTCTTTTAGCAGGCTTCCACCTCTTGTATCCCCATTATCCTTCATCCATGGAGGTGGGGACCATGGTGAACCCATTATTTTTATTGTGGGAGAAATTTTAAGGATTTCCTTTAAAACCGGAATGAGGTATAGTGTATCATAAGCTAACGAAAAATGTTCTGATTCAGGATCAGTTTTACCTGGTGGGAGATCATTATAAGACCAGGGATATTCGTCCAGATCCGAAGCACCAACGCTTACTCTAAGATAACTAACCCCAATACTGTTGGAGTCGTTACCAAAGAGTTCTCCTAAAATTTTTGCTCTTGCAGAAGCGTTCATTTTTTGCAGATGCAACGCACTACCACCAGTAAGGGTATAACCAAAACCATCCATTTCCTGGTAAGTGATCGATGGCCTCAGCGTAATAGTGGATTCAACTGAAACTGAATCGGAAACCCTGGGGTTTCTTATTTCAATTTCATTCAATAGTTCTGACTGGTCCAGCGAGGTACGGTATAGCATAGCTTTTGGCAGTGTGTCTTCAGAACCGGATCGACCCTTACAACTGCTTAAAACACTTAGAATCAGCAAAAGGACAACTACTGACCCTAATTTTTTAAATAAATATGACTTCATAATACGTTACTTTTCTTTTTTTTTTGAATTTCCGGGCATCTACATAATATAGAACCCGTTAGCTTTTAAAGGCTCAGGTAATTCTTTTTCCCCCAATAATTCCTTAATGTTTATCTCAATGGCTCGGGCTATACTCGTCATTGCAGTATCTGTTGGTTTATTTTCGAAAGGGTCCTGAATGACAAAAGCAATTTTTTCAAGCATAAAAAATGGAATAGAAATTAAAACTAATAAAGGGATCTCTAAAAAACCATAGACATCTTCAAGGGCTAAAGACAACAAAAGCAAAAAGATATAGATAAAAAAGTGTAAAACATTTCTATAGGTTCGTGGAAAAACGGTGTTTTTTATTCGTTCAGCCATTCCCATTGAAGCTGTAAGCCTTGTTATTGTAGAATCTAATTGTATTTGCTGGAAGTCATTGAGTGATTTTTCTTTATGGAGATTCCTTACATTTTGTGCATTACTGTCCAGTAAAGCCAGGGGGATATGATTTTTGTCTCTTAATGTGAAAAATTCTTCCGGAGAAATATAGTCTTCTAAATTATCAGGTGCATCCAGCTTCCGTAAATAACTACCCAAAGCATAGCACCAGGCGATCTGCCTGTATGACATAGTTTTAATTATAGCATTTTCGGATTCTTTATTGAATTGTTTTAGTTGTACTACAAAAGACCTGGAATCGTTAACTATAGCCCCCCATATTTTACGGGCTTCCCACCACCGGTCATAAGATTGGGAAAGCTTAAAAGACAATAACAAGGCAATAGCCGTTCCCAAAAATGTTCCTATACTCAATGGTATGTCCAAATTAACTACGTAAATCTTAAAAAAAAATATTAATATCGAGAAAACACTTACAATAAGCAGATCCCATTTTATTTGCCTTAACCAATATTTTAATGGTATTCTCTTTTCTAATATCATTCGCTATTTCTTGTTGATTATTTTTCTATACTATTTTATACTTATAAAGGCATGTCAATGATTTTGATAAAGCTTGCCTAATTTTAGTGGTTGTTTAAAAAATTTGGGATTGTTAAAATTAGGGATTATTTCTGTACAAAATGTTCTAAAAGCATCAGATCTGGAGCTATGAGTTAATAAGAAACCGAACTATCTGGAATGATAAACTGCAATCATCTGTTCTGGCATTTCATTCTCAATTCCCTGGTTTTTTTCCTACATTAGCCGATCATTGAAAAATACGCTATATGAAATTCATTACTGCTAAGGCATGCCTTTTAGTTTTGGCTGCTTTATCATTAGTCTCTCTTACAAATGCTCAAAAAAAACGAGTTACTTCCAATACACAATTTGAATACCCTGAAGCATTATATTCAAGCCTTGAATATAGATTAGTGGGCCCTTTTCGAGGCGGACGTTCAGCAGCTGTCACCGGAGTGCCGCAAGAACCTAATCTGTTCTATTTTGGTGCTACCGGAGGAGGTGTTTGGAAAACAGTTGATGGCGGCAGGAGTTGGGAAAATATCTCAGATGGATTTTTTGGAGGCAGTATTGGTGCTGTAGAAGTTGCAAAAAGTGATCCAAATGTAATTTATGTAGGTGGGGGTGAAAAAACTTTGCGGGGGAATGTATCTTCTGGCTATGGTATCTGGAAAACAGTGGACGCTGGCAAAACCTGGAAGTCGATTGGTCTTCAGAAAAGCAGGCATGTACCGCGTATTCGTATACATCCGGAAAACCCGGATATAGTTTATGCGGCTGTATTGGGGAATATTTATAAACCAACTCCGGATCGAGGCATTTATAAGAGTACAGATGGAGGTGCCACCTGGCGCAAAACGCTTTTTGTAAATGATCAGGCTGGCGCAGTTGACCTTATCATGGATCCCAACAACCCACGTATATTATATGCTTCTACATGGAGAGCAAAAAGGACGCCGTATAGTCTGAGCAGCGGGGGAGAAGGCTCTGCTCTATGGAAAAGCACCGATAGCGGGGAAACATGGAATGAAATTTCAAAAAATGAAGGGTTTCCAAAGGATACTCTAGGAATAATAGGTGTAACAGTATCACCTAAAAATTCTGAACGCGTCTGGGCAATTGTTGAACAAAAGGAAAAAGGAGGTCTTTACCGGAGTGAAGACGGGGGTAAAAAATGGACACAGGTTAATAGCGAAAGAAAGTTAAGACAAAGAGCGTGGTATTACACAAGACTATATGCTGATACTGAGGATGAAGATGTTATTTATGTTTTAAATGTGCGTTACCATAAATCTACAGACGGAGGGAAGTCTTTTAAGACATTTAATGCTCCTCATGGGGACCATCACGATTTGTGGATAGCACCAGAAAATTCAAAGCGGATGATTATTGGAGATGATGGAGGAGCTCAGATTTCTTATGATGGGGGTGATACATGGAGCACCTATTACAATCAACCCACAGCTCAGTTTTACAGGGTAACGACAGACAATGATTTTCCATTTCGAATATATGCTGCCCAGCAGGATAATTCAACAATCCGTATTAAACATCGGAGTGATGGCAACAGCATTAGTGAGGATGATTGGGAAGAAACAGCTGGAGGAGAATCGGCTCATATTGCTATAGATCCTTTAGATAATGACATTGTTTATGGTGGCAGCTATGGAGGCTTTTTAACAAGAGTAAATCATAAGACCGGGACCACTAGGGCGGTTAATGTATGGCCCGATAACCCTATGGGATATGGTGCGGAGGGAATGAAATACCGTTTTCAATGGAATTTTCCTATCATTTTCAGCAAACATGATCCAAAAAAATTATACACTTTTTCCAATCACGTACATCTAAGTGAAAATGAGGGCCAAAGCTGGAAACTATTGAGTGAAGATTTAACCAGAAATGAACCGTCAAAACTAGTTTCGAGTGGAGGGCCAATTACACAGGACAACACCGGTGTTGAGTATTATTGTACCATTTTTGCGGCCAATGAAAGTCCGCTTAAGGAAGGTTTACTCTGGGTTGGAAGTGATGACGGACTTATACATGTTTCGAAAAATGGAGGAGAAAGGTGGGAGAATGTAACACCTGCAAACATGCCGGAGTGGAACATGATAAACAGTATTGAACCTTCTGCTTTTGATGAAGGCACCTGCTATGTAGCAGCAACGCGCTACAAATTGGGCGACTTTAAACCATACTTGTACAAAACCAGTGATTTTGGTAAAACCTGGAAAAAAATAACGAACGGTATAAACGATGAACACTTTACACGAGTTCTTCGCGAGGACCCAAAAAGAAAAGGTCTCCTATATGCAGGGACAGAGACCGGAATGTATATAAGCTTTAATGATGGGCAAAGCTGGCAGGCTTTTCAACTTAATTTGCCCATTGTTCCCATAACCGATCTTAGTATTAAAGATGATAAACTTATTGTGGCAACCCAGGGGCGCAGTTTATGGATTATTGATGACCTTACTGTCTTGCATCAGCTTAATAGTGCCAATAAAAATGCGGCTACAATACTTTTTAAACCCAAAGATGCATACAGGACTAAAGGCCTGGCAGCTAGTGAACCTTCAAAAACAGAAGGACAAAACCATCCGGCCGGAGTAATGACTCAGTTTTACCTAAAAGAATGGGACAAGAAAGATAGTATTGCACTAACATACATGTCTATGTCTGGTGACACACTTGCTAATTTTACTACTTATAGCGACAAAAAAGAAGCTAAGTTGGAAGTCCAAAATGGAGGAAATATCCATGTCTGGGATACTAAGGGCGAAGGAGCAGAAAAATTGGAGGGGATGATTTTATGGTCGGCCAACCTTGATGGGGCCAAGGCCGTTCCGGGCACTTACAAAGTTTATTTGAACAGAAATGGAACGAGTATCTCCGAAACGTTTGCTATTTTACCGGATCCTAGAGCTGAAGTTTCATTAGCGGATATGCAAAAACAATATAATTTTATAAGCGATATAAATTCAACAGTAGACAAGGCACATAAATCTATAGAAAAGATACGCAAAATTACATCCCGCTTAAATACCTTCATTGAACAGTATAAAGGTAATTCCACAACGAACGATTTGGTGGAGAAAGCCAGGGAAATGAAAAAGGGTTTCGAAGAGATTGAAAAAGCATTATATCAAACTAAAAACCGTAGCAGTCAAGATCCTTTGAATTTTCCAATTCGACTGACCAATAAGCTGGCACATCTGAATCGTTTAGTCTCCATGGATGATTTTCCACCAACAGATCAGGACATTGCTGTAAAAAATGAATTGACCACAAAGATCAATGCGCAATTGGTCAATTTTAATACTATGGTTGATAAAGAAATCAAGGAATTTAACGAGGCTTTTAACGATTTAAAGCTGAATTACTTATTTATCGAAGAATAAATCCATATAAAATATTACACTATTAGAATGAAAGATCTTTATGTACTGTTTGTTTTTGTATTATCCATAAGTCTGGGTTTTGCCCAGGATGCGGAAACTTATTTTAAACCTCTTAAATATCGGAATATCGGCCCTTTTCGAGGCGGCAGATCGGTAACCGCTACTGGCGTCATTGGAGATCCATTAACCTATTATATGGGAACTACAGGAGGGGGTCTGTGGAAAACTTGCGATGCCGGCCAACGATGGGAAAATATATCGGATGGGTTTTTTCAGACAGGCTCAGTGGGCGCAGTTGCTGTTTCACCCTCGGACCCCAATGTTGTTTACTGTGGAATGGGAGAGCACGCACCACGAGGAGTTATGACCTCCTATGGTGATGGCGTTTATAAGTCTACAGATGCCGGGAAAACCTGGAAAAAACTGGGGTTAAGCAAAACACAACATATCTCGCGAATTGTTATTCACCCTAAAAATCCGGATATCGTTTATGTGGCAGCTCAGGGAGCATTATATGCCCCGAATGAAGAACGCGGAATCTATAAATCTGTTGATGGCGGGGAAAGCTGGGAGCAAGTTTTATTTGTAAATACACTTACCGGATGTTCAGAACTTTCAATGGATCCCAATACACCCGGGGTGCTTTATGCCGCAATGTGGCACCATCAAAGGAAACCGCATATAGTTATTAGCGGGGGCTCCGGAAGCGGACTTTATAAATCTGTTGATGGGGGAGAAAATTGGTTTGAAATAGGCGAAGGACTACCAGAAGAAAAGGGCAAGATGGCTATTGCCGTAAGTCCGGCCAATTCTGATAAAGTCTATGCCTTGATTGAAAGTGATTCTGATCAGGATAAGGGAGGGTTGTTTGTTTCTGATAATGCAGGTATTACCTGGACCATGGTAAGTGGTGATAATAGATTAGTGCAACGCGCCTGGTATTATATTGAGGTGTTTCCAGATCCTAATGATGAAAATACAGTGTATGTCTTAAGCGCTTCCACCTACCGATCTATTGATGGGGGACAAACGTGGGAAGTGATAACCGGTACTCATGGGGATTACCATGATCTGTGGATAAATCCGGACAATTCAAAAAACATGGTTATAGCTAACGATGGTGGCGCCGCCATCACCTATAATAGTGGTAAAACATGGTCTACTCAGGATATAATGCCTACTGCTCAGTTTTACCGAATAAATGCCGATAGGCTTTTTCCCTATAATGTCTATGGGGGACAACAAGATAATTCCTCTGTAAAAATTGCAAGTCTTTCGTTAGGGCGAGAGGGCATCACGGAAAGAGATTGGACCTATGCCGCAGGTGGTGAAAGTGCTTTTCTTGCATTTGACCCTGATAATCCAAGGTATGTTATGGGAGGCAATTACCTTGGGACTATTGAAATACTTGATATGCAGACCAGGTCTGAAACAAAAATTATGGCAGCCCCCATTCAATATTTGGGAAGAGCTGCGAGGGATATGAAATACCTTTACAACTGGAGTGCGCCAATAATAAGATCGCAACATGAACCCGACACTTATTATCATTGTGCCCAATTGGTATTGCGAACGAGGGATAAAGGGCTTAACTGGGAGGAAATTTCTCCCGATTTAACCCGCAATATGGATGAAAAACAAGGTAAAGGAGGCGGGCCATATACCGTTGAGGCAGTTGGTGCTGAAAATTATGGAACAATAGCCCATATGATAGAATCGCCACATGAAAAGGGAGTGCTTTGGACAGGCAGTGATGATGGTCTTGTTCATATAACAAAGAATGGGGGGGAAAGCTGGGAAAATGTTACTCCAAAAGGCCTCAGGGAATGTTTGATTAACGCTATTGATGTTTCGCCACATTACCCGGCAACTGCCTATATTGCAACGACTCGCTATAAGTTCAATGACTATACTCCTGCCTTGTACAAGACCACGGATTACGGTAAAACATGGACAAATATTAGTTCAGGAATTCCTTACGGTTCCTTTACCAGAGTAGTTCGGGAAGATGTTTCACGCAAAAACCTTCTCTACGCAGGAACGGAAAAAGGAATTTATATTTCCTGGAATGGAGGGGTTTCATGGGAACCTTTTCAGCTTAATTTACCTGTGACGCCTATTACTGATTTAATGGTACACCAGGGCGATTTAATTGTAGCTACTTCGGGAAGATCTTTTTGGATTTTAGATGACCTCGGGGCACTTGCCCAATACAGGAATCAGAATAGCAATTTTGGAATAATGAAGCCCGAGGATGCATATAATGGATCCTGGGATAGCCCTTTAAATATGAATTCAACTACTTTTAAAGGAACTAATCCATTTTACGGTGTCAACCCTGCTAACGGAGTTGTACTGTATTATGAATTACCTAAGACTGCTCCTACTGAAGAAATTATGTTGGAAATACTTAACGAGGAGGGTAAGCTTATTCGCAAGTTTAGTTCCGAAAAAGACCCAAATTATAAAAAACATGAAGGTGGCGGCCCACCTCCGGCACCTGTTCTTTCCATGGACGAAGGCTTAAACAGATTTGTATGGGACATGCTTTATCCAATAATTCCGGGTATCCCTGACACCTATATCGAAGCTAACTTTAGAGGGCATATGGCGCCACCAGGAACATATACTTTAAAGTTACGGATGGGAGATAAAACAATTAGTACAACGGCAAATATTCTGGAAACACCAGGTTTTGAAACCAAACCGGGACAGTATGATGCCTACGATGCATTTATGACGGAATTGGAGGAAAATATTACCCAAATGCACCTGATGGTGAATACACTTTATAATGCCAGGACACAACTTAAGGACATCATTAGGGACCTGGAAGATAATGATCTTAAAAAGGCAGGGATAGCCCTTTATAATAGATTGAACCAATGGGATGAGGATATGATACAGCGTAAATCCAGGGCGTATGACGATGTAGAAAATTTTCCAAATAAATTTACCGCGGAGTACCTGTTTCTAAAAGACCAAACCAATAGTGCAATACCAAGGGTGAATACCTCATCCAGGGTTCGTAAAAATGAATTGGATAAAGAATGGGAACGATTAAAAATGCAAGGGAATGAATTTTTAGAAAAAGAACTGCCAGATTTTAATAAAAAACTGTGGGAAGCAGGTATTGGAGCAATTAGATATGAGAAATAATGGAAGAATACTATAATTATATTAAAGCACTGCATCTAATCTTTGTAGTGACATGGTTTGCGGGATTATTTTATATACCAAGATTGTTCATTTACCATATTGAAGCAGCAGACAAGCCTTCTCCTGATAAAGAAATACTATCTAACCAACTTAAACTAATGACAAAGCGGTTATGGTATATAATTACATGGCCTTCAGCGGTTTTATGTACGGTTTTTGCAATCTGGTTGCTACTGTTAATACCCGGTTGGTTAGAACAGCCTTGGATGCTTATTAAATTGGTATTCGTAGTATTGCTCATTGTTTATCATATGAAAACACATATGATTTATCTTCAGTTACAGCGCGACGAAATAAAGTATTCTTCCAATTTTATGCGAATTTGGAATGAAGGCGCCACTGTAATTCTGTTTGCCGTTACATTTCTGGTAATATTGAAGGGCACCTTCAACTGGATTTTTGGTGTATTGGGTCTTATCGTCCTCGGCATTCTTCTTATGCTGGGGATACGATTGTATAAGAGGTTTAGAGAAAGGAACCCCAATGCTTAACACTGTTTAATTTGGGTTATTTCAATGGCTGCTTTGGCTTGATTATTGCTATCTTTAAACTCAAATCAGGAGTCATTGTTTAAAAAATTATCCCTTAGATCCCGAATTTTTGTCACTATGATTTTACTGGTGCTCATTGCATCGGTATTAATAGCTGGGGTCACTATTTACCAATATAGGGAGCAATCTAAAGATTATCACCAGGTTCGTTTAGAGCGAAAGGAAGGACAAATTAAACAGAGTATTGCCTATACCCTACAGGAAACAACTTATCCGGTAACTACAGAAAATCTTGCCCTGATATTTAAAGATGAAATTTACAGGATCGCTGATGTCCAAAACGTTAATTTCAATATTTACGACCTCAAGGGGAATTTAATAAAGAGTTCAAAACCAAGATTCAGAAATGATTCCATATCACTACACCTGGATTCGGAAATAATTGAAATGTTATCAAATGCAGTGAACAAACGATACATATTGGAGGATACTGCTGCCGGCGATAAATACCAGGCTTCGTATACCTACATAAATGACGACAAATTTAAACCAATTGGTATATTAAATCTGCCATATTATGAGGATAACACCCTTAATGATATGGAGCTTAGGGAATTCCTGATGCGTCTCTCTGTGGTCTATCTTTTTATGTTGCTTATTGCTGTTGTTCTGGCGTATTTTATTTCCAAGTACATTACCCGTTCTTTGCAGACTATTTCTGATAAGATTACGCAAACTGATCTTACGAAAAGAAATGAAAAAATATTGATTGAAAATCCGGGAAACGAAATAGGAAAACTTATTGATTCATATAATGAGATGATTGATGAATTAGAAATTAGTGCGGCCAAACTCGCTCGCAGTGAAAGGGAACAGGCCTGGCGTGAAATGGCAAAGCAGGTAGCCCATGAAATCAAAAATCCGCTTACACCTATGCGCTTGAGTGTTCAAAGTTTTGAAAGAAAATTTAATCCCGACGATCCCGATGTACAAACCAAAGTAAAGGAATTTTCCCGGACTCTGATTCAGCAAATTGATACAATGAGCAGCATTGCTTCGGCGTTTTCAAGCTTTGCGGAAATGCCGGCTCAACAGAATGAAAATTTGAATGTGGTAAAAATTGTTAAACTGGCTTTGGACATTTTTAATGAAAAGTACATTCATTTTATGGCAGATGAGGAGGAAATTATAGCCAAATTAGATCGTACTCAATTGATACGTGTAATTACAAATTTGGTTAAGAATGCTATACAAGCCGTTCCGGAAGTAGAATCGCCAAGAATATTGGTTTCTGTAGTTTCACATGGAGATAAAGTAAAAATATCCGTAGCGGACAATGGCATTGGAATTCAGGATGGATTTAAGGATAAGGTATTTGAACCGAAGTTCACCACCAAATCCAGCGGGATGGGATTAGGCCTGGGCATGGTAAAGAATATTGTTGAAACCTATAACGGCAGTATTAATTTTACTTCACAGCCCGGCAAAGGGACCGTATTTACGGTATTGTTTCCAAAAGTAGAATAAAATCAATAAAATTATGACCTATGAACTTTGAAAATGTCCTCATTGAGCTTGATGATAGCCTGGCTACAGTTATTATAAACAGGCCAAAAAAATTAAATGCATTAAACAGAGCAACGATCAAAGACTTGAGTAAGGCTTTTAAGACACTCGACAAGGATAAAAAAATAAGGGCCATAATACTTACAGGGAGCGGAGAAAAAGCTTTTGTGGCCGGCGCGGATATCTCAGAATTTTCAAATTATTCTGTAAAAGAAGGCAAAGAACTTGCTGCAAAGGGACAGAAAATTCTTTTTGACCTTATAGAGAACCTAGCTACTCCGGTCATTGCTGCTATCAACGGATTTGCACTTGGGGGCGGACTGGAATTAGCAATGTCTTGTCATTTCAGGATCGCAGCTAATAATGCCCAAATGGGCCTTCCTGAAGTATCTCTTGGTGTAATTCCCGGTTATGGAGGCACGCAGCGGTTACCCCAATTAATCGGAAAGGGCAGAGCCATGGAACTTATCATGACTGCCGGAATGATTAATGCGGAGAAAGCATTATCCTATGGTTTGGTAAATTATGTAGTGACTCAGGAAGAACTATTACCGTTTTGCATAAAAATGGCTGGTAAGATAACGAATAACTCACCTGTTGCAATTTCTTATGCAATAAAAGCGATAAATGCGGGTTTTAAGAATAATGCGAAAGGGTTTGAAACCGAAATAAATGCATTTGGAAGTTGTTTTGGAACAGCCGATTTTAAAGAGGGCACTTCTGCCTTTTTAGAAAAAAGAAAGGCAGATTTTCCGGGAACCTGATGAGCTTAAAATTCATTATTTATCATGAAAATTCGTGTTTTCGTTTTTTTGGCAGTTTTAACTGCGAGCCTTATTTATGGGCAAAAAATGCCTATTTCCTATGATTTTGGAGAAAAGTATGACGACAGATATAAATATTCCAACTTAGTTTCAATTTCCCAGGATGGGAAAGGCGGAACTATTTTAGTAAGATCTTATTATGCAGGAATGATCCTAAAACCCAAGGGTTATTTTATAGAGCATTATAACAAAGACCTTGAATTGGTTTCTGAATATAATTATAAGCTAAAAGGGCTTGATTTTATAGAGGGTTATATTAAAAATGGGCAATTATATTTATTGTTTCTGGATTATAATCTGGAAACTCTGTCCTATGATTATGTAGTACACCGGAGTCCAATTTCGAATTTTAATTTTACGATAGAGAAGCTGCTATCAATTAAGTCAGATCAGGTTAAGCAACCCTATGACCGTAACTACTATAATAGAAATTTCTCATCTGGTTTTACTACCACGGCCCTGTTCAGTGAAGATAAAAATGCCTTTATAATTAGCACCCATTTCAAGAAGGGAAAAATAAACAAACATAATATTTACGTGTTTAGTGCATCGCTTAAAAAGATGTTTGAACAGGATTTTTCTAATGAAGTAGAAGATAAGAATTATGCTTTTGAGAATATAGCAGTTTCCACAAATATGGACCGGGTATATATTATTGGAAAAGCATATTTTAAGAAAAAAAGATTTACAGCACTGGAGCGAAAATTTCAGTATGAACTCATAATGCTGACAAAACAAGGGGCCAGTACCCAAATCTTTGACGGGCCGGGGAAATACTCTGAAGCGCTAAAACCTATTCTTCATAAAGGGGATTTGATTTGCGTAGGGTTTTATGCTGATAGGAAGGATAACAGGTATAATGGGTTGGGATATTTTAAATTGGACCCAATGACGCTTGAAGTCCAAATAAGGAAATACAACCCTTTTTCAAATCAGTTTATGACAGATAAGTTTGGCAAGGAGGGCGCAGAGCAGGTAAAAAATCTTGTATTTAAAAATGTAAGCTTCACTAAAGATGATGAAATACTTTTCAATGCTGAAGAGTATTTTGTAACATCGAGCATACAGGCTAATTCCAGCGGAGGCAGACTAAGAGTGGAACGTTTTCATCATAACGACATTGTGAGTGCAAAGATCAATTTGAAAGGTGAGATGCTTTGGGCCAGAAATATTAATAAATCTGAGGTAACACAGGGTGATGGCGCCTACGCATCTTATTGCTCCTATACCAAAAACGACAATACCTACTTTTTTATAAGCAGCTCTGCAGAGAATCCTCAACTCCTTAATAATGAGCGTATAATTTTTAAACAGGGCTTTAGCAGGAATAGAAATGTTTTTGTTATACAACTCGATAAACATGGCAAAATGAGTTATGAAAAAATCATCGATGATAAAGAAGCCCGACTACCGCTTATGGTATCCAAACCATTAATGGACTTTAACGATAATGCAGTTTTGTTTTATGCTAAAAGAGGAAGCAAAAAACAATTAGTGAATGTCTCTATTAATTAAATTGCTAACATAGGAAAAATTCCATATATTTGGAATAAATCCAATTATTGAAGCAAAACAATTTTATTAAGGGAAGGGGAGCACAGCATAATACGCCCAACAAATTTCTTAAGCACATACACGAAATAGAGCAGGATTTTCTTGAATTTTGCGAGAAGGAAGGTGAAGAAACCACCAGGAGAAAAACGGAATACTTAGCTGTTTTCCCCAAAACAGTTGTAAATAAGGTAACCAGTCCTGATGTTGGGATGGAATATTCAATGAATCCTTATCAGGGTTGTGAACACGGTTGTATATATTGTTATGCCAGGAATACTCATGAATTCTGGGGTTTGAGTGCAGGATTAGATTTTGAACAAAAGATTTTAGTAAAGAAAGATGCTGCTTCCCTTCTGGAATCCAAACTAAAAAGTGGTAAATGGAAAGCAGAAACTATTGTGCTTTCTGGAAATACAGATTGTTATCAACCGGCAGAGCAGGAATTTAAAATTACACGGGCATGTCTGGAAGTATTTTTACGGTACCGCCATCCTGTTGGGATTATCACCAAAAACGCATTGATCTTAAGGGACCTTGACCTGTTAAAGGAATTGAATACCCATGGCCTGGTAGGGGTAAATATCTCACTTACTTCACTCTCCGAAAATACCAGAAGGATTTTAGAGCCCAGGACAACAACTATTAATAAACGATTAAAAACAATAGCCATTTTAGCCGAGAACAAAATCCCTGTTAATGCTATGCTGGCCCCTATTATCCCTGGAATAAACAGTCATGAAATTATAAATTTGGCAAAGGTGGCTGCTGATCACGGAGCCTCTTCTTTTGCGTATACCATAGTGCGATTGAATGGAGCTATTGGCCTTATTTTCACAGATTGGATCAGGAAGATTATGCCTGATAAGGCAGAAAAGGTATTGAACCTTATAGCCTCATGCCATGGAGGAACATTAAATGACAGCAGATTTGGATTGCGGGGTAAAGGTGAGGGTCAAATAGCTAAACAAATTCAGGATATGGCAAAATTGGCAAAATTGAAATATTTTGAAGGAAGATCATTTCCCAAATTAAATCGGGATTTATACGAACCATATAAAAAGGGTCAATGGAAACTATTCAATTAGCCCTATTTATTTGCAGCGGATATAACCTTCAATGCCCTAAAAACAGCTGATAAATTTATCACTTACTAAGTTCCCATCCTTTTCGATAGGTACCCTGGACCCACTCATTTGCCTTTTCGTAATTTGTTACTCTCATATTCTCTCCATCCCAAAGTATTTTTCTTCTGCCGGGATAAGTAAAGCCCCGGCCATTTACATTAGGCTCTTTATACTGAAATGATTTTATAGCAAGGTTTCCCATTAATACAGCTTCCGTCAAAGGTCCTGAACGCTCAAAACCAGAAGAAGTCTTTAAGCCTTTCATACAGGCGTCAACCCAATTACTTTGATGACCACCGGTATCCCCTGGGATTCTATCCAAATAAGGTTCAGGCGGTTTAATATCCAGCATCCTTTCTGATGGTAAAAGTCTTGCATTTCTGGAATAGGTGTCACAGATCAGAATACCATTAGTGCCATAAAAAATAGTACCACCACCAGTGTCTCCAATTTTTTCACCGTCTTTTAATTCGTCAGGTAAATCGGGCATTATTCCGCCATCATACCAGTTTAATGCAATTTCACCATGTTCGACAGTATTAAATTTAAGCCTCACCACTGAAGAAGCCGGACACGATTGACTATAGTCGGCTTCAATAAAGTCTCCTATCCAATTCGTAGTACAACTGGCTTCAGCTTCCGTGGGATAGCCCAGGTCTAACACTCCAAAAGGGGTTTCCATGATATGACAACCCATATCACCTAATGCTCCGGTTCCAAAATCCCACCAACCTCGCCATTTAAAAGGAAGATAGGAATCATTATAGTCGCGCATTGCGGCCGGCCCCAACCATAAATCCCAATCCAGCCCTTCGGGAATTGGATCTGCCTCAGTAGGTGCAGGAACCCCTTGCGGCCACACGGGTCTGTTCGTCCAGCAATCAACCCTTTCAACCTTCCCTATTATTCCAGATTGTATCCATTCTTTGGCCTCCCGGCTGCCATTGCTGGAGGCACCCTGGTTTCCCATTTGAGTAACAACCCCATTTTCATGTGCAACTTTAGTCATTAAGCGGGCTTCTGCAATATTATGGGTTAATGGTTTCTCTACATAGGCATGTTTTTTTTCACGCATAAATGGCAAAGAAATAGTTGCATGTGTATGATCTGGAGATGCTACCATTATGGCATCAATTTCATTTAAATGATTATCAAAAACTTTTCTAAAGTCCTTGTATCGTTTTACTTTTGGATTTTTCATGTATCTGCTCGCTGCTCTTCGATCATATACGTCGCATAAAGAAACATACTTTACCTTCTTCGTCATATCAAGACCTCTCATAACGCTTGCACCACGACCTCCTACACCAAAAGCCGAGACATATAATGTATCGCTTGGCGGTACATGATTTTTACCCAAAACAAAGCTGGGTACAATTGAAAAAGCGGCAGAAGTTGTAGCTAAATTTTTGACAAATATTCTTCTCTTCATATAGGAGTTGATTTCGAAATAACAATTTAAGATACGAATAAAGGGATGTATTATTATTCCGTGATGAAGATAGCCAATTTGGATAAATTAAAACCAGGTTATTTTGTGCCTTCCCATTCCTGGAAGAATTGGTTAAGGTAACTGAGCATGAATTCATGACGTTTTTCCGCAAGCTTTTTACCAGTGGGAGTGTTCATTTTTTCCTTTAGGAGCAGCAATTTTTCGTAAAAATGATTAATCGTCGGGGTTTTAGACTTCTTGTATTCCTCTTTGCTCATATTCATATTTGGAGTAATCTTAGGATTATAAAGTTCCCGGTTTTTATACCCCCCATAGTTAAACGCACGGGCAATACCTATTGCCCCAATAGCGTCCAATCTGTCGGCATCCTGTACAATCTGCATTTCTATTGAGCTAAAGGTATTTTCCAAAGGGGCCAGACTGTTCTTAAATGATACGGATTCTATTATTTTAACTACGTGTTCCCTGTATACCTGATCTACCTTTTGTTCTTTCAAGAATTCAGTTGCTACCTTAGGGCCCAGGGTTTCGTCTCCATCATGGAACTTTGAATCTGCAATATCATGCAACAGTGCGGCCAGCTGAACTACAAATAAATTGGCATTTTCTTTCTTGGCTATATGAATAGAATTCGCCAATACCCTTTTCGTATGAAACCAATCGTGGCCCCCTTCTGCACCTTTGAACCTTTGTTTGACAAATATTTCGGTATTTTTTAAAATTGTTTTCTGGTTCATTAAAAAGAAGTTACGCCATCAGTTATCGCTTGTTCTGCTTTTTCAATTAATTCCTCCGGATTACCCTTGTTATCAATCGGTTTATGAACATTAAAGGTTAAATGCGACCCTATCCCATATGGAAATTTCCCGTAACGAAGCATTTTCCAGGAATTATTAATACTAATTGGAACTATCAAAGCCGAGGGTGCTTTTTTCATAAGAACTTTTAAGCCTGTTGTCTGGAATTTTTTTGGATGTCCCGTCCTGCTTCGGGTTCCTTCCGGGAATATGACTGCACTTCTATTAAATTTCTCTACATATTGGCCTAGTTTGGATATTTCCATCAGGGCTTGTTTCGCATCTTTTCTGTCAATAAGTACAGATCCGCCATGTCTAAGATTGTATGAAACACTGGGAATTCCTTTTCCAAGTTCAATTTTGCTAACAAATTTGGGGTGGTGGTTGCGCATAAACCATATTATAGGGGGAATATCGTTCATGCTTTGATGATTTGCTATTATAATTAGTGGTCTGTTCGCAGGAATACTATAGGGATTGGTAAAAGTATATCTGGTTCCCAGTACATGCGTACACCGTATTAATGCTAAATTGAGGATACTTACACTCTTTTTATGCGCATTATACCCAAAAAGATTAAAGCAGATCCACTGAATAGGATGGAAGACCACCAGAACTATCCCAAAAAAAATAAAATATAGTACCGTAAGCGGATACGCCAATATTTTTTGCATGGCACAAAAATAAAAAACCACTTCTATAGAAGCGGGTTTTTACCATTTTTTATACGAATTAAAAAACGTTGTTTTAATAATAGAGGTTAATAAGCTGTTTGGAAAATTTAAGAGATATCAGGGAAATAAAGCATACTGTTACAACAAAAGTTAACAAAATTCCTCGTAGGCTTGCATTAAATTCTCTGAAATTAATTCTGCAGGTCTTCCTTCTATATGATGTCTTTCAATCATATGTACCAATTCTCCATTTTTAAACAAAGCCATGCTGGGGGATGATGGAGGAAACGGAATCATGAGATTTCTTGCGGCGTCTACTGCTTCCGTGTCTACCCCTGCAAAAACAGTGATAAGATGGTCCGGTTTTTTACCATTTGCCAGACTTAATTTAGCAGCTGGTCTAGCATTTGCAGCAGCACATCCACAAACAGAATTAACAACCACCAAGGTTGTACCTTCTTGCTTAATAGCACTTTCAACTGCCTCTGCTGAATATAATTCTTCAAACCCGGCTGAAGCCAGATCTGCTCTCATTGGTTTTACTAATTCTTCAGGATACATAAGCATTTTTTTAATTAAACTATTCGCAAAGATAGTGAAATTGTAATATCCATAGTGCAAAGCTTAACCATTCTTTAAGTAATGTATTCATTGATATTATCCTATATTTGCCCAAATTTTACTACGGTTATGCTAAGGTGGTTCGCCGCAATATTGGGTTATTTTCTTTTCCGTTTGCCTGGAGCTATTCTGGGCTTTTTAGTAGGGAGTTTTATAGATAATTTAAATAGCAGTTCGGGAGGCAGAACGGTATTCAGCGATTTTACCCGACAAAGTGTGTCTCCGGCAGATTTTGAACTAAACCTTCTTTCTCTTTGTTCCATTGTGATTAAGGCAGATGGACAAGTAAGTCAGCGCGAATTAGACTATGTCAGACAATATTTTCTAAGCACATATGGTAAAGAAAAGGCGAATGCTATTTTCAGAACATTTAATGAGGTTATAAAAAACAGGGAGATATCTGCCCGGCGCATCTGTACTTACCTGAATCAGCGCACGCGCTATGAAGTGCGTTTGCAATTATTACATTTTCTTTTTGGGATTGCACAGGCCGATAGTGCCTTAAGTAATTTGGAAATAGAGAAAATAAAGGAAATAGCGGGTTACCTCAGGGTTGGAAGGAATGATTTTGAAAGTATTAAGGCAATGTTTATAAAATCTGCCGACAATGCCTACAAAATATTGGAAATAGAAAAGGCAGCTTCCGATGAGGAAGTTAAAAAAGCATATCGGAAAATGGCAAAAAAATATCATCCGGATAAGGTAATCACAGAGAATGAGGCCATTAAAAAAGGTGCTGAGGAAAAGTTTAAGGAAGTTCAGCGAGCCTATGAACAAATTCAAAAGGAAAGAGGAATCTAATCCCGTTTTGGTAGCAGAAAATTTCTCTTATACGAACTGTCAACTAATTTTTAAATGATGTTATTTCAAATTTAATTAAATGTATGATTTTTGGTTCTATTGCAAACTTGGTATTAACCATGTCTTAGATTGGGGAGCGTATGATCATGTGCTATTTTTAACGGCCTTAACTGCTCCTTTTACTTTTAAGCACTGGAGGAAAGTAATTGTATTGGCTACATTATTTACCATCGCACATTGTATTTCCTTAGCGTTATCTGCCTATTCGATTGTTAAGGCTGATGTGGAATTGGTTGAATTTTTAATTCCACTAACCATATTGTTAACAGCATCCTATAATATATTTCAGGTTTTTGCTGTCCAATCTGGAACCAGGGGATATTTACTCGAATTCAGCACTACTTTTTTTGGCATTATACACGGGTTTGGATTCTCCAATTACTTCAATATGCTGATGAGCGAAGAAGATGAAAAAATAGGACCTTTGCTGGGATTTGCAAGCGGGATAGAGATTTCGCAGGTTATAGTAATATTTTCCATACTAATACTGGCCTATATCTTTCAAAATAAATTTGGAATTAAAAGGGTGGTATTCACTGTGTTTGTTTTGTTGGCTATAATTTTGCTTACAATACCCATGCTAATAGATAGCTGGCCCTGGTAATGGCAATGTTGCCGCACATAGACTTTAGTCTGAAAACAGAAATGTTTTATACCAGACAACGGTTTTAAATAAAAATTAACCGTATAAGGTTGTGGGACTTTCCCAAAGCGGGTATCTTAGTGCTTTGCCTGAATTAATTTGTACATATAAAGATTCTGTTTGGTGAAACAAAGTAAACAGGAAAAATACGACAAGGCTTATTTGAGAATGGCTCATGAATGGGGTAAATTATCCTATTGCAAGCGAAAGCAGGTTGGGGCTATTGTGGTTAAGGATAGGATGATTATCTCTGATGGGTATAACGGGACACCAACCGGGTTTGAGAATTTTTGTGAAGATGAAGAAGGCTATACCAAATGGTATGTTTTACATGCAGAAGCCAATGCCCTCTCTAAAGTGGCTGCTTCAACTCAGTCTTGCGAAGGAGCGACCTTGTATATAACGTTATCGCCTTGCCGGGAATGCAGTAAGCTTATTCACCAATCTGGTATCAAACGTGTTGTATATCAGATTGTATACAAGGATAATTCAGGATTGGATTTTCTAAAAAGGGCAGGAGTAGAATTGCAACACCTCCCTTCCATTGAAAACGTTGTTTAAATTTTATTTCAACTAATGAAGAAACTTTATTATATATGGCCAACAATTATAGCACTAGCTTTATCGCTTGGAATTTTTGTGGGTGGGAAACTTCATTTTAACGATACTCCTGAGAAATTATTTACGACAAATTCTAAAAAGGATAAGCTCAACAGGCTAATAGATTATATTGATTATGAATATGTTGATGAAATCAATACGGACAGTATAGTAGATGTAACCGTAAATAATATTCTGGATAAATTGGATCCTCATTCAGTTTATATTCCCAAAAGTGAAATGAGGCGTGTTGCCGAGAATATGAAGGGAGATTTTGTAGGAATAGGGATAAATTTTTATATGTATAAGGATACGATCACGGTAATTCGTACTGTAGAAAAGGGCCCTAGTTACCTAAAAGGAATTAAGGCAGGAGATAGAATACTAATGGCAGGCAACGACACCCTTTATGGCAAAAGACTGCCAAGCGAAGCAATTGTAGATAGGTTAAAGGGACAAAATGGTTCTTCAGTAGAGCTTAAGGTTTATCGAAAATCTGAAAACAAAATGTTCAGAGTAAATCTTAAGAGAGACCGCATACCTATAAAGAGCGTTCAGGCATATTATATGCTTACTCCCGAAATGGGATATATCAAAATAAATAGATTTGCCGAATCAACCTATAAAGAATTTAATATGGCCCTGCGAATATTGCAGCGACAGGGTGCTAAAAAGCTAGCATTGGATCTTAGGGATAACCCCGGAGGTTATCTTGGAATTGCCGAACAATTAGCCGACGAATTTTTGCAGGATGGGAAGTTAATCCTATATACGAAAAATAAGAAAGGACAGATAGAAAAAACCTTTGCCACCAAAAAGGGTAGTTTTGAAGATAAACCGGTCTATGTATTAATAAACGAGCGTTCTGCCTCCGCCAGTGAAATCATTGCCGGTGCCCTGCAAGACAATGATATAGGCACAATCATTGGTCGCAGATCTTTCGGGAAAGGACTGGTACAGCGTGAAATGGAATTGGGAGACGGCTCTGCCGTGAGACTTACAGTGTCGAGATATTACACACCTACGGGGCGATCTATTCAAAAGACCTATAAAAACGGAAATAAAGATTATTATCAAAAATTCACAGATCGCTATCATAATGGCGAGCTAATTTCTGTAGATAGTATTAAAGTAGCAGATTCCCTGAAATTCGCCACTCCCAAGGGTAAAGTGGTTTACGGAGGTGGAGGGATTATTCCTGATGTCTTTGTGCCCATTGGCACCAATGAAGAAGAAGCAGTTGAAAGCCTGGAAAGTCTTGGGTTTATGTCCAGATTTATATTTGAACATTTAGAAGAAGACAGAACCAGATATTCCAATTATTCCGAAGCAGAATTTGTACACGATTTTCGTGTAGATGATATTATTTTTGAAAGGTTTGTAGACTACTCAATAGATAGAAATATCAAAATAAATTTCTATGATTTTGAGGATAAGATAAAGCTCTACTTAAAAGGGGCTTTGGCAGAGCAGCTATTTACATCCAACCTAAATGCAAAAATCAAGGGTAGTTCAGACAAGATGCTTCAAAAAGTTCTGGAATTGGATAGACCTACATTTCAGCAAAAGGAAAAACTTGAATTCAGCAACTAGTTATCCTCTATTTTTTTCTGAATTTTTTTGGTAGTCATATATATCAACAGCAATAAAATAGCACATAGAGAAGCCACAATCCCAATCAAAGCAACAATGCTATTTCCTTTAAAGGGCTCGTCAAAATCAATAAGCGTACTATTGTAGGTAATAAGCACTAGCCCAAGGATTATAAGAACTATAGAAAATGTTTTGTTCATTTTAGTTGTTTCTGGTTTTTTCACCCTATTGCTTAAAGACCATCAATTCTAAAAAAGTTGGTTAATATTAGAAGTAAATAGCTTCACTGCTATAGCCAGCAAGATAACTCCAAAGACTTTACGGATTATGTTTATCCCATTCTTACCAAGTATCCTTTCAATTGCCTTTGACGATTTTAAAACTATATAGACAAAAATAATATTAATTATAATAGCCACAATAATGTTCTCCACGTGAAATTCTGCCCTTAATGCAAGTAGGGCGGTCATGGTTCCCGCACCCGCAATAAGAGGGAATGCAATGGGTACAATAGATGCACTTTCAGGTTCATCGTCTTTATAAAGCGCAATCCCCAGTATCATTTCTATTGCTAAAAAGAAGAGGACAAAGGCACCCGCCACCGCAAATGAATTTACATCTATCCCTATTAGGTTTAAAATTTCCTCACCAATAAAAAGAAAAGCTACCATTATAGCTGCCGCCACTATAGTGGCCTTCCCGGATTGTATATGACCTACTTTATTTCGTAAGCTGATAATAATAGGGATGTTGCCTATTATGTCTATCACTGCAAAAAGGATCATACTTGCCGAAGCTATTTCTCTTAAGTTAAAATTCATTGCCCTTTCAATTTAATTAAGCTCGCAAATTTACGTTTTACTTGGGGTAGTTGGATCACAGAAAGACAAATATTTTATAATTGTGAAATTCAATAATTATCTTTGCCACCTTAAATCTATGAGATGTTTCAAATTGGGAAAGCTATTGTCTCCGATGATATTCTGGAAAGGGAATTTGCATGTAATTTATCTGCGTGTAAAGGCGCTTGCTGCATAGACGGCGAGGCAGGAGCTCCGTTGGAGGATAAGGAAACAGAAATACTGGTGGACATTTATGCAGATGTTAAACCTTTTTTAAGGGCTGAGGGTGTTTCTGCCATAGAAGAACAAGGTGCCTTTATAAAGGGTGCAGATGGAGAATGGGAGACACCTTTGATTAATAAGGAAGAATGCGCATACGTCATATATTCAGAAAAAGGGATCGCAAAATGTGGCCTTGAAGAAGCCTTTAATAATGGGGCTACAAGATGGAAAAAACCGGTTTCCTGTCATTTATATCCTGTAAGAATAACAGAATATGAAGAACTCACTGCAGTGAATTATCATAAATGGCAAATCTGTGACCCCGCTTGTTCTCTGGGAGAAGAATTAAAAATCCCTATTTACAAGTTTGTAAAGGATGCACTGATCAGAAAGTTTGGACAGAAATGGTATCAGAAATTGGAGAATATAGCTTTAGATTCTTCTAAGTAGTAGGAATATGCATAAGTATTCTGGTGCCGGAAGCTTTGCCCTGTTTATCAAAAAGGTCCTGTATTTCTAACTCAAAAGTATTTTGATATTCTTTAGAAAAATTAGCCAGACGCTCTTTGGTAATATCAATCCCGACTGATTTTCTCTTTAAAACCTTGCTTTCTTTGAGTTTTTCAGCAGCTTCTCGTCCTACGCCATTATCAGTTATAGAGATAGTTACGTGCCCTTTTTTTTCTTTACTTATTTGCAAAATTATAGACTTGTCACCTTCTTTGGAAGAGAGTCCATGCCATAATGCATTTTCCAAAAAAGGCTGAAGAATAAGAGAAGGAATTTTAATTACATGCGGATCAACATCTTTATCTACAATTATTTCAAAATCGATTTCATTAGAAAAGCGAATATTTTCAATGTTCATATACAACGAAACAGTTTCCAATTCTTCAGCCAGGGGAATTTCCCTGATGGAGGAAGATTCAAGTATTTTACGCATTAATTTCGAAAACTTATTCAGGTACTGAACAGCGTTCTTTTTTTCATTGTTAATGATATAGTGTTTTATAGAATTAAGTGAATTGAATAAAAAATGCGGATTCATCTGGCTACGTAGCATACTCTGTTCAAGGGTGAGTACTTTCTTATCGCTTTTAAGCTGGGTCTGCCTGTATAAAATATAAAGTAGTAATGTAACCAGGCACACTAATAAAGCGCTAATCAATAAGGTATTTTGATTTCTGCGCAGTTTTAAATTTATTATTTCATTCTCTTTTGCAAGTACTTGAATCTGATTATTCTTTTTTCCTGTCTCAGAACGCGAAATTAAATCGGCTACGTAGCGCTTATTGCGATCATTTGAAATTCTTTCCTCAACTTGTGCCGCTTCCATAAAGAATTCTTTAGACTTTTTGAAATCATCCTGGGTTTCCCATAAATCGGCTAAAAAGGAGTATGCCTCCTCCATCTCAGTCAACAGGTTATATTTTTTGGCCATTTCCAGACCTTTATTCAAATAGTAATTGGCTTCCTCAAAATTATTATTCTGTATCTGTGCCCAGCCGATATTGATATTTATCTCAGAAATGATTTTCTTGTCGCCCAAATCATTTGCTATTTCAAGAATAGAGTCAAAAATATCCAGGGCTTCCCTAATTTTACCTTGATGAACGTATGTATGAGCCAGACCCAGATAGGCTTCGACATGAATCCTGTTAGATCCAACTTTTTCGTTAAGAGCTATAGATTTACTATAATTTTCAAGCGCTTCTTCCAGCTTACCCTGCGCCTCAAGACATTCTCCAATATCCTTATAATTCATGGCAACTGCCCTGGTATTTCCAAGTTCGGTCTCAAGCACTATTAATTTTTGGAAATTATCAACGGCAAGATCAAATTCACCTATAGTTCTATAGATTTGACCAATACTGTTCAGAGAATAATTTAAGCTTCTTTTAATGTCTATACTGGGCTGTTCAATGGCCTCGGCAAGATCTATAGCTTTTTGTGCGCAGTCCAGGGCTGATGGAATTGCCACTGTTTGGCGATAGACAGTACTTAACATTGATAAACTGTAAATTTGAGATTCTGTATTGTTGTATTGCACTACCGTATCTAAGGCCATTTGGTGTAGTTTAAGAGCTTTGTTGTACTGCGCATAATCTCTATAAGCAATACCCAGCATGTTCAATGCATAGGATACACCCACATAATAGTTCTTTTTTGCTGAGGCATTAGCAAAATAACGCATCAAACTGGTATCCCGCTGAATGGGCTTAAGAACAAGTTCGAGATCACTATAAGATTGGGGGGCCTTTGATATAAGACTTTCGGTTGTCTCCTTGAAATTTTTGCTGATTACCTGTGCATTGGTTTCATTTATTAATAAGAATATGCAAAAACAAAAAATCAGGGAAGTTTTATTAAAAATTGAAGGGATACAGGGGATTTTAAAATGAACAGACATAGGGAATGCTACAATTGATTAGAACAGATCCAGAAAATCACTCTTTTTTTGCCGGGAAACGGGTATTTTATGATTGGATTGAAGCACGACATATCCGTCTGTTTTAAGAAACTCCTTAATTTTTGTGAGATTAATGATGTACGAGTTGTGTATCCTGAAAAAGGAATCATCCGGAAGCAATTCATTAACCTCTTTTAATTTTTTGGTAAGTACAATTTTTTGACCATCCGAGAGGTAAATGGTACTGTAATTGCCGTCGGATTCAGCATATAGGATTTCCTGGCTCTCCAGGAAAACCAATTTACCGTCGGTATTCAGCGTAATTTTTTTTTGCTTTTCATTAGCATTAAAATTTAAAAGAATTTTTTCCAGTCTATCTGCTGTGTAAGTTCTGGCATTAAACTTTTTGACCTTTACAATTGTATCTTTTAAGTCGTCAGTGTCTATAGGTTTTAAAAGATAATCAATAGCCTCATTCTTTAGTGCTTTTATGGCATATTGATTATAGGCGGTAGTTATCACAACAGGGAATTCCTTATTGCTTAACTTTTGAATGAATTGAAACCCATCCATAGTAGGCATTTCAATATCTAAAAACAAGCAGTCCGGAGAGTTATTGCTAAGAAAATTCAATGCTTCAAAAGGATCGGTAAAAGAAGCAATCACATTTATTTCATCACTGAAATTTGTCAATTCCCATGCAAGGCTTTGAATTGCCTTTTTTTCATCATCTACAATAACCGCTTTTAACATTACTACATAATATTCCTGTAAGTTACAAAAATAGGGGTACTGCTGTCAAGACTTATTTAATAATGTATAGTTAGATTAAATTGATGTATGACAAGACTTAAAACACTTAAAATTGGGATTCTAAAGAAAAGCTAACAAAGTATAACTCTTAGATATTTTAGTAACAACAATTTGTTGTGTTTATAACAAATCAGCACAAAAAAGCAAAAAATTTAAAGATTATATATGAAATTGTAATGCAATATATACATAATACCGTACCAATTATACAAATAGACTGTGAAGATCATTTAGTAGTGCATATTTTGGCTAACTAATTATTTGTAAAGAACCATCATTAAACGCTTGTAAATTTCATTAGAAAAAATGAAAAAATGTGTCATATTTTTCATCCTTTTAATCTTAGCGTTATTGTTTGCGGTTTTTACAGATAATGAAGGGCTTTTGGAGTTGCCGGATGATGTAGTGCTTACGGAAAATAGCATTGAAAACATTTTGGCTGAAGATCAGCACCAGTTAACAGAATAATGTTCGGAGTACAAAAATATATCAGACTGCAATATCACAACGTTTAATAAAATCCCTCAAGCTTAGTTTATGGGTTATATCACTCTTGATTTAACTTTTACCATTTTAAATAAAGAAAAGCATAAGGAGTGCCTGGTTTCAACAAAAGCTATATAAATAATGTTGCAGGACAAAGTAAAATTTATGCTCGAGGAGACTATATATTTTGAAACTGCAATTAATGGATTTTATGGTTATAACCATAGGTAGTAAAATTAAGTTCTTTGAAGGTTAATACAGTTTTACTCCAATTAAAATAAGTAAAACTGTCAAACCATTATGTACGACTCTGAGGAGGTATTATCTATACAGAAATACCGCTGCTTTAATGCAGGCCCATAGGTGAAATTGCCAATTGGATAACCATACCAATCATGTTGGTCATGCAATTTGCTCGATTTTTAGGTTTCGGGGGAACTACCTAGATCAGCAGAACCAAGAAGTAATTAGCATTTTATACATCTATTGAGTCGTACGGTTTGTCAGTATTAAAAAAAAAACGTTCTAAAAAACACCAACACTTTTTACGCAATATTTTTCTTTAGGCAAACCAAAAATTTCAAGAGTGAAGTTATGTAAGACCCGAATATTTTTAGATAATAGAAATATCAAAAGACAAGATAACCTTCCTAAGTAAATATGTATTCCCAACTAGTTCAGAATTGTAATTATTAGACCTTATTTTTGGTAGTTCACTTACCAGCGAAGAGTTACAACAGAATTACTCAATTTCCTTTTTCTAATAAACCATAAAGTATAATAAAACATACTTTTTGGTTTAATTTTTCGAACTCAAAAAAGTCCGGTTATTTTTCAAAATCTGACTTTCCTGGAAAGTCAGCAAACATCACTGGCCAACCTAGATTTCAACATGCTGTGTTAAAAACTTTGAGTAGTATTTGATAAAACCTTCTTTACAATTTGATAACATTTTTGAATCTTTGTTACCCCCAACAATTAGGAATTCACACCCTTCATTAACACTTAAAAAAAATATATAATGTCTGCAGCCCACGAGCCAATTTTACAGGAAAACGAAGATCGATTTGTAATATTCCCCATACAACATAATGATTTATGGGAATGGTATAAAAAATGTGAAGCTTGTTTTTGGACGGCAGAAGAGATAGATCTTCATGAGGACCTAACAGACTGGAACAATAAACTCAGTGACGATGAAAAATATTTCATCAAGCATATACTTGCATTTTTTGCTGCTTCTGATGGTATTGTAAATGAAAACCTTGCAGAGAATTTTGTGAATGAAGTGCAATATTCCGAAGCTAAATTCTTTTACGGATTCCAGATTATGATGGAGAATATCCATTCGGAAACCTATTCCCTGTTAATCGACACTTATGTCAAAGATGAAAAGGAAAAAGGGATTTTGTTTAAAGCAATTGAAAATTTTCCGGCCATTAAGAAAAAGGCGGATTGGGCTTTAAAATGGATAGAATCTCCAAGCTTTGCTGAAAGGTTAATTGCTTTTGCCGCAGTTGAAGGTATCTTTTTTTCCGGGGCATTCTGCTCTATATTTTGGCTGAAAAAAAGAGGGTTAATGCCCGGACTTACATTCTCTAACGAACTAATTTCCAGAGACGAGGGAATGCACTGTGATTATGCGGTTCACCTTCACAACAAACATCTGATTAACAAGGTTCCTAAAAAACGGATTACGGATATTCTCGTTGATGCCTTAAATATAGAACGTGAATTCATTACCGAGTCACTTCCAGTGAGCCTTATAGGCATGAATGCCAAACTCATGACACAATACCTGGAATTTGTTACGGATAGGTTATTGGTTGAGTTGGAATGTGATAAGGTATACAACTCCACAAATCCGTTTGATTTTATGGATATGATTTCTCTTCAGGGAAAAACCAATTTCTTTGAGAAACGTGTTTCCGAATACCAAAAAGCGGGTGTCCTCAATAAGGATAAAGACGTAGATGCACAAAAAATCAGTTTCGACGCTGATTTCTAAATTATAGAACCAGGAATTTTTCCTTTTTCTATAAGTGATATTTAGGTCATTTATTTAGGGTATTTGACTGATATAAGCTTTCAATAATCAACTTAACACTTAAAAAATAATTAGAAACACATGTATGTAGTTAAAAGAGATGGAAGAAAAGAGCCGATGATGTTCGATAAGATCACGGCCAGAGTACGTAAACTTTGTTATGGCCTTAACAACCTGGTAGATCCTGTTAAAGTTGCCATGAGGGTAATTGAAGGCCTGTATGATGGTGTGACAACATCCGAACTGGATAATCTGGCTGCCGAAATTGCAGCCACAATGACCACGGCACACCCGGATTATGCAAAATTGGCTGCCCGAATTTCTGTCTCTAACTTACATAAGAATACCAAAAAATCCTTCTTTGAAACAATGAAGGATTTATATGAATACATAAATCCCAGAACCGGAAAAAAAGCACCATTGTTATCGGATGAGGTTTTTAAGGTGATCGCTGAAAATGCGGACAAGTTAGATTCCACTATAATTTATAATCGTGACTTCGGGTATGATTATTTCGGATTTAAAACCCTTGAGCGTTCCTACCTCTTAAAATTAAATGGAAAAATAGCAGAAAGACCTCAGCATATGCTTATGCGTGTTGCTGTTGGGATTCATCTTAATGATTTGGATGCGGCCATAGAGACTTATGAACTTATGTCTAAGAAGTACTTTACGCATGCAACACCCACCTTATTTAATTCAGGTACCCCTAAACCTCAAATGTCTTCATGCTTTTTATTGGCAATGAAAGACGACAGTATAGATGGCATTTACGATACCTTAAAGCAAACCGCGAAAATTTCTCAATCTGCGGGAGGTATAGGCCTTTCAATTCATAATGTAAGAGCAACAGGGTCCTATATAGCCGGAACAAATGGCACATCTAATGGCATAGTTCCTATGTTGCAGGTATTTAACGATACGGCCCGTTATGTTGATCAGGGTGGAGGAAAACGCAAAGGGAGTTTTGCAATATATGTTGAACCCTGGCACGCCGATATTTTTGAGTTTTTAGATCTTAAAAAGAATCATGGGAAAGAAGAAATGAGGGCAAGAGACCTTTTCTATGCCATGTGGGTGCCGGATCTTTTTATGAAAAGGGTGGAAGCCGATACAGAATGGACTTTAATGTGCCCGAATGAATGCCCCGGCTTATTTACAAATCACAGTGAGGAGTTTGAAAAATTATATACTGCTTACGAAGCGGCAGGGAAAGGGAGAAAAACCATTAGAGCGCGAGAATTATGGGAAAAGATCCTTGAGTCACAGATAGAGACCGGAACGCCGTATATGCTATATAAGGACGCAGCGAACAGGAAGAGCAATCAAAAGAATTTGGGAACCATCCGCTCTTCAAATTTATGTACTGAAATATTGGAATATACTTCTCCTGATGAAGTTGCCGTTTGTAACCTTGCATCTATAGCGTTGCCAATGTTCATTAAAAACGGAGAATTTGATCATAAAGAACTATACAGGGTTACCAAACGAGTAACGAAAAATCTCAATAGAGTAATTGACAGGAACTATTACCCTGTTAAAGAGGCCGAAAATTCTAATATGCGCCACCGGCCTATAGGTTTGGGGGTACAGGGTCTGGCAGATGCTTTTATAATGTTGCGCCTGCCTTTTACAAGCGATGAAGCCAAGCAATTAAACCAGGATATCTTTGAAACACTCTATTATGCAGCTGTAACTGCTTCAATGGAACAGGCAAAAGAAGAGGGAGCCTATTCAACTTATAAGGGTTCACCAATTTCTCAGGGTCAATTTCAACATAACCTATGGGGTATTAAGGATGAAGAACTATCCGGTAGATGGGATTGGGAAAAATTGCGCAAGAAAATAGAAAAGCACGGCGTACGCAATTCACTTTTAGTAGCACCAATGCCAACAGCTTCTACCTCACAGATATTAGGGAATAATGAATGCTTTGAGCCCTATACGTCTAATATTTATACGCGGCGAGTACTTTCTGGTGAATTTATTGTAGTAAATAAACATTTGCTGGAAGACCTTGTTAAACTTGGATTATGGAATGAAAGCCTCAAACAGGAGTTAATGCGAGCCAACGGTTCTATTCAACATATAGATAATATTCCACAGGATATTAAAGAGCTCTATAAAACAGTTTGGGAACTGAGTATGAAAGACATTATTGATATGTCCAGGCAAAGAGGCTATTTTATTGATCAAAGCCAGTCTCTAAACCTCTTTATGGAGAACGCTAACTACGGAAAACTTACTTCTATGCATTTTTATGCCTGGAAGAGTGGTCTTAAAACGGGAATGTATTACCTCCGTACAAAAGCAGCGGTAGACGCCATTAAGTTTACTTTGGATAATACCAAGAAAAAAGAAGTGCCAATTAGTGTGGCGGCGGAAGCAGAGGTTGCAGCAGCGTCTCCTGAAGCTGCAGCAGTTTTAGCTGTTGAAACCACACCTGTTGCGCAAGAGGAACCGGATGTGGAACCAATGTCACAAGCTGAAATGAAAGAATTGATCGCACGCTCCAAGGAAGGACAAGCAGATGATGATTGTCTGATGTGCGGTTCATGAACGTAACCTATACTGAAATGCAATTGGCTGACTATACTATATCGTTTCAGTTATAGTGTAATAGTGTTTATTAATTAAAAAACACCTCGGGCAGGTCTACCCCATCTTTAGGACCAGTCCAGAAGGTGTTTTTTTATGGAATAGACTTACGTTCAATAATAGTGAACAATGAAATGAATAGCTCTTTCCGTACAGTAAGAATTAGCCATGAAGAATACCAGACTGATTGAAAAAAAAATACGTTAAATTTTGGGGTAGGTCACCTATTAAACCTGATTTTTAAACTATTAAAAAGGCTTTTACCTATTTTTTGAAGCTAGGTCTCACAACATTGTAGGATATGATAATCAACGCTGTGTAAATCAATAAGATAATAAAATAGTTATCCATTATTCGGGGAATTATATTATTTCCAACAATCATATATACGCATCAAATCCATATTAGGATTACCAAATTGTAAAAAAAAGATAAAAAAAATGTTAAAATCAATAATTTAATTGCCAAAAAGCAACTAATTCCTCCATTCAATTAAAAAAATTAGATTTTAATGCTGTTAAACCCTAATGGTGATTTTAAAAGTAGTGGGCAATTTAAATAAAGGCATCTACTATTTTATAGGCATTCAGCACAGCTAATTCACCTTTTTTATCAGGAATAGAATTACCATGTTCCATCCCCAAAATACCATTAAACCCTTTTTCATGGATGAACTTAAAAACGTTTTTATAATTTATCTCCCCAGTTGTAGGTTCATTTCTACCGGGATTGTCCCCAATCTGAAAATACGCAATTTCATCCCAGCAGGCCTCAATATTGGGTATTAGATTACCTTCCTGGATTTGTTGGTGATAAATGTCAAAAAGTATTTTGCACGAAGGAGAATTAACCGCCTTACAAATTTCATAGGCCTGGGGAGAACCTGAAAGAAATAAACCAGGGTGGTTGCGGAAGTTTAGTGGTTCCAGTACCATAATTAAATTATGGGGTTCCAAAAGCGCACTGGCTTGTTTAAGAGACTCAATAACATTAGCTGTTTGATAGCCCATCGATAATCTGAGATCTACATGACCGGGGACTACAGTCATCCATTTAGCATTGACCCTTTTTGCAACTTCAATGGCTTTCCTGATATCACTGAGGAATTCTTGGCGTTTATCCTTATCTCCTGAAGCCAGATTTGGTTCAGTCCAATAGATTTTATGGGCAACAAACACACCCATTTCCATCTTCCTTTCTATCATGACCCGGGCCATGTTTTCCTGTAATTTTATTTCACGGCCGATCATGCCATTATCTTCAAAGGCGGTAAATCCCTGATCTGCCATAAAATGAAGTTGGGCTATAGGATCTTCTCCGGCATGGTGTTTGAACATACCAATATGGGGGGCATATTTCAGGTGAAAAGAATGTTTTGCATTATCATTTGAGGAATAACCAAATGCCGAAGCACCTGTCAGAGACAAGGCACTTGCTGCAAAAGCCGTTTTATTTATGAAATTTCTTCTTTTCAATTATGTTCTTTATAGTGACCAATCTTTACCCCCTGTAAGTTCATTAAGATCGCCACATCCAATATACTCACCGGGAACGGGTAAATATGCAAGAACTTCTTCCCCAACATATTCCGAAGTTTTATAACCCCAAATTGTCATATCCCGAATATTCTTCGTAAAGTTATAAGTAACCGGTTCCTCTGATACTGCATCATTTTCACCTTTAATCATGGCTGAGGGGTTCTTTATAACCAGATCCTCATTCATTATCTCCTCTTCTTCGCTTAGTTGAAGAGCTTCTGCCAGGACGGGTTCCAGGTCTTCAGAAGTTAAATCATTTGCTTCATCTTTACCGGAATCCTTAAGCGCCTTTTCAATAAATTTATCAAAAGACAATTTTGTTACGGTTTGTTGTATTTCTTCCATAATCTCGTTGGCAAATCGATCTATGAATATATGTACATTAACTTCAGAAGCCGAAGGCGTGTCTGTTTTAGGCAGAATTATATCTACCAGCTTATGAAGTACGTTGCCCTGTTCCTTTGTAAAAAAATCTGGAGTCCAGTCAACGGTATCTACAGTTTTACATCCTTGAACAAGACTTAATAATGTTGGAGTGGCCACGGTATAACCAAGTGCCAAACCCATATTTTTTATTGCGATTCTTCTGTCCATTATAATAATCCTTTTTTAAGTTGTTCAGCAGCGTGGTTGGCTGCCCTTGCTGTAAATGCCATATAGGTTAATGATGGGTTTACACAGGCAGCAGAGGTCATAAAGGCCCCATCCGTCACATATACATTTTTAACAGCATGCACCTGGTTAAATCCGTTAACTACCGAAGTTTGAGGGTCCCTGCCCATCCTTGCAGTTCCCATTTCATGGATCCCCAATCCAAGGGCTACAGGTTTATCAAAAGCTTCAACATCCCTGAGACCGGCTTTTGTGAGCATCTCATATGCCTGCTCTTTCATATCCTCACGCATTTTCAATTCGTTTTCTTTAAGCTCAGCATCAAAGGTCACTGTAGGCAGCCCCCAACCATCTAATTTATCATAATCAAGGGTCATCCTGTTATCCTCATAAGGCAGCACTTCTCCAAAACCACCCATCCCCATGGTCCAGCCCCCGGGTTTAAGAATGGCTTCTTTTAGGTCTTTACCGTGAGACAATTCAGAAACCGCCTCATCCCAGTTGCTTCTGCTGCCACTTCCCTGATAGCCGTATCCACGCTTAAAAGCATCTACATTGGAATCACCTCCTATATTCCTGAAGCGGGGCACATAAATACCATTTGGTTTTCGACCCTTGTAAAATTTATCCTCAAACCCATCATATTTACCCGAAGCACCTACCCCAAGGTGGTGGTCCATAATATTTCGGCCTAACTGATCTGAATCATTACCCATTCCATTAGGGAACCGGTCCGATTTAGATTGCATTAAGATAGAAGTTGAAGCAATACTTGAAGCGCATAAAAAGATTACCTTAGCCTTAAATTCGAAGGTTTCTTTGGTAACCCTGTCGATCACTTTTACACCGGTAGCCTTTTTTGTATCGGGGTCGTACATAACTTCATGAACAATAGAATCGGGTCTGAGGGTCATATTTCCGGTGGCTTCTGCAGCCGGCAAGGTAGATGAATTACTGCTGAAATATGCACCAAAAGGACATCCCCGAATACACCTGTTCCTGTATTGACATTTGGTTCTCCCGTCACCTTCAAATTGCTTGCTGCTATTTATATGTGCAACACGACCTGCGGTAATTACCCGGCCATCAAAATTCTCTGCTACTTTTTCCCTTACGTGTTGCTCTACACAATTCAATTCCATCATGGGTTCAAACACGCTATCGGGCAACTGTGGCAGGCCTAAAGTTTCTCCGGATATCCCCACATAGGTTTCTACTTTGGTATACCAGGGGGCAATATCTTTATAACGAACCGGCCAGTCCACACCAATACCTTCTTTCTTATTTGCTTCAAAATCGAGATCGCTCCAGCGATAGCTATGCCGGCCCCAGAGCAAGGATCTTCCTCCAACATGATAGCCTCGCATCCAGTCGAATCGTTTTATTTCATTGTATGGATGTTCTATATCATTGACAAACCAAAAATTATGTGGGGCTCTTGTGGTATAACCTGTCCTCGCTTGCTTCGACTGTTTGGCTACTTCTTCAGGGGGAAGTTCTCCGTTATTTGGAAAGTCCCAGGTATCCATATTTGCTGTAGGATAATCTTCACGATGCTTTACCATTCGCCCTCGTTCCAGGACCAGAGTTTTAAGTCCTTTCTCACATAATTCTTTTGCTGCCCATCCACCACTAATACCAGTGCCTACAACTATCGCATCATAAGACTCCTGCTCTTCATTGTAATAAAATTTACTCATATAGTACTATTGTTTATATGCTAAAGGCATCAAATATAAAATTAATTTTTTACATTTAATGGCTTATTAACTTATGGATTCTGCATTAAAATGAAATGTAAACTGAGAATATAAAAATGGTTAGTTTACTCGAGGCTGAATGATAATTTTTACCCTTCAAACATGGAGAATACAAGTCAATAATTTTAATATCCGAACGCTTACACAACACCTTAACTATTCAAGAGAAACAAACTTATGAAAAGAAGAAATTTTATTAAAAATAGTACCCAGGCCGGGATAGGTTTTTCTGTGCTGGGAATTTACTCCTGCAAGGAGGCAAAGAAATCTGAAAAAGGCGATGAGCCAGTTGAAGAAAACGTAATTGCAGCGGCAACACCTTTTTTTAAATTATCCCTGGCGCAATGGTCTATTCATAACATGATCAATTCAGACGAAGTTGATCCTTACACGTTTGCTGAGAAAGCCAGGAATTGGGGATTTGAAGGGCTGGAGTATGTAAGTCAGCTTTATAACAAAGAGTTGGAAGCTGCAAATTATTCGGAAGAAGCAATGCAATCTTTTGTGGATAAATGCAACACTGAAGCCGAGAAGTATGGTTTAAAGAATGTTTTGATCATGATTGATGGGCAAGGAGACTTAGCCACTTCCGATCCTGCAGAACGTAAAAAAGCGGTAGAAAATCATTATAAATGGGTAGATGCAGCAGCTGCAATGGACTGCCATGCTATAAGGGTAAATCTGGCCGGAAGTTCTGATCCAGTTGAATGGAAAGCGAATTCAATAGACGGACTTTCTATGCTTTCTGCTTATGCAAAGACTAAGGATATTAATATCCTTGTGGAAAATCACGGAGGACTTTCGTCAAATGCAGCTCTGCTGTCTGAGGTTATGACCCAGGTTAATATGCCAAATTGTGGTACATTACCAGATTTTGGAAATTTCTGTATCAAAAGAAAAGATCCGAAAGATTATGCTGCGGGTTGTGCAGAGAATTATGATATTTACAAAGGCGTTGAGGAACTAATGGTTCATGCTAAAGCTGTTAGTGCCAAGTCGCACAATTTTGACGCAAATGGCGACGAGACTGAAATAGACTATGTTCGTATGCTGCAGATTGTCAGAGATGCAGGTTATACCGGTTATATTGGAGTTGAATATGAGGGAAGAGAATTATCCGAAGAAGAGGGGATTATAGCAACAAGAGATTTATTGCTTAAAGCAGCCAAAGAAATAACCTAACCACTTATCATGTCCTATGAAAGTTTTTTTTAATCAACTTTTTGATTACAATTTTTTTTGCAATAAAAAACTCATCGAGGAGTGTATAAAACTCGAAAAGGTACCTGAGAAAAGCATAATGCTATTCAGTCATATCCTGAATGCACACAATATTTGGAACTCAAGAATACTTGGAAAAGCTGCTGAATATAAAGTTTGGCAGATTCACCCTATCCAGGACTGGGGAGATATTCATTATGAAAATCAGCGAAGTTCATTTGAAATAACTACCAATGCTTCAGATTTCGAACTAAGGATAGACTATGAAAATTCAGAAGGCAGGCTTTTCACAAATACCTTACAGGACATTTTATTTCATATAATAAACCATTCAACACATCACAGGTCCCAGATAGCAATGAATTTTAGGGATAATGAATTAGAACCCCTTTCATTAGACTATATTTCTTATAAAAGATAGCAGAAAATTTCATGAATAAAATAATTCAGGTACAGCTTTCAGTGATGATGTTCTTAGAATTTTTTATTTGGGGCAGCTGGTATGTTACCATGGGGATATATTTACCCAAAAGTTTGGGAGCAAGCGATCCTGAAATCGCCATGGCTTATTCTACGCAATCCTGGGGGGCAATAATTGCACCATTTATTATTGGGTTAATTGCAGATCGTTATTTTAATGCGGAAAGGATATTGGGAGTGCTACACCTTATTGGTGCGGTTTTAATGGTTCAGTTGGCTTATGCAACGAGTTTTGCCGGGTTTTACCCTTATATTTTAGGTTATATGATTTTATATATGCCAACCCTGGCGCTGGTAAATTCAGTATCCTTTAATCAAATGAATGACCCGGCAAAGCAATTCTCCCTGGTCCGTGTTTTTGGTACTACGGGTTGGATAGTCGCTGGATTAGCGATTAGCTACCTTTTTCATTGGGACTCTACAGAGGGCTTAACTAAAGGCTATCTGAAAAATACATTCTTAATGACCGCATTTGCTTCAGGCGTTTTAGGTTTTTTTAGTTTTACCTTACCCAAAACACCTCCTGCCATAAACGGGAAAAGGAAAATAAGGATAGCTGATATTATTGGCTTGGAAGCCTTAAACCTTTTAAAGGACAGAAATTTTTTAGTGTTTTTTCTGGCTTCCATTTTTATTTGCATTCCCCTGGCTTTTTACTACCAGCATGCCGGACAGTTTTTAGGGGAAATAGGAATCTCAAACCCTGCAGGTAAAATGACTATTGGCCAAATTTCAGAGATTCTGTTTATGCTACTTTTACCATACTTTTTTAAAAGGTTTGGTTTTAAAAAAACCATGGTCGTAGCTATGTTAGCATGGACTGCGCGCTATATCTGTTTTGCTTACGGAAATGCCGGGGAATTGTCCTTTCTTCTCCTACTGGGGATTGCCTTACATGGTATTTGCTATGATTTCTTTTTTGTATCGGGCCAGATATATACGGATAGCAAAGCAGGGCCAAAATATAAAAGTGCAGCTCAGGGATTAATTACATTAGCCACTTATGGGGTTGGGATGTTAATTGGCTTTTGGATAGCAGGAAGAATAACGGATTATTTTATGCTGGGCGATAGCTCACATAATTGGGAAATGATCTGGTTGTTTCCTGCTGCTTTTGCATTCGGAGTTTCTCTATTGTTTGTGTTCTTATTTAAAAACGAGAAAATTGCTTATAAGTCTTAGATATTTTATATAAATTGAACCGGCTTTATTGATAAATGCAGGAGAAGCTCATGGAGAAGAAAATACTATATTTTGTGAGGCTTTTGGAATAGAATTGCATATTGGAATAATAAAAAAGAGATATAAAAATGGCAAAAAAAATTAGATTAGGAATAATTGGCGGAGGAGGAGATTCTCTTATCGGGGTATTGCACAGGGTAGCTTCGCATATTAATGATAATTACCAAATAGTAGGTGGTGTTTTTAACCCTGTATTTGAATTGAACATGGAATTCGCTAAGGAAATTGATGTTCCCACAAATAGGATATATAAAGATTTTGACACCCTTATTGAAGAGGAGCTAAAACTCCCGAAAGAAGAAAGAATACAGGTTTGTTCTGTACTCACTCCAAATTTTCTTCATTTTCCTATGGCCAAGAAACTATTGGATAATGGGTTTCATGTCATTTGTGAAAAACCAATGACCACTACCCTGGAAGAGGCAAAAATTTTACAGGAGGCCCATAATAAGGCATGAACTGTTTTTGCCGTAACGCATACCTATACAGGCTATCCTATGGTTCGTCAAATGCGTGAGATGATCAAAGAAGGAGCTCTGGGAAAAATTCACAAAGTAGATGCCCGATATTACCAGGGATGGATTAACACAATAATCCACGATAAGGAAAAACGCTCATCGGTGTGGAGACTTGATCCCAAAAAGGCAGGTATAAGTTCCTGTATGGGGGATATAGGTGTTCATGCTTTTAATCTTATAGAGTATACAACAGGATTAAAGATAAATTCTCTGTTATGCGATTTTAATTATCTCTACGAGGACAATCAAATGGACGTAGATGGAACCGTTTTAATACGCATGGGAGATCATGTTAAGGGAGTAATCAGAGGCAGTCAGGTGGCTACAGGTGAAGAGAATGGATTGGCGATAAGAATTTATGGGGAGAAAGCTGCATTTGTCTGGGAGCAGGAAAGGCCTAATTTCCTATATAAGCTAAGTGATACAGAACCGGTACAAATATATAAACCCGGCCATGCCTATAATTCGAAGCTGTCTCTTGACGGTACTAAATTACCACCAGGGCATCCAGAAGGGATATTTGATTCTATGGCTAATATTTATTTGGGGGCTGCCAGGGCTATTCGGGGAGAAGATTATAATGACGGCGAATTCCCAACTATGTTAGATGGTGTTCGTGGCCTTAACTTTATTGAAGCCACCGTCCAATCTAATAAAGAAGGTAACGTCTGGGTGAACATGGAATAATAGCATTTATTATAGGATTTAGATACCCCGAATTTTGGGGTATCTTTTATACCAAACTATCGTTATCTTTCTAAAACCTTTTCAAAATATTCGCCTACAACAATCATGCTCTCCCTGGGGACTCTTCCAAATGCTTCCAGCTCTTTGGTATAATCATCCCAATGTTTATTTTTCCAATATGTTAAAGATAAATCCCCCTCGCCTTCAATTTTTGAATAAGATTCCCTGATACTAAAAAATGGCTTAAGCCTTACAGCTACCGTTCTTAAAATACATCTGGCTTCGCCTTTCCAATCTGTTAATACGGTAAAATCTCCTATCTTCGGAAGCGGTTCTTTTCTGTACTGAAGCCCTAACAAGGAATGCGAGGTAGCCCTTTTTTTTCCTGATAAGATCAGTTTTAGAGCCTCCTTCACTTCACTTTCACTATTCCCAATATGTGTAACCTTAGGTTCATGTGAAAAGGCGTACTCCAGGTGCTTATCTAAATAGTCTCCCCACAAATTTCTAGCTGATGCATTTTTCATACTATATACACTTTTGGTTTATGAAAATTTTCCTTCATTGATCCCTTTTTCAGCATGGCTTACTGCCCTGGCGGTAAAAGCCATATACGTAAGGGAAGGATTAACACAGCTGGCTGAGGTCATAAATGCGCCATCTGTAACATAAATATTTGGCACATCATGAACCTGATTGTGTTTATTAACCACAGATGTTCCTGGATCCCTTCCCATGCGCGCACCGCCCATTTCATGAATTCCAAGACCCGGGCCGGTACTTCTTTCATAAGGTTCTATGTCTTTGAATCCTGCAGCGGAAAACATTTCTGTAATTTGTTTGATAATATCTTCCCGCATTTTATATTCATTTTCCTTGAATTCAACATCAAAGTCTAACTGTGGTAATCCCCATTGGTCTTTTTCAGTGTCACTGAGGGTCACTCTGTTATCATGGTAAGGGAGCATCTCACCAAATCCGGTAGCGCCAATTTCCCAATTACCGGGTTTTAGAATGGCCTCTTTTAATTCTTTTCCATAATTCAGTTCTGCAACTGATAAGGTCCAATCTTCTCTGCTTGCGCCACCCTGGTAACCAAACCCCCTTAGATATTCTTTCTTGGGAGCCTTTTCGTCTAAATTTACAAATCGGGGGATGTAAAAACCATTAGGGCGCCGGCCCTTGTAAAATTTATCCAGATGCCCTTCTACCCTTGCAGAAGCGCCTAATTGATAGTGATGGTCCATTATGTTTCTGCCCAGTTGGTCATGATTATTGCCAATACCATTTGGGAAACGCTCAGATTTGGATTGCAAAAGTATTCCTACAGAAGCCATTGCCGAGGCACATAAGAAGATCACTTTTGCCTTAAATTCATATTTTTCATGAGTCTCTCTATCAATAACACGAACACCTGTTGCTCTTTCAGTGTTATCATCATAAATAATTTCATAAACGATAGAATTTGCCCGCAATGTCATGTTTCCTGTTCGTTCAGCGGCAGGAAGTGTTGAAGAATTACTACTGAAATAGCCTCCGAAAGGGCATCCCCTCCAACATCTGTTTCTAAACTGACAAGGATTTCTTCCTTCTATATTACGTGCCTGATCAGTAATATTTGCCACGCGTCCAATGGTGAGGAGCCGGCCATCATCAAACTTCTCAGACAATACATTTTTCAGGTCCTCCTCGGGGCACATAAGATCCATAGGAGGGTGAAACTTACCATCGGGAAGATGGCCTAATCCCAGTTTTTCTCCACTAACCCCTATATATTCTTCTACCTTATCATACCAGGGTGCAATATCCTTATAACGCACTGGCCAGTCTACGCCAATACTTTCTTTTAAGTTGGCTTCAAAGTCCAGATCGCTCCATCTATAACTCTGCCGGCCCCATGTTAGCGAACGCCCTCCTACATGGTAACCTCGAATCCAGTCAAAACGTTTTGTCTCCACGTAAGGGTGCTCCAAATCATTTACAAAAAAATGTTTTACATCTTCTTTTGGGGCCCAGTTTACCCTGCTTTGCTTGTGGTATTTTTTTCGATCTTCCCGGGATAGCTCATTGTTGTTGGGCAGATCCCAGGTGTCCATATTCATGGTGGAGTAATCTTCAATATGCTTTACCATTCTACCTCGTTCAAGAACCAGGGTTTTTAACCCTTTTTCACATAATTCCTTAGCAGCCCATCCTCCACTTATTCCGGTACCCACAACTATGGCGTCATATTTCTCCTCCTGATTCATGCTATAATGTTATTTTAATTCTGATGTTATTGCTATATTTAACACTTCCCAATTGAAGAAATAATAGTTGATTTTTTACCCATTAAATATAGGATTTAATTCTTGAAACCTAACAAATTACTAATTTGATTAACCACATAGAACTGTATAATGAAAACAATTAAAGGACCCGCTGTATTTTTAGCCCAATTCGTAGATAGCAAAGCCCCGTTCAATTCACTTGAAGGGATGTGTAAATGGGCATCCGATTTAGGATATAAAGGAATTCAAATCCCAACCTGGGAACATTTTTTAATTGATTTGGATAAGGCTGCGGAAAGCCAAACGTATTGCGATGAGTTAAAGGGTACCATAAATTCATACGGTTTGGAGATTACCGAGTTGTCTACCCATTTACAGGGGCAATTGGTAGCTGTAAACCCGGCATATGATCTGATGTTTGATAATTTTGCCCCCGATGCGGTAAAAAACAACCCTAAAGCGCGCACGGAATGGGCCATTGATGTGGTTAAGAAAGCAGGTACGGCAAGCCGAAGACTGGGAATTAATGCTCATGCAACATTTTCCGGGGCCCTGTTGTGGCATACATGGCATCCATGGCCACAGCGTCCACCAGGATTAGTGGAGATGGGTTTTGAAGAACTTGCAAAAAGATGGCTCCCAATATTGAATCATTTTGATGAAGAAGGGGTAGATGTTTGTTATGAAATACATCCCGGGGAGGATTTGCATGATGGAGATACCTTTGAGCGCTTCCTCGAAGCCACTGGGAATCATAAGCGTGCCAATATCCTGTATGACCCCAGCCATTTTGTTTTACAACAACTAGACTATATTACTTATATAGACCATTATCACGAATTTATTAAGTCGTTCCATGTAAAAGATTCTGAGTTTAACCCCACGGGCAAAAAAGGTGCTTTTGGAGGTTATAATGATTGGGGTGAACGTGCTGGTCGTTATCGCTCTTTGGGGGATGGACAAATAGATTTTAAGTCTATATTCTCTAAATTAACACAGTACGGCTGTGATGTTTGGGCAGTTATGGAATGGGAGTGTTGCATAAAGAGTCCGGAACAAGGAGCCAGGGAAGGGGCAGTGTTTATTCAGGATCATATAATAGAAGCTACTGAAAAGACCTTTGATGATTTTGCCGGGGGCGCCATTGATAAAGAAATGCTTAAAAAAATACTGGGACTTTAAAACAATACAACTATGAAAAATTTGCTGGGAGTTATTTTATTTGCCTGTCTTTTAATGGGTTGTAAGGATAAATCAAAGGATAGGGATAAGGAAAGTGCTACCTCTTCAAATATTGAATCGACCATAAATACTGATGAAGAAAACGAATGGACCGTCCTTTTTGATGGAACTTCGTTTGATGGCTGGCATGTTTATCCGGATAAGGAAGTGCCCGATGTATGGAAATTAGAAGATGGGGCTATGATATTGAGGCCGGATGATACCAGAACGGATGGGAACAGGTTTAATTTGGTAACGGATAAGGAATACACGGATTTTGTATTACAGCTCGAATGGATGGTTAGAGAAGGGGCTAACAGTGGTATCATGTGGGGGGTTGTTGAGGATCCGAAATATATTGAGCCTTACTATACAGGGCCAGAAATACAGGTTTTAGATAATATAAACCATCCCGATGCCAAAAACGGCACAACACACCAGGCAGGTGCGCTGTATGATATGGTTGCACCTTCCACCGATGTCGTAAAACCCTTAGGAGAGTGGAATACGTATGAAATTACAATTAATCATAAGACCAATGAAGGGATTGTGGTGCTCAATGGGAAGAAAATTGTTGAGTTCCCGGTCACGGGTGAAGGATGGGATACCATGGTGGCCAAGTCCAAATTTGCCGATTGGGAGGATTTTGGAAAGCATCAAACCGGAAAGATCGCATTGCAGGATCATGGAGAAAAAATAAGTATAGGGTATAGAAACATTAAGATAAAAGAACTGTAAGTATGAATCGATACTATTGGTTGATCCTAATACTTGTGATTGTAAGTTGCAAACAAAGATCCCAGGATACGCATAGACTTCATGAAGACACTTCGGATGACCTAATAGTTTATGAGGAATATATGGGGGAAGAACCTACAGAACCTGAGCAGACCGAGATCTATGAACCTGTACCACCCGTGGTAAATCCATTTGGAAATAATGGTGCTCCAAGCGATGCCATTATCCTTTTTGACGGAAGTAATTTTGATTTGTGGGAGATGGCTAAGGATAGCACAGAGGTTATATGGCATCTGAACGAAGACGGGAGCATGACTGTAAAAGATAAAGCGGGGGATATACAAACCAAACAAAAATTTGGTGACGTACAATTGCATATTGAATGGAGATCTCCGGCTGATATACAAGGAGAGGGACAAAGCAGGGGAAATAGTGGCATATTTCTATCGGGCCTATATGAAGTTCAGGTCTTGGATAATAATGACAATGACACTTATGTAAACGGGCAGGTAGCTTCAATTTACAAACAACATGTTCCTTTGGCTAAAGCCTCGGTTCCTACCGGAGAATGGAATACGTATGATATTATTTACCATGCACCGGAATTCAATTCAGAAGGTGGAAAAACCAAATCGGGGATAATAACGGTTATTCATAATGGTGTGTTGGTACAGGATCATGTGGAAATAAAAGGGGCTATGACTTATATAGGTTGGCCAAAAAACCCACCGCATGGCAAGGGGCCATTGAAACTTCAGGATCATGGCGATAATAGCCGAGTAAGCTTCAGGAATATTTGGATCAGGGAATTGTAGTAAATTAGGTTGGCCTCTAAATAATCCCTACTAGATTTTAGTACCTTTATCAAAATTAAATATAGTTTATGATCCAATCCATGACCGGGTTTGGAAAGCATGTGGTGCAGCTTCCATCCAAAAAAATTACCATCGAATTAAAATCCCTGAATAGTAAAAATCTCGATATCAATGCCCGTATGCCTTCCGCCTACCGAGAGAAGGAATTGCAACTTCGAAAGACAATTGCTGATTCATTGGTACGGGGTAAAATAGATTTTGGTCTATATGTAGAGATCACAGGAGACGAAGCATCTTCTGTAGTGAACGAAGGGGTGGTCAGGCAATACATAAAACAGCTGAGATCTATTGCAGATGGCGATGATGTTAAGCTCATGGAAATGGCACTAAGATTACCGGACGCTCTTAAAACAGAAAGGGAAGATATTGATGATTCTGAATACAAAATCATACAAGATGCCCTTGAGAAAGCATTGGAGGAAATAATTAGTTTTCGCACAAAAGAAGGACAGGTACTTGAAAAGGATTTTACGGATAGAATCTCATCAATTAAGAACCTTTTAAATGAAGTAGTAAAAATGGATCCGGATAGATTGGCAACTATTCGTCAGCGTCTGGAAAAGGCGGTAGCCGATTTGAAAGCGGAAATAGATGCCAACCGTTTTGAACAGGAGCTGATCTATTACCTTGAAAAATATGATATAACAGAAGAAAAAGTTCGCCTGGGCAACCATTTAGACTATTTTACTGAGACAATGAAATCTGCTGATTCTAATGGTAAAAAACTTGGGTTTATCAGCCAGGAAATAGGCAGGGAAATTAATACAATTGGTTCTAAGGCCAATTATGCGCCTATGCAACAATTGGTGGTACAAATGAAAGATGAGTTGGAAAAAATTAAGGAACAAATGCTCAATGTACTATAATGGGAGGAGGTAAGCTTATCATTTTTGCTGCTCCTTCCGGAAGTGGCAAAACAACAATAGTAGAATATTTGCTAAAGCAGGAAGAACTTAATCTGGCTTTTTCCGTTTCCGCGACTTCAAGGCCAAGAAGGGGTAAGGAAAAACATGGGGAAAACTACTATTTTATGACTACTAATGAATTTAAGAAGCATATAAAAAATGATGATTTTCTGGAATGGGAGGAGGTATACAGAGATAATTTTTACGGCACATTAAAAAGTGAAGTAGAACGATTATGGGCAGAAGGGAAAAATGTCATATTTGATATCGACGTTGCCGGTGGATTGCGAATAAAAAGAAAATACCCCAAAAAGACGCTTGCCGTATTTGTGAAACCCCCAAGTGTAGACGAGCTAAAAATAAGACTTAAAAAACGCAGTACAGAAAGTGATGATAAGATAAATATGCGAATCGCAAAAGCCTCGGTAGAGTTAGCCACGGCACCTCAGTTTGATATAGTTATTAAAAATTACGATTTAGATGCAGCACTAAATGAGGCCCATGAACTAGTTGCAAATTTTGTTGGGGTAGAGAGACAATAATTCCTTCAGGGAAAAACTCTGGCAAAGCGTTTAAAAAATCTTGTTTGAAAAATTGGATGAATAAAATTTAGAGGTTATTCATGAAAAAAACCGGACTTTTTTTTGGGACTTTCAACCCAATACATGTGGGTCATTTGGTCATAGCAAATTATTTGGTTGAGTTTTCTGATCTTGATGAAGTATGGTTTGTGATTACCCCCCAGAGCCCATTTAAAGTAAAGAAAACCTTGCTGGATAACAATCATCGCTATCAGATGGTATTTGAGGCTGTAAAAGAATATCCTAAACTAAAGGCCAGCAAGATAGAATTTGATTTACCACAGCCAAATTATACGATAAATACATTGGTGCACCTCGAAGAAAAATTTGGTAACGACCGTAAATTCTGTCTTATAATGGGGGAGGATAATTTAAAGAGCTTTCACAAGTGGAAAAATTACGAGCTAATATTGGAAAACCATGAAATTTATGTGTATCCCCGGATTTCTGAAGGTTCCTCGGACCATAAACTTAAGGAACATCCAAAAATAAAACGCGTAAATGCACCTATAATGGAAATATCATCCACATTTATACGAAAACAACATAAGCTGGGTAAAAATATCAGGGCGATGTTGCCCGATGCCGTATGGATCTATTTGGATGAAATGAATTTTTACAGATAACAGTATAGTTAAAAAAAGGCCCGGAATATATTATTCCGGGCCCTGCAAAGTAGCAACATCAGGGGTAAAATGTTGTCATCAATTAAAAACGGATATTATAGAAATTCTCCGCGCTCACTCATCATTACTCGCATTGTTTTATCCCCATTTTTTAATTTAATCTTATAGTTCTTTTTGGGACCTTCTCGATCCTCATACCTAATTCTATATACATCCTTGACAATCTCCCAGCTTGGGAATCTGTCTTGCAATGCTTGTCGAACTTCATTTGGTAATGGAACGTCGTTGTATTTTTCGATGGTTCTAATAATTTTACCATCGGGTCCATAAGCAGCAACTAATTTCCCATCCGGGATAACAAATGAAACAGTGTAATAATCATAATTATCCTGATAATAATCCTTGGTGGTAACATCATATGCTGCTGCTTTGCGTTCCAGCAATTTAACAGGCACCGGAGCTTCTTTATTATCTGTTGTATTTAAATACTTATAATTTACGGCCTCAACTACAACTTCAGATAGTTCTTCTACTTTGATCTCTTGAGAATATGTCAGGCCGGCTATCCCAAAAGCCAATAAACCGATACAAAATTTTTTCATGGTAATACGTTTTAAAGTTAATATATAGCCACTTTCTGGCATTAATAGTACAAAGATATCTTCCCTCAAAGTTTCCTGAAATGATTTGGATCAGCTGTGCTGCAGGTAAATAATCAAATTGTAAAAAAACAGCGTAAAAATTAAAAGGTTCTGCCGCTAACTGAGGCAGAACCTTTTTTCAAAAAGACAACTTCATATTACTTGTAATTGTAATCAAAGCTACCTTTGCTACATATTAAAGAAACTCACCGTCTTCATTCATCTTAATCTTCATTACTTTCTCACCATTTTCTAACTTAAGCTTATAAATTTTCTTAGCACCCTTTTTATCTGTATAGGTTACCCGATAAACATCGTTTGAAACCGTCCAGTTTGGGAATCGATCTAGTAGAGCCTTAGTTACGGCGTTAGGTAATTTAATATTTTTGAATTTTTCAATAGTCCTTAAAATCTTACCATCAGGATCATAGGCGGCAACTATTTTACCGTCAGGAATGTAAAATTCCACAGTGTAGTAATCGTAATCGTCCTGATAATAATCTTTGGTTGTTACATCATAAGCAGCAACTTTGCGTTGTAGCATTTGAACAGGAACAGCGGCCTCTTTATTATCTGTTTGATTTAAATATTTGTAGTTAACAGCAGTAACTACAACTTCTGATAATTCTTCCACTTTGGTAATTTGAGAATATACCTGGCTGGCTAAGCCAATGACCAATAAACTTAGAATAAATTTTTTCATAATTACAGATTTTAGATGTTGTTAAATTCTACGCTTTGTGGCGTAACTTTGATTAAAACTATAAAAGCATCTGCTCTCGTGAAATGATCTTGGTCAGTTTAGGAATTTGGATGAAACTATGGTAACCTGGTGTGAAGTATCCATGTACATTGAAATATCTACGCCCGTTAATCAGTCTTTGAGCGGTTTGGTTTTAGTAAGTGTATCCGTGCCTAAATATTTATCATCTTTATTGTAGTACCATGCCCTTATTTTAGGCATTTTAATACCGTTAATTTCCTCCAGACCACTAAGAATGATGTATTCGCCATCGTTTTTTTCTTCATCGTGGTAAAACTGATAAACTTCAAGGGCATACGATTCAGGGTCAAAATAGAAATACCAGGTATCTTTTCCTACAGCTTCTTCATACGTAACCTTAAGCACTTCATAAATTTTACCCTTAAATGTTTTCCGGTATACTTTTCTATCCAATAAGGTCCCCTGATCTTTCAACTTCATTGGAAGCCCATATAAATAGGTGTAATAGTTTCTCATAGTCCGGGTGCGCTCGCAGGTCAATCTGTGTTTGGCAATTTCATCCTCAGTCAGTGTTTCAGAACCATTGAGAAGAAATTTACAATGTTCCTTATTTATAATTTGCTCTGTAATTACGTTGTCTTTTTTGGTAACTAACTTAAAATATTGTTGCGCCAGGTCAATGGTTATTTCACTTAACCTATCGCTGCTGTTAGGCGTCTTCATGGTAATGAAGAACTGCCCTGTAAAATCAACCCAGTTACCCTGAGGGTCGTGATAGGCTATGGATTTGTTGAGAACCTGATTAGGAGAAAGATCCTGCCCACATAGGAGCGTAGTACCACAAACCCAAAATATCAGTAAGAAAGCTTTAGTCATGATTTAATTATTTTCTATATAAAGAATTACAATATCTTAAATTTACTTAGAATTAACTATTTGTTACTTAAATTTAAAAAACAGACAAGCTTCAGATACATGGAATTTGGTTTTGCAGATATTTTACAATTGATTGGCTCATTGGGTTTATTCCTCTTTGGAATGAAAGTAATGAGTGATGCACTCCTAAGGCTGGCCGGGAATAAAATGCGGTCTATTCTTGCAACCATGACGTCTAACCGGTTTTTAGGTATAGGAACCGGCTTTCTCATCACTTCGGTAATACAATCTTCCTCAGCCACTACGCTTATGGTGGTAAGCTTTTCAAATGCTTCTTTATTAACCTTGCCGGAGGCAATAAGTGTAATCATGGGGGCTAATATTGGAACTACCATAACAGCATGGTTAATTACAATATTGGGCTTTAAAGTAAGCATGAGTGCCATTGCCCTTCCATTGGTAGGGCTTGGATTTTTATTTACGTTTTCGAAAAAGGAAAAATCAAAAAATTGGGGAGGATTTATTATAGGATTTGCAGTTCTGTTTATTGGATTACAATTCCTAAAGGATGCTATGCCCAATATTAATGATAACCCTCAAATCCTGGAATTTCTCTCAAGGTATACAAATGCCGGTTTTTGGTCTGTACTCCTCTTCTTATTTATTGGTACTCTTCTAACTGTGGTTATTCAGTCTTCAAGTGCTACCATGGCTTTAACACTGATAATGACTGCCGAAGGATGGATACCATTTGAAATGGCCGCGGCAATGGTTCTGGGCGAGAATATTGGTACTACCATTACGGCCAATCTTGCCGCCATTGTGGGCAATTATCAGGCAAAAAGAACGGCCAGAGCACATCTTATATTCAATGTTTTAGGTGTTGTTTGGATGCTCTTATTGTTTTATCCGTTCTTACAAATGATAAGTTGGTTAGCACAGCAATTAGGTTCTCCCTCCCCTTATTTGGTGGCAGCGGCTATACCAGTGGCGATTTCTTTATTCCATACGGTCTTCAATATACTTAATACGTTTATATTGGTTTGGTTTATTAAGCCTATTGCCCGGCTGGTAGCAAAAATAGTACCTGAGAAACTTGACCCTGAAAAGGCGATTGAAGAGCCAAAATTTCTGGAAATGAAAATGCTGCAATATCCGGAAACAGCAATTGCTTCCCTGATAAAGGAAACCAAATATTTATATAAAAATGCCATTTTTGAAATTGTGGCTCACGCTTTAAATATTCACAGGAAAGATATAATATCGGAACTTAAACCGAAAGCTGTTGTCAAAAAATCAACAAAGGATTTTAAAACAGACGTACGGGCATTGTATTTGAGAAAAGTAAAAACAATTTATGGAGAAATAATAAAGTTCGCCGTAAATGCCCAAAGTAATCTAAAATTAAATGAAAGCCAAAATTCCAAAATTATGGAATTGAAACTTGCGAATAGGAAAATGGTTGAAATTATTCGAAATGTTCTTGATTTGGGAAATAATGTTTCGAAATATTTAGATTCCGATAATCCACACATTAAAAAAGTATACGATTCATTCAGAAAAAAAGTAGTTAAAGTGTTACGGGTAATTTATTTATTCCGGACAGAAAAAGATAAGGATCAATATCATCAAAAATTATTGATACTCAGACAAAATGCCAGGGAGAACATACATAAGGGCAATCTGGAAATTGACAGGTTAATTCGAAAGGATCTGATAACAACTGATATGGCTTCTTCTCTTGTAAATGATACTGATAATCTGAATAATCTAATTCAAGAACTAATAGAAGTTGCTGAAATACTTTATGGACATTCTGAGATTTCCTTTAAAGGGAAAGTAACAATTAATGAAGAAGGGAAGGATCCAATAGTCCCAAGAAAGTAAAATGCACCTTACAATAGTTCTAAAGGAATATCATAAGGTGCAATCTTTGATTGTAAATATCATTTTTATTCTATTCTATTATTATCAATACTTCGATCGTACATTTCATAATACAATTCAAGTAAATTCATAGTGGCGGTCATTAAATCCTTTGTTTCTAACAGAAGTGAAAAATATAAGGTAGTATTTTTTGGACTGGATTCCTCCGAACGGGTTCTTTGTACTTGTTTTTCAACTTTAAGAGAAACCATTTTATATAATTCTTCCTTTTTGTTTAATATTATTCCTATTTCCTCAAAGGAACGATTGTCAAATGCCTGTTTAGAGCGCTGCAGTAGGGAATCCAGTTCCTTATTTATTTCCGTGAGTTCTTTGACCTGATTATACTTTAATTTTTTGTGATTATTGTTTACATGCTTATGGGTAATTTTTGTAATGTATTCAAGAGATTGTACGATATCTGTTAAATATCCCAAAATATTTATATAGAAATTACTGGCCTCTATACTACTCTCATCAAGATTTTTGATAAAGTAAAATAAGTGGTCTCTTAGATCTTCTATTTCCGTAGATAATTTAACCACGTTGTTCTTATTCTTTTTAAGTGCGTCCAGGTCCTGTTTAGCTAAACCGTCTATACTATTTCTGTATAGTTTACTGCTTCTTTTCAGTACGTTAGAAATATTCTGCACGCTTTCTTCTATTACGCCCTGAATAGAACTACTTTCCGATCTTACCAACATATCCTCAGCACGTATTGCTTTAGCATTTCGGTTATAGGAAATATAATTTCTTGCCAGCAATAAAATGGCAACAAATAGTAATACCGCAATGGCTGCGCCTTTTCCAAAACTAATAATAGCTAAAATTGTACCTGCACTTATAAAAGCAATAATTGCAGTAGCAAACCAACCACCAATTACATTCAGTACACCTGCCACCCTATACACAGCACTCTCGCTACCCCAGGCCCGATCGGCAAGTGAGGTTCCCATAGCAACCATAAAGGTAACATAGGTAGTAGATAAAGGTAACTTATAGGACGTTGCAATGGAAATCAGAATACCCGCAACCATAAGATTTACAGCTGCCCTAACCATATCAAAAGCGGCATACTCGTGTATTTTTCCTTTGGACAGTGCAAGTGTTGATTTTTTAAATTGTTTGTTAATTTTTTTAAGCAGGGAATTTGGTAATACTGTTTCCGTATATCTGGACACTAATATGGTAAACCTTACCAGACCTCTCGATAAATTATTTGGTCTAAACCGTTCTCTGGCTTCTCCCTCTCTTGCCAGATTAATCTCAGTATCTGCCACATAACGGGCTTTTTTTGAAAACCATAAGGTAACAACCATTATTATACCTGAAATGAAAAGTAAAATTGTAGGTGTAGGAACTTTTGTAGCCAATACTTCCATGCTAAATTCAGTGGCAGCTACTCCCGAAACTGTCCATGCTTCATAAGATTGATAAGCTGCAATAGGCACACCTATAAAGTTTACAAGATCATTCCCTGCAAAAGCCAGCGCCAGGGCGAATGTCCCAACACCAATAATCAGTTTATAAATATTTGTTTTCGCAAACTTTATCAAGATATATGATAAAAAGGACCAGAAAATAAAACTCACAACAATTATTGAGAATACCTGATTTTCAAGGAATTCAGAAATTTTGACTCCCCCGATAAGGTCAAAGGTCTGACCGGCATAAGGTGTTCCTTTAATACCTTTCATGAATATGAAGTACGTAATGGCAGATAAAGCTACCCCACCAAATATTGCACCAACCCACTTGGATTTTTTTTCAAAATCAAAGGACAACAAAACACGAGAAATCCATTGGACTAAAGCCCCTATTGAAAATGCGACAACAACAGATAACAATATCCCCATGATTATCTGAAAGGCCTTAGATGTATTAATGTAATTTACAATTTCAGAAAAACTTCCGCCGTCTGCACCTATTTTTATCATAGACATGGCTACCGCAGCACCTAACAATTCAAATACAATAGAAACCGTAGTAGAGGTGGGCATCCCAAGGGTATTAAAGAAATCCAGTAACAGGATATCCGTTATCATAACGGCCATGAAAATGAACATTATCTCATTGAAGTAGAATTCTCCCGGGTTAAAAATTCCCTTTCTTGCGACTTCCATCATCCCACTTGAAAATATTGCTCCACAGGCAATGCCCAAACTTGCCACAATCATAATAGTCCTAAAGGAGATGGCCTTAGAACCTATTGCTGAATTTAAAAAGTTTACGGCATCGTTACTTACACCAACTACCAAATCTGCAATGGCCAAAGCTGCCAAGGCTATTATCATTATTAAGTAAATATTATCCATAATATTCTAGAAGGATTAATTCGTAAATATCTAAAGTAAGCTTTTTTAACGTGTTATCTAAAGGTTATTATTTGTATTAAAAATGGAGATCCACTTGCAATCTGTATAGTAAAATGTCTGTTTCACCTTGGATATCTAAAAAACTGACATCGGTTTGTACTTTTAATTTATGGCCTACTACAAATTTAGAAATACCAAAGGTGTATTGGTCTGATTTGTTTCTACCTGTAATCTCCAGATCAGGGGTTACATCAGAAAATCTTACAGCCAATGCCCAATTACTTTTAAATACATATCCCGTTGCAAGGTTTAAACCATTACCTACTCTAACAATATCTCCTGTCTCGGTGCCATCAGAATTTTTAGCTACAGGGTCATCGGCAGTCCTATTTGCATATTCGCCCATAAAGGAAAAACCTCTGTATTTGAACATGGCATCCACAAAAAGCGTTTCTATTGTTGTTTCATAAAGACCTACATCATTGTACATAAAATTACCCAGGTTACTTCGGGTTCTTACCGCATTGGAATTAATATCATATGTGGCTGACAGCATTAATTTCGGCTTTTCTTCCCTTGCAAGATCACTCCCGGAGTAATCACCTTTATTTTTAAATTTCCCAAAAGGCAATAGTTCCAATCGCCCGGTATATTGATGGCCTCCTAGGTTGCCAAGAACCACATTTCGTCCCTCACCTTGTGAAAATGCAAATTTTTCCCTTACCAAGAATTTATCAGAAATATTAAAATGATGTCTTAATTGTAAGCCTATATCGCGATCTATATTAAAATTGGCATTTAATATTGAACGATCCACTAATTGCAGATTTCCAGATGAAATTACCCGTTCTATATTACCCGGAAGTTTTGTTTGTCCCGCCCATAAAACAAAATTTCCATAGAAATTCCATTTTATTACAGCATCCATTATCATTCTTGGCGCATTTCTGGTAAACTCTGATTGTCCTGCCATATCCCTGTTAGACAGGCCCAATTCTATTTTATATTTCAATTTCGGAGATACTGCAAAACCATCAAACTTTAGCCGTGCTCTTCTTATCAACATATTGGATGCAGGATTTATCCAACCACCTTCCGGTCCTTTTTCCCAGGCAGCGGTTCCTAAAAATTGCATTCGCGCGGCAACCTTCATACTCCAGGTACTGTCCTTTCCCATCAGATTAAATATTCCTTTCCCAAAGACATCTGTAGAATTGGATTCCTGTGATAATACTGTAGAAATAATGGATAAAATTAATGCTATGGTAAGTAGTTTAGCTTTCATAAAGTATTAGTTTTTGTCGAGGACAAAGGACTAATTTTATTGTTACCATAAGGTTAACTGAACATTAAGTTATGAAATAAAAAAACTGCCTTGGCCAAAGGCAGTCATTAGTATTCATAAATGATAGTCGACAAAAACTAATGTTCACTATGAACTTGCTAATTATTGCGTCTAAACACAGCATCAAATCTCAAGAAAAGTTATGATGTATGTGTGATGCTAACATTAAATTATTATTAAAATTATCTATGTAGGCTAGGGATGTAAAGTACTATTATTAAGTAGCTTACGTTTTTTATGTAAAATTAACGTTACGTAAAAGTTTATATAAGGTTAAAAATATTTATCTTTATTCTAGTTTTAAGGAATATAAAAATTGTAAACATGAGAAAAGCAAGTATAATTTTGGTGATTACATTTGTCACTGTTTTTGCATATGGACAGGAAAGCAAAGAGCAGAAATTTAATGAAGAAACTAACTTGATTGAAGTTACAAATTATCATGATAATGGATTAATAAGCCAGGAGGGGACCTTTAATTTACAGGGTCAATTACACGGTGAGTGGATTAGTTATGATGCTTTGGGCAATAAGATTTCTCAGGGCAGCTACGAAAATGGACTTAAGTCCGGGAAGTGGATTTTTTGGCACAATAATACCACAAAAGAAGTGGAATACAGCAATAATTCAATTGCCAGTATTAATGGAATTA
>CP070778.1:2859268-2931662 GCA_020346245.1 Flavobacteriaceae bacterium | reverse complement strand
ATGTCATTGAAAATTTAAGTTTGCAATTTGGGTATTTGAAAAACCATTTTAACACTGCAAATTTCGATCGTTTACAATTTGCTGTTTTTTACAACCCTGATTTGCGCCGAAAAAATAATAAGTCAAAATAACCAATGTCATTTATTTCAGCGTTGGCTTAGTTACCTGATGTTTTACACGGTTTCTAACTGTAAGAAAGTATTGTATCTTTTATTCGACTATAAATTAATTAAATAGCATTATGAGCCTACAAAAAGTACTATTTTATAACAAGGAGGGTCAACAACTTGCAGGAAGGTTGGAGTTACCCGCAAATCAACTTCCGCATAATTTTGTGTTATTTGCCCACTGCTTTACCTGCAACAAAAACCTGATGGCCATAAAAAACATCAGCAAGTCACTTACTTCCAATGGTTTTGGTGTTTTGCGTTTTGATTTCACTGGTCTGGGGGAAAGCGAAGGCCTTTTTGCCGACACAAATTTCTCCGGAAATGTAGAGGATTTAGTAGCTGCAGCCAATTATCTGCGGGATACTTACAAAGCACCGAGCCTTTTAATAGGGCACTCCCTTGGAGGCGCAGCAGCAATAATTGCGGCTTCAGAAATAGATTCAATTAAGGCTATAGCAACAATTGCGGCACCTTCAAATCCCGTGCATGTGAAAAATTTATTACGTAGTAATATTGAAGAAATAAACGTAAACGGAAAGGCTGTCGTTAACATAGGTGGTCGGGATTTCACTATAAAAAAACAATTTCTGGAGGATCTGGAAACAAAGACCCTTCCGAAAATAGCTAAGGAATTACGCAAACCAATTTTGATCATGCATTCTCCGCAAGATCAGATTGTAGCCATTAAAAATGCAGAAGAAATTTATGTTGCGGCACATCACCCGAAGAGTTTTATTTCTTTAGATGGGGCTGATCACTTGCTTTCGAATAAAAAAGATTCATCCTACGCCGGCAGCGTAATTTCCGGTTGGGCAAAACGTTACCTTGAAATTCCTCTGGCTAAAAGAATTAGTTCTGAACATCAGGTAGTCGCTAGTCTGGATTCCGGTGATGGATTTTCGACTTCAATGAAAGTGGGTAATCACTATATGATGGCTGATGAGCCGGAAGACTTTGGAGGTAACGATTTTGGTCCTTCTCCATATGAATTGGTCTCGGCGGGCTTGTCCGCTTGTACTGCCATGACTATTCAGATGTATGTAAAGCGCAAAGGCTGGGACCTGCAAAACGTTGAAGTACATACGTCATATAGCAAGTCACATGCGGAGGATTGCGAGGATTGCGAATCTCCCGGAACTAAAATTGACACTTTTCACAGAGAACTAAGGCTAAGCGGAAGTATTAATGAGAAACAGACTAAACGCATCCTGGAAATAGCAGATAAATGCCCTGTTCACAAAACCCTCCATAGTGAAACACAGGTCATTACGCGATTAATAGGTTGAAGAGAAGTAAATGACAGCTTTATTAGTTACTAAAGGAAATAAGGCGCTATTATTTACAAACAAGTAAGGACCTTAAAGTCCGAAGTACATAGTGATGCATCCATTTACCTGTATAGAAAACTATATAAATACAGGGCATCTTTCCTTTTTTTCAAATCATTATAATTATTGTTTTGACTTACCAACGAATATTCCTTAACTTTCAAAATAACATAAAACAAAAAAAATGAAGAGAATACAACTAATAGTACTAAGCATGCTTCTTGTGCTGGCCTATAACTGTAAGGAAGCCAAAAAGGTCGAAAAAGAAGGCCAGGCTGAAACGGACAAAGAAGTGGAAAAAATTACGGAGGAAGCTAATGTGGAGGTTATAAAATTTTCTATGGAACCCAAAAGTGACAGCAATGTTCAGGGTGAAGTTGTTTTTACGGAAGAAAACGGAACTGTGTCCATGAAAGCTACTTTAAGTGGACTTAGCCCGGGAGAACATGCAATTCATATACATGAAAAGGCAGATTGTTCCTCAGATGATGGCAAGTCCTCCGGAGGGCATTGGAATCCTACACATGAACCTCACGGAAAGTGGGGCGCAGCTGAGGGGTACCATAAAGGTGACATAGGAAATTTTACCGCCGATGCTGATGGTAATGCAGTTGTAGAATTTAGCACCGACCAATGGTGTATAGGCTGTGAAGATGCAAATAAGGATATTTTGGGTAAAGCTGTTATTGTCCACCAGGGCTTTGATGATTTCACATCTCAACCCAGCGGGGCAGCAGGTGCAAGGGTAAGTTGTACCGGTATAATTGAATAAAAGCAGATAATTTTAACTAAAAAAGGCTGCCTAATAGGCAGCCTTTTTTAATGGTCAATTATTCCTTTCCCAAAGAATTTCAAAATTTGCATTCCAGTTATTGATTCATACCTCTACTTTGAGTTTTTCTCAAATAATAATGGGCCATGAATATTTTATACAATAGGAATGACATAATAATAAACCAAACAGTAAAAATATAGTATTCCATAACGAGGTTGATTTGGGTTAAATTCTCGAAAACGTACTAATAAATAAATTCAGATTTCTGTAATACTTGGGGCATTGCAGAGATGCTCTGATAGCATTTGAACGTGAAATATAGGTATTTCATCCAAAATTTCCTATCGGATAGTTAAAAAAAACACAATTATTCGATGAACGGTATACATCCAAAACTAAAAATTAAATCAAACAAATTACTCCGAAGCGTTTAAATTTAAGTTGATGAATTCCTATAAGAGGCTATTTTGGTCAGTAATATTAAAATCAACAAAGGGTATGTCCTATATTTTGTTTTACTTTGAATTTTTAAAAGATCAAGCCTATGAACCCATCCGCATCTGGTTGGATTGACAAATTTGGGTACGATGTAAAAGATAATCTTGAAGTTTTTTCAGATTTCAGGGATCTTTATGGAGGACTTAAAACTTCTGGCTTTGTCTATGGCCTGAATATTAAGGTGCCCCGTTTTATAAGTCCTGAACATACCCTGTCTGAGGATGAAAAGGCCAAGATAAACCTGCTTACTGCATTATTCTTTACTTATAAATTAGAACACAAAAATTCTGATTTTGACGATTTTCTTCAGGCTATTTTTAAATTTTATCAGGAACTTAATATTAGTTCCATTTCTTTCCTTAATAAAATCCTTACCGGCAGTAAAACATCAAAACAACTTGAACAACTGATTGAATCCAGGGTTTACCTTGGTGATAATGTATTTAGTAAAACTTTCAACAGAATTATTACAAACTCACTATTATTTATTGATGTTCTTACATTTAAATATTACCTGGATGGAGGAAAAAATATAAGGAAACATGCGCAAACCCTGGAATACCTGACCATAAATGTTACCTCACATTCACTTAATTCTAAAGAGAAAAACAAAACAGATGAGCGTTTAGCCCAGCTTTTTGCTTCTTCTATGACGTTTATTGATGGTGAAAAACAAGAGTTTGATGGATCCTACAGAGATCAGTTAACAAATAACCCGGTTATTTGGGAAAATCAATACTTTCTGGATGTAGCATGTCTTACTGTTTGGGAAGATAAAACACTGGAATATCAGGAATCCGAATTTATCTTTGGTATTGGGAAGGACCTGGGTTTTGAGAGAAAAGAGATTTCTCGTTCACTGGAAGAGATTACCTCATTCTTTGAAAAAAATTCTTCCAATATTCCTTTTCTTAAAGACCCCAACATGGCAATTCAGTTTTATGACAGCATGGCAAAAGTGGTCAATAAACTAATTTTAAGAAATAGTAAACGACTTCTAAAAGAATTATCCGAGAGTAAAGAATTAGTGCAGCTACTTTCCAAATCCACTGTTAAAGACCTTAGTTCTGAAGAGAAGAAAAAAGTTCAGAATCAGCTAATAGACATTTTTAAAAGTATCCCTTCACTGGCTATATTTTTATTACCGGGAGGAGCAGTTTTATTACCAATTTTCATTAAATTGATACCTAAACTATTACCCTCTGCTTTTGATGACAACAGAGTGAAAAAAAAACCATGAAAAGCTACTAAAAAGCAACTATAAGAAATATCTATAGTTATAGCTAAACATCTTTATATCAAATATTTAATTAAGTTTATTCTAACCATAACTTAAAATCTTTAACCCTTTCCCTGCTAACGATAATTTCCTGCTCATTAAAGCGATTTAATTTGATATTAAGGCGAGAATTGGTGTAAGAAACAATATCTTTAATGTGGTTGATGTTGACATAAAATTTTCTACTAACTCTAAAGAAAATTTGTGGTGATAATTCATTTTCCAGGTTTTCTAAAGTAGTATCCAACAAGTAGTTTCTTCCTTCTTTGGTTGCCGCATAGGTACCTTTGTTTTCACTATAGAAACATTCAATTTCATCTGCATTAATTATTTTCAGATGTTGTCCCAGTCTAATGGTAAATCTTTTTTTGTATTCTCTCTCAAGGGGGTTTACAAGGAATTTTTTAACATCGTCAAAATCAAGAACTATTTGACTATGATCTGGTTTTAGATTTTGATATTTTTTGACTGCGCTCGCCAACTCTTCATCATCAATTGGTTTTAGAAGATAGTCTATGCTATTAAGTTTAAAAGCCTGAAGCGCATATTCATCATAGGCTGTAGTAAAAATAATAGCACTTCTCACTTCCACAACATCAAATATTTCAAAGGATAAACCATCAGATAACTGAATATCGAGGAAAATCAGGTCTGGATGCTCATTTTTCTGAAACCACTCTACAGCCTCTTCTACGGAATGAAGCATGGTAGACACTTCAACATTAAGTTCACTCAGTAACCTGGCTAAACGGCGTGCAGCTGGCTTTTCATCTTCAATAATCAATACATTCATGCCCATTTTTTAATTAATTACCATTATTTCTATATAATTGAGTAATAAACCGTATACTTAATCTACTTGAATTTTTCGGCATCGCGTTTGTCTTTTTCAATATACTTCTGAATTTGACGTTCTTCCCACTTTTTTCCAAATAAAGGGTTAAAATTAAAGACATGAGCCCAATGAAAGGCCAGTCCAATCCCCCAAAATAACAAGGTAAAAAATGATGAGAATTTCCAGAAGGTTTCTCCTTCCCCCATTGTCCTGATATAAATATTCACAAGGATAAATGAATTGATCACAACGTAAACAGCCAAATGTATATAAAACCCTTTTATTTCTTCTACCCTTTTCTTAGCCCTTTCGAGCTTATTTTGATTTTCAGCTTCCACTAGTCTCCTATCTAATATTGTTTTTATCTATTATTTACTCCCATCTGTTTTGATGCTCATCTTCCCGCATAATCTCCTTAATCTTTCGTTCCTCCCAATCCTTACCAAAAAATGGATTTAGGTTAAAAGTTTTAATGGCATGAAATATTATCCCAATTCCCCATCCGAATGCAGCCCATAAAAACCACATATATCGCCATTCATTTATCCAGTAATTAAGGATTGCCAAAAAAGAAATTACAACTATATACGAAAGTATGTTACCGTAAAATTTCTTTAAGCATTCCACACGTTCTTTTGCCTTCAGGTACTTAGTCTCTTTGCTAAAATCTTCCATAATATTTTTGTTAATCGTTATATCGTTGATAAAAGTTGTTATCATATACAACTTCAGTATTCTATTATCTGAATTACTTATAAATTTTCTTTGTTCATCAATTCCTGGATTCTTCTGTACTCCCATTCTTTGCCCCACAAAGGGTTAATACCAAGAGCAGCCATCCCCGATACAACCAGGCCAAAACCCCAGCCGAGTGCAGGAAAAATAGCCCATGGGAAGCTGGTAGTTTGATAATTTAACCATATCAGAAATGGTATAATAATGCAGTACATAGCACCGCTTAAGTAAAATTCCTTAATTGCTGATACTCGCTCCTTTGCCTTTAAATAAATGACTTCCTTTCTATTGCTCTCCATGATTCTTGTTTTGTAAAATTTCTGTTTTTAATTACAAGTCAAAATTCTGAAATGTTGTAAAATCTTCTAAATTTTAGTTTCTCAATCGTATTATTAAACTGATGAATTGTAATCCAGAGTAGACCGAACCTACCCTAAAACTCATCATTATCCATTAATTCCTTTATCTTCTTTTCCTCCCAGTTCTTCCCCCATAGAGGATTGTAGCCAAAGGCCTCCATGCCATGCATTAAAAGGCCAAAACCCCATCCGAGCGCGGGAAAGATTGCCCAGGGAAAACCTGTTGACCTAAAATTTAACCATACCAAAAAAGGGATTACAATACAATATGCAGTAAGATTCCCATAGAAACCTTTAATTGCCTCTACCCGCTCTTTGGCCTTCTGATATCTCTTGTCACGGATATAGATTTGTTGCGATTCGTGCATGCTAACCATTTTTGTAAGCATAGGCAATGTAATCTTGAAATCCTTCGGGGTCTTTGCTATTTGAACTTCTTTGTCGGAGAGGATGTTATAGCGCTGCTGAATATTCCTGAGCCCTACCCCACTACTCTTCTTGACCACCTGCTTTTCCTGTAAATTATTGTGAATAACAAGCGACCCATCCTCTTCATAAACCTTAATATGTAAAGGTCTTGTACTTGTAACGACATTGTGCTTAACCGCATTCTCCAGCAAAAGTTGCAGCGACAGTGGTACAATCTTGGCTTCAGGATTACTGCACTTTTCAAGAATATCAAAGACAATGCTGTCTTCAAATCTCATTTTTAACAATCTAATATATGTTTTGGCAAACTGAAGTTCTTCGTCAACTGTTACGAGATCTTTATTTTTTTGTTCCAGAACGTACCGGTATACTTTAGATAATGAGGTTGTAAATTTCTGAGCCTGATCGGGATCCTCCTCAATTAAACTGGTAAGTACATTGAGGCTATTAAATAAAAAATGAGGATCCAGCTGATTTTTTAAAGCATCGAACTTGGCTGAAGCTGTTCCCGCAATTATCTTTTGCTCCTTGACTTTTTTATCCTGTAAAGCCCTGTAAAAATAAAATGCATGAAAAAAGAGCGTAAATACAATTGTTATAATTAACGCAATAAGGTAATGGATAGCCCTCTCTCCAGCAAGAAATTCCTCCCAGCTATAGCTTTCAAAGCCCATCCGAATTAATATCCTTATCCAGAAAATACCAATCATGGTTAGGACTATTCCGCCAACGGCACCTACAGCCAGTCTGTACCTGCTGTATTTTTTCCAGATAACGCGTTTATTCAAATAATCAAAAAAAGCGCTATTAATAATGGTAAGAACCACTGAATAAAGGAGTGTGTAACCTACTCCCACGAAAAATTCGCTATTAAATTGAACAGAACCATTTACAAAGAATTCAATAACAACAAATATGACTGATAAGATCAGTCCAATCAATATACCCACTAAAAATGTCTTAAACAGGTATTTCATTATTTATACTCTTTGATATTCATTATTTACTGATTATTACAATTTTTGGGGATCATTGCAGCACTATTATTTACCCCAATTAGGATAAAATGGCCTATGGGTTTAAAGTTAGCAAAAAGTTCCAATGCCTGATCTTCATCTTTACAATATGGAGCTGTTTCTCTTCCAAGGTATTTGGAAGAGCTCTTGTCCCATTGAGTCTTAGACAATACCGATCTGGAGTTATTAGGAGCCAAAGCCCTGGCAATAATAACATTGTTCTTATCCCAAATGGTATATACCTTTAACATTCCTTGCGTAATTTGTCCTCTACAAAATACTAAGAGCCGCCTGAAAAAAAAGATGGTAATCTTAACATGTTGTTCCTTGAATTTAGTTTGGCGCTTAATAATTCAAAAATGCCCCTAAATAGAAGATTTATTAAAAAAGAATGACTGAACTGTAGAATTAGAAGGACTAATTGTAATTTAGCCTCAACTTCTGTGAGAATAAATAACACAAAAATCATGTACATCCCACAGCACTACCGAAATGAAAATCTTAAAGAAGTCCGGGAATTCATTTTAAATAATTCATTTGGTATTTTAATAAATCAAATAGAAGGTAAACCCTGGGCAACACATATCCCTTTAGAATTAGACACAGATAATAAAGGTAATGATATCCTTTACGGTCATATTGCCAAAGCAAATCCGCAATGGAAATATTTCAAGGAAGGTAGTGAGGTACTTTGTATTTTTAATGGCCCGCATAGTTATGTTTCTTCATCCTGGTATGCAGAAGAAGAAGTTCCTACCTGGAATTATATTGCCGTACATTTATACGGGTTGTTAAAAATACAGGACGAGAAAGCACTGATGGACTCTCTTCACAAACTGGTGGATAAATATGAGCGAAGATCAGAAAGTCCCATATCCCTTCATGAGTTATCCCGGAACACCCTAAGACAAGTTAAAGGTGTTATCGGTTTTGAGATTGAAATTAAGGAAATACAGGCAGCCTATAAGCTATCTCAGGGACGTGAAGATGATCATCCCAAAATAATTGAGGAATTAAAAAAAAGTAATACCCGTGATGGGCACGCAATAGCAGAAGCCATTAAAAACAAGCAAACAAAATAAATGTAGTAACCATGTTTGCGAATGGAGAAATGTTTTTTACTCTTATATAGTGTGCAATCTCCCTAGTAAAAATTCCTTGTAGGACTTGCTTATTGGAATAACTTTTCTGCCTATCTCCAAATGACTATCGGCTATAGCATCCAATTTACAAATATTGACGATAAATGACCTATGGACACGTAAAAAACAACTGGCCTTAAGTTCATTTTCAATTGTCTTTAAAGTACTTACCACGAGGTATTTACCCAGTGTGGTATAGATATTACAATAATTCCGTTCTGCCTCTATATAAAGAATTTGGTCTAATAATATTTTTACCATTCTCCCATTATACCTGACAAAAATACGATCTGGTAAAACCAGTAAATTACTTTCCGGCTGTAATTGTTTCAGACCTCCATTATCCTTTATTTTCTCTACAACCAAAGCAATTGTGCGCTGAAGATCCAATTTGTTAAATGGTTTGGAAATAAAAGCATAAGGTTGCGTCTCTTTTGCCCTGGAAAAAGTGCCATCATCATTGTTGGCCGTTAAATATATTATGGGTATTTCATTTTGCAGATGAATAGCAATAGCTGCATCTATGCCATCAATAGAACCTTTTAGGTTTACATCCATTAAAATGATATCAGGTTTATTTTGGTTGGCATTACTAATAGCGTCTTCGCCCCGTGATACAATACCAATGACTTCGTAACCCAACTTTGTTAATTGCAATGAGAGATTCGCGGCGATAATCATATCATCTTCCACAATTAAAATTCTAATTACGTTATCCATGTTTAAGCTGCTTTATGGTTTTGGAATTCAAAGGAAACTGCTGTACCCTTCTTAATATTTAAGGACATTTTACCTTCTAATTGTCTTGTAAGTAAATCTATTAACTGGGTGCCAAAGCCGGTACCCTGAATTTTTTCTTGATAATTTCTACCTATTCCGTTGTCTGACACATCGAGATGAAGCTGATTTTCTGTTTCAGTAAGGCTTATTTTTATACACCCTTTTCGATTTTCCGGGAAGGCATATTTTAAGGAATTAGTAAGCAACTCATTTACGATTAAACCTATGGGAATGGCGGTATCCACATCCAGTTGCAGTTCCTTCATTTCACACATAATCTCAATTCTGTCTGATGCCCCGTATATATCAACAATATAATTCCCCAGGTTCACGAAATATTCCTTCATTTCAATGCTTGAGAAACTTTTACCCTGATAAAGTTTTTGGTGAATCATACTCATGCTATGTACCCTATGTTGACTTTTCTGCATGGCATCGGCAACCTTTGAATCTCCTACCTGTTCTGATTGCAGGGACAACAAACTGGAAACGATTTCCAAATTATTCTTTACACGATGGTGTATTTCTTTCAACAAATATTCTTTCTCGTCATTTTGCTTTTTAAGTAGTCTGTTTTTTTTCTTATTGGTTTGTATAGTATTATATAATAGCAACAAAATAAAGAGTAGCAGGCCTCCAATGAGAATCATGAGTGTTTGTCGGGATCTTTGTTTTTTTATTTGATTTTCCTGCACCATAATGGTGCTCTCCTTTTGTGCCACATCAAACTCTGTGAGCAATAAGGAAATATGCTGGTCAGCCTCAGTAGTAAATATTTCCTTTTTAAGCTTATCGTACTCTGCATAGGCCTGATATGCTTCTCTGTAATTATGATTCCCGGCATAGGCTTTACCCAATTCCTCATAGGCCTGACTAAGATAAAAGTCATCTCCAAAATCATCGGTAGCAATTTCAATGCTTCGCTCGAGACTCTCAATTGCAGAAATGTATTTTCCCTGCAGGTTTTGCGATTTTCCTATTGATAACCAGGAACGCATTAACATAAAGTTATTATCCAACAATTCCGCATATTTAATGGCGTTTTTCCCTGCAAGATCTGCTGCTCCAAAATCGTTGAGATACGCCTTTAGATAGACCATAGAAATATATACGTCGCACAGATTATTAAAAAAGCCATATCGTTCTCCAATCGCTATTGAATGTTTAAAATATTTAAGAGCTTCTTCATGCTCATTGAGGGCCATATAGCAATTTCCAACAACATATAGAGTAAAATCATAATCCAGGTCGCTTAACCCCCTTTCTTCAAAAAGAGTTAAGGCCTTTAATCCATATTCTAATGCCTTTTCAAAGCGTGATTGTTTCCAAAATAAATTACTTAAATCACTAAATGCCACAGCCATTGCCCTTTTATCTTTCAATTCCTCCCCCAATAAAAAGGTTTCCATAGCAATATCAGCAGCCTTATCCAGTTTTCCCTGTCTTTCATTAACATAACCCAGCTGAGTATAGAGCAATGGTAAGTCATTCTTCAAAACCTTTTTCATTGCAGATTCCAAAACAATTCGTGCACTATCCAGTTTTTCCATCCTTAGAAGAATGGCTCCTTCAGTAATTTGAAACCTACCTTCCCATAGGGTATCTTTTTTTTCACGGGTTAATTGTAAACCTTCTTTTGTAAAATTCAGGGCTTTTGTCAAATTCCTTGTATGCCAATAGTAGGCAAGATCATTCAGGATATTGAATTGGATCGTATCTATTTTGCTTAAAGGGTAGGATCTCTCAAGAATATCCAGATAGGAAATTCCAAAATTATCGGTGTCAAGGAATACTCTTTTGTAGGAATTTTCAGTGGTAAAGTCTATAATTTGGGCCCGAACAAGTTTAGGACTCAAAAACGAGCACGCAGACAACAACAAAACCGTAAAAATTCGGCTTACCATGATAGTTTACTAATAACCGATGGGGGACCTGCAATTTTTAAATATACAACTTTTTAATAAAATTGCTTCGATAAATGAAAATGGACATTCGGACAGTAAAAAGAGCCTTTCGTCCTTAGCTGTTTTTATTAGTGACGGAATATAGCGTCTTTAGTATACCCGCATGGCATGTTGAACGCCAATCGGGTAATCTTTGTAGAAGATCATGTCCAAATCAGTCGTTTACATTTTTGTTTTGTTGGTTGTAATTACGGCATGCAGAAAAGAAAACAAAAGTTCGGAATCATCTATAAAAAATAAACTTTCCAATAATTTAAAAGTATTTATTGATTCGTGTTGGAATGATCAGAATGTCTCTAAACTGAATGAGTTGGTTGACACAAATTTTGTTAGAATGCTCAACGGTATCAGTGTTGCCAAGAATGAAAATGAAATGGCAGCTCATATGAATGTATTTTTCACTGGCTTTCCCGATCTGAAAATTCAATATAATGATGCATATATTGAAGGTAACAACATATTTATGAATTGGGAGTGTACGGGCAGTAATACCGGTGAATTTGGTGAAATGCCAGCCACAGGTAAAAAAATAAAGATTCAGGGACTTTCCCACCTGTATTTCACCAAAGAGGGAAAATTGTATAAGGAAGATGTGTATTATAACGAACTGGACCTTCTACAGCAATTGGGTTATAGCCTAAAATCTCCGGTACTTGAATAATTAAATACTAATAAGTTTAACTAAAATTGAATTACTAATGAAAAAACTAAAGACTGGATTAACAAGTTTACTTTTACTAATACTTACCGGGGCAATAGGTATTGCCCAGGAAGCGAGCAGTTCACAGGCATTTTGGATACATGAGGATGTAGTAAAACCCTCCAAAGCAGCCGATTATGAAGCTATTTGCAAAGAACTTACGGATAACCTGAGAAAGCATAACATTCAGGAATTCAGTAGCATTGTAACTAACACTGAAGATGACCGCTATTTATGGGTGTCTCCTATTGCTAATATGGCGGATATTGACAAACCAATCTTCAAAACCTTGATGGAAAAAATGGGTAAAGAGACCTTTTATAATTTGTTTAACCGAATGGATGAATGCTATGATGTTGAACAGGATTATATCTTGCATTTAGACAAATCTTTGTCTTATATGCCTGAGGGGATCACTCAAACCCCGGAAGGTGAAGATTATCGCAAATTCTTCTACTTCCATATTACACCTTCAAACAGGGCTTTGGTAAAAAAATCTATGGAAGCCATAACAAATTTATTTGCCAGCAAAGGTTCAAAATTCTATTACAGGGTTTACAAAAGTGGTTTTGGTACCAGAGGTGAATTTTACATGGTAGCCGCGGCCGCAAAGAATCCTTCGGACTATAGTGCAAAAGTAATCGCCAATAATGAGCTTTTGGGTGATGAGTGGCCCAAATTATATGGTGAATTAAGGAGCCACTTAATGAAATTCGAAGTAGTTTCAGGAAGAATGAGACCCGATATGGCTTATAGTCCATCAGAATAAAAATAAACAGCATCACCCCAATAGTTTAGGTCAACTACTGGGGTTTTTACTATTCACTAACCAATAAAATGAAAAAAATGAAAAAAATTATTTTAATCTGCCTGGCGATCACATTTTTTATAAGTTGTAAAAATGCAGAACCGAGGTACTTCTCTTCTTCACCGGAAATAGACGTCGCAAAAGCCCATATTAAGGCTTATAATGAAGGAGATTGGACTACCTGGATGTCGCATTACGCCGATACCGCTAAATTATCTCACAATACCCTGGATAAAAGCTCGCCGGCAGAAGTGCTGGAAGGACTTAAAGGTTTGCTCGCCGGTGCGTCTAGTTATGGATTTACAGATAAGGATATATTCTACGAGATGGTAATTGACGATGAAAATGAAAAATGGGTAAACTTCTGGGGCACATGGGAAGGAACCATTGCAGCGAATAACCAGAAATTAATAATTCCGGTTCATCTTACTGTTCAATATGTGGATGGCAAAATAGTGGAAGAACACGCATATTACGATTTATCTGAATATATGGCAGTTATGCAAAAAATTCAATCCGAAATGGAAGTCGAGGAAGAGGCAATGGAAGAATAGACTTAAACAAAAATTTAAATAATAAATGAAGAAAATATTTTTAATAGGGCTGGTCGTAACCCTTTTGATGGCCTGTGGGCAAAAATTGGAAAGGTATAGTACTTCAGGTCCAGAAATTGACCATGTAAAAGGATTGCTGGCTGATTATGAAAAAGGCGATTGGGAAAGCTGGATGGCAAAATATGCTGATACCGCCAAAGTCTACTATAATCAATGGGATGACAGTATAACCATAACCCAATCCATGGAAGGACATAAAGCTAATATTGCCCTTTTGAGTTCATATGGCTTTGGGGATAATATTACTTATGAAAAAATAATAAGTGATAACGGAAATACATGGGTTAATTTCTGGGGGAAATGGGAAGGTACACTTAAGGAAAATAATGAAGTAGTGGTATTGCCGGTTCATCTCACTATTCGCATTTTAGATGGGAAAATTGTACAGGAGAATGGTTTTTGGGATAACTCCATTATGCAAACGGCTCTTCGTAAAATTGAGGCGATGAAAAATATGCCGGAAATTGAGAAAACCATAATGGCAAACCACGATAAAATGGTTAAGGCATGGAGTACCAATGATGTGGAAGCTTTTAAAGCCCTATCAGTGGCTAATGTTATTAGAAACTCAAATGGAACTAGGCAAGCGAGTAACCAGTCTGAATATGCAGAAATGATGAACCAATTTCATACCGGTTTTCCGGATTTCAATGTGAAAATGGATTCCTATTTTCTTAAAGACGGAAAGTCCTATATTAACTGGACGTGCACTGGCACTAATACAGGGCCGTTTATGGATAACCCCGCGACTGGAAAAAAAATTGAGATCCATGGATTTAGTGTATGGGCTTTTGACAGCAGTGGCTTGGCTGTTCAGGAAGATTCATTTTTTGACAATATGGATATGTTAAGTCAATTAGGATACACATTGACACCACCAAAAGCTAACTAATATAAATCATAAAATAAATTACGAACATTTAATTAAAACCAAAACACAATGAAAAAAGTTCTTTATCTGATGTTCCTTATTCCTCTATTAGTAGTGTCTCAAGGCACTGATGAATACGTGGTCCTGGAAAATGTAATGTTGACGGCTATTCCGTCTAAAACTGCAGAATTTGAAGCAGGTTTAGCTGCCCATAATAAAAAATACCATGCAGAAGGTACCCATGGCGCCCGTGTTTATTGGATATCCAATGGTAAAAATGCCGGAAAATATATTTGGGCAATGGGCCCTTTACCCTGGAGCGCAATGGATAGCAGGCCTGCTGCAGATGGGCACGATGAGGACTGGAGTAAAAATGTAGTTCCTTATACTACTGCCGAAAGTGATGTAACGTACTGGAAGTTTCACCCTCAATTCTCCAATTTTTCCAATGATTTTGAACTGAAGTATTTGTCAGTATTCATGGTGGATTTCAAAAGATTTAAGTATCCTGAAATGATCAGTATTCTGGAAAGAGTTAAGAAGGTAAATATGGAAAAAAACCCTAATGAAACCTATGGCGTTTACACTAATGAAATGCCGGATACCGAGGATGGCAGAGATATGGCCTTCGTAAATTTCTTTAGCAATTCAGGATGGATGGGTCGTGAAGACACTTTTCCAAAAAAGTTTGAAGAAGTGCATGGTGAAGGAAGTTTTACAAAATTCCTGAAGGACGTGGAAGCGGCAACTAACGGGGATCGAGTAGAATTATGGTCCTTTAGAGAAGACCTAAGCGGACTTAGCGGAACCGTCAATGCTCAAAACAGACAATAATTACCATTCATCTAAATAAAACCATTATTGAAGTTTTAATTGAAGTCGACTTCAAACCAACCATTCAAAACCCGGTAAATACCGGGTTTTGTTTTACCTGTAACTATCCTTTAATTACAAAGCTATAAAATACATTAAACCCTTTATTAGGGCATTACAACATTCTTCATTAATTTACCCGGAATTAAAACTCACCTATCATGCAAAACACCTTATCCATTCTTTTTATTATGTTCTTACTATGTGGTACTGCTTTCGGACAGCAGAAAACCAACCTCGAACTAACAGATATTTTTAGTTTGGAATATGTCTCTGATCCGCAAATATCTCCGGATGGAACTAGAATAATTTATGTGAGGAATTTTAAGGATATTATGACCGACAAGAATCTTTCAAATTTATGGATTGTAAATTTTGACGGCTCTCAAAACAGGCCATTAACGAATGGAAACCAAAATGATCTTGCTCCGCGATGGTCCCATGATGGCACTAAAATTGTGTTTAAGTCGAACATGCAGGATGGTAAATTCAAGCTTTATATGATGTGGCTGGATACAAAAGATTATGCAGCTCTTACAAATACCACTTCTTCCCCAGAAACTGTTAGCTGGTCTCATGATGATAGGCATTTGGCATTTGCAATGTTTGTTCCAAAAAAACCGGAATCAATCATCGAATTGCCGGATAAACCGGAAGGTGCTAAATGGAACAAACCACCTGTTTATATAGATGAAATGAACTACCGTGGTGATGGTCAAGGATATTACAAAAGCGGCAATGACCAGCTTTTTATTTTATCAACAGATGGAGGTTCACCCCGCCAGCTCACTTTTTCAGAATATGATCATGGTACTCCTGTCTGGTCAAAGGACAACCGAAGACTTTATTTTGGGGCTAACCTTCATGAAAACTATGAATTTGAAACAATGAATAGTGAAATTTACGAACTTACTATAGCCAATAATTCAATTAAGCCTCTTACAGATAGGCTGGGACCGGATAATGGGCCTGCACTGTCCCCGGATGGAAAGTTCATTGCCTATACAGGATTTGACGATAGATATCAGGGATATCAGGTCACACAACTATACCTTATGAATGCAGACGGGACAAATTCCAGGCTATTATCCGGAGACTTTGACCGGGATATTCAGAACATTAGCTGGTCCGGGGATGGGAAGGGGTTGTACTTTCAATTCGATGATAAGGGAGATACGAAAGTAGGTTTTATTTCTACCTCTGGTAAAGTAACTCGTATATTCGAAAATTTAGGAGGCTTATCTTTAGGAAGGCCTTACAATGCTGCTGCTTTTACCGTTTCAAAGAACAATAAATTTGCATATACCTTAGGTGGCACAGAGCATCCTGCAGATTTAGGGGCCTATTATAAAGGTAATAATCAGAGAATTACTAAACTCAATGATGATCTGTTTTCCTATAGGAATGTTGCGGGGGTTGAAGAATTATGGTGGGAATCTTCTTTTGATAAGCGAAAGATCCAAGGTTGGCTGGTAAAACCACCAGGTTTTGATCCTTCCAAAAAATACCCTTTGATTCTTGAAATTCACGGTGGACCCTTTACAAGTTATGGATCGGTATTCTCCACTGAAATACAGTTATATGCGGCTCAGGGTTATTTAGTCTTATATGCAAATCCCAGAGGTAGCACTAGCTATGGTGAAGAATTTGGAAACTTAATTCATCATGATTATCCAAATCATGACTATGATGACCTCATGTCTGGTGTAGATGAAGTAATAAGCCAGGGGTTTGTAGATGAAGAAAATATGTTTGTTACAGGAGGCAGTGGTGGTGGAGTATTATCCGCATGGATTATTGGAAAAACAGACAGATTTGCTGCAGCGGTTGTTGCTAAACCGGTCATTAACTGGTATAGTTTTGTGCTCTACGCGGATGGAGTCGGATTCTTTTATAAATACTGGTTTCCAAATAAACCCTGGGAAGATCCAAGCAACTACCTAAAAAGATCACCAATTTCTTATGTAGGAAATATTTCAACTCCTACTATGCTATTGACCGGGGAAGAAGATTACCGTACTCCAATTGCCGAATCTGAGCAATTTTACGCCGCACTTAAACTGGAAAAGGTAGAAACGGCCATGGTGCGAATTCCGGGAGCATCACACGGTATTGCCAATAAACCAAGTAACCTTATGGCAAAGATAGCAAGTGTACTGACCTGGTTTGAAAAGTATAAAAAAGACTAATCACAACAATTTTCTACCCAAATTTTTACCAGAAAGTAACTAATTATGATTATCTTAAAGCTCTGGAAGACAGACTCATGATACACAATAAATACTGGCAGGCCTTTTTCGCTTTATCTCCCATTATTATTTTATTTATTATGATGTTGGGGTATTTTATTTTTCTTTTTTCATTATTCAGCAATATCCCGGAATTAGAGCGGTCTCATGATGAACCTCCGGAGCTGATTTTGGAATGGATTGGTTCCTTTATGATTGTAATTTTTCTGGTGGTGCTGCTTTCTATTGCAAGTCTGGTATTCTTTATAGTACATGCCGTACAGAATCCCAATCTTAAACAAGGGCATATGCTGCTCTTGTGGATCTTATTGTTCATTTTTGTCGGTGGCCTGGGACAATTGATTTACTGGCTGGTTGAAATTGTATCGAAGAGGGGTCAAAATCCGCAAATAGAATAATTTTCCCGATGGAAACCAGAAGATCCTTTGTTAAAAAAACCGTCCTTGGTAGTGCAGCACTTATGTCTCCTTTTACAGGAGTGTTTGCATTAAATTCAGGTTTAAAATCTAGTTCACCAAACATATCACTTGCACAGTGGTCCTTAAACAGGGCTTTTTTCAAAGGTGAATTAAATGCCGTTGACTTTCCGGAAATTGCCAAAAACTCATTTGGTATCAATGCCGTGGAATATGTAAATGCATTTTATAAAGAGCATGGAGCAAAGGAAAAGTTTTGGAATCAATTAAAGCGGAGAGCGAATGATGCGGGAGTAAAAAATCTGCTGATTATGGTTGATGATGAAGGGGAACTTGGAAATCCCGATAATAAGGAGCGTACACAGGCCATTGAAAATCATTACAAATGGATTAACGCTGCCAAACTATTAGGATGTCACTCCATCAGAGTTAATGCCTTTGGACAGGGAAATAAGAGCACCCTAAAGAATTCTTTAGTAGAGGGCCTTGGAAGATTAAGTGACCACGGTGCCAGGGAAAATATTAATGTACTGATAGAAAACCATGGCCTGCACACGTCTGATGCAAAGTTTATCATTTCAATAATAAAAGAAGTTAATCACCCTAATTTAGGAACCTTACCAGACTTTGGAAACTGGTGCCTCAATGCTAAGTGGGGAAGCACGCAAAATAATAAATGTGCAGAAATGTATGACCCTTATCGAGGAGTTTCAGAATTTTTACCCTATGCTAAAGGAGTTAGTGCCAAGTCTTACAATTTTGACAGCAATGGCGATGAAACTTTTCTGGATTACGGAAGATTGCTTAAAATAGTAAAGGATTCTGGGTTTAACGGTTTTATAGGGATAGAATATGAGGGTGAAAAACTAAGCGAACCAGAAGGGATCAAAGCAACCAGGGCGCTGATTGAAAAAGTCTGGCACAATTTAGAATAAGGCAGTTTTCAATTTTCAGATACTTTAATCACGAACACATCCATTAATTGATTATTCAGACGCTATAAAAGTTACTCCTATGTTAGGCTTCATTAGAACATAAGAAAACTAATGATAAAATTCTTTAGAGGGCCGAACGGTAAGCAAAGGTCTGATAGACCTTTATTAGTGAGGAGCCACCTTGCTCTGCCGTAGTGGCTACGCGAAGGTGAGGCTGAAGCGAGGGCATTAATACAAAAAAACATGATAAAATTTTTAAGACGAATAAGGCAGCAATTGCTGACTGAAAATAAATTCAGTAAATATCTGATTTATGCAATTGGAGAAATTGTATTGGTTGTAGTTGGAATACTAATCGCGCTGCAAATAAATAATCAAAATGTTTATAAGCAAGAAAGATCAATTGAAAAAACGTATCTGGTTGCCCTAAAAGAAGAGTTTGAGACCAACATACATAAACTAGACCAAACTATTGACTTAAACACTAATTTAATTGAAAACGTTGATAAGTTAGTTGAAGTATTTCAACAGAATGTTATCGATACCATCTCTGAAAGGACTGTAGTAAATTATTTTTTTGAAACATTTTCAAGTGAAGTAAACTATACACCAAGCACTGGAGTGCTAACAGAAATCATAAGCTCCGGTAATTTAAAACTAATACAAAACCAAAAATTAAAGCAAAAGCTTGCCTCTTTTGAAAGTTCTTTAGAACAAATTAGTCATCAGGAAAATGAAATAAATATACCCAGACTCGAAATTATGGAGCACTTTAGGAATCAGGCAAATTATAAACGATATTTAGAAGAACTCGGATGGGATTCTAATTGGGAATCAATATATGAAAACAGGAGTAATAAGGAACTTTTTAAGTCATTACATTTTTTCAATAGTTTATACTTTTTTAAAATAACATCAATTGCGGCAAATCGCTCTTTTTATGTCCCTATAAGAGACGATATGGGAGCAACAGTAAAGCTAATTAATTCAGAATTAAACAAACAATAACATTGCCTTACAATGGTTATAAGCATTCCTTCTAAGGCAGACAGATTTTTGAAAATCGTCCCACCTTCACAGAGCCTCGGTGAGCGAGGCGCGGATTTTCAGCTAGGTGTGTACCTGCCTTCCGGCAGGTAAGCTCGCAAAGTTAAGCGTTATCCCGATGGCTATCGGGACACTGAATTACTCAAAGCCGAGACCTTTGTGGTCAATTTTAGATGTATCAAATTATTTAAAATTGAAGGCAGATAATTTAATGGGGGCCTGTTTTCCCCGCAGTTTGAGTTTTCCAATTTCAGTATATGAAAAATTGACATCCTGATTTAACTTTGTAACCAGATCTTCTGATATCAAAGCCCTTACGCTATAATTATTGCATTCCGATTGAATCCTTGCTGTAGTGTTCAAAGCGTCTCCTGTATATATTATATCCTTCTTAATTATTCCGATTTCACCTTTGATTATAGCACCTATTGTTATTGGTAAAAAAAACCTATTTTTAGTAACTAACCGAACAGGTCCAAACTAAACCAATAAATATGTCGCACATTTCTCTTAGCTCAGTCAAACCCAGATTAACTTTTTGGCAGATCTGGAATATGAGTTTTGGATTCCTGGGAATTCAATTTGGTTTTGCATTGCAAAATGCCAATGTGAGCAGGATTTTTGAAACACTGGGTGCATCTAAAGATGCATTGCCAATTCTATGGCTGGCAGCACCGGTAACCGGCCTTGTGGTACAACCAATTATTGGATACTATAGTGATAGAACCTGGCACCGGAAATGGGGAAGGCGAAGACCTTTCTTTGCTATCGGAGCAATTCTAGCTACCATCGCCTTATTTGCTATGCCAAATTCAACAGCACTTTGGATGGCTGTAATTATGTTGTGGCTGATGGACGCATCAATTAACATAAGTATGGAACCCTTCAGGGCTTTTGTAGGTGATATGTTGCCTAATGAACAACGGACCAGTGGCTTTGCCATGCAAAGTTTTTTTATTGGTTTGGGAGCCATTATTGCCTCTGCCCTACCCTTTATAATGACAAATTGGTTTGGAATAGAAAATATAGCCGCGGATGGCGGCATCCCTGATTCTGTAAAATGGTCTTTTTATATGGGAGGTATAGCCTATTTCATTGCCGTTATGTGGACTGTTTTCAATACTGAAGAATATCCTCCCGATGATATTGAAAAGCTTAAAATTGAAAATGCAGAGAAAGGAGTATTCAGTGGACTTAAGGAGTCCTTCATGGGAATTTTTAAAATGCCCAAAACCATGATTCAACTCGCTTTTGTCCAGTTCTTTTCATGGTTTGCATTATTTGCCATGTGGATCTACACAACTTCAGCTGTAACAAGTCATATTTACCAGACTTCAGATACTACTTCGGCATTATACAATGAGGGAGCAGATTGGGTTGGAATTTGTTTTGCTATCTATAATGGTATCGCTGCTCTGGTTGCCTTTTTATTACCTGTTGTAGCTAAAAAAATAAGTCGAAAAATAACACACCTAATTGCACTTGTTATCGGAGGAGTTGGATTGATCTCAATTTATTTTATTACAGACCCTAATTTATTGCTTATATCAATGATAGGTGTTGGTATTGCCTGGGCGAGCATTTTATCCATGCCCTATGCTATGCTATCCAGTATCTTGCCTGCCAACAAGATGGGTTATTATATGGGAGTTTTTAATTTTTTTATAGTTATTCCCCAGATCGTGGCAGCAGGGATCCTCGGTTTCATGCTAAAGTCTTTTTTTGGTAATATTTCTATTTATGCTTTGATAATTGGAGGGGTCTCCATGATCATTGCAGGATTCCTCTGTTTAATTGTTCAGGACAAGGAAGCTGCTTTTGATATTACAAATAATTAAGTGCAGTATGACCTTAGTTGGGGTTATGGTTTCATTATAGTTTTTCTACTTGATTGCTCTTTTATAACAGCCCTTACAGCATACATTACCGGCAAAAATTCCTTTGAGATGTTGATCCAAATTTGAGCATCAATCTTTCCATTGAATAATAAGAATTGATTCCTGTAAAAGAATGAATACGATTCACACCTTATAATCTACAGTTGGGTATATAATAATTAGATAGTGACTTAAGTATTAAGAAGTTTGTGCCATCATTAACAGTAAAAACAGCAACATGAAAACTTTAGCACTTCTCATAAGTTTATTTATTACGGCACTTATTGCCAATGCACAGGACGCAAAAAGTATCACCCTTACAGTCACTATTGAAAATGTAGCAAGTAATGAAGGTCAAATCCTGACAGCGCTCCATACCAAGGACACATTTATGAAAGGTCCGGGAATTCAAAATATTAAAAGTGAAGCAAAGCCCGGGAGCATTTCCTTTATTTTTGAAGATGTTAAGCCCGGGGCCTATGCAATATCATCCATGCATGATATAAATGAGAATCAAAGAATGGATTTCCAGGATAATGGTATGCCAAAAGAAAGTTATGCAATGAGTGGTAGTGAACTAATCATGGGGCCTCCAGCCTTCCAGGATGTAAAGTTTGAAGTAGACGGTAACGATCTTGAATTAAAACTTCGTTATTAAATCAGAATAAAACTTATAAAGGCCCGTATATGGGCCTTTTTTTTATTAGTATCCATTTAAAATATCTCCTCTGCCAACCAGGCTTTTATCATCCAAAGATTTTTCCTGTTCTGAGATAAAATCCCCTCGCATTAATTTCTTTATTTGCTATAAAATTAATAAATATCTATTCCTTATAGTATAAATTTTCTTGATAGTTTTTATATTTGTATTACTCATAATTATCGTAGATGACCATTACCCAACTGCAATATGTCCTGGCGGTGGCGGAATACCAGAATTTCACGCTGGCTGCAGAAAAAAGTTTCGTTACACAACCCACTTTGAGCATGCAAGTCCAAAAACTTGAGGACGAACTCGACGTGCTTATTTTTGACAGAAGCAAGAAACCAATTCGCATAACGGAAGCCGGTCAAAAAATTGTGGAACAAGCAAAGAATATTGTTAACGAAGCTGAGCGAATCAAGGATATTGTTGATCAGGAGAAAGGATTTATTGGGGGTGAATACACATTGGGTATTATTCCAACAGTTATGCCCACGCTGCTACCCATGTTTCTTAAAGCATTTATCAACAAATACCCGAAAGTAAATTTGATAATAAAAGAGCAAAGTACAGAAACTCTTATAAGGAATATACAGGAAGGACATTTAGATGGAGCGATTGCTGCCACACCACTTAAAATTGAGTATATAATAGAAAGGCCCTTGTACTATGAGCCTTTTGTGGGCTATGTCCCCAAGAATCATAGACTTAGAGAAGCTGATAAGTTAGATCCTGGTGATCTTGATATTAGTGACATTTTATTGTTGAAAGACGGGCATTGTTTTAGGGATGGCGTAATTAACCTTTGTAATACCCCTAAAAACTATGAAGATGAGCATTTTCAACTTCAAAGCGGAAGTTTTGAAACCCTGATAAACCTAGCGGATGAAGATATGGGAATGACCCTATTGCCTTACCTCAATACCCTGGAACTGGATGAGAAAAAAAGGGAAAATTTAAAATATTTTAATAACCCTTCTCCAGCGCGGGAAGTCAGTCTTATTTACCACAAAAGCGAACTAAAAATTCAGATTACAAGAGCATTAAAAGAAGTTATTTCCGGAATTGTGCGTGGAGCAATTGCTTTTCAGGATGTGCAAATAATTAGTCCCATCCATAAAAATTAAAAGCCACCTCAATGGGTGGCTTATGGGTTATACTTTTAAATAAATTAGTGTGGGTTTTAGCTCTGGTTTATCTGTTATAAAGACTTGCAACCAGGCTTTCAACTCTTCAATTTCATCAGGCAATAGTTTAGAAATTGCTTTTTTAAGTTCTTTACCAAAGAGTTTTACATCAAAACTTACTTTTTGGAGTACTGTTTTATAATACTCCAACATAGATTTTGCCATATTAAGAGTTTATTTTAATTAGACTGTTATTCCAAAAATAACCAAAAAAAGGCATACAATATTGCATGGTATCCGTTAAAAATTGGATAATTTCATGTTAAAACTTTTATCTCTCTAACTAAGTACTCGATTTAAATTGAAAAGAAACCTAAATAGTTGCATCTTAATCCTGCTAACTGTGCTTGTCGGAGCCTGTGCAGGAAGTAAAAAGCTGGATAAAACCATAAATACGGCATTGAATCCTGAAACATTTGGAAATCATTTTTCGGGGATAATGATCTATGATCCCATATCCCGGGATACGTTGTACAGACGTAACAGTGCAAAATATTTTACTCCGGCAAGCAATACAAAAATATTTACCCTGTATACCTCCTTAACCCTCCTTCCCCGGGATATTCCAGCAATAAAATATTGCAATGTAGACGATACGTTATTTATTGAAGGCACGGGTAATCCCTCACTTTTACATCCATTTTTTAAAGATAGCTCAGCTATCAGGTTTTTAGAGGGCTATAATAATATCTCCCTAAACCTGAAAAACTTTACGGATACCAGATTCGGGCCTGGCTGGGCCTGGGAAGATTATGACGGATATTATGCTGCTGAACGAAGTGCATTACCCATATTTGGAAATGTTGTAACTATCTATAAAACAGATACCTTACATGTAATTCCCGGTTATTTCAGGTCTGGTGTAACCATGATGAAAAACACGACAAATCGCGAAATTGATTCGAACTCCTTTTATTACGATCCTGCAATAAAAGACTCGCTTGAAATTCCTTTTAAGACCGATAGTCTTGTTATTCAGGAACTATTAGAAGCTGCCATCGGTCGTGAAATCTCATTGGTTTCAAAAATGCCTTGTGAAGAGAAAAAGATTCTCCCGGGAATGCCTACCGACAGCATAAATAAAATAATGATGCAGGAAAGTGATAATTTTTTGGCTGAACAATTACTGCTATTGGCCTCCTCTACCCTATCAGATACTTTAAACACTGAAATTGCGATAGCGTACATGCTAAAAAATCGCCTTAAAGATTTAAAACAGCCACCCCGGTGGGTAGATGGTTCGGGACTTTCCAGATATAATCTTTTTAGCCCTGAATCAATGGTATATGTTCTGAACGCCATGCATAAAGAGATCCCCAAAGAACGACTATTCAATCTTTTTGCACAGGGAGGACATTCGGGAACCATAGCGGATTGGTACCCCGGAAATCCCCATCCTTATATCTACGCCAAAACCGGCTCACTGGGTAATAATCATAATATAAGTGGTTATTTAATTACCAAATCAGGGAAAACCCTGATATTCAGTTTTATGAATAATCATTTTAAGAATTCGGTTTCGGAGATCAAAAAACAAATGCAGTCTGTCTTTGAATGGCTGCGTGATAATTATTAAATTATATTGTTTAAGCGTGCATATTGCAGGAGCATAATGGTTTTCGCGTCTTTTATTTCACCATTTGTAATCATATTGAGGGCAGTATCAAACAAAACCTCCAAAACTTCAATATTTTCACTCTCATCCTCGGCACCCCCACCGTCACTTATTTTCATATGTTCCTGGTATTCCCCAATAAAAAAATGAAGTATTTCCGTTACGGCGCCCGGTGACATATAAGATTCGAACACCTTTTTTACATGATGAATTTGATACCCAGTCTCTTCTTCTACTTCTTTTTTGATACAATCTTCCGGATCAGCCCCATCCAGTACCCCGGCGCAAACCTCTATCATCATACCCGAGGGATTTCTATTTACATAGGTGGGCATTCTGAATTGTTTTGTTAGTATAACCGTTCCTTGTTCTTTGTTATATAAGAGGATTGCAGCTCCATTTCCACGATCATACGACTCCCGAATCTGCGTTTCCCAGCTTCCATCCTCCTTTTGGTATTCATAGGTGTACTTGTATAAGGTGTACCAATTATCTGATAATATATCCTTCTTAATATTTCTAATCTTGCTTTTACTCACTTTTTCCCGACTTATATCTATTCAAATATCCTGTAAAATTTGTTTAAACAGTAAGTGCCTGATTTAAATACCTTCTAAAAGGAAGCATTTCCCTATATACTTCGATTACTATTTCTTTAAAACCAGCACTTAGGACCTGCTTTTCAGAAAGTGGGTAAACTACGGCAAAAGATTTATGTTTCAACAAATCAATGTAAGGATGTTCCTTTGTAAAACCTTTTGGAGCGCCTTTCAATTTCTCGTCAATATATAGCGACCCAAAAGCTCTTTTAAATGAATCTTTATTGATAATTTCTACTAATTCTTCGCCATTATAATCAATGGCCTCCCTAATACTGCGAAGAGACTTTGGTTCTGGGCGCCATATACCCCCTGCAAGCAAAGATTCATTTATGCCAATCTGAATATAAAAATCTCCGGTGCCCGGTTCTTTATCCAAACCTGCACCAAAGTGATCTTTATATACCGGTTTATGCGGGTGAAACATCAAGTTATTGTTAATCCTGTTTATCCCTTTTCTTCCGGGAGTGCGATAATAATACTTATCAATATCTGCGAGAGTATCATCCAAATCATCTAACCAGCCAATAAATTCTGCACGGATTTCCTTATACCATTTTCGGTTGTTATCCATCCAAACCTTGGCGTTGTTCTTCTCCAATTCGCTTAAGAAATCAAAAAGCTTTTTAAAATCCATAGGGAACCCGGTTTGGCGCATTAGTAATATTGTTGTCTATTTAGAAACGATTATCGCCATCCAGGATATCTCCTAATCCTCCTAAAATACTTCCTTCGCCTTTATCCTTACCTCCTCCTTTAGGTGCTGCAGCCCAAACTCTGCCAGCCAGCCTGCTGAAAGGCAAGGACTGAATATAAACCGTTCCGGGGCCCCTCAAAGAAGCGAAAAACAAACCTTCACCGCCAAATACAGTATTTCGTATTCCTCCAACAAACTCAATATCGTAATCTATATCCTTTGTAAATCCCACGATGCATCCTGTGTCTACCTTTAAAATTTCACCTGGTCCTAATTCCTTCCTGGCCAGGGTTCCTCCTGCATGTACAAAAGCCATCCCGTCACCTTCGAGTTTTTGCATAATAAACCCTTCACCCCCAAACAGACCCCTTCCAAGGCGCTTGGAGAATTCTATTCCAATAGATACTCCCTTGGCGGCACATAGAAAGGCATCTTTCTGACAAATAAATTTTCCTTGTTTCTCAGATAAATCAATGGGTACAATCTTACCTGGGTAAGGTGAAGCAAAACTAACTTCTTTTTTGCCCTGACCAACATTTAAAAAAGCCGTCATAAACAGGCTCTCCCCTGTAAGAATTCGTTTTCCGGCTGAAAATATTTTACCAAGAACACTGTTATCCTGGTTGGAACCATCCCCAAAAATAGTTTCCATCTTTATATCTGTATCCATCATCATAAAGCTTCCGGCTTCAGCAACAACTGCTTCCTGAGGATCCAGCTCTATTTCCACATATTGCATTTCTTCACCGTATATGTGGTAGTCTATTTCGTGATTTGCTCTATTCATAATTTTAATTTTTCAAGTTCCTATTTTTAGTATTCTTCTTGCCCCCTGAATGACCAAAATGAAAACTATTGTTCCTATAACCAAGTCAGGTTTATTAGAGTTTAGCCAATTGACTAGAAGTCCAGCTGCTATAACTCCCAAGTTAATAATTATATCATTTGAAGTAAAAATCATACTTGCTTTCATATGCGCTTCTTCCTTGCTTTTAGATTGTTGAAGCAGATACAGACAAATGCCATTCGCAATTAAAGCCAAAACCGAAACTACAATCATTGTCTTAAAATCGGGTAATGCTTCCACTCCGAAAAAGCGTCTCAAAACTTCAACGAAACCAAAGATGGCAAGTGTTATTTGAAAATAGCCAGCAAACTTGGCAATACTTTTCTTTCGTGACAGCGTTCCTCCGACAGCAAAAAGGCTTAATCCATAAACAAATGAATCTGCAAGCATATCCAAACTGTCTGCAACCAGCCCCATAGATCTTGAAATCAGTCCGGTCGTGATCTCTATAAGAAAAAAAGCAAAATTAATCGCAAGGACGGCCCAAAGTAACTTTGCCTGATTTGTATTTTCGGCAAATTCTGTTTGATTGGTCTGTTCAGATATAATTTTTTTTCCACCTAAATTCAATTCTATTATTGACTTCTCAATAAGGCTTATTTGTCCCTCATGATATACAGTAAGCATCCTATTGGGGATATCAAACTCTAAGTTCTTAATTTCAGAGATACCATCCAATTTCATCCGAATTAGATTTTCTTCTGAAGCGCAGTCCATTTTTGCTATTTCGTATACGGTTTTATTCATTTGGATGATAACCTTCTAAACTTAGGAATCAAGTTTAGGTCTAAAAACACTCCATATCAGATCGTCCATTTCGTGTGCCTTCATATTTATAGGTTTTAGTATCAATAGTTAGTTGAATTAAGTTTTAAATTGTTACATCAACAGCCTAAATTTAAAAGTTTTTATGCTCTCAATTTTACCGTCCATTCAAAGTTAAAGGTAGAGACTATAATTCCTTCCTCATTTATGCCTACAGATTTCATCCAAAAGGTTTGCCCCTCTCCTGTGGCGATAGTCTGGTCCAATGCTTCCTTTATCTTCTTCCCATCTTCGCAGGTGAAGGTTATCTTACCTGTCGCTTTTTTTGAGAAATTACCATTATTATTGGCTACTAGCATGGAAATATTTTCACCACACTCCCGTATTTGTGAACTGACCATAATCCCGGTACTGAGTTCAGCCGCCATACCCTGAACGGCCCAAAACATAGATTTAAACGGGTTCTGATTAAACCATTTATGTCTTACGGTAACCACAGCTTTCTCTTCATCACAAGATTTAAGTCGAACCCCACACCACCAGGCCGATGGTAATTTAAAAAACGCGAAAAGATTGAATTTACTGGGACTAAGACTCATTGAACTATAAATATTAGGTAAAAATACGTATTCTATTTTAACTTATAAATGTTAATTTATTGTTAAATATTAGTACTATGTTTTGCATAATACCTTCTTTTAGCCATATATTTGCATAAGAAACTAATATGCCATGACAGAGACATTGACTAAACACGAAAGAAATTTATCCGCAGTTATACATGCAAGCACACTAAGCAAGTACTTTATTCCCTTTGGTAATTTTCTTTTGCCATTGGTTTTATGGATAGGAAATAAGAAGGAACATAGCTTTGTGGACTACAATGGTAAACAGGCCTTAAATTTCCAAATTAGCCTCTTATTATACTCAATTATTCTTGGCGTCATAACTGTTCCTTTCGTTCTTGGATTTTTGCCCGGTATTTTTGAAGGAGGGCTTTTAAATATTCACGATTACAATGAATTCAACAATATAAACTTTCATTTCTTAGGAGAAAACCTGCGTTTTGGATGGTGGCTTTGGCCAATCGGAATTACAGGCATGTTGCAGGTTGCGCTTTTTGTAATCAATATTGTTTATACCATATTAGCCACCTTAAGAACCAATGAAGGACAATACTTTAAATATCCGATTACGATAAATTTTATAAAATAATAAACAGCCTTAATCACGCTGTATACTAGGAGTTATTCATCAATAAAAAGAGTTTATTTATCAATCATCATCAAATGAAAAGCAAAAAAACGAACAGTTAACCAGATGCTGAATTAAACCCGCAGCAAGCGGAGCAGCACAAAACAGAATTATGAAATTATGAACATAGAAAACACAAAAGCACAGATGCGGAAAGGGGTTTTGGAATATTGCATACTCTCCATTCTAAAAGGAGATGATAAATATGCATCCGAAATTCTGGGTACCCTTAAGGATGCAAAAATGCTGGTAGTTGAAGGTACAATTTATCCTTTGCTTACCAGGTTAAAGAATGCAGGCTTGCTGAATTATCGTTGGGAGGAATCGACCTCCGGCCCACCAAGGAAATATTACGCTCTTACAGAAACAGGTAAAGTGTTCCTTAAAGAATTAAACATAACCTGGGATGAACTTAGAGGTGCAGTTAATTTGGTTACCAATACTAAAAACAACTAATAATGAATAAAACAGTAAATATAAATCTCGCAAATATACTTTTTCACATTGATGAAAAAGCATTTAACAAATTACAGCGTTACCTGGAATCCATAAAGCGCTCATTTTCCGGTACAGCCGGGAGCGATGAAATCATTGCTGATATTGAAGCCAGGATAGCAGAACTTTTCCAGGAAAAAATGGAAAACGACAGACAGGTTATCACCCTTAAAGAGGTAGATGAGGTCATCAACATCATGGGGCAACCTGAAGATTACATGGTCGATGAAGACATTTTTGAAGATGAACCCAAAAGAAGCACGGAATCACGTCCGAAAATTAAAAAACTCTATAGAGATATTGACAACAAATATATTGGAGGTGTGTGTGCTGGCCTGGAGCACTATCTTGGGTTTGATGTCATCTGGATACGTCTCATTTTTATCATACTGGGTATTTTTACAGGTTTTGGCTTCATTGCCTATATCTTACTTTGGATTTTAGTACCGGAAGCTGCAACCACCTCTCAGAAATTGGATATGAGAGGTGAACCCGTAAACATCAGTAATATTGAACGAAAAGTAAAAGAGGGTTTTGATGATGTTGCAGATAAAGTAAAGAGTGTAGATTATGAAAAAGTAGGTAATAAGGTAAAAAGCAGTGGCAAAACTTTTTTTGATGCACTGGGTGATGTTATAATGTTCCTATTTAAAGTTTTCGGAAAATTTATTGGGATCTTATTAATCATAATAGGAGCTGCAACTTTAATCGGTCTCTTTATAGGATTTTTCACCGTTGGAATTTTGGATATTGTACATATCCCTGGAATAGACTTTTATGACATGGTAAATTCCACCTCTGCACCTGTTTGGCTTGTTTCTCTGTTATGCTTTTTTGCCGTTGGTATTCCATTTTTCTTTCTGTTATACCTTGGATTAAAAATTCTGGTGAATAACCTTCAGTCCATTGGAAACATAGCTAAGTTTTCCTTATTGGGACTATGGCTGCTCGCAATAATAGGGTTAAGTGTCCTTGGTATTCAACAGGTCTCGGCTCATGCTTTTAGTGGAACTACAACTATTAAAGAAGATCTGTATTTTCCGCAAGGGGTAGATACTTTGCGTATTAACCTGCAGGCCAGTGATCTCTATGAAAATCAGGAAAACGTGGGTATAAACGGAATGACTTTAACCTACAATGAGGAAGGAGATAAATTGCTATTCGACGATGATGTAAGATTTGATATTAAAAAATCTGAAGATTCTCTTGCTCATATACGTATACGAAAAGACGCAGACGGAAGTTCTTTTGAAAGTGCCAAAGACAGGGCAACCAAAATTGATTATGCTTATTCCGTGGAAGCTAATACCCTAATACTGGATAATTTTTATACTACAGCTGCGAAAAACAAAGTAAGGGATCAGGAAGTAAGAGTAACCGTTTTTGTTCCTTCAAATAGTGTAATACAATTAGATGAATCTGCCAAACGCCATATTGGAAGAGTAACCCGATACGACAAAGATATTTATAGAAGCAATATTGTAGATTATCAATGGCTTATGCAGGATAATGGTATCCTAAAGTGTTTGGACTGTCCTGAAGATCTGGAAGAGGATGAAGAAGATGAAGATGGCCGCATAATTATCAATGGCGATGGTGTAGATATTGATATTAAAGATGACGGGGATTCCTTTAAAATGAAAATTGACGAGGAGGGCGTGAAGATCAAAACCAACGAGAATAACTAGAAGCTTACAATTCATCATTTGAATACCACAATTGAGTTATTCATTTTTATTTTTTTAAAAAGAAACAAAGAATTTTATCAATCAAAATAAGTAAACATTTAATCAAAACCCGCAGGAATTGCGGTTCCTAAAAAACGACTATCATGACAACATTAGCAAGAATTACAATCGCATTTATCCTGGCACTATTTTTATCCTCCTGTGCCTTTGATATTAACTTTGGAGACGGCAAAAAAGGAAATGGTATTGTCGCCGAGGACCAGAGAGAAGTTACTGAAGAATTTACTGTTGTATCAGCCCAGGAAGGTCTGGATGTTTATGTTACCCAGGCAAAAGATTTTGAAATTACCGTGGAAGCAGATGAAAATATTATAGACCTTATAGGAACAGATATCCGAGATGGCAAACTAAAAATACATGCCATTGAAAATATTGGCAGAGCTACAAAAAAAGTATATGTTTCTTTGCCGGATATAACCGGACTGGCATCTTCCAGTGGTGCTGATTTAATTGGGAAGAATGTTATAGAATCTGATAAAATTTCATTGAAAGCCACTAGCGGATCGGATCTTGAAGTGGAACTAAGTGCAGATGAGGTTAGTGCCAATACAAGCAGCGGAGCGGATATTAAATTATCCGGAGAAGCCAATATGCTCAATGTTAAAGCCAGCAGTGGTTCGGACATTAAGGCTCGGGACTTCATAGTACAAACCTGCCATGCCGATGCAAGCAGCGGAGCCGATATTTCTGTAAATGTATCTGAAAACCTCATTGCTGATGCAAGCAGTGGCGGAGATATTTCATATACTGGTGACGCAACAGTTCAAATGAAGAAATCTGTTTCCGGAAGCGTCCATAAAAACTAAGATCGGCTAGCCAATAAACAACGACATACTTTTACCTTAACATTTTTATTTTAACCCCGGTATTCTTACCGGGGTTTTAGTTAGACATATATGGGATTTATTTATATTCGTATTAAACAATTTATGAATGGATCTCAAACTTAAAAAGTATACGTTGACCTTGAAGCACACCTTTAGTATTTCAAGGGAATCTCATAATTCACAAGATACTTTAATAGTTTCTCTCTCATCTGATAATTGTACGGGATACGGTGAAGCAACCTCTAATCCATATTACAATATTAGCTGTAAAAGCATGATCTCTGAAATAGAAGGCATTCGCCAGGAAATAGAGGCCTACGATTTTAATACTACTGAAGATTTTTATGCTTTTATTTTATCGAAGGGATTGAGCAACTTTGCTCTATGTGCTCTGGATCTTGCTGCCCATGATCTCTATGGCAAAATCCTAGGGAAACCGTTGTACGAGATTTGGGGTACTACTATTGAGAATTATCCAATTACCAACTATACTATCGGTCTGGATACCATAGATACCATGGTCGCGAAAATGAAAGAAAAACCCTGGCCTATTTACAAGATTAAGTTAGGAACAGATAATGATGTGGCCATCATTCGAGAGTTGCGCAAACACACATCAGCTATTTTCAGGATTGATGCCAATTGTGCCTGGACTGCAGCAGAAACAATTCATAACGCACCATTGCTTAAAGAACTGGGTGTTGAGTTTTTGGAACAACCCTTAAAGGCCGATGATTGGGAGGGCATGGAGAAAGTAATTCATCAAAGTGTTCTTCCGGTAATAGCAGACGAAAGTTGTATTGAAGAAAGTGATGTAGAAAAATGCTGGCTCCATTTTAATGGTATAAATATAAAGCTGACCAAATGTGGGGGTCTAACTCCGGCTTTGCGAATGATAGACAAAGCAAGGGAATTAGATTTAAAAGTAATGGTGGGCTGCATGACAGAATCTACAGTTGGGATTTCTGCCATCGCACAGCTATTGCCAAAATTGGATTATGTAGATATGGATGGGGCAATGTTATTGGCTGAGGATATTGCCAAAGGTGTTAAAATTAAAGAAACCGGCCGGGTGGTTTTTCCCGGAATAAATGGAAGTGGAATAGAACTACTGGTATGACCTCTAAAATAGATTCTTTTCCGGGTCGTGAAATTGTAATCAAGGGCAAGAAGTTTCTTTATTTTGGTGGAACATCTTATTTTGGAATTCAAACTGATAGGGAGTTTCAGAATATTTTTATCAAAAACATCAAAAAGTATGGCACCGGCTATGGTGCTTCCAGAAAATCCAATGTTCAGTTATCGGTATACAGAGAAGCAGAAAGTTATCTTTCTGAATGGGTTGGTTGTGAAGACTGTGTAACGCTTTCTTCCGGATATCTTGCAGGCCAGTTGATATGTAATTTATTCAGTACCGGGCCATATAGGTTATTCTATACCCCAAATAGTCATTCTGCACTTTACCAATCTAACATAAAACCTTATATCACTTATTCAGCATTGAATATAGCGTTAAGGGACCATCTGTCTTCAGAAAAAGACGCGATACCCGTAATTCTTTTAGACTCCATAGATTTTTCAGGCTACAATTACCCGCAATTTCAAGGCTTAACTTCGCTCCCGGTAAAAAAATGTATTCTCGTGGTAGATGATTCACACGGTATAGGACAAATAGGCCCGGGAAATAGTGGTGTCTTTCAAATCCTCTCCGGGTTTAGACCATTAGAGCTGTTAATTTGCTGCTCTTTGGGCAAGGCCTTAGGTATTGATGCAGGGGCCATCTTTGGCACTAGTGCAAGATTGAGAGAAGTATTAAATACTGACTTTTATGCCGGAGCCTCACCCCCATCACCGGCTAGTATGGCTACGTTAATGCAAACTCAGGAAATATATAAATCCAAAAAAAGAACTTTGGATTATAATTTGGCTCTTTTCTTAAATCAAATAAATAATAGAAAGAATTTTAGCTATATAGAAGGTTTTCCGGTATTTGGTTATTCCAATTCTGAACTGACAAAATTTCTACATAGCAATGGGGTAATTGTTACTGATTTCAACTACCCTTCGGAAGAAGTCAGCCTAAAAAGCAGGATAGTTTTGACAGCCTCCCATACTGAGAAAGACATTACGATTCTTACCGCACTAATTAATTCTTTCTACGATTAAGAATTAAACTGCTTGGAACCTATTTTCAATTCATAATTTATTCCCTGATATTCTCCTAGTTTCGTAAAAAAATTGTAACTTTTAAGATATATTTAAGAATAACATTAAAATACACTAACATGAAGAAATTACTGGGACTGGTTTTAGTGATGGCACTCCTTATTAGTGCTGCCGCACTTATATCATTAAAACCTAATACAATGCATACAATAGAAGGCACCTGGGAGCTGCAAAGCTTTTATAACTATGATGGTGATAATATCATAGATACTGTACCTCTTGCCGAGGGATACAGACAAGTAAAAATGTATTATAACGGCAAGGTCATGTGGTCTCGAACTACTTCCAGCGATACAAAAGACGCAGATGGAAATGATGTTGTTGGAAGGTTTGGCTATGGAACCTATAAAATAACTGAGGACGAATTAATAGAAACCATAGAATATGGCGATAAAGGCATGATGAGGGATTTGGAGACTTTAAGAAATTTTACTTTTGAACTGGTACTGAAGAATGATACCTATAGCCAAATAAGCACAAATGCTGAGGGGGAACGCACTTTCTCAGAAAATTACAAACGTATAGATTAGGAAACGATATAATGTAAAAAAGACCGCCCGAGATGGCGGTCTTTTTTATTGTTTGGAGAATACTTTCTAAGTTTTATCAGGATACTTCCTGAGGTGTTTCTATTGTCGCAAGATATCGTTCTGCGTCTAAGGCCGCCATGCATCCAGTTCCTGCAGCAGTTACCGCCTGCCTGTATTCCTTATCCTGAACATCACCACTTGCAAAAACTCCGGGCTTGCTTGTTTTGGTAGATTTACCATGGGTAATGAGATAACCTGTATCATCCATCTCAAGCTGTCCATTAAATATTTCAGTATTTGGTTTATGCCCAATAGCAACAAAGAATCCGGTAATCGGAATTTCTTCCTTTTCCCCTGTTTTATTATTCACTATTCGTAAACCTTCAACTACCTGGTCACCTAAAACTTCATCCACCTCAGAATTATATCTCAAATCAATGTTTGGCAGACTGTTAACCCTATGCTGCATAGCCTTGGAGGCTCTCATATAATCCTTTCTGACCAACATAGTAACTTTGTTGCAAATATTAGCAAGATAGGAAGCCTCTTCTGCTGCGGTATCACCTCCACCTACTATGGCCACATCCTGTTCTTTATAAAAAAACCCGTCGCATACGGCGCAAGCTGAAACACCCCCGCCTCGTAACCGCTGTTCACTGGGAATATTCAGATATTTTGCAGTTGCGCCAGTGGAAATAATAACCGTCTCTGCCTCAATAATTTTAGAATCGTCTATGGTTACTTTGTGGATTCCTCCAACTTCATCGCTGAAATCAACTGCGGTAGCCATTCCTATGCGCACTTCCGTTCCAAAGCGTTCTGCCTGTTGCTGTAATTGGACCATCATTGTAGGTCCGTCTATTCCTTCGGGATAACCTGGAAAATTATCGACCTCTGTGGTGGTGGTTAATTGCCCACCGGGTTCCATTCCGGTATACATAACTGGTTTTAAATCTGCTCTCGCGGCATAAATTGCAGCGGTATAACCCGCAGGACCTGAACCTAGTATGAGTGTTTTAACACGTTCATTTTTTTCTGACATGATCAAATATATAACTGTAATTAGTATGCCATAAAAGTAGGATTTTCAGGATAAACCTTACTTTAAAAGTTATAAAAAGTTATTATAAGTTCATAAATAAAACTAACCCTGCTTTTGGATAAGGTTTAAACCTGACAACAAGTTCCGCTATGACTTTAAAAAGAGCAGCAATTTGCCAATGTCAACATAGATCCTGAAAGAATTCATTCAATCCTTTACGCCAATTTTGGTTAAGATATCCTCCATTAAACACCATTTCGTAAGTGATGACTGTAAAAGATTAACCCCAACGAAGGCAGTAAACCACAGCCAATTAATATTCACATAAATGGCAAGCACCAGGCTAACCAGAATAAAGATTCCGGCTACAGCCCTGACAATTCTGTTTTTCATATTGATTATCTTTAAATTGATCTTTCTATGGGAACTACAATTGCTTTGATGGGGTTGTTAGTTACCAGGTTTTCATTAAACACTTTAATTAAATTAAAAAGGGAGTCTATTTTTTCATCTTCGGTAAAGGAGAAAAAAAGACTGGATTCTACACCCCCTTTAACACCGGGAAACCAATTCGAGGTCATTAAAAGAGATGCCTGTTGTTTGTAGCCGTCGATCTCTGAGCCACTAAAATTTTCAATATTGGCTTTTTTAAAGAGTTCCAGAATGGCCTCTTCGTATTGTTCAACTACGGTAACAATTAGTAGTTTCATATTTTGTGATTTTTACGTTCTATTAAATAATAAACCAGTGGCACCACCAACAGTGTAAGTACTGTGGACGCAATGGTCCCTCCCATTAGTGAAATAGCAAGACCTTGAAATATAGGATCAAAAAGAATAACAAAAGCACCAATAACAACCGTTCCTGCAGTTAATAGAATAGGAGTTGTTCTTACCGCCCCGGCCTCTATAACTGCTTGTTTTAAAGGAACACCTTCTCCAACACGCAGGTTGATAAAATCAATGAGCAATACAGAATTCCTTACCATAATTCCGGCTAATGCAATCATCCCAATAAAAGAGGTAGCTGTAAAGAATGCATCCAGCAACCAATGTCCTAAAACAATCCCCACCAGTGATAGCGGAATGGCTACCATCATCACAACAGGAGCTTTGAAATTCTGGAACCAACCCACGATTAAAATATAGATAATGACTATTACGCCAAGAAACGCAATTCCTAAATCCCGGAAAACTTCCAATGTAATCTGCCACTCTCCATCCCATTTTATGGTGTAATCATCTTCAAAATCGGGTTGCTTTATATAAAGTTCTTCAAGCCCGTATCCCTCCGGGACATTTATTTCATTTAATTTATCTGTCATTCCCAGGATAGCATATACGGGGCTTTCCAGTTCACCTGCCATGTCGCCTATTACATAGACTACTCTTTTTTGGTTCTTTCTATAAATACTTTTTGCGCTTATGGTTTTATCAATTTCTGTTAAATCTCCAATGGTATTCATTGTTCCCATACTGGATTTAACTTTGAGTTGAGAAATATCGGCTATCGTTGATTTCTCTTTTTCATCCAAAGCAAGTACCAGACCAACCTGGTTGGATGCATCTTCGTCATATAAGTTGGTTATTGCTCTCTCAGAAAGTGCCATGTTTAATGTTTGAGTGATCTGTTGAGGTGCCACCCCATAAAGCATCGCTTTTTGTTTATCTATGATAAATTCATATTCAGTTTGATCTGCTTCCACCATCCAGTCCACGTCCACAACATCCTGCGTATTATTTAAAAGGTTCTGTACCTGATCTGCAATATCAATCTGCTTTTCATAATCAGGCCCATAAACTTCTCCAACAATTGTGGATAGTACAGGAGGTCCTGGTGGGACTTCCACTACTTTTACATTTGCATTATATTTCTTTCCAATTTTTTGAATTTCAGGTCGTAGAAGACTTGCTATATGATGACTTTGAGCACTTCTATCGTGCTTATCTACTAAATTTACCTGAATATCTGCCATGTTGCTTCCACCGCGTAAATCATAATGACGCACTAGGCCATTAAACGTAATTGGTGCCGAAGTACCCACGTAACTTTGATAATTAATTACTTCCGGACGTGTTGTCAGATACTGAGAAATTTCTTTTGCAACAACGGCAGTACGTTCGAGGGTAGTTCCTTCAGGCATGTCTATGACTACCTGAAATTCATTTTTATTATCGAAAGGCAACATTTTTACGGCCACTGATTTTGTAAAGAACATACCAACAGAAGCAAGCAACAGGAAGAAGGTTATTCCCAGAAATATCCAGCGTTTCTTTTTATTTTCTAATAAGGGTTTTTCAAATCTTTCATAGACTTTATATATCAACGTTTCATTTAGTTGCTTCTCTTCCTTTTTCTTTCCTTTCTTTTCTTTTTCCCTCAGAAAAACAAAACCGAGATATGGTGTGATTGTCAGTGCGACAAACAAAGACAAAATCATGGCTATAGATGCTCCTATAGGCATTGGAGACATATATGGGCCCATTAGTCCTGACACAAAAGCCATTGGTAAAACAGATGCGATTACGGTAAATGTGGCTAAAATTGTTGGGTTACCAACTTCATTAATTGCGTAGAGTGCAGCTTGTTTAAATGGCAAGCGTTTCATTTTAAAATGACGATGCATGTTCTCGGCAATAATTATGGAATCGTCTACAACAATACCGGTAACAAAAACCAGGGCAAAAAGAGTAATCCGGTTCAGGGTATAATCCAGCATATAATAGCTCAGAAGTGTGAGGGCGAAAGTAATTGGAACGGATAAAAAGACCACTAAGCCTCCCCGCCATCCCATGGCCAACATAACAACAAATGTGACCGCTATTATTGCGCCAATAAGGTGCATAAGCAGTTCCGATACTTTTTGAGAAGCGGTTTCACCATAATTACGGGTAACTTCTACATGGACATCTGATGGGATCAAATTTTGTTTTAGATGGTCTACCTTTTTCAAAATGATATCCGAAATCTTCATAGCATCGGCACCTTTTCTTTTGGCAATGGAAATGGTAACTGCTGGATATTCTGAATTATATGAATGGACCTTAGCACTTGCCTGACCAAAGCCAAGAGAAACATAATTTTTAGGTAATTCTGCTCCGTCATGAATTGAGGCAATTTGTTTGAGATATATTGGTTGATTCTGTTGGATACCTACAACAAGGTTTTCAACATCCTCAGTCGTTTCTATAAACCTTCCGGTAGTTACTGTAAACTCAGTGTCGTACTTGTCAAAAGTACCGCCGCTAAGTTGGCTATTGTTGGCTTTTATCATTTTGGCAACAGCAAGGAAATCCAGGTCGCTTTCAGCCATTTTGTCCTTGTCGAGCACAACTCTTAATTGCCTGTTTCTGCCACCAATTTTTTTGATCGCGGAAACATCATTAATCTTTTCAATTTCATCAGAAAGTTCCTGTGCAATCTGTTTTAATTGATAATCATCATAATTTTCACTCCACAGGGTTAATCCCAGCATTGGCACATCATCAATAGCCCTGGTTTTTACAAGTGGAAATGTCACGCCCTGTGGCATGATATCCATATGCTTGTTGATCTCATTATAGAGTTTAACGAAAGATCTTTCAATATCCTCACCCACATAAAATTGTACAATAACCATGGCTTGTTCCTTCATAGAAGTAGAATAAACATATTCTACCCCTTTGATGTTGGAGATTAGTTTTTCCAATGGCTTTACAACCCTTGATTCAACTTCGGTTGGACTCGCCCCCGGATATCCCACAAAAATATCAGCAATGGGAACATCTATTTGTGGTTCTTCTTCCCTGGGAATTAAAAAGGAGCTATATACACCAATGATCATAAAAACTATCATTAGGAGTACTGTTAGTTTAGACCCTATAAACAACTTTGCAATTTTCCCTGCTAATCCTTCTTTCATATTATTTGTATTGCTTTATGAACTTCTTTTCCCGATGGAGGTAAATAAACCTAACCGGGTCTATTTTATGGCTATTTTAGCCCCGTTATATAATTTTCCATTAGATGAAACAATGAAACTTTCGTCGGCTGACAGGCCGGATAAAACCTCAACCCTATCCCCATAGGAACGTCCTAAACGCAGCCATCTCAGGAGCGCTGTGTTACTTTCGCTTACTGTATATACTCCTGATAGCTGCCCTTTATACACAATTGCTTCTTTTGGTATCAAAGCCGCTTTTGGCTGATCATTGGCTTTTATAGGGAATTTTACTGTGGCATACATCCCGGTTAAAATAGGTGCATTTGTTTCCGATATAGCTACTTTAACACGATACTGCCCGCCTGTATTTTTGGATGAGCTACTTACCTCAACAACTTCTCCCGGGACATTAACACCTAAGGAGTTTAAACCAACCTGTACCTTCATACCCTGTTTGATTTTTGTTATTTCAGATTCCGGCACCAATGTCAATACCTGGTATTTCCCCGGAGCTTCTACTTCAAGAAGAGGTATTCCGGGATTAGCCATATCTCCCGGATTTATGAACCTATTAGTAACTACTCCATTGAAAGGAGCACGTAGGTCTGCATAAGAAAACTGTGCATTTACTTCATTTTTCATTTGCCTGGCGGCTTCCAGTCTGGCTTCTACCATCCTGAAATTGGCGGTTATATCATCAAGTTCTTTTTGGGTTGCGCTTTTTTCCTCAAACAATGCCGTAAATCTTTTCAGGTCCTTCTCTGCATTATCATAGGCTGCCGTAGCTTCGGTTATTCCCGCGTTTACCTGAGCTAGCTTTGCAGAGAGATCCATGTTGTTAATGCTCAATAGAAGTTGTCCTCTGGAAACTTTATCCCCTATCCCAACATAAATTTTATCTACATGTCCCATCATTCTGGTGCTTAGGTTGGCACTTTTAACGGCTTCTATCTTTCCACTTGTAGAAATCACGGCAGGACCATCAATTTCACCAACCGTTTTTACGGTTACCGGAATAACGGAGTCATCTGTTCCCTGGGTCTTTTGCTCCTTTTCTCCACAACTCCAAACTAGAAGTATTAGAAGTAAAACATATAATTTTTGCATATTTCGATTTTTATAATTCATTATGTACTCATTCCTTTGTTAAAAACTCCATGTAAGCGACAGCAGAATTGTGCTGAAAAATTGTAAAATAATATTCCAGTTGTTTATGGGCATATTGGGTTTCAGCCAGAAGTAAATCCGTTGTTTTTTCCAGACCTTGCGCAAAACGATTACTGCGTATTCTCAATGCTTCTTTTGACTGGTTTACAGCGAGGGTTGTAAGCTCCAGATTATTTTTTGTATCCTGAAGCATGCGTCTCGCCTTATTGAGCTCGACCTGACTCTCCGATTTATACTGCTCTAATTCCAATTTGGCTTTTTCAAACTCTGCTTTGCTTTTATGTGCTCTTCCAAATCGCTTTGTACCATTCAATATATCCCATCTCAATTCTGCGCCGAAGAGATAGCTGTTTGAACCTCCCTGAAACACCTCATCATCATGTAGTTCGTAAGACCCAAAAGCATTGAGTTTTGGCAAAAAACTCATTTTATCTGATCTGTATATTTGATAATAGGCCTCCTTGGCTGATTCCATAGCCAAAATATCTTTTCTGTTCTCCGATACATCTTTTAAGGAAAATTGGTTGGCAAAAATCTTTAGTGAATCTGCTGGGGTCAATATCTGGTAAGTAGAATCATTCATCATCACCGAGAGGTAATTCGAGGCATTGTGAATATTACTTTTTGCGTATTGCAGTTGATTATCAATTTCGGTTACACGAACTTCAACAGCGAGGACATCAGACTTTTGAAGATAACCTTGCTTGAAGCTGTTCTCTGCAAGCCTTTTGTTTTCCATTGCAGCCTCCCTGGTTTTTTCCAGGACTTCTACTGTTTTGTAAGCCAGTTGTAATTGCATATATGCTTTTTCAACTTCCAGTACCAGATAATCTCTTGTCCGCTCAGATTGATATTCCGAGGCTGTCATTTTAGCTTTGGCCGCTTTGCGCTGATAAAAACCATCAAAATTCAGCAAAGGTTGCTGAATCTCAAATCGGGTTGCATAATCTTCAATTTGGTTCGGATTATTAAGGAGATCAGGATTAAAATCGGCTTGCGTTACAATTTGCTGATTTAACTTAATACCAAATGCCATCAAAGGATTATTCGTGGCAACACCAGTATGTGAAAGGCTAATATTAGGTAAAAGCACCGCATTGGTTTGTCTGTAATCACCTTCAGCTGCTATAACATCCTTTTCAGTGATCTTTAAGGTAGCATTGTGCTCCATCACCCTGTTCATAACCTCTCCCTTAGTAATCAGTACGCTATTTTGTGCATTTATAAAAAACACGCTCAGCATAATCAGTATTTGTAATGTATTCTTCATCAACTAATTAATTTGAAGCAAAATTAGACTTGGAAGAATAGGCAGACCGTAACCAATGTTACCAAAAGCCGGTAACAAAAGTTACAGAATATTTGTACTGAATATTGTAAATGAAAAGGAAGAGTATGGGTTTAGTTGCTTTTTCAGAGCAGCTAAACGAAATTCAAAGTTTAGTTCCGTAGGATAAGTCCCCGGCATCGCCCAATCCAGGAATTATATACCCTTTAGCGGTTAATTCATCGTCAATGGCAGCGATCCACAAGTGCGTATTTTCAGGGAAAACACTTTTTACATATGCAATCCCTGCTTTAGAACCAATAACAGAAATAATATGTATTTGTTTGGGTTGGCCATGGGTTTTTAAGGCGTTTAAAACATTCTCTAAAGTCTTGCCTGTAGCCAGCATTGGGTCTGTTAGAATCAGGGTTTTTCCCCCCAAAGCCGGAGCGGCAAAATATTTAACAATGACATCAAATTCATCACCCCCGTTTGGATGATGCCTGTAAGCAGAAATAAATGCGTTTTCGGCTTTATCAAAGTAATTCAATAATCCGCGGTGTAAAGGTAAGCCAGCTCTTAATACAGAACACAATACAATGTTATTTAAAGGCAATGACATGGCCTTATTGCCAAACGGAGTCTGTAAAGTGCTTACTTTATAATTCAGGGTTTTGCTTAACTCATAACTCAAGATCTCCCCAATTCGCTCAATATTTCTTCGGAAACGCATGGAATCTTTTTGAATATTTACATCTCTCAGTTCTGCGACAAATTGATTGAGCAAGGAATTTTCAGCTCCAAAATTATGAATGATCATAAATAAAAATTTGGATGTAATCTCTTATTGTTTGGTCCTAACGGACAAAAATTTTAGTCTCTTTACATAGGATAATTATGTTGATTTAAATATAATGAAAATCAACTTACAGTTTGATAAACTTAAAAAGTTTAATGTTTTAGAATTATAATATTGAAGTTTTGATGTCAGCAGTTCACCTTCCAATCATCAGTTTTAATTGATGAGATTTTGTTTTGAAGATGATCAATTAATTTCCTTTATAAAATCTACAATAATTTGAAGTAAAGTAACATTTGTTACATGTACTTCATTAAATAAATTCTTAATTTTAATACTTTGGATATAAACTAATCTAATGAATAGACGAAACTTTGTTAAAAAGACCACTTTAGGCTCCATGGCATCCGTAATAGGTGCGGATATTGTATTTGGTTCGGTTCTTCCAGAAGGCTATAAACCACTTGCTCTGCAAGACCCTGACCCTTTTAAAATGTTCAATAAGGACACAGGAATGGCAGTGTTAAATGACAAACCCTGGAATATTGAGGCAAAGGCCCATCTTTTGGATGACAAAGTAACGCCTAATAAGTTTATGTTTATTCGTAATAATGGATTAATCCCTGAAAATATAGACATAAATAAATGGACCATAACTTTTGATGGAGAGTCTGTAGCTCAGGAGAAAACATATACCCTGGCAGAATTAAAATCCAAATTTCCACAGTATACTTATCAACTAACACTGGAATGTGGTGGTAATGGCAGAAGTGAATTTGACCCGCCTGCCAAAGGAAACCAATGGACTGTCGGCGCTGTTTTCTGTGCCAGCTGGACTGGCGTCAGGCTAAAGGACGTTCTGGAAGATGTTGGAATAAAAGATGGTGCTGTTTATATTGGTTATCATGCAGCGGATGTACACCTGAGCAGGGATCCGGGGAAAGAACCTATTTCAAGAGGTGCTCCGATGGCAAAAGCCCTTCAGGAAGAAACTCTGCTTGCCTTTAAAATGAACAATGAGGATATTCCACTTGCGCATGGTTACCCTTTAAGGCTGATTGCAGGAGGCTGGCCCGCTTCTGTTTCGGGAAAATGGATTAATAGAATCAGTGTGCGTAATAAGGTTCATGATGGCACAAAAATGACTGGTACAGCATACAGAGTTCCATGTAATCCGGTGGCACCGGGAGAGAAAGTTAAAGATGAAGATATGTGTATAATTGAATCTATGCCCGTAAAATCATTAATTACCTATCCAAAAACCGGGGCTATGATTAATGAAGGTAAAAAACTCAATATCCGGGGACATGCCTGGGCCGGAGAACTTGAAGTTGAACGAATGGAATATTCCATAGATTTTGGTTCAACCTGGCAAACATGCCCCATAGAAAAACCGTCAAACAGATTGGCATGGCAACATTTTAGTGCTTCAATAGACTTTCCAAAGAAAGGTTATTATGAAGTATGGGCAAGAGCCACAGATTCTCGCGGTGCAAGTCAACCTATGCTTTTACCAGGTTGGAATCCAAAAGGGTATCTGAATAACGCATGTCATAGAATCGCAGTAAAGGTTACATAAATGCAGGAACACGCTAAGTTTAAACAGCAGGTAAAAGCCATCTATAGACTTATGGCAGGTTTATTCGGTTTATTCATTGTGGCTGCAATCGGAATCCTCCTGTTAGTGTCCAATCCAGATTGGACCCGGAAAAAAGCAACTGAAGTTGAGCCTGAATATGTCGCCATCGCAGAACCGGACGATTTTGACAAGATTGAAAATGGCATACATGTCAGAACCGGGCTTATCGAAGCAGACGGATTAATGACCGTAGTTAATAATTGTACCAACTGCCATTCTGCAAAACTGGTCACCCAAAACAGAATGAATGAGGAACGATGGATAGCCACTATAAAATGGATGCAGGAAACACAAAATTTATGGGATTTGGGAAATAATGAGGAGATAATTGTTAACTATCTGGTTACCAATTACCCCCCAAAGAAAAAAGGAAGACGTGAAGTATTATCAAATATTGAATGGTATGATCTTGAGGATTAGTTTTTATGAAGCCTAGTATATTTTATTTCATCCTGTAACGGAATTAATAAAAACGCAAATAATATCCAATCAAATTATGTTTCAACAAATCATATTATAGAGGCAATAGAATTAGTAAGAATTTTAAATGATATAAAAATAGTGGATTTCTGAGATCCGAAGAATTATAAGAATTGATGGGTTTTGAAAATGTCAGGAATTATAATGGATCCTGGGTAGGATGGAGTTATTTTTACGATTTACCTTATGAAAAAGATAGTTTAATATTATAAAATAAATAGTTATGGAAAAATATATCGATGCGTTTGTCTCTGCTTTTACTGGAAGTGTACAATGGACATGGAAGTCCATCTTGTTTGATGTGCCCTGGTATACCAATTATTTTTGGGGACTGGTGGCCATTTCTTTGGTAGTCTGGATTCTGGAAATTATTTTCCCATGGCGGAAGGACCAATCTATTTTTAGAAAAGATTTTTGGTTGGATGCTTTTTACATGTTCTTTAATTTTTTCATGTTCGCCATAGCCATAAGTGGATTCTATAAATTATTGGAAGCCCTGTTCAGCGATATAGGTATTACTTCTAAAAGTCTTGCTATTGTAGATATTTCGGCATACCCCATGTGGTTGCAATTGCTTTTGTTTTTTATTGTTCTGGATTTTGTACAATGGTTTACTCATATCCTGCTTCACAAATATTCATTTTTGTGGAATTTTCATAAAGTGCATCATTCTGTTAAGGAAATGGGGTTTGCAGCACATCTAAGGTATCACTGGATGGAGAATATATTGTACAAACCTTTGAAAACCTTTGGTGTAATGATTTTAGGAGGGTTTGAACCAGAACAAGCTTATGTAGTTCACTTTTTTGCAATTGCCATAGGCCATTTAAATCACTCAAATATTAAAATTACGTATGGTCCGTTGAAGTATATTTTAAACAATCCGGTAATGCATTTATATCATCACGCAATGGATTTACCAGAAGGTAAATATGGAATTAATTTCGGGATCAGTTTAAGTCTCTGGGACTATATATTTAAAACTAATCACGTTCCTGAAGATAGCGGAACCATTGAACTTGGTTTCCCTGGAGACGATAAGTTTCCACATGATTTTGTACATCAGAATTTGTATGGCTTTGGGAAACCAAAAGATGGAGATTAAGGCAAATTTCTTTTAATTAGTCTGCTTAAAACTTATGGCCCAGATACCGCGGACCTCATTTTCCTGGTATACGCGGGCCATATCCTTTGGATAAAGCTTATCTAATATAGATAAGGTGGATGTTACGATCTGCTCTTCCGGCGCTCCATGACACTGAAGGCACATGGCGTTTGTTGTAATGGGGTAATAGAAGTCTATCTGCCCATCTGTGGTGTCCAATATTGGCTCTACAGCCTTACCTGATGCCAGCATTTTTTTGAAGTCAGCTATAAAAACCAACTCTTTTTCATTGGCTTTATTTAAAGGATTTCTGGGTTTATCAGAAACACGCCTTATTTTAGCTCCTTGCACTAAGGACAGACTGTCGGTTAGTGGAAGTGCATTTATATTACAAAATTCAACTGCGCCGTCCGGGCCTTTTTCCGTAATAGCCTGCACTAGTTTCTTACCTAATACACCCTTTGTAGTAGCTGCGTACTTCTGACCTAAGTTCTTATATTTTTCAAGTGTATCTATAGATACTTTTCCATGGTGAGATTGATCAACTACTAATTCGGTTTCTGAGGTTTGTTCAACGGCCTGAATGCCAGGTTTAGGCGAGTCTTTACATGAGGACAGGAAAAATAACCCTATAAAAAGTAATAGGTACTTCATTATTTCGACATTTTCCCACTGGCGCAACTTACAAAAGATCGTGCTTTGGCAGCAACCGTGTTTTTATACTCAATAGATGGATACCCAATCGATTTTAGCTTATCCTTCACTAAAATTGCATCATCCATATTTTCACATGTAAAATGAACTGTAGCCGTTTCCAGATCCACATCAATATCGGATAGAGCAACTATTTCTGATAACTTACTGGTGATTGTTTTAGCACAACCATTACACTTGAGATTTTGAATTATTACCGATGCCTTCATAATTTCTATTGATTTACTTGGGTAATCATAACACTATTGCCATCTTAAAATTCCCCCTTTAAGATCATAAATCTTTTCAAAGCCCATTTCAATAAGTTTTCTAGCCGCTTTTTGACTTCTGTTACCTGATTGACAATAAAGGTAAACAGGTTTGTCCTTCTGTAATTTTTCAAATGACTTTTGAAAATCTCGAGCATTATAGAAATCTATATTAATTGCCTTGCCTATATGCCACCGCTGATATTCTTTGGCAGTTCTTACATCAACCAACTGCACTTTTGGATCTGAGATAGCCTCCTTATACCTGGAGGTCTCTAATACTTCAAATTTATCTGATAGTTGGGCTTTGGACCTGAATAACGATTTAAATAATGACATTGATATAGTTTTTATTACATATAAAAGCTCTGGAAGGAAAGGGAACGACCAAATATAATCTGGTCATTCCCGTAACAATCAACCAAAACAAATTTTGAACCAAATTTTTATAACATGGTTGTCGGACATTCATAATCCGATTTCTCAACCTTTGTTTTTTTTATTTCATCGAATCCGTCAGAAACATCAACAAAATCGTCCCAACCTCTTTGCATTAGCATAGAAGCAGCAATCATACTTCTATAACCTCCCTGACAATAAAGCACAAAGGGTTTATCCTTAGGAAATTGAGAAAGGTGTTCATTTAATTTATTTAAAGGAATATTGATAGACCCCATAACATGTTCGGAATCAAATTCACTTTTTTTCCTTACATCAAAGGCAAGTGGTCCTTCTCCAAAATATGCCTTTTCAAATTGTTCTGCTGTTATCCTTTTAATTCTTTCAACCTCCTTCTTCCCTTTTTGCCATGCATCAAATCCACCGTCCAGGAAACCAATAGTATGGTCATAACCAACTCTTGAAAGTCTGGTAATAGCCTCTTCTTCCTTACCTGAATAGGTTATTAACAATATCTCTTGTTTTACATCAGGTATCAATTCTCCAACCCATTGTGCAAAATTCCCGTCCAGACCAATATTTATGCTATTAGGTATGTGGCCTCTTCCAAAATCTCTCGGTGTTCGCGTATCCAGCATCAGAGCATTCGTTTCATTTGCAGCCGCTTCAAAAGCATCGGGTGACAAAGGTTTCTCCCCTCTTTCTTTAATAGTGTCCAGACTCTCATACCCTTTAATATTCATCAAAACATTTTGCGGGAAATAACCTGGGGGTGGCATTAAGCCGGTTAGTAGTTCCTTTATAAATTCATCTTTTGTCATATCAGCCCTAAGTGCATAATTAACTTTTTTCTGATGCCCTAAAGAGTCCGTTGTCTCCTTACTCATCATTTTTCCACAGGCAGAACCTGCCCCATGGTTAGGATAAACAATCAAATTATCATCTAATGGCATTATTTTATTACGAAGTGAATCGTATAAATGACCAGCCAGTTTTTCCTCCGTAAGTTCAGAAATCACATGCTGGGCAAGATCTGGTCTGCCAACATCTCCAATAAACAAAGTATCACCTGTTATTATACCATGCTCCTCATCATTCTCGTCAATTAACAAATAAGTAGTGCTCTCCATGGTATGCCCCGGGGTATGAATCACTTTAACCTGATAATCGCCAACTCTGAAAATTTGATTGTCTTTGGCAACAATAGCTTCATATCCGGGTTTGGCTGTAGGGCCAAAAACAATTTCTGCACCGGTCTTTTTCTTTAAATCTAAATGTCCGCTAACAAAATCTGCATGGAAATGTGTTTCAAAAACATACTTCATTAAGGCATTATCTTTCTTTGCCCGTTTAATATAGGGTTCTACCTCTCTCAATGGATCAAATATGGCAGCTTCTCCTTTACTTTCTATATAATAAGCTGCGTGGGCTAAACATCCTGTATAAATCTGCTCAATTTTCATTTCTTCATGATTTTTGTGATTTTTCCAAAGTCACGTCATAAAAGTATTGTGCAAATAGCACTTTTACAGTAACCAAGGTTACAAAACTCGCTTTTTGCCAGTTAAAAAAGAATGACATTTATCATTGTACACTACTAATGGTTAATGAATCCCATTTGACGCAAATTGATGTTTTATAATAACAATAATTCCCCCCCCACTCCCCCTTGAATGTAACTTTGGTTACACAACTTTTTTTCTGTACATAAAATAAGGATTTAAGTTCTTATGTTCCTTATAATCAGATATTTATGCGGTTATTAATTAGGCACATCCTGCCACTAATTAACACAATTTGAGGCTTTGTTATGTACGGATATAATCTATGATAATTATCATAATTAATTGATAATGTTGAAGTTAATTTTGATTCAAATTTGAGATATTAACCAGCAATTATCAATAAAAAATAACCTTTGATTGAAGCGGTTAGAATTTGTTTTTAGTTGCATAAATCACGTAAACATGAAAGCATATTTTCTAAAACTTTGTTTTCTATTATTTGCAACTGCTGCATTTTCACAGGCAGGCCATATCATGCAGGGTGTGGGAGCCGTAAATATGTCTATGGGTGGAGCCTCAACCGGCCAGCCATTAGATATTTCAGGTGCGATTCAATGGAACCCTGCTTCTCTTTCAACATTTGATGAAAAAACCATAAAGTTTGACCTTGGTTTATTCTTCTCCTCTCCGGAATTGAGTTCCACTGTACCTGAATTTGACGGTTCAGGGGTACCCACCGGAAATTTTTTCAGTGGTACAACCAAGGACGACAGAGGTGTTTCTCCTCTTCCAGCTTTAGCTATGGTTTGGGGTAAAGAAGGTAGCCGTCATACATTTGGAGCGTCCGCCTTTGGTATCAGTGGTTTTGGGGTTACTTTCCCGGAAAGTACCACCAATCCTATTAATATGCCACAGAGTATGGGCGGATTTGGCCGAATTGAATCTAACTATAGTTTACTACAATTAGGATTTACATATGCCTATGAATTATCAGATAAATTCTCCGTAGGCGTTCAACCTACTTTTAATTATGCAACTCTAAAATTAATCCCTAACCCTACAGCAGATCCAACCTTGGCAGGATATCCATCAACAGACAATTCATCAGCTTTTGGTTTTGGAGGACAACTAGGCTTGTATTATGATTCAGGAAACGGATTTTCCGCCGGTGCTTCCTATAAAACCAAGCAGTCCTTTGGCGATTTTACATTAGATAACACCTATCTGGACTCAAGTACCGGGGAAAATAAATTCCAAATAGATTACCCGGCTATCTGGTCATTAGGCCTTGGTTTATCGCCTGGCCAATTTGATCTGGCCCTGGATTACAGGTATGTCCAATATGATAAAGCAGCCGGATTTTCTTCCGTGGGCTGGACACCAACTGCTTCAGTAGCCGGATTTGGATGGCAGAACATCAGTATAGTATCTTTTGGTATCCAGTACAAAGGAGTTGACCGCCTGCCATTAAGACTTGGGTATACCTATAGTTCCAACCCAATAGAAAGTGATGTTGCATTTTTCAATGTACCCGCAACGGCTATTATTAAAAACGCCTTCCAATTTGGTTTGAGTTATGAAATAAGCGATCGTTGGGCTATAGATGGTGTATACCATATGGGCTTTAGCGGGGAGGCCACTTCAGGGCCATTGCTAAATCCTCAGTTTATAGCTAATTTCCCACCCTATGGAGCCATTCCGGGCAGTGAAGTTTCCTATGATATGACCACCAGTATGATTATGGTAGGAGCGAGTTACAAATTCCTTAATTAGCGATCTTAATGAAAAAGATCCGTTCTAGAAAATTGACAGCGGCACCGATTATGGTGCCGCTTTTTTTATTGAGAATAAACATGAATTATTTTCTTCCCAGGAGATTAACAATATATCCCAGGGTACAAAAAGCAAACGCAACTAAGCTAATTGGAGGCAAACCACCGTGCCACCCCTCCGGATTTAACCATCCTTCATAGCCCATAAAAAATACATGGGCAATACCGAACAAAAGGGCTACTAATAAAAACTTACGGGACGTAATAAATTGTATAAAGATCTTATCTTCACTCATATGAGTCTGAAAACTCAGATTATAAGCCCAAAGAATAACAAAACCTATAACTCCACCTAACATGCTGAGCCCAGCCATTAGCGTTAGCATGCCATTTTCTTCAAAGAATTTACCGTAAATGGAAGGCTTAAAAAGCATAAAGCTCATAAGCGCGTGTATGAGCACCAACAAGAAGCCAGTCATACCTAATGCCCTCCTGGCATTTAGCCACCCTAAACCAACTTTAACCCCCAGGTTTTTTAGTGGTCCCAGGCTAAAATTAAATGTCAGCAAAATAAAAGCTGATAATGAAATTCCTTTGTTTAGAATAAAAAATGGAAAATCTTTCCATGGTACAGGGCCCATGATATGGTATCTGAGTATTGCATATAGCAATGAGAGTAAGCAGGTAACAGCTATGATGCTGCCGGCACTATTTCTTTCTTTAATATTTTCCATTTGAATAGTACAATTATTTATTCTTCGTCCGATATAGCCAAAAGAGGATAATAGGTAATTACCCAATTTAAATAGTTCAAATAAAAATAAATCGCATGCTTAGCGTATTGTTTCAAATATAAATTGTTTTATACATACTTCAATTCGTAGATCACACTTCATACTTTTATTTGTACACCGTAATAAAAACCCTCATAGAAATAGCTTAGAATTCAGTAAATACGTATATTTATATAGAATTATTCCCCTCCAATAATTAATTTATTTTATTCACTTTAATCGATAAAATTATGAAATTGTTATCCGGATTAATTGTATTACTTATTTCCTTTTCACTCTTTATTTCATGTACTCCAGACAAATCCAAAGAATCTAAGACTGATTCTCAAACCGTGACTGGCTCACAAGATCCTTTAAAGGTGGGTGAAACCACTAACACGGATGAAGACTTGCGTCGAATACTTTCTACCAAATATACCGGGGAAACCTATTCGCCATATGCTATACGAGAATTTGCAACTTTTCCTCTATGGGGAGAAACTCATTTGCACACAGGGCTTTCCATGGATGCCGGTGGCTTTGGAAATCGCTTAGGTGTGCGTGATGCCTATCGATTTGCCAGAGGTGAAGAAGTAACTGCTTCTTCCGGCCAACAAGCCAGGTTAGCCAGGCCTTTAGATTGGCTGGTTGTGGCAGATCATTCAGATGGTTTAGGATTTATTACAGATCTTTTGGCAGCAGAACCATTTGTAATGAAATATGAACAGGGCGAACGCTGGTCTAATGGTTTTAGGGCCGGCGGACAGGAGGCGGTTGAGACTACCTTAAACCTGATAACTACATTTTCACAGGGAGAAGTTGATCCTGCATTGCTTGGGAATTATTCACCGGGTGCAAAAAGGTATAAAACTATATGGGAAGATGTAATTGCCGCAGCGGAGGAATTCAATGATCCTGGGCAATTCACAGCCTTTATAGGTTTTGAATGGACTTCTTTGGTCAGGGGTGGAAACATGCACCGAAATGTAATTTTTCGCGATGGGGCAGATAAGGCAGGTCAGGTAGTACCTTTTACCACACAGGCCCCGATTGGCAGTACGGATCCTCTTGATCTGTATAAGTATCTGGAAGACTATGAAACTAAAACCGGCGGACAGGTACAGACATTAGCCCATAATGGAAACCTTTCCAATGGTATTATGTTTCCTGTTGACGCACAATATACCGGCAAAAAACTAGATAAATTTTATGTGGAGCAACGTGCCAAATGGGAGCGTACCTATGAAATAACCCAGATAAAAGGTGATGGTGAAACGCATCCTTTCCTTTCGGTAAATGATGAGTTTGCGGACTACTATAAATGGGACATAGGTAATCTAGATCTCTCTGAGGCCAAAACCGATGAAATGTTTCAGTATGAGTATACCCGTGAGGCTCTTAAAAATGGATTGGTCCTGGAGGAAAAATTTGGAACTAACCCGTATAAATTTGGATTGCAAGGTGCAACGGATAGTCATACCTCGTTGACCACCGCAGAGGAAAATAATTTTTTTGGAAAACACACAGGTTACGAACCTTCTCCGGAAAGAATGACACATCCCTTTATGAAAAATGAAAATGGGGAAATATTGGGTTGGTCACAACTTGCTGCAGGCATTACCGGGGTTTGGGCTAAGGAGAATACCCGTGAGTCTATCTGGGATGCCATGCACCGTAAAGAAGTTTATGCCACCACTGGTCCGCGCATGATGGTTCGCTTTTTTGGTGGTTGGGAATATACCAAAGAAGATATTCAAAGCAGAGAACCAGCTTTCGCAGGTTATGCCAAAGGTGTTCCCATGGGAGGCGATCTGGTAAATGCTCCTTCCGGAAAATCACCAAGTTTTATGGTCTATGCCATTCGGGATGCCATTGGTGCGAACCTGGATCGTATACAAATCATTAAAGGATGGCTTGACGCCGATGGTGAAACCCATGAAAAAGTTTACGACGTGGCCTGGTCCGGTGATCGAAAACCGGGACGAGATGGTAAGGTACCCACAGTGGGAAATACAGTAGACATTGCCACGGCAAGCTGGACTAACACTCCTTGGGCATCTGAACTTGCAACGGTTTGGACAGATCCGGATTTTGACCCATCTGAAAGGGCATTCTATTATGTGAGAGTAATGGAAATTCCAACACCCCCCTGGTATTTGTATGATGCCTTCCGTTTTGGCAAGGAATTACCTGAAGGCGCTCCAACCAGCCAGCAGGAACGTGCCTATACCAGCCCAATTTGGTATACACCGAATTAGATTGAAAAGAACCTAAAAAAACCCTGCCAAATTATTTTGGCAGGGTTTTCCATTAAATTCACAACGAAGATTATTAGATCAGTCGCCTTTTTTAGATAAATAACAAGTGGGTACCTTCTTCGTTGGCTCTGCCATAGAAGTCTCCAATAGTAAGTATTCCGTCTAATTCATCAATAAGATCTTCTTTTTCGAGGTGGAACATATCTATAGCCAGTTTACAACCCCATAATTTACAACCGGAGTCTGATAAAATTTCAAGGAACTCACTGACCGGTGGCATATCTAATTTATCCATTTCCTTCTTCATCATTTTAGTAGCCAATGCCTCTACTCCTGGTAAACCGCCTAACATAGTTGGCATATGCAAAGCAGGATTACCTACGGTAGCTGTGTGCAAATGTTCTAATTTCTTCTTTTGAATGGCTTCCAGTCCAAAAAATGTGAAAAATATTTCAGATTCAATACCTTCCATCCTTGCCCCATTCGCCATAACAAAGGCAGCATATGCATTCTCCAAGGTACCTTTAGAAAGGATAAAAAGCATCTTTTTTACTTTCGTTTTGCTAACCTCTTTTACTTCTGTTTCGCTTTTCTGTTTTATTGTTGTTTCGCTCATCTCTCTTTTTTTAATATCATTAAACTCTTAGATTTCCTTTTTGCTGGTCAAATACAACTCTTCGGTTTAGGAACTCCTGCTATTAATGTGGATTTTTTAAGAGGCCCTCCTGGAAACAGGCTATAGAATTCCTTAATGTTTATGACACCACTCTTCTTAATACCTCTTATAGATAGTGGTTCTTCTTTTTGATGTTTGTCTTGTAGATACTCTATAACATCCCAATGTCTTTCAGTCATGGAAATACCCTGTTCTTCTGCAAGAGTCTGACATACCTCCTTATCCCACTGGTTAAAATCGACTAAATAACCTTCTTCGTTAACATCAATTTCCCGATCTGCTATAAATTTTTTCATGTTTTCTAATTTAAATTTATCTATTTAACTTTTTCTAATTGTTTTCCTTTTTCAGACATTTGCGCATCCACAAATGGTATAGGCACACCCTTTAAAAGCATGTTCCAATATATCCATCGGAAGGCAAGTTTTCCCATATGATTCATTCTACTTTCCTTTAATAGCCTTAAAGGACCTACTCCAGGAAAAGGAAATGTTCCTTCAACCGGTTCAGTCGTATAATTAAAATCAATCAATAAGGCTTTGCCACCTCCGGTTTCTATGAAACAATTGGCATGACCATCAAATTCTTCTTTCAATTCCTCACCATTTATAAAGCGTAATATGTTTTCTGTCAGAATTTCAGCTTCAAAATGAGCTACAGATCCTGCTTTTGATGCCGGTAAATTAGTAGCATCGCCAATGGCAAATATATTCTCATGATCTGTGGACTGTAAAGTCGCTTTATCTGTAGGAATATAATTCAGATCATCTCCCATGCCTGAGCGTTCCAGCAATGGATCACCCATATTTGTAGGAACGGTAACCAAGAGGTCATATTCTATCTCTGTATCTGCATAATCTATGATCTTGTTATTCTCATAATCTACGCGCTCTATATTAAAATCGGTAACTTCTTTAATATTTTTCTCTTCCAGCAAATAATGAAGTGTCTCCGTAGCTCGTGGTTTAGTAAAAGCTCCATCAAGTGGCGTCACAAAGGTTATATCTACCTTATCCCGCATCCCTTTGTTTTTAAAATAGGAATCGGCCAAAAATGCAAATTCAAGGGGTGCTACCGGACATTTAATAGGCATTTCAGTGATATGGACTACCAGTTTTCCGCCCTCCCAGGTCCTGAATTTATTCCTTAGTGCTTTAGCGCCTTCATAAGTATAGAAGTCAAAGACATTTTTATACCATTTTGGACTCATCATCCCTTCTACTTCTTCAGGAACAGTTTTCGTCCCTGTAGCCACAATTAAAATATCATAAGGCAACTCCCGGCTATCTGCAAGAAGCACCTTGTTGTTTTCGGGCACAATTAAATCTATTTTTTCCTGGATATAATTTACACCTTTAGGTAAAAACTTGGCACCATTTTTCTTAACCTGTTTTGTAGTATAAATATCAAATGGAAGAAACAGGAATCCAGGCTGATAATAATGTGTTTTATATTGGTCTACAATGGTAATTTTCCATTCCTTTTTGGGTAGTGTAGATTCCAAATGATTTGCCATCATTGTTCCGGAAGTTCCTGCGCCTAAAATGACTACGTTTTTCATAACTATTTACCTTCTTTAGTTTAAATACAAGCCTTGTTACTCGTATTAATTGATGTAAAATTAATTATAGGTAGTCCCGTAAAATATGACAAAAGTCATAAATAGGCCTTGTGTAACAACTGTTACGTAGCAGTGAAAGAAAGTATTTACTAATTTATCCTTGCTTCAGAATTCTAAATCTACAATGTTGATTATTTGGCTGTCCAGCCGCCATCTACAGTGAGCATAGAACCCACCATATAGCTACCAGCGTCGCTGGCTAAAAATATTGCTGCCCCCTGAATTTCACGCAATTCTCCCCAACGGCCCAATGCTGTTGCTCCAACGATAAAATTTTTAGCTTCTTCAGTATTCGCAATCGGGATATTCATTTCAGTTAGAAAAGGCCCTGGACATATAGCATTTACCGTAATATTAAATGGGGCAAGCTCTAACCCCAAAGCCCTGGTCATTTGAACAACGGCCCCTTTGCTGGTTGCATAAGGAGTGCGATTAGCCAATCCCACTAATCCAAGGGTACTCGCCATATTTATAATTCTTCCATAGTTGTTCTTTTTCATCACAGGAGTTACTGCACGGGAAGCATTCCAGGTACCATCTACGTTCACCTTCATAACCTGATTGAACTCCTCCGGACTTAATTCATCTATGGCGCCTCTGATATTAATCCCTGCACTGTTAATCAGAATATCTATTTTACCAAAATCATTTTCAATTTCTTTTACAACTGCCTCTACCTGGATTAAATTAGTTACATCGGCAGAATAGGCCTTAGCTTTTACACCGAAATCTTTGGTAAGTTTTTCTGCTGATATTATGCCTTCGTCTAAATTTCTGTTTACCAGGGCAATAGAACAATCCGCAGATGCCAATCCAGCGGCCATAGCCAATCCCAGACCTTTGGAGCCTCCTGTAATCATGGCTGTTCGGTCCTTCATATTAAATTGGCTTATTCCGGGTAAAGGTGCTTCTTTCATTTTAATGATTTTTTAATTTTTATTAACTAAAGCCAAGGCGTTGCCTGGCGTATTTTAGAGATGCCCTATTATTAGCAATTTCCAGGGCTAGAATCTCATCTGCAGGGTTTTTAGATACTACCATGAGGGGTGTCGTAATTTGTTCTTTTTTAATTCTAGATAGAAATCGGGCCAGCTCACTCGCAGGTAATTCTTCAAAAGTTGCCCAATAACCTTTCGTTAAATAAGGGATTTTCAATGGGTCTCTGGTTATCATTTCCAGATTAAAACGAATTTCCGGATTATGTTTTCTGATAATGGTAATCATTTTGTCTATATCCAAAAATCCATCCCCCAAATTAATTTCTGCCAGTAAAAACCCATCTTCATATTCCTCAATGGCCATATCCTTTAGATGAACTGTAAATGCATATGGTGCAAGTGCTTCCACCACTTCCATGGGATCTTCCAATAACGAAATGTTATTGCCGGTATCCAGGGTCACCCCTACCCACTCGCTGTCAATTAGATTAAGTAACTCTATCATTTCTGTAATCCGCCAATCCTTGTGATTCTCGATGGCGAGCTTCACCTGAAATTTGCGAACCACAGGTTCCGCCAGCCTTAAAGAATTTATTGATTTTTTCCTGAATTCCTGAAAGGCGCTCATGGTGTCAAAATTCTCATACCTGCGTCCGGATAAACAGACTGTCCTGATAATATCTGCCCCAGCTTCCTTAGCCGCAGACACCTCTGCCGTGAACCTCTGAAGGTCTGAGTCGTCTTTTGGCAATCTAATCTGGCCTTCAAAAAAAAGTCCCAATTCCTCAACCCTTTCCTTTACCTTTTTGGCATAGGATGCATCCCACCCACTAACACTGAACTGCACACCACCAAAGCCGGCAGAACTACAGTGCTCAATCATTTGTAAAGAATCTGTAAAAGGTGGATAGGAATTACTATCTAATTTTGCATAGCGGCGCTGCATATAAGAGGCTTCTGCAATACCAAACCGCATTTCTGAAACTGTAGTTGAAAAGGAAGGAAGTATGGGTAAGGACATTGTTAACAACCCTGCTGAACCACTTTTTTTAATAAAAGTCCTTCTTTTCATATGTTTAATTTATCTATTGCATTCTATATTAATCCAATCTCTTCAAAAAAATCCTGTTATTCACTAAAATCACAAATCAAACCGGTATACTAATATACTAACAGATTTGCTCCAGGGGTTAATAATTACCAGATAGTGTCATTTACTTAAAAGTAACAAAAGATTTTCAGTCCCTGCAAATATTCACCTAAAAAGACTGAAGATTCGAAATAAATATAAAATCCATTTTGTTAACTGCATTAAAGATGATACCTTGATTTCCGTATAGAAGATTAATGCTAGTTTAAAGTGTAAGATTTTCCCAGTAATAAGTATCAACTAATGAAAAAAGACAAACAAAAAAGATTGAGAAGTGAAGATTGGTTTAACCCGGGAGATCCAAAATCCGCTTTTATTCACAGGTCATGGCTTCGTAACCAGGGCTATCCCAATGATTATTTCAATGGAAGACCTGTTATTGGAATTTGCAATACCTGGTCTGAATTAACCCCTTGTAATGGACACTTAAGAGATTTTGCTGAGTTTGTTAAAAAAGGTGTACTTGAAGCTGGCGGGGTTCCTTTTGAATTCCCTGTCACCAGCATGGGAGAAATTTTAATGCGGCCCACGGCAATGCTCTTCAGAAACCTGGCAAGTATGGATACTGAGGAGAGCATCCGTGCAAACCCCCTTGATGGAGTAGTTCTTCTTACCGGGTGCGACAAGACCACGCCTTCAACCGTTATGGGTGCCTGCAGCGTAGACCTACCCACAATAGTTGTACCCGGAGGACCAATGCTCAATGGAAAATACAAAGGAGAACGAATTGGCTCCGGGACATTTGTATGGACCCTGAAAGACAAGATTAAGAATGAGGGATTTACCCCTGAGGATCAGATTGAGGCTGAGATTTGTTCTGCCCGAAGCGCAGGACATTGTATGACTATGGGTACAGCTTCGACTATGGCTTGTATGGTTGAATCTCTTGGATTAACCCTGCCAGGTGCTGCAGCTATCCCTGCGGTGGACTCTCGTAAAAAAGTTCTGGCACAGCTATCTGGCAGACGAATAGTTGAAATGGTAAAAGAAGACCTGAAATTGTCCAGGATACTTACGCGTAAAGCCTTTGAAAATGCTATAAAATTAAATGCCGCCATAGGAGGTTCAACCAATTTTATTATTCACCTGCAAGCAATTGCGGGAAGAATTGGGGTGCCCCTTAACTTAAAAGAATTTGACACTCTGGGCAGTAAAATTCCTTTATTGGTCAATCTAATGCCCTCAGGTAAATTCCTGATGGAAGATTTTTTTGATGCAGGGGGGTTACCGGTAGTCATCAATCAAATGAAAGAACACCTTCATAATGATGCCTTAACTGTTAACGGTAAACCAATTGGTGAGAATAATAAAAAAGCGGAATGTTATAATCCTGAAGTAATTGCAGCAATTGATAAACCTTTTATTGAAGAAGCAGGGATTGCTGTACTCTATGGCAATCTATGCGAAAATGGTGCTGTCATAAAACCCTCTGCAGCCACTCCGGAATTGATGACGCATAGAGGTCCGGCTGTAGTATTCGAAAATATTGAAGACTGTCATGCCAATATAGACCGGCCCGATTTGGAAATAGATGGGAACAGCATAATAGTGTTAAAAGGGGCGGGTCCAGTTGGTTATCCGGGTATGCCGGAAGTGGGCAATGTAGACCTTCCCGAAAAACTTCTGAAAAAAGGAATTAAGGACATGGTTCGTATTTCAGATGGCAGAATGAGCGGCACAGCATTTGGAACGGTTATCTTGCATGTTTCTCCTGAATCTTCAATAGGTGGTGTTTTGGGTCTTGTGCAAACAGGTGACTATATTGTCCTTGATGTTCCAAACAGAAAACTGCATTTGGAAGTAGAAGAATCAGAAATTGCAAAACGCAGGGCCGCCTGGACACCTCCTGAGGCGGCGTCCGACAGAGGATATACCAACTTATATATAAAAACCGTGCAGCAGGCTCATCTGGGTGCAGATCTTGATTTTTTAGTAGGGAAATCAAGTTCAGTAGTAAAGCGAGATGCACACTAAACCACTAATTTTATGATATCCATTTTATTACTTCTAATAAGTGTTGTAATCATTGTATTGCTTACAGCAAAATTAAATGTACACCCATTTTTAGCACTGCTTGGTGCTGCCTTGTTCTTTGGCTTGCTTTCAGGAATGGAACTGGATATGGTGGTAAAATCTATTAATGACGGATTTGGGATCACCCTTGGCAAAATTGGGGTAGTCATTGTCCTGGGGGTCATTATAGGTGCTTTCCTGGAGCATTCCGGGGGCGCCTTTAAACTGGCGGAAATAATCCTTAAGATAATAGGAAAAAACAGGGTGCATGAAGCTATGGGTTTGGTTGGTTTTGTGGTATCAATCCCGGTATTTGCAGACAGTGGTTTTATCATCCTGAACCCTTTAAATAAAAGCCTCTCTAAAAGGGCGGGCTTATCTATAGTTGGAACGGCCACTGCCTTAATTCTTGGACTTATGATAACGCATGTTTTGGTACCTCCTACTCCGGGGCCCATTGCAGCTGCAGGAATTATTGGTGCAGACGTTGGTCTGGTAATGTTAATTGGCCTTGTCATTGGCGTCTTATCGCTTATCGTTGCAGTTTTTTATTGCAAAAAAATGGGGGGCAAACATTATATAGATCCAAATCCTGATATTTCAGAAGATGAGATTCAGGAAAAAATTAAGCAGGCTCCCGGTGCTTTTAAGTCCTTTTTACCCATCCTCATCCCTATATTATTAATCGTAGGTAAATCTCTTGTAGAATTTAATTTGACTGAAGGCCAGGCAGAGACTGCATGGGTTAAGTTTATCACCTTTGTCGGTTCTCCGGTAATTGCACTAATAATTGGAATGCTCTTCGCTTTCTTACTCCCCAGGAAGTGGGATAAAACCATATTATCTACCACAGGCTGGGTAGGCAGGGCTCTTACCGATGCCTCAAACATAATCCTTATTACAGGTGCCGGTGGAATTTTTGGTACCATTTTGCAAAATAGTGGTATTGCCACTACACTTGCAGATACTCTCTCAACAGCTAATCTGGGAATATGGTTGCCTTTTATGCTATGTGCGGCAATAAAAACGGCTCAGGGATCATCTACTGTCGCTTTAATTACAACAGCATCTATTATAGCTCCCTTATTGATTTCCATGGGCTTTGCTACCGAAGTAGACAAGGCACTAGTGGTTGCAGCTATTGGTGCAGGTGCCATGGTGGTTTCCCACGCTAATGACAGTGGATTCTGGATCCTTACTCAGTTTTCTGGCATTGATGTAAAGACCGGGTATAGGGTTTATACCCTGGGTACTTTTGTTGTTGGATCTTTTGCCGCATTATTGGTTTATATAGCAACTTTCATAATATAATACAAAAAATTTCAAAATGCCTGTCAGTCCTTTCCAAAACATAAATATCGTATTTTAGAGTACTATGTTTAGAGATTATAAATTATGCTTTAGGTTACCAAAACTATTGGTTTTTACGGTGCTTATAGCGTACCTCCATAGTTGTAAAAAAGAGCCTTCTCCTGCTCTATCGCCTTCTGATGCCCTTAAATCTTTTGAATTGGCAGATCCGGAACTTGAAATTCAATTGGTGGCGGCGGAGCCTCTTGTACAGGATCCCGTGGCAATTTCATTTGATGAAGGCGGCAGACTATGGGTGGTTGAAATGATTGGTTTTATGCAGGATATTGATGGTACCGGTGAAAAGGATCCTGTAGGCAGAGTTAGTGTATTATTTGATAATGACGGGGATGGACAAATGGATAAGAGTACGATTTTTCTGGATAGCCTGGTGCTACCTAGAGCTATTGCCGTGGTTAAAGGAGGAGCCCTTGTTGCGGAAAACATTCCTCTTTGGTTTGCAGAAGATATTGACGGGGATTTCGTAGCGGATAAAAAAACATTGATAGATCCCACCTATGGTGGACAAGGAATGCCGGAACATTCGGCCAATGGTTTATGGAGAGGGATGGATAATTGGTATTATAATGCCAAATCCAAAAACCGTTACCTCAAATTTGATTCTGTTTGGATTAAAGAAGAAACCGAATTCAGAGGGCAGTGGGGAATCTGCCACGATAATTCGGGACGCTTATTTTACAATTACAACTGGTCACAGTTACATGCAGACCTTGTCCCCCCCAATATGCTCCAAAGAAATAAATATCATAAAAGCAGCAGTGGCATAGATCATGGCCTGACACTAGATCGCAAAATATATCCTATAAGAAGTAATACGGCTGTCAACCGTGGTTATGTTCCGGGAACCCTTGATGAGGAAGGTAAATTGCTCGAATTTGCTTCGGCTTGTGGCCCTTTAATCTATCGGGGTAATGCCCTTCCTGAATCCTATTTGGGAAATGCTTTTGTGTGTGAACCTACCGGAAACCTGATCAAAAGAAATTCAGTCCGTGAGGATGGTTTTATGTTAAGTGCTAAAGGTGTTTATAAAAACCGTGAATTCCTGGCTTCTACAGACGAGCGATTTCGGCCAATTTCCCTGGCTTCAGGCCCTGATGGGGCGCTCTATGTAGTGGACATGTATAAAGGAATAATTCAGCATGGACCCTATATGACGGATTATCTGCGTGAGGTAACCTTGAAGCGGAAACTAGACAAACCTATTAATATGGGTAGGATCTGGCGTATTACAACAAAAAAGAAAATTAATATAACTCAAAAGGATCTCTCTGAATTAAATCCCGAAGAGCTCGTCAATCTTTTAAAACATCGGAATGGCTGGACCAGGGATATGGCGCAGCGCTTACTTGTTGAAAGCAAGGATCTTAATATTGTTCCCGAATTAGAAAAACTTGTGGTTGCTGAGCATCCATTAGGACAGCTACATGCCCTATGGACTCTGGAAGGGTTGGGTATTACCAGCCCAAAACCCTATCTATCCGCCCTGCATACAACAGATCCAAAAGTTACACAGACAGCCTTGCGCCTGGCTGCTGCTATGTCTAATGAACAACCTGAGGTGCGTAAAGAAGTTCAGGATTTTATAACGAATTCATACGATAACGCAGACCCGATTTTACAGCTGCAAATGGTCTTAACCTCAGATATATTAGAAACGGAGAGGGCATTTAATATATTAAAGAAGTTTTTAAATAAATACGATCAGTATCCGGTAGCGCGCGATGTTGTTATGAGTAGTTTGAACAATAAGGAGTTTGCGTTTTTCAACAATATAATAGCTGATGACACCTGGAAAACCTATGATCAGAACAGGGAAATATTTGTTGAAATGCTGGTTAGTGCAATTGCTGCAAAGGGAGCTGAAGAAGAAATTATCCCTGTTCTAGATAAATTGAATTCTACAGAAAATCAAGAAACAGAATGGGTTACTAACGCTATTATAAATGGTATTCTGAACAGCACTGCTATCCGGGATGAGGCAAAAATTGAACTTACTAATGCGCCGCCTATTTTCCAAAAAAGTAATGCCGGAGATGGCCTGGATAAAAACGTAGTGAGCAGCCTGGAAAAATTATTCATCTGGCCAGGTAAACCCATGGAAGTTGCAGATTCCAAAGATAATTTAATAGAGATTGACCAGGTAGTTTTGGCTTCCGGCAGGCAAAAATATTTAAACCTTTGTGCAAATTGTCATGGTACACAGGGAGAGGGCATGTCCAGGTTTGCCCCGCCATTGAAGCATTCTGAATGGGTTATCGGGGATAAAGAAAAACTGGCAATGATTTTATTACATGGTATGGAAGGCCCCGTTGTGGTGAATGGAAAAGAATACGGAATTCCGGAAATATTACCCAATATGCCCTCATTTTCTACGCTGCAGAATGAAGACATCGCTGCTATTTCTACCTATATAAGAAATAGCTGGGGAAATTCTGCTGAAGCCATTTCAAACGGCACTGTTGGAAAAATAAGGTTTCGGACCCAGGGAAAGATAACACCATGGACTTCTGCTGAATTAGATAGTTTTATTTTTGATTCTGACCTTTAAAAATGATTATTTTAAAAAACGATAGGATGAAAAAACATTGTCTGGCATTAGATCTTAAAGATGATGATGCCCTTATTGCCAAATATGAGGATTATCATACCAGGGTTTGGCCCGAGGTTTTGGATAGTCTGTCAAATTCCGGTATTATCCATATGGAAATCTACCGTGTTGGAAACCGTTTATTTATGATAATTGAGGTTGAAGATGGTTTTTCTTTCGATAGAAAAGCAAAACTGGATGCCGACAACGAAAAAGTACAGGAATGGGAGGTTTTAATGTGGAACTATCAGCAGGCCTTGCCTTTCGCCAAACCTGGTGAAAAGTGGCTTCCAATGGACAAAATATTTGAATTTGAAGCCGATGATTAGTTAATCGGATGTTCCTTTAAAAGTTCTTCCGCAGTATAAAAGCCCTCTTTATCTTCAATATTATTCCTTACTTCCTTTACTTTTTCAGGTAAGATGGCAGGGGATTTATTTCCGAAAGCGTTCCTGACAAACGTTAATACAGCTGCCACCTCTTCATCGTTGAGCATACCACCAAACGGAGTCATAGGAACCTGTCCGGGATATGTTTTCCCTTTTACGTCAATAGGTCCCATAAGTCCTTTGAGAGTTAATTTAATAAGACGCTCTTCACTACCTGTCACCCATTTTACCCCAGCCAGCGGCGGAAATTGGGATGCACTTAAACCTCTTCCATCCGGCTGATGACAGGTTATACAATAGCCCTCTCTTTTATAGATTTCTTCACCTTTCACAAACAATTCGAGTTCCTTACCTTCAAGTTCGGTTTTTACACCCTTTGTATCAGGGTCCTGCCCCAAATTATGGCCATTAATATGTGCCATCGCAGCTTCAAAAGGTAACTTCATCCAATCATCCAGCGGTTTCAGACCTGCGGCCTCAAGCACAGCTAGTCCGGCTTCCTTTTCCAGCCAGGAAGCTGCAACAAAAGCCTCGAGCCGCACACGGGGATGATCATCCTTGGCGGCCAAAAGCAATAGCTCCGTTTGCTCAGGTATTTGATGACCAGCATACCTCAAAACTCGTACTGCTGCCGCTCTTGCCCTGTAATCCTTAGCGCTTAAAAGTTGTCTTAAAAGATTTTCATCAATTTTGTTTAATCCCCAACTTACCCATAAGGCTTCCAGGACATGATGCTCATAGCTGTCATCATTTTCATCTAGGTCTTTAACCCAATCCTTAAGTCTGGCAAGTACTTCGGCAGAATTCCTGGCACGTAATTCCCTTCGTGTGCGATAGCGCGTCCGGTATTCAGGAAGTTTTAAATTATCCAATAACTCATCTATCCTTGCGTTAACGATCCTCGCTGGCTTCACTAGAGGCCTTGATGGATAGGTAATGCGATATATTCTACCATGAACATGATCACGTAACGGATCACGGGCATTGTGCTGCATATGCCCAACCAATACGTTATGCCAGTCTACTAAATATAATGATCCATCGGGTGCAAACTCCATATCCACCGGGCGAAAATTAGTATCATCAGATGTCACCAAATCCATCCTGTGTTGGCTTATATATCCGGCAGATTCAGGATCATCAACCATGGTATGCTGCTTAGTTCCCAGGAATCCAATGGTGTTATTGATGATCAAATCGCCCTGAACTTCATCCGGAAAGTGGCGACTGGAAATAAATTCCAGGCCAGAAGTGGGACGAACCCGGTGTTCCTCCTCTATCAGGTTTTTGGGTAATGGGGATGCCTGTCCATATCTTGGCCTGATAGACCCGGGCATCATCCAGGTGACATCGGGGCCCGATGTATGAGCAAAGAAATTCTGGCCCCATTCATCAAAAGCAATACCCCAGGGGTTTGGAATAGGAAGTTGAGCAGTCCGTTCCAAATGGTGCCTCTGCGGGCTGTACCGGTAAAACCCCCCATTGGTGGCCCTGACAGGTCCATATGCTGTCTCCACATTAGTATGTAAAAATACCCCTTCCCCCATGTAAAGGGCCCCGGAAGGATCTGCTGAAAAAGCACTTATAGCATGGTGTGTATCATGGTCGTCAAATCCACTTAGTATTATTTCTTTTGTATCGGCATTATCGTCGCCATTTGTATCCGTAAGTAAGATGAGGTTTGTTCCCTGAGACACATATACCCCTTCAGGAGCAAATTCAAAACCAATGGTGAGGTGAAGACCATCAGCAAATGTAGTTTGCTTATCGGCCATGCCATCATTGTCTGTATCTTCTAAAATAAGCAGTTTATCGTTTGGTTTACTATCTCCTGGTCTGTAATGAGGATAGCTGGGCATTACGGCTACCCAAAGTCTGCCTTTATTGTCAAAAGATAGTTGCACAGGATTAGCCAGGTCCGGGAATTCCTTTTCGGAGGCAAACATTTCTATTTTATAACCCTTGGCTACATCGATCTTGTCCAACGCATCTTTTCCATACAAATAACCGGCTTCCACATCCCCTTGTCCAGGATCATAGTTGGTTTTAACGGGTGGAAGTTTAATAGTTTTGGCATCTGCAGCCACTACATCTATCTTATTCCCCTTTAGGGCAGCCCATATAGCCGAATCGCGAATGGCTGTCATCTGGCGTATTTTTTTTACTTCAAACGGATAGTTGTCGGGGCCAAAAGGGTTAAAACGCCTTCCATAGGCATGTACTCCATTAGGTATTTTAATATCATTATGCCAAAACCAGTTCTTATCCATAATAGCCTCATGCACTAAATTGCGATTCTCCTCTGCTTTTCTTTTCTTCTTTCCAAATATCTGGTCTGCCAGAAGCTTTGCTAACTTTTTATTCCCATAATCATTAAGTTGAAATCCGTCTGCAGTCAAATTATTTTTTTCAGCTGTAAACCATTTCCCGGAGGCTTCAAATGCATCTACAAATAAAACATTATACATTTCAGCTACTTCTCTCATGGCCTGCGTATACATAGTCAGGTTTTGATTCTCTTCTACGCCATTGGGTAGGTCCATTTTTGCCGACAGGTCCTCAAAAGCAATAGGAGAAACCAAAACTAATTGCGGGGTTGTTTCACCGTTGTATTTCTGGTTTAAAGTATGCTGAATAAATGCCTGTAATTCAGCTTTATAATTCTCCAGGCCTTCTATCCCCTGAAAAGATTCGTTATATCCAAAAAATGCAATTATAATATCTGCCTGTAGTCTGTTCAGCCATTCATCTTCTGTTTCAAAATGCCCGATACTTCCGGATGGCTCAGCCAGTTCAGTCTGAAACTTTTCTGCTCCCGGAAAGGCCCATGGCGAATTTCTGGAAGAGTGTGGTCTGAAGCCAGGGGTGTTTCCACCGTCGCACATATTTCTTATAAAGAGCAGACTATCCGGATACCGCAATTGCAATTCCGTTTCAAAATGACCAAAATTCATCATCCGGGAACCCAAATTATTGCCTATAAGTACAATATGGTTCCCCTTTTTTAACTCCAGCGTATTGCTCTTCTTGCCACATGAAATTAACAGCAAAATAACGATGAGGGAGTAACATAAATTTGAAACATCCATTTTTATCTTTGTACGCATAACATTTCCTTATACTAAGTTCATTTACCCTTTAATTAAAACTCCACATGGATGCCCTCTTTTTCAGAACGTTCACAAGCTTCAATAATACGTTGACAGCTTATAGCGTCTTCCAATGTTGAAAGCGGTTTCTCTCCTGATCGCAGCACCTTGTTAATAAAATGGGTAGCAGTATTTTTAATGGACTCCGGATAGCTGTAATAGGTTTGAGAATGCGCACCCTTCCGCTCATTTATAACCCAATCCCGATAGCTATAACGGGTACTCCCTTTTGTTCCAATCACCTTTATAATACAGGTCCATGGATCCCCCGAATGGTCGTCATTGGCAAAACTTGCCGATAAATGACTCAGTATTCCATTCTCCATTTGAATATTTGCCATTGCCACATTTTCCTGTGGGGCAATTGTACTGTCTACGGTATGCTTTAAGCAGGAAATGGTTTTGGGTTTCCCGGCAAGATAGAGCATGGTATAACAATGATGCGTTAAAATCTGTCTTATAACCCCGGGATAACGAACTCTGATATCATCTGCATGATGTATGTTATACATCATATAAAATTGGGTAATGTCCCCAAGGCTACCATTCTGAATCATGGATTTCGTTCTTAAGATACCCGGTTCATAAATATAATTATGCACTGGCATACATTTTACCCCTGCCTCTTTTACCGCTTTTTGCATGCTTTTCAGTTCCTTTATGCTGGATGCGGCAGGTTTTTCAACCAATATGTGCTTCCCGGCCCGTGCAGCCTTTATAGTATATTCGCAATGCGTTTCCATATTTGTCAGGATGAAAACTGCATCTATCTGAGGATCTAGTAACATTTCATCTGCAGTTGCGTAAACAGCACACCCATACTGCTGTGCTTTTTTCCGGGCTTTTTCAACTGTTCTGTTCCATAGCCCAACCATTTCGGCACCCGGAAGCCCGTTAATGGCTTCAGCATGCAGATCTGCAATATCTCCTGCTCCTATAAACCCTATTCCTATTGTGTTCATGAACTTTCTACTGAATATTTCAAAACTCCGTTAGTTGCCATTTTAAGGAATTCCTGAAGGGAAATCCTCACTCCGTCGGCAATTGAAGTTAAGGGTAAATTATTAAATGTTCTTTCTATTTTATCATGGCTTAAATCGGAAACAAATAAATTTGGAGGTGCTCCTTCAACAACAGAAAGATCCGTAAACTCCCCTATTCCAAGTTTATTGGCCTCCTCTTTTACAATACTTAAAAAAGTTTCAATCGGGATGGTTTTTCCCTTAATATTAAAAGCACCGAAACCATCAAAATCCTGTAAGGTACATTCCGCAAAATGAGTTCCTACATCTTCTACAAAATGATAATTCTCTCTTCCGCCATAGGGCATTTCAAAAGGGATTTTTGCACCAGCAGCCGACCCTATAGCAATGGCCTTTAAGGCATTGGTAGGTGCAGAAGTTTTCCCCTTATCCCTTCCTTTTCCATAGGTGGTATTAATCCTGAGACAAACCGTGGGAACATTTGTATTTTCATGAAACAAGCGGGCAAGGTGCTCCCCTGCCAGTTTCCAGATCCCATAGTGATTTGGTGGTGCCAGCCGGGCGTTTTCACCGATAGTAGCTTCCGGATACATAGCCCTCATCCCATACACTGCTGCAGAACTTGCGAACACAAATCTTTTTAGATTTGTCAATTTTTCTGCGGCGTCGAAAAGGGCCATAGTACCTCCGGTATTTATTTCCATTCCCCGAATATGATCTTTGGAACAGTCCGGGCTCTGATAGGCACCTAAATGGATAATATGCGTTGGGTTTATCTTTGGCAGCACTTCTGATATGGCCCTGTAATCTGCGACATCAAGGGCTATGAATTCGAGCCTGGGGTCCATGTCCGCTCCTAGCCATAATTTCAAAGTCCCGTGATTGCCAGACCTGGAAGCAACTACAATTTTACCTGTGTTCCCGGATTGTAATAGTTTATATATGGTGACCGAACCAATACAACCTGTACCTCCGGTTATGAAAATTGTATGCATAGATTATATTCCAGTTTGTTGATATAAGACTTTAACTCAATTTAAATTAGTTCATTTTAATTACAGCTTTTACATTATTGGCAAGGATTGAATCTTCAAAAGCCCGACTGATATCATTAAACCCATACCTGTTAATATAATGTTCTGATGGAAATACTCCAGTAACCATTAGCTTTTGAGCTACCATATAATCGTCTCTGCAAGAACCCATGGAGCCCCTCATATTCAGAGACGTACGTGTGAGATGTGTGGCATTGATCTCCACATCCTTCGGATAGGTGGCAATTACACAAATATCACCCTCCGGCTTAACCACCGATATGGCTTCTGTAAGTACGTGTGGCACCCCTGAGCATTCAATAAGTAAATCTACTTTTGCATTAGCTCCAAAAGGAATACCATTATTATCCATTATTCCATTTGCCAGTTGCTTACTCAAAGAATTCTCCGTAGAAACAACTATGGTAATAAATCCACGTTCTGCTGCTTTCTTTAAACGCATATTCACGTCATGTTCTATCCCTGTAACTGCTACCCTGGCACCTGCGGCCCTGGCCAGTTCAGCAGACATCAAACCAATTATCCCGCAACCTGTAACTATTACATCCTGCCCCGGTTTTATATTGCACTTATTGTGTAGCGCATTTACGATAACCGACAAAGGTTCAACCAGCGCGCCTTGTTCCGCTGTTAAACCTCTCATTAATGGCACAACCCGGTCCGATTCCAATACCACCTGTTGTCCAAAGCCACCATTCCTATGAAATCCTATGATCTGTTTTGACGGGCATAAATTCCATTTAGCAACACTGCATGCCGGGCAATCCTCATCCTGACAACCGAGCATAGCGAGTGGTGTAAAAACATCCCCTACCATCAAATCGCCATGATCCCCGGGTCCCAATTCCAATACCTCAGCGCTAAATTCATGGCCAATTATTCTTGGCCGTTCCACCCAATCAAAGTTTGGTTTACCCAGGCTGGCACTATTATCTGAACCACAAATACCCGTAAATAAAGTCCTGGCCCTGATTTCTCCTTCCTTCAATTGAGGCAATTCCATTTCTATTACAGCAGTATTACTGGTTACCTTAACTCCCGACTTAGGTATTATCTTTTCTCTTCCCTGAAGACAGAATCCCCTTATTGATTCACCCATTATTATGTATCATTTCTGTTTACCATTTGCTCCCCAGGAGACCCCTGTGTCTTTCCAGCTTCTGGATTTGGATGATTCCAGGACAGCTTCACATACCTTTTGGGTTTCCTGAGCTTCCCGAAAAGTCGGGGAACAGGGTTTCCCGGTTTCAATACTTTTAAAGAAATCTGCCACCTGATGCACAAAACTATGCTCATATCCAATAGACAACCCGGGTACCCACCATTTGTCCATATAGGGCTGATCTCCATCCGTGACATGAATAGAGCGCCATCCACGTTCTATTGAGTCATCCCTGTGGTCAAAATATTCCAGTCGACTGAGGTCATGTAAATTCCATTTAATAGAAGCGTGTTCTCCATTAATTTCGAAGGTATATAATGCTTTATGACCTCTTGCGTAACGCGTAGATTCAAAAAGGCCCAATGAACCATTGTCAAAATGGCAATGGAAGATACAGGCATCGTCTATATCCACTTTTTGAACTTCTCCTGAAGCGGTATGCACTCTTTCCTTAATAAATGTTTCTGTTACTGCCGATACATCTTTTATGCCTCCATTCAACCACATGGCCGTATCTATACAATGGGCCAAAAGATCACCAGTTACTCCGGAACCTGCCGCAGCATTGTCTAATCGCCACAAGCCTTCACCACCCTGGGGGAGCTCGGGGCTAATAGTCCAGTCCTGTAAGAAATTAGCGCGATAATGAAATACTTTACCAAGTTTTCCTGAATCAATAAGCTGTTTAGCCAGTGTTACAGCCGGAATCCTACGGTAATTATACCATACCGTATTTTTGACTCCTGCTTTTTCAACTGCATCTACCATAGGCTGCCCTTCTGCAACCGTTCTTGCCAGTGGCTTTTCACAAAGCACCATCTTTCCCGCCTCTGCTGCAGCAATGGCTATCTCGGCATGCATATTGTTCGGTGTACAGATATCCACAGCATCAATATCATCCCTGCCAATTAGGGTCTTCCAATCTGTTTCAAAAGATTCATACCCCCATTGTTCAGCAAATTCTTTTACACGCTCTTTGTTACGGGCGCATACAGCTTTAAGTACAGGACGATACTC
>CP070778.1:2839898-2859168 GCA_020346245.1 Flavobacteriaceae bacterium | reverse complement strand
CCTGAATTAATTCAGGGCTTTTTTTATCTCACTAATGAAAAATGGGTCCTGATTGTATTCGCCACCTGGACACCGTCTTCATCACGGGCATATTCCAGGCGAAACCAATAATCAGATGAAGGCATTGGCCTTCCGTTAAACGTTCCGTCCCATCCTATAGTTGATTCATCAAGTTGTTTTAACAATTTCCCGTAACGATCAAAAATAAACACCACCGGGTCAGTTAGGGTCTCTATTCCTTTGATATTCCATGCATCATGAATCCCATCACCGTTCGGTGTAAAAAACTTAGGGTAGCCTACAACTAAAAATTCAATGGGCTCCGAAGTTCCACATCCATTTTTATCGTTTATAATGACGGAATTCAATCCAGGTGGTATATCAAAAAAGACAGATTCATCCTGAAATTCACCTCCATTTATGGCGTATTCATAATCCCCATCACCATCTACAAAAAACTCTACATTATTACTATCAGATAGGTCGTCCAAAATAACAATACCATCAGGGTCTGGTAACAAAACAGGAATACCGTAATAGGTAATTAATATGTCATCCGTTATTGTTGTACCAAGTGTGGTTAAGATTGAAACAAAGTACCTCCCTGAATTAGGGCTGCTTACAACCAACTCCGCACCTAGTGGTCCTGATCCGGGAAGGGTTGCATCTATATTGCCGTCATCATCATAATCTACCGTCCAGGTAACTGTGGAAATATCTGGTCCGGCTGGTGAATTTAATGCTGTTAAAATAATATCCGGATCACCTTCGCAGGCAATAATATCCAAGCCTAAAAATTCATCCCGAAGTGTGCAGTCAAGCGCTGAATTCTGATCGGCATCTACCGAGCTACCTGTAAAGGTTAATGAAAAAGGTTCGGGGTTTCCATCAAAGTTTGTATTAAAATTGTTGATCAGAAGGTAATAGACTTCCCCTGCCGTAACATCTAGCCACTCATCATAAGTATTTTGGTTTGCTGTTAAGGGTGGTGCTCCTTCCTGACCATTCTCGGGATTAACCCCTATGCCGGTAAAGTTTGTACTGTTTACTTCGTAATTACATCTGATGGGCTGGGCCGTTCCATTACTTATATCAGCACAATCCGCGTCTGGTCCGTATAATGCGAAATCATATTCCGCAGTAATTGTCGTGCCAACAGCCGGTAATGCCTCTATATCAAAACCAATCTGACCATCTGTCCCGGCCCTGAATACATACCAGGATGTATTATTTTCAATGTTTGCAGAACTAACACTTCCCTTTTCCAAACAACCGGTTTGTCTTATGTTATCAGGATCAAAATCATCTACATCACCAAGGCCATCAGTAAATGACAGTATTGGCGCATCGGCACAAACGGGGATGGCACTGCGGCAATCTGCAGAGTTCTGAGCTACAACTCCAATACAGAAGAAGAGCATGCAAAACAGGGCGCTAACGAGTGTTCGCATAGATTAAGGGGCTAACATTATAATAACAATCACTACTATAACTCCAAGGGCTAAAATTTAGTATGTCCGGCCGGAGTTTTTACGCACTTTATCGACAAATGACAAATTGATAAAAAGCTGAGCTGTTACCTTTTTAATGAAAAGTGGTTATTGATATACTTGGCCTCAATACGCTGACCTTCTGTATCCGTATAAGTGAGTTTAAACCAATAATCTGTAGATGGCAGTTCCTTACCATTAAAAGTACCGTCCCAACCCAGGGTAGAATCATCTAGTTGTTTTAATAGTTTACCATATCTGTCATAAACATAAACCATAGGATCTTCCAGGTTGGAAACTCCTAAAATATGCCAATAATCATTGATTCCATCGCCATTTGGCGTAAAAAAACTGGGAAATCCGACTACGGTAATGGTTTCTGTTACAGATCCACATCCGTTGAGATCATTTATAGTAACCGTATGAACTCCAGGTGGGACATTCGTGAAGATATTACTATTCTGAAATGCTCCATTGTCTATTTGGTACTCGAAACTACCTGCTACATTGGTAATAACTTCCACGGTGTTATTGTTTTGTAGGTCATCAATAATAACATCAGTTATTGCAGGAGTTTCGGAAAGAACCACAGCAATCATAACTGAAGTTAAGCAGGATATACCCAATTGATTATTCGTAATCGTTAAGGTATAATAACCTCCCTGTGTGACAGTAATTCCCGGTGTTGATTCTCCTGTATCCCATGAATAAGTATAGAGTGGGTCCGGAGTAGTTTCACCTATAAATACACCGGCCGAATCTTCACATACAAATACCTCTGTAGAAAAATTTATAACCGGGGTTTCTACAACAGTTAGCTGAAACTGTTCGGACGCATCATAACATCGGGGGTTTTCCAGTGAGGTAATTCGAATAAAAATAGTTTCTGTTCCAAAGCCCAAAATATATGGCGATATCAATGGGTTTATACCGAGAGTTGCATCATTCTGCGTACTATGATAACTAACCCTGAAAGAATCAGGGTCTTGCGAACCTAAGGCCTGAGTATCCTTTTGGGATAAATCAAATTCCAGTGCATCTGAACAAACAGTCTCATCCGGGACAGCATTGGTAGTCGGTGATACATTAAAAGCTACCTGAACATCGCTGATAATATTGGTCATTGTAGTCGTAACCACTTCCACCCTGTACATGGCTGAAAACAATGGCTGATATGTAGGACTGGTTTCTCCCGTTATTATTTGAAAACCAGCTCCTATATCGCTATACCAGGTATAGCTCAACGCATTGACTGTGGTTGCGTCCAGAATAACGATCTCATTATCACATGCTGCTCTAGGAGGTCCCAGTAGATTGTTGATAATAGAACAGTCCAGAGCATCATAGGGGTTAGTAATAAAAATATCTCCCGTAAATTGAATAGAAAAACCAGAATTATTGTTACTAAAGTTATTGATCATCAAGTAATAATCCTCGCCAGGCACTACATTTATCCAATCTTCATAAAGCACGGTAGTTGGACTTCCTGTTGGGTCTTCGCCTATTCCCATATATGTTTCCTCATCACTGTTATCAAAGAAATTACAACGAACGGGGTCTCCCAAACTCCCACAGTCCGCCGCTCTATAGAGGGCAAAATCCCAGTCTTCGGAAGAATCAAAGCCTATATTGAGTCCTAATTGTCCGGATGCCCCGGTTCGAAAACGATACCATGCAGAATTGGATTCTATGGAGCCAGTGATAGTTGGTTCAAGACAACCACTTGAACTTGCCCCATTGTAGTCATCAATACCATATCCCTGAGTACCACCATTAACTGGTGTGTTATTACATATGGGTACAGCATTTATACAATCAGCGGCTACCTGGGCCATCAGTGAATTGGCAGCAATAATTATTAAAAACCAGAATATTAAGCTTTTACCCTTCATAAACAGGTATACGATTTGGAATATATAAAAATACCCACTACCTATACTTAACACTAATTTATGTTGTGAATAGCCCCAAATAGCTTATAAAGTGCCATATTATGTATATCTTTGCCTTTCCAAAAAGAGGTATCCAGATGAAATTAGACAGAACATTGGAAGAACATTTTGAAGATATAGGAAACGATCATGTATCGTCGTCTGAACAAACCCCAATGAGAAAAGATGCATTTGTTTTAAGCGAGGAAGAAAAAATTGAACGAATTCGGGAAAATGTGAGGGAAATTATGCTAACGCTGGGCCTTGACCTGGAGGACGATAGTTTAAAAGGTACGCCAGACAGGGTCGCAAAAATGTATGTAAAGGAAGTCTTTGGTGGGTTAGAGCCAAAGAAAAAACCAAATTCCTCAACTTTTGAGAACAAGTATAAATATGGGGAAATGTTGGTTGAAAAAAATATAACCGTTTATTCTACCTGTGAACACCATCTTCTCCCAATAGTGGGAAAAGCCCATATAGCTTATATTTCAAACGGTACAGTTGTTGGCCTTTCAAAAATGAACAGAATAGTTGATTATTTTGCCAAAAGGCCTCAGGTACAGGAGCGACTGAACATTCAAATCGTAAAAGAACTCCAGGAAGTCTTAGGCACTAAAGATGTTGCCTGTGTAATAGATGCCAAGCATCTATGTGTAAATTCACGGGGTATACGCGACGTAGATAGTAGCACAGTAACCGCAGAATACGGTGGTAAATTCAAAGAAGAAGCTACAAGACGGGAGTTTCTGGACTATATAAACCTTGAGACGAATTTCTAATTGTATCCAGCAACAATGCAATTGTACAAAACCCAACGCCTTAAAGTTTATAATTCCCTTACCAGTACCAAAGAACTATTTGAACCAATTAACGAAGGGCATGTAGGTATGTATGTATGTGGCCCAACGGTTTACAGCAATGTACACCTTGGTAACTGTAGGACTTTTATGTCGTTTGATATGATCTTCAGGTACCTCAGGCATTTGGGCTACAAAGTACGCTATGTAAGGAATATTACCGATGCAGGGCATTTGGAAGACGATTCCGATGAAGGGGAGGACAAAATTTCCAAAAAGGCGCGTTTAGAGCAAATAGAGCCCATGGAAGTCGTACAACGTTATACCGTAGATTTTCATAATATTCTTCAAAAATTCAACTTTTTACCTCCAAGTATTGAACCAACAGCAACGGGTCATATTATAGAGCAAATAGAGATTATTAAGGAGATTCTTGATAAAGGTTATGCCTACGAAATTAATGGTTCTGTATACTTCGACGTGAATAAGTTTAACGAAGATTACGAATACGGCAAACTGAGTGGCAGAAAGCTTGAGGACATGATCTCCAATACCCGGGAACTTGCCGCACAGGATGATAAGAAAAATTCTCAGGATTTTGCCTTATGGAAAAAGGCTGAACCACAACATATTATGCGCTGGCCTTCTCCATGGGGGGATGGATTTCCAGGGTGGCATCTTGAATGTACGGCAATGAGCACGAAATATCTTGGTGAGAACTTTGACATTCACGGCGGCGGAATGGATCTTAAATTTCCTCATCATGAATGCGAAATTGCCCAGGCAGAAGCCAGTAATGGTCAATCTCCTGTGAAATATTGGTTGCATGCCAATATGCTTACCCTAAATGGCAAAAAAATGGCAAAATCTACAGGGAATAACATTCTCCCTGACGAGATATTTACCGGTAATAACAACATACTCAGCAAAGCATTTTCTCCTTCTGTGGTTCGGTTTTTTATGATGCAGGCGCATTATACCAGTATCCTGGATTTAAGCAATGAAGCCCTGCTTGCTTCAGAAAAGGGGTATCAAAGACTTATGGAGGCAATTGCAGGTCTGGATGGCTTAAAAACAAGTGCTACTTCAGATTTTGATGTAAAGGAATTGCGGCAAAAATGCTATGATGCAATGAATGATGATTTTAACACGCCAATTCTTATTGCAAACCTTTTTGAAGCAGTTAGACATATTAACCTAATCAAAGAGGGGAAAGAACAACTTTCTGAGGAGGACAAAAACATACTTGTGGAGACCATGGGTGGTTTTGTATTTGATGTTCTTGGTTTAGAAACTAAAAATGATGCTGGAAAGGATTCAGAGACCTTATCGGGTGTAGTGGAATTGCTAATTCAGTTGCGCAACGAAGCACGTGCCAATAAAGATTTTGCGACTTCTGATAAAATCAGGGATCAGTTGGCAGCACTTGGTATTCAGTTAAAAGACAGCAAAGAGGGCACAACATTCAGTGTCTCCTGATAAATTGTAATAGTGAAGAGGTTGTCGGAATAGAGTGAATTTTTAATGAATTCTTTTATTAACCTCATTAATAATCAATAGTTAAAGTTAAATAACATTTTGGTGAAAAAGATTCTAATCGCACCCTTTGTTCTTTTGGTTAAGTTCTACCAGGCCGTTATTTCACCATTGACCCCGGCAAGTTGTCGGTATTCTCCAACATGCTCTCAGTATACGCTTGAAGCTTTACAGAAACATGGGCTTTTTAAAGGAGGCTGGCTGGCCATAAAACGAATTTTTAGTTGTAATCCCTGGGGTGGACATGGCTATGATCCGGTACCCTGATCTTTAGAACTTGGCTATATGTATACTTAAATTTAGTTCTTAAATCAGCATTGTAAAACTTAATTGCACAAAAAAGTTAGGCTGTATTTTACCTTTTGTCTCTGCTCAATTTTCTTATCTTAGTCGCTTAAAATTTTCACTATGTACTTTTTAGGAATTATATGGAATCCCGATGATACCCTTTTCAAAATTGGTGTATTGCAAATTAAATACTACAACCTTTCATGGATCGTAGCCTTTGCACTGGGTTGGTATATAATGAAAAAGATTTTTTTAAACGAAAAGAAATCCCTTGAACAACTAGATTCACTGTTTATTTATACAGTTCTGTCTACAATGCTTGGAGCACGTCTGGGACATGTCTTTTTTTACGACTGGCCTTATTACAAAAATCATCTTTTGGAAATTTTGCTCCCTATAAAAGAGCGCGCCGGAAGTACGTTGTTTGGAATTATTAATGGTTACGAATTCACAGGATTTACCGGCCTGGCAAGCCATGGCGCAGCCATAGGTATTATTATAGGAATGTATTTGTTGAGCAAAAAATACAAAGACATGAAAATGCTTTGGGTTTTAGACAGGGTGGTTATTACCGTTGCTATTGGGGCGTTTTTCGTAAGATTGGGCAATTTCTTTAACTCCGAGATAAATGGCAAAATAACAGATGAGAGCTTTATTTTTGCCACCAAGTTTGTCCGGGATTCTGATGATATGCCGGCTGCATCTGCCTTACAGATTACCAAAGCAGAATCGGTTAATGCCGCATATGCAGCTTTGGAAAATAATCCAAAATTTGCTGAATATTTTAGTGCTATCCCTTTCAGGCATCCCGCTCAATTGTATGAAGGTGTTGCTTATATATTTGTTTTTCTGATCCTGTACTATTTCTACTGGAAGACCGACAAAAAGAATCAGTCCGGATTTTTATTCGGATTATTCCTGGTTTTACTTTGGACCATCCGATTCTTTGTGGAATTTGTAAAGAAAAGCCAGGGTGGCTTTGAAGAAACATTGGGGTTATTATCTACCGGTCAATGGTTGAGTATTCCTTTTATTCTAGCGGGGCTTTATTTCATGTTCAGGAAAAAAGGTGCAACTACATAGAACATACTATGCCGGCAAATTATACTATGAAAAAGCTAAAATTATATAGTCTTGTTCTTATAGCTATGGCCTTTCTATTAGGTAGTTGCAAGGAAACACCTAAAAGTGCCATTAAAACAGAGCCCATCACCTTTACGAAAGAGGGAGAATTAAGCATCTATAAAGCACAGTCAGACTCACTAATTGTTAGTTACAATATTGAAATTGCAGAATCTGATTACGAGACTCAAACGGGGCTCATGTATCGTGAATCTATGGAACCGGATCAGGGGATGTTCTTTATCTTTCCCGATATTTTGTATCATTCCTTTTATATGAAAAACACCAAAATCCCTCTGGACCTGATTTTTATAGACGAGGAACTGAGAATCGCCAGTTATAAGGAAAATGCGCAACCTCTGGACGAGACGGGCATGTCTTCTGAAGTCCCTGTTCAATATGTCCTGGAATTAAATGCGGGTCAACGCCAAAAATATGCTTTGGAAATTGGTGATCGCATTGAGTTTATAAGAATGAAATAAAAGTAAAATGAACTTACTACTTGAAGGGGAGGAAAGTAAACGGCTTGTTTTCCGTAAAGTTACCAGGGCAGATTTTAATTCCTGGCTGCCATTTCACAAGGAACCCCTAAGTTCAAAATATTTTGCAGGTGAGATTTTGGAACCGGAAGAGGCATGCCGGAATTGGTTCACTAAGGTATTTACCCGATATGAAAATAACTTAGGAGGGCTCAATGCCCTGATAAGCAAACAGGATGGTAAACTAGTAGGCATGTGTGGTTTGCTGATTCAAACTGTAGATGAGATCCGGGAACTGGAAATTGGCTATTCTATCTTACCTGAGTACTGGAGAAAAGGCTATGCTTCTGAGGCCGCTCAAAAATGCAAGGCTTATGCTTTCGAACACAAAATAGCGGAATCCATAATTTCAATCATACATATAGATAACATTGGATCACAAAAAGTAGCCCTTAATAACGGAATGCACTTAGATAAAACGACTACCTATAAGGACATACCGGTTCATATATTTAGGGTAATCCCAGAGATATCCTAAATTTTGGTTGTTCACCACTTAATGCCCTATCAAGAAAATTATTCCCTTTTTGAACAGGTGCTCAATCCAAAAGGAACATATAGTGGACAGAAGCTGACTAAACTGGTCAGGATAAATACCGCTGCCAGAACTAATAGAACAATACCCCAAATTCCGGTAACAGTATTTGTAAAATGGAGTACTATAAAAATTGCTGCCAAAATAAATCGTATGACACGATCTGTTGAACCCATGTTCTTTTTCATTGTATCTAATTTTAATTAAACATAAAGTCAAGGCAAAAAACCAGCCCCGCTATTAAACCTAAACAATAGTGCAAACCTGTAATAGCTTTATTGCCTTTTTACTCATAGTATATAATGAAGTTATGGGGGATCCTAAATATATAAAGTATAAATTCCTTAACCAATTTAATTAATAAATTAAGTGATCAAACTTTTGATCCCTATCTGCTATATTTGCTCAAAATCCTTATCCAGGCTATTATGACCCAAATACAACACTGGGCTGTCTTTATAGATAATCAATCCAATAAACAAGGTTACATCCGGCAATTTCTTACGGAAGACAGACCACCACCTCCTTTAGAGGCTTTGAAAGGCAAAAAGGGTGCATTATTTTCTAAACTGGCCCTGGATAATTTTATTGAAGAAGAGGTAAGGCATGATCAAAAATTGCTTACACCCTCAACTTCGCAAAGTCTTCTGTCGATGAGCAGCGGGGAACGTAAAAAAACCCTTCTGAATTATCTTTTAAAAACGAAACCCGATTTTCTTATCCTGGACAACCCTTTTGATAATCTGGACAGGGATTCACAAAAACGGCTTAAAATAGTTTTGACAAAGATTTCAGCTCACATTGCGATTATTCAACTTATAAGCAGGTCTTCTGATCTGCTTCCATTTATAACCAATTATGCCCGTTTAGTCTTTAATGAATTCCTGGTCATCAATGACCTATCCATAATAAAGCCCAAAAAAAGAAAGGTTTTTAATAAAGGTGTTCCACAAGCATTGCATCACTTTTATTATTCTCACGAGTATTTAATCAGGTTTAAGAATGTCTCTGTAAGCTATGAAGAGAAACCTGTTCTTAAAAATATTAACTGGGAAATCAGGAAGGGAGAATTTTGGGAATTGGCCGGTAAAAATGGAAGTGGAAAAACAACACTCCTTTCAATGGTAACTGGTGATAGCCCAAAGGCCTACGGGCAGGAAATATTCTTGTTTGGCACACGGAAAGGAAGTGGGGAAAGCGTTTGGGATATCAAAAAAAATATCGGCTACTTTACACCATCCATGGTAGACCGCTTCAGGGGCTACCACAGTCTGGAAAATATGCTTATTTCAGGGCTTTTGGACTCCATTGGATTATATATTAAACCTGGTGAGGCTCAACTAAGGGTAGCCAGGGAATGGCTGGCATTGGTAAATATGGAAGACAAAAAAGATAGTTATTTTCATGAACTGAGTCTTGGTCAGCAACGACTTATTATGTGTGCCAGGGCAATGATAAAACATCCCTTACTATTAATTTTGGACGAACCAACAGCTGGTTTGGATGATGCAAGTGCTGCCCTTGTAGTTGACCTTGTTAATAAAATGGCCGCTGAAAGTCATACAACAATTGTTTTTGTATCACATAGGAAAGAACCGCAATTAGAAGCACGTTTTACGTATCAATTGGAATCCACACCTGAGGGATCTATAGGTAAGGTGGTGGAGAATTAAAAATTAGTTTATCCGGTTTTTAAGTGAAGTGATCGCCAGGTTTCAATGGTAAGGGCGTATAAGCTGTAGTTCTCTTAAGGAAATGTGAAAAAACAATGCTTAAACCAAAATAAATAACTTATATACCTTATTTGAAGGATATTAACTTACCTTTGCAGCTAATTTAATATATAATCATGAGTAACGGTACAGTAAAATTTTTCAACAACGCCAAAGGATTTGGATTTATCACTCCGGATGAAGGAGACAAAGACGTATTTGTCCATGTTAGTGGATTAACCGAAGAGATATCAGAGGGAGACAAAGTTAGCTACGATGTAGAAGAAAGCCCTAAAGGTTTAAACGCAATAAATGTTGAGGTAGTTTAATCCTTAATATTTAACGAATTTTATTTTAAAGCCTGTCTTATAAGACAGGCTTTTTTGTTTATAGGCCAAAAAAAAACCGCAAAGCTTTCTATGAAGTTTGCGGTTTTAATATTTATCAATAAAATTTATTCCTATTTCTCCGCCAATATTTTTTTGCGAAGAGTATCAAACATTACCGGGGTTGCTATAAACAATGATGAATAGGTACCTATTATTACCCCAATGATCATAGCAAACATGAACCCTCTCAGGGACTCCCCTCCAAATACAAAAATGGATAATAGCACTACGAGGGTTGTAAGTGACGTATTCAGGGTTCTGCTTAATGTACTGTTCAAAGCGTTATCGATATTATCGCCGCCCTTCCAGCCATGATCGCCTACCATTTCCCTAATACGGTCAAACACCACCACGGTATCATTCAGGGAATAACCAATTACTGTTAAAATTGCCGCAATAAATGCCTGGTCTACTTCCATACTAAAAGGCATTATTTTACTGGTCAGTGAAAAGATACCCAATACAATCAATACATCATGGAACACTGCTACAACGGCACCCAAGGAATACTGCCATTTGCGGAAACGCAGTAAAATATACAGAAAAACTATCGCCAATGAACCAAAAATAGCCCAAAGTGCATTTTTCTTGATATCATCCGCGATGGTTGGTCCTACCTTTCGGTACTTAAGTACACCAATATCACCATTAGTCCCACCAGGTATAAAATCCTCGTATGTGGCTCCATCCGGCAAATACTTTTGGAGTGATGTATATAATATTCCTAATATCTCATCATCTACTTCTGTACCCTGAACATCTACCTTATATTTGGTTGTAACCATTATCTGGTTGGCATCGCCAAAAGTCTTGGCACTGGCACTTCCTAAGGAAGCTGTTAACTCATTGGTTATTTCAGAAGGATTAACAGGATTTACAAATCGTATCTGGTAATTACGGCCACCTACAAAATCGACACCTTCATCCAATCCCTGAGTTATTAAAGAGAATAATCCAACGGCCACCAAAATAAAAGAGAGGACATACGATATTTTACGTTTACTCAGGAACCTAATATTTAAATTCTTAAACAGGTTCTTAGTGATTGCTGTAGAAAAGTCGAGTGTTCTTCCTTTTCCGGAAATGTACCAATCTACCAATAGCCTCGTAATAAAAATAGCCGTGAACAAGGAGGTTAGAATACCAATGATCAAGGTTGTAGCAAATCCTTTAATAGGACCACTACCAAAAACCAATAATATTATAGCCGTAAGACCTGTTGTTACATTTGCATCCAGAATGGATGATAATGCATTTGAAAAACCATCTGAGATAGCCTGCCCTTTACCTTTCCCTTTAGCCAATTCTTCCTTAATACGTTCAAATATCAGAACATTGGCATCAACAGACATACCAATGGTCAATACAATACCTGCAATACCTGGTAAGGTAAGTACTGCGCCCAAACTGGCTAATACGCCAAAGATTAGAACAATATTGAAGACTAAAGCGATATCTGCAAAAATACCTGCTTTACCGTAGTAGAAAACCATCCATATTAAAACAAAAACCATGGCAATTAGAAAGGACATGAAGCCACTGTCTATTGCTTCCTGCCCTAACGAAGGACCAACGACAAAAGAATCTATAATCTCAGCGGAAGCGGGCAATTTACCAGCCCTCAACACATTTGCTATATCTTTTGTTTCATTAACGGTAAAAGTTCCGGTAATTTCAGAACTACCTCCCGATATTCCACCTACCTGGGAAACCCCGGGTGCCGTATATACTTTATTGTCCAGGACTATTGCTATTCCCGTATTATTGAGGTTGGCCTCACTGGTTAATTTTTCCCAAAGTTTGGCGCCTTTTACATTCATGTCCATGCCCACGGCCGGCCTGTTAAACTGGTCGAATTGGTCCCTTGCATCACTCACAACGTCACCACTAATTCTAGGTGTATTGTCCCGGTTTGATTTTAATGCATATAGTGACGCTACTTCAGAATCTTTGGTAGGCCTTTCCCATAAAAATTTTGTGAACTGTACTTCTGCAGACAATAAGCGTCTCACTTCGGGCATGCGAAGGTATGATCCTATTTCCGCAGTATCTTTAATAGCGGCTATACCTACAGCAAAACCGGGCGCATTTAATTGTAACTTTTCAAATAACGGATTTCTTTCCGTAGCAAGGTCTAAAGAATCCTGAGTTACATCTGAGAGTAATGAATCTATTTCAGATTCTTCCTTATCGACAGTTTCTTCCTCAGTATCTTCTACCAATGTTTTTAAACTTTCGTTAGCCTGGATAAAGAAATTTATAAGACTTTGATTTCCGGGTTCATAGGTTTCCCAGAATTCTAATTGTGCGGTGCTTGATAGCAGGTCCTGTGCTCTTGCTATATCTCTTGCTCCAGGTAATTCTACCAAAATTCTTCCGGATTTACCTTCACGCTGAATGTTAGGTTGTGTAACTCCAAAACCATCAATACGTTCACGTAAAACTTCGAAAGCTGAAACAACAGATTCATCAATTTTTCGACGGATTATGGGCTTTACCTCATCATCGGTCATTTGAAAATTTATCTCATCACTTAAACCTTTATTGGCAAATATATCAGGGGAAGCCAATTTTGCATCTCCTTTGATATTATCAAAAGCTTCAAAAAACAGCTCTATATAAGTATCATCGCTGTCCTTAGAGGCAGCATCCGCATCCGCCAGTGCCTTATTAAAGATTGGATTTTTAGTATTATCCGCGAGGCCTTTCAGAATGTCCTTTACTGATATCTGAAGCGTAACATTAATACCTCCTTTGAGATCCAGACCTTTATTCAGTTCTTTTTTCTTCGCATCGTCGTAACTGGTATAACCCAAAATAGGGTTTCCTCCAATGGAATCCAGATAAGTGGCTTCTACCGCTTCTCTTTTGGCTACATAATCCTCTTCCGAGGGTGATACAGCAGATGTCGCAAACAAGGTTGCATCTTTTTCTACCTTAGCGGTAATAAATGTATAGGAAAGTTGATAGATACTTACCAGTCCGAACAAGAAAGCAAATAGCTTTATAAGTCCTTTATTCTGCATGGTCTAATTGATTTTTTGATGGAATTTGTAAACAGCGTGCAAATATATCATTTCCCTTAAGAACTGACAATTTATTTGCGGTATTTGTCTTGATATGAAAACTGTTATGGCCTTTATTTTTAGTGCTTTATTTAAAATGTCTTATATAATTTCAACGGCGTTGAGATACTATAAAAATTCTTTTAGCTAAGCTTATCACAAAAAAAGCATCACAAATGTGATGCTTTTTCATTTTCAAAATAAACAATCTTAACTATACATCCAGAAGCCCATTTGTATTTCTAACACCAACAGCACTCTCTTGCATTTTAGATTTTTCAGCATCGCTTAAAGCAATCTCCACTATGCTTTCTATACCATTTTTTCCAAGTAATACGGGAACACCTATACATATATCACTTAAACCATATTCGCCGTCCAGCAAGGTAGAACAGGGAAACATCTTTTTTTGATCGCAGGCAATGGCCTGTACTAATGATGAAACGGCTGCACCAGGGGCATACCAGGCACTTGTTCCAAGAAGTTTGGTAAGAGTTGCACCCCCTACTTTTGTGTCTTCCACTACTTGTTTAAGGCGGTCTTCAGTTAAAAATTCAGAAACCTTTACACTATTCCTTGCCGCCTGACTGGCAAGGGGTACCATTCCGGTATCGCTGTGCCCGCCAATTACCATACCGTCAATATCAGAAATCGGGGCATCCATAGCCTCCGCCAGTCGATATTTAAATCTTGCACTATCCAGTGCTCCTCCCATGCCAATAATTTTATTTTTAGGAAGGTTTGTACTCTTATGCACCAAATAGGTCATAGTGTCCATTGGATTACTGACTACAATTAAAATTACATTAGGTGAATGTTCCAGAAGATTTGAAGCAACAGTTTTCACTATGCCAGCATTAATACCAATCAACTCCTCACGAGTCATTCCCGGTTTTCGGGGAATTCCGGATGTAATTACCGCAATATCGCTCTCAGCAGTTAATGAATAATCTCCTGTTGTGCCGGTAATGGTTGTATCAAAACCATTCAGAGAAGCCGTCTGCATAAGATCCATTGCTTTACCTTCAGCATAACCTTCCTTAATATCAAGCAAAACAACTTCCGAAGCAAAATTTTTAATTGCGATATACTCGGCACAACTAGCACCAACAGCACCCGCTCCAACTACTGTAACTTTCATAATATGTTATTTTTTAAGGTGATTGATAAGACTACCAAAATTACTGAATTTTAACAGATTTAAGAACCCATTTCCAACATATATTTTTCGGTTAAATATTCGTTTTTCGGTAATGCAAACTATAATAATGTTAAAATAAAATGCAATTCATCGAAGAAAATCAAATTCAAGTGTATTACATCGATTTTTAACAATACTTCTTTTGGTTCAGGCGTTAAAAATTCTAATAGATCCCAAATCTAAAACCTACTAAAATTGAAAAAGTTTTTTTCATTTATGGCTATAGTTGCTATCGTATCGGCCAGCAACTGTTCCAGAATCCCAGAAAACTATGATCCGGTAATCGGAATTTGGTACAAGGTTGATGTTATCAACTCCGGTGAAACTAATAAGCAAACAATCCGACAAGAATGGATATTCAACGATGCATATTTAGGAAGGTACCAAAAATACAACGGAGCTGTTCTCGATTTTAAAACTGATTTTAGCTGGGTAGCCGAGAATGAAATTTACACCATTACCTATCCGGGAACGGATATGACCAAAGATGTTGTGAGCATGAAAGAATCTCCGGAAGGAATGTTACTGGAGAATGTAAAAGGTGAAATCCTGGCCCTAAGAGAGTAATTCCCCAATTTTTTTCCATATAGTTACGAAAGGCAGCCTTTTAAATGGGCTGCTTTTTCATTTAAATTCAATAACTGTACAAAATAACCCGAAGGTTTTTACTTTGCTTATCCAATAAAAAAATCCCGAGGCTTTACCTCAGGACTTTTTCTATTGAATTCTAGCTGTTATACATCAATATTGGCGTAAACGGCATTTTTCTCAATAAACTCCCTTCTTGGGGGAACTTCGTCTCCCATAAGCATGGAGAAGATTCTGTCTGATTCAGTAGCGTTATCAATGGTAACCTGCCTTAAAGTTCTGAACTCAGGATTCATAGTAGTATCCCAAAGTTGTTCGGCATTCATTTCTCCCAAACCTTTATAGCGTTGTATATTGGCACTACCTCCAAAACTTTCAACGATTTCATCACGTTCCTTATCACTCCATGCGTAACGTTTTTTATTGCCTTTTTTTACCAGATAAAGAGGTGGCGTAGCAATATAAACATGGCCCCCTTCTATCAATTCGCGCATATAGCGAAAGAAAAAGGTAAGTATCAAAGTTTCTATATGACTACCATCTACATCCGCATCACACATAATAACCACTTTATGGTAACGTAATTTCTCGAGATTCAGGGCTTTACTATCATCTTCTGTACCTATAGTTACGCCAAGTGCTGTGTATATGTTCTTTATTTCTTCATTTTCAAACACCTTATGCTGCATGGCCTTTTCTACATTCAGGATTTTACCCCGCAATGGTAATATTGCCTGAAAATTTCTGTCCCGACCTTGTTTTGCCGTCCCACCTGCAGAATCTCCCTCTACAAGAAAAACTTCACATAAACTGGGATCCTGCTCAGAACAGTCAGATAATTTTCCCGGTAAACCACCAATACTCATTACCGTTTTGCGCTGAACCATTTCTCTGGCTTTTGTAGCAGCATGGCGTGCTTGCGCAGCAAGAATTACTTTTTGTACAATTATTTTTGCATCATCAGGATGTTCCTCCAGATAGTTGGTAAGCATTTCAGACACTGCCTGGCTAACAGCCGAAGAAACTTCCCTATTTCCAAGCTTTGTCTTGGTTTGACCTTCAAACTGAGGCTCCCCAACCTTAACAGATATAATCGCTGTAAGGCCCTCTCTGAAGTCATCTCCTGCAACTTCAAATTTTACCTTGTCCAACATTCCGGAACTATCAGCATATTTCTTTAGCGTTGAGGTAAGCCCCCTCCTAAATCCTGAAAGATGTGTTCCCCCTTCATGGGTATTGATATTATTAACATAGGAATGTAAATTTTCAGTATAGCTGTTATTGTAGATCATAGCAATCTCAACAGGAATACCATTTTTTTCACCTTCCATAGATATTACATCCCGAATTAAAGGTTCCCTATTGCTATCTAAAAAAACAACAAATTCCTTTAATCCTTCATCCGAATAAAACGTATCAGATACAAAATTACCGTCATCATCTTTCTGCCGCCTGTCTGTAATACTAATTGTAACTCCCTTATTTAAATAAGAAAGCTCCCTCATTCTGTTGGAAAGGGTTTCGTAACTATATTCTATGGTTTGGGTAAATATTTCGGCATCCGGGTGAAAAGTTACTATTGTCCCTGTTTCCTTAGATTCCCCTACACTTTTAACTGGGTAAAGTGATTTTCCCCTTTCGTATTCCTGCTCCCATATCTTTCCACCTCTATGGACGGAAGCTTTTAAATGATCTGAAAGTGCATTTACTACAGAAACACCTACTCCGTGCAACCCACCTGAAACCTTATATGAATCTTTGTCAAATTTACCTCCTGCACCAATTTTGGTCATTACTACTTCCAGCGCAGAGATACCTTCTTTCTTATGGATGTCTACTGGTATACCCCTACCATTATCCTTTGTAGTAATTGAATTGTCCTCGTTAATGATAACCTCAATAGCATCACAATGTCCACCCATTGCCTCATCAATTGAGTTATCGACCACTTCATATACTAAATGATGTAATCCCCTGACCCCTATATCTCCAATATACATGGATGGCCTCATTCGTACATGTTCGATCCCTTCTAATGCCTGAATACTGTCAGCGGAATATTCTTTTTTCCTAGCTTCTTCGCTCATACAATAAGTTAAGTATTTTATCTAATTTTTTGCAATCCTACAAATATAGGTAATACCCTATAGAATATAGTGTTTGTGCACATATGAAGCCATTAAGTTATCAACAATTTAACAACAATTTATGCTTCTTTTAAGGAAGGTCATGAAAATTTATAGAACATGACTTTTGTTAGTTATCTTAGTCGTAAAATGGCGTACTTTTGCGCAGCAACTTTACCATAACAAAATGGCCGATTCCAGAACCGCCTCGATCAAAATTCTTTCTGAAATTCAAAGAGTAGTAGATATTCAGAGTAAAATAATCTACTTCTTATTGAGTATTATAGCTGCAGGAACCCTTACCTATTTATTGTATGAGCCCTCGCTCAATGAAGCCCAATTATTTGTCCTGTTCATACTTTTCCTTGCAGTAGGTCTTTGGGTTACTGAGGCCATACCGCCTTTTGCAGTCGGATTGCTCGTCTTTGGGTCTTTAATCTTTGGCATGGCCAACTATTATTATAAGGTTGATCCGGAAAATGTAGAAGGCCACATGATTGAGTATGTCAATTCCTGGTCGAGCAGTGTCATATGGTTGATGTTGGGAGGATTTTTTATTGCTGAAGCCATGAGTAAGACAAAATTAGACCGTGAAGTCTTCAGGATTTCCATATCAAGGTTTGGAACAGCACCAAAATATGTACTGCTCGGCCTGATGCTTACCACTGCTCTTTTCTCCATGATCATGTCCAATACGGCTACAACTGCCATGATGATAGCTTCTGTATTACCATTTATTAATACTCTTGACAAGGATTCTCCTTTCTCCAAAGCTATTCTTATCGGGATTTCCGGTGCTGCTTCCATTGGCGGCATGGGTACTTTAATTGGCTCTCCGCCAAACGCAATAGCTGTGGAAGCATTGAATAATCATGGAATACCTGTAGGTTTCCTGGAATGGATGATTGTAGGGTTTCCGATCGCCATTATTCTAACTTTACTGTTTTGGTTTGCTTTAACCAAAAAATATATTCCCAAGCGACAAAAAATACAAATTGACATAAAGAAGGATGATTTGGACCCCAATGACCCCAATTACCGCTTCGAAAAGATCAAAAAGAAAGTGGTCCTCTCCGTATTGGGTCTCACGCTTCTCTTATGGCTCACAGAAAAATTACATGGAATTCCCGCAGCTATGGTTTCCTTTGTGCCCATTATTTTGTTGACTATGACAGGTATTATTTCAGGTGAGGACGTCCGTAAACTACCATGGGACACTCTTATGCTTGTAGCAGGAGGTCTAACCCTTGGACTCGCTATTAAGGATACAGGACTGGCAAGTTATTATGTAGAACAGCTGGATCAAACCAATTTGAATTTCTATGCAATTGTTATAAGTTTTGCCTTCCTCACTGTTATCTTGTCAAATATCATGAGTAATACAGCAACTGCTACAATTCTTATTCCAATAAGTCTTATTCTCACCTTTGAAAATCCGGCTATTTTGCCCTTTGTAATCGGTTTGAGTGCTTCCGCGGCCTTATACTTGCCTATATCTACTCCTCCCAATGCTATTGCATATAGTACGGGCAAACTTGAACAAAAAGACTTTCGGTATGGAGGCACCCTCTTTGGATTATTAGGACCTATTATCATCACAACTTGTGTTTTTGCTATTGCCGTCCTATCTCAAATGATGAAGTAAATCCAGTAATTTATGATCAGAAGAATGAATGAAGTATGAAAAAAAGCACCAATAAATTGGTGCTTCCTTCTGACTAATTAATAATTCAATAGCTACTTCTTTAACAAGAAGGATTTGTATGCAGAATTTCCTTACTTCACAGCAATAATATATTTACTTTTCATAAGCATCATCATGAACATGGGCCACGGCACGTCCTGATGGGTCATTCATATTTCTAAAGGCCTCATCCCATTCCAATGCAATTTTAGTACTGCAAGCCACTGACGGTTCCTGTGGTACAGACCATGCAGCCGCATCGCTGGG
>CP070778.1:2812347-2839798 GCA_020346245.1 Flavobacteriaceae bacterium | reverse complement strand
GTAACTTCATCACCATTGGTTACCCCATCGCCATCGCAATCAAGGTTATTCCATTCATCAGTTGGAGTCAACGTTTGGCTTGCCAGTAAAAGGTCACAGGAGTCCAATGGGCTTGTTCCATCTGAAATTTCATCGCCATTGGTTACACCATCACCATCACAATCCCGATTATTCCAATCTGTAGTTGGAGTTCCCGTTTGACTTGAAGGCAAATAATCACAGGGATTGGAAGGGTTGGTTCCATTCGTAACTTCAACGCAATCTGAAGTACCATCACCATCTTCATCCTGACAATTTTCATTTGTGGTATCCGGATCCAAAAAATCCGGGGTGTTATCTCCATCATCATCATCGTTGGTAGGGTCACCATTGCCATCTGAATCTTCGCCCGGAGTATTCACGCCATCTCCATCGTCATCAACATCTCTGTAATTCACATCTTCAGTACCGTCAGTGTCCGGAAGGTCATTGGCAGGGTCCTCAATTTCATCATTTACATCAAAACCATCATTTACATTACCCCCTTCATAACCATCATCCAAGCCATCCCCATCGGCATCTGTGTCGGTAAAGGCCTGATCCGGAATCCCGTCAAAATCAAAGTCGTTTCCCTCATTATTATCAGGTACTAAATCATTATCTGTGTCTGTATCCAAATAATCGGGTTCATCAGTACCGTCTGTATTTTCAGGAGTAATACCCTGATCCCCGGATCCTTCATAGGCATTATCCAGGCCGTCATTATCATCATCCATCCCGGAAGGCAGAATATATCCGCTTGTGGTTTGCGCCTCTATATTGTCTGGGAGACCATCATTATCCGAATCTATATCCCTGAAATCAGGATTTGGGTCGCTATCTGAGTTAATCGGATGTAATCCCTCTCCTGTTCCAGGTGTACTTTCATAATGATCATCAAGACCATTACCATCAGAATCCATACCACATGGTGGTTGAAAATTTGCAGTAGTTTGTGCTTCCACATTATCCAGGATACCATCATTATCTGAATCAATATCACGGAAATCTGGTTGTAAATCACTATCTGTATTTACAGGAACCAAACCACCACAGCTTCCAGGGGTTTCCTCATAATGATCATCCAGGCCATTACCGTCTGAATCCAGGCCACAAGGAGCCTGAAAATTTGCAGAAGTCTGTGCTTCTACATTGTCTAGTATCCCATCGTTATCACTATCGATATCTAAATAATCAGGATGGCTATCCAAATCTGAATCTATGGGCACCAATCCGTTACAACTTCCCGGGGTTTCTTCATAATTATCATCAAGCCCGTTTCCATCAGTATCAATCCCGCCAGGAGCAATATATCCATCTGTGGATTGCGATTCCACATTATCAATAATTCCGTCATTATCTGAATCTACATCCAGGTGATCAGGAACCCCATCATTATCAGTGTCTGTTGGATTGGTTAATGGATTATTATCCCCGTCGGTGTTTTTATCTTCTCTTGCATCTATAATTCCATCATTGTCGTCATCAAAATCGGCAAGGTCCATTACGCCATCATTATCCGTATCCGTATCTGTATAGGTTGCTGGAAATGCAAACTCCGCTGGAACTGTATTAAAGGAAGAAGATAGGGTAAAAACCAGAAATGCAGTTATCAAAGTAAAGCTTATAGCGGCTTTACCTTGTGTTTTGCTTGGGGTGATGTTATCCATAAATGATAGTTTTCAATTAAACATATCACCATGGCCTTGTAGGAAAAAAGCTATGCAAGAGATAGGGCTTCTCTAAATTATCATTGCAAGATATAGTTAAAATACATAGCATCAAATCCATTTGAAAACTTAAGTTAACAAATATCTTTAAATAACCTCAAAACTCGTTAAACGTCAAATATCCGGAATCAAATTGTTGCAATAACAGGCAATAAAAAGTCATTAATTTTTCTGAAGAATTCAAAAAACGGAGATTCCTGACAGTTTATCGATCTCAATACTAAAATCAGTTAAAATACAAAGCCTGATTTAAATGGGATATAGACCAATCAATGAAATAAATATGATTCTATAAAAAACGGCCTATTCTTAAACAGTTATATTATTTGCCGTATTTTTGCACAAATTTTTGCGGTGAATTTTATAGAAGAAATAGAAAAGAGAAGAACATTCGGGATTATATCTCACCCTGATGCCGGGAAAACCACACTTACTGAAAAATTACTGCTATTTGGGGGTGCTATACAGGAGGCCGGTGCCGTTAAAAATAATAAGATAAAAAAAGCGGCTACCAGCGATTTCATGGAAATTGAACGTCAACGTGGAATTTCTGTGGCTACCTCTGTCCTGGCCTTCTTGTACAAGGATAAAAAGATTAATATTCTTGATACACCAGGCCATAAGGATTTTGCTGAAGACACTTTTAGAACTCTTACCGCTGTAGATAGTGTAATTGTTGTCATAGACGTAGCTAAAGGTGTGGAGGAACAGACCAAAAAATTGGTAGAAGTCTGCAGGATGAGAAAAATACCAATGATTGTATTCATTAATAAACTGGATAGAGAGGGAAAGGACGCTTTTGACCTTTTGGATGAAGTAGAGCAGGAATTGGGACTAACCGTTACCCCATTAAGTTTTCCAATTGGGATGGGCTATGATTTTAAAGGTATTTATAATATCTATGAGAAGAATATTAACCTTTTCAGTGGAGACAGCAAAAAAAACATCTCGGATGTAATTGCATTTGATGATATGAGCAGTCCTGAATTAGAGAATTATATTGGTGCAACAGCTGCTGAAACCTTGAGGGATAATATGGAGTTGGTAACAGGGGTCTATCCCCCTTTTGACAAACAGAAATATCTGGAAGGCTCTCTTCAACCTGTTTTTTTTGGTTCGGCATTGAATAATTTTGGAGTAAAAGAACTTCTGGATTGTTTTATTGAAATAGCCCCGTATCCAACATCAAAGATGGCCGAAGAACGACTGGTAATGGCAAGCGAAAAGGAGCTTTCTGGGTTTGTATTTAAAATTCACGCGAATATGGATCCCAAGCACAGGGATCGTTTGGCATTTGTGAAAATTGTTTCAGGCACATTTGAACGCAACAAACCGTACTTACATGTCAGGCATAATAAAAAATTAAAGTTTTCCAGTCCAAATGCCTTCTTTGCTGAAAAAAAGGAAATTGTAGATAAATCTTATCCCGGGGATATTGTAGGATTGCATGATACAGGTAATTTTAAAATAGGTGATACCCTGACCGAGGGTGAAATACTGCATTATAAAGGTATCCCCAACTTTTCACCGGAACATTTCAGGTATATTAACAATGCTGATCCCATGAAATCCAAACAGCTAAACAAGGGAATTGACCAGTTAATGGATGAAGGCGTAGCACAATTGTTTACCCTGGAACTTAATGGGAGAAAAGTAATAGGTACAGTAGGTGCTCTGCAATACGAGGTAATTCAATACAGATTGGAGCATGAGTATGGTGCTAAATGCACCTATGAAAATTTTCCTGTTCACAAAGCCTGTTGGGTGGATCCTGAAGATCCCAATAATGACGAGTTTAAAGAATTTATTAGAGTGAAACAGAAATTCCTGGCTAAAGATAAGCGCGGACAATTAGTCTTTTTAGCTGATTCTCAATTTTCTTTACAAATGACACAACAGAAGTATCCCACCGTAAAACTGCATTTTACTTCCGAATTTGAATAAACTGAACGAGCTCTTAACTAAAACTAAAAACCCCCGAATTAAATAATTCAGGGGTTTTTTAATTAAGCCTCTCCGGTAGGTCCAAAATTCAATGGAATTGGAGGTTGTTCGTAATCTTTAATCGTGCCGTGAGCCTTTTCAAAACGACTTACATTATCATTCAGCGCTTTTAAAAATTTTTTTGCGTGCTGTGGAGTGAGTACAATCCTACTCTTCACTTTTGCCTTTGGTGCCCCGGGCATCATACTTATAAAATCGACAACAAATTCTGAAACCGAGTGATTGATTATAGCCAGATTAGAGTAAATTCCTTCGGCTATTTTTTCATCCAGCTCAATATTTATTTGTTGTTGTTTCTTGCTTTTTTCTTCCATTGTTCACTTCAAAAAATAATCAATATTGTAAACAAAAACCCTCAATTAAAAAATTGAGGGTTAATGATTTTAAAACTTCAATTCTTCCTTGCGAGCCATAATTTCATCGTACTCCTCTTTAGAGCCTACGATAATATTTTCATAATCCCTCATACCGGTACCGGCTGGGATTTTATGACCTACAATAACATTTTCTTTCAATCCTTCAAGGTAATCAATTTTACCACTCACAGCAGCTTCATTTAAAACCTTTGTAGTTTCCTGGAACGATGCCGCGGAAATAAACGATTTGGTCTGTAATGATGCCCTTGTAATACCCTGTAAAATTGGTGTAGCTGTAGCTGAGACTGCGTCCCTGGCAGATACCAAAGTCTTGTCTGCACGCTTTAAGATTGAATTCTCATCTCTCAATTCGCGAGCGGAAATAATCTGACCTGCCTTTAGGTTTTCCGATTCTCCTGCATCTTCAACAACTTTTTTGCCAAAAATATCATCGTTTTCCCTGATAAAGTCATCTTTGTGAACCAACTGATTTTCAAGGAAAGTGGTATCTCCGGAATCCTGAATTCGGACTTTTCGCATCATCTGGCGTACAACAACTTCAAAATGCTTATCATTAATCTTTACACCCTGAAGACGGTAAACTTCCTGTACTTCATTTACCAGATACTGTTGTACCGCAGAAGGACCTTTAATGGAAAGAATATCTTCAGGTGTTATTGAACCATCTGATAAAGGCATACCAGCCCTGACATAGTCATTTTCCTGAACTAATATCTGGTTTGATAGTTTTACCAAATATTTCTTTATCTCGCCAAGCTTGGATTCAATGATAATCTCCCTGTTTCCTCTTTTGATCTTACCGAAAGAAACAACTCCGTCTATTTCGGTTACAACCGCAGGATTAGATGGATTACGTGCTTCAAAAAGTTCAGTTACCCTTGGTAAACCACCCGTGATATCACCAGCTTTGGCTGATTTACGAGGAATTTTTACTAATATTTTACCTTCTTTAATCTTATCGTTGTCATCCACCATTAAATGGGACCCGACAGGAAGGTTATATGAACGTAAAACTTCATCCTTGGTATTTTTAATCAATAAGGTAGGAATCAACTTTTTATTTCTTGATTCAGAAATTACCTTCTCCTGGAAACCTGTTTGTTCATCAATTTCCACCTGATAAGTAACTCCCTGCTCAATATTCTCATAAGCAATTTTACCAGGAAATTCTGATACTATGACTCCATTGTAAGGATCCCACTGACAAATGGTATCAGACTTAGAAATCTTACTGCCATTCTTAACAAAGATTTGAGAACCATAAGGTATATTGTTTGTGCTTAGTGTAATTCCGGTATTGGCATCAACAACTTTGATCTCTGAGGTTCTTGAAATTACAATATCTGCAATTTTACCTTCCGCATTCTCACCTTTGACAGTTCGCAAATCTTCAATTTCTGCGACACCATCAAATTTGGCTACGAGTTTGCTCTCCTCTGAAATGTTACCGGCAATACCTCCAACATGGAATGTACGCAATGTAAGCTGTGTTCCAGGTTCTCCAATAGACTGTGCCGCCACGACACCTACTGCTTCACCGCGCTGTACCATTTTATTGGTAGACAGGTTTCTTCCATAACACTTGGCACATATTCCCTTTTCTGCTTCACAAGTAAGCGCAGAACGAACTTCTACTTTATCTATAGGCGAAGCTTCAATATTCCTGACATCGCTTTCCATTATCTGTTGTCCTGCCGTCAATAACAGTTCTTCAGTCAATGGGTTATAAACATCATGTAAAGAAACTCTTCCTAATATACGCTCTCCAAGTGTTTCAACAACTTCTTCATTTTTCTTTAAAGATTCAACCTCAATTCCTCTAAGTGTTCCGCAATCATCTATATTAACGATCACGTCCTGGGAAACGTCAACCAGTCGTCTTGTAAGATATCCTGCATCAGCTGTCTTAAGAGCCGTATCTGCAAGTCCTTTACGAGCACCGTGCGTAGAGATAAAGTATTCCAAAATAGATAATCCTTCTTTAAAGTTGGAAAGAATTGGATTTTCTATAATCTCACCTCCACCTGCGGTAGATTTTTTAGGCTTAGCCATTAAACCACGCATACCGGTTAACTGTCTGATCTGTTCTTTAGATCCCCTGGCACCAGAATCCAACATCATATAAACCGAGTTAAATCCTTGTTGATCTTCCCGGATACGCTTCATTGCCAACTCAGTTAACATGGCATTTGTTGAAGTCCAGACATCAATCACCTGATTGTATCGTTCATTGTTTGTGATAAGACCCATATTATAATTCATCATAATACCATCTACCTGTTCGTTGGCATCTGCAATCATGGTGTGTTTTTCCTGTGGAATTATAATATCTCCAAGGCTAAATGATAATCCTCCTTTAAAGGCAAAATCATAACCCATAGTTTTTATCAAATCAAGGAAAGTAGCCGTAGTGGGTACATCGGTTACAGCAAGAATCTTTCCGATAATATCACGTAAAGATTTCTTGTTTAGTACTTCATTAATATATCCCGCTTCTTCAGGTACAACCCTATTAAAAAGTACTCTACCAACGGTAGTTGGGATAATCTGATTTACTAACTCGCCTTCCTCATTAAAATCTTTAGCTCTAACCTTAATTCCGGCATTCAGCTCTACTTTTCCTTCATTAAATGCAATTACGACCTCTTCATAGGAGTAAAAAGTAAGGCCTTCTCCCTTAACCGGTACTTCCTTTGTAGATTTGCGTTCTTTTGTCATATAATATAACCCCAGGACCATATCCTGTGAAGGTACAGTGATAGGTGATCCATTTGCAGGATTTAATATGTTATGCGAGGCCAGCATTAAAAGCTGAGATTCCAAGATAGCTTCTGGACCTAATGGCAGATGCACTGCCATTTGATCCCCGTCAAAATCCGCATTAAACGCCGTACAAACAAGAGGGTGCAAACGAATTGCCTTCCCTTCTATTAGCTTAGGCTGAAATGCCTGTATCCCCAATCTGTGCAAGGTGGGAGCCCTGTTAAGCAAGACAGGATGTCCTTTTAAAACATTTTCTAAAATGTCCCAAACTACAGGTTCCTTTTTATCAATTATCTTTTTGGCGGACTTCACGGTTTTCACAATACCTCTTTCGATCAACTTTCTAATCACAAAAGGCTTGTATAGCTCAGCAGCCATATCTTTTGGCAAACCACATTCATACAAGTTCATTTCCGGTCCAACAACAATTACGGAACGAGCAGAATAATCTACCCTTTTACCCAATAAGTTTTGACGAAAACGCCCTTGTTTTCCTTTTAAGGAATCCGAAAGTGATTTTAAAGGTCTGTTGGATTCAGTTTTTACGGCTGAAGCTTTACGCGTATTATCAAAAAGAGAATCAACCGATTCCTGAAGCATTCGTTTCTCATTTCTCAAGATAACTTCAGGTGCCTTAATTTCCATTAATCGCTTTAAACGATTGTTTCTAATAATTACACGCCTGTAAAGATCATTTAAATCTGAAGTTGCAAACCTACCTCCATCCAGAGGAACCAACGGACGTAATTCCGGTGGAATAACCGGAACCACCTTCATAATCATCCATTCGGGTTTGTTATCCCTGTTATCCTGAGATTCTCTAAGTGCTTCAACAACCTGAAGTCTTTTTAAGGCTTCTGTTTTACGCTGTTTTGAAGTCTCAGTATTGGCTTTGTGTCTTAAATCATAGGATAATTGTTGCAAATCAATTCTTGCCAGCAAATCAATAAGGCATTCTGCTCCCATCTTGGCAATAAATTTATTGGGATCCGAATCTTCCAAATATTGATTTTCCGGTGGAATAGTATCAAGGATATTTAAATACTCTTCTTCGGTCAGAAAATCCAATTTTTGAATTTCCTCTCCCTCTGGTCCCTGAGCAATACCGGGCTGAATTACCACATAACGCTCATAATAAATTATCATATCCAGTTTCTTGGAAGGTAATCCAAGGAGATATCCAATTTTGTTTGGCAGGGAACGGAAGTACCAAATATGAGCAACGGGTACTACCAAATTGATATGTCCTACCCTGTCACGACGAACTTTCTTTTCTGTTACTTCTACGCCACATCTGTCGCAAACAATTCCTCTATATCGGATACGTTTGTACTTTCCACAAGCACATTCATAATCCTTTACAGGACCAAAAATACGTTCGCAGAACAATCCATCGCGCTCTGGTTTATGCGTTCTATAATTAATAGTTTCAGGTTTTAAAACCTCACCACGGGATTCTCCTAAAATTGATTCAGGGGAAGCCAATCCGATTGAAATTTTATCAAACCTTTTTATTGCGGTATTATCTTTTATTCTAGCCATTATAATATGGTGATAGTAAATTTATTATATCTAAAAAACTATTATTCTTCAAGTCTAATATCCAAACCTAATCCCTTAAGTTCGTGCATTAAAACATTGAAAGATTCTGGCAAGCCAGGTTCTGGCATGGTTTCGCCTTTTACAATTGATTCATAGGTTTTGGCTCGTCCAATAACATCATCAGATTTTACAGTCAAAATCTCACGAAGCGTAGCAGATGCTCCATATGCCTCCAGGGCCCATACCTCCATTTCTCCGAAACGTTGTCCACCAAATTGTGCTTTACCCCCTAAAGGCTGCTGTGTAATCAACGAGTATGGTCCTATGGAACGTGCATGCATTTTGTCATCCACCATATGTCCTAATTTTAACATATAGATTATGCCTACCGTTGCAGCCTGGTCGAAGCGTTGCCCAGTTCCTCCGTCATAGAGATATGTATGGCCAAACCTTGGAATCCCAGCTTCATCTGTAAATTCATTAATCTCATCAAGAGTGGCACCATCAAAAATTGGAGTGGCAAATTTCTTACCAAGATTTTGACCTGCCCATCCAAGAACAGTTTCATAAATCTGACCAATATTCATACGAGACGGCACACCTAACGGATTCAATACAATGTCTACCGGGGTTCCGTCTTCCAGGAACGGCATATCTTCATGTCTGACAATACGGGCAACAATACCTTTGTTACCATGACGCCCAGCCATTTTATCCCCAACCTTAAGTTTACGTTTTTTAGCGATATAAACTTTGGCTAGCTTCATAATACCAGCAGGTAATTCATCTCCAACAGATATAGTAAACTTATCTCTTCTAAGATTACCCTGAAGATCATTCAACTTAATCTTATAGTTGTGTAGCAGGTCAGCCACTAAAACATTGGTGCCTTTATCAGTAGTCCAGCTACCTCCTACAAGGTGAGCAAAATCATCTACTGAATTAAGCATTTTCATGGTATATTTTTTACCCTTGGGTAAAACCTCTTCACCAAGATCATTTAGTACTCCCTGTGAAGTCTTTCCATTGATAAGTTTAAACAATTTCTCTACAAGGATTTCTTTAAGTTCCTGGAATTTTACTTCATATTCCAGTTCCAGACTAGAAATTGCTTCCTTGTCTTCAGAACGTTTGCGCTTATCCTTAATAGAGCGAGAGAATAACTTTTTATCAATGACAACTCCCCGCAACGATGGTGAAGCCTTTAAAGATGCATCTTTCACATCCCCGGCTTTATCTCCAAAAATGGCGCGAAGCAATTTTTCTTCCGGAGTAGGATCCGATTCCCCTTTTGGTGTAATCTTACCAATAAGAATATCTCCAGGCTTTACTTCTGCACCTATTCGTATCATTCCATATTCATCTAGGTCTTTAGTAGCCTCTTCAGAAACATTAGGAATATCATTGGTTAATTCTTCCGCACCTAATTTGGTATCTCTAACTTCAAGGGCATATTCATCTATGTGTATCGAAGTAAAGATATCTTCGCGGACTACTTTTTCGGAGATTACTATTGCATCTTCAAAATTATACCCTTTCCAAGGCATAAAGGCAACTTTAAGGTTTCTACCCAAGGCCAATTCACCGCCTTCAGTGGCATACCCTTCACAAAGTACCTGTCCTTTTTTAACCTTATCTCCCTTTTGAACTATTGGCTTAAGGTTAATGTTGGTACCCTGGTTGGTCTTTCTGAACTTAACTAATTCATAAGTCTTGGAATCTTCTTCAAAACTTACCAGTTTCTCATTCTCACTACGTTTGTAATTAATAGTGATCTTTTGAGAATCTACATATTCAATAACCCCATCTCCTTCAGCATTTATAAGTACTCTTGAGTCTGATGCTACTTGTCTTTCCAATCCTGTTCCTACTATAGGAGATTGTGGTTTCAATAATGGAACAGCCTGCCGCATCATGTTAGAACCCATCAAAGCCCTGTTTGCATCATCATGTTCAAGGAATGGAATTAAAGAAGCCGATATAGATGCAATCTGGTTAGGTGCAACGTCTGTATAATTGACTTCTTTGGGATCAACAACCGGAAAATCTCCTTCTTCCCTGGCAATAACTTTTTCCTGATCTATTGCCCCGTTATCCTTGAGTGGAATATTGGCCTGGGATATTTTCATGCCTTCTTCTTCTTCCGCACTCAGGTATACAAAATCTTTTGTGTCTACTTTACCACTATCTACCTTTCGATATGGTGTTTCCAGGAATCCCATTGGGTTTACCTTGGCAAACACAGCAAGAGATGAAATAAGTCCAATGTTTGGTCCTTCCGGAGTTTCAATCGGACAAAGCCTTCCGTAATGCGTATAGTGGACGTCACGAACTTCAAATCCTGCTCGTTCTCTAGAAAGTCCACCTGGTCCGAGAGCAGATAATCTTCTCTTATGTGTTATTTCAGCAAGAGGATTCGTCTGATCCATGAACTGCGATAGCTGGTTCGTTCCAAAGAATGAATTTATCACAGAAGACAAGGTTTTGGCATTTATAAGGTCAATTGGAGTAAATACCTCATTGTCCCTTACATTCATCCTTTCACGAATGGTTCTTGCCATACGGGCCAGACCAACACCAAATTGCGATGATAATTGCTCCCCTACCGTTCTCACACGCCTGTTTGAAAGGTGGTCAATATCATCAATTTCTGCTTTAGAATTGATAAGTTCAATTAAATACTTGATAATAGTAATGATATCTTCCTTGGTAAGAACCTGTTTGTCCATACCAATATCCAGACCAAGCTTTTTATTCATTCTATAACGACCAACTTCACCCAGATTATAGCGCTGATCAGAGAAAAACAATTTATCAATTATTCCACGTGCTGTTTCCTCATCTGGCGGTTCCGCATTTCGCAGCTGACGATAAATATGTTCAACAGCTTCTTTTTCGGAATTTGTAGGATCTTTTTGCAAAGTGTTATGAATAATTGCATAATCACTTTGGGCATTGTTTTCCTTGTGAAGCAGTATGGTTTTGACATCTGCTTCCATAATTTCATCAATGTGTTCTTTTTCAAGGACAGTATCCCGATCCAGTACTATTTCATTTCTCTCTATAGAAACTACTTCTCCTGTATCTTCGTCTACAAAATCCTCATGCCAGGTATTAAGAACCCTCGCCGCGAGTTTGCGTCCTAAGTATTTTTTCAACCCGGTTTTTGAAACTTTTACTTCTTCCGAGAGGTCAAAAATCTCAAGAATATCTTTATCCCTTTCAAACCCTATTGCTCTAAACAAGGTTGTGACCGGTAATTTTTTCTTCCTGTCAATATAGGCGTACATGACACTATTGATATCAGTAGCAAATTCTATCCAGGACCCCTTAAATGGAATTACCCTGGCAGAATACAATTTAGTACCGTTTGCATGGAAAGATTGACCAAAGAACACCCCTGGGGAACGATGTAATTGTGAAACAACTACGCGCTCCGCTCCATTGATAACGAATGTACCGCTGGGAGTCATATAAGGAATAGTACCTAAATAAACATCCTGAACAATAGTCTCAAAATCTTCGTGTTCCGGATCGGTACAATAAAGTTTTAAGCGTGCTTTTAGAGGTACACTATATGTAAGGCCCCTTTCTATACACTCCTGGATGGAATACCTGGGTGGGTCTATAAAATAATCAAGAAACTCGAGTACAAATTGATTTCTTGTATCAGTTATTGGAAAGTTTTCCATGAAGGTGTTGTACAAACCTTCATTGCCCCTTTCGTCAGATTTTGTTTCAAGTTGAAAAAAATCTTGAAATGATTTAATCTGAATGTCCAAGAAATCCGGATAGTTCGGAATGTTCTTAGCGGATGCGAAGTTTACTCTTTCAGTCTGTTTTGTGAACATCAATGGACAATATTTTGAACGTGAATATCTAAAATGGGTCGTATATTACATCATATACTACATATTATATATAAAAGGGTTTAGGTCTAGCCACCAAACAGGCGGGAAGACCTAAACCAAAACCGTATGGTTGTCGCTATTATTTAAGCTCAACTTCTGCTCCAGCTTCTTCCAATGATTTTTTGATTCCTTCAGCTTCGTCTTTAGACACACCTTCTTTTACTGCTTTAGGTGCACTATCAACGATGTCCTTAGCATCTTTTAATCCAAGGCCAGTTAATTCTTTTACCAATTTAACTACTGCCAGTTTAGAACCTCCAGCTGCTGTTAATACAACATCAAATTCTGTTTTCTCATCAGCTGCGTCAGCTTCACCTCCTGCGGCGCCTCCACCTGCAGCAACTGCTACAGCAGCAGCAGCGGGCTCTATGCCATACTCTTCTTTTAATATATCAGCTAACTCATTTACTTCTTTTACAGTAAGGTTAACCAATTGTTCTGCGAAATCTTTTAAATCTGCCATTTTTCTATCGTTTAATAAAATTCTTAAATTATTCTAGTTTTTAGTGCGTATTAATTATTTTTCAGATAATGTTTTTAGGATTCCTGCCAGTTTTCCACCTCCGGATTGTAATCCAGAAATAACATTTTTGGCCGGGGATTGTAACAGAGCAATAATGTCGCCTATCACTTCCTCCTTTGATTTAATATTAACCAAAGTATCCAAATTCTCATCACCTACATAAATTGCTTCTTCTACAAAAGCACCTTTTAATAAAGGTTTTTCTGATTTTTTTCTAAAACTTTTAATAAGCTTTGCTGGCCCGTTACCGGTTTCTGAAAACATTAAAGAAGTATTTCCCTTTAACGTTTCAGGCAACTCTCCGAATTCTTTTTCAGAAGCTTCCATTGCCTTTGCCAGTAAAGTATTCTTTACTACAGACAATTTTATGTTTGCTTTAAAACAAGCTCTTCTTAATGCTGAGGTTGCCAATGCATCCAGTCCGGAAATATCTGCCAAATAAATCGTCGAATTATCAGCTAACTGAGCCGTCAAATCTTCAATAACGATTGCTTTTTCTTCTTTTGTCATGATTTTAAACGTTTACAGTTATACTGCTTTTGGATCTAATTGGAGACTAGGACTCATTGTACTGGACATATATATACTTTTCATATATATACCTTTTGCAGCAGCCGGTTTTAGCTTATTTAAAGTATCCAGTAATTCCTGGGCATTACCGGCTATTTTATCCGCGGAAAAGGAAGCCTTTCCTATGGCCGCGTGCACTATACCCGATTTGTCAACTTTAAAATCTATTTTACCTGCCTTTACATCTGATACTGCCTTAGCCACATCCATGGTTACTGTACCTGTTTTTGGATTGGGCATTAACCCTCTGGGACCTAAAACTCGTCCTAAAGGACCTAATTTACCCATGACACTTGGCATTGTGATGATTACGTCTACATCTGTCCAACCGCCCTTAATTTTATCCAAATACTCATCTAATCCAACAAAGTCTGCACCAGCTTCTTTAGCTTCGGCTTCTTTATCTGGTGTTACCAAAGCAAGGACTTTTACATCTTTACCGGTACCATGAGGCAATGTCACAACACCACGTACCATTTGATTGGCTTTACGCGGATCTACTCCTAACCTAACTGCAAGATCGATGCTGGCATCAAACTTCGTTTTAGTTATTTCTTTTACAAGCGAAGAAGCTTCTTCAATAGAATAGAGTTTATCTTTCTCTATCTTGGCATAGGCTTCTTTTTGCTTTCTAGTTAATTTTGCCATGTTAAAAATTGCTTTTAAGATTTTTAAAAAGGTCTTTTCCCTGAAACTTTCAATCCCATAGATCTGGCAGTACCAGCTACCATGGACATTGCAGATTCTACAGTAAAAGCATTGAGGTCAACCATTTTGTCCTCTGCAATACTTTTCACCTGGTCCCAGGAAACATTCCCTGATTTTACTCGGTTAGGTTCGCCAGATCCTTTCTTAATCTTAGCCGCTTCCAAAAGTTGCACTGCCGCCGGTGGTGTTTTAACAACAAAATCAAATGACTTGTCCTTATATACGGTGATAACAACAGGCAGAATTTTGCCTTGTTTGTCCTGTGTACGAGCATTAAACTGCTTACAGAACTCCATGATGTTAACGCCGGCAGCACCTAAAGCGGGTCCAACCGGTGGCGACGGATTCGCAACACCTCCCCTAACTTGTAGTTTAACTACTTTACTTACTTCTTTTGCCATTGTTTAAAATTAAATTTAAAGTGTGTTATAATTTGGAAGCAACACAACTTTTATATATATATGTAACAATTTTCTATACTTTTTCTACCTGCATATAACTCAATTCCAATGGTGTTTTTCTGCCAAAAATTTTCACCATTACCTCAAGTTTTCTCTTCTCTTCATTAATTTTTTCCACCGTGCCATTAAATCCATTAAATGGTCCATCTATAACCTTCACAGTTTCTCCAAGAATAAACGGAATAGCAACACTGTCTGTATTTATAGCCAATTCGTCTACCTTTCCTAACATTCGGTTTACTTCAGCCTTTCTCAATGGAACAGGATCTCCGCCTTTTGTCTCGCCTAAAAAGCCAATTACATTTGTTATTGAGCGGATAATATGAATCATTTCTCCACCCAAATTAGCTTTGATCATTATATATCCAGGAAAGTAAACCCGCTCCTTGTTAATCTTTTTCCCATTTCTTATTTGTACCACTTTCTCAGTTGGCACCAATACTTCTTCCAGATAATCAGCAAATCCATGGCGTTCCACTTCGCTTTCTATATAGCCTTTGATCTTATTCTCCTGACCACTGACCGCTCTTACTACATACCATTTCTTTTCTAATACTTCAGACATAGGTCTCAATCTTAATTTATTAAGGTGTTAAAGTAAAGCTGAATAAGTTTACTAAATACGGTATCCACACCCCAGGTTGCCAAAGCAAACAATATAGAAAACACCGCTACAATAACCATAAGGTTGGATGATTCTGCTCTCGATGGCAATGTAACATTATGTCTTAATTCTTCTATGGACTCCTTTATATAAGTTAACATACCGATTATTTTAAACCTTTAAATGCAATTATAAACGCTGCTATTCAGCCACTGGGCCGGACCCATATTTAAGGTCCTTACCTCCTCAATCTTAACTTTTTATCTGCACGGGAGGAGAGGCTCGAACTCCCGACACCTGGTTTTGGAGACCAGTGCTCTACCAACTGAGCTACACCCGTTTATATTTACACTGAAAGGTATCCCGCCAAAACGGAACACCCTTAGTGCAAAAATTATATAGTAATTAATCTAAAATCTTAGTTACCTGACCAGCTCCTACAGTTCTACCTCCTTCTCGGATAGCAAATCGAAGTCCTTCGCTTAATGCGATAGGCTGGATAAGGTCTACAGAAATAGTTAAGTTATCACCAGGCATCACCATTTCAACTCCACTAGGAAGGTTTATGGTTCCAGTAACATCCGTTGTTCTAACATAGAACTGTGGACGATAGTTGTTGTGGAATGGAGTATGACGACCACCTTCTTCTTTTTTAAGGATATAAACCTCAGCCTCAAATTTAGCATGTGGCTTAACAGAACCAGGCTTACAGATAACCATACCTCTGCTAATTTGAGATTTTTCAATACCCCTTAATAAAATACCAACGTTATCACCTGCTTCTCCTCTATCCAAAATTTTACGGAACATCTCAACCCCGGTTATTGTAGAGGATAATTTTTCTGCACCCATACCTATGATGTCAACAGGATCACCAGTATTGGCTATTCCAGTTTCTATACGGCCAGTTGCAACTGTACCACGACCTGTAATGGTAAATACGTCTTCAACAGGCATTAAGAAATCTTTATCAACATCTCTTTTCGGCAATTCAATCCATTCATCAACAGCAGTCATTAATTCCATTACCGTATCTACCCACTTTTGCTCACCATTTAATGCTCCCAAAGCCGAACCTGAGATAACAGGACCATTATCACCATCGTACTCATAGAAAGAAAGAAGTTCTCTCACTTCCATTTCAACAAGTTCTAATAGCTCATCATCGTCAACCATGTCTACTTTATTCAAGAAAACAACGATTCTAGGAATACCTACCTGGCGACCTAAAAGGATATGCTCTCTGGTTTGAGGCATTGGACCGTCTGTAGCAGCAACCACTAAGATAGCTCCGTCCATTTGTGCAGCACCTGTTACCATGTTCTTTACATAATCCGCGTGACCAGGACAATCTACGTGTGCGTAATGACGATTCGCCGTTGAGTATTCAACGTGAGAAGTATTAATTGTAATACCTCGTTCCTTTTCTTCCGGAGCGTTATCGATTGAATCGAAACTTCTCATTTCGGATAATCCTGCGTTTGCCAAAACGGTTGTAATAGCAGCAGTTAATGTAGTTTTACCGTGATCTACGTGTCCAATAGTACCAATATTTAAGTGCGGTTTGGAACGATCAAAAGTTTCCTTTGCCATTTTGAATGAATTTAATCTTAGTTTATATTAGTGTATAATAATTAATGCCTAATTTATTTTGAGCCAACGACGGGAATTGAACCCGTGACCTCTTCCTTACCAAGGAAACGCTCTACCCCTGAGCTACGTCGGCTTTTGTGTCTCTAGGTTTTGTATTCTGACAATAAGGTTAAAATTAACCCCGATCATAATAGCAAACGTTAACTCAATTTTTTCGAGCGGGAGACCGGGTTCGAACCGGCGACATTCAGCTTGGAAGGCTGACGCTCTACCAACTGAGCTACTCCCGCAATTTTAATTTTCAAAATTTCACCAATCCCGCTAAATTTTTTAGCCACGAACTGTACTTCTTACCAGATTCTAACTTTATCTGTTCCTGGAATTACAAAAGCATTTTCATAAATCTGCTCTCAGTAACCAGTTGTGGGGAGAGCAGGATTCGAACCTGCGAAGGTAAAACCAACAGATTTACAGTCTGTCCTCGTTGGCCGCTTGAGTATCTCCCCCTCCTTGTTTTTATGAACTTACGAGCCGATGGAGGGACTCGAACCCACGACCTGCTGATTACAAATCAGCTGCTCTAGCCAGCTGAGCTACATCGGCCTTTTTAAAGCCTTTTAAAGCATAAAAAAGTCCGCTATTTCTAACGGACTGCAAATGTAGATAATTATTTTTTTAATCAAAACTATTTTATAAAAATTTTAAAGAGGTTTGAAACCTAGGTTTTTTCTTCTTTTTAACCAATTTTCTCTCCAAAGAATTACATGCCGAATCAATCGCTTCTTCAAAAGTTTTACATTGCTTTTTTACGACGAACTTATCTCCCGGAATATGCAGTTTAATATCTACAATTTTATTTTCCTTTACACTGGTATTTTCAACCTTTAAATACACATCTGAAGCGACAATCCTATCATAAAAAAGATCGAGTTTGTCTAAACGAGATTGAACAAAATTTAGAAGCTTTGAGTCAGCATTAAAATTCACAGCTTGTGTATTTAGCTTCATAAGTAGCTTATTTTAGGTTAAACAATAGAAAAGAACGTAATACTATTTCTTACTCCTTGGATGAGCTGACGCATGCACTTTCTTCAATTCGGCTATACTATTATGCGTGTAAACCTGCGTAGATGCCAAACTGGCATGACCTAACAATTCCTTCACCGAGTTTAAATCTGCCCCCTTGTTGAGAAGGTGGGTGGCGAAGGTATGCCTGAGTATATGCGGACTCTTTTTAACTTTGGAAGAGACCTTACTAAAATACCCATTAATAATTCTATAAACAAGTGTTTCATAAATTTTAACCCCCGATTTGGTAAGAAAGACAAAGTCGCTGTCCTTTACAGACTTTAACTTCATTCTTTCAGCCAAATAAATTTCAAACAAATATATTGTTGTATCCAGGAGTGGAACAATCCGCTCCTTGTTTCTTTTGCCCAATACCTTCATTGTTTTTTGAGACAGCTCAATATCGCCTAATCTAAGATTGATTAGTTCTGCCCTCCTTATACCTGTAGCATAAAGTAACTCTATGATCAGCCTGTCCCTGTCTCCTTCAAATCCATCTTCAAAATGCACCTTTTGTAAAAGCAATTCCATTTCCTTTTCAGAAAATGGAACTTCTATTTTTGTAGGAGTTTTTAAGGCCTTATGTTTAGCTAAAGGGTTAACCTGGATATTTTCAATTTTCAATAAAAACTTATAATAAGCTTTTAATGAAGCTACTTTCCGGTTTACAGATCGGTTGGATAAACCCTCGGTAACCATTTGAACGACCCACCCCCTTATTAAATTATAATCAGCCTTCTCTATTTCCTTTACATCGTACTCCTTAATACAAAAGTTGGTAAATCCTTTAATATCTTTATCATAGGCCTTCACCGTATTAGGTGAATAGTTCTTCTCATATGTAAGATAGGATATAAAAGCTGCTAAAGACATATCACAAAGTTACCTTTAGTTATTTTCATAAAAAAATCCCGTCGTGATAGTTATCACAACGGGATTATCTAATGCTATAAGCTCTGTATTATATTTCTTCTTGGTCTCTTAGGCCCTGAATATACTGTGCTTTCTGTATTTGTTGTCTTCTTTCAACTGAAGGCTTGGTAAACTGCTGACGTTTTCTCAACTGACGCATGGTACCCGTACGATCGAACTTTCGCTTAAAACGCTTTAAAGCTCTGTCTATATTTTCTCCTTCTTTTACTGGTATTATCAACATAGGCTACAACCTCCTTTCTTTAAATATTTTCGAGTGCAAATATAGAATGAATAAATTAAATGGTAACAAATTATTTTAAAATATTCTTGGCTATAACTACTTTTTGTATTTCAGTAGTACCTTCACCTATTGTACAAAGCTTGGAATCCCTGTAGAATTTTTCTACCGGAAAGTCCTTGGTATATCCATAGCCACCATGAATTTGTACAGCTTCATTGGCAACTTTAACACAGACTTCAGAAGCATACATTTTAGCCATTGCACTCATTTTTGTCATTTGGCGACCCTCATTTTTCAGGAATGCCGCCTTGTGCACCAATAATTCAGAGGCTTCTATTTCGGTAGCCATGTCGGCTAGTTTAAATGAAATTCCCTGAAATGAACTAATTGGTTTGCCAAATTGCACACGTTCCTTGGAATACTTTACAGCAGCTTCATAGGCACCTTTGGCTATCCCAAGAGATAAGGCTCCAATAGATATTCTACCCCCATCTAAAACTTTCATGGACTGCACAAAGCCGTCTCCAATTTCTCCAAGTCTCTGGCAGTCCGGTATCCTGCAATTATTCAAAATTAATTCAGCGGTCTCACTGGCACGCATGCCCAATTTATCCTCTTTCTTGCCACTGGAAAAACCTGGTGTCCCTTTTTCAACGACAAAAGCTGTCATCCCATGACTGTCACCCTTCTCTCCTGTTCTTGCAATAACAACTGCAATGTCTCCACTTATACCATGGGTTATAAAATTCTTAGCTCCGTTCAGAATCCAATCATCACCATCTTTAATGGCAGTTGTGCTCATTCCACCAGCATCTGAACCCGTGTTATGTTCCGTTAAGCCCCAGGCACCAATCCACTCCCCTGTAGCGAGCTTTGGAATCCACTTTTGTTTTTGATCATCATTCGCAAAAGATAATATATGATTCGTACATAAGGAATTATGAGCCGCAATAGATAGTCCAATTGATGGATCGACTTTTGAAATCTCTTCAATGATCGCAATATATTCGTGATAGCCCAAACCTGCTCCACCCAATTCATGAGGCACCAATACGCCCATAAATCCATACTCTCCCGCCTTTTTAAGAAGATCGGCAGGGAAAAACTGAGCCTCATCCCATTCCATAATATGCGGCCTGATATATTGTTCTGCAAATTTCCTGGCAGACTCGGCTATATGGTGTTGTGTTTCAGAATAATCAAAACTAATAATGGACATTGTATCTGTAGTCATTATTGCAATTTTTTAGAGCGACAAATATAATTTAATTCTATCAATCTTTTTTACCGGGAAATCCTCAATTTTTGATAATTCACTAAAATCCCTGATAATCCCCACACTATCTCTGTAAGTAACTATTTGAATTGCAAGGTTTTGATTGATATAAATCAGTTTTTCCATCTCTTTTCCGGTAGCCGTGTTTATATTGATCTTTTCGATTGCAGGTTGCTGCTTAACCTGAAATTCTTTGAGAATACTTAAAACGACTTCTTCCTCCAGGCCATAGACATCGTATAGTTGTTCGTTTACCATAAAGCCACCTAATCTGTTTCTGAACTTTATAATCCTGGCAGATAATTTGTCGCCGATTCCATAAATTACCTTTAGTTCTTCCGCTGTAGCCTGGTTTAAGTCTTTTGGTTCAACATTTGCTGCCTCCAACTTTTTCCGACTTACTCTTTTTTTGTTTGTTGATTGATTGGCCCATTCGGGGAATTTAAAGAATGGTTCTATACGATTTAGTAAGGAATCTGATATATGAGTTACGCTTTGAAATTCCTTTGCGGAAGAAACCCATCTGTTTTCTGATCTGAATAAATGCAATCTATCTATCTCCTCATTAGACATACCCAGAGTATAACCTTTGTAATCCGACAAAAAGTTTGGATTAAAAGAATACATCCTGGAGGATTCTTCTGTTTTACTTTGCGCCTTTATTGAATCTAATACTTTTTGAACCTTGGTATCCAGAGCGAAATTAACCTCTGATTCATAAAAAACTTCCTTACTGATCAGTATATAGATCAATTGTAAACTGAAAATTACCAGCAATAAATAGAAAATCCCACTCCGTTCCTGTTTATTGAACTTAAAGTGGGATTTGAAATTTTTCAATGTAATGTTTATTTATTCATGCCTTTTATATCCGTTACATATTTATTGAGTTCTTCTTTTACCTTAGGAAATAAAAACAGTAAGCCTATCATGTTCGGAAATACCAATGCGAGGATCATAGCATCTGAAAACTTAATTACTGCATCTAAGGTAGCTCCAGCCCCTATTATCACAAATATTAAAAACAAAATCTTGTAAACAACATCTGCATATCTGCCCCTGCCAAAAAGGAATTTCCAGGATTGGAGACCGTAATAAGACCATGAAATCATTGTTGAAAATGCAAAGAGTATAATAGCAATTGTAAGGATATATCTGAACCCCGGAATCACAGAATCATACGCCATTGAAGTTAAATCAACACCGCCAACATAATTGCCTGTTTCGGTAATTAAAACAGTACTATTTACGGCATTGCCATATTCAAAGGCACCAACATCCATATTAAAGAAAATGATTACTAAAGCTGTCATGGTGCATATAACCACAGTATCAATAAATGGTTCCATAAGAGCAACAATGCCTTCACTTGCTGGATATTTAGTTTTAACTGCGGAATGCGCTATTGCTGCAGATCCTGCGCCCGCTTCATTTGAAAATGCAGCTCTTTGGAAGCCTACAATTATAACACCCACAATACCCCCTAAGCCGGCCATTGGGGTAAAAGCACCATTAAATATCATAGCAAATGCATCACCTATATATTCAATATTTGCAAAAATTATAACCAAAGAAGCCAAAACATAAACTCCCGCCATAAACGGCACAATTTTCTCAGTTACACTGGCAATCTTTTTAATCCCCCCAATGATTACGATACCCACAAGGAATGCAAGGATAATACCTATAATTACACCGGTAGCACCTCCCTGCAAATTCAACATTGTTGAAAGTTGTACAGCCGCCTGATTTGACTGGAATGCGTTACCACCCCCAAAAGAGGCGCCTACACACAGTACAGCAAATGTAACCCCTAAACCTTTACCTAATCCTGAAAATCCTTTTTCCTTTAAGCCCCGCGATAAATAATACATGGGTCCCCCATAAACCGTTCCGTCTGCTCCTACATCCCTGTATTTAACACCCAGGGTACATTCAACAAATTTGGTAGACATCCCGATTAAACCACAAACAATCATCCAAAAAGTGGCTCCGGGACCTCCGAGTGCAATAGCTACAGCTACCCCGGCTATGTTACCAAGACCCACGGTTCCGGAGACGGCCGTCGCCAATGCCTGAAAATGACTAACTTCTCCTTCTTTGCTTTCGTCCCCAATAGTATCAACAAGGTCGCCATCAACAATATTTAGTTCTGCTTTCTCTACGCTATGGTGATCGAGCTCATCGTATTTTCCTCTTACCGTATTTATGGCCAATTTAAATTTGGTAATATTTGGAAACTTAAAATATATCGTAAAAAAGGTAGCTCCAAATATTAACAGCATAAGAACTATAGGCAAATTATATCCGGCTATTGGAATTGAAGTGAGAATAAAACCTTCCCACCAAACTGCTACGGGCATAAAAGCATCGTTTACTTTTTCATCGAGCCCTTTATCCTGAGCAAAAGTCAGTATCGGAAGAAATAAGATAAAAATCGAAAGAAGTTTGTACTTCATAATAGTTTTTTTGGTTTACTTGGTCTGTTTGGCCGGCAATATCCTAAAAATTAGTAACACTAAAAAATATAATTATTTAATGAAGTTTAGTTAATATGAAACATTTCATTAAGCTTTTTAATCTGCTCTGGTCTTCCTAAAACAATTACTTTACTTCTTGGCTCCAGGGGTAAATCGGCTTCGGGATTTATTATATAATTACCGCTGGGTTCTATGTAGCCTATAATCGTACAACCGGTTTTCTTCCTTAGATCAAGGTCCCTTAAGGAATTGCATTCCATTTGATCTGCAAAATCTTCAATTGCAACTTCTTCCAGGTTGGTGGTATTTTCTCCCTCTGTAGATAATTTATCCATAAAGGTTATTAAATCTGGTATTACAACCAGGGATGCCATATGGTCGCCTCCAATTTTATCAGGCATTATAACCTTGTTGGCGCCTGCTAATTTCAATTTTTTTTGGGATGTTACCTGAGAGGCCCTGCTTATGATAAATAATTTTTGATTTAGCTGTCTGGCCGATAACACTACAAATAAATTTGCTGCATCATCCGGTAAAGTCACTATTAAATATTGTGCATCTTTTACACGGGCTGTCATTAAAGTTTCATCCTCATTAGCATCACCCTCAACAAATAGGACATCTTCTTCGTACCTATTGATAATATCTTTATCTTTTTCAATAACAACAAAAGGTTTTTTATATGCCTTAAGTCGCTCTACTGCTTGCATTCCATTACGTCCATAACCGCAGACAATAACATGATCGGATAAGCCTTTAATCATTTTTTTCACCTTTTTTGTTTTAAGTAGCTGTAACTGATTTTTGCTGAATAAATATTCTGTAATCACAGAAATGGCATAAGCAAATATAAAGACACTGGATATTATTAGAAAAATCGTAAATATTTTACTTTCTGCCTGCATCGGCCCAACTTCAGTAAATCCAACAGTGGTAACCGTAATTATGGTCATATAAACGGCATTCAACCAGGATAATCCGGTTATAAAATGATATCCGAAAGTACCTATTAGCAATACAGTTAACATCAATGCAACTGCGATGTAAATTTTAGAGCGAAAAAGTCTTATCATAGCTAAAGATCAAAAACCGAATGCCTTTTGGTGTAGATTAAATCCTTTATCCTCAGCCAAAATGCCAAAAACAGGTATAATGCAAAACCAAAACCCAGGGTTACAAAGGTTAGGTAGATAAAAGTGGTTCTTACCACACGTGCCCTGATACCGAGACTCTCTGCAATCCGTCTGCAAACTTCAAAACCTCGTTTTTGAAAATAATATAAAAGGCGATAGAAAATATTCATTTTTTAAAAATACTATTTTCCTTTTAATAAACTATCTCCAACAACGCATTCCATACATCTGTTTTTTGTACAATACGAATTGTAAAGCTGTAGCAAAGCCTGACTATTCATGGCATTGCCACACCTCACTCCAAAATTTTTAAATTTTCTGGTAATCTTATTGTCCTCCCTATTTAGCTTGTGAAGTAATGAAATTAATTTTGCACTTACATCAATGCCCTGCCATTTGGAATAACAAAAAATCAGCGGTAGTATCGTATTAATAAGTAAAAGATTGATAAAACTCTTTGTTAGCTTATTTTCTCTTTTGGGAGACAATTTCCCAAATATATAATGGGTTTTCCAATACGTGCTGGCCGAAATATCAAAAATTTTATACACCTGATCAACCTCTGTTATAGTAATTATTTTACCAAATAATCTGGACTGTTCACCATACAAGTTAGCAAACTGTGATAAACGGATAGTAGGGAAGTTCGCAGGCCTTAATCTAAAAAACGATGGACCTTGAACACTGTTTTCATTAATCTTGAATTTACTCCTCAAATAAGAATATTCGCTCTGCATTTGGATTAAAAACTTATCCTTAGATGAGCTAATATCCAATAGCCCTGCTAATCCAAATAGTAGACTTTCCAACTGAAAAACATTGTGGGTTAACTTTCGGACAATATCAAATTCCAGCGCTTTTCCTAGACTTAAAAAAGGATCACCGTTTAACTTTAGCCCGAAGTTTTTCAATAACAATATGAAAAGTACTTTTTCCCAATCATTATTTTCTTCCACCAGCAATCTGTTTATTTCATTAGATTTTTCTTCCAGCCTCTCAAAATAAAGTCGTTCCAGCCAAATTGAGAATTTAAAATCATTCGTCAGGCTTATCTCCTTTTCACAATTAATAAACTTAGCTTTCCTTGAACCGAAGAGATTATAATAATTGGTAAGAATGGTCAATGGTATATAATTAATAAGTTCAAGTGCAGGTATTTCTTCCTTGTTTTTCCTGTATACCGCAGTATCTTCTTCCCAAACCACATGTAAAATAACGTTGTCATAGTTAGCATCTGTATGGTGCTGGTGTACATACCAGTCTGAAGATTTTACATGAATTTCGACATTTCCAAACCAAAGTTGTCCATCAATCTCCAATTTAGCGTGAAAAAAATCAGGTCCTGCATCATGGTTATGAATTCCAAACGATATAATTTGAAGTGATTTGTGTCTGGAAGTATATAGATTGGATAATGGAATTTTTCCATTTTTCCAGATGTAGTGCAGGAGCTCTTCACGCATGCTCCTAAACTAAAAAAACCCACTGAATGTGGGTTGCAGCATCAAAACTTTAAGATTATCAGATTATATCACCATTCCATTCTAATATGCCCCCAATGAGGTTGTAGGCATTGGGAATGCCAATACTATTCATTATGGCACATGCCTGACGACTTCGCTGGCCAGATCTGCAGTATACATAGTAATTTTTAGATTTATCTAATTTGTTTAATTCCTCTAAAAACTCTGGCCCCAAATAAATATTCAGATTGGTTGCATCCGGAATTTGACCCTGATCTACTTCTTCAGGGGTTCTTACATCCAAAATAAAAGCGTTGTTATCTTTCTCAAGTTTCTCAACCCATTCATCCTGTAATAAATCTGCCATTTTTATTTTTGTTTATTTTTGGGCGAAGGTACAAACTCCTTTAGTTTTCGCAAACATTTATCTTTTGCGCGATTTAATGGAACATCCAATGGCCCGGGTAGTTGTTAAAGGTATTTCCTTACCGCTTAACATGGCATCAACAGCGTTCTCAACATATTTGGTCCTAACGGAGGACGAATCTGAATAGTTGTCATCAATTGTTCCAATATACCGCACTACATTTCCCTGTTTGGTTTTCTCGAGCAAATATACATGGGGTGTTTTAGTTGCCCCATATTGTGGAAATATCTCCTGATTTACATCAACTAAATAGGGAAAAGTGAACCCTTTTTCAATTGCTCTTTTTTTCATGTGCTGAACATCATCTGCCGGCTGCAAATCGGGGTCATTTGGATTTATCGCAATTACGGGCACCCCTTTGGTCTTGTATTTTTTATCCAGGGCAATAATCCTATCCTCATAAGCAATTGCATAAGGGCAGGTATTGCATGTGAAAATCACCAGATACCCCTTTGCATCTTTGAAGTCCGCTAAAGAGACGCTTTTACCATTAATATCAGGAAGGCTGAAATCAGTTGCATAATCCCCAATACCATAACCTTTGTCTAATTCCTTAAGAAAACCCTGGTGGCTTAAAATTACCGCTATTAAAACTAAATTGGTCAATAGAAATTTCATATTTATTTATTTAAATTCACGTAATTCTTTGTTTAGCATTTCGTAGGTAAAGGTCTGCTCATAGAACTTTCTTTTAGTACGATTATAGATCAATGTCGCCGGTATAGCACCGGACCAGCTCTTGTCAATTTTTGGAATCCAGCTATTTTGATCGGGATCATCTAATATGACTACTTCCGATTGAAGACCTTTATTCCTTATAAATGGTATCAATTTTGATTTCCACATGGAAGGCATATCCAGACTCACTAAAATCACTTTCCAGTTGTTATCCTCTCCTTGCCGATTGATTTTTTCGAAATAGGGTAATTCCTTAATGCAAGGGGCACACCAGGTAGCCCAAAAATTTATGATATATATTTTATCATCCTTCCTGTTCAAAAGAGTTTCCAAATCATCAAAATTATACACAGGGATACCCAGACTATCTGTTGCAGCGAATTCAGTTCCAATGAATTCTGAATTCTCAGATGTCGCTTTCTTACGGTCTTTAAAATTGCATCCTGTCAAAACCAGGATACTTAAAAACAAGAGTGAACGAATCATCAGGGTTATTGCTTGTTCAAATAAAATTAAGCAACATTAAATAAGGCATGCTAAATTTAACAAAATTTTATCTGCTAGGCGGTTGGCGGTTATTATTAAATTAATACATTTGTATATACAAATATTGTAAGTACATGAATGTAGAAGCCATTATAAAGACAGATAAGAAGATTCCGTTAAGAAGCAGGACTATTATCCATTTAATGCTAATACATAATAAAATGACTGAACATATCTCGCATGCCCTTAAACCATTTGGAATATCAATTCAGCAATTTAATGTTTTGCGCATACTCAGAGGTCAGCAAGGTAAACCTGCCAACCTATCTACCCTAAACGATAGAATGGTAAGTAAAATGAGTAATACCACCCGTTTGGTGGATAAACTTATAAAGAAGGGTTATGCAGACAGGATTGTTTGTATCTCTAACCGGCGTAAAGTTGAGATCACTATAACCGAAGAAGGATTAAAAGTTTTGT
>CP070778.1:2777230-2812247 GCA_020346245.1 Flavobacteriaceae bacterium | reverse complement strand
TATGGACGATGCGATCAGGGCTACTATTAAACTTATGGATTGTAAATCTGATCAGCTAACAGTGAGATCCTCCTATAATCTGGCAGCCATGAGTTTGTCTCCGGCTGATATCAGTGCCAGCATAAAGAAACACATTCCAGATTTCAAAATATCTTATAGTCCGGATTTCAGACAAACAATAGCGGAAACGTGGCCTCGAAGCATTGATGATACCAAAGCAAAAGAAGACTGGGGATGGAAACCTCAGTTTAACCTTGAAAATACAACCGTGGAAATGTTGAAGCACCTGCCTTCACAAAGCTTTTAATTCTTTTTTTGCTATTAGAACAACGTAATAGATTTCAAAGGAATTATCCGTAATTTTAAGTCTGTAAAAGCATAAATTATGAAATGGTCTATTCTCTTCTTTTCGGTATTTTCTGTCATAACTTTGCAGGCGCAAATCCAGGCCGGGGTTTATCATGCACAGGATAGTGTTAGCGGGCTTACGCATGAACTAAAAATTGACAACACGTATTTCATCCATACGGTTTACTCTGAATCGCCTGCAGGTTTTGTAAAGACCATAGGTGGTTTTTACAATATAGAGAACGGTGTCTTAAAAGTGGAACTTGAATTTAATTCCAACTATGAGGAGGATACTACCACATCTGTGGCATTGCCTGTAGATGTGGTTGAAAATGGTTTGATATTAGTTAAGGAAAACAATTTATTTTTTAACAAAGACCCCGAAGTTAAGCAGTCCTTGGATGGCAAGTGGCTTTTTGGAACCCGGGGTCCTGATGAGGGACAGGAAAGACGGGGAGAAAGTAATTCGCGTAAAACGATGAAGTTTTTATCGGATGGCCATTTTCAATGGATTGCCTACGATACGGAAACTTTTAAATTTTCGGGTACAGGTGGTGGTAAATACACTTCAAAGGAAGGGGTTTATACAGAAAGTATTGAGTTCTTTTCCCGTGATAATTCCAGAGTAGGTGCACAACTGAATTTCACCTACGAGATTAGAGGCGAAGACTGGCATCATAAAGGTAAAAACAGCAAGGGAGGACCTATGTATGAGATCTGGGTAGCAAGGAAATAACGTTTTCTACGAATTGTTAATATCGGACTTGCCTCCTGTTTTTTTGAGCAGTCGTATTGAGCTGATTTCTATTCCTTTGTCTATGGGTTTAAGCATATCATACATATTAAGGGCTACTATACTCGCCCCGTGCATGGCTTCAACCTCAACACCGGTCTTATAATTGGTTTTTACGGTGATTAATATTTTAATCTGCAGTCCTTCCACTTCGTAATCAATGTCTGTATACTCAATTGGCAAAGGATGGCAGTCTGGCAAAAGGTCTGAAGTTTTCTTAACCCCCAACAATCCTGCAGCCTTGCTCATGGCAAATACATCGCCCTTTGGTACTGTTTTGTTTAGAATGGCTTCAATGGTATCCTTAGAACTTACATGAACAATTGCCTGAGCAATTGCCGTTCTGAGTGTATTTTTTTTATGTGTAATATCTACCATTTTCAGGTGTTTACTTTCCATTGGTAAGAATCATCCTCAAATAATTCCTTTCCAAAAACCGGAACCTGTTTTTTAATTTCCTCAACAACTTCATGCAACGCTTCAAACACCTCTTTTCGGTGCGGCGAGGAAACAAATACAAACAAGCAAATTTCACCCGTCTTAACAATCCCTTTGCTGTGGTATATGTGCATGCAACTTAGGTCAAAACGTTTAAATGCCTTCTCCCTGATCTCGTTAAATTTTAGGTTAGCCATTTCTTCATAAGCAGTATACTCAATGGCCTCAACCCTTTTTCCTTCAATTTCGTCTGCCCTTACCTGTCCTAAAAAGATATCATGAGCGCCAATCTGAGTCTTAGACTGGTGATTGGCAATGGATTTAGCAATAAAATCAGGTGTTATTGCCCCCTGTACAAACACGTTTTTAACTTTTTGTTTTTCCATAAGGCTTTTTAGTTTGATGCTAAGGTAAAGAAGATTTCGGAAATTAATTTCAATAGCCTTATCTGATGTATAAGCCTGTAGTTTTAAATTAATATGTTACTCCAAAACCTCATATACAGTAATTGGCGCTGCCTTATTTTTCATGTTAATACTTCCCACTTTTTTGCAATGGAAAGATTCCTTTACCCCCTCATAACACCTCTCTGAAATAATGATTTGGTTTTCACCGGCAGAAGCCTGCAAGCGGGCTGCAGTATTTACTGTATCCCCTATTACCGTATAGTCCAATCTTTTTAGACTAGATGAACCAATGTTCCCGGACACCATTTCACCGCTTTTGATACCGATAGATACCTTAGGTGTATAATTTGGGATGCCTTCAGGTTCCGGAAGGTTGCTGATTTGCTGTCGTACCCCCAAAGCTGCATCAATTGCCCTGTCTAAATGATATTCCCCTCTAAAAACGGCCATAACGGCATCACCTATAAACTTATCTACATAACCCTCTTGGGCTATAATTTCTTTGACCATCATATCAAAGTAGGTGTTCAGCATATTCACCACCACATCGGCCGGGGTGCTCTCACTGATGGCCGTAAAGCCACAAACATCTATGAACATCACCGTTGCCTCTATATTTTCATTGGCCATAATGGTAGATTCGTACTCCTTGCTACCCATAAAATTCAGAACGTTTTCATCCACGTACATTTTTAGAATATTGTTTTCCTTAATTGCTTTTAAGGTCTCCTTGATTTGCCGTACGTGTTTTAATGTTTTTTCAACCGTAATGGTGAGATCTTCAAAATTGATGGGTTTGGTAATAAAATCAAAAGCCCCGCGGTTCATCGCCGTACGGATATTTTCCATGTCGCCATAGGCAGATACCATCACTGATTTTAACAGTGGGTTAAGTTCGTTCAGTTTTGTGAGCAACGTAAGCCCGTCCATTTCCGGCATATTAATGTCACTCAGAACCAGATCCATGTTGGGATGGCTATCCAGTTTCTGCAGGGCATCTACCCCATTGATAGCAAATACAAATTCATATTCGTTTTGCCGTATTTGCTTTCGGAATTTTTGTTTGATGAGTACCTCAAGATCAGTCTCATCATCCACTACCAGTATTTTTGAGGTCATAATATTGCTTTCAATTTTTCCTTTAAGATACCAAATTCCAGGGGTTTAGTCAAAAAGTCATCCGCTCCCAGCCTTTTAGAAGATTCATAATTCTTGCTATCCCCATAGGCGGTGATCATCATTACTATTGGAGGTGGCTTAATGTATTTAGTTTTGATATACTCAAGTAATTCCAGTCCGCTCATTCCCGGCATATTTATATCAGACAAGATAAGTACCGCCTCATGTTCTATGGTTCCCAGAATTTTTACGGCTTCTTCTCCCGAAAAGGCAAATACAAAGGACATATCCCCATTGCGTATTTCCTTTCGGAATCTTTGCTCAAAAAGAGTTTTCATATCTCTTTCATCGTCTACTACGAGTATTTTCATTTATGTTATTCTATTTATATCTATTGTTTTTTCTTCATATTTAGTCATGTCACCGGCAACTGTATCGTAAAGGTAGTCCCTTGTCCTTCTTTGGTCTCCACTTTTAATTCCCCCCCATGCGCTTTTATAATATCATAGGATAAGGATAATCCCAATCCTGTCCCTTGCCCGGTTGGCTTGGTGGTAAAGAAAGGTTGAAAGATTTTATCCAAAACTTTTTTTGGTATTCCATTCCCATTATCTTTGACAGAAATCAAAACCTGATCTCCTTTCTTTTTTGAATTAACTGAAACTGTTGGCTCATAATTCTTATCCCCCAAAGTCTTGGAGGAGGTAGACTTCTCACTAACAGCGTGGAAGGCATTCGTAATCAAATTCAGAATCACTCTTCCGATATCCTGAGGAACGATATTTATTTTCCCTACGTTTTCATCAAACTCATAGTTCATTGTGGCATTGAAAGTCTTGTCCTTGGCCCTTAAACCATGATAAGCCAGCCTAAAATATTCATCTGCCAGGACATTGATATCTGTAGGTTCTTTCTGGCCACTGCTACTGCGGCTATGTTGCAGCATGCCTTTTACGATCCCATCGGCCCGTTTACCGTGGTGAGTAATCTTATCCAGGTTTTGTTTGACGTCTACAGCTATTTCCATGGCTTCCTTGAGGTCGCCTTTCTGCAATTCCTCGTGCATCTCCTCAATGAGCTCAACACTTACCTCAGAGAAATTATTGACAAAGTTTAAAGGGTTCTGTATTTCATGCGCTATGCCCGCAGTAAGTTCCCCCAGAGAAGCCATTTTTTCGGATTGCACTAACTGTGTTTGGGTGGTTTTTAACTCGGTCAAAGTGGTTTCCACACTTTGTTTCGCTTTTTCTAATTTTGTGAAGTCCTCATACCGGGCATAAGCAATGGCAAATGCCTCAGCCAATGATTGTACCAATTCAATCTGCTCTTTATTCAAGGGGTTCTCGCTTCCAACATACAGCATCCCCTGGGTGAAAGGAATAAAATGAAGATTTAATGATTCAGGTGGATTTGCTGCTCCCTGATAGGTGTTTTTATCCGAGATTTGCCCCTCTTCTATCAATGAACGTGTCCAGCTTAAAAATTCTTCCCGGTTCCAATGTTCTTTAAAAATATTTCCTTCCCGCCAATGGACAACCATATTCGCAGTCAACGTATTTGCATTAAATTGGAGGTGCAATACGCCTAGTGAATGACCGTCTGGTGCCGACAGATAGACCTCGACCATCTTCGTAGTTTCATCAATTATAAAAACCCCGCATCGAATAAATGGCACGCCGAGCACTTTGAGTTCATTCCAGACCAGAGGGGTAATGCGTTCCAGATCGGCTGCTGTGCGCATGCTTGCAATTTGCCCTCGGACCCTATCGAGTGATGCCTGCTTCAGGGCATCTTTTGCCCTTTTTTCGGCCAGTTGCAAATCCAGGAAACGCTGGTACAAACGACCAAATTCTTTTGCAAAACGAATGACGATATCCTTTTCCTCCTCCGTAGCCCTCCTTGAATGGTTAAAACCAATGAAACCATATTTACAGTGTCCCTGGGTAGTATAGAGGCCGTCCGGGAAATCCTCTGGAAATAGTTTTTGTCCTTCGGGAAGGGCACTCATCACCTCATCGAGCAATTCCCAAACAGCCGGCAACACTTCCGGGGGATAATCAATACAATCTACAGCATGCAGTTCACTTTTTTTCCAGTTGGCAAAGGAGGTCTTCCAACTCTCCACTGCATTCACATCTATCAATTGTTCTGCAACAACCCGTTTCTTGCCTCCAGTGGCAACACGCAGGGTAAATGTTTCATTGGCTTCATCAAATAAGGTAAGATGGGTAAGCACCGGGTTAATACCCAGGAAATCGAACTGTTCGAACAAAACCCCTAAAACATCCGTCAGTTCATCTGTATGGTGCATTGCCATAGATGCTGCACGAACCCTTTCCAAAGCAGCTTCTATCTGGGCTTCCCGGGCCTGGGCTTCCGCTTTTTGAAGATCAAGAAAACGAGTATAGGTTTGCTCAAAAACTTTGGAAAAGCGCTTTAATATAATGCGATCATTATCAGTGATATCATTATTCTTTGCCATTGCCAAAACACCGTACTTATGATTGGAATCAACAATTTCCATACGATCCATTCTCTTCTTTTCCTGGATTCTTATAAAACTATCATGACCAGTCATTTCACTAAGAGATTTCGAAATTTCATCTACTTCCTTCAGACCTCTCCATGACAGATATGAAAATTCTTCACCTGCTCTCCAGCTCTTTATAGAAGAATCTTTGAAAGGTTCAAGCGGTATTCTTGCTGTATAGGCTTCTTCTATAATGCCTTCCACAGGAGAAAACCAGCAATTAGAATACCCCTCTTCCATAAAAAATATATTGATCCAAACTTGATAGAAATCCATTTCCAACTCGGAAAATTGTTGAAAAAGAACTAGTACAACCTTAGCAAGTTCATCAGTTTTATGCATGGCCATAGATGCTGCGCGCACCCTTTCCAAAGCAGCTTCAATCCTTGCTTCCTGTGCCTGGGCTTCAGCCTTTTGCAGATCAAGGAACCGCGTATAGGTTTGGTCAAATACCTTGGCAAAACGGATCAATAATTGCATGTTTCTGTCTGCAACAGGTTCATTCGTTGTGAATAGAAGAAATCCTTCCGAGAAAAAAGCTGCATGCTGTACCCTTCTCCCCTTAACATTAGAAAGGTCTATAGGCAACTTCACATATTGCTTAATATAGTTTAACCATTTTTTTAGGCTTTGGCCAGACAGGTCAATTACTATGGAATTTTTACCTTCTTTCCATGCCTTATATGTCTTTGAGATGGTTGTAGCTTCGTCCAGACTCAATATATATCTATGATTAAGCTGGTCTCCTATTTGATCTGTAACCCATAAATCCAGCAGATTTTCTTCTTCCCTAAAGACAGCAATGCTTATTCTATCAGGGATATTTCCCAGTAAAGCAAATTGTTCAAAGAGCACCTCAGCGGTTTCAGGAAGTTGCTCACTCTTATGCATGGCCATAGAACTTGCCCTTACTCTTTCTAAAGCACTCTCAATAGAAGCTTCCCGAGCCTGTTCCTCAGCTTTATGCAGATCTAAGTACCTCCTGTAGGTTTGTCCGAAAACCTTAGCAAATCTATTTAATACCTTAGCCCCTTCTTTTGAAATAGGATTCTCGGTAAAGGCAAAAAGAATACCCGAAGAATAGAAGAAACTATTGTGGTATACGTTTTCCGGCAGTGTTTTTAAATTTGCATTAAATGGATATTCGGGTTCTTTATTAAGTGCCGTATAATATTTAATAACGTCTTTACCAATAAAATCGTAGGAATAGCCTTTCTTTTTACTTTTCCATGCTTTTTTAAGCCCTACCAACATGGGATGTATAGTCATATTTAACATACCAGTTTTTAAATCAACTTTACCGTTGGGCGAATAATTTGCAGACCATGTTTCCATACGCTCAGTTCCTTCAAGAATCCCTATTCCACAACGAATAGATTGGTCAATACCCAGCTTCATAACTTCATCAAACAAAGTAACTACGGTGGCTCCAACATCCTCACTGTTATGCATAGCCATTGTTTTAGATCGTACCCGCTCCAGTGCGGCTTCAATTTGTGCCTCCCGTGCCTGTATCTCCGCTTGTTTCAGATCATTAAATCTGGTATAGGTGAGGTCGAACACTTTTCCAAAACGACTTAGAATATCAAGGCTCTCATCAGACAATGGTTCTTCACCAACAGTTTGTAATCCACCAAAATTGCTGAAGGTAAAAGAAGCAACATATTGTTTTGTTGCACGCATCTCTTTCTGTACGGCTTCAGGTACTCTTCTGAATTCTGTTTGGGTGAATAAATAATCATCATAGGTTTCTTTTTCATTCCCTTTTAATACAAAAACCCATTTATCTTTTTTCTCTTTCCACGCCTTAAACATTTCATCATGAAAGCGATAGTCCTCAAACAACATATGATACGATTCAGGTGCTTTCCCTATCTCCGGATTTGCTCCCCAAACTGTATTGGACATTGTGGGCTCATCAATAATATTAATCATACACCAGGAAAGTGCGAGATCAAGTTTTGTCAATTCTTTAAAAACAGTATCCACCAATTCGGATAACTCATTGGAGTTCTGCATAGCCATTGCACGGGCCCTTACTCTTTCCAGTGATGCCTCTATAGCCAGTTCCTTGTTTTTTTGCTCCAATTCTACAGTGCGCCTTTTTACAGCCTCGCGCAATTCCCTGTTCTCTTCAGCTATTTTATCAATGGCCAAATTCTGGCCTTCCTCGGTTTTTGAATCAGGGAAAGAAGAATGCTGATGTGTAATCTTCCATCCATCTTTTCTTTCTGCCAATAGGGTCGTGGCTCTGAATTTGGAATAGAAGACCCATTGCTGCCCGTCTAATACATAGAGATCGCAGCGCTCATGGACTATCACTATTGTATCTTGCTGTTCCTTTTGTGTGATGCGGTTGCGCATTTCCAGCTTTCCGGCTACTTCATCGATGGTATCCTTCAAAAATTGAACAGCTTGTTTTTTTGTTGTAAATACTTCACTATCTGCACTACCAACCTGGGTATAGGACTCATCGAGTAAGGCTTCCATGGCCTGAACATTGCCCTTCAAATACTGGGCCCAGTAAGCTTCGTATACCAGGGTTAATTGTTGCTCCTGTTCAGAGGTTAGTTCCATATATAAGTTTGCGATAAAAGCATTTAATGAAGTCTGTCCTAAAGCAAAAAGATAGTATTACAATAAGTGTCTGCCACAGACTACTCCTTGTTTACTAATATACTTAAGATTTTGGAAACAGCGAGCTAATGAAGAAGATAGTAGCCTCACCAGGAGATAGCTTCGCTGTTCCTGAAAATAGCTCGTGCCGAAAATACAATAGCTCAAATGCTATGCAGCAGGTTTTATTTTTGGACCGGACCATAATTAACGTGGTTTCTTTAATCCGCTTCCAAAAAAATAAAGCCTTTGCTAACACAAAGGCCTATAGTGCTTATCCGTAGCCTCACCAGGAATCGAACCTGGATCTAAAGTTTAGGAAACTTCTATTCTATCCGTTGAACTATGAGGCCTATTTATGGATGGCAAATTTATGAATACTTTTTGAGAAGCTTTTCAGTCATCTCAGGATATTTTTTTAAATTTTCAATGTATTTTTTACTCTCCACGTTATTTATAAATCTTCCGGTCTGACTTAGAACCATTGGTACTGGTGACTACTAAAAACTGTCTATTGTAAGCGTTTATTGTTCTAATAAAAAATCCAACCTAAAAAAGGTTGGATTTTTATAGGGAATAAGCGATCGTCTTGTACTACTCACTGAACTATAATTAATCACTAATCCCAAGCCGTCTTTAACTGGCCTTGATCATCAATCCACATCACCCTTTGCCAAATGACCGATTTGTAAAAATTTCCTTCCGGCAAGAACTTATTAACCTCAGCCATACCCTCTTCAGGCCAGTTAGGAGTTGTGTTCCATGCATTGAAGATGTCGCTATAGTTCTTGAAGGCATCCACGGTATAACAATTCCAGTTATAACCATTACCACGAGGACTTAATACGGCTGCCGTATACCAGAATACCTGTTTGGTGTTTTTTGCCGTTATGTTCTGTTCAAAGAAGGGTTTAAAATATTTTTCCTGCCCTTCCAAAAATTGTGTAACATTGCTTGCCTTGGCGTAATTGTGAACCAGATAATTCCATTCGCCTTGCCCCAAATTAACAGAACTCGAACGTTGGAGAAGCACCTGACCTACTCTGTATTTCTTTTGTTTCAGACGTTCATCGATCATGGCAAGTTTCTCCTTATCCATACTGCTCCTGACTTCCTTTTCTGCCTGCGACCAGTCCTCACCCATTTTATCCCTGTTTTCTAGAGTACCAAACCCATAGAAAAAATAGATATTTGGTTCCGACGCCAAACCATTGATCCTTCGGCACATTGCCCAGCCGTTAACTGTTCCTTTTTTCACAAGGTTGGCATGTATTTTAGACCAATACATTGCCTCGTTGCCCATAAAAGTCTTTAATTCATCTTCGGGTACATTTCTGTAATCATAAGCAAATACTTGTTGTTGGGCATTGACTTGCCAAAAGAAGCAGCAGACAAATGCCAATAGAATTGTTTTCATAATTTATTAAGATTATTAATTATTATTAAATGAACCTACATGTGGTAGAATAAGTAAAATATGCATTATTTAATGCTCCAGAGGGAATCCAAGGACGAACAGCATATCTGAGTGTCCGGAAGCACCTTTTTATTTATCAAGGCGATTTTCTTCCCAATCCTTTTAGTACAATTTGTCCATAATACTTAAGGGTAATCTTTATGTTGTAAAGTTTTTATAATTCTCTCCCTTAATACGACAACCAACCAAGAAGCTACTTTTTATTTTTTAATATTTTGTTCTTCCCCCTTTTTTATTGATGACAGCTTAGTCTCCATCACATTTTTTGGAAATCTTCTTTGAAGCAATTGCAATTTGGGGTCTATGTAGGTTTTGCAAAAAGGTTTTTCCGGATTTTTCTTATAGTAATTTTGATATGGTTCCGGGGACATTTTAAACTCCTCGAACCTATATACTTTCGTTATTATATTTTCCTCAAACTCCTTTTGAAGGAGTCTTGAAATTTGCTCAGATTCCAGTAGTTGCTTCGAATTAAAAACATAAACAGCAGAACGGTATTTTGAACGCATAGAATGACTGGAAGTACTTTTATGGGTGCGAAGATGTATTTCTATAAGATCTTTTATAGAAATCTTTTCAGGATTGAAATGTACGAGCACCGCTTCACTAAATTCCACTGCACCGGAAGCAGAAATCCATCCCTGTTCTACCCTTGCAACTCCTTTCAGGTTTTGAAACACAGCTTCTGTGCACCAATGGCAACCTCCCCCTAATCCAATTTTGTCAATTTTCATCTAATTTTTCGGTATTAAAAATCCCTATGCCTCCCAATAAACTAATTCTTCACTACAGCCTTTTCGTGTTTGATGTAATTAAAATATCACCTCTAATTTAAGTAACTTTATGCGCCTTTAAAGGGCATATTATCCCGAATTGTAAAATGGAATGTAATAGCATGGCAAAATTTTGTAATTCCTTTGAGAGACTGGCACATTTCATCTATCGAATTAAAATGGAAGTTGGCATTTCAACCAAAGGAAAACTTTTTTTGCTGCTTTTTTTCCTGATAGGGTCGCTTTGCTGGTCACAGGACATAGATATCAATGATTCAACCAAAACAACAAACCCTATTGAATCTTTGCTTATTGATCGTGATCTGAGAAATTGGTCCGTGAGACTTTTAGGAAATGTCAAGGGGCAATGGTTCAGATTGTCTAATGACAATGCCCGCCTTTCCTATATCCCAAATAACCTGTTCGGCATTGGGGTTGGCGTTGCTACCAGAAAATTAATACTGGATATTGCATTTAATTTGAAAGATAAGAGTACTGAAAAGACCTATCGATTTGACCTAAGAGGCGGATTTTTAGCAAAAAGCAATGTTTTCGATTTTTATTTTCAACGATATAGGGGATTTAACATTGAAAATTCTATTAATGACACTAGTATTTTCAGAGATGACATCGTATCTATAGCCCTTGGTATTGATTATTTATACCTCTTTAATTCAGGTGAATATTCCTTAAACTTAATGAGATCTGGCCTTTCTGACCAAAAGCAAAGTTCATTTTCATTTGGTTTGGGAGGGTTTATTGTATATAATCAAATTAACGCGGATAGTTCTATTGTACCACAGGAGTTATATCCCATTTTTAATGAACAGGCAAGAATTATTGATTTCACAAATTATGGAATTGGTATTGCAGGGGGGGTGGTTAGCTTAATTAGACTTCCCTCTGACTTTTATTTTGGAATAAGTGCCAGGGCAGGTATTGGACTAACCATCAAAAATGCTGAAACAGAGGCGGTATCCTTTAGCCCAGGGAATCCTATGATTTATAAACTTAAGGCAACGGCCCTTTTTGGTTATAAATGGAGACGTTTTTATAGTAATATTTCTTTGGGTGCCTCTACAAACAGATCCAGTCTGGGGTATGGCAATAATAGCGCTTTTAACCTTTTAGATGGTAAGTTTGTAGTGGGTTATAGAATCAAGGCAAATAAAAAGCCTGTTAATTAGAAGAGAGGGAAACCACGTTATTGAAATCGGTTAATTTCTGTTTTACATTTTTCAAAGCTAAACGAAATAGGGAAACATCCATTTTTTGAGCCGGGGTATTATAGTTTGTGAATTTGGTTAGTTTCATATAGACAGGAGATAATTTTTTATTCCCTTTATACTTTACATTTATCTGCCATTTTCCGGGTAAAGAACCATCAACAAAGAATTCTTCAGAAGAATACCCCGTTGTTTTCTCTTCTTTAATTCGTTCAGCCGCATTCTCCAGAGAGTGTTCCCAAATAAAATTATTTTTTTGAGGGTTAACAAATTCCAAATCAAATTCAGCTTCGCTGTCATTCCATTCAAAAAACAACCTGGTTTCACCCTTGTTTTTAGTGTAATTCTTGAATCCGACTATATTGGACTCTTCCATAAACCTTGTGCCATGGAGTACAAACAGGTTATTCATTTCTCCATCTATGACCTTTTGGATAGCAGAACTATCATTGGCGAAAATCCCTTCGCTCACTAAAAATTGATAGCGGATGTACATGTTGGCTGCATTTTTGTAATTCCCAAGTGCATAATAACTATTTGCCATATCCCTGTAGGATTGTAAATATTCGGGCCTTAAAACAAAAATCTTTTTGTACAGTTCTTTAGACTTAGCATACTCTTTAGCATAATCCAAAGCAAAGGCCATGGCTTTAGCATAGACAGGATTACTTTCCACAACGTCTATATTGTTTTCCAAAATTTGATTTGCAAAGACCTGGTCACCGGTATCATGAAAAAACAGATAGGTGTCTATAATAAAATACGGGTCTTTTGCATATCTCGTTGCATATTTTTGATATACTTCGCGCGCTGCAGGTTTTTCATTACAGGAATATAGATCTTTCAAATAACTGGTAGCCTTACTGCGATCTTCAGCAATCGCATCATTATTATAAATGTTGCTTCGAAGGCGTGCCCTGTCATAACTTTTATTGATATCAGAATCTGGTCTAACAGGAGACCCGATAGTATTTATAACCACAACCCCACCTCTAGCAATACTACCGTATCTAACCCTGCCGGCTAGACCAGATATTATTGCCACCCGGTCAATATTCTCTACAGTTATAAAAGGAAGTTTTTTTAAGACCATCCCATCCAGATCATAAATTGCCGGAATCGCTCTGCCTTGTAACTGAGGCCCCCCTCCGCGGATATATATTTCTCCTCCCAGGCTATATACACCTGCAGCTCTTCCCTTTAATGCCGTAACAACATCTATTGCTCCCGCACTTAAATCATCTCCATCTACTAGTTTTACTGAATAGCCAACGCGCTTGGCATCCAGATAACCAAAGGCAGTACTCAGGATACTCTTATCAACCCCATATTGCAATTTTAGGTAATCCTGATTCTTGGCATTATTTTCTCCCACAACCACCTCCTTCAGCGCTTCCACGTTCATTTTCATTTCAATGTTCAATCTGGCAGTAACATCTTCCACTACTATTTCTACCCTTTGCATCCCGGCATAATCAAATGCCAATACATCAGATGGTTTGGCAGTAATTAAGTATTTGCCTTTTTCGTCTGTAAAAGTTTCTTTAGTACTATTTAAAACCTGGACACATACATTTTGTATTGGGGAGTTTCCAATAGTTACAATTCCTGAAATTTCATTAAGACTATTATTAGAATGCAGCTGTAACGATAAAAAAATAGCGATTAGAACAAAAATCCTCTTCATAATTCCTTCATTAATTGATTTGAGATCCCATATCTAAATATAAGGAAAAATCAGCTGTTATGCCAGAATCACTAAATTTCCAGGGCGCTCACTTGATTTTATAAATATTATAATTCCTGGTCCATTCAGTTGATTCACCCGGTTTAATATCTATTTTAAAAAACAATTCTGGACAAATGACATGTTTCCACCCCCAAAGATTCACTTTGTTTGTTTGAAAACTTCCGGATTCACTAATCGCAATTTTACTTTCAAGGTTTATTAATTGCCAGCTGGCATCAACATTTTCATTGCTTGAGAGGTTGCTAAAAAAGAATTGGTCCTCAGGTGTACCTTTAAACTTAATTTCATTTTGCCCAATAGCTACTTTTAATTCCGGATTAACGGTTTCACCAAATAACCCGGGTTTAAGTTGAAATGGGAATTCTAATACATACTTATTCCCTATTAAATCATTATTTATAGCCGTAAAATTATGGACATATTCATCCGTATTTATGTCTTTTTCACCCGTGTTTTGTAGATAGTATTTAAGTGTAAAACCACTTTCATCCAACTGAATCTCTTTTTGCAATAAATACGCATAACCATTGGCGACTTCTGAATTGCAACTGATCAAAATCCGATCCGATTCTGCACTAATCTGGAATTCGGCAGGTTTAAGCTCATAGTTTTTACTAAACAAGTATTGACTATCCTCTTTCTTTAATAATCCTACGCCAATTTTGTGAAACCACCCGCCTATTTCAGTCTCGTCATAACCCAATGCCGTATCAATTCCAAATTCATTGTAAAACCCCTTCCCAAAAGAATCCTCGTTCTGACCATCCGTCCTTTCAACTGTGGCCAATTGAATATTTTTAAATTTTACATCCGTAATTTTTCCAGTCCAGTCAAATCTTGAAAAATTATAGTTTTCCAATGGAAGGTCAATCTTAATTTCCAGATTTTTGTTCTTAAGAATATGTGTCATAGCTATAAAGCGGAATAGGTTTTAACCAAATGAACTTATTTTAAACGTTAAATCAAATTCTTTTATTCAGATTTGCAAATTATGTTGCTGTGGTTTCGAGGTCCTTGCTCTCTGTCTAAATAGCAAACATTAATAACCTGTTATGCTTCCAGTTTAGGTATAATTGAATCAATCCTTTGGGCAAGTTGTCTATTATAGCAATGTTTCCAGCTGTATTCCAGGATTAACAATAGCCTATAATGGTCAACAGGCCAAATATATCCATATCAAAGGGGTCTCCAGACAATTCCGTCTTTTATAATTGTCTTTTTTGATAATAGGTTTAAAGGGTTGTTGAGTGGACTTTCCTCAAATAAAATTAAATGTGCCTTTTTTCCAACTTCAATTGAACCATAACTTTTTTCCAAGTTTATAGAACGGGCACTGTTCAGGGATGCAATTTTTAAAACTTCATTCATTGGAATACCCAATTTGTTTAAAAGTAACATTTCTGAAAGTATTGTCTTGCCAGGTTCATAGGTGTCTGAACCTGTGTTCAGGATTATCCCATTTTTATATAGCTTTAAGACTAAAGCTGCCAGAACTTCATACCCCATTTTCGCCCGATTTAATTTCTCTCCCTGCCAATTCAATTTATCATCCGGATGAATTTCTATTTTAGTGGCCGGATGCGTTAATCCTATAGGCTGAGCATAAAGATGAAGTGTGGGGGTAACCGAGGCCTTGCTCTTTTTTAGCAGCATAATCAATGCCATTATAGACGGATCATTGGTGCCTATAAAATTGAATACTTCATATTCACGAAAGCGCCAGTTCTCATCATCATCAGGAGGAAGGCCAGATAAATCCATTGAAGTTGTTTCGTACTTTTTAACAACATCCAGAAAAAGTGTCTTTACATGTTCAAAGTTCCTTAACCCCAATTCGCAGGCGGTCTCAATAGAAACCATTGCGTTTTCTATATGACCAAAAATATTCATATCTAAATTTTCAGCTGTACGGATTGCGGTGTTAAGCTCGGCCTCCCCAATTAAGCTATAGACTTTTATATGTTTGATTCCGGACTTGCTATATTCTTCAATTTTAGATTTTACTTCAAGACTATCCCTTACATAAACATGGTTGTAAAATTGGGTATTCAATGAAACCAAAGCTCCACCTGAAGGATAATAGTCAATATAATCTGGATGATGTTTCATCCAGGACCGCTCCATGGGTATATGTGATTCTCTTCCGGCAGCTGAACGCACAACAGTAACACCATAAGGCATATATTCTTCTGTTAAAAGGCCCCTGGATATTTGAAAGTCCTCCGGATTTGTAATTTCTGTAGTATCTCCAAAGATAAAATTCAGATGATTATGAACATCTATGAAGGAAGGCGTAAGAAGTCTTTCTTTGGCATTTATAACATTCTTTAATGAATAATCTGAATTCCTGGTTTTTGATATCTTATTGATAAGGCCATTTTTTATAAAAACGGACTTATTCTTTTCTATTACTCCGGTCTTAACATTTAAAAGAGAGGCATTTACAATTACCAGTTGATAATCTTCCGTATTACCTTGGTTACAAGATAAAAATCCCGGTGCAACTACATAGAAAAGAATTCTTTGAAACCATTTCTTCATACGATAAAAGGTTTCTATAAAGACCAATTGCAACATAGCTTGTTACAGTAAAATATCCCCAGAAGCTGATTCCATAAGGTAATTCCCTTCCATAAGCTTAGAATTAACGGGTGTCATAAGACGATCCTGGCCCTGAGACTATATAAAAAAAGAGATGACTGTTCCGGATTAAGTGCCGGGTTAATTAAAAACTGTACATCCGGGGTAAGCGCAATTTTAGATGAAAGCTGAATCCTGTAAAAGATTTCCCAGGTATACTGGTCGTCCAGGCCTTCACCAAAAGTAGTTTCGTTTATCTGACCCCAGTTAAAGGCAATAGCCGCTAAATGGCTCCCGGGTACTGGTTGATAGCCAAGGCCGAGTGACAAAGAGTTCTGCAATAAACTGCCGGCATCCTTTGTATAGGCATATCTGATGAATGGGAGGTAGGTTTCCTTTATATACTTTGTAGCCGATAGGACCAACCCCCAGCCATTTGGATCTCCGGTAGCTGAAGTCTCATCGCGCTGCCAAAGACTGATATGTACATTATCGAGAAGCATATAATCCTTTGACGAAGTAAGGCCAATCTCTATATGTTTAAAATATTCATGGGTATTAAAAAAAGTATCAAAACCATTAAAAATATCAGAAGGGTCCGAATTAATATCACCCATCCCAGCAATCATGTAAACCTTATTACTTAGCCAACCTGCTAAGGCAAACCCTAGATAGCCGTCGTTAGGTACATTGATAGCAGCCGCGCCGGTGGAAAAGGTGAAATTAGAAAAGTGCATCCAGGGGCTGGCCAAGGCATAAACATCAAAAAAGTCCGTCACGTCCAGAAATCCTGCTACCAGTGCAATCCTTCCTTTTGCAAACCGCTGTCGCCAGTACAGGTTCGTTGCCCGCCATCCGTCATTGCTAAATGGGGGAGAAATAAAACCGACGTAGCCAGTGCTGAAACCCAGACCCTTTGGAGGTATGTTTCCATATTTATGGCGATGTTCCACTTTGAATATCAAAGCCCCGCTGTTGCCGGATTCTTTGCCTACCAGGTTCCAGGATCCATAAAATTTCCATATACCGCTACTTGCATTATCCTGACCTATATTGGAGTTCGATCCCACAAATAAACTGCTGTATTCCGTGGCAAATTCCAGGCCCGTATTTTCCTTCACACTCTCCTTAAAGTTAAAATAAGGGTTCAGGAAAGGAAATTCAAAAAACGGGCTCTTAACGGTTTTATCAAGTTTCAGGCGATTATCTACCTGATCCGGGCCACCCAACTTTGGCAGGGAATCCTGTTCCCCTGTTTGAGCAATGGAACATTGGGAATGCAGGCCCAATATTACCAGACACAGCAAGAACGGTTTCCAGTTTTGTGATTGGCAATGATCCCTTTTCCCTTTTTTCATGTTATTGAGCTTTGGCTTGTTGTTATAATAACTTTATCACCCCATGATCATAGGCAGCTTCAGACAATACGGGATGAAGTAATTTTTCTAAATAAGATTATTTTTAGAAACATGTTTGAATTTCCAGATAATGCTTATTTAAATCTTACTTAATAATTTTCTCAAATTTACTTAGTTCCTTGTCAATACTCTGCTTAAAAGTGGCATCTGCATTATCTGCAACCTTTAGCACTTCCTGAAATTCTGATTGCATTTGTGCTGTGACAGGTCCCTCCGAATGATCAAGGATTCCACTCATAAAGGATAATTTGAATAGAATGGTAGCTGGCAAATTGATGACCTCGGCCAGGGTACGACCGGTAGATACATAAGCTCCCTCATAACTATCTATGAGTTTAGCAATAACCTCTGCTTGTTTCTTCGCCTTATTATTGCCAGATGACTCTGCCATTTCGGTCACTTCTTTTTTCTTAGCAAGTGCCGCTATAACCTTCTTTGTTCTGGCTTCTGCCTGGTTATACATTTCCATCCAGAAAGCAAACTTATCATCTGCCTGTCCTTGGGTATAGGACTCTTTAGGATTCATGTAGATATTAAACTCTTGAGTTTCTGAAACCCCATCAACGGTAAGTTTAACAGCATATTTTCCCGGAGGCACAATTGGAATTACGGTTGTTGCCGGCCTGCCAGGTACACGGCTAACCCCATTGATACGCATATCCCATACAAATTTATTCAACCCGGTATTAAAGTCACTTTCAGAACCAAAGTTCAACATCATTTGTGCTTTGGTATAATTTCTGATCTCGTTACCATCTTTATCCAAAATAGCAATGGCTATATCTTTAGGCTCCTTCTCTAGTTTAAAATAGAAGGCAGGCCCTAATGGCTTGGGGTCACCGGCATCAATAAACTTACGTTTGCGCTCACCATTCACTTGTTTAAATGTTAACTCATAATAGGTTAGACCGGGGCGCATATTCTGAACAAAATAGTTCTTTTTCATTCCTGGGTCTCCGCCCGGCACATAATCCAACCACCAGTTATAGCCAAAACGGGTATGATCTGAAACAGGGTAAAGATGTACAGCTTTTGAATCAAGCTCACTGCTCTTTTCGCGCAATGGAGTAATATCATCCATGATCCAAAAACCGCGGCCATTGGTTGCTATTACAAGATCTGCCCCCTTTATTTTTATATCAACCACTGGAACTGCCGGCAGGTTTGCTTTGAGTTTTTCCCAGGACTGGCCATCGTTCAATGAATAATATACTCCAGATTCTGTTCCTGCAAATAATAATCCCTTTCTTACCTTATCTTCTCGGATGGTACGTGTAATTTGATCCTGAGGAAAGTTAGCTGATAAATTTACCCATGTCTTACCATAATCAGTTGTTTTGAACATGTATGGATTGTAATCATCATAAGTATTGAAGTTTGAAAAAACAACGTATGCTGCAGCTGCATCATGTGGAGAGGGCTCTATCTCATAAACTTGTGAATACTCCGGTAACGTGCTATCGGTGATGGAGATATCTTCCCAGTTAGTACCGCCGTCCCTGGTAATGTAGATTTTCCCATCGTCTGAGCCTGTCCAGATTACTCCTTTTTTTACAGGAGATTCATCCAATCGCTTTATTGTACTGTAAATCTCTTGTCCGAAATATTCAGACAGCCATGGTGTTCCTGTGATTTTTTGGCGCTCCGTGAGATTGTTTGTAAGATCAGGACTAATTACTTCCCAATTAAGACCTTCGTCAGTAGATTTAAATACTACATTACCTCCGAGGTATAGTGTTTTGTTATCATGTGGCGATAAGAAATATGCAAGATCCCAATTAAAACGATATTTAAGATCATAACCATTGAGACCAAATAAAGGCGACGGCCATACCGATCGTACTTCATTCTGTCCGGTGGCCAAATTATTGATGGTAAAGGGAGCTCCACTTCCCATAGGCGCACCCCCTGAAATATTATAGACTATATTCGGGTCATTGGGATTGGGAATTACACTGCTTATTTCACCATTGCCAATGATTGTGGTTTCATAACCAGAAATCCCTCCCCAACGTGAAGCACTGGGTAACTTGTAGGCAAGTATGTCCTGACCACTTCCATAAACATTATATGGAAAGTCATTGTCAACATTAACCCTATAAAATTGGCTATTCTTTTGCGTGTACTGGCTGCTCCAGGTAATTCCTCCGGTCATGCTAACCTGACAGCCACCATCGTTGGTGCCAATCATCCGCTTTGGATCCCTGGGGCAAATCCAGATATCATGAAAATCATCTTTGATACCAGGATTTAAAATCCAGTTCTTCCCACCATCTTTTGTCATGAACATACGGTTATTGGGGCTCCATAATTCATTAGCGTCATGTGGGCTGGCATAAATGTGACTGTAGTAAAATGGCCGACCTATAATTTGAAAAAAATCAGAAACAAACTCCCAATTTTCTCCCAAATCCTCAGAAACATAAAGGCCCGACTTGGTTTCAGAATCGATCAAAGCATAAACTTTTTGTGCATCGGCTGCTGACATGGTTATCCCGGCACGGCCACGACCGCCTTCGGGTAATCCCTCGTTATAGGTAATCTCCTTCCAGGTATCACCCCCGTCTGTGGATTTCCAAAGACCTGAATCTGGTCCTCCGGTTTTTGGCCCCCATGCCTTGCGTTCAAATTCCCACATAACAGCAAAAAGTTCATCCGGGTTGGAAGGATTCATTACCAGATCTATAACCCCGGCTTTATCACTTTTATAGAATACCTTTTCCCATGATTTGCCACCATCTTTAGTGCGGTATACCCCTCGTTCCTGATTAGGCCCGAATGCATGGCCAAAGGCACCGACAAAAACAATATCCGGATTTGTAGGATGCACCCGTACCTGGGAGATATGGTGGGTTTCTTCAAGACCCAAATGAATCCAGGTCTTGCCATTGTCTTCTGTCTTATAAACCCCGTCGCCCCAACTAACGTTATTCCTCATTTGGGGTTCTCCCATTCCCACATAAGCGATATTGGGATTGGATTCTGAGAATTCCATAGCCCCGATGTTTCCGGATTTGAAGTAGGCATCGCCCACTGGTTCCCAGTAAGCACCTGCATCTTCTGTTTTCCAAAGGCCATTGCTGGCGCCAAAGTAGAATGTATAAGGTTCAGTTGGATGTCCAAGCACTACGGAACCACGATTACCCACAATAGGACCTATAAATCGCCAATTCAAACCATTAGAAATTTCTACTTCCGCACGATCATTTGTTGGTTTATTCTGAGCCAACAAAGTTGAAAAACTTAATAGTAAGCTCAATGTATATATGCATAATCTTTTCATAACGGTGTTTTTTTTAAAGTATGAAAATTAAAAAAAAAGTAAATTAAAATCTATTTAACCTGTACTAAAATGACTGAGTGTGGCGGAACTTCAATCTCTAAGATTTCATTCTTTATTTTTCCAATCTTAAAATCGGAAATCAAAACTTTTTCAGTTTTGCCAAAGTCATTATAATCTGTAATTTCTTTACCAGTGATTATTTTGCCGCCGGTCGTTTTAAAATCCTTTCCGAGCTGAAGGTTCACGGCAATTGCCTTTTCAGGGTTTGCATTGGTCAGAGTAATACTGGTTATACCGTTTTTCTCCGAAGCCGAGGCCGTCAGCGCCGGAATAGAATCCCCATTGTATTCGTAATTTTCGGTTTCAAAATCGATTGGTATGAGATTGGCATCCTGGTGCACATTGTACATGTTAAAAACGTGGTAGGTAGGGGTTTTGACCATTTCAGGGCCGTTGGTAAGAATAACCGATTGTAATACGTTTACAATCTGTGCGATATTCGCCATGCTGATACGGTCGGCATTATTGTTGAAAATATTCAGGTTGATGCCTGCAACCAAAGCATCACGCAGTGTGTTTTGCTGTTGCAGAAACCCGTCCCTGGTGCCGGGCAATTTATCATACCACGTACCCCATTCATCAACGATCAGCTTTATTTTTCCTTCGGGGTCGTATTTGTCCATTACTGCCAGGTGTTGTTCAATGTAATTTTTAATTTTCATCGTATTGCGAATGGTTGCAAACCACATATCTTCCCCAAAATCTGTTGAAGAGCCTTTGTTAGCCCATTCCCCTGTTGGCAGCGTATAGTAATGCAATGAAACCCCTTGCGCAAGGTGATTTTTGCCCTTCAAACCTTTGAGAATTGTTTCGGTCCAATTTGTATCGCCCCCGGAAGGGCCACAAATTACTTTTTGAAAATCCTCGCCCCGAATATAAGATGCGTAATTTCTAAAAATATTGGCGTAATAGTCCGGTGCCATATCACCACCACAGCCCCAATTTTCGTTACCAACACCCCAGTATTTGACATCCCAGGGTTCTTCACGGCCGTTTTCCTTGCGGAGATCAGTCATTGGGCTCTTATTGCGCGACGTAACATATTCTACCCAATCAACAGCTTCCTGCACTGTTCCCGTGCCCACATTGATACTCAAATAAGGTTCTGTACCTATTAATTCACAAAAATTCAAAAACTCATGGGTGCCAAAGCTGTTATCCTCAGTCACTCCTCCCCAGAACACATTAACTATTGCGGGGCGGTCTTCTTTGGGGCCTATACCGTCTTTCCAATGATAGGTATCTGCAAAACATCCTCCCGGCCATCTTAATACAGGGACTTTTAATTCTTTAAAGGCTTCCACCACATCCTTTCTAAAGCCATCGATATTCGGAATATCCGAATCTTCACCCACATAAATACCCTCATAAATACAGGTGCCCAGATGCTCGGAAAAATGACCGTAGATTTCTTTGTTGATCTTTATGTTTGTACTATCCCATTTAAGTTCGAGCCTGTTTTGGGCGAAAAGATTCGTTACCAAAAAGAAGCAGGTAAGTAAAATTCCTTTTTTCATTTTTGTGGTTTTAGCTATGTTTAGTCGGTTTTTTTAGCACTAATATTCCAATCACAGCAAGATCAATTTCATCAGTGGCATATTAACAGTTACAATATATAATATTTCAAACTTTTCTTGCAGGAAACAAGGTAAATGTACTATTGAAATATGGCTATGATATTCCTTTTAATTGAGCACCGTTCAACTACTTGCCTCACCTCTTGGGCTCGAACCAAGCACTATAATTCTTCGATATTCTCAAGAAAAATAATTCGATAAGATTGTTAACTTTTTTATGTTGATAAATTATTATTTATCTTATTATCAGTATGTTGTGTGATTTATCTTGTAAACTTCATGACTTTTATCATAGATTAGTTTTTAGGTTTATTCCACTTTTACATCTTTATTAATAATCTTCTAAAAACCTTTACATGTCCGTCAAAACTTTTCCCCCTCAAAGAAAAACCTATTCTCAAGAAGAAGCGTATCAATCGAGCTTAGCTTATTTTAATGGTGATGATCTAGCCGCTAGGGTATGGATTAACAAATACGCATTGAAAGATTCTGAGGGAAATCTCTATGAGGTTAATCCGAATGACATGCATAAAAGAATTGCTAAGGAAATAGCTCGTGTGGAGCAAAAATATCCGAATCCCTTTAGCGAGACTGAGATTTTTGATCTTATTAAAAACTTCAAACATATTGTGCCTCAGGGAAGTCCTATGGCGGGAATTGGTAATCCTTTTCAAATTGCATCATTATCTAATTGCTTTGTGATCGGGAATGAGGGCACTTCCGATTCCTATGGAGGTATTATGAAGATTGACCAGGAACAGGTGCAATTAATGAAAAGACGTGGCGGTGTTGGTCACGATTTATCCCACATCAGGCCAAAAGGTTCCCCGGTTAAAAACTCAGCGCTAACCTCTACCGGCCTGGTCCCATTTATGGAGCGATATTCTAATTCTACCCGAGAAGTAGCACAAGATGGCCGGAGAGGAGCATTAATGCTATCGGTTTCAATTAACCATCCTGATGCTGAAGATTTTATAGATGCCAAAATGGAACAGGGAAAAGTTACAGGAGCCAATGTCTCTGTTCGGATTGATGATAATTTTATGAAAGCCGTTGAAAACAATAGTTTGTATACTCAGAGTTTTCCAATTCAAAGCAGCAATCCAAAAATCTCAAAAGAAATTAATGCCAGCGACTTATGGCATAAAATAGTGCATAATGCATGGCAATCCGCAGAACCTGGAATCTTATTCTGGGATACTATCATCAAAGAGTCAGTGCCCGATTGTTATGCCGACCTTGGTTACCAAACAGTCTCTACCAATCCTTGTGGCGAAATCCCACTATGTCCTTATGATTCCTGCAGGTTATTGGCCATTAATTTGTTCTCATACGTCGAAGACCCATTTAAAAGTAATGCCAACTTCAACTTCCCCTTGTTTAAAAAACACATTGCGGTAGCCCAACGCATCATGGACGATATCATTGACCTGGAGCTTGAAAAGATAGAGGGCATTCTCGATAAAATAAAATCGGATCCGGAATTAGAGGAAACCAAAGCCGTGGAGATACGTCTTTGGGAAAAGATAAAAGAGAAAGCACTGCAGGGCCGGCGTACCGGAATTGGCATTACGGCCGAAGGGGATATGCTGGCTGCGCTGGGATTGAGATATGGAAGTGAAATAGCAAATGAATTTTCAATTGAAGTACATAAAACAATTGCCCTAGAAGCGTACAGAGCATCCGTTAACATGGCAAAAGAACGAGGCGCATTTGAAATTTTTGATGCTGACAGGGAAAAAGAAAATCCCTTCATTCTTCGCCTAAAAGATGCAGATGAAAAATTATATTATGAAATGCTGGAGCACGGTAGACGAAATATTGCCTTATTAACCATTGCTCCTACCGGTACTACAAGTTTAATGACGCAAACTACCTCGGGAATTGAACCTGTATTTCTGCCTATATACAAACGCAGGAGAAAAGTTAATCCTAACGAGAAGGATACTAAAGTCAGTTTTGTGGATGAAGTGGGTGATTTCTGGGAAGAATACGTAGTATTTCACCATAGGTTTAAACAGTGGATGGAAGTTAATGGGCTGGATACTGAAAAAGAATACAATCAGGAAGAGCTCGACCAAATCGTGGCGAATTCCCCTTATTATAAGGCTACTTCAAATGATGTAGATTGGTTGAGTAAAGTTCGTTTGCAAGGTGCTGTTCAAAAATGGGTGGATCATTCTATTAGTGTTACTATAAATCTTCCCAATGACGCCTCAGAAGAACTGGTAGGCAAGTTGTATATGGAAGCCTGGAGAGTTGGCTGCAAAGGAGTAACTGTATACCGTGATGGCTCAAGATCAGGGGTTTTGATAGCTAATGAAGGTGATGCTGAAGAGACACTTACTGCATTTCCTATAAAACGCCCGCAGGTCCTGGAAGCAGATGTGGTACGCTTTCAGAATAATAAAGAAAAATGGATTGCTTTTATAGGCCTTATTGATGATCAACCATATGAAATTTTTACCGGATTGGCCGATGATGAAGACGGGATTTTAATTCCACGTTGGGTAGATGATGGGTTGATTATTAAGAATAGGGATGAAGACGGAAGTTCGCGTTATGATTTTCAATACAAGAATAAAAGGGGTTATAAGACAACGATTGAAGGTCTGTCTCATAAGTTCAATCCGGAATACTGGAATTACGCTAAACTTATTTCCGGGACTTTAAGGCATGGAATGCCTATAGTAAAAGTTGTTGATCTTATCAGCAGCCTTCATTTGGAAGGCCAAACCTTAAATACCTGGAAAAATGGAGTCACCCGGGCCTTAAAAAGATATGTCACCGACGGCACCGAGGCAAAGGGACAAAAATGTGATAATTGCACATCCACTAATTTAATTTATCAGGAAGGATGTCTGACTTGCAAGGATTGTGGTTCTTCCAAATGTGGATAAATGTATGAACACCGACCTCTTGTTGTTTTTAGCAGAAAGGAAGCTTCCAATGCCATTTTGGAATATGACCAGAATGTAGAAGGGTATTATTTTCAAACTGAATTGATAAGTGATTTTTTAAGTAATCCACAATATTTTCATAAAGTTTTTGATGTGTAAAAGGTTGTTCTTCCTAAGATACTGAATAATAGTTTAGGACTTTCTATCAGTCTGATAATATTTAAGAATTAAACATTCCCATTTAATAGAGTCTCTGAGGTTATTGAATTATATAACAACTTTTATTATTTTCTTTTAATTATATAATGTTTTGGATGATAATTATCATTGCATTCTCCCTTTCCCAGCGCTAATTTCAGCCTGTAATTAAGTAACAATGCACGAGACTATGATTATGAAAAATCATGTAAAACTATTCTTTATCCTATTTCTAATTGCTGGATTATTAGGTTGCAACCAGAATCAAAAGGATTATCCCAAAGAAATACCCAGACCTAATATTCTGTTAATATTAGTCGATGACTTAGGTTATTCTGACCTAGGTTGCTTTGGAAGTGAGATTAGAACTCCGAATCTTGATAAACTTGCAAATCAAGGTGCGAAGTTTACAGACTTTTATGTCTCATCTCTTTGTGCACCAACACGTGCTATGTTATTAACCGGTGTTGATAATCATCAAAATGGTTTAGGGACAATGCCTCCGGCACATACTGAGAATCAATACCTAAAACCCGGGTATGAAGGTTCACTAAATAATCAAGTTATTACAATACCAGAAGTTTTAGGTGATAATGGTTATCATACGTATATGACAGGTAAATGGCATTTGGGACATCACCAAGAAAGTTATCCTGTAAATAGAGGTTTTGAAAAAAGTTTTGCACTTCTAGGTGGCGGATCAGGACATTTTACTAATCCGTTTCCTCTTGGCCCCGGAGAAGCGCCGGTTACTTTTTATGTTAAGGATCAAGATATTGTTGAAAAACTTCCTGAGGATTTTTATTCCAGCAAAGACTTCACAGATAAGATGATTAACTATATCGAAGAACAGGAAGACGATTCCCCTTTTTTTGCATTTCTTGCCTACACGGCACCTCATGATCCACTTCACGTTCCTGATGAGTATTTAGATTATTATAAAGGTGTTTATGATTCAGGTTATGAACAAATAAAAAGGGATCGTCTTGCACGCATAAAAAAGATTGGGATTGTAAATGAGTCTGTTCCTTATAATCCTGGGACGAGTAAATTTCCCGAGTGGGGCGATTTAGATGACGATCAAAAGAAATTACAAGCACGAACTATGGAAATTTATGCGTCAATGGTTGAAAATCTCGACTATCATATCGGACGCTTAATTGATTCATTGAAAGAAGCCGGCAAATATGAGAACACTATTATTGTTTTTCTGTCAGATAACGGCGCAAATCCTAAAGAGCCTGTTGCTTATCCGGGGAGTTCAAAAGAATATTTAGCTCAGAGCTTTAATAATAACTTTAGCAATCTTGGAAAAGCTAATTCTTTTATTTCTCAGGGGGGTGCATGGGCAGAAGTAAGCAATACACCTTTTACATATTTTAAAACTACTACAGGAGAAGGAGGCATACATGCGCCGCTAATAATTGCAGGACCCGGTATTGAAAAGCAAAAACTCTATACTAATTCCGGCATGCATGTTTGCGACATTTTTCCAACTATTCTTGACTTTGTCGAAGTATCACGTCCGGTTAAATATAAAGAAAATGAACTGGCACCCTTATATGGAAAAACAGCCAAAAAGTTTTTAGAAGGAAAGGCAGAATTGGTCCGTAACACTTCTATAAATCCATTACTTTTTGAGATGGTGGAATGCAAAGCCATCATTAAGGAAAAATGGAAGGCTATGATGTTACAACCCCCATATGCTAATGAACCTATATGGCAACTTTATGATCTTTCTACAGATCCACTTGAGAAACATGACCTATCTCTACAGGAACCTGAAAAACTAGAGGAGCTTATTAAAGATTGGGATGAATATGCAAATGATGTTGGTTATATAAAGGCTGAAGGGGAAATGCTTATCAACAAACTAGGACCAGAAAAATTCTATAAGTACGAAAATCCTAATAAATAACTGCTGGCAACATTTCCAATTTAGTGCAAAACTTCAAAATCAGGTAAATTCGTCTTTTCCTTCTATAACAACATCCAAAAACTCGCCTTTGGCGAATACCGTAGCATATTGGGCATCTTCAGAGAGTATCTTTTATTTGTAAAGGGTCATTTGAAATAATGGGATTTACTGAAATTATTTATTTTGATGCTTAAGAAATTCTTGTATCGCTTTTACCACTGCTTCTCTGTTATCATTAAGGGAAAAATGCCCTGCATCCGGTATGATTACAAATCTGGAATCATCCACCATCTGACTTAGCTTATTAACGGTCTCTGGAATAGCTTCGTCAAATTCACCTGTTGTGAACAATGCAGGTACTTTGACTTTTTTCAGGCTTTGAATGTTATCGTAATTCCTTAATGTGCCTGTTGCTGTGAATTCACTTGGCCCCCACATATAATTATAAATAAATGTATTTCTGTTAGACTCTACTGTGTCATATGGATGTTTGACAAGTTCTTTTCTTCGCCCGTGCCTACTTGCAAAGAAGCTATTGGCAGAAATATAGGCATCAGTATCAAAGACGCTATCCCTTTCAGCTATACGAATTGCTGTTTGGATAGAATCTGGAAGTCCTGCTACAAGTTTTGCCGCATCTTCTGTCCAAATTGGAGTGCTAAAATATGGGCTATTAAATATAATTCCTTTTATACCTTCTGGATGGTGCGTGTAATATTCAAGTGCTAACGCCGCCCCCCAAGAACTACCCAGCAAATAGAATTCATTCAGTTTTAACTCCGATTTAATCGCTTTCACTTGCTTAACGAACATTTCTACTTTTAGTAAAGTTGTATCCTGATGATGGTCGGATCGGCCTGTTCCTAATTGGTCAAATATGATTACCGGACGCTTTTTGGATATTTCGGATAAATTATAATAACTCTTACCTGTACCTCCTGGCCCGCCATGTAAACACAGCAAAGGTGTATTATCACCATCGCCCATTATCCCGTACCAAATTTTCCCGCCTTCTACTTCTACAAACCCCTCCCCTTGTTGGAGAAACGGGTTTGATTGTTTAGCATTAAAAGTACAACTGGAAATCAAAAGTAGTATAAGAATATAATAGTTTGAATTGTTCGTCATATTTATAGTTTTGGAAGGTTTAGATACTTACTAGAGATTTATCAATTTTTGTATTTACGAATTGATAACCGCTAACGGTTCTTGTATAAAAATCGTTTCAATGGCTTGTTATCGTCTGCGAGTTTCTTGCGGATTCGTCTAAAAAAATTAATCATTCTTTCTGGATTAGAAACAAATCGATTTGTTCAAGGAGTCTTTCTATATTCTGCTGATACTCCCACAGGAATTGACTATGGGATTCAAGGTTCCGCTGCATCCCAAAAAGGTCTCCGAAAAGTACCTGATCGGTTTTTATATCCTGGTCATCCCCCGAAGCAAATTCATTTTCCACTCCGAAGAACTGACGGATGTTCTCACGATTCATCAGTTTGGGGGAAATATTGTCCACGAAGTTACGGGTAAGTTCTTTAACCCGTTCCTGTGTGCCTTCCAGCAAACTTCTATTGGCATAGTAGGCAGAGAGCATGTTTCGTAAGGTGTCCGTAGAAATAATACCTATGTTTTCCGAAGACAACATGTTGTCAAAAGCGACACGGTTTTGTGTGAAGACACTGAATTCTGCCAGCAATGGCATATTACTTTTTATTGCCAGCATGGCCTCCCCGTCAGATTTTGCAAGTAGGATGGTATTCAGGCAGGCACCTATGGTGGAGTCCTTTTTACGATTGAAATCCAGGGAATACTTAATATTAGCAAAATCATCCTGCAGGTTGGTCCGTATTTCATGCAGATACACGTGCTCCTTTTTACGCAGAATTCGTTCTTCATTCCAAGTATTGATTTGTAAGGCAATCAATATCCCAATAACTACCAAAAGTATCTCCCCAATAGCATAAAGTAGATATTTACTGAACTTATTTTCGGAGAGTAATTTCTGTCTAATTTTTCTAAAGAACTTTATCATGTTCCCCCTTACTAGTTATTTCCGCTCATAAAATTTACAAACTCTTTTTAATTAACTCTTGCAAATTACTATTTAAAATCACCAGCTGTTGGTAAGAATATTTTTGCCAAGATGCATTAATTTCCGAATTAATTATCCAACTTTCATATTTGATTTTATGTTTTCTAAAAAAATCAAAATCATTGGTTAACCTACTGTCACTCATAAGTTGACGTTTAAATTCAACCGATAGCTCATCTCTCATTGTGTCTTCTCCACGGTTTAGATAATAAACATGATTATAATATTGAGATATGGAGTTTTCAAGGGTTCTATCCTTAATTAGGGTAGCATTATCACCTTGTATAAGGGCTTTATAAGTCATATCCCTAGGTTGAAAAGACAAATCATTAGCTATAAGAAGGTTAAGCATGTGACTGAAATCATGTTTCCAATCACCAGTTAAAACTTGCCCTACATTTTTTCTATAATAGAAATGAATATCAAGGTTAGTTAATTCTTTAGCTGAATATTCAATTGGTTTTCCTTTAAGTGTATCTAATATTAGATTAGCTGCTATTGTTCTGAGAGAATCATATTTCGCATGATTTTTTAATGATACCCTATCTTCTTCTAAATCACCAATTAAAGAGGTCAGAATTTCTGTTCTTGTTTTGTTATCCTTTCTTTCCTCATTCCAATTATTAACCTGTAATGCTAAGAGAATACCAACCATTACAAGAATAATCTCACCAATAGCATAAAGTAGGTATTTACTGAACTTATTTTCGGAGAGTAATTTCTGTCTAATTTTTCTAAAGAATTTTATCATTGGTTAATGGTTAGTCATAATGAAGCAGAACGTTGAGCGTAAGAATAGTAGCTGATTTTATGGAACTTTTCTGTCAGGTTACAAGAAAGCAGAAATGGGCTAAAACCCTTAATTTTTGTACTATAACAGCTATTATTTGTACACATTGTTACCCAATATATATGTTAAATTATTGTTGACTCTCAAGGTCAACTATTCTTAATTTATTAATAACCTCTGAGTCCGCCCAAAAAATATTGACCGTTCTATTGGTTAAGTACCTGTGAAAAAATAAATATTTCCCATCTGGAGACACACTTCCAAATATATCCTCGTGTTCTGTGTTTATGTCCTTTCCTAGGTTGTATGCAGGGCCCCAGGAACCATTTTCTCGCTGAAAGCTAATGTACAAATCCGAATCGCCATAACCACCTTCTCGTTCACTATCCCAAATCAAATAACTTTCATCAGGAGCAATGAATGGATGAGCAGTCCATTTTCCTGTGTTTATTTCTTTTCCAAATGCTTTTGGTTTTTCTTGCTTGCCATCGATCAATCGAGAATATCGAATGGTGCCTATTTCTTCTTGTTCATCAAAAACGTAGGTGCCATTACTAGAAGCCGTAAGTCGCATTATAGGAATATCTTCGAAGGGTGCTCTAAGATTTTTTATACTTGACCAGCCAGAATTGGTGCGCTCAATATAGCTCGATCCCAAGTAAATGGTGTTGCCGTCAGGAGAGACAGATGGTTCTCCCTCAGAGGCCTCAGCAGGTGAAACAACAGATTCACTCCATTGGTTATTCTTGTACTGAATAACAACCAATGTGGGTTTCTTATATTTTCCACCATATCTTTTGAAATAGAACTCTTTTAAATCTGGCATAAAGCTGCCAAAAAACTCCATATCCTCAGTTGTAACAATACCAGGGGCAAAAATTTCAGCTTCTAATCCCGGTGGCTTTTGACCAAGATAAGACGCTTCTGCAGTCAGAGAATTACTTTCTTTTGCCTTGTTAGTTTTAGTATTGCAAGCATTTAAAAAAAATGTGTATGCAAGTATTAAAAAAAAAGGCATTTTATTCATGGTCTTTAATTATGTGTGCTAACAATTGTATATAGTAACAAGTTACCATATTTCTATTTTAGAAACACTTTTATTGTGTATAAATCGCTTTCCTATAATTTATCAGACTGGGCAACTCAGGTATAGAAAATTCAAATCACGTTAAATGTTCAATTTGCGTAAATATGCATCAAAAAGAGGAGAAAATAAGCACGGTTATAAACGTGGTTATAAACATCGGATACAAAAAAAAAGAGTTACAGAAATGTAACTCCTTCATTTTCAGAGCTCCCCCTGCTGGGCTATTCTCGAATCAATTCTACGAGGATACCCGTAAACTCTACAAGGTAACGGAATCCCTGGCCTTTTTTAATCCTGACTTTTACAGGCAATACAGTAGGTTACATCCCATTAGGTAATTGAATCTTACAATAGGCGTATTCTCATCTTGCCAAATAAGATTCTAACAAGCACCCGATTAATGTGCTATTGTCTTCACGGAATGTAAGTAATACAATGAGATAAGGACCCGCAAACTCATTGGACTATTCTACAAATTCAACATCAGGCAGGACGAAGCTCTTATCATAGTATGCTTCTTCGGGACCATAAAACCGGAATAGCAGGAAGAAATCCTCACCATTAGTGGGTATCCAGTTCGATTCCAATCCTTCCGGAGCTGATTTGCTGAAATATATATCCACCGATGCATCATCATTCAATTTCATATTTTCCATATCAAAGGAAGATAAGCCCACCCTGCCTAATTCGTTATATATCCATGCTTTGGTTTGCTTACTATAAACTATAACTGACCAGAAATCACGGGCAGGGACTTGTGCCGGAACCTTTAGTCTGTATTGTTTTTCGCCCTTTAGGAAGTTCCCGTTCGCATCTTTCATTGCATTTAAATAGGCTGTTGCTTTACCAAGGCGTTTTGGAAAAAATGTTGCCCAATGGAAAAGGCTGCCCCTATCATCCAGGAGTAAATAGTCACCTTCGTCAAACACAAAACCATCGCTCGAAGGCTCTCTAACATTCATCCATTGTCTGTCTTCCCATTGCTTCTTGAGGGAAAACCCCGGAGTCTCAAACATGTATTCCATGTAATTATAGCCATCTACTACGGCCTTCTCCAGGGCGTTCTTTACTTTTTGATTAGGTGCAAAAGGAGTGTCCTTTTTTATTCCGATTGAAGCCAACATTCCCCCCATAACCATATCCCTTTCCTGTAGCGGTTCGGTATCTATCAACTCCTTGACATATCCGAAGTAGCTGCTATCGAATTCTGGTAAGGTTGGTAAATGTTTTCCGGCCATATCAATGTATTGTCCCTGTGGAGGGTCATTAATATCTTCAATACTATACGCATTAATGTTTTTGGCATATTCTGCGGCTTCCTGAAAAGTAGCCCCACCAATAGGTATACATCGCACAGCAACATTTATTTGATATGATTTGGAGTGAACATTGATGAAGCCCTCTATTTCTTCTCCGTTATAATCTGGTGGTAAGAACAAATATTTTCCTCCCTTACCTTTATCGGCCCCTGCAGGGCCAATATCCGCAATGGGTTCCTGCCAAATGTCAACTGCACTCCCGAACAAGGCCGTTCTTTCCGAGGCGGCCGGAATCTCCAATACCACAGGTCCGTTTTTTGTGTTCAAAATAACATTAGAGTATGGTGTTTGATTATTCGGGGTAAGCGCCTCCTGCTTGGCTGTAGGCACTTCCGACAGCCAATAAACGGTATTGAACCCGCCACCCAGTCCAAAACAAGCATCTCGCCAACGGATCATACTCACCGCAGGTATTGACCAGTTCACCACTTCTATACCACGCTGATAGGCCATTTGGTATTCCCAATCGATAGGTCCAGGCTGGGATGGTTCAACTCGATCTGATGTTGTGTCGCACCCAGCGAGAAGAAGGAAAGAGAACAGAAAAATAACGACTCCTGATTTTGTTTTCATGACAATATTGTTAATAAGATATTTATGTTCTAAGGTGTTTTATGCCTTGTACTATGATTAACAGTTCAGACTACACCCATATCATTTCTAAGGGTCTGCAACCCGAAAAAGGGAAGGAGCCTATAATTAATTAAGTATTCAAATTAAAGATTGGGTTATTGGTCTACAATGATTCCAATCATGTACCCCGGGACATGAATTCAAATACTCACTATACTTTATAGAATTAGCCTGCGGACCTCTGACAGCGAGGAGCGAGCTGGTGCACTGGTGAGAGCCCATGAGAGGAAATAAAAAAGGCCGGTAAAAACCGGCCTAAACTACTCGCTCCCCTGCTGTGCTATTCTCGAACCCGGCCGAGCGATCGCCAAAGGTCTAGTAGACCTTTGGCAGCGAGGAGCGAGATGGTGCGTTGGCCAAAAGTCCTAAGTCGGCTATATCATAAAACTGCAACGAAACGGAGTCGCTGGCTTACTTCAATTCCGACCTTTACAGGCAATACAGTAGGTTACATCCCTCTATGTAATTGAACCATATTCCCTTTAATATAAAATACTATCCCGCAACCTACTTACCAAGTTTAAGTATCCTTATGGCACCTCGAGTTACAAGAATGAAGACAATGGATCCAATAACTATGTCAGGAATCCTGGAATTAAGTAGATACACCAGGACAGCAGCAAAAATAACACCTAAGTTTATGATTACATCATTGGATGTGAAGATTAGGCTCGCTTTCATATGAGCTTCATCTTTGTTCTTCGATCGTTGCAGAAGAACCAAACAAATTGCGTTTGCTATCAAGGCCAGGATTGAAACAACAATCATCATATAGTAATCGGGAAAATGTTCCGTAAAAACTACTCGACGCACAACTTCTACAAAACCAAGAATCGCTAAGAACAGTTGAAAGTAACCAGCGGTTTTGGCAATTCGCTTTTTTCTGATCACTGTGCCTCCTACAGCATATAGACTTATGCCATAGACAAAGGCATCCGCCAACATGTCCAAACTGTCAGCTACAAGGCCCATCGATTTCGAGATTAAACCAGTGGTAATCTCGATAACAAAGAAGGCAAAGTTTATAATCAATACGGCCATCAACACTCGCCTCTGATCAGAGATTTCAGAGGTTTGAACCTGATCTACATCGATGGATGTAAGCAATGAACTGCCTAAGTTTAGTTCATTAATACTGGAAGTGATAATCTCGATCTGGTCATCATGGTAGACGGTTAATTTTCGATTTGGAATGTCAAAATCAAGACCCCGGATTATCTTAATGTCCTCCAATTTTAATCTGATCAGATTTTCTTCCGAGGGACAGTCCATTTTTGTAACCTTAAATTCACTCTTCTTCATTCTTTTAAAGAATTTCAAATGGCTACAACTTTTTTAGGCACCTAAATATAACGCTTATCCTACCTCTCAGAAAACCACTTCAGATCATTCCAAACCTTTACGGGCAATACAACAGGTTATATCCCACTATGTAATTGAACCAAAAAGAGTATTCCATAAACAATGGATAAAACCTTAATTTGGTTCGTACATAACAAGGTAACGTCCATTATGAAATTCTGCTTCACCATATCATTATGCCTGATTGTATTGTCTGCCTGCAATACAGGATCCGGGAAAAAGGACACAAAGGAAGGCGCTGCCATCCCAAAGGAGGATACATCATATATCAGTATCTCACGGGCAAAATATAAAGATCAATTATATGGTTTTTGGTTGGGGCA
>CP070778.1:2739876-2777130 GCA_020346245.1 Flavobacteriaceae bacterium | reverse complement strand
CAAATTAATTTAATTTTTCTACTCACAATTATTCATGTTATTTAGTTAATGAGTTACCTATTATTGGAATACCTTAAATTACAAATTCTGAACCCGAAATACGTATAATTTATTTAAAGATAATCCTGTGGTCAGTAGTACTAATGTACTAAATAAAAAAAATGGGGTACTAAAAATCTGTTAATCCATATTAGTATTGCTTGTCTGGCAGGATTGAATTCTTATTTTTGTCGAATGCGCTTTTTAAACCTAGAGACAGAAAAATTAGGAATATCTGCAGGGATTGCTATATTGGTAACCTTTTTGTTCTCGTGTAATTCCTTTTTGAAGAATGATATAAACGGGGAGCCCCTGGCCAGGGTTGGCGATACGTATTTATATTGGGATGAGGTGGCAGCTGTTCTTGGTAATACATTTACAAAACAGGATAGTGCATCTATAGTCACCAATTACATAAATAATTGGGCAACAAAACAAATACTTCTGGATAAGGCAAAGATTAATTTGCCGGATGAGAAGATTTCAGAATTTGAACAATTGGTTTCTAACTATCGTACGGATTTGTATACGAGGGCTTATAAAGAAGCATTGGTCAATCAGGTAGAGGATACGTTAGTTACTCAGGAAGAATTAAACAGGTTTTACGAAAAGGAGAAAGAGAATTTTAAGCTTAAGGAAAAAATAGTTAAACTCAGGTTTATTCATTTGCCCCTTCAATTTCTAAATACCAAAGAAGTGACGGAAAGCTTAAGGCGTTTTAACCAGGAAGACATCAGGTATTTGGATTCCATTGGGGTACAGTTTAAAAAATTGAATTTTAATGATTCACTTTGGGTTCCTGTCGCTCGGGTTTTAGAAGAAATACCACCCCTTAACATTGATAATGAAGACAGATACTTAAAAAAATCACAATTTTTTGAATTGGAGGATGCAATGGGGGTATATTTGACAAAGATAAACGATGTGCTTGATGTTAATGAAATTGCACCCCTCTCTTATGTCGAACCTCGCATAAGACAGGTACTTCTTAACAGAAGAAAACTGGACTATATCAGAAAACTGGAAACAGAAATTATAGATGAAGCAACTAAGGAAAAAGTATTTGAAGTTTATGAAAAATAGGAACAGCATACTAAGTTTTTTATGCTTTTTTATGGTTTTTATCAGTGTGCAGGCACAGGAAAATGATTCTATCCCGGATACTCAGATAGAACCACCGGAAACACCTATGGTCGCTGATGCCGAATTAAAAAAAGATACGATTAATACATTTAAAAAAATAAAACTTGATGGGATTTCAGCAGTAGTAGGGGATTATCTTATTCTGGATTCGGATATTGAAAAAACCCTGATAGACCTTCGTAGTCAGGGAGCAGACATGGACGATATTACACACTGCGGTTTATTGGGAAAATTAATGGAAGACCGCCTTTATGCACATCAGGCTGTGCAGGATAGTATTTTGGTGTCTGATGATGAGGTAAATGCTACAAGTGACCGTCAAATGCAACAGCTGGTGCAGCAGGTTGGTTCTATGGAAAAAGTGCTTGACTTCTATAATAAAGAAAGTGTTGAAGATTTCAGGGAAGAATTGTACAATATTAATAAGTTGAGAATGCTTTCGGAGAAAATGCAGCAAAAAATTGTCAGTGAAATAGAGGTTACTCCCGAAGAAGTAAGACAGTTTTTTAATAAAATTCCCGAAGATGAAAAACCTGTGTTTGGGGCAGAACTTGAAATTTCACAGATCGTAAAGATTCCTGAAGTCCCTGAGGAAGAGAAACAAAAAACAATAAATAAACTCAATGAAATAAAAGCAGATTGTGAAGATAATGATGCAAGTTTTAGTGTAAAAGCTATTTTATATTCACAAGACCCTGGTTCCAAGTCCAAGGGTGGTTTTTACAGTATGACAAGGGAAACACCTTTTGTAAAGGAATTTAAGGATGTTGCTTTTAGCCTTCGGCAGGGAGAAATTTCAGAACCATTCGAAACTGATTTTGGATATCATATAATTTATATTGAAAAGATAAGGGGCCAGGAACTGGACTTGCGCCATATTCTGTTGCAGCCAGAGATACCTCAAGCTTCAATTGACAAAGCAAGAGTTGAATTAGATACTATTAGAAAGCACCTTATGGAAGGTAAATATACTTTCGCGGAGGCAGCTTTGAATTTTTCAGACGAAAAAGAAACCAAGTTTGACGGCGGGTTATTAAGAAATCCAATTAATTTTGATTCTCGTTTTGAACTCACTAAGATGGATCCATCACTCTATAATCAGGTAAGGAACCTAAAAGATAATGAAATATCGCAGCCAACGCTTGAACAGGATGCAAATGGGGGGGGGCCAAGGTATAAGATTTTGAAGGTGACAAATAGATATGATGAACACGAGGCGAATTTTGCCCAGGACTATATAAAGATTCAGGAACTTGCATTAAGGGATAAGCAGTTTAATACTATAAGGAAATGGCTTAATGATCATATCACAGATACTTATGTAAGTGTTGGCGTGGAAAATAGAGATTGTGAATTTGCCAATAAATGGGTTAAGGAATAACCGGATGTCTGACGTTACAGCAATCAAGAATTTAGTAGCCAAACATAAGGCTTTAAGAAAAGAGATAGCCAAGGTAATTATAGGTCAGGACTCTGTAATAGATCAAATTCTTTTATCTATCTATACCGGAGGCCATTCGTTGTTAATTGGTGTTCCAGGACTAGCCAAGACCTTAATGGTAAATACAATTGCCCGTACGCTGGGACTCGATTTTAAAAGAATTCAATTTACACCAGATCTGATGCCAAGCGATATTTTGGGTAGTGAGGTGTTAGATCAGAACAGGAATTTCAAATTTATTAAGGGTCCAATTTTTGCCAATATAATTCTGGCAGATGAGATTAATAGAACACCACCTAAAACACAGGCGGCTCTTTTAGAAGCTATGCAGGAAAAAGCCGTTACCATAACTGGAGTACAACATAAACTTTCCGCACCATATTTTGTTCTCGCTACACAAAACCCTATTGAACAGGAAGGCACGTATCCACTGCCAGAGGCACAGCTAGATAGGTTTATGTTTGCTATTGAATTAAAATATCCATCTGTTGAGGAAGAAACTCAGGTAGTAAAGACTACTACCAATGACGAATTTCCTGAAGTGAATGCCTTGTTAGATGCGGAGGAAATTTTGGAAGTACAGCATCTGGTCAGGAGAATACCGGTTCCGGATAATGTAGTTGATTATGCGGTGAAACTGGTGAACAGCACACGACCGGGATTGGAGACTTCCTCTGATTATGTAAAACAATACCTGGATTGGGGTGCCGGACCCCGGGCTTCACAAAACCTCATTTTAGGCGCAAAGGCCCACGCAGCAATTAATGGCAAGTTCTCCCCGGATATAGAAGATGTACAGTCGGTGGCCATGGGAATTCTTAGACACAGAATAATTAAAAACTACAAAGCAGAGGCCGAAGGTATCTCTGAAGAAGATATAATAAATAAACTTCTTTAATATATTTTCATGAACATTCTATGAAGGAGGTACATGATCATTTTTCGCATCTTTCTGAATCGTATAAAAAGTTTAGACCCTCCTATCCGGAAGAGCTTTATCTGGAAATTTTAAAATTTGTCGACAAAAGAGATAACTGCTGGGATTGTGGTACCGGTAACGGACAGGTGGCCGTTGAGCTGTCTAAATATTTTAAAAAGGTATTTGCAACGGACATAAGTCAGAAACAACTTGATAGCGCAGAAAAGCGAAAAAATATTTTTTATAGCAAGGTTAGGGCGGAGCAAAGTGGATTTGAGGAGAATAAATTTGATCTTATCACTGCTGCACAGGCAATTCATTGGTTCGATATCGAAGAATTTAATAGGGAAGTGCTAAGAGTTGCTAAAGATGGAGCTGTTCTGGCCATATGGGGCTATGGGCTTATTGAAGTTACTGATCCAATTAATAAACTGATAAGGCACTTTTACAAAGATATCATTGGATCTTATTGGAATGTAGAAAGGAAACATATAGATCATACCTATGAAACAATTCCATTTTATTTTAAGCAACTAAATGGCGATTCTGAAATTGTAATAAATCAAAAATGGAATTTAAAACAGTTGGAAGGATACCTGAATACATGGTCTGGAGTTAAAAACTATATGAAAGAGCATGATGGTGAAAACCCGGTTTCTGAATTGATTTCGAGTCTGAATGGCATTTGGGGCAAGCATGATAAAAAGAAAATCCGATTTCCCGTTTTTCTCAAAGCAGGAAGGATTGAAAAATAAAGCATTTTTTATACACATTTAATAGGTAATCCTATTCTAAAAATTTCCTATACCCCACCGATTTTAGTAATTTTGCGGAATTCGTTTAACAGAAAAACTCAAAGTAATGGCATTTGATATTGATATGATTAAAGGGGTCTACGCTAATATAGCCGAACGTATTGACAAGGCACGTGATATAGTTGGAAGACCATTAACACTATCCGAAAAAATATTATATGCCCATCTTTGGGAAGGTAATCCAACTAAAGCTTTTAGTCGAGGTAAGGATTATGTAGATTTTGCGCCTGACAGAGTAGCTTGTCAGGATGCAACGGCACAGATGGCTCTTTTACAATTTATGCAGGCTGGCAAACCCAAAGTTGCTGTTCCTACTACGGTTCATTGTGATCATTTAATCCAGGCCAAAAGCGGGGCAGCGATTGATTTGAGTACTGCCAATAGTACAAGTGCTGAGGTATTCAGCTTTCTGGAATCGGTTTCAAATAAATACGGAATAGGTTTTTGGAAGCCCGGAGCCGGAATTATTCATCAGGTAGTATTGGAAAATTATGCTTTTCCCGGTGGAATGATGATAGGAACAGACTCTCACACAGTTAATGCAGGAGGTCTGGGAATGTTAGCAATTGGAGTTGGTGGTGCGGATGCCGTTGATGTTATGGCTGGTATGGCCTGGGAACTTAAGTTTCCAAAATTAATTGGTGTTAAGCTTACAGGTAATATTTCAGGCTGGACTTCAGCAAAAGATGTAATCTTAAAAGTGGCGGGTATCCTAACCGTAAAAGGAGGTACTGGTGCAATTGTGGAATATTTTGGAGATGGCGCCAGGAACCTTTCATGCACGGGTAAAGGTACAATCTGTAATATGGGTGCAGAAATTGGTGCTACAACATCTACATTTGGTTATGATGATTCAATGGAACGATATCTTCGTGCAACGGACAGAAGTGATATCGCCGATGCAGCAAACGAAGTAAAGGAGTATCTTACGGCAGATGCAGAAGTTTATGCAGAACCGGAGAAGTACTTTGATGAACTCATAGAAATAAACTTAGATGAGTTGAGACCACACCTAAATGGTCCTTTTACACCAGATTTGGCAACGCCCGTTGGTGAATTAGGAACCAAAGCCAGGACTAATGATTGGCCTATTCAGGTAGACTGGGGCCTTATTGGGTCCTGTACCAATTCGTCCTACGAGGATTTGACAAGGGCAGCATCTATTGCAAAACAAGCCGTGGATAATAACATAAAGCCCAAATCAGATTTTGGAATTAATCCGGGATCAGAACAAATAAGATATACTGCTGAACGCGACGGATTATTGCAGATATTTGAAAACCTTGGGGCAACTATATTTACCAATGCATGCGGCCCCTGCATTGGGCAATGGGACAGAAGTGATCTAAAAGGGGATGAGAAAAATACCATTGTACATTCTTTTAACCGAAATTTTTCTAAAAGAGCCGATGGTAATCCAAACACCCATGCTTTTGTAGGTTCTCCCGAAATGGTTGCTGCCATTGCACTTTCCGGAAGGTTAGATTTTGACCCTATGAACGATACACTGCTAAATGAAGATGGAAAGGAAGTTAAACTACAAGAACCCGCGGGAATTGAATTACCCCCGAAAGGTTTTGAGGTGGAGGATGCCGGTTACCTGGCACCTGATGAAGATGGCAGTGGGGTAGAAGTTGTCGTAGCCAAAGACTCCGAAAGACTGCAGGTTTTAGAACCTTTTGAACCTATTTCAGCGGATAGTCTTCAAAATATGAAGCTTCTTATTAAAGCATTTGGTAAATGTACAACCGACCATATTTCAATGGCCGGTCCATGGCTCAGATACAGAGGACACCTTGATAATATTGCCAACAATACTTTGATAGGAGCTGTAAATGCCTTTAATAAAAAAACAAATTTTGTAAAAAACCAATTAAGTGGAGAATATGGGGGTGTGCCAGATACACAGAGGGCGTATAAAGCCAGTGGTATAAAGACCCTTGTAGTTGGTGATCACAATTATGGTGAAGGTTCTTCGCGTGAGCATGCTGCAATGCAACCCAGACATCTGGGCGTTGCTGCGGTCCTTGTTAAGTCTTTTGCACGTATTCATGAAACCAATTTAAAAAAGCAGGGGATGTTGGCCTTAACCTTTACCAGGGAAAGTGACTATGACCTTATCCAGGAAGATGACACCTTTAACTTTGTTGATATTAAAGAATTTGCTCCAGACAAACCATTGACTATTGAGGCAGTGCACGCAGATGGCACAAAGGATTTAATCGAAGCTAAACACACTTATAATCTTCAACAGATAGAATGGTTTCACGAAGGCTCTGCTCTAAATGTAATAAAGAAAGAAAATGCAGTATAAATTGCAGCTAAAGTTACGTAATATAACTCCCGATATTTTTCGGGAGTTATTTAGTTTTATCCGTCCGTAATACTATGAAAATAAGCAGGAAAACCTTACTAAATGTGCTTCTCTTGGCTTTCGTGCTTTCTTTTTTTGTAACTCCGCTGGGGTATCATGGAAAAATTTTATTGAACAGAATATTTTCTTTTAGTCCGGACATAATTGAAGTTGATGAAGAAAAACGAATAACGGACTACAACTGGAAATTAAAAGATGCGAATTGGGAGTTCTTTAATTTTGAAAATTCCAGGGGTAATGTTGTTTTTATAAACTTCTGGGCCTCATGGCGATTACCCTGCGCGGCCGAACTTAAAAGTATACAGAATCTGTATGACAGCTATAAGAATAAGGTCGATTTCTATATAATAACAGATGAGGAAAGGCCCCCGGTAGAGGCATTCATGACGGAAAATAAATTTACTTTCCCGGTAACCTATCTGATTATTGGAGAGAAGACCCCTCTGGCTCTTCTTGAGCCACCTTCGTCATATATAATTGATAAAAATGGTTATATTAGGGTAATGCAGGAAGGAATAGCCGATTGGGATAATAAGACAATTTATAACCTGTTAAATGAACTAACGGAATAGAAGTGAAATTAAAAAAAACACAACTAATTAATATTGCCATTATTCTATTGCTGGCGCTTTATTTTTTTACACCAATAGGTTTTCATGCCAAAGTATATCTTAACAGGTTAATATCACACAATCCAGAGGCTGTTGCCGAGAGAACCCAGAAGGTCCTGGAGGATTATGATTTTAAACTTATAAATTCAGAAGGTAAATTGGTGAATCTCCAGGATTACAAAGGCGACGTCATATTTATAAATTTCTGGGCTACCTGGTGTCCGCCTTGTGTTGCAGAAATGCCGGATTTACAGTTATTATACGACGCATACGGGGAGAGGGTAACATTCTTGTTCATCGCCAGGGATAAGGAGAAAGAGGTGTCTAACTTCTTAATAAAGAAGAATTACAATTTACCGGTTTATTTCGAATCCGGATTTACTCCTAAAACGCTATACACAGCAGCTTTGCCAACCACATTCATTATTGATAAAGAAGGAAGTATTGTGGTAGCAGAATCCGGATCAGCAGATTGGAACGCTGAAAGTGTTCATGAATTATTGGACGGCCTGTTAAAATAATTTCAAGACTTCCTAATTACTTTAGAATCCTCTCAAATTAAGAGCTAGTTTATTTCTTAAAATACTTAAAAGGAACGATCAGCATACCAAAACACTCGCCATCTTCTTTCCCTATATGCTTATGGTGCATTTTATGCGCCCGCCGCACACCTCGGGCATACCAATTATTGGCATTTCTGAACATTTTAAATCGCTGGTGGATAAAAATGTCATGGACCAAAAAGTAAGTTGCCCCATACGCCATGATTCCGAAGCCTAATGGCCAGCCGTACCAAAAAGAGGTATAGGATGCCAGGTAAAAGAATGTCATACTAACCACTGCATAAAATATAAAGAAAGCATCGTTGCGTTCAAACCACGAACCATGATCTTTTTTGTGATGATCTCTATGTAAACTCCACAAAAAACCATGCATTATGTACTTGTGAGTAAACCAGGCCATAAACTCCATAAAACTAAATGTACCAAGGAAAATTAAGATCCAGATTACAATTTTCATGTTAATATAAGTTCAGTTTATAATTTACGTAGGACTTGGCAAGAAGTCCGAATTTTTGATAGTTAGGTACCCTTATTCGGGCATTTTTAATTTCCATCGATGGCGTTTTCTGTAATTTTCGAAGTAGCTTATAATAATATTTATAGGCTGTATAAACGCCAAATTTCGCTTCATTGGGAAGCTGAACTATTCCTTCATATCCCCTTTTAAAATCTGCTTTTATTTCTTCAACAATCCTCAGTTTAGACGCTTCATCCAGCTCCAGGAGGTTCGTATTAGGAAAATAGGAACGGTTCAGATGCTCGTAATCTGCCTTAAGGTCTCTTAGAAAATTCACCTTTTGAAAGGCAGACCCTAAGGCCATAGCAGAATCTTTTAAGGATTCATATCGTTCATCATCGCCATTCACAAAAACGCGAAGACACATTAAGCCCACTACATCTGCAGACCCATAAATGTATTCTTTAAATTCAGCTTCGGTATGGTAGACACTCTTATTCAAATCCATTCTCATACTTTTCATAAATGAATGAACCAAATGATGCGGAATTTTGTATTTATGGTACGTGTGTTGAAAGGCATTTAATATAGGATTAAGACTGATCTTATCTACCAAGCTCCTCTCAAAATCTTCTTCAAAATTATCGAATAAGGTTTCTTTGTCATAATCGTGGAAGGCGTCGACTATTTCATCTGCACATCGAACAAAACCATATATGTTGTATATATCATTCCGTATCGAGGAAGATAACATCTTTGTAGCGAGCGAAAATGATGTACTGTAGGATTGGGTTACATTTTTGCTGCATTCAAAGGAAATATGATCGAAAATTGCTTTCATCTACTAACCATTAATTTTTTTCTCCATTATTTCAGAAACTAATTTTCCTGAAATTAAAGAAGGCGGAACTCCTGGCCCGGGTACAGTTAATTGGCCAGTGAAAAATAAATTGTTAACTTTTTTACTCTTCAATCCAGGCCTCATAAAAGCTGTTTGCGATAATGTATTGGCCATACCATAAGCATTTCCCTTGTATGAGTTATACTGCTCTTTAAAGTCGTTGACACAAAAAGATTTTTTAAATATAATATTATTTTCTACATGCTGCCCTGTACGTTCCTCGAATCTTTTTAATATAATATCGAAGTATTGCTCCCTGAGTTCTGGTGTATCCTCTAATCCCGGGGCTATTGGGATTAAGAAAAAACCGGTTTCATTGTCAGTCGGTGCCATGCTTTTATCTGTTACAGAAGGGAAGTTTGCGTAAAAAAGAGGCCTGGATGGCCATTTTGGATCATCATAAATTTCAGTGGCGTGTTCACCGAAATCTGTATCAAAAAACAAATTATGATGTTCAATATTATCCAATTTTTTGTCAAAGCCAACAAAGAATAGCAGTGAGGAAGGCGCAAAGGTTTTTCTTTGCCAATATTTTTCGGAATATTGCCTGTACTCCTTATCCAACAGGGTTTCTGTATGATGATAATCAGCCCCGCTTAACACCATATCCGCATCAATTGTCTCAGAATTTACAATAATCCCGGTAGCCCTGCCGTCCTCCACGACAATCTTGTCTACCGTGCTATCTGTATGAATGGTAACACCCAATTCCTGAGCTAAGCTTTGCATTGCAATAATTATCTGGTACATGCCTCCTCTGGGATGCCAGGTGCCAAGGCCAAAATCTGCAAAATTCATAAAACTATAGAATGCCGGTGTGTTATTGGGCTTCGCTCCAAGAAATAAGACCGGAAATTCCAGGGTGGAAACAAGCTTAGGGTTTTTAAAATTTTTTCGAACTTCCTGGCTAATTGTTTTAAAGAATTGATCTACTCTTATTATAGTGTCCTTTGTGACCAACTCAAAAGGAGAAAGCCCGGGGCGATAGACAATTTCATTAATAGCAATATCATAATTTCTTTGGGCCTTGGTCATAAATTTTTTAAGATGCCTGGAACTGCCTTTTTCAATTCGTTCAAATTCCTCACAAATTTTATCCATGCAGTCTCCTATCGTGATAATATCATCATCAAAGAAAATTTTATAAGCAGGACTTAATTTATCTAATTGGTAATAGTCTGAAGTTTGTTTCCCAAAATCTGCAAAGAATCGATCAAAAATGTCGGGCATCCAGTACCAACTTGGGCCAATATCAAAGGTAAACCCATCTTTTGCAAGTTGCCGGGCCCTTCCGCCAACAGTGTCGTTCTTTTCAAAAAGACTGACGTTAAATCCTTTTTTGGCCAGATAACAGGAAGCCGAAAGTGATGAAAACCCCGATCCAATGATTACAACTTTATTCTTGTTGATATTCATGGTTTGTAAGCTAAAAGAAATTTATAACGCTTTTGACAATTGTTCAACTGAATCAAAGGTACGAATGTGTGGCGGAAGTTTTTCTTTATTTATATGCTGAATCTGCCTGCCTAAAATCCACAATTTGGAATTGCTCTTATTTATTATTTCATTAAAGTCATCTATATATTTTCCTAACCTATCTTTATTTGGCACCACAGTGAAGTAAGACACATAGTGTATATTGGTATAATAACTTTCCAAGTCTACAAGGTTTTCCAAAGGCATGGTCTGCCCCAAATAAATTGTTTTGTAACCATGTAAAAGAATTTCATAATTAATAAATAACAGCCCAATTTCATGAATTTCATTTTCAGGCAGAAAAAGTACGAAAACTTTATCACGGTTAGTGGGCTCCATCAACTGCAATTTCTCCGTACTTGTGTAAATCTTCTGTTTAATCAAATTGGTAATAAAATGCTCGTGAGCTGGGCTAATAGTATCTGTCTGCCAGAGCAACCCAAGCTCATTCAATAAAGGTATAAAGTACTCCCAAAATATTTCCCGGAATGATTTTTCCGCAAGCAAACTGTTATAGGTATTTTGGAATAAAGAGAGGTCAAAATTAATCATGGATAGCTTAAAGGCATTGATTGCATGATTTTTAGTGCTGCTTTTGGCAACGATCTCTCTCACGACAAGCGGAATTTCTGTTTCCTCTAGTTTTGCAATCTTGGAAATTTTGTATCCGTTATTGTATAGAAGGGTAATATTCAACAATTTTTGAAGACTTGACAGGCTGTAAGTCCTAATGTTCGTACTGGTTCGCTCAGGCGACAATAAACCATATCTTTTTTCCCAGATTCTTATGGTATGTGCCTTTATACCGGACAGGTTTTCCAAATCCCGGATACTAAAAGATTTTTTTACATTGTTCATTAATTGAATCTAAACATTAAACAAATTTACAATTTTAAAAGCGGAAGTATTCTATTGATTCGTTAATTTTTTCAAAAGGAATTAACAAAAGGGTCATTTTTTTTAGTTTATATCACTATTTCTTGAACAATTCTATTATAAATAGATATATTTATCCTTGATTAATCAAGGAAAATTATGTCAAAAAAAACCACGCAGACCAGGAAACAGTTTTTAAAGAATATAGGAGCCGGAACATTGGCATTGGCAAGTACACCGGCAATCATAGGCGCGGGAAAAGCATCTCATATTTCTTATTTAAGCAGAAAAAAATATAGTGCAAACAGCAATATTCAAATTGCGCTCATAGGGGCAGGAGGAATGGGATCGGAGGACACCTATACTGCCTTAAAACATGATGGAATTAAATTAGTAGCCGTATGCGACCTATATGATGGTCATTTAGAAAGGGCTAAGGAAAGATGGGGTCAAGATCTGTTTACGACCAAACAATACAAGGAAATATTGGCCAGGAAAGATGTAGATGCGGTTATCATCGGGACCCCGGATCATTGGCATAAGCAAATTTCAATAGACGCCATGCGGGCAGGCAAACATGTATACTGTGAAAAACCAATGGTCCATTCTTTGGACGAGGGGCCCGATGTTATCAAAGCCCAGAATGAGACCGGTATGGTATTCCAGGTGGGTAGTCAGGGAATGTCTTCGCTTGGAAATGAAAAGGCTAAAGAATTGCTGGCCCAGGGAGCAATTGGGGATATCAACTATGCAGAAGGTTTTTGGGCAAGAAGAAGCCCTACTGGGGCCTGGCAGTACAATATTCCAAAAGATGCTTCTCCAAAAACAGTAGATTGGGATACTTTTTTGATGAATACAAATAAACGACCTTTCGATGCTAAACGGTTTTTTAGATGGAGAAATTACAAGGACTATGGAACAGGGATGTCAGGAGACTTGTTTGTGCATCTTTTTTCCAGCCTTCATTTTATAACCCAATCAAAAGGCCCGAATCAAATTTATTCATCAGGAGGTTTACGTTATTGGAAAGACGGCAGGGAAGTGCCGGACGTACTTCTCGGGGTATTTGATTATCCAGACTCTGATGAACATCCTGCTTTTAATCTTTCATTGCGTTGTAATTTTGTAGATGGTACTTCGGGAACAACATATTTGAGGATTGTTGGAAGTGAGGGCTCAATGGATGTTCAATGGCGAAAGGTAATATTAAGAAGAAACAATGAACAATTTGACAATGACCCTTTTTTACAGGCCAAAGCTTCGCAGACCGGGGTAAGTAGTTCCAGAAGAAAGATGCTCCCCCCAGAAGAAATTGTTTTTGAAGTAGAAGACGGGTACCAAGGTGCCCATTATGATCATTTTGGCAATTGGTTTAATGCTATCAGAGGTGGCAAAGCCGTATCGGAAGATGCTGTATTTGGTTATCGGGCGGCGGCTCCTGCCTTGGCATGTAATGATAGTTATTTTTTAGATAAAGCAATAAAATGGGACCCTGTTGGGATGAAACTCCTGTAAATTTTAAGATTATGAAACTACGAATTGTAATAATAGGTTTGGTGCTTTTAATAGGAGCATGCAAGAATGCCGGGAAGAATAAAGCAGAAACACCTGCAGCAAAAGAAGATCAAATAGTAGAGAGTGAATGGGTAGACCTTATGGACCCATCAGATTGGAGGGGTTATAACCAGGACTCCCTGCCATCAAATTGGTCGATTAAGGATAACGTCATCGAATGTTTTGGAGAAGCCGGGGATGTAGGAGGTGATATCATTAGCACAGAAACATATGACAATTTTGAATTTGCCTTTGAATGGAAAATAACCAAAGGGGGCAATAGCGGTGCTTTTTATCATGTAGTAGAGGATACCATTTATCACTCACCTTATGAAACAGGACCGGAGTACCAGTTATTGGATGATGTTGGTTTTGACGAACCACTTGAAGATTGGCAAAAAACCGGAGCTAATTATGCCATGCATGTAGCTAATGAAAATAAAATCCTGAAACCGGTTGGAGAATGGAATACCAGTAAAATTGTTTTTAATAGAGGTAAAGCTGAACATTGGCTTAATGGGAAGAAAATTGTTGAATTCGATAAGAATTCACAAGACTGGTTAGATAAACGCAATAGTGGTAAATGGAATGACTATCCTGATTATGGCAAATCAAATGATGGCTATTTGGCACTTCAGGACCATGGTGCAGGGGTCTGGTTCAGAAATGTAAAGGTAAGACGCTTATAGTAGATACACTAAAAAAGAAAAACTGCTTCTGTTAAAACGGAAGCAGTTTTTTTGTGCCCACGACTGGAGTCGAACCAGCACGTCCTTTCGAACACTACCCCCTCAAGGTAGCGTGTATACCAATTTCACCACGTGGGCTTTACTAAAATTGCGGTGCAAATATAACGAAGAATTTCTATTTAGAAGCCCAATCGCTGTTACTTCATAGATTAAAAGATACCATCCTAAATATCAGTTAACAAGTATATAAAGGAATATTTGTAATGGATCAGGATTTAAGAATATTAGGTAACTCTTCGCTGTCAATGATGTATTCTGTGATGTTAAATACCTCTTTTCTATTGGACCTGAACAATTTCACGAAATTTGCAATTTTCTCTTCAAGGGTTTCATGATCCTTCAAAAACTGTGGATTTGAACTCTGAACCGGATTTTCCACCATGAGCCCCAAATTTCCCTGGTGGGTTATTAATTCATTCATTAAAGCCAAACTTTCCTTCTTAATCTCAAATAGGTTTTTCTCTATATCTTTTACCATGTTGAGGTTGTCGTCTTTTGTAATCCAGATGATATACTTGTCTATCAAATGATGTAAAAACCGAAGGTCATCTTTATAGAAGTCAAGATCCGACTTCCAGTGATCCGTAAGGATATAAAGTTCTTGCCATTTAACCTCTCCCATATTATTTTGCTGCTTTGATTTAGTGTCGTTATCCATAATTAAAGTATCTTTTTTCTTCACTTAAAAGTAGTTCAGTCGGAGTCTAATTTTTATGATATAAGTCATGTTGACCTTTTGTGACCAATATCATATTATACAGGTCTAAATAGAGGTAAATTCACCTGATCTTAAAATGATTTTTTATGGACACTATACTCTATGCCACGGACTGCAGCAGGAATTCTATTTCAACATTAAATTATGCAAAGAATCTTAGTGAAACTTTAAATACCAAACTGGTTGTTTTTCATGTTTATGATCTTCCTCCTGTGCGAACATCCAATATCCGGTCTTCAGAGCAATTAAATAAATTGGCAATGAATGAGCAAAAAGAATTGGTGGAAGACTATTGCAGAAACAATCTGGATCAAAACTTAAATAAAGATCAACTAATTTGCGAGGTTACTGAAAATACGTCCATAAGCAAAGCAATTAGCGACAAAATTAAAAAAGATACAATTGATTTGCTTATCATTGGGATGAAAGATGAACATTCTGCCCGGGGTTTCTTTAGCGGGAATATTGCGAATAAATTAATAGATAAAAACCTGTGCCCAATACTTATTATTCCCCCGGAATACAGCTATAAGAAAATTGAAAAAATGGTTTACGCCAGCGATTTTGAATCAGCCGATATTATTGCTTTAGAAAAAATGTCGGAAATAGCGGAAAAGTACGATGCTGAAATAGAAGTGGTACATATACCTACCTTAGAGGAATATGCTGCAATGCAGCAGATGGAATGGTTTAAAGAATTATTGGAAGTTCAGGTTTCCTATAAAAAAATTAGTTTTCACATGGTACTGGCCAATAATATAGAACAGGGCTTAAGGATGCATATAGGAGATGAAAATGCGGATATTTTAGGTATGCTGGAGCGAGAAAATAAGGGTCTCTTTGCTTCTGTTTTTGGTAAAGATATTGTTAAAAGAATGGAGAACCTGGTTACTATTCCGATTCTTTGCTATAATTCCTGAAGTTGGGATTCGGCTCTTAGTATTCAGGAAATAATGGTGCCATCTTCCATTTCTATTATCCGATCTGTTCGTTTTGCAAAATCTAAATCATGTGTTACCACCAATAAAGAAAGTCCTTCTTCTTCTTTTAACCTTTTAAATATTTGGAAAACGTTTTCGGCATTATAACTATCAAGATTGCCTGTAGGCTCATCTCCCATTAAGATATCGGGATTATTGATAAGTGCTCTCGCAATAGCCACCCGCTGTTTTTCTCCGCCAGAAACCCGGGAAGCCCTTTTTGTTGCCAAATGTCCAATGTTCAGCATATTTAATTTCTCCATGGCATCATGTTCAATTTCCTGATAGGATTTAGTAGATAATTTTTTTGCAGGAAGCATAACATTCTCCAGGACACTGAATTCAGAGAGGAGATAATGAAATTGAAATACAAAACCAATATGCCTGTTCCTAATTTGCGACAGTTCTTTATGCGGTTTTCCGGTTACGAGTTCTTCATTTAAGAACAGCTTACCTTCATAGTCGGTATCCATGGTAGAAAGAATATATAGCAGAGTTGATTTTCCTGAACCCGATTTGCCCATTATTGAGGCAAATTCTCCTTCTTTAACATTAAAGCTGATATCTTTTAAGACATGAAAATCTACAGGTTTTCTAAAATGCTTATTAATAGTTTTTGTTTCCAGTACCGTTCCCATAGCTGTAGATTAGGTTCCGCGAATAATTCGCACAGGATCTATTTTTTTTGCTTTATTGGAGGGTAGATAACCGGCAATGAATGTGGAAATAAGTGCAAATGTGATACCGATAAAATAATAACCCGGATTGTAATTTACAGGAAATGTACTGATCGTTGGTAAGGCCTCTGTTTCGAATGGGATATTATCAATAACTCTTGATAAGAAAAATCCGATTATCAAGCCTATGAATCCACCTATAACACCAATAATCATAGCCTGACTCATAAATATAAGCTGAACATCTGTACCCGAAAACCCGGTTGCCTTAAGTATGGCTATGTCTTTCATTTTTTCATAAATGAGCATATTCAGGATATTATAGATCCCGAAACCTGCCACAATGAGCAAGGTTATAGAAACTGCATAAGTAATTATATTTCGAATATTGCTGCCTGTTTCAAACTGTGCATTTGCTTCATTAATGTCTGTGGCTTTAATCTTAAACTGTTTCTCTAATTGTCTGGCCATCGCGGGCGCCTCGGAGAGGTCTTGGAGTTTAATATTGATATCGGTAATATAATTTTCTGCCTCTCCAAGTATTCTCTGGACTGTTTTAAGATTCGCAAAACTTTGAACGTTGTCTATTTCAGCAATACCACTCTGATAGATCCCAACTATCTTTAATGGAAAAACCGTGCCTTTGACAGTACTGACCTGTATGCGATTCCCAACATGTAATGACATTTTTTTGGCCAGCCCGGATCCCAGTAAAATTCCATTATCCGTATTTCTCAGTGCCTCCGGACTGCCCTCCACAATATTATCCTGAATATTAGATAAGCGCACTTCCTCCATTATATCCACGCCTACAAGATTGCCGCCCAGTTCTATGGAACCGGAAAGGTAAAATATCTGAGACCGGAGTTGAGGTGTTGCACCTCTTACATTTTCCTGATCTTTTAAATAATGCAATATTGGAAGTGCATTATGTATTTTGAGCTGGCTTTGTTTTGGCTTAATAGAGTGGACCACGTTGAAGCCTTCATCAAATTTATCGTATAACGAAATGGGTTGTTCTACTGAAGGTTCAATTTCATTAAACATGTGTATGTGAGGGGTCTGGTTGAGAATGAGATCATCTAACATGCCATTCAAACCAGTCATAAAGCTTACCAATGTAATATAGGCTCCAATACCGAAGGTAACACCCAATGAGGCAGTTACCGTAGACTTCATTTTAGTTAACAGATGCGTTTTGGCGATATTAATTATTAACTTCCAATTGGTCATTCTTCAGGCTTTAAAATGTACGTATTTACATCCAGGCCGGAACGAACTTCAACGCGCTCCATGTCTTCTATCCCCGTCACAATTTCTATAATTCCCTCTTCCGTTTTTACGTTATTTTCACCAATAAGATATTCCTTGGGAATGGTAAGGGCATTTTCTTTTTGGGAAATAATGATATTGCCCTCTCCTGCCAGTCCGGGATAAAGTATTTCAGGAGGGTTTGTAAACAGTGCTTCAATTTTAAAAGTCTGAGAGCGTTCATCTTTTCTGGGATAAATTTTGCTAATAACTGCAGTGTATACTTTTGTCCCGTATGCATCAAGTGTTATCAAAGCGGTTTGACCAATTTTCAACTTAACAATATCAACCTCGTCGACTAACATTTCAACTATAAAATCAGTGGCACTCCCAACCGAAGCAATAGGTTCTATGGTATTAACAATTTCGCCCTGGTTTTTGTAAAGCGCATAAAGTTTACCATTAATTTTACTTGTTACGGTAAAATCCTTTGTTGCGATCAAAGAGGTTTGATAATTGTTTTCTGCTTGCCTTAATTTTGTTTTTAATTCTGACTTTGTTCTTTCGAAATTACCTTTTAGTAACGCCAGGTTATTACTGGATAATTCATAAGCCAGTTTTCTGTTTTCATATTCTATTTTTGATCCTATATTTTGTTCCCATAGATTTTTTTGCCTTGAAAAATTTACAGAATCATTTTTGTATTTAAGTTCCGCGGCCTTTATTTCATCGATCAACGCTCTTATTATGGCATTACTTCCACTATAATTCTCTCGTGCCAATTCCAGGTTAAGTTTCGCATTCTCCATGTTTAGCTTTGGGGTGTTGTTGATGATTTGTGCAATTGGTGTGCCTTTGGCCACTGTATCGCCTTCGTCAACAAAGTTTTTATCCAGAATACCCCCAACAGCTGCGTATACCTGATAAAGGCTATCTGGCTGAATGGTTACGGATGAATATACAGATTCTGTAATTGTTACCTCTGAAGGCAGGATCTTTTCCTGGCCTTTATTGCAGCCCGCCAAGGCAGAAATTAGGAATAAGCTAAAAAGTAGTCGATACGAAAAAGGAATATATCTCATCAAGTTTATTTTGAGTTATCCGGTATAATTTAACTTGCTAATTATCCACCTTTTCCAAAAGCAGTTCAAGTTTTGTTTTTTGCTTTCTGCTCATAGGCAGTTGATATTGACCTACCTCCACACTCGTACAACCGAATTTTTCTACCTTGTTTAAATTTACAATATATGATCTGTGAATCCTAAGAAATCTATCTTTAGGTAGTTTATCGGAAATTGATTTCATGGAACTTAGGACGATCAGGTTTTCACTATCGGTTATTATTTTAACATAATCACCAAGTGCTTCAATCCATTTAATTTCTTTAATATTGAGCTTCCTTTTTTTCAAGTTGCTCCTCACCCATAAATATTCCCCTTCTTCAAAGGATTCTCTGGCTATGGAGTAATTGGTAAGCACTTTCTTTACGCCCTGGTAAAAACGATCAGTTTTGACAGGTTTTAATAAATAATCGGTAACACCATAGTCAAATGCTTTTAGTGCATGATTTGGATTTGCTGTTATAATCATGACCTGAATGTTATTATCTAAAGACGCAAGAAGGTCAAAACCATTTATATAAGGCATTTCAATATCCAGTAGAATTAAATCAATTCTGTTATTTTTAATTATCCTGCTTGCATCTATGGCGTTGCTACAAGCCTCTGACAATATTAAGTAATCATGATTTCGAACTAGCTGACATATAACCGTCCGCTGAACCTTTGAATTTTCTATAACCAGGGTATTTAAGTACTTATCATTCATGCAAAAAACTAATTTTAATAATTTATAATTATCGTGCTGTGAATGCTAAAATTCCGGATAAATTACAATTACGATAACAAAATTATGGGCATTGCCCAAACAAAGGAATGACTTTGATCATTACTATACTTGTTCCCTCCTGCCAATAGGGATTTTAATTTTTTGAAAACCAATTGAATTGCTTATACATAGCTATCACTGGCTCAAAATATCAGATCTTACCCATGTCTTAATTCGTTTAAAATGTCTAAGTATATGGCTAAATAAATTGTAGAAAGATGACATATGTCACATTTTATATTATTTAGGAACCTTAGTTTAGCTTTTTTTAACAAAGATGAAGGAACTCGTAGCCCGTTTAATACATAGGAAAACAAAAATCAATTTAATTTGGGTAAGTATTGGCATTGTATATCTCTGGTTTGGGATGCTTAAATACTTTGTAGGAGTTAGTCCTGCCGAAGATCTTGCCAAGGCAACTATTGAGCAATTGACATTTGGAATTCTTACCCCGGAATTATCGATAATCCTGCTTGCAATTTGGGAAACTACGATTGGATTATTATTAATAAGCCACCTTTTTGTAAAATTTGCCTTAAAGCTGGCTTTGATCCATATTATTTTAACTTTTTTACCCTTTCTTTTTTTTCCGGATCTTGTATTCACCCAAGCACCATTCAATCTTACCCTTTTGGGCCAGTATATCATTAAAAATGTAATCATACTGGGGGTTCTTATTGTATTGCTTAAAGAAAGTAATCAAGTAAGGTCTTAGTTTAGTACCTTTTTGTTTTTGGTCAGGTTAATTAGTATCTCTAAATTAGAGGATAACGAATTGATATAATTATGATCAGAACCCGTCAACAATGACAAATGTCATAGTTTACCATTGTACTCCGGGCGACCTTTATTCTAAACTCTAAATATTCAAATATGACAATAAATATTCAATATGTTCAAATGCCAACCAGTGAATCTATGAGTGCAATTGTAACAACAAAATTAGAAAAACTGGCAAATAAATATGATTGGATAATTAAAGCAGACGTATTTTTTAAATTGGAAAATGATCCGTCCGGTAAAGGTAAAATATGCGAAATACAATTAAGTGCACCGGGTCCAAGATTATTTGCTAAATCTAATCAGGATAATTTTGAAAAGGCTGCTGCCACAACCATAAAGGAACTGGAAAACCAGCTAAAAAGAAGGAAGGAAATCTTTAGGAAGCGTTGAATTAAATACTATAAATAAAATACCATGAAAAAAATATTAGTCCCGGTAGATTTTTCAGAACATGCTGCATATGCACTTGAAGTAGCAGCAAAACTCGCAAAAGATTTTAATTCGGAAATCATCGTGCTTCATATGATGGGACTGTCTGAAGCTTACTTAACCAAAAGTGAATCTGAAGAAGCAGCGGAAGCTCACTTTTATATGAAATTGGCCAAAAAACGTTACGAGACCTTCTTAGATAAACCCTTTTTAAAAGGAGTTAAGATTACCGAGATGGTTCAAAACTACAAGATATTCAGTGAGATTAATCAGTTAGCCAAAGAGAAAGATATTGACTTAATAGTCATGGGATCTCATGGTGCAAGTGGCGTTAGCGAGATATTTGTTGGCTCTAATACCGAAAAGGTTGTGCGAACTTCAGACATCCCGGTTTTAGTAATTAAAGAACCTACTCCATTATTTAGTCCTGAATTGGTTGTTTTTGCCTGTGATCTAAGGGTTGAGAGTATTAAAGCTTATCATAATGCAAGGGCTCTTTTTTCGCAATGGAACCTTAAACTTCATCTGGTATATGTGAATTTACCCAATGAAGAATTCATGAGTACCGAGGAAATGAAAAAGAAAGCAGAATTCTTCCTCAAAATAGCTCATAATGGGGAGGTACCTTCTAATACTGAAATTGAATATGTCTCGGACTATTCAATTGAAGGAGGCATTTTTAATTATGCAAATGATGTTAATGCAGATTTAATAGCTATTCCTACACATGGTAGAAGCGGAATAGCACATTTTTTTAAAGGAAGCATTGGAGAAGACGTAGTTAATCATGCTAATCTACCTGTTATTACTTTTAGGGTTTAGTTAAGCTTGTATTTTACGCGGGGAGAATTAATAGCTTATTTTATGTAAAGGATGCATGTTTTTGATAAAAATATTGATATATGCCATTTACTGTCCGAAGCCGTATCGGAGGGGATAATTGTTGTAAATAAGGATCAGTTAATTGTCTCTATCAACAAAAAAGCTGCTCATCTGTTTAAATATACACATCGTGAACTCCTGGGAAAACCACTTTCTGAATTAATCCCTGAGAAGTATAAGGTGGCCCACGAAGGACATTTTATTAAGTATTTCAGTAATGTTAAGAAGGCAAAAATGGCCGGTGGCCGGTGTGTACAAGGGCTGCGAAAAACCGGTGAGGAATTTCCTTTGAATGTAAAATTCAATCCTTTTTCTATTTACCAGAACACCTATATTCTGGTATTGGTTAATGATTTGTCTGAAAGGATGGAAATTGAAAAAAACCTGGACATAAAAAGTGAAGCGTTGGACGCAACACAGAATGGGATTGTCATTTCAGACGCATTGGAAGAGGATTATCCCATAATATATGTTAACAAGGCATTTAGTAGACTTACCGGGTATTCAAAATCTGAAGCCTTAAATAGAAATTGTCGTTTCCTTCAGAACGATGATAATGACCAGAGAGGTATTAAAATAATGCACAATGCCATAAGGTCAGGTAAAAAATGCCAGGTTCAGGTGCGGAATTATAAAAAAGATGGCACCTTATTCTGGAACGAGATATCCATTAACCCAGTCCGCAATCATGAGGGCAAAATCACCCATTTTGTGGGAATACAGAATGATATTAGCAAACGGGTGAAGGCCGAGGAGGAAATACGACATTTTTTAAAAATTTTTGATGATTCACTCAATGAAATATATGTTTTTGATGCAAAAACACTCCGGTTTTCTCATGTAAACTATGGGGCCAAGAAAAACACAGGATATACTTTAAGAGAATTAAGAAAAATATCTTTTAAGGAAATTATTAGTGGTATTACAGAGGATCGGTTACAGGAAATCCTGGATCCCATTTATCGAAACAACCAAAAGAAAATTACCTTTGAAACTCTTTTCAAGCGTAAGGATGGAACTACTTATCCCGTTGAAGTTCATTTACAATCATCCGGTCTGGGGGGTAGCGTATTAATAGTAGCCATTGCCCTTGATATCTCTGAGAGGAAAAATTATACACAAAAGCTCGAAAAAACTGTTGCCCAGAGAACCCAGGAACTCAAAGAAGCTTTACTCAAAGAAAAGGAACTGAATGAACTTAAGACCAAATTTCTTTCAATGGTTTCTCATGAGTTTAAAACTCCTTTAAGTGCAATTCTTACCTCGGCTACATTGGTAGGAAAATACTGTGATTCTGATCAACAGGGAAAGAGAAAGAAACATTTAGATTCTATTAGCAAAGGAGTGCATCATCTTACAGGCATATTGAATGATTTTTTATCTATTGAAAGATTGGAGCAGGGAAAAGAGATCTACAGACTTGCTGATTTTTCACTTAGTAAAATCGTTAATCAAGTCGTTTATAATGCAAATATGTTACTAAAGACCGGCCAAAAAATTAATTATCCAATGAATATTGAGGACGAAATAGTGTATCAGGACGAAAAAATTATTGCATTGGTACTAACTAATTTGTTGCATAATGCCATTAAGTACTCTCCGGAAGATACTGAAATAGACATAGAAATTAATTTTGATGAAGATATGCTAAGCCTCAGCGTTATAGACAGGGGAATTGGTATTCCGAAGAAAGATCAAAAACACATATTTGAGCGATATTTCAGGGCCGATAACGTGCTTATCACTCAGGGTACGGGAATAGGTCTTAATATTGTTAAATTTCATGTTGAAAACTTGGGTGGAAATATTAACTTTAAAAGTATTGAAAACAAAGGGAGTACATTCACAGTAACGCTCCCTATCAAGAACGATATAGAATAATACTAATCTATTGGTTTAGTACCAAGGGGTTCTATTTATACCATTAAAGATTTTATGATGATCAAAAAGGTATTATTAATTGAAGATGATACTGCTTTAAGGGAGAACACGGCCGAATTATTGGAATTAGCAAATTACAAGGTTCTTACGGCACCGGACGGGGAAAGGGGGCTTTTGATCGCTAAAGCCACTCGCCCGGATGTTATCATATGCGACATTATGATGCCAAAGTTAGATGGCTATGGTGTATTAAAGGCTTTGTCTGCTGACAATAGGACGAAGAAAATCCCTTTCATATTTCTCAGCGCTAAAACAGAACACAAGGAGGTTAGAATTGGAATGGAAATGGGAGCAGATGACTACCTTACTAAACCATTTGAAGAGTCAGAACTTATCGGGGCCATTGAAAGTAGGATTGCCAAGGCCAGTATACTTAGTGAATCCCAGCAAAATAATATCAGCGATACTTCAGGAAATGAACCACAGGTTAAAAGTATTCATCAGCTAAAGAATTTCATCGATGACAATGGAGAAGATTTCAGCTTTCAAATGGGCGATGTAATTTACCGGGAAGGCGATAACTCAAATTTGGTTTATTTGGTGATAAAGGGCAATGTAAAAACCCATAAGCTGGATGAACAGGGGAAGGAATTGATCACAGGAATTTACAGAGCAGACGATTTTTTTGGTTTTACAAGTTTTACAAAGAACATACCCTATCGGGAATATGCCACTGCCATGGAAGATTCTACCCTAATTGGCCTTCACAAGGATCAATTGAAAATGCTTTTGGAGCAGAACAGCGAACTTGTAATGGAGTTATTACAGCTTTTGGCCGAGGATCTAACACAAATAAAAGAACAGTTGCTACAGATGGCCTATGGTTCTGTGCGGAAGAAAACGGCGTCTACGTTACTAAAATTTGCAGATAAACTACAGAAAGATGAAGCCGGTAATATTCATGTATTGAGGAGTGATCTGGCAAGTGTTGCCGGAATGGCTACGGAAACTCTCATAAGAACTTTGTCTAACTTTAAGAAAGAGGGCATCATTGAGATTAAGGATCGGGATATCAGAATTTTGGATATGGAACGGTTGGAAAAGATTCCTTATTAAATTTTGAAACTCAATATTCCCGGGTACATGATGGTAATCATTTTGCATTAGTCCTGGTGAATGTAAATTTGTTTTTTAACAAATCAGACTAAGATGAAACGTATTTTAATCCCAACAGATTTTTCAAAAAACTCACATAATGCTATAAATTATGGGCTTGAATTATTTAAGAAAACCAAATGTATTTTTTATATAATTAACATCAGCCCCATCCCACCCTATTCAGGAGCTGGAACCTCGGTTAAAGGTAGTTCTGTAATGCTAAAGGAGACAGTTTTAACGCAGAGCAAGAAAGACCTTAAAAAACTTTTAGCATATATTGAAGAGCATCACAAAAATGAATTACATTCATTTGTTTCAACAGCCAAGTATGACTTTTTTACAGATGCAATCAAGAGGGAAGTAGAAGACAAAAAGATTGACCTTATCATAATGGGCACTAAAGGCGCATCGGGCCTTAAAAAAGTAGCGATGGGCAGCAATACTGGTGATGTGATAACCAAAGTAAAATGTCCTTTGCTGGCAGTTCCTGAGAATTCTATTTATAGAAGGCTAAAAGAAATAGCCTTTCCTACGGATTTTCATATTGCATATGATATAAAAGTCCTGGACACTTTAATTGAGATGGCTTCATTGAATAATTCTATTTTAAGAGTTGTTCATATTTCTAAAAAAGGGGAAATTTTGACGGAAGAACAAATGAGGAATAAGGACTTTTTGCATGATTATCTTAGGGGTATTGATCATAGCTTTCATACCTTGACCGGCACAAAACTCGAAACTTCTATTCAATGTTTTTCTGAGAGCAGAGACATTGATCTGATGGCTATGGTGGCCAAAAATCTTAACTATTTTCAACGAATTCTCTTCACACCTACCGTAGAAGAAATTAGCTACCATACAGATATTCCTTTCCTGGTATTGCATGAATGATTGCCCCTTGACATTGTTTTGCCATTAATTGTTTGTAGCGGTTTATGAAAAGGCCACAATATATGTGAATCTTCTGGTTTTAATGAATCTACCTATAGGACTCTACGATATTGATTATTTCATTTTTGGGCAAAACCCCTGATTGCCTCCATAATTGCTTATTATTCTTAAAAAGGAGCATTGTGGGAACACCTCTCACCTGATATTTAGAAGCAATAGATTGATTTTTATCTACATCTATCTTAACAATTTTAATGGTATCACCCAACTCTTCCTTTACCTGTTTTAGGATGGGTGCCAGCATTTTGCAAGGGCCACACCAATCTGCATAAAAATCTACAAGGACAGGAATATCACCGGATGTTAATTTTCGAAAATTTTGTTTCATTTTATTTCAATCATATATCGCTAATTTAAAAAATATAAAGAGTTGAGTAACTGATTAATGTCATGGTTTCCTGTCCTGGTAATTGTTAATTTTAGTGCAGTTCCAAAGATGAATTGGTTATGAGGAAAGTTGTAGTGCCCACAGATTTTTCTAAAAATGCATTCAATGCGCTCAAATATGCCTGTCAATTATTTAAATATACCAGGAGCGACTTCTATATCTTGCATGCTTATGCAGACGAGGTTTATCAGCAAGACCGGATTGTTAAGCGAAGTTCCTTAGACGAACTAAAAGAGGTTACCTACAATAATTCTGAAAAGGAACTTTCAAAAGTACTCAAAGAAATATTTGAATATTCACCCAATCCAAGGCATAAATTCAAGGCAATATCCGCTTTTGGTACACTTACAGATGAAATCAACGATCTTGTTAACTTGGAGAACGCGGATATTGTCGTAATGGGAACAAGGGGTGAAACCAATGACAGAACCATAACCTTTGGAAGTAATACCATTCAGGTATTGAAATACGTTCAATGCCCCGTTCTGGCCATTCCTGAAAATTACAAATACCATCCACCCAGAGAACTCTTGTTTCCTTCAGATTATTTGGTGCCGTATAAAAGGAGAGAATTAAAACTAGTGTGTGAATTAACCGGTTCTTTCAAGTCATCTATTCATATGCTTTATATTGACTCCGATAAGAAACTTTCACTCCGACAGGAAGACAATATGAGTTTATTAAAAGAATGCCTGTACAAAGCCGACTTGTTTTTTGAAACAGTAGAAGGAAAGGATAAAACCGTTGCAATCACGAAATATATTGTCCATAAAGAAATAGACCTATTGATAATGGTTAATTCCAGGCATTCACATCTGGAGCAAATGTTGCATCAATCCACTATTGAAAAAATAGGGTTACACATAAAAATACCATTTTTGGTTTTGCAAAACCTGTCTCGTTAACATTAAAAACACGTACTATGAAAAAAGTAATTCTTCCTACCGATTTTTCTTATAATGCATATAATGCTATCTCTTATGCAATGAACCTCTTAAAGGATGAGGAGGCAACTTTTTATCTTATGAATACGTATACACCGGCAATTTACCAAACAGAATATTTGCTGCACAGTCCGGGTCAGATTGGTTTGGGGGATATTTACCAGTCAGAATCCATAAATCAGCTTGAAGAGCTTCAAAAACAGCTGCAGAAGGAGTTCAATAATCCAAAGCATACAATAATGACCCATTCTGCTTTTAATATCCTTGTAGATGAAGTAGCCTCGATGGTAGCCAATGAAGAAGCTGATATGGTAGTAATGGGTACGCAGGGGGCAACCGGGGCAAAAGAGATTTTCCTTGGTACACATACGGTTCATGTCATTAAGAAAGCTACTTGTCCTGTTATTGCAATACCCGCAGATTTTGGGTATAAAGTACCAAAAGAAATACTATTTCCCACGGACTATGAAGTGGAATACAGTGAAGAGCAATTAAGGACTCTTCTTGATTTGGCTGAATTACACAAATCCAGAATTCAGGTAATACATATTTCCAGTGGTTATGACCTTACTGAGTTTCAGGAACAAAATAAGGCCAAACTGGAAAAATTAATAGCGAATACTCCCCACTTGTTTCATGATCTCCCAAGTCAGGAAATCATAACTGGGATAAATAATTTCCAATTAAAAAACAAGATGAATATGTTGGCAATGATCCAGAACAAACATACTTTTTTGGAAAGTCTGTTTATAGAACCTGTGATTAAGAAAATAGGATTTCATGTTAGTATTCCTTTTATGGTTATTCCATAACGTAAAACAGAGAATTTAATGAAAAATATTCTAGTTGCTACGGACTTTTCCAATAATTCCTATAACGCCCTTTTTTATGCCAAGCAATTATTTCAAGATCACAATTGCTCATTCCATATTCTCAATGCCTATACGGAGCATACTCCGCTTAAGAGTAATTGTAAGGCCGCAGGTCGTAATATAAGTTTATTACAGCAATTGGGAGAGGAGTCCCTGGAGGGCTTAAATGAATTTTTACATAAAATAAATCTTGATTCAGAGAACCCTGAGCATCATATTAGTATTCATTCAAAAAACGAAAATTTAGTTGATGCTCTGAGACAGGCAATTAAGGAAACCAATGCCAATCTAATTGTAATGGGCAATAAAGGGAAGACCGGCACCAAATCCATATTTCTGGGTAGCAGCGTAATCAAAACCATAAATACAATTAAGGATTGTCCCATATTAACCATACCCGGAGAAAAGGAATTTTTGTTGCCTGCCGAGATTGCTTTTGCAACAGATTACAAGAAGAGCTACAATGCCAAAGTTTTAGAACCACTTCAGACATTGGCATCAAATTGCGGTTCTAACATTTCTATAGTACATATTAATGAAGAAGAAAGGCTCAGTCCGGTACAGAAATCCAATTTGTATACCCTAAGGGAGTATTTAGCAAAAATCAGGCATACTATTCATTGGATGCCCGATTTTACGAATAAAACCAGGGCAATAACTGATTTTATTAACGAATTGGGTATTGATATGCTGGCAATGATTCATTACGAACACGGTTTTTTAGAAAAGTTAACCCGGGAACCTGTAATAGAAAAGGTCAGTTTTAATATAAACATACCATTTCTAATTCTCCCATATACCGACTGATAGCTAATCATTTTACAATTGATGAATTGGATTGATATTATAAGGTCCTTACCATACTGATATACGAACTGAACACTAATTCATAAAAATATAACCATGAAGAAAATTGGAATTTGGTTAGATAAAGAAAAGGCACATTTGGTAACACTACAAAATGAAGATGTTAGATTCAACACTATTTATTCTGAAATTGATTTCTTTAATCCAAAGGGCGGATCGCGCTCAAAGACAAGATGGGGTCCTCAGGATGTAGTACAGGATAGCAAATATCTGGAAAGAGAAAAACATCAATTGAAACAATATTTTAAGGAATTGGCAAAGGCAATGCAAGATGCAGCGGCCATAGCAATTTTTGGTCCGGCTGATACCAATGCAAAGTTCTACAAAGAATTAAATGAAAATTATAAGACCCTGGCTTTAAAAGTTAAAGCCGTGGAGAAGGCAGATAGTATGACTGAAAATCAAGTAAAAGCTCTGGTCAGGGAATTTTTCAATAAAAAAAAGTAGCACCTGGTATTAGACCAAATTTTTGAGGACCATCACAATCAGAGGAAATAATGGCAAATGAAGATTTTTTCATAGTTAAGGCTTCGGGTGATAAAGTGCTATTCTCAGAAGAGAAATTGCGCGCTTCTTTAAAACGAAGTGGGGCAGACAGTAAATTGATTTCTCAAATTTTGAGACTTGTCAAGGAAGAATTATATGATGGGATTACAACCAAAGAGTTATATAATAGGGCCTTTGGTTATTTAAGACGCAAAAAGCCCGTATACGCATCTAAATATAAACTTAAAAAGGCTATATATGAGCTGGGACCTACAGGTTTTCCCTTTGAACGATTTATAGGTGCCGTATTAAAGTATTCAGGCTATAAAATACAGGTTGGAAAGAATGTTTCAGGAAAATGCGTGAGCCATGAAATAGATGTGGTTGCTGAAAAAAACGGTTCTATTATAATTATTGAATGTAAATTTCATGGAGAACAAGGCCGTAACTGCAATGTTAAGATTCCTCTATACATTTATTCCAGATACCGGGATATAAAAAACTCCGGGGAAAGTGAACTTTCGAATATCAGGGAGCCCGATGATTGCTGGGTGGTTACCAATACACGTTTTACCAAAGATGCTATAGTTTATGGAAATTGCATAGGGCTGTACCTTCTAAGCTGGGACTACCCAAAAGGGAATGGCATAAAAGAGCGTATAGACAGGCTGGGTTTATACCCCATAACAGTTTCAACACTTCTGACGAAAAAGGAGAAACAATTTTTGTTAAGCCGCGATGTGGTATTATGCCGGCAATTATTAAAAGATAGTTTCTACCTCGACCATTTAGGGGTGTCGGAAATAAGAAAAACAAAAATACTCAACGAAGTAGGAAAGCTTTGCAAGATTTGATACCATTAAATAGATATAATGGTTAAAATAAATTTTTTTGGAGCCGCAGGTACCGTAACCGGATCTAAATTTTATCTTGAAACGACCGAGAAAAACATTCTCATTGATTGCGGTATGTTTCAGGGGAGGAAGGATCTTAGGATTTCCAATTGGAAACCATTACCTATATCAACAGGTTCAATAGATGTTGTATTGTTAACGCATGGCCACCTGGATCATACCGGCTATTTGCCGAGATTGGTAAAAGCAGGCTTTAAAGGTAACATTATAGGTACTGCACCCACACTGGCAATCACCAGAATTATATTGCTGGATAGCGCAAAGATAAATGAAGAAGAAGCAGAAATTGCAAACAAGGAGGGCTATAGCAAACATAAGCCGGCAATGCCATTATATAGCCTTCAGGATGCTGATGATACAATTGCCTTGTTTAGAGCGGAAGAATTAGACCATTGGACGCAGCTATCCGAGAATATCCAATATAGATTCAGGTTAAACGGGCATATCATTGGTTCTGCTTTTATTGAATTAGACATTTCTGGCAAACGTTTTCTTTTTTCTGGCGATGTTGGAAGGCCTGACGACTTATTGCTGGATTCCCCGGTTAAACCGGAGTGGGCCGATTTTCTATTTGTTGAAAGTACCTATGGAAACAAATTTCACCCACCGGATAATGTTGAGGACAGACTGGTTTCACTCGTAAACAAAACTCTTTATGCCGGTGGTACCCTGCTCATACCCTCCTTTGCAGTTGAACGTTTGCAATCTTTGATGTATTTATTCTGGAAGCTTTACAGGAAGAACAAAATACCAAATATTCCAATTTTTATCGATAGTCCTATGGGAAATAATGTATTGGACATATTCGAACGTTTTCCAAATTGGCATAAACTATCGCAAAAGGAATATAAGGCAATGTGCAGACACCTGAATATCATTGATTCCTATAGGCAAACATGGGAAACTATTGATGATCCCAGACCAAAAATTGTTATTGCCGGTAGTGGTATGGTCACAGGAGGAAGGATTCTTACCTACTTGCATCAAATGGTAGATAAGCCGACAACCAACATTTTATTGGTAGGTTACATGGCGGAGGGAACACGGGGAAGGGCACTTTTGGAAGGCGCTAAGGAGGTCAAAATCTATGGGAAATACTATTCCGTAAAAGCCAGTGTTTATCACGAAGAAAGTCTGTCGGCCCATTCAGATCAAAAAGAGTTGCTGGATTGGATGGCTTCTATTAAAAACATTCCCGAACGCGTTTTTTTGATACATGGAGAGCAGGAAGCCCTGTATGAATTCAAAGTAAAAATTGAAGAGATCTATAAATGGAATGTCCAGATCCCGGAATTATTTGAAACCGTAGAGCTTATTTTTTAATTGTTACATGATTTTGATCATTGTTCATACTTTAAATCGGAAGTAGTTTTAAATAAAAGGTGTAGTTCAATGAAAAATAGGATGAAAGATAGCAAACCAGTAGAGTTGGAAAAATTCCATTTAGATTCCCAGCAATGGAAATCTTCCTTTCACCTAATGAAGGACGAATTGCTGTTTATAGAAGAATTGCTCCACTCTTATGTTTTTGAACCCGATACGCCCAACTTGTTTGAACGTTTACAGGATTATCTTGCACGTCTGAAGACTGTTAAGCTATATAGAACGGAATTAGAAGAACAAATAACACAACATGAAAGTAAGCTGGGAGGTGCATTGGAATGCACGAATGGGCAGGGAGATGAAGATGTTAATGCCGAACATGAGCAGCTAAAAGCCAACGTGGTGAACTGTTTACAGCAATTTCAAATTCTTAAATCAGAGGTGTTCAATTATGCCGGGGGCATATTAAAGAAACGCAGACCGGATTAAATTTGATAGAAATAACCCCAAAGGGCTCCTGATGAAAATCATTTCTTATTGTTCGTCTATTCCCTAGATTGGAATCAGTTAAGAATTAATCCTAAATCATTTCAGACTATTTAGGTATAAATAAGTGCTATTTTAAAATTTAACAAAATGAATATCAAAAATAACACCCACAGGTATATAGAATGGATAGACCCTGATGAGATGCACAGGGTAACCGTCCTTTGGCTTTCAGAAGTAAAATTTATGAGAGATGAGCAAATGTTCTTAAACAACCTGATAAAACATTATACGGTACAGTTAGTGGATTCAAAAATCTTTGGAAAAAGTAAAGAAATTGTTTCCAAACTTACAGACCTTGAAAAGGAAGCTATTTCCCTTATGAAAAAGATACAGGCTCACGAAAATAAATTGGAAATAATGATTGACGACATTGATCAGTTAGAATTAGAAAAGGCTTACAGGGATACGCATAGGGAGTTAACCGGTACTATGGATCGTTATAAGGAAGAATACATGCAGATTAAAACAAGGCTTTTTGATTTAGTTTCAAATGTACTGAAGAAAGAAAAACAAAAGCGATTATTAAATTAATATAAGCATATGAAAAAGGCGCTGATTGTAGTTGTAATATTATTGATGGGATGTTCGTCTACGGAGTTGGTAGATAGTTGGAAAAATCCGGAAATCGTAATTTTCGATGCCAGCAAAGTGCTTGTTGTTGGCATGACATCTAATCTTAAAGGCCAGGAAGATTTCGAAACTAAAATGAAGCGCCAATTTACTAAAAGGGGTGTGGAAGCTATGCGCAGCATAGATTTGTTTGATGTAGGATTTACGGATTCAGAAAGGTCGGAGGAAGAACTTGATGATGTTGAACAATCACTATTAGATAAGGATTTTGACGCTATTTTATTTACTAAAATTCTGGGAACTGAAGATAAACAGACTTTTAGAAAAAATATGGCCGATTTAGATAGTTATTATGGAACTTTCAAAGAAGACTATATCTCTCATCAGGATATATATTATGATGAAAATTATTATGATGAGTATAAAGTATATCACACAGAGACTTCCCTTTATTGTATTTGTGTTGGTAAGGAACGCCAACTCATATGGCGCGGAATAATTGATATTACTGATCCTTCGAATATTAAAAATACCGTTGATGACTATATAAAACTACTTGTTTTTGCCCTCGAAGAACAAGATTTGATTTTCCACAAAGAGGAAGACAAAGAAGCTACATCAAGCCTTTAATTGTCCAATTCTATTGATTAAGTCTGGTCATTTTCATAAAGTTTACTTTTGGTAACCCTTATGGGTTGTAAGCGTGATTTTGCGTTTTGCGTATTAATTTAATTTGTAATTTAAACGTCAAAAGAAACCCTTATCATGCGACGCGTAATTGTAGATTTCAAAAAATTAAACAAGGATATTCTTGATCTGCTTGTTACAAAATACCCTGATGGATACGATGATGACCATATTATTACTTTTAAAAACGCACTGAACGAAATAGTAGAATGTGTAGAAGTCAGGACGGATAATACTATTTATTTGGTAAAAGTCAGCAAACGCCTTGTAGCAGCAATGGAAGATCATGACCTTGAGGGGGATGAAATATTAAATAAGGATATTGAGAATGAGTTGCAGGTAGATGATATAAATCATGAAGAAGAATAAATGAATATCACCGCAGCGCAGGCTAAACTCTTCTATGTAGTTAGTTTTCTTCTTATTCTAAATTCCAATGCCCAATCATTGGGGGGATACGATTTATGGCTCGGATATTCCAAAATAGAAGACCCTGTAAGACATTCAGAATACCAAAAACTTACCAAATCCATATTTTTTAGTAGCCAAAGTCCCATTCTGGATACTGCGCGAAAAGAGCTTTGGCGAGGTATTGACGGATTATTGGGACAGCCACCAAAAATGCATGATTCACTCAGTTTAATAAATACGATGTGGGTGTCCAAAAAAATGAACCTGGGCAAAGATATGGTGAATGCTCTTAAAGCTGATTTTGAGCGAATTGGCAACGAAGGATTTATTATTAAATCTCTTACTGTAAGAGGCAAGCGTATTTTACTAATCACTGCCAACGAAGATCAAGGGATACTTTACGGAGTATTTAAATTACTGCAATTAATGAAAACACACAAATCCCTTGAGGGGATTAATGTGGTAGACGTACCAAAAATTCAATTGCGAATGCTAAATCATTGGGATAATCTTGACCGCACCGTGGAACGGGGATATGCCGGATTTTCACTTTGGAACTGGCAGAAACTGCCAGAATATAAGGATCCCCGTTATGAGGATTATGCGAGGGTCAATGCATCTATCGGTATCAATGCAACTGTTTTGACCAATGTAAATGCAAATGCACTGGTTTTAACTTCTGCCTATCTTGAAAAAGTAGCTGCTTTAGCAGAAATTTTCAGGCCCTATGGGATAAAAGTGTATTTGACAGCCAGGTTCTCGGCTCCTATGGAAATAGGAGGTTTGAATACCTCAGACCCATTGGATAAGGATGTAATTAATTGGTGGAACGATAAGGTGGAACAAATCTACAAAGATATCCCTGACTTTGGGGGTTTTTTGGTCAAGGCCAATTCTGAAGGACAACCAGGTCCGCAGAATTATGGTAGGAGCCATGTGGTTGGAGCCAATATGCTGGCAAATGCATTACGGCCATTTAAAGGAATTGTAATTTGGAGGGCTTTTGTCTATTCTGAAAAGGACGCAACAGACAGGGCGAAACAAGCCTTTAAGGAATTTGTTCCCTATGACGGAAAATTTCAGGATAATGTTTTGGTTCAGGTGAAGAACGGGCCAATTGATTTTCAACCCAGGGAACCTTTTCATCCTATGTTTGGTGCTATGCCCAATACACCTTTGGTTATGGAGTTTCAGATTACACAGGAATATCTTGGTTTTAGTTCTCATCTGGTATTTCTTCCCAAACTATTTGAGGAAGTGTTGGACGCCGAGACCTATAAAAAAGGTAAAAATGCAACAGTTGCAAAAGTCATAGATGGTTCTCTGTTTAATAACAAAATATCCGCAATGGCCGGAGTGGCAAATATCGGAACCGACCTAAACTGGACCGGTCATCCGTTCGCTCAAGCTAACTGGTATGGATACGGACGCCTGGCATGGAACCCATATCTGAGTTCTGAAACCATAGCAGAAGAGTGGCTGCGCTTAACCTACACTAACGATTCAGCATTTGTAGAGCCTATTAAGGACTTGATGATTGTTTCCAGGGAGGCCGTTGTGAACTACATGACACCCTTGGGGCTGCACCATTTAATGGATACCGGCCATCATTATGGCCCGGGTCCATGGGTAAGTGATTTGAGCAGACCGGAGTGGAACCCTACCTACTATCATAAAGGCGATAAGGAAGGTATTGGATTTGATCGTACGCCATCAGGAAGCGACGCTACCTCCCAGTATGCCCCGGAAATAGCTAAAATATTCAATACCCCTGAAACTTGTCCGCCAGAATACCTATTATGGTTTCATCATTTGCGCTGGGATTATAAATTAAAAAATGGATTGATATTGTGGGATGCAATTGCTTTGAAATATCAGGAAGGTGTAAATCAGGTAGAAGAAATGATTGGTATCTGGGAGCAAATCAAAAGCCTTATTACAGATGATCAATACGATGAAGTAAAGATGCTTTTGGAGATTCAGTTAAAGGAAGCCAAATGGTGGCGGAATGCCTGTTTGCTTTATTTTCAAACCTTTTCGGGTAGAGAACTTCCGCCCGGAGTGGAACATCCTGATGAAAAACTGGAGTTTTACCAATCCTTAAAATTCCCTTACGCACCGGGAAATTAATACTCAACCAAAATCAAAATCGAATGAAAGTATCAATGATTTATAACTACATTTTATGTTTTTTACTATTTGGGATAAATGTAGTTAGTAGCCAAAACAAAATTGGAATTTTTGACAGAAATGCTGATATAGGGGAATGCAGATTACAGGGATTTTCAGAATATTCAGAAAAAAATCAGACCTATAAAATTGGTGGTTCAGGGACCAATATGTGGTTTGGCAAGGATGATTTTCAATATTTATGGACAACAATCCAGGGCGACTTTATTCTAAGAGCAGAAGTGAAATTTCTTGGCGAAGGGGTTGATCCGCACAGAAAGGCCGGATGGATTGTAAAAAACAGTTTGGATGCAAATTCTAAACATGTAAATGCCACTACTCATGGCGATGGCCTTACTACATTACAATTTCGCAAGGAAATAGGTGGAGATACCAATGAGGTGATTTCAGAGGATACTTATCCGGATGTTATACAATTGGAAAGACGCGGCAATAAATTTATTATGTCTACCGCCAAATTCGGGGAGGAGTTTACAAGTGTGGAATTAGCTGATATGGAATTAGACAATTCTGTTTATATCGGATTATATGTTTGTTCTCATAATCCGGATGTAATGGAATCTGCGGAATTTAGAAACGTAAGGATCATAAGACCGGTTGATCCAAATTTCACCCCGTATCGCGACTATCTTGCAAGCAATCTCGAGATTTTGGATATAGCAAGTGGTCATCGGGAAATTATCTACAGATCTGCTCACTCTATACAAGCGCCAAACTGGACTCCGGACGGGAAACGATTAATTTATAATTCCAAGGGGCATTTGTATAACTATGAGTTATCAACCAATTCGATTTCTGCATTGAATACAGGATTTGCGGTAAACAACAATAATGATCATGTCCTCACTTTTGATGGTACGCTATTGGGAATAAGCAATCACAATCCGGATGACAGCGGAACTTCAGCTTTATATTACTTACCAGCTCATGGAGATTCGCTTCCTACAATGGTTACTAAACCCGGGGTAGGGGCGTCCTATTTACATGGCTGGTCGCCGGATAACAAGAAAATGGTTTTTACAGGAAATCGCAATGGAGCTTATGATATTTATAGCATTGATGTAGATTCGGGTAAAGAACAACAGCTCACAAATCAAACTACTTTGGACGATGGTCCTGAGTATAGCCCGGATGGTGAGTATATCTTTTTTAATTCTACCCGTACAGGAAAGATGAAGCTTTGGAGGATGAAAGCTAATGGAAAAGATAAGACTCAGCTGACTTTTGATGCGCATAATGACTGGTTTCCTCATGTCAGTCCGGATAAAAAGTGGATTGCATTTATATCTTTCCCCAAAGACATAGACCCCTCAGATCATCCTTTTTACAAACACTGTTTGTTGCGTATTATGCCTTATCAAGGAGGTAAACCTAAGGTGATAGCCTATATCTATGGAGGGCAAGGTTCCATAAATGTTCCAAGCTGGTCCCCGGACAGTAAGAAAATTGCCTTTGTGACCAATACCAAATAACATCTTATTTTCGTCTTTTGGGCATGACAAGGCTATCTGCCGGATAGGTCTCTTTTAAATAAGTCA
>CP070778.1:2732309-2739776 GCA_020346245.1 Flavobacteriaceae bacterium | reverse complement strand
GGACCTTCTACGTTGGAAATGATTGCAAACAATATAATGTCCATGGCAGAATTGGCAGAAGCCAATGATATAAAAGTAGTCTTGTGCTCTGTCCTGCCTGCGTATGACTATCCCTGGCGCAAAGGACTTATGCCAAATGAAAAGATTCCTGCTTTAAATACTATGATAAAGAAGTATGCTAAACGTAAAGGCATGGTTTACCTGGATTATTTTGCAGCAATGACTGACGGCAACAATGGCCTGCAGCAAGATCTTGGTAGTGATGGGGTTCATCCTAATAAAAAGGGATATGAACTTATGGCCCCATTAGCTGAAAAAGCCATTGCAAAGGCCTTGGGTAGTTAGAAGCATTATAATATTAATACATCGATTGAGCTATTGATGGAAAATAAGCTTATTAGTATACTAATCCCATTCAAGAATACTTCCGCTTATCTGCCTGATTGTATTGAATCTATTATATCGCAGAATTACCAAAACTGGGAGATAATTGCTGTAGATGATCATTCCTCAGATAAGAGCAGGGTTATTATTGAATATTATTCATCGAAGGATACCAGGATAAAAGTCCTTACCAATAAGGGAGAAGGTATTATTTCAGCACTTAGAACTGCCTATAATTTGAGTAGAGGAGAATTGATGACCAGAATGGATTCTGATGACATAATGAATCCCAATAAATTAAATATCCTGGCTTCTGCATTAAAAAAACATGGAAAAGGACACCTGGCAGTAGGCGGTGTCCAATATTTTTCCGACCGGGGAATAAGCAATGGATATGAGCGATATGAAAGATGGTTGAACAAGCTCACTGCCAGAGGTGCTAACTATTCTGAGATCTATAAAGAATGTGTCATCCCATCCCCTTGTTGGATGGTTTACAAAAAAGATTTAGAAGAATGTGGCGCCTTTGAACACAACAGATACCCGGAGGACTATGATCTTGCGTTTCGCTTTTATGAGAAAGGGTTGCAATGTATTCCCTGCAGTGAGATATTACACCGTTGGCGTGACTATGATAGCAGAACCTCAAGAACCAGTGAGCACTATGCGCAGAATTATTTTTTGGAAATAAAGCTATATTACTATTTAAAACTTCATCACGATAACAGTCGGCCTTTAACGGTCTGGGGTGCAGGAAATAAAGGGAAAGGTATTGCCAGAGATCTGATAAAACAAAAAATTCCTTTCTACTGGTTATGCGATAACCCTAAAAAAATTGGTAAAAATATCTATGGTGAGGAATTGAGGCATTTTAATTACCTGCATGAATTAAAAAAACCACAAAGTATTGTTACTGTAGCCAATGAAGAAGCGCAGGAAATGATTAAAAATTTCTTTACGAATTTAGGACAATACCCTATGGTTGATTATTTTTTCTTTTGTTAAAGAACTTATTCATTGATCGTGCCTTAAAGAATTTTAAAGGAATGTACCGGCCTTAATGTTAAATTCATTTATATGTAACAGAAGGTTCATTCCTAATTTTGTCATAAATCCAGGGCAATTTTTTCTCAATACTTTATATATTTGTCAAATCAAATTTGGGAATGCTTTTTAAATATCCGGAACTCCTTTGGGCCTTTTTTCTACTTCTGATTCCGATATTAATTCACCTCTTTCAACTTCGCAGATTCAAAAAAACTCCTTTTACCAATGTAAAGCTCTTGCAAAAAGTAGTTGCGCAATCCCGTAAAAGCAGTGCAATAAAAAAATGGCTTTTACTTATCTCCAGGCTATTATTGCTTTCAGGTCTAATCCTTTCTTTTGCACAACCCTATTTCGCCAATGAGTCGGCGGCATATGCCAAAGAAACGGTAATATACCTCGATAATTCGTTTAGCATGCAGGCCAAAACAGAGAACGGAACTATGTTGCAGGACGCAGTTCAGAAATTACTAAAAGATTTGCCTAAGGATAAGACATTTAGCCTTTTTACCAATGATAAAGTTTTCACTGACATCACCTTACCGGATATTCGTAATGAACTTTTATCGCTTCCCTATACTTATAATCAATTAGATCTCAAGGACATTTTGCTTAAAGGAAAAAATTTCTTTAGCAAAGACGAAGAAGCAATTAAATATTTGGTGATAATCTCTGATTTTCAGAACAGAGCTACTATTCAGGAAAACGATACTCCAGAAAATATCCAAACTTTTTTGGTTCGCCTAAAACCGGAGAATACCGATAATGCTGTTTTAAATTCGGCATATATAGCTGAAGAAAATCCCACAACAATAGATCTTGCAGTAAATTTAACTGCAACAGGAACTTTAGAAACTATCCCTGTTTCATTGTATGATGATGACAAATTAATTGCTAAGACTGCAGCAAGTTTTGATGAAAACAGAAAATCAAATATCATATTTACCTTACCTTCTGATGATGTTATCAAAGGCAGAATTGAAATATCGGATATTGGTTTGACTTATGATAATCAGCTATTTTTTAATATCAACCAAAAGGAGAAGATCAAAGTATTATCCATAAGTGAAGTGGATAGCGGGTTTTTAGAAAGAATATTTACAGAAGATGAATTCATATTTACGGATGTAGGAATTAATACTATTAATTACAGCATATTAGAGTCGCAAAACCTGATAATTCTAAATGAATTAAAAACCGTCCCTGTCTCACTGAAAAATACACTAGTGGATTATACTCGAAAAGGAGGGCATCTGATCATTATACCCTCTTCTGAAGCTAATATTGAAAACTATAATAGTTTTATAGGAAAATATTTTTCTACTTCCATAGCTAATAAAATTGATGAAGAACGTAACATCACACAAATAAATTTTGATCATCCTCTCTATAAGAATGTATTTCTCCAAAGAATAAGTAATTTTCAATATCCAAGGATAGCCAGTTATTTTAAAATTAGAACAACAGCACCGAAAATTCTTTCTTTACAGGGTGAGTCTGAATTCCTGGTTGGGCTAGATGGAATATATTTATTTACAGCTGCAATCAGTAATACGAATTCTAATTTTAAGAATTCACCGCTTATTGTACCTACATTTTATAGCATTGGGGCCAATAGTCTAAAATCGCCTGAATTATACAATACCCTTGGTCAATTAACCACCGTAGATGTCAAAGCCACAATGGCAGGTGATAATATTCTAAAGGTTACACAGAATGATTATGAATTTATTCCGGAACAGCAGTCTTTTGCAAACAAAACCATTTTATCCTTTGATTACAATCCTACTAAAGATGGTATTTATGACATAAGCGAACAATCCAGATTTATTCAAAATATTAGTTTTAACTACCCCAGAGAAGAAAGCGAATCTAAATACCTGGATTTGGACATATTAGACAGCAATGCTGTTATAAATAATTTAACAGGAGTCATTGAAACCATGGAAAAAGACGATAGCGTAACGGAGCTATGGAAATGGTTTACTATTTTTGCTTTGCTTTTTATGCTGGCCGAAGTTCTTATTCAAAAAATATTTAAATGAACATACTTCTAAAATCTGCCACGATTGTTGATCATACCAACAGAAAACTTCATTTCAAAAAGCGGGATATTCTTATTATTAATGGGGTTATTGAAGAAATTTCACCATTGATAAAACCTGCCGGAAATCTAAAAACACTAAAATTCAAAAATTTACATGTCTCTACTGGTTGGTTTGATAGCAGTGTGAGTTTTGGTGAACCCGGGTTTGAAGAACGTGAAACTATAAAAAACGGACTCCACGTTGCGTCCAGAAGTGGTTTTACAGACATTGTCCTTAATCCTAATACTTACCCCCCGCCAGATAGCAGTGGTGCAATTGTATTTTTGAAAAATGCAGCGAAAGGACAACCAACAAAATTACACCCATTAGGTACTCTTACCATGCAAAGTGAGGGCAAAGATCTTGCTGAACTTTATGACATGCAGAATTCAGGAGCTGTTGGATTTTACGATTTTAAGAGTTCTATTTCAAATTCGAATCTTTTAAAGATAGCCCTTCAATACGCACAGGATTTTAAAGGCTTGGTTCTTTCTTTTCCAATGGATGATAAAATTATGGGGAAAGGCATTGTTAATGAAGGTATTTCATCTACCAGGGTTGGCTTAAAAGGAATTCCCGCATTGGCGGAAGAGCTTCAAATTGCCAGAGATCTTTTTATCCTAGAATACACTGGTGGAAGTCTTCATATCCCAACTATATCCACTGCCAGGTCTGTTAAGATTATTAGCGAAGCCAAAAAGAAGGGTTTAAATGTGAGTTGTAGCGTTGCTGTTCATAATCTGATTTTTACTGATGATGTTCTGGACAACTTTGATAGTAATACAAAAGTTTTGCCCCCGCTTCGAACTAAAAAAGATATTAGCGCATTAATAAAAGGCCTGAAGGATGGCACCATAGATTTTGTTACCTCGGATCATACCCCAATTGATATAGAAGAAAAACGAGTAGAATTTGATAATGCTGCGTATGGCACAATAGGTCTTGAAAATGCATTCGGTATTTTAAATCAGCTATTTGATATGGAAATGGCTGTGGCGCTTTTATCTAAAGGTAGAGAGCGATTCTCAATAAATCAGGCGACTATAGAAAAAGGAGCCCGGGCTAATCTTACTCTTTTTGATCCTGAGTCAGAATTTATTTATATAAAGAACCATAGTTACTCTACATCCAGGAATAGTTTGTTTTTTGGCACAAAAATGAAGGGCAAGGTATATGGTATTGTTGCTAACAATCAACTATTTGTTTGAGATAACAAAATTTTTAGTACAAATTAGAAGAATAATATTTTGGAACAAAATTCAGTAGCCGAAGGAAAAACAACCGCCATAATAGCATATTTCACAATTATTGGATCTTTGATAGCAATAACGATGAATCTGGAACCAAAAAATGAATTTGCCAGGTTCCATACCAGGCAAGCATTTGGATTACATCTGGTTTTTATGGGTTGCGCCCTTTTCTTAAGTCAGTGGTTTAACTTTTATGTTTGGGTGGGCTTGTATATATTTTATTTTGCCCTCTGGTTATATGGCCTTTTGGGTGCTTTAAACAATAAAAAACAATTGGTTCCATTTCTGGGGACTTCATTTCAGCAATGGTTTACTTTTATTCAATAGAATGGAAACAACTCCCTTATCCCTATATCATTTAATTCGTCCATCTTCGTTTAAAAATAAGCGTCCGCCAGTGATATTCCTATTTCATGGTTACGGCAGTAATGAAGAGGATTTGTTTTCATTCGCCTCAGAATTACCAGCGGAATTTTTTATCATTTCGGCAAGAGCCCCTCACCAGTTACCACCTTTTGGCAATGCGTGGTATGCCATTAATTTTGATGCCTCATTTGGAAAATGGAGTGATGTGGAACAAGCTATCTCATCAAGGAATAAAATTGTCAATTTTATTGAGGAAGCCTGTGAAGCCTATCATTTAGACAAAGATAATGTTACCTTATTGGGCTTTAGCCAGGGTACAGTTCTGAGTTATGCGGTTGCACTTTCATATCCGGATAAGGTCAAAAATGTAGTGGCCCTGAGCGGTTATATAGATGAAAATATCCTGGAAAAGAATTACAGCCAAAAAGACCATAAAAGCCTTAAAATATACGCATCCCATGGTCAGGTAGATCAGATAATACCACCTGAATGGGCTCAAAAAGCACCTATTTTATTAAAAAAACTTGGGATTGACTTTATATATGAAGAATTTCCCGTGGGTCACGGGGTTTCAGCTGAGAATTTTTACTCGTTTAAAAAGTGGCTTGAAGAAAATATTTAATTACTCCGGGTATATAAAAGGTGGTCCATCATTGTAAAATCTACACCCATATCATCTTTTAACTCGTATCTGACCAGTAGCTCTCCCCAGTACTTACCATCCGAAAAATCTGCTATAATCCACTGGTGATTAAGAATTTTAATCTTATTGATCTTAAAATCACTCTCCATGCCTTCATACGGAACCAATGGGTTATCCCCCTTTCGTTCATTGGTTTCCAATAACTTATCCGAAATGTACAACGACGGATTATCCAGGCCAAGGTGATCATAATAAGAGAGGGCGTCATCGTTGTTCTCCAATGAAAAATATTGCATATCAAAAACCTGAAGTTGCAATTTTTGAACCGAATCCTGAAGCATAACAACTTGATTATCAAGGTTCTCAATTTTCAAATCCTTATCCTCTAACATCGCATTGCTGCTAACAAATAAGTAAAGTGATAACAGGGCTGTAAAAATGAACAGATAAATAAAAATTCTACTTTTCATAAATTTAAAAAATCAATTGTCAAACTAACTAATGTACGAATTACATGTCTCACACCGAGACAACAAGATTGTCATAGGCCAAATGTACCTTTTTCGGTAATTTTTTTTCTACTTCATCATGAAAACCCATATAATGGCTGATATGAGATAGATATGCTATTCCTGGATTAATTTTATTTACTAATTCCAGGGCTTCTTCCAGGTTTAAATGAGAATGATGCGGCTCTATACGTAATGCATTCACAGACAAAACTTTAACTCCTTTTATTTTTTCTATTTCTTCATCTGAAATGGTCTTTACATCCGTTAGATATGCAAAGTCTTCTATACGGTATCCATAAACCTTTAAGCGGTTATGTAATGCTTCAATAGGAATTGCCCGTTTATCCCCTATGCTGAAGGGTTTATTGTCCCGAATCATATTAACTTTAACAGCAGGTGCGCCGGGATACCTGTTCTCATCGGCAAAAATATAGTCAAATCTCCTTTTTAATGAATTAATAACATCTTCATGTGCATATACCGGAATATCACCCTGTCTAAAGAAAAATGGCCGAATATCATCAATGCCTGCCGTATGATCTGCATGTTCATGCGTAAAGAGAATTCCATCCAATTTTTTTACCTTATGGGTTAACATTTGCTGCCTGAAGTCCGGGCCGCAATCAATAACATAATTAAAATCCTTCCATGAAATAAGCACCGAAACTCGTAGTCTTTTATCCTTGGGATTTTTACTTAAACATACCGGATGATTGCTGCCAATAACCGGTATTCCTTGCGATGTGCCAGTGCCTAAAAAAGTAATTTTCAACCTGTCATCTATTTATTTCAAATTTATAACTTATTTATTTAATAGATACCCCAATCTTATTAACTTTGCTGAAAGCAAACTACAAATATGGCTTCAGTCTTCAAAAAGGATCCGGCTTTTGAAAATATTCCTTCAATAAAGGCAAAGACTCTAAGAATAAACCTCAATCCCGACATATACGGGACCTTTGCGGAAATTGGTGCCGGGCAAGAAACTGCCAGGTGGTTTTTCAGATCAGGCGGTGCCTCAGGGACTATAGCAAAGGCCATGAGTGCCTATGACAAATCCTTTAGCGATGCGGTATATGGCGCTGAATCCGCCGGTAGGTACGTTACTCAAAGTAGGCTAAAAAAGATGCTTTCTCATGAAATGCATCTTATGGAAGAACGAATAAGCAGGGATGAAAATC
>CP070778.1:2720840-2732209 GCA_020346245.1 Flavobacteriaceae bacterium | reverse complement strand
TGCACATTAATGCTATCATTTTCAACAGCCACAGCCAAATCACTAAGTTCAAAATTTGTATAGGAAAGTCCAAATCCGAATGGATAGGATACCTTTAAATTAGCTTTATCAAAATGCCGGTACCCAACATAAATACCTTCCTCGTAGATCGTATAATCTATGTTTTGAACTTTTTCTTCTTCAGCCACCTGGCTTCCGAATAACATATCTGTTATTTTCATTGGTTCCCCATCCTGAGGAAAGTTTTTGTTTGAAGCATGGTCATCCAAATTTATCGGGAAAGTCATTGGAAGCTTTCCACTGGGGTTTATCTTGCCACTAAGGACATCAGCTGATGCGTTTCCACCTTCCTGACCACCCTGCCATGCCAGCAAAATGGCATCGGGCTGTTCTTTCCAGGAATTGGTCTCTATTACGCCTCCGATATTCAGTACCACTACTACTTTTTTACCTGCCTCATGAAAGGCCAGACAAGTTCTTGTTATCATATCTTGCTCCTGTTGTGATAAAAGGAAGTCGTCCTTTTCAATCCGGTCTCCCCCTTCCCCGGCATTTCTGCCAATTGTAATAATAGCCAAATCTGATTCTGTAGCTATTTGATCTAATTGCTCTGAAGTATATACAATTTGAGGGGGGATATAAGGGGTAAACATCGCTTTAATCCCCTCTGGCCGGACGAATTCTTTTGAATTGGCCTCTTTATGGTTTTCGAATATATTCTTAGCAGTAGCATTGATTTGGTAACCTGCATTCTTTAGCCCTTCTTCCAATGATACAATGTACGCTTCGTTGACATCTCCTGAGCCTGTTCCCCCGGTAATAAAATCATACGAAGTAACCCCTAAAAGAGCAACATTTTTTGATTTCTGAATTGGAAGTGCATTTTCATTTTTTAAAAGGACCATCCCTTCAGCGCCAGCCAGGCGGGTAGTTTTGGCATGTGCTGTTAAATCCGGATTATTCCCATATCGATAATTCTGCATTTTTTTCGATTCAAAAACCAACTTAAGGATTCGTTTAACGGAAGTATCAATATCCTCTATAGTTAAATATCCATTCTTGTGGGCTTCCAGCAGGGCTTTCCATTGTTTCCTGGTTCCAGGCTCCAACAAATCATTGCCGGCACCTACCATAGCAGCTGCATCATTCCCACCAAACCAATCAGACATGACCAAACCCTCAAACCCCCAATCATCCCTCAAAACACCAGTCATAAGATCCCTGCTTTCTGATGTATATGTACCGTTGACTTTATTATAAGAAGACATAATCGTCCATGGCTGCGACTCCTTTACGATAATTTCAAATCCCTTAAGGTAAATTTCCCGCAGCGCTCTTTCTGAAACAATCACGTCATTAAATTTGCGGTTGGTCTCCTGATTGTTCGCAACAAAATGCTTAACGGAGGCACCTATGCCATTAGATTCTATTCCATTGACCATGGCCGCTCCTATGTAGCCCGTAAGGAGAGGATCTTCTGAATAATATTCAAAATTTCTACCACAGAAAGGATGTCTCATTATATTGGCTCCCGGGCCAAGGATTACATCAATTCCATATTCCAGCGCTTCCTTACCCATTGCATTACCTACCTGATGTATTAAATCCGTATTCCATGTTGAAGCCAGTAATGTACCTATAGGAAAGGCGGTGCAATAATAAGTTTTGTCTTCCCCTTTACGATGTGGTTCGATTCGTAATCCTGCAGGCCCGTCTGACAAAAATATTGTTGGTAATCCTAATCCTGGAGTTGCAACAATTGTTCCAACAGCACCAGGAATCCCTTCTCCCACCTTAACTCTGCCAATCGCTGAAGCGAGCCCCGAACCTTTTAGCAAGTGAATTTTTTCCTCAATGGTCATCTTAGAAAGAGCATCCTCCACTCTAAGACTTGTAGGTCTTCTGTCATCTTCATATACATCAAGTTGCCCATTGTCATTTCGATCTAAAAACCGGTATCCATCAATGGTCACTTCATTGATCTCAATTTTCTCCTTATACTCTTTTTCGAAATTGAGGAAAGATGAATTTACCCAAATCCAACCCCCTAATGCCAACAGAAGAATTAGAACGAGTAGTGATGTAAAAGTGATTAAGGCTATTTTAACTGGTTTTTTCATCTTCTCGCTTATATTTGTGTGAATTGGCGCTCTATAAATTTATAAAATTCAGAAGACAAACGACAGAAAGAATCCGGGATACCATATTAACTTAAACTGAATTCAGCGCTTATTTGAATTAAAAAACAACATACCTGCATCGCATATAGAGAACCTGGGTTTCATTTGTTTAAAGTTGTACCCAGCACATCAATTAAAACCAGATATAACATGAAAAAACAATTACTACAATACCTTTTTTTTCTCTTCTCTATTTCCACTGTGTTTGGACAATCACCTGAACAGAAGAAAATAGATTTGATTAAAGCCCGGGTGCTGGTTGATAGCCTTGATAAACAATTTTCAAAACATTTTTTTGAAGGAGATTCCATAGCCTTGTACAAGATGTATGCAAAAGGAGCTTACTTTGGCACATCAAAAGGGAAGGATATTCTCTCATCATGGGGCAGGCAGATACGTTATTCCATTGAGAATGATATGCCCAATTTGTTATTTGCAACAACTTCACTTACTACGGATAATGAATTTTTATTTGAATTAGGGAAATACGAAATGAAGGATAGTAAAGGCAAATTAAAAGGAGAAGGTAAATATTTATTGGTTTGGAAACAGGAAGGCGGGCAATGGAAAATATATCGGGACATGGGATTGTGATACAATTGCCCTATGCAGGCTAACATCTCGTATATGCAGGCATATCCATTTTACATCAAACCTAACTTTAAAAAGTTCTTATTTTTAATTAAATCAAAATCTGGAAATGTAGGCGCAAATTCAAATTTTTATATTTATGAAATATACTCATCTAAATTCTATATGCATTCTCTTCTTTCTTACAATCTTCCTTTTGAGTTGCCAACCCAAACCGGCGAATTCTGATGCAACACAGGCTGCTGCACCTGAGACCACGGAACCAACCTGGACACAGGAAGAAGCAGAAATAAAAGCTGCTGTAGACAAATTGTTGATTGCTGCCGGCAACTATGACCTGGAAGCCTTGGACAAGGTAGTTTTTGATAATACAAACCTAGGAATAAGTAGCATAAAAGACGGGGATTGGTCTAGTTCTGTGATCACTATTTATGACTACTTCGAAAATGTCAAAAATCGTATTCCTTTGCCCTATTGCGAAATAATAAGTGACTACGACATCCTGGTAAGTGAAAGCCAAATGGCTTTTGTAAGAGGTGATGCTGTCGTTCATCGATTTGGAATTCCACAAACCCGCGAGATTAACCATTTTACCCTACTAAAGGAAAATGGAATATGGAAGTTTCTAAATATTTCCTTTACAGTAAATCCGATAGCCGTAGAAAAAAAGAAGTTTGATTTGGAAATTTTTGCCCGAAGCTATGCGCAGGCATGGGGTAGTAAAAGACCTGAATTTGTAGCTTCTTATTTTGCAAAAGATGGATCATTGCAGGTAAACAATGGAGCACCTGCCCAAGGCACAGAGGAAATAACCGAAGTTGCAAAAGGGTTTATGGATGCTTTTCCTGATATAATTGTGACAATGGACAGTTTAGTGCCCATAGCGGATAAGACCCTGTTTCATTGGACGCTTACCGGAACTAACACCGGTCCTGATGGCACCGGGAATAAAGTAAAAATTAGTGGGTTTGAAGAATGGACTTTAGACGAAAACCAATTCATAAAAGAGTCTAAAGGCAATTTCGATGAGGAGGATTACAATAAACAATTAGAAGGGCTTTAAACTAACCTGCCATATCCAAAGCAAAAACATTTGGCCTAACTCATATATTTCATTTAAAAGTGAGCCAATATCTTTAATGAATGAAACTTGTTGCGACTATGTATAAGATACTTCCCTGGTTGTTTCCACAAGAGATGCTCGTAATAGTTTGCTTAAAAAAACGGTTGAAATAAGTTTATTTTGTAACAATTCTTTTAATAGAGCTACCAATTAGCATAAATAACCTAAACTTTTGAAAACAATGGCTCTGACACAAAAATCCGGGAGAATTCTTGGTTTTCTATTTTTATTAACCGTCCTGGCGGGCGCCACAGGTACTGCCTTTAGAGGTCTTGGCGGTGCTGAGGCAAATTCTACTGCATTTCTCGAAGAGATTATGCTGCATATGGGGCAGATGAAGCTTTCCATAAGCCTCGATATACTGGCCAGTGCCGTAGGAGTTGGAATTGCCATTTTTTTATACGCCTTTATAAAAAAGTATGATCAAAGACTGGCTATCGCTTATTTGGCCATTGCAGGAATTAACTTTACTATTATTGTAGTTAGCAATATCATTCATGTGAGCCTGCTTTCTCTTAGTGAGGAATTTGCAGTAACAACCGCTGCGACTACTGACCACTATACATCGCTTGCCAAAATGCTTCATGAAGCGTATTACTGGACACATTTTTTAATGCTCATGTTGTATAGCCTGGGAGGGTTAGTATTATACTATTTCCTCTTTAAAACAAGACTTATTCCGGGCTGGCTCTCCATTTGGGGAATACTTGCTTCCATAGTGGTCTTCTTTGGCGGAGGCCTTCAACTGGCCGATATAAAAGTTTCCGGCCTTTTATTTGTTCAAAATGGTATCTATGTACTGACCTTCATTATCTGGTTACTTGTAAAAGGTTTCAATCCAAAGTATATTAAGGAATTAGAATAAGGTTCTAAGCGCATGTGTTTTAATTACTTGAGTCATTCCCCCGCCTTGCTAAGCTAATTCAAAAGAATAGCCAGACACATAAAAACTGAATAATTAGCATACCACATAGTTCCCAACCATTAATACATAAACAGGTGCATAAAGTTTAAGTCATTAAAACTTGTGCTTTTTTAATACATTTATAGTATTCGAAAAGTTCGAATCAGGCCAACTCCTGCTTTCATATAACAACCCATAGTAATAACCAGATCATGAATGTTACTCTGAAAAATATCCTGGGCGTTGTATTGGGATTAATAATTGGAAGTGCTGTGAATATGGGTATAATTATGATTAGCAGCTCAATTATTGAACCTCCAAGTGGTGCGGATGTTACCACAATGGAAGGTTTAAAAGAGTCTATTCATTTGTTTGAACCTAAACATTTCCTTTTTCCCTTTTTAGCGCATGCCCTTGGAACTTTCGCAGGTGCTTTTCTGGCAACATTGATTTCCATAAGTCACAAAATGAAAATGGCTTTGTTAATTGGAATATTCTTTCTGATTGGTGGTATTATAAATATTATAATGCTTCCCTCCCCTGCCTGGTTTACAGTTTTAGATCTGGCAGGAGCCTATATCCCAATGGCATGGCTTGGGTATAAATTAGGCAAAGTGGTTTAGAATAAGTTCAGAAAGTATGTTGACGAAAAAAACACCTGCTTGCAATACTCACTTCACCACCTGAGCCTGTCATAAAAGCTGGTAATTATATAATTATTACACTAATAGTATTTAAATGGAGAATCCAGGACAACTTGCCAATCGTTTTAAAGAGGTTATTTTAAATGGTAAATGGATTGCCAATACCAACTATAAGGATCAATTAACCAATGTACGCTGGGAACTAGCGACAAAAAAAATTGGATCACTAAACACTATTGCGGCTCTGGCCTACCATATTAATTATTACATTTCGGGCATTCTGGACGTTTTTGAAGGAGGTGAGCTGGTAATACGGGATAAATATAGTTTTGACATGCCGGAAATTAAATCCAAAGAAGATTGGGATCACCTTTTAAATGAGCTATGGACCAATGCAGCACATTTTGCAAACCATGTCGAAAAAATGACTGAAGAAAAGTTAGAAGACTATTTTGTCAAAGAGGAATACGGTACGTATAGAAGAAGCATTGAGGGTGTCATTGAACATAGCTACTATCATTTAGGGCAAATTTCTCTGATCAAAAAAATGATACAGGAAGCAGATTAGGCAGCGCTAACATGGATCGGAATCTACCCCCGGCAAACTGTTTACAAAGGTTTATTGGTCATTCCCCGCCAAAAAATTCATTCTAAGCTATATACATTTACGCCTTTTCCGGACTATTTATTTAACCTTACCAGGCCAATTAGATAGTACATTTTTAATACATTTATTGCACAAGAAAAATGTTATTTTTTATACACAAAACTATTAAGGATAAATATTGAAAATATGAAACTATCTATATACATGGTTCTACTATTATTTCTTGTAAAGGTGCAGGCCCAGGAATCACTGACCTATCAAAAACCTTCAAAGGAAATTCTAGAGCTTGTAGACGTTACCCGGGCGCCTTCAGTAATTGTTGATGACAACAAAGATTTCATGCTCTTACTTTATCGCGATGCTTTTAAAAGTATCGAAGAAATATCCCAGGAAGAATTAAGATTGGGGGGATTAAGAATTAATCCAAAAACCAATATTGGAAGCCGTGTAACTTATTATAACAATTTAAAAATTAAATCACTCCACAGCAATGAGTCTGAAATAATTCAGGTGAGCGGATTACCAGAAGAACCTAAACTAACCAATTTCAGTTTCTCACCTGATCAAAAGAAAATTGCATGCACAAATACCACCTCTTCCGGAGTTGAAGTCTGGGTGGTTGATATTCTTAAACAAAGTGCAAAAAAACTGACTGAGCCGAAGGTTAATGCCAACCTTCGAAATGTGATAAACTGGTTTGAGGATGGGAATGCCATCCTGGTAAAAATGATTTCACCTCACAGGCAGGAATTCATTGACTCAAAGAATGCTATTCCTACGGGGCCTACCATTTCTGTTAATGACGGAAAAAAAGCCCAAAACCGTACGTATCAGGATTTATTAAAAAATAAAAATGATGAGCATAACTTTGAACAGCTGGCTTTATCAGAGCTTTACAAAGTTTCACTGGATGGAACAAGTGAAAAATGGCTGGAAAGTGATATGTACAATAGTATAATGTTTTCTCCGGATGGAGAATACGTTATGGTATCAACTGTTGCAAAACCATTTTCATACCTGGTGCCTTATCGCAGGTTTCCCTCTAAAACTGTTATTTATACAAAGGATGGTCAAAAAGTAGAGACCATAGTAGAAGTTCCATTAATTGAAGATCTGCCAAAAGGTTTCATGGCTGTCCGCAAAGGGAAAAGAAGAATTAGCTGGAGGAATGACCTACCCTCAAGTTTAGTCTATGCTGAGGCTCTTGATGGAGGTGATCCTGAAAAAGAAGTATTGTACCGGGATGAAATTTTTCAATTGGATGCCCCCTTCAATGGAGAACCCAAAAGCCTGATAAAAACCATAAACAGATATGACAGTGCCATATGGGGAGATGAAGATACAGCACTTATTATAGATGAGTGGTGGAATACAAGAAATACCAAGACGTATTTATTCAATCCGTCTGATTCTTCTATCGAACCTAAAATTCTTTTCGACAGAAATTATCAGGACAGGTATGATGATCCCGGAAATTTTGTGACTAAAAGAAACAAAATGGGGCGTGATGTCATGGCTTTAAAAGGGCGTGATGCCTTCCTTAAAGGAGCTGGGTATTCCGAAAAAGGACAATTCCCTTTTATTGATAAGCTCAACCTAAAATCGCTTAAACCAAGTCGAATTTATCAATCAGGATATACTGACAAACTTGAAAACCTCACGAGTTATGATGTAGACAAAAATGAGCTCCTCGTAAGGCTGGAATCACCCAATGAGTATCCCAACTATTTTATCAGAGACCTGAAGAAAAATGAACTTAAGCGGTTGACTGACTTTGAGAATCCTTTTAAAAGTATAGCGGATATCCATAAAGAAGTAATTAGTTATAAAAGGGAAGATGGTTTAGATTTATCGGGTACTTTATATCTGCCCGTGGGTTACGATATGCAAAACAAAGAAAAAATGCCAATGATTTTATGGGCTTATCCCCGCGAATTCAAAGATCAATCGAGCGCTTCCCAGAAGACTTCAAACCCAAATAAATTTACCTATCCTTATTACGGATCCCCTATTTATTGGGTGACTAAAGGGTATGTTGTGCTGGATGGTGCTTCATTTCCCATAGTAGGTGAAGGTGATGACCAACCTAATGATACTTTTCGTAATCAATTAGTAGCGAATGCTAAAGCCGCCATTGATGCAGTAGATGCCATGGGTTATATAGACAGGACACGTGTTGGAGTTGGAGGCCATAGTTATGGGGCATTTATGGTTGCCAACCTGCTTTCCCATTCCGACCTTTTTGCTGCAGGAATTGCGAGGAGTGGGGCTTATAACAGAACCCTAACCCCTTTTGGGTTCCAGAGTGAAGAAAGAAATTATTGGGAAGCTCCGGAGGTTTATTATACTATGTCTCCGTTTATGCATGCCGATAAAATGAAGACGCCCTTGCTTATGACTCATGGTGAAGCAGATAATAATTCGGGGACCTATCCAATGCAAAGTATCCGATATTTTAATGCGCTTAAAGGGTTAGGTGCTCAGGTAAGGTTAGTTATGCTACCAAACGAAAGTCATGGTTACAGAGCAAAGGAATCTATCCTGCATCTGCTTTGGGAACAGGATCAATGGCTGGAGAAATATGTAAAGAACAAGCCTGTCAGTAACAATAAAAAAACGGAATTGAAATAGTTAACGCTGGGGGTTGTTTTCTAAGTTCTGTGAATGAACAAGCTTCTCAGTAATCGGGGGAGTTTGCTGTCAGAGTAGATTAAATTTGTCCCGATAAAAAAATAATGTACAAAGAATTCGAAACAGAAAGAGTACGTATTAAGCCAACGTCTGAAGGAGATGCGGAGTTTATCTATGAACTTATGAATACACCAAAGTTCATTCAATATATTGGAGATAGAGAAATAAAATCCGTTGTAAGTGCAAAAGACTATATTAAAACCAAAATGTTGCCCCAACTCCATAGACTGGGATATTCTAACTATACGATATTTCAAAAGTCCGACAATATAAAAATTGGAACTTGCGGACTCTATGACAGGGAAGGCCTGGTAGGTATAGATATAGGGTTTGCCTTCCTCCCCCAATATGAAGGTCGGGGATTTGCGTTTGAAGCTGTAAATAGATTGAAAGAAGCCGCTTTTGAAGAATTTGAAATTGAAGAAATAAAGGCAATTACATCAAAAGAGAATGTTTCCTCCCAACGACTTTTGGAAAAATTGGGGCTAAAAATGGTGGATGTAATTACATTACCCAATGATGATGAGGAGCTGCTATTGTTTAAAATTCATAAAAATATTCTGTAAGCATAGGCCACCGGTATTAAAACAGCAATTTATTCAAGTTTTGTAACCGATAGAAAAACTGACTATTGAAACCTGAGGAAATTAAGTTAAGAGAACTCCATTTATCTGATAAATCACAATTGGCAAAACTTGCCAACAATAAGAAAATATGGGATAATCTTAGAGATTCTTTTCCTTATCCCTATAGCGAAAAAGATGCGGAGTTATTTATAAGCGTAACTATAGAAGAAAGCCCAAAACAAAATTTCGCAATACAATACGACGGTGAACTATGCGGTGTAATAGGTTTAATCATTCAAAATGATATTTACAGTAAATCAGCTGAAATAGGATATTGGATTGGAGAGCCTTTTTGGGGAAAAGGAATTGCAGCAACTGCTATTAAACTAATTACCAATTATGGGTTTGAAGACCTAAGATTGATAAGAATTTATGCAGGGGTATTTGATTATAACATCGCCTCAATGAAAGCACTTGAAAATAGCGGATACAAAAAAGAAGGTGTTTTTAAAAAGGCAGTATTCAAGAATGATAATGTTTTTGATGAGCACAGGTATTATAAATTAAACGCGCACTAGTAATGCCTTATAACAGAATTTTGTAAGAAGTAAAATATTATTCCGGTATTCATATAAACAATGAAAAGAGATCCGGCATTTATTCCGAAGTTTAGTACCTTCGGAATCATAGATAAAGTGATGCCTTTTAAAGGCAAATAAATAACCAATGACAATTTAAAAAATGAAAAATATGGACAAATTATTTTATAACACAACCACCTTTATTTTAATAGTTCTTAGTGCATTTCTGGTTCAAAGTTGCAATCAGGCGCCCAAAGCCGAAGAGAAAGAAATAATTGTGGAACAGGAAAAACCTGAGTATTTCCTGCTTCGCCCGGAAACGGAAAAATCCTACGGTTACTCGCATGCGGTGAAAATTGGTAATGACATTAAAATATCCGGAGCTGTAAGTATGGACGATACCGGAAACCCAACCGCAGTAGGAGATTTTGAGCAACAAATGAAAAATTGTTATTCGGATCTGGAAAAAATATTAACGCATTATGGTTGCACTTTTGATGATGTTGTTGTAGAGAATATTTTCACAACCAATATGCCTTTGTTTCTGGAGCTTGCTGCTTACCGGAGTACAATCTACACCAAGCACTTTCCAACAGGTTCCTGGCTTGGCGTAAAGGAATTGGCATTACCAGAGTTCATGATAGAAATTGAACTGGAAGTGCACAAATCGGAATAGGACTTTGCAATGAACTTAAATCAAGTTACAGTCCCCTCCTTAGATTTAACTAAATCTGTTCCTTTCTACGAAAAGATGGGATTAAAACTAATCGTAAAGGCGTTGCCACATTACGCCAGGTTTGAATGCCCTGATGGTGATGCCACTTTTTCTATTCATCAAACCGAGAACCTTCCATCAGGAGGTGGAATATATGTGTATTTTGAATGCGAAGATCTGGATAACCGGGTTGAAGAATTAATTTCAGTGGGAATTGAATTTGATGAATTACCAAATGATAAACCCTGGCTATGGCGAGAGGCGAGGTTAAAAGATCTTGATGGGAATCAAATAATTCTATACTATGGTGGAGTTAACAGGAAGAATCCACCCTGGAGAATTTAACTTAACACGCGACAGGTTTAAGTCAAAAATTGAAACTTTCTGAGTTATTCGTGATTATTTTTTTATTTTTAATTCTCCCCTAAGACAAGTTATCCCGTCCTGCTTGTCGCATTAATAGTATTTATAACCAATCTAATTTGTCATTATATGAAATTCCTGTTTTTTACTTTGGTATTAATTTCCTGCAGTTTGCTATATGCTCAAGAAACAAAAAATAAGGCAACCCCCTTTATAAGAGTATATAATTTGAATGGCGAAAAAATAGCCAAAGGAAGAGTTTCCAGGATAACAGACACTTCTCTTGTAGTTAGTCGCGGGGAAAAACCGGTCAATCTTGAATTGAGCAAAATTGGTTTTATAAAAACAAAACGATCAGCCGGGAATAATATCCTGTACGGAGCTGCGATAGGTGCTGGTACCGG
>CP070778.1:2680952-2720740 GCA_020346245.1 Flavobacteriaceae bacterium | reverse complement strand
ATTCCAGGCCTAATGAACCGTAAAGTTTACAATGAAGACGGTGTAGGCGGAATGCATGTTTATACACCCTGGTGGTTGGATAATAAGGACTTGGACTTCCCGCGGGGTTACCATATAGAAGTCTGGGGAGGAATGGGTATGCCTAATTATGGATTTGGGTTTAATCCCAATGATTTTAATAAATTTTTTGGTTTACCAACAGGAGGTTACGGTGAAAGCCTGCGTAATGATGTAAAAAAATATTATGGCTCTGTTCTTGGCTTCGGTGGTCGGGGAGAAGCAGTTGCAAGAGAAGACAACTATTGTGAAATAGATCCTACTACTGTGGACCAGTTTGGAATCCCGGTACTTCGGTTCAACTATAAATGGTCAGATTTTGAAAGAAACCAGGCCAGGCATATGCAGTCTACCTTTGAAGAACTTATCCATAATATGGGAGGAGAAGTTCTCGGCGATACGCCTTCCAAAGAGGATGACTACGGACTTCTGGCCCCTGGCAGAATTATACACGAAGTAGGTACGACAAGAATGGGGGATGATCCAAAAAGGTCAGTAGTAAATAAATTTCAGCAACTTCACGATGTAAATAATGTTTTTATAACTGATGCCGGCCCTTTTGTTTCGCAGGGAGATAAGAACTGTACCTGGACAATCCTGGCATTGTCATGGCGCGCATCGGACTATATTGTAGAACAATTAAAACAGCAAAATATCTAAAAAAATGGATAGGAGAAAGAGTATAAAATCAATCTTACTTGGAACCGTTGCAGGCGGTTTGGTTGTTCATGGTTGTAAACCCGAGGCAGCAAGCACAGAGGAACTGGCAGCAGTTAAATCTGAAGGTAACCATTTTGGACGAACTCCGGAAGAGAAAGAACTTATAGAGAAGTTAAATTCTGAACAGTTTTTTAATGAGCACGAATTAGGCACAATAGCGGTACTTAGTAACCTAATAATGCCTCCCAATGATAAATTTGGTGGTGCTACAGATGCTGGGGTTCCTGAATTCATTGAATTTATGGCTAAAGATGTCCCTAAATTACAGACTAATTTGCGAGGAGGGCTTATGTGGCTAGATCATAAAAGTAATACTGAGTTTGGTATAGAATTTAAATCGGCTACGGAAGAACAGCAAAAGCAGATACTCGATCCAATTGCATTCTATGATACGGAAATTCCCATGGATGAACATCCTCTGGAGATACAGTTTTTTTCTTTAATGCGCAATCTTACGCTTACAGGTTATTACACCTCCAAAATTGGTATTGAGGATCTGGGTTATAAAGGAAACACACCAAGTGTATGGGATGGAGTGCCGGAAGATGTTCTTGAACAGCACGGTTTGGCTTATGATGAAGAATGGCTGGCCAAATGTGTAGATCAAAGCAAACGTGGCGTAATCGCAGAGTGGGATGATGAAGGAAATTTATTGACATAATTAAAATAAAATAAGATGAATATTAGAATGAATTTTAGGGTTTCTGGAATACTAATTTTGTGTTGCCTTTTTGGAACCTATCAGCTTGTTGCCCAGGAAGTTGGATTACAGTTGTACAGTTTAAGGAATCAGTTTAAGACCGATGTTGAGGGAACACTTAAACTGGTGAATGATTGGGGGATAACCAAAATAGAAGGTGGAGGAAGTTATGGACTTCCAATGGCCGAATATAAAAAATTACTAAAGGCTAATAATCTGGAAATGGTAAGTGTTGGTGCAGGATATGAGGACCTTCAGAATGACGTTGAGAAGGTCGTTCAAAACGCCAAAACATTTGGTGCTAAATATGTGATGTGTGCCTGGATCCCCCATGAGGGAAATACCTTCGATATTGCAAAAACTAAAGAGGCTACAGCGGTTTTCAATAAGGCGGGAAAGCGCCTGAAGGAAGAAGGAATAACCCTGACCTACCACGCCCATGGCTATGAATTCCGACCCTATGAAAATGGGACATTATTTGATTATATGGCTAAAAATGCCAATGATTTTGCGTTTGAAATGGACGTTTATTGGGTGCATCATGGAGGAGCTGATCCTCTTGAGGTCATGAACAGCTATCCCGATAAAATTGTATTACTTCACCTTAAGGATATGGAACATGGTATAAAAGGCAACGATACAGGTCATGAAGACGTAGAAACCAATGTGGTACTCGGAACGGGCCAGGTAGATATAGCCGGAGTAGTTAAACGGGCAAAAGAACTTGGGGTAGTTAAATATATGTTTATTGAAGATGAGTGCTCCAGGGTAGTAGAGCAGGTGCCTCAAAGCCTAAAATTCCTTGAAAATCTTTGAAGACTGCTATTAGAACCTTCATTTGGAGTTCTTTTATCCTTGTGCTGCTAGCAAGTTGCAAGGAGGAAAAGGAAATAAAAAGTAAGGCCCTATTGAGGCCAAATATTATCTGGTTGGTTGCAGAAGATCAATCGCCCGGGTTTTTTCCAATGTATGGTGATAGCACCATATCGCTACCTAACATAGAATCAATCTCATTAGATGGCGTTGTTTTTACCAATGCCTTTTCACCTGTGCCTGTTTGTGCTCCTGCAAGAAGTGCCATAATTACTGGGATGTATCCAACTACATTAGGGACCCATAATATGCGTACCTATAATGCTTATTCCACTGATAATCAGCCGGAGATAGGAATTCCAAGCTATTCACCTTTAGTCCCTGACGGGGTTAAAATGTTTACAGAATACCTTCGCCAAGAGGGTTATTATTGTACCAATAATGCCAAAGAGGATTATAATTTCAAAGCTCCCGAATCTGCCTGGGATGAAAGCAGCCGGGAAGGGCATTGGCGTAATAGGCCTAAGGATGCTCCTTTTTTCTCGGTTTTTAACTTTAACGTTTGTCATGAATCAGGAATCTGGAAACAGGGGAAAGAAGAATTATATGTCTCGCCAGATTCGGTAATGGTTCCGCCTTATTTTCCGGATAATGAAATCATTCGCCACGATTTGGCCGTTAATTATTCGAACCTGAAACGCCTGGATGATCAGATAGGTGAAATCATAGATCAATTAAAAGAAGATGGGTTATATGACAATACTATAATCTTCTTTTATGGAGATCACGGGGGGCCTTTTCCAAGGCATAAACGAGCTTTGTATGATACAGGTCTTAAAGTGCCATTGGTTATTAAATTCCAGGATAATTTAAAGAAGAGTACTTACGATGACCGGCTAATTAGCTTTGTTGATTTTGCCCCTACTTTGCTGTCGTGGGCGGGTATTGCCCCTCCTGAAGTAATGCAAGGGAAAGCACAATTCGGAATTTATGAGGACAGTGCAAAGAGCAACTATGTTTTTGCTTCCTCGGACAGGTTTGATGAAATGTATGATAAGTTACGTGCCGTGCGTTCCAAAAGATTTAAGTATATAAGGAATTATAATATAGAAATTTCTAATGCATTAGCTGTTAACTATCGAGAGCAAATGTCTATGATGCAAAATATGATGGCATTGGAAGCATCGGGAAAATTAGATTCAATTCCTTCATTATGGTTCAGGACACCCAAACCCGAAGAGGAATTGTATGATTTGCAAAACGATCCTTTTGAATTAGTTAATCTTTCAGATCATATAAATTATCAGGATACATTGGGACACTTAAGGAGGACCTTAGATAGTTGGATTGAGGAAACCAATGACCAGGGTAGAATTCCGGAAAAAGAGTTAATAAGCAGCTGGCTTCCCAATGGGAAACAGCCCAGGTTAAAACCGCTTCAAATGGAGGAGCATGATAACAGGATTAATCTGATTTCAGAAAAATATGATGCCACCATTATTTGGAAAGAACACGGAGATAAAAACTGGCACATTTATTCTGAACCCCTGGATAATAAATTATCATTTGTAGCCAAGGCAGTTCGCATTGGTTATGAAGATAGCGATGAATTGCTTTACAGCATAGAATAATTGCTAGTTAAGCTTATTAAAAAGCAGCAATCTAAAATCTATAACCTCATCACCGATTATTTCTGACGTCCCAAGGGTAAGTTGTCCTTTGCCTTTTTTTAATTTCATTTTCCCCATGGAAATGGGTTTAAAATCTTTTATATAGGATTCAATTCGTGGAATTCTGTCATTTTCAATTCCTTTAAGCGGCGGATCATGAAACGCTGTAATTGTTTTGCTAATGGTACTGGAACCAAACTCAAGAAATAAGGTAGATCCTACATTTTTCTCAGTACAGCTGTAGTACATAATAACTTCATAATCACCGTCTGATAAAACTTCTACATCCCAGGTTATCACATCTTCGGGACTTTTCCAGTTTGTAAAAAAAGAACAGTTTGGATATTTGTTACTCCGCTTAATAACACCATGGGCTATTCCGTCCCGTGCAGGGAGCTGAGTTGTCTGAAACTCAGGGTGGCCAATGGTAAATGGTCTGCTTTCGGCTGAAGTTTTCGGAATACCTTGCAACCAATTTTCCCTGGCGTTTAAGAGGGAAGTATATACTTCAGGATAATTTTTAGCTACATCCTTTGTCTGGCCACGATCTGTAGGAATATGATATAGTCGGTTTTCATGATCCAATCGAAATTCTGCAGATCTGACACTGGTTTTACCATTCCAGTGGTTGTAAATAAATCGGGATTCCATAGATGGATTTTCTTCAAAAATCAGGGACTCTATATTTATCCCATCCAGGGGTTTTTGAGTTTTTACCTCAATATCGGCCAGGGCGGCCAGCGTAGGCAAGATGTCAATGGTACTGGCTACCTGACTTATTTTTTTGGATGCGGGGATGGTGTTTTTCCAGCTAATAAATAAGGGACTGCGAACCCCGCCCTCGTCAGTGGAGCCTTTTCTGCCCCGCATTCCTTCATTCCAACGCCACCCGTTTGGGCCATTGTCCGAGAGATATACCAGGATGGTATTTTCTTCTAACTCCAATTCCTGAAGCTTTTTTAGAATCCTGCCAACATTATGATCAATATTCTCTACCATGGCAAGTGCGGCCTTTGTAAACTTAATGTCTTCAAGAGTTGTATCCTTATGCTTTTTTGTCAATTCTCTGGCCTCAAATTTGTTCCAATATTTATCCGGAACCTGCATGGGGCTATGAGGCGTATTATAGGGAAGGTAGAGTAAAAAAGGATTATTCTTATTCCTTGAGATAAATTCCAGGCCTTTATCGGTAAGATCATCGGTTAAAAATCCGTTTCCTTTTACCAGTTTGCCATTATGCTCTATAAGCGGATCAAAGTAATTGCCCCAATGCCCCGAAGCAAAACCATAAAAATCATCAAATCCTCTTGAATTTGGATGATAGGGTGGCTGCATTCCGCTATGCCATTTTCCATAGGCAGCTGTTTGGTATCCGGCTTTTTTAAATACTTCTGCAAGGGTAGTTTCGTCAAGGTTCAACCTTTCACCACCTGCAGAAGTAGAATAGACTCCAAGCCTTTGGAATTGCCTGCCACAAAGTAGTTCGGCCCTGGTAGGAGAACATACAGGCTGAACATAAAAGTTTTCAAAGTAGGCACCAGTTTTTGCAAGATGATCCAGGTTTGGGGTTTCTAAATTTGAATTTCCATGGAAACTTAAATCTCCCCAACCCTGATCGTCGGTTACAATGAGTACAATATTGGGTTTGGTTGCCTTTTTCATAGGTTCTTTCTTGTCAACACACCCAATGAGCAGCAGGGAAAACAGAAATATTGGAAAGAACTTCATTTATTCAGGTTTTAAGGCTACACCTACCATGGAATCCGCCGTTCCGTAGTATAGTATCCAATTCTTTTTGTAATAAACCAAGCCTTCAATAAACGTAGTTCCTGCTTCGTATTGTCCGGTAGTTTCGTGTGGAAGGTTTGGACAGATAAAAGGTTCCTCCAGTCTTTTAACCAACCGGGTGGGATCTTTAAGATCAAATAAGGCCTGGCCACCGCAATACGTGCCTTCAGCCACTTTTTGACTGGCGCCTTCACCACTGAGATTTTTACCATTATAGAGCAGGAGTATTCCATTCTTTGTATATAGGGCGGGAGGCCCAGGTTCCGTTAAATGACTGTCAAACTCACCAATAGTAGGTTTAAATACGTGTAATAATTCGCCCTCATGATCTAAATAGGGTTCCCAATCCAGGCCATTCTCAGATTGTGCTAAATTCACAAATAGCTCTCCCCAATACATCAGGTATTTGTCATTTACTTTTTTGGCGAATAACCTGCCATCTTTAAATTCTGTAACTATAGAACCTGATTTACTCCAGATATTATTGAATTTTCCATTATCAAAACTTTCAAAAACAGGTCCGTGTTTTTTCCAATTTATGAGATCTCTGGAGGAGGCACTGGAGAGTCGGGCAATATCTTTATTCCAGCTGGTGTATAGCATAATATAGGTGCCATCCGGCATTTCAACTACTCTTGGATCTTCCACACCTCCGGGATAGTCCCATTGCTGAAAGCCATCATTCGCTGGATACAATACGGGTTTAGGATATTTTGTAAAATTCAGGCCATCAGTACTATACGCAAGTCCAATACGTGAAGTTCTTCCGCCCAGGATAGCATCCGGATTATCCTCGGCCCTGAAGAGTATAAAAACGGTATCATTTCGTACAATAGCTCCCGGGTTAAAAACGTCTGCTTTTTGCCAATTCACCATCTTTTTTTCCATTGGACAATTGAAAAAGTAGCTGGAATCTGCGGTCATTATTGGATTCTGCTCAGGTTTCTCAAAACCTAACAACCATTCAGACTGACCCCAAAGATTCCCCAATGGGATTAGTGCTAAACACAAGAAAACTATATAATTTTTCATAGTTATAGATTTTGTTTTATCAAAGCACAGAAGGGCTTGTACCATTCTCTAAAGGCGTATTAATCAAGATATTTGCCTTGCTTTTATGGTAAGGCTATTTTGAGTGACCAACCAAATTTTTGTTCTTGTAAGGTACATCTTTATTCAATCATAATTCAATTTTATTTTTTCCATTTCATGTCTAATCTGAGCCCATATTTTTAATTTTTGAATGCCCCATAAAAATTACAAACTTTAGAAATGAGTTAAGAGAAGTGTATGTGTTTTTAATTTTCTCTAACTTCGTCATGTAACCATTCAAAATCAACAATCACTATTGAAATACATCGTATTTTTTTGTTCACTGATTATATTTTCCGCATGTAGAGAAAAACAGGTAAAAGAGCATACTATAGGTGTCCAATTGGATTCGGTAAAGGCATTAGATACCATGGTGTCGTCTAAAATGATTCCAAAAAAAGATATACAAAAAACTCTTGCCGACTTAGCCGATACTACTTTCGTTCGTTTGGCTGATTATAGCAGTGATTTTGAATATGACCTTAGATATGCGACAGAAAACAACTTTTTAAAAGCCAAAGTATATGAATGCGCTGAATGCTATACCCGTGTAAAGACCGCTAAGGCTTTAATAGGGGTAAACGATGAATTTAGAGCTATGGGATTGAAAATTAAGTTCTATGACTGCTACAGGCCTAATTCCGTGCAGTACAAGATGTGGGAGATTGTGCCAAATCCGCAATATGTGGCAAACCCTGTTAAGGGTTCTATCCATAATAAAGGAGGAGCCGTAGATATTACCCTGATTACAGCCAGTGGGGAAGAACTGGATATGGGTACCGATTTTGACTTCTTTGGGAAAAGGGCATATCATGATAATATGGACTTGCCGGAAGAAATCTTAAACAATAGAAAGGTTTTAAAAGAGACTATGGAAAAACACGGATTTTGGTCTATCAGGACAGAGTGGTGGCATTATAACTTATCCAGTGCTTCAAATGATCCTATTGCAGATTTTAAATGGGAATGTAAATATTGAATTTAAAGAATGATAAATCAAATGAAAAACAAACAAAAGAATTGGCCAATACATGCTTCTTTAATTGCTTTTTTTCTGATGTATTGTGGCTATTCACAGGACACGATTTTACCCCTTTGGCCGTCAGACGGAGTTCCTAATCGCATAGAAAGTGGTGAAAGGGAGATACTTGAGCAGGGGGCTATTAAAAGAATCAGTTTTGTTCAATATCCACAATTAGAGGTGTATTTGCCATCCGAAGCAAATAGTACGGGTAAGGCAATGTTAATTTTTCCCGGAGGCGGGTATCATATTCTTGCATATGATTGGGAAGGCAGTGATATTGCCAAATATTTGAATTCTAAAGGAATAGCCGGGATAGTAGTAAAATATAGGCTGCCTATTTCAAAATCCCTGGTAAACAATCAAATGGTACCATTGCAGGATGCCCAAAGGGCTATAAGGCTGACCCGGTATATGGCAAAAACATGGAGCATTAGTACTGAAAAGATTGGTGTTATCGGATTTTCTGCAGGAGGACATCTGGCGTCAACTCTTGGGACCCATTTTGATGATGAGGTATACAAATATGTTGATGGGGCTGATTTATTAAGTTCCAGACCCGATTTTATGGCATTGGTATACCCTGTTATTTCCTTTACTGATCCTTCAAGGCATAGTGGGTCTAAAAAAGCTCTTCTCGGGGATGAGCCAGATGATGCAAGTATTGCTTATTTTTCAAACGAACTTCAGGTTTCAGAAAATACGCCTCCTACAATTCTTTTCCATGCCGCAGACGATAAAGCGGTTCCACCGGAGAACAGTCTGTTATTTTTTAAGGCTTTAAATGAAAAAGGAATACCGGCAGAACTCCATATATATCCAAAAGGCGGGCATGGCTTCTCATTGGCTACAAAGGATCGGAGTCTTAGTAAGTGGACTCAGCATTTGCATGAATGGACGCTGCAATTTTAGGTAATCAATATTTATATTACTTAAATTGGTTCGGATGCGGATGTTCGTATGTACTGCGATAAGGTCTTTGCAATAGTTTAGTAGCTTCCGGGTCATTTACTACCACCAATTTTTCAGGATCATAGACTAAAGGTCTTTTTAAATCCATAGACATGTTCGCAAGAATACAACTTGCGGTAGAAATGTGGCCATCTAATATATCCGCAACGGGTTTTGTGCCTTTATCTATAGCTGCCAGAAAATCGAGCATATGCAACCTGGTAGCCGGTGCGGCATTAAGTTCAATATTCTTTTCGGTTAAGTCTTCAGGATATTTCTCTTTTTCGTATACTACATCCATGTGTATTGGTTTGCCATCTCCATAAGGAACAAAATCGTATTGCATAGTACTTCCCGATAGAGTTCCTTTTTCCCCAAATAACTTAAATGCCCATGGGTATTCAGGATCATCGGGAGTTCCCCAGCTTCTGTGTTGCCAGATGCAGTTTAGTTCTTCATATTCAAAAATTGCAGATTGTGTGTCCGCGATATTGGATTTACCCTCTTTTTGTACATAAATACCCCCGGCAGAAGTTATGCGGTTGGGCCAATCCAGGGCGAGCATCCATCTTACCGTATCGAGCATATGAACGCACATATCGCCCATTATGCCGTTCCCATATTCCATAAAAGTCCGCCACCATCTTTTATGAGGTAAACCATCATAGGGTCTGAGTGGAGCCGGTCCGGTCCACATTTCATAATCAAGGAAATCAGGAACTTCCTGGAGAGGAGGATTGCCATTTGCCCGCATATGGAAATAGCAACACATCTCCACATGGGAAATTTTACCCAGCATCCCTTTGTCTACTATATTTTCTTTAGCATGTATAAGGTGGGGGGTACTTTTGCGCTGTGTACCCACTTGCACAACTCTATTGTACTTACGCGCAGCAGCTACCATAGCTTCTCCTTCTATTACATCTACACTAATGGGTTTTTGGACATAAACATGGGCACCAGCCTTAAGCGCATCAATACATTGAAGGGCGTGCCAATGATCAGGTGAACCTATCAATACAATTTCGAGCCCTTCTTTAGCCAGCATTTCACGGTAATCAGAATATTTTTTTGGTTTTTTACCGGATCTTTGTCGCTCTGATACCAGATTGGCTGTATCTTCTGCAAAGTTGCTGTCAACATCACATACGGCTATTACTTCTACATTAGCCACCTGAATGAGCTTAAAAAGATCGCTGCTACCATACCACCCTGCCCCAATGAGGCCTACGCGCCATGGTTTGTTTCTGTTCATGAGTTCAAAACCATAAGTTCCGAATGAAGATAGCACCGCAGCTGCCGTAGCGCCTTTAAGAAAATTTCTCCTGTTAATGTTGAAAGTTTTAGATTCCATGTAGTTATGTTCAATTTATGTCCTGATTTTCCTAAAAATCTAAATATACCGAATTTTTTTTTTTTGCTATGCTTTAACGCATTTAAGAATCTGACGCTTATTATTAAGATCTGTAATAAAAAACAGATAAAACTTTCCGCCTTCCTTTATCTTATGTTTTTTTCTTAAATCTGCCACTGAAACAGGGAAGTTGCGGTTTGTGATATTGGCTTTTTCAACCTGCAGAGCAGTCAAGGACCTCTTATTGTATGGGTGAGTGGAAAGTATTTTAAATGTTCTTCCGGGAAATTCCACCTTTTTTTCAGAAGTGTACAGATGAGTATGTTCGTGCAACTTTTTTAATTGGAATTGATTTCCAATTGTTTTAAATGCACCGGCCTTTAAGATTGCCGCGTTAGGCTCATACAAGTATTTTAAAGGCATTGAAAGCTCAGATTGGTTTGAGTTTTCATCAGAACGTTTAAAAATAAAAACTTCATCACCCGAATTCTTCAAATTGATAGTTTTTATCAAAGGTTCTGGATGATTTGTACCCTTAATAATCCATAGGACTTCTTTAACCTCGTTATTAACAGCAACTATTTGGATTTCCTCAACGCTTTTTAATTCTTTTAGTCCCTTGGAAATATCCAATAAGGGGGAAGTCTTTAGTAGTATGCTTTTTGATTTTTCTTTAAGCAGCTCTAAATGCGTTGTAAGGTCCGGGGTACAATCTGATAATTTAAATACTTTTCCCTTAGAGTCATCTCTTCTGGAAGGATCTATGTAGATCCAGTCTAAAAGACCCTCAAAATTCTTTAAATATTTAATCCCGTCAGTATTTAATACTTCAATAGCTGTTGCGCCAAGTATGTTTAAATTATGGGCAGTTATTTGGGCTAATTCCTTATTAATTTCGCATAGGGTTACTTTGGCTATTTGCTGACTAAAAAAATAGCTGTCTACTCCAAAACCTCCGGTTACATCCAGGAGCGATTTTCCGTTTACCAAACTTGCTTTATAGAAGGCGGTTTTTTCCGATGAAGATTGTTCAATATTTATCTTAGGAGGGTAGTATATTTTATCGGTTTTGAACCAGGTTGGAAGCTTGGCGGCACATTTTTTCTTGCTTTCTATCTGTTGTGCAAGTTCTTTTGATGAAATTGTATCAAATTTGCTTTTCTGAAGTAAAACTGACAGGATGTCAGTATTCAAATTATTATTTATATATTCCTGTACACCAGTTATTAAGACTTCTTTATTCAAAGTAAAACTATATATTTTTTGTCAAAGACTTCACGATCTTATTTTCAGCAAAAAACTCCTTTAGAATTACCTTAATAACGGTATATCCGGGAACAGCAATGATCATTCCTGTGACCCCAAATAACAATCCGCCAATGATGATGATAAGGAAAATTTCCAGGGGGTGAGATTTAACGCTATTGGAAAAAATAAATGGCTGTGAGAAAAAATTATCAACCAATTGTCCGATGGTAAAACCAATCATTACAAAGATGGTTTTGGGCAAAATTACAGTGCTAAAATCGGCCCCTAAATTACTGGTCATGGTTAACAATGCCATCAAAAAAGCGCTGATTACCGGTCCCAGATATGGGATAAGATTTAAAAGGGCACATAGAAAGGCTATCACTACCGGATTTTGTATCCCAAAGATCAAAAGCACTGCGGTGTATATGACGAATAATATTGAGATCTGAAGAACCAATCCTCCAAAATACCTGGATAAAAGCAGTTTTATGGTATGCAATGATTTTTTTAACCTGGCTTCCTTATCATCAGGAATAAGGACCATTAAATTCTCCTGTAGCAGTTTGCTGTCCTTAAGGTAGAAAAAGGCTATGAAAAGCACGGAAAAAAGGCCAATACTTAAACTTCCCAATAAGCTCACTATGGAGTTCAAAAATTCCGGAATAACACCAAAATTGATCTTAGAAAATAGCTTGGATTCGCGAAGCTGTGTTCTTATGTCGACACTGGTAATTCCAAAATAGTTGATCACCTCATGGTACAGGTTTTCAAGATTTTGTTGTAATGCATCAATATTGAGCAGTGAAAGGTTTTGCCCTTGTTTTATTAACAGGGGTATAAACATTGAAACTACTCCAATTACAATCCCCAAAAAAAGCACCATAGTCACAATAACGGACAGCGTGTTCCTCATCTTCAATCGTGTTCTGAGGAATACCACCACGGGTCGCCCGATTAATGAAATAATTACAGCTATGGTGATATAGACCAAAAGTGTACTGATTTTATAAAAGAAAAAGCAAATGAGCAGTACCACAGTAATAACAGCTACAGCTCTCAAAATTCCATCAGCAATCATCTTTGAATTCATAGCTTAATTTTTAAATGCGTAATCGATTATATTAGCACCCATTTGTAAGGCTTTAAGACGCACTTCTTCTGAATCATTGTGTACCTCAGGATCTTCCCAGCCATCTCCTAAATCAGACTCATAGGTAAATAACAAAAGCAGCCTGTTTTCATGAAAGATCCCTAAAGCCTGCGGTCTTTTCCCATCATGTTCATGAATCTTTGGTAAGCCGTTAGGAAAGCTGTATCGCGATTTGAAAATTTCATGCTCTGCTCCAATCTCCACGAGTTCCTTCTCAGGAAAAACTTTGACAAGTTCTTTTCTTATATAAGGCTCCATTCCGTAATTATCGTCAATATGCAAAAATCCGCCGGAAAGCAGGTAGGTCCTTAAGTTATCTGCTTCATCCTGGTTAAGGAATACATTTCCATGACCCGTCATATGTAAATAAGGAAACAGAAAAATTTCCGGATTTCCTACTTCTACTGTAAGGGGTTTGGGTTCAATTTTTGTATTAATATTTTCATTGCAAAACCGGATAAGATTAGGCAAGGCTGTTGGGTTGGCGTACCAGTCGCCACCACCCTTATATTTTAAAATTCCAATTTCCTGTGAATTAACATTTAGCATCCACAATATGGTAAAGAACAGGGCAAGTAGTTTCATAAAAAAGGGTCAAATATCACATTTCTAAAGATACTATAATCACCAAAATAAAATTCATTTCACAATATATTTTTACCATCACACTGATAAAAATTCAGATTGTAAATTTTAAAATCATGTCTGGTAATACAATTGAGAAATAGGACTAACAGCCCCTAAGAACCACTATTTATTAATGCCACGGCGGTGCAGGCGACAATGGCGGCCGTTTCAGTTCTAAGACGGGCTTCGCCAAGAGTTATAGGCCTAAACCCCTTTTCATAGGCATCTTTGATCTCTTTTTGGGTGAAATCTCCTTCCGGACCTATTAAAATAGTAACATCCTTGTCGGCAGTGATACAGCGTTTTAAGTTGAGTTTTTCCTCATCTTCACAATGACCAATAAAAAGGAGTTCTTTATGATCCTGTTCAATAAATTCTGAAAATGAAACAGGTTCATTTAGTTTGGGCAGGTAGGTCCTCAATGATTGTTTCATTGCTGCCATAATCACTTTTTGCAACCGCTGCATTTTGAGGGTTTTACGTTCAGAACGATCGCATAGGATTGGAGTTATTTCATGAACACCAATTTCAGTGACTTTTTCAAGAAACCATTCAAAACGTTCTGCGCTTTTGGTAGGTGCAACGGCCAGGTGGAGCCTAAACATTTTAGGATGTCTCTTTTGTGTTGCAATAATTGATGCTTTACACTGAGAACTATCAGCAATCAGTATTTGAGCAGTAAAATAATCGCCCCTGCCGTTAGTGATGTAAAGTTCATCTCCTTCTTTTTTGCGCAAGACTTTTACTATGTGTTTACTCTCTACTTTATCAAAAGAAAATAAGTTGTCGCCGTCATTCAGCTCTGGGTTGTAGAATAGTTGCATAGTTATTTAAAGGATAAATTTGTTATTTCATATTTAATTTGAACTTAGCATGTTCTAATCCTAGCTCTATCCACCGCTGTAGCTGTTCCTCAGTTTTAAAGCCTTCCTCAGAAACATAAATGAATTCCTTTAAAGGCCTGCTGGTGAAATCCATGGGGCGGGCATGTTTCTTAGAGAGTACATCTTTCATTTTATCAGCCAGGACCCTTACCATCAGATCATTTTTTATAACACCTACTGTCATCTTACCCTTGTATAAAAAGGCTAAACCTCCAAACATTTTCTTTTCCTGGAAATCTTCGAGTATAAATTTTGGGAATAGTTTCAGTGCAAGCTGAACCCGCTTCGCCAATTCCTCATTGTAGGCCATTGATAATTCAGTATTGGTTAAATCACATACCTCGCCTTAGCTGCAATACGTTCATCGCTAAAATCCCCATCAATATACTTTAAATAGCCCACAATACCAATCATCGCCGCATTATCTGTGCAGTATTCAAATTTTGGAATATAAGTATTCCAGCCGTATTTCTCTTCACTATCTTTTAAAGCCTGTCGTATCCCGGAATTTGCCGATACACCGCCACCAATGGCTATTTCCTTTATCCCGGTTTGCGCGGAAGCCTTCTTAAGCTTGTCCATTAATATATTGATTATTGTACTTTGTATCGAGGCACATATGTCATTTAAATTCTGTTCAATAAAATTTGGGTTTTTACCCGTTTCCTTTTGAATAAAATACAAGATGCTGGTCTTTAAGCCGCTAAAACTAAAGTTTAATCCGGGAACTTTTGGTTTTGGAAAGGGAAAGGCAACAGGATTTCCTTTTGCAGCATACTTATCAACAAAAGGACCTCCGGGATAAGGCAGTCCAAGAATTTTTGCACTCTTATCAAAGGCCTCTCCAACTGCATCATCAAGGGTTTCTCCAAGGATTTCCATATCGAAATAATCTTTGACTAAAACTATCTGTGTATGTCCCCCACTAATGGTCAAGGCTATAAATGGGAAGGAGGGTACTTTTTTATCACCTTCTTTTATAAAATGCGCTAATATATGGGCCTGCATATGATTAACCTCTATTAATGGTACGTTTAAACCTAAGGAAAGTGATTTTGCAAATGAAGTCCCAACAAGTAAAGAACCTAATAGTCCGGGTCCGCGCGTAAATGCTATGGCTGATACTAGTTTTTTGTCGATATTTGCTTTGGCTAACGCTTGGTGTACAACCGGAACGATATTTTGTTGGTGTGCTCTTGATGCAAGTTCCGGTACGACGCCCCCGTATGCCTCATGAATTTTTTGCGTGGCTACCACGTTACTTAGCATCTTGTCATTATGCATTACAGCCGCCGATGTATCATCACAAGATGATTCAATAGCCAGAATATAAATATTTTGTTTATCGTTCATGGTTTGGAACAAAAATTGGTAGCACAAAGGTAAAACATAATAGCCCTATCAAAAAACTGAGAAAAATAATCGTTAGAACGCTTTTAGTCTTGCTACTGGCTTGCGTTTTGGGTACTTTAATACTTTCTCTGCCAGCGGTTCAAACCAGGCTTGCCAGATATGCTACGGAAACATTAAATAACAAGTTTGGCACTGATATTAATATAGACCGAGTTAGGATTTCTCTAATTTCATGGGATACCTCACTAAAGGATGTTTATGTTGAAGATTACAGGCAGGATACGCTAATCTATATTGAGGCATTATCTACTTCTATATTAAGTGTCCGTAATCTTGTTGATGGGAAATTGCAATTTGGAGATATAGATATAGATGGACTGCTTTTTAATCTAAAAACATATGAAGGCGAAGAAGACAATAATTTAGGTGTTTTTGTGGATAAGCTGGATGACAAAAAGCCACGAGACCCCAATACACCGCCGTTCTATTTTACTTCATCGGATGTGCAAATAAACAATAGTTCCTTCCGGTTAACGGACATGAATAAGGAAAAAGCAGAAGTTTTAAACTTCAGAGACCTGAACATTGAAGCCGTTGATTTTATGATCTTAGGACCTGAGGTCACAACCATCATCGAGGATTTATCATTGAAAAGCACATTAGGGATCGATGTTGAAAAGCTTGCCGCAAGCTTTAAATACACGAAGCAGCAGATGCGATTTGACTCACTACAAATCAAAACTCCCAAATCAGATATTGTGGGTAATCTGGTATTTGACTACAAGCGGGAAGATCTGGCACAATTTATAGATAAAGTAAATCTAAATGCAGATTTTACAGATTCCTCAGTTGCTTTGGATGAAATAAATATGTTATGGAACCAATTTGGGTCGGACAAATTGGTAAATTTTTCTGCGAATATGAATGGGGTGTTAAATGATTTGAATGTAGAAAATTTGTTTCTCCAATCAGATAATACGGGAATCAGGGGTGATTTCAATTTTAAAAATCTATTCTCAAAAAATGGTCCATTTGAGCTCGATGCACAGATAAAGAATATTTCAACGAGCTATTATGGGCTAAGATCTTTATTACCACAAATATTAGGGAAATCACTTCCTTCTATTTTTCAAAAATTAGGACAGTTTACTGTTAGGGGTGAAACCTTCATTACCCAAAAATCTATTGAAACGAGAGCAAACCTTAGAACAGCTATTGGAAGTAGTTATGTAGATTTAACGTTAACGGAAATTAATAATATTGATAATGCGAGTTATAAGGGATTTGTATCCTTGATTGATTTTGATCTGGGGCATTTTATAGATAATGAAAGTTTAGGCAAAACAACTGTCGACGTAAATGTTGAAGGCAAAGGTTTTGTAAGCAAGAATCTTAATACCGAAGTTTTTGGACAGGTCTATAATGTTACGTTCAATAGTTATGATTATAAGGATATCAAGATATCAGGTATAATAAAAGATCAGCTATTCGATGGATCATTGATAACCAACGATGAGAACCTGAAGTTTAGTTTTCAAGGACTGGCAGATTTTAGTTCAGACAAAAGAAGTTTTAACTTTAATGCTATCGTCGATTATGCAGATTTGAAAATATTAAATTTTATCGAAGACAGCGTTTCCATATTTAAGGGAAATGTAAATATGGACATTACAGGCAGTTCCTTACAAAGTGTTGAAGGAGATATAAAGTTTACCAAAACCAATTATCAGAACATAAATGATACCTATTACTTTGAGGATTTCGAAATTGAATCCACATTTTCTGAAGATTCTACCAGGGTAATTGAAATAAATTCTCCTGATATAATCACCGGATATATGAAAGGCAAATTCAAAGTAAGGGAGCTTGGTCGCCTGGTTCGGAATTCAATAGGGAGTATTTATACAAATTATAAGCCTTTTGAAATTTCAGGAGGTCAGGAAATGAGCTTTAATTTTAAGATTTATAATAAAATAGTTGAGGTTTTTTTCCCCCAGATTGATTTTGGTCCCAATACTTTTATCAGAGGTAATATCATTGCAGATGAGGGAGACTTTAAACTCAATTTTAAATCGCCTTATATTTCGGCTTACGGTACTGAATTAGACAGTATTGATTTTAGGATAGACAATAAAAACCCTCTTTTTAATACCTATCTCGCTGTTCAGGATGTTTCCACCCCTTATTATGATGTTAAAGATTTTAGTTTGATTAATACCACTTTGAACGACACCTTGTTCTTTAGAACAGAATTTAAAGGGGGCAGTGCGTATGATGATAGCTATAATCTGAATTTTTACCATACGTTCAACCCGGGTAATAAATCCGTAATTGGCTTAAAAAAATCGGATATCAGTTTTAAAGGCAATACATGGATTCTTAATCGGGAAAGTGATAACAAAAACAAAGTAATTGTAAATAGTACTTTGGATAGCATTACTATTGAAGAAATAGTAATGAATAATAATAACAGGGAACAAATAAGGCTCAAGGGACAGCTTGCAGATTCTACGTACAAGGATCTTGAACTTCAATTTAAAATTGTCTCCCTGAATAAAATAACTCCTGCAATTGACAGCCTTAACCTGAAAGGTGAAATTAATGGAACACTTAACGTGCTTCAAAAAGACAATATTTATTTGCCGGTATGCAATTTGGACATTTCCCAATTCAGTGTAAACGACATAGAGCTAGGTAATCTGAACATCGGTGTTGTAGGAAACCGGGACCTCTCTGAATTTTCGGTAAATTCTCAAATTAAAGAAAACGGACTGGAGAAGTTCGGTGTTTTTGGTAAGGTAACAAGAGGTACTGAAATACCACAGGCAGATCTGGTGGCAACATTCAGCAATTTTAAAATGGAACCTTTTAGTCCATTAGGCAAGGATATAATTTCCAATATTCGCGGGGAGCTCAATGGCACAGCCCAAATTAAGGGAGATATAAGAAATCCGTTTATTGATGGCCTTTTGACCATGAATAACGCCGGTCTTTCTGTACCTTATCTAAATGTAGATTATGATTTTGGAGCTAATTCTGCAGTGGTACTATCTGATCAGACCTTTAACTTTCAAAATATTACGCTAACCGATGTAAACTTAAATACGCAGGCGGTCTTAGATGGGACTATAAAACATAATTTCTTTAAGAAATGGAATTTTGATTTGGACATAAATACCTTAAGCGATAGGTTTTTAATTCTAAATACTGAATTTGATGAAGATGAACTTTATTACGGAACCGGTTTTGTCAGTGGGTTAGGACGAATATTTGGTCCTTCTACTGCCCTTAACATTGATTTTGAAGGTTCCACAGCCAGGGGAACGTCTTTAAAAATACCCATCAGCGATGTAACCTCTGTAGGGGATTATTCATTTATAACCTTTATTGACAAAAATGAAGTTGAAAGTATTGATTTGCAGCGTCAGTTAAAGGAATACTATGGATTAGAATTGAAATTCGATTTGGATGTAACCCCGGATGCAGAAGTAGAAATCGTTGTGGATCCAGAGACCGGAAGCTCATTGAAAGGAACTGGTGCAGGTTTGATTTATATTGAGATTAACACCAATGGTAAGTTTAATATGTTTGGGGATTTTGTGGTGGTAACCGGGGAGTATAATTATAAATTTGGGGGAATTATTGACCGGACTTTTAAGGTGAAGCCGGGAGGAAGCATAGTATGGGATGGATCGCCCCTGGAGGCTACTTTAGACATGGAAGCGGTCTATTCCTTAAACGCAAACCCGGCTCCATTGTTGGATAATGCGGGGTATAGCAGGCGCATCCCTACAGATGTGGTCATTAGGCTTACAGATCAGTTAGAACGACCGACAATAGATTTAGGTATTGAATTCCCGGGAACAAGTTCAACTGTGAAGTCTGAATTGGAATACAGGCTCCAGGATCCAACCATAGAAGAACGAAATGCTTTTTTTCTATTGGCCCAGGGAACTTTTGTAAGTGAAGGAACGGGTCTGAACCAACAGGCAGTTACGGGCAACTTAATTCAAACGGCTTCCGGCTTATTAAATCAGGTACTTGACGATGAAAATGATAAATTTGATTTTGGGGTTACCTATGAGCAGGGGTATCTGGATCCAAATGATATTTCAACGGAAGACAGAATAGGTGTCACAGTATCTACTCAAATAAGTGATAAAGTATTATTTAATGGTAGGTTCGGAGTTCCGGTTGGCGGAGTAAGTGAAACAGTCGTTGCCGGAGATGTAGAAGTTCAGGTATTGTTAAATGAAGAGGGTACCCTAAGGGCCAAGATTTTTAACCGTGAAAATGAAATACAACAATTTTTATCGGAACAGCAAGGCTATACCCAAGGGATTGGTATTTCATATGAAGTAGATTTCAACAGTTTTAAAGAACTAATGACAAAGATATTTAGAAATAAGAAAGTTGACACTGAGGAACCCCAGGCATCGGCTTCAGTTCCTGATGCGGTTATGGGAAATGATAGTTTAATAAAATTCTATTCAAAGACCAATAAACCCAAGCTTTGACCCTTAAATTTGGATAATTGGGGATAGAGCAAAAAACATCCCGGACTGGCCAGGATGTTTTTAAGAGACTCGATTTAGGTTATATATAGCTTTAAATAATCTATTTTAAAATATTAACTATCAGGCAATTGTAATTTTATCATCTAAATAAACATCCTGAATTGCATTTAAAAGTTCCACTCCTTCTGCCATTGGTTTTTGGAAAGCTTTTCGCCCTGAAATTAACCCCATACCGCCGGCACGTTTATTAATTACCGCAGTTTTAACAGCCTGAGCCAAATCATTTTCACCGGAAGATCCGCCCGAATTAATTAACCCCGCCCTTCCCATAAGACAATTCACTACCTGGTATCGGGTAAGATCAATAGGATGGTCTGAGCTTAATTCCGAATATACTTTTTCGTGTGTTTTGGCAAAATTTATGGCTTTAAAGCCTCCATTATTTTCAGCTTGCTTTTGTTTTACTATATCCGCCTGAATTGTGGATGCCAAATGATTCGCCTGCCCGGTTACATCGGCTGAAACATGATAATCTTTGCCGTCTTTTTTAAAGCCAGGATTGCGAAGGTAAGCCCATAAGACCGTTACCATTCCCAGTTCATGAGCATATTCAAACGCCTCGGTTACTTCCTGAATTTGCCTGGTGCTTTCTTCTGAGCCATAATAAATGGTTGCCCCAACGGCAACACAGCCCATCTCAAATGCCTGATTCACACTAGCAAACATTATCTGATCAAACTTGTTAGGGTATGTAAGTAATTCATTATGATTCAATTTAAGGAGAAAAGGAATCTTATGTGCATACTTTCTTGAAACAGAACCTAGAACACCAAGGGTAGAAGCAACAGCATTACAACCTCCTTCAATGGCAAGCTCAACAATCTTCTCCGGATCAAAATAAATTGGGTTTGGAGCAAAGGATGCACCTGCAGTATGTTCAATGCCCTGATCTACAGGTAGAATGGAAACATATCCGGTGCCACCCATACGTCCGTTATTAAAGAGAGATTGCATATTGCGCTGTACGACAGGATTTCTGTCTGAAGAGGTCATAACACGATCCACGAAATCAGGACCGGGTAGATGTAGATGTTCTTTTTTTACCGTATTACACTTGTGATCTAACAAGTAATTGGCTTCTTTACCTAAAATTTTCTCAATGTTAAATGACATAATAGTATTGTTTTCAATCTTCTCATAAAGATACGCCGATCAAGGCATTTTTGAGGTCCATTTTAAAGTTTTTTTTATGTTATCTTAATAAGATTATCACCATAATTTAGTACTTTAACAAATCAAGTTTTTTTGTGGGTTGAATTGAAAAATTAATATAAAATATATCATGGCAAAAATTAAGAAAACAAAAGGCACTATCGGTATTTTAACCGGAGGTGGAGATGTTCCGGGACTTAATCCAGCAATCAGGGCGGTTACCTTCAGGGCGATACGTGAGGGATATAGGGTAATTGGATTTAGAAGAGGATGGAGGGGGTTGATAGATATTGAAAGAAACAACAAGCACGACAATAGCAATAATTATACAGAACTTTCCCAGGTTGTCGTTAACAAAGCCGCGAGAACGGGGGGGACTTTCCTTCATACATCACGGACAAGGGCAAGCCATGTGTCAAAATTAATGGTTCCGGCCCATTTAAGAGATTCCTATGACAAAGAGATTAATGACCTAACGCCTGAGGTAATTAAAAACCTCGATTGGCTAGGGGTAGACCATTTGATTGCTATAGGAGGGGACGACACGCTGAGTTATGCGGTACACTTATTTAAACAAGGGGTCAAGGTAATGGCCATTCCAAAAACAATGGATAATGATGTGCCCGGCACAGATTATTGTATTGGCTTTAGCACATGTGTTACCAGGACAATTAGCCTTACCAATAGTCTCAGAACAGCAGCAGGATCTCACGAACGTTTTTTGGTATTGGAAGTATTCGGGCGCTATGCAGGGTTTACTGCTATGCTTCCTACGTTAGCAGGAGCGGCCAATAGATGTCTTATCCCCGAAGCTCCTTTCGATATAGAGCTGCTGGCAGAGTTGCTGACAGAGGATAGGAATAAAAATCCGAGCAACTACTCAATTGTACTAATTTCAGAAGGCGCCACCTTTGAAGGCGGTGAAATGAAATTTGAGGGCATGGAAAAAGATGCATTTGGTCATGCTAAGCTAGGTGGTATTGGCGATGAAGTCTCTCTGGCGTTAAAAAAAATATCTCCTAAATATAATAAAGGAAATCGCGTAAATGTGATCAATCAGAAACTCGGTTATATGGTACGCTGCGGCGATCCTGATTTCATTGATTCAGTGGTGCCTACTGCCTACGGTAATCTTGCACTCGATTTATTACTAAAAGGAATCGACGGCCGGATGGTGGTATTAAAAAATGGACGCTATGATCATGTGCCAATAGAAGTTGTAACTGAAACAAAAAAGTTCGTGAACGTCGATAAATTTTATAATCGCCCGAAACTTCATCCGTATTACAAAAATTTTGAAATGTTGCCTTTATTTATCATGACAAATGATTAATGGCCCCATCTAAATAAATTTATTGAGTGTTTAGTATTGGCATTGGATTGCAAATAACTTTTTTATAGCGATTTGTTATTTTATTTGTGAATGGCATTTTACCTTATTGCGGCAGCTATCATTTTATAGATTACGATCGTCTCAAAACAGCTGTATATAAGGGTTTTTTACAGATATACTAAGGAATTTTACTACTATAACGTTAGAGGTGTTATCATGTGTTAAATTATGGGTTTTACTAATTCATTTTCTGCAATAAGTTTAGTAATTTTGCAATTCTAAATTTTTTAATGAATTCACAAATTAAAAAAATTGCGGTCTTTACTTCGGGAGGTGATTCTCCCGGTATGAACGCAGCTATAAGGTCTGTAGTACGTACATGTGCATATTTTAAGAAAGATTGCATTGGGATTTATAGGGGTTATGAAGGTATGATCGAAGGGGACTTTCTTCAAATGAATGCCCGTAGTGTGAATAATATTATTAACAAAGGAGGAACCGTTCTTAAATCGGCCAGGTGCGACGAGTTCAGGACAGCAGAAGGCCGAAAGAAGGCTTACGATCAGTTGGTTTCAAATAATATTGATGCATTTGTGGTTATTGGGGGTGATGGCAGTTTTACAGGTGCCCTGGCTTTTTATGAAGAATACAAAATGCCTTTTATTGGAATTCCCGGAACAATAGATAACGACATATTTGGAACAACATATACGCTTGGTTTTGATACCGCCCTTAACACAGTTGTAGATGCAATTGATAAGATCAGAGATACTGCAAGTTCTCACCATAGACTCTTCTTCGTAGAGGTAATGGGTAGAGATGTAGGCCATATAGCCCTTAATTCAGGGGTAGGTGCAGGTGCAGAAGAAATACTTATTCCCGAGGAGAATTTGGGATTAGACAGGCTGCTCGATTCTTTAACGCGCAGTAAGGCCAGGGGAAAATCTTCCAGTATTGTGGTAGTAGCTGAAGGTGACAGAACCACAGGTAAAAATGTGTATGAGCTAAAAGAATTTGTAGAGTCTAATCTTCCGGCTTACGATGTTCGGGTGTGTGTTCTTGGCCATATGCAGCGTGGTGGAGCCCCTTCTTGTTTTGATAGGGTACTGGCCAGCAGGATGGGGGTAAAGTCTGTTGAAGCGCTATTAGAGGGTAAGACAAATTTAATGGCAGGAATTGTTGATAATCAAATTACATTTACGCCGGTAGGCGATGCCATAAAAGGAAAATCAAAAATTGATAAGGAACTCATCAGGGTTTCTGATATAATGACTATATAGTTTTAATCTTAAACAATAAAAAATGTCAACACTAAAAATTGGAATTAACGGATTTGGTCGAATTGGTAGACTGGTTTTCAGAGAATCAGTAAAAAGAGATAATGTAGAGGTTGTAGCAATTAATGATTTATTAGCTGTGGAGCACCTTGCGTATCTGTTGGAATACGATTCGGTACATGGTCGTTTTGATGGCTCTGTTGCTATTAAGGATGGCAATTTGGTCGTAAACGGTAAAACCATTAGAATTACTGGTGAAAAGGATCCAAAAATATTAAAATGGGATGAAGTTGGAGCAGAATACGTTGCTGAATGCACGGGTATTTTTACTACTATGGAAACTGCACAGTACCATATTGATGGTGGAGCTAAAAAAGTAGTGATCTCAGCACCTTCTAAAGATGCCCCAATGTTTGTTATGGGAGTAAACCATAAAGAACTAAAAGCTTCAGACAAAATAGTTTCAAATGCTTCTTGTACTACAAACTGTTTAGCTCCTCTGGCCAAAGTGTTGAATGATAATTACGGGATAGCCGAGGCATTAATGACTACCGTACATGCAACTACTGCAACACAGTTCACTGTTGACGGACCTTCGCGTAAAGATTACAGAGGTGGTAGAAGTGCGTTGTTAAATATCATACCAGCTTCAACAGGAGCTGCCAAAGCAGTGACCAAAGTTATTCCATCATTAGAAGGAAAACTTACAGGGATGGCATTTAGGGTACCTACAGCGGATGTTTCTGTTGTGGACTTAACTGTTCGTCTGGAAAAGGAAACTTCTTATGAGGACATAAAAAAGACTTTTAAAGCAGCTTCTGAAGGTGAGCTTAAGGGAATTTTAGGATATACAGATGAGGCCGTGGTCTCTCAGGATTTTATTGGAGATGCCCGTACCAGTATATTTGATGCCGGTGCCGGAATTGAATTGAATTCCAAATTTTTTAAAGTAATTTCCTGGTATGATAACGAAGCGGGTTATTCTAATAAATTGTTAGACCTCGCTCAATATATTTCTACATTGTAATTAATTAATTTTATACGTTAGAATCCTCGAAGTAAGCAAAGTTTTGCTTATTTTGAGGATTCTTTTTTAATAACAGAATTATGATTTTAATAGTTGATAGCGGTGCCACAAAATCTGATTGGATTGCTTTAGATGACAAAGGGAAAGAATTATTTATGACCCAGACATTGGGATTAAGTCCTGAAGTTTTGACCCGGGAAGTCATAGAAGACAGGCTGGCCAATAATTTTGAGTTGTCAAAAAATAAAGAGAAAGTTAGCCGACTTTATTTTTACGGTGCCGGTTGCGGTACAGACAGGATGAAAAACTTTCTAAAGAAAATTTTTAAATCCTTTTTTCCAAATGCTAAGGCGGAGGTTAAAGAAGATACTTTTGCCGCTATCTATTCTACCACCAAAATTGGACATCAGGGAATCGTCTGTATTTTAGGAACAGGTTCAAATTGCAGCTATTATGACGGTCATCAATTGTTTCAAAAAGTGACTTCTCTGGGATACATTCCCATGGATGATGGAAGTGGTAATTTTTTCGGAAGGAAATTAATTCGTGACTACTATTTTCACAAAATGCCTCAAGACCTTGGAATTAAATTTGACAAAGAGTACGATCTTGATGCCGACGTTATCAAGGAAAACCTTTACAAGCAACCAAATCCCAATACGTATTTGGCCACATTTGCGAGATTCCTGATTGAAAATAAGGATCACTCTTATTGCAAGGGGGTTATAGACAAAGGACTTCAACAGTTTGTAAACAACTACATCATGCAATTTGAGTTGGCTACCAAAGTTCCAATTAATTTTGTTGGAAGTATTGCCTATTTCCTTAAAGACGAATTAGTTGCAGTACTTGAGAGAAATGATTTGATAGTAGGGGTTATTCGCCAAAGACCAATTGAAGGGCTGGTAGAATTTCACCAGGAAACTATCTGACAGCGATCATAGAAATCTCCACATTTACAAATTTTGGAAGATTTGAGACTTCAACAGTCTCTCTCGCAGGCGCTGATTCAGGATTGAAGAAAGAACCATATACTTCATTAACGTCTGAAAAGCTATTCATATCCTTAACAAAGATGGTAGCCTTTACTACATCCTTAAAAGACATATCTGCGGCTTCGAGTATTGCCCTAAGATTTTTCATGCATTGAAGCGTTTCCTTCTTTATGTCATCTTCAATGAGTTGGCCATTTGAGGGGTCTAATGGAATTTGCCCGGAAATATACAATGTATTATTACATAGAACAGCCTGATTATAGGGCCCGATAGGAGCAGGGGCTTTAGAGGTATTTATAATTTTTTTCATGGTATAGCTTTATTCGTTTAAACAGTGTAAAAAAAATAGGAGTATTATAAAGATGTCATTTTGTATTTTTCGTCTACCTTGGTGGTGGCTGACTTCTGTTTTCCCATTTCAGATCTTTTAGAATTGAGCTTTTAATCCCTATAAAAAAGTACCATCTTTCAAAGTCACCGAATGGGGTCCAGTCAAAATTTAATTTAAAACTCTTTAGATCGCGTCTAAATCGAAGCTGCGTTACAGTAAATCCTTTGTTCACAAAGTCATAACCAGAGGACACACCAACCTCCCAGCCGGGAGATAGTGTAATATCTCCCGAAAACATCAGCGAATTATTGGAAATTTCATTCTGTCTGGCACTATTGCTATAGGTGACTGCATATTGTAGCCTCAGGTCCCATTCAATTTTATTTTGATAAATAGGATTCTCAACATCTCTATCATCTACGTCATCAAATCTGCTTTCATCAAAATTATTTGCTTTCCCAAAAAGGTCATCAGTCCTACCTCCACTAGCCGCGACATATGCGTCACCTTCTGTGGGGTATTCTTTTCGGTCTTTGACGGGTTGAAAATCTTTACTACTCAAAGAATAACTTAAGTTAGCCCGGGCAGAGGTGAGCCTGAACAGGCTTCCACCGTTATTTATGTTAAAAGTATTTATACGCCTGCCATTATTGTCTATGGCATAAGGATCCAGATTGGCTCCAAAGTTTATGGACATTTTATTATCCAGAATATTTGTACCCCCGGTCAGGGCTACCGGACTTAAGTTAAGAGAATCTGCCTGGAAATTATAACCTGTAGACAAATTAAAACTGTTAAGCAACATTACCTTCTTGGGCTCCAATGCCGTGGAATCCTTATCCCGTACTTTGGCTTCGAGAGTATTTGCAAGCGAGAAACTCAAAGCACTTGACTTACCGCTTCTGGGAGCACCGTATAAGGTATTTTGAAAACGTGTATACTCAATGGTGTCTCCGGTAACCCCATTTATATATTCGTCATAGTATTGATCAAAAGAGGGTGCCCACCCATAACTTACAGAGGGTCTCATAATATGACGGATAGCCTGTATTTTTTTATCCTCTCCAAAATTAAATGTACCATAAACAGTTGTTCCTAAACTACTGCTTAAACTGTATTGATTAAAACGGTCAAAACCTTTAATTGTATCGGTAACTACTTCCTGCGTTTCCGCATCAAAACGCTGATTATAAGTTTCCAGGGTCCATACATCTTCATAATTGCCACCTAAGCTTAAGCTAAAATATTTGGCGACTTTAAAATTTGTGCTTATAGGGATTCTGTGTCTGGCGCCAACTTTGGCATCATCGAACATTTTAGCCGTTAAAAAATCATCAGAATTGGTTTTAATACTGTTTCGGGCATTAAGGTCGTATTGAAAATTAACATTCTGTATTGCCCCTTTTTTTATGCCGTCCTTTTTGGCAAAAGGGAATATCCGCTCAATACTACCTTGCAATGTTGGAAGTGTTAAATCTACCGCGTCCGTATTGGTATTTTGATTATGAGTTGCGGTCAAACTGACATTTACAGAAGGATAAGCCGGAAATGTTCTGGAATAGGAAATGGATGAAGACAGGTTATTGATTTGAGTATTTGGTAAATTTTGTTGTAGTAGAGAATTCCGGTAATACTGACTACTACCAAGGTTTACAGATGCTGACAACCTGGAATTCGGATTGGCCTTCGAATCCTGAGTATGTGCAATTTGAATATTATAAATAGTACCACGGCTGTAATCATCAAAACCCTTTTGACTGGTAACCTGATTTTCATACCTGAAATTAAAATTTCCTCTGAATTTATAGCGTTTGGAATAAACAGATTGTGTTCTGAAACCCCAGCTGCCATTCGTGTAAAGGTCGCCGGTTAGGGTAAGGTCCACATAATCATTGATTGGGACATAATAACCTAAATTTTGCAGAAAGTAACCCCTATCCGGGTCGTTTCCAAATGTAGGCATCATTACACCTGCAGTTCTGCCTGAAGTCAAAGGAAAATAAGCAAAAGGCATCGCTATTGGGGTGGGGACATCGGCAATATAAATATTACTAAATCCGGCTATAACCTTTTTCTTTGGAACAAACTTTGCCTTCCTCACCCTGATGTAATAATCCGGGTTTATCGTGTCTTTGGAAGTAGTTAGTTTTCCTTCACTTAAAAAATAAACCGAATCGTTCTCCTTTTTTGTAATGGACGCATAAACCTTCATGGCATCAGATCCAAGTTGGCCTAAGCCTGCTTGCTGTTCCGTTCTGGAATTCCAAATCAAAGCTTTTTGTGTATCAAAATTAAATCGGATAGAATCGGGGATTACCACGTTTTCACCTTGTTTAAAATAAGGGGTTTGTGAATAATTACCCAGTGAATCTCTCAAACGCCCTGCATATACTTCATTTTTAACGTAATCCATTATGATTACACCGGCTTTTAATTCTGTGTCCTGATAATAAATTTCAGCTTCATTGTAGAGGTAAATTTTTTGGTCCTTCTGACTTAATTTAACATAATCCTTAGCCTTGTATTTAATTTTATCCGTTAAAAAACCCTCTTTGCCATTAATTGAATCTGTCTGTATAGAGTCTGTCTGTACTGTATCTAATACTACAGGAACAGGCATGAGTGGCGCAGATATAGTATCTCCCACAGCTTTAATAGGTAAGGGCCTCACCAAATCTTCCTGCGCAGAGAGGGGAATAACGCCAATGATAAGCAGTAATAAGAAAAGTAGAGAATGTTTATTTGATTGCAAAGCGATAAATCCTATTTTTGTAACGGTAAGGCTTCGTTTTTGGTAGTCAAACTTACATATATTTTTTGGTCTGCTTGTAGCACATTACAATAAATTTAACCATAGCAAATGCTATTAAAACCCTTTTGGCAGGCGAAAAACGATTATTGTAATTTTGATTTCTAAAATGAATAAATCCATAAGTTTTTTAACTTGGGAAAAAATATAATGTCATTACTAGTGTTCCATTTTCTCTAAAATATAACTATAAAGAAATGAGGTTGAATAAGTTTTTTTTCATTCCCCTGGCCATAGCATTTTTCTTGTTATGCTCCTATAATGAAAGTGATGTATTACCACAAACTGATCAATTTACGGTTGTATTAGATGCAGGCCATGGCGGTCATGACCCCGGTAACCTGGGAAATGGTTATATGGAAAAAAATATTGCTTTGAATATTGTTTTAAATGTTGGAAGGAAATTAGAATCCCATCCGGACATTAAAGTCATCTATACAAGGAAAGATGATTCATTTGTAGATCTCTACGTTAGAGGAGAAATTGCAAACAAGGCAAATGCAGACCTTTTCGTATCTGTGCATTGCGACTCACACACTTCAGACGCTAATGGAGCCGGGACATTTGTCCTGGGGTTACATGCAAACAAACAGAATTTTGAGATAGCAAAAAAGGAAAACTCCGTGATCTATCTCGAAGATAATTACGAAACACGTTATGCCGCCTATGATATTAACTCCCCAGAATCCGTAATAGGCTTAACTATAATGCAGGAAGAGTTTTTGGATCAAAGCATTATGCTTGGAAAAATGATGCAGGATAATTTTTCTAACAATCTAAGACGCAACGACCGAAAGGTTAAGCAAGCCGGTTTTATTGTTCTCCATCAAACTTTTATGCCCAGTGTTTTAATAGAAACAGGGTTTCTTACTAATAAGTCAGAAGGAGTATACTTAAATTCTAAAAAGGGCCAGGACGAAATGGGCACTGCTATTGCAGATGCCATAATTAATTATAAAAACAATACCAGGTTTAATCTGGAAGACGCTGCTCCATACAATGAAATAGCTGCGACAAATAATACAGAGGATAATCCGGTTGTCGAGACAGCTGCAGTGCTGGATCCCGAAGAAGGGCAAATACAAGCTACTGAAGCCCAAAAGGAAGCTGCGAAAAAAGAAATTAAGGAACCAATTGCTGTAGCTTCTACTGATTTACCTCCGACTGAAGCTGCTGCTATTACTGTAAATCAATCTGAGGAAGGCAAGGTTAATGAAGAAACTAAACCTTTAGTAAAGGATGCGGTGGCTGTGGAAGCGGTAAATGAAAAAGCCACGCCTATTACTGAAGAGCCTATTGTTACCCAAAAGGTTGACGAGCCTAAAGAAGAAGTAAAGAAAGAAGAAGTTGTTTCGGACTCGGAAGTGGTATTTAAAGTTCAATTATTAGCCAGTTCAAAGGTTTTGCCTTTACTTTCAGAGGAGTTTAATGGCTTGAGTTCACTCTCAACAGAGCGGTATAAGAACATGGTGCGATATATGTATGGAAAGACCAATTCATATTCTCAGGCAAAACTGTATAAGGCCAATGCCGATGCCAAGGGCTATGTTACATCCTTTATTGTGGCCTATAAGGATGGAAAAAGAATTCCTGTTCCAGAGGCCTTGAAATACGTCTCAGAATAATGGGAGGTCTTCTGAAATTTATTTCTAATTTTGTTTGTAATTTAAATCTAGTCGTTTGAAGCTATCCAGAGAAATTAAAACAGGAATAATCGTTCTAGGGGGTATATTACTGTTTGTAATGGGTTATAGTTTTCTAAAAGCAACTCCTTTATTTAATAATAGCAAAATCTTTTACGCAATTTACAGCCATGTTGGTGGGTTGCAACCAGGCACACAGGTATCTATAAACGGATTAAATGTGGGTAATGTGAACAATATCACCTTTAAAAATGCGAGTGGTAACCTTTTGGTAACTTTTTCTGTGGACAGTGATTTCGAATTTTCAAGAAACAGTATTGCAGAGCTCTATGATACAGGAATTATCGGGGGAAAAGGAATTCAAATTAATCCGGTTTTTGACGGTGCTCCGGCCGCCAAATCCGGTGACACCCTGACCTCTAATATTAAACCCGGTGTAACAGATTTATTACAGCAAAAATTAGCTCCCTTGCAGTCCAAAATTGAAGGTGCAGTGTCCAATGCAGATTCTTTATTAATAAATTTCAATGATGTCCTGGATGAAGAGACAAAGAGGAGTTTACGCGAAAGTATCCAGGGTCTTAACGTTACAGTCCAAAGTTTTCAATCTAGTGCAGCAACGCTTAATACCTTATTGGCAGATAATAAAAATAAATTAGACAGTTCAATTACAAATATTAATACTATTACCACTAATTTTTCTGTACTCTCAGATTCAATTGCTGAGGTAGGTTTGTCTAATACAATAAGAAGTTTAGAAGCTACCATAAGCAATATGGACAGAATGTTGGCTAAAATTGAAAGTGGTGAAGGTACGCTTGGTAAACTGGTAAATAATGAGGAGCTGTACAACAATTTGTCTGAAGCTTCCAAAGAATTAGACCTGCTTCTTCAGGATTTTCGTTTAAATCCTAAACGCTATGTAAATGTATCTGTTTTTGGTAAAAAACAAAAAGAATATGAGGTCCCGGAGGAGGACCCTGCTACAAAAAACCCGGAAGAATAGATGCAGTACCTGCCAAATGTAGTTTTTCTTATTATTCTAATAACCGGTATTGGTTATTTTGCCAGGAATGTTAAAAAGCTTTTGAGAAATATCAATCTTGGAAGAGGTGATATGCCTGTTGATAACAGATCAAGGCGCTTCAAAAATATGGCCCTAATAGCTTTAGGGCAAACTAAAATGGTAGTGAGACCCATAGCTGGTTTGTTGCATGTAATTGTTTATATCGGTTTTATTATTATTAACATTGAAGTTCTGGAGATAATAATTGATGGTATTTTTGGAACGCACAGAGTTTTTGCACCACTCGGTAAAATTTATAATGTGCTTATTGCATCCTTCGAGGTACTTGCACTATTGGTAATTCTGGCAGTGGTTATCTTTTGGTTGCGAAGAAATATTATTCGGTTAAAACGCTTTATTAAGCCTGAAATGAAAGGTTGGCCAAAAATGGATGCCAATCTTATTTTGTACATAGAATTGGTTTTAATGTTTTTATTCCTCACAATGAATGCGGCGGATTATCAGCTTCAACTTCTGGATACACCACATTATACCAAGGCTGGTCTTTTTCCTGTTAGTCAGTTTATCACTTCTGTTTTCGATGGCATGTCTGTAGAAGGAATAATTCTGGTAGAACGGATAGCATGGTGGATGCATATTGTTGGAATTTTGGCTTTTCTGAATTATTTATATTATTCAAAGCATCTTCACATACTACTAGCTTTTCCTAATACCTATTATGGAAAACTTACTAAACCGGGAAGGTTTACCAACCTTGAAGCGGTAACCAAAGAGGTAAAATTAATGATGGATCCCAGTGCAGATCCGTTTGCGGCACCGGCAGAAGATGCCCCGCCTCCCGATAAATTTGGAGCTTCGGATGTTATGGACCTTACTAAGGTGCAGTTGTTGAGCGCATATACATGTACGGAATGTGGCCGGTGCACCAGTGAATGTCCGGCAAACCTTACAGGAAAGAAATTATCGCCAAGGAAGATAATGATGGATACACGTGATAGGTTGGAAGAGGTGGGTAATATATTAGATACGAACAAGGGAGAATTTGCCGAAGATGGACGCCAGTTGTTGGGAGATTTTATTTCAGCCGAAGAATTATGGGCATGTACTTCTTGCAACGCATGCGTGGAAGCTTGCCCGGTAAGTATCGATCCATTATCGATAATAATTAGTATGCGTCAGTATCTTGTTATGGAACAATCAGCTGCACCGAGTGAGCTAAATGTTATGATGAGCAATATTGAAAACAACGGTGCGCCCTGGCCCTTTAATCAAATGGACAGGCTTAATTGGGTCGATGAAACTTAAAAAGCAAAATAAACAAGATCATGAGTGAGGAGTTGAAAGTACCGACAATGGCTGAGTTTTTTGCTGCAGGTAAGGAACCGGAAGTTCTATTTTGGGTAGGTTGTGCCGGTAGTTTTGATGACCGGGCCAAAAAAATCACCAAAGCTTTTGTAAAAATACTTCACAAGGCCAAGGTGAGTTTTGCTGTTCTTGGAACGGAAGAAAGTTGTTCTGGGGATCCTGCAAAGCGAGCCGGAAATGAGTTTTTGTTCCAAATGCAGGCTGTAACCAATATTGAAGTATTGAATGCCTATGGTGTAAAAAGTGTGGTAACCGCATGCCCACATTGCTTTAATACTATTAAAAATGAGTATCCGGAACTCGGGGGTAATTACCATGTCATGCATCACACCCAGTTTATGAATAAGTTATTGGAAGAAGGAAGAATAACTTTGGAAGGCGGTAACTTTAAAGGGAAACGGATTACGTTTCATGACCCCTGCTATCTGGGAAGGGCCAATAATGTATATGAGGCACCAAGAAATCTCATTGAGAAACTTGATGCGCAACTTGTAGAAATGAAGAACTGCCGCAAAAAAGGTTTATGCTGTGGAGCCGGAGGGGCTCAAATGTTCAAAGAACCGGAGAAAGGTGATAAAGATGTGAATATTGAACGCACCGAGCAGGCCTTGCAGACGCAACCCGATATTATTGCAGCGGCCTGTCCGTTTTGCAATACAATGATGACCGATGGGGTAAAAAACAAGGAGAAAGAAGATTCATTGAAAGTAATGGATATTGCAGAACTAATAGCTAATGCCGGGGATTTATAAATTGTATGGCTAACAGAATAAAAATACCTGATAGCCATTAAAAGGAGTTTAAAATATGCTGGTAAATTTTGATTCGTTAACAGAAACTGCAAGAGTTTGGATATACCAGGCAAACAGAAGTTTTTCAGAAGAAGAACTTGTTGAAATATCCGCAGCCCTTGACAAATTTATTTCAGATTGGACGGCCCATGGAAGCGACCTTAAGGCAGGGTATGAAATTAAATATAAGCGCTTTATTATAATTGCTTTGGATCAGGATTTTGCCTCTGCTTCGGGTTGCTCTATAGATGCATCTGTGCATTTTATACAACAGCTTGAAAAGAAATACAATGTAGATTTGTTGGATAAAATGAATGTGTCCTATAAACAAGGAAAATATATTGCATATAAACCATTACAAGATTTTAAGAAGATGGCCAAGGATAAGGCCATATCTAAAAACACAATAGTTTTTAATAATTTGGTTACAAATAAATATGAATATATAAATCATTGGGAAGTGCCGGCATCTGAGAGCTGGCATAGCCGTTTTATGTAAAATTATGGGGTATGCCCTGATTAGATGCTTATGGCATTCTAATATCCCACCACGACTATATTGATTTGATAAGGTGCAATATTTGATTACGTTTTAAGTTGTTACCTAGAATATAATGCTTATGGGGAAACACCTACTTTCTTTTCTATTATTTACTTTATTACAGATTACCCATGGTCAATATGCTCCGTTGGTTAGTACAGATACTTTATCTCAATTAGATTGGGTAAATGAGAAGTATAATGAGATGTCACTGGAAGAAAAGGTTGGCCAATTATTTATGGTAATGGCATCTTCCGGGGAAGATAAAGCAGGCATTCAAAGAATTAAAGGATTTATTAGGGATCATAATATTGGAGGATTAATTTTTTCTAAAGGTGGCCCCATGCGTCAGGCTATTCAGACAAATGAGTATCAGGCCTTATCAAAAATACCTCTGCTAATAGGAATGGATGCAGAATGGGGTCTGGCGATGAGGCTCGATTCTACCTACTCATTTCCATGGAATATGACCCTGGGGGCAATCGGGGATACTGCAATTGTAGCAAGAGTTGGAAATCAAATAGGTAAGCACGCGAGTAGACTGGGTGTTCATATCAATTTCGCACCGGATATTGATATAAATATAGATCCGAGAAATCCAATAATTGGGAATAGGTCTTTTGGTGAAGACAAAGAGAATGTGGCATTAAAGGGTATTGCTTTTATGAAAGGCATGGAAAAAGCCGGAGTTCTTTCAAGCGGGAAACATTTTCCGGGTCATGGAGATACCTTTGTAGATTCACATAAATCCTTACCCACTTTAGACTTTACCAGGCAGCGATTAGACAGCATTGAATTATTTCCTTATAAGCAGCTTATAAAAGAGGGGCTTAGCAGTGTTATGGTAGCGCATTTAAATGTGCCGGAAATGGAGCCTGAAAAGAAGCGGCCTTCATCTTTGTCCAAAAATATAATTACTAATGTGCTTAAAACGCAGTTGAATTTTGAGGGATTGGTATTTACTGATGCCTTGAATATGAAAGGAGTTTCTGAATTCGCAAGCAATGGTATAACGGAGTTAGAAGCATTTTTGGCAGGCAACGATATTTTGCTGATGCCAAAGGATTTTGTAAAAAGCAAGGAAACGCTAATAAAGGCCTATCAAAGAGGGTTAATAACTGAGCAACGACTCGCTTATTCCGTCAAAAAAATATTAATGGCCAAATTCAAGGCAGGTTTAAATCAATACCAACCTATAGATACGGCGAATCTTATTGAGGATCTGAATGGTCCTAAAAATGAAGTGATCTATGAAGAGGCCATAGAGAGTGCAATTACCGTCATAAGAGACAGGCTTAACCTTGTTGGTATCAAAAACCTTGAGAACAAGAAGATTGCCTATGTGAAATTTGGAGATGGTGTGAATGCACCTTTTTTAGAAGCGCTAAACAAATACGCTGAGGTAACACAGGTAAATGGCAGTGATATTGCTACACTAAAAAAGAAGCTTTTTGATTTTAATTTGATTATTATTGGATTTCATAAGAGTAATGAAAGTCCATGGAAGCCTTATAAATTTTCTCAAAAAGAACTTTTTTGGCTTCAGGAAATTTCCCGGCAGAGGACATCTAATGTTTTGCTGAGTGTATTTGCCAAACCTTATGCACTCTCAGATATCACAGCTTATAATGATATAGACGGAATCCTTGTTGCTTATCAGAATAGTGAACTAGCGCAGAAGAAAGCAGCGGAGGTCTTATTTGGGGCTATTCCTGCTAAGGGTATTTTACCGGTCACTGTAAGTCCGGAGTTTCCCGTGAATACTTCAGTGAAAACAGAATCCTTATTGCGTTTAGGATATAGTACGCCTGAAAGGGTAGGGATGAGTTCTTTAAAACTCGCTAAAATAGATCAATTAGTACAGAATGGATTGGACTCTTTAATGTATCCAGGAGCTCAGGTTTTAGTAGCGAGAAAAGGTAAAGTTATTTACAACAAAGCTTTTGGTAAACCAACATATGAATCTGAAAATCAATTAACTACAAATAATATATACGATCTTGCATCGCTGACAAAAATTCTATCAACGCTCCCGGCAGTTATGAAAATGGAAGAGGATGGTAAAATAGCTTTGAATGATACTTTTCAGGATTTAATACCGGAGTATGCAGATACGGAGATTAAGGATGTAACGGTCCTTAAGGCTTTAAGTCATTATGGTAGGTTACCGTCCTGGATTGCATTTTACCTGGAAACCTTAAATGACAAAAGAAGGCCCTCTCCTGAATTTTATAGAACTAATCCGTCTGATGGTTTTTCCATTAAGGTTACTGACAGGATGTATCTGAAAGACTCTTACCAGGATTCTATTTATAGCCGAATAGGCAGACAAGGACTTAAATCAAATAGATATCGCTATAGCGATGTTTCCTATTATATCTTTAAGAAATACATTGAGGAAACCTATAATTCCGGTTTGGATAATTTAATGGATAATTTCCTTTTCAAGCCGCTGGGAGCCAACCATACTGCATATAATCCGTTAAAAAAATTTCCTATTAATACCATAGTCCCTTCTGAGGTAGATAACTATTACAGGTACCAGAAAGTTCAGGGATATGTGCACGATATGGGAGCGGCAATGCAAGGCGGGGTAGGAGGGCATGCAGGTTTGTTCAGCAATGCAAATGATGTGGCAAAAATTATGCAAATGTATATTCAGGGAGGCTATTACGGTGGGGAACGATTTTTAAACCCGCGGACCATAGAAAAATTCAACAAGTGTTATTTCTGCGATAAGAAAGTGCGACGGGGCGTAGGTTTTGATAAACCCCAGCTGGAAGACAAGGGCCCTACTTGTGGTTGTGTGTCGAGAAAAAGTTTCGGTCACAGTGGTTTTACGGGAACTTTTACATGGGCAGATCCGGAGGAGGAAATCGTATATGTTTTCCTGTCTAACAGGACTTATCCGTCTGCTACAAACAGACTCTTGGTGAAATCAGAACTGCGAACAAGGATTCAGAAGGCAATTTATGATTCTCTTATCAATTAGGCTGCAATTTAAATCTTAGATTTGTGTTATAAATAAGTTGTATCCCTCTTCACTATATTTAAGAGACTAATATACAGCAATTTAAATCAGATGATTAAATGAAAATAGCTATAGTTTGTTACCCGACATTTGGCGGAAGTGGAGTTGTTGCAACCGAATTAGGGATTGCTTTGGCAAATAGGGGGCATGAGATTCATTTCGTTACCTACAGACAGCCGGTCCGATTGGAACTATTGAGCAGTAGAATTCATTTTCATGAAGTGCACGTACCTGAATATCCCCTTTTTCATTACCAACCTTATGAATTGGCACTTTCGAGCAAACTTGTCGATACTATAAAGCTATACGGAATTGAATTGCTTCATGTGCACTATGCAATACCTCATGCCTATGCGGGTTATATGGCCAAAAAAATACTGGAAGAAGACGGGATTTATATTCCTATGATTACCACTTTACATGGCACGGATATTACCTTGGTGGGCAACCATCCCTTTTACAAACCAGCGGTAAACTTTAGCATTAATAAAAGCGATGTAGTAACCTCAGTATCAGAAGATTTAAAACGAAAAACGTTGGATTTTTTCGATGTTAAAAAAGAAATTGAAGTAATCCCCAACTTTATAGATAAAACAAAATACAGTTTAGAATTTACGGATTGCCAGCGCACACTTATGGCGGAGGAAGATGAAAAGATAATTACACATATAAGTAACTTCAGAAAAGTAAAACATATTCCGGATGTTATTCATGTTTTCAACGGTATACAAAAGCAATTACCGGCAAAACTGATTATGGTTGGTGAAGGTCCTGAAAAGGAGCACGCTGAATTTTTATGTGAACAACTGGGCATTACCGATAAGGTTGTATTTCTGGGTAACAGTAATGAAATAGACAGGATTCTTTGCTTCTCGGATTTGTTTTTACTGCCATCTAAATCGGAAAGCTTTGGTTTAGCTGCTTTGGAAGCTATGATTAACAGGACTCCGGTTATATCGAGTAATACAGGTGGTATTCCTGAAGTCAATATTGATGGGGTAACAGGTTATTTGAGTAATGTAAATGACGTGGATGATATGGTTAAAAATGCTTTGAAAATACTCAGTGATGATGTAGTACTGGCTGAGTTTAAAGAAAATGCCTATGAGGTGGCCTTAAATTTTGACATTAAGAATGTATTACCCCTTTATGAGGCAATCTATGAGAAGGCTTATAAGGCACATTACAATAATACTTTTTAGACAAAGGCTTATGAAGACTCTTATTTTGTCAATAATAGTGCTAGCCGGGGCTTGTAACAGTCAAAAAGGTAAGACGAAGGACACGAATTATCAGGCTTCGACAGAAAACCCATTAATGCTTGTTCTAAGTGATAATTATGGAGGCACAGAAACAGAACAGTTAATGGTTATAAGAGATAATAAGACCTTAAAAAAGTTCTTTGCGAGGGTAAATATGACCAGAAAGCCGGGACTTCCGGTTCCTGAAATAGATTTTAACAAAGAAACAGTTGTTGTTTATTGCAACGGAAAAACCACAGATATCTATTCTCCGGTATTAAAGAGGGTGGAGGATAAGGATGATAAAATGGTCTTCTCACGAGTTACTGATTCTAATCAAAAAAAAGATGTTTCTACAGCAGTTTTAATGCCCTTTCATCTATATAAATTGCCACTTACCGAGAAGGAAATTATCCTGGTTAAAGAAGAATAATTATAAGTATTATTTTTCGGTTTCATATCGAAGATTTCTGCACTTGAAGGTAATAAGTAGGAATCGTATATAATGGGTAGTAATTTTGTATTGTAATAGTCCTAAATCATTACATTATGAAATCCTACGTAACAGCAGCCATTGCTATTCTTCTCATTGGTACAACCTCATTTTATGCACAGGAAGAAACTCAATCGATACAACAGGAACAACTTCAATCAGAGCAGCAGGAAGAGCTCCAATTAACTGCTAAAGACAGTATGGTGGTTAGCTCGTGGATGGTAGGTCTGGGCTGGAATTTTATAAATGATTCCGGAAAAAGGTTGAACGATATTACGACTACAAAAAATTTGTATAATGCCGTTGCCTTTCCTTCCAGAATAAATATAGGACGTTATTTCAGGAGCGGGATTGGATTGGAGGCAATTGCCTCGTATAACAAGTACAAAGAAGGCAATATCATAGATGGTGCTGTAAACCCTGAGGATAAGGATTATTTTGGTTTTGATACCAGGGTTAGCTATGATTTAAACAAACTAATAGGTCAGACGGGCTTTTTTGATCCCTATGTTGGAGTAGGAGCAGGCTATACGTACGCCAATGATCTTGGGAGAGGAACTTATAACGCGGTAATCGGGTTTAGGACCTGGTTCTCGGATAGGTGGGGACTTGATTTTAGTTCTTCCGGTAAGTGGTCCTTTGGAAATGAAGCTTCTAACCACGTACAGCACGCTGTAGGCGCTGTTTATCAATTTAATATAGAAAAGGGTCTGACCAAAAAAGG
>CP070778.1:2661751-2680852 GCA_020346245.1 Flavobacteriaceae bacterium | reverse complement strand
ACACAAATCTGTTTTAGCAGGAGGGTTAATTGCAATTCCTAAACTAGACCCCGTTGTTACATCAATAAGATTGGAAAGGGTGTTACCAGAACCGGAACATGCGCCATAATCAATCTCCACATTGTACATTCCTGCCTGAGTAACTGTAATGGATTCACTTTTTGCTGCTAAAGGCGATCCACTCCTATACCAATTATACTGATAGGTATTTGCATTGGGAATACCATAAACTTCCAGGGTAATAGAATTTCCATTGCAAACCTCAGCGGTGCCGTCTCCGAAGTCGGCATTACCTTGTTGTCTTATGGTAAGTCCTGAATTTACATCAATAAAATACATCGGATAAGCCACTGAGGCGGCACCCACAACTGCAGGACTTGTGCTTCTTACTCGCATTTTATAACCTTCACCTCTGGTATCGTTGGGGAGGGAAAATTGAAAGAAGAAGTCAAAATTTGTATTTTTTGTAGCATCTCTGGCAAGTTCTACAGGACTTGTAAAGCTTCCGCTGGCATCAGATAGTTCAAGAATAAATTCATTATCACCGTTAACAAGCGGAGGGCTCCAGGTAAAATTTACCCAGTAATCATTAAAAGAAGCAGAAGCACAGGCCTTGTCCCAGGGAGAACTTCCGGCTGGTGGCGTCTGGTTAGGCGCGGCAACAGGAGCGTTTAATACCTGAGCGCTGAGCTGCATGCATCCTAACAGAAGTATGGTCAAAAAGAAATACTTGATTTTAAAGGATAGTTTTGCTCTCATAAGTAGTGTAGTTTTGGGGGAACTACAGTTTTACCTCGTACTGGATTTGGGTTTTGGCAAACCGTATGGGCGTTCGTTATTTTTTCGTTTTACATGCGTTGTTAAAGATTTACTCGTATTTACCAGTGTATTAACAACAAATATGTCATTTAATTACCTGGCCAGGAATTTAATGTTGTAGTACTAATTAAATATGTTGTGAAATACAGTTATTGTATGGTGAGTATCTTTTATTGGGTCTCATACCCTCATTTTTCCTACATTTGTGCTTCAAATTAAAATCGATGAGTGAATCACCTAAATCACTTAATTTCATAGAACATATTATTGAGGAAGATCTGGCTAAAGGGTTCCCTGCTGGGGATTTGAGATTTAGATTTCCGCCGGAACCAAATGGCTATTTGCATATTGGACACGCAAGTTCTATTTGCCTTAATTTCGGCCTGGGTCTGCGGTATAATGCACCGGTGAACCTCAGGTTTGATGATACCAATCCTATAAAGGAAGAACAGGAGTATGTAGACGCTATTAAACGCGATGTAAAGTGGCTGGGATATGAATGGGATACTGAATGTTATGCCTCAGATTATTTTCAATCTTTGTACGAGTGGGCTTTAGAACTCATACAAAAAGGGAAAGCCTATGTAGATAGCCAGACTTCCGAAGAAATGGCCAGGCAAAAGGGAACGCCGACAGAACCGGGGGTTAACAGCCCCTACAGAAACAGGACTGTTGCTGAAAACACGGAGCTTTTTAAAGGCATGAAAAATGGTCTTTATGAGGAAGGTAGCCACGTACTTCGCGCTAAAATAGACATGTCATCACCTAATATGTTAATGCGCGACCCTATTATGTATCGCATCCTGAAACGTGCGCACCACAGAACAAATACCGATTGGTGTATTTACCCAATGTACGATTGGACACACGGGGAAAGTGATTATATTGAACAGGTTACACATTCTCTTTGTACCCTGGAGTTTGCCCCGCACAGGGAGTTATATGACTGGTTTTTGGACAATATTTACGATTCTAAAAAAATAAGACCCAAGCAACGTGAATTTGCCCGTAGAAACTTAAGCCATACTGTTGTAAGTAAGCGAAAACTACTCCAATTAGTAGAAAAAGGACTGGTAAATGGCTGGGATGATCCAAGAATGCCAACTATATCAGGACTGAGAAGAAGGGGATATACACCCGAATCCATTAGGAATTTTGTAGAAACCATAGGGATTGCAAAGCGTGAGAATGTCGTGGACGTTTCGCTTTTGGAATTTCATATTAGAGAACACCTCAACAAAATTGTCCCAAGGGTAATGGCCGTCCTGAACCAGTTAAAATTGGTCATAACCAATTTCCCTGAGGGAGAAGAAGAATGGGTACAGGCAGAAAATAATCCGGAAGATGAGTCGGCAGGCTTTAGAGAACTTCCTTTTTCAAGAGAATTATATATCGAACGTGAAGATTTCAGGGAAGAGGCAAACCGGAAATTTTTCAGACTTAAGCTAGGAGGAGAAGTTCGACTTAAGAATGCCTATATAATCAAAGCAGAGAGTTGCACCAAAGACAGTGAAGGAAATATTGTAGAAGTACAATGCACCTATGACCCCAAGAGCAAAAGTGGAAGCGGAAGCCCGGAAAGTTTGCGCAAAGTTAAAGGAACCCTTCATTGGGTTTCTATTAAAAATGCTTTGCCGGTTGAGGTTAGATTGTATGATCGGTTGTTTACAGATGAGACACCGGATGGACACAAGGATAAAGATTTTCTCGAGTTTATCAATCCAAATTCCTTAAAAGTAATTACGGGTTATGTGGAGCCTAGTCTTAAGGAAGCAAAGATTAATGATCGCTTCCAATTTCAAAGACTGGGTTATTTTAATGTGGATGAAGATTCCACCAAAGATAAATTGGTATTTAACAGAACCGTGACGCTGCGTGATACCTGGGCTAAAATAGAGCGCAAACCCTAATATAGATCCTGTCTATCCATTAAAATATTATGATTGGTATTATTTATTAGGTCCGGTTTAATACAGACTTATTTAAAAGCCTTTTCCGTTTGCTGCATACCAGACAAGAAAGCCCGATAAAAAGGCTTGTAGCGCTCATCTATGGCGGTATTACATTTTAAAGGACGTAGTAAAGGGCAATATATTCAAAAAGACCGATCAATATAAAACAACCCCCCAAAAATTCTTTTTTACAGGAGTTTTATAGCCCCAATGAATTTTTTAAGGATATTATTTTTTAGGATTTTGTTTTTTCATAGACTCACCTATCATATTACTGGCTGTAAATGACGCCACCATATTATTGAGCATATCACTTCCTGCTTGTGGTGAATTTGGCAGCAAGATAAGATTGGTGTTGGTTTCTTCGCCAATGGATTGTAAAGTATCATAGTGCTGAGTTACCACAATAAGCGCGGAAGCTTCCTGAGAATTTATTCCAACTTTATTCAATACTTCAACGGACTCTTCTAGCCCTCTGGCAATTTCACGTCTTTGATCTGCAATACCCTGACCTTGCAAACGCTTACTTTCAGCTTCTGCCTTTGCTTTTTCTACTATCAAGATACGGGCTGCATCTCCTTCAAACTGCGCCGCAATCTTTTCACGTTCTGAAGCATTTATTCTATTCATTGCAGCTTTTACCTGGGCATCCGGGTCTATATCGGTTACCAGGGTTTTTATAATATCATAGCCATAGTCTAACATGGCATCCTGTAATTCGGACTTCACAGCTATTGCAATATCATCTTTCTTTACAAAGACGTCGTCCAATTTCATTTTAGGAACTTCTGCTCTGACAACATCAAAAACATAAGATGTAATTTGATCGTGAGGATATTCTAACTTGTAAAACGCCTCATATACTTTTTCTTTAATTACCACATATTGTACAGACACTTTTAATTTTACAAATACGTCGTCCAGGGTTTTGGTTTCTACAATTACATCCAATTGCTGTATTTTAAGACCCAGGCGGGCAGCGATTCTATCTACCAAAGGTATTTTCATCTGTAAACCTGAATTCCGGATGCTGTGGAATCGTCCAAATCGTTCAACAACTACAGCCGTCTGCTGTTTTACAATGAAAAATGAGGCCATTAGAATAAAAAGGCCAATGACAATAATTGGTACAAGAAGAAAATTACCCATGGAATATATATTAAGTTAGTGAATAGAATTAAAGAGATGTCTTAAATAGGTCGGTGTTTTTGACGGTTTGTTACAATTTTTCCAATGCCAGGTTAATTCTTTTCAGTGTTTCCTTCTTACCTACCAGGGCCATAATATCAAATAAATGAGGCCCTTTTAAATCCCCAACCATAACTAATCGTAAAGGGGCCATTACCTGTCCGAAGGTTAAATTCTCATTCCCAATCCAGGTTTTAACCATTTCTTCAACTTTAAGGGAGGAAAAATTGTCTATGGCTTCAAGAAGGGAGGCAATTTTACTTAAAAGTGCAGGCGTGTTTTCTTTCCATTGTTTTTTAACCACCTTTTCATTATAGGATATTGGGGTCTGAAAGAAGTAAGCACTGAGACCCCAGAAGTCAGAGACAAACGATGCGCGCTCTTTTATCAAAGAAATGACATTTACAATGTAATCATCCTGATCAATAAGGTCAGGGTTAAATGCAAGCTCTTTATCTAATTTTTCGGTTAGAATTGGCTTAAAAAAGTTTACTAAAACCTCACTCTCCTGTTCCTGGAGGTAATAGTGGTTATACCATTTGGTCTTTTCAGGATCAAATCTGGCCCCGGATTTGTGAACCCTATTGATATCAAAAACTTTAATTAACTCATCCAACTTAAAAAGCTCTTCTTCTGTGCCTGGATTCCAGCCTAGGAGCGCAAGAAAGTTTATCACCGCTTCCGGAAAATAACCCGCTTCTCGGTACCCAACAGAATTGCCCCATGAAAGCGGGAAAATAGGAAACCCACCCTTTTCCCCATCACGTTTACTTAATTTACCTTTTCCTTGAGGCTTCATTATTAGCGGTAAATGCGCAAATTTAGGGGCTTCCCAGCCAAAAGCATCATATAATTGCGTATGCAATGCCAATGAAGGCAACCATTCTTCACCACGGATAACATGGCTTATTTCCATAAGATGATCATCTACTATATTAGCCAGATGATAGGTGGGCATACCATCACTTTTAAATAATACTTTATCATCCAAGATGTTAGTGTCTATTTGAATATCCCCTCTTATAATATCCTTTAAATGTAAAACTTCATCCTGTGGCGTATAAAACCGAATAACATAAGGATCCCCTTTTTGGAGTTTTGTTTGAAGCGCTTCGGGAGATAATGTCAGTGAATTATTTAGCTTTAAACGATTATGCCAATTATAAATAAATGTTTTGCCTTTTTGCTCATGATCCTTGCGATGCGCATCAAGACTTTCGGCAGAATCAAAAGCATAATAAGCCTTTCCATTCTTAACCAGTAGTTCAGCATATTTCTTGTATAGTGATTTGCGTTCACTTTGCCTGTAGGGGCCGTGGCCAAGGTCTTTTCCAGGTCCTTCGTCATAGGGTATCCCGCACCAGTTTAAAGTATCGATAATATATTTTTCTGCTCCTTCTACATAGCGATTTTGATCTGTATCTTCTATTCTGAGAATGAAATCACCATTATTCTGTTTAGCAAAAAGATAATTGTAAAGGGCAGTTCTAACACCTCCTATATGCAATGGCCCTGTTGGACTTGGCGCAAACCGAACACGAACTTTCTTATTCATTTAAATGGACTTAGGGGACAAAGATAGTTGTTAAAAAAGCACAATAAAATATTATATAGCTGCCTTTTTCATTTCATCAGGGATTCGGGGGTTCATTACATTAAACCAGAGCGGTGGCAGAAAAGAAAGGACCATTGAAGTAGGATATCCAAAAGGCATTTGAGGAGAAGTATCATGATAATCCAAAATTTGGTATTTTTTAGAGGATTTATAATGGTGATCGCTGTGTCTGGTTAATTCATACAGAATAATTCTTCCCATCACATGGTTGCTGTTCCAGGAATGAATCTCGCGTACTCTCTCATAACGGCCTGAGGGCAATTTTTTTCTAATCAAACCATAATGTTCTATATAATTAACGGTTTCAAGAAGTAAAACCCCTACTAAGCCCGCTAAAATTGCATATATCATTACGGTATACCCAAAAAGGGAGTAGATAAGAGCTAAGTGTGCAAGTTGGAATAAGGTATACCACAACATATCATTATGTGGTGTGAAGAAACCTCTGTTGTGCGTTTTCAACAATTTACGCTGAATACGCCAGGCATTAAAGTACTGTCTTGAAACAGATGTTATCCAAAAAGAATATACCGATTGGTTGTATTTTGCTGTGGCCGGATCCTCCTTTGTAGCTGCATGCAGATGATGCCCATAGTTATGTTCAATATAGAAGTGCATATATAAGGATGGCAGGAGCAACAGTTTACCCAAAAAACGTTCAAAACCATTTGTCCGATGACCCAGCTCGTGCCCCACATTTATACCATTTGTTCCCAGTACAATTCCAAGAGAAAATATAATTCCCACAATTTCATAGGTTTCAACCTGGCTTACAGCAAGTTCATTTAATGAATAGTAAAAAAGGCCAAAAACCAAAGGGATATTCAGATATAGCATCCAGTCAAACAACTTATTGCCTAATTTACTTTCCCTTTCCTTTCCCTCATAGTTTGTTGTACTTACAGGAAGAAGTAATTCCAGAACCGGGATCAGTACGAAGGCATAAATCGGAGTCATAAAACTCCAATACCCCTTAAAGTATATCCCAATTAAGGCGGATAAGGGTATGGTAAATGCCGTAAGGTACTTTAAATCTTTCATTCACTGCTTTTTAACAATTTTTTGAGGCAAAAATCTAGTTTAACAGGTATCTTGGTAATAAATATAGCAGAATTTGAACAGTTATAACAACATACTGAGGAAACTAAACGGGTTTAGTAATAAATATTACACTAAAATGCTGGTAAAAGGAATATTGCTTTTTTTGGCGTTTGGGGCACTTTATTTTATGGCAATCCTCGGAATAGAATACTTTTTCTGGCTTAGCTCAGAGGGTCGTTTCGTGCTATTAGTGCTGTTTCTAGGGGTTGAAGGATTTCTTCTTTATTATTATATAGCAGTACCAATTTTCCATCTTTTAAAACTAAGAAAGGGAATTAGCAATAAGGAAGCTTCATTGTTAATTGGGAAGCATTTTACGGAAGTCGGGGATAAATTGTACAATCTGCTGGATTTGGCCGAAGACAGTAACAAATCTGAACTTTTACTGGCAAGTATTCAACAACGCTCGGAAAATTTGACTATAGTTCCTTTTACCGGAGCTATAGATCTTAAAGAAAGCTATAAATACCTGAAATATTTGGTTATACCTCTTGTTTCTTTGGTTATACTTTGGCTTTCTGGAAATTTGGACTCATTTTTTGGAAGTTATGAACGAGTTATAAATTATGATACAGCCTATGAGCCACCGGCACCTTTTATATTTAAACTTTTAACGGGAGATTTGGAAGTCTTAGAAGACAGCAGTGTCACCCTACAAGTGGCAACTGAAGGAAAAGTACAACCAACGGAGGTATACATTGTAGTTAATGGAAAAGAATTATTGCTGCAGAAGGCAAATGATTTGTATGAATTTACGTTTACCCCTCCCCTGACTTCAGCCGAGTTCTACTTTAAGGCAAATGATATTAATTCAAGAATTTATGAGTTAAAATCATTGAAAACACCCTCCATACAGTTTTTTGAGATTACTTTGGATTATCCGGCTTATACAAAAAAACCGTCAGATACTCTTAAAGGTACCGGCAATGCAATATTCCCTGAAGGAACTACGGTAAGATGGAAGGTAGAAGGAGCCAATACAGAAGAGATTCTTCTAATGGGCAGGGATACTACTATGGCATTGAATAAAAAGGAAAATAGTTTTTCATTGGACAAAACATTTTATAATGAGTTTTATTATGCATTGGCAACATCAAATAAGAATGTTACTAATTATGAGAAACTTGATTACCATTTTCGCGTTATTAAGGATGCCTTTCCTTCAATTTCGGCAAAGAAGGTTATAGACTCTTTAAGCCCAAATGTGGCATACTTTGTCGGAGAAGCTTCGGATGATTACGAGATAAGTTCAATTAAGCTTTATTGCTATACAGATAATGACAAGAAAAATAAACAAGTTCTTAGCCTGGGGGAACCTGATTCAAATTATAATCAGTTTTATTACACCTTTCCAACCGGTTTAAATTTAAAGGAAGGTCGTATTTATAACTACTATTTTGAAGTAACGGACAATGATGCCGTGCACAATGGAAAAACATCCAGAACGGAGATTTTTACAACAGAGATGTTGGATATTAATGAGCTGAAAAATAAGGAGTTAGAGGCAAAAAAATCGCTGATTGAGGGCATGGATAGAACTTTAGAAAAGTTTAAAAAGCAGGAAGAGGCCCTGAAGGAAATTAATAATGAGCAAAAGGAGAAGAACAGCCTTAATTTTAATGATCAGATGCAGGTAAAGGAATTCTTGAGAAAGCAACAGGATCAGGAGCAATTAATGCAAAAGTTCAGTAGGGAATTAAAGGATAATCTGGAATCTGATGACAAAGATGACCAACTGAGCAAAATGCTAAAGGAACGACTGGAGCGGCAGGAAATTGAGGCAAAGAAAAACGAAAAATTGCTTGAGGAACTAAATAAAGTAGCTGATAAAATAGACAAAGAGGAATTGTCAAGACGACTTGAAGACCTTGGAAAAAGCCAGCAAAATAGTCAAAGGAACTTAGAGCAGTTATTGGAATTAACGAAGCGGTATTACGTTACTGAGAAAGCAGCGCAACTGGCGAAGGATCTTGATAAATTGGCAGAAAAACAGGAATCGCTTTCGGAAAGAGAAAAAGAGAAGTTGGATCCGGATTCGCAAGATGATTTGAATGAGGAGTTCAAAGAACTTTCCAAAGAATTAGAAGACCTCAAAAAGGACAACAGAGATCTTAAGAAACCCCTGGAACTTAAAATAGATAAGAAGAAGGAAGAAGGAATCAAAGAAGATCAAAAGCAGGCTTTGGATGAGCTAAACAAAAGCAAGGACGAAGAAAATCTTGTTAATGAAGTCAATAAGGATAAATCTGCAGACAAAGCCAAACAAAAACAAAAGGCAGCGTCTCAAAAAATGCGTGAAATGAGTGAAGAATTAAGCGCTTCTGGATCTTCAAGTGGTGAATCGACAATTACTGAAGATGCCGAGATGTTACGCCAGATTTTGGATAATTTGGTTACATTTTCTTTTAAACAGGAAAAGCTCTTAGATCAGCTGGAAAGTTCTGACTATGATATGGCAAACTATTCAGGCAGTGTTAGAAAACAAAAAGAACTTAGGAATTTGTTTGAGCATATAGATGATAGTTTATTTGCCCTGTCATTGAGAAGGGCGGAATTATCGGAATTTGTGAATGAGCAAATAACAGAAGTCTATTATAATATTGATAAGTCGCTTGAGAGTATTGCTGATAATAAGATATATCAGGGAGCCGCATATGAACAATATGTCTTAAACGCCTCTAATAGTTTAGCCGACTTTTTAGCTGATTTGTTGGATAATATGCAACAAAGTATGAAAGCGGGGTCTGGTTCGGGAGATCCAAATGACGGCTTTCAATTACCCGATATTATTAAGGCTCAGGGAGAACTTAAGGATAAGATGGGCCAGAAGGGAGAAACTGGAAAAGAAGGAGGCAATGGTAAAGAAGGTGAAGGTCAGAATATGGGGCAGCAGGGGGAAGAGAATGGCGGGGAAGCAGCAAAAAGAGGAAATAAGGAACAAAAAGGAAGTGACAAAGAAGGCGAAGGAAGTAAAGGTGAAGGAAACAAAGGTGAAAATGGTTCGGCCGGTCAGGGAGGTATAAGTGAGGAAGAAATGAAGGAGCTTTATGAGATATACAAAGAACAGGAATATTTAAAACAACAATTGGAGAAACAATTGGCAGATATGATAAATGCTGGTGATAAAAGGCTTGCCCAGAAGCTGGTGAAACAGATGGAAGATTTTCAGAATGATCTTTTGGAAAATGGCATAACTCAAAGAACAAGGGATAAAATGAATTTTATTGAACACGAATTGTTAAAACTGGAAAATGCCGCTTTAAAACAGGGCAGGAAAGAAGAGCGGGAAAGCCAGGGTAGTATGCAACAGTTTAAGAACCCGGTGTTAACCAGACCTGATGCTTTAGAGAATTATAGAAACGAAATTGAAATTTTAAACAGGCAAGCATTACCTTTGCGGCAAAATTTTCAAGAAAAGGTACGAAGCTATTTTATAAAAGATGATTAGTTATCATTATGAAGCGGATTTTGATTTAGAAGACGACATAAAATATACCGATTGGATTAGTAATGTTGTTGCAGGTGAATCAAGGAAATTAGGGGACTTGAGCTATGTTTTCTGTACAGACGAGTATTTATTTACTTTAAATGAAAAATATTTGGGACATAAATCCTATACGGATATTATAACTTTTGATTATTCGGTAGAAAATACAATTTCCGGGGAAATTTATATCTCAATAGATAGGGTTAAAGAAAACGCCAGAAAATTCAAAGTTGAGTTTAATACGGAATTACGAAGGGTAATGGCGCATGGAGTATTGCACTTAGTAGGTTATAAGGATAAGACAGAAAAGGAAAGAGAATTAATGAGGACTAAGGAGAATGAAAAGATTATTTTGTTCCACGTGAAACAATAATGAAATATGTTTGAAAAGTTATATGATGTAATCGTAGTAGGAGGGGGACACGCAGGAGCCGAAGCTGCTGCGGCTGCTGCCAACATGGGTTCGAGAACATTATTGATTACAATGAATTTGCAGACCATAGGGCAAATGTCCTGTAATCCGGCTATGGGAGGAATTGCCAAGGGTCAGATTGTACGCGAAATAGATGCGTTAGGAGGATATAGCGGACTGATAACCGATAAATCGGCCATTCAATTTAAAATGTTGAATAAATCCAAAGGTCCGGCTATGTGGAGCCCAAGAGCACAAAACGACAGAATGCGTTTTGCTGAGGAATGGAGAATTGCTCTGGAGAAAACCCCATTGGTAGATTTCTATCAGGAAATGGTAAACGGATTACTTGTAGAAGGAGAACAAGTAGTTGGGGTCAGAACTTCTTTGGGGATAGATATTAAAGCCAGGGCCGTGGTGCTAACAAATGGCACATTTTTAAATGGACTAATTCATATTGGAGACAAGCAATTCGGAGGCGGCAGAGCAGGTGAGAAAGCCGCAACAGGGATTACTGAGCAACTTACTGATTTTGGTTTTCAAAGTGGGCGTATGAAAACCGGAACCCCGCCCAGGGTAGATGGCAGATCTTTAGATTATAGTAGAATGATCCCGCAACCCGGAGATAAAAAACCTGAGAAATTTTCATTTTTGGAATCTGTGATATTAAAAAAGCAGCGCGATTGTCATATGACTCATACGAATGCAGAAGTTCATGAACTATTAAAAGAGGGTTTTGACAGATCTCCTATGTTTAATGGCAGGATTAAAAGTATAGGGCCGAGATATTGTCCTTCCATTGAGGACAAAATTAATCGATTTGCGGAAAAAGACAGTCATCAGATTTTTGTAGAGCCTGAAGGATGGCAGACAGTTGAGGTTTATGTGAACGGATTTTCTACTTCATTACCGGAGGATATACAGTATAAAGCGCTAAGATCGGTGGTTGGATTTGAGAATGTTAAATTTTTCAGACCTGGATATGCTATAGAGTATGATTACTTTCCACCCACTCAGCTAAGACATACCTTAGAGACTAAACTTGTAAATAATCTTTATTTCGCTGGACAGATTAATGGCACTACCGGATATGAAGAAGCGGCTTCTCAGGGACTTATGGCGGGTATAAACGCCCATTTAAAAATTAACGAAAAGGAACCTTTTACATTAAAACGGGATGAGGCCTATATTGGTGTTTTAATAGATGATTTAATTACAAAGGGCACTGAGGAACCTTATAGAATGTTTACTTCAAGAGCCGAATACCGGACACTCTTAAGACAGGACAATGCTGATCTTAGACTTACCCCTAAAAGTTATGAAATAGGATTAGCCAAAGAAGAGCGTCTTTTTGCAATGAGGGAAAAGGAAAAGAAATCGAATGATTTCATAGACTTTTTCAAAAAAACAAGTTTTAGTCCAGAGCAGATTAATCCAATTTTGGAAGATGTTTCTTCTACGCCGGTAAAACAGTCCGATAAGATGTTCAAAGTTTTTTCAAGGCCGGGAGTTACAATGTCTCATATGTTACAGCTCGAAGAGGTTTCGGATTATGTAAATGTGCATAAACTAAAAAGTGAAGTGTTGGAACAGGCAGAAATTCAGGTGAAATATGCCGGCTATATTGCCAAAGAAAAGAATAATGCAGACAAGCTTCAACGATTAGAAAAGATTAAAATTCCGGAGAACTTTGATTATAGCAAATTAAAATCTCTTTCTTTTGAAGCCAGGGAAAAGCTGGCCAACGTACAACCAACTACAATTTCACAAGCCTCAAGAATTAGCGGTGTTTCTCCAAGTGACATAAGTGTTTTGCTTGTATATATGGGAAGATAAATAAAAATTGTTCCACGTGGAACAAATAGAGGCCCAAACCATTAGTAACCAGAATGATTGAAAATCTTTAGCAAGCTTAATGAGATGCTTTTTTGTTCAATTAAGAAGCGACGATATAATACAAATAGCAATCCAATCAAAGTCAGGCTAAAGCAGGTAGCCTATTGAAAAATTCGTTTTTTCAGAATTGCGTTTTAAACTATCTTCGAAGCGAAAAAGTTATTGTGCACGATACTAATAGATAATGAAGAGTTTTTTAAAGACCAAAGATTTTTCGATTTCCGGTGAAGAATTCGAATTGAAGCTGGATACGGAATTAAATATGTTGCGCACCTATCCGGAGCCTGAAAACCTGGCGGCTTATTATGACAGTGAGGCCTATATTTCTCATTCTGATTCAGCAGATAACTTGGTTGATAAGCTCTATCAATATATTAAAAAGTACAATCTCAAAAGAAAAGTTAGCCTTATTAATAAATATACCAATACAGATAAAACAATTTTGGATATTGGTGCCGGTACTGGCTCTTTCCTGGAAACTGCAAAGCGTAATGGGTGGAAAGTTTATGGAATTGAGCCCGGTAAAAAGGCCAGAGACCTGGCAGCTAATAAAGGATTGAAATTACTGGATAACCTGGATCTTCTGGAAAAAAGAACTTTTCAGGTAATTACACTTTGGCATGTTCTTGAACATTTGCCTGATTTGGATTCGCAGATTAATAAGATAACATCGCTGCTAGACGAAGACGGAACTTTGATAGTTGCAGTTCCAAATTTCCAATCTTATGATGCTCGTTATTATAAGGAATATTGGGCGGCTTATGATGTTCCCCGACACTTATCGCACTTCTCTCAGTTGTCCATTAAAAAGCTTTTTGCCAAAAACGGAATGAAAATTGAAAAAATAAACCCTATGATATTCGACTCCTTTTATGTCTCCCTGCTTTCTGAAAAATACAAACATGGGAAGAGAAATTTTTTTAAAGCATTTTTGGTTGGATTGAAATCAAATGTTTGGGCATGGAAAACAAAAGAGTATTCTTCGCTTCTATACATACTTAAAAAGGATGAAAAAGCATTTTAAAGCAATCTAAGCGTATTTTATTCACCTCAGTATATTCTTACCCGTTAAACATTGAGTTTGTCAATTAGAGAGAACGAAGGAATATACATAGTAATAGACAGAACAAACAATTAATCAAATTTTATATAAGTAAAATCTATTATTGAATTTGTGACGGCAGTAGCAGAAATACGTCACTTATTTATCAGGCAATCTAATTAACCAATAAAAGGCAAATCATTACAAAAACCTTTAGTATTTTTGCCGAACTAAATTTAAGAAGCAAATGAAGAAAATAGTTTTAGCGATAGTGTTAGTAGCAGCAGTTGGCTGTGAACAAAATAAAATTGCCTTTGTTGATAATGTAAAGCTCATGGATGGCTATCAGGAAAAAATAGATATCGAGTCCAGGTATAAGGTTAAAGCAGAAGCACTAAATAAAAGAAGGGATAGTATTTCTCAGGCTTTTCAGTTAGAAGCCCAAGCTTTTCAGGCCAAAGCACAAAGTATGGCTCAGGACAAAGCACAAGAGGAATATGGTTTGTTACAACAAAGAGGTCAGTTTATCGGTCAACAGCTGCAGCAGGAAGAACAACAAATGCAATCAGAAGGTCAAACAGAAATGGATAGTTTGATCAGTAAAGTTAAAAATGAGATTAACAGCTATGGTCAAAGCAATGGCTACACCTATATCTTAAGCGGTGGAGAAGGGGGTAGTGTACTTTATGGAACAGACAGCAAGGATATTACAAAAGACATTTTGAATATACTGAACGAGAAATACAAGAAATAATTTCTCTGTTTTTATTCATCATTTAGATCTTAATGAAGGTAAAGATAGGTGGGGTAATTGGGATTTCATTTTTAAGACTGAAGTAGAAAAACAAGGAAAATTGCTGGAATAAAATAAATTGCAATGGTTCTTGCTCCATCATAATCTTTGGCGATTCTCTGCCCAAAGAGTAGCATTAACAGAGCTATACAACACAGGATAGCACCATATAACGCAAGAGTGCTATCTCCTATAAAAATTAGCTGATATAGTCCTACCAGGCACAATACGGCTGCAAACACTTCCGTAAAAAGTATGGTGGCCAGCAGCAAGGGAACGAAGCCTTTTAATGGCGTATCCTTAAAATGCCCTTGTAACCAACCCAGATTTCCTCTCCAATCAATTATTTTGTCAATTCCACTTTGTAAAAAGGTGATTATAAGGAATAACAATAGTAAGATAACCGCCGAATTATTGAACAAATTTTCCATAGCATATTTTATATAATAAATTGATTGTCAATAGGTTGAATTTATTGATTAGGCAGCTCGTTTATGCAATAAACGGGTAAGCCTTATGGATAAATCAGTCAGGATAATTTTAGAATTCCCGTTTCGCTCTATATGATAAATAGCATCCTCCAATTCGTTAACTATTGGCATAATATTTCTTTCATGTATAAACGGAGCAAATTTTTCTAATTGAAAGCCGTCAATATGGATTCGCATATACACCAATTCTTTAACATTATAATTTAGCAGCATGGCCTGTCTCATGACAGCCAAACAGTACTTTAAGAATTTTTTCTGAGTTTCTCTTCCTGTTTTAGCAACCTCTTCACTCCAGAGGATAAGTTCATGTACTGCCGCCTTATTTCCTTTTGCTTTAAAAGCACTCCGCACCCACTGTACAAACCACTTTTCAAAAATCAATTCTTCAGAATCTTTATTCATGAGATCCATGGCCTTATTGAAATTTCCATTAGATTCGTGCGCAACCTTTAGGGCTTCATCTCTCGTTAAGCCTTTTTCTATTAATGCCTCAGATATTGCCTCATCAGATAAGGGGGGAAAGTGTAATACCTGACATCTGGATCGTATCGTTTGCAGGATCTGTTCTTCATCTTCGGCAATAAATATAAATACGGTTTTATCGGGGGGCTCTTCAATTAATTTCAGCAGTTTGTTTGAAGCAGCTATGTTCATAGATTCAGCCATCCAAAGAATCATAGTTTTAAATCCTCCCTCATAGGATTTTAAGGAAAGCTTTTTTACAACGTCATGGGCCTCGTCGACACCAATTTGCCCTTGTTTCTTTTCAATACCGATAAGTTGGTACCAATCAAATAGGTTTCCATAAGGCTGTTCTTTTATAAATTGTCGCCATTCCGGCAAATAATTATTACTAACAGCATGTGATTTTACCTTAGCCGAATTAGATACGGGAAATGCGAAGTGCAAATCAGGATGGGATAAAGAATCACATTTCAGGTTACAGGGATCTTCAATGGGTAGATTCTCACCACCCGAATTCCCGCACAATAAATACTGAGCATAGGCCAGGGCAGTTACAAGTGTGCCAGAACCTTCGGGGCCTACAAATAATTGTGCATGCGGTATGCGTCCGGCATCAGCACTGGAACACAGATGATTTTTAATGTGAGAAAGCCCTAGAATATCCTTAAATAACATACCTTCAAATATAGGACATTTGATCATCTAACAATAAATTAATAGCATCACCTTTAACCGAATTGTAATAATCTTTACATTTGCCTTTCTCTAAAATAGTATTCCCGTATGACAACAGTAGACGATTTTAATTTTGAAAATAAAAAAGCATTAATACGAGTAGATTTTAATGTTCCTTTAGACGACGATTTTAATGTAACGGATTCAAATCGAATTGAGGCGGCCAAACCTACAATAATTAAAATCCTCGAAGACGGCGGGAGTGCAGTTCTTATGAGCCACCTTGGAAGACCTAAAGGAGAACGAAACCCGGCCTTATCATTATCACATATTTGTGATAAAGTATCAGAGGTAATAGGCGTTCAGGTAAAGTTTATTGATGATTGTGTAGGCGAAAAGGCCGAAAAAGCGGTGGCGGAACTAGAAAGTGGAGAAGTACTTTTACTGGAAAATCTTCGCTTTTATAAGGAAGAAGAAAAAGGAGATAAATTATTCGCGGAACAATTGTCGAATTTGGGAGAGATCTATGTAAATGACGCTTTTGGCACAGCGCACAGGGCACATGCATCTACGACAATCGTAGCAGGGTTTTTCCCTGATAAAAAATGCTTTGGCTATCTTTTGGCAAAAGAGATCAAGGCCATAGAAAAAGTTATGAAAACAGGAGAAAAACCTGTAACGGCAATACTTGGAGGAGCCAAGGTCTCTTCTAAAATCACTATTATTGAAAATATTCTCAGCAAAATTAATCATTTAATCATCGGAGGGGGAATGACCTATACTTTTGTAAAGGCCCGGGGAGGTAAAGTAGGAAATTCGATTTGTGAAGATGATAAAATGGATCTTGCACTCTCCATACTTAAGAAAGCAAAAGATCTTGGAGTTGAGGTTCACCTTCCGGTAGATGTTGTTGCTGCGGATGACTTTAGCAACAATGCCAACACAAAAATTGTTGCCGTTGATGATATCCCGGATGGCTGGCAGGGATTGGATGCAGGACCAAAGACTTTAGGCAACTTCAGGGATGTTATACATGCTTCCAAAACAATTCTTTGGAATGGACCCGTAGGTGTTTTTGAAATGGAAAGCTTTGCCGAAGGCACCATTTCAGTAGGCAATTATATTGATGAGGCCACAAAAAATGGGGCATTTTCATTAGTTGGCGGGGGAGATTCTGTAGCTGCTGTGAAGCAATTTGGATTTGAAGACAAAGTGAGCTATGTCTCTACCGGCGGAGGTGCTATGCTAGAAAGCCTGGAAGGCAAATCGCTGCCAGGTATTGCAGCAATATTAGAAGAGTAAAAGCGTTATCGATTAAAGGGGGTTTCTGTTTTTTAAAATAGTTTAAGAAGCATTATTTTAATGTTTCATAAAAAAATGCGATTTTAGCTCACACCCCACGGCCAAAAATCAGTTTTATGACCGCAATCAGAGGAATCATTCCTTACTTTATCCTGCTTGTTTTTGTTGTGCCCCTGGCGGCACAAGAACAAGACTCATCTCCTGTTTTGGAATCCAAATCTTCTACCAAAGAGAAGGTAGAGATCATTCAAAAACCAATTAAGCTAAAAGCGGTATTTAAGGAAACCCCATCAGTAATAGACAATTCAATGGAGTCTTCTGCGACAACGCAAGGCTATAAGCTTGAGGACAATTCAGAGGCTGCTAAATACGATAGTTTATGGATGAAAGAGCTTTATGCAAACGCAAGTCTATATGATGACATGTATAATTATGTTTCCAATCTGGAGATAGATACTTTAAAACAACTTACAATTGATACCGAAGTATTAAAACAACGTTTGGAATTACTTGATCAGAAAACACCGTTTAACATTGCCTATAATCCTTCATTAGAAAGAGTAATTCAATCCTTTCTGTTGCGGAAACACGAATTTATAGAGCGGATGATTACTGCAAGCCAATTTTATTTTCCAATGTTTGAACAGGAATTAGATAATTATAATATTCCACTGGAAATAAAATATCTCGCAATCGTGGAATCTGCCTTGAACCCAAGGGCAAAGTCCAGGGTAGGTGCCACCGGCCTTTGGCAATTTATGTATAGCACAGGCAAGATGTATGGGTTGGATGTAAGCAGCTATGTAGATGACCGAAGCGACCCAATAAAATCTACTGCAGCTGCATGTAAATATCTATCGAAACTGTATGAAACCTTTGGTGACTGGGATTTAGCTTTGGCAGCATATAATTCGGGCCCGGGGAATGTAAATAAAGCAATTAGAAGGTCTGGTGGCTATACTAATTATTGGAATATCAGAAGGAATCTTCCGAGGGAAACGGCGGGCTATGTACCTGCTTTTTTAGCGACCATGTATTTATTTGAGTATGCAGAAGAACATGGGATTAGGTTAAATAAAGTGGATAGGCCTTATTTTGAAACCGATACGGTTCATGTTAAACAGCTAATAACTTTTGACCAAATTTCAAAGCTGGTTGGCGTAAGTAAAGAAGAATTAAAAGTTCTTAATCCTTCATACAAATTAGACATTATTCCAAAAATAAAAGACAAAGAATATTACTTAAGGCTCCCAAAAAACGCCATAGGTAAATTTGTAACCAACGAGGCAGCAATTTATGCCTTTGTAGAAAAAGAAAATAAAAACCGGGAAAACCCCTTGCCAAAATTGGTTACGGCCGAGGATAGAATTCGATATAGGGTCAAAAGTGGAGATTATCTCGGAAAAATAGCCGAGCGCTACGGGGTTGGAGTAAGCCAAATTAAACGATGGAACGGTCTTAGAAGTAACAATTTAAGAATTGGTCAACGCCTCACCATTTACCCAAGAAAACCGGTAACTACAGTTTCTTCGAGTAAAAAAGCACCTATAAAGTCAACTCCTGCTGTTAGTCTGAATGGAAACTCTAAAGTCCATACTGTAAAAGCCGGGGACTCTTTATGGACTATCTCTAAAAAATATCCGGGAATTACTATTGAAAAACTAAGACAATGGAACGGTATTAGCGGTAACAATTTGCAGCCAGGGACTAAGTTGAAACTGTGCGATTGTTCATCCTAAAAATAAATATATGAAATACTTTGGAGCGCTATTTTTATCTCTTTTTTTATTGGTGTCATGTGACGACAAAAATAAAAAGGCCTATAAGCCTGTTTCGGTTGGCGCAATCAATTCGCTAGCTGTT
>CP070778.1:2650351-2661651 GCA_020346245.1 Flavobacteriaceae bacterium | reverse complement strand
GAATCCTGTTCCCAGAGTAAATTATGCAGATATACCCGATGTAGATTCATTCCAAGATCCGCTGACCACTTTAATTCTCTCTCAATAGTTTCGGGATCAAAGGTGTCTTCCTGCCAGAACTCAAGCTGATTTATAGAAGAACTGGGATTGAAATTTGTTCCCAGATACCATGGCTGTTTATCATACCAATCCCAGGCCTGCTGAGCAGACCACCTTTGGCCTTCTTTCACAACATCTTCTCTGTCTGGCTTTTTTAAATTCCGCTCTCCACATGCTACTACCAGAAAAAATAGCATACAAACCCCTAAATACTTCATAAACAATGGCTTTAATAAATGTAATTGATGCCCATAAGAATTATTATTCCAAAACTTAAAAGCGTTCTTATAAAAATTTAACTAAATAATCTCTTGTTGTTACTTTCATTCTAATCATTAAATCTAAAGACAGATTTAGAAATAATAAACTACCCATTAGCCTCCCATCTGCACGTGATAACAAATATCAACCAATAATTTTACCTATTGAAACCAATATTCAATGAATCAAAACCATCTTCTAACCGCCATGCAATAGTGCTTATACTCTTTACCAAACAAGTCGGCTAATGATGATTCTTCCGGTTTAATCTGATACGTATTCATATAGGAAACAAAACCGGCAGCCAAAAGAACATTGAATGCATTTGCTAACCAGAGTCCCCAACCTAATAAAATTAACAGTAGCCCTAAATACATAGGATTCCGGGAATATTTATAAATACCATTTGTGACTAATAAAGAAGCTTTGGAAGGTTTTTTAGGATTTATTGTAGTTCTGGCACGATAAAATTGAATTAACGCGATACAACTAATTACCACTGCCAGGAACAGCAATAGTATAATAAGGTATGGTCTGCCAAAAAAATCGAAATATCCAACCGGTAGAAATTCAGCTAATAGATACATCAGGCTTCCGAATACTAAAAAAATAAATAAAGGTGGAAGTTTAAGCTTCATAAATGAAAATTTGCAGCAAATAAAATTACTATTTTTAGCATCGTCAACAATCATTTTTATGAATTCATTTAACTTATGGATCTCGTTTTCGCGACACACAATACAAATAAATTAAAAGAAGTTGGTCTTTTGCTTCCCAAAAACATACGCCTTATTTCTTTAGAAGATATTGGTTGTAGTGAAGAAATACCAGAAACAGAGACAACACTGGAAGCCAATGCACAACTAAAAGCCGACTATATTACTAAGCACTATGGAATTTCGAGCTTTGCAGATGACACAGGACTGCTTATAGATGCCCTTAATGGTGCTCCCGGGGTCTATTCTGCCAGATATGCCGGAGAAGAAAAAGATTCTGAAAAAAATATGGAAAAAGTATTAAATGAATTAAAGAATAGCACATCTCGTGAAGCTAGTTTTAAAACAGTAATTGCTTTAAATGTAAATAGTAAAAGACTATTATTTGAAGGAATAGTTGAAGGTAAAATAACTTATGAAAAACGAGGCGCAAATGGTTTTGGATACGATCCTATCTTCATCCCAACGGGTTATGACCAAACCTTTGCTCAATTACCTATACAAATTAAAAATGAAATTAGCCATAGAGGAAAGGCATTACAAAAGCTCATTAAGTACCTGGCTACTGTTTGAATATTTTAAGTTTAGTCACCATCTAAATAAATAAGAGTATCTTTGCCGCTTAAATTGAAGCCGCTGGTATAGCATGTGTTGCGCTGAGTCTAATAGGTTATAAGGTAATCGCTCTATGCAACATACATATTTGCGATTAGGTAAATTATAATATATTATGACAAAATTTGAAGCATTAGGGCTCAATAGCGCCCTTCTTAATGCTATAACTGATTTAGGATTTGAGACTCCATCGGAAGTTCAGGAAAAATCCATTCCAATTTTATTAGAGGATGAAACAGATTTAGTGGCCCTGGCCCAAACAGGAACGGGCAAAACCGCTGCATTTGGATTTCCATTAATTCAAAAAATTGACAGCACTAGCAGAACTACTCAGGGATTAATATTATCTCCAACCCGGGAGTTATGTCTGCAAATCACAAATGAAATGCAATTGTATTCCAAATATGTCAAAGGTTTGAATACAGTAGCTATTTATGGAGGTGCCAGTATTACTGAGCAGGCCCGGCAAATTAAACGAGGTGCTCAGATAGTTGTCGCCACCCCGGGCAGAATGAAGGACATGATTGGCCGTGGAATCATAGACATCTCCAAAATTGACTATTGCATTCTGGATGAAGCAGATGAAATGTTGAATATGGGATTCTACGAGGATATAAAGGATATCCTTTCAAATACGCCCAAAGAGAAATCCACCTGGCTTTTTTCGGCTACCATGCCTAAAGAAGTAGCCACAATTGCCAGGAAGTTTATGCATCACCCAAAGGAGATAACCGTGGGGGCGAAGAATTCGGGGGTAGACACCGTGCAACATGAGTATTATTTAGTAGGTGGGCGCGACAGGTATTCCGCATTAAAACGACTTGCTGATGCCAATCCGGGAATATTTTCAGTGGTCTTTTGCCGTACCAAACGAGACACCCAAAAAGTTGCGGAAAAGCTAATTGAAGACGGTTACAATGCTGGAGCTCTTCATGGAGATTTAAGTCAAAACCAGCGCGATCTGGTGATGAACGCTTTCCGTAAAAAACAAATTCAAATGTTAGTGGCAACTGATGTTGCAGCGCGTGGCATAGATGTGGACGATATTACACATGTAATTAATTATCAGTTACCGGATGAAATAGAAACCTATACCCACAGAAGTGGTCGTACTGGAAGGGCAGGTAAATCTGGTATTTCCATGGTAATCGTAACGCGAAGTGAATTGCGTAAAATTCATGCCATAGAGAAAAAAATAAAGCAAAATTTTATAGCAAAGAAAATCCCTACTGGAATAGAGATCTGCGAAATTCAGTTGTACCATTTGGCGAATAAGATCCGTATTACGGAAATAAATGAAGAAGTAAATAATTATTTACCTGCAATTCATGACGTTCTGGAAGGTCTGGACAGGGATGAATTAATACAAAAAATTGTTTCTGTAGAATTTACACGATTTTATAATTATTACAATAAAACCAAAGATCTGAATTCAGTTGAACCTGAGCGAAGAGAAAGAAATAAAGGGGCCTCAAGCGATTTTTCAAGTAACGGATCTGTCCGCTACTTTATTAACGTTGGAGAACGTGATGGTTATGACTGGATGTCCTTAAAGGACTTTTTAAAAGACACCCTGCATCTTGGCAAGAATGATTTATTTAGAGTAGATGTTAAAGAAAGTTTTTCGTTTTTTAATTCTGAAGCTGCCCTTAAAGATCAAATTTTGGAAACATTTACTGATTTTAAAGTCAAAGGACGGTTTGTAAACGTTGAGGTTTCTAATAGCCCCGAAGGAGGAGGAGGAAGACGAAGAAGAGATAGAGGGCCAAAGGGGAAAAGAGATGGCAGAGACCGGGATAGAAGCAAAAGTAAGAGAAGGGAAGGTAACTTTTCTAAAGGCGGTTCAAGAAGATCTGGGTCCAAACAGGGTTCATCTTCCGGTAACAGGCGAAGTAAAAAAAGAGATGGTTTCTATTAGTTAATTGTATATTAAAAAATGTGCCAGGGCATCTATTTTTATTTTATTCGCATTATCAATTAGCATCATACTGAATGAATAAGTATTTATTTTGTCTTTTTACGTTAATCAGTTTTGCCGGGATATCCCAGGTAAACGAAGCTGAACAAGAAGCAAAGGAATTTCAGGCAGTAGTTATTAATGCACAATCCAGTAGTCCTCTGGAAAGTGTGCACGTAATAAACCTAAACAGGGTTGTAGGTACCATTACCAACTCAAAGGGTGAATTTTCCATTAATGCCTCGGTCAACGATACACTTTATTTTTCCTATTTGGGATTTAAATCTCAGAAAATTCGGGTTACCAATGACATGTTCAAGTTTAAAAATACACAAATTGCCCTTACAGAGCTGGCATATGCCTTGGAAGAAGTAGTTGTAAAACCATATGAATTAACCGGCTATCTCGAAATAGACGTAAAAAACCTTCCTATCAATACATCTTATCAATACAGCATCTCGGGATTATCCACAAGCTACGAGGCCGGAAGCAAAAACCCAAGTGCGGTAACAAAAGTTTTAGGCTCCATTCTGAATCCGGCAGACCTTCTTCGAAACCTGTTTGGCAAGCAACCTAATCAGATGAAAAAATTGAGGCAAATTAAAGAAGATGACGACATAAGAGACCTCCTCGCTTCCAAATTCGACAGAGAAACGCTCACCGAATTATTACAAATTGACGAATTTGATATTAATGATATTCTTTCTAATTGCAATTATTCCACTTCCTTTATAAAAACGGCCAATGATCTGCAAATATTGGATGCCATAAGTAGTTGTTACGAAGAATATAAAGTGCTCAACAGAAAAAAATAAACTTTAGCTTAAAGCTTCATTTTCAGCAACATACTACATGTAGGAATATCCTTATGAAACGCTTCTAAGACTTTTGAAATAAATTTTCTTTTTCCGCATTCATTTTATAGCTTTAGACAAAATCTTTCAACATGAAAAAGCTGCTTATTGCAATTGCAGTTTCTGCACTATTTTTAACCTGCAAACAAGCAGAAAAAAAAACCCAAATCTCGGATACCATAGCTCAGGATAGTACTCAAATAGCTCAGAAAACAGTTCCGTTTGTGTGGCAGGGCGCGAATATATATTTTTTGTTAACCGACAGGTTTAACAATGGTAATCCGGATAATGATTTGAACTTCGACCGGACTAACGAAACAGCTACCCTGAGAGGTTTTATGGGAGGTGATATTCAGGGTATCACTAATAAAATTGAAGAAGGTTACTTTTCCAAATTAGGAGTGAATGCTATCTGGTTTACACCTGTGGTAGAACAAATCCATGGCGATACCGATGAAGGAACAGGAAATACTTATGCTTACCACGGATACTGGGCAAAGGATTGGACCGCTTTGGATCCTAATTTTGGCACAAAAAAAGATCTGGAAAATCTTGTAAAAACAGCCCATAAAAACAATATAAGGATTCTTATGGATGTGGTGGTTAACCATACAGGGCCTGTAACCGAACAAGATCCGGTATGGCCTGAGGAATGGGTAAGAACTACTCCTCTATGTGAAAACACCAATTATGAGACAACAACAAGTTGTACTTTAGTTGCGAACTTGCCGGATATTTATACCGAATCTGACGATGCGGTCGAACTTCCAGACGCCTTGTTGGCCAAATGGAAGGAAGAAGGCAGACTTAGTAATGAATTAGATGAACTTCAACTCTTTTTTCAAAGAACAGGATACCCCAGAGCCCCAAGATTTTATATTATCAAATGGCTAACGGACTATGTAAATGATCTTGGTATTGATGGTTTTAGAGTGGATACAGTAAAGCACGCAGACGAACATACCTGGCTGGAACTATATGCGGAAGCATCTAAAGCATTTGAAACCTGGAAGAAAAAACATCCCGAAGAAGTTTTAGATGATACTCCATTTTATATGGTAGGAGAAGCCTATGGATACGAAATTTCTGGAGGCAGAAAATTCGATTTTGGTGATAAAAAGGTGGATTATTTTGAAAATGGTTTTGAAAGCCTAATAAACTTTGAGCTAAAGAACGATGCCAAAAGGAATTATGAGACCATATTTAAAAAATACAATCGCCTCTTGAATTCCAAATTAAAGAACAAAGGGGTCCTTAATTATTTGACTTCTCATGATGATGCTGAACCCTTTGACATAAATAGGGAAAGACCTTATTACACGGCAAACGTACTTTTGCTAACACCGGGGACTTCACAGATATATTACGGAGATGAATCTGCAAGAGATCTTACTATTGAAAACACAGAAGGCGACGCAACCTTAAGGTCATTTATGAATTGGCAGGAAATTGATAGCCTTCAGGAAACTAAAAAAGTTCTTGCTCACTGGCAGAAACTAGGAAGTTTTCGTATAAATCATCCTGCAATTGGCGCCGGAAGGCATAAGCGCCTGGCTAAAAAGCCTTATGTTTTCAGCAGAACTTACGTGGATGAAAATTATAAGGATAAAGTAGTGGTAGGACTAGACCTCCCTCAAGGTAAAAAATCACTTTGGGTAAAGGGGTTCTTTGGAGACGGAACAAAGCTTTATGACACCTATTCCGGGACCCATGTAGAAGTGAAAAATGGAAAAGTAACCCTTGAAAATGATTATGATATAGCCCTCCTGGAATTAGCAGATTAATTGGGGGTTCTTAAATGGAAGCATATTCAAAATATGGAATCCATGGGATTTAAGCTTTAAATTTAAGGTTTTTATGAAATTGAACCGGAGAAGTTTTATTATCAAACTCTTTTTGGCTCTAACGGGTTTGTTCTTTTTGGATGTGTTATGGTTCGAAAAGTATATAATTCAATGGACCACCTACGATCTCTCAAGTTCAGAAAACAAAATAAAATTAGTCCAATTAACCGATCTTCATATAAATGAATTAAAATCTTTCCATAAGGCTATTGCCAGAAAAATTAACAAAGAGAAACCAGACCTTATTTGTATTACAGGAGATTCCGTGAACAATAGCAAGAGATTACCTGTCTTAAACCAGTTCCTGGGCTTTATCAGCAATGATATCCCAAAGGTTGTAATCATGGGGAACAAGGAATATGCAGGGAAAGTTGACATTAGTTCGTTCAGGTCCCTTATTAAAAAAAATAATGGCCAATTGCTCATTAATGAAAGTTTAAAATTCTCCACGGCTGGCCGAAGCCTCGTAATTATAGGTGTTGATGATTTTATTGGGGGTAATCCGGATTTCAGGGATGCCTCAAAGAAATATGATAATTCTGAAGAAGCTATTGTACTTAATCATTGTCCGGAATACGGCGAGGAAATTGCTCTATTAAATGAAACTCAAAAAGTAAATATTAAGCTCCTTTTATCCGGGCATACTCATGGAGGGCAAATAACGTTTCTCGGGAAGGCGTTTTATAAGCCCGGGGGTAGTGGCAGATTCTTAAAAGGGTGGTACGATCTCAATGATATCAGAATGTATGTATCTAAAGGTATTGGCACAAAATATATTCCCATACGCATGGGCTGCAGGGCCGAAGCCTCAATTTTTTATGTTTAGGTCAACTCAAAGAATGTAAGGCTATCCTGTTTCCTTCGGTATCCTTTATCAAAGCCATAAAACCATGTCCTCCTCCTATTTCCGTTTTTTGTTTAATTATGGACCCTCCCGCAGGGGTTACTCTGGCTAATTCGTCTGCAAGATCTTTACAAGAAAAATATAGTAGCGGACCCGCTGTATCACTTGGAATATACATCTCATGTTTAACCAATGATCCCGGACTACCGGATTTATCCTGAGCTCTGGGAAACCACCCCATAATAAATCCGTCTAAATCATGAATGGTGATTGCAATATCAAAAACTACCTCGTAAAACTTTCTGGCTCGTTCCATATCTTCTACTGGTATTTCGAACCATCCCACCATATTATACTCCATATTGCTCAGCTATTTTCTAAAATATCCTTTAAACTTGCTAATCCTTCTTCAAAATCTTTCCCTACAGCCTTATCCATATTCATAAAAAGCATCATAATACTAACTGGGAACTTATTCTTTCCGGAAAAACCCCAGGTAATTTCAGTCCCACCCGCAACTACTTCATTTACCTTTAAATATGCATCTGACCTGGACTTCCAGGGCTTTAGAAAACGTAACTCAGTTTCAATGACCTCATTCTCAACAATTCGTGTTATTTCCTGTTCTCCACTGCCAACATCCTTATTTCCTTCCCATTTGCTGATAGCGCCTATTTCACCATCGGAGCCCTCAAATTCTTTCTTCATATTAGGATCTCGCTTACCCCATGGGCTCCAATTATCCTGATTCTTTAAATACTTCAGATATTCGAATACCACCGGAGCAGACTTATGCACAATTATTTTTCTATTTACATCATAACTCTTTGGTGCAATAACAGCTAAAATTACAATAATAACAACTATGCCGGCAAGAATATATACAACTGTAGTCATTTGTAAATGAGTTAATTAGTTACATCTAAATATAGTGAATTTTAGTTTTCTATCCTATATCTCTCAATAATCGCATCAATACTTTTAATAGACTTTTTAGTCCAGTCAAGTCGTTTCTCTAAAATTTCTTCTTCACTCAGATGCCAGGGTAAATTAGATTTTTTCAGTTGAAGTGTTAGGTTATACAATATAATCGCCGCAGAAACTGAAATATTGAGACTCTCTGAAAATCCCCACATAGGTATTTTCAAATACCCATCAGCCCCCTCCAGAACCTCAGCACTTAGACCTTCTTTCTCTGTTCCAAAGAAAAGCGCCATTTTATCCTCCAATTTAAATTCCTCCAGCAAAGTGGCATCATAATTAGGAGTGGTAGCAATAATCTTATAGCCATTACTTCTCAAATTATGAATACAGGATTTTGCAGTCGTATATCTTTCTATATCCACCCATTTCTGAGCTCCCATTGCAATGTTTTTATCAAGCCGCTGGCCAAATCGGTCTTCTATGATATGCGCTTTTTGAATCCCAAAAACATCGCAACTCCTAATTACAGCACTTGCATTATGCATCTGAAATACATCCTCAATGGCCACTGTAATATAATTCGTGCGCTCGCTCAAAACTTCATTGAATCGTTGGAGCCGCTCTGGTGTAATATAAGTTTCCAAATAGGAAAGCAGATCAATATCTATCATCACTCTAATTTAATAAAAATGTATCTTTATAATGGATCCAAAATCATGCAAAAAAAAATTGTTGTACTTACAGGAGCCGGTATGAGCGCGGATAGTGGTGTAAAAACTTTCCGTGATGCGGGCGGGCTATGGGAGGGACATGACGTAATGGAAGTTGCCTCTCCTTACGGTTTTGCCAGCAATCCTTCCCTGGTATTGGATTTTTACAATCAGAGGAGAAGGCAGTTGTTGGAAGTAGCACCTAATCCGGGGCATAAAATGCTGGCTGAACTTGAGCGGCATTTCAAAGTCACGATTATAACACAGAATATAGATGATTTGCATGAGCGTGCAGGCAGTTCTCATATACTCCATCTTCATGGTGAACTATTAAAAGTTCGCAGCACAGGTGATAAAACATTGATTTTGGACTGGAAAAAAGATCTAAACCTTGGGGACACTTGCTCAAAAGGATATCAACTACGACCACATATTGTCTGGTTTGGTGAGGAAGTTCCCTTATTGTCAGAGGCTGCACAAATTACCGCAACTGCTGATATTCTGATTATTATTGGAACATCTATGCAAGTATATCCTGCCGCGAGCCTGTTGTATTATGCTAAACCTCAAATACCTGTTTATTTTATCGACCCAAAACCAAATATAAATGAATCAGATTTTGAAAATCTCACAATTATTGAGGCCACAGCAGCAAAAGGAGTTCCTACCTTGGTTGCGGACCTAGTTCGTAAAGAGTTCTAGTAAGTCTTGCCCACTCTATAACATCTTCACATTGCTCCCTAGAAAGTTTGGTGTCATTATGAAGCCAGGTATATTGCTTTAGTGGCATTTCTCTTTCATCAATTACCTCTATTATTTCTTCTAGTTTGTGCACCTTTTGCGTTTTAGTATAACTATCCCAATCCGAAAAATTCAGATTTCCTTTAGCCCTTTGAATATGCCATGATAACCACCATGAAACCGGTGCCACATTGTTATACCATGGATATTCCGTGCTGTTGCTGTGACAGTCATAGCAACTATTTGTCATGATAATTTTAATGTTTTCAGGTGGATTTGTTTCAGTTATGAAAGATACCAAATGATTACCCTGATTGATGTTCTTTTCCGGTCTGAAAAATTGGATGGCAATAAAAAGAAGCAATAGCAATTTTGCTATTTTTTTCATTACTTTCATTTGGGGGTACTTTTGAAGGAACAAAATACAAATTTTTGTGACTAAAGCTGAATTATTTAAAGCATTAAATTATGTAAACGCCACCCGTGATAAGCGCCTTGAAGTAATTCGGATTTTCCTGGATAATCCTCATTTAATTCCACCTTTAATGGCCATTGCTTTTGAAGGTAAAGGAAAATTTTCATCAAAAGCCTGCTGGATTTTGGAATTTGTTGCCAAAAAGGACATGGGTTTAATACTTGAAAATATTGATGATTTTGTTTTTGGAATGTCCAAAGTGCAATTAGATTCATCTGTTAGACCAATAGCTAAAATTTGTGAAATTCTAATGAAAGCTTATTTTTCGAAATCAGTAAATGAGGTCCAGAATTCAATAAAGGAAAATCATCTGGAAAAAATAACCACATCCTGTTTTGATTGGCTTATAGGGGAACATAAAGTAGCGGCCAAGGCATATTCTATGACGTGTCTTTATTTATTAGGTAAAAAATTTGATTGGATCCATTCTGAACTGCAACTGGTATTGGAGCAAAATTACCATTTAGGCAGTGCAGCATACAAAGCAAGAGCTAAACAAATTCTTACTTTATTTAATTAGGAAAATAAAAAATAATAAAGGGAGACAAAAATATTTGGTTGAGCTTAAATTAAAAATCGTAACTATCCTCCTATTATACTTTTAATCTCTCGAGCATATAAGTATCTTTACAGCTTTCAAAAAACAATCAATCTAAAAGCATATGTCGTTAAATCAATTAAGCGCCATTTCACCAATTGACGGCAGGTATAGATCCAAAGTCGAATCCATTTCAAATTTTTTCTCGGAAGAAGCCCTGATAAGATACCGGGTTATGGTTGAAATTGAATACTTCATAGCGCTCTGCGAATTGGAATTGCCCCAGCTCCCAAAATTATCGCAAGACAGGGTCAATTCGCTTCGGAATATTTTTAAAGAATTTAGCCTGGAAGATGCGCTTGCTATTAAAGAAATAGAGAAAACCACCAACCACGATGTAAAGGCTGTGGAGTATTTTATAAAGGCTAAGTTCGATACATTGGGGCTCCAGAAACATAAGGAGTTCATCCATTTTGCACTTACCTCACAGGACATTAACAATACAGCTATTCCTTACTCTATTAAAGAAGCCATGAATGAGGTTTATGTGCCCCTCTTTATGGAGTTAACGGATTCTCTGAAGACTTTGGTTAAAAATTGGGACGATATCCCAATGCTCGCAAGAACTCATGGCCAGCCGGCATCTCCTACCCGTTTGGGCAAAGAAATTAACGTTTTTGTAGTACGCCTCGAGGAACAGTTTAATCTCTTAAATGATATTC
>CP070778.1:2638802-2650251 GCA_020346245.1 Flavobacteriaceae bacterium | reverse complement strand
GGGTTTACAAGCATTAAACAAATTGAAACCAATTAATATACCCCCTCCTGCAAGGGAACTTGTTTTCATAAAGGATCTTCTGCTAAATGTTATTGATGGTTTTTGTGTCGACATTTTAATATTTTTTTGCTGGTTTACTAGGCCATTTTACTGGCCGCTTTTTCCACTGCTTTATAAATTCTTGTATACGATGCGCATCTGCATATATTACCCTGCATTGCATCCTTAATCTCCTCTTCAGTTGGATTCGGATTATTTTTAAGAAAGGCCGAAGCGGTCATTATCTGACCAGTCTGGCAATAGCCGCATTGTGGAACGTCCACTTCTTTCCACGCCTCCTGAACAGGATGGGTTCCATCCTCAGAGAGTCCTTCTATTGTAGTTATAGATTTTCCTTCTACCTGAGCTATTGTGAGCGCGCAACTTCTTACGGCTGTACCATCAAGATGAACTGTACAAGAACCACATAGTGCAATTCCACAACCATATTTTGTTCCCACCAGGTTTAAATTATCGCGTAAAACCCATAACAACGGGGTGTCTTCACTTACTTCTACGGATCTCGATTCGCCATTAATATTTAACTGATACGTTGGCATGCTTTTGATGTTTTAAAAGGTTTTTAATATTCTTCTTAAAGTTATCAAAATTATAAGTATTCAGTACTCATTTAACAATTTGTTAAATGTTAAAAAGCCAATTTATACTATTCAATTCTAATCGCAACACTTAATTCTCATTTTCTAAGCTTTAACAAGATTTAACAAAAATTTTAATCCTTATAGTAATTTTAAAAAGAATTTGCCGTTGTGCAGGTTGAACAACAAAACTTATGAAAAATGAAAACGTATCTGAAACTGCTCAGCGTTATTTGTACCGTTATATTTTTTAATTCTTGCGGGAACGCAGATGATGATGTAAATTTTGACATCAGCCAGGCCGGTTCGCTCGGATTAGGTGAAGCGGTTGATCAATGTCTTGACCTTGGAGAAAATGATCTTGTATTATCTATTCAGGATCAATTTACAAGCTTACCAGCTAAGGTGTCTGTTTTTTTTAAAGTTTCTGACAAAACCGGCAGTCCTATGCCAGGATTAACAGCAGAACAATTTACTATCTATGAACAAGGACGAAATGACGAATGTTTTAATACCATATCTGCCTCTGAGTCCTTTGCCCGTATTTCTCCTAATTCACAGATTTTTAATAACAGCACTTTATTAGTACTCGATCTGAGTAATAGTGTACTCAGCAATAGTCTGGATGAACTTAAATCTGCCACATCAAGTTTTATAACCAATGTTATGCCCGAGACGGAAGAAGACTCTTTTAAGATGGCTATTTATTGGTTTGACGGAGAAGATAAACTTCATCTGTTAAATCCTTTAACTGCCTCCAGAGAAGAACTTATAGCTGCAGTGGAAGAGATATCAGCTACCATTAGTAATGATCCTTCTACAGATCTATACGGAGCGGTAATTAAGTCTTCCAATATTGCCTCTGATCTGCTCCTTGAGAATACAAATAACAATACTATTGGCGCCACTTCAGTGGTTGTTTTTACTGATGGCACAGACCAGGCTTCCAGATATAGTGAAGAGGAAGCCCTGCAAAAAGTTAATGAATCGGATAGCAATATATCCTACTTTGCAATTGGCCTGGGGTCTGAAATAGATACTGAAATACTAATGAAAATTGGCAAAACTTCCAGCGTTTTTGCAGGGAGCACAGAAGAACTTGAAACAACTTTTAATGATATTTCATTGAGAGTTAATGAACAGGCAAACAGTTTTTATCTTTTTGAATATTGTACACCTAAAAGAGATGGCAGTGGTGAAAACAATTTGGTCATACATGTAAAGAATGGCGACCTGCAAGGGGGTGTTCAAACTAAATTTGATACTACAGGGTTTACAGGAGGTTGCCAATAAAGCGACAAATAAAACTGAATATTGAAAGAGGTGCTGGAGAGCACCTTTTTTTTATTGCCATATATACCCTTCAGGTAGGGTTTTTACCAGGTCACTTGTTTTATAAGTAGAAACCACATACAACTATTGCGACTTAAAACTATATTAAAAATTGTTTAACGCTAAAAAAAGAATCATGCAAATTTTAAACGAAATTATCCGTCAAAGCGCAATAGGGTCATTATCTAAATGGTATCAGAGTGCCGTACTTTTGGTTTTCTCATCAATAGTTGTAATGTTGATTACCATGCTGGTGGTCTTACTTACAAATGCGGCACAAATTTCTACTAATTTTAGTTACCTTTTTGGGGGAATTATATAATCTTAGTATTGCTCCCAAATAAGGTTAAAAAAAGAAGTCCGATATCTGGTAGAAAGTTTATTTATAAATCATTGCATTTACAAAATCGGATTTTCCGGTAACCAAATCTATTAAAAAGCCATTGATGACAGCTTTTTCAATTTTTTGATCTTTGGTGAGCAGAAAAGTTGGGTTTTTACCAACAGTAAGACTGAAATCCGGCACTTTATAGGCTGTAGAGATTATATGTAATGGTATTGGTGAGTTTAAGATGTCTTCTTCAAGTTGTTCAACCCTGACATAAGTGTATCCGGATTTCAATAATTCTTTGGGATCCATTTTATCCAGGGCTTTTAATGATTTTATGGTTTTAGGATATACCTTGCCTGGTTTAATCCTATACCCTTTTGCATTAAAAGTCTTATACCCGTAATAAGTCGAAAGATCACCCTGATCGATAATTCTGCTGCTATACCAAAAATCGTTATGGTCTGGCAAATCAACTTCAGGCCTTTGAATTCCAAGGTCAAGAATATATTCGGAGCCCATCAATTTATAACTTACCCCCTCAATTTTCAAATCAAAAAGCTTGCGATCGTTTTGTGGTATTTTTTCATATTCCTCCAGGGCAATATCCCTGTATTTTCCATTTGCGATAGTATATATTGCCGAAAGAATAGATACATAATTCAATTTTCGTATCTCCTGTTTCTCAACATCTCCTGGATAACCACCAGATTCTATTAAGATGGTACTTGTCCCCCACTTTTGAATATTATCTCCAAAGGCTCTTGGCTCAAAATCGTCGCTATATCTGCCAACTTGTCCCGGTGCATACTTCTGAATAATATTATTCATATAAACAATAACTTTCATTGCGTTGCCCCTAACTTCATTTATTTCTTTCTCATAATTAAAGGGAGGTGCCAGATAGGAGATGGTAGCCGGTTTACTGGTCCTTTCAGCATTATAATAGGTGCTCTGGTCATGAAGATTAAATCCGAAGTTGGCATTCAAACTATCACGAACACCTTTAAGTGTCCTGCTTTCAGGTGATTGGAGACGAAGTGCATCCCTGTTTATGTCTACCCCAAGAGTATTTCTCCTTTGAAAGACTTCTGCACCATCCGGGTTTAACATAGGTAAAAAGTGAAGTCTCAAATTTTTTAATATTTCTGTTATTTCATTTTCAAAATCATCTCTATCCAGAAAGTTTAAAATATCAAAAATAGCCTGGGTTGCCGTTGGCTCATTACCATGCATTTGCGACCATAAAAAGACATCCGTTTCACCGCTGCCAATACTAATTAAGGATAATGTTCTACCCTCAATTGAACTTCCAACAGTGGCAACATCAAATTTGGGATTTTTCTTGTATTTATCTATTAGAGGTGCCAGATCATGGTGCTTAATTCTTCTTTTATTCAAAGTAGGTTCTTTGTATGACTCATATGTCTCATACAAGGAATTTGTAATATCCGAGGTCTGGGCGTAAAGACAGGAATTTAGTACAAACAGGAAAAGAATTGTATTTAGGTATTTATTGGTCATAATTTTCTGGGTTTTTTGGCACCGGTTTAAAATTAAGGTTTTTAGTTGCTTTTCGTACTTTTTCCATAAAATCTTTACCCGGATCAGTTTTTAAAGTTCTGTAGTTTTTGTCCTTCTCTAACCATAAAGGATGGCCTGCAAAATTTGAATACTCATAGTGCCCTATTAAATACTCAATTGGATATTTATCGTATAAGTACTCTACCAACCATATATTTGCTTTTAATTGTGCCCTGGTCAATGGCAGAGCTTCAGTTCCTCCAACGTTTTCAACGCCTATTGCACAATGATTAAGGCCAATGACGTGTCTTGCCATATTCGTTTCAGGCATCAAACTATAGATTGTTCCATCCCGATCTACCATAAATTGTGAAGAAACATTCAAATTACCTGCATTTTTAATATCCGGTCGGGTGTTTGGTAAAGTTGACTTATTAAAGGCTTCAAAGGCCTCATCCAGTGTAGGGATTACGGTCCAGTGTAAAACAATCATTTTGGGAGAAATTTCAGGAGACTCCTGTTTAATTCCGTAGTGTTCTAACAAATAAGCACGTGTTAATTCTGTACGTTCCTGATCAAATACAATTGGCTTATATTCAATTCGTTTTGTGGTTGAACAGGATATAAAAATGATTGTAAAACTAATCAGGAGGTATCGCTTCATTAAGTAGGGGTATATGTAAAATAATTGGATATTTTTTCATCTGAAATTCATGTCTAAATTTTGAAAATAAAACCATAAATCTATTCTAGCCAGGAAGAGGTACATAGGTTTTATCCGTTTTCATCATTGGAAAAGTCTTATTTTTCCATGACTCCCTGGCTGCATCAATTTTATTTTTACTGTGAGAGACAAAATTCCAGTAAATATGCCGTTCCTCATCAAATGGCTCCCCACCAAACAATAGAAGGTGGGTATTTGCTTTAACCTCAATTTTACAAACATCGGATACTTTTGAGACTAGTATATTCCCCTTTTTAATTTCATTATCACACGCCAGGATACTGCCTTCCACTATGCAAATTCCAATTTCACCGGATAATTCATTTGAGGTATCGAGCACATAATCTTCTATAGTTTTTATTTCCACCATAAATAAAGGAGAATGTACCGGCACCGGTGAGGTCCTGCTATAGCCATTACCGGCTATTAATTTAAAAGAAGTATTACCATCTTGCCATTGCGGGAGCTCATCTGCAACAAAATGGTAAAATCTTGGATCCATGTTCTCTAATTCCTTAGGCAAAGCTACCCATATTTGGTATCCATGGGCCACTAAACTGCTTCCATCCCGAAGATCAGCAGGGGTTCGCTCTGTATGTGAAACTCCTTTCCCAGCTATCATCCAGTTTACAGACCCTGGCGTAATACGCTGTTTGGTACCTAAACTGTCTTCATGCATAATTTCTCCTTCCAGCATAAATGTTAAGGTTGCTAATCCGATATGCGGATGCTGATCAACATCCAAATAGTTATCAGGTCCTAATTTAGCAGGCCCCATATGATCAATAAATATAAAAGGACCAATCATTCTTTTTTTACGAAACGGTATAAGCCTTCCTACCAAAAAGTCTCCAATGTCCCTGCTTCTTTCGGCTATGATCAATCCTATATTCGACATTTAATCATATTTACTATTTAAAAATGAAACTTTTTTAAGAAAAGTTAAGTTACTAAAATTCATTCAATGATTTTTAGACTAAAATCAATCAGATTCCATTAAGGGATTATAAGCAATTCAGTCCCTGTATAATAATCAAATATCAGGAATTGTTGTGTTTACCACAAGTTTGGGCTGGCTCACAACAATAATTATATTTTCAGGGGGGTTGATTGTATGTTTACAGTGTAAATAATTAAGAAGTTAATTTTTTCATTTTCATATAGTGTTCTCGTAAAAGAGTCCTGTTCGTAAAGACAGGGCTCTTTTTAGTTACAAAAAGTTTAAAGCACTATAAAATCAATAAAGGTTAAAATAGAACTGTTCAGACTCCAAAACTATGGAATCCACTTATCTGTTCCAAAATCGGGTTTTCTCTTTTCCAAAAAGGCGTTTCTGCCTTCTTTTGCTTCTTCCGTCATGTAAGCCAATCTTGTAGCTTCCCCCGCAAAGACCTGCTGACCTACCATCCCATCATCCGTTAGGTTCATGGCGAATTTCAGCATTTTGATGGAAGTAGGCGATTTTGCCAATATTTCCTGGGCCCATTCATAGGCAGTTTCTTCTAATTCTTCATGTGGAACAACAGCATTTACCATCCCCATTTCATAGGCCGCCTGAGCGGTATAACTTCTTCCTAAAAAGAATATTTCACGAGCTTTTTTCTGCCCAACCATTTTAGCCAGATAAGCCGAACCATAACCTCCGTCAAAACTTGTAACATCAGCATCCGTTTGTTTAAAAATAGCATGTTCTTTACTAGCGAGGGTAAGATCGCATACTACGTGTAAGCTATGCCCCCCTCCTACTGCCCATCCGGGAACAACCGCAATAACTACTTTAGGCATAAAGCGAATAAGGCGTTGTACTTCAAGGATATTCAGCCTGTGCATCCCATCATCACCCACGTAGCCCTTATGTCCTCTGGATTTTTGATCACCACCACTGCAAAAGGCATAAACCCCATCTTTAGACGAGGGACCTTCGGCAGAAAGTAATACCACTCCTATAGAGGTATCCTCCTGAGCATCATAAAAAGCTTCATATAACTCACTTGTGGTTTTTGGCCTGAAAGCGTTGCGCACATCAGGTCTGTTAAAAGCAATACGTGCAACACCATTGCTTTTTTTATAGGTTATATCTTCAAAGTTCTTAGTGGTCTTCCAGTTTATTCCCATTTCAACGTATTTTTATTTGTGCATTAAAGATAAGGTTTGTAGTACTAACGTTCTTTTAAAGTTACCAGCTATTTGTCCGGTTTATGTAGATTTTAATTCTCACAATTTATTCTTGGTTTCAATCCATTTGGACAAATATTTAGTGCTCTGCATAGAATGATGTGTTAATATCCCACCAAAAATATTAGCCGCCCTGTGCAGATGCAAATTTTCATCTAACTCTATAATTTTCCTAAAAAACTTTTCTTTTAAATCTTCATTGCTAAAACGTTTGTTTATCAAATTTGTTCCCAGGTTCTGAACTTCCTTCCATTTACGGGAATCCAGGTAAAGTTCAATGGCCAGATTGGAGAAACTGACAGCTTCATCCCGGGTGCAAAGTTTTAATTCATTAGTGTTGCCTGTCCCTTCAGCACCCGCAGATGTTGCTATTGCAGGGGTTCCGTTTCTAAACCCTTCTAAAAGTTTACCTTTTAGTCCAGCACCAAAACGCAAGGGTACGAGATTAATTCTTGCATTAGCCAATACGGGAGCAATATCTTTAACCCATCCTTTAATTCTAAAGCCAGTTTTAGCATTATCCATTTTCCGGATTCTCTCGGGCATATACGGACCATAAATATGCAATTCTGCATTTGGCAGGGATTTCCTTATTAATGGCCAAATACTTTCGTTAAGCCATAAAATTGCATCAGTATTCGGCGCGTGTTTGCCATTTCCAATGAAAACGAAGTGTTCTCTTTGGTCCTGGGAAGGCCAATTTTCCACAATACTTTTGGTGAGTTCCGGGTATACAAAAGGAAGATAAGAAAGTAAACTGCTATCTACTTTAACTTTTTCAATTAGGAGTTTAAGCTCAAAATTAGAAATTATAAGCGATAAATCTGATCTAAAAATACTTGCCAGTTCCCTTTTTGTAATATCTAAACTCAGCCAATCGGTACAATTAAATGTTTTGTTATCTCCGAGCGCTTTTTCTCTATATGTCCGAAGAGAATGAAGATCTTCGGTATCCAGTATTCGCAAAGCCCCAGGCAGATTCTCAGCAACTCTCCAGCCAAATTGTTCTTCCATAATAAAACGGTCGAAAACAACAATCGATGGATTTAACCTCCGGGCAAATTCATCAAAACCAGGATGGTTTAGCTTTATGGGCTGCTGATCAATTCCAAGAGTTGTGAGGTCTGCGGAATAATCGCTAAAAGTAGCTGTACTGGCAAAGGTAATTTCAAATTTTTTTTCTAAAAGCCAATGTATCAGTTGCATCATTCTTGTTCCAGCTGCCGTTGCCTTAGGTTCCGGCCAGTTTAAACCAAGAATCAACACTTTATTTGAATTCATTGTTTTTAACGAAGTTAACTATGAAATAAGCTTATAATGCAAATTAAACCCTACAGAACTATTATGTCTGGTTTAGGTTATATTTTGCTGTGAAGCTTACATTCTTGATGCAAATTTTTGGGATATTTTTAAACGTAATTTTCGTTCATAATCCTCCTCCAGCCATTCTTTATAATTCTTTGTATTGTTCATTATACAATATGAATATTGTCGTACCCTATATGAAATTTCTTCTTTGAGTTTCTTTGCCAGGATTCTTGCATCAAAAACATCCTCACTATTTTCAACACAAATTTGTGCATGCTGTTCTATGCTCCGTTCCAGTACGGTTTTTGATTTAAGTCCCTGAGCAAATACTTTTTTATATTCGGCTTTAACATCAAAATCAATTTGGGTAGAATTCGCAAATTCTGCAGCGAGTTCTGCAGGCATGGTATACACAAATTCGCGCTCAATATCCTCATCATTCTTAATATTTTCAAGGAAAAAGTCAGGAAAATGAAATATTTCCTGCCAGTCAATAGGTGCATCCCACATGCCAAAACGCGATGCATTATTTCCCATATCCACAACAGTAAAATCAGTTTTATTTTCCAGAATACGAGATCCCCTGCCAATCATTTGAAAATATAGGGTCAATGATCTCGTAGCGCGGTTTAGGATAATGGTCTCTACAGTTGGCTCGTCAAATCCGGTTGTTAGTATACTTACTGAGGTCAGAATAGCATCCTTTGTTTCTTTAAACCATTCTAAAATTTGTTTTCTTTCTGAAGCCGAGTTCTTATTATCTAAATGTTTGATGGGATACCCCGCCTTCTTAAAGGTTTCATAAACGTAACGGGAAGTATTAATCCCGTTATTGAAAATTAAGGTTTTTGTCCCTTTGGCTATCTCCTCGTAGGCATCCATTAATTTGGAAAGCATATTTTGATTCCCGTATAACTCATCAGAAGATTTTACGGTATAATCCCCGTTAATCCCTAGCTTTAGGGAACGTAAACTAACGTCGTAACTATACATATTAGCCTTAGCCAGAAACTTCTTTTTTATAAGCGATTCAATAGACTCTCCAACGATGAGCTTGCTGTAGTTATCCTTCATCGGAAGCTTAATGTTGGAACTCAGCGGTGTTGCAGTTACGCCTAAAATAATAGATTTTTCAAAGTACTTAAATAGCTTTCTGAAAGAATTATAGTGTGCTTCGTCAATAATCACCAAACCAACATTGTTGAGCTCAATCATTTCCTCCTGTAACCTGTTGTTTAAGGTTTCAACCATTGCAACAAAGCACATGAAATTATTTTGGTCTCGTAACTCCTTTACTTCACTATTAATGACCATGTTCTTAACTCCAAAACCATTTAGCATCCTTGAAGTTTGAATACTTAATTCAATCCTATGGGTAAGAACTACTACCTTTTTTTGGGTTTTAGCAATAAATCTTTTGGCTATCTCAGAAAAGACAACAGTTTTACCACCCCCAGTAGGCAGCTGATACAGAAGGTTTACGTCCTCCGGGGCTTCTTCCAAAAAGGAAAATATTGTATTCAGATCCTGTAATTGGTAATCGTAAAGTTTTTTTTCTATTTGATCTGATTGTATCTGCAAAAGCGAAATTTCATTGAAAGATTTAAGGAAATACTATTCTTGAAGTTGTCGTCACTCCAATTTTGCAAAATTATATGTTTTTTGTACTTAAATGAAATTATAAGACTGAAAACTGCAAATCAATATCCTTTTTCACGACTAACTTCATTCATTAAAGGCAACCCTTCCTCAAGTCTTCTGTAGTTTTCCAATAACTGTGGGATTACTGAATCTATATCCGAAACACTGGCCACATGTGGCGTGATTTGTATTTTAGGATGATTCCAAAAGGGATGTTCTGCCGGCAGAGGTTCCTGATGAAAAACATCTAATCCCGCTCCGGCAAGATGTCCGTTATTAACATATTCCAAAAGGTCTTCATCTACCAAATGCCCTCCTCTTGCAACATTAATAACATAGGAATGTTTTGGTAATTCTTTAAATAATTTATTATTCAATATTCCGGTGGTTTCCTTAGTTAGCGGCAATAGGCAAACTAGTATATTACTGCGAGATAGAAAGGTGTTTCTTTGACTTTTACCCGCATATACTTCTACTCCTGCAATTACTTTTGGTGAAGTTGCCCATCCAATAACTCTAAATTGGTTTTTAACAAGGTCTTCTGCCAGTTTCTCACCTAAAGCCCCCAGACCCATAATTCCAACAGTCGCATCAGATATTCTCTTGTACTCCTGTGGCGACCATATTTTTTTTAATTGATCTGTTCTATATGTAGTAAGATTTTTGAAAAAACTAAGTATCAGAGCTAACACAAATTCAGACATATCACTTGCCAGGACGGGATCTACAACACGGGTAATAGGTATGTGTTTAGGCACAGAATGGTCTTTGAAAATAAAATCGACCCCAGCACCAAATGAAGCAATACATTCAAGATTTGGATATTTATTTAGAGTTTCTACAGGCTGTTTCCAAACACATGCCATCGTAATTTCATCTTTTGGATGCTCTTCCAAATAGCTATATATAGCAGTATTCGGAGCTTTGGAAACCAATGCCTTTTTCCATGCATCTAACTTAGTGTCCTGTCTTATTACTACAATGGCCATTTTTCTTTAGAATTTTTAATTTTTATAAAACAATCAAAAATGGGAAGGGCTTTTGGTCTTTTAGATTTAATCAATTATATCGAGTGCCCTGGCAAACCCTTCGGAATACTCCCAATTTTGTTCCAAAGTAGTATTATATACCTCTATAATACGATCTTTGAAATCAGGGAGCATTTCATATAATGAAACATGTTGTATCAACTGGATAAATGAATTCAGCATGCTTTTATAAAATGCATCTGGCACATTGCGTTCTTTTGAAAAAGATTGTGCTACCTCAAGATTATAGAGCATAACATCTGCTATTAAATGTGGCGCCATACCTAATTTCAAAAATTGCTTTATATATTTTTGGGCAACTGACCTTCTAGCTCTTGCTTTTTTCCTCTTAAGAGGAAAATATTCATTGGATATTTTGACTTTTGCTTCCTGAACCCATTTATCCTCTCTGGGGTTAAAAACAAAATCATAATATTGTTTAACTGAAGGAAAACGGTCATACAAATCAACCATTTGCTCCTCCAATTCCGGCTTTTTAAGACCCGTTAAATACTTTTTAAGCGCTCGTTTACTCATTATATGAGTATAAAGATAGTATTGTTAGCTATATTCAAAACATAAACTGCATCTAAAATGTTTTCAAACATCATAAATACAAGGCCTTCAGGAGATGCCGGAAATTGTCATAATTTATGTAAAACAATAGTGAAATCGGTTTGGAAAAGACAGAATAAAACATTATACTGAGAAATTATAAACTAATAATCCAGACAATATATATGAGGCAACT
>CP070778.1:2612758-2638702 GCA_020346245.1 Flavobacteriaceae bacterium | reverse complement strand
ATATAAGGGACATGGATGGGTAGGAATTCGTTTTCAACTAGATCCAACGCAAAAGGAATTTGACGAAATTATCTTACATGTCAGGTTTAAACAAAATGAAGCACGATTGCAGCAAGAGACACTGGGTATAGTTGGTGTGAACCTCATCTACGGTGCATTTTATAAGTATCATAAGCCAAAAAAGTTACTAAAGTACCTCTATGATCATATAGACAGGGATACGCTGGAAATTGATATGGTAAATTTCTCAGGGCCTAATTTCAAAAATGTTGATAATAGGATTATGAGTCTTCAGCTTATCAGAAATGATATGACTGATGCGGTGATGTTTGGTCCTGACGGAAATAACCTTCTTCCTGCTGCTATCCTATACAAGAAAAATATCCTTGCACTGCGAGGTAGCTTTAGACCTGTGACGAAGGTAAACATGGAGATGTTTGAAAAGTCATATGAAATTTTTATTCGTGATCCGGCAGTTGACGAAGAAAATTCTATAGTGATATTTGAAATTACATTGTCTAATTTGAAAGCTTCAGGTGAAATAGATGAAAGTGATTTTATGGACCGTGCCAAACTATTGTGTTCTTTGGGACACTCCGTAATGATTTCTAAATTCCAGGAGTATTATAAATTGGTTGAATATTTTAACAATTATACAAAGGCAAAAATTGGTCTTACTATGGGGGTAAATAACCTGGTAGACATTTTTGATGAGAAATATTACAGACATCTGAGTGGTGGTATTCTGGAAGCCTTTGGCAAACTATTCTTTAAAGAACTGATCGTATATCTTTATCCGATGAAGAATCCCGAGACCGGTCAGATCATGACCAGCAATAACGTGAAGGTTCATCCGCGTATGAAAGAGTTGTATAAGTTTTTTAAGTATAATGGGAAAGTAATGGATATCATAGACTACGATCCCGAAATTATGGGTATATTCTCCAGAGATGTACTTAAAAAAATCCAAAATGGCGAGGGTGGCTGGGAGGAAATGCTACCAGAAGGCATCTCGGAAACAATAAAGAAAGAACACCTCTTTATGCGTACTACCCCCCAACTAAAAGAAAAAGCATAATCCTTATTCCATAAAAAAGACCTAAAATATTAGGCCTCTTTTTTTCAACTGCTTGTCCCGGGCTAAAGGATTTGGGCGGCGTGATCTTTGGTTTTAACCTTTTCAATTACTTTACTAACAAATCCTTTTTCATCAATAATAAAAGTCATTCTGTGAATACCATCGTATTCTCTACCCATAAATTTTTTAGGGCCCCAGACTCCAAATGTATTAATTACGGTATGATCTTCATCTGCTAAAAGTGGAAATGGAAATTCGTATTTATTCCTGAAACCTGCTTGTTTCTTTTTAGAATCTGCACTAACCCCCAAAAGTTCATACCCCTGGGACTGCAGGTCTTCATAATTATCCCTAAGATTACAGGCCTCAGCAGTGCATCCAGGGGTATTAGCCCTTGGGTAAAAAAATACCACTAACTTTTTACCGGAATAATCGCTTAATTTTACCAAATTGCCATCCTGATCAATAGATGAAAAGTCAGGGACTTTATCACCTTCTTTAAGTGTGTTCATAGTTTATTTTAAATTAAATTTATGTTTATTTTTTTCATTGTAAAATTAAACAAAAATGACTAAATCGGAAAAAGTATCTTTTGCAATAAAAAAACTTCAGGAATTGTATCCGGAAATTCCTGTGCCGCTAGAACACAATGATCCATATACTTTGTTAATCGCGGTACTTTTGTCGGCCCAGAGTACAGATATAAGGGTAAACCAGATAACTCCACTACTCTTTGAAAAAGCTGACAACCCTTATGATATGATTAAAATGTCTGTTGAGGAAATAAGAGAAATTATTAAGCCGGTAGGTCTTTCTCCAATGAAATCGAAAGGAATCCACGGCCTATCTAAAATTTTGATTGATAAGTATGATGGGAATGTACCATCGGAAATAAGTCTATTGGAAGAATTACCCAGTGTAGGACACAAAACTGCCAGTGTAGTGGTCTCGCAGGCTTTCGGCATCCCTGCTTTTCCTGTTGATACCCATATTCATCGTCTTATGTATCGCTGGGGTTTTTCCAGTGGGAAAAATGTAGTTCAAACGGAGCGTGATGCAAAGAGATTATTCCCCAAAGAATTATGGAATGATTTACATCTTCAAATTATTTGGTATGGTCGTGAATATTCTCCTGCCAGGGGCTGGGATATAAATAAAGATTTGATAACCAAAACTATAGGAAGAAAAAAAGTATTGGAAGAATATTATAAAATAAAAAAGGCCCGCTAATCGCGGGCCATTTAGTTTTAATTCAAAGTTGTTTCAAATTTGAATTTCTTGTACCTCGTTATTCTGAAGGACCTGGAATAATTCAGTAAAAACTGGATCGTCTCAGGACTGGCTTTGGCCAGTTTACAAGCGTTTTGTTCTTCAGAGTAAATTTTTTCCATATTATTATAGTATTGTTATAAACCTATAACGCAACTTAAATGGAAATATTGTTTTAGTGTATTCTCTACGTTTAATTTGTTAAAACGATATTATGTTTTTCTATTATCTTTCTAAGGTTTATTAAAGCATATCTCATTCTTCCCAGGGCTGTATTTATACTCACTCCGGTATTTTCAGAAATCTCCTTAAAGCTCATGTCCTTATAGATTCGCATAAGTAAAACCTCTTTCTGGTCATCTGGCAATTCTTCAATCAAAGTACCCAGATCACTATCTATCTGATCTTTGATAATCTGCTTTTCTGCATTTGGTTTATCATCACCAATAACCGAAAAAATATTGAAATCATCACTTCCTTCAAACTTAGGCATACGCTTATTCTTTCTAAAGTGATCAATAATAAGGTTATGTGCTATTCTCATTACCCAGGGCAAAAATTTTCCCTCTTCACTATAAGACCCTTTTTTCAGCGTTTTAATTACTTTAATAAAGGTGTCCTGAAAAATATCCTCTGTAATATCCTTATCCAATACCTTTGAATAAATAAAACTACTTATGCGTTGGTTATGCCTGTTTATAAGGACTTCCAGGGCTTTTTCGTCACCGCTGATATAGTCTCTTACTAGTTCTGAGTCATCAATTTGAAATTCCATAGTTGGTAATATTTTTTGGTTATTATAAAGGAGTTTTTTTATTATGCCTTTGGTTATTAGTTTACTTCCTTAGTAACTATGATTTCATAATTACAATTTAAAAGTATAGAAATAGCGAGGTCTGAGAAAAACTATGTTGTAAAACGACGGATTTCTGATGTCAAATGGCGATTTGGTAATTTTAAGCACAATAAATCCAAAAAATAATAGTTACCAACCAATTTTACTGGTGACCGGAACTATTCATGATTTATTACCAATCATAAAGGCATAATGCTGAAGTAGCTGCCAGGAAAGAAAAATCCCCTTGATAAATTATCAAAGGGATAGCTGTGCTTTATTAGAATAAAGGAGAGACTTAATTCAAATTGTTCTCAAACTTTATTCCTTTGTGATTTACAATATTTAGCGACTTGGAATACTGTAGCAAAAACTCAACGGTTTCAGGTTTAGCTTTTACAAGTCGACATTTGTCTTGTTTTTCGGGGTAAATCTGTTCCATAAATTAAAATGTTATGCCTAAATAACGTAACTATTATGGAACCAATTGGATTTGTCGTTATAGAACCTATTAATTCGTTAAAACAATATTGTTCTTATCTATTATCTTTCTCAAGTTAATCAGGGCATACCGCATTCTCCCTAAGGCAGTATTAATACTTACCCCTGTATTTTCAGATATTTCTTTAAAACTCATATCCCTATACATACGCATTATCAAGACCTCTTTTTGATCATCGGGAAGTTCTTCTATCAATAAGCCCAGGTCATTTTCAATTTGGTCCTTTATTAATTGGCGCTCAGCATCCAGTTTATCATCTCCCAAAACAGAAAAAATGTTAAAATCCCCACTACCTTCAAATTTAGGCATTCGCTTGTTTCTTCTAAAATGGTCAATGATCAGATTATGAGCTATGCGCATTACCCAAGGCAAGAACTTGCCTTCTTCGTTATAAGCGCCTCTTTTTAATGTTTTAATTACCTTTATAAAAGTATCCTGAAAGATATCTTCAGCAATAGCCCTATCCAGGACCTTGGAATAAATAAAACTGGTAATACGCTGATTGTGCTTGTTGATTAGAATTTCAAGGGCTTTTTCATCACCACTAATGTAATTCTGAACTAATATTGGATCTTCTGCCGGTAGTTGCATAATAATTACTTTTTTGGTTAAACTTAGGGGCCTTTCTTTTTGGAAAGGACTTTCGTTATTCAGGTATTATTTCAAAAAAGTAATTTTATTGTATAGGCAGAAATTTTAATTATTATACCTCAAATATAGAAAAAATATATATTCTCAAATAAACAATGTTGTGATTTTACACATATTCGATGTAAAAAGCCACCTATTGGTGTTTGATTTCAACATATTGTATCTTTGCCAACCTAATATTAGAAATGTCTGCAATCACCGAGGTTAATCCAAAGAAAAATATAATAATCAAAGGGGCTAAACTACATAACCTCAAAAATATAGATGTAGTTATCCCAAGAAATAAGCTGGTTGTTATTACCGGACTTTCCGGTTCAGGTAAGTCTAGCTTGGCCTTCGACACCCTTTATGCTGAGGGTCAGCGCCGTTATGTAGAAAGCCTTTCCTCCTACGCCAGGCAATTTCTTGGTAAATTAGATAAACCCAAAGTAGACTATATAAAAGGAATCGCTCCTGCCATAGCTATTGAACAAAAGGTGAATTCTACTAATCCAAGGTCTACGGTTGGTACTACAACAGAAATTTATGACTATTTAAAGCTCCTCTATGCCAGAATTGGTAAAACGTATTCGCCTGTTTCAGGTAAAGAGGTTAAGAAGCATAACGTAACAGATGTTATAAATCATGTAAAATCATTCGAAGAAGGCACAAAGCTCTTGCTATTGGCACCAATTGTAATTTCGAAAGACAGAGATCCTGTGAAGTCTTTACAATTGCTTTCCAAACAAGGATACGCGAGGATAAAATTCAAAAACAAAGTCTGTAGGATTGACGACACCTTGGAGGATATTGGTCATAAGTTCGAATTGGTTGTAGATCGTATCATAAAGAAAGACGATGAGGATTTTCTAAATAGATTAGCCAACGCGGTGGATACCGCCTTTTTTGAAGGTAAAGGATACTGTTTAATTGAAGAAATTTCAAATGGAAAGCTGACTCAATTTAGCAATAAGTTTGAACTGGATGGAATGACATTTATGGAACCCAACGTTCATCTCTTCAGTTTTAATAATCCTTATGGCGCTTGTCCTCAGTGTGAGGGATATGGTGACGTAATTGGCATAGACGAGGATCTTGTAATTCCCAATACTGGATTGTCTGTATTTGAAAATGCCATCTTTCCATGGCGTGGTGAGAGTATGGGCTGGTACAGGGATCAATTGGTAAATTCTGCATATAAATTTAATTTTCCTATCCATAAACCGTGGTATCAGCTAAGCGAAGCTCAAAAATTATTGACCTGGCAGGGAAACGAGCATTTCATAGGAATTGATAAATTCTTCCGGCAATTAGAAGAAAAGAGCTATAAGATTCAGAATAGGGTTATGCTCTCTAGGTATAGGGGTAAAACCAGATGCAACACATGTAAAGGAAAACGCCTCAGAATGGAAACCAACTATATTAAGATAGGTGATAAATCCATTTCAGATCTTGTGGAGCTGTCAATTGATAATCTGATTACATTTTTTGACCAGCTTACATTAGGTGAACACGACTTGAAAGTAGCAAAAAGATTATTAACAGAAATCAAAACCAGATTAAGTTATCTGGATAAGGTTGGATTGCAGTATTTAACCATTAACAGAAAATCCAACACGCTTTCGGGGGGTGAAAGTCAGCGAATTAACCTGGCGACTTCACTTGGAAGTAGTTTGGTTGGATCGATGTACATTTTAGATGAACCAAGTATTGGTTTGCATCCCAGAGATACTGAAAATCTTATAAATGTATTAAAATCTCTACGTGATTTAGGAAATACTGTTATAGTTGTTGAACATGATGAAGATATCATGCTTGCAGCAGATGAAGTTATCGACATTGGTCCTGAAGCCGGCACAAATGGAGGCGAAGTAGTTGCTCATGGACCGATGGATGAAATCCTGAAATCGTCTTCACTTACTGCAAGTTACCTAAATGGAAACCTGGAAATTGAAATTCCCAAAAAGCGCAGAAGCTCTAATTTCTTTATTGAAATAAAAGGAGCCAGGGAAAATAATTTAAAGAATATTGATGTCACTTTTCCACTTAATATGCTTACGGTAATAACGGGAGTTTCCGGAAGCGGAAAGAGTACACTGGTAAAAAAATTACTTTACCCTATTTTGCTTAAAGAAGTTGGCGGATATGGAGAAAAAGCCGGGCAGTATACCGAAATGTCTGGCAAATATGACTCCATTAGAAATGTGGCGTTTGTAGATCAAAACCCGATTGGTAGGTCCTCTCGATCAAACCCGGTTACATACATTAAAGCTTATGACGATATCAGGGCATTATTTGCCACACAAAAATTAAGTAAGCTAAGAGGATTTCAAGCCAAACACTTCTCCTTTAATGTAGATGGTGGCAGGTGTGAAAAGTGCAAAGGCGAAGGTGAGATTACAGTAGAAATGCAGTTTATGGCAGATGTGCACTTAGAATGCGATACCTGTAGTGGAAAGCGATTCAAGAAAGAAGTGCTGGAGGTGAAATTTCAAGATGCCAATATTGATGATATATTGAATATGACCATTGATGATGCAATTACATTCTTTGAAACTCATTTGCAAACAAAAATCGTCAGCAAATTACGTCCACTTCAGGAAGTAGGTCTGGGATATGTTACTTTAGGTCAATCCTCTTCGACCTTATCAGGTGGAGAGGCTCAAAGGATTAAACTGGCATCATTCCTTGTAAAAGGGACAACCAAAGAAAAAGCTCTATTCATATTTGATGAACCCACTACGGGACTTCATTTTCATGATATTAAAAAACTTTTAAAATCTTTTGATGCATTAATAGCAAGGGGCCATTCTGTAGTTGTAATTGAGCACAATATTGAATTTATAAAATGTGCGGATCATGTAATTGATCTGGGACCTGAGGGAGGTGAAAATGGAGGCAACCTTGTCGCCTTTGGCACGCCTGAGGAAATTGCCACAAAAAATAAATCGCATACTGCACGTTACCTTCGCGAGAAGCTACATTAGAGCTGGATGAATACCTCTTTTTCCTTATTGAGTAATTAATCAACGATTTCATTCTTTGCTTTTTGATGCTTTTAATTATTTGATATTCAAGTTTTTAAGGTAATATCAATATTTCTGGCACGCTGTTTGGTATTACCTTGATGAATGTAAATAGTTGCATTCGGAAATTTAAAACCTTATATCATGAGAAATTTAATATTCCTTTTTACGGCTATCATTTTAGGCACAGCAAGTACCATAGGGGCCACAGTGGAAGATAAGGTTGCGATGCGCAATGCTTATAGATACAACAATTCCTTCATTTTTGTTGAAAATGGCATTACGTTTTCCGTATATCCGGATGGTGAATTCGATTTCTATATAGACAACCGAATAAATGCAGGAGTCAATGTAAATTACGGAAGTGCCAACATTACATTCAATTCAGGTTATAATTATAATTCTTTTGTTCAATACGATGATTATGGCGCGGTTATTCAAATTGAAAATGTACCGGTGTTTTATGACTATTACGGACGTGTTAATAGAATTGGTGGTGTAAACGTATGGTACAGAAACGGTCGGGTAAGACGTGTTGGCGGAATGCACGTATATTATAATAACAGAGGATATTACAGTCATTATACAGGTTATGTTAACGTATACAACCAATTTTATACGTACAGGCCATATTACAATTATTTTGTAAGACCGGCTGTTGGTTTCTGCCTGGTCTATAACAGACCTTATAGAAGATATTATAACCCGGTTAGATATACCTATTACAGACCATATCACCATAATCACAGGAGAGCATATGCCCAGGTAGGTCATCATTATGATCATAGCAGGAATTACAATAGGCGTAGCAAGGTTTACAGAAATGATTCGCGGGTGGTTGCCAGAGCAAATAGTTCCCGAAAAGGCGATGGCTATAGGACCAATAAGTCTATTAAAAATACTACATCGGTTGCTCAAAGAGGAACCAGGACTGGTACAAAAAGAACTGTAAATAATAAGGCTATAAACAGATCTAATAGAACTGTCGCAAATAGCACAAAAAGAACTGTTACGAAAACTCGGAGAAATATTGAAGGAAATGCGATTAGAAATAGTGCTAAAAGATCTGCACAGTCTGTGACGGGCAGAACTACGACGCCGAGGAGCAAAACAGTTCAACGAAATAGTTCAAGCTATAAAAAGCCTCAAAAATTGGCTACACAAAGCAGGTCAATTAAAACAAGAACCGTAACAAAACGAAATGTTGCATCCAAGCCATCGGGCAGAACTTCGAAAAGCAATATAACGGCAAGGAAAGGCAATGCTAAGAGAACAGCAAGCAGAACTCCTTCAAGAAGTTCGGGAAAGAGCAATGTTTCAAGAAGCAGAAATACAAAATTGAAATAAAGATATAGTTTTAGGTTGGTTAGTTGTTTAACCCCACTGCGGATTTAATTATTCCTGGTGGGGTTTTTCTATACTGTAAACCCTCAGAGTATTTTATCCTGAATCTTCATCTTAAAAAACCGCTTCTACTTCTCCCTCCTTCTAAGTAAGCCCGAAAGGACCACATATACATCTTCTGAAATTTTATACCGGTATAGGACGCCAACATATATTGATGTGACCAGTACACTTTTTAAAGCAATGTTGACCAAGGGGTCAAAATTAAAATTTATAAAATAGAATATAGCCATCAGCAAAAGGAGGAGACCTGCAATTTTTGCGGTTTCGCCAGTGAATGGTATAATATTAAATTTTCGCTTTACATATATCAATTTTAGACTATTGTAAATACAAATAGCCATAAAAGTGGCAAAAGCTGCTCCGTTCAATCCGTATAAAGGAATAAGGGCCCAATTAAAAAGTATGGTGAAGAAAGCCAAAAGAACGCCCATAAATAACAAAACTCTGTAATAATCAGAATTGAATAGTATTGCATTGTTGTTGCCTAAAAGAGCATCCAGAAGTTTAGTAAACCCAATTAACAAAACAATGATATAGCCTCCCCGATATGCTTCAGGTAGCAAGGCAAAAAAATCATTAAGATTAAGTAGGATAAGAATAAATATAAGGCCTGATACAATGAACAAGGTTAAAGAACTCTTCCTATAGAGTCTTTTCAACGCAGTTTTATCTTTCCTGTTAAGTATTTCAGCGGTCATTGGATAGGTAATCTGGTGCATGGCTCTTGCGGGAACGGCAATCACAGTTGCAATAAAAATAGCTACGGTATAATAGGCAACATTTTGAATAGGAATAAACTGATTTATCATGAAACGATCTATCTCTAAAAGGATTACCGCTGTAGATCCCCCGAGAATGATAAGGATACTATAATTTACTATAGAACTAGAGTTCTTTGGCCAATTAAACCGAATTTTTGGCCTCCTGAGGCTAAAAGCGTATAGCTTTATAAGCAAAGTTCTAAGCAGGTATAAAACTACTAAGGCTTTTAAAAAAAAGTCCGCACTTATAGACCCCATATACAGAAGAATTAAGAGAAAGCTCACCCCTACTCTAACAAACACCTCTTTCATGAAATTTCCAAAAACCGATTTCATCTGAACTTTAGACCATGCATAAAATATCTCAAAATAAGCCATAGCCATTCCTATTAGAAAAATATTCCAGACGTAGTCTTTTACAATAAGGTTCTCTCTTGCAAGGAAATTGCCTATTATTTCATTCGCAAAATAACTAGCTCCTGCCAGGGGAATTACAATAACCAATGGAAGAAGCACCATAAGAGTAAGAAAACCATCGGCGGATTTTGAATCCTTAAAATTACTATAATATTTAACCAGCGTATTTGGAACTCCAAATGCCATCAGGGGCGTTAGAATTGCAGATGTAGACAGAATAACCCCTACAAGGCCATAGTACTCTTCAGTGAGAAAACGGGTATAAAGGAAAAGCACATTAATCGCTCCTATCACAAATCCAAGATAAGTGATAGTCGTATTCCTTAATGATTGTTTAAAAATTATTCCCATGCTAACAGTTCAGCCAGTTTTGCAGTTAGCCTTTTTCTGTTATACGCTTTTATATTTTTTGAAGAGACCATTAAATTACCTTGCTGATAAAGATAAAACCAATCTAAAAGTACAGCTTTAAGATCTGATACCGCATTATAATTAAAAACAAAACCGGAATTTGTACTTTTTACAATTTCCGCTCCTTCCCAATCTTCAGGCCCTATGGCCAGAATTGGCCTTTTGGCAGCAAGGTATTCAAATAGCTTTCCCGGGATAATCCCTCGGGTATCTGGTGAATCAATTTCAGCCAAAAGCAATAATTGAGAACTCCTCTGGTAATTCACCGCTTCTTTGTGGGATACATATTCCTTAATGTTGGTATAGGATTTTAAACCATTATCAATAATACATTCTAAAACATCACGACCAACTACCCCAATAAGGTTTAATTGAAAGGCTTTACGAAAAGCTTCATTTTCATCAATGATCTCCGCTAATACTTTCCAAAGATTTTCCGGGTTTCTGCCCGTAAGCAGTGAACCAATATGGGAGAGCGTAAATTTTTTATCCAGGGCGCCAAAGGGCAGGTCGCTTTCTGGAATATCATAACCATTGGTAATCACATGGATTGGTTTTGTAGTTATTGATTCAAATTCAGCTTTAGTGGCTTTACTAGTAACCAAAAGCCTGTCACAACTATTTGTGACCTCTTTTTCCAATTTACGATGTTTTCTTTCTGAAGCTGTAGAAAGCCTAAGCTTACTATGGTAGCCAATTGAGGTCCATGGATCCCTGAAATCTGCAAGCCATTTAACATCCATGATTTTTTTTAATTCCAAACCAATTAAGTGAAGGCTATGGGGAGGGCCAGTAGTAATTATTGTATCTATTTGTTCTTTATTAATTATGTCCTTTAAAAAACTTACTGAGGGCTTAACCCAGTACTTTCTTGCATCGGGAATAAATAGGTTTCCCCTTATCCAAAGCAACATTTTTTCTATGAAAGAAGGACTATGATCACTTATAATACCCGCACTTATCTGTTTGGTTTTATTCTTACTTAAAAATCCGGCTAAATGATAAGGCTCAAAGATTTTATTTTTATAAATAGTGACTTGGTCTGGAATTTCTTCACTAAGACTAATATCGGTAATGGGATATTTAGGGTTTTCAGGGATATAAACAACAGGATGTATTTGAAATTCCGGTAAATACTTTACAAACTTAAGCCATCTCTGAACACCGGGCCCCCCTGCAGGAGGCCAATAATAACTTATGATAAGGACCTTATGCATTATCCCTCCTTCTTTTTTCTCCAACGAAATATTGAAAATACACCTCCTCCTAAAAACAAAAGAATCATTAAAATGGAGCTGGCTAAAGTTATCTTACTACCTGTTTCGATTACTTTTGGTTCGAACTTGAATTCCACCGTATGCCTGCCAGCAGGGATATTCAATGCTCTTAACACGTAATTAACCTTAAAATGATCTGTCAATTTACCATCAATATAGGCCTTCCAATCTTCAGGATAATATATTTCTGAAAATACTGCAAGTCCATCATTTTCATTGTTCGTACTATATTTTAGATGATTGGGCTTATAGTCCGTTAAGCTAATTGCAGCCAGAGAATCTATTTGAAAATTAAACCGGTTTATTTCAGGAAAATCAACCTTGTTTATAATGGCTTCATTGAGGACGTCCAAACTATCCAGAGCCATAATTTCTTCATCGGTACTTTGCACCTCAATGAGTCTTCTAATAAACCAGGCATTGCCATTGGCTTCAGGATTTGTTAGTGCATATTTTTCACCTTCTTCACCTTGTTGAATTAAATACTTTACATTAAGCATGTTCAGGACACGCAAGTTATTTTTATAAATATGGAAATCAAATAAATCCTGCATCCCTGCAGGTTTAGCAGCATGATAGCCTCCAATGGATTGATGAAAATACGATGTCCTGGCCCCGTTTAGGCCTTCCGAAGGATCGTAAACCCTGAATACTCCTTTGTCCTGGGCAATTTGCTTATCCATCGGCAATTCCTGAAAGGGCTGGTTCATCCTTCTCTGTCTGTCAAAATCTTTCTTATTGACATATCTTTGATCAACACCAACCAAGTCAAAGACCACAAGCAGGGAAAGTGTCAAAATAACCATATTTTGCTTAAGCCTCCCCTTAAGGTATAGCCATATAGCCATTGCAGCTAACAGCACATAGATTAGAGAACGTATAGTATCACTAATATAAACAGCCTCCCTATCCCTTTTTATCATGGTCATTACTTCATCTCCAAAATATTTTTGATATGTACTATCATTTAATCCCGAAAAATCAAAAGCGCCCTTTAGTAAAAAGAGGCCAATGCCTAGTCCGACAACAAGAAGCACACTCATTTTTAAAGCCTTGACTTTCATACTTTTTTCTGCAGATTGCTTAAAAATTTGTACTAATGCCATTACCGCCAGGACAGGGGCACAGAGTTCTATTATTACCTGTATGGATGAAACTGCCCTGAATTTATTGTAAAGAGGAAAATATTCTATCATGAAATCAGTAAGAAGACCAAAATTCTTTCCCCAGGATAGAAAAAGTGAAAGTAAAGTTCCTCCTAATAACCACCATTTTAAACGTCCTTTTACTAAAAAAAGCCCGAGAACAAATAGGAAAAATACAATTGCACCAATATATGCCGGAGCCGCAACTCCCGGTTGCTTTCCCCAATATAAGGGAAGAGCACTACTAAATTCAAGGGCCCTTGATCGGGGCAAACCTTGTTCGATAAGATATTCATATGCCCTGGATTCCGTTCCGAGGTCTTCATTATTACTACCTCCAAAAAGTCGCGGGACAAATAAATTCAAGGATTCAACAATTCCATAGCTATATTGTGTAATATACTCTTTGTCTAAGCCCTCGATATTTTCTCTGGGAGTCCCATCTGGGTTTATCGTAAGAGCCGATTTTCCTCGTGTACTCCAATCCGCATATTCTTTCGTTGCCATAATGGATGTTGCATTAGCTGCAATACCCAAAACTACTGCCACAACAAGCAGGCCTGTAGCTATGAAAAAGTGTTTTACTTTCTTTTTTTTAAAAGAGTCAATCAAATATGCAACCCCCAGAACAAGTACAAGCAACATAAAATAATAGGTCATCTGGAAATGATTTGCACCAATTTCCAATGCCATGGCTATAGCGGTAAGGATAAAACCCCAGAAATACTTTTTCCTGAAGGTAAGTATAATACCCCCTAACAGTATTGGTAAATAACCTAAAGCATGTGCCTTTGCATTATGACCCACACCAAGGATGATGATAAGATAGGTAGAAAAACCAAAAGCCAGGGCACCAAAGACAGCTAGACTATAGTCTACTTTTAAGCAGCATAGCAAAATATAAAAACCAATCAAATAAAGGAATAAATAATCTGCAGGACGAGGAAGAAATCGAATGGTCCTGTCTAGTTTTCTAACATAATCATGAGGATAATATGCTCCTAATTGATATGTTGGCATGCCTCCAAAAGCACTATTTGTCCAATAAGGTTCCTCGTCAGTATATTTTCTAAAATCGTTTTGTTCCTTGGCCATCCCGGTATATTGAATAATATCGGACTGGATTATTGTTTTACCCTGCAGCACAGGATAGAAGTATGCCAAGGAGGCAACAACAAAAAAAACAAGCGCAAAAAAATGATAAAATAAAGCCTTTGTACCTTTATTCATTGGTTGCTTTAGTGGTAATGGTTATTCAATTTCTTCAAAATCTATGAACTCCCCTAGTTGTTCGGAATCCTTTTTCTTTTTTTGAACCGTTTTTTTATCAATACTTATTTCACCTTCGTTAATAGTTTCTTCGTGATTTTGATAGTCTTGAAATTGTTCAAATCTTTCTTTAAAATGCCTCTCAGTCCTTCGTGCAGCATAACCAAATATTTTGGGACCAAACCATTTAGCAAACAATTTGAGCATATAGTAGACCAGAAGAATTATTAAAATCGTTCTTAAAAAACCCATAATGTCTCTATTCTATATATCAAAAATACAATTCCAGCGTTGTATTAACATTACAAAATTCATAAAATAATAATAAATTCTACCTAATGTTTCGAGCTCTTAAACCAAAAAATCTTATAAAACCTCTTTTTTTAGTAGCATTATTAGCCCCTTTATTAGGTATCTGCCAATACACAGATGTAATCAATTCTAACCGTCCGGGTTTATCTGTAAGTGCCTATGCCGTGGGCAAAGGTGTCCCCCAGCTAGAATTAGGGTTTTCTTATGAAAAGCGAGATCACGCGGATCTGAATTATGATTCTAATATATACAGTATGGATTTTTCGGTGCGTTATGGATTGTTACTCGAAACGCTTGAGCTTAATTGGGAAGGCACCTACCAAAACCAGAATATCACCTACAATTCCCTTGGTTTTAATGAATCCAGGACTAATTTTTCAAGTAACCGCCTAGGGGTAAAATATTTGGTGTTTGATCCGTTCAAAGATCCGGAAAGGAATAAGCCAAACTTATATAGCTGGAGGGCCAATAACAAATTTCAGTTTAAAAATTTACTCCCGGCTGTTTCTGTATATGCAGGTGCCAATTTCATTATTGGTGACAATCCATTTTATCCAACAGATCCCACCGTATCTCCAAGGGCAATGGTTGCAACACAGAGCAGACTAACTCCCAGATTTGTATTGATTTCCAATATTTCCTATGATAGGATTGCCACAGATGATCCGGAATTAGGCTACACTATTTCTGTCTCCCATGCATTGAGAAATCCTAAATGGAGTATTTTTTTGGAAAACCAGGGCATAAGCAGTGATCGCTATTCTGACGTATTGTTAAGAAGTGGTGGAGCGTATTTGGTCAATGAAAATTTTCAGGTTGATGCTTATCTTGGGGGAAGTTTCAAGAATACTCCAAGCCGCCTTTTTGTTGCTGTTGGAGCGTCATACAGACTAGACCTTCATAAGGATGTCCTTATCCCAATTGAAGATCAGAAAGCCGGTGAAAATGGTGGGGCAATAAAAAAGAACTCCATGCGAAAAAGCAAAAAGGCCAAAAAAACCAAAGGAAGAAATAAAGGAAAAGGAGCCGAGGATATAGACCTTGGGCCATCTAAAAAGGATTTAAGAAAGCTTAAGAAAAATGACTAAATGAAAAATTCTTCCGACAATAGCGTGATTGACTTTTAATAACCATCTCTGTTATTAGGTTTTTTATATTTTGTTAATTCATAAAATTTATCTAAAAATTTGATTCCTTCATCAAATAACTCTTATCTTGACCAATCAAATAAATGGCATGGTAAGGCTCGAAGAAGCTACTACAAAATCGGATCTAAAAGAATTTATAAAATTTCCTTTTGCCCTTTATAAAAAATCTCCATATTGGGTACCACCACTTATTTCTGACGAATTAGAAACATTTAACAAAGAAAAAAATCCAAACTTCAAAAGTGCGGAAGCCTGGTTTTTTCTTGCCTATAAAGAAAATAAACTTGTAGGCAGGGTGGCGACTATTATTAATTGGGTAGAAGTTAATGAACAACAAAACCCAAAAATGCGCTTTGGGTGGTTTGATTTTATTGATGACTATGAAGTTTCAAAAGTATTGTTGGACAAGGTAGCAGAAATTGGAAAAGATAATAACCTGGATTATATGGAAGGCCCGGTAGGTTTTTCGAATCTTGACAAAGTAGGGGTCCTGGTTGAAGGTTTTAAAGATATGGGAACCATGATTACGTGGTATAACTATCCTTATTATAAAGATCATTACGAACACCACGGCTTTTTAAAGGCAAAGGAATATATGGAGAATAGATTTCCTGCCAGTAATGCTAAACCAGAACATTTTATTAAAATGCAAGCCCTGATAAAAAAAAGGTATGGTCTAAAAGAAATGAATTTTACAAAATCTGCCGATATCATGCCCTGGGCCGATCAGATGTTTGATCTGTTTAATAAGACTTATGCAAAGTTATCTTCATTTGTTCCTTTAACCGATGAGCAAAAAGCTTATTTTAAAAATAAATATATTGGATTAGTTAATCCGGAATATATAAAGTTTGTAATTGATAGCAATAAAAGGCTGATAGCTTTTGCAATTGTAATGCCATCCTACGGATCTGCCTTGCGAAAAGCAAATGGGAGACTTTTCCCATTCGGCTTTTTATATCTTCTACATGCAAAGAAAAATAGCAGAGATGTCATTTTCTATCTTATTGGTGTTCATCCTGAATACCAAAATAAGGGAGTTACGGCTATAATTATGAATGAATATCACAAAGTATTTCAAGAGAAAAAAATAAGGACTTGTTACAGAACCCCTGAATTAGAGGAAAACGTTCCTATCCGTCAAATGTGGAAACACTTTAATCCTGAAATCTATAAGCGTAGAAGAACCTATAAAAAGGATTTATAGCAACTTTGTAAAAGCTACAGATACCTTATACCTTGCCCTTAAAATGGCTTATTCACCCATTGCTGCAGCTACAGCAGCAGATAATCTCTTATAGGTGCCATTTTGTAATCGATCTCTTATAGCCGAAAATGCGTCCAAAGTTACAGCAACGTCTTCCAAAGTATGCGTAGATGTTGGTATCATTCTCAATAATATCATTCCTTTCGGAATAACCGGATATACCACTATGGAACAAAAAATACCATAATTTTCCCTTAAATCCTTAACCAAAGCCATAGCTTCAGGTATACTGCCATTGAGATAAACAGGAGTTACACAACTTGTAGTTGTCCCAATATCAAACCCCCTTTCTTTAAGTCCATTTTGAAGGGCGTTCACATTTTCCCATAACTTTTCTTTCAGTTCAGGCTTTGTTCGCAACATATCAAGGCGTTTTAATGCCCCCTTAACATAAATCATTGGAAGTGATTTTGCGAACATTTGAGACCGCAAATTATACTTCAAATAATCTATAATTTCCTTGTCAGCAGCCAGGAAAGCACCAATTCCTGCCATAGATTTTGCAAATGTTGCAAAATATACATCTATATCGTCCTGAACCCCCTGCTCTTCACCTGCTCCGGCGCCAGTCTTACCTAATGTCCCAAAACCATGGGCATCATCTACTAATAACCTAAAATTAAATTCCTTCTTTAGTGCAACAATTTCTTTCAGCTTACCTTGTTCTCCGCGCATTCCAAAAACCCCTTCTGAAATAACAAGAATTCCTCCACCGGTTTGTTCTGCCATTTTACTGGCACGCTCCAAATTCTTCTTTAGGCTTTCTATGTCGTTGTGTACAAATGTAAATCGTTTACCCATGTGTAATCGTACCCCATCAATTATACATGCATGGGAATCTACATCGTAAACTATAATATCATCTTTAGTAACAAGGGCATCAATTGTAGACAAAATACCCTGATAGCCAAAATTTAGGAGATATGCAGATTCTTTGTTAACAAAGGCGGCTAGTTCATTTTCTAATTGCTCATGAAAATCTGTATGTCCACTCATCATTCGAGCGCCCATAGGATATGCTGCTCCATACTCAGCAGCAGCTTCCCCATCTACCTTTTTAATTTCAGGTAAATTAGCCATTCCTAAGTAATCATTAATACTCCAGGTAATTACATCTTTACCCTGAAATTTCATTCTATTGGAAATAGGGCCTTCCAATTTAGGAAAAACAAAGTATCCTTCTGCCTGGGATGCCCATTTACCCAAAGGTCCTTTATTCTCTATGATTCTGGCAAATAAATCTTTCATCTGGCCTAGTTTGGTTAGTGCACAAAATTATGGAATTTTGATCACGATTCATAAATTATTTTATCTCAAAATAAAAAAGGCAACAGTAGTTAACTGTTGCCTTCAAAATACATTCTATTTAAACTATTTCACATATTCCACTGCTTGCTCTTCCTCAACATTTTTACTGTCAAAAAAGCCCTGGTCGCTCATCCACTGATCATTGTATACCTTACTCATATATCTTGAGCCATGATCAGGAAAAATAACAACTACATTGCTATTTTTAGTGAACTCGCCTTTGGCGCTAAGTTGCCTCACAGCCTGCATAACTGCACCGCTGGTATACCCTACGAAAATACCTTCTTTACATGAAATTTCCCTTGCCGTATGGGCACTTTCCTCATCTGTAACTTTTATAAATTCATCAATAACCTCGAAATCAGTGGCGTCAGGAATTAAATTCTTACCAAGTCCTTCAATTCTATACGGATATATTTCATCATTATCGAATTCGCCCGTTTCATGAAACTTTTTCAAAACGGATCCATAGGCATCAACTCCTATGATCCTGATATTTGGGTTTTGTTCTTTTAAAAATCTTGAAGTACCCGAAATAGTACCCCCTGTTCCACTACACGCAATTAAATGAGTTATATTCCCATTTGTTTGCTCCCAAATTTCAGGACCGGTAGTTTTATAATGCGCCATTATGTTTAGTGCATTGAAATATTGATTAATGTATACAGAACCCTTTATTTCTTCATGCAAACGTTTTGCCACCTGATAATATGACCTGGGATCATCTGCACTTACGTGCGCAGGACATACATAAACTTTTGCCCCCATAGACCTAAGCATGTCAATTTTGTCTTTTGAGGATTTCGAACTTACAGCCAATACACATTCATAACCCTTTATAATACTCACCATCGCTATACTAAATCCTGTATTGCCTGACGTAGTCTCTATAATAGTACTACCGGGCTCAAGAATCCCCGTCTTTTCAGCCTGTTCAATTATATAAGCAGCTATTCTATCTTTAGAAGAGTGTCCTGGGTTGAAGGCTTCAATCTTTGCAAAAAAATTACCTTTAAAAGGTATTGTAATTTGGTTAAGCCTAACAAGTGGTGTGTTTCCTATTAAATCCAGGATCGAGTTATGAGCATTTATCTTATTTTCCATAAAGAAAGGTTAGGTCGATATATCTTTTTACCAGAATATAATCTGGCGACAAAATTACTATTTTTTTTTTATTTCCCCGTTTTACCCTCTAAATCTATGAGGAAACTATATTCTTTAGCAGTTTCTTTCAATGCCTCAAATCTTCCGGAGGCACCACCATGACCCGCATCCATGTTGGTATGAAGAAAAAGCTTATTTCCATCCGTTTTATGATCTCTAAGTTTTGCCACCCACTTCGCAGGCTCCCAATATTGAACCTGGGAATCATGTAAACCCGTGGTTACAAGCATATTAGGATAATTCTGAGCCACAATATTGTCATATGGGGAATAAGATTTCATATAGTCATAATGCTCTTTATTATGGGGATCACCCCATTCATCAAATTCTCCGGTAGTTAAAGGGATTGAGTCATCAAGCATAGTTGTGATAACATCTACAAAGGGTACAGCAGCTATAACCCCATTATAAAATTCAGGATTCATATTAACTATTGCACCTATAAGTAACCCCCCGGCTGAACCACCATAAGCGTATAAATGTTCCTTACTCGTGTATTTTTTTTCAATCAAAAACCCGGAGCAATCTATAAAATCTGTAAAAGTGTTTTTCTTTTTCAGGAGTTTCCCATCTTCATACCACGGCCGACCCAGATATTCTCCTCCACGCACGTGCGCAATAGCATAAATAAATCCTCTGTCTAAAAGGCTTAGCCTGGCTAATGAAAAATAAGGATCTGAGGTACTGCCATATGAACCATAACCATATTGTAAAAGTGGGCTACTCCCATCTAGTTTTGTGTCCTTATGATAAATCAGGGAGATAGGCACTTTTGCACCGTCGCGAGCCTCTGCCCATATTCGTTCGGAACGGTAATTCTCCTTCTTAAATTTACCCCCTAAAACTTCTTGTTCTTTTTTAATTTCCTTCACCTTAGTAACCATATTAAAATCAATAATGGCATAGGGTGAAGTCATAGAATTATATACGTATCGAAAACTTTCCGTCTCAAAATCAGGATTTGCATAAGGATAAGCCACATAAGTCTCACTCTCCAGGGGGATATAATAACTATCTGAATCATCCCATTTGGTAATCTTTAGTTTACTCAGGCCATTATCCCGTTCTGTGAGGACATAATAATCCTTGAATATTTCAATATCCTCTATGAGGATATCCGGCCTGTGTGATATAAACTCCTCCCAATTTTCAGAAGATGTATTTTTCTCATCAACCTTCATTAATTTAAAATTGGTTGCTTTATCTCTATTTGTGAGAATATAAAAATTGCTTTCAAAATGATAAATAGAATATTCCAGCCCTTTTTCTCTTTCGGAGAACAATTTAAAATCACCGTCAGGGTCATCAGCATTAAGTACTTGAAATTCAGAAGTCAAGGTGCTGTATGAGCCAATGATTATATATTTCCTGGATTTGGATTTGTAGACAAATGTATTGAAGGTATCATCTTGTTCATGATATATTAATTCATCCTTTTCACTCGGATTTCCCAGTACATGCTTATATATCTTGTCTGATCGCAATGTAACCGGATCTTTCTTCGTATAGAACAAGGTTTTATTGTCATTCGCCCAGGAGGCGCTTCCGGTGGTATTATCTATTTTATCCGGATAAATTTCACCTGTTTCAAGGTTTTTTATCTGAATGTGGTACTGCCTTCGGCTTATTGTATCTGTTCCAAATGCCGCAAGATTATTATCAGGACTGACAGAAATGCCTCTCAGTTCATAATATTCGTGCCCCTTTGCAAGTTCATTACAATTAAACATTATTTCTTCTTTAGCTTCCAGGTTATCCTTCTTTCGCGCATAAATAGGGTATTCCTTTCCCATTTCATACCTGGTTATGTACCAATACCCGTTAAGTTTATAAGGTAAAGAAGAATCGTCTTCCTTAATTCGGCCCTTCATTTCCTCAAACAATTCTTCCTGAAAAGATTTGGTATGTTCGGTTAAGGCATTATAGTACTTATTTTCTTCTTCCAAATAAGCTATTACTTCTTTATTATCTCGTTGGTTTAGCCAATAATAGTCATCAACCCGAATATCATTATGCTTTTCCAATTTTACAGGTATACTTTTAGCTTTAGGAGCTTCTATAACTTCCATATTTTGATTTTGATTCTGACAAGCAAGGGACACGATAAGAACAACAAATAATATGATACTACTTTTAAGAAAGTGCGTCATTATAGCAATTTGAAGGCGCAATTTAGTAATTTTGAATTTAGTAATAATAAAACATAAACCATGTTTGGAGACTTAGCCGGAATGATGGGGAAACTAAAAGAAACCCAGGAAAAGGTAAGAGCAACTAAAGAACGATTGAATTCTGTTATACTAAAAGAAAAATCGTCAGATAACCTTCTATCTGTAACCCTTACCGCCAATAGAACTTTAAAGGCTATCAATATTGATGATGAGTTGCTTAAGGATAAGGAACAATTGGAAGATTATCTGGTCCTTACCTTAAATAAGGCAATAGAAAAAGCGACACAGGTAAATGAAGCAGAATTAGCCGCAGTAGCCAAAGATGGAATGCCAAATATTCCGGGTATGGATTCCTTTTTCAAGTAATAGGATCTAAGGATTTATTCCCCTAATTACATGTGAATAAGGCGTTTCCTTGTTTGTTAATTTAGTATGATAGTTGGTTTTTATTTAATACTTTTAAAAAAACTCACTACATGATTAAGATTAATAAGGAAGCTAACAATACATATAATTTCTCTTTAAATACTACTAATGGTGATGCTTTATTTTATAGTATTGGATTTTCAAGTAAAGAAGAGATCAAGAATGTCGTCAGTAATTTAAATCTCCTGGAAAAGCAGCATTTCATCTTTGAACGGAGGACAAACCATGATGGAAACTTCCTTTTTAATCTTAAGAACAAAAAGGGACAACTCATTGGAAATAGCCAGCTTTATGGATCCGAAGCAGGAATGGAGAATGGTATAAAAAACCTTAAAAAAAGAATAGCTACCCTTAACAAGTCTGATTACTTAGAGGGTTTTTAAAGTTTTCAGTAAAGTATCGTGCATTTGATCAGTAGAGTCCATATGAGTCACTATTCGAAGTTTCGAACTACCCATTCCAATTAAATGAATGTCCTTTTCCAGAAGTTTTTTAATAAAACCCTGCTCGCTCAAATAGTCTTCGTTTATTTCAAAGATTATAATATTGGTCTCTATGGGTTCCACTTTCTTTGTAAAAGGCAAACCTTGCAGTATAACACCAATTTCTTTAGCTTTTCTATGATCTTCCGCGAGTCGCTCAATTTGGTGATCCAGTGCGTAAATGCCCGCCGCGGCCATAAAACCAGCCTGGCGCATACCTCCCCCTAAAATTTTTCTAATTCGCAATGCCTGGTCTATCATTTCTTTATCGCCTACCAAAACAGAACCCACGGGGCATCCCAGCCCTTTGCTTAGACAAACACTGATTGTATCAAATAATTCTCCATATTGTTTTGCAGATTCCCCTTTCTCAACCATTGCATTCCATATCCTCGCCCCATCCAAATGATATGCAAGATCATGCTTTTCACAAACTTTTTTAATACGTTCGAGTTCAGAAAAATCCCAACACGCTCCTCCACCCTTATTGGTAGTATTTTCTGCGCACACAAGAGAAGTCAAAGGGCTATGATAAAAATCCGGAGGGTTTATTGCTTCCTCCACCTGAGCTGAGGTCATCATACCACGATAACCACCTACTAATTTACAGGAAACTCCACTATTAAAACTTACTCCCCCTCCCTCGTAATTATAAACATGAGCGTACTTGTCACAAATCAATTGATCTCCGGGATTGGTATGCAGTTTTATCGCAGTTTGATTGGTCATAGTGCCACTGGGAAAGTACAGTGCTGCTTCCCTGTTAAACATATCAGCCACCTTTTCTTCCAGCCTGTTAACTGTGGGGTCTGCCTTAAAAACGTCATCACCCACCTCTGCAGACATCATAGCATCCAGCATTCCGGGTGATGGTTTGGTAACCGTATCACTGATTAAATTAATTTTCATGGGTCTGGTGTTTCATTCTATTCCATACAAGCCATCCCTATGGGAGATCCATCCGGTATTTTAGGTGCTTCTATAACCTTAAATTCTGCCGGTTCGCTATAAAAGTAATCAATCCTTCTGATCATTTCCCGGGCATCCAAATCAGTTTTGCTGGCCTGCAAGGCTGCCTTAATTGATTTGAGTTGGTAATTTGCTATAGCATTTACCTGAGGATGAACACTTTTATGGGCTGCCAGGTTCATAATATGATAAAGTACCCGGTAATTAATTGACTTCTGGACTTCATTAAAATATGGGTCTTTCAGGTCTTTGGCAATCGTATTTTGAACCAATTGGTCAAGGACATACTCCAATCCAATTTGCTGGGTATCCAGACTTTTCTGTTGTATTAATCTCGATGCTCTTTCTGGGTGTAACAATATTCCTAAGGTCATATCAGAAGCGGTCTCAGGGGCAGAAAGGGCATCAAAAGAAACTCCTGTCCTTCCTTTAAATGATTCCCTGGTCGTGGGATATCCCAAAGCTCTTGGTGGAAACAATGATAATTTATCCTCAGGGATGGCAATTACATTTGCGTCTAATGTTTTTAGCAACACCTTAAGCGCTTCAACCTGCAAGCTTTTGTCCAGGGTTTCAACAGTTTTCTGACCATCGCCTTTCAATGTATAGTTATAGTCCAGACCACCAATCATTTTCGCTACTGCTTCAGTCTGATATCTGTGAAAAAAATAAAGTGGAACAAAAACATCTTCCAAAGTGGTATTTGGTTCATTCTTGCGAATATTGTCTATGGAAAAATTCCCGATGGCAATTTCCCTGACTTTTAATACGTTCTCCAGCTCCGTACTTGCAATCTTACCGTTGTCCCACAAATGCCCCAGAGCATGTGCCCCTCCTAAAGACCTTGCATCATAGTCTGAAATAAAGCGAAGTCCTTTGCTGGTAGCCTCCTCGAGTATTTTATTCAAGGCCTCCTTTTCATTAATTTCTTTTGCGAACTCAGCATAGGAATAGGCAACAGTTGTTTTGTCCCATTCTCCTATACCTGTTTCATAAGCCAGTGAAAAATCTATCTTGCCGTTAACAATTTTAAACTGAGGATGCGGATAATCCATTACAGAGGCTCGTTCATTGGTACTTGCCGCGAAATTATGCGTAAAGCCAAGTGTATGACCAATTTCGTGAGCAGATAATTGTCTGATTCTAGCCAATGCCAAATCCAGCATTGCATTGTAATTATCATCCTGCTCTTTAAAAGGCTGGTTCATCAAAGCCTGCGCTATTAAAAAATCCTGTCTGATCCTTAAACTACCCAAACTGACATGTCCTTTTATGATCTCACCTGTCCTGGGGTCTGTAATACTGCTGCCATAACTCCAACCCCTTGTAGATCGGTGCACCCATTGAATAACATTATATCTTACATCCAAAGGATCTGCCTCTGACGGCAACATCCTTAACTGAAATGCATCTTTATAGCCTATAGCCTCAAAAGCCTCATTCCACCACTTGCCTCCCTCTAATAAAGCCGATCTTACGGGTTCGGGTGTTCCGTTGTCCAGGTAATAAACAATAGGCTCAACAGCCTCACTTACAGAAGCCTCCGGATTTTTTTTAGACAACCGGTGCCTCGTAACAAATCGCTTTAAAATAGGTTCCTGGACCGGTGTAGCATAGTCATAGTATGAAAAAGGGGCTGATCCGCATCTTGGGTCAAAAACCCGTTCTTTATAATTTTCATCTGGTAATTCAATGAATGAATGATGTTGTGCAACGGTCACCAGGTTTGGGTTTGGGGAAACTGATCTGATAAAGTTCCCTTTAGGATCCCCTTTGAAGGTAAGTGTTACATCAAACTCTACATTTTTTGGAAAAGCCTTTGTTCTTTCGAGTGCCATAGCACTTTTGGTCTTATCAAGCCTATAGATCCCCTGTTTTTTTTGCTCCAGGCGTTTTGCCACACCATGAACATCCTGAACTAAAAAATCGCTAATATCAACAATATAATTGCCGTTTGTTTCTTCCACGATTTTAAAACCAAAAAGTACAGATTTGGCAAAAGCCTGTTCCACAGCTTTCTTCTCCAGATCATTGTCCGTAAGTGCCCTGTATTTTAAATTAGGTTGAATGATTAGAAGTTTATTCCCTGCCTTTTTAAAATATACAACTTGCTCATTTCCAAGTTGTCCCCTGTCTAAACCTATATCATTACTTCCTATACCACTACTTAAGGAATATACATATAAAAAAGGCTTTTGAAGCTCATCAATTTCCAGGTAAATCTTATCACTAGCAGCATCATAATAGAAATCATAAAACCCTTCATATTTTAGATATTCTTTGCTTTTTTCTGAGAATTGCGCATTAGAAAATTGACAAATAGCAAGAGCAATAACAAAGGATAAAATGTTTCTCATAGTTGGAAATTAAGGGCTAAATTTAGATAAATTCCACTAATAACTTAATGAATCCCGTTACTTATTGAAATATCAGTCCAGGAAACCAATTAGATTCAGTCCGAATGATATACAGATTAAGATATAGAAGGAAAAGATTTCAATGATTACTTGCTATTCCGAGCTATACTTTAGACGGGAAGAAAAAATAATCCCAAACATTCTGCGCAGCTTAATGCTCCAGAACAATAAATGCTTTAAAACCTCAAAATACCAAGTAAAAGATTATTATTTTTGACTGAAAATTTAAATTAATGGTAACAACAGATCAGCA
>CP070778.1:2594546-2612658 GCA_020346245.1 Flavobacteriaceae bacterium | reverse complement strand
TGGGAGAAACCCTTGGGAAAAAGATAGCATGGATTAAATCTAAATTAAAGATATAAAGTGCCCCTATTCCAAAAATAAAAGCCCGGAATCCCCGGGCTTTTTATCAAAAAGTAGTGTTTTTGGATTATTAGTTGACCCCTACTGTCCAACCAGAGCCCCAGGCAGAAACATCTGTGCCTGTACCATTACCATCACCTGAAATAAAATCGGCTTCCGTGAAAGTATATCCGGTATCATTCTTTAGTTTAGTAGTTACGTTATTAAAAGTAACGTCGATAACACCTAGAGTTCCGTCCAGGACACCTTCCCCGGTAGGGTTATCTCCTGTATCACCATCGCAGTCAAAACCTTCGTCAAAATCATTAAGAACTACATTGGTGAATATACCCTGAGTACCGGCCCTAAGCCTGATTGCTTCGCTGGCATCATCAGCTCCGGCAACAGTTAAATTGGTAACATTTGGAGCAGAATAATATCCGGCTACGTTACTAAAATCAGTATTGTATCCATCACATTCAAAAGCCTTATCGTGTGATACACCATGCTGTATATAGACATCCGTTAAAGTTCCGGTATAGCCTTCGGTCCAGTCCATGGAATCATCTTCGGCATTTACAATTACAATATGACTGGCATTTACTGTACCTCCAAAGAATTCAATACCATCGTCAGAACCTTCAAAAACCTCAACATAATCAATCGTTGTACCACTACCAACAGCATATAAAGACAAACCGTTTAACTCGGCATTTCCGTCAATGGCTCCGCCCGCATATTCTATTCTAACATATTGCAAGTTACCAGAATTGTCTGTTGGTGTATTTCCACCGTAAGATAACCCTCCAACTTCTGAAGTTGCAGTATCTTCCGAACCATCCGGGGTTGAATTAATAGGTGCCTTCCCACAAATTACAAGACCACCCCAATCTCCTGCAGCAGGGCTGTTTGCTTCTGAGGTCAGTACAATTGGATTACTAGCAGTTCCTAATGCATTAATTTGAGCTCCTTGTTGTATGGCTATATAAGCATTTACACCTACAGGCTTCGCCTTAATAGTAAGACCAGCCGGGATGGTCAGCGTAGTTCCATCTGCCATCAAAACCGGACCGGTTACAACATAATCAATTTCTGAATCCAGCACAAGATCTTGAGTATAGACACCACTCAAATTAACTGTGGTTTCTGCTGGTGGTTCGCCACCTCCTCCTTCTGTGATGTTTGTGACACTATTATCATTAATAACAATATCAGGGGTATTGTCCTTCTCACATGCAAATAGCAGTGCTGTGACTATACCTAAAGATAAAAACTTGTTTTTCATTGTTTTAAGAATTAAATAGAATTAAAATTTATATTTGAGGGTTAGCCCAAAGTTAACCCCAAGGTTATATTCTCGTATAATAATATTTCCTACACCTGTATTTTCCCTGATAAAGGAAATATCCGGATTCAGAATGTTCATAACAGATGCATTTGCTTCAAAATGCTCACCTATTTCGTTTCTCCAAATGAAATTGAGCGTAGGAACTGCCTTTTCTACTATATTGCCCAAACTTCCAGCTCCCAGGGAAAATATCCGATCAGAAAAATATGAAAATGCCACGGTGGCCTTAGGTCTGTAATTACCAAACTCCGGGCTATAATTAAGGTCGGTATTGATTATAAAAGGGGATGCCCCTTCCAATTCATCCGAATCGCGGTCAAAAGAGGTTCCAAAGGTATTTTCATCACCGGCCGGAATGTCTTTCAAATCCTGCTTTGTATTTGTATAAGCAGCATTAAGGCCAACAGATAATATAGGGTTGTCATCGGAATCAGATAACAGGTTCTTGCGGACTTCAAGTTCTACACCATATATATCTGCCTGATCTCCGGTTCTGAAATAACGCTGCGTACCGGTAGCGTCAGCTGCCACCACCCGGTTAACCGGATTTTTTATAGTTTTGGAAAAAGCCGCCAGCGAAATTATTTCACCCTGCTCTAAGAACCATTCGTATTTTAAATCAAAGTTGTACACATCAGAATAGGTAGCTCCTGTTCCATTTAACCCACCTAAAAGGTCCGGATTTCCACCATATCTTATGGTTACGGCTTCATATACAAAGGGAGCAGCTTCTTTAAATTCAGGAAATGAGGCTGTTTTGCTAAAAGCGAAGCGCAAGTTAGAATCATCATTAACTGCATAACGGATATTCAGACTAGGTAAATAGATATTCTCATAAACCTCACGGAAACCGGGGTCATCCGGCCTTATATTTATAACATCGTATTCAACTTTTTGAGAAAAAGATTCTACTCTGAAACCGGGAACGAATGACCATTTCTCTCCAAGACCTAATTCGGCAGAGGCATAAACTCCGTGAATATCAAGATTACCGGTATAGGTATTTTCCGGTAACCCTGGTCTGTTCTTATTACCTATTTCATCCGAAATTGGATTAAGGACAATAAGGTCATACAATCCCGTGCCTTCCGGAATATTGATATTAGAAACATCAAAAATAGCGTTGAAATTATTGACATCGGTAACAGGGGTATTGTCCCGATCAAGTATCTCATATCCATATCTGATACTACTGAACCTTCGTTCTTTTGTTCTGCCGTTATACCCAAAATTTAATTTTACCTTATCAGATAACTCATAACCTAAATTTATATAACTATTCAGTTCGTCGTCTTTGATACTTTGGAAGAACCTTTGATTATCAAAAGGAATATTGGTATAAAAAACAGGGTTCGTGTTGGTATCACCATCTAAAGCAAATTGATAATTCTCGAGCGTAATTCGTTTTCTATCAGGTTCATCAGAAAATACCTTATTATAGCCTATTCCCCAACCCAGAGAAAGTTTATCATCAAAATTGTGAATTCCTGTAAGTTGATTTACAAAAATCATATCCTGGTTAAACTGAACGTTCATTACATAAAATCCCTCATCCGTATTTAATATAGCGTCCCTGTTTGTTCCAAGACCGTTAATTCCATAATAACCCACTGCATCAGTAGAATTATTTATAAATAGCGAACTGTATTTTACTACATTTTTGGTATCTATCCTATACCCTATATTGGCTAATGCCGTAGTTGTTGTACTATAGGCATATTCGCGGACATTAGGAAAGTCGGTTTTCAGAACATTGGTATAATCTCGTGCAGGCCCTTCCAATAGTTCGTAGCCATTGTCAAAGGAAGCTGCCCCAAAAAAGCTTAGGCGGGATTCTTTGCCAAAAGGAAAAGAATAGCCTCCTTCAATTGCTCCGGAGATGTTTACCGGGCTCCAGGCATCTTGTGGATCTACACCAAACGCCAGAACCCTGTTAAAGGGGTCTTTGCTATACCTATTGTAGAATCCAAAATTACTGGGACCCTCACTTCTTACCCAATTTTCGCCTGCGGCATTAGAATTTATCCCACTACCGAGCGAAACTTCCAAATAACCATTACCTGTGTAATCTTTAGAATCAATGTTGACATTCCCGGCAGCAAAATCCCCATAAAATCTAGAAGAGTACGCCTTACTGACAGCTACATTTTCAATAATGCCTGATCCGAAAATGTCAAGATCAATATTTTTCTTATTAACATCATTTGAAGGGAGTGAAAGTCCGTTCATGGTGGTGTTCTGGTATCTGTCTCCAAGACCTCTTACATAAACATTGCTAGAACCCTGCTGCTTTGATATTCCGGATATTTGAGCTACGGCGGCTGCGGCATTGTCGATTCCTTTAAGTTTAAGGGCTTCAGCACTAATAGCCTCCTGAATAACCAGTGCCTTTTTTTGATCCAGTAGTAATGCAATTTCTGAATCCTTACTCGTGGAGACTGTAATTACAACCTCGTCTAGAGAAACACTCCCGGCACCCAAAGCTGTATTAATTTGTGTAACCTTACCGCTCTCAACGATTACATTAGGGATTTCCAGCGTTTCATAACCTAAAAAGCTAAACACTAAAGTATATTCTCCCGGCATAACCCCCGTAATCTCATAAAGCCCATCAAAGTCTGAGGTGGTACCTTTAGTAGTATTTTTTATAAGAACATTCGCAAATGCAAGAGGTTCATTATTTACCTCTTTATCTGTAAGCTTACCAACTATACTCCCGGTTTCCTGGGTGTAACCCATAAAGTGGGTAAATAGTAATAGAGCTATAAATAATCGTGTCATTTGGTTGAATTACATTTTCAGCTGCAAATAACGCTCTGAGTTGTAAAAGTGATGTTAGCTCCAGGTTAAACATTTATTTTATTAAGGTTACTATTAGGTTAAGAGATTAAGGAAATGTTATGGCATTAATTCCTTGTTGAATAATTAGTTTAAAAAGGACTTGTTTATGTATTAAATCACCTTTAAAAAACTGTATCTTTCCATCGAAATTATAAACCTATGAATTGGGAACAACTCCTGTCTCTTAAGCGTTTTGGAGATACACATAGAAGACTGCGCAAAGAACAAAATGAGACCCGTCTGGGCTTTGAGGTAGACTATGACAGGGTAATTTTTTCTGCTGCTTTCAGGAGTCTCCAGGATAAAACGCAGGTAATACCACTCTCAAAAACAGATTTTGTACATACCCGTTTGACCCACAGTCTGGAAGTTTCGGTTGTGGGACGCAGCCTGGGAAGGATTGCCGGCGAAAAGCTGCTGCAAAAGCATCCCTTTTTAAAGGAAACCCATGGGTATAAATTTGGAGATTTTGGGGCTATTGTGGCTGCTGCCGCTCTGGCACATGATATAGGAAATCCACCATTTGGGCATAGCGGTGAAAAGGCAATCGGGGAATTCTTTGCACATGGAGAAGGCAAAAAATATCAATCACTTTTGTCCAAAAAGGAGTATCAGGATATTATTGATTTTGAAGGCAATGCAAACGGGTTTAAGTTACTTACCGAATCACGCGAAGGGGTATCCGGAGGACTTCGATTGAGCTATGCCACATTAGGGGCTTTTATGAAATATCCCAAGGAGTCTCTTCCAAAAAAGCCATCATCTCACATCGCAGATAAAAAATTTGGTTTTTTCCAGTCTCAAAAGGAATTCTTTACAGAAGTTGCCGGGGAATTGGGGCTTGTCTCTACAGGCCGTGGGAAGGACATTGCATATTCCCGGCATCCCCTGACTTATTTGGTTGAAGCTGCGGATGACATCTGTTATACCATAATTGATTTTGAGGATGGAATAAACCTGGGACTGATCTCTGAAGAGTACGCCCTGGAGTATTTGATTAAACTGGTTAAGGACACCATTAATACAAAAAAATATAATTCTTTAACCATTATGGCTGACAGGCTTAGCTATTTAAGGGCTTTGGCAATTAATACCTTAATCAGTGATGCGGTATCAATTTTTATTGCGAACGAGGAGGCAATTCTAGATGGCACCTTTGGAGTGTCACTTTTGGATCGAAGCAATTATAAAGCCCAGGTAGAGGACATTATTCAGCTAAGTGTGAATGAAATATATTGTTCTCCCGGAGTAATAGAAAAGGAAATTGCCGGCTATAAGATTATTTCGGATATTCTGGAGGTATTTACCAGGGCGTTGGTGAGACAAATGGAAGGTAGCCCCACCAACTATGATAAATTACTAATACAAACCCTGCCCCCTGAATACAGAAATACCAAAGGCTCTATCTATTCTGTTTTGTTGAATGCCAGTTGTTTTGTTGCGAGTCTTTCAGACAGTGCGGCAGTTCATATACATAATAAAATTAGCGGGAAACAACTTTAAAAATTATAGGCCAGGCCAATGGCCAAAACCTGTCTGAATTGTATTTTGGGAACCCCGGGATCAATTATATTTCCGGTATCCGAGATTACCTGGTCAAAACGTATATCGTCATCATATATAACCTGTGTTCCAAAGTTGGTCTCAAAAGAGTCATTCACCTTAAATGTAAAATTCAATTCCCAGTCTATATCTATATTTCCAAAGCTCCTCGCATAATCTGTGAAAAGACTAAGGCGATGTTGCATAATTATGTTTTTAGCGATTTCTTTCTCCCAGGTATTCGTTACTAATATCCCGAATTCAATAAATTTGGTTGATCCTTCAGTTACCAGATTTCCATCCTCATCATATACCGCTCTCGTTACACCAAATGCTCCCTGGTTTGCAAGTGTTTGATCCAGAACAAAAGTTGCCTTTACCGTTGTAGGGGACAGATAGAGGTTGAATTTTTCACCTTCGGGGGCATAGGAAGGGCCTCCACCAAAAAACAGATAGCCAGGGGCCATAAATTTTGAGATGCGATTCTCTGTGTCCGGATACTTATAACCATCTGTAAATTGGGTATTGAATTTTACGTTTACTGAATGATACCATTTGCTTAGGGTATCCCGGCGATAGCCAAAAGTAGAAGTAAGCCTGATAACGTCGTCTGTCTTTCTTAACTCCCTGCCTTCCTGCACATTTATGCCATATTTCAGGATTAACTCGTTATTCCATTTAAGGTATCTGAATTTGTAATTTCTAGTAAGTTTCAAATTTGCCAGTCCAGAAACTGCGTTTTCACCACCTGCATTCCAATTAACAAAGGCTACCTGACTTACGTTTAAGCCCAATTTATTTTCTTTTGTCCAAAAAGATGGGATTATAAATGGCTCATAGGGATCGCTTAGCACCTTAGTTTCTTTAAACGACATATCAGGACTAATAAAACGTACACCTCTGGGTACTGCCTTGACTTTGTATTGAGTGGCCCGAATTACAATGGTATCAATTTTTGTGGTGTCAATGGCAGTTACAGGAGGAATACTATCCTGGAAATATGCCCGGGTAGAGGAAAGTAACAGCAATCCCAATAAAACTAATCTAAAAGACATATTATAACTCTAATAATTCTATGATACGTTTTTTAATGGACAGGGAATCTAAATGTGCTTGTATATGCAATTGTTCCACTGTTCCGTGTTCAATGAAAACATCTTCTATTCCAAATACTGATATTGGGATACGATTGTTTATGGAATTAGCAAATTCTATTATGGCACTTCCAAAACCGCCAATTTTACATGCATTTTCAACTGTAATTACCCGCTCATAAGTATTAAAAATATGATGCAGCATTTTTTCATCCAGAGGCTTTACAAAACGCATATTGTAATGTCCTATTTTTCCGGGAAAATTCAATTCTTCAATTAGTTTACTTATTGAGTTCCCTATGTGCCCCAATGAAAGTACTGCAATTTTACTTCCTTTGATCAATTCTTCAGCGACCCCAATCTCCATTTTTTGGAAAGGTTGCTTCCAATTTGTTATGGTAGCACGTCCTCTGGGGTAGCGAATGGCAATAGGCCTGGAAAGGCCTTTCTGAATGGTAAACATTATATTACGGAGTTCTGCCTCATTCATAGGCGAAAAAATAATGAGATTTGGGATACACCTTAAATAGGCTATATCATAAACGCCATGATGCGTAGCGCCATCCTGTCCGACTATTCCCGATCTGTCCAGAAAGAAGGCTACCGGAAGATTCTGTATTGCCACATCATGAATTAGCTGATCGTAAGCCCTTTGTAAAAATGTAGAATATATGGCACAAAAGGGTAGCAAACCCTCAGTGGCCATTCCTGCAGCCAAGGTTACGGCATGTTGCTCCGCAATACCAACATCAAAAGCCCTTTCCGGGATCTCCTCCATCATAAACTTAAGAGAACTTCCGGTTGGCATAGCAGGGGTAATACCAATAATTTTATCATTTTTTAATGCCAGCTCTACAAGTGTTTCGCCAAAAACGTCCTGGTATTTAGGGGGCTTATCCGCTACATGTGCGGTTACCAGATCACCTGTTTTACTATTAAATTTGCCGGGTGCGTGATAAATAACCTGGTTTTCCTCTGCTTTTTTTAGTCCTTTCCCTTTGGTAGTTATGATATGGAGCAATTTAGGACCTTTTACTCCTTTAAGCCGTTCCAATTCGGTTATAAGTAAGCCAGTATCATGACCATCAATGGGGCCTGTATAGTCAAAATTCAGGCATTCAAAAATATTTTCATCTTTTGCCGTACCTTTTTTAACGTTGGTAAGGTATTTTTTAAGGGCTCCTACACTAGGATCAATGCCAATGGCATTATCATTGAGGATAATAAGAACATTCGTATTGGAAACACCGGCATGGTTCAACCCTTCAAAAGCCATCCCGCTGGCAATAGACGCATCGCCGATAACCGCGATATGTTGTCTTTTGTTATCTCCTTTTAATTTTGACGCAATGGCCATCCCCAGAATTGCAGATATTGAAGTAGAGCTGTGTCCTGTTCCAAACGAATCGTACTCGCTTTCATCTCTATTTGGAAAACCGCTTATGCCTCCCATTTGCCTGTTGGTGTTGAAGATATCTTTGCGACCTGTGATGATTTTATGACCATAAGCCTGGTGGCCAACATCCCAGATTAATCTGTCGAAGGGGGTATTAAATACATAATGTATTGCCAAAGTTAATTCTACTACACCGAGGCTTGCACCGAGATGTCCTTCCTTTACGGCCACTATGCCAATTATATATTCCCTTAATTCCTTGGCAAGAAGTGGTAATTCCTTCGCTTTTAATTTGCGAATGTCCTCAGGATAATTGATGGAATTCAATAGTTTCATAAGAAGTAGCAAATGTACATTAATTCATTTTTTTGTTATAACCAGATCTATACCTATTATTGTACTATTATGTCTTTTGATCTTAAATATGACGATGCCTATTTCATGAAAAAGGCATTACAGGAAGCGGAAACTGCTTTTGAGAAAGGTGAGGTGCCTATTGGGGCAATAATTGTGGTACAGGATAGAATAATTGCCAGGGCACATAACTTAACCGAGCAACTTCACGATGTAACAGCTCATGCGGAAATGCAGGCAATTACCGCGGCCGCGAACTTTCTGGGAGGAAAATACCTGCAAAATTGTACCTTATATGTTACCCTGGAACCTTGTCAAATGTGTGCCGGAGCACTTTTTTGGAGTCAAATTTCAAAAGTTGTTTTTGGAGCTTATGATCCGCAAAGGGGTTTTTCTGTTTTAGGCGGGCAATTACATCCAAAAGCTTCAATAACCGGTGGCATTATGGAAGAGGAGTGTTCAGAATTATTAAAACGATTTTTTATTCTGAAACGAAGGTTAAATTAAGGGCAACAAAAAATCCCCGATATAAAGTCGGGGATCATTCAATTCAAAATAAAATATTGTTATCCGATTACTTGCACTTGTGCCGCAACCATGCCCTTTCTTCCTTCTTCTTCTTGGTATTCTACTTTGTCGCCTTCGTTTAGTTCCACTCCGTTCAATGCTGTTGCATGAACAAAGATGTCTTTCCCGGTGTCGTCGTTGGTAATAAACCCGTATCCTTTGGATTCATTGAAAAATTTTACAGTTCCTGTCATTAAAATAAGTATTAAAATAAAAAAATTACCCTACGAAAGTATGATTTTTTGGGCAGACCTCTTAAAAGAAAAGGTAAAATTTGACCAAATTTATTGATTTTCAGTCTTTTTGGGTGCTTTACCTTGCATTTTTCGAATATTTTCTTCGGTGAGCATATAATCCTTTACTTTCCTGCTTTTACTCTCCTTTATAAGAAATAGGGGCATAGCTATTAAAAAAAGTCCAACCGTTCCAAAACCAATAAATTTATTGGCAATTTCGGATTGATCTTCCCCAAGTGTGAAGCCATAAATGATTGCCCCCAGTGACGCCAAAACAATGACCAGGACAATATGTTTGAGTCTAATTTGCATCTTCTTGTGTAAAGTTAATCAACTTCCTTCTATATGCGGTTAGCAACTTGGATTTTGAAATAAACCCCGAGTATTTCCCATTTTTTATAACAGGAAGGTTCCAGGCATTACTATCCTGGAATTTCTGCATTACCTTCTTCATGGAGTCCGTTTCATAGAATATGAGCTCTGGCGCGTTGTGCATAAAGGATTCGACCGTTATTTTGTCATACATTGATGTGTCAAACATAAATTCACGAATGTCATCTAAGGATACAATCCCAACAAGCGCATCATTTGCATCTATAACCGGAAAGATATTTCTTGTAGATTTTGCAACTGTTTTATGTACAAGCTCACCCAATGTCATATCCTGCCTAATAGTTTTAAAATCCCGTTCAATAATCTCATCGAGCTGCATTAAAGTAAGAACAGTCTGGTCCTTATCATGCGTAATTAGTGCGCCCTGTTCTGCTAATTCGCGGGTGTATATGGTATAATCAATTGCATTTTTAGTCAGAAGAAAAGATATAGCAGCGGTAATCATTAATGGAACGAAAAGTTCATAACCCCCGGTTATTTCAGCAATTAAAAAAATGGCGGTTAAAGGTGCCTGAAGCACACCTGCAATAAGACCTGCCATCCCTATTAGCGTAAAATTACTCTCATTTACAGAAAGCCCCAGGCCAAGGTTATTTATTACTTTGGCAACAACATTGCCCAGGGCGCTGCCCATAACCATAGTGGGGATAAATATACCTCCCGAACCACCCGCAGCAAAAGTGGTAGTCATTGCCACCGCTTTAAATATCGTAATCCCAAATAGTAGGGCTATCACTACCCATATGTTATTTGTATAGCTATCAAAGGGCGTTTTGCCCAAAGCAATAGCATGTTCACCATGTAATAAATTATTAATAAAACCAAAACCTTCCCCGTAGAGCGGGGGAATAAAATAGAGCATAATTCCAATGGCTAATCCGCCTACCAGCAGTTTATATTTGGGACTTTTAAATCTTTCAAAGAAGGCTAATATCCCAAAATACATTTTTGTAAAATAAATAGATGCGAAGGCGGTACCTACACCTAAAACGATATAGAAAAAGGTGTCTTTTATTTCAAATTTTTCAGTTATTGAAAAACTAAATAACGATTCATCACCAAGAAAAAAATAAGAAGTCAGAACACCCGAGATAGAAGCCAGTAATAATGGGAGCATGGAGATCATCGTCAAATCGAGGCTAAAAACTTCTACGGCAAAAATTATGGCGGCTATGGGAGATTGGAATATAGAAGCAATGGCTCCGGCAGAAGCACAGGCTATAAGAAGGGACCTGGTTTTGGCGTTAATATGTAATAACCTTGCAACATTTGAACTTATGGCCGCTCCGGATGCAACCGCAGGGCCTAAAAGACCAACTGAACCCCCAAAACCAACTGTCAACGGAGCTGTAACCAGAGGTAAATAAATTTTCTTTACCCCAATTATTCCTTTCTTTTTAGACAGGGCAAAGAGTATGGAGGAAATAGCATGCTCCAATTTTTCTTTATGCGCAAACTTTACATAAAGATAAACAAGGGTAAGACCAATAATTGGTGTAATAAAATAAAGCTGATTGTTTGAAAAAACAATTCCCTTCTCCAAAAGGGATTGTATGAAGTAGGTAATGTTTTTAAGGGTAACAGCCGCTAGTCCGGCTAAAAATCCTACAACCACACTCATCAGCTGTGTAAAGGTTTTATTGGAAATATGTTTATACCTCCACTTAAGAAACCTGGTAAACAAGCGTGTAATACGGTTAGGCATTATTAGAGTATACGATTAAAGGTATTAAAAAATGCCACCTTAATGAGGGATTTACGCTAAGATTGAATAGCTAATTTTAAATTTAACTCCTTCATTTGCTCCTCGTCAATAAAAGCAGGCGCATCTATCATGACATCCCTTCCACTATTATTTTTTGGAAAAGCAATAAAATCCCGGATAGTCTCCTGTCCGCCAAGAATGGCTACAAGCCTGTCTAAGCCAAATGCAATTCCTCCATGTGGTGGCGCGCCATACTGAAAGGCCTCCATTAAAAAGCCAAATTGTTCTTTAGCTTCTTCCGGGCTAAAACCCAGATGCCTGAACATGGTGGCCTGTGTTTCTTTGTCATGAATCCGTATGGATCCACCGCCAATTTCATTTCCATTTAAAACCAAATCATAGGCGTTGGCTCTTACTGCAGCCGGATCGGTTTCAAGCAATTCCAACTGCCCGGGCTTGGGAGAAGTAAATGGGTGATGCATTGCGTGGTAATTGCCTGTTTCTTCATCCAACTCAAGCAACGGAAAATCTACAACCCATAATGGGGCAAATTCTTTCGGATTTCTAAGGCCCAGGCGTTCTGCCATTTCCATTCGCAATGCGCTTAGCTGAGTTCTTGTTTCATTTGCGTTGCCCGACAGGATACATATAAGATCTCCTGGTTTTGCTCCGGTCCTTTGCGCCCAATTGGAAAGGTCATCCTGTTCGTAGAATTTGTCAACGGAAGATTTAAAACTTCCGTCTTCATTGTATTTAACATACACCATACCTTTGGCTCCTATCTGTGGACGGCGCATCCATTCTATCAATTTATCTATTTCCTTTCTGGTATAGGATGCGGCACCGGGTACAGCAAGCCCAACAACTAATTCAGCAGAATTAAAAACATTGAAATCTCTGTTTTGCGCTATATCATTTAATTCGCCAAATTCCATTCCGAATCGGATATCCGGTTTATCATTGCCATATTTCCGCATTGCTTCGTCATATGTCAGTCTCGGAAATTCTCCGGTTTGTACACCATTTATTTCAAGAAGCAAATGCCGGGTAAGTCCTTCAAAAGCATTTAAAATATCATCCTGTTCTACAAAGGCCATTTCGCAATCTATCTGGGTAAATTCGGGTTGTCTGTCTGCACGTAAATCCTCGTCCCTGAAACATTTTACAATCTGAAAATATTTATCCAGTCCACCCACCATAAGCAGTTGCTTAAAGGTTTGGGGAGATTGGGGTAATGCATAAAACTGACCCTCATTCATTCTGCTTGGCACAACAAAATCTCGTGCCCCTTCCGGGGTAGATTTTATTAGATATGGGGTTTCTACTTCTATAAAGCCTTGTTGGGTAAGGTAATTCCTGACCTCCAGGGTAACTTTACTGCGAAAAATAAGATTCTCTTTAACCGGATTTCTTCGAATATCCAGATAGCGATATTTCATTCTAAGATCCTCACCGCCATCAGTTTTATCTTCAATGGTAAACGGGGGGACTAATGATTCATTCAGGACATCAAGTTTTGTAACTAAGATTTCGATATCGCCAGTTGGAAGATTCGGGTTTTTAGAAGTTCTTTCAATAACTGTTCCATGTACCTGCAAAACAAATTCACGACCCAAAGTCCTGGCTTTTTCAAATATTTCAGGATCACTCCGTTCCTCATCAAAAACCAATTGGGTAATGCCATACCTGTCTCTGAGGTCTACCCAGACTACAAACCCTTTGTCCCTGGTTTTCTGTACCCAGCCAGATAGCGTAACTTCTTTATTAATGTGTGATGACCTTAATTCACCACAAGTATGATTCCTGTACATTTTAATATGCCTTGTTTTACCGCCGCAAATGTAAGAAGATATGCTTGTACCCCATACTTCTGGAACATTTTTCTGCCATATTCTGCGCTTTTAAAAGGGGGGGGTATGTTAAAAAAACCTTAAAAAAAATTTTAATTGTAGCTATACTTCACTACATTGGAAAGAACAATAGCTAATTCTAAATACTACTGAACATGAAAAAAACTGTACTTAACAAGGTATTCCTGTGGCTTTTACTTGCGCTGCCAGTCCTGGCATTTTCGCAAGCAACGGTCAGTGGATATATCCAGGATGAATTGGACGGATCACCCTTACCCGGGGTAAACGTTGTAATAAAAGGGACCAATACAGGGACTACGAGCGATTTTGATGGTAAATATGAAATTACCGTCAGTAGTTTTCCGGCTACCTTGGTTTTTTCCTCTTTGGGATTTGAAACACGTGAAATTGAGGTTACGGGTGCAACAACACTGGATGTCGTTTTAACAGAATCGGCAACTGGCCTGGACGAGGTAGTTATTACCGGTTTGGCAACTTCCGTAAAACGTGAAAATCTGGCGAATGCGGTTTCCACGGTTTCTTCGCAGGAATTGGTGGGCACAACAAGTCAGTCTACCGTGGATGGGGCCTTATATGGTAAAGTACCAGGGGTGAACATAACAGCATCTTCGGGAGCTCCCGGTGGTGGTTTTGCCTTAAGACTTCGGGGTGTTTCTTCTATCAATGGGAACAACCAGCCTCTGATTATTGTAGACGGCGTTTACTATAACAATGTGGAGGTACCCTCCGGTTTGAGGTTTGCCTCAGGTGCAAACAGGGAGAATGAAGAAAATTCCAGCAACCGTTTAGCAGACCTGGATCCAAATGATATTCAGAATGTAGAGGTTTTAAAAGGATCTTCTGCTGCTGCAATTTATGGACAAAGAGGTAATGCCGGGGTAATCATAATTACCACAAAACGAGGCAAAACCGGGAAAACAAAAATCAGTTTTAGCCAGGATTTAGGCAGCAATAAAATTGCCAATCCTTTGGGAATAAGACCCTGGACCGGAGATTCCGTGGAGGCAACATTTGATGCCGGCGAAAGGGCCAAATATGATGCAACAATTGCTGAACGAGGAAGCCTTTATAATTTTGAAGACATTATTTATGGGGAAACAGGTTTTATTACAGAAACGAGGTTGAATGCTACTGGTGGAAATGAAAAAACCAAGTTCTATGTAGGAGGTGCTTACAGAGATGAAGATGGTATTATCAAGAATACCGGGTTTGACCGTCTTTCACTTCGTACAAATATTGAACACAGAATTTCAGATGTTTTTGATTTTACCGCTACAACCAACTATACCAGAAGTAATTCCAGTCGAAGTTTTACCGGTAATGAGAACGAGGGCGGACTAAGTTATGGGTATACTTTGGCATTCACCCGGCCATGGAATAATTTGTTCCCTGATGCCAATGGCAACTATCCGAATAACCCCAATTATCCGGGGAATCCAATTTTTGTAAGGGACAATGCAAGAAATGACGATACTAACAATCGTATAGTACAGGGGCTGGCATTAAATACCAATATTTTAACAAACGATATAAACCGTATAAAATTAGTTTTAAGCGGTGGTTTTGATTATTTGGCTAACGAGACTTATGTTTATGTTCCCGAAACACATCAGGCTCAAATTGGTGGTCAGGGTGGTTTTGTCGCTGTTGGAAAGAATAACTTTACACAATTTAATACACAGGCCATAGGCGTATGGGATCATGAAGCTATGGGAGGGGACCTTGGGTTAACTTCCCAGGCAGGTGTAACGTACCTGAGCCAGGAGTCGAATTTAGTTAATAGCAGGGGTTCACTTCTTGCAGCGGGTCAAACAAGTGTGGATCAATCGGTAAACCAGGTTGTAGATCAGAATAGGACAGAAGAGGAGGATTTTGGATTCTTTGCACAGGTGGAAGGAAATTATAGGGATCAGTTTATTGCCACTTTAGGATATCGTATGGATAAATCCAGCAGGAATGGGGACCCAAATAAATTCTATGGTTTTCCAAAAGCGTCTTTGGCAGTAAACCTTAATAATTTCGATTTTTGGAGTATTGAGGATATAAGCCAATTAAAGCTCAGAATTGCTTATGGCGAAACAGGTAATCCCGCTGGTTTTGGAGCCACTTTCACCAGCTTTGGAGCAAATAATATTGGTGGTAATATCGGACAATCGGTTTTAGCTGCCAAGGGTGACCCGGATGTTGAACCGGAAACTGCCAAGGAAATCGAAATGGGATTTGACATAGGTTTCCTCCAGAATCGTATTAATTTTGAGGCCACATATTATAATAAACAAGTTGAGGATTTAATTCTTACGCGAGCACTTCCTGCCTCAACCGGCTTTACTCAGGAAACCACAAATCTGGCGGACCTTAGGAATAGAGGTGTAGAATTGGGCTTAAGATGGGATGTTCTGAGTAATCAAAACGTTAGATGGAATACAGGGGTGCTATTTTATCTGAACCGATCTGAAATTACCCGTTTAGATGTGCCAGCCTTTCCACAGCCTGGAGCAGGTTTTGGACTTGGTTTAGGAACCTTCTTTATAGAGGAAGGAAAACCGGTAACCCAATTAGTTGGAAATATTGACGGCGTTCAAACACAGGTTGGAAATGTTGAGCCGGATTTTCAGATGGCATTCAGTAATAACCTGACATTGTTTAAACAGTTTGATGTATTGTTTCTCCTGCAGTGGAAACAAGGTGGTGAGAATCTCAACCTTTCTACTTTCCTGACGGATTTGGGAGGTGTAACTCCGGATTTAGAAACTCCTGAAGGTCAGGCACGATTGGCCACACCTGCCAATGCATTGCGATTTGTAGAACCGGCAGGTTATGTGCGCTTGAGGGAAGCTGCGGTCTACTATAGATTGCCAACCCAAACAGTGAACAATATATTTGGTGAAACCGTGGAGGGGGTAAAATTTGGTTTCTCTGGAAGAAATATTTTTACCATAACAGATTATAGTAGTTATGATCCTGAAGTTTCCGTTAATGGTGGTGCCGGACTTTCCAGTGGAATTGAGGTAACTCCATTTCCCAGTTCGAGGCAAATCTACTTTCACTTAAATGTTAACTTTTAAAAAATTGACGATGAAAAATATTATCAAAACGATAACTACGTTAGCATGGACCTGTTCTATTTTAGTAATAGTGTACTCATGCACAATTGATGAAGTACAAGATCCTGACGGACCCAGTGTCAGTGGAGTTCAACAAAATGCCTCTAAAGGACAGTTGAACGAACTGGTAGTAGGGATAGAATCTACCATTAGGGATGGCCTGGGTGTTGAAGTTACAGCCAGCGGAACGATGGCGCGGGAACTCTATTTATTTGATGCAGATCCTCGTAATACAGGAGATCTTCTTGGAAAGGACGGAATTGGTTTGGATAACAATTCGTTTTACAGCACACAACAATGGAACGGTAGTTACCGTGCTACAAAGAATGCCAATTTGTTGATAGAAGCTGCCTCCAACACCGAATTTGTTACAGATGCTGAATCTAATGGGTATATTGGGTTTGCGAAAACAATGCAGGCCTATGAATTAATCCAGGTTTTAAAATCCTATGACAGGGCCAGATTGGATGTAACCGACCCGGATAATCTAGGTCCAATATTAGATTTTAACGAGGCAATATCACAAATCCGTACTTTGTTAGACGATGCCCAGGGAAATCTTTCGAGTGCCGGTAATAGTTTTGCCTTTCCATTGAGTAGCGGGTTTAGCGGATTTGACACTCCGGCTACTTTTACTCAATTTAATAGAGCGGTAGCTGCTTTGGCTGCTGTATATGCGGGTGATGGTACATCTGCATTAACCGCACTTACCGGGTCTTATTTTGATCTTGCCGGTGCTTTAGATCTAGGTCCCAACCATATTTTTGGCCTGGGTGGGGGAGACCAGGCAAATCCTGTATTCAGGGTTCCATCTACACCGGAAAATGTAAACAACGGGGATCAGATTATTGTGCATGATAGCTGGATTAATGAAGCCGAAGCCGGCGATACGCGTGTAACAACCAAAGCTGCGCCACGACCAGATCCGAGTTCCCAGGATGGGCTTACAGGAACACATGAAACACGTTTATATGCTACTAATGTATCAGATGTTGAAATCCTTCGAAACGAGGAGTTGATACTGCTTTATGCAGAAGCAAGCATTTTAGCAAATAATCTGCAGGATGCGGAAGATGCTTTAAATACGATTCGTAATTCTGCATCTCTTCTAGATTATACAGGAGCACAAACAGCCGATGCACTTACTACTGAATTATTGAATCAAAGAAGATATTCTTTGTGGTCTGAAAACCATAGAATGTTCGACTTAAGACGTTATGGATTATCCAGCACCTTGCCCATAGACAGGGCCGGAGATCAGATTTACAATGTTTTACCGATACCACTTTCAGAAAATGAATAGGATGTCCTATTAAATTAAGTATTCCAAAAAAACCCTGCAATTTGCGGGGTTTTTCTATTGAATAATACTATTGGGATTATGCAGCTATTTCGAGGTCTTTCTTTTTTAAAGGCTTATTTTTAATTCCTCCTTTGAGTTTAATCTTAATTCTGTAAACTATATTAAAAAGTACAGGAACTATAATAAGGGTAAGGAAGGTAGCTACAATTAATCCAAAAATAACTGTCCAGGCCAGGGGTCCCCAGAAAATGACATTGTCTCCCCCAACATAGATTTTGGGGTCAAACTCCGTAAAAAGTGAAAAGAAATCGAGATTAAGGCC
>CP070778.1:2555917-2594446 GCA_020346245.1 Flavobacteriaceae bacterium | reverse complement strand
GACTGCTTGTCCTGAAGTTCAGCAGCAAATTTAAAGCTATGGGCAGGTACAACACGATCATCATGATCTCCTGTTGTAATTAAGGTAGCCGGATATTCAACCCCTTCTTTTACATTGTGAACGGGCGAATACCCTTTTAAGTATTGAAACATTTCCTCGCTATCTTCAGAAGTTCCATAGTCATAATGCCAACCTGCCCCTGAAGTGAAAGTATGGTATCGCAACATATCCAAAACTCCTACGGCAGGCAGCGCAACCTTCATAAGTTCAGGTCTTTGGGTCATTGTGGCTCCTACTAAAAGCCCACCATTGGAACCACCTCTTATAGCCAAATTCTCCGATGAAGTATATTTATTGTCAATAAGATACTCTGCGGCAGCTATAAAATCGTCAAATACATTTTGTTTTTTTGTTTTTATACCGGCTTCATGCCATTTTTTTCCATATTCTCCACCACCTCTCAAATTTGGCACAGCATAAACTCCGCCCTGCTCCATCCAAACAGCATTAGTAATACTGAAAGAAGGGGATAGACTTATATTAAATCCGCCATAGCCATAAAGGATAGTTGGATTTTTGGAATTAAGTTCCAGTCCTTTTTTATAAGTAATAATCATTGGGATCTTTGTTCCATCATTAGAGGAATAGAAAACCTGTTTAGACTCATAATCGTCCGGATTAAAATCAATTTGTGGTTTCCAGTAAGGAACATAATCACCCGTTTCTACATCATATTTATAAGATGAGCTTGGCGTCTTATAATTGGTAAAAGAAAAGTAAAACTGCTTTTCTTCTTTTTTTCCACCAAATCCGTTTGCGTTGCCCGGGCCAGGTAGTTTTATTTCCCGGATTAGCTTTCCGTTGTAATCATATTGAAAAACTTTGGAGATGGCATCAACCAGATATTCTGCAAAAAAGTAACCCCCGCCTGTATTTGAAATAAGAACATGTTCCGTTTCCGGTATAATATCCTCCCACTTTTCCGGACCCGGGTCTGAAGCATCTACGGCAATAATTTTTTTATTAGGCGCATTTAAATTGGTAACCAGGTAAAGCTTTGAGCCCTTATTTTCAATGAGGTCCGTATCTGAATCTTCATGGTCTAATATAGTTACGAGCTTATTATCCGACTTATTTAAATCTTTTAAATAAAGCTTATTACCTGCGGTAGAATTTGCGGCTGAAATAAGAAGGTACTTATTATCCTCTGTCACGCTTGCACCTACATACCTGTGTTTTTGATCAGGAGTACCTCCAAAAATTAATTCATCTGCGCTTTGTGGGCTTCCCAGCTTATGGTAATAAAGTTTGTGCTGGTCTGTCTTGGCAGAGAGTTCACTTCCTTCAGGTTTGTCATAACTAGAATAAAATAAACCTTCGTTCTTGTACCAGGACAGGCCACTAAATTTTACATCAATAAGGGTGTCCTCAACGATCGTTTTATTTTCGGTCTCCATTACAATTACCTTTCTCCAGTCGCTTCCACCCTCGGAAATGGCATATGCAGCCATAGAGCCATCTTTAGTGAAACTCAGGCCCATAAGGGAGGTGGTTCCATCTTCTGAAAAACTGTTGGGATCTAAAAAAACTTCGGCTTCCTGATTCTCTTTTTGGCGATAAAGAACATATTGGTTTTGGAGCCCGTCGTTCTTGTAAAAATAGGTGTAATTACCTTCATTAAAAGGAGAACTAAGTTTCTCATAGTTCCAAAGTTGTTCTAACCTGTTTTTCAGATCTTCCCTGAATGGTATTTTTTCCAGATACCCAAAGGTTACAGCGTTTTCTTCTTTTACCCATTTTTCCGTTTCTTCGCTTCGGTCGTCTTCTAACCAACGGTAAGGATCCTCAACGGTAGTCCCAAAATAAGTATCAACGGAATCTGCTTTTTTAGTCATCGGATAATTCACGGCAATAACATCTTTTTTTCCTGAATTCTGGCAAGAAATATTAATAAGAATAAGAAGTAATAATATCCCGGTATTTTTCATGGCAGGTAAAATTTTCGCAGACCAAAAATACCATAAAAAAACCTTTAAGTGCCCATGCAGCTAAAGGTTTTAACAGATTTTATGATACTACTATCAGATAAGTTCTTTGTGCACCAGATATTCGGCTATTTGAACTGCATTGGTTGCTGCACCTTTTCTGAGGTTATCAGCAACTATCCACATATTTAAAGTGTTTCGTTGGGTTTCGTCTCTTCGAATTCGCCCCACAAAGACATCGTCTTTATCATGAGCATAAACCGGCATTGGATAAGTATTGGTATCAGGATTGTCCTGGACAACAACACCCGGAGTATCATTTAGAATTTTTCTCACCTCATTTAATTCAAAGTCAGATTCAAATTCAACATTAACCGATTCAGAATGACCTCCTGCTGTAGGAATACGCACAGCGGTTGCTGAGATTGAAAATGTACGGTCGTCCAGGATCTTTTGGGGTTCCCTTGCCAATTTCATTTCTTCTTTTGTATACCCATTGTCCATAAAAGTATCACAATGAGGTAAAGCATTCCTATTGATAGGATAAGGATATGCCATTTCACCTTGAATTCCCGCCATTTCATTCTCCAACTGCTTTACAGCTTTTACCCCGGTCCCTGAAACAGATTGATACGTTGAAACTACCACCCGTTTCATTTTATATTTGGCATGCAAGGGCGCAAGCACCATAACAAGCTGGATTGTTGAACAATTAGGATTGGCAATTATTTTATCTGATTTTGTTAGTGCACTTGCATTGATTTCCGGAACCACCAACTTTTTTTCAGGATCCATTCGCCATGCGGAAGAATTATCAATTACTGTTGTGCCGACCGCTGCAAATTTGGGGGCCCATGAAAGGGAAATATCTCCTCCTGCAGAAAAAATGGCCAGATCTGGACGTGCAGCGACGGCATCCTCAAGACCTATTACGCTAATTAATTGCCCGTTAAAGGACATCTTTTTCCCAACAGATCGTTCAGAGGCCACCAATAATAGTTCAGTTATTGGAAAATCCCGCTCCTTGAGTACTTTCAGCATTACTTCGCCAACCATTCCCGTTGCGCCGACTACAGCTACCTTCATGTTTTTACTATTTAATGCTCAAAGGTATTGCAACCAGTGTTGAAGAACAAGACTTTTTATTAGTATTATAAAAATATAACAATTTGTTATAATAAGAACATATATAAAAAAATGGCCACCGATTTAGTTTGCGAAAACTAAATGGTGGCCTTTAAGTTAGTTTAGTAATGTAGCGGTAGCTCCCAAAAAGGGAGTTTTACTTCTAATTATTTTTTCAATAAATCCCTAATTTGGGTTAATAGTTCTTCCTGACTTGGTCCTGAAGGCGCTGGTGGTGGTGGAGGTGTTTTTGTCTTGTTGTATGCCTTGACAATAATAAACATTACAAAACCTACAATGATGAGATTAACGATAGTGTTTACCCATGCTCCCCATCGAATAGCATTTTCGGCTACATAGCCCGCTTCTCCTTCTGTCCCTGAAGCCTCCGTGAGGATATATTTAAAATTTGCAAAATCTACACCTCCTGCAAATTCCCCAACTATTGGCATAATAATGTCCGCTACAAAGCCATTGATAACAAGACCTATGGCCCCGGCCATAATTACAGCAACTGCAAAATCAATTACATTGCCGGTCATAATAAAGTTCTTAAATTCTTTTAACATGTCATTAGTTTTTAAATGGTTAGATAATAAATGCAAAGACAAGATACTGAAAATAAGTTTTCTTAACAATATGTTAAAAAAACTGTCAGCCTCCTAAAATAACCCTTTTAACTCTTTGAGAAATACCACTTAAAATTTCGTAGGAAATTGTATTTGCTCCGGCTGCAAAAGTCTCAGCGGAATGCCCTTTGCCAAAAACTATAACTTCATCACCTTCAGTACATTCAATATTTGATATATCAATCATGATCATATCCATACAAACATTTCCAATAATTGGTGCCTTCTTACCATTTACTATAACCGAGGCCTTTCCATTTCCATATTGTCTCCCTATACCGTCAGCATGTCCAAGTGGAAGTGTCGCTGTTTTTTGGTGTCCTTCAGACTTAAATGCCCGATTGTAGCCTACGCTCTCGTTCGGTTCTATATGATGTATTTGTGAAATTATCGTTTTTAATGTTGCTACAGGTAGCAATTCAGCATCAAACCTGGCTTCATTTCCGTATCCGTAAAGCCCTATACCACTTCGAACCATTTGAAATTGCGCTTCAGGATAATTTAATATCCCGGAGGTATTTAAAATATGCAAAAAAGGACTAACTCCTAATTTGGCAGTAAAATCCCTCGCAATCTTTATAAATGATTTTATTTGATCATTACTAAAGCTTTTCTCAGACATGTCTTCAGAGGCAGCTAAATGAGAAAACAGTGATTTAATTTTTAGTTCTTTACTGTTCTCAAGCGCTTCTGCTATATAATCAATATCATTTTCACAAAACCCGAGCCTGTTAAGGCCCGTATTAAATTTTAAATGCACAGGATACCCTTTTTGCTTTTCGGTCTTCGCCACATTCAGGAATTCGGTTAGCACTCTTGGGGAGTATAGACTGGGTTCCATGCAATATTTAATAACCATGAGATAATTTGCAGGCTGAGGATGTAATACAAGAATTGGGGTTTTTATCCCAGACTCCCTTAAGACCATACCCTCACGGGCATAAGCCACCGCTAAATAATCTACATCCAGTTCTTCCAGCTTTTTTGCAATGATTACAGAATCACTGCCATAAGCAAAAGCCTTGACAACAGCCAATAACCTGGTTGAAGGATGAAGTTTAGATTTTAAATAATTGTAATTATGTTCTAAAGCCACCAGATCCAATTCCAATGTAGTTTCTTCAGCCCTTGGCATTGGCATCCTTTTTAGCTTGTTTTACCTCCACCGCTTCTACCTTCATGTTATAAATTTTTTCTTTAAGCATGGCCTTGTAAAAAGCCGCACGACTTAAGGGTTCATACTCTTCTGTTTCGCCCAGCAGAACCAATTTATCATTGTTAGATTTTCTATAACTATAATTGGCCAGATTACCTGTACGCGTGCAAATAGCATGAACTTTAGTCACATATTCAGCTGTAGCCATTAAAGCAGGCATTGGGCCGAAAGGATTACCTTTAAAATCCATATCCAGGCCGGCAACAACAACTCGTATTCCCATATTCGCTAAATCATTGCAAACTGTCACAATTTCATCATCAAAGAATTGTGCTTCATCTATCCCAACTACATCACAGTCATCTGCAAGAAGTCGGATATTAGCCGCTGCTGGTACCGGCGTGGAGCGAATTTCATTTTCATCATGAGAGATTACTTTCTCTTCATGGTATCTCGTGTCTACAATTGGCTTAAATATTTCTACTTTTTGCTTTGCAAACTGGGCTCTTTTAAGTCTGCGAATTAATTCTTCTGTTTTCCCCGAAAACATCGAGCCACAGATAACTTCTATCCAACCGAATTGTTCCTTGTGATTAACAGTGTTTTCGAGAAACATTTTGTAATTTTAATCCATAGTTAGGCTATGATGACCTAAGCTATGATAACGAAATATAAAAGTATTAAAAAAGATAGACCTGTACTGTTTAGAATAAATAAAAAGAAATGAAGCGAAAACTGAAAGAGGAATTAATTAAGATATCGACTGATATTATAACATCAAAGAGTCTTGAGGAGAAGGAGATACCGCAATTATATGAAGCTGCTAGAAGTTTGTATGAGAAATTGACCGTTCTTAAATTTATTGATGAAAAGCTCAACGACATTGAAATTGACGTATCAAAGAATGTTCTGGCATCCCGTTTTGAAAAAATGGCAAATGCCGTAATAAATGAAAATAAACTCGTTCCTGAAAATAATCCGCACGAAGAAGATATTATTACTCAGGGAATTGACACCATTAAGGGAATGGTGTCTGAAATGCCAAATAGTGAGGATGATGACAGACTATTTGCAGAATTTGTCGCAAAGTCTCAAGCCAGTCAGGCTGATAAGAAGGAAACCTCAGGACAATTATCTCAGGAAACAAAAGAAGCTTCTAAGTCCAAATCATTAAATGACAAACTTTCTAACAAGGAAATAACAGTGGGTTTAAACGACAGACTCGCCTTTGTAAAACATCTTTTTAATGATAGCACCGAAGATTTCAATAGGGTGATTTCCCAGCTGAATACCATTGATTCTCATGAACGTTCTATAGCATTTATTGAAAATATGGTTAAGCCAGATTACAATCAATGGTCAGGGAAAGAAGAATATGAAACCAGGTTTTACGCCCATATAGAGCGTAGATTCTCATAATTTCAAATTTGGGATTTACCGGGATTATTACAATGCATATTGCTCATACTACCTTAACAAAAAGGTAACATCACAAAATAGTGCTGACAGGTAAATTATTTATTGTTCCAACACCTATTGGAAATTTGGAGGATATTACCTTTAGGGCGATAAAAGTTCTGAAGGAGGTAACCTTAATACTTGCCGAAGATACGCGCACAAGTAAAAAACTTTTACAGCACTACAATATAAATACGCCAATGCAAAGCCATCATATGCATAACGAGCATAAAACTATAGATGGTATTTTGCAAAGACTTAAAAGTGGAGAACAAATTGCTCTTATTTCTGATGCAGGCACCCCGGCTATTTCAGATCCCGGGTTTTTGCTTTCCCGGGCCAGCATAGAAAATGGAATAGAAATTGAATGTCTTCCGGGAGCCACTGCTTTTGTCCCCGCAATTGTTATTAGCGGACTTCCCAACGATCGCTTTGTCTTTGAAGGCTTTCTGCCATTAAAAAAGGGCCGGCAAACCAGACTGGAAGCCTTAGCAGAAGAAACCCGAACAATGGTATTCTACGAATCGCCACATAAGCTTCTAAAAACGCTAACACAGTTTGTATCTTATTTTGGTCCGGGCAGAGCAATTTCGGTTTCCAGAGAACTTACCAAGATGTATGAAGAAACCGTTAGAGGGACAACATCGGAACTCCTGGAGCATTTTGAAAGAATACCCCCAAAAGGAGAATTTGTTATTATTGTGGCAGGAAAAAAATAAGCTACCCCTCTTAATCGCGTATAAAAGCTTACTTATGTTTTCCCTTTTCCCATCCATATTTGCCCAAATAGAGCTCGCCACTTTCTACAGCTCCATCCTCAATAGTTGTACCCATAGAGTCATTCCAGCGGTTTAGATACCCAAAAAGAGAAATTACCCCCAGCATTTCAACAATTTCGCCCTCATTCCAATACTTGTACAATTGACCTTTGATTTTTTCATCAACGGCATTGGGAACCTGTGAAGCGGTAAGGGAAAAATCGAGAGCAGCACGTTCTGCTTCCGAAAAGGCAGGATGGGTTCTGTACTCCCAAATATTATCCAGTTGCTCCTGTTCTGCGCCGTAGCGTTCCGCAGCTCGTATTGCATGGGCCTGGCAATAGCGACAACCCGTTGCATTACTGCTGACCCAGGCGATCATTCGTTTAAGGGCAGAAGTTACCCTTCCTTCATTCGCCATAACTGCCTTGTTTAGGTTGATAAAAGCCTTGGATATTGCTGGTCTATGTTGCATAGTGAGCACAGAATTTGGACAAAACCCCAGGGTTTCATTGAAAAATTCTGCCAGTTCCCTGGTTTGCGGATCATGATTGGGATTTAGTGGTTGTACAAGTGGCATAGCGGTCGTATTTTTGTACTCCACAAGAAACGAAAAATTATGAGCACAACAAATCTAATTACAACGAAATGGTTGGGCAATATGGCCTTCGAAAGTAGTAATCCTTCCGGATTGAATTTAATAATGGATGCTGGTCCGGAAAGCGGAGGAGAAGGAAAAGGCTATAGACCAAAAGCACTTATGCTGTCATCTTTAGCAGGATGCTCTGGTCTTGATGTTGCAATGCTCATTAAAAAAATGAAACTTGAAGTGGAGGAATTCATTATAGAAACTTCTGCCAACCTAACAGACGAACATCCGAAATATTATGATGCCGTAACTATTGAGTATCACTTTTGGGGAAGTGACCTCAACGAGAAAAAGTTGCAGCGGGCTGTGGATCTTTCGGTTGAAAAGTACTGCGGTGTAATGGAAATGTTCAGGAAGTTTGCCGATATAAAAACTGAAACAATATTCCATAAAGATTGACGCCCCTTCTTCAAGGATTTATATTCATTAAAACAGGAATTTTATTCCTGTTTCTGCATTCAGGATGCATGAATTCGTTTTATCTTACAAGAGATTGATTATGTAGTACAATGCGCTGGACATTAAAACCAAAACATGATGATGAGCAAGTAATGGCTTTAGCCGAAATACTTAAGGTAGATCGGCTGATAGCGCAATTATTGTTGCAACGCGGAATTACTTCGTACGAAGAAGCTAAAAAATTCTTCAGACCACAACTTTCTGACCTTCATGACCCATTTCTTATGAAGGACATGGAATTAGCTGTGAAGCGTATAGAACATGCCATACAGGCAAATGAAAACATTCTTGTTTATGGGGATTATGATGTTGATGGAACCACTGCGGTAGCGTTACTATCATCATATTTATTAACGCTATACCCTAATGTGGCAACTTATATTCCAGACAGATATACTGAAGGTTACGGAATATCGTATTCCGGAATTGACTTTGCGGACGACAATGGTTTTACACTTATTATAGCATTGGATTGTGGCATAAAAGCAATAGAAAAAGTAGCATATGCCAGCAAAAAAGGAATTGATTTTATCATCTGTGATCACCACAGACCTGGAAATATAATACCAGATGCAATAGCGGTCCTGGATCCAAAAAGGGAGGATTGCAATTACCCCTATGATGAATTATGTGGTTGCGGTATTGGTTTTAAGCTTATCCAGGCTATAAACTCAAATAGAGAAGATAGCTTTGATAAACTAATTCCATACCTGGATCTTGTGGCTACGGCTATAGGGGCAGATATTGTTCCCATTACAGGAGAAAACAGGGTGTTGGCTTATTTTGGTCTTGAAGTAATCAATTCAGCACCAAGAATAGGATTTAAGGCCATAATCGATAGCCTCCAAAAGAAAAAACTCACTATTACAGATGTCGTTTTTATAATTGCACCAAGAATAAATGCTGCAGGCCGCATGAAACATGGACAATACGCGGTTAATTTGTTGACAGAGGAAAATATGGAACAGGCAATTATATATGCCGCAGACATTGAAGAATTCAATACGAACAGAAAGGGATTGGACAAGGAGATTACGGATGAGGCCCTTGCAATGATCCTGCAAAATAAGGAGGAAGATAGATATACTTCTGTTGTTTATAAAGATACCTGGCATAAAGGGGTAATTGGGATAGTTGCATCAAGACTTACAGAGACTTACTACAGGCCTACTTTAGTATTCACCAAAAGCGGTAATAAACTTGCAGCATCAGCAAGGTCTGTCAGAGGCTTTGATGTTTATAACGCCTTAGAACGTTGTGCAGATTCCATTGAGCAGTTTGGGGGGCATAAATATGCGGCAGGGCTCACCATGGTTGAAGAACAATATGAAATATTTAAATCGCAGTTTGAAGACGTGGTTGCGGAAACTATAGATCCAAATCTCTTGACCCCTGAGATCATTATTGATGCAAAGCTAGACTTGGATCAGATAAGTCCGAAACTCTTTCGCATAATAAAACAATTTGCACCTTTTGGCCCGGGTAATATGACTCCTGTTTTTATGACAGAAAACCTTAGTGATACAGGATATGCCAAAGGCGTTGGAGAGGAAAATAAACACCTAAAATTAGCTGTAACTCAAAATGGCACTGGTCCGGTGGGAGCCATTGGATTTAATTTAGGAAATAAACTTTCAGTTGTACAAAATGGCAACCCATTTAGCGCTGTGTTCACTTTGGACGAAAATCAGTGGAATGGTATGGTAAGCTTACAATTAAAAGTTAAGGATTTAAGATAAAGTAATCTACTTTCCGAAAGTTTCCAGCGAGAAGCTGGTTCCATCAAATTCGCCATAGGTGTAATACGAAATCCAGTCGCCTAGATTTATATAGGAAGAAGTTTCACTTAGTGAGATTTCAAGAGGTAAATGCCTGTGGCCGAATATGAAGTAATCAGAGTGTTCCTCTTTTAATTTTCTCTTAGAATATTGGACCAGCCATTCTTTATCTTCACCTAAAAAGTGAATGTCTTCTTCTCCCGAGATCAATTTGTTATTAATGGAGAAATATTGAGCCAGCCTAACCCCCAAATCAGGATGCAGCCAACGGAAACACCATTGAGCAATCTTATTTGTGAAAAGTTTCTTCATTCGCTTATATCCTTTATCACCGGGCCCTAATCCATCTCCGTGGCCAATAAAAAAGGTAGTATTATTGATTTTAAATTGTTCAGGTTTATGATAGACAGGAATATTGAGTTCTTTTTCAAAATACCCATTCATCCATAGATCATGATTGCCAACGAAGTAATATATAGGAATGCCTGAGTCGGTAATTTCGGCAAGTTTACCTAAAGTTCGGGTAAATCCTTTTGGAACAACGGTTTTATACTCAAACCAGAAATCGAATAAATCTCCTAGCAGGAAAATAGCAGCTGCATCATCCTTCACTGTATCCAACCATAAAACAAATTTCTTTTCCCTGGGAAGACTTGATTCCGGCGTTGGGGCACCTAAATGGTTATCGCTGGCAAAATATACCTTTTTACCTGTTGGGATAGAGATGCTTTTCATTTGGTGTAAAGATACATAAAGCAACCTAGTTATCACTGGCGTGCCATTCGGCATATGCAGTTTCAGTTTCTCGAAGTTTTATTGAATGTAGCTTTATTTCTTCAGATAGGCGGGATTTAATTTTAGCAGCGAAATCAATGACCATATTTTCACTTGTGGGCTGATAATCTGCCAGGATTACTTTATGACCGCGATCTTTTAACTCTTTTGCCAATTCCATATGAGGCGTATTTTTATTAAATACCGTAGCATGATCAAAAGGTTCCACAATTTCTTCTTTGACTATTTTTTTTAAATCCCCAAAATCTATAACCATTCCAAGTTTCACATTGGAGACATCAAAAATAGGGACGCCAATTACGGTAACCGAAAGTTTGTAGCTATGGCCATGAACATTTCTGCATTTGCCATCGTAGCCATAAAGGGCATGTCCGGTTTCAAAAGTGAACTGCTTGGTGATTCTTATTTTGTGTTTGCCTTTCATCATCTGCTTATTACGTATTTAATCTTTACAAAGGAGCATTGCGTATTTTGTAAATAATTGTACGGTGTCTGGAATTATTTTTTAAACTTTCTTCTGTTTCTGATTCTATTATATAGATATATAACTACCACCAATAGAGCTAGCATCGGAAAAAGAAGATCACTATTGAGCAATTCTAATAATTTCATAGCATTACTTTTTTAAGCTGGTTAGTATTGCCTTACTCGCTGGCATAAGGGCTAATTTGCCTGAAATCTCAGCTCTATCAGTTAATAATTGGTTCCAGGATGTTGTGCCTTCCCAAAGGATCTTTTTAATAGCTCTTAAGGCTTCCGGATTATAAGAAGCCATGGCCGAACTAAAAAAGTCTAACTCTTTGTCCATTTCTTTTATGGAATTATAAACCTTAGAATAGAGTCCTTTTTCCCTGGCCCAATAAGCATTTTTCCATTCCTTAGGTGACATTGCCAATTCTGAAAAACCGGCTATTCCAATTTTACGTTCAACCGCAGGCGCAATGACCAGGGGTGCTATCCCTATAGAAAGTTCAGAAAGCCTTACTGAGGCAGCTTCGCAAGCGAAGACATAATCGCATGCAGCGATAAGTCCAACACCCCCGCCTACTGCTTTCCCTTGTATTCTGCCAATAATTGGTTGTGTACATTCTCGCATAGCATTGATGACATTGGCAAAACCACTAAAAAAAGCTGTTCCTTCATCAGGGCTGGATATAGCCAGCAGTTCGTCAAAAGAAGCACCAGCACAAAAAGCCTTTTCTCCTTCAGACTTTAATACTATCAACGAAACATCTTTATTGGTGGAAACTTTTCTAAGTTCATCAGTTAATCTGACCAAAAGTTCGGTTACGAACGAATTGCTGGCGGGATGGCCAAATTCTATAATAGCCGTTCTGTTTTCAATTTTGGTATAAAGACTTCCTGTGGGTCTGTTTGTGCCCATTTGAATTGTTTTCTGTAAAATTAAACCTTTTGTAATAGTGGGCGAAATTTTCTATGGAACTTCCAGATAAGGGCACCTCCTCTGATTATCATCCACATGCTTAGTGCAATCCAGATTCCTTGCAGCCCAAAATTGAAGACTTTGCTTAGGTATAACAAAGGAGCAAACCCCAAAAAAGTAGCTATCAACAAGACGTTCCTGAGAAATTTCATTTCACCCAAACCCTTAAACAAACCATCAAAAACAAAGGCAATAGAATTCATGGGGAATCCCAGGATAAGAATAAAGAAAATTGAATAGAAGGATTCCAGAACCATGGTATCATTGGAAAAAATACGCCCTAAGGGTCTGTAGAATAAAAATCCGCTAACCATTAAGAACAAACTTACCACTCCCCCGTATAAAGCAATTTTTTTAGCCAATTTCCATAATGTATTATAATCTTTTGCTCCAAGCAACTTACCACCCATTATATTACCGGCAGCTCCATATCCGTCAATAAAAAATGCAGCAAATAACCAAAGATTTATAGCTATCGTATGAGCACCAATATACCTATCACCCAGTGCTGCGGCTTCTCGAACAGCCAGAATCAGTGCAATATTAAGCGCAATGGCACGAATAAAAAGATTAAAGCTCATTAGGGCCAGGCGTCCCAGTTCCCTGTGTATTGGAAATCTGGGAATTAGACTGATGTTGGTTTTTAATTGTAAAAGAATAAACGCCATTATGGCCATAACCCCTTGTGAAATTAAACTTGCCCAGGCAGCACCCTCCAGGTTTAAGGCGGGAATTATATCAGATATACCGTAAACCAGTATAAAGTCTAATACGATGTTTAACAATGCTCCTGTAATTGCTATGAGCATGGGCCAAAATGTATTTTGTAATCCTCTGAAAATTCCCATAACGGCAAAAACAAAAAGGGTTAAAGGAAATCCCCAAACACGGATCGAATAATACAGCACACAGAATTCTAATATTTTCCCGGAGGCATTCAATAGTTCAAAAATCTCCTCTGCAATAAATATGGTGGAAAGCAAAAGTAAAATGCTCAGTGATACATTAAAGAATATTGCCTGGGAAGGTAAATTCTTTACCTCATCTAGCTTTCCTGCTCCCAAATATTGAGAGATTATTGCAGATATAGCGCTTCTGGTTTGGCCTAGTATCCATATCAGCATTGATAAAAAGGAACCAACAATTCCAACTGCCGCAAGTGATTCCAGACCATATGTTTCAATGTTCCCAACAATAGCAGTATCAGTAATAGACAATACAGGTTCTGCTATCCCTGCTATGGTTGCTGGAATAGCGAGGCTATTAATTGTTTTGAGGCTTACAACTGTCTTCAAAAACTGAACAGATTACAATACAAGTTCATAACAGTAGAAAGGATAATCACTTTGTTTGGGGAAATAGATATTTTCAAGTTTTTGATAGCCTCGCTGTTCATAAAATTTTTGATTTCTTTTATTTTGACTAAATGTATCTAATCGGACAGAGATATACTTGTTCTCGCGCGCGAAATTTTCAGCAAAATGCATTAATTGCTGTGCATAGCCTTTCCCCTGGTATTCTGGTTGTACAGCAAGCCTGTGAATATAAATGCTGTTTTCATTTGGTGTCAGCCACTTAACAGGGATATATTCGTCATCCATAATTGGTGTAATGGTTATGCAGCCTATAATTTTATTCTCTGATTTAAGCACAAATAATTCTTTTCTGGAAATATCTTTTTCAAAAGCTGCCCTGGATGGGTACACCTCATTCCATTGAAATATCCCTATTTTTTCCATATGGTTAGCGCAGGCTTTGGTAAGCTCAAGAATGTCAGGGATTTCGAGTATCTTTGCACAGCTAATCATCTATAATTTATTGAATAAGTTGTAAATTTAATTTAATAATACCAAACCTTATGAATAACATATTGGTACCCATAGGAACTTCTCCTAATGCTCACGAGACTTTACAATATGCTGTTGACTTTGCATCCGAATTTTCATCCAGGATATATGTAATGGGTGTATTTTCAGCCAAGGCAGGTGCAGGAGATTTGAAAAATATATCTGAGAAAGTGGCGGAAAGCAGTAAGAAGCATGTTAAGGAAGTTATTGAAAAAGTAGATTCCAAGAGCATTGATTTGAAGATAGTCACATATAATGGTGATCTAATAGACGGACTGAAGGAAATTGACAAAGAACTTGGTATAGATCTTATTCTTATTGCCCCTAGGTGCAATGATATTAAAGAAGAATTATACCTGGGAAATACCACCGGCCGAATAGTTAAAAGAACAGATATTCCAACTTTAATTGTCCCCAGAGGTACTGTTTTTAAGCCAATCAAGAATATTCTAACGGCTTTTAAATCCGGGATTTTAAGTCAAAGGAGAATCCTTGAGCCATTGAAAGTCATAAAGAAAAAGTTTAAATCAAAAGTAAATCTACTTCTTGTAAAGACTCCGGGATATTCTGATGAAGATCTCAAAATAAATACTTCTCTAATGGATTTGTGTTCTCGTTTAACGGTGACGGAGAATGCTACAACCTATTTAGGAGTTTTGGAGCATTTTCAATCCACAAATCCGGATTTACTTTGTGTGTTTAGAAGGAAACGGGGATTTTTTAAAAATTTGTGGGAGAAAAATGCAATTCTCAAATCTGAATTCTCTGTACGCATACCTGTCCTGGTTTTAAGTGTAAAAAAGGATTAGGGGATAAATTTATTCGGAGGAATTTTGAAACTTATTCAAAAAGTAGTTCCTTTGACCTTCCTTAAAAGACGGGGGATTAGCTCAGCTGGCTAGAGCGCTTGCATGGCATGCAAGAGGTCACCGGTTCGACTCCGGTATTCTCCACAAAACCCTCCTTCAGTTTAATGTTCGAGGGTTTTTTATTTTAGTGTTTGAACCTTTTTAATAGTAAAGCAATATTGTAATTAATTATAGATACTTCAATTGATATGACAGATATAAAAGGCAGGGTTGCCTACATCACTGGTGGCTCTAAAGGGATAGGATTAGGTGTTGCAAAGAAATTACTGGACGCTGGTCTGAAAGTTGCTATAAGTGGTAGAAACAAAACCAGTTTAGAGACAGCTACAAAGCAATTAGATGCCGGATCAAACATTTTGGCCCTTGTGAGTGATGTCACTAAGCTTGAAGACGAACGCAGTGCGGTTGCAAAAATTATTCAAAAATGGGGACAGCTTGATGTTGTTGTGGCCAATGCAGGAATTGGACAATTCGCACCAATTGATGAATTATCTGAAAACAACTGGCATCAAATGATTGATACGAATCTTACCGGTGTTTTTCATACTTTGAAGGCTTCTGTAGAAGCACTAAAAATTTCAAAAGGGTATTATATAACTATTGCGAGTTTAGCAGGCACTAATTTTTTCCCCACAGGAGCTGGTTACAATGCAACCAAGTTCGGCGTTGTTGGATTTACCCAGGCAGCCATGTTAGACCTGCGCAAATACGATATTAAAGTGTCTACAATTATGCCCGGTTCAGTAGCTACCCATTTTAACAATAATGAACCTTCACAAAAGGATGCCTGGAAAATACAACCAGAGGATATAGGTGAACTGGTAACTGATCTGCTTAATATGCACCCGAGAACGTTGCCAAGCAAAATAGAGGTAAGACCCAGCAGACCAGATAAAAAGTAGGAATTAATCTTCTGTAGCAATAAATGGAATCGCAGGATTTCCTATTTCCTGAATAAGTTTTATTAATTGTTCCTGAAAAAGGTCAAGGGTTTCTTTCGTAATGTTGAGATCCTTATTTCTGCTGTTTCTACTGTTTTTGGTCGAAAAATAAAACGGACCGGAACTCAAATTCTTAAAAGAAATAATTCCGGCATTCATTTTCTCAATGGGATTCACAATTTGATACATAAAAGAATAACACAAAAGCTGAAATGCTTTACTACTGTCATAATTTTCAATGATTTCATCCCATAGAATTATTTCTACGTTAGACTTATTAACATTACCAGTTTTATAATCAAGTATTCTTAGTATACCATCCTTCTCATCAATTCTGTCCAATGTGCCCTTCAAAGTTACAGGGATTTCTATCCCCGGTACGTCAATTTTGACGGAAAGTTCATATTCCAGTGCTATTATTTTTATCTTATGATGTTTAATATCCTGAATTTCCTTTAAAACGAAGGTATTAATATAAGCTACGATAACGTTGAATGCGATGAGGTTTTTACCCCGCATAATATCCTCTTCTGCATAAATTTTTAATAGTTCATTTTTAACAACAGCTCTTATTTTTTGTAGTAGTTCCTTTAATTTATCCTCTGATAGGAAAGAACCCAGGAATGGTTTATACAGAGTTTCCATGGCCTTGTGTAAAACCGTCCCAAAGGTATTGGAAGCAATGGTCTCTTCCACTTCTAAAACTTCTTCTAATTTTAAAATCTTTTGTTTGTAGAAATTAATTGGATTGTTAATGTAGTTGGTTAGAGAAGAGGGGGATAGGCCTTTTGTTAAAACGGCACTTATTTTGTTCATTATATCATTATCCTTTTCAATAATAACCGGGGTATAGGGTACAGCATTAATTTGAGGAACAGCAATTGTTGAATCTATATTTTCCCTATGCTTTTCATCTGTAAGTAGTTGTGAAATAAACCTGCTTTTCTCACCCCCTTCTATAACATCGGGTTCAGTATTATAGATTAAATAGATGTTTTTGGCGCGTTGCAACAACCTATAAAAATGGTAGGTATAGACCGCATCCTTTTCTTTAAAGGCGGGCAAACCAAATTCTCTTTTTACATCGAAGGGGATAAATGAATTATTGGTCTTACCTGCAGGTAAAATACCTTCATTTACGGATGTTATTATTACAGTTTCAAAATCGAGATTTCTGCTTTCCAGCATCCCCATGATCTGTAAACCTTCAAGAGGTTCTCCCCTGAAGTTTACTTTTTCTGTTGCTATTATATCTTTATATATACTTTGTAAATCTTTTAAATTCTTTAAAAAAGAATATGTTGCAGCAAGTAATTTTAACTCATTGAATACGGTATAAAAGTTATATAGATACTCTAATTCTAAATTGTTTTCATCTAATTGAAATTTAGCTTTTAACAGTTCAATAATTGTAATTGCCTTGTCAAGAAATCGTGAAGGGGTATAATTTTCAGCTATAAAAAGCAGCCTTAAACCTTTAGAATTTTCAGGGAAAATTGATTCTAATTTAGCCGGAGTTATATAAATCCAGTTACCCTTATGAATTTTTGATTTCAGCTCAGTAATGACATCAAACTCATCGGGGGTAAGTATTTTCTGAACATATGGATGTGCCAGGAATGACACCAGGGATTTATAAAACCAACCGCGTGAATCTTGCTGAATATATAGGTCGAAAAGCTGGTTGAACATTCCTGCAAGAGGAGTTTTTCCCAAGGGATAGCCCATAGTAATATTTACCTTATTTATTTCAACGGGCAGAGCGTTTAATATGGGGTTTAATAGTGTTTCATCTCCTAGTACAACTGCTGTATTCTTTATTTGATGAGCATCCTGTTTATTTAGCTTAGAAATTAAATTTCCTACATACTTTGCCTGGGAAATATTTTTTGGTACTCCGGTAATTTGAATATTTTTTGGTTTACTATAATATGCACTAAGGCCTTTTATTGGATGGGTTGTAAGGTAGTTCCATTCCTTTAGGTATTGTCGAATAAAATAGCCCGCATCATGGATTTTATCTTCCAGAAAATGAGAATCTATATCCCAATAAATATCTGCATTACCTGCATTTAAAAATTCTTTAATTAAGAATACTTCTGCTTTGTTTAAGGCATTAAAACCAATAAAAATATGCTTTTTACTTTTAGTGCTATTTATGTATTTGGATAAATTGTTGCAAGCTTCCCTATACACCAACCCCTGATGTCCCAGGCCATTTTTTAAAAGCTTAGCATTAAACAGGGCATGCAATTCTTCAAGATTATTCCAAAAGCTGAGGTAATCTTCTATTAATTTGGTTTTGCCAGGTTTCAGATGCCATTGGTTCATTTCCTGTATAACCGACAGGTATGAAAAGAGTTTATCAGGAGGGACTAGATACCGGTCAATTTCATTGAAATCCTGCAATAGAATCTGGCCCCATTTGGAAAAGGAATAAAAAGATTCCTTTTCATCACTGTCCGTTTGTAAATAAGAACTATATAACTCAAATAATTGCTGGGTGCTGGTAGCATAAGCAAGACCAGAAATTATTTCGATGAATGATTCAATGCTATAGATTTCTGGTGCAAAAATAGTTTTATCAACTATTTTGGTAATACCATTTTTTAGAAAGGTTCCAGCACGTTTACCGGGTAGTATAAAAATAAGATTATTAAATGAAGCATTCTTTTCCCACAATTCTTCAATAATCTGATTTAAAAAAGTCTGCATATCTAAAAATAAAAAAAGCCCCGCATTTGCGGAGCTTTTTTCTATTATATTAAGTTTATAACCTTATTCTCTAATCAAGTTAATTTCAACTCGACGATTGGTTTTTCTACCAGAAGCTGTGCCATTATCAGCCAATGGTCTGTCTTCACCGTAACCTGCAGCTTCCAATCTGTTAGAAGCAATACCGTTCTCAATTAAGTAATTCATTACGGAATAAGCTCTTTCTTCAGAAAGCTTTTGGTTTAATGAAGCACTACCAACGCTATCCGTATGACCATCTATGCTAAATCTTGCAAAAGAGTACTCCTCAAGGATTGCTACTATGTTTTTAAGTACTTCTTCTGAACGCTCTTTAATACTTGATTTACCAGTATCAAATAAGATAGTCTTAGCGTAGTCGTTTAATGTCTTACGTACAGCTTCAGTAACTTCTGGGCAACCTCTATTTGCTGCTACACCAACTACGTCTGGACATAAATCATCTTTGTCTAATATACCATCTCCATCTCTATCTGGCCATGGGCATCCATTATTCTCAGCAGGACCTGCTTCGTTTGGACACTGATCATCTTTATCAGCAATTCCATCGCCGTCAGCATCTGGACAACCAGCTAAAGCAGCTAATCCGGCTTCGTTTGGACATGCATCATCTTTATCAGCAATTCCATCGCCGTCAGAATCAGGACAACCATTCAATTCTTTAGGACCAGCTTCGTTTGGACAAGCATCTTTGCTGTCTTCAATACCGTCGCCGTCAGAATCAGGACAACCATTGAATGCTTCTAAACCAGGTACTTCCGGACAAGCATCATCTTTGTCATAAATTCCATCTTTATCTGTATCAGTTCCACCAAATTTAATAGAAAGACCTAACATATGCTGGAAATGAGAAAGCAAATAATCCTCAAATGCATGTTTGTATTGTGTTTGAAGGGTCAAACCAATATTATCATTAAACCAAACATTAGCACCGATGCCTCCATTAAGAGTTCCTGCTCCTATATCTCTAACCCAAGTATAACCACCACCAATTTCAGCGAAAGGATCAATAGTTGTGTTTTTTATGAAATTGTATTTAATGGTTCCATCAAGTCCGTAGTATGACCAGTCGTCAACTTCCAGGTCTCCAACTTTTTGGATACGGTTTATAGAACCTCTAGCGCCAACGGAGATACCGTTACCTATAAATTTGCTAATCCCAACATAAGAGACGGAAGGTAGGATATTCCAATGATCAGTGGCATTGAAAAATTCATTTCCAAAGGAACTTACGTCACCCGTTGGATAGAAGTCAACCGCGTTAACCCCAAAACCAATTTGCCAAGGATTATCTTCATCTTGCGCTTGTATGTTGTTAGACGCCAATACCAGTAGGCTAACAACCAATAATCTGCTAAGCTGTTTCATGTTCAAAATTTTAAGTTTAAGTGTTTATTTAGCTGCAAATGTAAGTTGTTAAAAATTATTAACAAAATCAATTTCCGATTTTTTTTAGGCCTTTTATGAAGTAAAAACTAGTATTCAGATAATTTTTAACTCTTTGCCCACCTTTATAAATGCATTGATAGCTTTATCTAAATGCGCAATTTCATGAGCAGCAGATAATTGCACCCGTATTCTTGCCTTTTCTTTAGGCACCACAGGGTAAAAGAAACCAATAACATAGATGCCGTTTTCCAGCAACATATTGGCCATTTTTTGTGATAATTTAGCATCATAGAGCATTACGGGGACTATTGCTGAGTCCCCATCAATAATATCAAAACCGGCTTTTTGCATTCCTTCTTTAAAATATTTTGTGTTTTTTTCAAGCTTATCTCTCAAAGAGGTATCATTTTCAAGCAAATCAAATACTTTTATTGAAGCACCAACGATAACAGGGGCCAGAGAATTGGAAAACAAATAAGGTCTCGACCGTTGTCTTAACATATCAATAATTTCTTTCTTACCTGTAGTATAACCACCCATGGCTCCCCCCAATGCTTTTCCGAGTGTTCCTGTAATGATGTCTATCCTGTTCATAACACCTTTTTCCTCCAAGGTGCCCCTGCCGGTTTCACCTATAAACCCGGTTGCATGGCATTCATCTATCATTACCATGGCATCATATCTATCTGCCAGGTCACATATTTTATCCAAGGGGGCCAATAACCCATCCATAGAAAACACCCCATCTGTAACAATTATTTTAAAACGGGCATTATCTTTATTGGCTTCAATTAATTTTGCTTCAAGATCATTCATATCACTATTGGCATACCTATATCTCCTGGCTTTGCACAATCTTACACCATCAATTATAGAGGCATGATTTAGAGCATCTGATATAATGGCGTCTTCACCGGTTAACAAAGGTTCAAATACCCCGCCATTGGCATCAAAGGCTGCCGCATATAATATGGTATCTTCTGTTCCATAAAATTTTGCAATTCTATGCTCCAATTCCTTATGAATATCTTGTGTGCCGCAAATAAAACGCACAGACGACATTCCATAGCCATGGGTATCCAGGGTTTCTTTAGCAGCTTTGATTACCTCAGGATGTGCGGATAACCCTAAATAATTGTTTGCGCAAAAATTAATTACCTCCTGTCCGCCTGAAACTTTAATCACTGCACCCTGGGCAGAAGTAATTATCCGTTCTTCTTTATAGAGACCGGCTTCTTTTATGTTTCTCAGTTCTTCTTCTAAATATTCTTTAATTTTTCCGTACATAACTAGTTAATGAATTCTGGAGTTATTTTTTTACCTATATAGACTATTATTTTATTTTGAACTAAATATCCCATGGTCTTCAGAGCATCGCCATAGGTGTGTAATTGTTCATAATATTGTTGTGCTTTTTTGCCGGTTTTATAATCAATTATTGCCACCCTGTTATCATTAAATACCATACGATCTGGGCGTAAAATTAGGCCATTTTCGGTTATAATTTCACATTCATTCTTAACCGTATTCTCTGAAGTATAAAACGACTTAAGTTTAGGGTGTAAAATAATTTGCAGCACTATTTCTTTAATTTGAGGACCTTCTTCAACGTTGAGATCTCCTTTTCTTATCATATGCGCAATTGCCGGATCAATATCGCTCTCGGTTGTAATAAGCCCCATTATATAGTGAATTACATTGCCTTTTTTAATTGCCTCCTTTCTTTTACTGTCCCAAAGATTATCAGACTGAGTAACGATATTAAAATTGGCATTGTTCTTATGCGTCAACATAAAAGGAATATGGGGTTGTGCTTCGGAAAGCGATTTTTCTTGCACGTTGCATTCCGTAGACCCAAAAGAATAGTTGGTTTTATTTTCATCCCAGATTCCCTGTGTTTTCAGAAAGTGGATAAACAATCCGGAATAATTATCCGATTTAAATTCTCTTTTAGTACTAAGAAGCATTTCAGTTATTATAACCAACCTGTCCACTGCCCTTGTAAGTGCTACATATAGTATATTAAATGCATCCAATTCGAGTCTGTGTTGCTCCTCTTCATAAATGGTTTTGGCTGTTTCCCCATAATGGACTACTTCAGATTTCTTATTTATTAGTACTTCTTTAAATTCTCCAAAACCCTCAACAGGCAACCACAATTTCGGTTCTAGTTCATCATAAATTTTTGTGTTGGCATAAGGGTAAATAACAATTGGAAATTCTAATCCCTTTGCTTTGTGAATTGTCATTATCTGCACTGCATTTAAATTTTCAGGAGCTACAATGCTAAGTTTCTCCTTTTTCTTTTCCCAATAGTCTATAAATGTTGCGATGCTGGCATCTTCTTTTTGTTCCAAATCAATTACTTCATCCATAAAATAAGTAATGTAGGCATCTGAATGTTCAACTAAATTGAATTGTTTTATCGCATATTCCAGGCCATCGGGCAAAGAATTATACATTAGCCCGGCAATGTTAAAATTGTAAACATCATTTAGTGCTGCAGGCATATTGTTCAGATACTTCTGAATAAATTCATGTTTGTTTACTCTGGATGCAGCAAGAAAATACAATATCTCATAGCAAATTTCTGAATCCTCCGGAGCATTGATATGCCGTAATAAATTGATTAGAAATTTCACTTTTGGATTATTCTTCAGTAAAAGTGTCTCGGAAGAAATTATTGGAATATTTTGTTCAACAAGAAAATCGGCTAAAATGATTCCATGTTTTCGTTTTCTGGTTAGAATACAGATATCAGCATAATTGTACTTGTCTGTCAGGGCATTATTGATTGCGCTCAATACCTCGGTGCAATATGCTAAATCTTTATTCTCCTGAGGCATTTTGATAAAATTCAAATTTACAGACCCGCCAACTTTATCATTAAAATTTTGTTTATTCCCATCCTTAAAAAGCAAATTGTACTTTGGACTATTAAGGAAAGGGCACGTAGCGGTAAAAAAGGCGTTGTTGAATTTTATTAGTTCTTCCCGGCTTCTGTAATTTGTTTCAAGTGATTTAATATAGGGTTCTACGACAAAAGGGTTAGCTTCTTTAGTAATAAGATTCAAAAATTGTTCGGCCCTGCCACCTCGCCACCTATAGATGGCTTGTTTAACATCTCCAACCAATAACAGGCTGCCCATATTACCCTGTTCATCCTCACTTTCCAGGGCATTACTAATTAATGGAACAAGGTTATCCCATTGCATTTGCGAAGTATCCTGGAACTCATCGATAAAATAATGACGATATTTTTCCCCGAGCCTTTCATAAATATAAGGAGCAGGTTGGTTCCTAATTTCCTCAGATATAATCTTATTAAATGAGGAAATTGGAATCTGATCGCGTTCCAGCTCAATGGCTTTGATTTCCTGTTGGATGGCATTTAATACCGTTAAAGGCACTATATTTAAATAGGAATTCCTTAAAAAAGATCTCCGATAGATTCTCTTTTTAATTTCTAAAAAACACCTTTTAAGTGTTAATACAAATTCTGGATCAGGAGGTTGAATCCCGGATTTAAAGATTTTACCTTCCTGTAGGTTATTTTCTAACTGGTTATTGTAAAGCTTAGTTGGATTAAAAACAAAGTCACAAATTTTAGAAAAATGGTTTGGTAGGGTTTGCCGGGGAAATGCGTCCAATTCCATACCAGATTGTGAAATAGCCTCTAAAGCTTGTTTTGCAAGTTCTATTACTTCATCCTCAATAAGGCGTATCTTTTTTTGGATTAAATTTTTGAGTGTTAAAAAATTCTCAGGAGTTTTGCTTTTGAGATGTTCAAGGTGGTAAGATTGATTTTCCTCAAAAGATAATTTACCCATTTTTGTAAGGTCATAAGCAATATCCCAGCTTTTATCATCCTGTATTTTTTCCAAAGCAAAATCAATCAGAACTTTGGTTAATACCTTATCCGCCCCGGCTTTATTAATTAGCCGATCAATTCCTTCAACCAATAAAAGTTCTGTGTCCAATACAACTTCAAAATTCTGCGGAATTTTAAGGTCTTTGGCAAAGGTTCTTATTAGTCGGTGCGTAAATTTATCAATGGTTGAAATATCAAAAAAAGCGTAATTATGAAGGATCTGTTTTAATGCAATATTTGCTCTTTTGGCCAAATGATCATGCGCTATATTCAGATCTTTAGCCAACAATAGAAATAGGGGGGTGCGTTTTTTTGGGTTCCTGGGGTGACTAAATTCAAACAGGCTATCAAGAATACGACTTTTCATCTCATTGGCAGCCTTGTTGGTAAAAGTGATTGCCAGTATTTGATTAAAAACAGTAGAATTTTCTGTTGAAAGTACAATTCTTAGATATTCTTGAACCAGCTTAAAGGTTTTTCCGGATCCTGCTGAAGCATTATAGATATTGAATGAGCTGTGCTGCACTAACTTTTTATTGCAAATTACATAATCTTAAAGAGTTCTTAACAAATAATTAGGCCAATATAAATGTTAAAATGAGTAACTTTGAGTCACTCTAATTATTAACTTAAAACGTTTAGAAATGGGATTTGAATTACCAAAACTACCCTATGCATATGATGCATTAGAACCTTATATTGATGCAAGGACTATGGAGATACACCATACAAAGCATCACAATGGCTATACTACAAAACTTAATGCAGCTATTGAAAATACAGATCTGGCAAATAAATCTATTACAGATATATTAAAAAACTTAGATATGTCTAACGGTGCCGTCCGAAATAATGGCGGAGGTTATTATAATCACGCGCTATTTTGGGAAATAATGTCCCCTGATGGGGGAGGTGAGCCAGCAGGAGATCTTGCTGCTGCTATAAATGAGGCCTTTGGTTCATTCGATGCTTTTAAGGAGACTTTTAGCAAAGCCGCTGCAACACAATTTGGCTCTGGGTGGGCCTGGCTTTGTGTACATGAAGGAGGCAAAGTAGAAGTTTGTTCAACGCCAAATCAAGATAATTCGTTAATGCCTGGAACCGGATGCGGAGGACATCCAATTTTGGGATTGGATGTTTGGGAACATGCATATTATTTAAATTATCAAAACAGAAGGCCAGATTATGTAAAAGCTTTTTTTAATATTATTAACTGGGATAAAGTTGCTGAGTTATACAGTTCCAATAAGTAAATGACGATTAAACTTTAGTCCGGAATTTATTAGAAACAAAACCTCCCTAAATATTTAGGGAGGTTTTTTGTTATATAGAAAAGGGCGGAGAAGCCTCCACCCTTTTCGTCCCAAATCTTACCATAAACTTAACCTACTTATGCTATGGCATTACTAAATTACTGGTATTGTGAGAAATAACAAAGAAATTTTGGTAAATTTTCGCCTTTCCAGTGATGCTGATATTGGCGCCACGAAGGATTGTTTTAGTAATAAAAGATATAATTTACTGATTATCAGAAATAAAAAAGGCAGGTTTACACCTGCCTTTTTCCCCAAATCTTACCATGAACTTAACCTACTTATGCTATGGTCCTCCAAATGTAAGTGAATGAGTGGCTGGGGAAAAAGGTTTTGGATAAACTCCTTTTTAATTGGATGAAATGCTTACCGGCATTATTTCTTAAGAATTGGAAAAAAATGAAATATGATGTTAGGGATAAGGTTATAAAATAAAAAGGCAGGTTTGCACCTGCCTTTTTCCCCAAATCTTACCATGAACTTAACCTACTTATGCTATGGTTCTTCAAATGTAATCTAATGGTTTGAAGTCGATAAAAATTTTGGCTAAAATTCTTTTTAATAGGTTGAAATACCCCGGACAGGTTATTATACTATATAAGATGAAGAAAAGTCTTATTAAATGTGAAGTAGAATAAAATATAAATGGCAATCAAATAAAAAAGGTGGAGAAGTCTCCACCTTTTTTGCCCCAAATCTTACCATGAACTTAACCTACTTATGCTATGGCAGGTCTAAAGTAACCGCCTTTGGTTCGCTGTGGTTAAAAAGCCGATGAATAGCGCAAATTATCGATGAAATGCACAATTTTGTGCATTTCATCGATAAAAATGTTAATATGCCCTTTGGTTTTTGCCCTCATAAAAGTTTATAAAAGCCCTGTTTACAACCTTATTTCCCCCCGGAGTTGGGTAATCTCCCGTAAAATACCAATCACCCAGATTCTTTGGGCAAGCCTCATGTAAACTTTCTATTGTTTGGTAAATTATTTGTACCTCGGCTTTTATGTCCACCGGACTAAGCAGGTCTCCAATTTTTTTAGATATCTGATCTGCACTAAAGGGCTGATAGAAATCTTTCACATAATTAATAACATCCTTATCTGCTGTTTGAATTTGTTGTAAACATTTCTGATAGATTTCATCTACCAGCTGCATGGAATTCTGTTCCTTGTGCAATTCAAGTGCGGCTTTAAAGGCTATAAAATCTTCAAGTTTTGCCATATCAATACCATAGCAATCAGGATAACGAATTTGCGGTGCAGAAGAAACAACAATAATTTTCTTGGGGGATAATCTGTCCAGGATTCTTAGAATACTTCTCTTTAAGGTAGTACCCCTAACAATGCTGTCGTCTATAATTACAAGATTATCATTCTTGTTTACAGAGCCATAAGAAATGTCATAGACGTGAGCTACAAGGTCGTCCCTGCTGCTATCCTGTGTAATAAATGTTCTCAGTTTGGCATCTTTAATGGCTACTTTCTCAATCCTGGGCCTAACATCTAATATCTTGTTTAATTCCTCTCTGGTAATATTAGATCCCAATTTCAGGATTTGTTCTTCTTTTTTCTTATTCAAATAATTCTGCGCTTCTCTGATCATTCCAAGATAGGAGGTCTCAGCAGTATTAGGAATATATGAAAAAACCGTATTTTTTATATCCCCGTCAATGGCGGACAGTATTTGAGGAAAAATCAATTTGCCTAATTCTTTTCGTTCCTGATAAATTTCTTTATCGCTACCTCTGGAAAAATAAATTCTTTCAAAAGAGCACGCTTTTCTTTCCTTTGGTTCTAATATTTCAGTTGTATTAACGGTTCCGTTTTTCTTTATGATTAAGGCGTTACCGGGATCGAGTTCTTGAACATCGTCATATACAACATTAAATACCGTTTGAATTGCCGCTCTCTCAGAGGCTACCACGACTACTTCATCGTTTTTAAAATAATAGGCAGGCCTTATACCCGAAGGATCTCTGAGTACAAAAGAGTCTCCATGCCCAAACATACCGGCCATGGTATATCCACCATCCCAATTCTTTGCTGCTTTTTTAAGAATTTTTGCAACTTTTAATCTTTCGGCAATTATTGGAGAAGCCTCCATTTTGTTATAGCCTTCTTTTTTAATTTGTCTGTATAGCTTGGCTACAGCATCATCAAGAAAATGCCCGATTTTTTCCATGACGGTAACCGTGTCTGCCATTTCTTTTGGATGCTGACCCAGTTGTATCAAATTATCAAAGAGCTCATCAACATTAGTCATATTAAAATTACCAGCTACGATAAGATTTCTATGCATCCAGTTATTTTGTCTGAGGAAAGGATGCACACTTTCAATGCTATTCTTTCCAAATGTTCCATATCGGACATGTCCAAGCAGTACTTCCCCTATATAAGGGATATTCCTTTTTTGCAAATCGGTATTGCCTATATATTCCGGGTTTTCTTTTAAAGCTCTATTAATACGGTCATTAATCTGAGCAAAAATGTCCTGTATTGGTTGAGATTCCACAGAACGAACTCTACTCATATATCGTTCTCCCGGAGCCATATCTAATTTAATACTGGCAAATCCTGCACCATCCTGACCACGATTGTGCTGTTTTTCCATCATTAAATACATCTTGTTTACTCCGTAAAAAATACTACCATATTTTTCCTTATAGTAATCTAACGGCTTTAGCAGCCGTATTAAAGATATTCCACATTCGTGTTTAATGGCATCACTCATTATTGTAATGAATTAAAAAAGCCCCGAAAGTCCGAGGCATGTTCTATTATTGTAATTCAATATCAAATTGTGTCAATTCTCTGAACTGACGTAATCTTCTATCTATTTCTTCTTTCCCTAAATTTGCCATTCTTTCTGTTCCAAAACGTTCTACACAAAATGAAGCCAGATTAGATCCATGTATAACGGCATTTTTTAAATTGTTGAACGATACGTTTTCTGTTTCGGACAGATAACCTACAAAACCTCCTGCAAATGTATCACCTGCACCGGTAGGATCAAAAACTTCTTTCAAAGGAAGGGCCGGGGCAAAGAAAATATTTTCATTATGAAAAAGTAAAGCACCATGCTCACCTTTTTTTATGACCACATATCTTGGTCCCATAGAATGAATCTGAGTTGCCGCTTTTACCAAAGAATATTCATTGGTAAGTTGCCTTGCTTCTTCATCATTTATGGTAATAATATCAGTATGTTTTATAACCTCTTCTAATTCTTTTAAAGTATTATTCATCCAATAGTTCATTGTGTCCAGAACAACTAACTTTGGTTTTTGCTTCATTTGATTGATAACGCTCATTTGGATGTTGGGATGGAGATTGCCTAACATAACAACATCTGCGTTTTTATAATTTTCAGGCACTACCGGATTGAAATCTGCCAGCACATTCAGTTCAGTGCTAAGGGTGTCCCTGGTGTTGAGATCGTTACGATACTTACCACTCCAGAAGAATGTCTTTCCACCTTTTATAATTTCTATAGCCGAAATATCAATATTCTTATCCTTCAGAAATTGTAGATGTTCATAGGGCAAATCATCTCCTACCACTGAAACAATTGCAGAATCTATATCGAACTGTGAAGCCGCCAGACCAATAAAAGTGGCAGCTCCGCCAAGAATTTTATCTGTTTTTCCAAAAGGAGTCTCAATAGTATCAAAAGCAACAGTACCAACAATTAAAAGCTTTCCCATAAATGGATTTTGAAATACGGTGCAAATATACGCTTTTGAATGTCCAAATAATGGTATTTAAAAGCTAAAAAACCGGATATCTATTTCCTCCCGAAATCGGCAGGAATTTCTCCCCATGCTTTGGTTTCCCATTTTACAATAGGGGTATTGTATGAATTGTTTTTTAACCATTCAACCGCCCTTCGAATGAGATCAAACAAAGGTTTGTTTTTATTGTTTTCCAAAAGTTTGGTATTACAGCTTTTTTTTCTCACCCAGCTAATAGCCGTCCTGGAATCTGAATAAATTATCCGATCGCTATTTTTCTGCTTTAAATAGGCCAGTCCATGGACTATCGCCAGAAACTCACCAATGTTATTTGTGCCTTCCGGAAAGGGCCCTTGTTTAAATAGTCTTTTGCCGGTTTTAGTATCTACCCCCTGGTACTCCATAATTCCCGGATTTCCGCTGGATGCTGCATCAACAGAAATGGAATGAAAATTTGGATCTCCAATTTTAAGCAGATCCTGAGGGGAAAGCTGAGGACTCTTTTTCTTTTTACCTTTATATGCTTCGTAATTACTGTTATAAGCTTTTTTGGCAACTTCAAAATTGGGGAATGACATATATTGAGTTCCTTTGGCACCAGATATTGCAGCTTTGCAATCATCCCAACTTTCATAAATGCCTGGTCTCTTGCCCTTCCAAACCACATAAAATTTATTCTTTTTTGCCATTATCCCCTAAATAAGAGTTTTTCAATTTCCTTCGGAAAATGTTCATATTCAAGTTTATGGACTTTTTGAGCTATATCTTCCGGGGTATCCGTGGCATTTACCAGGGTTCTGACCTGTGTGATAATTGTTCCCTCATCATAATGTTCATTAACATAATGAATGGTAATTCCTGTTTCAGGGTCTAAATTTTCCTTTACAGCTTCGTGAACCTTCATACCATACATTCCTTTACCCCCATACTTAGGTAATAGGGCAGGATGTATATTTATGATTTTATCAGGGAATTGATCAATTAAGCTTTTTGGGATGCGCCACAGGAATCCTGCCAGTACAATTAAATCGATATTGAGATTATTTAAAAATTCAGAAATTAAGTCAGTTTCCATAAAGGCGTGCCTGTTAAAATACAAAGCACTAACCTTGAGTCGTGCACACCGCTCTAAAACTTTGGCTTCTTTCCTGTTTGTTAAGACAGCAACAATCTCAACTTGTTTATTATCAGAAAAATAATGGATAATGTTTTCAACATTAGTGCCGGAGCCTGAAGCAAAAAGAACTATTCGTTTCATTTAGGCAAAAATATTCTTTTTGAAATTAAGTTCTAAGTTTATTAAAAATATGATGATTGACTACCTGAAATATGTCATAATTAAGTGAAAAAAATATCTAATTTTATTGATTTTAGGCGTTTCCGTGGTAGAAAATTTATGTCTAAACTAATATTCTTGTGTTTAAATTTCTTAAATTACGATACATTTTTACGACAAATAGTGTTATTACATTATAAGTTTTTTATTTTTGCCAACGATTTAAATTTTAAAAACCAAAATTATTATGTCAGACATTGCATCAAGAGTAAAAGCTATCATCGTTGATAAATTAGGAGTTGATGAGAACGAAGTTGTGGCCGAAGCTAGCTTTACCAACGACTTAGGGGCAGATTCATTGGATACTGTTGAGTTGATAATGGAATTTGAAAAGGAATTTGATATTCAAATCCCTGATGATCAAGCAGAAAATATAGCAACAGTTGGCCAGGCTATTAGTTATATAGAAGAAGCCAAATAAATTTATGATTTCTTAATAAAGATTTATAATTATCCATGCGGTAATCGTGCTGCATGGATAATTTTTTTTAATTTACACTTGGGTTAGACATCAATTTAAAATTTGGTTAAATGCAATTAAAAAGAGTTGTGGTTACTGGACTTGGTGCCTTAACACCTATTGGTAATAACATTGAACAATATTGGAAAGGTTTAAAGGAAGGCAAAAGCGGATCAGCGCCAATAACCTATTACGATACAGAAAAGTTCAAAACTAAATTTGCCTGCGAATTAAAAAACTTTGATTCACAGGACTACTTTGACAGAAAGGAAGCGCGAAAATTAGATAAATTTGCTCAGTATGCCTTGATATCTTCAGATGAAGCCATTGCAGATTCTGGGTTAGATCTGGAGAAAATAGATAAATTTAGAGTGGGTGTTATCTGGGGTGCTGGAATTGGCGGTTTGGAAACCTTTCAAAATGAGGTTTTAAACTTTGCCAGCGGTGACGGAACTCCAAGATTTAATCCTTTTTTTATACCTAAAATGATTGCAGATATTGCTCCTGGTAATATCTCAATTAAGCATGGCTTTATGGGGCCTAATTATACAACAGTATCTGCTTGTGCCTCTTCTGCCAATGCTATGATTGATGCACTAAATTATATCAGATTAGGCTATTGCGATATGGTTGTCTCCGGAGGAAGTGAGGCGGCAGTCACTATTGCAGGGATGGGAGGTTTTAATGCTATGCATGCCTTGTCTACCCGAAACGATAGCCCGGCAACAGCATCAAGACCTTTTGATGCAACAAGAGACGGTTTTGTACTTGGGGAAGGAGCCGGGGCATTAATACTGGAAGAATTGGAACATGCTAAGGCCCGGGGAGCCAAAATATATGCGGAATTAGTTGGAGGAGGACTTTCGAGTGATGCCCATCATATGACTGCACCACATCCTGAAGGTATTGGTGTGGTAAGAGTTATGGAAAACTGTTTGCGTGATGCAAACCTTAAACCGGAAGATGTTGATGCTATCAATACGCATGGTACTGCTACCCCTTTGGGTGATGTTGCTGAATTAAAAGCAATAAGTCAGGTTTTTGGTGAACATGCTCCTAACATAAATATTAATTCTACAAAATCAATGACAGGGCATTTATTGGGCGCTGCCGGCGCTATTGAGGCTATTGCCTCTATTTTGGCAATGAGTCATAGCTTGGTTCCGCCGACCATAAATCATTCTGTGGTAGACGAAAATATAGACCCAAATCTAAATTTAACACTAAACAAAGCCCAGAATAGGGAGGTTAATGTGGCAATGAGTAACACTTTTGGTTTTGGTGGCCATAATGCATGTGTGGTTTTCAAGAAATATAGCTAAAAAGCAAGATGAATTTTCCTTCAAATATATTCAATTCCCATCCTAAAGAGGATGGGGATTTTTTTTTAGGGATTTCAAATATTTTGGGGTTTAAACCCAAAAAGCTAAATGTTTATAAAAAGGCCTTCCTTCACAGGTCTGCTAACAAAAAAGATAAAAATGGCCTGCCATTGAATTATGAGAGGCTTGAATTTCTTGGCGATTCTATGTTAGGAACTATTATTTCGAGATACCTCTATAATGAAGTCCCTAACGGGGATGAAGGCTACTTAACTAAAATGCGCTCTAAAATAGTAAGCAGAAAGCATTTAAATGAATTAGGGAAGGATTTGGATCTGATTTCCTATGTAGAAAGTAGAATTCCCAAATCACATTTTGGTGATAATATTCATGGAAATGTTTTTGAAGCACTGATTGGGGCAATTTATTTGGACAGGGGTTATAAATATTGTGAGAAGTTCATTCATGACAGGGTAATAGAGCCATATGTTGATATTGAGCAGCTCGAAGGTAAAGTAATAAGCTATAAAAGTCTTGTGATTGAATGGTGCCAAAAGCAGAAAAAGGAATTCAAATACAAGGTATATGAAGATACTGGTAAGGACCCTTTGAAGCATTTTGCCGTTAAACTTTCAATAGATGAAAGAGTAATGGCCAAGGCCAGGGCTACTTCAAAAAAGAAAGCTGAAGAAAAGGCATCTAAAAGAGCATTTTTTGCCCTTCAGGACAAAATGGGAAGGATACAGATATAATAGTCTTATATTTACATTTTACACGAAGAAATGATCACATTGCATAAATTTTCTGATGATTTTTGTGAGGAAAACTATGTGCTCATTGCATTGCATTGTGGTTTGGAAGATTATGCTCTGGCCTATGCATTGAACAGGGCACTTAAAATAAATTTAAAAAGGTCTGAGAAAGATCTCGATATATCTAATGAAACCTCCTTTCCAATTTATGATTGGAAAGATAAACTTAATGAAAGGTATTGGACTTTAATCGTAAATACCAGTGTTAAAGAAGAATATTTGGAATTTCATGATCTTTTTAGCGATGAAACATCTTCTACTGTTTATCACGTATTACCTGAATACAAGGATGTGGATTATTTATTAAAAATTGAACAGGAAGAAGATGAAGTGGATAGCGGGATGCTTGATTCTATTCTTGAAATACCCAAGATAATTACTGCATACCAGATTGAAACCGATAAAATAAAATCCAAGCAAAACTTAATTATATAGAAGTATGCCCAATACAAAAAAGACAAAAATTGTAGCCACTTTAGGGCCGGCAACGAGTAAAAGAGAGGTCCTGAAGGAGATGATAGAATCTGGAGTAGATGTCTTTAGGATTAATTTTTCTCATGCCGATTATGACGATGTTACCAAGCGCGTCGAAATGATTCGATCACTTAACGAAGAGATGGGAACGTATACGGCCATCCTGGCAGACTTGCAGGGTCCGAAATTGAGAGTAGGAGTAATGGGAGGCGAAGTTATTGTAGCTCCGGACGATGAAATAACCTTTGTAACAGGTGATCCATTCGAAGGGAATGCCGAAAAAGTGTATATGAATTATTCGAGCTTTCCAAAAGACGTAAACCCCGGTGAACGCATTTTGCTGGACGACGGCAAACTAATGTTTGAAGTCCTTACAACGAACAAGGAGAATGAAGTAAGGGCAAAAGTAATTCAAGGAGGGCCATTGAAATCGAAAAAAGGAGTAAACCTTCCAAACACTAATATTAGCTTACCTGCTCTTACAGAAAAGGATATTGAAGATGCCATTTTCGCAATATCTCTCCATGTAGATTGGATTGCCTTGTCTTTTGTTCGATTTAGTCAGGACCTTATTGATCTTCAAAATTTAATCAGAGAACATTCTAAAGATAAGATTCCAATAATTGCAAAGATTGAGAAACCGGAAGCAGTAAAAAATATTGATAAAATTGTTTCCTATTGCGATGGTATAATGGTTGCAAGAGGAGACCTTGGTGTCGAAGTTCCGGCTCAGGAGGTTCCGTTGATCCAAAAGAAATTGGTGTTGAGAGCTAAAAAAGCCAGGATTCCTGTAATTATCGCCACTCAAATGATGGAAACCATGATTACATCCCTTACACCTACAAGGGCTGAGGTTAACGATGTTGCAAACTCTGTAATGGATGGAGCAGATGCGGTAATGCTTTCTGGAGAGACATCTGTAGGAAATTATCCGGTTGAGGTTATTCAAAAAATGGCCAGTATCCTGCATAGTGTTGAAGGATCTGAATTAATTCAGGTTCCTCAGGAACCCCCACATATTCGGACTAAAAGGTATATAACTAAATCTGTTTGTTATCATGCGGCTATAATGGCCAATGAGATTAAGGCCAAAGCCATATCCACCCTTACGAATAGTGGATATACTGCTTTCCAGATTTCAGCATGGCGACCAAGTGCTCATATTTTGGTGTTTACATCAAACAAAAGAATTTTAACACAGCTGAACCTGCTATGGGGAGTGAAAACATTTTACTATGATAAGTTTGTTTCAACAGATGAGACTATCGAAGATGTAAATGCCATAGCATGTAAAAAGGGATTTTTAGACGTTGGTGATATGCTTATAAGTTTGGCTGCAATGCCTATAAAGAACAAGGGTATGGTAAATACTCTAAGAGTAACAGAAATAGAAACCTGTGCTTTCTAGATCAATGTGCAGTTAGAAATTCTTATGCCACCTCTCGTTCGTAAGCTATAAAATTTACAATTTGGCCCTTTTTGTTGAAAATGGGTTCGCCTTTGATCCAACAGTTATAGGTTGAGCCATCTTTTCTGTAATTAACGACTGTAGCTTCAAAAGCTTCCCTGTTTCTAATGGCTTTTGAAATAGCAGCATTTGTTTTACTACTGGTTTTTTTACCCTGAAAGATTTTTGGAGTTTTATCTTTTACCTCATCCGGGGTATATCCATTCATGTTAAAGATATTATTCGTGGCATATACAATTTTCAATTCAGGGTCAGTGACAACAATAACTTGTTGTTTGTCCAGAAAATCTTCTTTGAATGTATTTTTGTATGACCAGTGGTTCCTTAAAGCCAGACTTTTTAGAACTCTGAGATCGTCAAAATCTTTGCAGGTCTTATCAAAATAAGATCCTGAAAGATCCCAGGATAAAATAGGGAGGACTTTTGCCTGGTTGCGTTTATAGAAACTCGAGGCAGCGGTGTCATAATTTTGAAATTCCTTCATTAATTCTAATTCTTTTAAAGACGATTAAAATTTTGAAATTGGAAAGAAAAAGTTTTCCTAAAAAGGAATTATTAACTTTCTTTCTCATAGCAATTTTAGTCAATACTACTAAAAGATATTTAAGTTGAGAAATTCAAATGACCTATTAACAGTTTTGTTTAATAATAGCCTTATACATCGTGGTTTTTAATACCTAACTTTAAACAAAAAAATAATTAATTTCTATCCGTTGGCCCCCAAATTGCAAAATAATCATGTCCTGATAAAGCGAAGGTTTTAAATAAAAAGGATCAGATATGAATAAAATTCTAGTTTAGAAATCAAAACTGAGTTGAACTGAAACAACATCTTTTATCTTATGCTGCTCCCTGATATCTGTATTCAGATTTGCTAGTGAAAGACCTAACAGGCGAACGGAATTTTCCAGTCTTTCTTGATATAACAATTCCTTGGCCGTCACTATAATTAGATCTTTATCTGCTACAAAATAGGGTAAAGTTTTACTTCGTGTTTGGAGGGTAAAATCACTGTATTTTATTTTCAAGGTTATTGTTTTACCAGCTATTCCAGATTTCTTTAACCTGCCTTCCAACTCGTTGGCAATATGCTCTAATCGTTCTAACATGAAAATCTCACTACTAAGATTTTTGCTAAAAGTACGTTCGGCGCCAACAGATTTTGGAATTCGCTCAGCCTTTACTGCACTATTATGAATGCCTCTAACCACATAGTAGTAGTGTTTTCCACTCTTTCCAAAATGACTTTCCAGAAATTCAAGCGATTTGCTTTTCAAATCTTTACCGGTAAAAATACCGAGTTTATACATTTTATCAGCGGTGACTTTACCAACTCCATAGAACTTTCTTATCTCTAAATCTTCAAGGAATTGAACTACCTCCTCCGGATTCACTGTTTTTTGTCCATTGGGCTTGTTATAGTCGCTGGCAATTTTGGCTACAAATTTGTTTATGGATATTCCTGCCGAGGCGGTTAATCCAATTTCATTAAAAATCCGCTGCCTTATTTCCTGAGCAATCAGGGTAGCAGAAGGATTTCCCTTTTTATTCATTGTAACATCCAGATAGGCTTCATCCAATGAAAGGGGTTCTACCATATCCGTATAGTCCAGGAAGATTTTTCTAATTTGAAGTGATACTTCTTTGTATCTATGAAAGCGTGGTTTTACAAATATGATATTCGGACAATTTTGTCTTGCCAAATAACCGCTCATGGCACTTTTAACTCCAAATTTTCTAGCCTCGTAGCTTGCTGCGGAGACCACCCCTCTTTTTTCACTTCCACCTACAGCAACCGGCTTGCCCCTCAGATCAGAATTATCCATTTGCTCAACCGAGGCATAAAATGCATCCATGTCTACATGTATTATTTTTCGCAAAGCGGATTCGTCGTGCATATTCAAATTTAAGGTATATTTAGTCTAATTGAAATGGAACAAAAAACAGCCATTATTTTAGGGGCTACCGGCTTATGTGGAGGGAAACTATTACAGATACTTCTTAATGACACGAGGTATATGAAGGTAAAATTATTTTCAAGAAAATCGGTTGGCATAAAGGATGAAAAGTTAGAGGAACACCTAATTGACCTGCTAAAATTATCGGACCATGATCATGATTTCCTGGCAGATGAAGTTTTTTGCTGTATAGGGACTACAAAAGCCAAAACCCCGGATAAAGACCTTTACAAAAAAATTGATTTTGAAATTCCTGTTAGTGCTACGGCGTTGTGCAAAAAAAATAAAATAGGGTCATTTATCGTAATTTCTGCATTAGGGGCAAATGCTAAGAGCAGTATCTTCTATAATAAGCTAAAGGGGCAAATGGAAAATGCGGTGATTTCCATTGGAATTCCAAAAATTCATATTTTGCAGCCTTCACTTATTGGGGGCTATAGGCAGGAAAACAGACCAGGAGAATGGTTTGCAAAAAAAGTATTTCTTATTCTAAATGCTATTTTAGTAGGGCCACTCAGAAAATACAGATCTGTACAACCAGAAACAATTGCGCGCTGCATGGTATGGCTGGCAAATAATTCATATGAACGAGTTAAAATCCCCTCCGATAAGATCGTTCAATTGGGAGAAATGGAAAACTAATGGAGCCTAAATTTTGTGCTTAAGGCTGAATAAATATGATAGAAATAGAAAGAAAGTATTTGGTGAATTCAAACAATTATAGATCTATGGCCTATTCTGAATCACGTATTGTTCAGGGATTTTTAAATTCACATCCCGATAGGGTAGTACGAATTAGAATAGCTGATGATAGTGCTTTTTTGACCGTAAAAGGCACATCCAACCCTGCAGGCACCTCCAGATTTGAATGGGAAAAAAAGATACCGGTAGCAGAGGCTAAACTCCTTTTGGAGTTGTGTGAAAAGGATATTTTGGAGAAAATCCGTTATTGTGTAAGAATAGGAACACATATTATTGAAGTAGATGAATTTCTTGGCTCAAACCAGGGGTTGGTAATAGCAGAAATTGAAATTGAAAATGAAGATGACAAAATTGAAGTGCCAGAATGGATAGGATTGGAAGTAACCGGGGATATCAAATACTACAATTCTCAATTGAGCAAATGCCCCTTTAGTGAATGGAAGGGGTCAAATACTTAATTCAATTTCTAACTATACTAAACTGCAACACTTTCTTATAACCCTTAGTCCTGGAATGTTTAGTTTAATCAAATTTGAAAAGGCAAAAAGACAGGCGATTAGAACGCATTCCAGTAATAAAAAAGAGTACAATTATTTTAGAGGCCAGTACTTAAAAAGCACTTTTAAACTGTTCCAGGAATCTTATGTCATTTTCACTGAGCAAGCGGATATCTGAGATTTGATGAAGGAGCAGGGCAATGCGATCAATGCCCATTCCAAATGCAAAACCGGTATAAGTTTCACTATCGATACCGCAGTTGTCCAATACATTTGGATCTACCATGCCACATCCCATTATTTCTAACCAACCGGTACCTTTGGTCATCTTGTAGTCTGTTTCAGTTTCCAGCCCCCAATAAACATCAACTTCGGCACTTGGCTCGGTGAAAGGGAAATAAGATGGTCGAAGCCTGATTTTGGACTTCCCAAAAAGCTCTGTGGTAAAAAACTGCAGCGTTTGCTTTAAATCTGCAAATGATACCTTCTTATCAATATAAAGCCCTTCTACCTGATGGAAAAAACAATGCGACCTGGCAGAAATTGCC
>CP070778.1:2549518-2555817 GCA_020346245.1 Flavobacteriaceae bacterium | reverse complement strand
ATTCCAATTATTCACCTGAAGCGCGATCAATATCCCAATGACCACCAGTAGTATTTCTCCAAAAGCATATTTCAAATACTTACCTGTTTTATTTTCTTTAAGGAGTTGCTGACGGATTTTACGAAAGAAGTTTATCATGAGAAGGAAAAGTTAGTTCTTCTTCCTAGGGTAATGAATTATTATCTATAACAATATCCAAGAACTTGCCTTTCATGAATACAGTATCGTACTCCTCATCTTCGGAAAGCATCTTGTATTCGCAGAGTATAATAGATCTGAATTAAATATTTGCAATGCAATTAAAATGCAGAATTTAATTGTTTTAATTATAGCCGTTTTTGTGCTTTCGATCTGTTAATCTTCCAACGATTGCTCCTTAATATTATCTAATCAAATTTCATTATTAAAAGAGTATCCAAATCCTTTCTTTTAATACCTTTCTATCAACTTTTATTCTAAATGAGTAAATTATATAATGCTATAACCTGAATTAATCTGTATCCTTTTGAAAATAATCTGATTACTAATTTATATTTGAATCTTAATCTATTCCATAAGTTTAGCGATCATTTTTTTTGCATTCTCATTTTTTGGGTCAATACTTAAAGATTTTCTGTAATTGATGAGTGCATTCTTTTTGTCTCCTTTTACCATATAAAATTCCCCTAGGCTGTCAAAGGCATTTGCACTATTAGGGTAAAGAATCGTATAAATCTTAAATGTAGATTGAGCTATTTCATAGTTCTTCTTCCGAAGTTCTTGATATCCTGTATTATTAAGTACGCGCTCACTAAGAATTCCATTTTTCGGATTATTTTTTTGTGCTTTCTTATACGCTTCTAGGGCCTCTTCATAATTGCCTTCTTGTAGATAAGTAAAAGGCATTTTCCCTTCAATTTTAATTAAGCCATAATCTATATCAGTTTCTACCCCATTCTGAACAAGTGTAGCCATATAATTTTTGCCATCTGACGGGTTTGTTGCGTTGAACCAAATAATTCTCTTAGATTGATCAACCTTAAAGGCATTATTTCCAAGATAAAATAATTCCAATCTCTGTCTGCCATCAAAGTCCTTTGCAAAAAGTCGCCCATCTTCATATTCAACAGGTACAATTTCACCATATTCACTTACATAAATTCCGGTCACCTGATCCGCAACAGTATGGGTGATGATTTTATGATTGTTTTTGTCTAATGGAAGTATCCAGCCATGTGATTTAATAATACTGCTACGAAGGCTATTTAAGATGGGAATCCTTTGGGCATTCCCTCCATTTCCAAAAAAAGCAATCCCATTTCCGCCATCCATTGTTGCATAAATATGCCCTCCCATTCCGCCATTTGATCCACCATGTGAGAACCAATCACGATTTCCAAAAGCAAATCGTCTTTCCCAACCAAGACTCCAGCCTCCCATAACTTTGACAGTTACAATATCCGTAATACGTTGGGCTACCTTCTTAGATATTACTTTCGTCATAGTTCCATTTAATGCCTTTTGGATTTCTATCATAAAATTGGCCATATCTTCAGGTGTACTCCACAAACCAGAGGGTGCTAGTTGAGGCGAAATTTGAATACCATCTCGTATTATCCTCCCATTTCCATCATGAGATTTAGCAATATTTGTTAGAAAAAATGTGGGTTCGTTGGGTTGAATAAATGTGGTGTTTTTGAGATTTAAAGGCGAAAATAGATGCTCTTGTGCCAAATCTGCTAATGATTCACCCAGATAATCTTCAACGGCGATTTGAGCAATAAGATATCCACCGCCACTATATCTCCACCCAGTACCAGGAGTATCTCTGAATTCCAATTTCCTGTTGCTATTACTTTCAGGAATTTCGCCATTTAAGCTTTGAACAGGGGTAAGTATGATATCTCCTTTGTACAAATCCTTGTGACCGTGTTGACTTGTCCCTGCAGTATGACTCAATAAATGTTCTAGAGTAATATCAATACCAGCTGCTAAATCACTTTCTGGGAATTTCCACCTTTTTAAATAATTTGCAACCGGAGTCTTTAGATCTATTAAGCCCTTTTCCTCTAGTATGGCAAATAAAGTAGCTGTAACGGGTTTAGATATAGAAGCAGTACAAAAGCTTGTGTTCTCATCCATTGGGGCATTACTAACAGCATCTTTTACGCCCCACGTCTTAGTCCAGGAAATTTCATAGTTTTCAAATACAGCAACACTCAAGCCTTTTAAACCAAGGCTATTCATAATTTGTTCAACATTGTATATAGAACCATTATGTTCCAAGTTTTCAATTGAAGCGTTCATTTTATCTTCAGAACTCGCAGACTGTTGTGCACTGCAGTATGTCGAAATGAGGCATAGGATTCCCAGCACGATGCCTTTACAAGGTGTTTTTTTCATGATTTTGTTTAATTGAAATGATTATTAAATATTCTTGTAGAACGGTGTGTTTAGAAAATACAACTAATATTTTCCGCTAATTTTTGTTGATGATTATCAGCCCTAGTTTTCAGATAGATATACGATTAGTTTATTTGAATCTTTATTTCTATGTACATTAAAATCAGTAATTTCAGCTATTGAAATTGCCTTTTCATTGGAAATTTGTTTGCCTTGATATTCAAAGACGGCTCCATTGTTTACTAAATCAATAATTGCTGAAGTCGCAAAACCCTCAGGGACTGAAACGTCCATATCTACATCTGTTTCTATTCTTTCCTTGCTATCTATGGAAGTCTCATGCGGAATTTGAACAATAACTTTGTTGCTAAAGCATGAAAGTAAAACAGTAAATAAAGGAGCAATTATTGATATTTTTAAATATAGCCTTCTTCTATTAAGCTCTTTATTCATAATTAAAAATCGCTTTGCTATCAATGTATAGTTAAAAGATGACACTAACTGCTGTTGCTGGGGATTTGTAAAGTAATTTAATAATGAGTTTTGGTATTTTTTTAAATCTATTCCTTTCTTTAAAACGGCATTATCAGCTAAAAATTCATGATTTAGTTTTATTGCTTTTTTTGTAGCATAAAGTATAGGATTGAACCAAAAAAAGATTTGAATTATTTCAATAAAAATAATGTCGATTGAATGCTTTTGTTTAACGTGTGCTTTTTCGTGTAAAAGAACTTCTTGCGGGATTTTGTTGGTTACGTATTTTTCTTCTGAAAAAAAAATGTAGTTTAAAAAAGAATATGGAGCAATTTCTTCTTTTAAAAGAACTATCGTAAAATCATTCTGTTTATGTATAGGGTTTAAAGTTACTTTGCGCAACAAATGGGTTAAGTTTTTTAAAAATTTGAAGCCAATAATTAAAACTCCAAAACAATAAACGATTAAAATAAATGATGAAAAGTTATACGTTGATTCTTGTATATATTTAAAGGTCATATTTGAATCCAGGCCAACCCTACCAGGACCTAATATCTCTGATGGAGTTTCTATATAATTATTGAAAGTAATCAATGGAATAATAAAAGATGCTAGTACTATATTCAAAAGAAAAAATCTCTTAAAAACATGAAAGTTTTCTTTCTCTAAAAAGAACTTATAGAAAAGTAGAAACAAGGTTAAACAAGCACTTGATTTTAGAATATATAGCAGTATCATTTCTTTTCTATTTGTGAATTGATAATCTTTTTCAGTGATTCTAAATCTTCTTTTGATAAATCGGTTTTTTCGGCATAGAAAGAGGCAAATTGTTTCGGGGAATTATTAAAAAATTCTTTTACCATGTCTTTTAAACTTTTAGAAAAATAATTTTCCTTACTGACCACGGGAAAATATGTTCGATATCTATTATCATTATGATAAGAAACGAATTCTTTTTCCTTTAACCGTTTTAAAAGTGTTAACAATGTGGTAGTTGCTGGCTTTGGTTCTTCAAATTCTTGCAATAAATCTTTAACGGAACCATTCTTTAATTTCCATAGATGATTCATTACTTTTTCTTCTGCTTTTGTAAGCGACATATTTACATATTTAATACTCTACAAATATAGAGTATAATTTAAACTCTACAAATATAGAGTATTAATTAACATTTTTTTAGCAAATTAAAAAAATCGATTTGAGCCTTAGTTCAAATCGCTATTAATTATGCACGTTGTTGTAAGTAGCTGCTCTATTAATGATATTAATTTTACAAACTATCTTATTCTTTTTTTGTAATAGGAACTGCATCAAAAGGGTCGACCATAGCGACAAATAAAACACAAGGGCCATTATCCAGGCATTTTGCTTTATGTGGCTTTCCTGCAGGACCATAAGCATAAGATCCAGCTTTTAATACAATAGGTTTTTCTCCTTGGTATTGCACTTCCAAATCTCCTGAAATTAAAATCATGCGTTCAGGGGATTTATGTATATGATTCACAACTTCGGTATTAGGTTCTATTTTAAAGAAAAAATCTAAATTAGGTTTAGATATATTGCCATGAAGTATTGTAAAGGAACAATCTGGAAAGAAATCCGGAGCAGGTAACCATTTCAAATCTTTATTATTAATAGTTGTGGCAATAGAAGATTCTGTGTCAGAGAGACCCTTACTTTGAGCATTCAAGCTAATTGCTATAAAAACAAAGGCCAGCGTGCTGGTTTAAAGCTCATTTTAAGGCAATGACCTGTTTCCCTTTTTTAAGTTCCTAATCCTAGTGCCCATTTACCCAAGAAAGCAGTAAATTTAGCTCTCTAAAAACCAACACCTATGAGATTTCAAAATGCTGCTTTTCTGAGCTTCACATTACTCGCCGTGATTTTTACTTCCTGCAGCAGTCCAAAAAAAGAAGCTGCTACCCTGCTCATTTACGGGGGTCCCATCTATACCGTTGACACAGCACAGGCAACCGTTGAAGCGGTAGCTACAAAAGACAACAAGATTCTTTTTGCAGGCAGCCTTGAAGATGCGCAGCAATATAAAAACGATCAAACACAAGTACTAGATTTAAAAGGCAAAACCATGACCCCCGGCTTAATAGAAGGTCACGGCCATTTTATGGGATTGGGATATAACGAATTAAACCTGGACCTCATCAATACCACAAGTTATCAGGAAATACTAGATGCTGTAGCTGCAGCAGTTGAAAAAGCCGAACCAGGGGAATGGATTACCGGAAGAGGATGGCATCAAAGCAAGTGGACAGATATGCCTTCCGATACCGTAAATGGCTTTCAAACGCATTATAGGCTTAGTGAGGTTTCCCCTGAGAATCCTGTATACCTGAGCCATGCCAGCGGCCATGCTGGTTTTGCTAATGCCGCAGCTATGGAACTTGCAGGGGTACAAATTTTGCCCAAAGACGGAATAGACAAATTTGATGTAAAGGGCGGCGAAGTGATGAGGGATGCCTTTGGCCGGCCTACGGGTATTTTTAATGAACGTGCCCAGGGTCTGATAACCAAACATATTCCCGAAAGTACCCCTGAAAAAGATGCCAAGGCTTTTGAATTGGCAGTGGCTGCCTGTCACGGAAATGGCATTACTGGCTTTCATGATGCCGGTATTGGGAGGAAGACTATTGCCCTTTACGAAGAAATGAAGGCAGCAGATAAAATGAAAATCCGTATATACGCCATGCTTACCGGTTTTGATAAAGCGTTGCTTAAGGAATGGTATGAAAAAGGACCTGTGGTAGACCCCGAACATTTGGTAACCATACGGTCCGTAAAATTGAACTGTGATGGGGCTTTAGGCTCACGCGGTGCCTGGTTGTTAGAATCCTATTCAGACAGACCCGGACATTTTGGTCACGAAACCCTGCCCATGGATTTTGTTAAAGAAACCGCTTTGAACGGATTACAATATGGTTTTCAGGTTTGTTCACACGCCATAGGGGACAGGGCCAATAAGGAAATACTAGACCGCTATGAAATTGCTTTTGATGAATTGGCTGATAGGGCAACCGATCACAGATTTAGAATTGAGCATGCCCAGCATTTGCATCCGGATGATATCCCGCGCTTTGCCAGCTTAGGGGTCATTCCTGCCATGCAGGCCGTACACCTGTCTTCAGACAGGCCCTGGGCCATAGACCGTTTGGGTGAGCAACGAATTAAAGAAGGTGCTTATATGTGGCAGGCCCTGTTACAAAGTGGGATCCCCATTGTAAATGGTACCGATGTACCTGTAGAACCTTTGAACCCTATAGCCAGTTTGTACGCCAGTATTAGTAGAAAAACCTTGAAAGGCACACCGGAAGGCGGTTATGAACCGGAACAGAAAATGACCAGGGAACAGGCCCTTAGGTCTTATACCCTGGATGCTGCATACGGCGCCTTTGAAGAAGACATTAAAGGTTCTATTACAGTTGGCAAAC
>CP070778.1:2545929-2549418 GCA_020346245.1 Flavobacteriaceae bacterium | reverse complement strand
CTCTAACCAGGATTTCATTCTCTTTGGGCTCTGGTTTTTCAACTTCTTTTAGCTGCAAAACATCCGGGGAGCCATAACTTGTATAAACAATTGCCTTCATTTATCAATTCTATTGTTATCTGGCCGGGAGCATATTCCGGATTGCGCTTATTTTCCACTCATTTTCAATGGCTACAACGATAAATGTGCTCCACATCTTTCTGGAAACTCCTTCTGGATTTGTGATTTCATAACGGGCATCCACTATGCCGCACAGCGGATTTAACAACCGTATAGATTCAATTTTCAGGGTTCGGGTACCCGGATTATTTTTGGAACTTCGCAACATTCCCTTCATGGATTCCTCTTTACCCTTTCTCCAGGTCCCGGAAGAGACTAATTGATCAATATCCGTTGTTAATATTCTTTTTAGAAGCAAGGTGTCTTTTTTGGCCCTTGCCATGGAATACTTGTCAATTAAGGAATGAATGTCTCTTGTTTGTTTTTTACTCGGAATATTCTCCTGTGCATTCAGATTAGCGAGAATTAAATTAGACAGTAGAATAAGTAACCAGATGTTTTTCATAAAATAGCTTTTTTTAAATTCTTTTATGTCGTGGTAATTCCCATTGCCAGTTATCCTAAAGTTTAAGCCAATAGTTTTTTCAATTCATTAAAACTTATCAGATTGAGGCTTTCCTTTCTGTTTTGGTCCAGAACCTTGTATTCATAAAAAGGATTGGTATTCACTATGCTATGGCCTACAAGATGTTTTTTAGATAAAATGCCAACCCCCCAATCTGTATCAATGCAACAGGAATACAGTTCGGGATTGAAACGCGATTTTAAAAAGGCCTTCCAGGTAGTTCCGTTCCAATACCCGTGTGCCGGAGAATTTTTATACTGATAGTTTTCCCTTGCATGCCATTCTGTTGGGGGGTTGCAATCATGTACGACTATAAAACCATCTTCTTTTGTGAAGTCCAATGCATTTTTAATGTCCCTTTCTGCCTGTTCTGCCAGATGCAAACCATCGATAAATATGACATCAAACTTAAGGTCTTTAGATAAGACTTCATTGTTTTTTAATTTATCGAAGAAACTATCACTGGTCATTTTGAAATCTATTGAACTCTCCTGGTATTCAACCCCTGGGTCCACACTGTATTTTGTACCTGCATTTATGTGGTTATAGTTGTCTGCCGGATTTCGGACACCAATTTCCAAATAGCAGGTTTCACGATTAAATCGAGTTAATAAAAAGTTTATTACGTCTGTTCTTTTAGGTGTTTTTTTGAGCTCTGACTTAGTTAACTCAAGTGTGTTTTTATGAAACGGATCATTAACAACCCGACGTCCATGTTTATTATAGGTTTTGAGTTTTTTAAAAAAGTTCATTGGGGCGTTTTTTTATAATGTTCTTGTATTTAAAACCATTGGTTTATACTTTGTTGAATGGCTCCAAACTTGCTTTGCAATTCAGCAAACCTATCTAATGCGTCTTTTCCAATCTCCTGATCGGCTTTGTTCATCATATTGTACAAATATTTAATTTGGTTTGTCAACATTGGTTGCTGATATGTCCCATCAGAAGTTCTTAATTCACTAAGCACCGTTTTAATCTCTGACAACCTGGTTTTATCTGCCCTGGTCATTTTCTCTTTGTTTTCCAAAGTTTCCTGTTCGGTTTCTAATTTGTTTACGAGGAACAATGCTTTATTTAATAAATCGCGCACCTTTATTTGGAAATCAACCTGCTCACTAATGGTTCTGACTGAGATTCCAGTGGTGTTTACCTTTGGATCCATTTCTATCTGAAAAGATTTCACCAATACTAATTTATCAATTGTCAGTTTGGCAAGGTATATACCTGGTTGTACAAGTGGCCCATTTTTATAGGCGTCCTCGGCCTTTTTATCCCAGGGACCGATTGCAGTCATATCCCATTTAAACCGATTAAAGCCCTTCTTTGCAGTTAATTTATCAGACACCGTATACTTTAGGAATTCGGTACTCATATTACGTGTTATACTATCTTTTGAAATCCCTGTGGTATCACTAATATAGCTATTTACTATCTCCATTCTTTCGTCCATGATTTCTAACTTTAAAGGAGAATTCATCTTTTCTTTCAGGAAATAATCAATAGTTACCCCCGGCCTTGGATATTTCGGAGTCTCACTTAACCTGGCACCGGATGGAACTCTGTAACGAATTGCCGAATTGGGTTTGAACAACATATGATTATTGAGATTCTCTATATTGTCATGTCTTAAAAGGTTAATATCATCCAGAATCCAGAATCCTCTACCCATAGTAGCCAAAACCAAATCACTGCGATGAATTTTTAAATCGGTAATTGGAGTTACCGGTAAATTTTGCTGAAATATCTTCCAGTTTGCCCCATCATCAAATGAAACAAAAAGACCGTATTCAGTTCCAGCATATAGAAGACCTTCTTTTACAGGATCTTCACGAAGTACTCTAACAGGATAGCCCCCTGGAATTCCATTGGAGCCCGAGCTCAGTAACTCCCAGGATTCACCGTAATTACTGGTCTTGTATATATAAGGTTTTCGATCTCCCAGTTGATATCTTAGTACGCAGATATAGGCCTTAGCCGGATTATGCGGTGAGGGTTCAATGGCATCTACCCTGCCACCCGGTGGTAAGTTTTTAGGAGTTATCTCTTTCCATGTTTTACCGCCATTCCGGGTTACATGTACCGGACCATCATTGGCGCCTACCCAAATCAGTCCTTCTTCTAAAGGTGATTCCTGAATGGCGTAGATTGTACTGTAGAATTCTTCACCTGTGATGTCTCTGGTAATAGGACTTCCGGAAATCACCTGTTTGTCTGCTTCAAATGCGGTAAGGTCCGGGGATATTATTTTCCATGTTTTACCTTCATCGGTAGTTTTATGTACATATTGTGAAGTATGATAAATTACTTTTGGATTATGCGGTGAAACCAGAATAGGGGAGACCCGCTGAAACCTGTATTGAAGGTCTTTTGGGTTATGCCCGTACATATTGGAAGCACCTACATAAAATGATTGTTCCGTACCGGTTTTTTTATTGAAAACGGTAAAACGACCTTTGCAATTTGAGTATACAATATCAGGATTTGTGGGATGAGGCACTGCCGGCCCGGTTTCACAACCACCTGTATTTATAATATAACCAATTCCGGGAGCCTGTATGCCATAAGGAGGCATGCTCGGTACGGCTACGGTAGAATAGTTGTCTTGCTGCCCTCCATAAAGCCAGTAGGGATATTGGTTGTCTACTTCTACCTGGTAAATTTCTGAGGTAGGTTGATTGAACTGGGTAGACCAGCTTTTACCTCCGTTATGCGTTACATTGGCTCCGCCATCATTACTTTGAATAAAGAGATCTGAGTTTTCAGGATTAATCCACATATCGTGATTATCACTATGTGGCGACGTAATTTCTGTCCACGTTTTACCTCTGTCTGCAGATTTCATGTAGTCCGTAGCCATGCTGTAA
>CP070778.1:2538891-2545829 GCA_020346245.1 Flavobacteriaceae bacterium | reverse complement strand
TTTTGGGCGGTTAATAAAGGACATGATCATAGTTAGCCGGAAGAGATTCCCTCATTTTAATAAAATCTCCCTCCGCACCGAATAGTATTTCAAAATCGGCATGGTTGTCATGTATTTTACCCCTAACCATAATTTCATAGTTCAAGGACGGAATCAAAAGATTTTGAAATGCATTGTTTAAAGTGGTTTCCGCTGTTTCATTGGAAGTAACAGGATATTGTTGCTGAATCTTTCTAATCTTATACCTATCAAACTTTTCCCTGAGGAATTTCGTGATATTTGACCATGAATCCTTTGGGACGTCTACTTCCTTGATTAGAATTTCAATATCCTCAAGTTTGCCCGATTCATCAAACTCCACGCTGTAGTGCAATTTATCTTTTTTAAACTTCGCCTCATACGTAATTTTTGTAGTATCCGTTTCTTTATAAAAACGAATTTTTTTGGCATCATTCAGTTTATCTTTAATAAAATCATGGGCAGCTTCCGGGAATTGATTTTTTTTAATACGGTGTTCGCGTTCAACTTTTACTTGGGAGAAGCCTAATGAATACTGGAATAAGGCCATAATTGTTAATAGTAAAAATCTAAACTTGTTCATATCTAAAACAATTTACTTCGTGATCATTTACCATTCCTGTAGCCTGCATATGGGCATAAACTACGGTACTACCTACAAATTTAAAGCCCCGCTTTTTTAAATCATTACTTAGGGCATCAGAAATTTCTGTTTTCGCAGGATTATCCCGGTGATCGGCAAAACTATTTTTTATAGGTTTCCCGTTAACAAAACCCCAGATATAGTTACTAAAACTTCCAAAATCTTTCTGTACCTCAATAAAAGCCCGGGCATTAGTAATTGTAGCCTTAATTTTAAGTTTGTTTCGAATGATACCGGTATCCTGTAGTAAGGAATCAATTTTGGGCTGTTCATAGGTCGCAATTTTGTTGTAATCAAAATTGTCAAAAGCTTTTCTGAAATTTTCCCGTTTCTTAAGAATCGTAAGCCAGCTTAACCCGGCCTGAAAAGTTTCCAATACAAGAAATTCAAATAAGGTAGGATCGTCTTTTACAGGAACACCCCATTCTTCATCATGATAGGCTTCGTATAAATCATTACCCAGGCACCAACCACATTTTTGCACTCCCATATGGCTTAACTTTTATATAAAGATATGGCATTAATCGGAATTGAATTAAATAAGTATGGTCATTTGCGAGTTATCCACGCTATATAAATTAGTAATACTTTCGTTAAAAAACAGTTAAACTATTATAATATGATAGTAATACTATTATATTTGTCTAATATTTAAATTAAAGCTCATGGAAAGATTATTCCATTCTGTTCGGATTACAATTAATGACAAGCTATATGTAAAGGACCCGGAATCCTCAAACCTGGGTAAGAGAATTGTTGAAGAAAGTATTCTTATGATCAATGATATTGGCTTCGAGAGCTTTACATTCAAAAAGTTAGGTCAAAAAATTGGATCTAATGAAAGTTCTATATATCGCTATTTTGAAAATAAGCATAAACTATTGCTTTATTTGGCTTCATGGTATTGGGGTTGGCTTGAATATCAGTTGGTATTTGCCACAAACAGTATCCCGAATGCCAATACAAAACTGGAAAGAGCCATTGAAATTATGACACAAGCCACAGAAATTGATTTGGCTTTTACCCATATAAATGAAATTTTACTTAATAAAATTGTAATTAATGAATATTCTAAGTCTTATCTGACTAAAGAAGTAGATCAGGAAAACAAAGAGGGGTATTTTGTTATATACAAAAGGCTGGTCAACAGAATGAGCCTTATGATAAATGAAGTAAATCCGGATTACCCTTATTCCTCAAGTCTTGCCAGTACCATTATAGAAGGTGCTTTGCATCAGCATTTTTTAATGGATCATTTCTCTTCTTTAACAAGTTGTAATAAGAAAACAACGCCCACAGAGTATTTTAAACATCTGGTCTTTAATACCTTAAACATTAAATAATGGCTAAAAATATTCTTAGTTCCTGGCAGCGATTAATAGGTTTATTAAAGCTGGATAAGAGAGATATTCTACAGGTTTTTTATTACGCGATTTTCGCAGGTGTTGTTAACCTCTCTTTGCCTTTGGGGATACAGGCTATAATTAACCTTATACAAGGTGCGCAGGTAAGTACTTCCTGGATAATTCTGGTTATACTCGTAACCTTGGCAGTTGCTTTTACAGGTGTCCTGCAATTAATGCAAATAAGGATCATTGAAAATGTTCAGCAAAAAATATTTACAAGATCAGCCTTTGAGTTTGCCTATAGGTTCCCAAAAATAAAGATGAACCAATTGCTAAATTTCTATCCTCCGGAATTGGCTAATCGCTTTTTTGATACGCTTAATGTTCAAAAAGGGCTTTCTAAAATTTTAATTGATTTTCCAGCCGCTTTACTGCAGATTATTCTTGGACTACTATTGCTTTCATTTTATCATCCATTCTTTATTATTTATGGGATTCTATTATTACTACTTATATATATAGTCTTCAAATTTACTGCACAACGTGGTATGGAGACTAGTTTGGATGAATCACAAAATAAATATAAAGTTGCCCATTGGATACAGGAAGTGGCGCGATCCATAGTTAGTTTTAAGTTGTCTGGCAAAACCACTTTAGCCATGAATAAAACCGACATACTGGTGACTGATTACCTTGAAGCGAGGGAAAGTCATTTTAAAATACTAGTAATCCAGTTTATTCAAATGATTGGCTTTAAGGTTCTGGTTACATTGGGTTTATTGCTTATAGGGGGAATCCTTGTACTTAATCAGGAGATGAATATTGGACAATTTGTTGCGGCTGAGATTATCATATTATTAGTAATAAGTTCAGTGGAAAAATTGATATTGGGTCTGGAGACATTCTATGATTTACTTACCTCACTCGAAAAATTGGGCCAGGTAGTAGACAAAGAATTGGAGCCACAGCAGGGTGAAAAACCATTTAAGGAAGATGAAAGTTTTGAAGTTGAATTAGATAATGTCAGCTACAATGTTCCCGGAAGAAGCAAACATATCATTGATTCTGTTTCCTTGAATATAACACCAAAATGTGCCATATTAATACGTGGTGGCAGTGGATCCGGTAAATCTACATTGCTTCGTCTGGTGGCCGGTATAATTGAGCCTGATCAAGGCGATATTTTTGTTAACAATGTTTCTTTAAAATCAATTAATTTAAATTATTACCGCTCACATTTAGGCCAGTCTCTTACGGAGGAGTCTCCTTTTGAAGGGAGTATACTCGAAAATATCACCTTTGGAGATACTGATATATCAGATGAAGAAGTTTATTGGGCTTTGGAGAAAACCGGGTTAACACAATTTGTAAAGGAACAACACAATGGTATCAAAACAATGTTATACCCCGAAGGGCAGCAAATCCCTTATGTAATTACCAAAAAGATTGTCCTGGCGCGAAGTATTGTTAGAAAACCTAGGTTGTTGATTCTAAAAGACCCCTTAGATCAGTTTGGAATTGAAGAAACTCGGGAAATTATGAATTTCCTTTCTGATAAAGACCGACCCTGGGCATTAGTTGTAGTTAGTCAGAATGATGACTGGAAAAACCATTGTACAAGAATAATCACAATGGAAAAAGGTAAAATAATTAATGAAAGTTAAAAGACATGCTGAATATATCTCCAAATAAATTGAATGAAAAGGTGAGCTTATCGCATTATAAGTCGGCTCAGGAAGTTTTTCACGCACGTCATTTTAAGCATTTTAATCGCTTTCTTTTGATTTTTGCGTTGATTGGCATAATTACACTTTTTTTACCCTGGACTCAAAATGTCTCAGGAACTGGTTATCTGACCACATTAAAACCGGATCAGCGTCCGCAGACCATTCAGTCACCTATTCCGGGGAGAATTGAGAAATGGTATGTACAGGAAGGCGATTTTGTAAAAAAAGGAGATACTATTTTGTTTATTTCTGAAACAAAGAATGAGTACTTCGACCCTAATTTGGTGGAAAGAACAGGTCAGCAAATAGTTGCAAAATCAAATGCCGTAATCTCATATGAAGGTAAAGTCAAGGCCCTTAATAATCAGATAAATGCTTTAATTAACGAGCGAAAACTGAAATATCAACAGGCAGAGAATAAATTGATTCAATCGAAATTGAAGGTTCAAAGCGACAGCATTGACCTGGAAGCCGCTAAGACTAACATAAGTATTGCTGAAAGGCAATATAACAGGGTTGTACAATTGCAGAAAGAAGGATTAAAAGCTGTAACCGATGTAGAGGAGAAAAGGTTAAAGTTACAGGAAACCCAGGCTAAACTAATCTCACAGGAAAATAAGCTACTTGCTTCAAAAAATGAGGTGATAAATGCTCAGGTAGAAATAAGCCGGGTTAATGCAGCGTATACAGACAAAATCTCCAAAGCCCAAAGTGATATGTATACAGCTCAATCCAATCAATTTGATTCTGAGGCACAGGTAACAAAGCTTGAAAATGAGTACACAAATTATAGTATGCGTAACGATATGTATTACATAAAGGCACCACAAAATGGTTATATCAATAAAGCCATAAAAGCGGGTGTTGGCGAAACATTCAAGGAAGGAGAACGCTTAGTGGGAATAATGCCGGCGGACTATGACTTGGCAGTTGAGACCTATGTTGAACCTATAGACCTTCCACTAATGCATTTGGGGGAAGAAGTGCGCGTTCAATTCGATGGCTGGCCGGCTATTGTTTTTAGCGGATGGCCTAATATTTCTTATGGTACTTATGGTGGGAAAGTTGTAGCTATTGAAACCTTTATTAGCGACAACGGAAAATACAGAATTTTACTTGCTCCAGACCCTTCAGATCATCCATGGCCCCAGGATTTACGTGTGGGCTCCGGAGCCTATACCATTGCTTTATTGGAAGATGTACCAATCTGGTTCGAGTTGTGGAGACAACTCAACGGATTTCCACCAAATTATTATCAGCCTGATAATTCAATGGCCAAAAAAGAAAACAAGTAATATGAAAAAGTACAGTTTTATACTTACTTTCTTTATAACCTCTTTCCTTTTTGCCCAGGAGCAGGATACGCTTATTTTAAATTTCAGGGAATATTTGGGCTATGTCAAAAAATACCATCCTATTGCAAAGCAGGCCGAACTGCAAATTGGAATCGGACAAGCAAATCTTATGAGGTCAAGAGGTGGTTTTGACCCAAAAATTGAGGTAGACTACGACCGAAAACAGTTTAAAGGGGTAGAGTACTATGACAGGTTTAACGCAACTTTTAAAATACCTACATGGTATGGAATTGAACTAAAGGGCACCTTTGAACAAAATGAAGGACAGTTTTTAAATCCAGACGAGGACTTACCGGTAAACGGGCTCTATAGTGCCGGGGTATCAGTTTCCGTAATACAAGGTTTATGGATTAATGAACGTATGGCTACTTTGAGAAGAGCAAAATTTTTCAGAGAGCAAACAAAAGCAGACCGGGACTTACTGGTTAATCAAATATTATATAATGCTTCACTGGCCTATTTTGATTGGTTACTGGCATATAAAAACAAAGAAACTTTTAGCAATTTCCTCCAGAATGCCAAAATACGTTTTGAAGGGATTAAGAAAAGTTCAGAAGCCGGAGATATAGCAACAATTGATACTGTTGAAGCAAAAATTGCTGTTCTAGACAGGCAGCTAAATTTGGAACAGGCCAAAGTAAACCTGACCAATAAATCCCTTGAACTATCAAATTTCCTTTGGTTGGATAATAATATACCTATTGAGCTGCAACCTAATGTTATCCCCAATTTGGACGTTGACGGAGAGGTGGATATTACTCTGGAAATTTTAGGAAAGCCATTAGATAGTTTTTCTATTGAGAATCACCCTAAACTTAAATCACTAAGTAATAAGCTGGCAGGACTTGAAGTAGATAAAAGGCTAAAAGCCAATAAGTTATTACCTAGAATTGATCTTGAATACAATTTTTTAACAGAAACTCCGGACCTTATTAATTCTTATGATACCCAACAGTATAAGGGAGGTATTAAATTCAGGTTCCCACTTTTTCTTAGAAAGGAAAGAGGAGATTTGAAACTTGCCAAATTTAAAATGGAGAACACTCAATATGAGATTGACAATGCCCAAATAGAAATAAGAAATAAGGTATTGGCAATTTATACAGCTTTGGATTCTTTTGATCAACAGAATTTTTTAATCGGTAATATTGTGAGAGATTACTCAAAGTTGGTAGCTGCCGAGGAACGCAAGTTTACCTTTGGAGAGAGTTCATTATTCTTAATAAATGCCAGAGAAAATAAACTCATTGATTCTGAACTTAAGCAAAATGAGGTTCAAAACAAATATTTGGGCACTAAAGCTAAGTTATTTAGAAGCCTGGCAATTAATCCGGAAAATTTATAGTATTTATATTTTATTGAATTACGGCCTGTAGTAATATTATTTGTGCGTATAGACTGGCTGACACAAGTACATTAATTCAGGCAAATTTACCTTCAGTATAGTAATGCAAGTTCTTACCTGTAACTTATGAGTCTCTTTAAAAGGAATGGGTATAGTCTAATCCAATATTAATAGTAGTGTAAGTACAAAGGTTGAAAGATATTAATTCCTGAAGTTACTTGCTTTGAAATAGGTAGGTAATTGTTCCCTTCTGGCTATCTCTTGTTGCAGAACTGAATTTAGCTTTTAGCGCGTAGGAAATGGCGTTTTCAACAAGGCACCCATTAGACGTATTCGAACTTTTTTCATTAAAACCGGCATCTATAACATTGCCCGAAGCATCTACTTCAATATTTACCACCACCTTGCCTCCTTCGATGCATGTATAGATAGGCGGGGGAAGTAAATAATTTGTACGATTTATTAAGGAATATGAAATAGATGTTTTCCTTTTTTCAAGTTTAT
>CP070778.1:2535062-2538791 GCA_020346245.1 Flavobacteriaceae bacterium | reverse complement strand
ATTTGTCTAAGGATCAAAAAGAAGCTTTAAAAAAGTTATTAATGGTTTATCTGGACAATTATGAATTGTGATTTTCCCAATCTCTTGTGGATAAAATAAAGACTTCGGGCATGAACCAGCTCTCATTTGCATGGGCGGGTAGCTTAGTACCTGGAAAAGGTCACTACTACAGAATACAAAGCCCGGTAATTTTAATAGAATATGACAATACTCAGAACAATGCCAATCATGTTCATACTGCTGTAAGGGATCTTACGAATGATTTTGGACGCGACCTTCTGAAAGAGCATTATAATGAAAGTCATAAAAATTAAAGGATAGTTCCTCTGATAGCCCGGAATCAAAATCTTTTTGACGGTTCACTTAATTCATGGCCTTAGAGTCCAATGCGAGTGGTATTCACCCTCCATAATGCCCAATTTATGTTTAAATAGCAACAAACTATACAGTTTTATTTTTAGACTTTTTCAACCAATACAGATTTTACTATCTTTAAAGGGAGTTGCACAAAGTTTAAGGTGCAATTTTTCGAGTACTTCATATACATAAGCCCCAATGTATTAAACTTAAATAATTATGAAATCTCAAAACACCTGGCTGATAGTCTTTTTTGTTATAGCTATACTTAGCTTCACCAATTGTAAAAATAAATCAAATCCGAATCCTGAATTGGCATCTGCAGGTCTTGTTAGGGGAGATCTTTTGTTATGTGGTGATGGGCAATTTGGAGAGGTAAGTTTTTCTTTATCCTGTGACTATGAAATCCGTGACGCATTTGACTTAGCAGTGTCCCTGCTGCATTCTTTTGAATATGCCGAAGCCGAAAAAGCCTTTGCCAAAGTGATTGACGTAGATCCGGAATGTGCAATGGCTTATTGGGGAGTTGCCATGAGTATATACCATGCACTATGGAAAGCGCCTAATCCTGAAGAATTAGCAAAGGGGTCAAGGATTCTGAAACTTGCAGAGCCATTGCCAAAAACAGTAAAAGAACAAGAATATCTAAATGCAATTGGTTCTTATTTCAAAGATTGGGAAAAGATTGACCATAAAACCAGGGCCCTGAAAATGGAGAAGAATATGGAAAGTATATATAAGACTTATCCCGATGACACAGAGGCCGCTATATTTTATGCACTGGCACTCAAATCAACCGCTGATCCGGAAGATAAAAATCATACTAATGAAAGAAAAGCCGGTAAAATATTAGAGGACATTTTTCCGGATCAACCCAATCATCCGGGAATAGCACATTACATTATTCATAACTATGACAATCCGGAATTAGCGCCTATGGCCTTAACAACAGCCCGGAGATATGCAGATATCGCACCTAATTCTGCACATGCCCAGCATATGCCTTCACATATATTTACAAGACTTGGTCTTTGGGATGAATCTATTAATTCTAATTTACGCTCTGCAGATGCTGCAAGATGCTATGCCGATGCCAGTGGAATGGAAGGGCATTGGACCAGCGAAATTCATGCATTGGATTATTTATTATATGCCTATTTGCAACAGGGGAATACAGCAAAAACCAAAGAATTGTATGAATACATAAGTGGAATTAAAGTAGTATGGGGAAATAACGCTTCATTGGCCTACCCTTTCGCAGCAAACCCCGCAAGAATGGTCTTAGAGAATAAGGATTGGGAACTGGCAGCCAATCTGCCGATCCCTTCTGTAGCATTGTCCTGGGAAAAATATCCCTGGGAAAAATCAATTTTACATTTCACTCGTGCACTAGGCTCAGCACATCTGGGAAACATAATTTCGGCAGAAAAAGAGCTGGCAACACTTCAATCTTTGCACGAGGACCTCGTCAAACTCCAAGATGATTATAAAGCAGATCAGGTTATGATTCAAGTAAAGGCATCACAGGCCTGGATTGAGTTTGCCAGAGGCAATCATGAAAAGGCATTGCAATTTATGCAGGAATCTGCTATTTTGGAGGATAATACTGAAAAACATCCGGTGACACCGGGCGAAGTAATCCCGGCGAGGGAGTTATTGGGCGATTTATTATTAGCTTTAGACAATCCACGAGAGGCCTTATCGGCTTATGAGATGGCTCTTAAAAACAGCCCCAATAGATTTAATGGTTTGTATGGCGCTGCTATAGCAGCTAAAACATTAGGTGATACTCAAAAAGCCAGGCAATATTTTGAATTATTAGTGCAAGCAACAGGGTCCTCATTAAGTGATAGACCCGAAGTGGAGGAGGCTAAAACATTCATTCAAGAATATATCGGGTGAAACCCCGACATTAGGATAACAAAATACAATCAACAACTATTAATAATACAATCATGAAAAAAAAATCGGGTCTTATCATTATCGCAATTGGGCTACTTGCCCTTGTCTATTTTTTACCTACTGAACAAGGCGAAAAAAAACTCGACAATTCCCAAAAAGCGTCCTTTTATTCTATTAAATGTACCGTAGCAAAATATTTATTGGAAGATGTGGATACCACCCAACAGATTTCACCCTTGTTTGAAAACCTGGGAAATCTAAGTTTCCCTATTACCACATCCAAAGAAATGGCCCAGACATTTTTTAATCAGGGCTTAAAACTCACCTATGCTTTTAATCATGCGGAAGCGCACCGTTCCTTTATGGAAGCATCCAGGCTGGATCCAAATTCAGCCATGACATATTGGGGCCAGGCCTACGCACTTGGACCTAATATAAATGATCAGCTACCTCCGGATGAGCGTAAAGAAAAATACAATGAAGCCATTGCTAAAGCGAAAAAACTTGCCGTTAATGCAAGTGACAAAGAAAAGGCTTTGATTAATGCACTTACATCCAGATACAGTACTGACCTAACTAAAGATGTGGCTGAATTGAATATGGCGTATATGGAGGCCATGACTGATGTGGTAAAACAGTTTCCGGATGATTCAAATATACAGACGCTATATGCCGCATCCGTAATGAATACCGTACCCTGGAATTATTGGGATAAAGATGGAAATCCGTCACCAAACATAACCGAGGCCAAAGCAGCACTGGAACGTGCCATGGAATTAAATCCGGATAATCCGGGAGCACATCACTATTATATTCATATGGTAGAGCTTCCCAAACCGGACCTTGCTGTTCCAAGTGCAGATAAATTGGCTGCTCTTATGCCCGCTGCCGGACATATAGTCCATATGCCTTCACATATCTATATTAGAGTAGGTCGTTATCTTGATGCCGTAAAAACCAATCAGGCCGCTATTTTAGCCGATGAAGACTACATATCACAGTGTTATTCACAGGGACTTTATCCCCTGGGGTATTATCCGCATAATATTCATTTCCTTTGGTCTGCCGCAAGTTTATTGGGTGCCAGCGAGATAGCTATTGATGCTGCAAAAAAAACAGCGGAAAAAGTACCTACCGGAGAATTGATTACGCTTCCATTTCTACAGGATTTTGCGTCAACTCCTATGCTTTCCTATGTTCGTTTTGGTAAATGGAATGAGATATTGACAATACCGGCCCCAAATCCTGACATTAAACATGTAAATCTAATGAGGCACTATGCCCGTGGAATAGCGTTCGTGCGAAAAAACAATGCGAAAGAAGCTAAGGAAGAGCTGGAAGCCATTGCTGCCCTAAAAGAGGATCCTGAACTGGAAGAACTTGTTGCTACGGCCAATAACAACTCGGCTTCCATTGCCAGTATAGCGTATGAAGTTGTTGCCGGTGAACTGGCTTCACTTCAGGGAGATT
>CP070778.1:2532514-2534962 GCA_020346245.1 Flavobacteriaceae bacterium | reverse complement strand
TTATAATTATTTTATTTATTTTCAACGCAAATACAAGCAACGCCTCGGACCATTTGTGCCGAGAATTAAATGAATATATTTGCTGGGATTTTATTAATTATGGAGAAACTTAAAAAACGCTGGGGAATAGAATCCAGTTTTCAACTTATTATAATCCTCATCGTATTCTCAATTACTGGTTCTGCAGCCGTATATATTGCAAAACCATTTCTGAGTTGGATTGGTCTGGAAAGAGGTAATTTTCCGGAGACCTGGTGGAGTGGTTGGGTATACTGGACACTTAGAATATTGCTGATCTTTCCCTTTTATCAGGTTCTGTTGGTTTTGTTCGGATGGCTTTTCGGACAGTTCAAATTTTTCTGGAACTTTGAAAAAAAAATGTTAGACAGAATCGGATTGGGTTTTCTTTTTAAGTAATTTAAGCTTTCTTTAACTTATCTTGATTGCGTTATTTGATTTCTTTGTTGCCTGATGAAGAAATACAAGAAAATTTCATTTTCCATAGTTTCACTAGTGCTAATATTCTTTTTGGCACTCCCTTCCGTAATTCAGCTAATTCATGCCTCTGATCATTTATCAATAAACTGCGACAATGCTTTTGAATCTCATGTACATGTAAAAGAATTGGATTGTGATTTCAATAAATTTACTTTTTCACATCACTTTTACCTTCCCATTTTTAAAATACAATTAATAGCTGAGGTAACTATAAATAATGAGTTCTCACTCAATTATAATTTCAGCCCTGAATCAGATTCCCCACTATTTTCTCTAAGAGCTCCCCCCTCGTTTTCATAACTCGATTTATCATATTTTTTTTAATTTAAAAACAAGGTTATGAAATATTTATTCCCAATACTTCTTATATCATTCTATTTTAATAGTAACGCCCAGAGCACACTTAAAGGGAGTGTTTCTGCAGAAGATTCAAATAATCCCTTAGAGCAGGTTTCTGTTTATTTTCCTCAAATAGAGAAAGGTAGTATTACAGAAAGTAATGGGGGGTTTGTTATGAACAATCTTCCTGTTGGAACTTATAAAATTGTGGCCTCTTTTATGGGCTACCAAACATTTTCGTCAGAAATTACCCTTAAGGAAGGAGTAAATACTTTGAATATTGTCCTTTCACCAAGTGCAATAGAGATGGAGGAAGTAATTGTATCTACCCCTTTCCACAAATTACAACGGGAAAATGTAATGAAAGTAGAACAAGCTAAGGTTGAGACTTTAAGGAAAATGGGCGCAATAACGCTATCCGATGGTATTACGAACATTCCGGGTGTGGAAAGCGTTTCCACTGGTATAGGGATAGGAAAACCAGTTATCAGAGGTTTGAGTTCAAACAGGGTATTGGTATATTCTCAGAGTGTACGTCTGGAGAACCAGCAATTTGGCGATGAACATGGCCTTGGTATAGGTGCTTCAGGTGTGGAAAGTGTTGAAGTTATAAAAGGTCCTGCTTCACTACTTTACGGTTCGGATGCGTTAGGTGGCGTGCTCTATTTAAATCCTGAACAATTTGCCATCAACAGGTCTACCGAAGGCAGTATTAATTTAAATTATTTTACGAATACCCAGGGTATTGATGCAAATGCCGGCTTTAAAACTTCTGGTGAAAAATTCAAATTCCTGCTACGGGGTTCATACGCTTCCCATACAGATTATGAAGGGGGAAATGATATAAGAGTAACAAACTCCCGATTTAATGAATTTGACATTAAAACAGCTCTGGGATACCAATTCGGAATTTTTAAGACAGAATTGCGCTATAACTTAAATAGTTCGGATCTGGGTATTCCGGAAGAAATTGGCATACAGGATTCAGGACGGACACCTATTACGCCTTATCAGGAAATCAACAATCACATAGTAAGCTCAAAAAGTGATTTATTTTTTAACAATTCGAGTTTAAGTCTAACCCTGGGCTATATCTTCAATAGCCGAAAAGAGTTTGAGGAGGAGGAAGAAGAAGAAATACCTTCGGAGGACCAATCAGAAATGGAACCAGCTCTGGATATGCACCTTTCAACATTTAGTTACAATCTCCAATACAATCTACCAGGCATTGGACGCTGGAAAACAATTGCCGGAATTCAAGGGATGAATCAGAAAAATGAAAACTTTGGGGAGGAAGTATTAATCCCGGATGCAATCACCAATGATATTGGACTTCTGGCAACCTCTCATATTCATTTCGAAAAAAGTGATATTCAACTAGGTTTGCGATTTGATAATCGCTCCATAGAAAGTGAGGAAACAGGTATTTTAGGTGAAGAAGGATATATCGCAGAATTAGATAGAAATTTCAACAGCTTCAATGCAGCGCTGGGGTATAGAATAGATCTCTTAAAGAATTTAATAGGACGAATAAACATTGCAAGTGGATTTAGAGCACCAAATTTGGCTGAACTCACTTCAAATGGTATTCATGAAGGAACGAACAGGTTT
>CP070778.1:2520696-2532414 GCA_020346245.1 Flavobacteriaceae bacterium | reverse complement strand
TATTACTGTTTCCGGGAAATGGAAATCAGCCATGGGTATACCATTACCTAAAAATTACACAAAGAGAATTGTTGTCGTAAAAAGAGACAATCAGATCCCTGATATACTTAACTGGGAGCTATCGGTCCCTGCTGCTAATTCAAAAGAGGCTCTAAATATAAAATTTGATAAAAGCATGGATGCAATTCTTGCAAAAGAATCCCTGCGAATTCTTTATCGGGGAGAAATACTTGTAGAAGGTGACTATGTGCTCGGCAAACGAGAGGAGTCGATATTATTTAAACCTGTAAATACTTGGAAAAAAGGAACATATGAACTTATATCTCAATCAATTATAGAAGATCTTTCCGGCAACAATATGAAACGTCTTTTTGATACAAATACAGTAGAACAACAAAATTCTTCTTTGTCGGAAACATATTATAAACGATCTTTTATCGTACAATAAAATTTTCCTATCGAGGTAATGTTCCAATTACAGGTTTTTACCTATTTTCGAGCTTAAAATTAGTTGTTATGAAGATTATTAAAAGTATTTCACTTGCCTATATTTTTTATCTGGCGTTAGTTTTAAATATCCAGGCTCAACAAATTAAAGAAGATCCTTTCCAGGGTTTGGATTTTCGTAATATAGGCCCCGCTTTTACTTCAGGGCGGGTAGCAGACATTGCTATTCATCCCAATAATGAAAATGTATGGTATATTGCTATTGGTTCGGGGGGCGTATGGAAAACGGTCAATTCAGGGACTACATGGGAACCCATTTTTGATAAGGAAACGACCTACTCTATAGGCTGCGTTACTATAGACCCCAATACCCCAAGTACTATTTGGGTAGGTTCGGGTGAAAATGTAGGTGGTCGTCATGTGGGTTTTGGCGATGGGATCTACTTGAGTAAAGACGATGGCAAGACCTGGAATAATATGGGTCTTAAGAAATCTGAGCATATTTCCAAGATCGTGATTCATCCTGAAAATTCAAATACCTTATGGGTAGCTGCACAAGGACCGCTATGGAGCAAAGGAGGTGAGCGAGGGGTATACAAGTCAATTGATGGAGGTGCAAGCTGGAATAAAACTTTGGGTAATGAAGAGTGGACAGGCGCCACAGACCTGCTGATTGATCCTACAAACCCTGATGTACTTTACGCTGCTACATGGGACAGGCATAGAACAGTAGCTGCCTATATGGGCGGTGGCCCCGGCTCGGGAATTCATAAAAGTACGGATGGCGGTGAAACCTGGGAAAAGTTAAGCACAGGAATCCCAAAAGTTAATTTGGGAAAAATCGGGTTGGCCATTAACCCGTTTAATCCGAATATGATTTATGCAGCCATTGAATTGGAACGCCTTACCGGTGGAATTTTTGTTTCTACTAATGGTGGACAATCCTGGAGCAAGGAATCCAATACGGTGTCTGGTGGGACAGGACCGCACTATTATCAGGAACTATATGCTTCGCCTCACAAAGAAGGAAGGCTTTATCTGATGAATAATTATGTAAAAATTTCTGAAGATCATGGAAAAACCTTTGTAAATATGAACGAAAAAGGCAAGCATGTAGATAGCCATGCTATGGCTTTTAAATCTTCTGATCCTAATTATGTGCTTTTTGGTACGGATGGTGGTTTATACGAAAGTTTTGACCATACCAAAACATGGAAATTTATAGCCAACCTTCCGGTAACCCAATATTATAAGGTTGCTGTAGATGATAGTGAGCCATTTTACAATATTTACGGGGGAACACAGGATAATGGGTCGCATGGTGGTCCTTCCAGAACCAGAAATGAAGCGGGAATTCTAAATTCAGACTGGTGGATTACCCTGGGTGCGGATGGTCACCAATCGGCTACTGAACCGGGAAATCCTGATATTACATATGGTGAGTTTCAGCAAGGTGTCTTATGGCGAGTAGACCAGACTACCGGTGAAACGGTGTTTATCCAACCACAGCCAGCTGCCGGTGAACCTGCGGAACGCTTTAACTGGGACGCACCTATTTTGGTTAGTCCTCATAAACCTACCAGAATTTACTTCGCTTCTCAGCGTGTCTGGAAATCAGAGAATAGGGGAGATGAATGGCAGGCAATTTCCCGGGATCTCACGCGAAACCAGGAACGCCTGGCCTTACCTATCATGGGCGGGCTGCAAAGTTGGGACAATGCCTGGGATGTAAATGCCATGTCTAATTACAACACTATTACTTCTTTGGCTGAATCCCCAAAACAGGAAGGCTTACTTTATGCCGGTACTGATGACGGAATCATCCAGGTCTCTGAAGATGGTGGCGCAAATTGGCGAAAAGTAGAATTAAGTAGCATAAAAGGGGTTCCTGCAACACCGTTTGTAAACGATGTGCGTGCAGATCTTTTTGACGCAAATGTTGTATATGCGGCTCTGGATAATCATAAATACGGGGATTTTAAACCTTATTTATTGAAAAGTACAGATAAAGGCCGGACCTGGAGTTTAATGAATGGAAATCTTCCCAAACGGTTACTTACCTGGCGCTTAGTTCAGGATCATATTAAGAAGGACCTGCTTTTTGCTGCTACAGAAAATGGTGTTTTTTTTACAGCCAATGGCGGAGGCAGCTGGAGTAAGTTAAAAGGAGGTTTACCCACAATTGCAATACGTGATATTACCATTCAAAGAAGAGAAAATGATTTGGTAGCAGCTTCTTTTGGGAGAGGTTTTTATATTCTTGATGATATTTCTCCTTTACGTGAATTTAACGCTACTGTGAGGAATTCAGAAGCTACCTTATTTGATGTAAGACAGGCCTATTGGTATGTTCCGAAGTCTGCACGCTATGCACAGGGAAGCAATCAGTATGCGGCCAAAAACCCTGAATTCGGAGCAATTTTCACATATTACCTTAAGGATTCACTTACCTCATTAAAGTCTGCGCGAAAGTTGTCCGAAAAAGGAAAAGCTACCGTGCCATTTCCTGGCTGGGCCGCCCTGGAAGCGGAGAAAGTACAGCAACAGCCTAAGTTCTTACTTACAGTTAAAGACAGCAAGGGACAAGTTGTTAGAATGGTTGAAGGAACCAATAAAAAAGGATTCAACCGTGTTAACTGGGCCCTTGATGTTGCGGATAGAGGTGGCGAAGACCTTAAACCGACAACAGCAATGGAAAATCATAATAACCAAAGCATTATGGTTACCCCAGGTGAGTATTCAGTTACCTTATCCAGGCTTGTAGATGGCCAGTTGATGCAAGTGAGTGGCCCTAAGGGTTTTAAAGTAGTGCCTCTGTCTGAAGGTGCCTTAAAGGGAGCTTCGTATGAAGAGATAGATGCTTTTAGAGAGGCCTATCAGGCTTTTCAGCAAGATTTGAAGGCAACCAGCACAGTCTTAAAGGAAAGCACCTTAAAAGTAGAGGCTTTACAGCGCGCCATGCAAAAAGCAACATCTCCTTCAGCTGATCTTGTTCAAAAATTGTATACAGCCAGAACAATGCTTCAGGAGATGGATTCGAAAGTAAATGGAAACCCCGCTAAGAATGAAATAGGAGAAAGGAATGAACCAAGCCCTAATTCGGGGAATTCTGTTGGTCGCCGTGCCTTAACAAGCAGTACTTATGGACCAACAGCTAATCACAAGGCAGCCTTTGGCGCTGCAAAGACTATGTTAAGGGACATAAAACTGGAGCTCAAAGGATTTGTAGAATCACAATTACCATCGCTTGAAGCCGCAGTGAAAGCTGCAGGAGCGCCATGGATTGAAGGACAGGGATTGATTCATAATTAGAAGTAGTAAGCTGTAAAATAAACCCGGGAGTTTCTGCAATTCCCGGGTTTGTTTGATATAATCCAGATTCATTCCTTCTAATTTAAAGTATCTCAGTTAAACAACTCTACCTGTGAAAGTTCTTTGGTTTCTAATACGGGTTATGAACACCCTTTTTTGAAAGGAAGAAAAAGGCTAAAACCCCAAAGGATATCAATCCACAGACCAAAAAGCCAATAAACATGGGAAGCACACTATCTATAACAAATTGCCCGATATAAGTGCTTATGGCTACCCCCATGATAGTTGCAATAAATCCAGTAATGGCAGCACCTATGCCAGCAATATGCCCAACCGGTTCCATGGCAAGGGCACGCAGGTTGCCGAAAAGAAAACCTACTGCGAAAAACTGCAATGCAAAAAAGATAAGCAGAATCCCAAATGAGGGATTTCCGGAATTGGCAAACAAAACAATATAAACTAAAGAAATGAGTACATAAGCGGCCATAGAAACAGTTACCAAACGCATCATCCCATAGCGCAATACCAGTGTACCATTAAGAAGGGTTGCACTTCCAATGGTGATGGCAAGTGCAGCAAAAATATATGGAAAGGACTCTTTTAAGGCATATTGTTCCTGGAAAATTTGTTGTGCAGTACTCAAGTACACCAAAAATGAACCTGTAATAAATCCCCAGATTACTGTAAAGAGCATTGTTTGCCTGTAATTAAGTAATTCCTTGTAACCACTAACAAAGACACTACCACGGAAGGAAGTTCTTTTACGAGGGATAAGTGTTTCCGGTTGTCTTCTCCAGAACCATAACGCCACCAAAATGCCAAATACTACCTGGACATGAAAAATGGCCTCCCAGCCGTAGAAATCAAGAATCCATTTACCTAAGGTCGGAGCAATTATAGGGACAAGGATAAATATTACTGTCACAAAAGACATAACACGGGCCATATAGTCCCCACTATATTTATCACGGATCATAGCTATGCTTATTGTTCTTGGTGCAGATAGTGAAATTCCCTGCAGGATTCGGCCCGTAATCATCAATTCCAGGCTTTGGGAGTATACACACACGAGACTCGCAAAAATAAAAAGTCCGAAACCCATATAAACTACAGGTTTTCGACCTATACTATCTGAAACAGGACCAAATAAAAGGGGACCGGTTCCCAGTCCTAAAAAGAAAAGTGTGATCAGTAATTGGTTATGGGCAGGGTTAGTAGCGCCGACTGCATTCCCAATTATATCCAGGGCGGGTAATAAGGCATCTAAGGCCAGAGCAGCAATAGACATGAGTGCTGCCATAAGGGCTACAAATTCTAATTGGGATTGCACTTTTTTTACCATCCGGCAAAAGTACATTAATCCACAGAAAGAATCTTAACTAATAGTAAGGATCTGCTTGAGTAATTTTTGGGAAACTTAATTAGAATAATTCAAAAACATAGCCCAGCAACCAGTAAAGCACTATAAATACAAAAATGGTTCCAAAGCAGCCACATTTTCCACCTCCTATTTTTTTTGCGCCAATGGCTGCTATTATTGCTCTGACCAGGTTTTTCATAAGACTCAATATTTATCTTTCAGAAGATACGAAAAATTGCATTTACAATTCTAAATGTCTCAGTACTTCGTAAACAATGAATGCCGGCCACAACAGAGCTTTGATAAATCCTATTACCCCGGCCCAAAAGCTTGTGGCCATTTGAATATAATATATGGCAGCACCCAAAAGACCTAGTCCGTATACGGCATTTGAAGTCTGGTTGGTGTATGTGATGTTTTTCGTGGACATAATGTTATCATTTTAGACCACAAAATTCCGCTGCTTAATCCGAATCACCTATGATATATGTCAGGTTCATTTCTAAAATGTAAAAGTAGTGGATTAAAGAAGAAGAAATCTGAATATGTTGTACATTTAGTAAGCAATAAGTTACAACAGGATGAAGATTAGGATTTTAGGAAATTCAGTACGTTTCAGGCTTACCCGTTCAGAAGTAAACACACTTTGTACCAAAGGGTACATAAAGAACCAGACAACATTCAAAACTAATGTTTTTACTTATGCGGTAAGAATGGTAACTGATTCAGAAAAACTCAATGCACAATTCCGTGACAATACCATTACCTTAAATCTTCCTCAGGCACTGGGGGTGAATTGGCATAAAACAGATCAGGTTGGATTTAGCGAGACTATAGATTTGACCAACAATGGAAACCTGTCACTATTATTAGAAAAAGATTTTGCCTGCCTAGATGTGCGTGAGGAGGATCAATCAGACAACTATCCAAATCCTAAAGGTTTACTTTAAATAAATGATTGAAAATAATTATAAAAGAAATGTTTGTGTCAGAGGTCCGGATGCGTTTTCTGAGATCAAAGTAACTAATCCTAAACCCTATGCTGCCGGTAAAGAAGGGATTGCTGCAGCTATGAAACACAGTTTCAAAGAAATGGGGGTTTTCAGAGCGATGTCAACTTTATTGCATATGAATCAGAAGGATGGTTTTGATTGTCCAAGTTGTGCCTGGCCAGATCCCGAAAAGCCTTCCAGAATAGGAGAGTACTGTGAAAATGGCGCCAAGGCACTGGCAGATGAGGCTACTAAGTCAACCATTGGGGCTGAGTTCTTTGCGAAATATTCGGTAGAAGAATTGTCTCTGAGAACTGATTATGATCTAAACGCTCTGGGCAGGTTAACTGAACCTCTGGTTTTAAGAGAAGGGTGTTTACATTATGCACCTATTTCCTGGAAAGATGCCTATACACTTATTGCAGATAACCTTCATAGTCTAAACAGCCCTGACGAAGCCATCTTCTATACTTCCGGGCGTTCAAGCAATGAAGCGGCCTTCTTATATGGTTTGTTTGCCAGGGCCTTTGGGACAAATAATTTGCCCGATTGTTCCAATATGTGCCACGAATCAAGTGGTGTAGCGCTTTCAGAAACTCTTGGAATTGGGAAAGGATCTGTAAAACTTGAAGATCTGTATGGAGCAGACGTAATCATTGTAGCCGGACAAAACCCCGGAACCAATCATCCACGAATGCTTTCGGCCCTTGAGAAATGTAAGGAAAACGGCGGGAGCATTATTAGCATCAATCCGCTAGAAGAATCCGGACTAATGAATTTTAAAAATCCTCAGAGTTTAAAGGGGTTGTTGGGCTCAGGAAAACAGTTAACTGACCTTCACCTCCCGGTAAAAATAAATCAGGATATCCCCTTGATAAAGTTAATCTTAAAAAAACTGGCTGCACTAGACAGGCTAGAGGGTAATATTTTTGATACTGACTTTATTCAGGAATATACAGAAGGAGCGGAGGCCTTATTAAAAGATTTGGATTCCTATTCTGTGCAAGAGCTACATATGCTCAGTGGTGTTCCTGTAGAAAAAGTGGATGCAGCTGTAAATTTACTGGCTGGAAAACGTAAAATTGTAGTTTGCTGGGCCATGGGATTAACCCAGCATAAGAATGGCGTAGAAACTATAAGGGAATATGTAAATCTTTTATTGCTAATGGGTGCTATTGGCAAACCATTTAGCGGTACATGTCCGGTTAGGGGGCATAGCAACGTCCAGGGAGACCGTAGTGTGGGTATCATGCATTATGTGGACAAGGATTTCAATAAACGCATTGAAACTCATTTGGGATTTACACCACCTTCTGAGAAAGGCTTAGATGTAGTTGCAGCTATGCAAGCAATGTACAAGGGTGAAGCTAAAATATTTATGGCCCTAGGAGGGAATTTTTTAATGGCAGCATCGGATACCGATTATACAGCTGAAGCCTTGCAACGATGTGAACTTACGGTGCAGGTTAGTACCAAATTAAACCGGAGTCATCTTGTGACAGGTAAAACAGCTTTGATTTTACCTACTTACGGCCGTTCAGAAAAGGAACATGGTGCTAATTGCTTTGTTACTGTAGAAAACAGCATGGGACGTGTTCGCAGATCAAGAGGAATTCTGAAAGCGTCTTCTGACCATTTGAGAAGTGAACCAGAACTTATTGCAAGTATTGCAGACACCTATTTTAAAGGGAAGCATACTGTGGATTGGAAACTTTTAGGAAATGATTACCGTAAGATCAGGGAATTGATAGATAAGGTAGCTAAAGGTTTTGAAAATACTGAATCAAGAGCTAATGGAGTGGGCTATTACTTACCGAATAACGTCAGGGAACGAGATTTTAGTAAGTTACCGGGAGGTAAGGCCAAAATAACAATAAATAAGCTACCGGAACATCAGCTCATGGCTGGTGAATTTATGCTGATGACTATACGTTCTCACGACCAGTTTAATACTACGATCTATGGGATGGACGACAGATACCGTGGGGTATATAATGAAAGGAGGATAGTGTTTATGAACCCGGATGACATGGTAGAAAATGGCCTGGATAAGATGGAAGTAGTAAACCTGAGTAGCACGTACGATTCCGGGACCAGGACTGCCTATAATTTTAAGGTTTTACCTTATAAAATTCCAAAGAGTAATTTAGCAGCCTATTTTCCGGAGACCAATGCACTAGTCCCTTATAATCATTTTGCAGACAGGAGTCGGACCCCGATAAGTAAATCCATCAAAGTGAAGGTGTGTAAACAGGAATCGTTTTAGAAACACTTTGGTAGGACCACAAATCATTTAACCTAACGGTGCGTAATTGATCGAATAAAATGTTCATTAAACAACTGTGCATTGATTGTTTAGTAAAATGACTTAATTTAGATTAGAATTAGAGACATTTAAAATGAAAAAAGAATTAATGCTTCTGTTTTGCATTGGGCTGTGCTTGTTGAATACAACTAACCTTATTGGCCAGCAAAAACCTCAAATGGTGGCTGCGCTTCAGGCAGACAAGGAAGAAGGCCCAGCGCTGTATAAATTTGAACCCGATTATCTGTCTGCCGAGGAGATGCGACGAAAAGAAATACTTTCGATGAGGGCTTTAATAGATTCGATGGATATCTCAGAGGGTAAGCGGCAAAAGCTTGTGCGTGATCTTTACAGGAATAGGGGTTCCAAACGCCTTACCAAAATTCTACTGGCAAATAACATGTTTGAAGAATTAGAGAATTAAGCTATATGAAAAGAGGTTTTATATACTCCCTGTTTATAATCTTTATAATAATTGTGTCTTGTACACAAAAGTCTAAAAAAGCAATAAGTAAGGTTTACTATATTGATTCTCCTGCTACAGAAAATTCTTCGTTGCCCAATTTGTTTTCCTCCAATGAAAATACGCTATTGTCCTGGGTAGAAATGAAAGATGATACTTTGGCAATTTTATACTATGCCGAACTCAAAAATGGAAAATGGCAGGCTCCAAGGGAAATCTTAAAGGGTGATGACTGGTTTGTAAATTGGGCCGACTTCCCGATGATTACTGAAAATAAAGGACAATTATTGTCTCATGTACTGAAGAAATCTTCTCCGGACACCTATTCCTATGATATTAAGTTAAATATACTTCCCAGGGATTCCAACAATTGGGTCACCAATTTACCCTTGCATACTGATGAAACACCAACAGAACACGGATTTGTAACGGCCTTACCCTATAAAGAGGACTCTTTTTTTATAAGCTGGTTGGATGGTAGGAATACACTGGAAAAAGAAGATGGATCCAGGGGTGCAATGACCCTTCGGGCGGCCGAAGTTTCTGTAAATGGGAAGGTTTCTAATGAAGTTGTCCTGGACTCCAGTACCTGTGATTGCTGCCAAACCACAGCTGTCATGACTTCTAACGGCCCTGTTGTGATCTACAGGGACCGTACTGAGAATGAAATAAGGGATATGAGCATTGTTAGGAATGTGGCTGGCAAATGGACTGCTCCTAAGACAATTTATCCTGATAACTGGCTTATAAAAGGCTGTCCGGTTAATGGCCCTAAGGCAGCAAGTTCAGGGAATAACCTGGCAATAGCCTGGTTTACCGCTGCCAATGACCAACCTAAGGTAAACCTGGCATTTTCAAACGATGGAGGAATTAGTTTTGATGATCCCATCCGGATAGATGATGCCACTTCAATAGGCAGAGTAGATGTTTTATTACTGGATAAGAAGATCGCCATCGTAAGTTGGATGCAAATGGAAGATGAAGGTGCGGTGCTAATGGCCGTAAAAGTAGATAGTCTGGGTAACAGGGGAGAAGCAGTTTTAATTTCAAGGCTGGAGGGTTCCCGAGGTACCGGCTTCCCTCAAATGGAACTGGTGGGGGACAAGGTTTATTTTGCATGGACCCTCGTATCGGAAGAAGGAAGCCATGTTAAAACAGCCTATGTTAGTGCAGACCAGTTCTAGTAAGTCGAAGTGAAACACTGGAATAAAAATGAATCTGGAGTAAAAGCATCACATCTCGTATCTTTGCTCTCATGGATTTAAAGAAGGCCATTTATTTTATGCTCCTGAGTACCCTGGCCTTTACACTTATGAACGGACTTCTGAAATTCCTCACTGCCTACAGTGCTTATCAGATGGTTTTCTTCAGATCACTCGGTTCACTTTTTTTTACTTTTGGATTTTTGCTCAACAGGGGTATACCAGTTTTAGGAACTCATCGCAAGTTGTTGATTATGAGAGGCTTAGTAGGCTCAACTTCAATGGTTTTATTTTTTATGGCTCTGCATTATATGCCTTTAGGTTCCGCGGTAGGCTTACGATATATAGCACCTATATTTGCCGCTATCTTTGCCATTTTGTTACTCAGGGAAAAGATAAAGCCTGTACAATGGCTATTTTTTATTATCTCTTTTTCAGGAGTCCTGGTGTTAAAAGGCCTTGACCGGAATATTCCTCTGATTGGTTTGGTTTTAATTCTTATAGCTTCCGTTTTTAGCGGTATTGTATATATTATTATTCGCAAAATTGGTAGTAGAGAACATCCTGTGGTAATTGTCAATTATTTTATGTGCGTTGCTACGATCATTGGCGGCATAGGAGCAATTTTTGATTGGAAAACCCCTGTGGGTATAGATTGGCTTTTATTATCCAGCCTTGGTGTTTTTGGTTATTTTGGACAGTTATTTATGACCAAAGCATTCCAAATGGGGGAAACTAATGCAATAGCCCCTTTAAAATATTTGGAAGTCTTTTTTGCAGTTATCGTCGGTGTGCTATTTCTAGGTGAAACATATGTAGCCTGGAGTTTTGTTGGTATGGCAATGATAATAGGCGGTTTATTGCTCAATATATGGTTTAAACAGCGATTGCTGAAGAAATAGGGTTTTTAATAGGAGGGAAGGGGTTAAAAAAATATCATAAATTTAATAGATAATGCATCAATATTTGTTATCTTATTGATAATTAAGGTATTATAGATATTTAAAATGATAAAAGGGTTTATAGCATTAGGGTTATCGATTGTTTTATGGGGCTGTGGAAGTTCGCAAAAGACGGCGAATTCTACATTACAGAACCAGGAATTAGCGCAGCTGGTCGAGCAAAAAAGTTTCCAAATTATATCTGAATGGGCGCAACCCATGAATACAAATGCTATGAATAGCATAGCCAGCAGCGGATTACTGTTACCCGGAAATTCTGGCAGCAATATTAGTTTAATTGCTAATCAGAATTATCTGAAGATGATGGGTGATTCTGTCGCTGCGTATTTACCTTATTTTGGGGAACGCCAATTATCTGGGGGATATGGTGTTACAAATGCCATCGAATTTAAGGGACTTCCATATAAACAAAAAATAGCATGGAATGCTAAGAAAGGAACCTATACTATAGGCTTCACGCTTAAAGAAAAATCAGAAGTATATCAGGTAACCGTAACTTTATTTAATAGCCTGGCGAGTCATATAACTATCAACAGTTCGCAGCGTAATTTTATTCGTTATATCGGCAAAGTCTCCGCACTGCCCAGGGAGGAGGTTGGCCTTTAGTTATTGTAAACTTTTATAAAAGAAAACTCCCGACTTGTATTTAAGTCAGGAGTTGTTTTTTTTTACAAA
>CP070778.1:2517948-2520596 GCA_020346245.1 Flavobacteriaceae bacterium | reverse complement strand
GTTGTATATGTAACTGGTGGCAGCACATTCCTGTTGAGTTCCTTGAGTCTTTCATCGACTTTATAGTGTACGGAATTCTTTGAGAAAGATCCCCCCTGTAACCTCTTGCCCCCTTTTAAACCTGTTAAGATCTCAAGGCCGTCATCAACTGTATCTATTGCCCAGATACGGAAAAGACCTTGTTCAACAGCTTTTATAATTTCATCTTTCAACATTAAATTATCCAAGTTAGTCCTGGGAATAATAACTCCTTGATCACCATTTAAGCTATTTTGAGCGCATACTTTATAGAATCCTTCTATCTTTTGATTTATAGCGCCAACAGGTTGTAGTTCCCCTTTCTGATTGATAGATCCGGTAACCGCAATACCCTGTTTAATTGGTAATTGAGCCAAACTGGACAATAAGGCGAATAATTCAGCGCACGAAGCACTATCCCCTTCAATTTCAGAATAACTCTGTTCAAAAACCAAACTGGCAAAGAGACTTAGAGCTTTATCCTGACCATATTTTTCCAATAAATACCCTTGTAATATCAGAATTCCCTTAGTATGAATTGGCCCTGCCAATTTAGCTTCCCGCTCGATATCAATCAGCCCCACTTTACCAGACGCAATACTGGCTGTTATTTTATTAGGCCTTCCAAATCTAATATCCCCAAGATCAAGAACAGATATTCCATTGATCTGACCCACCTTAGATTCTTGCAGATCAATCATAAGTTGCCCTCTTTTTATCATTTCGTTTATCTTAACCTGTATTAGATTTGAGCGATAATACCGTGCTTCAATGGCCTCTTCGATATCTTCAGCGCCAATTTCATTTTTTTTGGCTAGCCGGGCATAATGATCTGCCTCATGTATAATATCCCTTATTTCACGAAATTTTATAGAAATTTTCTCTCGATCCTCGGCCATTCGGGAAGCGTGTCCTACAAGCCTGCCCATTGCCTCGTCATTAATGGGATATAATTCGTTTTCCTTTTGGATCCTATAGGTAACCCCTGCAAAATCTTTAATGTTTTGAGAGGAATAATCCATAGTAGTATCAAATTCGGCCTTAACCTTGAATAGTTCTTTAAAATCTTCGTCCAGTTCATATAATAGATAATACAACCTGGGAGAACCGATTAAAATTACCTGAATATTGAGTGGAATAGGTTCAGGTTTCAAGCTTTTAGCACTTATAATGCCCAATTGTTCCCGGGCATCTTCAATTACGATCTCGCTATTCTTTAGAGCTCTTTTGAGACTATCCCAGGAAAAGTAGGACATCAGTAAATCCTTAAGTGTTATTATCAGGTAGCCACCGTTTGCCTTATGCAAAGCTCCTCCCCTGATAAGCGTAAAGTTTGTAATGAGCGTGCCCATATACGATTCGTGCTCTACCTTTCCAAATAGATTATTTAAAGTGGGGTTTAATTCGAGTACGATAGGGGCCCCAGATATATCTGTATTATCGGTGATTACATTTACATCATATTTTTGGAATTTCAGTTCCTGTTTAAGATCCGGCCTGTCCTGACTTAGGCTTGCTTTCAAGAAACTATGTAAACTGGTAATAATATCTTTTTTAATCTCATCGAGATATAATAGGACTTCTCCAAAGTCCTTGTATTTTTCATTTAATTCCTCTAATAGGGTATCTATGGTATAAGAAGCAATACTTTCATCCAGTTTTAAGAGAGATTCATTGCTGGCGCGTTCCAATTCACGATTTTTTCGAATTAACTCAAAAAGTTCTTTCTTTAGTTCTGTTTGTTTATTAAGTATATTATTGCGCTCCTTTTTGCCAAGTTCATTAAATTTTTCATCATTTAAAGGTCTTCCTTTATCATCAGTTGGGATGACCAATATTTCTATTGGCGTACGGGTAACGGCAAAGTTATGAGCCCTTGCCTTGTTATGAATATTCTGGAATAGTTTTTTCTCCTTTTGTCTAAAATCCTCAATAATCTGGTCTTTCTTATCGTGATATTCTTTACTTTCAAAGGCATTGATCAGGATTTTTTGTATTTCCTTGATCAAACGTTGTATTTCAAGTTTGAAAGTTTGTCCGCCACCATTCGGTAATTTGAGTTTTTTAGGATAGAATGAGTCCTGAAAATTGTTAACATAGCACCAATCATCCGGAGTTACTTCCAATTTTGCCTTCTCTTCCAAAAAATGGTTAACAGCTTTCAATTTTCCGCTACCGGGATAGCCAGATACAAATATGTTGAAACCACCTCTTTTATTTCCAATACCAAATTCCAGGGATTTTAGTGCACGTTCCTGTCCAATCAACAATTTAGATGATTCTTTTTCTCTTATTTGCTTCCAGTCTGTTTTTTTTATGTCTATGCCTTTCCTTAAATCTTGTGGCTTTAATTGGTGTATCATGGACGATCTATTAAAGGATATATTAATTAAAGGTATTATACCGCTATAATACCTGCCATGATGCTAGTCATATATCGATTTAAAGGAAAACGGACGTTTTGATTATACCTGAACTTTGTGTAAAAAAAAAGCACCTATCAACGGATTGATAAGTGCTTTTAAAGAAGGCGGCGGCCTACTCTCCCACCAGTTACGGCAGTACCATCGGCGCAGACGGGCTTAACTTCCCTGTTCGGTATGGTAAGGGGTGGACCCCGTCGCCATGGC
>CP070778.1:2473921-2517848 GCA_020346245.1 Flavobacteriaceae bacterium | reverse complement strand
CCTACCTCACCATTCTCAATAAACAAATCTGACGAATCTGTTTCCCATTTTTTGGCAACCATTTTCAAAAGAGCTTTTTTAGCTTCATAAGCAGCATTACGGGCCGGAGGGGTAATGGATCCGGTAACTACGCTTCCGCCGGAACCCGGACCAACAGGGAAAAATGTGTCTCCGATGTTGACCGTAATAGCTGCCACCGGAAGTCCTAATTCCTCTGCAACTACCTGGGCAAGAATAGTTTTAGTCCCTGTCCCTATATCCTGGACGCTGGATCGAATCTCTACCCCACCGTCGTTATGGATTTTAATTTCGACCGAAGAATCGAGCGTTACAAATCTCGGCCATGTAGATTGGCCAACACCCAGACCTTTCTTTATTACTCCTTTGCCACTGCCTGCAGGCTGGCGACGAGACCAGTTAAAAAGTTTTGCACCTCTTTGGCGCTCTACTTTTCGCACTTCACTTTTATCAATTATGTCTCTGTATTTCAATGGATCCATTTCCAGCTTCTCCGCCAATTCATCAATAGCCTGCTCGAGTCCAAAAGCTCCCTGAACATTACCGGGTGCACGCCAGGCAGCTCCTGGTCCTGCATTGGTTAATACATCATATTGTTCAGTTGCAAAATTAGGGCAGGGATACAAAATTTGGGCAATCCGGCCAACTCCGGCGCCCAGGTTTACACCAGCTGTTCCATGGGAACGTTGCTGAATAGCGGTCAAAGCACCATCTTTCCTGGCGCCTATTTTCAGCGATTGAATAGAATTTGGACGGTTTCCTTCAGCTATATGCTCTTCTTGTCTGTCTAACATTAACCAGACTGGTCTTCCCGTTTTTTTGGCAAGATTTGCAGCCATGGGTCCAAAGCTTCCGGCGCTGTGTTTTGCGCCAAATCCTCCTCCCATAAAATCACAGAATACCCTTACTTTACTTTTTGGTAAATTAAAGACACTCGCCATTTCATTTCTAACGTTATTTGTATTTTGTGTGGACGCATAAACCATCATTTGGTCAGAATTCCAATCAACCACCACGCCGTGGGTCTCCAATGGCATGTGCGTATGCACCTGTGTGCGATAGGTTCTTTCTACCACAACATCGGCTTCTTTGAAACCTGCTTCCAAATCACCTCTGGGTCCACCAAAAAAACTACTGGTCGACGGACCTCTGACATTACCTTCCCCCTTGCTCCCATCATGGGTTTCTCCTACATCTCCACCATCTTCCTGTTGGGCAATTGGCACATCAAACACAATGGGTGCATTGAGTTCCATAGCGGCTTCGATATCTATGACAAAGGGTTTCTCCTCGTAGTTAACCTTGATCAATGCGATGGCATCTTTGGCTATTTCCAGGCTTTCGGCGGCGACGCCTCCCAGAGGTTGCCCGGCATATTTTACCATTGGATATTTACCGTCACTATCTTCTTCGCCCTCCTTCTGGTCATTCTCTATAAGGTGAACTGCATGTACACCCCGGAGGTTTTCTGCTTTTGAAATATCGATTGATGTGATAACTGCATGTGGCACATTGGAACGCAACATCTTGGCGTAGAGCATTCCCGGTAATTTAATGTCAGAAGTATATTTTGCTTTACCGGTCACTTTTTCGAGGGCATCGATTCTTGTCACCCTTTTGCCAATTACTTTTAATTTATCATTAACCGGCCATACGGGTGGTTCTTCAATAGGTATTTCCCTCTCTATTTCACTTAAATTATGCCCCGGAATACCGTGTGGGAATTTTTCTTTTCTAGTATCCATTTTAAATTGTTTTTTTTGCTGCTGCCAAAGTGGCCTTAAAGACATGAGGGTAAGTACCACAACGACAAAGGTTACCGCGGGTGGCATTTTTTACATCTTCCAAATCAGGATTTGCGTTGTTTTCTAACAGATGCACACAGGACATTACCATCCCAGGGGTACAGTAGCCACACTGTGAAGCATCATGCTCAATGAATGCTTGTTGAATAGGGTGCAATTCACCATTTTTAGCAATACCTTCAATGGTGGTGACTTCCTTCTCGCCAACATCAAAAGCTGACATCATACAGGAATTCACAGGGTTTCCATCTACATAAACGGTACATGCTGAGCAGGAGCCCCGGTCACAAACGACTTTTGTTCCTGTAAGCTCCAAATGGTCTCTTAAAGCCGAAGCCAATGTTGTTCTTGGTTCCACACTTAATGACTTCATAATACCATTGACCTTCATTTTTATGGTAATGGCTTCAGGTCCAAATTCTTTACCAGCTAAACCTTGTTCCTTATAATCAAATGCAAGGGCATTTGAAGTTAATAAGACACTGCCTGCAGTAGATAATCCGGCTCCTCTGATGAAATTCCGTCTTGTTATACCTTTTGTCGGTTTAGATTCCAACCCTTGGTTTTTATCTTCCATAGAACTACAAATGAATTTATTAAACTTATAATCTAAATTAATGTAAGAAAGTTACGATAATATTCATTTAGAAAGAATAAAAATAAGTTAGGCTTTTCACACCGGAATCATAAAATTAAATAGGAATTATTGCTACTTCAAATAACATAAAATAATATCTTTATAAGTGTATTTAACACAGTTTAAAATGAATTATCCCTTAAATATCTCAAAACCTATTTTTCTAAGTTGTATTACCTTTTTCTGCTTCTTTGCAGTTTTTTCGCAGGAGGCCCAACCGGAAGGTGAAGGTAATTTAGCCAATGACGTCCAGAACCCGGTAGCAGATATTGTAAGTATCCCATTTCAAAACAATTTGGATTTTAATGATATTAACAGAAACACGCTAAATATTCAACCTGTTTTGCCTTTTGGAATCACTGAAAATGTAAATTTAATTTTCAGAAATATAATTCCTGTCATTAGCGGGCCCGATCTATCCTCTCCATTTGTGGGGAAGACAAGTGGAATTGGCAATATTAGCACCGCCATGCTTTTTACACCAGCCAAGCCTGGTAAAATAATTTGGGCGGTGGGGCCTACCCTCACCTGGGGAAGTGTTACGCCGGGCTTAGGGTTCGAAAAGTTTGCACTGGCTCCCTCAGCTCTGGGTTTATATCAAAACAATGGCTGGACTATTGGTGCTATTGCCCAGAATTCATGGAGTGTGGCCGGTCCCTCAGATGCCGCAGATGTAAACTTGTTTTATGCACAGATATTTGTTGTGAAAAATTTGGCCAATGGCTGGTATGTTAATTCAGCACCAATAATTACTGCTAATTGGGAGGCTCCGAGTGGAAATCAATGGAATGTGCCATTAGGTGCCGGTTTTGGCAGATTGTTCAAATTAAATAAGCTGCCAATTAATGCTCAATTAGGTTATTACCATTATATTACCAGTGCAGATGGGTCTAGTGGGCAATTACGATTTCAAATACAAGCCATCCTCCCTAAATTATATTAGCGAACTAAGCTTTAAAACATCTATAAAAAATTGAGCTAATTGATATATTGTTACGATGGAATGGCCATAGCTTCTGACATAAATCTTATTGACCTATAAATTACCCTGTTGCAACCTTTGAAATATCTGTAAATAATTGGTGTTATTTGGACTAATTTGAAGCAAAATACGACAGGTATTCATGGCCTCATTTAGCTGCTTCAAATTAATTTCACTTAGGAGTTTTACATATAGCAATCGTTCATTATTGGGAAAAGTATTTAATGCCTTCTTCAACACAATTAAGGCTTCATTATTTTTATTTAACTGTTGGAGCATAAGTGCATAATTGTAAAAAGCGCTTTCATTGGGGGGCTCTTTATTGCAGGCGATTTGCAAATATTCCAAGGCCTTGTCTGCTCTGTTTGTTTCATAATAGAGCAGGCCCAACATATAGTAAGTATAGCTATAATCCGGTTCTTGCTCAATAATTTTTTGATAGATGGCCTCACTCTTATCCACTAAACCCTGCTGATAATAAATTAAAGCCAGGTTCATGCGAGACACATTGAAGTAATTGTCTTCCTCAACTGCTTTTTGGTAATATTCCTGCGCTTTCTTTATATCTCCAATACTTTGGTAATAAACGCCCAACTGGTGCAAACCCGCAGGCAGGTCTGAATTTACTTCCAGTTCTGTCAAATATTCCTTGTTAGCCATTTTAAATTGATCCAATTGTTCTACCTGACTTTTGCCGACTACATTAAAATAGTGTGCAGCTGATACCCGAACTGCGAGTATTGAATCTTTAAGCATAGGAATTATATATGATGATAACTCCGGCTGTCTTAATTCCTCAAATGCACGCACTGTTTGGTTTCTCACAAAAATTGATGAATCATTTAAATACCTGGTTAAATCCAGCATTTCTTCATATGAAATAGGTGTATTTACATAAAGCCCCATAGCTGTGGCCCTGGCTATCTCCGGGTAATTTTTATTGGACAAAACCTTTTTGAATTCTTCAGGGTCCTCAAAATAACCTTTTAATAAATGGTCCGAAAAATGATCTGCCCGCTCCGGGCCATATTTGTTTACTATGAAGTCACTGGCCCACTCTGCCGATTTATCCGTGTGACATTTATTACACGCATTTGGTGTGTTGTATTTTGCGGATTGATCGGGTCTGGGGATTCTAAAACTATGATCTCTTCTGTAATCATTAACCATATACAATTTACCATCCATATGACAATTTATACAAAGTGCGGCTTCTGTGTTCATTTGGTGGTAGTGGTGTTCAGAGCTATTATATTTATCGGGAACATGGCAGGTTAAACATAGGTCATTGCCTTCTTTTTTTAATTTAAGCGAATGCACGTCATGGCAATCTTTACAGGAAACCCCCAACCCATACATTTTACTCTGTATAAAGGAAGTGTAAACATAAACTTCATCGCGTATCTGTCCATCCAGTTCATATAAGGGTTCTTCCAGCATCCTAGGAAAATAATGATCTGTGAAATTACCTGTATAATCAAAATACGGTGTTAGGTTACCCCTTCTGGAATGGCATCTGGCGCATTTGTCTACAAGCTCTTTTGGCGGAACTACACTGCCCATGTATAATTGAGGAGGCACCACCTCATTGGCTTCATTTTCCTCTTGTTTTTTATAATAAGATACATGGGAACTCGATGGGCCATGACAGGCTTCACAGGCAACATTTATTTCGCTGAAAGTAGTGTTGAAGACTCCTTGTGACTCATCGTAATTTTTTTGCAGGTTGGTAGAATGGCAATCTGCACACATGGTATTCCAACGCTGGCTGCCCCCTGTCCAATTAATCCACTCATCGTGTTTAATGTCCAGATCAGGTTGCAAATGAAACCACTTTGCTTCCAGTGTATCCCATGCGGTTAACAGACAATTGTATTCTCCATTAGGAAACTGTACAATATATTGCTGTAATGGCGTATATCCGAAGGTGTATATTATCTTGTAATCTGTATAAATACCGTCTTCCCCCTGTGTATTTACATAGTAATCCTTTCCACGTCTAAAAAATGAACTTTTAACCCCTTTATACGTAAATGTGGTATTATTAAAGTTGGCAAGAATAGTGGTGGAATCTGCAATTTTCATTGCCTGGTCATGATGAGAATTCTGCCATAAATTATATTCCTCCTGGTGACACTCTATGCAGGACGCTGAGCCAACAAATGTTGCATTGTGTACTGTTTCTTCGATGTTCACATATCCCTTCTTTTCAATACCATTACATGCAGCCAAAAATAAAGCTAAAAGTATGCCGGGAACATAGATAGAAATTGAATGCCTATTTTTAATGCGCATGAAATAGTTAATCATATGGGCTTGTAATCATATGGTTTTTATCAATGATAAATAAAGAGGGAAATTAAGCAATTCTTTGAAATTATAACCCCTGTATTAAAAGTTCATCCCTAGCTGACAAATAAATAGTATTTTCGTTTAATCTCTTAAAGTTTTTTTTATGTGCCGCACACCTCAGGATGCCTCAAAATATCTAAGGCCAGTACCAGTAAATAAAATTATATTCCTAATCTTCTTTATTGGGGTCGTTTTAGGTCCGCTCCACCATACTTATAGCCAGGATGCTAAAGAGACAAGTAATACAAAACAGGAAACAGAGGAGCAGGTTATACCGATACCTGAGATTTCAGAAATAATTCCTTTAGCTACTGACATTCAAGTAAGATTATTACGAACACAAAAAATATTGTCCGATACCATAAGTAACGATGCCTTAGTTAGCTCACTTAAATCAATCAATGAAGAATTAGACACCCTGCAAATATCTCTAAATGAGCTTAAGGCTTTGGGTACCCCAAGTTTTAATTCTATAAAAACATTTAACCTTGAGCTTCTTGCAGTAGTTAAAAATTTTAAAGATACTAATGTCCCATTAATAGAGGAGATTGCAAAAGTTGAGGGCCAAAGAAAAATGTGGTTGAAAGAACAGGAAAATTGGTCAATATGGGAGGATTCCCTGGTAACTAAAAACACACCTCAACAGATTAAAACAACTTTTAATAAATCAAAAGCGGCTATTGACACGGCGCTTAAAAGTCTGGTTGTAAAATTAGATCAATTATTAATACTTCAGGAAAACAGTTATAATATTCAACCAAAAATTGAGATCCTCCAGGATGAATTTAAGAGCTTTAGCCAGCAAAATAAGGAGCTGGTTATTATGGATCAATCAGAAGCAATGTTCTCTTCAGAATTCAGAGATAAATTTAACCCGGAATTGTGGAAAAACACCAAAAATGGTTTCCTTGAACTTACATTAACAAACAAGTTTCACAGATCTGCATATTTCTGGAGTATTCTTTTGGGCATTTTCTTATTCGTAATGGTCTATTGGCTGATGAAGAAAAATAATGAGGCTATCCTGAATAATCCTGAGTACAAATTCCTTGCCAATAAAGCGCTTGTCTCTGCAATATTTTTTAGCGTTACCACTACAATCATCTTATTTAAATATGACTCATTGCAGCCTGCAGAGGAACTGTTAATCTCCTTAATTATAGGGGCCTCCTTTTGTTATATTTTGAAAGACAAACTAAGCTTATGGAAGAAGCAAATTCTATATTTATTGGTGCTTTTAGTAATACTTGATAACTTATTTGTAGCCATTAATTTGCCAACACCACTCATTAGATTATACATAGCTTTAGTTTCTCTAGCCATAATTATACTGTGTCTCATATTACTTAAAAAAAGCAGGAAAGAAAATATTTCTAAATTCTGGACCTTTCTCTTATTTATGGGAGCCCTATATTTTGGAATAGTGTTTTTGTCAGAAATTATCGGCAAAGAAATTTTGGCACTTTATTTATTTGATTCTTTTATTCGCACAGCAATTCAAATAACTCTCTATGCAGTTTTCTTATCCATATTTCAAGGTGCCTTAAAGTGGCTTCTTTTAAACTTCAATTCAAAACAAAAATATTTAACGTCAGAGAATATCTCCTCGAGTGTAACTAGGTTAACCTGGTTTATAACCTTTCTTCTTATAGTTTATCTAATTCTACCTCAATTATTGGTCACCTGGGGAGTTTATAACAATTTGCAGGAGTCAAATGACAATTTTATGGCTTTGGGGTTTAATGTTGGTGATACCAAAGTAACGTTTCAATTAATTATTACTGCCATCTGTGTACTCTATGGTTCATACATCGCTTCTTCCCTTTTTAGCCGGTTTATGATGAATGAAACCATAAATAAATGGAGTTTAGATAAAGGGACCCGGCTTTCTATTGCTCAGCTTGTTCATTATTTAATTATGTTCTTAGGCTTCTTAGTAGCCATTTCGGTTTTAGGCTTCGATCTTACAAACTTCACGATTATATTGAGTGCCCTTAGTGTTGGTATTGGTTTTGGACTTCAGGGATTAGTAAACAACTTTGTAAGCGGACTTATTTTACTTTTTGAAAGGCCTATCCGGGAAGGGGACATTATTGAGTCACAGGGTGTACCCTGGTCTACAGTTAAAGAGATTGGACTGCGATCTACCCGATTAATGACTTATGAGCAGAGTGATCTCGTCGTACCAAATTCTGAACTTGTTTATAAAAATGTAACAAATTGGACTTTAAGCAATACACAAAGGAAATTAATATTACCTGTTGGGGTTGCCTATGGTTCTGATATTTCTTTAGTAATAAATACCTTAATGGAGATAGGTAAAAGTCATGATTCTTTATTGAAAAGTAGTATTCCCTTTGTTCTATTCAGAGGCTTCGGTGAAAGCACCCTGAATTTTGAGCTATGGGTGGTGACTAAATATGTGGAAAGAGGGCTATCTATTAAAAGTGAAATTTATCAGGAAATCCACAATAGATTCGAAAAAGAAAATATTAAAATTGCTTACCCACAATTAGACGTACATCTCTACAAAACTGACCAATAAATTAATTTTACTTATAATGGTAACCCTAAATAATGTAAGTTTTAATACCTGCCTGTCTCAGGAATGTAGTTTTCTAAAACAAGAACAAGTTTTTAGGCCATATATACTATATTTGCAAGGCAGGTTTATCCTCACGATGAATCAAAAAGACTACAATATATCTTGAAACGAAATAGTAACAAATAAAACATTTACCATGAATAAATTAACTAAAATTTTTGCCTTGCTTTTAGTGACCATATTATCCACAAGTTCTTTTTATGCTCAGGTAACGAGTGATTATGACAAAACGGTAGATTTTACCAAATACAAAACATATAGGTTTGAAGGCTGGCAGGATAATAGTGACCAGTTGATAAACGAATTGGATAAAAAACGAATCCTTGACAGTTTCGGGGCAGAGTTCAGCAACAGGAATCTTCAATATGTTGAGCAAGGAGGTGATATGATTGTTACCTTATATTTGGCAATCGACCAAAAAACAAGTCAGACTGCATATACCAATTATCATGGAGGCATGGGATATGGCGGAGGATGGGGTTATGGTTATGGCAGAGGATATGGTTATGGGATGGGCATGGGTTCAGCTACAACCACATATTCAGAAAGTGTTTATGATGTAGGTACTTTTGTAGTTGATGTATATGATGGAGAATCAAAAAAATTGGTTTGGGAGGGAATCTCACGTAAGACTATTAATGAGAACCCTAAAAGAAGGGAGAAAACAATACCCAAAGGGGTAAAAAAATTGATGAAGAAATTTCCAATACCAGCAACTAATTAAGGGGAAATCTTATCAAAATATTAACGAAAATGCCAGGTTTGATCCTGGCATTTTTTGTTGTACAAATTCGCAAATTTATTCGCTATACTCCTAAATTGTTAAGAATTTTTATTCTGCCAGCTTTGTGCCGGGGGCATAAGAATACTGAGGCAGATACCAGCCTTCAGTAATTTTGGCCTCATTAACCATTTCCATAAGTTTAGACCATAATAAAGCCCCGTCTTCGCCTAATATTTCAGAGACTTTTTCGAGGTTCTGATGATAATCCAGAGGAGAATTTGCCCAGGTAGTCAAGATATACGTAGGGCGTTCAATTCCTATAAATCCGGCAAATACCCTAAATCCCATTTCCACATTCTTTGTTTTATATAAATTTTTGTATGCGGCAAAGATCTCCTCTACTTTATCCTCTGATCCCGGGTAGAATTGATAATAATGCCATTTCCTGTAGGTATTGTCTTTATCCCATTGTTGTGATGATGGGACATAAGATAATTCAGGTTTATACTGTACAATATACTGGATATAGGAATCTAATGAGAGGTCAAAATAATCCATAATAAGTTCCATCTCTGGTTTATTGATCTTATTAATCAAAGCTTTCCGGGTTCCCTTGTTTAGTTCATCCAGACTTTCTAGGGGTAAAATGTGTGTGAATTGAAAGTCATCCTTAATATGCGTAAAATAGTTAAATCCCTGTATTTGGTTATCCGTAAGGTAATCTCTAAGATCCGCAAGAGACATTTCATACTCATCAGCCAATTCAGGTGAAACCTTATCTTCCCTTACTAACAATAAGTTCAAATTCTCTTCTAAATTTTGTCCGAAGGAGAAAGCCATTGATAAAAACAAAAAGAGTGTATTGAAATAGTATTTTATTGAATTGATCTTCATAAGATTTGATTTATAATTAGGAGAATAGGTTTTAGTTTACGGTATAGCCCTTACCCTGAAGACAGGCACTATAGGCTTTTTTAAAGCTATTAATCATATCAGCTTCGGCCTGCACTGCCGCCTGATTATTTGCCTGTTGTTGCTGTGATCTGCCTACCCTGCTTGCTCTGCGCCCGGCCATGGCTCCAGAAGCAGCTCCAATTGCAGCTCCTTTCCCTGCATCACCTGCAATTGCTCCGATCGCCACCCCTGCTAATGCTCCTCTGGCAGCTCCGCCAACGGCAGCTCCGTCCGGTCCGGTTTGTACTTGCTGTGCCTGTACCTGCGGAGGATTTAACGGATCTATACCACTTTGCTGAACACCCCACTTATAGCAATAAGATTCATCTTCTGCCTGTTGGGTTGCACTCTGGTCCTTTGCAGGGAAAACATACAGGCCTACTTTATTAGAGACCATGGATCCAAGAGACTGTTCCTGTGAATACGCATTAAATAGTGCTCCTAATAAAAAAGTGCTTATTGTAAATAAATATCTGGATCGAGGTCTTTTCATAGCTGAGTTTTTATTATTATTTGAATTTTTTGTACCGAATTGTATAGGTTAAATGTATTAAATAATTATATTAAAATAAAAGATGCGTGTTAAAAAATAGTTTGTTATTTTTATTCACTTTGGCGCTGGTTTGTAACGCAATTTTGGTTCATTAATCAGCGATAGGAGATTAATGAACACTTAGTATTAATTCATTTTCTTTTCACTATTTTTGGGGAGTTTTCTAAAGCGTAGCAAACTCATCTATGAAAAAAATACTATTTATTTCCTTTGGGCTTTTATTGGCCTGCAACACTTCTCAGAAGACAGTATCAGAACTAGCTGTTTCAACGACAGCAAAAGTTACGGCAGATCCTCAGGCCTATGCTGCAACGATTACCGAAAAAGAGCTTAAAGAACATTTATATATCTATGCCTCAGATGAATTTGAAGGCAGAGAAACCGGAAAGCCAGGACAAAAAAAAGCAGTAGACTATCTCAAATCAAATTATCAGGCCATGAAAATCCCCGCTGCAAAAGAGGATGGTAATTATTTTCAAGAAGTTCCTCTGGAATTTCCCAGGGTTCCCGAGGGCTCAATAATGGCAGGAGATACATCCTATGAATTAGGAACCGACTTTTTGACATTTGCACCTATTGAAGGAAGCTTTGATGAAATTATATATGCTGGCTATGGAATAGAAGATAAGGGTTACTCGGACTATGAAGGCCTGGATGTATCGGGTAAATTAATATTAATAAAGTCCGGGGAGCCGGTTAACGAAGATGGTACCTACATTATTTCTGGTAGTTCTGAAAAATCTGTTTGGAGCAGCAGATCTGATGCTCCTGGCGCCAGACTACAGCTGGCCAGAAGTAAAGGAGTTAAAGGGGTACTTTATTATGATCCAAATAATTACCATAGGTACAAGAGATATTTTGATTATTTAAAAGAAAGTGATAAATCAAAATTGGAAATTAAGGTAGAGGGGGAAAATGCTGCATTAGTTCTTCTAAGTGATACCATGATTAAAAATATATTTCCTGCCATCAAAGAAACACAAACTTCAGGCAGTATTCCGCAGTCCATGTCACTTAGAATTAAAAACAACAATGAGGCGGTTTCTTCTGAAAATGTGGTAGCCGTTATTCATGGTTTTGAAAAGCCGGATGAGTATGTAGTAATATCTTCACATTTAGATCATATAGGAGTCAATAAAAATGGTGAGATTAATAATGGTGCAGATGACGATGGCTCCGGAACTGTTGCTATGCTCGAAATTGCCGAAGCTTTTAAGCAAGCTGCAGATACAGGTAACAGGCCAAAAAGATCTATTGTTTTCCTCCATGTTACCGGCGAAGAAAAGGGCTTGCTAGGATCAAAATACTATACAGATAATGATCCTGTATTTCCATTATCTCAAACAGTTGCCAACCTCAATATAGACATGATAGGGCGCATTGACCCCAAACATGAAGGAAATGGAAATTACGTTTATCTTATAGGTTCTGATAAATTAAGCACCGAGCTTCATGAGCTTTCTGAAGGGATTAACGGCAAATATTCACAGCTGGAACTAGATTATACCTATAATGATGAAAATGATCCCAATCGTTTTTATTACAGGAGTGACCACTACAATTTTGTGAAAAATAATATTCCCATCATTTTCTATTTCAGTGGAACTCATGAAGATTATCATAAACCGGGGGATACCCCTGATAAAATAAATTATGATTTACTAAAGGATCGCGCACGCCTTATATTTTATACTGCCTGGGAAATTGCGAACAGAGAAGCACGTATTAAGGTAGATAATACCCCTTCCAAATAAAAGTCAAAATTGGGTAGGAATTAGTCATTCAGCTTCAATTTCTATCACAATCAAAAGCGGAATCAAATAATAAGCCCCGTCATTACTGACAGGGCTTTATAAACTAAATAAGGGTGGAAGACCGGGTTCGAACCGGCGACCTCTGGAACCACAATCCAGCGCTCTAACCAGCTGAGCTACAACCACCATTTGTAAGCGCTGGCAAAGGTAATTTTTTTTACGCATTGTTTCAAACTTAACTTTCGATATTTTTGGCGTGTAATAATCGTTAAGCACTTTTATTTGGATTAGCCCAAATCTTATTAAACCCACTATATTGTATAAATTTCCGATGAAATGCACGAAATAGTAGATAAAACACACAAAAAATGGCGTTTCACAACATAAATTAGACCGTCTTCTATTCGGGGCGTAATTTTGATTTCAGAATTGGTTGTAAACCTAAGCCCTTTATTTTGAATTTCAACCGGACACAATGTACCAACCTTATTAAGCATGTTGCTTTTGCTATGCTGATGATTTGCAGCATTGCAAATGTTACCGCACAGCAGGAAATTCATAAAAAATATAAAGACAGCATCAGGGAACTTAGGTCCCAAAGAGACTTTTCTCCAAAGAACACTGCTTATATAGACCTTTTGAACAATTTGGGGTACCAGCTCAGATACTATAATTCAGATAGCCTTTTTCTGCTATCCAAGGAAACGCTTCAGTTAAGTTTAGATGCTGGTTACAAAGAAGGAGAAAGCGAAGCAAGGTTAAGTCTTGGTGATTACTACTCGGATAAAGGTGATGCAGAGAATGCCATTTCTAATTATACGGCAAGTCTTGAAATTGCCCGGGGAATGGGGAATGAAGATTTAAGCCTCCGAATTATGAATAACCTGGCATCGGAAAATGCCTATAAAGGTGATTATGCACATGCCTTAACCGGATACCTTGAAGCTATTGAAATTGCAAAAAAAGTTGGTAATAAGAATATGTTGTCCATCATGAATGAAAACATCGCCAATTTATATGCCTCTCAAAAAGATTTTGATCAATCATTGGATTTTTATAAAAAAGTAAAGAAAATTAACGGGGAACTGGGCGATGAAGTAATTATTGCAGAGACTTTAGGTAATTTGGCCTCAACCTATGCGGATATGGGCAAACTAGATTACGCCATGTTTAATATAAACACAAGTCTTGCCATTTTTGAAAAACATAAAATTTTGGATTGGCTGGCATTTACCTACGAAATTAAAGGCAAAATATATTTAAAAGAAAATAAGTACAAATGGGCACTATTTTGGTATAACCAGAGCGAATTGCTACATAAAGAGCTGGATGACGACCGGGGTAAAATTGACCTCTTTAACGGAATGGCTGAGGCATATTTGGGACAGGGCAAAGATAGTATATCAGAAAATTTTGCGCTTAGGGCCTATGAAATATCAGACAGGATTGGGTTCATGGAAGGAATTCAAAAATGTGCTTATACCCTTTACAGTATAAATAAGAATAAAAAGGACTACACAAAGGCTTTACAATTTCACGAGCTCTATCAAAAACTTTCTGATACATTATCCAGAAATGAAAATAAGAAGAGTTTAACCATGTTAAAAACCAAAACGGAATATGATCGGCAAAAGCAGTTGCTTATAGAAGAAAATGACAAAGCATTGGCCAAGCAACAGCGGTATATTACAGCTGCCCTGGCCATATTGATAGTTTTTATGGTTATTACGGTTTTGGTATATCGGGCAGAAAAAATCCAGAAACGACTTAATAGAGAGTTGGAACATAAAAAAGAAGTACTGGAAAAAAGAGAATCCGAATTGGAAGCCAGTAATGAAACAAAAACTAAACTGTTCTCAATAATAGGACATGACCTTCGAGGTCCGGTTGGCGCACTTCAGGAACTATTAAGACTGTATTCTGATGGTGATATGGAAACTCAGGAATTTATAGAGTTTGTTCCTAAATTAAGGGAAGATGTGGATCATATCTCATTTACCTTAAACAATTTGCTTAGCTGGGGTCATACCCAGATGAATGGTGCAGTAACCAAGCCTTCAATTATGGCTCTGGAATCCTTGGTGTCTGAAAATATTAAATTACTCTCCGAAATAGCCAAAAAGAAATCCATTAAAATAGTTAGTGAGCTTGCTGAAAATACACTCACATGGTCTGACAGTAATCAAATTGACATTGTCGTCAGGAACCTTATCAGTAATGCACTTAAATTTACTCCGCAAAACGGTATGATAACAATATCGGCCCGTGAACGAGATAAATTATGGGAGGTCTCTATCAGAGATACAGGCGTTGGTATGGATAAAATTACCGTTAAGAATTTATTTGAGAAGAATTCAAACATCACCACTTATGGTACCAACAACGAAAAAGGTACCGGTCTTGGACTATCACTCTGTAAAGAAATGGTAGAAAAGAATGGTGGCAGTATTTGGGTAGAAAGTACCCTTCGCAAGGGCAGCACATTCTTTTTCACACTCCCAAAAAGAGAGAAAAGTTATGGTAAGGCCGTTTAAAATATATCCCAAAGATTTTTAATTCCTATATGACGTTCTGCAGTAAATCCTTCTGCAAATTCAACCCCAACCAAACGTCCTAAATCCCTTGCTCTATAAGCAATACTGTCCGTAAAATTTTTGCTGCTGATTGGCGTATTTGGTTCTTTGCTGTCCGGATCATAAAATTGCGAAGCATAAGCAGATATGGCTTCCATTTTTTTATCGACAAATCCAGATACATCAACAACAAAATCTGGTTCCAGATTTTTCCATTGAATATAATGATATACCTGTTTTGGCCGCCACGGTAACTGCCATTGGTCATCACCTGGTAATTTTGAATCTATTTTCAGAAGCCCACTCAAAAAACAAGCATCACTAACCAATTTACTTCCTTTGGCATGGTCAATATGTCTGTCTTCTATTGCATTACATAAGACTATATCTGGCTGGTATTTTCGAATTAGCTCAATTACTACCATCTGATGGTCTTTATCATTTGTAAAAAAACCATCGGCAAACTCAAGGTTCTCCCTAACCGCAACCCCCAATACCTTTGCGGCTTCCTCGGCCTCCTTATACCTTATTTCAGGAGTTCCCCGCGTACCTAATTCTCCCCTGGTCAGATCAATAATCCCTACTTTTTTGCCATTTGCAGTGGCTTTGGCAATAGTTGCCCCTGCTCCTAATTCGGCGTCATCAGGATGAGCTCCAAAAACTAAAATATCTAACTTCATTTGGTTTTTATCTGGTAATTATTGACTATTTAATGCTGGTTGTTTGGCTTTTAGCTGTTCCAAAGCCTGTTCAATATCTTGTATGAGATCTTCCGGTTCTTCTATGCCGATGGAAAAGCGTATTAATCCATCTGCTATTCCCTGCTTTTGCCGATCTTCTTCAGATAGCAATGCATGTGAAGTCTGATTTGGTGATAAAACGGTACTCTCAACTCCTGCCAGACTCATGGAAGATTTAATAAGTTTAAGTGCCTTTCGAAATTTTGTAGCATCAATTGAATCCTTAAGTTCAAAGGAAAGCATCCCTCCAAATCCTTGCATTTGTGATTTGGCCAAAGCATGATCGGGATGGGAAGCCAGGCCGGGGTAATTAACCTGTTTAATATTTTCATTTGAATCTAAATATTCCGCAAGCCTCATGGCATTTTCATTCTGACATTTAACCCGGATTCCCATGGTCTTTATACTTCGTTCCAACAACCAGACTGTATAATCGCTAAGACTGCCCCCAAGATTTATAGCCAACTGGAAAATACGCTCCATATTAGCCTGGGATGAAGCAACAGCACCTGCACAAATATCCGAATGCCCCCCCATATATTTTGTTGCGCTGTGGATAACTACATCCATTCCAAAGTCAATGGGGTTTTGATTTACAGGACTCGCAAAGGTGTTATCGATCATTGAGATCAGCTTGTGCCTTTTGGCTATTTCTGCAACAGCCGCAAGATCTGTGATCGTCAATAAAGGATTTGAGGGCGTTTCAATATAAATTACCTTTGTGTTCTTTTTAATTTTTGCTTCAAAATCTGATGATTTCAAACCTTCGGTAAATGAATATGATATCCCGAAATTTTCAAATTGCTTTGTAATTAAATTCCGCGTTCCTCCATATAACATATTTTGAAGTACCACATGATCACCGGCCTTTAAAAAAGCAAAAAGTGCCGTACTTATTGCAGCCATTCCACTTCCAAATATCATAGCCTCCTCTGCATGCTCCAGAGCTGCTATTTTTTGGGATAAAGCCTTTTGGTTCGGCGTATTGAAGTATCTGGGATACCTTTTTAGGTCAACATCTTCAAAAGCGTAAGAAGTGCTCATATATAAAGGAGAAACACTCCCTTTGTACTCCTTATCTTTTAATTCTCCAACATGCGTGCAAATTGTATTAATCCCCTTATTATTATATTTCATACGAATTCTATTTGCGCTTAAAGTTACAAAAATAGCCTATACCTGAACTTTTTTCCAATGGCCTTTTCTAAACCAGATTATGGCTATTACAGACAGCATTACTTCAGCCAGTGTTATAGCCAGGAATACACCCAGAGCACCTAATTCAAAAGTCATCGCGGCCAGGTAGGCAAATGGTAATTGAAACACCCAAAAGGCAATAAAATTTATTTTAGTTGGGGTTCTTGTATCCCCTGCTCCATTAAATGCCTGTGAGACAACCATTCCATAGGCGTAAAAAAGATAACCGGCGGCGACAACCTGCAAGCAAAGTGAACCATTTATTACGACACTTGTGGTATCCGTAAATAGGCCAATAATCTCTGTTGCAAAGAAGAGATAGATCAAGGAAACCGTTAACATGAAAATAGCGTTAAATTTGCCTGTAATCCAAACCGATTTCTCCGCTCTTTCCGGCTGGTTGGCCCCCAAATTCTGACCCACCAGTGTAGCAGCCGCATTGCTCATTCCCCAGGCAGGCATGAATGTAAACATCATAACCCTGATGGCAATTGTATAACCAGCCAGCACTTCACTCCCAAATTCCGACATTAGCCGCATTAAAAAGACCCAGCTCGAAGTACCTATCAAAAATTGAGCAATCCCTCCCAAAGAGACCTTTATGAGATTAAGCATTACTCCTATTCTTAATACGATATCACTAACGGTCAATTTAATCCTGCTCCATCCAAAAAAGAGGATTCCCAATTGAAAAATTACCGCTGTGCCCCTGCCAATGTTTGTAGCAATAGCAGCTCCCATAACACCAAATTCCGGAACAGGTCCCCAGCCAAAAATAAAGATTGGATCCAGGATAATATTCAATCCATTTGAGAGAACCAGGGTCCACATGGCCACAGAAGCATCCCCCGCGCCCCTGAATATTGCATTTATCAAAAAAAGTAAAACTATAGTGATATTGCCTCCGATGAGCAACTGGGTATAACCATAGCCCTCGGCTATCAAATCGGGTTGCCCACCCATGAGCGCTAATATTTCCTTTGAATAAAGAAAGCCAATCACGCCAATAGATATGGCTACAGCAATCCCTAGTAATATGGCTTGCATCGCGGCTTGCCTGGCACCTTTGAGGTCCTTCTCACCTACCCTTCTTGCAACAACAGCTGTAGCTGCCATACTGAGGCCAATGGCAATTGCATATACCAGGGTAATAACAGATTCTGTAAGCCCAATAGTAGCTACGGCATTTACACTTACCCTGGATACATAGGCAATATCTACAATGGCAAAAATAGATTCCATCATCATCTCAAGGATCATGGGTATGGAAAGCATAAAAATTGCCTTTCGGATACTGCCGGTGGTAAATTCGGTTTCTTTACCCGTTACGGCAATAATAAAATACCTGAAAAGTTTATTTATTGAAATTTTATTATGATGTGTCATTTTATAGAAATTATATTATTTGAAGAAAAGGATGTCTTTTAGTCCTCCATGGGCGGAGACTATTTCTCGGCAATTATCCCGTTGACATCTATAACAAACATAATTTCTAGTACTTCATGATGGGGCAAAGATGCAATTATTTTTCGAAGTAGAAAAATGATTTCAACAGCGCAGAAAATTAATTTAGCAGATTCATCCCCTGCCTCCGGAAGGGAAATATTTAATCTAACTTTTGGGGGCCTTCAGAATTACTGTGAATAATCCAGCGCTCATCTTGAATAGAACGATAGGTTATTTCATAACGTAATCCTTTTCTTAATAGTTCCCCAATGCTTTTTGTTAACAAATCATAATCCCTTTCAGATTCAAATATCTTAAACACATTATAATTGGTATTAGCAGGAATGGCTATCCCCCTGTCCAGGGTAGAGAAAGAAAAAAAAGCAACACTATCTAATACCGGCATTTCAGATTTGAGGTAATTGTATAAAGAATTATCATATTCCCTTAGATCATGCCTTTCACCCTTATAATAGATGATGACAGATTCAATGATGGCGGGGCCAACACCATGATTTTTAATATCCAACGAAAAAGTATTTAGAGCTTTATCATCTGAGGTAGATATCTGTAGATACGGTAAAATAGACAGATAATTCTGCTTTCTCATTAAGTTGGTCTGATATGTAAAAATAATAAGGGTCAAAACACTTATACTCATTGCTGAGAGACTTACTATTTTATCTGAATTCCATTTGATCTTTAACTTGGACATAGCATAAAACTTAATGAAGTAATTAAATAAAAGTATTAAAAAAAATGAATCCCCGAGGCTATTTCAATGAGGTTAATTTACATCTCTGAAGGTATTATGACCTTCAGTATTGAAAGGAATTCATGGTATGATATAAAAGTTATTTAACGTAATTCAATTTATAGCGCCAATAACTGATACCTCCAAGGAGTAAAACTCCAAATAATGTGTACCAAACAAAAGTAGGTGTTATTACCTGAGCCCCACTGGCATAACTATGCAAGCCAACCAAATAGAAATTTACCCCGAAATAGGTCATCATAATACTTCCAAAAGCCAGGACAGTCAGAAAATTAAAGGTCCATCTGCCCCGTAAGCCCGGTACCAACCTGGTATGTATTACGAAGGCATAAACCATAATTGAAATAAGGGCCCATGTTTCTTTGGGATCCCAGCCCCAATAACGCCCCCAGCTTTCATTTGCCCATTGCCCGCCAAGGAAATTGCCTATGGTAAGCATAATGAGTCCTACGGTGACAGCTAGTTCATTAATTATTGTGAGTTCTTTGAGGTTTAATTCCATTCGCTCCTTGTTCCCGGAGTTGGTAAGGGTAATTAACAAAAGTGAAACAAGGCCAAGAATCATCCCCACAGTGAGTGGTCCGTAACTGCCTACAATTACCGCAACGTGGATCATCAACCAATAACTGTCTAAAACCGGGACTAAATTTGCTATGGAGGGATCTACCCAGCTTTGATGTGCAATCCATAATAACATGGCAGTAACAAAGGCCGAAGCTGCAATGGTCATATTGCTCTTTCTTCCTAAAAGCAAACCCATTCCCATTGTAGCCCACGATACATAAAGGATACTCTCATAGGCATCACTCCAGGGAGCGTGTCCGGAAATATACCAGCGTAAGATTAATCCGGAGGTATGCCATATAAAAAATATAAAGATTATTCCTTTAAAAAAGTAGGTAGCAATTCTCCATATCCTTCTTTCCTTAAAAATTGCAAAAACAAGTACAAAAAACATAAGAATCCCTACGAGTGCGTAGTATTTATAAAGCCGATTAAAAATATCGAGCTTGTTATAAATAATTTCTGCCTTTACCCTGTTCTTTGCAGGAAGCACTTCTTTGCCATGGTTTTCCTGATTCTGATGAAATGCAGCTAATAGTTTATCTGCTTCAGAATAGTCATCATTTGCAATTGCCCACTGCAGGGAATGTAAATAATATGGAACCGCGTTTTTAATGAAATTTGCGTATAATGAGTCCGATACTGTGTACTGACCCGACCTATATTCCACTGCTGAGACCCATTTGTTGTTCTCGTCATTTAATAAAGGGAATATTTTGATGATTTCCCCACTAAGTGCCCTGTTTAAAAGACCAAGGCGTAAATCAACATCCTTATAATCCTGTTGAAATTTGTTTGGGGTACTTGTAGCATATGCATCCTGTAGATACGGAGCTAATTTATAAGCCCCTTTGGAGTCAAAAAAATCAGTTGCCCTAACATAGCGCTGTGACCCGTCTACAGCTATTATATTCCTTAGGCTATCATTTTGCCCTTTTTTGTCGAGCGCTATAAATTCTGCATTGTACCAGAGGGCCGGATTTAACATCATGGATAAAAATACCTGATCGGCGTTTAAATCCTTATAGTTCTCCTTAAAACTTAATTTTCTAAGCAACTCAGAAGAAAATGTATTTAAGGGCTTCATACGACCCCCGGCATCCTGAATTACCAGTTCTCCAAATTTTGCCGCATGTTCCCTGGAGACCGTTGATGTCTTCAAAAGCGAATCGAGTTGTTGCTCACTGGGACTATTCTGGTGGGTATGAGTTCCATCCTGGGCATTTAAGCTTAAAATCCCAAAAAGCAAGACTACAGAAGTCATTACCTTTTGCTTCTTTAATTTATCAAGGGACCGTGTCAATTCCTTAAATCTGGTTTTGCCAAAGAACATTATCCCCATTAAACCAATATACAAGAGAAAGTAACCTGCATAGGTTATCCAGGTACCCCAAAAATCATGATTCACTGAAAGAACCGTTCCCCGTTCATCCGGGTCAAAACTTGCCTGGAAAAACCGATATCCTTTATGATCAAGAATATTATTCATAAAAATATCGTAATCAAATGGCCTTTCGTCCTCCACGGTGACTTTACTCATAAAGGAAGCATAGCTTTTTTCGGTTCCGGGATATTTTTCAGCTATAAAGTCGTTTAACTTAATTGAAAAAGGTAATTTATAAACTTTTGAACCGTAGCGAAGGCTAAAATCGAGCCCCCCAACATTGATTTTATCCGAGTAATTACTGAATCCCTTACCGCCTAAAACTTTTGTGGTAACCGTTTCACCATTACTACTGATTTTAAGAACCAGAGCGTCCTGTGTAGTCTGGGTAATTTCATTTTCGGGCACAGCTACAACCCCATATGAACCCTGAACAAGTGGTTCGGGTAGTACAAATTGCATCGCCCCCAAATTGTAAAGCGATCGTAATTGAAGCTGCTGCAAACTGTCTTTAAAGACCATACCCTCAAACTGATCTGCCATTCTCATAAAACTCCCTTCGAAAGGCGATTTAATTTGATATACACTGTCAGTGGCAATAATGTTTACAGCGCCCTCAGTTTCCCTGTTCAATGAAAATAGTATGTTGTGGATATTTGCTATTTTCCCACTTTCGAGATAATGTTCGTGCCTGTTGCCATCTCCCGCTTCTACAATTTTTAGGTAATAGCTTCCGCTATTATCCGGAATTAAAGCCTTCCTGGCCCCTTTAATAAAACCATCATAGGCAACAGTAACTTCTTGCCCGTTAAAATCTGAGGTCCAGGGCAAGTTAGATTTAATAGCTTCGGGAGTTACGATAAGGTCATCTTCCAGAATCTTTCGTTTAGGTTCCCCATCAATTTCGCCATCAATAAATACAGTAAGAAAGGTTTTGTCTGAATAAAAAACATTTTCTGTTTGCCCTTCCCTAATAGGCATCATCCCCTCAAAACTTATATATCTTGTAACAAAGGCACCCACAATAATTAAGATCCACGAGATGTGCAGGGTCAGAACCGGCCATTTTTCCTTTCGCAGTAAACGATAACGATAAATATTGCCCACAAAATTGATTACAAAAAAAACCATGATCAACTCAAACCAGGTAGCATTGTAAATCCAGATTCTTGCAGTTTCCGTGCTATACCAACTCTCTATAAATGTTCCAAAGGCCATGGCTGTAGCAAAAACAATAAAAAGAACCGCCATTAAACGCGTAGAAAAGAAAAATTTTTTTAACATCTCTTTCATGCCATGAGTTAAATTTAAATGCCGGAAGCAAAAGTAAGGCCTTTTTATGATTTAAAATCGTACTTGCAGTCTTAAAAAGTCAATCAATATTGTTAATTTTTAAAGTGAGCTTAACCTTATAAATATTGTACTTTTGAACATGCTTTCGATAGTACTTATTGGCACGGGAAATGTTGCACAGCAGTTTTATGCAGCTATGAGCAATACAAAAGGGTTAAAAATAATTCAGGTCATAGGGCGCAATAAGAAGAAATTATCTCCCTTTAAAAATTGTCCAAAAACGGCAACAGACTATAAATACTTATTAAATGCTGATATTTATATCATTGCTGTAAATGATGACTCTATAGCTACTGTATCACAATACTTTAAGAATAAACCAGGACTTGTTGTGCACACTTCAGGGTCAATGCCCTTATCTATACTTCCGGAATCAGTAAGAAGAGGTGTTTTTTATCCATTACAGACTATCAGTAAAGAGCGTAAAATTGACTTAACTGAAGTTCCAATTTGTATTGAGGCTGAAAAAATTGAAGACTATGACATACTGAGAGAACTTGCTAATACTATTTCTGCTCAGGTACAAATAATAACATCTGAACAGCGAAAATTAGTGCATCTGGCTGCCGTATTTGTAAATAATTTTACAAATCATTTATATCATATTGGAAATGAGCTTTGTAATGAAACAGGGGTACCATTTACTATTCTGAATCAATTAATTTTAGAGACGGCTAAAAAAGCGACTCAAATGCCCGTCGTAAATGCTCAGACAGGACCTGCCGTGCGGAATGACAAACTCACAATGAAAAAACATTTAGAACTTTTAAATAACGAGGGATACAGGGAAATTTATTCTGTACTAAGTAATTCAATCCAAAAAACGCATGAGAAAAAACTATAAAGAATTATTAAAGGATATCACAACATTTGTCTTTGATGTAGATGGTGTATTTACAGATGGCAATGTCCTTATTACTTCAAAGGGTGAACTACTCCGAAAAATGAGTGTAAAAGATGGATATGCCTTGAAAACGGCGCTTCAAAAAGGGTACAATGTCTGCATAATCTCGGGGGGCACAAATGAAGGTGTGAGCATAAGATTAAAAGGGCTAGGCGTCACAGATGTTTACCTGGGGGCATCCATGAAGGAAGCACCTTTAAAGGAGTATTTGTCTAAATACAAGATAGATCCTGTAAATGTACTTTATATGGGGGATGATCTTCCGGATATTCCGGCTATGAAACTAGCGGCAATTGCTTCGTGCCCGCAGGATGCAGTACAGGAAGTAAAAGAGGTATGTGATTACATATCACACAGATATAGCGGCGATGAATGTGTAAGAGATGTCATCGAGCAGGTCCTGAAAGTGCGGGGAGATTGGCATACTAATTTCAGTGCAGCCAACGATTAATGTCATGCTAACTGAAAAGGTAAAGAAATTCCATATTATACTTGCTTCCTCTTCTCCTCGGAGGCAGGAATTCTTTAAAAATCTTGGCCTGGAATATGAGGTTCGCCTGAATCCTGTTGAAGAAATTTATCCGGAGCATTTAATGGGGGTTGAAATTGCCGATTTCCTGTCCAAACTTAAAGCAGGCCCCTTTCTGGGAGAGCTTAAGGCAAATGACCTGTTAATCACTTCAGATACCATTGTATGGCATAAGGATACATTTTTAGGAAAACCGGAAGATGATGAACAGGCCTTTTTAATGTTAAGATCCTTGTCTGGTGGCTGGCATGAAGTCATTACATCGGTTTGTTTCACCCGTATCAACAATCAGAGAATCGTCAACAGTACTACACAAGTAAAATTCAGCGATTTGACTAATGGTGAGATTCGGCATTATATAAAGGAATCTAAACCCTTTGACAAAGCCGGGGGATATGGCATACAGGACTGGATAGGGTTAATTGGTATTGAGGAAATTAGGGGTTCATATACCAATGTTGTAGGACTACCTACTCAATTAGTTTATAAAACGTTAATGCTTATAGCGAATCAGTAGTTTTTGAGTAGTTTTGAGCAAAAACAAATAACTATGAGACTACTTTTCAATAAAGTGCTTTTTGCTTTTTTTATCCTATCTGCAGCATTCATCTTAATTGCCTGTGAATTAAAAGCCAGCTCAGAAGTGAATGCAGCTATTGATGCTGAAAGCCTCAAAAATAATACAGAAGACGCAAAACCAACTCCTCTTTCATTAGAGTTTAAAGAATATTGGTACGCGGGAGAAGCAGAAATCACCTCCTATAAACTAGAACAGGCCAGGTATGGGGAATTAAGAGAAGGACATGCAGTTTTAATATTTGTTACGGAACCATTCCTGGCAGATGAACAGGTTAAGGCAGATAGAAATACACCTGGTAATGTTCCGGTTCTTAAATTAAACAGCACCAAAAAATACTTCACAGGTGTTTACCCTTATTCTATAATGAGTAGTTCTTTTTATCCCGTTAAAGACAATCAACATGCAATAAAGATATCCTCATCTATCCAGGAATGGTGCGGGCATGTTTATTCGCAATTGAATAATAGAAAGGTTTTTGAGTACGAATCACACTCCTATTTTGAAGGTGAGGCTGATCAGGAATTCAAATTGGAAAAAAACATTTTAGAAAACGAGTTGTGGAACAAATTACGAATTAATCCAGGCGGGCTTCCTCTCGGAGAACTTGAAATCATACCTTCCCTAGAATATTTTAGGGTAGCGCATAAGAAAATTGAACCCTATAAAGCCATCGCTTCTGTTATGGAGAAAGGTGGAATTAGTTCTTATGCTATAACCTATCCGGAATTAGATCGGACGCTGACCATAAACTTCAGCACGGCTTTTCCTTATACCGTAGAAAGTTGGACGGATCAATTTAAAAGCGGGTATGGAGCAAATGCCAAAATGCTTACTTCCAAAGCAACCAAAATTAACACTCTAAAAACGCCATATTGGCGTAAAAATGCGAATAAAGACATATTTTTGAGAGAACAATTAGGGTTATAAATCTATGCAAGACTTTATTATAAACTACCAGAGTAAGCTTTTGGCGACAATTATCACAATAGTAACACTGCTGGTCATAAAGTTTATTTTATCCAAGACAATTCGTAAGGTAGGAAGTGTTAGCGACCTGAATAAAATACGCACAAGGTTAATTATAAAATATGTCTCCTTCGGACTAAGTGTCCTCGGCGTTGTGGTTATAATTCTTATTTGGGGGGTTAATTTCAGGCAGCTCGGCCTTATTTTTTCCTCTGTTTTTGCAGTTATTGGGGTTGCCATATTTGCACAATGGTCTATTTTGAGCAATGTTACTGCAGGTATTATCCTTTACTTCTCTTTTCCTTTTAAAATAGGTGATCGCATTAAAATAATGGATAAAGAAATGGAACTTGAAGGAAATTACATTATTGAAGATATCAGGGCATTTCATATTCATCTGAGAAATGATGCTTCTGAATTAATTACCTACCCTAACAACCTTATGCTACAAAGAGCGGTTTTGATTTTAAAGAAAAATTAGAAATGAGAACAGTAGAAAATGCAATACTATAAGTTGTTAAAGAAGTTCTAAATATTACTGCAGCGCCTCTAATCTTTCTATATTTGACCACCACCTTACAAAAAAACTATGCGGAATTATCTGGTTCTCCTTCTTGGGTTATTTTTTGGTTTACAATCCGTCCTGTCGCAGGCACCAAAAAAAAGTTCCTCTTCAGACATTTATCATTCCTTGCAAAAACTAAATTTTCTAGGCTCTGCCATGTATATTGCAGCACACCCGGATGATGAAAACACCAGATTAATCTCCTACCTCTCCAATGAAGTTAAGGCCAGAACCGCTTATTTATCCATTACCAGAGGTGATGGAGGCCAAAACCTTATAGGTTCGGAACTTAGAGAATTACTTGGTGTTCTAAGAACCCAGGAATTGCTAGCGGCCAGAAGCGTAGATGGTGGCGAGCAGTTCTTCACAAGGGCGAATGATTTTGGGTATTCCAAACACCCGGAAGAAACGCTGGAAATTTGGGATAAAGAAGCTGTTCTGGGAGATGTGGTATGGATACTCAGAAATTTCAAACCAGACGTAATAGTAAACCGTTTTGATCACAGAACACCTGGTTCTACCCATGGGCATCATACTTCTTCGGCCATGCTAAGTTTTGAGGCCTTTGATCTTGTTAATGACCCAAATGCATATCCGGAGCAATTAGGTAAGGTAAGTATCTGGCAACCTAAAAGATTGTTCTTTAATACATCCTGGTGGTTTTACGGGAGCCCGGAAAACTTTGAAAAGGCTGATAAATCGAGGATGATGAATTTAGATGTTGGTGTTTATTACCCAATGAAAGGGCTTTCTAACAATGAAATAGCATCTATTGCAAGCAGTCAGCATTTGAGTCAGGGTTTTGGACGATTGACCAGCCGAGGCAGTCAGGATGAATATATAGAATTGTTGTCCGGTGACATGCCTGATAATTCCAATATTTTTGAAGGGGTCAATACAAGTTGGTCAAGAATAAAAGGAGGTGAGGCAATAGGTGAAATACTGGTTGCGGTAGAAGAGAATTTTGACTTTACAAATCCCTCAAAACACCTTCCGGAATTACTTAAAGCACATAGATTACTTGTTAATATTGAGGATGATCACTGGAAGCGCATTAAGTTAGATGAACTCAAGGATATTATTCTGGACGTTTGCGGACTTTATCTGGAAGCGTCATCTGCCGAGTCTAATGCAGTTCCCGGAAGTACTGTAAAGATAAATATTGAGGCCATTAACCGAAGTAATACAAATATTTCTCTTAATTCGGTTTATCTGGCTTCCGAAACTTATGCCCAGGATAAACTGTCTTTGGCCAATAATCAAAAAAAGAACCTTGCTATAGATCTAATAATACCTGAAGATCAAGCCTATACGAGTCCATATTGGCTTACGGAAAAGGGAAGTCTTGGCATGTACACAGTAAATCAGCAGGAACTAATAGGAAATCCCGAAACCATAAGGCCATTTCATGCCGTATTTGAATTGGTATTTGATGGGTATGCTGTAAAATTTGAAAAACCAGTAGTTCATAGATTTTCAAAACCAGATAAAGGAGAGCTATATGAACCCTTTGAGATTATTCCCGAAGCTACTGCCAGATTTGGTGAAAAGGTATTAATCTTTTCCGATGGTAGCCCAAGACAAATACCCGTAACTATTACAGCACACAAAAACGGTCTCAAAGGAAAAGTACAATTGGGGCATAATAAAAATTGGGAGGTAGATGAGGAATTTATAGAATTTGAAATTGCCAACAAGGGTGATGAAAAGACCCTTATTTTTACATTAACTCCACCTTCACAGGAAGATCTGTGTTTCATAACACCTATTATTCACATTGAAGGTAAAGAATTGGATAAAGAGTTAATAAAGATTCCCTATGACCATATACCCAAACAAACCGTGCTGCTTCCTTCCGAAGCAAAAGTGGTACGACTGGACATTCAGAAAGTAGGCGAACATATTGGTTATATAATGGGTGCAGGCGATGAAGTACCTGAAAGCCTGGAGCAGATAGGTTACACCATTCATCGTATAGACCCTAAAGAAATAGAAGCCGGTTCTCTCGATAAATATGATGCGGTGGTTACCGGGATCAGGGCATATAATGTAATTGAAGAGCTAAAATTTAAACAGCGATATTTGCTGGAATATGTTGAGAAAGGTGGAAATCTTATCATACAATATAATACGTCCGGCCGATGGGATACGGCTTTTAATGATCTGGCCCCCTACCCTCTTAAAATTTCCAGGGATAGAATTACCAATGAAGATTCTGAGGTAAAAATTCTAGCTCGTGACCATTCCGTTGTTAATTTTCCAAATAGTATAACTAATCAGGATTTTGAAGGCTGGGTACAGGAAAGGGGACTTTACTTCCCGGATGAATGGGATCCCAAATTTACCCCAATACTGCAAATGAACGATAAAGGAGAATCTCCAACAGACGGAGCGCTGCTTGTTGCCCCTTATGGCGAGGGAAATTATATATATACCGGGATTAGCTTTTTTAGGGAACTTCCGGCCGGTGTTCCTGGAGCATATAAGTTATTTGCTAATATTTTATCGATGGGTAAAAAGCAAATGGATAACAGCACAGATATTAAAGGTAAATGATACCCGAAAAACTAAACTGGAAAAAGGAATATACCTTGGTGTTGGTTCTCAACACTATTTACATTATTATATTTTACTTTGTAATGACCACATACAGCTAATATGGGGAAACTAGACTGGATTATTCTTGGTGGAACCCTATTATTCATAGTGGCTTACGGTGTTTGGAAAACCAGGGGAACTAAAAATGTAAGTGATTATGTGCTCGGAGGGAATCAGGCTAAATGGTGGACCATTGGTCTCTCCGTCATGGCTACACAGGCCAGTGCAATTACCTTTCTCTCTACTCCTGGTCAGGCTTTTCACGATGGAATGGGTTTTGTTCAGTTCTACTTTGGCCTTCCATTGGCCATGATAATCATTTGCATTGTTTTTATCCCGCTATACCATAAACTTAAAGTATATACCGCATACGAATTTCTCGAAAGAAGGTTCGATCTTAAAACCCGATCCCTCGCGGCTGTTTTATTTTTAATTCAACGCGGCCTTGCTGCAGGGATTACCATTTTTGCTCCCTCCATAATCCTCTCTGCCGTACTTGGCTGGGATTTAAAAACCCTTAACATAATTATAGGCACATTAGTAATCATTTATACCGTTTCGGGTGGGACCAATGCGGTAAGTGTTACCCAAAAACAACAGATGTTTGTCATAATGACCGGGATGTTTATAGCGTTCTTTTTCATTCTGGGTTATTTGCCTGCAGACATTACATTTACCAAAGCACTTAAAATTGCCGGGGCCAGTGATAAACTTAATATCCTGGATTTCAGCCTAAATACACAAAGTAGGTATACATTCTGGAGCGGAATTACCGGAGGAATGTTTCTCGCCCTTGCATATTTCGGAACAGATCAAAGTCAGGTTCAACGCTATCTTTCCGGGAGATCTATCAGGGAAAGTCAGTTAGGTCTTATTTTTAACGGGATCTTTAAAATACCAATGCAATTTTTTATTCTCCTGGTTGGTGTTATGGTTTTTGTATTTTATCAGTACAATCCATCCCCATTAAATTTTAATCCTGCGGCTACCAATGCCATTATGCAATCTTCCTATGCTGAAGACTATCAGATATTGGAGGAGGGTCATAAAAATTTGGAAATTGAAAAGAAAAATGCCCAGGATCTGTTTTCTGCTGCCTTAGACTTGGACGATCAAGTTGCTACAACCAAGGCCCAAAACGAAATGCTCCTCATAATTGAAAAGGAAAAAAACAACAGGGAAGCAGCAAAAGCTATGATTCAAAAGGCAGACGATGATGTTGAGACTAACGATAAGGATTATGTATTTATTCATTTTATCCTAAATTATCTGCCAAGAGGCCTTATAGGTCTTTTATTGGCTGTAATTCTATCTGCAGCCATGTCTTCCACTGCCTCAGAATTAAATGCACTTGGAACAATTACTGCGCTGGACCTTTATAAGAGAAATAAAAAGGATGATTTTTCACCCGCGCATTATGTCAAAATATCCAAGTTATTTACATTGCTATGGGGAATCATAGCCATTGTTATAGCCTGTGTAGCAAACCTGTTTGATAATTTAATACAGTTGGTAAATATCATAGGTTCTATCTTCTATGGAAATGTTCTGGGAATATTTTTACTGGCTTTCTTTTTCCGGTTTGTAAAAGGCAATGCAGTTTTTATCGCTGCAATTATTACACAGGTAGCTGTAATTCTTGTATGGTATCTGGATTGGATGTCCTACTTATGGTTAAATGCTTTTGGATGTGGGCTGGTAATCCTCCTGGCATTAGTGCTCGAATCATTTGACCGGCTACATAAGACTCCAGCTATAAAAGCAGATTGATCAATCTGTTATCACATATATTTAACTCCCGAAGATGGTACTCCAATTAATCTATCAATTGGAAACAAAAAACCCCAACCAATAAAGGTTAGGGTTTTAGTGATTATTAATTTTGCACATGTTATAATGCACCCCACTCTTTAAGAGAGTCCTTATTCATTTTTACATAATCGGCATTGCCTGCAGCTTCAGCTACTGCCATAGATTTCTTGGCAGCTGCAATAGCTCCTTTTGTATCGCCCATTTTAGCATAAATAAGAGATTGACTTCTCATCATCCAAAATGCCTTATCATTCATAGAAACGGCTTTATCAATCCATTCCTTTGCTTTAGCAAGGTCTTTTCCTTCTTGAAAATAATAAGATGCAGCTGCAAAATATTCATTGGCTGATGGTCCATTCATGACACTTTCAATACTCTTAACTGCCTTTTCTGCAGTAGGTACTTCAAATGGCACACCGATATAGACATTTGCCCATAGAATGCCCAAGGTGGCTCCGTTGTTATGTAAGGCATCAATACTCATGGTAAAGGATTCTACATCTAACGGCATAGTATATACCTCAATATTTGCCTTTGCAGCTACTTTAGAATCATCCCAGTTCTGAGGAGTACCCCAGTTATTGGGGTCGGCATAGAAAATTACTTCCCATGAAGTTAGTCCCGGTTTAGTATAAACTGCATAAGACCCGGATTTTACTTTCTGACCGGCAATAGTAACGTCGTCGCTAAAAGTTATTATTGAATTTTTGTTAGCCCCAGTTCTCCACAATTTGTCATAAGGAACAAGATCTCCAAAAATAGTTCTTCCACGCATAGAAGGCCTTGAATACTCTACGGTTACATCAGTTAATCCAACAGTCTGCGAAATTTTTGCAGCCGGACTGGGTGCAGGTGTCGTTATTTGTCCATTTAAAGAAACAGACCCCATGACAACACAAATTAATAGTGCTAGTTTTTTCATTATTTTTTAGGTTTTATAGTTCTGACAAATCTAAATATAATGGTGTATTTCCCTTGTTAACAAATCCTTAAATAATAGCATTGGTATTTATTATTCCAGAATAAACGGCTTAGTTATTGTTTCCCCTTGCAGATAAAAAGTTAAGTAATATACTGCGCTTCCCAATCCGGTTAGATCTATGCTGTTATTTTCTATTAAATTCCCCGGCGTATGCCGTACTCTTTTCCCTGTAATATCAAAGATAGCTCGCCCAAACAATGGTGCATTCGAATTAAGATCGTATAGAAGTTCTTTTGATCCAAAGATTCTGTAGATTATTAGTTCATGATCGACTTTGTCCATATCTGATGGTATTTCTATTGGAAATCCTTCATTTTCCTGAGCGGCATTATTGTCATTAAATCTATAGAGTTGGGGAGCAACCGTTAGGAAAGGAAAATTGTTTTGGAAACGTTCTGAAGAGATATAATAAGTTTTGAAATCTGAATAGGTAATTCCCTCTACCTGTGAAAACCCAATGCCTAAATCCAACTTTTCCTCCGTGCCATTAAAGAAAAAACCAGTGGAAGGATCATCTATCCTAACAATAAAAGGCTGCAGCTGAGGTGAATACCCCAATAACATCATCACTTTTGAAGATTTATTATATGTGGCTCCCGTAACCAGTCCGGAGATATTATAAAAGCCCCTGTTTTTAGCTGAATATGATCCCGGAACCTTAGGAACGGAATATACTACAGTGCCATTCGTTTGCCATTGTTTTGTGAAGATGAATAACTCGTCATTAAAGTCAATGAGGGCTTCTGCATCCCAATCCGAATTTGGTAATTCTGAAAAATCTATTTGATCCTCATATGAAAAATTTATTGTTTCGGCACTTACCGCATTAAACATATCAAACTCAGACTTTGTTATTCTATATATTCGAAGGTCTTGTCTGTCACCATTATTATTTCCGAAGTCGCCTATATAGATATATGTGTCGTCCTGCGTTATGTCTTCCCAGTCTATGTTTGTAGCATTGTCTATCCTGATTGTCCGGATGACCTGTGAGCTTAGGGTATCCATTTCATACAGTCGGGGCAAATTTCCCGAATCATTATGTGTTATAAGTCTGTTATTGTAAAAGATAAGTCCGGAAGATTCCGGAACATCTTCCGGCAAAGTCCCTACCAGCAATGTGCTCACCTGAGCGTTTAAGAAAACGAAGGGAAGAAGAATACTTAAAACTGTTAACCTGGAATCCATAACTCTGAGCACCTGAAATATACAAAAATCGCCCACTGAACAGAAAATTAACCGATGACAAGACCTATTGCACCAATATCAGGGTTAATTCTGCCAAAATGATTTCAGATAACCCGCGCCATTTTTACTATTTGTTTAACACTTTTAATTTTTTATTAAACAATATTGCGTTTAATTTTGTAAAAAAGAGATTCATGAAATTATATCAACTGAATTCCCGACAATACTTACCAATTACACAAAGCGAGGCGTGGGCCTTTTTATCAAGTCCCGCAAATTTAAAAGTTATCACACCAGACCACATGGGTTTTCATATTTTAAACGGAGCTGACAGGGAGATGTTTCCTGGTCAGATTATTCAGTACAAGGTTTCCCCGTTTGCCGGAATTACAACCAAATGGGTTACCGAAATTACCCATGTCAAAGAAGGTGAATACTTTGTAGACGAGCAAAGGTTCGGCCCCTATGCGTTATGGCATCATAAGCACTTTATAAAACCTATTCCGGGAGGAGTGGAAATGGAAGATGTTATAGATTATAAGCTTCCTTTTGGATTTTTAGGTCAACTTTCCCATCCCATTCTGGTTAAAAAACAGCTGAAAAAGATATTTGCTTACCGGGAAAAAAGGCTTGAGGAACTCTTTGGACGTATGAAGGACTCCACAAATGAATTAAACATGAAATCTATTTAAAAATGAAGAAAAATATAGTTTTGATTGGAGGATCTTATGGCATTGGTTTATCCATTGCAAAACAGTTACATGAAAGCCATGCAATATATGTAGCATCAAGGAGTGCGGACGGCTTAGGAGACCTTAACGTAAAATACATTCCATTCGACGCTTTATCAGACTCCCTGGACCTTTCACAACTGCCCGAAGAAGTTCACGGGTTTGTATATTGTCCCGGCAGCATTAATCTAAAACCTCTAAAAATGCTTAGCCTGGCTAATTTTGAGGACGATATGGAACTTAACTTCTTTAGCATGGTAAGAGTCGTTAAAGAGGTCATAGGCAGAATGGCAGAGAATTCAAGTATGGTTTTCTTTAGTACGGTAGCCGTGGGCACAGGAATGCCATTTCATACGAGTGTATCGGCGGCCAAAGGCGCTATAGAAGGCTTCGTAAAATCGCTTGCGGCAGAATATTCCCCAAAAGTTCGAATAAATGTCATAGCGCCCTCCCTTGTAGATACGCCATTGGCAGCTCGTTTATTAAATAATGATAGAAAAAAAGATAGTATGGCGGAACGTCATCCGCTCAAACGGGTTGGCAATCCCGACGATATTGCCAATATGGCCGGGTTTTTATTAAGCAATAAAAGTGGTTGGATAACAGGGCAAGTCATTGGGGTTGACGGGGGATTGTCTACCCTCAACATTAACTAAATGTCTGAAAAAGTAAATATTTTTTGGTTTCGCAGAGACCTTAGACTAGATGATAACGCAGGGCTTTGTAACGCCCTTAGCGGGGGATATCCGGTGCTGCCAATATTTATTTTTGATGTTGAAATCCTGCATACGCTTCCGGAAAATGACGCCAGGGTATCTTTTATTTATGATTCTTTGCAGCAAATTCGAAAACGGCTGAAAGAGCACTGCCAGGGTTCAATTGGCATATATTATGGCAGTCCGGTCGAGATTTTTAAAAAGCTCACCAATGAATACGATGTTCAGGCTGTCTATACTAATCGTGATTATGAGCCCTATGCTCAAAAAAGGGACAGGGAGATTGCAAAAAATCTAAAAGTATCGAATATTGAATTCAAATCTTTTAAAGATCAGGTCATTTTTGAAAAGAACGAAGTTGTTAAAGATAATGGTGACCCTTATGTGGTTTATACCCCCTATATGAGGAAGTGGAAACAAAAATTCCAAAAAGATGATCCAGCCATGCGTTATGATTCCGAATCTTTGTTGAATAGATTATACAAAAAAGCAGATTTACCTAATCCGGGACTGGAAGCGATGGGGTTTAAAAGGTCTGATATTATGGTTCCGGATTATGAAATTTCTCATTCGTTGTTAAATTCATATGATAAAACCAGAAATTTTCCGGCCATACAAAAAGGCACTTCCAGACTTGGCCCTCATTTGCGATTTGGAACCGTTTCAATAAGACAGATAGTTAAAAAAGCCTTGAATGCAAGGGTTGAAACATTTTTAAATGAATTGATCTGGCGCGAATTTTTTATGCAAATTCTTTGGCATTTTCCACATACTGTCCATAAGGCTTTCAAACCCAAATATGACAGGATACCATGGCGGAACAATGAAAATGAATTTGAAAAGTGGCAAAATGGAGAAACAGGATACCCTCTTGTTGATGCAGGAATGAGGGAACTAAATTCTACGGGATTTATGCATAACCGCGTGCGAATGCTGGTGGCGAGTTTTCTCTGTAAACACCTGTTAATAGACTGGCGTTGGGGAGAAGCCTATTTTGCTTTAAAACTGCTGGACTTTGAATTAAGCAGTAATGTTGGAAACTGGCAATGGGCAGCAGGCAGCGGCGTAGATGCTGCACCCTATTTCAGGATCTTCAATCCGCTTACGCAAGTAGATAAATTTGACAAACAAAAAGAATATATAAGTAAATGGGTTCCTGAGTTGCAGGATTTGACCTATCCCCAAATGATGGTTGACCATAAAATGGCCCGTGAGCGGTGCCTGAGAATATACAAAGAAGCGCTGAGCTGAAACCTGAAAGTCCCTTGTTTAGTATTGATTTATTTTTTAGTAACATAACGGTCAATAGACCGTAAAAAAATGTACTTTTAGTGAAACCATTACTAAGACTTAAAACATTTTAAAAAATATGAGAATATTATTCTTTGGGGCATTATTTATTATGAGCGCTCTTGTCTCAGCTCAAAAAATTAGCAAAAACAAAAAAGCGATTTTACAATCTGTTGAAAAGCACAATACAGAGCTAATAGCTATAAGTGATTCTATATGGGCTCTTGCAGAAACAGCCTTCAATGAAAAACAATCTTCTCTTATCCTGGCAAACTATGCCGAAAAGAATGGCTTTTCCGTTGAACGTGGAGTTTCCGGAATGCCTACAGCCTTTGTGGCAACTTATGGATCAGGAAAACCTGTAATAGGCATTTTAGGGGAATTTGATGCTCTTCCAGGAATTTCTCAAAAGGCACAGCCAACCAAGGAAGCTTTAAATGAAGGAGCAGCCGGACATGGTTGTGGACATAATTTATTTGGAACCGCCAGTCTCGGGGCTGCTGTGGCAGTTAAAGAACTTATAGAACAAGGGGAGATTAAAGGAACCATTAAGTTTTTTGGAACCCCTGCAGAAGAAAAATATTTCGGAAAGGTTTGGATGGTACGCGATGGTTTATGGGATGATGTGGACGTTAATTTAAGTTGGCATCCCGGGGACAACACAGAAGCCGATGCACAAAGTACACTTGCTCTTGTTGACTTTAAAGTTGAATTTTTTGGTCAGGCAGCGCATGCATCTGCTGATCCATGGAATGGTAGAAGTGCATCTGATGCACTGGAATTATACACTACAGGAATTAATTACTACAGAGAACACATTAAACCTACGGTGCGGATCCATTATCATATCCAGGATGGTGGACAAGTGGTAAATGTAGTGCCCGATTATTCTAAGCTATGGGTACGGGTTAGGGACACCAAGCGAAGCGGGGTTATGCCGGTATACGAAAGGGTTAAGAAAATGGCAGAAGGCGCAGCAATAATGGCAAATGTAGATTATAAAATTTCACTGATTTCGGGAATTTATGAAGTATTGGTAAACAGATCGGGTGAAGAAATCATGCAAAAGAATTTAGAATACTTAGGTGATATAACTTATACTGAAGAGGAACAAGCCTTCGGCAAAAAAATCCAGGAGATTACAAAAAAACCTCAAATAGGAATGGATTCTAAAATAAGTCCTTTGAAAGAGACCAAAGAACATCCCGGGGGTGGCTCAACAGATGTTGGCGATGTAAGTTGGAATGTTCCGAATATAAATTTAAGTGTTACAGTAGCACCAAAAGATACCCCATGGCATTCCTGGGCCGTAGTCGCTTGCGGTGGTATGAGTATTGGTCATAAAGGAATGACCTATGCGGCCAAAGCACTCGGAATGACGGCTACAGATCTTTTCGAAGATTCGAAGTTGATCGAAAAAGTGAAAACTGAATACAAAGAACGGAAGGGTGAAGAAATCTATGAGGCCAATATCCCTCCGGGACCACCACCTGTTGGCGATAACAAATAAAGCTATATAGTATGTCAGAGAGAGAAATAATCAAAGAATATTCTAATGGTGAGCTCACCGTAGTCTGGAAACCAAAGAGGTGTATACATGCCGCTATTTGCGTGAATGCCTTGCCCAAGGTTTATGATCCCAATAAAAAACCTTGGATTGAACCTGAAAACGCCTCTATTGATGAATTAAAATCACAAATAGATAAATGTCCATCAGGGGCACTAACTTATTACATAAAAGGAGAATCAGAAAATATAAAAGATATGGCGAGTAATACAAGAGTAGAAGTAATGGCCAATGGGCCCTTGCTGGTTCACGGTACTTTGGAAGTAAAGGATGCCGGAGGTAAGACTGAAAGTAAAAGCGGGGTAACTGCATTGTGCCGATGTGGTGCATCAGATAACAAGCCCTATTGTGATGGAGCACATAAGAAAATAGACTTTGCAGGTTAAAATAAATAGCACACTATTATAATCGAGGCCTGTGGAATTAAAGCTCACGGCAATAATGAATCTCTGATTATTATGAATTCAATTTTTAATAAAACTCTGATAATTCTGTTTATTATGGGTTCGTCACAAAATTTTGGACAAACAGCGCAGATTAAATCAATGCTTGAGATTTTTTCACTCGAAACCGGCGAGCATAAGGTGATTTACGAAGAAGATGGGCACTTTGAAGCACCTAACTGGAGTACTGATGGCAAGTACTTAGTTTTCAATCAAAATGGTCTTTTATACAGAATAGAAACAGATGGGAGTGCAAAGGAGCGCATAAACACAGGAAAGGCAGTTAAATGCAATAATGACCATGGAATTTCTCCTGATGGTACCATGCTGGCCATTAGCAATAATGATCCAATAGAAGGGGTTACATCCGGTACCTCCCGAATCTATACATTACCTATTAATGGAGGAGATCCTAAACTTGTTACATTAGAATATCCTTCTTACTGGCATGGATGGTCTCCTGAAAATGATGCTGTTGTCTATACTGCACGCCGCAATAATAACTTTGACATCTATAGGATCTCTATTCATGGAGGTGATGAGGAACGCCTTACAAACAACCCTGGATTAGATGATGGCCCTGAATATTCACCCGATGGAATGTACATTTATTACAATTCTATGCAATCTGGTTCTATGGAGATATGGAGAATGAAAGCCGATGGCAGCAAAAAAGAGCAATTGACTAACGATACATATTCCAATTGGTTTGCCCATCCATCACCGGATGGAAAATATTTTGTCTTTATTTCCTATCTGCAGGATCAGGGAGATCGTCATCCTCCTTTAAAAGATGTAGCATTGCGCCTTTACGATCTCAATACTAAGGAAATTAAAAATCTTTGCTTTTTTACAGGCGGACAGGGAACCATCAATGTCCCCTCATGGTCGCCCGACGGCAAACACTTTGCATTTGTATCCTATGACAATCAATAATCCATTATTTTAGTCCCTCATAAATACATTCAAAATTATAATGATAAAAAAATTGATCCTATTACTATTCATATGTTATTTTTCAAATTCTTATGCACAGAACTTTGATTTTCAATATGACCACTATTCTTTTGTAGTTACCGACCTTAAAAAGACAGGAGATTTCTATTCTAATATCTTAAAATTAAAAGAAATTCCACATCCGTCGGCATCACAAGGGTTTAGATGGTTTAGTATTCATGGAAATTCTCAACTTCACCTAATAGAAAAAGATTCCGTGATCAGGCAAAATAATAAAAGTGTACATCTTTGCCTTGCAACCAAAAACCTGGATGGACTTATCTCCTATCTTGAAGAAAAAAATATCCCCTATTGGGATTGGCCCGGGAAAAAGAACGCTGTAACAGACCGCGCAGATGGAGTTAGACAAATTTATATTAAAGATCCGGAAGAAAATTGGGTTGAAATTAATACGGCATCCCATGAATAAGAAGTTTCCATTTCTTTCGAAATGGATATCCATAACCCATAAAAATAAAGAAGACATCAAAACTTAAAACAATGAACAGCCCTGTGAATCGCATTTTTCCTCTTGGTTTTCCATGGGAAACCCAAGATCCTTTTTTGTTCTGTGTTTATCATTTAGATCATTATCCCAAAGGGAATAGTGCAATGGAACCAGCTGTTTCCCTTGAAGGACGTAACCTGGGAAATGACTTCACCATAAAAGATGGATGGAGAATGTATCACGGACATACCATTCCCGGGTTTCCTTATCATCCGCATCGGGGATTTGAAACGGTTACTATTGTAAATAAAGGATTTTGTGATCATTCAGATTCATTAGGAGCTGCAGGCAGATTTGGGCAGGGTGATGTGCAATGGATGACTGCCGGCAGGGGCGTACAGCATTCAGAAATGTTTCCTTTGCTGAATACAGACAAGGATAATCCGTTAGAATTATTTCAAATTTGGATAAATTTGCCCAAAGCAGATAAATTTGTTGAACCCCATTTCAAAATGCTCTGGCATGAGGATATCCCCCTGGTTAAAATAAAAAATACTACGGTAAAAATAATTGCCGGAAACTTCAAAGGAACACCAGCACTGGAGCCAGCACCCAATTCGTGGGCGGCAAATTCAGACCATGAAGTGGCCATCTGGAATATTCATATGGATGAAAACGAAAAGTTTATTTTACCTCCGGCATCTGCAGGTTTGAAACGTACTCTATATTATTATGAAGGTGATGAAGTTACAATTGGAGAGCATATAATTAAACCTGAACATGGGGTGGAGCTCACCTCGGAGGCTGAAATTACTTTAGAAAATGGCAGTACGAAATCCCACTTTTTACTATTGCAGGGAAAACCTATAAACGAACCAGTAGCAAAATATGGCCCCTTTGTTATGAATACTCAATTAGAAATTCAGCAGGCGATGGAGGAATACAGGCTTACACAATTTGGAGGCTGGCCCTGGCCACATGCAGATAACGTGCATCCAAGAGAAAAAGGAAGGTTTGCTAAATACCCTGATGGAGAAGTTGTTGAGCGTTAATTAGTTTTTTAAGAATTAGTTTAGGATATTTATTTAAACTAATACTTCAATAACTATCTTAAGCTAACCTATTGAAAATCCTGGTGCCAGTAAATTATCCGCTTTGCCCGGATTGCGTTTTAGGTATGCCGCAATAAATGGACATAATGGCGCTATTTTATACCCGTTTTCTTTTATGTATTCAAGGGTTTTAGAAACAATAATTGCACCAAGACCATTTCCTTTAAGGGAGCGTGGTACTTCTGTATGGGTAAGGTAAATAATATTATTCCTGTTTTGGATATATTCAATAAATGCTATTTCATCCTCTATGTGCAATTCAAACTTTTTCTTTTGACCCGAATCGTTGTTAATAAGAGGTAGTTTTTCCCACTCTGGATTTTTCATTTGCAAGATTTTAATGCTTTCGGGTATGCCTCGGAATCCCGGATAACCAATTTCCTATTGTATCCTTTCAATCCTGGCACCAATAGCCCTAAGTCGGTTATCAATATCTTCATAACCCCTGTCTATCTGCTCAATATTGTGTATGATCGACGTTCCTTTTGCGCATAGGGCAGCGATTAAAAGAGATACTCCGGCTCTGATATCAGGGGAAACCATTGTAGTTGCCTTTAAAGTAGACTTAAAGTCATGGCCAATTACAGTTGCTCTGTGCGGATCGCAAAGTATTATTTTTGCACCCATATCTATCAATTTATCTACAAAGAACAAACGGCTTTCAAACATTTTCTGATGTATGAGCACCTCACCCCTTGCCTGAGTAGAAATTACAAGGATAATACTTAACAAATCAGGAGTAAGCCCTGGCCAGGGTGCATCTGAAATAGTCAAAATAGACCCATCAATATAGTTATGAATTTTATAACCTTCTTTGTGTGCGGGAATGTAAATATCATCTTCCCTTCTTTCCAAAGAGATACCAAGTTTTCTGAAAACGGAAGGAATCTGGCCCAGGTCGTCCCAGCTAACATTCTTAATGGTTAATTCGCTTTTGGTCATGGCTGCCAATCCTATCCAACTGCCAATTTCTATCATATCTGGCAGCATGGTATGTTCTGTGCCCTTCAATTTTGAAACCCCGTCAATTACCAGTAAATTAGAACCAATTCCCGAAATCTTTGCGCCCATTCTGTTTAGCATCTTGCACAATTGCTGCAAGTAGGGCTCACAAGCAGCATTGTAAATAGTTGTCCGCCCTTCAGCCATAACAGCTGCCATAACTATATTGGCAGTGCCTGTAACCGATGCTTCATCTAAAAGCATATAGGTGCCTTTTAGTTTTTTGGCTTCAACCCCATAAAAGTGTTCCTCTTTATTGTATCGGAATTTTGCACCCAGTTTAATAAATCCTTCAAAATGAGTATCTAATCTGCGCCTGCCTATCTTGTCACCTCCCGGCTTGGGAATGTATCCCTGGCCATATCTGGCCAGCAATGGGCCCACAAGCATTATAGAACCTCTTAATCCCCTGCCATCAGATTTAAACTGCTCAGATTGCAGGTAGGACAGATTTATATCATCTGCTTTAAAAGAATAGGATCCTTTACCCTTTTTCTGGATTTTTACCCCCAGGTCTTCAAGCAAGGAAATTAATTTATTAACATCGAGAATATCCGGAATATTGTGAATAATAACCTCGTTAGGAGTGAGTAATACTGCGCAAAGTATCTGAAGCGCCTCATTTTTTGCCCCTTGTGGAGTTATTTCTCCATGAAGTTTATGACCGCCCTCAATTTTGAATGTACCCATTTAAGGAAGAAGTATTTAGTATCGTTTTTTACCTCTGCCAGAATTTCGCTGACTCTTTTTTGAAGAACCGGACCTGTTGGACTTGGAAATCCGGCTTTTAAGAAACTGACCGCTATCAGTAAGGCTCACGTCATCCGATGCCAGATCTATTTTGCCATCACTTAGCTCATAAAGGTGTTTAAAAATAACCCTATCCTCTACCGTGTCCTTATTCCAATTAAGGAAGCATTTCTTCATGTGATTTGCTATTGAATACTCCAATCCCGCACGTTTATCGCCTTCATCCCATCCAATAGCCACATCAATCATTCGTTTTATATTATTCCCATAAAATCGGTATTTAGGATGATTTTGCGGGTATTCCAGAGGATCAGGCCTTGCCTGTAATAATTCCTTTGGAGTTATGGGAAAAGGTGATTCAACATCCAACTTAAAGTCAGACATAATAAACAATTGATCCCACAGTTTATGCTGAAAGTCAGGAACATCCCTCAAATGAGGTTGAAGGTTACCCATAACACTAATAATAGCTTTTGCTACTTTGTTTCGCTCTGCATCGTCTTTTATGTTAACGGCATGATCCACCATTTTCTGAAAATGACGGCCGTATTCCGGAATAATAAGCTTTTCGCGCTCAGTATTGTATTCTAGGTTTTCTACTGGATTCAAATTTCTATGTAATTCTGATTAAAAATATGTAAAGGAAGTATATCTATAACGGTGGCAAATTAGGAAAATTATCCCAGTTATCCCAGTTTATAAAGATATTACGCCCTCAACGAGGCCAACTTCTTTATATTTCTCTATAACCTCGTCAGGATTTGCAAGATTTACCATAATTGAAAGGCTGGTATATTTACCCTTGCTGGATTGTCTGGATTCAATTACTGCCCCGGTATTATCAAAGATCACCTCTATTTGAGTGATCTTATCACGATCTGTGGGCACGATAAATTTGTATAAGTAATCTGCCGGCCAACTATTACTTTTAAGTAATTCTTCTTTAAGTCTAAGGTAAAAATCGTCTGATTTCTCAGTATCCATTCAAAAGTTTTTACAAATATAAAGGTTCACAATCAATTTTTTAGGCTTGCCCGCATTGATTACTTTTGTGATTGTAAAATTTAATGTTTGAAATCGAAAAAGGTAGTTATTACAGGCGGGCCAAGTACAGGAAAAACCGTTATCATACAACAACTTGAAGCATTTGGATATCACTGTTTTCATGAGATTGTGAGAACAATGACTCTTGAGGCAAAAAAAGAAGGTAATCCTGAATCATTTGTTTCAAATCCACTTGCCTTTGTTAAAGATCCTTTCGAGTTTAATCAGCGGATTCTTAGCGGCAGGATGCAACAGCACAGCAAATCTGTTACTATTAAGAATCCCTTTGTTTTTTTTGATCGCGGTATTCCCGATGTACTTGCTTATATGGACTATTTTGACCAAAGTTACACCCTTGAATTTGAAGAAGCCTGTACCACCAGGAGATATGATAAAGTTTTGATCCTGCCACCCTGGAAAAAAATCTATGTCGCTGACAATGAAAGGCTGGAAAGCTTTGAGGAAGCTATTGAAATTCACGACCATTTAAAGCGTACCTATATTAAATATGAATATGACCCGATCCTGATCCCCACTGGTACCGTGGAAGATCGCATATCTTTTATATTAAACGAGTTGAAGGAAAATTTTTAATGAAGGACCCACAAGAAATCTTAAAAAAATATTGGGGTTATGAAAGTTTTAAAGGATCTCAGAAACCTATTATAGATGCCGTGTTATCCGGTAAAGATGTCCTTGCACTTTTACCAACAGGGGGAGGTAAATCTATATGTTATCAAATTCCGGCTATGGCGTATGAGGGGTTATGTATTGTGGTTTCACCCTTAATAGCCCTTATTCAAGATCAGGTCCAACAATTAAAGGAATTAGGGATTAAATCTGTTGCCTTAACAGGAGGAATTTCCAAAGAAGAATTAAATAACCTGTTAGATAATTGTGTTTATGGCAATTATAAATTTTTATACCTGTCTCCTGAACGTCTGCAACAGGAAATTGTTAAAGACAGGATTGCCCAAATGCAAATTAGTCTTTTGGCGATAGATGAGGCACATTGCATATCTGAATGGGGAAATGACTTCAGACCAGCCTATTTGAATTGTGCACTATTACGGGATATAAGGCCTGAAGTTCCTGTAATTGCCCTTACAGCCACGGCTACGGCAAAGGTTGCAATTGATATTACAGAAAATCTTCGGTTTAGAGAACATCAGATTTTTAAAGATTCATTCAACAGGAAAAATATATATTTTGGGGTTATTTGGGAAGAGGACAAGCAACAGCGCTTATATGAATTATGTGTAAAATCCGATAAAAGTGTCATTGTCTA
>CP070778.1:2470903-2473821 GCA_020346245.1 Flavobacteriaceae bacterium | reverse complement strand
ATTAATGGCAAGGTTTATAGCTTTATCGGCCTCCGTTGAGTCCTTAACGACAACGGTAATTTGGAAACCACTGCCCATCAGTTTTAAGTTTCTATGGAAAGATTGCTGTGCCCATGCAGGAGCAATACTTAAAATAAGGATCAAAAGGGCAGCTATGTGTTTCGTCATTTACCCGAAAAAAGATTCTAATAAATTGATATATTCTTGTACAGATATATTTTTATAACCTGTTTGTCCCAATACTTTACCTTCTTTATCCAGAACAACAACCAAAGGAAAATATCCATTACGATTATAGGTCTCTGCTAATTGCTCGTTTTTATTTTTTTGTTCATCCGAGAGCCTGTTTTGCTTTTTACGAGGGAAATCTGCCAGTAACATCACAAAGTGATCGGAAGCATATTTCTGGAATTCTTCGCTACTCCATATTCGTTTGTCAAGTTTTATACAAGGGGCACACCAATCTGATCCCTGAAATACTAAGATTATCCTTTTATTCCCGGCTCCAGACATCTCTTTGGCTACGGTCAGATCAGTTTGCCAATCCTGGGCAAATAGCATTCCTGTTCCCAGGAATAGTGCAAAAAGTAAATTTCTTATTTTCATATGTTACACTAACGTGTATTTTAAAGAATTCGTATTAGCATTTACACAGGCAGGAGCGCCTTTTCATTGGTTATCTGGCATTTTTCATTGGTAATCTAAAATCTGGCCAAAGAAAACTTCTAAATCTGTTATTCTCCAGTGACTTGTCTTAGTAATTCATCGGTTCTGATAACTGTGGCAAATTCGGTATGCAAACTGGCCAATTCAATATCATGAATGGTTTCAGCCCTGAATTTAGATCCATCAGGGCCCACTTTATCAAAAGTAGCCGTAGCATCTGAAACCAAAAATGTTTTATATCCCAAATTACCCGCCATTCTTGCGCTGCTAGATACACAATGATCTGTAGTAAGTCCAACGATTACCAATTTGCTTACTCCCCGCAAATCCAATTGTTGTCTTAAATCTGTACCTATAAAAGCACTATTCACCTGTTTTTCTATAATTACTTCATTTGCCAGGGGCTTAACAATATCTTTGAATTCATTTCCCGGTTGACCCGGAATGAGCGGTGAATCGGGATTAGTGGAGTTATGTTTGATATGAAAGATGGGAAACTTTTGATTTCTCCAGAAGTCCAGGATTCTTTTGGCATTGGCTTCTGCCTGCAGATTATTTCTGTGGCCACCATAATAGTCAATTTCATCCAGACCTTTTTGAATATCGATAAGAAGTAATGCCGGGTTGCTCATTCGATTTTATAAAGAATAGGATTGAAAGCTTTAGATGCCACCATCACTTTGTCACCAACCTTAAGGGTTTGCATTTCAGATTTATCGGCAATTACTTTAACTACATTGTTTTGTATTAAAACAGAAACAATTAAGACAACGTCCTGGGGTTCTATCTTTAATATTTCTCCGATAAATTTGAATTTACCGCTGATTTTTTGGTTAGAAAAGATCTCACTCGGAATACCTTGTCTCACAATTTTACCTTGTTCAAGCACAAAAACCCGGTCAGACAGTTTCATAATTTCACCAATATCATGGCTTACCAATATCGTTGTTAAATTGTATTCTTTATGAATTCTTGTGATATAATCCTGGAGTTTCAACCTGATTTTATAATCCAGTGCGGCAAGTGGTTCATCTAATAAAAGAACATCGGGTTTGCGAACAAGAGCTCTCGAAAGGGCTACACGTTGTTGTTGGCCACCGGACAGGGTTTGTGGTTTTCTGTTTTGAAGATCGCCAAGTTCCATCATCTCTATAAGTTCTGTTATCACCTTTTTATTCTGCCCTTTGCCAGATGCAAACTCCAAATTTTGTAATACGCTCATATTTGGAAATAAGGCATAATCCTGAAAAACATAACCTATATTCCTCTTTTGAGGTGCCAAAAAGATTTTGTTTTTAGTGTCAATCCAACTGGCTTCATTTATCGTTATTTCTCCTTTATCAGGTTTTAAAAGGCCGGCAAGTATTCTTAAAGTTGATGTTTTTCCAGCACCAGATTCACCATAGAGCGTTACCAATTCCCCTTTCTTAATTTGGCATTGAATATGAAAGTTCATTTCACTATCAAAGGCGCGTAATTTTTTATGAACGTCTATTTTAATCATTTCCAAAAGCGCTTTAGATACCCCCCGTTAATTAAATAGACCATAAGCAGGATACAAAAGGTAATAACAAATAGTACTGTAGCATAGAAATTAGCCGCACTATAGTTCATGGCTTCCACTTCGTCATATATTGCAATGGATGCAACTTTGGTTCTACCCGGAATACTACCACCTATCATAAGTACTACCCCAAATTCACCTACAGTATGGGCAAAGGCAAGTACAATTCCTGTTAATAAAGAAGCTTTACAATTGGGTAAGAGTACTTTGAATAATGTTGTCCATTTAGATTTTCCCATTACCTGTGAAGCCTCCGTCAATGAATGTGGCAGAATACTCAGGCCAGATTGAATAGGGTGCACCATAAAAGGCAAACTGTAGATTATAGAGGCTACTACAAGTCCGCCAAACGAGAATACGAGTTTAAGCCCAAGCCATTCATTTATCCAATTGCCAAATGCGTTACCCGGGCTGAATGCTACAAGGAAATAAAATCCCAGCACTGTAGGCGGTAATACAAGAGGCATACTCACCAACGTTTCTATAAGCGGTTTAGACCTGGATTTCGTATTAACCATCCAATATGCCAGAGGCACCGAAATAATCAAAAGAATTGCCGTAGTAACAAAAGCTAGTTTAAAGGTGATTAAGAGTGGAGCCCAATTCATTATTCAGATAACATTATTTCATTAGTCTTAACCATAGCGCATACTGTTAATTCTTCTTTTAGACTAAGTTGATCAACCGC
>CP070778.1:2449510-2470803 GCA_020346245.1 Flavobacteriaceae bacterium | reverse complement strand
AATAATTTTCTATCTCTAGCCTGAAAGCCATGTAAATTGTACTCAGGAGTACAGTTACTATTAAAAAAGAAACGATCTGTTGTAATTCTTTTCTGATACTTAAAGAACCAGGATATTTTTTGTTGAAATTTAATTGAGTAATGGCACTAAATGCAGCAACGAAAAGTAACGAACTCAGAAAGTTAACATTAAATAAAGGAGTTGGCTGTTCGAGGCTCATGTCGAAGGTTCTAAAGTAATAGGCACTTAACCAATCCTGATAGATGCTGGTTACTGCCAAAAGCATTAATGCGTATGAAATGTTTTCATAAACAGGAATTTGTTTTGATCTCCCTATCCAAAACAGCAACGCTGCTTCTCCAACCCATAATAATGTAACCCAATTTCCATCTAACTGCACTGGGATAGCCAGGGTGATAAAAACCAAAACCAATCCGGAAATAAGATAGAACAGGTTTTTATCACCTAGTTTTTGTTTGTAAATAAAGGCGCTGACTGCAAAGTGAATGATACCATTAAAAATGGTAAATAAACCCAGGTACTGTGAACCTGCATCGTGCCGTGCAAAAATGCTGTAACCAATACCATAAAAAATGAACGAATTGGCCAGTATCAATAAAATGTCGGTGATTTCAAATTTTTCTTTTTGCTTCAGTTTGAAGGCGAGAAAAGTGCCATAAAAAATAGAGAAAAACAACGAGAGAAAGCATAAAGCCAATGCGAAATGTTCCTCGGTTTTGTACTCTGATGCATACCATGAGGCAAAAATGAGCCATGTTAGTGCGAAAGATGAAAAGTAAAGTCCTTTCCAGTATTTTTTGAATGCCAGAACAAGTATTCCAACATTGATAATTGACATATAGCTTAAAAGGACTGCAATTTTTCCCGAGTCATCGCCTAACAGAAAAGGCACGGCATATGCACCTACCAAACCTATATGTGCTATTATTTGCTTGTTATAGTTTAAGGCAGTAATAATCATAAATACTGTAAACAAAACCATCAAAAGGAAGGTGACTATTTGAGGGAGCAGTCCATATAGACTATAAGAAACATAGGTAATGAAATATAGAATGGTCATAGCACCACTAACCAATACGGAGCTAAAATTGGTGAACCTCGCCTTTAACTTCATACCAATTCCTAAAAGCCCCAATCCAATTAAATACCCGAGAATAACCCTGGTTAGCGGACTAATTAAGTCGTTTTCAATAGAGTATTTTACGCCAATTCCCACTCCACTGATCAGGATGGCAATACCAATCTTATTAATTAGATTTTCACCAATAAATTTTTCCCAGTTAAATGCTGCTTTGGCCTGGTCAGTTTTAACCGGAGTATCAGAAACTATGGGTTTTTCAGATGATACAGCTTTTGCCATGACTACCGGTTGCTGCTTTTGGTAGGTTGAAGTTATTCTCCTTTTAGGAATTGCAATCCATAGTATTATATAAATGAAAAAGCCAATACCAAAAAATAAGGAAAATACAAACCAGAGAATGCGTATCAGAACTTTACTTAGCCCCAGATACTCTGCAAGTCCGGAACAAACGCCACCCAAAATCCTATGATTGACATCCCGATACAATTTTTTAGATGTAGGGGCTGGTTGTTGGACTGGAGCAGCTTCTTTTACAGGGGCTGTTTGGTGTATGGGTGTCTCCTCAGATATTTCTTTTTTAACTTCAGCCTGACTTGCTTCAACTTTTCTGGCTTCAGTCTGTTTTGCTTCAGCTTGTTTTAATTGGTTTAATTCTGTCTTCAGCTCATTTATTTCTGCCAAAAAGTTATCCTGTCTTTTTAAAAGTGTTTCTAGTTTATTTAAAAGGTTATCTAAATTATCCTGATTATCGGTCATTTGGTTTTAATTTTGGCATGAAAGTATTCTAAGCTAAACGCAGTGTATATAAATAGATTGCATTGAATGCTCTAAGAATGACTCGGGTAAGCTTATCAGCCTCGCTCATTATTTTATGTTGATGGTTTTCATTTGAATTATTCTTTGAAATTGGGTTCCTCTATAATTGAAAGCATATCTAAGGTCTTTTCGCTATCGTTTGCATCACCAATGATTTGAATTGAATGGTTCCCATATTTCAGGTTGAGCTTTTCAAAAATCTTAACGTAGTATTGCCCATGAATACTGGTGTGATTCTCCAGGCTAAATTCACCATAGGATGTGCCATCAATAAGGATTTCAACTGTCCCACCCCCTGGACTCCTATAGGCGTAATACTGAACGGCTGTACCGGTAAAATTTAACTCTGCAGTGCAACTGGCATAACCCTTAGCAAGGGTAGAACCGGAAGCATTCCAATTCTCACTATGAGACTCAAAGCCATTGAACTTCCATCCGGGGTCGCTATCTTCAATCGTTAGCCATGGAACAACCGTTTCCTGAACTAACGGGGCTGCAATTTCTGAATTCATTGCAGGAATTATCCATATATCTCCTTTAATAGTTCCACCCATAGCCTTAACAATGCCATCTATAATATCAATTCCACGTTCAGCCATATCTGTAAAATTATCCAGCGGTATTGGCATATTAAATCTGGTACGTGCTATATCATATGTGTCGGCAAAATCTGTCTTATTGAATTGTGTTTCAAGTTCCTGATACCCATAGAGCAAACCAAGCAATCCGCCCCAGGTTGCTGTAGGATTATCTGAGTCCCAGCCACACATTGCGCCAATGCGAATCGTTTTTTTATAATCACCTTCACCATAAAACAGGCTTACCATAGACGCTGCAAAATTAATTCCCGAATCCCATGGGTATTTATATTGATATCCGGCCGTTACATTATGCTGATAACGCCTTGCGATTTCATCACGCGTTTTTTCCCAGTTGTCTTTATCAAGATTCGCATCGAAGGCAGTTTTAGCAAAGTCATACATGTCCGCAATATAAGACCAATCCGGGATTCTCTTCCTGGCTTGTTCTGCCAGCCATAGAATTTGATCTTTTCTTGAAATTGACCTGTCAACAACAGATGTGAGTGAATACATGATAATATAAAATTCTGCAGCCCATTGTGAATGCAGGTATGCAGTAGTTCTAACCGGTAAGTTGCCTATTTTTAGCGCAATATCTGGCCGGCCCGGAGCAAATGCTCCGAAAATCTCGGTAGTGAGTTGCGCATCTATCATGTCCCACATGGGGTTGTTTTCAGGTAATGAGGTATCGGGAGGGATTGCACCGTTTTGCATTTGTCCTAAAGCAGCTAAATTAGAAACCCAAAGTTTGGGTAAGCCAATATGCTTTTGCCATTCGGTACTTATTTGTTCTCCTGTGAGCATAAAATTATTATACTTTTCCATGGCATGCTGATAGACATATTCAATATCCGTATCATCATCAGCCCCCCAGGGGTCTTCGTTCAAAACGTAATCATATTTGCCAGGCCCAAAATCTTCATCTGTAAAAAAAGGAAAATCAGTGCGCCTGTTTTCCGTTGGCAAACCTGTCCAGTTGGCAATACAGCTGCCGAGCCAGAAGCCCCTGAGCTTGTCTTTGTATTCGGTTCTGTTTATTTGGTAATTATAAAGCTCCTTATGTTCCGCAGTATCCATGATCTGACCGAGGGATATATTGGCAATTAGAGCAACAAATAAAAAGGATTTTAATGCTAACATTTACAATGGTTTATTATTTACAATTACTACTTTTCCCTGGTGCCTTCCCTCACCAAAATACTGTATTGCCTTTGGCGCCTCACTTAAGTTAAAAGGACCATCTACAATGGGCCTTATTTTTCCGGCCTCAAAAAGCTCATTGATATAACCCAGGTCCTTGTTGGGTTTCAGGGCAAGAATATGAATGCACTTTTTACTAAAAACAGAAATGAAGGGTTTTAGGAGAAGCATCGGGAAAAGACGGTTCAGGTAACCGCCAACCGTGACATACTTTCCATTAGGACTCAGTGCCCTCATATAATCGAAGGTTGAGCGCGTAGTTTTAGCGTCCAGGATAAGGTCATAGGTTTGTCCGTTTTTAGTAAAATCTTCTTTCTTATAATCAATGATATGGTCAAAACCTATTTCCCTCATCATATTGAGCTTGTCCCCGCTATCAACTCCGGTTACTTCTGCATTATATAACTTTGCAATTTGTAAGCCAAAAGTGCCCATACCACCACCTGCACCATTGATAAGGATTTTCTGGTCTTTTTGAATACCCCCTGAATCAACCAAGCCCTGTAAGGCCAAAGTGGCAGCATGTGGGATAGCCGTGGCTTCTTCAAAGCTCATTTCATCGGGCTTAAGAGTAAGGGCCTTTTCATTAATACTCATGTATTCCGCAAAACTGCCAAAACCATATGCAGAAATATCTCCGTATACTGCATCTCCAACTTTGAATGACTTTGCATTTGTACCCAGAGCTTCAATTGTACCAGACAATTCCATACCTGGTATTTGATGCTTGGGTTTCAAAAGACCAAACAGCAATCGATAAAGATAAGGTTTCCCTCTTATCATACTCCAGTCGTAATCATTCACAGCCGTGGCATGAATTTTTACCAAAACTTCATTCTCCTTAGGAGTTGGTTTTGTGATTTCCCTGAGCTGGAGAATCTCAGGTGAACCGTATTTCGTAAATACCAATGCTTTCATAAGCTTTACAAATTAGTTTCCCGGATATTCTGTCTTCGAATCAGTGAGAATGTAATACTTACATGCGCAAGGTAATAGGTTGGTAAAATCAGAAAATCCAGTTTATCATATCCCAAAAATTCCGTCAGAGCAATGATAGTATCCGAAAAGACAATTAGAAAAATTCCAAAAATAAAAGCCCGTTTAAATATGGTATCTCCCTTCGTTCCTATAGATGTGCCAAAAGTCAGACAGGAAATAAGTAAATAAACAAGGGCTGCATAAAGCAGTATTTTATCCTCAATATTAGGATACAACATTAGAAAGAAAAACAATAAATAGGCTACCAGAATTGCGAGAGTAAAGCCCCATTTTATTTTACCATTGCGCAATGCAAAACCCAGATAGCCCAGATGCGCCATAAAAAATAAAGCAATTCCCTTACTAAACATCATACTGTCTCCCAACTTGTTCGACATAAACCAGTCGCCTGCTATTGAGAATAAAAAAGCCCCTATAATCATCCAGCTGTCATTGGGTTGTTTTACTTTTTTGAAGTTGAGAATTAGTAAGGTTAGTATTCCTATTCCGGCCGATCCCGATTTATAAAAAAATTCATTGGTATTCAATGCTATAATCGCGAATAAAACCGCAAACAATAGCAGGCTGTAAATCCAATTCTCTTTAAGTCGCAATTTATCCATATTTAATGTGTTGAATAAGGCCGGTGCCTGTTATGGGTTTTGAGGTACAGCATTAATAATAACTAAAAATACTGATTTTCATCTAAGAGGAGAAGTAGGAATGACCCCTGTCTGCTCTAGGTCACATTTATTACCTCCATAAACCGGATTTTGCGTTAGTTGTTCGCTAATTTTTTGAAAATACCTTACTTTTAAGAAAAGGTTCTAATATCATGATGGCTGCCGCAGGGGAGTTAAACAATTTCAATAGAATGATTACTTACTCAATGAGAATAACACTTCTAAAGAGGATTATGTTGGTCCTTTTGTTGGTATGCCAGGTCTCCATTGCTCAGAAAAAGAAAAAAAAGAGTTCGGTGGGTCCAACTGGTGAAACCATTGAAATATCAACCCTGCAATTGAGGTTGACCATGGATGATTTCTTTGACAGATTTGCCCGGAAAATAACAGAGTCTGCTGATAGTATCATAAGTTTATCCAGTGATTATAATATTGATAAAGAGGCCTTGTTTTGGAAAATGAATGCCATCCCTGTAGCACAAAGTGCCATTTATAGCAGAGATCCTTTTGCAGCTTTTGTAGATATGGCGGTTTTTAATTATCAGATGAAATTATATTATGAAAATGGAACCGGAAAAGATTTATTCGGGGAATTTCAGGGTATTGCGATCCGGACTTCTGATTCCCTCTATGAGGATTTGATAGAAATAGGAAAGAACCTGGTGCCGGATAGAGATATTTCGGCCGGGATTAAGATGATTGAAGACTTTGCTGAAAAGAACCCTATAAATAGTTCTTATTTTGTAAGGAGATCTACTATACCGCTTATGTCCAGTATACAAAAAGCTGAAAAAGTAAGTTTTAAAAGCCTTGCGGAAGGGATGGCGCAAAGTCTTGATGAATTGAGTACCAGGATAAATGCATACACTGAGATCTTACCAAAACAAGTTCGCTGGCAGGCGGAATATTTGTTGAACAATGCATTAACCAACCCGGAATTAACCGGCCGTTTAGACTCACTTACCTATTTGTTGGAACGATCGGTTCTGGTTGTGGAATCTACCCCGGAATTAATAGAGGATCAGCGCTCCACCTTAATGAAAGAACTAAGAGCAGAGCGGATTGCGGTATTACAGGCCATAAAGCAGGAACGGATAGCGGTTTTAGATGAAATCCGAAAGGAAAGGGCAGTAGTGATGCAACAAGTGAGCGATGAAATCACAGTACAGCGTGAAGCTGGTTTTCAGGAATTAAATTCACTGACCAGTCAAAGTATTGATCTAAGCTTTAATAATTTAGAAAATATTGTAGATACGATCTTTTGGAGAACCGTTGTACTACTATTCATTTTATTAGTAGTCCTAGTTGTTGGAATAATAATCTACAAAAGGCTTTGAAATCCGATATTTATTTTATCACAAAATTATTAAAATACCGCAAGCTTGCATCCCATTATTTAATTTAATATGATTCAGCCTGTTTTGGATTATTCCAGAATAGTGAATAATTCTATAGTCTCCGTTTTGCCTCTTAACTCATTTTTTCCCACTGATTTGGTTTGATATTCAGAATCAAGATGTAGGCTTTTTATCAAATCGTCCGAAATCAGAAGATCTACATTGTATTCATTACATAGTCCCTGTATACGGGCGGTTGTATTGAGTACATCACCTGTAAAGATAATCTCTTTCTTTAAGGCCCCTATTTCTCCCGTGGTTACTTTTCCATAATGAAAACCGGCTTTAAAATCAGGCTTAACCCCAAACTTTTCCTGATACCAATCTGCACGTTTACCGAGATCTTCTTTCATGGCATAAAAACATTTTATGTAATTATTGTTTTCAATTCCCTCTTTATACTTCCATGATACCACAATTTCATCACCAATATATTGATATATTTCACCGGAATACTCAACGATTGCGTCAGACAAATCATTGTAATATTCTTTCAGCAGTTCAAAATATTCAATATGGCCTAGTTTTTCTGCTATAGTCGTAGAAGACTTCATGTCTGCAAACATGAATATCCTTTTTTCTTCAGTTGGGGCGTGGTATTTACCTGTGAAAAAGTTAAGGAGAATACCGTGTCCTATATTTTCACTTATTTCGGCATAAAAGAGTGATACTCCCAAAGAAACTGACATTTGAACGCCGGTGCTAAGGTTCGTAATGCTTAAAAAATACTTAAAAAATTTCTCCCAAACCCGACTGTCAAAAATATTGGTTTGAAGTTCAATACTGGCAGCGATAGGAAATGCGATTAAGACAACAAGAAACAGGAAAAATAAATAGATAAGTACTTTGTAAGTAATTTTTTTAATAAAACTCTTTTTGGCGAAAGCCTGGTTTAGGTATACTAATTCAATGGTTCCAACCAATAAGCCTACAATGGTAATGGCCAGACTTGCAAAAATGAATATTTCAAAGTTCAAATCTATTGCAGTTGAAGCTATATAACCCGAATTACCCACTGCGGCATACTCCACAATAAAGAACACCCAACTAAATACTAGCCATATTAGCCCGAAGGGTAATATTCTGGCAAGATTTCTTCTAGATTTGGATGATAACGATTTCCGCACTTAATTTTATAGAATCTTTATTGATTTAAAAGTTACTGCGATCAACAGTTTCAAACAATTAGGTTTTATCACTTTTTTACCAGCACCCGGCACTGTTTTCCAAAAATGCCGGCCATACCCGCGGCAAAACCTCCTACAATGCCCGTTACCAATATTAATATGTATGGATTACCATCCAGGGGCAATAGGATTGCTATTTTTTTGGCCAGGGTAAAGTTGTTGTTGTTCGATAAAACAAAAGCATAGCCTGTCCAAAATAGAAAAACTGCCAAAAAAGGAATTAAAAATACCTTCAGTCCTTTTAAAGAAAATAGTACTGCTGAAACAAATGCTGCAAGCATTACGGACCACCAGGGGAGGAAAACCGAAAAGACCAATGCCAAAATTAATGTGACGATAAAATTGAGGATGTTGGTATTCATGTTAATCAGATATTAAGGTTTGTGTGCCGATTATGGCATCCGTGCCGGAATCGGATTGCATATAGTTTAATGTATGATAATTGCCAGCTGCCCAGTCGTCTATAAAATTATCGTAATACTTGCTTCCCGGATTCCCGGATTGTCCTCCGGGATAGATCCCCAAAGCGGTCGGAGGGTTGCTCATCTCCACAATCATACGCCAGGAAGCACCGTGATTTTTTTTGGTTGCATTCACAATATTTCTACCCCCGCCAATTGGCAGGTTAAACCTGGAAAATGCGGGTAAGCCCTGTAGTAAATGACCAACATAGGTAGCTTTATAAGCATTCCAGTTATAGCTGCCATTTTCTGTTTTCCAGGCCATTAAGGTGTTCGCGGCTTTTTTAAAACTGATTAAAAACAAATCCCTGGCAGTCTCTGTTTCCGGAGTTACCATAATATCCATAAAGGCATCGTCTCCTTTTGTTTTTAGCATATGTACGGTTTGGTAGTCATAAGGTGTCTTTAATGCCACATCATCCACCTTATATTCATCCCACAGTAAACTGTGGAGTGTGCCCCACCAGGCACTCCAAATACTTGGTCCGAGTTCTTCTATATCGTTGTAAAAATTCCATGATTTAATTTCATTGAAAATTTGTAACTCTTCTTCAGTAAGCGAAGATGTGTCCATGGTATTATAAATGTAGGGCAGGAGTTCTGCTGCTTTAAGATTGTAATTGTTGTTTTGTAAATCCCTAAAATCCTGAATACTGAAGGTATCCCTGGAATTAAAAAAGTCATTTATTACCCTGTTTCTATAGGTTTCATAACCATCATTAAATACATAGAACGGATAGGACTCATCAACAGGATGCTGATTGGCGGAACTAACAAAACCGCGCTCCGGATTTTTAGTGTGCGCATTATATTCTTGTGGAATAAAACCTTGCCAATCGTGTTGTGGATTGCTTCCATCCATTAAAAATTTTCCCTGTCCTTTCCATTTGTTGGGGAGTTTGCCCTGAACCCAAATAGCGATATCACCTTCTGTTGAGGCAAAGACAAAGTTCTGAGCGGGGGCTGTATAATGTTTGAGGGCATTAACGTAATCATCATAATTTTTTCCTCTGTTGAGCTCTAAAAATGTCCTTTGATTGTTACCCCCAATATGGCCAGACCATTTCATGGCATACCCCGCAAGTTTGTTGTCACCCATAAAATTCTTGTCGTAGGTAACCGGGCCATGATGGGTGTACCGTACAGAATCGATAAAAGGAGCTTTGTCTTTTATTTTAATTTCTTCGATCCTCAGGTGGGCAGTTCTCCATTCATTATCATATTTGTATTGTATATGGTTCTCATCTTGGAATTCTATCTTATACCAATCCAGCACATCTCTCGTAGCATTTGTTTCTCCCCAGGCAATGTGCTTGTTAAATCCTGAAATTATACCAAGAGCCCCGGGCAATGTAGCACCGAAAGTATTATGGGTAGGGGTACTTAATTGCATGACAAACCAAATGGACGGCAGGTTAAGGCCTAAATGCGGGTCGTTTGCAAGGATTGGATTTCCCGAATAGGATTTTTGTCCGGAGATGGCCCAGTTATTACTACCATTATCCGGATGTGGCTTGTCTAAAGTTTTGGAAATGGTGTCTAGGGGCAACTCACTGGCCGGAGCTTCCGTCATGGGTACGTCAATATAACTCCAGTCAGTGTTCTTAGGAATAATAGGATCTATTTCATCAAAAAAATCGGGATACAATAAATCAAAACGTTCTTTGCCAAATATCCTCAGGGCATTGGTGTACTCTAAATCATTATCAGATCCTGCCAGATCTTTGGTCATATACATCAATAATAAAGCTGTTTTTTTAACTGACCAGGTCTCGGGCGTATAATCCAGCAGTTTGTATTCTACAGGAATGTCTTTTGGTTGTAATTCGTTGATGTAACTATTCACACCTTCTGCGTAGGCTTCTAAAAAAGCCATTGTTTCCGGATCTTCTTTGATCTTTTCAATGGCCTGTTCGGCCCCGAAACCCATTCCCAGCCTGCGTTGCCGACGGTCATAGTTCAGGGCTGCTTCACCAATAATTTCTGATAAACGACCCGCCGCAGCGAAAGTCTGAAACTCCATTTGCCACAGTCTGTGTTTGGCCGTAATATATCCCTGAGCCCTGTATAAATCACTTTCATTTTCAGCAAAAATGTGTGGAATTAATTGTTCGTCGTAATGAACGGTTACCTTGTCTTTGAGCCCATTAATTGCCACATTTCCGTTAATTGATTCATCTTTTTCATTTTGCCAGATGCCTGAGACCGGATTCAGGAATTTACCGATTGGCGGAACGGAACCAAATTTGGTATTCAGACCATAAAATACAATTGCGGTAACAAGTAAGGAAATTGTAAATTTTAAGTATTTCATATATTCCATAAATTATGTTGAAAATACTAAATAAAGTGTTCTCATTTTTTTAAGTTTTATTATTTCTCATTTTACTTTCACTTTAATTCATCATCAATTAGCTGTAAAACGGCTTCACACCTGTTTATTAATTCAAGATAATAGGCATTGCTTGCTTTTTGATTAAATGCTGTTGCAGAAATTGCTCTGACAAAAATTTTAAACCTTTGATCTTCTTTATTATTTAAGAAAGAAAAGTCATTTTCATTCAGCATTTCCTGGCTTGTAAAAATATCAGCAACACTTCTATTAAATTTGATGAAATCTGTTTCATTGGTCTCATTGGTGGCAACGTTTACCATCCATGCTCCTATAGCGGATAACAACGCTCTTTTTTGGTCATATTCGCTATAAAGATCAACTATTTCCTCTTTCAATTCCGGGTTCTTAATCAATCCTAATGCTCCCGAACTTATCATACCTTTATAGGTATTATCATTTGGAGAAAAAACCTGATCCAGGGCTTTGTCATAGATCGCACTCATAAACTGCACTTCCTCTATATTCTCAACGCCATCGTATAAAGTAACAAGTAACTGTTTAATATCTTCCCTCAAGACATTATTATTATGGATGATCTGTCTGAAGTTAATGGTGTCCTGGACTAAATCACGATGAATCCTGAACAAATAATCCTCACCTAATCTACGGTCTTTATTTTCCTGGTTCCAGTTGTTGACACTCAGGGCAATCAAAATTCCAAGAACCACGAGCACAATTTCTCCAATGGCATAAAGAAGGTACCTGCCAACCGGCGAGGAAGGCTTGCCGAAACTGTTTTCTGTGAGAAGTTTTTGTCTTATGCGTCTGAAGAATTTTATCATGTTATGTAGTTGGTATCGTCCCATCCTCATAATTATCCAGAGTTATGGGTTATAACACTTTCGGACCATTTATGATTGGCTTGATTTTTTAGATTGAACTATATAAGATTTAGTTATTGTTTTTACAATGTAAGAATTTCAATGCACTTAGCCTTATGTAACATTTCTATTCGCAGCAGGCGGTAGTTTTTTAAAAAAATTTGGTAATTACAATTTATTGGTGTTTATTTGTACCATATATACTATAATAGTACAAATGATTATGAAATGAACGTTAAAACACGCATTCTAAACGTTGCCAAACAGAAGTTTTTAAAATATGGATTCCACAAAGTGTCGATGGATAGTTTGGTAAAAGACCTCAGAACAAGTAAAAGCAGCTTGTATAATCACTATGCTTCAAAAGAAGCTTTGGTCAAGGCTGTGATAGATAGTTTAAACCTTGAAATCAATTCAAAGTTAGATGATATTCTCAATGACGATAAACTTAGCTTTAAAGGTAAATTGGTTGCAGTTTCGGAGTTCACAAAAAATTTATTAACAAGCGTCAGTGAGGAATTCCTGAGGGATCTGGAGATTAATACGCCGGAGATTTGGGAGTATTATCAGAAAACCAGAAAGGAAAGAATTAATAAATATTATAGAAGCTTATTTGAATTAGGGGTTAAGGAAGGAAAAGTAAGAAATGATATAAGTATTGATCTTATTCTTGCAGTTTATTTGAATATGATGGAATTACCATTGAAAGCAGAGCACATAAGTTTTTTAAATGGGTATACTCAAAATATTTATGAGGACACCACTGAGGTGTTTTTAAATGGCATAATTACAGGCTAAAAAAATTTGTTGAATAAGTACTAAAAAAACTAAAATAGTACATAAAATATAATTAATTATGAAAATACGTAGAATTAAAACCGGCCTGGTACGAATCAAAGAAAATCAAATTAGTAAAACCAAAGGCCTTACTCCTCAAATGCTTAAGGTTCTATTTGGAAAAAAATGGGCAGAATGGGTGCCGATCTATGCATGGGTGATTGAACATCCTGAAGGAATAATTGTGGTAGATACGGGTGAAACGGCCAAAACAGCTGAACACGGATATCTTCCAAAATGGCATCCTTACTATGCCCTTTCCGTACAATTCAGGGTAAAACCGGAAGAAGAAATTGGACCCCAATTACAAAAATTAGGAATTAACCCGGCTAAAGATGTTAAAAAAGTCATTTTGACACATATGCACACAGATCATGCAGGAGGATTAGGTCATTTTCCAAACTCGGAAATTCTCATAGAAAAGGGTGAATATAGAACTGCTTCCGGTATATCAGGCAAACTGGCCGGCTATTTACCTCATAGATGGCCTGAATGGTTAAAACCAAACTTAATTACGCTTATCAATGAACCTTATTTTAACTTCACTCAAAGTTTGGCAGTAACGGCTGACAGAAAAGTAATAATAGTTGCGACTCCGGGTCATTCGGCAAATCATATATCAGTAATAGCAGAAATAAATGGCATACATTATTTTTTGGCAGGTGACACCTCCTACACTCAGGAAAATTTAATCAACTTTCGGCCAGATGGTATCGGTACGGATGAGAGTATTAATACGCTTAAAAATATAGTATCGTTTTCAAAAGTAAATCCTACAATTTATTTGCCTTCACATGATCCTTTGGTTCCGCAAAGAATGACCAATATGGAAACCATTCCATCTATAAATGATGGAATTATTGCACCATTGGAAAAAGTTAAATAGGAATAAAATTATAAGAACAATAGAAGGCCTCATGCCAAAATGGAAATGGCTCAGCAGAAATCAGTTAAATGGAATCCTTCTCGATAGAAGAATGATAATAATGCAAACCCTGCGAGACAGTGCAAAACAGTTGGGCAACTGCTTCCAGGATGTAAATTTAATCAATTCAACAACTGCAATTTAAAAACAAATAGTATGGAACGAATCTCTTATCATGACATACCTGAAGGCATGTTTGAAAATCTGATGGCCGTTGAAAATTATATCGGCAACTCATCTTTAGAAATAAAATTACTCGAGTTAATCAGACTGCGGGTAGCTCAAAAAAATGGTTGTGCCTACTGCGTGGATATGCATCACAAAGAACTTAGACATTTGGGCGAAACAGACTTAAGGTTATCTTCTTTATGTGTTTGGAAAGAAACACCTTATTTTACGGATAAGGAAATTGCCGCACTGCGGCTTACCGATGCACTAACTAAATTAAGCAGAGATCCTTTGCGTGAAGAAGTGTTTGAAGGTTTACTTCCGCATTTTAGCAAGGAAGAGATTTGTTTTCTAACCCTGGCTATAGCCCAAATAAATGCCTGGACCAGATTGATGAAGACATTCAATTTTTCTCCGGGGAATTACCGGGTAAAAGAATTTGCATAGTTATTAGTATTGGGAAGAAATAGCAGTTTGAATTTTATTAAAGAATCTGACTATGTTTTTTTAATTACCTCAAGCTATCGATTTGTTTTAAAAAAGTGATTGTTTGCTTTTTCACATTTTCAATTTCATTGACAAAGGAATAATGTGCAAACCCTTTAATATCTGTCAGACTTATAAAGCCCGATGCTATTTCTCTTTCATTTATATCGGCCCAGATTGAATTGTAAATTTTAGAATTCTGATGTCCGGATACAGGATAATCATCTGAAAACCTTGAAATTTTACTGGAATACACATCAGAATACCATTTCGAATTTTCTCTTTCAATATCCTGCAATGATATCAAGGCCATAAGCTTATCATTGAATTCTTTTGAGAATAAATCAATACTCCCTGATGCTATTAATGTCTTAAAGGTGTTTCGGTTATACTTAAATCGGGTATTCAATTCTGGGTCAAATTCATCCTTTGCAATTTTTATAAGAGTGTCTATAGGTGTTTCCGGTCCTAAAAACCTATTTTGTTGCATGCCTAAAGCTTTCATAATCCTTTTATTTTCTGAGATCAATTTTCCCAGCATTAAAGTATCTTTTGACAGGTCATTTATCAAAGAGACTTTATAGGAATACTTTAATTTTTCGTTTTTACGATTCTCATTCCAATTATTGATTTGCAGTGCTATTAGAATTCCAATTACAACAAGAATTATTTCTCCAATTGCATATTTCAAATACTTTCCTGTTTTTGAGCCTGCGGTAGCTTTGGCAGAGGTAGGGTTTTCTTCCATAAGGTTGTATCGTATTCTTTTAAAGAATTTTATCATTGGTCAATTGGTCAACGGTTGGTCATGGTTTCTTTTCCACAGCTTTTCAGTCTTCATAAACTTGCTACTAGGGCCTCGGCTGTTATTCTGATCGGCATTGACCTATTAGCTTGTTCTATCGATAAAAATACTATTTTGTAAGAAACGATCATCTTCATAACCGACAATCCAGAATGGATTATAATCCATATTAAAACCCTTTACTCATTAAATCTATTAAACTTTTTTAGTATTTCAATATTTAAGACACCGGGCGAGGAAACTTCGGATTCTTTGATTCCTTTCTATTTTTTATGCGTGCTATGAACTATAATTTAAACTGGCTAAATCTTTTTCAGAACATTTTTACCGGTAATAGCCATGGTAGTCAAAACTCCTGAAAACAAAGCACCTCCTATTCCTGCCGTTACGATATCCTGACCTGTAAGATAAAAGTTTTTGATTGGTGTCCTGGGAATTAAAAAAGCTTGCCTGAACCTGGAAGGACTGTGATCCAAACCGTAAATTTCTCCCTTTTTATAATTAACAAAATGCTTAGTGCTAAGCGGGGTAGAAAGTTCATAACAATTCACTTTTCCTTCAACCTGAGGAATTTGTTTGTATAGTTCCTTTAATAACCTTTGAGCAAGCTCTTCTTTTATTGCTTCATATTCCTTTCCCCTTTTTTTCCATGGGGTATCAGACCATTTTTCAAATATCTCGTAAGGGATCAGTGTAATAATATCAATTGTGCTTTTCCCCGGGTACCGGTTAGACCAGTCAGGATCTTTAGCGGAAGGGAATGATATATAAACTACCGGAAATGGTTGTGTCAAATCCTTTAAATATCTTTCAACACAGGTATCATGATCGCCTTCGGGCGGATATACCCAATAATTTGTTTTTGGTAGTTGAAGTTCTTCAGGGGAGCCCTCCAATCCAACATACAAGCTTGCATGTGCCACTGATGGATTTACTTTTTGTAATTGTTCTTTAAGCTGATGTTTTTTAACTGATTCAGAAGGCAATAATTTGGTATAGGTGGTCATTATACCTGCATTGCTTACAACGTTTTTTGCCCTCAGTATTTTGCCGTCATTCATCCGAACCCCATTAGCCCTATTATTTTCAATGAGTACTTCGGCTACTTCTGCGTTAATAAGTATGGTCCCGCCGGAAGCTGCTATTATCGGGGCAACTTTTTTTACAATCTGAGAAGAACCGCCAACCGGGAAACTCCCACCATCAAAATAATGCCTTACCACCGTAGCATGCATGTAAAAACTACTTTGTTTGGGAGGTAATCCGTAGTCCCCGTATTGACCACAAAGTACTTTTATCAAAGTTTCATTCGTAGTCAGGGAACGAAGTACCTCATCGGTTGTTTGATCCGCCAATTTGTAAAATGGTGTTTTCAGGAACCTTCCGAATAGGATGTTTAGAAAGGGAGGAATAGCCTTGCTGATGAAATAGTTCCTACTTGCTTTTACAGTCTTAAAGACTAAATCTACATAGGTGTTTATGGCGTGCTCTTCCTCCGGGAAGTAGGAAATCATTTGTTTCTTAAAGTTTTTGACCCCTTTCACAAAGTTAAAGTGCTTATCGCCAATGATAATTCGGTCATAAACTTCTCCCATATCGGCCCACTTCAATTCGCCGTTAGTAATATAATCAAACAGTTTACGCATCATACTGCTCTTCCGTTGTACTTCGCCAATATAATGGATACCCACATCCCATTCATAGCCTTTGCGTTTAAATACATGGGTAAAACCACCTGCTGTATAATGCCTTTCCAGTACCAGAATTTTATGGCCTTGCTTTGAAAGGATTGCTGCTGTAGAAAGACCACCTATTCCAGACCCTATTACAATGGTATCATAGATCTGTGCAAATTGAGGTTGTTGTTTATAGGATTTAATCATTTGACTATTTTTTTAAGCTGGTGGAAGTGAAAACATATGGTCCATATTCGCAAACTTCATCAAAATATAGATTTTTCATGACTCTTTTTCATTTAAATGTGAATTTCAACACTGACCACAATAATTAAAATCATTTTTTCCCTATTTTTTTTGTTTAAAAAAATGTATTAAGCGAACTCTATTTTTGCTTTCATTCCTGTTCTGTTTTGGAATGGTTTGAATAGAGCATGACAGTACATACATCAGAGTAGTCCTCCCAATAAATCAAGGCGCTACACTGTAAGCGCCCAATAGTTTGAATTTTGGGTAATTTCATATCTAAAAGAAAGTTTGGAATTCTTATTGCATGCTGATTGTTTTTAGCAGTGTCTTAGATTATCTTGATATTGAGGGGAGGAGGGCATTTGCCCCGTGTCCTTTGGCTTAGCAGCTGCTCTCCAAACGGTTTATTCCAAAAAAAAGACCCCGGGATTACTCCTGAGCTCTTACAAGGAAGTGGGCAGCCGGCTCTCCCATCGGTTAATAAGTACCATTAGTACAGAAAATATGAATTACCTGGATCTAGATTAATTTTCATTGGCTTTGAACGCTTTAAAACCTTTTACCATTCCCTGAACACATTCACAAGGTGTGGGTCCTCCTTCCCAGGCCTCTTCACAGGGTTCTTCTATTAATTCTGGTCTGTTTTCTTTTATCCAACCCTTTGCCTGATAATACAGGTCCGGGTCGTTTGAGGAAGTCTCTACCGCGAGAATTTGTCCTTTTTTAATAGTTAGGTGAAAAGTGTCCGTGACATTCATATTGATTTTGAGTGCACCCATCAGATCATCCTTTACCGTCACAGGGCATATTACAAGGGAATCATTTTTTTCCATACAAGTATGCCTTTTAATAACCTCGTAGTTTCCACATTCTGCCCATTTCTGATAATATAAGATGCTTGGCTGGGATTCTAAAGCCCGGGAAAGTGTAGATTTCAAAGAATCTCTTTTAAAGGAATAGAAAGCATCAATAAATTGATTTGAGGCGACAAGGTTACTGTACTGGTTTTCAGAAGCCACTGATGGTGTAGTATTTTTACAACTCCCTAATACTAAAAGAGACAGGTATATTAGATTTTTTATTTTCATAAGTCTGCAATTTTAATTTCCTTCGGTTCTTAGGGCAGCAACCAGGTAGTCCCTTAAAAATACAAAATTATATAAGCTAAAGACCTCCTCATATTTGGTTAAGGCTGCACTGAATTTTTCATCACGAATAAGCGCCTCTGCTTCCGTGATTTGACTGTGATAGTTTAGATAATCGGGATTTTTATTTGCATTCAGAATGAATGAAGCGAATATGGAAATGAAGAAAAACAAAAAAGCAAATCGATTTAATTTAATGATTTCAACAATAGACTGATATAGTCAACCCAAACTGTAAGTTAACAAGGGTGTTATAATGTCCTTTAACATTACTAAAGCTGGTTTTTATTTAATGCCGAATTTACATTAAATGAGAAAACATCTGGTCTTGAATAGTGTCCGACAGCATCAAACATGCGCTTCGATTTTATGATTTGCTGAAAATCAATTTCTGCATATAAAATGCCTTCTTCTGCCTCCAGTGGTCCTGCTAAAATTTGTCCGTTTGGAGCAATTATAGCACTATTCCCCGCATTGATCCACTCCCTTCCTTCCGGATAAAGTTTTTTAAACTCGTATTCATCCGGGATATCATCCATTTTTAAAGCCATGCAAGTGCTCAGTACAAATACTCCCCCTTCTCTTGCTATATGCTGCATAGACTGAAGCCAGTTTGGACTTTTATCCCAGGTAGGGGCCGCTAAAATTTGAGCTCCCGATTCATAGATTGCGTTCCTGGCCAGTGGCATATAGTTTTCCCAGCAAATCAACCCTGCTACTTTTCCTGCTGAAGTATCGTATGAACATAAAGTACTTCCATCTCCCTGTCCCCATATTAATCGTTCACCACCGGTGGGGATTAACTTCCTGTGCTTGCCCAGAATTTCTCCTTTGTGATCAATAAAGAGCAGGCTATTAAATAAACTTGAATTGCTGGATTCGGTATTTCGCTCATGCATGCCTATTACAACATTAATTTTTGCCTTTTTTGCAGCTTTACAAAGTTTGCTTGTGGCATTATCCGGAACAGAGACAGCACTCTCAACAAGTTTCAGGTAAAGTTCATTTAAATCGGCTCCTCTACTATTCGGAATAAGCCAGACCCAATCCGGGTATCCCGAGATAAAAGCCTCCGGGAAGACAACTAAATCAGCGCCATTTTTTCCGGCCTCTGATATAGCAGCACATGCTTTTTCAACAGTTTCTTCTTTGTTCAGGAAAATCGGAGATAATTGGGCGGAGGCTACCTTGATTGTTTTATTCATTTATGTCATTTTTAATCGGCTTAAGTGTTTGGCATAGCTTATTTGAACTTCATTTTCTTGCGTAGTTCAATAAAACGGGGATTTTTTAAGAGATCGTCTGTATAAAAAACATCAATATTTAATAAATAGGTGCCTGTTTCCTTTTCCTCTATACATCTTTCTGCCCAATCCAAGGCTGTTTCCACTTCACCATTGGTGTTATAGACACTGAATACCGCAAATGGATCTTCATAGTTATTTTCATTGACGTGCTCAAAAAACTGTTTCGTTAATTCAGCCATTTTAGAATTATTATTGCAATTACCATAAATATAAATTAGTGCAGATTCTATTAATTCCGATCCCCAGCCACTTAATAATGCCTTTGCTTTAGAAGCATCTGCCTGGGCCTGGTCACATTTGTTTTGGTACGAGCGGGCATAACCTCTCTTTACATAGCCCCAAATCCAATTTGGATGGAGGGAAAGAGCTTCTGAAAAGGCATCTTCCGATTCTTTAAAATTACCGGCAATCAGTTGTACCCATCCAAGATTATGAAGACTTGAAATAGAAATTGGATCCAGCGCAATAGCTTTTCTTGCCATGACTATAGACTCCTCGTATTTTTTCATTGCTGCCAGGAAAGCAGAATATCTGATAAAGGCATTGGCATTATACGGGTTTAGTTCTATTGATTTTTTATAGGATGCTTCGGCTCCGTCCCAATCAAAATTTCCATAAAACCTGATAGCTCCATCAACGTAGTATGCTTCCGCAGAATTGGGGTCAAAGGCCAATGCAGTTTGCACGGCTAGCCTGGCTTCATTGAATATTTCTTCCCTTTGAGCTGTAGAAAAAATAGCCTGGATTATCTTTTCATTGGCTATGGCAACATAAGCAGCCGCAAAGTTGGGGTCTATTTCTATAGCCCTTCTGAAATGTTCCAGCGCTTTTTCCGATTCTTCGGCTGTAGAGCCATAACTCAATACCCTTCCCTTCATAAATTGGGATTGTGCTTCAGGATAGGCACTTGCTTCATTATCATTGGTCTGCAAGTTAGTTTTTATAGAACCCGGCAAGCTATTAAGAAGCGAACGGACCATATATTGCTCTAATTCAATGACATCGTTATTGTTATAAAATAATTTATCACCCCATAATTGGATGCCATCATCAGCATTTATGAGTTCACAGCTAATAACCAATTGATCATTCAATTTCTCAATTCTCCCGGTTAGCAGGAGATCAGCTCCTAATTTTTCCTTTACTCCCGGAGCATTTCTTTCGGACGGTTCCAGAATAAATGTTGAATTCCGTGATAAAACCTGCAAGCTTGTTGTTTTGGAAAGCCGGTTGATAAGATTTTCCGGAATCCCCTCAGAAAGATATATTAATGATGAATCCGGGGCATTATTTTCAAATGGTAAAATGGCAAGTTTATTGGATGCATCGGTATTTATTGCAGTTAAAGTATAATCTATATCCGGGGTTTTTACCCAGAAATAGGCACCACATAGTAAAGTTGTGGCTATAATAATTCCATAAGTTACCCTTTCTTTTATTGAAAAATCCTGAGCTCCTTTTTCACCATGGTTCCAGTTCCACAAGACAGAAATTATGAAACCGCCAATCAGAAGAATTAAAGACAAGGTTAATGATTTGGGGTTGAGGTCATATTTGGTAACGAAAAAGTCCACTGCCTGGAGTATGACAAAAGCTGCTGCAGGATATGCCACAATAGACTTCCAAATCTGACGTTTCCTAATATTTAAAAGCGGATTTTTCACTAACCTATTTGTTTAAACCTTGTTTTGAATTTAAATGTAGGGAAACTTCTTAATCTTAACCAATAAGTCCAATGAATAATAGTCTTTGTGCTCCTTCTATTTTTTTATTCACCATATAAATATTTGGCAGCGGCATCTCCCATTTTTCGATGGTTGTGTCCGACATTTGTTATAATTTCCAATTGCCAATTAAAATCCAGCCCCATTCCTGCGGCAATATTCTTAGATTTAGTAAAAAAGTATTTACCTCTTTCCAATCGATACAAACCTTGTTTATCTACCGAGGGTGAACGTAATAGAAGACCGCCTTTTTCATTTTCATTATCCAGTTCACCAATAAAGAGAACCAATTTTTTTTTAAATGATGCTTCGATATTTTCTTTAGTTAAAACAGTGTTCTTTACACCAAA
>CP070778.1:2419109-2449410 GCA_020346245.1 Flavobacteriaceae bacterium | reverse complement strand
TAGTTTGTTCAATTTTTTCCTGGATGTCCCGGTATACTTCCGGCTCAGTGTATTTAAGACTAAGGTTCTCAAGTTCAGTTTTTATGTTGTAGAGACCAATCCTATGGGCCAGGGGAGCATAAATATAGAGTGTTTCGGATGCCATTTGTACTTGCTTATGCTCCGGCATAGCGTCCATTGTTAGCATATTATGATACCTGTCTGCTATCTTAATGATAATTACCCGAACATCATCATGAAGGGTGAGTAGCATCTTCCTAAAGTTCTCAGCCTGTTGGGATATATTCATATCCTTTTTAAGATGGGCAATTTTGGTAAGGCCATCCACGATACGTGCAATGGTCTCCCCAAACATCCGTTCAATATCATCTAAGGTATAGTCAGAGTCCTCTACAACATCATGTAGCAAGGCGGCTGCAATAGATACGGCATCGAGACCAATTTCGGAAGCTACGATCTTGGCTACAGCTATAGGATGAAAAATATAGGCCTCACCCGATTTTCGCCGCTGATTCTTATGTGCATCCACAGCGACATCAAAAGCAGAGCGTATAAGTTTCTTATCTTCCTTAGTTAAATCCTGATAACTAATACGAAGTAATTCCTTATATTCATTTGCTATTTTCTTATTTTCCTCCTCTATGGCCGTTTCAACGCTCATATTTTAAATTTACCACAAACTTTAATAGTAAACAACAAAAATCATGCCTTAAGGTTTCGGATTCGTTCAATTAATGGTGGATGTGAGTAGTGCAAAAAGACATAGGCTGAATGGGGAGTCAGATTGCTCAGGCTATTTTTTGACAGCTTTTTTAAGGAGTTAATCAAAGGCAAGGCTTCATAGGTGTCTTTGGCATAATCATCCGCTTCAAATTCGAATTTTCTGGAAAGAATGTTCATAACCACCCCTGTAATTTCCGAGATTGGCGTATAAAGGATTCCAAAACATATTAAAGCCGCATGGAAACTAGGTTCTGCAACACCTATGGCATATGAAAATTCGGGGTTATTAACAAAAAGCGATAGAATGAATAGTGTAACCCCTGTAAGTAGTATTGAAATAATCATATTTATTATTATATGGTGGCGTTTATAATGACCTATTTCGTGAGCAAGAACAGCTACAATTTCCTCTTCATCCAATTCCTGTATTAGCGTATCGTAGAGGGTTACCCTTTTTTCTTTTCCAAAACCGGCAAAATAGGCATTAGCCTTCGTACTTCGCTTTGATCCGTCTATTACAAATATATTTTGAAGTTTAAATCCTACATTACGGGCATAATTTTCAATTTTACTCTTTAGAGGGCCATCTTCAAGTGGTGTTTGTTTATTAAATAATGGTACTATTAACCTGCTGTAAAAAAGGTTCATAAAAACTGTAAAAACTGCTATGAGGGCAAGGGCATATATCCAAAAATTACTGCCTGCAACTTGAAAAAACCATATAACCAAAGCGAGTATACCTCCTCCTAAAATTGCCATCATTAGCCAACCTTTGAGCTTATCTATAAAAAACAACTTTCTGGTAGACTTATTAAATCCATACTTTTCTTCTATTACAAATGTCTGATAATAAGAAAAGGGCGTGGTAATTATATCGCTTCCAATTAGTATTATCCCGAAAAAAATAAGGGCCATCAATATTGGGTTGTCCGTATAGTTCCTTGCAATATTGTCTACCCAATCAAAACCTCCAACTATCAGGAACCCCAGGGTCAGAACAATTGAAAAGGAAGAAGACAGAATACCAAACTTGTAATTATCTTTCTTGTATGCCTGAGATTTCAAGTATTCTTTCTTATCATAAACATCCTGCAATTCCTCGGGTACAGGATCCTGAAATTTTCTTGAATTCAGATAATCCACCACAGTATCCATAAGGAATTGAAGTACTATTATGGCTATTATTGTATAAAACAGGAATGTACCATTCATAAGCGACTTTTATCTTTTAATTTTTAGGGGATAAATTTTGTAAAATTAGACTGAATTAGGTTCGAAATATTTATGGCCAACCTGGAAATTGCGGTTTAATCTTAAAGAAATTCTCTTTGTCGTTTAGCCTCAAAGATAATAATTGCAGCCGATACCGAAACATTCATGGAGTCTATCTGACCTTGCATAGGTATTATAATATTCTGATCAGATTTCTCCAACCACTCTTGGGTAAGCCCGGTTGCTTCCGTACCCACGACTATGGCACAACCCTTTTTATAATCTACCTCTGTATAGAGGCATGAAGCCGATAAAGCAGCGGAATAGATTGCTATTTTGTTTTCTTTTAAAAACCGGATCACTTCCGTTGCGGTTCCTGTTGCGATATTTACAGAGAAAAGGCAACCAACACTTGATCTGATAATATTTGGATTGTATAGATCTGCTTTGTTATTTACAATGAATACGGCATCCAGATTTGCTGCGTCTGCCGTTCTTAACAATGCTCCAATATTTCCCGGTTTTTCAGGTGCTTCTGCTATCAATACCAATGGATTCTTATTCCTGAAAGAAATATCGGTGACAGCATGTTTTTTTGAAAAAGCAATAGCAACAATGCCTTCTGTACTTTCTCTATAAGCCATTTTTTGATATATCTCCTGCGAAACCTCTATTATTTCAGGACATTTCTCCAAAGGTTTTATTAATTGCCTCACTTTTTCTTCAGAAATAATTTTTGGGCAAAAAAAGACATACTGAATGTTGTAACCGCCTTTGCAGGCTAAGTTAAATTCGCGCTGTCCTTCCAGTACAAATGAGCCAGAACTTCTGCGTTCACGTGATTTTTCTTTTAATAAGATTACTTTTTTAACCAAATGGTTTTGTAAACTAGTAATCTGCTTAACCTCGCTCATAGGGCAAAAATAGATGAATTGATATACTTTCTCTTTACTGTTTTCAAAAGAACACAATGTACAGCATACGAATACCTGGCGTCCATTCGGCTTTTATAAATCATATACCGCGTTTATTCAATCGGAAATTTCATATGATAAGTCACCAGGAGTGCAACTATATGTCCATAACTTTTTATTCCTGCCTTCTGGCTATTTGCTTTCAGAAATGAATTAAAAATCGATTTAAAAACTGGCTCGAGCGGGTTTTCATAGGCCATCCAGAATTTATTTAGTTCTTCGTAGTTTTTTTGTACACCCCTATTTAATCTGGAATATAGTACGTGAAATTTTGTTTCATCTTTTAATTTTATTTCACTTAACGAATAGCTTAAGGCATATGCTGCTGCCGAATATTTGAAGTATAGATCCTGGTTGTGGGCTGTAACTAAATAACCAATAAAATTTACTTCGTTTTCTGCAGAATAACCTATTTGATGCCCAATCTCATGTCCGGTAATCACAGGGAATCTGAAATTAGGTATTTTAGAATTAACCTGAGCTTCATTAGTAAACGGATTAAGATAACCTCCATACCCCATATAGGTTAGGCCTGTACTAAAAGTGGATTTCTTTAAACTTGGATTTTTGTAACTAAAAAGCGGAAATTTGGTTTCAAGCTCTGAATACCCCTTCAGGGTCTTTTGCATTATTTCCTTCTGACTATAAGGAATCGCTACAATTTTGGAGGTATCTAAAGTTATTTTATACTGCAACTCATTGGTTCTTTCAATTAGTTTTTCTGTGAAGATTATCAATTCTTTATTCGTATAACTATCTTTTAACCCAAGCTGTTGAAATAGGGGCACACGGTAATAGTTGAAACCCCACATAATATGAAATGTGAAATAGGCTACAGAAAGTATCATAGCAATATCCCTGAAGAAAAGCTTTAAATTTTTTCTTATTTGATTTCGATTGTTAATAATATGCCAGATGGCGTAAATTATAAGAATTCCATAAATTAAATCCCCAATGGAAAATGGGAGCGATCCGAACGCCAGGCGATAAAAGTTTGATATAAAGCTATATAGGCCATTGCTGTAGTAATTTTCAATGAGTTCGGGGTAACTTCCAAGCCACTTCACAATTATTATTTGAGGGATGATCGATAGTGCAATCCCATTCTTCAACCTATTGTTCATGAATTCAAAAATACCAATTATCTCGCTAGGTTAATTTTCAATATGTACTTTTGATCTTTTAAAATTAAATATGAACAAGGAAATAGTACAATTAGAACCAAAGTGCATCTGGAAAAATTTCTCCAAACTTAATACTGTGCCACGCCCTTCTAAGAAAGAGGAGCGAGTTATTGAATTCATGATGGATTTCGGCAGATCTTTGAAATTAGAGACATTTAAAGATGAAGTGGGTAATGTAATCATCAGAAAAGAAGCTTCTACTGGAATGGAAGACCGGAAACCCATTACGCTTCAGTCTCATCTGGATATGGTACATCAGAAAAATTCTTCAATGGATTTTGATTTCGATAGCCAGGGTATTGATATGTACATAGATGGCGATTGGGTTAAGGCAAGGGGAACAACTCTGGGTGCCGATAATGGCATGGGAGTAGCAGCGATTATGAGCTTGTTAGAAAGCGATGATATTCCTCATCCCACTCTTGAGGCCTTATTCACCATTGATGAAGAAACCGGAATGACCGGAGCTAAAGGACTAAAAGGAGGTATACTTAAGGGTCAGATTTTATTGAATTTGGACACTGAAGAAGATGATGAGATAGATATTGGATGTGCCGGAGGTATAGATGTCACAGCTGATAGAACCTATGTAGAAGAAAATGTTCCTGTTGGGACTATTGCCTATGTTATAAGTGTTAAAGGATTGCATGGCGGCCATAGTGGCATGGATATTCACCGCGGTTTTGGAAATGCCAATAAAATAATGAATCGACTTTTGTATAAGAGCACAGAGGAATGTGGTGTTAGAGTATCACAAATTGATGGAGGAAGTCTCAGGAATGCCATTCCTCGGGAAAGTTTTGCGACAGTTGTTATAAATAGAGACCTAAAAAAGGATTTTGAGCGTAAAATATTGGATTGGATACAGGAAATTAAGGGTGAGAATTCTTTTATTGAAACGAAACTTGAAATTAGCCTGAATGAAGTTGAAATTCCCGAAAAAATAATGGAGAAATCTGCTCAGGAGAAAATTTTAAAAGCTGTATACGCAGCGCATAATGGTGTTTATGCGATGAGTGCAGCAATTCCCGATTTGGTGGAAACTTCCAATAATATCGCCCGGGTTGAAGTAAAATCTGGTAAAATTAGGATTGGTTGTCTTACCAGATCGTCTGTGGATACGGCTAAGATGGATTTGGCAAATTCTCTCAAAGGCGCTTTTGAACTTGCGGATTGTACTGTTACTTTAAGTGGTGAATACCCGGGTTGGAGTCCAAATCCGAATTCTGAGATCCTGGAGGTGCTAAAAGACCAGTATGAATTGCTTTTTAGTGATAAACCGCAGGTAGTTGCCTGCCACGCCGGACTGGAATGCGGTATTCTTGGAAATAATTATCCGGAAATGGATATGATTAGTTTTGGTCCAACTATTAAAGGCGCCCATTCCCCCGATGAAAGAGTCAGTATCTCATCGGTGATGAAGTTTTGGACTTTTCTATTACAGATTTTAAAAAATACCCCTTAAATAAAGAGGCCCGGAAATTTTCGGGCCTTTTTTTACTCTGCTATTCCCAGAATCTCAACGTCAAAAATGAGATCTGCATTAGGTGGGATAGGACCACCACCCTGTTCACCGTATCCCAGATGGGGCGGTATAAATATTCTAATTTTATCCCCAATTTTCATACCTAATAACCCCTCTTTGAAGCCGGCCACAAGTCTTGAATCGGGACTAAAATCCATTGGGAAAGGTTCATAGCCTCCTCCTTGTTTTCTTCGTTCGTCGTATTTGTCAAATTTGATGGCAATATCTTCATAATTACTGTCGAAAAGAGTACCATTGGTTAACCAGCCAGCATAATAAACCAATACTTTATCACCAATTTTTGGTTTAGCACCTGTTCCTTCTTTCAGGTTAAGAATTTTTAAACCAGAAGGGAGTTCTTCAGCAAGATTTTGTTTCTGTTCTTCTATTTCTTTAGCGAAATCGCTTTTAACCTTAGCCATAGCTGCTATAATAGCTTCTTCTTCTGCAAAATAATCTGTCATCACTTTAACCGCATCAAAATTTTTGGCATCTTTCCCATTTCGTACAATAGTCATCGAATTCATTACTACATCTACGACAGGTTTGTCTTTTCTATTTGGTTCAGCATAAGTTTTTACATTGGCAATAGAATCAACCACCTCCAGGCCTAATACTACTTCACCAAAAACGGTGTGTTTTCCATTCAGGAAAGGAGTCTCTTTGTGAGTTATGAAAAACTGGCTGCCATTGGTTTTTGGTCCTGAATTGGCCATAGAAAGAATACCTGCCTTATCATGAACCAGAGAGTCGTTGAATTCATCTTTAAATCTATAACCCGGGTTTCCGCGCCCTGTCCCGGTAGGATCACCTCCCTGGATCATAAAATCTTTTATAACTCTGTGAAAAATTATTCCATCATAATACTTTCTGTCTTTATACTCGTCACCAACAAAGGGGTTATTGCCCTCTGCAAGGGATACAAAATTGGCAACCGTTACAGGGGTTTTTTCCATTTCGAGCTTAACAATAATTTCTCCCTGGCTCGTATTTAGATCAGCAAACAAACCATCTCCAAGATCTTTGTATTTGCTTGATGTACAGCTTGTTAAGGCTAAAAATCCAATTAGAATAAGTACAATTATTTTTTTCATTATTTAGAATTTAGTTATCAGTATTTTCTTTTTGTTTATCAATTTTTATAATGCTAATAGTAGACTTAAGTGCCACATTTGGTCCTATTTTGTTGTTATCCCCATGGTACCCATAGGCCATGCCCGAAGGAAAAAAGAATGTTGCCGTTTCATTTTCTTTAAGGAGTTTGACACTATTGCGCAAGCCAGGAAATAATTCTTGTTTATCCACTCTATATTTTATTGTCCCTATTTCCTCCATGGAATAAATGGTATCATTTTCGAGACTAATCAAATTATAATTAAGCGTCACTAAATCATCAGTTAGGGGAGTGTAATCACTTTCCTCGTTTATAGCACTGAAAAAGTACCATGATCCGGTAGAAGATGTCTGATAATCATGAAGCGTATCATTTGCTATGATTTCTTGTATTATAGACTCTTCCTGCTTTAAAAGCTCTATATTTCGTTGAACGGAAGCTTTAATGAGACTTCCCGACTGGGTCTTTACAGGTCGCCTGGGTTCTGGTTCACCGCAGGCTATCAGGCATAGCAATGGTAAAATATAAATGAATTTTTTCATCCGGTAAGCTGTTCTTTATAATTTTCCAACAAGGCTTCAAAATGCTTTATTGTACCCTCCATATTGTCATCGCTTCTTCCTCCCGCTGCGTTGGTATGTCCACCTCCATGAAAGTGGTTTCTGGCAAATTCATTGACTGAAAAGTCTCCTTCCGAACGAAAAGAAATTTTAATAATTCCTTCCTCCTTATTTTCAATAAAAATAACTGCAAAACGAATGTCTTGAAGCGTCAGACCATAATTTACAAATCCTTCAGTATCTCCTTTTTTAAAGTTGTGGGTATCCAATTCAACCTGACTTAAACTCATATAGGCTGTATTATAATTCTTGAGGATAACCATATTTTTTAATGCACAACTCAAGAGTTTTATCCTGTCAGGAGTGTTTGTGTCAAATATTTTATTTTGAACTTCAAAGCTATTCGCTCCTTTGGTTATAAGATCTGCTGCAACCTCATGTGTTTTACTTGTCGTTGATGAATACTTAAAAGAGCCTGTATCAGTGACAATTCCTGCATACAAACATTCTGCGATTTCACTTGTAATCTTATCGGTGTCGCCAAGAGAACTAATAAAATTATATATCATTTCGGCGGTGGAACTCATTTTTGAATCTGAATAGGTTATTTTGGCATAACTATCAGGAGCCTGATGGTGGTCTATCATAATAAATGTTGCACTTAGCCCTTCTAATATTGGCGTCATCTGCCCAACTCTGCCTAGCTGATTAAAATCGAGGGTAAAACACAGGTCTGCTTTATTGAGGTATTCCTTTGCAGATGAATTATCTCTCTCGAAATTAATAACTTCATCAGTACCGGGTAAAAATTTCAGAAACCTGGGGTAATCATTCGGAACTATCACTTTAGCCTCCTGTCCAATTGATTTTAGATAATACCATAAACCCAGCGAAGAGCCAATAGCATCACCATCGGGGTTTTTGTGGGGCACAATTACTATCCTTTTCGGCTTTGAGAGCAGTGCTTTAATGGCCTGTACATCCTCAGAATTCATGCGCGCAAAGATACAATTAAATTAGAGATTCCCTATATGGGGAAATTAAAAGTAAGACAGCCCCGAATACCTTACACCTTCAAATTTATAATACTTCCTCAAAGTATTTCGGGTAGTACTAATATTCCTTTTATAAAAGTTTATTTTAGCTTACAAAAGATCAGCTCAATGAATAAATCCCTCCTTGTTTTTATCACTTTCGCTTTCCTGGCAGGTTGCACAGCCAAAAAAAAACCATTAAAGACCACGGTTCCTGAGTCTGTAATTACAATTGCTTTCGGTTCTTGTAATAAGCTTAATTTAGAAAATTTATTATGGGACGATATAAAAGAAGCAGATCCGTTATTATGGATATGGGGTGGGGATATAGTCTATGCAGATACAGATGATGCATTAAAAATAAGGGAATTATATGACGCTCAAAATAAAGTTTCAGGCTATAAGAAATTAAAGAAGAATACTCAGGTAATTGGAACCTGGGATGATCACGACTATGGCTTAAATGATGGAGGCACAGAATTTGTATCTAAAAGACAAAGCCAGCAGGCTTTTTTAGATTTTATTGATGTACCCGCAGATCATCCGAGACGAATGCAGGAGGGTATTTATTTTGCATATAATTATAGCGGAAGTCTTGGCAAAATAAAAATACTGGTATTAGACACACGATATTTTAGAACAGCTTTAACCACGGATACGGAAACTGAAAAACGCTATAAACCCAACCCTTATGGCAAGGGGACACTTCTTGGAGAAACACAATGGAAATGGCTTGCCAATGAATTGAACAATTCAGATGCGGATTTTAATCTTGTTGTTAGCAGCATTCAATTCTTGTCTAATGAACACGGTTTTGAGTGTTGGGGAAATTTCCCCCATGAAGTAGATAGATTTAAAAAGTTACTCGTGGATTCACAGGCTAAAGGAGTGTTGATTCTTTCCGGGGACCGTCATATTTCAGAATTTTCCAAAGTAAATATTCCCGGACTTTCCTACCCATTGATTGACTTTACGAGTAGCGGACTCACCCATGCCTGGTCGGATTTTTCCGGGGAACCCAATCCTTATCGGATAGGAGGTGTTATTTCTAAAGAGAGTTTTGGACTGGCAAAGTTCAATTTAATTACCAAGGAAGTGATTTTGCAAATTGTAGAAAATGACGGCATTGTACCTCTTGAAATAAGACAGAACTATTAATGTTGCGGTTTGCTTTAAGAAAATGTATTTTTGCCCAAAATTTTATAAATGACAACGAACAGAACTTTTACAATGATAAAACCAGATGCGGTTGAAAATGGTCATATCGGGGCTATTTTAGAAAAGATCACATCAGCAGGATTTAAGATCATTGCAATGAAATATACTCAATTGAGCAGACGAGATGCGCAGCAATTTTATGACATTCATCGTGAACGGCCTTTCTTTGGTGAGTTGGTTCAGTTTATGACCAGGGGACCAATAGTTTCTGCTATTTTAGAAAAGGATAATGCGGTAGATGACTTCAGAGCCCTAATAGGGGCCACTAATCCTGCGGAAGCTGCTGAGGGAACCATTAGAAAGTTATTTGCAAAAGACATAGGTGAGAACGCAATTCATGGTTCAGATAGCGATGAAAATGCGGCTATAGAAGGTAGTTTCCATTTTTCGGGCAGGGAAATTTACTAAAGATCAAATAAGAAAAATTACTTAATAGCAAGTATCGGTTATCTCAACACGATATTTTTAACCAAATCCTTGTCTAATTCTTCATTGAGCATATCAATGATCTTGGATTTACCATGACTAAGTTCTTCCCGCAAAACGGAGGATGAAAGTGATATAAAAAGAGTATTATTGCGCAACTCCACCGCAGTCGTATAATTATTCACACCATTACCCATTACTTGCTCCCAGGCTTCTCTCACCATGACCTTGTCCATGCCTTTCTGTAATTTATTTTCTTTTATAAATCCATTTAAGGCTTCACTAAGTGAATGAAGATTTTTTTCTCTGGCCATTACTCTTTAATATTGATGGTTTTAAAACGCCTGTAGTGATATGACAGGCCTTCTTTATTTTTAACAACCATGCTAGTTTTATTAATCTTAATTATTTGCTCTTCCCAGATGCTTAAATCATTCTTGTAGTGCATCCAGAATGAGCCATCTTTTTCAATTATTTGGAATGACTCGGCATCACTAGAAGTGTTAAAAGTCCCATCGAATTTGGGTTGCATTTTCTTGCGAAAACCCTGTATTTTGTCAAATTTAAAATAATCAATAGTCATATTTATATCATATTCTTTGGTTTTTCCATTCGGAAATTTAACCTCCTGAATCTCCCAATATCCATTGATGTAATTTAAATCAGATTCGGATATCCTTTCAGAACAAGCAAGAAAGCAAAAAAACAGTAGTAAAGTTAACCACTTTTGCATACTACAATTTAAAAATTTTATAGGATTGATGAATAGATTTCACAACATTTTCCGTCCGTTCCGGATGCGTGTCACTTATAAATATTTGTCCGAAATTTTCATCATCTACTAAGGTTATAATATGTTTCACCCTTTTTTCATCCAATTTGTCAAAGATATCATCTAAAAGCATAATTGGCGTTGTTCCCGCATGTGCTTTAAGAAATTGAAACTGAGCAAACTTTAAAGCAATTAAAAATGATTTTTGTTGACCCTGGCTGCCAAATTTCTTTATAGGGTAGTTTTCTATTTCAAAACGAAGATCATCCTTATGGATGCCCACAGAAGTATATTGCAGGGCCCTGTCTTTTTCAATGTTGCTTTCGAGAAGCGAGAAAAGGTCCTGGGAGAACAATTTGCTATCATAATGCATGTTCACCAATTCCTCTCCGCCTGTAATTGCCAGGTATTGTTCTTTAAAAATAGGAATAAAATCTTCAACAAATGCCACTCGTTTATTGAAAATACTGGTTCCAAAATCATTCAGTTGTTCATTATAAACAGAAATGGTAGCCTGATCGTAAGAATGATTGATCGCAAAATATTTCAGCAAGGTGTTCCGCTGCTGGAGTATTTTGTTATACTTAAGGAGGGTTTGCAGATATTCCTTATCCGACTGTGATATAACACTATCCATAAATTTTCTTCTCACATCACTTCCCTCGAGAATTAGATCTCTGTCGGCTGGCGAAATAATAACTAAAGGCAATAGTCCAATGTGATCGGATAAACGATCATAAACTTTATTGTTGCGTTTAATGATTTTTTTCATGCCTTTTTTGAGGCTGCAAACAATTTTTTCGTTCCTGTCTCTGAGTTTAAAATTACCTTCAACGATGAAAAAATCCTCTCCGTGTTTTATATTCTGACCGGCCAGTGGATTGAAATAACTTTTACCAAATGAGAGATGGTAAATAGCATCCAGGATATTTGTTTTTCCCTTACCATTATCGCCAACAAAACAATTCGTTTTGGTATCGAATTCAAATTGTTGTTCTTCAAAATTTTTGTAGTTAACCAGTGATAAATTCTTCAGAAACATTGGGAAAGTAATTTGGCAATAAACATGGAAGGTGCAAATTATCGAAAAATAACGAATAATTTGGCTTTTGGTTTTGGATAAAAACTTTATTTTTGCGCGACCAATAAATTTTAAGATGGCAACATATAAGAAAAGGGGATACAAGCCTAAAAATAAAGCCGAGGAAAGAGAACTAGCTTCTCAGAAAAGTACAACGGCTGAGGTTTTTAGTAGCTTAGATGAGAGTGCTTCAAAATCAGAACAATGGGTGGCTAAAAATCAAAATTACATCCTTGGACTTATAGGAGTGATCGCCATTGCTGTTTTAGGGTATCTTGCTTATAATCAGTTCATCCAGGAGCCAAAAGAAGCAAATGCCGCCAATGAACTTTTTTACCCGCAACAGTATTTTGATCAGGCATTGAACAATACAACGGAAAAAGATTCCTTGTTTACTTTGGCATTGAATGGTGCTCAAGGGAAATATGGATTTCTGGATATTATTGACGAATACAAAGGCACAAAAGCAGCTAACCTGGCAAATTATTCTGCTGGCATGGCTTATTTGAATATGCAACAATACGAAGACGCTATCAGACATTTGGAAAGTTTTTCTTCAGATGATGCAATCCTTGGCGCCCTTGCTAAAGGTGGAATTGGTGATGCCTTTATGCAATTAGGTCAACCTTCAGATGCCTTAGGATATTATGAATTGGCATTTGAACACAATATAAATGACTACACTACGCCCAGATATCTCTATAAAGCGGGAGTAACGGCTATGGAACTGGATCAGAATGATAAGGCACTCCAGTATTTCCAAAGAATTAAAGATGAATTTTCTAATTCGGAAGAGGCCAAAACTATAGATGCTTTTATAGGAATGGCCAAAAGCAAGAAGTAAATGGCCACGTCCAACAAAAATCTGTCAGTATATGACAAAGAAGCAATCCCAAATGCGAAGGCTCTTCGATTTGGGATTGTTGTTTCAGAATGGAATGCTGAGATTACCGAAGGCCTTTATACAGGAGCCGAAAGCGCATTATTGGATTGTGGTGTAAAAAAAGATAATATTTTAAGATGGAATGTTCCGGGCAGCTTTGAGTTAATATTTGGCTGTAAAAAGATGATACAGGAAAATAATCCGGATGCTATAATTGCTATAGGTAGCGTAATTCGAGGGGAAACCAAGCACTTTGATTTTGTTTGCAGTGCTACCGCGCAAGGCATAAAAGACCTGAACGTGATTACCAACACCCCGGTAATTTTTTGTGTGTTAACTGATAATAATCTTCAACAGGCAAAAGACAGGAGTGGAGGTAAGTACGGAAATAAAGGAATTGAAGCAGCGATTGCGGCAATTAAAATGGCTTTGCTTTAATAGTTTACTTCTTAGAATTAATTCTGCATCGATTTACAATTAGTTATTAACGGATTCTACTACAACATGGACACCGTGTAGTAAGTGGAATGAGAACTGTTAACAATTTTTGGGAAGGATATCTCTTCATATTTTTTGATTTTGAGTAACTTTGAGCCTTAGGCTCATGGGAAGATTTTCAAAACTACGCAAGAACAGAAAATACAGTTATACACCCCGTTATTATGACGATAAGGGTGAAGGTAGTCCTTATAAAATGCAGCCAAAACTTGATAAATTCCGAACTACTGTAGATGCACCAAGAGGATTGAAAGGAAAGTTCAGCAATGCAATGGCGGATATCAAGAGAGCTGGTGACAAAAATCTAAAACTAAGAATGCTAATTATAATCGTTATCCTAATCCTTGTATTCCTTTATATTATCGATTTTGATTTATCAATATTCTTTTCAAAATAATGGCAGATATTATACAACTTTTGCCAGATCACGTGGCTAATCAGATAGCCGCGGGTGAAGTAGTACAACGCCCGTCCTCCGTAGTAAAAGAATTATTGGAGAATGCCATTGATGCAGGGGCGACTACCATAAAATTAATTGTAAAAGATGGAGGAAAGACTTTAATCCAGATAGTGGATGATGGATTGGGTATGAGCGTAACGGATGCCAGATTGAGCTTTGAAAGGCATGCTACTTCAAAAATTAATTGTGCTGAAGACATATTTCATTTAGACACAAAAGGATTTCGTGGAGAAGCCCTGGCCTCTATCGCGGCTATAGCTCATGTTGAGATGAGTACTCGTATGGAGGGAGATGAAGTTGGGACCCTTCTTAAGATTGAAGGAAGTAAGGTTCTATCTCAGGAAGTAACTGTCACGCCTAAAGGAACATCCGTGGCCGTGAAGAATCTCTTTTTCAATATTCCTGCAAGGAGAAAATTCTTAAAGTCTAACCAGGTAGAATTACGTCATATAACTGATGAGTTTCACAGGTTAGCTCTGGCACATCCTGCGGTACATTTTTATTTTTATAATAACAACAGTGAGCTATTTAACCTACCTTCAACAAGTTTAAAAAAACGAGTTGTACACATATTTGGGATGAAAACCAAAGAAAAATTAGTGCCGGTAGGTGAAGAAACTCAGGTAGTTAAGATATCAGGGTTTATTTGTAAGCCGGAATATGCCAAAAAAAGCAGGGGTGAACAATTCTTTTTTGTAAACCATCGCTTTATTAAAAGCCCGTATCTTCATCATGCGGTTATGGCTTCGTTTGAGGGACTGCTGAGACCGGATACAAGCCCTGGTTACTTCTTATATCTCGAAGTTGACCCATCATCCATTGACATTAATATTCACCCGACAAAGACGGAAATTAAGTTTGATGATGAACATACTTTATATGCTATCCTGAAATCAACAATAAAACACAGCTTAGGTCAGTTTAATGTAAGTCCTGTTTTAGATTTTGATAAAGATCAGAATTTAGATACCCCTTATATGGAATTAAACAAACAGGCTCAGCAACCCGGCATTACTATTGATCCTGGGTATAATCCATTTAAGGAAAGCGGATTAGAAAAAGGCACTAAGAGCACCTTTGCACGACAGCGATCTGGGGATTGGGAAAGTATGTATGTAGGTTTAGAGTCTAAAGTTGGTAGGGGAGAGGGTTTTAGTGCTGTACATTACGAATCTGATGCTGTTAGCGGTTCAATTTTTAAGGAGCAGGAAGAATTAGACCTGATAGGTGTAAGTACATTTCAGCTTAGAAGAAAATATATTGTAACTACAATTAAATCTGGGATGCTTATTATTGACCAGGGACGCGCCCATCAACGAGTGCTATATGAAAAATTTCTTAAAAGTATTACGGTAAAGGAAACGTTGAGCCAGCAATTGCTTTTTCCTCTAACACTGACTTTTTCAAAATCTGAATTAGCGGTACTTGAGGAAATTAAGGGAAGTCTGACATCTCTGGGATTTGCTTTTGGTCCTTTTACACAAGATGAACTTCAAATCACAGGAATTCCTCAGCTTATTAATGAGAGTGAAATTGGGATTATCCTGGATCAATTAATTTCCGATTATCAAATGGAGATAAACGGAAATGGATTTACCCAGTCCGAGGTATTGTCCAAAGCACTTTGTAAGTCTTTAGCAGTAAAAACTGGAGAAATTTTAGATAATGAGTCGCAACAGGCTTTGGTAAATGCATTGTTTGCATGTAAGGAAACTAACCGAAGCCCGTTTAACAAAATAATTTACGTTACAATTACGGAACGTGATATTGATAATAAATTTATATAGATGGGAAGACTAACTGATGCTATTAAGCATCTGCTAATTGTTAATGTGTTGTTTTTTGTAGCGACCAATCTTTATGGCGACCAGATGTATCAATGGTTTTCATTGTGGTTTCCGGAGAATGAGCATTTTGGAATTTGGCAGATATTGTCTCATATGTTTATGCACGGCGGATTTATGCATATTTTATTTAATATGTATGCGCTCTGGGCCTTTGGCACACCATTGGAGAGAATGTGGGGAAGAAATAAATTTTTGTTCTTTTATTTCTCTGCGGGAATCGGGGCTGCACTTATACATTCGGGTGTAAACTATTATTATTTTAATCAGGGTATTGAGGCGCTCGTGAATTCCGGAATGGCTGAAAGCCAGATAATGGAAATTATTTCCGGAGGCCAATATAGTCCAGACTGGTATAACTACGCACCTCGCAGTGTTATTGATAACTTTTTAAGCGCTTACAATACACCGGCGGTAGGTGCCTCAGGTGCAGTTTATGGTATTTTGGTAGCTTTTGGGATGTCTTATCCAAATAGTGAATTATTCCTAATCTTCCTGCCAATTCCAATTAAAGCAAAATTTTTCATTCCTGTATTAATTGGCCTGGACCTATTTTCCGGGGTTACCGGATATTCCATATTTGGTGATGGAATTGCGCATTTTGCCCATGTTGGAGGAGCCCTTTTTGGATTTTTAATGATGTGGTACTGGAAGAAAAATCAGTTTAATCAAAATCGATGGGATTAGAATGGATTCTGGAAATTTAAAATATCAATTCGCAAGACTTAGTATAGCAGAAAAGTTAATTGCAGTAAATGTATTTGTTTTTATCATAAACGGATTATTTACATTTTTGATGGGAATGCCTTCCAATACATTGATCCAATGGTTTGAATTACCAAAAGATTTTGTTGACTTTATTTCTCAACCATGGTCTCTTGTTACCTACTCCTTTTTTCATGGGGGTATATGGCATCTTTTTTGGAATATGATAATGCTTTATTTCTCGGGTAGAATATTCCTGAATTTGTTTGGACCTAAAAAATTTATAAGCGTTTATTTTTTAGGGGTAATATTGGGTGGTTTAGTCTTTTTACTGAGCTACAATGTATTCCCGGCTCTTTTAAGTACAAATACCGCTTTAATTGGGGCCTCTGCCGGCGTAACGGCTGTACTAATTTTTGTCTGCGCCTATATTCCTAATCAGGAGGTAAGGCTCTTTATGTTCAATATCAAATTATGGTATATTGGAGCTTTCTTTGTTTTAATAGATTTAATTCAAATTCCATCTGGTGGAAATGCCGGAGGACATCTGGCCCATTTAGGTGGTGCTTTTTTGGGATACGTTTATGCCAGACAACTTATAAAAGGTCAGGACATAGGAGAAGGATTTACTAAAATGATTGAAAGTATTGAAGGTCTTTTTAAGAAGAAAGAAAAAAAGGCACCTTTAAAAACTGTTTACCGTCGCGCAAAGGGAAAGAATGTTTCGAATGCAAATTACGATAGGGAAAGTAAGCAGCGCAAGATAGATACTATCCTGGATAAGATTAGTAAGTCCGGGTATGAAAGTCTCTCAAAATCGGAAAAGGATTTTTTATTTAAGGCAGGTAAAGAGGACTAATCTGTGAGAAAATTGTCATTTTTTGATAGGATAGTTTATTTTTTGAACGTGACATTGGCGGTTACCCTTTTATTGACATGTCTTGCATCCTATATTTCAGTAAAGACATTTCTTCCATTGGGTTTTTTGAGTTTGTTCTTCCCAATAACCTTCATCTTAAATATTCCATTTATCTTATACTGGGTATATCGACAAAAAAAGATTTACCTGGTTTCATTAGCCGCGGTACTTATTTCTTATTTTCTATTTGGATCTTTTTATAAGTTAGGTTCTACCGATGTATCCATTGCGGATAAAAACCTGAGCATAATGACCTTTAATACCAGAGATTTTAGATTTAAAGGTTGGGCTAAAAGTGAATTAACCGGAAATGAAATTATAAATTTTATAAGAGATCAAGACCCTGATATAGTCTGTTTTCAGGAATTCAATAGAAGAGGAATGAGACGGTTAAGAGAATATCCATTTTTCTATATAACCCCCTATAAATCAGAGAAAAGCACTCAGGCTATTCTTTCCAAATACCCTATTGTAAGTAGCGGGTCTTTGAAATTCCCTAATACGGCTAACAACGCCATTTATGCTGATATCAAATATGAAGGGGATACTATTCGAATATACAATCTTCATCTTCAATCATATCAAATTATTCCATCCAGGATAAAAAATATCGGACGTGCAACCAGGGCATACGAAAAAATGATAAAGACATTTGAATTACAAGAAGAACAGGTCGAAATATTTAATAAACACAGGAAAGAATCTCAGTTCAAGACTATAGTTTGTGCAGATTTAAACAGCACACCATTTTCAAATGTATATAGAAAAGCCAAGGGTGAAATGTATGACACGTTTGACGAAAAAGGTTCCGGTTTTGGCAAAACCTTCGATTTAAAGTTAGTGCCTTTTCGCATTGATTTTATTTTCGCCGATAAAACCATGGAGATCATGACGCATCAAAACTTTGATTTAAGACTATCCGACCACTACCCGGTAATGAGTTCAATTCGCCTCTGATAACAAGAAGTAACAATCTATTGAATCTGCCAATATATGGATGAGCAAGGCCAGACCTATTATCCTGGTATATTTAAATAAAAAAAGTAGCACATAAACAACAATTGCCCAAAAGGAATGAAGCGGATGAAAATTAATACTGCATCTGTTTGGGTCAAAGACTGGGTTGGCAATAAAGTGATCAATATCAATTAAAATACCTGAAAGCAGAATAAGGATTATCCATATTTTTTTATCCTTAAAAAATAGGAGGCCAACCGCTATAGGAACCAGTATATGAATGCCATAATGCAATAGAAACCTAGTCATTTAGAAAATCCAGATTTTGATTCATTAAATAATCAAGACTGGCAGGGCCTTCGTTGAATAACAAATCGAGCACACTGCAATTTTCAATAAAACCATGCCTGCTATTAAATACCTGCACATAACTTTTTTGACTTATGCTAATTGTTTTTTTTGCATGTACCAATAACCTCGCATCAAAAACCCCTTTGGGTTTTAATTCATAAGTGTCCGTATACCTGGTATTCATTTTAACTTGTAAACAACTGGCGATAATATCAGTGGTAAAGAGATTAAAATCCAATAAATAGGAGTGATTATTAATAAAGATAGGGGCAAGGTCATCTTCGTAGTATTCAAAAAAAGGAGATGTCCTGTATGCGGTTTGAAGCGTCCTCCAATGTTGTCGCTGCCATCTGTAATCATTATCCAGCTTAACATCTTTATACTTCTGTCTTCCCTCCTTGCCACCAACATGTTTGATTGGAATATTCAACATAAATTTCCCTTGATCTGTACAAATGTATGCCCGGTTCCGATAGGTTTGTTTTTGATAATTATCACAAATTTCCCAGATTATATCATTTTGCACAATAGTTGCGAAAGTAGCAATATTAGGTATGTAGGTAGGATGGAGTAACAAGTCCATTAATTTCAGATTTTAATCCACCCGGAAAAATAAAGATTTACTTTTTAAGCTTTTTCCTGCGTTTCCAAAAGTAATCAAAAATAAACCAGGCCGCCAGGGCAATAAGGAAATGCCTGAAATAAGACCGGGGTTCACCATCTCCGCCAACAGTTGTAAAAATCCTGTCCCATCTAGGTTTCCACTGCGTAATTCCTTTGTTAAAATTGTCAAAGCTGAGCCAAATAAAAATGGGCTTACCAACAATATGATTGGCTGGAACATATCCCCAGCTCCGGCTGTCTTCTGAATGATCTCTGTTATCTCCCATCATCCAGTAGTAATCCTGTTTAAAAGTATAAGTATCTGTAGCCTGGCCATTTATGCTTATTTGATTACCTGAAACTCCAACAGTATTTCCTTCATAGTCGCGAATGATCTTTTTATATAACGGAAGAACTTTTGGAGTCAATACAATGGTTGCTCCCTTTTGAGGAATATATATTGGACCGAAATTATCATTATTCCATGGATAGGAAGGATCATGTGGGAAAATATTATACCCCTTAACACCTTTGGGTTCTATAATTTTCACTACAGAATCTATATCCGGATTATTCCTTAATTCCTGCAACATTTCATCAGTAATTGTTACTGTTCGCTGGCGCCCTGTTTCTTCCCTTAAAGACAGACCTGCCTGTCTTATTAGTTTTGGAGGAATACCACTTGCATCAGTAATCAACTCTATTTCACCCTTTGAATTTTGACCCCCGGCTATAAGGTATTTGCTTATAGCATCAAATTGATTTTGGTTTAAAGGGGGCGACAGGTATTTTCTTGAAAACTCATTTATACCCAATCGCACAAGCAGTCTTGACGAAACCCCTTTTTGTGAATAAACATTATAATCATATTGAGGTTTGGCCCTGTCCGACAGTTGTAGCAGTTTGCCGTTAATATATACCACACCATCAATTACCGATAGTGAATCGCCGGGTGTTCCAACACATCGCTTTACATAATTGGATTTTTTATCAATAGGTTTTTTAACACCTTCTTCCTTTTTGAAAAATACCCTGACGGTATCAGCAGGCCAGCTAAATACAACGATGTCATTTTTTTTAACTTTTTCAAATCCAGGTAATCTAAAATAAGGTAGTTGAGGTTTTTTTAGGTAAGATCTGATTCCTAAGCCCGGTATTGTATCATGTACCATTGGAGCAGCTATAGTAGTCATCGGTGTGCGTGCTCCATAGTGAAATTTACTCACAAATAACAGGTCGCCAATCCGCAGTGTTCGCTCCAGTGAACCAGTTGGGATTACATAAGGCTGGATGAAATAGGTATGAACCAGAGTAGCAGCTACTATAGCAAATACAATGGAGCTGACCCATTCACCTGATCCACTTTTCGGATGCAGACTCCTATCCTCAATATAGGTTAAATCCAGGGCATAATTCACATAGAATATATAAAACCCAAGGGTTAGTATTACCAACCATGTTTCCAGAATACTATTTCTCCCAAAACTTCTTATGGTTTCAACCCAAATTACGGGAAACATCAGAAGATTAATGATGGGGATAAAAAGGAGAATTACCCACCATTTAGGTCTTCTTATAATTTGCATTAATACGATGGCATTATAAACAGGAATTGCCGCTTCCCAGGGCTTTCTTCCTGCTTTAATATAAAGTTTCCAAGTCCCTAAAAAATGAATGACTTGTATAACTAAAATAAAGATTATCCAATTTGTACCGTTCATACTCTTATTTATCTTTTTTCAGACGTTGTATAGTCTGATTTGTTACCAAAATTAACCCAGGTTTAACACATCTTTCATTGTATATACACCTTTTTTCCCATTTAACCATTCGGCTGCTACAATTGCACCTAAGGCAAAACCTTCTCTATTATGAGCTTTGTGCTTAATAACTATCTCATCTATCTCATTTTCATAAGAAACAACGTGCGTTCCGTATTCATCTGCAATTCTTTTGGATATAATAGGGATATTTTGGTCATCCGATTTTCCCAATAGCCAGCCTTCATAGGCAGAATTATCAACAATGTCTTCAGCAAGTGAAATAGCCGTGCCGCTGGGAGCATCAAGTTTTTGCAGATGATGGATTTCTTCAATTGATGCTTTATATTGTGGTAAATTACGCATCATCCTAGCCAAATAACTGTTTAACTGAAAGAACAGATTTACACCCAAACTAAAATTTGAAGCATAAATAAAGGCACCATTTTTATTTTTGCAAAGAGAAATTATTTTCTCATAATCATTAAGCCAACCGGTTGTCCCGGAGATAACCGGAATATTGTGTTCAAGACAACTCTTAATATTAGTATATGCGGCCTCCGGACTACTAAAATCTATTGCTATATCCATGTTCGTATAGTCAATCTCTTCGGTATCCACATCTACTTTAGCAACTATGGTATGATTTCTTTGAATGGCGATTTTTTCAATCATTTTCCCCATTTTCCCATAGCCAAACAAACCTATATTCATATTTTAGAAATTAATGGTTAGGGCAACTCCATAGTTGGGGTCGCCTGAAATTGGGTTATATTCAAGATATGGTTTTATGTCCAAACCCAGATCGTCATCTACATTAAATTGTTTTAAATGTGCATCCACATTGGCATCAACGATATTCAAAGCATAAAGTGCCAGTGTTATAAACAAGGCTAAATCGCGATCCCTTTGATAGCGTTCCTGTCCATCCTGCAGGGCACTGTCAGAAAAGTCAGGATTACCGGGATCAATTCCAGATCCATTAACATCATAGAATTCGTCATCTGTAAAACCAGCTCTTCTTCTTTTGAAAGCCGTTCTGAAACGGACGTAAAGATCATTATTATATTTATACGCATAGACTCCTACGCCTATGGCACCAATAACAATGGGAACTTTCCAATAACGTTTGTTATAGGCCTGACCTAAACCCGGCAGAACAGCAGAATAAAATGCGGCCCTGCTGGGAGCTAAAGGATTAATCCGCTTCTTTTCTACTTTACCTTCTACAATAATATCTTGTTTTTCAGGAATTTGTGGGATAGAATCTTGAGGACTTTCTTTTTGACCTTCCTGAGCCAAGGAAAAAAGTACAGGGAAAAATACTAAACATAGAAGTACAAGGGTTTTACTCACCTGTAATTAGTTTTTTCAATCGCTGAAAATCATCCTCTGAACTGAAGGGTATACTTATCTTGCCCTTGCCGTCTTCTTTAGAACTGACTGTTATATTGCTGGAAAGATAGTTTTTAAGTTGTTTGGCACCTTCAACTATAAGCGTTGTTGCCCCAGATGATTTATTTATATTCTTCTTCTGTTGAGGTCCTTCATGATATTGCTTCACAAGTTGCTCAGTTTCTCTTACGGATAAGTTGTTTTTTACAATTTTTTCGTAGAGGCTAATCTGATCTTCTTTTTTGTCAATGTTTACAAGTGTCCTGCCATGACCCATAGAAATAAAACCATCCCGCATTCCTGTTTGTATAATTGGATCTAGACGCAATAAGCGAAGATAATTAGCAATGGTAGACCTTTTTTTACCAACCCTGTCACTTAATTTTTCTTGTGTCAAACCTATTTCATTGATTAAACGATTATAGGAAAGGGCAATTTCAATCGGATCAAGGTCCTGACGCTGAATATTTTCTACAAGAGCCATTTCAAGAGACTCCTGGTCATTAGCAATTCTGATATATGCCGGAATGGTCTTAAGGCCAATTAATTTGGAAGCCCTATACCTTCGTTCTCCGGAGACTAACTGAAATTTATTAAAATCAGATTTTCTAACTGTAATTGGCTGAATAACTCCTAATTCGCTTATTGAAGAAGCCAATTCCTGAATGGATTCATCATTAAAATGGGAACGAGGTTGAAAAGGGTTTACATCAATAGTGTCGATATCTAATTCTACGATATTACCAACAACTTTATCGGCATTTCTATCCGATACAGAGTTAATATCATTTTCAGGATCTTTTAGCAGAGCGGAAAGTCCTCTTCCTAAAGCCTGTTTCCTGGTTGCTTTAGCCATTATACCTTCTCTCTATTTTTTTTCAATAGCTCGTTGGCCATATTTAAGTAGTTTGTAGCACCTTTACTGCTGGCATCATATTTTATGATGCTTTCTCCGTAACTGGGGGCTTCCCCAAGACGAACATTTCGCTGGATTATAGTATCAAAAACCATATCAGAGAAATGTTTCCTGACCTCTTCAACAACCTGATTAGAAAGGCGTAACCTGGAATCATACATGGTTAACAACATGCCTTCAATATCTAATTCGGGATTATGAATCCTTTGAATACTTTTTATAGTATTTAATAATTTTCCAAGTCCTTCCAGCGCAAAATATTCGCATTGTATAGGAATGATTACTGAATCTGCAGCTGTTAAAGCATTTAGTGTAAGCAGGCCCAAAGAAGGTGCACAGTCAATCAGAATATAATCGTATATCGCCCTTAAATCTCCGATAGCTTGCTTCATCATGTATTCCCTTTCATCCTTGTCCACTAGTTCTATTTCAATGGCTACAAGGTCTATATGAGCAGGAATAAGGTCTACATTCGGAGAAGAAGTTTTAATAATTGTTTCTCCAGCTACCTTTGTATGCTCCAATAGCTGGTATGTTCCAATCTGAATTTCATCTACATTAATACCTAATCCCGAAGTGGCATTGGCCTGGGGATCGGCATCAATCAATAATACTTTTTTTTCCAGTACACCCAGCGAGGCAGCCAGATTAACTGTGGTAGTAGTTTTACCAACCCCACCCTTTTGGTTTGCGATAGCAATAATCTTGCCCATAATTGAAGTAAGTTAGGGGTTAAAAATACAATTATTTACAATGCACTAAAAAGTATTTTGTTAACACCAAGTGAATAACTCAGGCAAAAGTGTTAAAGTTGGTTAAAGTAAGGCTATAAGGCCATTTGTCCAGATATCTATACCAATTAATCAATTAAAATATCGAGTATCTGGATAGCTGTATCACTAATTTTGGTGCCGGGTCCAAATACGGCAGCTGCACCTGCATCAAATAAATATTGATAATCCTGTTTCGGAATTACGCCACCCACAATTACCATAATATCTTCTCTACCATATTTTTTCAATTCTTCCAAAACTTGTGGCACCAAGGTTTTATGTCCGGCAGCCAGAGAAGAGACCCCAAGGATATGAACGTCATTTTCTATGGCCTGTTTTGCTGCTTCCTCAGGAGTTTGGAATAACGGCCCTATATCCACATCAAACCCTAGATCGGCATATCCGGTAGCTACAACTTTTGCTCCACGATCATGACCATCCTGCCCCATTTTTGCAATCATTATCCGCGGCCTTCTACCTTCCAGTTCTGCAAATTTGTCTGCCAATTCTCTGGCCTTCTTAAAACTCTTGTTGTCTTTTATTTCTTTTGCGTACACCCCTGAAAAAGATTGAATTCTTGCTTTGTATCTTCCAAAAGCAACTTCCAGTGCATCACTGATTTCACCCAATGTAGCTTTAACCCTGGCGGCTTCTATTGCTAAAGCTAACAAATTGTTTTCATCCTTAACAGATTTTCCAGCTGATTTATCTTTTGCAGCTTGCGTTAATTTTTGGAGGATACGACTTACCTCTGAATTGTCTCTTTCCTGTTTTAATTTTTCTAATCGCTCTATTTGTTGTCTTCGAACTTCTGCGTTATCCACCTCCAGAATCTGTAATTCTTCTTCTTCTTCCAACTGATATTTGTTAACTCCTACAATGATATCTTGCCCGCTGTCTATTCGAGCCTGTTTTTTTGCTGCAGCTTGTTCAATTCGCATTTTGGGGATACCTGCTTCTATTGCTTTGGTCATTCCACCATGTTCTTCTACCTCCTGGATGAGCCCCCATGCTTTATTAGTTATTTCATCTGTTAGATATTCAACATAATAACTGCCTGCCCATGGATCGACTGTTTTGGTAATTTTTGTTTCTTCCTGGAGGTAGATTTGTGTATTTCTGGCAATTCGTGCAGAAAAATCTGTTGGTAAGGCAATAGCCTCATCCAGGGCATTCGTATGAAGGCTTTGAGTACCTCCCAGGGCCGCTGCCAAAGCTTCAATGGCTGTTCTGGCCACATTGTTGAAGGGATCTTGTTCCGTAAGGCTCCATCCACTGGTCTGACAATGAGTCCTGAGAGCTAACGATTTCTGATTTTTAGGATTGAATTGTTTTACAAGTTTGGCCCACAACATTCTTCCCGCCCTCATTTTAGCAATTTCCATAAAATGATTCATCCCAATCGCCCAGAAAAAAGAAAGCCTTGGGGCAAACTGATCAATATCCAGACCAGCTTTCAAACCAGTTCTAATATATTCCAGTCCATCTGCAAGGGTATAAGCAAGTTCAATATCGGCAGTAGCTCCTGCCTCCTGCATGTGGTAACCTGAAATACTAATGCTGTTAAATCTAGGCATATTTTTACTGGTAAATTCAAATATATCCGCAATTATCTGCATGGAGGGAGTAGGTGGGTAGATATAGGTATTTCTTACCATAAATTCTTTCAGTATATCATTTTGAATAGTTCCGGCGAGCTGTTCAGGAGACACTCCTTGTTCTTCCGCGGCAACCACATAAAAGGCCATGATTGGCAATACTGCACCATTCATGGTCATTGACACAGACATTTTATCTAATGGTATACCGTCGAATAAAATTTTCATATCCTCTACAGAATCAATGGCGACGCCCGCTTTACCTACATCTCCAACTACCCGTTCGTGGTCACTGTCATAACCTCTGTGTGTTGGCAGGTCAAAAGCAACAGAAAGACCTTTTTGACCCGCGGCCAGATTACGCCTGTAAAAAGCATTGCTTTCATGTGCGGTAGAGAAACCTGCATACTGCCTTATCGTCCAGGGCCTTCGTACATACATCGTAGAATACGGCCCGCGTAAATTTGGTGCTATTCCGGCGGCAAAGTTGAGATGCTCTATATGGGCAATATCACTTTTAGATAAAAAGGATTTTACCGGAATATCCTCAGCAGTAATAAAATCTTTTATTTTTGATTTTTTTTGCCCATTAGTGTTAACAGGATTTATAACCAGGTGTTGAAGCTTTTTTCTACTCATGATCCAACCTTGTTTTTTCTGAAGATTCTGACAACCGAACCTCTATTATTGGTTCAATAATGGTTTTTTGGAAATTCTTTTTCATAAATGGATTATTTTCCAATTCCTGCTTCATTTTTTCCATTTCATTAAGATATTTATTGCTGCCTACAAGTACCTCTTCTCCGGAATCATAACGGATTTGCTGTTTAAGAGCGCTTTCCTTGATTTTTCTTTGGATGTTGTGAGCTTTTAATTGTTTCAAAAAACCATTGCCTTGTTCAATTTGTTTAAAGATATCCAGTGCTTTCACTGCCAGTTGTTGCGAAAGCGCCTCTATATAAAATGTTCCATCTGAAGGATTTTTTACTTTGTCTAAATAACTCTCCCCTTTTAAAATGAGTAATTGATTTCTTGCTATTCGCTCTCCAAATTCATTGCTTTTATGATATATGGCATCATATGACAAATTATAAATTGTATCAGCCCCGCCTAATATTGCAGACATACACTCTGTCGTTGTTCTGAGTAGATTTACGTTGTAATCATATATAGTCTTGTTTCTTTTGGAAGGGCAAGCCAAAATATGACAATCCGCTAAAACCCCGAACTCGGCTGCGATCGTTTTCCAGAGCAGGCGTAACGCCCGTAATTTGGCAATCTCAAAAAAATAATTTCCATCTACCGCCATTTTGAAACTAACTTTCAGATCAGAATGCAATAGTTTTTCCTCATTCAAAAAATTTAGGTATTCACTCGCATGGCCCAATGCGTAGGCCAATTGCTGGGTCTTGTTTGCTCCGGCATTTTGATAAAGCGAAACATCGATACTCAATGTTGGAGTATTTGCAGCCTCTTTCAAAATTTCTTTGAGAGCAGCATGGTCTGATTTAAAATCGGCAAACCAATTTCCGGTCCGGCAAAAGTTGCCTAAAATATCAATATGAAGATATATATTCCCGTTTACACTATCTGTATATGCAAGAAGGTCTTTGACATATGCCACGGATAGAAATTGGAATTGAAAGTGTATAGGAGTTGAATTTATAGCAATATCCTTCAATAACTCCTTTGGTTCTAAATCATCGTTGGCTAATGTAAAAATGAGACTCTCTGCTCCATTTTTCAGGAACTCTTTAGCCTTGCGATTTGCTTCTGTGACATCGGCAACCAAAATATGTTGTCCAACTAACCAGCCAGAAGCTGAAGTAGGGGAATGCAACAGGTCTTCATCCAGATCATCACCTGTATAGAACGGTTTTACTTTAATGCCCTCCGGAGATTCCCATATCAGTGTGTCATTGTAATCTGCACCTTTTAAATCTGCCTGTATTTTTTGCTTCCAGGCTTTTGCAGAAACTGCGGGGAAATCGGTAAACAAATTTTCTTTATTCATCTTCTTTTTGTTTTAGACTATCCTCATATTCAATCAAATAAATCTCTTCGTCCTTTTTTTTAAGATAATAGTTTTCCCGGGCAAACTTTTCCAATTCTTTAGGGTCTGAGAGTTGTTTGATAATTTCCTTGTCTTTCGCTATTTCCTTTTTCAGGAATTCCTGGGTCTTTTCTAATTTTTTGATTTCTTTCCTCAATTCCATATGAATAAGCAATGAGTTCGTATCAAAAAAAGCCATCCAAATGACAAATACCGTAAGCACCAATACATAAATATTTGTGATAATTCCGAACCATTTCTTTTTTCTAATAGCTTTTAAACCCATTTGCTTAATTTTTCATTAATGATAGTGCGTACAATATCTACGGCCACCGTATTGTATTTATTATTTGGAATGATAATATCTGCGTATTCCTTGGTGGGTTCAATGAACTGATCATGCATGGGTTTTAAGGTGGTTTGATATCTGCTTAGCACTTCTGTCAAATCTCTTCCTCTGTCATTTATATCTCGCTTGAGTCTTCGTATAAGGCGTTCATCAGAATCGGCGTGAACATAAATCTTGATATCGAACATTTCACGTATTATTGGGTTGGTCATTATCAAAATCCCCTCAATAATCATTACTTTTCTAGGGTGTGTTCTTATTGTATCTTTTGTTCTGTTGTGTTTTGGAAAAGAGTATACCGGTTGATCAATGGGTTCTCCACGCCTTAATATATTAAGATGTTCAGCCAAAAGTTCAAAGTCAATTGCACGGGGATGGTCAAAATTAATTTTAGACCGCTCGTCAAAACTTAAGTGTGAAAGGTCATTGTAATAAGAATCCTGCGATATTACACCAACCTCTTCATTTGGAAGTTCGTTAATAATTTGATTAACAACGGTGGTTTTGCCACATCCGGTTCCTCCCCCAATTCCTATTATTAGCATAATGGTTCAATTTCTATCAAAAATACAGATTTGGGATGATATTTATTCAGTCAACGGCCTTACTTTTCCAATTGTATAATTACGATATCCTATTTCTTTAAACTATGATAATATTCATATTCCATATAATGTTTTAGAAATAATTTTGTCATTGTTAATTTGATAAATTGATCTCAATTGAAATAATTCTCCTATCAACTTCGGCATAATACATTGAGCTTTGAAATGCATATATTTTGATAAGAATTCATCTAAATTAATTGTATTTTTTTACAATGGGAATCATAAAATTTATATAACTTATTAACCTTTACCAGGAAAACAATTTAATCGGTTCAAACTAAAAATTTCTATGAATAATTCGTTTAAGGTTGTCGTAGACAATACACATGAGTTTAAGATAAACAGTGATGATATTTTAAAAATTGACGCTCTGCAAACCTCGTCTGATTCATATCATATATTAAAGGAAAATAAGTCTTTTAAAGCTGAGGTTATAGAAAAGGACTTTTATAGTAAAACGTATAAGGTTAAGATTAACAATAGTTCTTATGAAGTTGTTATTTCTGACAGCCTGGATTTTTTAATAAACGATATGGGTTTTGCACTTTCTTCTTCGAAAGATATAGATTCTATTTCAGCTCCAATGCCTGGACTAATTTTAGAGATACACGTAAGAATTGGACAGGCTGTGAATGAAGATGATCCACTATTAATATTAGAGGCTATGAAAATGGAAAATGTAATTACCTCACCAAGGGACGGGATTATCAAAAGCATTTCGGTAAAGAAAAGTGAGGCTGTTGATAAAAACCAATTATTGATTGAATTTGAATAAGCAAGCTGTTATGAAAAAAATATTAATTGCAAATAGAGGAGAGATTGCCATCCGTGTCATGCAAACGGCGCAAAAAATGGGGATTAAAACAGTGGCTGTCTATTCTGAAGCAGACCGGAATGCACCCCATGTAAAGTTTGCAGATGAGGCGGTTTGTATTGGGGAGGCTCCTTCTAACCAATCCTATTTGGTAGGATCAAAGATTATTGAGGTGGCCAAAGAGTTAAATGTAGATGGCATTCATCCCGGGTATGGGTTCTTGAGTGAAAATGCAGATTTTGCTGAAGCTGTAGAGCAAAATAAATTAATTTTTATAGGACCTAAATCCAGGGCAATACGCATAATGGGTAGCAAGCTGGCTGCCAAGGATGCTGTTAAGAATTATGATATACCTATGGTCCCAGGCATTGATGAGGCTATTACTGATGTTAAGAAAGCGAAGGTAATTGCCAAAGAAATAGGATTTCCGATTTTAATAAAAGCTTCGGCAGGAGGTGGAGGCAAAGGCATGAGAGTGGTTGAGGATGAGAAGGAACTAGAATCACAGATGGAAAGAGCAATTAGTGAAGCTACCTCTGCATTTGGTGATGGATCTGTTTTCATCGAAAAATATGTCACCTCACCAAGACATATTGAGATTCAGGTTATGGCGGACAGCCATGGTAATATCCTCTATTTTTTTGAACGCGAATGCAGCATTCAAAGAAGGCACCAAAAAGTGGTAGAAGAGGCCCCTTCTTCTATTCTTACACCAGAGCTTAGAGAACAAATGGGCGTTGCCGCCACCAAGGTAGCAAAAGCTTGTGATTATCTGGGAGCCGGAACCGTAGAATTCCTGATGGATGCCGATCATAAATTTTATTTTCTGGAGATGAATACCCGTCTGCAGGTTGAACATCCCGTTACAGAATTAATCTCGGGTGTAGATCTTGTAGAGTTGCAGATAAAGATTGCAAGAGGCGAAGCCATGGCCATTAAGCAAGAGGATCTTCATATCAATGGCCATGCGATAGAACTCCGTGTATATGCCG
>CP070778.1:2384500-2419009 GCA_020346245.1 Flavobacteriaceae bacterium | reverse complement strand
CTCGTAAAAATTTAAATTTGGAAATGTGTTGTATATGGTCCATAAGGTCTGGTTTCCAGGAATCACACTCAATAGGCCAAGGGGCACAGATCCAAATGTTTTACCTAACTCAACGGTGCTCAATAATCTTCCAAAACCTCCAATCTGCCATGGTTGGGTATACGAAAATTGAATTTTGTCAAATTCAAAATCACTTTGGAAAAAACCTTTTAATCCCTTTGTATAATTTAATAAAAGAGTGCTGTAATTGTCATTTACGTTTCTTCTTTCTACACCATTACCTATAGTTTTTTTACCTGGTGTAAACAGGAGTATTGTATTAAGTTCAAACTGTTTAATTTCAGAAGATATACCTGTTGGAGAAGTAGGATCTATATAATCCAGACTAAACGCATCGGGCAATGCCGAGCTTAATGTGCGATAAGAACTCCCAAAACGAATCCTAAAATTGGTTATTGGCTCAATATCTGTGTTGAATGTCGAAAGATTAATATTGGTAAGCCTGTCATTAGCTCCAACGGTAAAAATTGCTGAAGAGGCCACACTTCTGCCCAGCACATCCGTTGTTTGAGTGAGATTAATACCCAATTGCTCTATATCTCTCCGGTTTCCCCCAGATAGTATTAGTCTTGTTTTTTTATCTAAAAGCCATTTGCCTGAAATACCATGCTTGAATTTTTCATCTTTAAACCCATATGCCAAATACCCTTCAATTCGCCAGGGATCATTTTGCCCAAAATACGTTCGGGCCCCTCCTCTTAATCTAATCCCTTCGGCTTCATTATATCCAAAACCACTGTATATGCTTCCTAAGTCTATATTCCATCTATCAATTTCAATATAACCAGATGCCAAAATACTTGCAACGTCATATGCCGTATTAAAACGTGGCACCGTCTTTAGGGTATCCAAAAGATCATATATGCCCTGTTCATCTTTATTAAGGGATTCCAATCTGTTATTTTCCCAAAATATACTGTCGCGTTCAAAGGTTATAGGATTAAAAGGATCGGTTTTATTTTTATAGAACTGTTTGGGCTTCTCTATATTAAAGCTATAATTATCATAAACAGTTGTCCTTTTTCCATAGACTCCTTTGGATTCTTCCTTTTTAAAGAGGCTAAAATCACTCAGCATATAGTCTCTTTCTAGTAAAAAAACAGAATCGTTGAGTACTTCATATTCCTGTTCTATATAAATTTCCTTAACCCAATTTATATTGGCACTTTTGGTGACCTCCAGATTAATTTTTTTAATAGCGAAAGTTGAATCGTTAACCCAAAAATCTCCTTTAAATGTTAGTTCATTTTTTCGCCTTGGGTAATAAATAATATGGTAGCACCATTTACTGTCTATATAAGCACTGTCTGAAAGCACATAATTGTAGGCATCAATACCTGCTTCAGATACCGGACTGGGAAAACTCTTATCAAAAAACTTTAAATACTTATCATATATATCATATTCCGAATATAGATCCTTTACAAAGCCAATAATTGCCTGATTATTACTAAAACCTGAATTTTTATTCCCTAAAACATCCTCTTTGGTCTGATTTAAAATGTTATCCCCATACACTTTGCTTGCAGTTTCATTTAAAAAAATTGGCAAATATGTTTTCCCCGTAATTCTAGAGGTATCAAGATCCTGAAATACAAATTCCATCCCTTTGAAAAGCTTACTCTTCATCATGGCACTATCAATAGAATTGAGATCAAATTCTACCTTTTCATATTTATCATACTGATATTGCTTAAACATGCGCAGGCCATTAATCTTCTTTTTTGCCCATATTTTTTTCAGGATATCTATTGCCGGATTATTCTTTTTAGATTGTTTACCCATATACACAACAACCTCATCTAACTGCTCCCCTTGCAACAAAACAACTTTAAGATTGTAGTTTACCCGTCTTGCTAATTTTAATTCTTCTGTTTTATAGCCAATGAAAGATATGGTGAGTGCGTTGTACTTTTTAGAAGATTCTAAATAGAATAAACCATCTTCATTGGTGATTGCACCTTCTGTAGAGCCTTTAAAAACAACATTGGCAAATGCTACCGGTTCTCCTTCCCCGTCTACGACAATGCCGCCGGCTTTTGTCTGAGACCAGATAAATACCGGTGTTATTAAAAGAAAGAATAGCAGGAATCTTTTCATCAGAATAGGATAGTGCAATTCTCGATCCAAAGTAATCGAATACACAATATTTGTAACTATGGTTTAGGGTAATTTGACTTCGAATAGAGTTCCTTTAATGAAAAAAGCTTCGCCAAACCTTGGTCGACGAAGCTAAGATACCTTTACAAAATCATTTAACTTATTTATATAACACTTTCTTAACAGCCTTAATCACATCATTATAATTGGGTATCCATTCTTCGAGCAATACCGGCGAATAAGGTGCAGGAGTATCTGCGGTGTTTATTTTTACAACCGGTGCGTCCAAATAATCAAAAGCTTCTGATTGAACCAAATAAGTTATCTCAGTTGCAACATTTCCAAAGGGCCATGCCTCCTCAAGTATGACTAACCTGTTTGTTTTCTTAACCGATTTTAATATCTCTTCACTATCCATAGGCTTAACTGTTCGGAGGTCGATTATTTCACAGCTTATACCTTCTTTCTCCAATTCATCGGCCGCCTTGTAAGCTTCTTTTATAATTTTTCCGAAAGAAACAATAGTGACATCTTTACCTTCCCTTTTAATTTCTGCTACTCCCAGAGGTATCGTATACTCTCCCTCAGGAACTTCCCCCTTATCGCCGTACATCTGTTCAGACTCCATAAAAATTACCGGGTCATCATCCCGAATCGCAGATTTTAAAAGCCCTTTAGCGTCATTAGGATTTGAGGGTACAACCACTTTTAAACCAGGGCAGTTAGCAAACCAGCTTTCAAATGCTTGTGAATGTGTTGCTGCCAACTGCCCGGCAGAACCCGTAGGTCCGCGAAAAACAATTGGACAATTAAACTGACCCCCGGACATCTGTCTGATTTTGGCTGCATTATTAATTATCTGGTCAATACCAACTAGGGCAAAATTAAAGGTCATAAATTCAATTATAGGTCTGTTTCCATTCATTGCAGACCCTACACCTATTCCTGCAAATCCTAATTCAGAAATTGGTGTATCTAATACACGGTCAGGACCAAATTCATCTAACATTCCTTTTGATGCCTTATAGGCACCATTATATTCTGCGACTTCTTCACCCATTAAATAAATAGATTCATCTCTTCGCATTTCTTCTGTCATTGCCTCAGCAATAGCTTGCCTAAATTGTATAGTCTTCATCTAATTGTGGTCCCCTTTTTTAAATATTTCACTTTAAAATGCCAACAAAAATAGGAAAATATCTACCAATTAGCGCTCCCAGCGAATTAAAAAAAGATACAAAATTTACTATGCATGCATAGTAAATTTGAAAATTAATAGCTATCTTTGCAGCTACTTTTTAAATGCACAAAACGCTAAATAAGTATGAAGATATTAGTTTGTATCAGTAACGTACCGGATACTACTTCCAAAATCAATTTTACTGAAGGAGATACGAAATTTGACACCAATGGTGTTCAATTTGTAATTAACCCAAATGATGAATTTGGATTGACTCGCGCCATGTGGTTTAAGGAAAAACAGGGAGCAACCATTACTGTAGCGACTGTGGGGGGGGCTACCGTTGAACCAACAATGAGAAAAGCCCTTGCCATAGGCGCAGATGAAGCTATTCGAATAAATGCAGAACCAACAGATGGACTTTTTGTTGCGCAGCAGCTCACCGAAGTTATTAAAACCGGTAGCTATGACCTTATCATAGCAGGAAGAGAATCCATAGACTACAACGGAGGTATGGTTCCCGGCATGATGTCCGCCATGTTAAATTATAACTTTATAAATACATGTATTGGACTGGAAATTGAAGGCAATACTGCTACTGCCATTCGTGAAATTGATGGTGGTAAGGAAAAAATTTCAGCGACACTTCCCCTTATTGTTGGTGGTCAGAAAGGCCTGGTAGAGGAAAGTGATCTCCGTATTCCAAATATGAGGGGCATTATGATGGCTCGTCAGAAAAAACTAAATGTACTGGAACCCATTGATGCCAGCTTTGGAACCGAAGACATTAAATTCGAAAAACCAGCGGCTAAAGGAGCAGTAAAATTGGTGGAATCAGATAATATTTCAGATTTAATAGACCTGTTGCATAATGAAGCAAAGGTCATCTAATTATTCAATCGAGTTTCAAAGTTTGCTTAAACTTTGAAATTAATCTTTAAAAGCAAAATATGTCAGTACTTGTTTATACAGAGTCGGATAACGGTAAATTCAAAAAAAATGCCATGGAGGCTGCCTCCTATGCACATAAGTTAGCAGAACAATTAGGCACTACAGTTACTGCCATAACAATTAATGTGGAAGATTCCGAAGTAATCGGAAATTACGGAGTTTCAAAAATATTGAAAGTAACCAGTGATAAACTTTCCATTTTTAACGCAAAGGCTTACGCAACAGCTATAGCACAGGCTGTGGAAAATGAAGGAGCAAGTGCCATTGTGGTTAGTTCCAGCACAGACACCAAGTATATGGCTGCTATCCTGGCCGGGATACTAAAGGCAGGATATTGTACGAATGTGGTTGCTCCTCCAATTAGCACTAATCCCCTGGTAGTAAAAAGGACAGCTTTTAGCAACAAAGGCTTTGCTCATACGCAATATAAAACAGCTACCAATATTATTGGAGTATCTAATAACGCTTACGGAATATTCGAAAATAACCTAAGCCCAATGGTAGAAGACTTTGATCCCAAATTAAATGATTCAGATTTCTCTGTTCAATCTTTGAATATTGACAAAGTGGTTGGAAAGGCAACCATTGCCGATGCGGATATAGTCGTATCCGGAGGAAGAGGTTTGAAAGGCCCGGAAAATTGGGGTATGATTGAAGAATTGGCAGAAGTACTTGGAGCAGCCACGGCATGCTCTAAACCGGTTTCAGATATGGGCTGGAGGTCTCATAGCGAGCATGTTGGGCAAACCGGGAAACCTGTTGCGAGTAATCTTTATATAGCCATTGGTATTTCCGGAGCAATTCAACATCTTGCCGGCATTAATGCTTCTAAAGTAAAAGTGGTAATCAATACGGATCCGGAAGCACCATTTTTTAAGGCTGCTGATTATGGCATAATAGGTGATGCCTTCGAAGTCGTACCCAAACTCACCGAAAAATTAAAAGAATTTAAGGCCCAAAACGCTTAATTTTTGTTAATTTGTGCCTCTGAAGCACTGTTTAAATTTCCGAATAACCCTTATTTAAACAGCTATTCGTGGTAGACTTATAAATATGAGCTTAGTAAGGTTAAAAATAAAAGGTATTTCCTATAGCCAGACCCAAAATGGGGCTTATGCCCTAATTTTAAATGAAGTAGATGGCGATAGAAAACTACCCATAGTCATTGGGGCATTCGAAGCCCAGTCCATTGCCATTGCTCTGGAAAAAGAAATAAAGCCTCCCAGGCCACTTACTCATGATCTTTTCAAGAATTTTGCAGACCGGTTTGACATCGTAGTCAAACAGGTAATTATACATAAATTAGTAGATGGGGTCTTTTATTCCAGTATTATTTGTGAGCGTGATAAAATTGAAGAAATAATAGATGCGAGAACGAGTGATGCCATAGCACTTGCACTCCGCTTTAATGCGCCAATTTTTACTTATAAGACTATTTTGGACAAAGCGGGAATCTTCCTGAAGTTTTCCTCCAAGGATAAAGAAAAATCAGAGGGGGATGATAGTATTGTTGTTGATGAAATTTTACAGGAGGGCGAAACAGTAGAAATAGATCCCGGCACAACAACTCCTTATAAGGAATTAAGTCTCGAGGAATTGAATAAGGAATTGGCCAAAGCCGTGGCCAATGAAGACTATGAAAAAGCTGCGAAACTAAGGGATGAAATATCTAAACGCAATTGATAACATAGCATCTCTCCTATGAACCTCAGGTTTTGGATTCTTTTATTTTTATTAATTTTTTCATTTCCTGCAGAAGCTCAGCTAAATCAGATTACGGATTCTCTGGCCATTTCAATAGACACTACTACCTTAAACGACATTTCTACCCAAACTACTGACCTTATAACACCTAATCAGGGATTCTCATTTAACTCCCTTTGGAGAGGTGCTTTAGGCATGTTTGTGCTAATCCTAATATCCTATATCTTTAGTACAAACCGAAATAGAATTAATTGGAGAACAGTCGGGATTGGAATTGGAGGTCAACTAATTCTAGCTATAGGGATCTTAAAGATTCCCTTTATTCAAACAATTTTCCGAGCCGCCGGGCAGTTTTTTGTAAATATTCTTGATTATACGCTTGCGGGAAGTGAATTCTTGCTGGGCAACTTATTAAATGTGGACAATCCTAACATTGGATATGTTTTTGCATTCCAGATTTTACCTACCATCATTTTCTTTTCGGCACTCACCTCTGTCCTATTTTATTTGGGAATTATACAAAAAATTGTCAAAGCCCTGGCGTGGTTATTAACAAAAACCTTGGGTATTTCAGGTGCCGAGGGTCTTTCTATTGCGGGTAATATATTTTTGGGACAAACAGAAGCCCCATTGCTTATCAAGGCATATTTAGAAAAAATGAACCGTTCAGAAATCCTTTTGGTCATGATCGGTGGGATGGCTACTGTTGCCGGAGGAGTATTGGCGGCATATATTGGTTTTCTGGGAGGTACCGATGAGTTACTTCGATTAGAATTTGCACGCCACTTATTAGCAGCATCGGTAATGGCGGCTCCCGGGGCAATTGTAATTTCTAAAATTCTCTATCCGCAAACTGAGGCAATTAATAAAGAAATACAGATATCTAATGAAAAAATTGGTTCAAATCTTTTGGATGCCATTGCCAATGGAACTTCCGAAGGTTTAAAACTGGCGGTTAATGTAGGGGCTATGTTATTGGTATTTATTGCCTTCATAGCTATGATTAATGGTATTTTAGGTTGGTTTGGTGACTTTACTTCCCTTAATGAATGGATTTCTTCCAACACTGTTTACGATTCCTTTTCCCTTGAAGCAATTCTGGGGGCTGTCTTTGCTCCATTAATGTGGCTTATTGGTGTAAATACTGCAGATATTATGCTTATGGGGCAGTTATTGGGAATCAAACTTGCTGCCAGTGAATTTGTTGGCTATATTCAATTAGCGGAATTAAAAAATGCCCTTAACCCTACCCATTTTTCTTTTAATAAATCTATAATAATGGGTACTTATATGTTATGTGGTTTTGCAAATTTTGCTTCAATAGGCATTCAAATTGGCGGAATAGGTTCTTTGGCTCCCGGCCAACGCAAAACACTGTCTGAATTTGGAATGCGAGCGGTTCTGGGCGGAACACTGGCATCTTTGCTATCAGCCACTATTGCCGGCCTGATTTTAGGTTAAAATCCTTTTGAAAACCTATTAAGAAATTTGGACTGGTTAATAAGTTTTTAAAACTCAAAATCCAATCCAATCTATCTTTCATTAAATTCGTCTTCGAAAGTATATTTTTTTTATGAAACAATACCACGATCTATTAAAGCATGTTCTCGAAACAGGTGCTCAAAAATCTGACAGGACCGGTACGGGAACCTACAGTGTCTTTGGCTACCAAATGCGATTTGACCTAAGTGAGGGATTTCCAATGGTAACCACCAAAAAATTACATTTAAAATCCATTATTTATGAATTACTTTGGTTTTTAAAAGGTGATACTAACATTAGTTACCTACAGGAAAACGGAGTTAGGATCTGGAACGAATGGGCTGATGAAGATGGTGAATTAGGGCCAGTATATGGCCATCAGTGGCGCAATTGGAATGGTGAGCAAATAGACCAGATATCCGATGTCATTAAAACTTTGAAGGAAAATCCGGATAGCCGCAGAATGCTCGTATCTGCATGGAACCCTAGTGTTTTGCCCGATACTACAAAATCTTTCTCGGAAAATGTGGCAGATGGAAAAGCGGCATTACCTCCCTGCCATGCTTTTTTTCAGTTTTATGTTTCAGATGGAAAATTATCATGCCAGTTATATCAACGAAGTGCGGATATCTTTTTAGGTGTGCCATTTAATATTGCTTCCTATGCCTTATTTACAATGATGATGGCTCAGGTTTGTGGCTATGCACCGGGAGAATTTATCCATACTTTTGGTGATGCACATATATACAACAATCACCTGGAGCAAATAGAGTTACAACTAAGCAGAGAGCCCAGACCATTACCAAAAATGGAATTAAATCCTGAAGTCAGGAATATCTTTGATTTTAAATTTGAGGATTTTAAATTGTTGTATTATGACCCGTATCCGCATATTAAAGGTACGGTAGCTGTGTAACAGACTGCCCTTTTATCTCAGCGCATAAATACCTATATTTAATGGAAAAATTATGCTATGCTGCTTACTGAAACACTCTTAGATACATTCTTAAGTACCAGAAAAGAAAGCGAAACCATATGCGCTCCTTTGGAAATTGAGGACTATGTGGTTCAACCCGTAGAAGATGTTTCCCCGCCTAAATGGCATCTTGGACATACGACCTGGTTCTTTGAAGAGTTCTTACTCAAACCATATTTAAAAGACTATAAGATTTTCGATGAGGACTTTTCCTTTGTATTTAACAGCTATTATGAAACTTTAGGGAAAAGAGTGGTCCGAGCTGACCGCGGTAACCTTTCAAGACCATCGGTGCAACAAGTATATGCTTACAGACATTATGTCACCAACGCTATTAAAATACTTTTTGAGAAAGTACAAGATGAGAAACTGTTACAACTATTGGAAATTGGTATACACCATGAAAAACAGCATCAGGAATTGCTACTAACAGATATTAAATACATCTTGGGAAATAATCCCCTTTTACCTGCCTATGCGGATTCTGTTAATGAACACAAGGAAGAAAGTCACCAGCAAGATTGGATTTCAATGGATGCTGGCATTTATGAAATTGGCCACGACCTCGATTCATTTTGTTTTGACAATGAACAGGCAAGACATAAGGTATACTTGCAGGCTTACGAAATTTCGAACAAACTTGTCTCGAATAGCGAATATTTGGAATTTATAGATGACGGTGGTTATAATTCGTTTGAATTATGGCATGCAGAAGGTTGGGATTGGGTCTGCAGGAATCAGATTTCCTCTCCCCTTTACTGGCATACTATTGATGGAGAATGGTTTAACTATACCCTTGAAGGTCTAAAAAAAATTAGTGGAAATTCTCCAATTACGCACCTTTCCTATTTTGAAGCCTTTGCCTTTGCGCAATGGAAGGGCTATCGGCTGCCAACTGAATTTGAATGGGAGGCGGCACAGGAATATTTCCCATGGGGTCAAAGGTGGGAATGGACAGAAAGTGCATACTTGCCATATCCGGGCTATCAGAAAGAGGAAGGAGCCCTTGGGGAGTATAATGGCAAATTTATGGTAAGTCAGAAAGTTCTGCGCGGTGAATCTTTCGCCACTCCGGACAATCACACCCGCCATACATACCGCAATTTTTTTCACCCCCATTTAAGATGGCAGTATACCGGTTTAAGGTTAGCCAAATAATTCCGACAAAAGCAGCATGCAAGAAAAAACAACACTAATTTCAACGTCTCAATTCCATAAAGACGTCTATACCGGACTTACTGATTTTCCGAAACATATCTCTTCAAAATATTTCTATGATGCAAAAGGAGATAAGCTCTTTCAGGAAATTATGGATATGCCCGAATATTACCTGACAAATAGCGAATATAAAATTCTTGACCAGTTCAAAGATGAAATATGCGGCGTATTCTTTGAAGATTCGAAGGAATTCGACCTTGTTGAACTGGGAGCAGGAGATGGAAAAAAAACAAAGATTCTGTTAAGGCACCTTTCTTCAAAAGGGATTCCTTTTCAGTATATCCCCATTGATATTAGTGAGAATGCCCTCAATCAACTTGAGTTGTCAATAAACAATGAACTTCCATCAGTAGAGGTTAAAACATTGCAGGGAACCTATTTTGAAACCCTGGAACAGTTGTGCAAAATGCAACACAGGAAAAAGGTTATTATGTTTCTGGGTTCAAATATTGGTAACTTACTGCACCCTCAAGCAGTAGAATTTTTGAAGAACATACAAGAGCTAATGAATAAGGATGATATTTTCTTTATTGGCTTTGATCAAAAGAAAGATCCACAAACTATTCTAAATGCATATAATGATAGTACAGGTATTACCGAGAGATTTAATAAGAATTTGTTAGCCAGAATAAACAGTGAATTAGACGCCGATTTTGATCTGGACAAATTTTTGCATTGGGAGGTATACGATCCGGAAACTGGTACTGCTAAAAGTTATTTGGTCGCCAGGGAAAATCAGTCAGTTCATATTAACGGGCTTGACCTTACAGTATCTTTCGATGCATGGGAAACTATACATACTGAAATTTCTCAAAAATATGATGATAAAGTAGTCTCATGGTTAGCTGATAACGCTGGTATGAGGATAAGTAGAATTTTTAGTGATGAAAATAAATTTTATAAAAACTATATTTTACAAAAACTGTAATGAAAGCCATATGGAATAATGCAATTGTTGCTGAGAGTGACAATACAATTGTAGTTGAGAACAATCATTACTTTCCAGCTGAAAGTATTAAAAAAGAGTATTTTAAAGCCAGTACTACCCATAGTACATGCCCCTGGAAAGGTGTGGCTTCGTATTATACGCTGGAAGTGAATGGAAAGGAAAACAAAGATGCTGCCTGGTTTTACCCTGAGATCAGCGAGCTTGCAAAACAAATAAAAGGTTTTGTTGCTTTTTGGAAAGGTGTAGAAATCGTGGAATAAAAAAACCGGGAGATTCCTGGAACCTCCCGGCTTATTCAATCCTGATTGTTAATTACAATTCTAAAACAGCATTTTCTGAACCAGCGAAATCATTCCACTGATAGCGGTCTGCTTCTGTTTCATTAATATAATTTCCATCTACGATATACCTAAATTCGAAAGTTTTCTCTTTTGGTAAATCAAAAGTTCCTTTAAAGGTCCCGTTTTTTAGTTTTTTCAACATGCTTCCTTTTGGATTCCAATTATTGAAATCTCCAACTACAGCAACTTTTTTTGCATCTTTAGCAGGTACTGTAAAAGTTACCTTACAAATTGGTTTTGTTTTTAAATATTGTTTTGCAATTGACATGATTTTTAATTTTTGTGATTACGGTGCAAAAATAATACATTAAATCTCTCATTACCAATGACTAAAATCATAATTATTAATTTCTTAAAATATTAATGTCTTTTAGTTCACTTTAGTAAAAAGGGGCAGTTTCTTTTTTCAAGTAAGTAATTCCTACATCTTTTTTCTAATAATCTCTAATATGGAATCAATATCTTCCACCGTATTATAATAGTGAAAACTAAGTCGGATGCCATTTCCACGCCTGGAGCATACCACATTTGATTCAAATAAATGATTATATAACCGATCATCACCCCTAATATTAAAAATAGTGCTGTGCTGAGGTCTACGGAGAACATCCTTATTTAATAAGTCTAATTCACTAAATCCCTTCATTGCCTTGTTACTTAAACGCTCGTTAGTAAACGTAATTTCTTTCATTCCAATATCATTCAGTATTTCCAACGAACGTTTCAGGCTTCCAAAATTTAGACTATCAAGATGACCTGGCTCAAAATGCTTATTGAAGGGTATTGTATTCTTCGAAGTGAGAACTGCATTTGCGGAATTGAACCCTGTGGCTTTTATACTTAGTCTTCCCTCTGTCGAATCCCTGAATAGCATAAATCCATTGCCAGTTCCTGCCAAAAGCCATTTATACCCACTTGCCCCAAGTATATCAATCCCTGAGCTTTCAAAATCAATGTCAAAAGCCCCACAAAATTGAGTGCCGTCTGCAATGATCAGAAGTTGAGGGAATTCCTCCTTTAAAGATTTCAGGAATTCCAGGTCTACCCGTATTCCGTTTATCCATTGAACTAAGCTAAGAGCCAATACTGTCACAGAATTGGTCCTGACTTGCTCTTTAATATTCTCCTCTAACTTTTCGTCAATTTTAGCATAAGAAATTTGAAAATCTCTACTTTCAAAAGGCCAGTTAACCGAAGGATAGTCATTTTCAAGTAACAGTATATGTTCTTTGCTATCTAATCCTTCAAGCATCAGGTTCAATCCTAAAGAAAAATTTGGAACCAGAGCAACCAGATCTTTATTACAGTTAAAAAACTCCCCCACCAGTTCCCTTGCCTCACTTATTAGTCCCATACTATCAATTTTCATAGAACTACCGCCAATAAGATAATCCAAATCGTGACTTTGGCGCCATTCTAAAAGCTCCTCCCCCAAAAGACCAAATGCAGCCGTATTCGCATAAATAGTATGATTTAAAACCGGATATGACTTTCTATATTTTAGCATCCTGGATATTTATTGAGATTCTTGATTTGCTGTATCTTTGTATCTAAAGATAAGTATAAGAATGTCTTCTGAAAACAAAAGTATATCAGGTATAGAAAAAGAGCAGCATGAGCAGCTGGAGTATGCGCATAAACGAATCAGGCAGAAAAAAAATCTTTACGTCCACTTTGTGCTATTTCTGATCGGGAGTATATTTCTTGTCTTGATCAATAAAATTCTCAAATACGGTGAGGAATATAACTGGTTTGTATGGGCAATTACAATTTGGGCTTTCGTATTTGCAGTACATGTGGTAAATGTCTTTGTTACCCAAAAATTTATGGGAATTGATTGGGAACGCAAACAACGCGAAAAATTGGTAGCAAAACAAAGACAGCGTATCAGGGAGCTTCAAAAGGAAATTGAAACAGATTTTCCCATGACCAATTACAAAAAAAAAGAGTAGTGGGTAAAATTATTATGATTGCCGCCATTGGAAAAAATAACGCCCTTGGGAAGGATAATGACCTCTTATGGCACCTCCCGGATGATTTTAAACGTTTTAAGAAATTAACAACTGGTCACAAAATTATTATGGGTCGGAAAACATTTGAAAGTTTTCCAAAACCTCTGCCAAATAGAACACATATAATAATTACACGTGATCCAGATTACAATCCGAATTTGCCTTCCTGCATTGTAGTTCATTCCATAGAAGAGGCTATTAAATTAGTACATGATGATGAGGTTTCTTATATCATAGGTGGTGGGGAAATCTATGATTTGGGGATGCCTTATACAGACATTTTGGAAATAACCCGAATCCATGAATCTTTTGAAGCAGATACCTATTTTCCGAAAATAGATGAAAAAATATGGACACTTACCGAGGAGGAATATCACCCAATTGATGAAAGACATAAATACGACTTTACCTATCTCACTTACCAAAGAATTAGCCCTTAGAAATGGCTAAAATTTACATTTTTGACCTTCAATAGACAATATTGCCTATCAAGAATTAGGCTTATTTTGTTGGAAGTTCTTTTAGAAGTTCAGATATGAAATTTGTTTAGTATTGTCAACATCTTCCAGAAATAAAGTTAATACCTTGATATCCGTATTGGTGTAGAACTGCGAATTTCCAGGAGACTTTTTGAGATTTTGGAGATTAGATTTTATAAGAACGGCCTGGGTTTGTCTGGCAACGGCTGCACCACAATCAATTATGTTCACATGAGGCGGTAGTATTTCTCTTAAGACCGGGATTAAATATGGATAGTGAGTACATCCCAAAACAATATGATCCATATTTGCCTCGAGCATAGGCTTAATATACCTGATCAGTAATTGCCTGGTTTCAGAGGAATACAATTTTCCAGCTTCAATTAATGGAACAAGACCAGCACCCTCCCGCTCAACAATGTTTATTTCACCGGCATGATCTTTTGAAGTTTTCAAAAAGAGACTACTACTCAATGTTCCTTTTGTTGCGAGTACTCCTACGGTTCCTGTTCCTGAATTCAAAGCTGCAGGTTTAATAGCCGGCTCAATACCTATAAAAGGAACATCGTACTTTTGTCGTAAATGAGATATGGCATTAGTGGTAGCTGTATTACAGGCAACTACAATAAGTTTACAACCCCTTTCCAGCAAGAGCTCAGTGTTCTTAACACTTAATTTAATTATTTCTTCTCTACTTTTTTGACCATAGGGTGCATTTTTACTATCTGCTAAATAAATAGTATCCTCATGAGGCATTAGCGCATGTATTTCTTTCCATATGGAGGTTCCTCCTACCCCTGAATCAAAAATACCTATGGGTCCTGTATTCATGTAAAATGTGGTTTGCTACAAAAGATTTTCAAAACAAATTTATACATTCCTAAAACAAGCCTTTAATTCTTAAGACAATATTATGCTCATGGTTATTTATTTGGCTACCATATTGAGCGCGGTTATAAATTAAACGCACTCCGGTTTTCTCTTAAAATTTAAACAAAAAAAAACTGTCCTCATGGGACAGTTTTAGTACTATTTGAAAAAACAAAAATTAAAATCCTAATTCCTGTTTTACTTCAGCCAATAAGTCTTTTCCTTTTGCAACAATTAAGCCTCCACCCTGGGTAGCATCTATTACGTAATCATAGCCTTGAGCTGCAGCCACTTTTTCTATAGCTGCTTTGGCCTTTATTGAAATTGGTTCAAACAATTCTGCTTGTTTCTTGGCCAATTCCTGCTGTGCAGCTTGTTGGGCGTCTCCTATATTTTTTTCAAAACCCTGAAGCTCCTGAGCTCTTTTTTGATTCTCTTCTTCAGATTTTGTAGTAGCTTCATTGGAGTACTGAGTATACTTGTTCTTCAGTTCTGTCATTGAACTTTCAATATCTGCCCGGTAGGTTTCCTGAAGTTTTTTTAGTTCTGCCTGAGCGGCTTTCATTTCCGGCATCTCACCCAATAATTCGGTAACATTGATATGGGCGATTTTACTTTGAGCTTGTACAAAACTAGTAGCTGCTACAAATAAAACTATGGCTATTGCTACATTTTTAAACTGTTTCATGATTTTGATATTTACTATTTGAGTGTTAATTAAATTTAATTTCAAGTTTTAGTTTTTAGTGTCTTCTTTATTTTCAATTATTTTTTCTCGTTCTTCTGCTTTTTCTTTCTTCTTCGCTTCGCGCTCTTCTAATAATTTCTTTCTTCGTTCTTCATATGCTTTTTTTCGCTCTTCCCTTATTCTCAGTTGCTCCGCCCTGCGCTCCTCAGCCGTTTTGATTCTTTTCTCTTCTGCCTGCTTGGCCATTGCCTGTCTTTCGAGGAGTGCATCACTTATTTGCTCTTCTTCCTGGTCATCTTCAAAGTTTTCCAGCTGGCTTTTTGTTTTCGCCTTCTTTTTTGGTGCGCTTACCTTTCTGGTCCTCGCTATTCCCCTTAACACCAATTCGCTTATATCATGTCTTTTTTGGGAGTACAACATTACAACATCCGCAGATTTATCAAAAATAAAATCGTATTTTTTATTCGCTCCAATTTTCTGTACTTCATTAAAAACCTGATCTTGTATTGGCTGAATTAATCTTTTCCTTTGCAATACTAAATCCCCGTTAGGACCAAATCGATTTTGCTGGTACTCAATCATTTCCTTTTCAAGAATCTGAATTTCTTCTTCTCGTTCAAGGATAAGTTCATTTGTCAATAAGACTTTTTCTGCCATCAAATCTTTTTTCATTTGATCTACTTCGCTTTGCTTCTGCTCAACTTCTATTTTCCATCGCTGAACTTTAGTCTCCAATTGTTCGCTGGCATCTCGATATTCTTCTACATTTTCAAGGATATACTCCATGTCTACATAACCAATTCTTACACCCCGTTGTGAAAATGTGTTAGACCAAAGCAATAAACCAACAATTACTAAAAGAACTTTTGTCTTCATCATTTAATACGTTTTATTACATAGAAAATATCGTGCCAAAATTACTATTTATTTTAAAATGAGTGGATTAACCTAAAATATTATTGGAAAATTGCTTAGTTAGAACTGTTGCCCTATAATAAAGTGCGTTTGCCATCCGCTTGGACCTCCTCCTGCAGACTGTGGACGGCTATCTTCATCGAAACCGTATCCAAAGTCAATCCCCAATAAACCAAAGGCCGGCATAAATATCCGGACACCCACTCCGGCCGATCGTTTTAAAAGAAACGGATTATATTCCTGAAAATTGTTGAAATTATTACCTGCCTCTAAAAAAGATAGGGCATAAATAGATGCAGATGGCTTTAACGTTAATGGATATCGAAGTTCCAGTGAATATTTATTAAATACAATTCCACCTTCTTGTTGCCCGGTGAGGGGATCAATTGGTGTAATAGAGTTATTCTCATATCCTCTTAATTGTATAGTCTCTCTGCCATCCAAAGTAAAATTACCTCCAAGGCCATCTCCACCCATGAAGAAACGTTCAAAAGGCACCTTACCAACATCACTGTTATAACTACCCAGAAAACCAAATTCAACATTTGTACGCAAGACCAATTTACCTACTATGCGCGTATACCAATCTCCTTTAAATTTTATTTTAAAATACTCCAGCCATTCAAACCTTTCTTGTTGAATTGTCTCAAGTTCATTGATTTCGTCCTGTGTCAAAGGACGTTGCTGGGCTACTTCAGCAAGCTCAACAGTTCTTTCTTGTAATGCTGCATAGTCCGTATTGTTAAAGAGAGAATAAGGCGGGGTTAACTTTGCAGTAACTTCAAAAATAGAGCCTGATAAGGGGAAAATTCTTCCGGGGCCTGCTGAACTCCTGGATATTCCCAAAGTATAGGTCAGGGAATTGGATGACCCATTACCAAATTGAAAAAGTCCTGAGTTGTAGTTCTGAAAGTCATATAACTGATATCCCAATGCATGAGAAATAGTAAAAAAGTCATCCGGCCATTGCAATCTTTTGGCAAGTCCAACAGAAACCCCTGTTATGGAAAACTGCTGATCTTTATTAACCTCAACCCTTCCTGAACTGCTAAAAGATGCCAGGAATTGCTGCGTCCTGGAGAACGACATATTAAACCTTACCGGTTTTTTACCACCAAGCCAGGGTTCTGAAAAATTCAGACTATAAACCCTAAAAGTTCTACTGGCTTGCAAACGCAGTGCAAATGTTTGACCATCGCCCATTGGCACAGGCTTATAGGCCTTACCATTAAATATATTCTTTATAGAAAAGTTATTAAATGAGAGACCAAGGGTACCAATAAATCCTCCACCTCCATAACCTCCTTGCAGCTCTATCTGACTCGATCCGGATTCTACGAGGCTATATTTCAAATCTACTGTACCTGCATTGGGATCAGGATTTAAAATATCCGGTTTAATTTGTTCGGCATCAAAAAAGCCTAATTGCCCTAATTCCCTGACACTTCGAACAATATTATCCTTGCTGTATTTCTGTCCGGGACGCGTTCTTAGTTCTCTGAAAATTACATGATCATTGGTTTTGTCATTCCCCTCAACATAGACATGATTTAAAAAAGTCTCCTTTCCTTCAATAATCCTTATCTCAAAATTTATAGTATCATTCTGGGCAGATACTTCAACGGGATTTATTTGCGAGAACAAATAACCATTATTTTGATAGAGGTTTGTGATATCTTCCGCATCGGGTTTACTATCATCCGCTATCCGCTCTCTTAAAAGCACCCCATTATAGGTATCTCCTTTTTTGATTCCTAAAACCTGATTTAACTGACGATCTGTATAAACTGAATTCCCGACAAATTCTATATTCCCAAAATAGTACTTATTCCCCTCTTCTACCTTAATATCTATATTTATTTTCTTGTCATTTAGTACAGAAATAGAATCCGAGAGTACACGGGCATCCCTGTACCCTTTCTCAGCATATTTATCGATCATTGCTGCGAGATCTTCCTTATAATCTGCCTCAATATATTTCGATTTTTTCCATACCCTGCCAAATTGTTGCTTTTTCGTATTCTTAAGTGCTTTGCGAAGCTGTTTGTCCGAAAGCATTTTATTTCCATCAATGTTAATTTTTTTAATCTTGACCTTATCTCCGGTCTTAATATTAACCACCATGCTTTCAGCATTGGTGTCCGAGGTGTCTACTGCTGTGGCAATGGTAACCTTGGCATTTAAATACCCATCTTTCTTATATTTGTTTTCAATATAATTTCTGGTATTCGAAATAAAACTCTCCGTAACCTTTTTACCTTTTTTAAGATCTGTTTCCTTAATTATCTCATCAATCTTTTTCTTTTTAATCCCATAAACCGTAACCTTAGATAAAGTTGGCCTTTCTACAATATCAAGTTCCAGGAAAACCTTATCTCCTTCAATGTTTGAGATATAAAAATTAATGTCACTAAACAATTCCAGATCCCAAAGCTTTTTAATTACTGCACTGATCTGATCACCAGGAACGGTTATAGGCTGCCCTTCCCTGAGTCCGGTAAATGTCTTGACTGTCTGCTCATTATAACTTTGTAAGCCTTTAACTTCAATTCCTCCAAGAATATATTTTTTACCATTCCCATAGGTAGTTTCCTGAGCAAAACTGAATGTAGTAAAAAGGAGTAGTAAAAATAAAATCAGAAGTTCAAGTGATATGAACTTATTCATATCGCTAGTTGAGTTGTTCGCTAGTTTTTCCAAATCTTCGTTCTCTGTGCTGATAATTCTTTAAAGCCTCTAACAGATGATGCTCTTTAAAATCGGGCCAAAATACATCAATAAAATATAATTCAGCATACGCTATCTGCCAAAGTAAAAAATTGCTAATCCTGTGTTCACCACTGGTGCGGATTAGCAAGTCTACGTCTGGTAAATTTCGCGTGTAAAGATGGTTATTAATAATGGTTTCATCAATATTTTCGGGAGAAATTATATTATTTTTAACTTTGGTGCTAATGCTTTGAATTGCATTTTTAATCTCTTCTCTCGAACCATAACTTAATGCCAGGGTCAGCGTCATTGTTTTATTACTGCTTGTCCGGGCCATTACTTCTTTTAGTTCTTCGAGAGCCCTTGGCGGAAGAGATTCAATATTACCGATGGCATTTAACTTTATATTATTCTCATTAAGCGTGTGAAGTTCTTTTTTTAAAGAAGATACCAGTAATTTCATTAAGGTATCCACTTCTATTTTAGGTCGTTTCCAGTTTTCTGTAGAAAAGGCATAAAGGGTAAGATATTTTATACCAAGTTTAGAACAATTTACAGCTACATCCCGCACTGCTTTTACACCATGCTCATGACCAAAAACACGCAGTCTCCCTTTTTGCTTAGCCCATCTGCCATTGCCATCCATTATAATAGCCAAATGCTTCGGAAGTTTTCCGTTTTTTAAATCATCTATAGTATTCATCATAAGTGTTACTCAAAACAATCGGAACATGGTTTTCTACCAAAGGTATAAGTTAGTGTAATTCCTGAGAAAACGTACCAATCATCACTAAAAATATTTCCGAATCTAAATTGTTCAAAATTAGATCCTTCTGGATTACTCCCATCCAAATTGTCAGTAAAAGTTAATCGAGCTCCTATTTCCGCCCCGATAATCAAAAACTGCGTTAACCTTGCTTTTGCGCCAATGGTCATCGGAATAGCAAAAGAACCATCTTTTTGATCCAAATCCTGCACCTGCCCGGCATCAAAATATTTATACTCATATCTGAAATACGTAATACCAGTATATAAATATGGTGTAAATGCGGGTCCTAATTTATGCAAATTATATTCAACAAAATTAAATTCCAGCCCTGCAGATGCCTCCAGAATGGAATTATCCATAATGTAAGCCCTTTGCCTTCTTGAAGAAATACTCGATTTGGTATCATCTGCTGTAAATTCTCCATAAATCAAACTAGCTCGCCATGCATAACGTTTACTCTTATTCCATTTAAAAATTCCGCCAAATGCCGGACCTGAAGGAGCTATATAGTTCATTCTTCCTACATCTCCAATATTATTGACACCTCCTGCATAAATCCCAATTTCGTTAGTTTGGGCATTTATTAAGCCACTGCCAAGTAAAAGAATAACAATAATAAAAGCTCTCATTAAACTCAAAAGTTTGCAAATATAATTAATAAGGTATATTACACCTATTGTCTTGATACCTCTGTTTACTTTTGATAAACAGTATTTGCAGTTATTTATTGTTTTCAGGAAGTATCTAATTACGCTTATCCTGCCCCCAAAGCAATTTGTTTCTAATGGTTTCCAGAAAGCTCTCGGAAGTGTAGGCAATCATTTTTATTTTAAACGGGGCCTTTTTAATTGTAATTTCTTTACCATTTTCTATAGAAGCAATCCGCGAATCTAAAGAGACAAGGTGATTTTCTTCTCGTCCCGAAACTTTTAGTCGGATTATGGTATCATCAGAGATAACAAGTGGTCTTGCGTTTAAATTATGGGGGGCAATCGGGGTAATAACCAGAGATTGTACTCCCGGCATAATTACCGGGCCGCCACAACTCAGCGAATAACCCGTAGACCCTGTTGGTGTTGCAACAATAAGACCATCTGCCCAGTAAGAGGTTAAATATTCATCATTGAGATGTGTTTCCACTGTTATCATTGATGTTGTATCCTTTCTGCTTACAGACACTTCATTTAGGGCATAGTTCATATCCTTAAATTCAGGAATATCAAAATCTGCATTTACTTCTACCAAACTGCGTTCATCTATGGAATATGCCCCCGAAATAAATTCGCTAACAACTCTTCTGACTTCTTCTTTTTTTAAGGTAGATAAAAACCCGAGTCTGCCTGTATTTACTCCAACTATAGGAATTCCCAGATCACGGACATAAGTGATAGCTCTTAATATTGTTCCATCTCCTCCAAAGCTTACAAACATTTCAAAGGACGAATCCAATCCAACTTCCCGATTGAAAGTAGCATAATTTGCAATTTGCCTTGCAGCAGATAATTGGGTGTAAAAATCTGATTCAATATATACTTCTACATCAATCTTATTGCATTCATCCAATAATTCAACAACATATTTGATGGCTTCACTCTGGTAATTCTGAGCATATATTGCAATTTTCATAGCACACAGGTTTATGAAATCAGCCTTTACTTAGGGAGGATAATGAGGGTGAAATTACCGTTTTAAGAACACTTACCCGCATAAAACTTAAACATTAAGGTACTTATCAAGATAATCCGATCTTTCCTTTAAATTCTCAATAAACTGATCATCCTTATTGCCAAAGAGGATATTGTAATTGTATCGTCTAAAAGTATGGACTACTTCACTAAAATTACCGGTACTGATTTTTATTGTTATTTGAATAATATCATTTCGAATATCCGTAATAAATGCCCCAAATAGTTTCGTATTATTACTTTCAACAATCTGAGCTATTTCACTAAAAGAATAGTCCTTTGCACTTTTTGCCAGTATCAGTATCCCACCTGGTTCTGTAAAAAAAGGAGTGTCTATAAATACCCCTACAATATCATTAAGATCATAATACCCTAATATCCTATTTTCTTCATCCAAAACCGGCAATAAATTGCACTCATTTCTGGCAAATTTTTCAAGTACATCCAGCCATGAGGTGCTTTTTAAGGCAAAAAAGGACTCAAGGTTATATTTGTAGTCATCTATTTTCTTTTCACTCTCAAAGGTTTCAAGATCATTTTCCGATAAGACTCCCAAAAAGAAATCATTTTCAGCGATAGCAACATGCGAATAGGTGGTATGCTTAAAAAAGTGAATAACTTCCTTAAGTGTTCCTTCCAAATTGAAAACCGGAATTGTATTGATTATATGAGATTGAATCTGCATGTCATTAAAATCTTACGCAAAATACTAATTTTAAACATCAAAAGGTATGCCTTATTTGTATTTTTGAGCCCTGGAAATTGTAAATATCGTAAAATGACTAAGCTTAGTGTTAATGTTAACAAAATAGCCACTCTAAGAAACTCACGCGGGGGGAATGTCCCTGACCTCTTAAAAGTAGTAGCTGATATAGAAGATTTTGGCGCACAAGGAATCACTATTCATCCCAGGCCGGATGAACGGCATATTAAATATGAGGATGCCCAAAATCTAAGGGATGTTGTAACCACAGAATTGAATATCGAGGGGAATCCCATTGATAAGTTCATTGATTTGGTGTTAGAAGTGCAACCAACTCAGGTAACTTTGGTGCCAGACTCCCCAGATGCTATTACCTCCAATGCCGGCTGGAATACAATAGCTCACCAAAGCTTCCTTAAAGATGTCATTGGGGTATTTAAAGAAAAAAATATTCGAACTTCTATATTTGTAAACCCTGAAATAAGCATGGTTATCGGGGCTGCTAAAACCGGTGCAGACAGAATTGAGCTCTATACAGAACAATATGCCAGGGATTATGAATCGGGGAACATGCATGGAATTCAACCTTTTATTGAGGCAGCAAATACCGCTCATGAACTGGGTTTGGGCATAAATGCAGGGCATGATTTAAGCCTCAAGAATATAAAGTATTTCAAGGATAATATTTCAAACCTGCTGGAAGTCTCCATAGGGCATGCATTGATTTGTGAATCACTTTATCTGGGACTGGAGAATGTAATTAACATGTATTTACACCGATTGAAATAATGACTTTACTTCATTCAAATATTATAGGCCGGGGCAAACCCCTGATAATATTACACGGCTTTTTGGGAATGTCGGATAATTGGAAAACGTTGGGTACCCAATATGCCAAACATGGTTATGAAGTTCATCTTTTAGATCAGCGAAATCATGGCAGGAGCTTCTGGTCTGAGGAGTTCAATTATACAATTCTTGCTGATGATTTAAAGTACTATTTAGATTTTCATAAATTTTCAAGTGCTTGCATCCTTGGTCATTCCATGGGCGGAAAAACCGCAATGACCTTTGCTTGTAAGTATCCGAATTACGTGGATAAATTAATAGTTGCCGATATTGCTCCAAAATTCTACCCGCCTCATCATCAGTATATCATAGATGCCTTAAAAACCTTACCCATGGAAGAAATTACTTCTCGAAGTCAGGCCGATTTTCTACTGGCGGAATACCTACATGACTGGGGCATTAGACAGTTTTTGTTAAAAAACCTCCATCGGATAGAAAAAGGAAAATTGGCATTTCGTTTTAACCTTGACGTCCTGGCAGAAAAAATGGAAGAAATAGGGGAATCTCTTGGCCATACTGAACATTTTACCGGCCCCATCTTATTTTTGAGAGGCAGCAGGTCAGAGTACATTACACCTGAAGACATGTCCGAGATTAAACAACATTTTCCCAATGCCAATCTGGATACCATAGATGACGCAGGTCATTGGTTACATGCAGAAAACCCGCAACAGTTTATTGAAAAATCTATTGTTTTTCTGAATAAATAAAAAATATAACTACTTTTAAAGGTGTCAATAAATATTGATGCCTTTTTAATAAACCTAAAGACCAAACAAATGAAACTTATTGTTCGAATTTTATTGAGTGCCCTTGCAGTTGTACTACTTGCAAAGATTCTGCCCGGAGTTGGAGTAGACTCCTATACCACGGCAATTATCGTAGCCATTGTATTAGGCCTTCTGAATTTTATCGTAAAGCCTATTCTTATAATACTTACCTTACCTATAACCATACTAACTTTGGGCCTGTTCCTACTGATTATTAATGCCCTGATTATTCTCCTCGCAGACAAGTTTGTATCCGGGTTTACAGTTGATTCTATTTGGTGGGCACTATTGTTTAGTCTTCTGTTGACCTTCCTTGAATCTATCTTTTTCTCATTTTTAAAAGAGGATTAAATATCCCGATTCAGGAATTGATAATCAGCCATTTAAAAACTTGTCCCGGTTTATAAAATATCCTATTTTTGCATCCCATTTTAGAAAGCAAATAGAGATATAAATGAATATTCAGAAAGAGCAGATAGACGAGTTAAATGCTATTGTTAAGGTAGCTATAACCAAAGATGACTATAGTGACAAGGTAGATAAAATTCTTAAGGATTATAAAAAACAGGCCAATATTCCAGGGTTCAGAAAAGGTCAGGTTCCAATGGGATTAATCAAGAAACAATATGGCAAAGCCGTCCTGGTAGACGAAGTAAACAAACTTTTGCAGGATAACCTTAACAAATATCTTACCGAAGAAAAATTGGATGTTCTTGGAAATCCACTTCCAAAACAGCAGGATAATTTTAATTGGGAGGCGGAAGATTTTTCTTTTGAATTTGAATTAGGTCTCGCTCCTAATTTTGAAGTATCCCTTAAGACAAAAAAACCGGTTACGCTCTATAAAATTGTGGCCGATAAGAAGATGATAGATGAGCAGGTGGAACGTATTAGAAAACAATACGGAAAACTTATTAACAAATCTGAAGTAGGGAAGAACGATGAACTTACCGGTACTTTCAGTAATGAAGAAGAGGGAATAGACAATAAGTCAAATCTTGAAATGTCTAAATTGAAAAGTAAAAAAGCCATTAACAGTCTTATCGGAAAAAAAGCAGGTGATACCGTTATTTTGAAGACAAAAGGCCTTTTTGAAGAAGACTATTTATTATCCGGAGCTTTGGGAATTCAAAGAGACCAGGCAGAAAAAATAAATATAGAAGTTAGTTTTACGATAGAGGAAATAAATGAGAGAGAATCTGCAGACTTAGATCAGGACTTGTTTGACAAGTTATTTGGTAAGGATGTGATCAAATCAGAAAAAGACCTAAGAGATAGAATTAAAGAAGATTCAGAAAAACAATTTGAGCAACAGGCAGATCAGAAATTATTAAATGATATCACCGAACGACTGATTGAAACCATAAAATTTGATCTTCCCACCGAATTTCTTAAAAAATGGATTCAGACTACCGGAGAAAAGTCGCTTACTGAAGAGGAGGCCAATGATGAGTATGAAAAGTCTGAAAAAGGATTGCGTTATCAATTAATTGAAGGTAAAATCATTCAGGATAACGGAATTGAAATTCAATTTGATGAATTGAAAGAATTTGCCAAAGGATTTATTAAGTCTCAAATGGCGCAATACGGCCAGTTAAATCCGCAGGAAGAAGAACTGGACACTATTGCCACCAGAGTTCTTAGCAACCAGGACGAAGTAAAAAGACTATCCGAACAATTGATGAGTCAAAAGTTACTTACCCTTTATAAAGAAAAGGCAAATTTGAAGAAGAAAGAAGTTACCTATGACAATTTTGTGAAAGAGGTTTACGGTTAAATTCAAAAATAAATTAAGTATCTTTACGGTGCCGAAAACAGTAATTTCGGCACCTTTTTTTTAAATATTATTACTTATATGGATTTCGGAAAAGAATTTCAAAATTATGCCATTAAAGACCAGGGTATTAACAGCATGTACTATGAGCGTATTATTAGTAGCATGTATCCGGTTAACATGACACCAAACATTATTGAGGAAAGACAACTGAATGCAATTGCAATGGATGTTTTTTCCAGACTTATGATGGATCGTATTATTTTTTTGGGGACAGGGATTAATGACCAGGTCGCAAACATTGTGCAGGCACAATTACTCTTTCTGGCGAGTGCAGATTCATCAAAAGATATTCAGATTTACATTAACTCTCCCGGGGGCAGTGTTTATGCTGGTTTGGGCATTTACGATACCATGCAATTTATTAAACCTGATGTGGCCACAATCTGCACAGGAATGGCAGCTTCCATGGCCGCAGTTTTGTTGTGTGCCGGCGAAAAAGGCAAACGCAGTGGTTTAACTCATTCCAGGGTAATGATTCACCAACCGATGTCCGGAGCACAGGGGCAGGCCAGTGATATAGAAATTGCTGCCATTGAAGTACTCAAAATTAAGGATGAATTATATCATATTATATCTAAACACTCAGGGCAAAAATTTGATAAAGTCTATGAAGATAGTGATCGGGACTATTGGATGAAAGCTCAGGAAGCCATGGATTATGGTATGATAGATGAAATATTAGAAAGGGATAAGGATTAATTTCGACGAAATACCCACATTTTTAGTATTATGGGTATTTTAATGAACCAAAATAGCTTTTGATTCGTTATTAGTTAGAAATCTAGTATAAGTTATGGCAAAGGAAAATCTGGAATGTTCTTTTTGTGGAAGAAAAAAACCCGAGACAAATCTATTGATAGCGGGTTTGGATGCACATATTTGTGACAGATGCATAGAACAGGCACATGGGATAGTTGCGGAAGAATCAAAGCAATCAAAGAATGATGACCTGTCCTCCGAACTTATACTAAAAAAACCTCTTGAAATAAAAAGTTTTCTGGATACCTATGTCATTGGCCAGGAACGTACAAAGAAAGTGCTTTCTGTAGCAGTTTATAATCACTATAAAAGACTATTACAGCCTCATTCCAAGGAGGATGACATAGAGATTCAAAAAAGTAATATTGTAATGGTTGGTCAGACCGGTACCGGTAAAACACTAATGGCCAAAACCATTGCAAAAATGCTTAATGTGCCACTGGCTATTGTTGATGCAACTGTATTAACCGAGGCGGGATATGTGGGTGAAGATGTGGAAAGTATCCTTACCCGACTTTTGCAGGCAGCAGATTACAATCTGGAAAAAGCGGAGAGAGGCATTGTTTTTATTGACGAGCTTGACAAAATTGCCCGTAAAAGTGATAACCCTTCTATTACGCGCGACGTTTCTGGTGAAGGTGTACAACAGGGATTACTTAAATTATTGGAGGGAACTATGGTAAATGTACCCCCTAAAGGCGGAAGAAAACACCCCGATCAAAAATTTATAGAAGTAAATACAGAGAATATCCTGTTTATCGCGGGAGGTGCTTTTGATGGGATAGAGCGAATTATTACCAAACGACTGAATATGCAGGCTATTGGTTACAGCGCAGCTAAAAAAGAAGATAGTTTGGATAATTCGAATGTCCTGCAATATATCATACCAAAAGACCTTAAAGAATTTGGGTTAATTCCGGAAATAATTGGAAGATTACCAGTACTAACGCATATGAATCCACTGGATCAAAAAGCACTGAGAGCTATTTTAACTGAACCTAAAAATGCTATTATAAAACAGTATGAAAAATTATTTGCCATGGATGGCATTAATTTTAAGATTACTGATCAGGCATTGGACTACATTGTAGAAAAAGCAGTTGAATATAAGTTAGGTGCCAGGGGTTTAAGATCCTTATGCGAAGCTGTTTTTACAGATGCAATGTTTGAACTTCCCAGCAGTGAAGAAACAGAATTTAAGGTTACTAAACCTTATGCAGAGAACAAATTATCCTTTGAAACCATCAAGAAACTAAAGGCAGTTTCTTAAAACTAAGTGTATTTTTTAATAGGCCCTGCAGCAAATTCAGACTTACCTTTTGGATTATTTTGTCGTCACTATATAGTTCCCTGCCGAATTTAGGGACAATTTCCATATTTACATCCATTTCAGAGGCCCATTTGGTAGTCGGCTTGTCCTTGTGATATTCGCCAAAAAGTAAATTTACCTTACATTCTGGTTTTTCGGTTTGCAAATGGAGGTTTAAAGGTGATACTGCTGTTAGTGACTTCATTGGCAGACCACGTAAGGCAGCATTCCAGGCTATAGAACCACCTGCACAAAAAGTGAGGTAATGGCTTTCTTCCCTTTCTTTGGTCAAAAGTTGAGCCAATGCCGTATTCATGCCTCCTTTGGAAAACGCTTCACAGACATTTTCAGGTGTATAGTCAGAAAGTTTTATATCGGAAAGTTGAAGGCTATCGTAAAAAACAATATCAAAATATTGTTGCAAATAGCCTAAATAAGACGTAATCCACAATCCTTTTTTTGCGCCCCACATATCGGATAAAACAACCAGTCGTTCAGCCATAAATGTGATATTTATTAATAATCGGGTTAAGTTAGGGGATGCAAAATGACCATTAATAATCTATTCCGGGAATTTTTTGGATTAATTGGTGTTTTTCATCGATATAGTAGCTTAAACAATGGTGTCCTGCGGTAACAACCGATATATAATTCATGGTTTTAGCTATTCATTTCTAATAGCTCATCTACATAGATCCTCTCATTAGATAATCGTGGGATTTTATGCTGTCCTCCAAGTTTTCCTTTAGACTTTAGCCAGTCATAGAAAAGGTTCTTTCTGGCCATATGGACTTTGGGCATTTTTAATGTCATACTATTGTAACGCTTTGCCTCATAATCAGAATTTAAAGATTTAAGAGCGTTGTCCAATACTTCTGTAAAATATTGAATTTCTTCCGGAGCTTTTCTAAATTCAATGATCCATTCATGGGCTCCTTTTTCATTTTGTGACATAAAAATGGGAGCGGCAGTATAATCCATTATTTCCGCGCCCGTCTTCTGACAACTATTTTTAAGGGCCTGTTCAGCATTTTCAATGATCAGCTCCTCACCAAAAGCATTAATATGATGTTTTGTCCTTCCAGTAACCTTAATCCTATAAGGATTGGTAGAAGTAAAACGAATTGTATCACCTATTGAATAGCGCCAGAGTCCTGAATTTGTCGTAATTATAATGGCGTAATTCTGATTTTCCTCTACCTCCCATAATGGAAGTACTTTTTGATCTGGAAGACCATAGGTTTCCATGGGAATAAATTCGTAAAAAATTCCATAATCGAGCATTAATAATAAATCATCTGCATTATTTCGGTCTTGAATGGCAAAAAATCCTTCAGAAGCGTTATAAATCTCGTAATAGTTGAAATTACTCTTTGGGAGAAGATTATGGTATTGTTCCAGGTAAGGATTAAAACTTACTCCGCCATGGAAATATACTTCAAGATTTTCCCAAACCTCAAATAAATTATCCTTACCCGTTTCTTCCAATACTTTGTTTAAGAGAACCAACATCCAGGAAGGTACACCAGCCAAACTGGTAACGTTTTCCCTTATGCTCTCTTGAATAATAGCATTCATTTTTGTTTCCCATTCGCTCATAAGAGAAATCCTGCTGCTTGGGGTACTGCTCAACTCTGCCCAAAAAGGCATGTTATCTATTAAAATAGCCGAAAGATCGCCAAAAAATGTTCCGTTATCCTCATATAACTCCTTACTGCCTCCTAAGCGAAGACTTTTACCTGTGAACAACTGAGAATTTTCATTATTATTTAAATAGAGACATAATAAGTCCTTCCCCGATTTATAGTGGCAATCTTCTAAGGCCTCAGCACTTACCGGAATAAACTTGCTTTTGGCATTGGTTGTTCCGCTACTTTTTGCAAACCACTTAATTGCTGTTGGCCAAAATATGTTTTGCTCTCCTCTTCTGGTACGCTCAATTAAGGGCTCTATTTCCTCATAGGAAACAATAGGAATACGTTCAGCAAAAGCCTTATAGCTTGTAATTGAATCAAATTTGTGTTTCCGGCCAATCTTTGTGTCTTCGGCAATTCCCAATAATTGAAACAAAACCTCCTCCTGTACTTCCGCAGGGTACTTAAGAAATAGTTCTATCTGATGATAGCGCTTTTTCAAAAGCCATGAAGCAATGGAATTAAATAAAGGTATCGGCATTTTTGGGTATCTTTAGTGGCTTAATCCTAACGGATAAAGTTAGTATTTTCAATTGAATTTTTAACTAAAATCAAGATTCATGCTTTACGAGGGTGTTTTGCGCAAGATGCAATCTGAAATGGGCCATCCTATTCAGTATTATCTGATATTTAATGAAGATTTTTTAAATGTCAATCAGGTATTGGACAAAGAATTGCAATTACGTTTTATAAAATACCAGTGTCTGAATTGTGGCGAGGACAGGCCTATTTTCAGGCAGGGATATTGTCAAACATGTTTTTTTGAAACGCCTGCTGCAGGCGATTGGATAATGAGACCAGAACTCAGTACGGCCCATTTGGATAAGGAAGACCGGGATTTGGAATATGAAAAAAAAGTACAACTACAACCACATATAGTATATCTGGCCAATTCGAGTAATGTAAAAGTAGGTGTTACAAGGAAATCGCAGATCCCTACCAGATGGATTGATCAGGGAGCCCATGAGGCAATTGAAATAGTTGAGGTTCCCAACCGTTATTTGGCTGGCATAACAGAACTCGCCTTAAAAGAACATGTAAGCGACAAAACCAATTGGCGGAAAATGCTCACAAATACTTTAGAAGATGTAGATTTGATTGAATGGCGAAATAAGTTAAGTAAATACATCCCTGATGAAGCTGTTGCTTATTACATAGAAAACAATCAGGAAACCCATATGGAGTTTCCGGTTCTGCAGTATCCGGTAAAAGTAAAAAGTCTTAATCTCCAAAAAGCAACATCCTATAAAGGTGTGCTTAAAGGGGTAAAGGGACAATACTTAATATTTGAAGATAATACTGTGTTTAATATTCGGGGGAATGAGGGTTTGTACGTAAGTCTTGGAATTAGTTAACCGTATCTTCCGCAGCCTTTGATTCATTTGTACTTTTTTTCTTTCCTCCCAAAATACCCCCCAGAATTCCTTTTGCTGCCTTTGTTACAGGATCTTCCTTTGATATAGTGTCACTCTTTATATTAGACGTGCCATTATTTTCTGTCTCCCCTGAGACTACACCTTCCATAGCTTCATTTAATTTTTCATATTCTTTGCCCTTCTCGCCGGATGAATCCTGTTCATTATCATTTCCGGATAAAATTCCGCCTAAAAGTTCTCCCGCTTTCTCAGTGCCCTTGTTAATCATTTTTTGTTTTTGCACGGCAAGCAATCTCGAGGTTAAATCTTTCATTCCTGTGTTAAGATCTGTATTAATTTCTGGTGCATCATAATACCCCCCCACATTGGCCTTCACAGGAAGTGTTAAGCTATCCAGTTCTTTTTCATCGATCTGGGCGATTAGCGAATTTATTTGCTCGCCCAAATATTTTGGTGGGACTTCAATGTTTAGGTTATAATTCAAATGTTTATCAAAGGAATGGCTGCCATCTACGGCTATGGCAATATCGTCGTAGTTAATTGTAAATGGCTTAACACTGACAGTCCCGTCTTTGAAGGAAAGTGCCATTTTCAGGGTCTTTAAATTAAACTTGTCTGCTTCAATGAAATTCAGACGTGAATTCAATTCATTTAGTATTTTACTATTCTCCGGATTCAATTTCATGGCTAGCAATTCTGAATTTACTGTTCCTGTAATTGTATTGAGATCCGGTGTAAAATTGTCATTCAACTGGCCGGAAATATTTATTGCCGTATTTAATTTCCCTTCCAGGGATGCCGCCATAGGCGCAAGTATCCTGAATAGCTCCAGAGATTTAAAGGTGTCTGCTAAGTTTAAATTGCTCATGCCCACTTCCATCTGAAAATCGGGAGTTTCTCCTTTAGTACTTGTGAACCCGTTTAAGCTCAGGTTCCCATCAAATAATGATGACTGAAAGTTAGTAAGCTGGGCTTTTTGATCAACAATCCTCAATTGACCTTTTACATTTCTCAAAATCAGGTTATCATAAACAACTGAACCAGCCCGGGCATCAACAGTACATTCGAGGAATGCCGGAATTTGTATTTTTTCTGTTTTAAGTCCTGAAACTTCCGCACTTAATCCTGGTTCATTATTTTGCGTTTGCGCATCAGCTCCTGCAGTCATAAAATCACCCAGATCAAAAGTGTCTGAGTTCATAGTAAAGCTCCCTGTTATATTCTCATCATTAAATAAAAAGCCCAACAGGTTTTTAATGGTTCCATCTATATTGAAATCCGTACTACCAAGTTGCCCGTTCATATCATTAAGCATTACCCTTGATGGGGAAAATCCCATACTTGCATTGTGTATTGTGAGAGGTTCGGATAAAATATCAGAATGGTATCTCAGCCCGTTTACCTTTAAATGACCATTTAACACTGTGTTCTTGTATCTCTTTTTTTCTATGGACTCCATATCAAAAGAGGTATTAATGTCTGCATCGAGCAGACCTCTCAAATCCAGCTCCACGGGCATGGGGTAAGCTCTGGAAATATTTGCAAGATTCATTTTGCAAACCAGATGGGATTGCACTTTGGTATTACCCAATAATTCAGTAAGTCTTGAGCTTAACTTAAAACCGTCATTTTCTATAGCGAAGGATGCCTCTTCAATATCTATAAAAGTATCCTCCGCCAGGCCAGTAGTATTTTTAATGCTCATGCCCATATTGATGTTCTTTATGGCTTTTGGCAAATCGGGATATTTTAAGGAAGCATCCCTGGCATCAATCTGGATATTAAATTCCGGGATGTGATCATCATCTATTATACCAGCAACCTCACCTTCAATATTGAATTTCCCTGTGGTTTTTACATCCTTTATATTTTGGGTATAGACTTCAGGAATTACCGCCAGGAAATTATAAAACTCGGATGAAGGTGTTTTGAATTTAATAGCTACCTCCTGCTTATCTTCAAAACTTCTTACAAATCCTTCAAATACCAGCGGAAGTTTGTTTATAAAGACCTCGTTCTTTAAAAAGGAATAGGTATTAGTTTTAAGGTCAATCCCAATAATTGCATCCAGCGTCACCACGGTATTATTAAGATATCTGGTGCTGTCTCGTTCAAACAAAACAAGAGCACTGGTTTGTGTTACCAGTTCACTGATTTCCAATGAAAGGTCTCCTTTGCCAGAGTGCTCCAGATCCTTCAATTCAACTAGTATCCCGGAACTCAGATCTTCATAGATTATCTCGGTATCTGTTAGTTGAAAAGATTCCAGTCCTAAGGCAAAATTACTTGAGTCCGATTCATTTTTGGCAATCGGTTCTTCCTCTTTAGCTATCTTGTAATTTGCATTTTGATGTTTATCTGTTTTGAGTTTCAAAACTGCTCCGTCCAGGGTAAGGCTATTTATTATAAAAGGCTCCTCAGCATTTTTGAAGAGTTCCTTAATGCCCATTTCCAAAGCAATAGATCTAGACTTAAAGAGGGTGTCTCCTTCAAACGAACCTTTTGAAAGCAGAACCAAGTCCTGAATTCGAAATTCAGCCATTGGAAAGCTGCTAAGCAGACTAAGGTTTACATCTGAGAACTCTAATGTTGCGTTGATGTTCTTATTAACCTTGTTCTTGATTAGATCACCAATCTTAGCCTCGAGGAAGAAAGGGATGGCAATAAGCACACCCAAAACAACCAACAGCAGTACTCCGGTAATTTTTAATATTCTCTTTTTCATATTGTATGAAGCTCAGTGCGTTTAGAACTTAAAAAAATTGGTATTAGTATACCTTTTATCGAAAACTTAAAAAATAAAAAAGAGCTAGATATAGTTAGCAAAGAATAGATGCTGTCTTGCTAATTAATTTCAGGCATCGAGGTTAATTTCTTCGCCCACAGCCAGTTTAAATCGCTTTCTGAAGATATAAACGAACAAATAAAGAAATGGAGTATCCAGAAAAGCAATGAATATTTTAAAAATAACACCACTTATAACCAAACCCTGGAACATATGCCATGGAATTACGCCAAAAATGCAGAGGAGCCCAACTACGGTAGTTGTATCAATAATCTGGGAAGAAAAAGTGGAGAAATTATTACGAAGCCATAGTAATTTCCCTTTGGTGAGGCGTTTCCAGAAATGATAGATAGCAATGTCTACATATTGTGCACTAAGGTAGGCCAGCATTGAGGCAAGTACAGCTAAAGGAGATAGCGCAAAAACGCTCCTGAAAACAGAGTCGTCTACGGGAGAGGAAGGGATAGCTGGTGCAATATCAGCTATTAAGATAATCCCCATGGAAAAAAAGGAAGCAAAAATACCTGTAGTAACCACCTGATTGGCTTTTTTCCTTCCAAATATTTCGGAAATAAGGTCTGTAATTAAAAAGGTAATTGGGTAAGGCAATACCCCGACGGAAATCTCAAATAAAGGTGCTCCAAAAACAGTTACATCGCCAAAAGGATACCAAAAGAAGAATTTTTGGAATATTAAATTGGAAACCACCAGGGATGTTATAAAAAGCGCACCCAGATATATGTATATGCGATATGCCTGTTTTCTTTTTTTAGGAGTCATTAAGTTATTTAATGGTTAAGGTAAAAGGCAGACGCGCCTGAATTCCTTTTTGTTCCATTACCGATTTGACTTCCTTATAAAGACCATAAACCTCAGCACCAATCTCTTTGCGGATTATTTCTTCCTTGTTTAGAATACTTGCTCCGCCAAAATCTTCCATAAAACGTTCAAAACTGCTTTTATACTTCGGATATTTTCGTACCGAGTAAGAATCCACATTGGCCAACGCGGCTGCGGCTTCAATTGCGTCCTCAAGACCTCCTAACTCATCTACAAGTCCCAATTCTTTGGCCTGGACCCCACTCCAAACCCGTCCCTGAGCCAGACTATCTGCCCGGGCAATCGTAATATTCCTTCCTTCAGATACTTTTTTCAAAAAAGTCTGGTAAGTAGACTCTATACCTTCTTTCACAAATGCTCTGAACTCATCACTCATTGGTTCAAACAAAGAATAATCAACAGAGTTTTTATTGGTCCCCACCTGCTCCGCATTGATTCCAATATTCGCTGCCAGTTCATTAACATTTGGAACAATTCCAAAAACCCCAATAGACCCTGT
>CP070778.1:2373304-2384400 GCA_020346245.1 Flavobacteriaceae bacterium | reverse complement strand
AATTTTTCCGCTGGTCATATGGATGGAATCACCTTGCTTCATACGGATGTTACCAATTGCTCTTAATTTGTTTTCTTTTTGATAGAATATGGCTATATCACACCAAAGATCAGCCCCCTGGTGTTCAAACTGAACCTGTCTTTCGTCTTTACTAAAAATCGATGCTCCGGGAAATTGTGCTTCGTCTTTGGTGAAGTTCGCACCATATACAATATTAATTTGTTTGACTTCTTCCTCAGGTGCTTCCTGGGCTGAGCCCCAGCAAAGAAAGAATAAAAATATATTTAGAAGGAACAATCTGATCAAGACCCAAATTTTGTTCAAAAATAGGATAAATTAAAAGAGAAGCATAAGTATTAGCATGGTTTTAGGATTTCATTCAGAGGAAAATCCAATTTCTACTTCCAGGTCTATTCTATCATTCTGTAGGGCTATAGCATTTTCTGCGGTAACCCTGGTACCCCACAGGTACACCCTCCTTAATTGAGGCATATTTTTGATGACAGACAGGCAGGAATCAGTAACATTAGTCCCATATAGATTTAGAGACTCAAGATGTTCCAACGCTCCAAGGAATTCTACTGAATCATCTGACACCATTGTTTTTTGTAGTTCCAGTCTGGTAAGATTAGGAAATTTCGAAATTATTGCAACCCATTCATCCTTTATATCCGTTCCCGCCAGGGATAACCAGGTAATATTTTCCCCTGCATCAGCTAGTTTAGTCAGTTTTGCCAGGGTAAGCTCTTCCCCGGAAAATTTAATATCCAACAAAGGGTTTCCATACCCCAATTTTTTGACCGAAAATCCAGCATCTACTAAAGATATTAGACTCAAGCTGTCTACGGCAGGTATTTTTACAGATTCATACCAGGGTTTTGGTTGTGTATCCAAACCGAATAATCGCCGGAAAACCTGCTGTATAGGTACTGGAATTTCGTAACCGACAAGTTCTTTTTCTAAATCCGCTCCATCGTTTATCCACCATTCCAACATTTTTATTTCATCATAGGAAAGAGGTTCACCATTAGGGGGCATAAATTTCTCATTATGTTGCTGCAGTGTTACTCTGCGGAACATTTCACTTTCTATGGTATTTCCCGGAGCAATTACAGGTCCATTTTCACCACCTTCCATAAATAGGTCTGCCTGGTGCATATTAAGACCGCCCCTTTGTTCATCATTATTATGACAACTAACACATTTATTTGCCAGCATGGGGTAGATCATATCTCTGTAAACCATTACCGAATCTACATTTTCAAGTTGTGGTAAAGAATTTTCCGTTTTCTCTTCTCCAAAAAGTTTTTGCACGGACTCCGGTGCATAGGCCAGCAGGTAATCTTCTCCATGAGTAATGGATCCGCCCAAATGACCTTCAACCAATATCAGGCCCAGTACCAGATAGGCAATGCTGTTATTGACCATTTTAGGAAATTGCTTCGTACTTTGTTTTGTCCACCATCCTAAGCTGGCAACTGCCGCCAGGCCAATGCCCAGCCATCTGTGCCAAAAAATACTACCCTCTGCATACGTACCATTTTCTGCCAAAAACCAGCCAAAAAGGGCCGATAAAATAGCACTTAAGGCTCCCAGCAACCAGGCATGAGTAATAATCTGATTGTTTTCTTTCCCTTCTTTTTTACCCTGATACCATTCAATAAGAATGGCCAGAAGTAAAAAGCCGATTGGCAGGTGCACAAAAAGTGGATGAAATCTGCCGAAAAATGTAACAATATCCAATGCAAGCATAAGTGTGGCTGATTCTTGTTAGAGTTTTATATTCTATTTAGTTTAATTGGATATGTCCTTCCTGAAGCCCATTGTGGGACGTATAGATTACTGTCATTATCTACCAGAACATCGTGAGGATTTCGAAAGGTTTGGCCATCGTATTGGGGTGGCCTTAAAACCCCATCATTATATTCCGGGGGGTTACCGCCTGGTAAGGAGACAATTTTATTACTCTCATCCAAAACCGCCAGCATGCCATCATAGCTGTCCCAGGTTTTTGTGACAATAACAGCAAAATAAATATTATTGCCGTGTATAACAGGCCTGCAGATAGAACAACCGGGTAGAGGTATGGTTTCCAAATGATCACCATCTAAAGTAAAACGTTTAAATTCATTGGCTGCTCTTGAAGTAATCAATAGGGTAGGATTTTTCGAATCTCTGTAATCTACGGTTATACCATGACAACAATTAAATGAATCAGCTGTTTCCCCTTTACCTCCAAAATGTCTTATATATTCTCCTTTGGCGCTATATTGCATTATGTAATTCTCGCCGTAACCATCGGCAATATATAAATCACCATTGGGTCCTACAGCTGTCTCTGTAGGTTTAAATTGTTCATCCTTAGTATAGCCTGGAACTTCTTTTGGTCTGTTAAAAGTCATTAAGATCCTGCCATCGAGGGTGGTCTTAAATACTTTGTTAATATTGGGGTCCGTAATGAAAATAAACTGCTCATTTCCCTCTCCTGTTATTGTCAGACCGTGGGCCCCGGGAAAATCGCTTCCCCAGGAATCTAATACTTTTCCAGACCTGTCATAGATAAGTATATTATTATTATTTTCGCCAGTGGTGGTCATAAAAATCCTGCCTTTACTATCCAAAACCATTTCATGACAGTCGTTCACAGGAATTCTGGACGGGTCTTGTATCCCCCATTCTTTATCAACCTCATAACGAAAATTTCCATGTCCTACGATACTTGTTTTTGCACCTTTATCCAATGCTTTGGCGCCGTAAATGATTTCTGGTACCACAGTACCTGCTACTACCGCCATCGCAGATTTTTTGATAAAATTTCTTCTTCTATTCTTGGGTGTTCCCATGATTACTTATTTTAATTTTTAAGCCAGTATTTCTTTGACCACCTCGCCGTGTACATCTGTTAATCTGAAGCGTCTTCCCTGAAATTTAAATGTTAGTTGTTCATGATCCACTCCCAACAAATGCATAAGGGTAGCCTGAAAATCGTGCACATGCACCGGGCGTTGCACTACGTTATAGCCAAAATCATCGGTTGCACCAAGAGTAATTCCTTTTTTAATTCCTGCTCCGGCCATAAAAATTGTAAAACATTTGGGATGATGGTCTCTCCCAAAATTATCCGGAGTGAGCTGCCCCTGGGAATAGTTGGTACGTCCGAATTCTCCACCCCATATTACAAGGGTATCCTCTAACATACCTCTTTGTTTAAGGTCTGTGATAAGTGCAGCTGTAGCCTGGTCTGTATCTTTGCATTGAACTTTAATGGCACTGGGTAAGTTCCCATGTTGGTCCCACCCCTGGTGATAGAGTTGAATAAACTTCACATCCTTTTCGGCCATTCTTCGCGCCAAAAGGCAATTGGCAGCAAAGGTGCCGGGCTTTTTACTGTCTTCGCCATACATATCGTAGATATAGTCAGGTTCATCAGAAGTATCCATAATCTTTGGCACAGAGGTTTGCATTCTGTAGGCCATTTCATATTGAGCCATACGTGCAATTATTTCTGGATCTCCCAGTTCCTGATGATTCAATTTTTCAAGTTGTTGCAAATGATCTAATTGATCTCTTCTGTTCATTCCGTCAACACCTGGAGGATTAGTTAAATACAAGACAGGATCCTTGCCCGATCTGAATTGTACACCTTGATGTTGAGAAGGGAGAAACCCGTTGCCCCACAATCTGGAATATAAAGGTTGTCCGCCAGTTTTGCCTTTGGTAACCAAGACTACAAATTCTGGTAAATTCTTGTTGTCTGTTCCCAAACCATAACTCACCCAGGACCCGATAGAGGGTCTTCCGGGAATTTGTGAACCAGTTTGTAAAAAAGTAATGGCAGGGTCGTGATTAATAGCTTCCGTGTACATGGACTTAATGAAACACAATTCATCAACAATTTTAGAGGTATGGGGCATTAGGTCACTCATCCATGCCCCACTTTCACCATGCTGCTTAAAGTTAAAAAGCGTACCTGCCAATGGAAAGGAAGCCTGTCCGGATGTCATGCCCGTAAGACGTTGCCCCCCACGTACACTTTCAGGTAAATCCTGACCATTCATTTTATTTAAAAGAGGTTTGTAGTCAAAAAGATCCAATTGAGATGGTGCACCACTCTGAAAAAGATAAATTACACGTTTGACCCTTGGCGGGAAATGAGGAATTCCGCTTAATCCACCACCAGCAAACTTTGACGGTTGCAAGATATCATTTTGTGCAAACAGCCCCATTGGGTCCAGCATTGACGCCATGGAAAGAGCTCCCATCCCCAAGGATGTTTTGGTTAAAAAGTCGCGTCGCGAGTAGTTCTTATTATGATGATGAGTGCACATAGTTATATCTTATCTCTTCGTATACGTTTCGTCATGGTTTAACAGAGTATTTGCAACCATGGCCATTGCTGCAGTTGTGCTATTAAGGTATTCTGCTTCCACATTTTTATTTCCTACTTTTAAAAATTTCAATGTTTCACTTCTATTAGAAGTAAACCACTTCGATTGTGAATGGTATAGATCTTTTAAAACTTTGATTTCTTCTTCTTTTGGATATCTGCTTGTTGTTAACCTGAAACCGTATTTAATTTGTTGATCCAGGGTATCCCCGCCTTCTTTTTGCATTCTTACGGCAAGCATTTTGGAAGCTTCAACGAATTGCACGTCATTCATCAAAACAAGAGCCTGCAAGGGCGTATTTGTATTTTCGCGCTTCACTATGCATACTTCTCTGTTTGGAGCATCAAAAGCTGTCATAGCCGGATGTGGCGAAGTCCTTCTTATAAAAGTGTACAATCCTCGTCTATATAGACTATCGCCACCAGATTCTTTGTAGTTCATTAATTTATAGGAAAAACTAGATTTTTCTATCCACAGGCCCTCCGGTTGATACGGTTTTACACTTGGACCACCAATATCCCTCACTAACAAGCCACTGGTTTCCAAGGCATTATCACGGATCATTTCTGCAGGTAACCTGTAACTATTGCTTCTTGCTAAATAATAATTATAAGGATCTTTCTCAAGCATTTCTTTAGTAAATCGCGAAGACTGTTTGTATGTATGGGAAAGGACTATTGTCTTAATTAACTTCTTAATATTCCATCCACTTTCCACAAAGTTTGTTGCAAGCCAATCTAATAGCTCCGGGTGGGAGGGAAGCGTACCTTGAACACCAAAATCCTGAGGGGTATTTACCAGACCTTTTCCCAAAAGCATTTGCCATATTCGGTTAACGGTAACCCTTGCTGTCAATGGATTTTCAGGGGCGAAAATCCATTTTGCAAGACCTAAACGATTTCTTGGATATTTTTCGGAAAACTCTGGCAGTATATCAGGTGTGTTGGCTTCCACCTCATAGACAGGTTGCTCATAGTCTCCTCTGTTATAAGCAAATGCCTGTCGTGCTTCAGGCATTTCTTCCATTACCATTACTTCCATTACAGGAATCATTTTTTTAAGCCATTCATTTCTCAGTTTATCCAACTCTTTTTCTAATGATATTACTTCTGATGCCTGTGAAACCCAATATTCAGGTGCTATATCTGATTCCTTGTTATTATCGTAAAGCTTGGCAATTTCGTTTGAAGTTAAAACTCTGGAAAACATGTGAATATCATCGATTCTTCCTAAAAATAAACCATTTTCTCCGGTAAAAGATCTGTAGCTCTTTGCTATCATAACCGGCCTGTTAGTAATTTTCTGAGCTCCTCCGGTAATGGTCTTTATAGATTTGTACAGATTATCAAATAATACATCTTGTTCTGTTTTATTTCCGTTGATAAAAAGTTTAAGGTCTTTACCTTTTCCGGAGCCGTTATAGCTAAAGGCTACATTATACCATAAATTGGTTTTAAGCGAATCTCTAGAACGGACGTGTATATAATTGTGCGGCAGAGAATGTATTAATCTTGCATTTAAGTAATTAAGACTGTCCAGATAAAATTCCCATCCTCGCCAATAATTATTTTTGTCCCCTGCTGTGCCCAATAATGTTTGGGTTCTTCCAGCTTCCCTTTTGGTCGTATTCATCCACAGGCTGGCAGAAAATGAATTTGTCCATTCAAAGTTTGGAATATTCTTTAGATAGACTTCATCATACTCTCCTGTAAATTCCATAGCATTTCCCTTCACACCTTTTTTAATTGCTGGTGCTTCTTTTGAGGTTACCTTCTCATTCCCGTCTATTATATGTTCTCGTTTATTCTTGCTTTTTTGAACTGTATTCATTGGATAATACCCCAATAGACCTACTTTGTTATAATCGCCCGGTAATTGACGCATATAAGTTTCCAAAGCCATTAATTCTTCTTTGGTTATTTTTAACTGCTTTTCCTTTTCCTGAATTTTACTATCCAGTGAATTTAGCTCATCTTCAGTTTCCTTTTGGGGGAGTGCCAGCATTGGCCCGTAATTACCATCATCACCGGTCATGCCTAGTTCCTTTACATTGTTAAAGAAGGCTGTTAATTCATAATAGTCTTTTTGGGTAATTGGATCAAATTTATGGTCATGACAGCGGGCGCAATTAATAGTCAGGCCTAATAAAGCGGTTCCAACTGTTTCAGTTCTATCCCAGACATAATTCAGCCTAAACTCTTCTTCGATGGCACCACCCTCTGCAGTCATGGGATGGTTACGATTAAAAGCAGTTGCTAATTTTTGGTCTTTAGATGCATTGGGTAACAGGTCACCTGCTAATTGCCAGGTGATAAACTGGTCATAAGGCATATTTTCCTTGAATGCGTTTATAACCCAATCGCGCCATGGCCACATCAAACGCCATCCATCCGCATGTAAGCCATGAGAATCTGCATATCTCGAAATATCCATCCAATCTACCGCCATACGTTCTGCATAGGCATCGGTATTCAATAATCTGTCCACTACTTTTTCATAAGAAGTATCAGAAGTATCAGAAAGGAAAGCATCAATTTCGGGAATTGTGGGTGGGAGTCCCGTAAGATCCATAGTCACTCTTCTTATGAGCCTTGCTTTTTTGGCTTCCGGGGAAGGTTCAAAACCTTCGAGTGCCAATTGTTTTTGTATAAATTTATCTATGGCATTATTGGAAGGCCACGATTTGTTATTTAAAGTAGGGATATCGGGTTTTACAGGAGGGATAAATGCCCAATGATCCTTCCATTCAGCTCCCTGTTCTATCCATTTGATTATAATGGCTTTTTCTTTTGCATTTAATGATAAATGAGAATCAGGGGGAGGCATATGAATTTCTGGATCTGCACTTAATATGCGGTAAACGCTTTCACTTTGACGGGCATTACCTGCTACAAAAGCAGAATTACCGCTGCTTAATTTGGCAAATGCATGTTCCTCAAGATCCAATCGCAGGCCTGCTTTCCTCGTATTTTCATCAGGACCGTGACAGGAGTAGCACCTATCCGAGAGAATTGGTTTAACATGAAAATTAAAATCAATAGATTCTGGAAGAGTTCTGTATGCTATTTCCACCTCTTCCGGCATATCTAGCGCGCATGAGGATAAGAAAGTTATAAGAAGAACAAAACAATAAGAATATCTAAGCATTTTAAGCAAATAATATTCTTAAAGATAGGATTTTTTACATTAGTCTCCAGCTGTCAGTAAGGATTGACAAAATTATACTCATCTTTGATAATATGTAGTATCTATCCATGAATTATGACAAAATAGTAATAAACCAACCTACTTTTTTAGCTTCAATCTATTTTCGGCAGATTCAATAAGTTATTGAACTCTTTATTTATTAAAATTCTTTACCTGTGAATAGTTTGTTTTCGATCCGGACCTACAGATACAATTTTAATTGGAATTTCTAATTCCTCTTCAAGGTAGTCAATGTAATCATTTAATGTTTCCGGAAGTTGATCGGCCTTTGTCATTTTGGTAAGATCCTTTTCCCATCCTTTCATTTCTTTATAAACAGGAGTGACATTCTTGGCTTCAATATTATACGGAAGGTGGCTTACCTTTTCACCTTTGTATTTGTATGCGGTACAGATTTTTATCGTTTTAAATCCGCTAAGTACATCCGCTTTCATCATCATTAATTCTGAAACGCCATTAATCCTTACTGCATATTTTAAAGCTACGAGATCCAGCCATCCACAGCGTCTTGGTCTGCCCGTAGTGGCTCCAAATTCGTTACCGACTCTTCCCATAGTTTCACCAATTTCGTCCTCAAGTTCTGTTGGAAACGGGCCACTTCCTACCCTGGTAGTGTACGCTTTAAATATACCAAAAACACCGCCTATATTTCCTGGAGGCACACCAAGGCCTGTACAGGCACCTGCAGCGGTTGTATTGGAAGAAGTGACATAAGGATAAGTCCCGAAATCTATATCCAGCAAAGAGCCTTGTGCTCCTTCTGCCAGGATTTTTTTACCTTCTTTTTGTGCCTGGTAAAGGTATTCTTCGCTATCGATAAAAGTCAGTTCTTTTAATTCCTTGATTGCGTTACAGAATTCTGTCTCCAATTCCTGAAGATCATATTGTATATCTACATTATGAAAGTCTATCATAGTTTCATGCTTATCAGCTAAAGCACGATATTTATCCTTCCAGTTGTCCAATTCAAGATCTCCAATCCTCATCCCGTTCCTACCAGTCTTGTCCATATAGGTAGGTCCTATCCCCTTAAGCGTTGAACCTATTTTTGCCTTGCCTTTTGAGGCTTCCGAAGCAGCATCCAACAACCTGTGTGTTGGTAAGATGAGATGTGCTTTCCTGGAAATCAGGAGTTTTGATTTTATATCCAGGTCAAACTTCTTAAGGTTGTCAAGTTCTTTTTTGAATATAACCGGATCTATTACTACTCCGTTGCCCACCACATTGATTGCATTGTCGTGAAAAATACCAGAAGGGATAGTATGCAAAACGTGTTTTATGCCATCAAATTCGAGGGTATGCCCCGCATTTGGGCCACCTTGAAATCTGGCAATAATATCATAGTTTTTGGTAAGTACATCAACGATTTTTCCTTTTCCTTCGTCTCCCCATTGAAGACCTAGTAGCAAATCTACGGCCATGCAGTATGTTATTGGTTAGTTATTAGTTTTTTCCTTACGGTTTCTTGTACCGTAGAAGTACAAGGAATGATTGTTAATCTTAATATCGAATACTTCCTCAATAGTCTGTTTTATTGATTGTATTCGCGGGTCGCAAAATTCAACCACTTCTCCTGTATCCGTGAGAATTACATGATCGTGCTGTCTATCAAAATAGGACTTCTCGTATTGCGCCTGATTCTTTCCGAATTGGTGCTTACGCACTAATTTACATTCAAGCAAAAGTTCAATGGTATTGTAAAGTGTTGCTCTGCTTACCCGATAGTTTTTGTTCTTCATATTGATATAAAGCGATTCTATATCAAAATGTTCATCACTTTCATAGATCTCCTGCAAAATTGCGTAGCGCTCTGGTGTCTTTCTATGACCATTTTCCTCCAGAAAGGCAGTAAATACTTTTTTAACGATTTCTTGGTCCTTATTGGTCCCCATAATTACGACATCATCTTAATGACAAATGTACATCTAAAAATAAGAATATTAATATTATATGACGGCAAGATTCCGTCATTATGGTTAAAGGAAATTTCTAAATGCGGCTGACCTTTTCAATTCCGGTTATCTGCTTCAAATTATTGATAAGTTTTTTGAGAATGGAATTATTTTTAACCACAACCGTAATTTTGCCGGTAAACGTGCCTCCATCCGTGCTAAAATTCAGATTTCGCATATTAACGTGCATATTATCGGAAATAATTTCCGTAATCTCGTTCATCAGGCCCAAATTATCGATACCAGTTAGTTTAATTTCTGATGTGAATTCTTCCTGACTAGAATCAATCCATTTGGCGCCAATAATCCTGTAGGCATAATTGGATTGAAGTGAAATTGCATTCGGACAGTTTTTTTTATGCACTTTTATACCCTCTGACACGCTGACAAAACCAAAGACCTCATCGCCAGGTATTGGGTTGCAACATTTGGAAAGTGTATAATTTAATTTTTCCTCTTCCTTCCCAAATACGAGCATATCATATTTAGAAGTAATTTCCGCTTTATCAATATCTTCAGGGATTGCTTTACGCCTGATCTTGTTCTTGAAGAAGCTTATAAATGCGTTGTTATATGATGATGCAAAATCCTTGATCATCTGGTTATCTATTGCTCCGGTACCTATGCGATAAAACAGATCTAAACTTGTCTTGAGCTTAAAATGCACTACCATTTTATTGATAGAATCTTCGTTGAGATTAATTTTCTGAGACTTAAGTTTACGCCTCAATGTTTCCTTACCTTCCTGAGCAATTTGCTTTTGTTCTTCGCGCAAAGAAGAGCGAATTTTTGCCCTGGCCCGTGCCGTAGTCGCATAATCCAGCCAATTCTGATTGGGTTTTGCCTTATCTGATGTAATGATCTCAACCTGGTCACCACTTTTTAAAGTAGTGTTGAGAGGCACCAGTTTGCCATTTACCTTAGCCCCCCTGGTTCTCATTCCAACTTCTGTATGAATGTTAAACGCAAAATCCAAAGGTGTAGCGTCTTTTGGCAAGGATTTCAATTCACCTTTTGGAGTGAAAACAAATATCTCTTTTGAGTAAAGGTTTAATTTGAATTCCTCTACGAAATCAACGGCATTTCCATTTGACGATTCCAGGGCTTCCTGTAGCCGATTGAGCCAGATTTCTATTCCCTGTTCTTTTTGATCCCCATGTTTGTATTTAAAGTGAGCAGCATATCCTTTTTCTGCTATCTCATGCATACGTTCGCTGCGTATCTGAACTTCGACCCATTTACCTTCCGGCCCCATTACTGTAATATGCAGGGCTTCATAACCCGTAGATTTGGGCGAAGATATCCAGTCGCGAAGGCGTATGGGATTAGGTGTAAAATGATCTGTAACAATAGAGTATATTTTCCAGGCAATAAATTTCTCATTCTGTTTGTCAGATCTATATATGATGCGAATTGCAAACTTGTCATATATTTCATCAAAAGAGACATTCTGTGATACCATTTTCTTTCTGATGGAATAGATAGACTTCATTCTTCCTTTTATATAATAATCAAGACCTTCTTTGTCCAAAGAGTCCCGAATAACGTC
>CP070778.1:2364883-2373204 GCA_020346245.1 Flavobacteriaceae bacterium | reverse complement strand
TTCTTGTTCTTTACCGATAAATCCTTCTGACTGCCGGCTGGCCGATTTCAGATCCTCCAGCAGGTTCTCCAACAGAGCCTTTTCTTCAGATCTTGCCTTTTGGGATTCATTCCAATTATTGATCTGCAAAGCAATTAGTATCCCAATCACCACCAATAAAATCTCCCCAATGGCATACCTCATATATTTTAAAGGTTTGTTATCGTTAGCCAGTTTTTTGCGGATTTTGCGAAAGAATTTTATCATCGGTGATTGCTTATTATAAATGCCAAAGGTCTCACTTGTCTGCCATTTTAATTACTAATATATGTTGTGCCATTCCAAATAAATAGGCCCTTCAACGCCCTTGGAGCTCATTATCTATGTTTTTAATCAACGATTTCGATTTTGTCAACAAATTTTCGAAGTATCCTATAAAATAGCCGTACTTCATATTATACATCATTTGAGTATCTTCTAATATTTTAAATGACTCTGAAGTAGGGTCGTTAATGAATCTCCAATCTGTACCTTCCATTAATCTTTCTTCATCGTAAATATCCGAAAAGTAATATTTTGAGCCAACCCTGAGTGCCCCGGGCAAAAACTCCCTGGAGGTTAAGCCGTTGATCTCTTCGAAATGTTTGGTAGCAACTTCATAATTATGATATAAGTCTATCACTTGAATTTTTAAACCCTCATTTTCCAAAATATTTATCTGTCCTGAACTTTTTAATTCTTCATAAGTACTTATCTGCATTACCAGATTATCGGAATCCCAGTTCTGTAATCCTAATACTTTTCTGAATTCTTTTTCTGATTTCTGTGTATTATAAATTTCATGAACAAATTCATATTGTTCGGCTCGCAGGTTAATGGTGCGCTGTAACCTGTCATTGAGATAAAGGGTGTCTGCAACAAGATCTTGCCGGAGTCTTTTCAAAACCTTAATTTCTAAGATTTCAGATTTTCGGTCTTCATTCCAATTATTGACCTGCAAGGCTATTAGTATCCCAATAACTACCAATAAGATCTCGCCTATAGCATACTTCATGTATTTTAATGGCTTGTTATCATCAGAAAGGTTTTTACGAATGCGCCTAAAAAAATTAATCATTACAAGGAAGTGGTTGGTTGTTCTTCCTAAGGTAAGGAATTATTGAATAAAGCGAGATAAGCCTCTTTAGACGCCATGAGCTATTAATGTAATATACATCCTAATGGAGGGCATCTAAAAAGGGTTAACTCGTGTTTAGACTCGTTATATTTCTGCAAGCTGTTTAAGAGAATAATAGTTACCCAGGCAACTTGAATTTTGCCATACCATAGCTGATTTTTTTCCAGATATACTCTAAAGGGCCCTGAGTATATCTTTTTAGCCAGAGGTAACTCAGTAATGTTTGTAACACAAATAATAGTAGTGCTAATAAGTAGGTTTCTCCCATAGTTATTTTGCCAAAAAGCTGGAAAGCATGCGTGCAATGGTAAAATAGGAATAGATAAAAGATGGATTGCAGTATATAATTGCTGAGAGCAGTCCTTCCTACGTTATTAAAAAATTGTAATATTTTTTTGAATTTTACATACTGATAAGCACGGACGAATAAAGAAATGTAGAACAAGCTTTGCAATACCATACCCCCAGCCAGAACAAACGGCACCCAAAGTAGTGGAAGATCTAATTCCAGTTCTCCGGCCATAACTTTATGGTAGAAAAAACTTGAGGCAAACCCGACTGTAGCTCCAAGTATAATTAGATAATTTGCCAGTTTCCTCGCTTTCTTCGGGAGACGGAAAAAGTCTAGTTTGCCCAAAATAAGACCAACGAGCATATTCCCAAAGGTAAATACAAGCGTAATGGGCATATCTTTAAGGAAATTGGTCCATGGATTCATAATGAAATTGATAGTCAGGTATCTTGCAAAGGAAAGTGTTATTGGATACTCGCCGTCCAACGCATAATCATAATCATAAATCTGCCAGCCAAAAGCACTGTTGCCTATAAAAAATATACCGGTAAACAGTACATTAAAAAGTAAGGCTGAAAGGAACAACTTCTTAACAGACCACTTGCGTACCAATAATAAAAAAACACCTCCCAAGGCATATGACATTATAATGTCGCCATTCCAGAGGCCATATGAATGGACAAGTCCTATAACAAAGAGCAATCCCATTCGTATAAGAAAGTAACGCCTGAAATTGATACTTTTTTCCTCGGCCCTTTTCATTTGGATGTAAAAGCCGAAGCCAAATAATATAGAGAATGCCGTTATGAACTTTTTATCAATCAGCAAATGTGATAATAATGTTAATATAGAATCCCATTGTCCGGTGATAGCGTCAGGACCTGCTACCGGAATGTTTGCTATCAGTACACCCAGTAAGGCAAATCCCCGTAAGGCATCTACGGCGTCTATTCTAGCTCCTTTTGATATTGGTTGTAGTTTCATCTTTATGTGTATTTAATTACGTTTAAACCAATGACCACAGGACAGGAAACCTGTTACAGCCAAATATTCAAAAGAGACTGGTTTGTTGTACGGAATACAGTAATCAGGACATTACTCTTGCCTGTAGTAACCCGGGCTTTGCCCTGTTTTCTTCTTAAAAGCAGCATACATGGCAGAGCGCGATTTAAATCCGGAATCTAAACCTATCCCTTCAATAGACAAGTGGTCATACCTGGATTCCTTTAGCTTTATCAGAGCATCGTCTACCCTGAAATTGTTTATCCATTCTGTAAAATTGGACCCGAAATTACGATTGATACAGTCTGAAATTAAGCGAGGGGATACATTAATTGCCTTGGATAGGTCATAAACAGTCAGATCATGATTGAGGTAGAATTTAGTGGATAGCATGAATGTTTTCAGCTGTGTGCTTAATTCGCTATAATCTTTAATTGGAGTATTCTCATTAATAAATTTTTTTTCCTGACTCTTCCGGGATGGTAGTGGAGTTCTTTCCAGCAAATTTTTTTGTTGGTACGCTTTAAAACTCAGAAAGTAGATAAAAATAACAATAAGGAACCAGATTATAGATACAAATTCAGAGGGTCCCTTGCCGCCAAGAGCTATCCTGAACAATTCCATGCCCCATACCAGGACGATGGGTATTACGCCAAAGATAAACTGCCAAAGCCAACGGATCTGCAGCATGTCCAGATCTGAATAAGTAGTTTGAACCAATCTGGTATATCTTAAGGTTTCGTTGATGGAAATACCTATAGCTGCAATCGTAAGAAAAAAGGAATAATATTGCATAACCATAAAAACGATCTCTATAGTCTGGAAGTCTAATAACTGATAGATGGTACGACCATCTCCTGCGTAGAAAAGAACATTAAAAATGGTTAATCCAAGAATGGCAAATGCCAGGAAGTAATGAATTTTCAAATATGCCCAATACTTCTTTGTTTGACCTAATTTCTCAAGGATATAGTGCAAAAAAAGAATTGGAAAAAATAGTTTGACCTCAGGCAACGTAAAATATCCATTTGTTGAATATCCACTTATATTTTGGAGAGGAACGATGGTAAATGCCTCAAAAACAAATGCAAGAAGGAACAAACCCAATAACTTATTAGAAAGACTACTGTGTTTCTTAGTAAAAATATAAAGCATGGACAAAAGGAAGCCCTGTATAATACCTGCCCAAATTAATGTATTTAGTATTTTTTCCATTGAATTGCCTGAAGTCTTATTTTTAGCCTTTGTTATTTTTCAATCTCTAGCTCAATGTCATTAATTAAATTTTTCACTTCAACGATTGAATCATCTAAAAAAATGCAATAAAAATGAGCTAAATCCCAAAAATTCGCCAAATCCGCTATTATTTTTTCATTCCCGGCTTTCTGAATTGAGTTGTAATCCCAATGGAATTTTTCATACGAATAAGTAGTTGACAAACTATTTTCCCTAAGCTTAAAATCGCCATAAAGACTATAAATACGAGGGTAAAGTTCGTCATATATTCTTTGAATCTTTTGAAACAGTATTCTGTTTTTAGTTAAGTTAGCCTTTCCATCCGCAATTAGGGAACTGTATGAGCCCCTGGTAGACCTGAATGACACATTACGTTCGAATAGGTTTATAAAATCAATACTTGTCGTATCAATATTTTTTGTCTTATAGGAAGGACTTAAATTAAAACCTGGCTCTAAAAACTTAATTATATTTAGTTTGGGAGTTATTGAATTAACAATTGCCGTTGCCTGGACAACATCTTGTGCCAGATCATCTTTTATGCCTTTTAAATATTCCCTCTCAAGAATATACTCTTTTTGTTCTTCATTCCAGTTATTGATTTGCAAAGCAATCAAAATCCCAATTACAACTAAAAGTATCTCACCAATAGCATACCTCATATATTTCAAAGGCTTGTTATCGTCTGCGAGTTTTTTGCGAATACGTCTAAAGAAGTTTATCATGGATTGAAACTGGAGACCATCAAAATACAAAAATCCTCGATCAATTTGGCTTCGCGAATACTTTTAATCCTGGAGACAGGTCAGGAACTATTGAGCACCATTTAATCGATCTATTTCACTCTGAAGGAGTTGTAGGAAATCATTTGAAACATTGAATTCAAAATCCAGATAACTATAGGTGATCTTCCTGGCAGTAAGGATGTCCTGTAAAAGACCGGTCAAATTCGGGATCTTCAAAATTTCATTCAATACATTTTCCTTCTTTGATTTAAGGGCATAGTTCTTCCATGTCGCACTCTCCATGTCTGCGTTTTCATTCCCAAATTCAAAGTCTATGAAGGATCGGTCCTCAGGATCCAGGATATTACGCACCAATGACCTATACTCATATATCCAGGGATCCCATTCTTCTTTTTGATCAATTCTGGTCAGTAAATATTTGTGATATCCGGATAAAAAATGTCTTATATCCTCATTTTCAATAAGAGCCAGCCTCCCGGTTGAGTTCAATTCCTGATAGGCCGGACTCATTATCTCATAACGATTAATTGAGGCTGTATATTCAATTGAAATTGCAAGTTTAAGTATATCCGGGTTGGTTTCTTTTCCGGTCAGGACCTTTAATTGATAAGCTGCAAGGTCAATTAACTCTTCCTCCCAATCCCTTTTCTGCTTAACGGTTTCCTGCAATTCCAAAAAATCTTCCTTAAGGCGCATCAAATAGGACAAATAAATCTCGCGCTCCTTTAAGGTTTCACTATAATTGTCAACCTGAATGGCAATCAAAATCCCAATTACAACCAGTAAAATTTCGCCTAATGCATATAGCAGGTATTTGGATACCTTGTTTTGGGCAAGGAGACTCTTACGGATTTCACGAAAGAATTTAATCATGAAAATAAAAAGTTTGTTGTACTTTCTAAGATACAGAATAATTAAATAAACATACAGCTACCATCTTCCCTATAGAAAAAACCACTTCCATATTGCTGTGAATAATCGATGTTTCATCTGCAGCTGGATTCCGGATAAAGGAACCCTTATTATTTAAAGGATCTCTACAAGGTTTTTTTTAAGTATAACTCAATGTACGACACTCTCTTCTGCGAACCGTACCATTTGCCAGTACGGAGGGAGGTAGTTATTTTCTTCTTTAAAAACGACAATTTTAGATGCTGTCATGGCTTTGCATTTATTAAACCGGTCAACAAAATCATTGTTTTTCAAGGCAGTCTCGGCCGTCATTCCTTCAGGGATAACCCCTTCCTTTCCTATGCTGGTAAGAAAAAATGAATAGGCCTTAAGTACTCTTGCCACAGGCAGCAGCCATATATTGTAATCGAGTTTTTCTCCATCATTTGCGCGGGCTATCAAAGCATCCATTACGGCATTGTCTAAATGATCCTGAAACAGCGTTTCCTTATCACGCCATTCGGCTACAACGCTTAGCATAGGGTCATATTCCAGGTCTGAAGGCATTTGGGTTACAAAATTCTCCACCCCAAAATTACTGAGCCATTCCATAATACCATTCGATGAGATCGTAGACTCAAACTCCCATAAATTAAGCCCGAATTGTTTGTACGCATAGGACCCAACTTCTGAGCAGAACATGGCCGAAGCATCGTAATAGTCCATTTTAAAATCATATGGAATATGTCTGGCCTGAGATTCGTTAAAAATATAAAGGGAAGCTTTGTGAGGAAGCATCGGATCTGCCTGTATTTGTTCCAGATCCGCCCTTGGGCGCATCACCATAAACCTCAGCTTTTTATCATTTAAATACGCCTCCAGTGATGCCAGGGCTACCCCTTTTTCAATATGAGCCTCCACTAAATAAGGTTCGTTAGTTTCCCGGTCTATATGGATAATGGCTACATGTGAAAAATTTCCGGGAAAATCATTCCCCCTCGAAATAAAGGCCGATACCTCAGCGCCACCACGGCTAACGAGTAAATCCCCGCTATGTACTTTTATTCCCAATATATCTACTGAAGGTGTGGCAGAAGGTTCGTCTAAAACATACATGGTTGAAACAAACTCATCGTCTGATGATTGCAGTAAAATCTCCTCCACTGCGGCCCTGACGCCATAGAGAATGCGATAAGACAAGTTACGGGCCTCCGTGCTTTTCATATCCCAGCGGCGGGTATCTGATTTTAATTTTTTTCTTAGCCCGTTGTAAAAATTAATATGCCAGGCAGATTTGTTTTCCTGTGCTGCAATAAGAGGGGCAATCCTGAAGAAATGCTTTTCCATCAATGGGTAAAAATCCTCTTTAGGGCTTGTGGTTAGCGCTTCATGAGCATGGAATATACTATCAGTTTCCTTTGTCATAAACTGCAACATCGAATCCAATTCATTAGTAGGCATTGCCCTGGCTTTGAGAAAACTTTTTTCCAAATTTTCCCAAAGCGCATCCTGATCCCAGATAAAGGGAGACTGCGATGCTTTTTGTAGCTCACCTCTGTGCGGTAGTGGAATAAGGAGCAGGAAATAAAGCCCTGCGACGATTAGTAATACCTTAAATACTTTCTTCATAAAATAAGGTGAACCAGGGGGAGTAGTCCTTTATCCACTTCGTAAATATAGCACTTTCCTATATCAACCACTTAGCCAGGATCGAAACATATGGTTCCTCCCCAATATAGATATTGATGTTCTTGAGTTTAAAAAGGTAAATCATAATCTCTAATTAAATCTTTTATCTTTAATTTTAATCAAATTAAGCTTCAGCTACCATATCTATACACCTTAACCGAAGATTTTATAATTGTACTAAAACCCGAAAGAGAATGAACAGAAGAAAATCATTGGGATTACTGGGCGCGGGATCGTTAATTCTTGCGGAAAGCGCCTTTCCCAGGGGCATACCAGTCAAGAGATGTACTTCACAAGATTACAATTTTAATAAAGCCTTTTCCGAAAGGTGGGAAGGATTGCGTTTGCATACTTTTGAAGTGTATAAAGCCATGCCGGATACGCAATTCAATTTCCAACCTACTCCGGAGATCATGTCATTTGCAAAACTCTTTTCTCATATTGGTGTTAGCATGGACTATTATACTGAAATCCTGGATGGCACCCCACACGAAGAGGAAATAAAATCAATAGAAAAGAAAGCAATATTGACTTATTTGCAGGAGCGGTTTGACCGATTTGAAAATGCGTTAAGCAAATTAAATCCAATGGATCTATACAGTCTTAAACATAAATTAAACACAAGGGATGGTGAACTATATTCTTCGGATTATGACATATTGATGTTGGCCTATAATCACACCGTACATCACAAAGGACAAGCAACCACTTACCTGCGATTGAAGAATATTGTTCCTCCACAATACAGATATTGAAGTTTTTACACGCATTTTTAATTAGGGGCAAGGATAGCAAATGCAATCTGTTCTATCTCTGGTTCCTTAATTCGGTGTATACCAAATCGGACTCGTGTATGCCCGTTCCGTTGTAATCATTTCAGATTCTTCCGGCATTTCCACCCCAAATCTCTTTGCATCATAAGCGGTCCAGCGTGGTGTGGGTATTTCTATTACCCTGGCATAGTAAAAAGCACGTTGTTTAGGATCAAAATCCGGATCTTTCCAAACCGTAATTAATTCGGGATCACCTATATTGTTAGACCAGGATGCATTGGCAACATTAACGGTATTTCCCACATCAGGAAGTTTCCCATCCGGGCTTAATTGTCTTTTATCGGCGTCGCCCCATGCCACATTATAGATTTTTTCATGGGTCTTACCACTCTTATCCGTCCAGCCTTTTATTATTTGAATTCTGTCCAGATTACCACTATAGGGGTCTTTTAGGGCTCCAACAAGAAAGGTGGGTGCCTTTCCGCGTGGTGCATTGGATAAATCCCCTCCCATAGGTATTCCTTTGGTATAGCCCA
>CP070778.1:2318518-2364783 GCA_020346245.1 Flavobacteriaceae bacterium | reverse complement strand
GAAGATTTAAAAATATCTCATCATAAAAGTTCAGGAAAAAGGTATTGGTTAGTGGGAGTGTAATCTGTAATCGATAACGTGCTCTGTTCTGAAAGTCAGTGATGTCTTGCTGATGAAGAAAACGTTGTTCGAAGCGGTACCTGTGTTCAAAAAATAGTTTCCAAACCTTGTTTTTTAAGATAAACTGCTCAAAAATCCGATTTTCAAAAAGGCGGCTTTCATTTGGATTAGATTCAAAGGTTAGATCTGTATCAATGTAGCCATAACCAATAGTAGCAATAGCTTCGGCATTAATATGGTAATTCAGGCCGGTTCTGAGTAACAATTGATTAAAATTGCCTGTTATTTCATAAAAGCGAAACTGAGCTTCAGAATGAATGCTAAATCGTTCTGAAATTTTATTAGTACCAAAGTACATATACCATGCACCTAATTTATCTTCCCCTGTTTCCTGCGCTTTGCTGATAGAAACAACAAAAAGGATAAGAATAACCGCTAATTTTCTCATATGCTCTTTAATTATCAGGTTATATTCTTCGAACGTTTCAAGAATAAAAAAATTGACATCTACTGATTTTGTCTATTTGGCCGGCAAATACACCTCTCCATCTTTCATGACGAATTTAACAGATCTTATGGCTGAAATATCCTTAGCAGGATCACCTTGAACTGCTATGATATCGGCTAAAAAGCCTTTTTTGATCTGCCCAAGGTCGTCGAGATGGAAAACCCTGGCATTTATTGAAGTTGCAGATTGCAATACAGCTAAGGGGGTCATACCATATTCGACCATTAATTCCATTTCCCGATAATTTTCACCATGGCTAAAAACACCTACATCGCCACCAAAAATAATCTCAACCCCCGATTGAAGTGCTTCCTTAAATGAAGCCTTTTTTTGGATTATTCTGTTTGGAACAGGCCCTTTTCCTTTTACCCAACCACCATATTGGGCAACAGATTCTCCCGCAGCAAGCGTAGGACAAAAGGCAACATTGTTTTCTTTCATTAAATTAAACGATTTCAAAGTTCCAAAATCCCCGTGCTCAATGGTTTCCACACCTGCAAGAACTGCCCGTCTAATTCCCTCAGGAGTGCTAGCATGGGCTACTACATATTTTCCCGCAGTTTCAGCCGTAGCTACCATAACTTCAAGTTCATTCAGCAAAAAAGTAGGCTGCGCCGGCTCTCCGGTTTTCCACCTGTAGTCGGCATAGACCTTAATGAAGTCTGATCCATTACCAATCTGCCTGCGTACTGTTCTAATTGCCTCATCAATTCCACTTACCGTTTCTGCCCCAAGAGGGACAGTCACTCCTTCGTGAAAACCTTTTGGGCCGTAAGCTCCGGTAGCTACTATTGCCGGGCCCGCAACAAGCAAACGCGGTCCAGGAATAATCCCTTCATCAATAGTTTTTTTAAGATATACATCGGTATAGCCCGCTCCCTCAGCGCCCAGATCCCGCATGGTTGTAATTCCCGCCAATAGTGATCTTTTTGCATAAACAGCCCCTCGGATTGCTCGTTCTGCCGAAGATTCTTTAAGTACCTGATCATTCCAGCTGGTTTCATTATAAGGGTGAAGCAGCAGATGCGAATGCCCCTCTATTATACCCGGCAAAAGTGTCATCCCCTTAAGCAATACTGTATCTTTAATAGTTTTTACCGGGCATTGATCTGGAGGTCCTGCATACGCAATAACATTGCCATCCACAACGACTATCCAATTGGTGAATAAAGCTTCTCCATCAAATACCCTATCGGGGATTAGTAGCGACTGACTTTGCATTACGGCACTTAATAGCAAAAAGAATGGGACAAACAGTTTTTTCATTTTAATGTCTTGATTGAGATGTAGTATTAAACAATAAATATAATTATCGGTTTAGTAGCTTCCGAATTTTGATGAATAAAAAAATAAAAGAGGAATAACCGATAAAAAAGGGAATGATATAGCGGTCCAGCTGAAACATAAACATCATACCTATAAGTAAAAGTTGAAAACCTAGTCCAAAAGTAGAAACGGCCGTCATTAACCAATTGGGTAGATTTGGGCTGTTAACTGCATTTTTGTCCAGTCCATAGATTATGCGGTCAAACATTCCATAGAAGAGGTTATAAAGCCTAAAAAGAAAATTTACCGTTTCTTGGTTTTCACCTTCCATAGCTTTTGGAGGCTCATGTTCAAAAATACGGCTGGTAGTATCCCCATTAAATTTATTTCTTAGAATAACATAATAGTAGTTATAAAGAGTCCCCTGCAGCTGAATGCCAATAAAAGCGAGAATGGTATACCAGATTGAACCTTCCGTAACATACCAAATGGCAAACATTATCAAAAGGTTTAGGATAATGTCTGAAACAGAATCTAAATATCTCCCTGTGTAAGATGGCTGATTCTTAATCCGTGCTAATTCTCCGTCTGCGGCATCCAGAATTGATTTTAATACCAGAAAGAACGCGGCAGCCCAGTAATAGTGGTTAAGGATACAGAAGATGGCAAGAAGGCCGGAAATTACGAAACCTATAGTAAGATGAATAGGCGTTATAGTTGTGGTTTTTAATGAATTTGCAATGATTTTGGCAATGGGTCTGCCATAATCTGAAAGGTCTATAAACTGATATTCCTTTGGTAATTTAGACATCGCATTTGAAGCCGATACTTTGGAAGATATTAATAACGACAACACGCTGGCTTAATATGAAGTATTGGCTTTACACAAAAGTAACATTAAATTTACAAATGGGAAACTTACTCCTTTGCTCAAAAGGCATGAACCTATTTGGTAGAAGCACTTTGTGCAATAAGTTTTAGTTTTTGATCAATAGCTTCTTTGCTTAACCAAACACCCCGCACCATTACACCCGACAGATCCTTTAAGGCACCTATATCTTCCACGGGATTGGAATTAACAAGTAAAATATCTGCAGCCATCCCTTCCTTTAATTGCCCGAAAACATTTTCCATTTCAAAAAAGCGAGCTGGGTTAACTGTTCCCGACCGAATTATATCTATTGGGGTTAATCCGGCTACTGACATTCCTTCTATTTCATGATGGATGGAAAATCCTGGAACGTTAAATAGTTGAGGTGCATCTGAACCCAGGAGCAATCCATGCCCCTTTTTATTGATGGAATAGATAAGTTTTCTTCTTATGTCGATAAAGGTTTCCCATTGCTTTTTATCAAAATTTGTTTTCGGACCGGTTGAAGCTTCCTTTCGAACTTTCCAATTTGATAAGGTTGATGCAGACATATATTTCATTTCCGGTTGTTGGAGAAGTGACTCTCCATCTACAGGAGCAAACCATCTTTCAAAAAGGCTTTGGGTAGGTACAATCCAGACTTCATTCTTTTCAGAAAGTGCAACAAGTTCATCAATTTTGGAAGTATCCGCCAGTTTCGTGAAATTGTAGCCAAAAAAACCATTTTCATTTTGATTTACATTTGCTGAAGCCGGCACTAAACCTTCTAAAAAACCATCAACATGGTCTATGGAGGCAAATTTGCTCCTAAGGGCATGTTCAATGCCTACATCAACAGGCACATGTCCGGAAAATGTAATTCCCACTTCATTGGCTGTTCTAACTAATTCATCAAACACATCGCGCTTAATTCCAGGGTGAATTTTTAAAAAGTCATATCCGTCTTTTTCATAGGATATTACTTTGCTTCTGGCTTCTTCGGTAGTAGTAACAGAATTTCCATTTAATGATGGGCTCGAAGTAAATATTCGCGGGCTTAGTAGTTTCCCTTCTTCTGCGGCTTTTCGCAGTTCCAGATGAGAGGGATGACCTAACATTCCCCTTATAGTTGTGATACCGTTGGAAAGGTAAAGAAATAGGATTTCTTCGGTCCTCTCTTTAGAAGTTGGTGGTGAAGGAATATGGGCATGCATTTCGGCCAGACCGGGTAACGCATATTTCCCTTGACCGTTTATCACTGTTTTATAAACTTCGTTATTTTCTACACTGGCCACAATTTTCTTGATGCTGCCTGAGTCTATGACGATTTGCCTGTCGGGGATAAGATCGCCCGTAACTACATCAATAATGGAAACATTGGTAATTAAAATAGCCGTATCACTTATTTTGTCCTGTGCCTGATTACATGAAATCAGGAATAAAATAGCACCAATAATAAATAGTTTTTTCATGGGATTATTTTTTTTCTATTACAGTATCCTTTAAAAGTACGCGTAACTTTTCGGAGTTAAAAATCGCATCTCCTTTTATTACAAAATCAATCTTCTGCGTATTGGAGATATTCTCCAATGGATTTTCCGCCAATAAGACAAGGTCTGAAATTTTACCTATAGCTATGGACCCGTAATCCTTATCTTTTTTTAAAAATCTGGAACCGTTATATGCCGAAGCTTTAAGTGCCTCCAAAGGAGAAAGACCCGCATTGACCAGGGCCTCAAGTTCTTTATGCAAAGAAAACCCCGGATAGACATAGGAATTGTAAGCACCACAGTCTGAACCTGCAAGGATACCAACCCCTGCCTGATTTAAATTATTAGTCAATTTACTAAAAAAGTGATCCAAATCTTTTCTTTCTTTTCTTCGTTCGGCACCGGCATTGAGCGCTCCTTTAATTCTACCCTCATAGGTTTTAATAAAAGCCTCTTCCAAATATTTTAAATGGGGATCTTCGTCGTGGTTTACTTCATCTAAATAGCTTAAAACCTTGCCGATATGCAATGTTGGTACAACATAGACATTTTTGGTTTTTAATAGTGCAAATATCTTTTCTGCAGTACCTTCTTCATAGCTATCAAGTAACAGAGGCATTGCCCCCCAAAATCCAATGGATTTATCCTGAAGTTGTTTTGTAACCTTTGCCTCCATGGATGAACAACCTTTCATAACGTAATATAGATGCTCTATAGCATCTATTCCGGCTTCAATGGCCTCATCCAGATTCACGGTGAACGGCATATGGCCAGATGTAATTAAGCTTCTTTTTTCAGCCTCTTCAATGGTTTTCAGATATAATTCACCACTAATCCTGCTATCGTATAATTTAACAAAATCAGTTTTCAAAGCCATCAGTGAATCAAGTGCTTTTCGGACATCCAATTCATTTTCAACTTCCAGCGAACCGGCCCAGGTGGCATTTGGCCCATCAATTTTAGGTCCGGAAGTATATATATCTGGACCGGGCAAATTTCCTTCAGAGATACTTTTTTTCCATTGTAATACACTAGGCGTGAGATCACCGCCCGCATCTCTTACTGTTGTTATTCCGTTTGCGATAAATAGTTTTAAAAAATTTCTGTTGTTTGAAATAAGGTCTTTACCACCCCTGAAATGCACGTGGTTGTCCCAAAACCCGGGTAGTATATACTTGCCTTCAGCATCTATTATTTTATTTCCTTTATAAAGAAGGGGGCTGTCCGAGTTCTCCAGGTTTTTGATCCGTCCATTGGAAATATAAATATCCTTTTGCGCTATTTGGCCGGTTTCCAGATCTATTACCTTTCCATTTTGAATAATAATAGCAACGGTTTCCTTTAAATTCCTTTGACAGCTGATCAGAATTAAAAACGACATAATAAGGAACAATGATTTTTTTGGGAAACGTGTCATAAAAAAGGTTCAAATTCCCTACAAAGAACGCAATATTCATATAGTCTAATAATCTGAAAGCTGTAAGGAACTTAAAATTTACAATTTTTTAGAGAAATTTAGTTCGTATCGTTCCCATCTGTTTGGAACTTAGCAGATTCTATGCTTATATTTATCTCTTGCTTTTTAATCAAACCTTTTACCTAAAACTAATGAAAAATACTTTTCTTGTGGCATTGGCTTTCTGTTGTCTTTTAATCGTTGGATGCAAATCCAAAAAAAGAGATGGAAATCCGAAAGTGTTGGTGTTCTCAAAGACAATGGGCTTTAAGCACTCTGCCATTCCTGATGGAATAGCCGCTATTCAAAAACTGGGAGCCGAAAATAATTTTGAAGTCGATACAACTAAAAATGCCGCCATTTTTGAAGAGGACTCTTTGCAACAATACTCAGCTATAATATTTATGAGCACTACAGGAAATATTCTGGATCATAAGCAGGAAGCTGGTTTTGAACGATATATTCAGGCAGGAGGAGGTTTTGTTGGGGTTCATGCGGCTACGGATACAGAGTATGATTGGAATTGGTATGGAAAATTGGTTGGAGCCTACTTTCATAGCCACCCTTCCGGTACCCCGGAGGCGGACTTTATCATAAAAGATCGCACTTTTGCGGCAACTAGTTTCTTCACAGATACTGTATGGCACAGGACAGACGAAATGTACAACTTCAAAAAAATAAATCCGGATGTAAACGTCCTTATTACTATTGATGAAACTACTTATGAAGGAGGTATTAATGGCGATAACCATCCTATGAGCTGGTATCATGAATACGATGGTGGCAGAGCCTTCTATACTGCCCTAGGTCATACTTCGGAAACTTATAGCGAAGAAAATTTTTTGAAACATTTATTAGGGGGCATAGAATACGCTATTGGGGATAATTTAAAACTTGATTATTCAAAAGCAAGCTCACAAATACCACCTGACATTGATAGATTTTCCAAAGTTTCCCTTATTGGGGGCAGTGAATTCATGGAACCTACCGAAATGGCCATATTGCCCAATAATGATGTACTTATAGCACAGCGAAGAGGAGAAATCATGCACTATAATGCGGATACCAAAGAATTAAAACAGGTAGCTTTCCTCGATGTTTATCACAAAGCATTAACTAACCCTGATTTAAATGCGGAAGAAGGGCTTATGGGCTTGCAGAAAGATCCCAATTATGCCCAAAACAATTGGATATATGTTTATTACGCCCCAACGGGTAATGAATCTGTAAACAGACTTTCAAGATTTAAGTTTAAAGACGGAGTTTTTGACCTGGATTCTGAACAAAAAATCCTGGATGTTGGCAGCCAGCGCGAGATTTGCTGCCATACCGGTGGTTCCATTGCCTTTGGTCCAGAGGGTCTTTTATTTTTATCCACCGGAGATAATTCTACACCATTTGATGAAAAAGATGTAAAATATGTAAATAGTGGTTACGCACCCTTAAATGATATTCCCGGGAAACAGCAATATGATGCCCGAAGGTCATCTGGAAATACGAATGACCTAAGAGGAAAAATACTAAGGATAAAAGTAAATGAAGATGGTTCTTACGATATCCCGGAAGGTAATTTGTTCCCGGTGGGAATGGAGAAAACCAGACCTGAAATTTACACCATGGGTCATCGAAATCCATACAGAATATCTGTTGATCCCAAAAATGCTTATTTATACTGGGGTGATGTAGGTCCCGATGCCAGGGAAGATAGCCTCTTTACCAGGGGTCCAAGGGGTTATGACGAAATGAATCAGGCCAGGGAAGCCGGTAATTTTGGTTGGCCACTTTTTATTGCAGATAATAAGCCATATTTTGAATATAATTATGAAACAGGGGTTAGCGGGGCAATATTTAACCCTGAAAAGCCCATTAATAATTCAAGAAATAATACGGGATTGAAAGAACTCCCAAGAGCTATGCCTGCCTATGCGTTTTATCCTTATGTAGAATCTTCAGATTTTCCGCAGGTTGGGACAGGAGGAAGAAATGCCATGGCCGGCCCTGTTTATTATTCAGATCTATACAATGGACCCAATACATTACCGGATTATTATGACGGAAAGGTTATAATCTACGATTGGATGAGAGGCTGGATGAAAGCGGTAAGCCTTTTTGAGGATGGTTCATTTAATAAAATGGAACCTTTTGCTTCAGATATTGAAATAAATAGCCTTATAGATATGGAAGTTGGGCCCGATGGCACGGTATACTTGCTTGAATATGGAAGCGGGTGGTTCTCAAGAAATGATGATTCGGGTTTGAGTTTTATAAAATATAATAGTGGTAACAGACCTCCTGTTATAGACCATATGATTGTAAATGAGACTTCCGGTGTTTTGCCGTTAAGAATAACTGCAGAAGTGAAAGCAATTGACAGGGAAAAGGATGAAGTTAAATACCTATGGGATCTTGGCGATGGCACTACTATGGAGACCAAAGATGCTACAATTGAGTACACCTATGATAAGGTAGGAGAATACGGAGTGTCTGTTAAAGTAATAGATGATGAAAATGCTACTGCCACCAGTGAAACGGTAACTGTGGTTGCAGGAAATTCGAGACCTGTGGTTAAAATAGATCTTAGTGGAGGTAACTCTTCATTTTTTATGCCGGGGGTTCCTGTTAATTATTCTGTTTCCGTGGATGATCCTGATGGCAATGAAGATATAGATGAAGCAAATATATTTGTATCTGTTGATTATATGGAAGGAATGGATGAGGTAAACCTTTCATTGGGTCATAAGGAGGTATCTTCCGTTGCTTCCGGAAAAGCCCTTACATTATCTATGGATTGTAAGACCTGCCATAAAGTAAACGAAACTTCTATTGGGCCATCCTATTTGCAAATAGCTGAAAAATATAAAGGTGATCAAAATGCGACGAAGTATTTGCAGGGAAAAATTAAATCGGGTGGTAATGGTGTTTGGGGTGAAGTGACCATGCCGGCGCATCCTAACATTACCAATGCTGAAACCGGACAAATTACTAGTTATATTCAGTCATTAGTGGAAGATGTTGCGGTGAAAAAGTCTCTCCCAGCCAAGGGCAAAATCTTACCTAATCCTACACCCGGGGCTAATGTACTTGTGCTCACAGCTAGCTATACTGATGCAGGAATTGGTGCAGCCAAACCATTAACAGGAATAGAAAAGGTTTATCTAATGGGTAGTACGGTTCCTTTTTCAGATAAAACCAAAACAGACGGATTTACACCTGTTACATTTGGTGGTAGGGACTTGCTTGTGATTCCCACAAAACAAGCCTGGTTTGCACTGGAGAATATTGATTTAAAGGGAATAAAGAACGCTTATATTGCTATCGGGGGACAAGAGCTACCCAAGTCCGGGCTGGATTTTGAAATGCGTTTAAACGCGCCGGATGGTAAATTATTAGGAAAAGGGAGTATGCCTAAGCCTACTGCAGGGCAGTCGAGGGGCATGGTGTCAATACAGTTGAACTCAGCATATGATATTAAAGCTGATGAGGTCTATTTTGTGTATATACCAAAAGCGCAGGAGGAGAAAAGATCTGGTATTGCAGTGGCTTTAAACGTTAACTTCGCCGCCAAATAGATCTTTCTGAAAATACCAATCAAGTCGGAGTTAGATGCTCTTCCAAAGTATTCTAAACTCCGATTTTGTCTTTAATGGCAATACCTGAAACGCTATTCAGAAAGGTTTTTGATTTGAATGTAAAAATTCTCATCTACAAGAACCTGAGTTTCGCTCTTCACATTCAGATTTTGTGTTTGCCATTCAGCCCTGGGGAAAAGCCATTGCTCCTGTTCTTTAACCTTAATTCTGACTGGCATGTCAAAATCCTCAACGATATTGGTGTATCTGAATTTTAATATACCATCCTTAAGGCCAAATTCCAAAACCGGAATTTTAGTTGTACGCAGGTATTGATTAAAAAAAGCCGTTAGATCAATATTGGTTTTTTCGCTTAGATAGTTTTCAATTTGTTGTGTAGTGACTGTTTGATGATAAAATTCTTTATTTAAACCTCGTAGAATTTGTCGCCATTTTTCATCGTCTTCAAGTAATTGCCGAAGCGTATGCAGCATATTGGCCCCTTTGTAATACATATCCCCGGAGCCCTCGTAATTAACCCCATATACGCCAATAATAGGCCGATCATTACGAATCCTGCTGCGTGTTCCAATTACATAGTCTGCGGAAGCCTGGGTACCAAAATAATAATCCAAATAAAGGTTTTCCGAATAAGCCGTGAAACTTTCATGAATCCACATATCTGCAATATCTCTGTTGGTAATATTATTTGCAAACCACTCATGTCCGGATTCATGAATAATAATAAAATCGAATTTTAAACCCCAGCCACTTCCGGAAAGGTCATTACCCAGGTAGCCATTCTGGTATTTATTTCCATAGGTAACTGAACTCTGATGTTCCATACCCAGATAGGGAACTTCTACCAATTTATACCCATCTTCATAGAAAGGGTAGGGGCCAAACCAATGTTCAAAGGCTTCCATCATGAGGCCTGCCTGTTTAAATTGTTTTTGGGCTGAATCGAGGTTATCCCTTAGCACATAGTAATCCATGCGCAACGGTCCGTTTTCTCCCTCATATGTTTCTCCGAAATAGACATAGTCACCGATGTTTACATTTACACCGTAATTATTAATAGGATTGCCAACAAACCAATGGTAGGTTTTAGAGTTTTTATCTTCTTCAATTTTTCTTAATATCCCATTTGAAACATTCATAAGATCTTTTGGTACGGTAACGCTAATAGCCATACTGTCTACTTCATCATACATGTGATCTTTATTGGGCCACCAGATACTAGCTCCCAGACCCTGGCAGGAAGTGGCAATGAAAGGATTGCCATTTTCATCTGTACTCCAGGTGAACCCGCCATCCCATGGAGGATTTTTAGCAGCTTTGGGATATCCGGAATAGGAAACCACTAATTCGTTATAATCGCCAATTTTTTGAGGCTTAAGAAGAGTCACCCAGTGTGCATTACCAATAGAATTATAAATAAGGCTAGTGCCTTCCTGGGTTATTTTTGTTATGGTTAGGGGGGATTGAAGGTCTATTTGAATAACTTGATTTTCACTCAATACTTTATAACGGATAGTGTTGCTGCCGGAAATATATTTTTCATCTGGATTAACCTCAATGTCCAGGTTGTAATAATTCAAATCCCACCATGCTCTTTCGGTTGTAATACTTCCTCTGAGGGTGTCCTGGGCGGTAAAAAGTGGTGCCTGACTATTAACAGGTAATATTAAAACGAGTAACACGGTAAGGACGAAAAATCTGGTCATTTAAAATAGTTATTATCACCACCCATTTTAAATATGGGGTTATATAGTTTGGGTCATTGAATCTGCTTTTTTAGCAATGTTCAAATATAGTTAACTAATTTAAGGTAGAATTGCACATACAGGCGTTTTGTTTTTATAAGGTAAGAACAAATTTGTTAAAGGTCTTTTTCAAGGAGATAAGAATAATCACTACCATTGAGAATAGTTAAAAAGTCCTCGGTGTTTAAGAGTTCAAATACTGCTTTTTCTTTATTAGGAGCATTGTGGTAATAGGATTTGCAAATCAAATACCCCACAGTATATCCAAGGTCATGAGGCCTGTCGGTTATTGAACCTCCGTTATATAGCCATTTGGAATTATCCTCAGAAAATAAATCGTTTTTAAGGTCTTCCATTATTTTATGTTCATTCTCCTGATCACTAAGATATGTAAGATTAGAATTTTTTAGTTCTTTCCCGGAGCACAGTTCCACCAAAAAATCACATACACCTTCACTAATAACCTGGGCAAGTACGGTTTCATTATTTTCGGTATCCTGATAATTTTGCTGAAAATGCATTAATTCGTGGATCGTAATTGCAGGAAGGTCTGAAACCTTCATGATGGCGTCTTTTTGCCAATTTGTTAATCCATCAGTTGGCATTGTTTCAGACCTGCCATACATGTCTCCGCCAATAAACAAACCCATTTCCGTAGCAGTTCCACCGGAATTTAAAATGCCTGGCACAATGTATACTTTTGGAAAAACAGCTTTAGGATATATGCTTTTAAACTTGCGCATCCAATCAGTAGTTTTCGTTTTTAATGCTTCCAGACTGTCAGGATTAAACTGATTTTTCAGGTAATGGAAGTATTCAGGTGAAGCATTAATCATTTGCCCATACATTGCATTCAGATTAATATAGCGTACTACATAAAAATCGCGCAATTCTCTCGGACCGTCAAAAATAAATTCTTTAAAAATGTCCTTGGCATTAGAGGTGTCTTTTGCAGCCTTTTCAAAATAGTCCCAGAATTGGTTCATGGAACCTATCTCCATACTGTAATGAGAAACGTCCTGAAGCTCTATATTTATGGAATCTAATCTTCTTTGTAGTTCCTGCCAAATTGGTGAATCTGGATAACTTCTTAAACCATGAAGTTTAGAGATTACTTTTGGATTGGCCATTCCGTTGTCTATTGCTTTATGTAGTAAGATAGCTACAGAATCTGATTGTCCGGCCTGAGCGTATAAAGAGGCTGCTTCTACATATAATTCAGAAGAATTCAAATCTCTGTTGGCATTAACCAGGGTATTCGCAAAAAAATCATGTGCTCCGGTACTATCCAGTTGTGCATAATCTTTATAGAGCTCATTAATATCGGGTAAATACAGGCTGCTTATACCTTTTTGGTCCTTCTCTATGCCTGGTTTACAGGAAATCAAAAAATATGTAAGCAAATAAACGAAGATAAAGATCTGGGGAAGATTTCTTCTTTTCATGGTATGTTGTTATTCTCTAAAAATTTTATTTGGAAATGCAATGATACTTTCATGTCCATTGGCTCCTACAGCCGCTATACCAAAAAAGAAATTATCAATAACTATTCCATCTAACGTATACGAGTTTATATCGCCAACAAAACGACTGTGATCCCATGTAGGTGATGTAGTATCGCGCCAGTAAATTTTGTAGCCTACCGCTCCTACAGATTTACTCCATTTTAATTTAACGGAAGGTTGTACGATACCACCTATTTGAACTTCTTCAGGTGCTGGTGGAGCAGCTGCGATTGATGCTAAATTTATGGCATTCACAGCTGTAAGTTTTTTTGCATATTCAAAATTTACATGTTCCAGTACATCTCCATATGCTATTCCATTTTCCATCCTGATATCCTGGTGTTGTTGGGTATAATTTTCATGTGCCTCCATTATCCGGATCCCGGCATATCCGGCATCGTTAAATGGTCTGTGGTGTCCTCCTCTACCAAAACGATCCAGTCTGTAAATTAGTATAGGATTCATTTCGGGCATATATGTTTTTGTAGTTTTATAAACATACCTTGCCAGTTGCCGTGAAATACCGTCTACCTCTCCACCATAAAATCTCCTCGCTCTGCGCTGTTGTTCGGTTTCTGTCGGAGGCACAGGTTCAGAAAAAATTCTAAAATCGCGATTACTTATTACGCCATCTACGCCACTGATGTTGCCAATCATATCATTGTTCATTATACCCAAAATTTCCCATCCTTGTTGTTTGGCATAAGCGGCTAGTCCCTTACCTCCAAAAAGACCTTGTTCTTCTCCCGACAGGCCTACGTAGATTATGCTGCTTTCAAATTTGTATTTGCTAAGAACCCTGGCAGCCTCTATAGTTCCTGCCATACCACTGGCATTGTCATTGGCTCCCGGGGAATCTGACGTAAAGTTGATGGGGTCACTTACCCTTGAGTCAATATCACCACTCATTATGATAAACTTATTGGGGTATTTACTCCCACGTTGGATAGCCACGACATTTACTACCCAAACATCTTTTACAATACGTTGGTTTTCGCCTTTTTTAATTAAATCTTTTTGGTAAAACACTTCCAGACATTCATTACAGGAATCAGAGATTTTTTCAAATTCGCTTTTTATCCAGCGTCTTGCAGCGCCGATGCCTCTGGTAGTTGATACTGTGTCACTGAGTGTATGACGTGTCCCAAAGTTCGTCAGGGTGGTAACATCATTTCTTAAACGTTCAGAAGAAACATCATTAATGATGTCATATAAGCGGGAATCGACCTGGGAATAGGAAAAGGCGGGCAACACTAATAAAAGCAATAATGCAGAATAATTTTTCATGGACAATAAAATTTATAAGGGATATTAATTTTAATCAGCTTAAATCAAAAGACCTGGCAAAATAGCACTTAAAAATTATAATAAAAGTTAAATAAACTTTTTAAGGACGCCCCGCACACCAGAAACACTTTCAATGTAATATTTGGCTTTTGTATTTAGCATCCCCACTTTAACGGTCACAGCTTCTTCGGGAAGCTCCTGAAACATAAATTCATCGGTCCAGTCATCCCCGATAGCAAATATAAAATCGTAATCCTTCTGTGGCACAACACGCATCGTTGCCCTGCCTTTATTCACATTACTACTTTTTATTTCCATTACTTTATTTCCATTTAATATACTTATATCATCATTACCTATAAGACTGGTAAGTACAGTATTTAATTCAGCAGCTCTGTTGGCTCCAAAGTCGGGATCTGTGTTTCTGTAATGCCAGGCCAGAGAATAATTCTTTTCTTCAATAAAGGATCCGGGAGTCCTGTCTACAAATGACTCCAGTACTGGGTAAATTTTTTCCATCCAGTCCTTTTTAACATTTTCCAGCATTCTGAATTCTCCCCCTTTTTCTGAAATCCACACCCCGTGTTCCACAATCATATTATACTTTTTCGGTAAAAACCAGCGACCAAATGTTTCTTTATCCCGCCCACTTATCAAATATATGTCGTTTCCTTCCTTTTCATTCAATTGGTCCAATAATTTAAATAGCGATTCATCCGGACTTGCTTTTTGAGGATCAATTTTAAAACCAGTTAATGTACCATCATAATCAATAAAGAAAACTCGTTTTTTAGCCTTGTTGTATTTTTTTAGAATTGATGTTAGGAGATTTTCAGTAAGCCTCTTAGAAACATTGGTAGTATCCCGGTTTTTTTGCTCTTGCAGAGAACCCATAAAGTCATTAGCCCATTTTTCAACATTGTAGCGTTCAAGACGCCTTTGCAGTATTGTATTTCTCCTTTCCTGTTCTAACTTCGGCATATTTATTGCCTTATATAAGGTGTCCGCAATCTGTTCAAAATTATTTGGATTTATGAGTAAAGCTTCATTCATTTCTTTAGCAGAACCCGCCATTTCACTCAAAATAAGAACCCCGGATTTATCTGTTCTGGTAGCAATGTATTCTTTCGCAACCAGGTTCATACCATCCCTTATAGGTGTTAACCAGGCAATATCACTTGAAGTATATAAATCAATTAAGTTTTCAAACGGGACGGATCTGTAAAAATACCAGATAGGCGTCCAGCTAACCGTTGCCAATTCTCCATTAATACGCCCTACAAGTTCATCAATCTCCCTTTTTAAAAGTTGATATTGGGGGACGTTAGATCTGGAGGGTACTGCCAATATTATGAGCCGGATCTTTTCTTTGTATTGGGGAAATTTCTCTAGAAAATATTTAAATGCATGTAACCGTTTGGCAATGCCTTTACTGTAATCCAGACGATCAATAGATAGTACTAATTTGGCATCCGGACTTGACTTTTTATGAAGATCCAGCCTGCGCTGCAGATCTGATTGTTGCGCCTCAGGATTCTGCTGGTGCGCTTTAGCGGCTTCACTAAATTTTTTATAGTCAATACCCATGGGAAAGGAATCTGCTTTAACAATTCTGTTATCAACGTAAATATCATTGAAACTAACATCGTTTCCCAGCAACCTTCTGACAGAACTTAAAAAATGACGTTCATAATCATAGGTGTGGAAGCCTATTAAATCCGAACCTAATAGTCCCTCGAGAATATCTTCCCGCCAAGGCAAGGTTCGGAAAATTTCATAAGAGGGAAAAGGAATATGAAGGAAGAATCCTATGGACAAATTTGGGCGTTTTAACCTGACCATTTTTGGTACCAGCATTAATTGATAATCATGTATCCAAATGGTGTCATCTTCATCAGCCTTTTCAATTATTGCATCGGCAAATTTTTGGTTAACAGCCTTATAGGTTAACCAGTGATTTAATTCAAATTCTGCATACTGTAAAAAATAATGAAATAATGGCCAGATCGCACGATTACTGAACCCAAAATAAAAACCGTTTATCTCTTCTTCACTGAGATTTACTTTGCAAGAACCATGTTCGGCGAGTGCTTTATCTATTTTAGGGATGAGTTCTTCAGGAATTTCTTCATCGGTGAGGCCGCTCCAACCAATCCATAGACTATCGCCACCAGAATGAACAGATTTCATGCCGGTAGCAAGACCCCCTACACTTGGTATTGCATTAATGCTTCCATTGCCAATTTCCAATTGAACTGGCAGTCTATTTGAGATTATGATAGTTTTGCTCATGTATTGGATAAAATTAAGGGGAATTGATTTTTATTTTTCTAAATTTCGACAAATTGCAGGGCAATAACAATTTAAAAGAGACTTTTAGCGAATAATTCAAATATGGACAATTTAGATTATGGTATTATCGGAAATTGCAGGAGTGCAGCATTAATTTCTAAAACAGGATCCCTGGACTGGTGCTGTTTGCCTGAATTTGATTCGTCATCAGTTTTTGCAAAGCTACTGGATGAGAAAATTGGGGGTAGTTTTGAAATTCATGTTTCTGAAGAATACAAAATAAGCCAGCGGTATAAAAAAAATACGGCTATCCTGATTACAAAATATTCTGATGGCACCAATGCCTTTGAACTTCATGATTTCATGCCCAGGTATTATACAGAATACGGGAAGTATCATGCCCCTCCGGAATTGGCTCGTCATGTAAGGCATACTAAAGGAAGGCCAAAATTTAAAGTACATTATGACCCTAAACTCGAATATGCCATAGGGGAGACCCGGTCTTATGTGAAGAAGAATTTTATTGTTAGCCTTACAGACAATAAAAAATTTGATACGGTCTTTCTATATACTTCTTTCAATAAAAATGCTGTCATGGAAGGAAGGGAAATAGAGGTCTCAAAAAACGGATACTTTTTACTGACTTATAATGAGAAGATATTACAACCAGATTCAAGGAAAATTTATTTAGACCTGGAAAACACCAAAGTCTATTGGTTGAACTGGACCAACAGAACGCCAAAATATAATCAGTATAATAAAGAAATTACCAGAAGTGCTATAACGCTCAAACTTCTGAGTTATGATAAATCGGGGGCAATACTGGCCGCTGCTACTACCTCCCTACCTGAAACTATAGGAGAGGTTAGAAATTGGGACTATCGTTTTTGTTGGATACGAGACGCCTCGATGGTTATTAAAGTAATGTCTCAATTAGGGCATAAAAATGTGGCCAAAAGATATCTGCAGTTTATTATTGATCTTATTCCAGATAAAGATGAGAAGCTCCAGATAATGTACGGGATAAATAAGGAAAAAAACCTGACCGAACAGACCCTGGACCACTTAAGTGGATATAAAGGTTCCAAACCGGTTCGTATAGGGAATGCTGCTTATGAACAAAAGCAAAATGATATTTATGGGATTCTGATGGATGTAATTCACGCTCAGTTGGTAAAATTCAGCACCAATATTGAAAACGGGGAGGAATTATGGGGGATAACCAAAGGGATTGTCTGGATCGTAGCCAGACACTGGAAAGAGGCCGACAAAGGGATTTGGGAGTTAAGAACGGAAGAAAAGCATTTCACCTTTTCCAAAGTACTTTGTTGGGTGGCAATTGACCGGGCTATAAAGGTTGCCAGGATACTTAAAAAAACACGGAAACTTGAAAAATGGGTAGAATTGGAACAGGAAATCAAGCAGGATATCCATACAAATTCATGGAATAGTAAGGTAAATGCGTTTACTCAGTCTTATGGATCGGACCACCTGGATGCCTCAGTTCTATTAATGGAGTCTTATGGCTTTATTCATGCCAAAGATCCTAAATTTGTAAGTACTGTATTAGCCATTGAGAAAGAATTAAGTAATGACGGATTGATGTACAGATATAAAAATGAGGACGATTTTGGGTTACCTTCATCATCATTTACCATTTGTACATTCTGGTTCATTAACAGTCTTTTTAAGATTGGAGAAGAAGAACGAGCGCAACAGCTTTTTGATAAAATATTGGGCTACAGTAATCATTTGGGGCTTTTTAGTGAGGATGTTGATTTTAAAACCAAGAGATTGCTTGGTAATTTCCCTCAGGCCTACTCACATTTGGCTTTGATAGAATGCGCTATCAATTTTGCCAATAAGGCAGGTGAACAGAAAGTTCTGGAGTCCATGGGTTAACGTTTAAGGGGTATTTACGCCGAAAGCAATTTTAATTCTTCAATTTCATTTATCAATCATGAGTGTTCCTCTGGCCTTTATTTTTTTAAGTAAGTCCAAAAAATGTTCTTCAGTGGTAAACGGATTCATAATTGTAGCCCTTAGGTAGCTAGTTCCTTTAATTTTTGTTTGTACAATATAAAACTCACCTTCTTCCAGTAATTTTTGCCGAATTCCTGAATTGATTTTATTCAGGGTTGGTAGGTCCAGGTCTTTTTCAACAAATCTAAAACACAATATATTGGACATTGGTTTTACGGCCAGTTCAAAGCATGGGTCATTTTCTAAGATTTTACCAAACTTTTGTGCCAGATCATAAAGTGTGGTAACAAACTCATCAAATAGATCTTTACCATAAATTTTTAGTAAGGTAAACCAATGAAGACTCATCATGTATTTTGTGCATTCAAAAGTTCGCTTGGCAAGATTATACCAATCTTCTTCCTTTGACTCCTGAAGTAAATAATCTGCTTTTTGTCTAAAGGTATTATGTGAGTCAATACCATCTTTATACAACAAAGCTGTTGTAATTGAAGGCATCATCATCATTTTATGTCCGTCCATAACAATAGAATCTGCCTTGTGCATTCCTTTTAGCAATGATTTGTATTTTGATGAATAGATAGCCCCACCACCGTGTGCCGCATCAATATGGAACCAAAGACCTTTATCCAAAGCAAAATTACCCATACCATCCAGATTATCGTAAATACCTGTGGCAGTGGAAGGGGCACTACCAACAAGGGCAATAACTTCAAATCCTTCATTTGAAGTTTTTTTATATACTTCTTCTAATAGCTCTGTATTTAGTGCAAAATTTTTATCTACAGGTATTTTTACAATTCCCTTTTCCCCTAGGCCCATAATTCTTGCAGCTCTGTCAATGCAATAATGTGCTTCCTCCGAGACTATTATTGCCATCTTATGTGAATTACCCTTTTCCCAAATATCTTTCGACGCTATTTTCTTGCGCGCACTAAGAAGAGCAGTAAGATTTGCCAATGTCCCGCCTGAAGTTAAAAACCCATTGGATTTTTTGTTGTATCCAATTTCCTCACATAATTGTTCAACGACAACCCGCTCCATTGCTGTTGGGGCCATTCCCATTTCATATACACCCATCCCATTGTTAAGAACTGCATTTAGCATACTTGTGAGGCCAGTCATAGGCGCAACCGGACTTATTTGATGGCCCATATAGTGGGGATGATGGAGGTGTATACTCCTCTTTATGATTTCATTGTTCAGTTCAGATGGTTTTCCATGTAAAAGAAAGTTGTTCCAGAATTTGTATTCTTCACCAGGTACTTCCCAATTTATAACTTTTGATGAAGTTCTGTTCAGGGTTTTATTCAAATGCTCGGCCAGAATATCAACCAATTGATGCCCATTTTCTCTAAAATCTTCGTGGGAATAAGCAGCTTTTAAAAGTTGTTTGTCCATATTCTAAAAATAGAAAGTTAGCTTATCTTAAACAAGCTGCACATTTTTATTTCACAGGTAGTGAAAATGGTTGCCAGATATAGAAACTTGTGCCTGGCAAGTATAACAAATTCCTAATGTTTCCCTAAATTTGTAGGATTAAATTTAAAGGTATAAAATCATGAAATTGAAACATGTTGTAAGTAGTTTTCTGGTAATATTAGTATTGTGGTCTTGTAAGGAAAAGGTTATACCTGAGGAGGCCCTAATAGTCGCTGATAAGGATTTTGAATACGTAGTAGATCAATTTGCAGATCTAAGGGTTTTGCGTTATCAGGTTCCAGGATTTGAAGAACTCACCTTAAAAGAAAAGAAATTAGTTTATTATTTAACACAAGCTGGTTTGGCAGGAAGAGACATTATATGGGATCAGAATTACCGTCATAATCTTGAAATCAGGGAGGCATTGGAAAACATCTATAACTCATTTGAGGGTGATAAATCTACTTATGACTGGAATGAATTTGAAGTGTATTTAAAGCGGGTCTGGTTCTCCAACGGCATTCATCATCATTATTCAAATGACAAAATAAAACCCGGTTTTTCTAAGGAATATTTAAATTTTTTACTTGCTGAAACAAATACAGAGTTGAAAGGAGAGCCTTTTGAAGTTATTTTCAATGAAATGGACAACAAGAAGGTAAATAAAAAGAAGGGGGTAGATAATGTGGCCTCCTCAGCCGTTAATTTTTACGGTAGTGATATTACCGATGCCGATGTGGATGCATTTTATAAAACGGCATATAAAGGCCCGGAAGGCCACCCAATAGAAACTGGTTTGAATTCTACACTGGTAAGGGAGAACGGCAAATTAGTTGAAAAGGTTTGGAAATCTGGAGGGTTATATGGTGAAGCAATAGACGAAGTGACTAAATGGCTGAAAAAAGCACAGACTGTTGCTGAAAATGAAAAACAAGCGAAGACTTTGGAGTTGCTTATTGAATACTACCAAACGGGCAGTCTGGACGTATGGGATGCCTATGCCATAGAATGGGCGACTTCAACGCAAGGTAATATCGATTGGATAAATGGCTTTATAGAAGTTTATAATGATCCTAAGGGTTATCGAGGATCGTATGAGAGCATTATCCAAATAAATGATTTTGATATGTCCAGAAAAATGGCTGTACTCTCCGAAAATGCACAGTGGTTTGAAGATAATTCTACCTTAATGGAAGAGCATAAAAAGGATAATGTGGTTGGTGTTTCCTATAAGACTGTAAATGTTGCCGGAGAGGCCGGTGATGCTTCCCCAAGTACGCCAATCGGAGTAAATCTCCCTAATAATAATTGGATACGCCAGCAGCATGGGAGTAAGTCTGTGTCATTGGGAAATATAGTTGATGCATATAGTAATGCCGGAGGGAGTGGCAGATTAAAAGAATTTGCCAATGATGAACAAGAGATCAGGCTGGAAGAAAAATATGGTAAGCTGGCAGATAAATTACATACTGCATTACATGAGGTAATAGGTCATGCTTCAGGACAAATTAACCCGGGAGTCGGACAACCAAAGGAAACTTTAAAAAACTATAGGTCGACTATAGAAGAGGGTAGGGCAGACCTGGTTGGATTGTATTTTGTGATGGATCCCAAGCTGGAGGAATTGGGTCTGGTAGAAAATTGGGAAGAAACTGCTAAAGCCTCATATGATGGGTATATAAGAAATGGTCTTATTGTACAATTGATTCGACTGGAATTAGGGGATGATGTGGAAGAAGATCATATGGTGAACAGACAATGGGTATCGGCATGGGTATTTGAAAAAGGTAAACCAGACAATGTTATAGAAAAATTGACCAGGGATGGTAAAACATTTTATAATATCAATGATTATGAGGCATTACGTGAATTATTTGGAGAATTATTACGTGAAACGCAAAGGATAAAGTCTGAAGGTGACTTCAATGCTGCCCAGGAATTGGTAGAAGGTTATGGGGTCAAAGTTGATCAGGCTCTGCATGCTGAGGTGCTGGATAGAAATGCACAATTTGAGTCTGCACCCTATAGTGGCTTTGTAAACCCTGTACTGATCCCAACTACTAATGATGAAGGTGAAATTATTGAAGTTAATATAGTCCAGCCTGAAAGTTTTGAGGAGCAAATGTTAAACTATTCTGCTACCTATGGTACCCTAAGCGCTCAGAATTAAACGTATAAAAATTTATACAGCATCGTTCAATATAAAAAACCGCTCAATTGAGCGGTTTTTCTATTCCAAAATAAATTGGATTCAATTAGTCAAAACTATAACTGTTATCTGAAGCAACCTTGTCCGCAATTTGTTCTCTGAGTTCCGCAACATTAGGCTGATTGGTATATTTAGTAAATCGTTTTAATCCCATAAGCATCATGCGTTGCTCATCCCCTTCAGAAAATGAAACTATAGCTTCCTTACCTTTTTGAATAATAGTATCCACTGCATTGTATAAATAAAGCCTGGACATTGCAATTTGTGTGGATTGATTTTCTTCTCCGAATCTTTTAGCATTCTTCTCAGTCCTAAGGATCGTAGATTCGGCCATGTAAATCTCTATTAATATGTCTGCTGCAGCCAATAATACTTGTTGGTGTTTTTCCAGATCGGTGCCAAATTTTTGTACAGCACTTCCGGCAACCATTAAAAACACTTTTTTTAGTCGAGCAATTATATCATTTTCTTCAGAAAAGAGTTCAGAATAATCCGGGGTGTCAAAAGACGGTATTCCCATAAGTTCATCGGCAACCTTTGTTGCAGGCCCCAATAAATCTACATGACCCTTCATTGCTTTTTTTACCAGCATGCCAACTGCCAACATCCTGTTTATTTCGTTGGTTCCCTCATAAATACGGGATATACGGGCATCTCTCCAGGCCGATTCCATTGGTGTATCTGCGCTAAAGCCCATTCCACCAAAAATCTGGATACCTTCGTCTGTAGTTTCCTGAACATCTTCAGAAACTGCCACCTTAAGTATTGAGCACTCTATAGCATATTCTTCTACGCCTTTAAGTTCCGCCTCCTGGTGCGAATTACCCTCAGCTACACGTATGGCTATCCTGTCTTCAATGTTCTTAGCCGCCCTGTAACAGGCAGATTCTCCTGCATAAGCATTCATAGCCATTTGAGCCACCTTTGCTTTGATGGCTCCGAAATTTATGATTGGAGTTTTAAATTGAATCCTTTCATTGGCATAATTAACGGCCTCACCAAGCACTCTCCTTTGTGCCTCAAGGCATGCCGCAGCTAACTTTATTCTTCCGATATTAAGAGCATTCATTGCAATCTTAAATCCATTGCCTCGCTCCGAAAGCATATTTTCAACGGGCACTTTTGTGTTGCTAAAAAATACCTGTCGGGTAGAGGAGGAGTGAATTCCTAACTTTTTTTCTTCATCCCCCAGAGTGATTCCGTTTGAAGGATCATTTTCAACGATAAAACCTGTAATATTCTTATCATCTTCAATTCTGGCAAAAACAATAAATAACTTACAAAAGCCGGCGTTGGAAATCCACATTTTTTGACCACTAATAAGATAATGCTTCCCATCTTTGGACAAAACCGCCTTGGTTTTACCAGAATTTGCATCAGATCCCGCACCGGGCTCAGTAAGACAATAAGCTCCAAACCATTCACCTGATGCCAGTTTTGGCACATATTTCTTCTTTTGCTCTTCTGTACCATAAAGGGTTATAGGCATTGTTCCTATACCCGTGTGCGCTCCAAAAGCCGTGCTAAATGAACCTGTAGCACCGGAAATATAATCACATACCAGCATTGTAGATACGAATCCCATACCCATACCCCCGTAAGCTTCAGGAACAGCAATACTCAACAGGCCTAATTCACCTGCCTTTCGCATACATTCTTCCGTATAGGCATAATCCTTTTTTTCAAATCTTTCCCAATGCCCCCAAAGTTCACGGTCTACATATTCCTTGGTGCTCTCGCGCATCATTTTTTGCTCTTCGGTCAGATCTTCAAGGGTAAAAATATCTTCGCAATTTGTTTTTTTTACTAAAAACTGACCGCCACGTAAGATATCCTTGTTCATTGTTTCGGTACTCATTTTATATTCTTTTTTAAGATATTAATTTATAAACTCAAAGATGCCAGCTGCACCCTGGCCTGTTCCTACACACATGGTTACCATGCCGTATTTGCCTTTCATCTCGCGTTTGCGCATTTCATCAAATAATTGAACAGAAAGTTTAGCTCCGGTACAACCTAAAGGATGCCCAAGGGCAATGGCCCCTCCATTTACATTAACAAGATCCTGATTGAGATTTAATTCCCTTATTACTGCCAGGGATTGAGAAGCAAAAGCTTCATTAAGCTCTATTAGTGAAATAGCATCTTGTTTTAAACCGGCTTGTTTTAATGCCTTCGGTATTGCCTTTACAGGACCAATTCCCATGATACGGGGTTCTACTCCGGCTGCCGCATAGTTTACAAGACGCGCAATGGGTTCCAATTCTAATTCCTTTACCATTTCTTCACTCATCACCATTACAAAAGCTGCACCATCACTCATTTGTGATGAATTTCCTGCCGTAACACTGCCACCTGCGGCAAATACCGGTCTTAATTTGGCCAGGACTTCTTTGGAAGTATCTGCCCTTGGACCTTCATCTTTATTTACCGTATAGGTATTTGTTTCTTTTTTTCCAGCCACATTAACAAAGGTGTGCTCTACTTCAATAGGTACAATTTGATCCTGAAACTTATTTTCGTTTTGTGCTTTCAATGCTTTCATATGAGAGTTATATGCAAAATCATCCTGGTCTGCTCTGGAAACCTTAAATTGTTTTGCAACCGCCTCTGCCGTCAAACCCATACCCCAATAATAGTCTTCATGTCCTTCTTTAGCGATTTCGTAATCGGGCGTTGGTTTGTATCCTCCCATTGGAATATAACTCATGCTCTCTGCTCCTCCGGCTATGATACAATCTGCCATACCAGATTGTATCTTGGCTGTGGCAATACCGATAGTTTCCAACCCGGAGGCACAATATCTGTTTACAGTAACACCGGGAACATCATCTATCTCTAAACCCATCAGCGATATGAGGCGTGCCATATTTAGTCCTTGCTCAGCTTCCGGCATTGCATTGCCAACAATTACATCATCGATTCTTTTTTTGTCCAATTGTGGCAACTCATCCATCATATAAGAGATGGTCTCTGCTGCCAATTCATCAGGCCTTTTAAAACGAAATAACCCTCTTGGAGCTTTGCCAACTGCTGTTCTATATGCCTTTACGATATATGCTGTTTTCATTTTTTTTAATTTCTAAGTGGTTTACCTGTTTTTAACATGTGCTGAATTCGTTCCAAAGTCTTTCTCTCCGCGCAGAGCGATAAAAAAGCCTCTCTTTCCAAATCCAATAAGTATTGTTCACTTACAAGACTTGCTTCAGACAAATCTCCTCCAGCCATAACATATGCCAGTTTATCTGCAATTTTTTTATCATGTTCACTTATATAGTGGCCGGCTTCCATAGAATCCGTACCTACCAGGAACATGCCCAGGGCCTGTTTTCCAAGGACCTTTACATCATTTCTTTTGACAGGTTGGGTATAACCGGCTTCGGCTAAAAGTTTTGCATGTGACTTGGCTGTTGCTATCTGACGGTCTTTATTCACAACAACAATGTCTTTACCTTTTTGCAGGATTCCCAGGTCATATGCTTCATATGCCGAGGTGGACACTTTGGCCATCCCAATAGTTAGAAAATATTCCTGCAGTACATTTAATTCAACATCATTCTTTCTGAATGTATCTGATGCCCTTAAGGCCATTTCTTTAGAGCCTCCACCACCAGGGATAACCCCAACACCAAATTCAACCAATCCAATATAAGTTTCTGCCGCTGCAACTACTTTGTCGGCATGAAGTGATAGCTCACACCCTCCCCCCAGGCACATTCCATGAGGAGCAGATACCGTTGGGATAGAAGAGTATCGCATGCGCATCATCGTATCCTGAAAGTATTTAATGGCCATATTCAATTCATCGTACTCCTGTTCCACTGCCATCATGAATATCATTCCTATATTGGCCCCAACCGAAAAGTTAGCCGCCTGATTACCTATGACGAGCCCTTGAAAATCCTTCTCGGCAAGATCTACTGCTTTATTTAAACCCGCTAATACGTCTCCACCAATAGTATTCATTTTAGATTGGAATTCTACATTGAGTATTCCATCTCCAAGGTCTTCTATAACAACCCCACTATTTTTAAATACTTCGTTAGACTTTCGTATGTTATCTAAAATAATAAAGGCATCCTGGCCGGGCACCTTAGCCATGGTCTTCTGCGGAATATCGTAATAATAGGTAGCCCCATCTTTGATTGTATAGAATGAAGAAATGCCCGAGTCTTTAAGCTCTTTAACCCAGGCTGCAGGATTAAGTCCCTCATCTTCCATGATTTTCAGGCCATTTTCAAAACCAATGGCATCCCATATCTGAAATGGCCCGTGTTCCCAACCGAAACCGGCTTTCATGGCGTCATCAACTTTATATAATTCATCTGTTATCTCAGGAATGCGGTGAGTAACGTATGAAAAAAGTGCTGCAAAGCTTTTACGGTAAAAGACGCCTGCCTTGTCCTTGCCATCAACCAATACTTCAAAACGATCAATAACTTTATCTATGGGCTTGGTATTTTCCAGGGTGCCGAAATTCGCCCTCTTTTTAGGCCTGTAATCCATCGTATCCAGATCCAGGCTAAGAATTTCACTTTTCCCGTCACTGGCTTTTACCTTTTTATAGAATCCTTGCCCTGTTTTACTTCCGAGCCATTTGTTTTCGGACATGGTTTCGATAAATTCCGGCAATTTAAATAACTCATGTTGTTCATCATCCTTGCAATTTTCATAGATTCCGTTTGCTACATGTACCAAGGTGTCTAGCCCTACCACATCTACGGTTCTGAATGTTGCGGATTTTGGTCTGCCAATTACCGGACCTGTTAGCTTATCTACTTCTTCTACAGTGAGCCCCAGGTCCTTAACCATGTGAAATAAGCTTTGAATACTGAATATCCCAATTCTATTGCCTATAAACGCAGGGGTATCTTTTGCTACTACCGATGTTTTTCCAAGAAATTTTTCACCATAACTATTTAAAAAATCCAGCACGGATTGTTTCGTTTTTGGTCCTGGAATAATTTCAAAAAGTTTGAGATAGCGAGCGGGGTTAAAGAAATGTGTACCACAAAAATGTTCCTGAAAATCATCACTTCTCCCTTCACTCATAAATTTAATTGGAATACCAGAGGTGTTGGAGGTTATAAGTGTACCCGCACTTCGATGTTTATCGAGCTTTTCAAAAACAGATTTCTTTATGTCAAGGCGTTCCACAACAACCTCAATAATCCAATCAGCCTGTCCTACTTTGGCAATATCATCTTCAAGATTTCCCGTTGTAATTCTGCTGGCGAATCTTGAATGATAAATAGGTGATGGTTTAGATTTTAAAGCGATTCCCAGGGAATCATTGACTAGTCTATTTCTTACAGCCTTGTCTTCAAGTGTTAGTCCTTTTGATTTTTCCTTTTCATTAAGTTCTCCGGGAACAATATCCAGTAACAGGACTTCAACCCCAATATTCGCAAAGTGACAGGCAATTCCGCTACCCATTATACCAGAACCTATGACAGCTACTTTTTTAATATGCTTATTCATTGATGATGATTATTTAATTTTGTTTTCCTACCATATATTTTTTTCTCAGAAATAAGGCCGTTTATGGTTTCCATAACCTTAAAAAAGTTGCCAAGTTCCTCCTCACTCACATTTTGCCGTACTACTTCATTAAACCGTAAGACAACGTCTTTGGAATCTTTACGTTTTTCAAGGCCAAAAGGGGTAAGGTATATTAGCACACCACGGCCATCATCCGGATTGGGTTTTCGTGTAATCAGCCCCTTTTCTTCCATACTTTTTAGTATTCGGGAAAGGCTGGTGGCCTCCATCCCCATTTTAGGTCCAAGAGATGTGGATGGGGTACCGGTTTTAGGATCTATGCTTAGTAGCGTAAAACCAACAGCCATTGTCGTGCCAAAATTTTTGGCTTCCTCATTATACATTTTAGCAACGGATTGCCAGGTAGCACGCAAGGCATAATCTATGGTTATATCCTTCATAAAATCTTTAATTGTTCCTCAAAGATATAAAAATTTATTATGCATGCATAATAAATTTTGAAGAATAACCTGTCGTTTTTAAAAAGTAAAATTGTAAAAATTGAGTAGTACTTCTCAGGGTAAGAGTGAGGATTTGCTACTCGCGCCCATATATCTGATTGTATAGGCCTATGTACTTTTCTTTAATAATTTTTCGCCGAAGTTTCATAGTAGGAGTGAGGTGCCCTTCGTCTACACTCCAAACATCAGGGGTAAGTCTAAATTGTTTTATTTTTTCCCATTTAGCAAATTTTTCATTGGCATGATCAACTTCTTCCTGAAATCTGGACAGAACTTTTGGATTAACCACACTTTCGGCATTGGTTCCAAGTTGAATATTATGCCTGATAGCCCATTCTCCTAAAAATTCAAAATTAGGTTGAATAAGCGCCGAAGGCATTTTTTCTCCTTCCCCTACAACCATAATCTGTTCAATAAATCTGGATTGCTTAAATCTGTTTTCCAATACCTGAGGAGCTACATATTTCCCACCTGAGGTTTTAAACATTTCTTTTTTACGATCTGTAATCCTCAGAAAACCATCGGCATCTAGTTCGCCGATATCACCGGTGTGGAAAAAGCCGTCCTTTAGTACTTCTGCGCTTTTCTCAGCATCTCTGTAATAGCCCATCATTACCTGTGGCCCTTTTATACATATCTCACCATCTGACTCAATTTTAACTTCAGTTTGCCCTATAGGTTTACCTACAGTCCCTATCTTAAAACCATTATTCCGCATGTCATTAACAGAGACAACCGGAGATGTTTCTGTTAGTCCATAGCCTTCCATAAGTCCCATTTCGGCGGCATTAAAGATTCTGGCCAATCTGGGCTGCAAAGCTGCACTTCCGGATGCAATGAGGTCAAGATTTCCTCCAAGACCGGCTTTCCATTTACTAAAAATTAATTTGCGGGCAAGTTTAAGTTGTTGTTCATACCACCATCCGTTTTGGCCATAGGGTTCAAACCTGAGCCCAACTTTTACGGCCCAAAAAAACAAGAACTTTTTAATGCCTTTTAAGTCGGCTCCTTTCGCAATTATCTTGTCGTAGACCTTTTCAATTAGTCTGGGAACAGCAGTCATTACGTGAGGTTCAACTTCTTTTAGGTTTTCACTTATTGTTTCCAATGATTCCGCAAAATAGATAGAAACACCCCTATACTGATACAAATACATGAGCATTCGTTCATAAATATGACAAACTGGCAAGAAACTTAGTGCTTTAACCGCGCCGTCTTCAATGGGCAATCTGAAAGAACTTTCCAGAGTATTACTCACAATGTTATTATGGGATAGCATAACTCCTTTTGGCCTTCCTGTGGTGCCAGAAGTATAAATTAAAGTGGCCAGGTCTTCAGGTTTTACAGCGTCTTTAAGCTTATCAACTTCAACCTGATTGGAGTCGTCTTTACCTAGTTCTAATATTTCTTTCCAGTTCTTACAATTCCCGAGTTCATCAAAGGAGTATATTTCCTTTAATGAAGGAACTTTAGATTTCACTGCCTTAACCTTTTCATAAACTTCACTGCAAGAGACAAAGCAATAAACACATTCAGAATGGTTAAGCACATAAGCATAATCCTCTTCAGAAATTGTTGGATAAATAGGTACATTCTGCGCTCCCAATTGTAAAATACCTATATCCATTATATTCCACTCAGTCCGGTTGGTCATGGAAATCAATGCAATTTTATCATTGGGTTTTACGCCTAACCTCAATAGGGCCCTACTCACAGTATTTGCCCTGTCAACATAATTTTGTGTAGAAGTGGCAACCCACTTTCCATCATATTTGGTATTAAGGGAATTATCGAGGTTAAATTTTTCTAATTGATAATGTGGAAAATCAAAAAGACGGGTTATGTTTTGCATACTAAGTTTCTGATTCGTAATTGCAAAATAAGAAAAGGTAGCGGTATTATAAAGGAGTATTGCTAAAAAAAGACCTTAATATTTTATAATCTGACAATAAAAATAATCTTAACCAGTAAGTTTTTAATTTAGTGCAAATGAAGTTTCATGCCCTCATGGGATGCAATAAAGCCTAGTTTTTCATAAAATTTCAAAGCTGACTTTCTTTTTTTATCTGTTGTAAGTTGCACTACATGTGCTCCTTTTTGTTTGGAGCGCTCTATGGCCCATTCTATAAGTTCCTGTCCAATTCCTTTATTCCTGTAATTTTCATGAACCCTTACGGCTTCTATTTGAGCTCTTATTCCACCCTGGTAGGTTAGATATTGTATAAAACTTAGTTGTAAAGTGCCTATTACGAAACCAGATTCACTCGCCATTACCACCAATTCCTGATTTTGGTCCGAATTAATCTTATCAAATGCATTTAAATACAACTCCGGTAAAGGTGTTGTAAAGTTTTCCCTTAACCTGCCTAATTCGTCATTTGCTAAGAGTTCTACGATCGCAGATAAGTCCGCTTGTTTGGCCCGACGAATAATCATACTCCCTAGTTTTGTTTCTCAATCCATTTTCTGGCATTCATAAACGCCTCTAACCAAGGTGATATATGATCGTTTCTATCCTTGGGGTAATAGGCCCAGTTCCAAGGAAAAATCGAACGTTCTATGTGTGGCATGGTTACTAAATGCCTTCCGGTTTTATCGCACATCATAGCTGTATTATAATCGCTTCCATTGGGATTAGAGGGATAGTCAACATAACCGTATTTAGCCACAATATTATAATCCGCTTCTGCTAATGGAAGACTAAACTTCCCTTCTCCATGTGATATCCATACGCCCAGTTTAGTTCCTGAAAGTGATGAAAGCATGACCGAATCATTAGGTTCAATTTTCACCGAAGTGAAGCTGCTTTCATGCTTATGTGAATCATTAAAGGTCATTTTACCGTGAACTTCATGCTCGGGATTCACTAATTCTAATTCCATAAAGAGCTGACACCCGTTACAAATCCCAACTGATAATGTATCTTTCCTCTCAAAAAAGTTTAGCAATGATTGCCTTGCCTTTTCATTGTATTTAAAAGCACCTGCCCAGCCCTTTGCACTTCCTAATACGTCGGAGTTTGAGAAGCCTCCTACAGCTCCTATGAATTGTATGTCTTCCAGAGTTTCCCTTCCGGCAATAAGATCTGTCATGTGCACATCCTTGACATCAAATCCGGCAAGGTACATTGCATTGGCCATTTCACGTTCAGAATTGCTTCCTTTTTCTCTTAAAATAGCTGCTTTCGGACGTAGTTTGTTTTCTGTACCTCTTTCAGGATGATGATTTTGATAATTTTGAGGGAAGCTAAAAAACAGAGGTTGTTTCTTGTAATTTTCATATCTCGACTTAGCAAGATTATTAGAGGTTTGTACCCTGTCTAAGAGATATGACGTCTTATACCAGACATCCCGTAAACTGTCTATATTCAGACTTAGTTCTACTTCTTGATTTTTTAAGTTCAAATTCGCTTTTTGTACAACTTCGCCAATTTTCTTGAAATCTACTCCCGCCTTTTTCAATTTTACTTCTACTGAATCATCTTTGGATTGAAAAACCAGACCTGAATTTTCAGCAAATAACAATTTAACTGTGTCTTTTTCTCCAATCGCACTCAGATTTAATGTTGCACCCAGATTTACATCTGCAAAACACATTTCTAAAAGGGTGGTAATCAACCCGCCTGAGGATACATCATGGCCGGCTACGATTTGTCCGGCTTTGATTAAATCCTGAAATGTATTAAATACATTAATGAAATAATCCGAATCCTTTATTGTAGGTGCTTTTTCACCAATCCTATTAAGGATTTGAGCAAAAGAAGATCCGCCCAGTTCATATGCATCTCGGGAAATATTGATATAATAGATACTTCCAGCACCATTTTGAAATACAGGTTCTACCACTTTAGTAATATACGAGCAATTTGCTGCAGCTGAAATTATTACCGTACCCGGGGCAATAACTTCTTCATCCCCGTATTTTTGTTTCATGGATAATGAATCCTTGCCTGTGGGAACATTTATCCCCAGCGAAATTGCAAAGTCCGATATGGCTTTTACGGCTTCATACAACCTGGCATCTTCTCCTTCGTTTCTGCAGGGCCACATCCAATTAGCCGAGAGGGCAACAGATTTTAAACCATCTTTTAGGGGTGCCCAGACAATATTTGAAAGGGCTTCGGCAATACTGTTCCTGCTTCCTGCAACCGGATCAATTAATCCACTTATCGGGGAATGACCAATTGAAGTTGCAATGCCTTCTCTGCCCTTAAAATCCAATGCCATCACACCACAATTATTAAGGGGTAATTGCAGAGGTCCGGCGCACTGTTGTTTGGCAACCTTGCCACCAACACATCGGTCTACTTTGTTTGTCAACCAATCCTTACAACCAACAGCTTCAAGTTGAAGCACTTGTTCCAGATAGTCCTGAATAAATTCTGTTTTATAGGTTGTTTCCTGATATTTCCGGTCAACCTTAATATCATCCATGATCGTTTTCGGCGAGCTGCCGAACATGTCTGAAAGTTCAAGATCCATCGGCTTAATGCCTTTTGTTTCAGATTCAAAGGTAAATCTATGATCTCCGGTAACATCGCCTACATCATAAATAGGTGAACGTTCCCTGTCGGCAATTCTGTGTAACAAGTCCATTTTATCAGTACCCATTACCAGCCCCATGCGCTCCTGAGATTCATTCCCAATAATTTCCTTGGCAGAAAGTGTAGGGTCACCAATCGGGAGCTTGTCCAGATCTATTTTACCTCCTGTCTCTTCCACCAATTCTGATAAACAGTTTAAATGGCCACCTGCACCATGATCATGAATAGAGACTATGGGGTTCTCTTTACTTTCTACGAGCCCGCGAATTGCATTGGCCGCTCGTTTTTGCATTTCCGGGTTAGATCTTTGTACCGCATTTAACTCTATAGCCGAACTAAATTCGCCCGTATCGGCACTTGAAACGGCAGCGCCTCCCATTCCTATGCGGTAATTGTCACCCCCGAGGATTACTATTTTATCTCCTTTTTTAGGAGTTCCTTTAAGTGCCTGGTCTGCTTTACCATAACCAATACCCCCCGCAAGCATTATTACCTTATCATATGCTAATTTTCTGGAATGTTCTTCATGCTCAAAGGTCAATAAAGATCCTGATATTAGGGGTTGGCCAAATTTGTTGCCAACATCAGAAGCCCCATTGGAAGCTTTAATAAGAATATCCATCGGAGTTTGGTACAACCATGGTCTTTCCTGCATTCCATTCTCCCATGGCCTGTTTTTTTCAAGGCGTGAATAAGAGGTCATGTATACGGCAGTTCCAGCGACCGGCAATGAGCCTTTACCTCCTGCCAATCGATCCCTAATCTCACCACCGGAACCTGTAGCTGCACCGTTAAAAGGCTCTACGGTGGTTGGAAAGTTGTGTGTCTCGGCTTTTAGGGAAATAACAGATTCAAACTCACTTTCCTGATAGTAGTCTGGTTTATCAGAGGTTACCGGAGCGAATTGAATTATTTTAGGTCCTTTAACAAAAGCTACATTATCTTTATATGCCGATACAATTTCATTTGGATTTTCCTTAGCCGTTTTTTTTATTAGCTTGAAAAGTGAGGAAGGCATTTCTTTTCCATCAATCACAAACGTTCCGTTAAAAATTTTATGCCTGCAATGCTCAGAGTTTACCTGACTGAATCCAAAAACCTCAGAATCTGTTAGATGCCTTCCTATTTTTTTTGATAGGCCCTCGAGATATTCTACCTCATCCTGGCTCAGCGCCAACCCTTCTTCTTTATTATATATGGAAATATTATCAATTTCGAGGATGGGATGTGGTTCAACATCAATAGTATAAATCTCCTGATTTAACCCCTTATATTTTTGCGCGAGCATAGGGTCAAAATCTGTATTGTCTTCATCTACCGCATTAAATTCTTCTATCCTGATAATTCCCGTAATACCCATATTTTGGGTGATCTCGGTTGCATTTGTGCTCCAGGGCGTAATCATAGCCGCTCGAGGTCCAACAAAAAAGGCGTCTATAGACGCCACGTTTAAATAGGGTTGATTTCCAAATAACCAATCAAGTTTCTCAATGTCTTTTTTGGAAAGTGTGTGGTTAGTTTGTACTGCAAATACTTTTGTGCTGAGGTCTCCAAAGAAGTGAATCATGGAACGTTTTACATATTAGGATTACCAAAGCACAAATTTACATTATAAAAACCGTTTTTTTTAAGAGAATAGCAAACAGTTTTCAAATGGAATTGTTCATTACTTTCTAATCATTCTTGCCATATAAAATCCATCAAACCCGCTTTCCGAAGCGTATATGTTCACCTCTTTTTCCAGAGAGAATACTTTTCCCTCATCAGAATCCAAAAATTGTTTCACTTGCTCTTTATTCTCCTGAGGCAAAATAGAACAGGTAACATAGATAAGTTTACCATTTTCTTTGACCATTTTACTGTAGGTTTTCAAAATTTCCTGCTGAACTTTGGTAATCTTGACTAGAAATTCTGGCTGTAATTTCCACTTGGCATCCGGATTTCGCCTTAGTACCCCCAGACCTGTGCAAGGGGCGTCTATAAGCACCCTATCTGCACTGGCGTATAATTTTTTGTAGACTTTACTGCTGCTTATTAACCTTGTTTCAATATTATGTGCCCCGGCCCTTTTAGCTCTACGCTTTAGTTCCTTTAGTTTATTTCCATAGATATCAAGCGCAATCAGCTGCCCTTTATTTTGCATAAGTGCAGCCAAATGCAATGTTTTACCACCTGCTCCGGCGCATGCATCTACTACACGTAACCCAGGTTCCGCCTGTGTAAAGGTTCCAACCTTTTGAGAGGAGGCATCCTGAACTTCAAAAAAGCCATCGGCGAAAGCCTTGGTTTTAAAGACATTAGTTCGTTCTTTTAACATTAGTGCATCAGGATAACCCTCAATTGGATCTGTACCAATTCCTTCATCGAGAAGAATAGTATTTAATTTGGTTTTAGTTGTTTTAAGTGTATTCGTTCTGAGAATTACCTGAGCCTGTTTGTTTAATGCTGCAATTTCCTTTGTCCATAACTCTACACCCAGCGAATCTGCGCCCAAATCATCTATCCAGTCTGGAATTGATTCCCTGTATTTTCTAATTTTGGAAAGTTCATCAAACCGCCCTTTAATTCGCCTGGCTGGGGTGTGTTCTATTTGTTTCCAATCTGGTAATTGGATACCCCTGAGAACAGCCCAAACGGCAAACAAGCGAAATAAGTTGGGTCTGGAGTAGGGAGCACTAACTTCAGCAATTTCTGAATATAGTCGTTTCCATCTTACTATATCATAAGTGGTTTCGGCAATAAAACCTCTGTCTCTTGAACCCCATCGTTTGTCCTGCTTCAAAGTTTTTTCTACTACCTTATCTGCATATTCGCCTTCATTGAATATAAGGCTGAGGGCATCTACAACTGCAAATACCAAATTTCTATGTAACCGCATCTGTAATAATTAGGGGGTAAAGGTATTGCTTTTTTCTATCGGACTAAAACCGGGTTTTATTCCTACATTTACGCATGCGTTATCTTTTCTTAATTGTCATTTTAGTTATAGTTCATTCCTGCAGCCAAGCTGACAAAAGGTCCAATTTTACAGAAGTTAAGATTGAAGTGCTTTATGAGGATTCACTGAGTATACGAGCTTTAGAACTTATGGATGGCAGTTTAGGTTTTGCCGCCAACAAAGGTGTTTTTGGTTCAATTGACCTGCAAACAAAGACCGTAAGGACAAATATCCAGAAGTATGACACTATTCTTCCTGAATTTCGTGCAATAGCACATACCTCTACCGATTTTTTTATGCTTTCTGTTGCAAATCCAGCGCTGTTATATAAAACAGGGGATATGGGAAGCATGGAATTGGTTTACACAGAAGTAGGGGAGGGCGTTTTTTACGATTCCATGGCTTTTTGGAATGATAAAGAGGGTATTGCCATAGGTGATAGTATGGCCGGTTGTCTTTCTATTATTATCACCAGAGATGGGGGTTATAGCTGGAATAAACTCTCTTGCAATCAATTGCCCGGGGCGCCTGAAGGAGAAGGGGCTTTTGCTGCAAGTAATACAAATATTGTAATTCAGGGAAATAAAGCCTGGGTAGGAACCACTGAAGGACGTGTATATTACACCGATAATAAAGGGGTATCCTGGGAGGTTTTTAAAACTCCGATCCTAAGGGAGAAACCAACTCAGGGAATTTATTCAATGAATTTTTATGACAGTTCCCTGGGGATTGCTATAGGAGGAGATTACACAGAGCCGGAGAAAAACATAGCCAATAAGGCAATCAGTCATGATGGAGGTAAGAGCTGGCAGCTGATTGCTAATAATCAGGAACCAGGCTATAAGAGCTGTATCCAATTTGTTCCTAATTCTGAGGGCAAGGAAATTGTGGCCGTGGGATTTACAGGGATCTCATATTCCAATGATATGGGGTTGAATTGGAAGACACTTTCAAGCGAAAGTTTCTATACCCTACGATTCCGGAATGATTCCATAGCCTATGCCGCAGGAAAAAATCGCATTGCCAAACTTTCTTTCAAATAAAAAGGGAAGCTTAAAAACCTCCCTATTTATTCATCAACAACCTAACCACTAATCGTGGTTACCAAATCAAATCCAACCTAACTTATACATTCACTACGATATAGTTGCGTCCTTTTTTCTTATAAAAAACACCATGATACGTATAATACTTCTTGCCGCTATATACAACTACCTTATTTCCCATGGGAAGTTTTCTCACCTTAATTCCAACAGGAGCAGCACATACAACGTATTTTCTTCCTCTAGCTTTGTACCAGACACCATTGGAAAAATGAAAATTTACTCCTTTGTGAACCACAAGTCGTGGTTGGTATAATGTTGTAACAACGGTACCATGTCTGGGATAAACTTTAACGGTACGCTGAGCGCTTACCGCTGAAGTTGCACCAACTAATAAAATTGTGATTACTACTAGTTTTAAACTTTTCATAACTTCTTTTTTTATTGATTATATAGCTAAGACTATCAATTGAAGTAAAGGTTTAATCATGGGATTAAATTTTATCTAAAAGCGAAAGAATTATTAGAATAAAAGAGTTCGAAGCTCGATTTTGTGGATAAAAAAAGGAAACCAAAAGGTTTCCTTTAGTATTCTTTATTTTCCTGTTAGTTATCCACCTCCCTGTCTCCTTTGCTGTATTTGTTTCAACAGGCGTCTTTTAAAATCTTCTTCCGCCTTAATCAACAGAAAAGTCTTTTTAGGTGAAATAACCTCACGAATATTGGATAAGAATTCAACATTGAGCTCCTGTTTCTCCTTCTCTAATTCAATTAGTTGATCTAATAGCTTATTAGCCTCGGTATCGCTCAGGTTCTCAAAATCTACCATCTTACTCCTGATTTCAAGACGTTCCTTTCTTCGGATTTGAGCCAATGCATCCTCATGTTCGTTGTAAACAGGCCAAAACATTGTAGCTTCATTACTGGTCAAACCTACGCGCTCTGTTATAAATGCAACCTTAAGTGATTTAATTTTATCCATTCCCGGCCTGCCCTGACCGGTCACTATTGCAGTACTAAGAAACAGCGTTGCAAACACCCATATTTTGCCGAATTTATTCATCGATCTCCAAATTTAATTCATCAATATCATCAATGTTATCCTCGAGGTAATCAATGATGTTTTCATCATCCAGTTCATTGCCAAGAATATCATTTACTTCCAATTCTTCTGTCAGTAGCACCTCCGCCAGTTCATAACTACTTAATTCCAGTTCGTTTTCTTCAATGTAATTTTCAATGTCCGTTCTGGCCAGATCATCAAAAGTAAAACTAACATCACCCTTCTGTTGAATGCTAAGAACAAGTATCAAAATTGCAGCCACTGAGGCTGCAACATAAAAATATTTCCTATATGGTTTGAGCCTGATAACTTTTGATTCCTTTTCAGTCACCTTCTCCAGGATCTTTTTATTCAGATTGTCAAAATAGCCTTCCGGGACTTCAAAACCAGCTTCATCGGGAATACTGGATGTTTCTTCTGACATTTTGCCCAACAAGTCATCCGTAAAACCTTCAAAGTATCCCTTTGGAATTTTAAAACCGCTACCTTTTTTCTTTTTACCCATCCTTATAGTTTGACTTTAAATATCATAAAAGGTTTAATACTCCATGCTTGTAATCATTTTCCTTTGCTATTTTTCACTTACTCTAAACCTAAATATATTAAATAAGCATTATTTCTTTTATTCTTCCCCTTTTAAACTGGCTTCAATTTTTTTGACCGCCAGGTGATAGGAAGCTTTTAATCCACCTACGGAGGTTTCTAATATCTCTGATATTTCGTAGTACTTTAGTTCTTCAAAATATTTCATATTAAAAACTAATTTTTGTTTTTCCGGTAATTGTGCAATTGCCTTTTGCAGCTTCAATTGTATTTCATCACCTTCAAAGTACACATCTGCTTGTAAATTATCTGCCATCCTTTCCTGCAATTCGTTATTACTAACACCTAATTTCTTAGACTTAACTTTAAGAAATGTTAGCGCTTCATTTGTTGCAATCCTGTACATCCAGGAATATAACTTACTATCTCCTTTAAATTTATCAATATTTCTAAAGATCTTAATAAATGTATTTTGCAACACATCATCCGTGTCGTCATGATTGAGGACAATTCGCCTTATATGCCAGTAAAGACGTTCCTTGTACGTATTAATCAGCACATCAAAGGCCTTAGCCTGGGTGTCTTTCTGCTTTAAATTTTCTATTAAGGTTTCTTCGGCGATCAAAGCAAATACTTATTTATTTAAGACTGCGATGAAACTAAAAGGTTTAATTTTATTTTAAATTTATATTGCACCCAACGTTTGCATATCTACCAGGTTTTTATAAACACCACTTGATTTAAGCAGTTCTTTATGCGACCCTAGTTCTACAATCTTTCCTTTCTGTAATACTACAATAGTATCTGCATTTTGTATTGTGGATAATCTGTGAGCGATAACAATTGACGTACGGTTTCGCATCATTTTTTCAAGTGCATCTTGTACTAACCGTTCGCTTTCCGTGTCCAGTGCAGAAGTGGCCTCATCCATAATCATAACGGGAGGATTCTTTAAAACGGCTCTTGCAATGGAGAGTCGTTGTTTCTGACCGCCGCTTAATTTATTGCCGCTATCCCCAATATTAGTGTCATAACCCCGGGGCAATTCCATTATAAAGTCATGTGCATTGGCAATTTTGGCGGCAGCTTTTATTTCTTCATCACTGGCATTTTCCTTACCAAGGCTAATATTGTTTTTTACAGAATCATTAAATAGGATAGAATCTTGTGTAACCAGGCCAATAAGGTTTCTAAGTGATTTTTTAGTAAGGTCCTTAATATTTGTATTGTCTATTTTTATTTCACCTTCATTGATATCATAAAACCTTGTTACCAGGTTTGCAATAGTACTCTTTCCACTCCCGGACTGGCCTACCAGCGCAACTGTACTTCCTTTTGGAACATAAAGACTGAATTTATCCAACACATTTTCATCTTCATATTTAAATGCAATGTTTTCTATGGCTATTCCCTTGTTAAAATCAGTTTTAACTATAGCATCTTCTTTCTCAGCTATTGGATTCTCTGTTTCCAGAATTTCTAAAACTCTTTCTGCTGCGGCATTCCCTTTTTTAACCCCATACAATGCTTTACTAATTTGCTTGGCCGGAGTAAGTATGTTATATGCTAATCCCATGTATGCAATAAATTCTGATGCCCCTAAAGTTTTATCAATAAGCACCATTTTACCGCCAAACCACAACAGGACGCCAATTACAAGAATACCCAAAAACTCCCCTGTGGGAGATGCCAGATTTTGTCTGTTGAGTAATTTATTGGAAAATTTGAAAAAGCGTTCCGTAGAATTTTTAAATGTTCCGTAAAATTTGGATTCTGCATTAAATGCTTTAATAATCCTTAGTCCACCTAAAGTTTCTTCAATTATGGAGAGGAATTCACCTTGTTCTTTTTGCACCTTATCTGAACTCTTTTTAAGAGACTTTCCTATCCGTGAAATTATCATGCCAGCAATTGGAATAAAAATAAAAACAAAGAGCGTAAGCTTAACACTAATTATAAACATGACGCTAATAGTGAATAGTATTGTCAGCGGTTCTCTAACGATCAATTCCAGGATAGAAAGAAATGAATATTGAATTTCAAGAACATCAGAAGAAATACGCGCTATGACATCGCCCTTTCTTTTCTCTGAATAATAGGAGAGAGGGAGGTCCACAATTTTTTTATACATCATGTTTCTTACATCTTTCAGAACTCCATTCCTTAAAAATGTAATAAAATACATGGCCAGATAATTAAACAGATTCTTCAGGAGAAAAAGTATCAGCACTAATCCAATTACCAAAACAAGGCCACTCATTTCATCATCCCCGGAATACTGAGTTACCCTATAATTCAAATACTCCTGCAGATAGTTTTTTAGGTCCCCAAACCCATTATATAAAGGAGCCTGATATACTTTTCTTGTCTTGTCGAAAAGTACGTCCAGCATAGGAATAAGTGCTGCGAAAGAGAGGGCGCTAAACAGCGCATATAGAATATTAAAAAAAATATTTAAAAGTCCGTACCTGCGATACGGTATGGCAAAACGCAGGATCTTTTTAAAATATTCCATTAATGAAGCTTCAGTTCTTTAAGAATCCTTTCTATTCGTGCTTCCATTTCTATGTCCACTTTTTTAAAGTTTTCGGCAGCATCAAGCTTTGTATTTATACTAAAGTAAAATTTAATTTTTGGTTCCGTACCGCTGGGTCTGGCAGCCATTCTGGTTCCATCTTCAGTAGTATATATTAAAACATTGGATTTTGGGATTTCAATTTCGGTTATATCCCCGGTGACCAGGTTCTTAGAAGTAGACGAATTATAGTCATCCACTTTAACTACTTTAGCCCCTCCTATGGATTTTACCGGATTCTCTTTAAAGTCAATCATCATTTTCTTTATCTCTTCTGCTCCACTCATTCCTTTTTTAGTAATAGAAATCAACCTTTCTTTGTAGAAACCATAGGTAACGTAACAATCAATGAGCTCTTTATAAAAAGAGCTGCCATTGGCCTTAGCCTCCGCCGCTATTTCGCAGGCCAGCAATGTGGCAGTGACGGCATCTTTATCTCTTACAAAATCACCAACCATATAACCAAAGCTCTCTTCGCCTCCGCCAACAAAGTGTTGTTCCGGAAAATCTTTTATCATCTTGGCAATCCATTTAAAGCCGGTTAATGATGTTTTGCATTCCACGCCATAGCTTTTGGCTAATTCATTCATCATAGGAGTAGAAACTATGGTGGTGGCAATAAATTCGTTGCCTGTAAATCCTTGTTTTTCTCTCTGATCCAACAAAAACTTAGTCATCAGAAACATGGTTTGATTACCATTTAACAACTCCATTTTACCGTCAAGGTTTCTTACGGCAATACCTAATCTGTCGCTGTCCGGATCTGTTCCTACCACCATGTCAGCTCCTATTTCTTCGGCCTTTTTCATTGCAAGGGTTAGCGCTTCAGGCTCTTCCGGATTAGGGGATTTTACAGTGGGAAAATCGCCATCTGGTGTGGCTTGTTCTTCAATAATGGTAACATTATTGTAGCCGGCTCGTTTGAGTACTTCAGGAATAACGGTAATTGAAGTTCCATGTAACGACGTAAAAACAATTTTAAAATTATCTTTCTCCTTTGCGCCAAAGCTTCCATTTTTCACAGAAGCTTGTATAAAAGCTTCATCAACTTCCTTATCAATTAATTCAATCAGGTTGGAGTTGGCATTAAAATTAATTTCTTCGTAATTCAACCGGTTAATTTCTTCTATGATCTCATTGTCCTGAGGAGGCACAATTTGCCCGCCGTCTGTCCAATAAACCTTATATCCATTGTATTCAGGTGGATTATGTGATGCGGTTAAAACTATTCCGGCTTTGCAGTTTAAGTATCTTACCGCAAAGGAAAGTTCAGGTGTTGTACGCAATTGGGAGAAAAGAAATACTTTTATTCCGTTTGCCGACAAAACATCAGCTACAGTCCTGGCAAGGGTATCGCTGTTATGTCTGCAGTCATATGCAATTACTACTTTTAATTCTTCACCCGGATAAACCCTTTCAAGGTAGTTGCTGAGTCCCTGAGTGCTTTTGCCTAAAGTATATTTGTTTATTCTATTTGTGCCAACTCCCATGATGCCTCTCATGCCTCCCGTACCAAATTCCATATTTTTATAAAATCTGTCCTTGAGTTCTTCCGGATCATTAGCTATAAGATGTTGTATTTCTTTTCTGACCGCCGAGTCAAAAAAGTCGCTTTGCCATGCTTTGGCATTAGAAAGAATGTCGTCCATTTGAATGGATTTTTCGGTTGAAAATTTAAAATTACGAAGAATATCTGTTTTAAGGACTTGAAAGATTCAATTCTTCAGAAATGGTATAGCGCTGTACGTTTACTCTTGATCTAACCATTATTTCTCCGAGAAAACCGGCAAGAAAAAATTGGGTTCCAATGATCATTGCAGTAAGGGAAACATAAAATTGTGGTCTTTCAGACAGCAAACGTCCAAAAGGGTTAATAAAAAGTTTATCGATCCCCAGATAAAGTGCAAATCCAAAACCAATTATAAACATCAGTACACCTAAAGCCCCGAACAGATGCATTGGACGTTTCCCAAATTTTGAAACAAACCAGATAGTAATTAAGTCCAATAACCCATGAATAAAACGTTCTGCTCCAAATTTGGTCTTCCCGTATTTACGAGCCTGATGTTTTACCACTTTCTCACCTATATTGGAATATCCGGCATTTTTTGCCAGGACCGGTATATACCGATGCATTTCTCCGGAGACCTCAATATTTTTAACGACATCGTTTCTAAAGGCCTTTAGACCGCAGTTGAAATCATGTAATTTAACATTTGATGTAATTCTTGCCGCCCAATTGAATAGTTTGGATGGCATGTTTTTGAAGATCAGGGAGTCATATCTTATTTTTTTCCAGCCTGAAACCAGATCGAAACCTTCACTTAATATGAGATTATACAGTTCTGGTATTTCCTCAGGATTGTCCTGCAGATCAGCATCCATTGTGATTATAACGTCACCCTGCGCCACTTTAAACCCAGCATGAAGTGCCTGAGACTTTCCGAAATTTTTATGAAAGCGTATACCTTTTACGTTTGGATTTTTTTGGGCTAACTTTTCAATTACATTCCAGGATTGGTCTGTACTACCGTCGTCTATAAAAAAGATCTCATATAAAAGCTGATTGGATTGCATAACACCGGCAATCCAATCATGGAGCTCTTCTAAAGACTCTTCTTCATTAAGTAAAGGAATTACTATAGATAGGTTCATTGACTTCTAAGGGAAATTCCTTTCAAAAGTACAATTTTTAATAATTAATAATCGGGTTTTGCTTTTTTCAATATTAAACCACCTATTAATCCTATAATTAAACCAGCGATGATGTTAAATATTAATATAAAAGGATAAGTAATCCAGAAATAATTTATTGTACCGTCATATTGCTGCTGTATTTGTGCATCCGTCATAACTCCTGCGGCTTCGCCTGCGGCTTTTTGATTTTCTGCTATTTTAACAGCAAATTCCGGATCCAATACATTTACCAGGAGCATGGTATATAGTACCGCAATAATACCCGAAACCACTGCAATTCCTGCCCCCAGTTTTAATGCCTCTCCCAATGTTAGAAACCCTTCATTGGCTTTTCGGAAACTTATAATACCCCAGAATATTACACCTACCATAATAACTATACTAATTACAGTATTACTTGGATCCTGAGTAGCATGGGCATCCATGGAGTAAAGCATAACGGCAAAAATTACACTTATTGCCCCGAGGATTAGGCCAAAGTTCAATGAATACTTTCCGGTTTTCGGTTGATTTTCTTCCATTTTTATATGATTTTGTGGTTTTAAATAGTTAGTTGTTTCAGTTCGGATTTTGTTACATTTAAAGATACAATTTTTAAGAGTTCTTTTTTTGGGTAATTAAAATTGTTGTTTCTGAGAAAATTAGTTAAATTTGCAGGCTTAAAATTCAGAAGTTTAAAAGAATATAAAATGAAAAAAGGTATACATCCGGATAATTACAGATTGGTGGCATTCAAAGACATGTCTAATGACGATGTATTTATTACCAAATCTACAGCAGCTACGAAGGAGACTTTAGAAGTTGAGGGTGTGGAATACCCCTTGGTTAAATTAGAAATCTCAAGAACCTCTCATCCATTCTACACGGGTAAGGCCAAATTGGTAGATACAGCTGGTAGAATAGACAAATTTAAGAGCAAATATAAGAAGTTCAAAAAGGAGGTAAAGCCATCAGAACCAGAGGCTAAAGATGCCAAGACCGGTACTAAAGAAAAGTAGACGTATTAAAATTCGACATATAGATGCGCCTCCGATTACTATCGGGGGCGTTATTTTTTTATTTTTATTTAAAATTTGAATAGATGAATTATATTCTTTTTGACGGTGAGGTCAGAAATTCGTTGCTGCCTTTTACATTTACCAGACCTGTTGCGGATATTAGAATAGGCATTCTTACGATCAGAGAAAAATGGGAGAAATACCTGAATACCTCTATCAGCACAAAGACGGAAAAATATCTCTCCAAAAAATATCCGATGATTAATGAGAGGGCGAATGTTCTGCTTAATGCATCTTTTTGCCCTACGAAAGAACTTGTTTCGCTTATTCTTAATTTAAAAAAGAACGAAGCAGTTTATAAAGATGATCATCTAATTGCTTACTTCACAGAGGATACCGAACAAGAAGTTGATTTTTCGGCCTACAAAAAAATAAATTTTGAAGGAGATTTATTGAGAGTTAAAAATACCTGGGATATATTTTCCAAAAATGATATTGCGCTACAGGAAGATTTTGAAATGATCACAAAGGGAAGGCAAAGTGCCCCCATTTCTTCTACCAACCATTTGATTAACGCGGAAAATATTTTTCTCGAAGAAGGAGCCCGTGTAGAATACAGCATACTAAATGCCACTGAAGGGCCTATATACCTTGGAAAAAATTCCGAAATAATGGAAGGAAATTTGATAAGAGGAGGATTTGCATTATGTGAAAAGGCCGTGGTAAAGATGGGGGCAAAAATATATGGACCTACCACCGTTGGACCTTATGGCAAAGTATGTGGGGAAATAAATAACTCTGTAATTTTTGGATATTCCAGCAAAGGGCATGATGGTTATTTAGGTAATTCTGTATTAGGTGAATGGTGTAATATTGGGGCAGATTCCAACAATTCAAATTTGAAAAATAATTATGCCAAAGTACGGCTGTGGAATTACGCCACTGAGAGGTTTGAGCATACAGCACTTCAATTTTGTGGCCTTATGATGGGTGATCACAGCAAGACAGCGATTAATACAATGTTCAATACCGGAACTGTAATAGGTGTAAATGCAAATATTTATGTCCCGGGTTTTCCAAGAAATTTTATACCCAGCTTTAGCTGGGGTGGTGCTTCCGGGTTTACTACATATCTGCCAAAGAAAGCGTACGAAGCTGCCGAAGTAATGATGGCAAGAAGAGGTGTGATATTTGATGAACAGGAGGCAGAAATCCTTGACCAGGTTTTTGAGTTGACCAAGAAGTACCGGAACTACTGATTAATCCCGACCTTAGATAATCGCAGAAATCAATAAAGAGAGTAAACATGAGATTAGTTTCTAAACTGCTATAGCTTAAATGTTTGCATTAAATTTTGATATCTTTGCCATCGCTAATTTAGTATCATAGGTTTTAATGAGGAAGAGAGTAGCATTTTACACATTGGGATGTAAACTGAATTTTTCTGAAACTTCTACAATTGCAAGGAGTTTTGAGAATAAAGGATATGATCGCGTAGATTTTACAGATCGAGCAGATATGTATGTCATAAATACCTGTTCGGTAACAGAGAATGCAGATAAACGGTTTAAAACACTTGTAAAGCAAGCCCAAAAAGCAAATCCGGATGCTTTTGTTACGGCTATAGGTTGTTATGCTCAATTAAAACCGCAAGACCTTGCGGAAATCCATGGGGTGGATTTGGTTTTAGGTGCTTCAGAAAAGTTTAAGATACTGGACTACGTCAATGATCTTTCCAAGAACGATTTTGGCGTCGTGCATTCCTGTGAAATAGAAGAAGTGGACTTCTATGTTGGAAGTTATGCTGTTGGCGATAGAACCCGGGCATTTTTAAAAGTCCAGGATGGTTGTGATTATAAATGTACGTATTGTACTATTCCTCTTGCCAGGGGTATTTCAAGAAGTGATACGCTTGAAAATGTATTGAATAATGCAAGGGAGATATCAGAAAAAGGTATAAAGGAGATCGTACTTACCGGGGTAAATATTGGGGATTATGGTAAAGGAGAATTCGGGAACAAAAAACATGAACATACTTTTTTTGACCTTGTAAAAGCATTGGAAAAGGTTGTAGGTATTCACAGACTTCGAATTTCTTCCATTGAACCTAATCTCCTAAAAAATGAAACTATAGACTTTGTTGCGGGCAGTACTGTTTTCGTACCGCATTTTCACATCCCTTTGCAGAGTGGGAGTGATG
>CP070778.1:2244537-2318418 GCA_020346245.1 Flavobacteriaceae bacterium | reverse complement strand
TAATCCTTTCACCGACGTTGTCGCTGAATACCATTTTTTGACCCTGCTTTTCAAGCAAGCTTGACAGCAGGTCATAAAAAAATCCCTTTCACTTGCGCGAAAAGGATTTACTACTCTGCGGTCTGGACGGGATTGTTTCCTCACTATTGCTCGGAAACGGCCATTTGAGGTGGCCTTGCAACCACCAAAGTCATTCAGCCAACTGCGTTGGCCGGTTCTTTTTCCATTTCTTCACCATCGAAAGCACGCTTTCTGGCTCCAAAATGAAAAAAGTCCCTTATACCTTGTATAAGAGACTTTTCTAATTGCGGTCTGGACGGGACTCGAACCCGCGACCCCCTGCGTGACAGGCAGGTATTCTAACCAACTGAACTACCAGACCAATGATTTTATCCGCCTCGGGCGGACGCTGACGACAGTCAGCTTCAAACCTTGTTACATTGCTTTTCTATAGCTTGCTTTGTCTACCAAAACTTCTACTGAAGTGGAGGTGGGTGCAAATATACGCTGCTAAATGAATTCCACAAACAATTTATTTAAAATTCCACTAAGGCTACAAGAAATTCTGTCGCTCGATCATAAAGGTATTCAATACTTTCGTAAAAGGTTGCCGGATATCTACCTCCACATATTTTATCTTATACTGCGCACATTTTAGTTTTAGGTCATTTAAATAATCACTGATCCCACCTTCATAGGCCTCTTTTATGGTATCTGCATAGAGGTCTATATGGCTGCCGGTTTCTACATCAATAAACCTTTTTGGTGTATTCTCAAAATTAAAATGCAATTCAGTTTCGTTATCAAGCAAATGAAATAGTACTACCTCGTGCTTATTGTATTTTAGATGCCGCAGTGCATCAAATAGTTTTTCATCTGAAGTCGCAGTCTGAAACATATCTGTAAAGAGGAAAACAAGACTTCGTCTTTTAATCTTCTCGGCTATCTGATGTAAATAGGTATACATCTCCGTCTGCCTGGCGGGTTTCCTCTCAAGGCTTATCTCGCTTAGTTTAGCCAGTAACATTTGGTGGTGCCTTTCGCTTCCCTTCTCAGAAGCGTAGAAGCTATAGGTATCCGAAAAGACACTTAAGCCCACAGCATCTCGCTGCTTTTTAAGGATGTTCATCAAAGCTGCAATGGCAAGCACCCCAAAACCAATTTTATTTAAGCTATTAATGGACAGCTTCTTAATCTCAGGGTAGTACATAGAAGCCGAATTATCTAATATCATATGACACCTTAGATTGGTTTCCTCTTCATATCGTTTTGTATATAGCTTGTCCGTTTTCGCAAACAACTTCCAGTCTATATGTTTGGTACTCTCTCCGGTATTATAAATTTTGTGTTCGGCAAATTCCGCAGAAAACCCATGAAAAGGGCTTTTGTGGATCCCACTGATAAAGCCCTCCACTATCTGGTTTGCCAATAATTCCAGGTTTTGAAATAAGGGAGCGCTATGTAATTCTGACCGCAAATCCATAAGACCAAGATAAACTAAAAAAGGTTTAGCAATTGCTAAACCTTTTTTAAAATTGAAGTTTCTTTTTTTTAATTAAAGCACCGCTTCAATTGCATCGGTATATACTTTTTTCGGTGATACGCCAACCTGCCTTGTTACGATTTCTCCATCCTTGAAAACAAGAACCGTTGGAATGTTTCGTACTCCATATTTTGCAGCGTATTCCTGATTGGTATCAACATCTACTTTTCCTACTACTGCTTTACCATCATATTCAGCACTTACTTCTTCTATGATAGGTCCTACCATTCTACAAGGACCACACCATGCTGCCCAAAAATCTACCACTACGGGTTTATCACTTTTTAAAACTACTTCATCAAAAGTAGCATCTGTTATCTCTAAAGCCATATTGTTTTGTTTTATAATTACGCAAATTTAGTCAATTATTCCACTCTTTCATTACTCCAATAGTATTCGTTTTTCTTATTACCCTATTGAGAAAGCTTATTTAATTTAATTTATAATGAACGTCCTTTTCTTCCAGTGTATGTAACAGTTCACTGGTGATCTCTACTTTTTGTTTTCTGCTGGACAGGTTTACTTTTATTTCTTCGTTCATTTCGTAAATCACAAAATTTAGCGGATGCTTCCCTTTGTAAGAGATAAGCGTATCCTTTAACGCGTGAATATTTTCTTCTCTGAGTTGGTCAATATTCAATTTTATGGTCAGTTTTTTGGCAAAGTTTTCCATAGTTTCCTGCAACAACATAAAATTGACATACTGTAAGCGTGCGTCTCCTTTTTTGCCTGTATCACGGTTTGTCCATCCTTCTCTTACAAATACTTTCACAAATACAAACGAATTAATCATCAGAAAGTGTCGGAATTTTAAATATTCTTCACCAAAAATTCGAAACTCATAAGTGTCTGTATAATCTTCCATAGTGAACAGGGCCCATCCCTTACCATTTTTAGATACCCGGTGTTGCACATCCGTAATAACTCCCGCAAAGGCAAGTTCCCTGTTTACGTAGTCTTCCAAATTATTAAAAAAGGAAACATTGGCGTTGCAAAATGCACTTATCTCTTTCCTGAAATCATCCAGTGGATGCCCGGAGATATAAATACCAACAACCTCTTTTTCTCTTCTGAGCTTTTCCATTGTACCCCATTCTTCACAAGGGGGCACTTCTGGTTCGGGAATCTGAACTTCACTGGTTTCACCAAACAAACTTACCTGTGACGAGTTTTCACTTTCCTGAAATTTGGAACCGTATTTAATAACCATTTCAAGGAAGGTGCTGCTGTCTCCTGTCTTGTAAAAATATTGAGCTCGGTGTGTGTCCCCAAAGGAATCGAACCCTCCTGCCAATGCAAGGTTTTCAAATGCTTTTTTATTGGCTGCCCTTAAATCTATTCGTTTGGCTAAATCAAACACGGATTTAAAGGACCCGTCCTCTTTTCGGTTTTCAACAATCGTCTCTACGGCAGAACGTCCTACCCCTTTTATTGCCCCCATGCCAAAACGAACCGCATTGTCTTTATTCACCGCGAATTTATAGTAGGATTCGTTTACATCCGGACCAAGAACTTCGAGCCCCATGCGTTTGCATTCTTCCATGAAAAATGTGACCTGCTTAATGTCGTTCATATTGTTCGAAAGAACGGCTGCCATATATTCCGCTGGATAGTGTGCTTTTAAATAAGCCGTTTGATAGGCGATATACGCATAACAGGTAGAATGACTTTTATTAAAGGCATATGAAGCAAAGGCTTCCCAATCCTTCCAGATCTTTTCCAGGATTTCCCTGGGATGTCCTTTTTTTTCACCCCCATCCAGAAACTGTGGCTTAAGTTTTTGGAGCAGGGCAAATATCTTTTTACCCATTGCTTTCCTGAGAACATCGGCTTCGCCTTTAGAAAAACCAGCGAGTTTTTGCGATAATAACATCACCTGTTCCTGATAGACGGTTATCCCGTAGGTTTCTTTTAAGTTCTCCTCCATCTCGGGAAGGTCATAGGTAATTTCCTCCTCACCTTTTTTCCGGGCGATAAAACTGGGAATATATTCCATGGGGCCGGGACGATAAAGGGCATTCATGGCTATTAAGTCATCAAATACAGAAGGCTTTAGATCTTTCAGGTGTTTCTGCATCCCTAAAGATTCATATTGAAATATCCCAACAGTATCTCCTCTCTGGAATAGCTCATATGTGGGGGCATCATCCAATGGAAATTCATCTGGAACTAATTGTATTCCATGCCTGGCTTTTACAATTTTAACGGTGTCCTTTATAAGCGTAAGCGTTTTCAGACCAAGGAAGTCCATTTTTAACAGACCCGCATTCTCTACCACTGAATTGTCGAACTGGGTTACGTATAAATCAGAATCTTTAGCGGTTGCAACAGGAACAAAATTCGTAATGTCATCCGGGGTAATAATTACACCACAGGCATGGATACCTGTATTACGCAAAGAACCTTCGAGCACCCTGGCCATCTTCACGGTCTGAGCCTCCAAATCTTCTCCCTCCGATATATTGAGCAGATTATTTACTTTTTCCAATTCATCAGACCGAAACCGCTTTCTAAGATCGGCTTCAGGAACGCCAAAGATTTTACTCAATTTGGACATATTGGGAATCAGTTTCGCAATACGGTCCGCATCGTTTAAGGGCAGATCCAGAACCCTGGCAGTATCTCTGATGGAAGATTTTGCAGCCATGGTTCCATATGTTATAATCTGAGCTACCTGGTTGGCGCCATATTTATTGATAACATAATCCATGACTCTTCCACGGCCTTCATCATCAAAATCAATGTCTATATCGGGCATTGAAACCCTGTCCGGGTTAAGGAAACGCTCAAACAGCAGGTCGTATTTCAGTGGGTCAATATTGGTTATCCATAAGCAGTAAGCTACTACGGAACCCGCAGCAGATCCTCTGCCGGGACCTACCGAAACGTCCATTTTTCTTGCTTCCCTTATAAAATCCTCGACAATCAGGAAGTAGCCCGGATAGCCTGAATTCTCAACCGTTGTTAATTCAAAATCAATTCGTTCCCTTATCTCATCTGTAATCTCACCATATCTTTTTTTAGCCCCTTCATAGGTGATATACCTGAGGTAGGCATTTTCACCGCGTTTCCCTCCATCTGCTTCATCTTCTTTGACCTTAAATTCATCAGGAATTTCAAACTCCGGTAAAAGTACATCCCTGGCCAGTTCAAAAGGCTCTATTTTATCTACGATTTCCTGAATATTCAGAATAGATTCCGGAAGGTCTTTAAATAATTCCTTCATTTCATCGCCACTCTTAAAGTAGTACTCCTGGTTGGGCAGCCCATACCTGTAGCCCCGACCCCTGCCTATTGGGGTGGCCTGTTTCTCCCCATCCTTTACGCATAATAAAATGTCGTGTGCGTCTGCATCTTCCTTCGCGCAATAATATGTATTGTTAGTGGCTATTAGTTTTACCTGATGTTCTTTGGCAAATTCTATGAGTACTTTATTGGCTCTTTCCTCATCTTCCTGTCCATGCCTCATGATTTCTATATAAAAGTCATCTTTAAACATGGTTTTCCACCAAAGTAAAGCCTCTTCAGCCTGCTTTTCACCAATGTTCAGGATTTTGGAAGCTACTTCACCATAAAGGTTTCCACTCAGGACAATGATATCATCTTTAAACTGGGAGATAATGCTTTTATCAATTCTTGGTACATAGTAGAAACCATCGGTGTAGGCAATAGAAGACATTTTTGCCAGGTTGTGATAACCATTTTTATTTTTTGCCAACAATACCATTTGATAGCCATAATCTTTTACATTTTTATTGGTATGGTCATCGCACACAAAAAATTCGCAACCAATAATGGGCTTTATAAAATTTCTTTGATTGGTATCTTCATTTTCTACTGCACCGGCAGCAGATTCCTGGACCATTTTATTATGGGCTTTAACCTCTTTAACGAAGTGAAAGGCACCCATCATATTGGCATGATCTGTCAATGCCACGGCGGGCATCCTATTCTCAGAGGCGATAGCAACCAAATCCTTTACTTTAATGGTAGACTGTAAAACGGAAAACTGAGAATGGTTGTGCAGATGAATGAACGCTGCCTCTTCAAGGGACTTTATATTTTTGCTGAGGTCTTCTTCGGAAACTTCTGTTACATCTAAATTATTGAGATGTTTGGCTATTTTTTCAGAGGCCTTCTTTAGGTTGATATGTTTTAAACCTATTAATTGAATTTCCTTAGGGTTGGTTTCCGAAAATTTTTCGAAGTAATCTGGTTGTACATCAAGTTGTCCTTTGGTGTATTGCTTTCTTCTTATGAGTTCCAGAAAACAACGTGTAGTGGCTTCTACATCGGCTGTTGCATTGTGTGCTTCTTCAAAGGGTGTATTAAACAAATACTGATGAAGCTCTGTAAGGGTAGGGAGCTTAAATTTACCGCCGCGTCCTCCCGGTAGTGCACAGAGGGTGGCCGTATGTTCTGTACATGTATCCAGAACGGGTAATTCTCCTAACAAGGTTTTTAGATTGGCCCTGTAAAATTCAGCCCCCATTATATTATTATCAAAACCAACATTCTGACCAACTACAAACTTGGTCCTGGCAAGGGCGTCATTAAATTTTTCCAAAACTTCGGCCAGGGGGTGTCCCTCTTCACTGGCAAGTTCTGTAGATATTCCATGAATTTTTTCGGCGTCATAGGGGATATTGAAGCCATCAGGCTGTATCAGGTAGTCCTGCTGGTCCAACAAATTACCCATTGCATCATGCAATTGCCAGGCAATTTGAATACAACGGGGCCAGTTTTCGGTATCACTTACCGGAGCGTCCCATCGCTTTGGCAGGCCAGTGGTTTCAGTATCAAAAATGAGGTACATAGTAATTTGGTTTCAGCTGAAAAAAAGTAGCTAAAAATAATCAAAAACAATATTCATAAATAGCAGAGTTGTCAAGAGTTATTAACGCCGGCACAGATATTATTTTTTAAGTTCTTTTGAGATACATATCTTTAAAACGACATAAAGTTATAAGAAATGAATTTTAAGATCAAATTACGATATTTACAGCTAATATTGAGCGTCCTAGTCTGCTCAATAGGGTTGCAAAAAACTTATGGACAAAATAATACGAAGCCACCCAATTTTATCATAATTTTTGCAGACGATCTTGGTTATGGCGATCTGGGGGTTTACGGCCACCCTACTATTCAAACACCCAATCTGGATCAAATGGCATTCGAGGGACAGAAATGGACCAATTTTTACGCAGCGGCCAGTGTTTGCACACCCAGCAGGGCTGCCTTACTTACCGGAAGGTTAACGGTGAGGAGTGGCATGTCCAGCAATAAAAGAAGAGTGCTATATCCCAATTCCAAAAATGGTTTGCCGGCATCTGAAATTACCCTGGCAGAACAACTCAGGCAGGTGGGTTATAAAACGGCCTGTATTGGCAAATGGCATTTAGGTCATAAGGAGCAATATCTCCCAACTAACAATGGCTTTGATTATTATTATGGTATTCCATATTCCAATGATATGGATAAGGTGGTTGATATTCCCTATTGGGAGTATTGGAAACAAGACAACGAAGCTATAAAGACAAATCATTTTAATGTTCCGCTAATGCGGAATACGGAGATCATAGAACGCCCGGCTAACCAAAATACAATTACGGTAAGATATGCCAGGGAAACTATATCATTTATAAAGAAAAACAAGGATAACCCATTCTTTATTTATTTAGCGCATAATCTGCCGCATATACCTTTATTTGTTTCAAAAGAATTCAGAGGCAAAAGCAAACGCGGATTATACGGTGATGTATTGGAAGAAATTGATGATGGGGTTGGGAAGATAATTGCCACCTTGAAGGAAGAAGGTCTCGAAAATAACACCATAGTGGTGTTTACTTCAGATAATGGACCATGGTTAAGTTTTAAGCTTAATGGTGGTAGTGCAGGATTATTAAGAGCCGGTAAAGGAACAACATGGGAAGGGGGTATGAGGGAACCGGGAATTTTCTGGGGGCCGGGCTTAATTAAACCGGGATTGGTAAACGGCCTTGGCTCTACAATGGATCTTTTTACAACATTTAGCCGTTTGGCAGGAGCCAAAATTCCGGAAGACCGGATAATTGACGGGTACGATTTAAGCGAAACTTTGCTGCACGGGAGCCCTAGTCCCCGTAAGAAGCTTTTTTATTACAGGGGGACCGATATTTATGCGGTGCGTTTGGGAGATTTCAAGGCACATTTTGTTACTCAGGGAGCATACGGCGAATTTGGTAAAAAAGAGGTGCACAACCCACCGATTTTATATAATTTAAGTACTGATCCGGAAGAACGATTTGACGTAGCCAAAGAAAATCCGGAGGTTATTAAAGAAATTAATTCGCTTATTTCCGAGCATCGTTCTAAATTGGTAATTGGTCCGGACCAATTGGTAGAAATAGAATAAAAGGAATTCTTCCAAAAGTATTGGTGATTTATAGAAAACGCGTATATTTGCAGCCCATTTACGGGAAAAAATAAAGAATTAATAATCGAGGGTCGGGCACCCTACAAAATTAATGTGATATGCCAGTTAGAATTAGATTACAAAGACACGGAAAAAAAGGGAAACCATTTTATTGGATCGTAGCAGCAGATGCACGCTCAAAAAGAGATGGTAAGTTTCTTGAAAAGTTAGGGAGCTACAACCCAAACACCGATCCTGCTTCCATTGAATTAAATGTTGAGAATTCTGTTCAATGGCTTGTAAATGGTGCTCAGCCTTCAGATACTGCCAGAAGAATTTTATCTTATAAAGGTGTTTTATATAAGCATCACTTATTAGGTGGTGTTAGAAAAGGTGCTTTGACCGAAGAACAGGCAGAAGCAAAATTCAATGCCTGGGTTGAAGAAAAAGAAAAGACTATTGCAAAGAAGGAGGCCGGACTGGATAAGGCAAAGGCTGATGCAAAAGCGAAAGCTTTAGAAGCTGAAAAAGAAGTAAGCGAAAAAAGAGCTTTGGCGGCCACAGAAGCTTTAAGCGAAGAAGCTGAAGCAGAAATTACTGAAGAAGAAATTGTTGTAACAGAGGAAGCCGAAGCAACTGCCGTGGCGGAAGAAAGTGTTAAAGAAGAGCCTGTTGCTGTGGAAGCTGCACCTGAGGCTGAAGAAGCAGTAGCAGAAGAAAAAGTAGAGGAAGCTGCTCCCGCTGCTGAAGAAGCGGTAGCCGAGGAAAAAGTAGAGGAAACTGCTCCTGCTAAGGCAGAAGATACTGCAAAGGAAGAAGGAGACACAGAAGAAAAACCAGCTGCTTCTGAAAAGAAAGAATAATTATTAGAACGAGATGCAGAAGGAAGATTGTTTCTACCTGGGCAAAATCGTTTCAAAACATAGTTTTAAGGGGGAGGTACTTGTTAAACTCGATACCGATGAGCCCGAAATATACGAAAACATGGAATCAGTTTTTGTTTCATTAGGAAACAATCTGGTTCCATTTTTTATTGAAAAGTGTTATTTACATAAATCGAATCTGCTGCGTATTCGGTTTGAAGACATTTCCTCTGAGGCTGATGCAGATCGTATCATAGGATCTCATTTGTACCTTCCCTTAGAAATCCTGCCCAAACTTTCGGGGAACAAATTCTACTATCATGAAGTTATAGGGTTTGAGGTCGTCGATAGCCGGCACGGAAATATTGGAATTATTACAGCTGTAAATGATTCTGTTTCCCAGGCGCTCTTTGAGGTAAAAAAAGGGGATAAAGAACTATTGATCCCCGTAGCCGATAATATTATTGATAAAGTAGACAGGGCCAATAAAATTCTTTATGTAACGACCCCCGAAGGCCTGGTTGAACTTTATCTTTCCTAGTATTTTCATTTGAGATTAGAAAAGTATAGTACTTTTTAGGTTCTTTCTTTTTTTCTATCTTTCATCATCCTTTTTATTTTAGGTAAAAAAAATGAACATCCGCATTGTTTTCTGTCTTTTGGCAGCTTTATTTTTTAGTTGCACATCAGACCATTCGAAATCTATTGAAGGTTTTGAAATACACCCTGATTTTAAAATTGAATTAGTTGCTTCTGAGCCATTGATTTATGATCCGGTGGACATGCAGTTTTCTCCTTCGGGCGATGCCTATGTTTTAGAAATGCCAGGATATCCTCTGCGGGATGAGCAAAGCCGGATTATTCTTTTGAAAGATACTGATGATGATGGCGTCTATGATGAAAGGAAAGTCTATGCTGACAGTCTGGGAGTAGCTTCCTCTTTTATGTTTTATAAAGGTGGTTTCCTGGTAGCTTCTCCACCTCATCTTATTTGGATTTCGGACCAGGACTTAGATGGGTTGGCCGACGAACGAGTTCAAATTATGGATGGATTTAGCAATGATAATCTTCAGCATAATTTTAATGGATTGACTTATGGGTTGGACAACTGGATATATGCGGCAAATGGAGGAAACTCAGGAAAACCATATTTTTTCTCTAAACCTGATGTTATTTTGAATTTAAGAGGAGGAGATCTCCGTCTGGATTTGGAAAATGAAATTGCTGAAAGGGTAGGGGAATCTTCCGGGGGATTCAAAATTACTTTCGACGAATGGGGCAGATTATATGAAACGCATAACCTTGAACATGTTTCACAATTGGTATTTGAGGATCGTTATTTTAAAACTTTACCGGTTACTCCCGGCCATGCATTAACAAATATTTCCGATCATGATGAAAACGGTTTGTCCAGAATTTACCCCATTGGTGAGCAGGAAACCAGGGTAAATCACCCTGAGCAATCGGGGTATTTTTCAGGAGCATGTGGAATTACATTTTACGGGGGAGGAATTTTTCCCGAAGGGTTTGATTCGTCTTTATTGGTAGCTGATTGCGTTCTAAATCTCGTTCATATGGACCTGTTAACCGAAAACAACGCAGCTTCGAAAGCAAGCAGGGTTGGAGATAAAACCGAATTTCTGGCGTCTAGTGACAGGGCTTTCAGACCTGTTAATATGAATGTAGGTCCGGATGGTTCTCTTTATGTTTTAGACATGCATAGGGAGGTCATTGAACATCCTGAATGGATTCCGGATGATATTGAGGCCGAATTGGATTTAAATGCCGGGAGAAAGAAAGGAAGAATCTACCGTATTACCGGAGTACAGTATAACTATGAAAAACCAAGAGATCTGGAAAGTTTCAGTGAAATAGAACTTGTAACGGCCCTGGGGAACAAAAACCAATGGATAAGGAAGACAGCGCAACAATTACTCGTAACTCAAAAGAATTATAAATCAGTTCCATTACTTGCAACACAATTGGACAGCACTCAAAATCCGTTGGCTAGAATTCATAGTTTATGGACACTGGAGGGTCTGGGGAGACTAAATAACAAACAATTAAAGAAGGCTTTAAATGATCCTTATAGCCCCATTGCCGAAAATGCCTTGAAAATTCTCGAGGCAAGACCAAAAGAAATAGACAAGTTTATGGAACCATTGCTGGGTTTGACCCTGGCAAGTAATCCACGCCTTAGAATGCAGGCTGCTCTTACCCTCAGCACTATCTCAGATTCTTTATATTTTGCACATAGGGGACAAATTGCGTCCTCAATGAGAAAGGCATTAAAGGAAACTCAATCCGATCAATGGAATAGAATGGCAATGTCATTTGCATTAGGCAGACAGGCCAGCAGTTTTTTAGGTGAAGAATTGACTTATATTGAGGAGCTAACAGAAGACCAGAAACAAGTGCTGGAAATGTTGACGGGAATAATTGGAAAAGAAATGGATGGTCTGAGTATTAGATCCGTTCTGGATGGGATATATGAAAGTAATATTTCAACAGTATCAAAAGCAGAACTTATTGAATCACTTTCCAGAGGATACATTCAGAGGGTAGATCAATTAATAGACAAAGACAGTAAGAAATCAACCATACGAGCCTTGAACGCCCTGGAAAATACCAATGACCTTGGAATAATAAAAGCTACCGGAGAACTCCGCCTGGCCATGGGATATTCTTCTTCTGAAAAGATCAATGAAATAATGGCGAAATCCCAGAAGGATATTTTAGCACAAAAGGGGAGCATAGATGAGCAATTGCTACAATTAAAATTAATTGGCTTGTCTGATTTCGAAAACAGGGCCTCTTTACTTTACCAACTGCTCGATAGCAAAAGACCAATGGTTTTGCAAAAGGAATCCCTTAATCAATTATGGAATTCTAATGAAAAAGAAGTAGGGCCAAGACTTTTAGGTATGTGGAATTCTTTAGCTCCGGAAGCCAGAAAGCATGCCACGGATATTCTGTTATATAAATCATTTAATCATGATGCACTTCTAACTGCCATGGAAGATGGTACGGTAAACCTCGGTGAATTTAATCTTGATCTGGAACGCAGGAGAGTGTTATTGTTTTCTGATGATGAAGATATTCGAAAACGAGCGGAGGCCTTGTTTACGGATAGCGGTGTTGTTCAAAGGAAACAGGTAATTTTGGAAATGCAACCTGCTTTATCCCTCAATGGTGACTCAGAAAAGGGGAGTATTGTATTTAAAAATTTATGTTCAAGTTGTCATGTTTATGGAAGTACAGGCAATGAAGTAGGTCCTGTTTTAACCGAAATAAGCAGGAAAAGTAAGGAATCCCTGATACATGAAATTCTTGACCCTAATGCCGCTGTGGATACCCGATATTTAAACTACAAAGTAATCACGACAGGTGGAAGTATCTATTTTGGACTTGTCAGTAATGAAACAGATACTGAACTGGCTTTAAAAATGACAGGTGGGGAAGAAGTAATTATTCCAAAAAATACAATTGAAGTCTTTATGTCTACCGGAAAATCTCTGATGCCGGAAGGACTGGAAGCTGGAATTAATAAACAGCAAATGGCTGATTTGCTGGCATTTCTTCAACAACCGCTATAAAGAACTTAAACTTAAAGTTTCAAATTAATCGATCAGGAAATGGGTTTTTCAAAATTGTTTTGGCAGGGATGAATTTAAAGGCATTTTAAGCCAGAGACATTTTACAATACTCCAGACACTTTTTAACCTCCTCTACAGCATTTGAGCCTTCGGGGATATCGTATTCCAGTTCTATGGTTACGGGAAATTCATATTTGTTATCCCTGATTAATTGAAGGGCCTGGGTTATAGGAGTATCTCCGGTTCCCCAGGGAAGATTCCCTTTGCCATGCTCCGGTGTTTGTCGATCTTTGGTGTGCATGCTCATTATCCGTTTATGTTTGCTCTTTATAATTTCCAGCGGGGCTTTATTTCCGGCCGCTACATAATGGCCCAGATCCAGGTTCAATGCATTGTTCTTGGATTGTTTTAATGCCGTATCCCAAAAAGTGGGTGTTTGTTGTTCATGACCATGGTAGGCTACAGAAATGCCATGTTTTTTTGCCATAGCTCCAAGTTTTTGGGTATGCATATCATCATCCGGGTGCTCCAGGGTTACATGGCTGGCTCCTAAAGTTTTCGCTGCCCGCATTCCCCAATTAATTTCGTCGTCCGTATTGTCCTTTCCAAAGGCCCTGGGTTTAAAAGCATAAATGGTAACCCCGGCATCATTATACATCTTTCTGAGTTCTTCGAATTTGTCCATGGATACCGTTGAACGCCATTGTGCAACTTCTTTGTTGTACGCTGCCGTTTTTTCCTCCATTTCTCCCAACTCTTTTTCCTGCGCACGGCTAAGCACTTCTCCTCTGCGTTTAGATCTCATTAAAGAGTAATAGGCACCACGGTTAACCGGGTTTTCCGGTTTCCCTGCAAAGGACTCGGCCGGATCTCCCATAAGTTCAATGGCACTGATTCCACAATCCAATATGTACTTTAAGGTGGCCTCGGCACTTTGATCGGGCATACTCCTGAAAGAATAGGTGATTACACCAATCTGTACCCCGTTTAGTATTGAATTTGGCCGGTAGCTGTTTTGTAGTTTAGACGGAGCTGCAAGAAGGGAGGGGCCCGTGATGGCAGCACCGGCTGCAAAAGTCGCAGTAGTACCAAGAAACCTTCTTCTGCTGTAATTGCTTTTTTTATTTTTCATAATGTTGTTCGTTAAGCGTTATTTTAGTTTATCAACTTTTCGTTATGAAGTATACCAAATATTTTCAGTTGTCGCATTGACCAGGGAATTTCCCCTTCTTCCTCTAAATTGTCAGTTAAGACAAATCGCAGGAATTTGGTTTTACTTGGTGCAAAAGATAGTACGGTATCCGCGGAATCGCATTCCCCGGAATCAATAGTATCCCATTGAGTCCCATCCATTGAAACCTGTACTTCGTAGGATCTGGGATAGCTCTGATAAGGAGGTATACGATCCCTGTAATTTCCTCGTCTTTTGGGAGGGGAATTAAAATGTATTTCAGTTATGGTGTTAACATCAGGAAATTCAATCTCATACCACATGCCTTTGCTTTGTCTTTCGCCTGTTGTCCATCCTTCAAAATTAAATGCACTAGACGGGGAAGCCGTACCTCCAATACGCGAAGGTTTTGTATGACTGGCGCTTACCTTCCAATGGTCAGTTGGAACCAGGATTTGGGGCACAGAAGCCAATAATTCCTCGAAAAGGTAAGGTCCTTTTTGTGCGTTGCTTTCTAAACGAACCTCTGCCACCTGTTCCGGTGAAACAATTGAAGCTTCATTGGTCAAATTCACACGAATGTAGCTGGCTATATCGGCAATCCAATCATCCGACTGATCACCCATTCCCACCATGAGTCCTCCAGGATAAGTCTGTCCTTCTAAAGGCCCTTCCAACCCATGCAGGAGTGTTTTTATGACATATTCCGGATGCGACTGAACCCTTGGAGACCCTCTTAGTGAAGGTGCCATTACGGTTCCGTTGCCTAAAGAGGTGCCCGCGCCATCAAGACCATGACACTGTACGCATAGTTCATTAAAAATGATGGATCCCCTTTCCATTTGCTCCTGTTGTGTGGCGGTTAATTCGGGGCCAGTATCTATCATCCAGCCCTTTAGTTCAACCGGATTCAGAATCTGATCACCCAACACTTGTATCCCCCGCGCCTTATTAGATGCCATCAATGCAGTAATCTCCTCCTCTAAAGCAGGAATCTTTGTTATGTTGGCAGTTAGCATAGCCTGCATTGCAACATCTACGTTCGTATCTTTCATCAATAGTCTGTAGTCTTTTGCCAGTTCCTTATCACCTCCTTTATATAAAGTTTCACTTGCACGAAGGGCCTGTATTCGCAGTCGGTGATTTTGGTCTTTAAACATTTGACGTACCAACATTCTATCTAATGCACCTAATCCTTCCAAACTCCACAATGCATGAAAACGTGCCAAAAGGTTATTGCTCTCCCGTACCATTTGTTCAAGCTCTGGTACCACACTTCTATCTTGCGACATAACAATAAGTTGTTGTGCTTTATCACGCCACCAACCATTAGGGTGTTCCAGATGTTTTACCAGTTCCGAAGGGTTTTCTTCATACATTCTGGGCACAGTTTTATCACGAGGGGTATCTTCATGGGTAATTCGCCATATACGGCCCAGGCCTATCACTTTATCTAATTGGTATTGTTCAATTTTTGTACGCAGATATGTTCCTTTTTGTGCCCATTGGCCCTCCTGTATGATTCCGTGATACATATCTACCACATACATTGTACCATCCGGAGCAGTAGCCATATCTACAGGCCTGAACAGCGGATCTGTACTCCTAAGGAATTCAGATTTTTCATCCTGATAAACATTGTGCAGTTTAGTAAGCCCTTCCGTTACAACCGGGTTTATCTGACGTACTATTCGTGCCACCGGCTCTCCGTAAAACAATTGGCCGTACAATTCTGCAGGTAATCTGTCTCCCCGATAAATATCGTTGCCGGCGGACCCGGTCACCCTATTCAATGAGCCGTCGGGCTGGCGAACCTCATCCATACCACCTTGCATATCAGCAATTTTTACCGGTGCACCCCAGGGGACTTCGAAACCTTCGGCAAATTGATTTTCAACTTTAAAAGTACCATAGTGAATAGGGAACTGAAAATAGGAAGGCACACCACTGGCCCCACCTAGAAACCAAAGCTTCCCATCATCATCATGTGTAATACCCCACTGTGCCCTATTGTAACCGGTTTTTTCGCGAATTACGCCACCCGGAGTTTCTTTAACCCTGAAAGCATTTACAGTACTGTACAACCAATTATCCATACCCCAATACATAAAAGCCTGCTGATGCTCTACATTACCAGAGCGACCATATTTATTGGTAAAAAATTCTTTTTTGTCTGCTTTGCCATCCCCATTGGTATCTGAGTATTTATACACATTATCTTCATCTGAATTCATGGTTAATACAGCATCTTTTCCATAGGGGAGTACAAATCTGGGAAAGATTAAGCTGTCTACAAAAACACCCCCGGTTTCATATGTTCCGTCCTTGTCTCTGTCCTCCCAGCGAGAAATTCTACTCACCGGTTCCAGGGTTCCGTCAGAATCAGCGGTTAACATATATGTTCGTAATTCCAATACATACATTCGTCCGTTTCCATCAAAGGAAATGGCCCCCGGCTGTTCTATCTCAGGTTCTGTAAGGATAGGTTCTATTTTATATCCCGGAGGTAATAGAAAGTGACTGGCTTCTTCATCCGGATATAAAGGGAGTACCGGAGGTTTAGGGTCCAGGTCAATACCCTTCCAGTTTTCACTTTCCGGGTCTTCATCCTCAGGAATACTTAAAACAGGCAAGGTGTCCGACATGGAACCAATCACAATTTCAACCGGGTGAGGCCCTTCATTTTTTGGTTTGCAGCCCTGTATTGCAAAAACAATAAGTAATAACAGGGAAAAAGAATTTTGGGCCAGGATTTTTAAATTCCTGGATATTTTAGTTAGCATACTTTAGATTTATAACAAGCTTTGAACACTATACCTGATGAAGGAAAATTAATTATATTCAGCCCAACTTACAAGTATTTAATAGAACTTTACATAACAGAATTTTGAAAAATCACCATATTCATGCTTCGTAACCTTGCTATGAGTATCCTGATCCTTTTTTTAGCAGGCTGCAAACAAAAAACAGAAGAAACCCTTTCCAGAGAAAGGAAACCTCCCAATATAGTCCTGATTTTTACGGATGATCAGGGTTATCAGGATGTAGGTATATTTGGGGCAAAAGACATCCCTACACCAAATCTGGATCAGATGGCCCGGGAAGGGGTTAAATTAACTAGTTTTTATGCTGCCCAAGCCGTATGCTCTGCCTCAAGAGCAGGGCTGCTAACAGGTTGTTATCCCAATCGTATTGGGATTCACAATGCCTTCATGCCGGATAGTAAAATTGGATTAAATCCTTCTGAAATAACAATTGCAGAAATGCTTAGATCAATAGGGTATGCTACTGGTATTTTTGGGAAATGGCATTTAGGGGACCATCCGGATTTTTTACCGACCAAGCACGGTTTTGATGAATATTTTGGTATACCCTATTCCAACGATATGTGGCCCTTTCATCCGCAACAGGGGCCTGTGTTTAACTTTGGACCTTTACCTTTATATGAGAATGAAACCATTATAGACACTTTAACCAACCAGTCTCAATTAACAACACAAATTACAGCACGTAGTGTAGATTTTATAAACAGGAATAAAGACCGCCCCTTCTTCCTTTATGTGCCGCATCCGCAACCCCATGTCCCTTTATTTGTATCTGATAAATTCAGGGGAAAGTCGGGGAGGGGATTATATGGCGACGTTATTATGGAGATTGATTGGTCCGTAGGGCAGATATTGAATGCTTTAAAAACCAATAATCTTGATGAAAATACGGTTGTTATTTTTACTTCGGACAACGGTCCCTGGTTGTCCTACGGAAATCATGCCGGAAGTGCTTTGCCATTTCGCGAAGGTAAGGGTACAGCCTGGGAAGGGGGTCATAGAGAGCCATTTATTATGAGATATCCTGATGGGCTAAAAGGCGGCCGTACTATTGATGCTGCCGTAATGGCCATAGATATCTTACCTACCATTGCAACTATTACCGACTCAAAATTGCCTGAAGCTGTTATTGACGGTAAAAGCATTTGGGAATTGCTTAAAGGAGATAGTAAAGAGAGCCCGCAGGAGGCGTATTATTTTTATTACCGTGTGAATGAACTTCACGGTGTCCGATACGGAAAATGGAAACTTTATTTCCCGCATAATTACAGAACCATGGAAGGTCAGCAGCCAGGAAAGGATGGTCTTCCAGGCAATTATGTGCATTTAGATTTAAATGAAATTGAACTTTATGACCTTTCGGAAGACTTGGGCGAAATAACGAATGTAGCCGCTGAATATCCCGAGGTTGTGAAAGAAATAGAACAGCTTGCAGATGCAATGCGAAATAAATTAGGGGATTCCTTGAAAGATATGGAAGGAACGGATAACAGACCGGCAGGTACCATTGAATGAGAAAACCATTTAAGTTTAAACAATTTACCATTTACCAGGATCACTGTGCTATGAAGATTGGCACGGATGGGGTTTTACTGGGGGCCTGGGCGAATATCTCTAATTCACCTGAATCCGTTTTGGATATTGGTGCCGGTACAGGTGTAATTGGGCTAATGATGGCTCAAAGATGTTCAGCGGAGAGCATCGATGCCATTGAAATAGATGAGGATGCTTTTGAACAATGCGTTGAGAATTTCGAAGCCTCTCCCTGGGCGGACAGGCTGTTTTGCTACCATGCTTCTCTTGATGAATTCCTGGATGAGGTTGATGATAAATATGACCTGATAATATCCAATCCACCTTTTTATTCTGAAGAATTTTCTAGTGGGAATAGGGCCAGGGACCAGGCACGGCAAAATAGTTCCCTGCCTTTTGGCCTTCTTTTAAGAGGGGTCTCTAAGCTGCTTTCTGAAAGTGGCATTTTTGCACTGGTAACTCCTTTTAAAGAAGAAAAGAGAGTGCAAGAGGAAGCCTTAAAATTTGGACTATACCCCGTGCATTTAATGCATGTAAAAGGGCATCCGTCTTCCGAAGTCAAAAGAAGTTTTATGGAATTTCAATTCAAAAAAACCGATGTAATTAAAAGTGAACTGATTATTGAAAAGTCAAGACACCGGTATACAGAGGAATACATTCGGCTTACTCAGGAGTTCTACCTTAAAATGTAAGCCTAAACCGTTCTGTAAATTGGTCGGGTAAGGCAGGTAGGACCACCCCCGCCTTTATAACTTATTTCCTTCCCCTTATAAGTATGAACATTGCACCCTGCTTTACGCAATGCATTTTCGGTACGCGGATTTCCTGCTACCATTACACATTCCCCTGGAGCAATAGCAAGCACATTGCAACCCATAGATTCGAATTCTTGTTCTGGCACCTCTACGAGGGTAAATCCACGATGCAGTAGTTCATTCCTGAAAGAAATGGGCATGAGAGGAGAATAAACGACTGCCAGGTCCTTGTCTACCGGACTTAAAATAGACATTAAATGAAAGACATCTGAAGGACCTTTGTAATGAGGAAGCTCCGCCACCAAAACTTCAATATTGTAGGGAGAAAGCAGTTCTTTTAATTGTTTAATCCCTGATAAATTTGTGCGGTAGGTATGACCTACGGCCAATGTATTTTTGTTCAACCATGCAACATCACCTCCTTCAAGTGTGCCCGGGGGTTTTATAGTACCAAGAACCGGAATATCACTGGCTTGGAAGAATTCTTTTTGTGCCTTTGGTTCCATAGACCGGGCTTGCTTTCCCATATTGCAAATAATCATGCCATGATCTGTGGCTATGCTGGCATCACGGCAATAAATGGAATCTATAGTAACAGATTCAGATTGGGGGAAACAACTTATTTGAGGTACTTTCTTAGCAAGTAACTTTTTAAATTCTTCATATTCCTCTTTTGCCCTGATCAGATCTGGTTTGGAAAGGTAATTATGGGCAGCCCATTCTTTATTTAGCTTCTCTTCGCTAGTAAACGCTTCCTCCACGGTTTTGATGAACACACGTTCCAATTTTTTGTATTCAGACTGACAGGTGTATTGCATCTGACTATTAGGTTGAGTCTTTATTTTTCCATTTAACAAATACATAAAAGGGTATCCCTAATAGTAACAGAATAAAACCCCAAAATACTGACTTTTCCCCTGCGCCGAATATGGTCCAGAGGGAGTAAGAAAAAGCCAGACTCCCCATACCATAAATTCCCAGCCATGGTTGGGAAGGCAATTTTTTTTCTAAAAGGATGCTTACATAGGCGGCAGCCGTAAAGAGATATGGAACTACGGCAATCATGGTGCCCAGTAAAATTAGAAACCTGAATTGTTCTACCAGGCCTTCGGTATAGTTCATTAACATTACTGCAGAAGCCAAAGCACTGCCTATGAGCATTCCATAAACTGGAACACCCTTTTTGTTTTCTTTTTTAAAAATTCCGGGAAAAAGTTTGTCTTTTGCAATGGCCTTTGGCAATTGACCAACAATTAAGGTCCATCCATTAAGGGCACCAAAAGCAGCGATTGCTGCTCCACCGGCTACTAGCCCACGTCCCAGTTCTCCGGTCATAACCCCCATGGCATCTGCAAATGGTGCCGGAGAGATCTCAAGTTGCTGAAGTGGCACCATCCCCATGACTGCTGCTGTTCCCAATATATAAACCATAGTGGTTATTAATGTTCCTAAGATAGTGGCTCTGGGAATGGTCTTACCGGGGTCTTTTACGTTATCTGAGGGAATAGTTGCACTTTCAAACCCCAAGAAAGCATAGAGCGTCATGGTTGAGGTTATAGCAATAGCTTCAAAATTTGATGAATTACTTACATTAAAAGGTATAAAGTTGTCAATATTAAAAAAGAAAAAGCCTCCAACTATAATCATTACTATAGGGGTTAATTTAAGTAAGGTTGTCACAACCTGTATTCTTCCTGATTGCCTGACCCCTCTGGAGTTTATCCAGGTGAGCAGCCAAATAGCACTTAGTCCCGTTAGGACAGAAACCAACGGATTATTCCCCAATATCGGGAACAATATACTCAAAGCACTTACAAAGGCAATAGCTAATACTGCCATTCCAATCCAGGTGGAGATCCAATACCCCCAGGCTACCAAAAACGCCGCGAATTCACCAAAGCCGACGCTTGTATAGGCATAGGGTCCACCGGCTTTATCCAGGAATAATTTACTGAGTTTACTAAAAACCAGAGCCAGTACAAAAGTACCCAATGAGGAGGCCAGCCAACCAAGAATACTAATTCCGCCGTAAGCTGCCAGGGCTGCCGGCATTAAAAAAACACCTGCTCCAATCATATTCCCGATTACCAGAGATGTGCTCATCCATAACCCCAGTTTTTTGTTATTCTTGTTTTGGTTCATTGGTTTTGGTTGGTTCTGAAAAGAATTATATATTTTTAAATGTACAAATTAAATAACTCGGTGACAGAAAAACTTAGAATTGATCCGGATATTAGAAAGGCAGAAACTTTGCCAGCCTCATTTTATCGCAATCCTGATTATTTTGAGGCTGTAAAGGAGCGCGTTTTCTGCAGGTCGTGGCAATGGATCGGCCATGAAGAGTTAATGGGTTCCGGGCAGAACACGTATCCATTTATTTTACTGGATAAATTTTTAACTGAACCCATGCTTTTAACAAGGGATAAGGCAGGGAAGCTTTCCTGCCTTACCAATGTCTGTACGCATCGCGGGAATTTGGTTGTTGAAAGAACTGGAGCTACTAAAAAACTTGTTTGTGGTTACCATGGGCGAAGCTTTGATCTTCATGGCAAAATGGAGCATATGCCGGAATTTGAAGATGTTGAGAATTTCCCAAGGCCATGTGACAACCTCAAAAAATTTCCATTACAGCATTGGGGACCTTTTTTATTTGTAGGCCTCAATCCTGCATTTGAACTGCATAAGGTATTGGAAGCCATGAATAAGAGGATAGGATTTTTGCCTTTGAATGAGTTTAAACCTGATGCAAAACGAAATAAGGACTATTTTATAAATGCGAACTGGGCATTGTATTGTGATAATTATTTGGAAGGTTTTCATATTCCTTTTGTTCATGAAGACCTGAATGCAGTGTTAGACTACGGTGATTATGATACTATCTTGCATGACCACATGAATTTGCAGATTGGCTATGCAGAAGATACGGAAGAGGTCTTTGATCTTCCTGAAAATCATCCGGATTATGGAAAGAAAATAGCAGCTTATTACTATTGGGTCTTTCCAAATATGATGTTTAATTTTTATCCCTGGGGTGTTTCTGTAAATTTGGTACAGCCTCTTGAAATGAACAAGACTAAAGTCTCCTTCTATAGCTATGTTTACGATCCTTCAAAATTAGATAAGGGGGCTGGTTCGCAATTAGATAAGGTAGAAATGGAAGATGAAGCTGTGGTTGAAGGTGTGCAGAAGGGTATTCTGTCTCGTTTTTATAAGGCAGGCAGATTTTCACCAACACGCGAAAAAGGGGTTCATCACTTTCACCGGCTTTTAGCAGAATTTATTAATGCATAAGCCCTCCCTTTCAAAGCTGTTTTTTGTTATAAAATGTCCATTGTCTTCATTGGTTTGTTATATTCCTTTAATTACCTTTGATAAAAATTTTTACGAATGAGGCCAGACTTGTTTGAAGCACCAGATTACTATAACCTTGATGAGCTTTTAAGTGAAGAACACAAGTTAGTGCGGGATGCCGCCCGTCAGTGGGTAAAGCGCGATATCACCCCAATAATTGAGGAATTTGCTCAAAAAGCGGAATTCCCGAAACAAATTATAGGAGGACTTGCAGAAATTGGAGCTTTCGGGCCATATATTCCTGTGGAATATGGCGGAGCCGGCCTGGACCAAATAAGCTATGGACTTATTATGCAGGAAATTGAGCGTGGTGATAGTGGGGTTCGCTCTACGGCTTCGGTTCAGTCTTCCCTGGTGATGTACCCAATATTTGCATATGGTACGGAAGAGCAAAGAAAGAAGTACTTGCCTAAATTGGCTACAGGAGAATATATGGGTTGTTTTGGTTTAACCGAACCGGATCATGGATCTAACCCAGGTGGGATGGTAACCAATTTTAAAGATAAAGGAGATCATTATTTATTAAACGGAGCTAAACTTTGGATCTCTAATTCCCCATTTGCGGATATAGCCGTTGTTTGGGCTAAAAATGAAGAAGGAAGAATTCACGGATTAATTGTGGAAAGGGGAATGGAAGGATTTTCAACGCCGGAAACCCATAATAAATGGTCGCTTAGGGCTTCTGCAACCGGCGAATTAATATTTGATAATGTCAAGGTTCCTAAAGAAAACCTGTTGCCCGGCAAAAATGGGCTTGGTGCTCCCTTAGGATGTCTGGACTCTGCACGGTATGGCATTGCCTGGGGTGCCATAGGGGCCGCCATGGATTGCTACGATACTGCCCTTCGGTATGCTAAGGAACGAATCCAATTTGGAAAACCAATCGCTGCAACTCAGCTACAGCAAAAGAAATTGGCAGAGATGATTACCGAAATTACCAAAGCGCAACTTTTGGCATTTCGCCTGGGACAGTTAAAAAATGAAGGAAGGGCTACTACTGCTCAAATTTCAATGGCCAAACGAAACAATGTTGATATGGCAATTAAGATAGCCCGGGAAGCCAGACAGGTTCTCGGAGGTATGGGTATTACCGGAGAATATAGTATCATGCGCCATATGATGAACCTGGAAAGTGTAATCACCTATGAAGGGACTCATGATATTCATTTACTCATAACCGGTGCGGATATTACAGGCCATAATGCCTTTAAATAAAGCTGTGCCTTCAGAATTTCTTAGCTATAATTTCCTGCATATATGCCATATGCTCTGTAGCTTTTAGTGTAAAGGCAAACAGGCTAAGGCATCTATCCAGGTTCTGAGTTTCATAAGTCACTTTATAGTAGATATTTCCCTGTAAATAATCTGTCAATGCCCTGATCCCATGCATAAAAGGCATTATTTTTACCCCTCGTGACAAATATTGAATTTCTGCTTCAGTCAGAAAATCCGAATTCATGCACAGCCCATCAACAAATGCCTCAAAGAGATCTTTGTTAAATGTTATTTTACTGAGGTCTTTTTCATCTTCTTCTGCGGTATTAACTATAGTTCGGACGGCATCACCAAAATCGTAGTGAAAATAACCTTTCATTATAGTATCAAGATCTATCAGGCATAGTGCTCGTTTATCCGTTTTATCAAAGAGGATATTATTTAGTTTGGTGTCGTTATGACAAATTCTGAGAGGCAAGTTTCCGGGATCATAAAGACGTAATTCTTCGAGTATTTTTTTTGCAATAAGAATTGCCTTTTCTGCATATTTTAATCTGTTTGGGGCTGTACCTTTCAGGGCTTCTTCAAATTGTCGGATACGCAAAGAAAGGTCATTAAACCCGGGTATGGAATCCTTAAATTTATCTACTGGGGCCTCTTCCAAAAGGGAATGGAATTTTCCAATTATTCTGCCGGCTTCTTCGGCCATTGTTTTATCTTCTATGCTGTTAAAAGCCGCACTGTTTGGGACCATGGTCATTAATCGCCAGGATTCACTTTCGCTAAGTTTTAAATAGGGCTTGCCGTCGACAGTATTTATTAATGATATTTGGTGGTAATTTTTATCGTTTAGGTAGGGTAACGCATAATGAATATTCTGCATCATTACATCAATATTGCTAAAGACTTTAGCATTAAGCCGTTGTAAAATATAGCAGGGGTCACCTTCCTGCAACAGGGCGAAAGTGTCATTGATATAACCCTGACTTATGAGCTGTATTTTAAAGTTCCTTCTTTCAATGGAAAAATATGGCAATACAGCAGAGGGGCCATTATTATCCATGGATAAAGTCTATACTGATTTAACAGGCCACAGTGGCGTTCTGTATTCTCCAAGTTCCGTCATGTCCTGCAATTCCTTCATAGCTTTTTCCTTATCATCGGCATAAGTTACCCCAAACCATTTGCTATCTGAAGGTATTACCGCAACACTCACTTCGCTTTGCTCTAACATTTTTTGAATAACAAAAGGAATATATACTTCCCCGCCGGCAATGTTTTCCTCATTTTCAAGAAATATTCGAAGATCATTTTCAATATGGTCAAAAATAGAAGGATTACAAACCCAAAAATTCATACTCACCAATTCATCTCCGCTGAAGTGAAGTCCGGAATCTTCATCTGTGAGCCCTTCGTTCACTTTTTGAATTTTTGTACGTTCCACTACGGAATGCAATTTATTTCCATCCCTTTTGCAAACTCCTCTGGAAACAGAACCATATTCCGAAAGGGTATCGGAAAGGGTATATGCTATCAGGGCATATGCATCCTTGTCTTCCCGAGTTTTTATAAAATGGGACGCATTTTTAAAGGCTCCTTTTCCATAGTAGTCGTCTGCATTTATAATTGCAAATGAATCTTTGATGACATGTCTGGCCGTCCAGACGGCATGAGCAGTTCCCCAGGGTTTACTTCTTTCCCCTTTAAATCCTGTTCCTTCAGGTAGGTCCGAAAGCTCCTGTGAAAGGACATCGAGCTTTATATGTTTCGGTAATTTTGGAGACAGGTAATTTTTGAGAAAATCAACATTGTCCTTCTGGGTAATTACAACGATATGATCAAAACCATTTTCTAAAGCATCGTTGATACTGAATTCCATAAGAAATTCATCCTTAGGCCCCAGCCCGTCAAATTGTTTAAGTTTTCCATATCGGCTGCCTCTTCCTGCCGCCATTAGTAAAAGAGTCATAATTCTATTGTTATGGCGGCAAAAATAAGTTTTTAAAATGGGAATCATAAGCTATACACAGATTTAACCATAATTTAAAACTGATTTATGTCATGTTATATTGATCATAAAACAAATAGATTTGTTGAAAACACTATTTCAGATGTGCAACTTAGTACACAAATACAATATCCCCGGCCCGCGTTATACCAGTTACCCTACAGTTCCTTACTGGAATATGGACACTTTTTCCGGAAAAGCCTGGAAATCTACCCTAAAGAAAAGTTTTGAAGAAAGTAATGCCGAAGAAGGCATTAGTCTTTATATTCATTTACCATTTTGTGAACAAATGTGTACGTTTTGTGGCTGCCATAAGCGTATTACAAAAAGGCATGAAGTAGAGAAACCTTATATAAATACCTTATTAAAAGAGTGGAGTTTATATTGCGAGCTTTTTGATGTCAAACCCATAATTAAGGAATTGCATTTGGGAGGCGGAACGCCAACTTTCTTTTCTCCGGAACATCTTAGAATATTAATAAACGGAATATTCAGGCATGCTGAAAGAGCCGAAAATTATGAATTTAGCTTCGAAGGACATCCAAATAATACTACCAGGGCACATTTACAAGTGTTATTTGACCTGGGCTTTAGAAGGGTGAGTTATGGGGTGCAGGATTATAATGAAACCGTACAAAAAGCAATTCACCGAATACAGCCTTTTGAAAAGGTTAGAGATGTTACAGCATGGTCTCGTGAAATTGGATATACATCTGTAGGCCACGATTTAATTTTTGGGCTCCCATATCAGACTCTGGAGCATGTTAAGGATACCATTTTAAAAACTAAATCGCTTATGCCCGATCGCCTGGCCTTTTATAGTTATGCCCATGTACCCTGGCTTAAAGGGAATGGGCAAAGAGGATATAAAGATGAAGATCTTCCTACAGCTGAAGAAAAACGTAACCAGTACGAGAGTGGAAAATCTTTATTAGCCGAGGTAGGTTACCATGAAATTGGAATGGATCATTTTGCATTGGAAAGCGATTCTTTATACACTGCCATGGAATCCGGAAAACTTCATAGAAATTTTATGGGGTATACGGCTTCTAAAACCCAATTGATGATTGGCCTTGGGGTATCGAGTATTAGTGATAGCTGGTATAGCTTTGCGCAGAACGTTAAAAGTCTGGAGGAATATGAACACCTCGTGGAAAATAAGATCGTACCTATATATAGAGGACATATCTTAACTGAGGAAGATCAAATTATTAGAGGACATATATTGAATTTAATGTGTAGATTTGAGACAAGTTGGGATTCTGAAAGTAAAAATTTAGAATTTTTAGAACAGATCTTGACCAGGCTAAGGGAAATGGAGAAAGACGAATTAGTTGAAATTAGCGTTAATAGTATAAAAGTTACCGAAAAAGGAAGGCCCTTCATAAGAAACATATGTATGGCTTTTGATTTGTTATTACATAGGAAAGCACCTGAGACAAGACTGTTTTCCATGACTATTTAAAAGTGTTTATTCACCTTAAAATCTAAGATTATGAAAACAATTATTGTACCAATTGACTTTTCAGAGCAATCAGAAAATGCTTTAAAAGTTGCAGCCAGCCTTTCAAAAAAGCATGGCTCCGAAATTATAGCATTGCATATGCTCGAATTAAATGAGGCAATGATTTCATCTTCAGAAGGATTTCACCCGGAACAAACGGTATTCCTGATTAAGATGGCGGAAAAACGAATAAACGAGTTCTTAGATAAACCTTATTTGCAGGATGTAAAGAAGGTGACACCTATTATTAAGCACTTTAAAGTATTTAGTGAAGTTAATGATGTTGCTAAAAAACATGGTGCTGATATGATCATTATGGGCTCACATGGCAGCGATGGACTTAAAGAAATATTTGTAGGTTCAAACGCCGAAAAAGTAGTTAGAAACTCTGAGATTCCGGTTCTTGTAATTAAGGATGAAATGGAAGATTTCAAAGCCGAAAATTTTGTATTTGCGTGTGCCTTTAAGGATGAAAGCCTTGTAGCCTTTAAAAAAGCCAAGGAGTTTGCAGATAAATTATCGGCTAAACTGCATTTGGTCTACATAAATACTCCCGGGGACAACTTTTTAAGCACACAGGATGCATACGAAAAAGTGAATAAATATTTGCAAAAAGCCGGTGCAGGCAAGGAAGTAAGCGTTTATAATGATTATAGTGTGGAAAAAGGCGTTTTAAATTTTAGTGAAAGTATCCATGCCGATGTAATTGGTATCCCAACTCATGGCAGGAAAGGACTCTCGCACTTCTTTATGGGAAGTATTGGAGAGGATATTACCAACCATTCTAAAATTCCAGTGATTACATTCAAAATATAGTTTTAGGTTGAATAATTAATTTGATATGATAAAGGGGGGTCCAAAAAGATTCCCCTTTATTTATTGCACACAGACAATACCAATAAGACCGTTTGTAATGGATAGCAGAATTGTCCGTTAGGATGGTTTCAGGTATAATTACCTAACAAATTATTGTTGCTATTGTAAACAGGTTTCTCTACCGCTTTAAACAGCTTCGCTGCTTTTTTTTACAATTTTTTTGGTTATCTTAAGTAGCTAAAATTCCTATTAACCATTTAACTACTGACCAATCATGAAAAGCTGTTTTTTCTATTTCTTCCTATCCATATATTTCCTTATTTACACACCATTGAACGCTCAGACTATGTCCAGGGAACAGATGATTGCTTATACTTCTGCCTGGTCTGGGGAAAGATTTGAAGATGGCCGGCCTAAAATACCCGATAGTTACCTGGAGCGCGCCAAAAACATCTCCATTGAAGAGGCCTGGGGCGCTATGAGAGGCCAGGGGTATTACAATCAATTTGAAGGTGGTTGGATGATGATACATGAAGATATGCCAATGACAGGACGGGCACTAACAGCTCAATACATGCCAACCAGGCCTGATATCAATGATATGATAACAAAAAAGGGAAAAGAAGAAGGAAGAATAGGAGCGTCTAATTCCTGGCCAATTGACGCTTTGCAGCAGGGGGATATTTATGTGGCCGATGGATTTGGAAAAATTATTGATGGCACTCTTATCGGAGACAATCTGGGTAACGCCATTTATGCTAATTCCGGAAATGGGGTAGTTTTTGATGGCTCTTTAAGAGACCTTGAAGGATTGGAGCGCATTGAAGGGTTCAATGCATTTGTAAGGGGCTGGGATCCATCTTTTATAAAAGACATGATGCTTACAGGTTTAAATACCCCAATAAGAATTGGCAGGTCTACCGTAATGCCTGGCGATCTGGTATTGGCCAAACGTGAGGGCGTAATTTTTATTCCTGCCCACCTTGTTGAACAGGTCATAACACAGGCAGAATTTGTGGCTTTAAAAGATGAATTTGGTCATTTGAGACTGAAACAAGGAAAGTATACCCCCGGCGAAATTGACACAAAATGGACGGAGGCGATTAAAACTGATTTTTTGAATTGGATTGAAGAAAATCGGGACAAGCTGCCAATGAGCAAAGAAGAACTTGACAACTATTTAAAAACCAGGACATGGTAATTCAATAAAATTTCTATTTCAATAACCCATCAATACTCATTGAATATGCACAACAATAAAAAGGAAAACCCCGTGGAAAATGCAAGGCAAAATGACTCTAAAGGACGCCGTGATTTTATAAGGAAAGTAGGTTTGGGAGGGCTCAGTCTGGCAGGGTTAACCACAGCATCGGCAAATGACCAGCTTTCTTATGTATCCCAAAATGTGAACAGGAACTCCAGTCCGTCAACCCTTAAGATTACCGATATGCGTATTGCGGAAATTGGAGGAGATGTTGCGTTCCGAACTCCAATAGTCAGGATTTATACAAATCAGGGTATTGTTGGGCATGGCGATGTACGCGATGGCGCAGCAAAGGAATACGCTTTGTTTTTAAAAAGCCGGATCTTGGGAGAAAACCCCTGCAATGTGGAACGCTTATTTGGAATTATAAAGCAATTTGGATTTCATGGAAGACAGGGAGGTGGGGTATCTGGTGTGGAAATGGCCCTCTGGGATCTTGCCGGTAAGGCTTATAATGTGCCGGTTTACCAAATGCTGGGGGGTAAGTACAGGGATAAAGTACGCGTATATTGCGATACTACGGTTTCCAGGGATGCCAATGAATATGCCAATAGAATGCAGGCCAGAATTGATCAGGGATATACCGCGCTTAAGATGGATATTGGTATTAACCTTATCAAAGACATACCCGGAGCAATAATTAATTCTCCGGATGCGGACTATAATCCCTATCGTTATGAATATCAGCCCTACAACCAAACAAAGCACCCTTTTACAAGGATTCAGATTACGGACAAAGGCATAGATCTGTTAATGGAATATCTGGATGTGATGCGCTCTAAAATTGGCTATGACATTCCTATGGGCACGGATCATTGGGGTCATTTTGGTGTGAATGAGGCGATCAAAATTGCCCGGGCTACAGAGCCTTATAACCTGGCATATATAGAGGATATTATTCCATGGCAATACACCGAACAATGGAAAGAAATTACGCAGTCCTCCACTACTCCTACCCAAACAGGAGAGGATATCTACAGACTTGAGGGTGGTTTTGAAGAACTTATTAAAACCAGGTCAGTAGATATTGTGCACCCAGATCCAAATACGGCCGGTGGGATCCTGGAAACAAAAAAAATAGGCGATTTTGCTTCAAAACATGGAATTGGGTTTATGCATCATCATGCCGCAGGTCCTGTATCATTTATTGGGTGTGTACATAGTGCGGCAGCCACGGAAAATTTTATGTGGTTGGAGCATCATGCCGTGGACAAGAAGGATTGGGAAAACCTGGTTACAGGACTCGAAGGTCCTATTGTAGAAGATGGTTATGTCACCGTTCCGGACAAACCCGGGTTAGGGGTGGAATTGAATGAAGAAGTTGTAAAGAAATACTTGATCAAAGGCGAAAAATTATTTGCTCCCACTCCGCAATGGGACAAGATCAGAGCGTGGGACAGACTATGGAGTTAAGTGTTTTGATATTAATTTTTGAGCATCGGGAACAGCTTTCTTAATTCCTCATCTGTAGGTTGGTTTCCGTACTCGCAAATTTCAAAACTCTCTACATGTTTTATTTCAGAGGCTTTATCACCATACCATTTTTTAAGAGCCTCCATTGCCGCTTTGTTCGGGGTATTTGATCTCCAGTTAGCCAGCATTTGGAGTCGTTCCTTTTCTCCTTTCGGAACCTTTTCCAGATTTCCTGATGTCCAGGGGAGCCATTCAAAAAATTGCGATTCATGTGCCGCCAGGGCGTAAATTTTCTGATCAAAAACAGAATCAATAGCTACAACAATATCTGGCTCAAAAGGGTTTGGACGTTGAAAGCGATCTTCAGAATACAAAAAAACAGGATTCTTCTTTAAGGGGGGAGTATCGGCCGCAACATTTGGTACAATGACCATATATGCTGCATCCTGAACAAGGATACCCGTGTAGCGATGATCCGGGTGGTAATCATTTGGCCTTGGGGCTATTACTACATCGGCATTCCATTTTCGGATCTCACGGATTACCTTTAACCTGTTTTCCAGTGTCGGCATTAGTTCGCCGTCGTGATTATCCAAAACTGTATATTCTACTCCAAAACGTTTTCCGGCTTCTTCGGCTTCGGCAATCCTGATTTTTGCCAATGTACCACCACCTTTGTTGTAATGCCCGGCATCCCCATTCGTAAGTGAAACAAATTTTACCTTATGGCCCATCCTGGACAGTAAAATAGCTGTCCCACCAACATCTGCATCGCAATCATCCGGGTGGGCACCAAATACAATAACATTTACAGGGCCGGTTTGAGCATTACATAAATAGGCAGTGAATAATAAAAAAAAAGTAAGAAACAGACTTTTCATAATTCGCGGTTTAGGTTAATTTCATTCCTACAGGGTCCCAGTTAACCGGTTTATTTTTGTAATAACTTTCATTAGCAAGCAAAGCCGCTCCTGCTGCCCTAAGGCCAAAGTTCGGGTCCTGGATTATGGTGTTTTTCCCACGAATGGCCTGGAAGAAGTTGTAAAAATGGTCATAGTGGCCACCTTTGTAATCTCGGGGAGCCTCCCAGAGTATTTCCCCTGTCTTCATAGCAGATTCTCTGTTTTCTATGTTTTTTGAGGCGTATTCTTGCTTTATTTTCTCCTGAGTTGCTTCGGTATAAGCAATCATGGAATAATTACCGGGGGTCATTCCCAGTTTAGAACGAACAAGTTTTACTGAATTGTAACCTACCTCCATAACTCCTTCTGTTCCTACCAGTTTGAAACCGCCACCGCCACCGGATCCTGCAATAAAATTTACCCTGAATGAGGCATTAAAAGCGGCATGAGTTTCAGTTTCAGGATAATCATAATAAGTTAAGGTAACATCCGGAACATCGCGTCCATCTTTCCAGTAACGCAAGCCACCTGTAGAAATGGCCCGGGAAGGACCATTGGAACTGATGATATAATTCAAGGTTGAAAAAGCATGAACAAACAGATCTCCTGCAACCCCTGTTCCATAATCCCTGTAATTTCGCCATCGGAAAAAACGTGTCGGTTCAAACGGTACTTTTGGTGCAGTCCCCAGAAAGGTGTCAAAATCTACAGTATCCGGATTGGCATCCGGTGGAATTGGATACTGCCAGGCTCCTTCCGAAGAATAACGGTCATTATACATGTCAAGAAGTACCAGGTCACCAATGGCTCCATCCTCATAAAGTAGCCGTGCTTTTTCATTTCCTAAAGAAGACATCCCCTGACTTCCCACCTGGCAGAGAGCACCGGTTTCTTTTTGAACCTTAATTATTTCATGACCTTCTTCAAATTTTTGTACCATTGGCTTTTCACAGTATACCGCTTTGCCTGCTTTCATGGCATCAATGGTTATTTTTTTGTGCCAGTGATCCGGGACGGCAACAATAACCGCATCAATATCGCTGCGATTAAGTATCTCCCGATAATCTCTGGTAACTGCTATATCATCCCCCCAAAGTTCTTTTGCCCTGTCTAACCTGCCCACGTAAAGGTCACAGGCAGCTACAAGCTTAACACCCTGAACTTTTAATGCAGCAGTGGTGTCGTATATTCCCTGGATACCGGATCCGATTAATGCTAAATTTATCTGATCATTTATAGCAAAGGTATTTTCTTGATAGGTTCTGTTTAGTAGTAGTTTTTGATTAGTGGAGGAAGCTAAAATTTGTGGTGCTGTCGAAATTGCTGCGGCTCCCAAACCAGCGCGCTTTAAAAAGATTCTTCTTGATTGGTTCTTGCTCATGTTGGAGTTTATAGTTGATGTATTCTGGTTTAAGCAGTTTAAATTACACTTTTTTAAGAACTACACCAAGAAGTTAATCAGGAAGGTAAAAAGACCTTATTTAATTTTAAATCTTTAGCCAGGTCATTTATAGTTTTACTTTCCAGAAGAGCAATCATTTTTGATCTTGAAGGATTTATTATACTATGGATAGGACATGGTTTGTGTTCATTGCAGTCTTTTAATCCCATCATACATGATTCCATCTTTTTTTTACCATCAATAACTTCAATAATTTCCATTATGGTTCTGTTTTTATTGGATGGATTGATGTAAAAACCTCCTTTAGGTCCCTTGGTGGATGAGATAATTTCACGCTTGGCAAGTCCTTGTAACAATTTGGCCATATATGCTTTTGGAACACTTATTTTTTCACTGATATCCTTAGCCATCATTTTATTGTTTTCATCTGTATGCAGGGTGAGATACAATACTGCTTTTAGGGCATACTTGGATGAATTTGAAAGCATATTTTTTGTATAAAATTTAATTACAAGGATAAAAAGATATTTTTATCCTAAATATGATTAATATCATGTTTTTTGTGTGCTTCCAAACTTATTTTTGACCAATAATTAACAAAAACAATCGAATGAAACAACTAATTAAAACTGCCGTATTCCTGCTTGCTCTAATATTGATGAGCTGTGGGGGAAAAGAAGAAAAGAAAAAAGACGGTTTTAGTGTCACCAGACAAAAAACAGAAACGGAGAAACCTGCAACGACTCCTGATACTGAAGTTACCAAGGCATCAGAACGTGTAGATCTGAACAATAAGGGAGTTGGCCCTGTAACATCAGTAACCTTGAGCTCGGAAATAGATCAGGCCATGGCTGCAACAGGAAAAGAAGTATACGACCAAATGTGTCTCGCATGTCATAGAATTGGCAAAAAATTTATTGGCCCGGCCCCTGATGGGATTCTTGAAAGACGTACGCCGGAATGGGTCATGAATATGATTCTTAATCCCGAACAAATGGTTAAAGAAGACCCCTTGGCCAAAGATTTGCTGGTAGAGTTCAATGGTTCTCCAATGGCGAATCAGGGTCTTACCGAAGAACAGGCAAGGGCTGTCCTGGAATATTTTAGAACCTTATAACATAATAAACAATCATATGAAAACAAGAACTAAATTAAGACTTATTGTAGGATCATTTTTTGTACTGGCTTTGTTGGTCGGTTGTAAAAATGAGGCCAAAACTAAGACTTCTACCTCAACCCAGCCTGAGCAGTTATCAAAAGAATCAGGTCAGGCCTTTATAGAGGATGACGGATCAACACCTAATGTATTACAGATTGCTATTGGTTCACCGGATCATACAACACTTGTTGCAGCCGTACAAGCGGCTGACCTGGAAAACGCACTCGTAAACGCCGGTCCTCTAATGGTATTTGCACCGACAAACGCAGCTTTTGACGCACTTCCTGAAGGAACGGTAGACAATTTATTAAAGCCAGAAAATAAAGATGCCCTGGCCAATATCTTAAAATATCATGTTACTCCTGGAAATTATTCCAAAGATTTTTTAAAGAAGTTTAAAAAATTGGGACAGGCTAATGATCAAGATGTAATGATTGTTGTTGAAGGGGATGATGTTTTAGTTGGAGGGGCTAAAATTCTGGGAAGTGTAAAAGCAGGGAATGGAATTGTCCACGTGGTAGACAAGGTAATATTGCCACCAGAAGAATAGAAAACATTAATCAATTAAAACTAAAAATAAAACAATGAAAACTTTAAATTATTTAATTTGTATTCTTTTTGGGTTAGGAATTACCTTGAGTAGTTGCAATCAATCCCAAAAAACTAATGGTGCCTTGGCATCAAGTGCTGCAGAAAAAGTTTATGTAGCCCCTGGTGAACAAGACGAGTATTATGCTTTCCTGTCTGGAGGGTATAGCGGAAACCTTACTGTATATGGGCTACCATCAGGACGTATGTTCAAGGAAATCCCTGTATTCTCACAATTCCCTACATCTGGTTATGGCTACTCGGAAGAAACCAAACCGATGTTGAATACTTCCTTTGGATTTGTTCCCTGGGATGATTTACACCACCCGGATATTTCACAAACCAATGGTGAATTGGATGGTCGATGGATTTTTGTGAACGGTAACAATACTCCTCGCATAGCACGGGTAAGTTTGAGTACATTTGAGACTGAAGAGATTATTGAGGTTCCTAACAGTGCAGGTAACCACAGTTCGTCATTTATTACAGAAAACACGGAGTATGTAGTAGCAGGTACCAGATTTTCCGTACCTGTACCTCAACGCGATATGCCCATTAATGAATACAAGGGAAATTTTAAAGGTGCTTTGTCTTTTATAAGTGTAGCTCCGGACAATGGGCGATTAAATCTGGAATTTCAGGTATTAATGCCAGGTTTCAATTATGACCTTTCGCATCCTGGCAGAGGAAAATCTCATGGATGGTTCTTCTTTTCAACATATAATACCGAAGAAGCCAGTTCTTTGCTAGAGGTTATGGCATCGCAAAACGACAAGGATTTTATTGCTGCTGTAAACTGGAAGAAAATAGAGGAGTACGTAAAAAATGGTGGCGGAACGAAAATGCCTGCTAACTATGCGCACAATGTCTATGACGAAGAAACCCACACCGGAACTTCTACTATGATAAAAGAGGTTGTTACGGTAGATCCAACCAAAGTACCGGGATCTTTGTACTTCCTACCCACTCCTAAATCGCCCCACGGCTGTGATGTAGATCCAACCGGTGAATATATAATTGGAAGCGGAAAACTCTCTGCAGACATTACCGTGCATTCATTTGACAAAATGCTGGCTGCAATTGAAGGTGAAAAATTTGATGGAGAAGCGTATGGGATTCCTATTCTAAAATTCGAGGAGGTTTTGGCAGGTACCGTTAAAAGTGGAGGCTTAGGTCCACTTCATACCGAATTCGATGATAAAGGTAATGCTTACACCACCTTCTTTATTTCTTCAGAAGTTGTTAAATGGAAAGTAGGAACCTGGGAGGTTGTTGACAGAAAGCCGACATATTATTCCGTAGGGCATTTGATGATCCCGGGAGGAAACTCCAGGAAGCCATTCGGGAAGTATGTGGTAGCGATGAACAAGATTACCAAAGACCGGTACCTTCCTACTGGTCCCGAAATGGAACACTCTGCGCAGATTTATGATATTTCAGGAGAAAAAATGGAATTGATCTATGATTTTCCAACCCACGGTGAACCTCATTATGCTGCGGGATGTCCAGCAGATCTATTAGCGTCAAATTCTCGAAAAATCTATCGATTGGATGAAAACAAGCATAAATATGCTGCTATAGGTCCTGATGATGCACGTGTAGAACGCGATGGGAATGAAGTACACATATATATGTCTACCATCCGAAGTCATTTTACACCTGACAATATTGAGGGCATCAAAGTTGGTGATAAGGTGTATTTCCATATCACAAACCTTGAGCAAGATTTTGACGTACCACACGGCTTCACTATCATTGGTCAGGGGACTTCCGAAATTCTGGTAATGCCAGGGCAAACCAAGACTTCTTTATGGGAACCTAAAAAGGTTGGTGTATGGCCATTCTATTGTACAGATTTCTGTTCTGCCCTACACCAGGAGATGCAGGGTTATATTAGAGTGTCTCCTGCGAATTCAAATATTGACCTTTCCTGGTCTTTAGGCGAATAAAAATACGCAGGGAGATTATTTTAGTTCACAAATAAAAGCGGGCTGTGTCTTAGACCTACCCGCTTTATTTTCAAATTAAAGTATCCTTTCAAATTTAATTTTGATTTGTAAACGATCATAAAATAGAGATAATGAAAAAAGCAAGTATCCTAATGATCATTGGTCCTTTGTTTCTTTTGGGATTGTACGTTTTCCCGCTATGGAACATTATGTTGGGAGCACCACAATACCCTGAACCTTTGGGGATGAACATTTATATTGATGGTATTAAGGGAGTTAGCGAATTTGATATTCAGAACATTGATGGCCTTAATCATTATATCGGGATGCGGACACTGCCAAAACCTGAGGACATGTGGGAGTTTAGTACCTTTCCATGGGTCATTGGAGGAATGGTAACCCTGGGTATATTGATTGGCCTGCTCGGATTTTTTGAAAAAGTTAGCTACAAATGGTTCATGGGGTGGTTCATATTCATGAGTATATTGGGAGTACTGGGCATGTATGATTTTAATGCGTGGATGGTAGATTACGGCACCAATTTAGATCCAAATGCTATAATGAAACTTACCAATGCGGATGGAACTCCTGTGAGCTACAAACCACCACTTTTTGGCCATGTAAAAATGCTTAATTTTGACGTAACCTCTTTACCATCTACTGGTGCGTGGTTGATGTTTGTTGGTATGATGATGACTATTATAGCATTTTTTGTTGGCAAAAAAGCATGGCATCCCAAAAACATGGCCAGTGCGGTGAGACCGATTAAAGTAAAAACAAATGATAAATAAATTAATTTATCTAAGCTTAGTTCTTTTTGTATTTGCGTCATGTGAGGTAAATCCTAAACCAATTAACTATGGTTCTGACGGATGTCATTTTTGTTCGATGACCATTGTGGATAAACAACATGCGGCTCAAATAGTAACAAAAAAAGGTAAGGCTTTTAAATTTGATGCGGTGGAATGTATGGTGAACCATTTAAAGGACGTTGATGTGGTAACCATTGAACTTTTTTTAGTTAATGATTACCAGACGCCTGGCGAGTTAATTGATGCCAAAATAGCTACTTTTTTAATAAGTAAGGAAATTCCCAGTCCTATGGGCGAATACTTGTCAGCATTTAAATCCAGAATTGAAGCCGAGCATATTATAGATAAGAATAATGGGAAATTGTACTCCTGGCACGAGTTATTGACCAGATTTAAAGTACAATTATAATATTTAATTTTAATGGTTAATGGTATGCGGTTATCTTATGCCCGTTAAATTCTGTTAACCATTAATTTTTTTAAAAAAATTACATGATATATACTACAGGCAGTCAAATAGCGGATCAACCCTTTGATAAGCTGCAAATAAATAAAATAGTAAAAACCGATGCTTTGGAGATTCTCAGTATTAGTTTGGAAAAGGGAACAACATTTCCAGAACACAGTTCCCCCAGAGATGCACAATTGATTGTGTTGGAGGGTAATATTATTTTTCATATAAATGGAGATTCATACCAACTAAAAAAACAACAAAATTTTAATTTCCCAAAGGCTAAACCACATTTCGTAATAGCCAATGAGAATTCCAAATTTTTGATAATACGATAATGTACAAATATCAGCTGCATTTATTATTTTTTATTTTTTTTATGGGAACTTCCCTTTGGGCTAAAACCATTGAGGTATGCGCTAGCTGTGAAGTGAAATCAATAAAAGAAGGAATTGCTCTTGCAACCGATTTTGATACTCTTCTAATAAAAAAAGGTACGTACAGAGAATTCAATATAGTTGTTGACAAACCTTTAACCCTGATAGGTGAAAACTGCCCGATAATTGACGGAGAAGATCGTGGTGAAATCATTCGTGTTGTTTCTGACAATGTAACTGTTGATGGGCTATATATTATAAACGTTGGTACCAGTTACACCACAGATTACGCCGCCATTCGGGTGGTTAAAAGTGAAAACTTTCTGATACAAAACGTTGTTTTAGAGAAGCTATTTTTCGGGATATATCTGGAAAGATCGAACAACGGTAAAGTGTATCACAATAAGATTATTGGTGATGCATTGGATGAATATAATTCTGGCAACGGTATTCAATTATGGTATTCCCACCATGTTCAGGTAGACCGAAATATAGTGCAAGGTGTTCGTGATGGTATTTATCTGGAGTTTTCTGATAATATTGCCATAAATAACAACATCAGCACAAACAACCTTAGGTATGGCCTTCATTTTATGTTTTCGAATGATGATGTATATACGGGTAATACCTTTGAGAACAATGGTGCAGGTGTGGCTGTGATGTTTTCCAAAGGCATCAAAATGGAGCGAAATATATTCAAAAGGAACTGGGGTACGGCTGCTTTTGGTATGTTGCTCAAGGAGATCAACGATGCGGAGATAATTGGCAATACTTTTGAGGAAAATACTATTGGCATCAATATCGAAGGTTCAAACCGTATTGTATATAAAAACAATAACTTTATTAGTAATGGGTGGGCAGTGAAAGTATTAGGAGCCTGTTATACAAATTCATTTATCAATAATAATTTCCTCTACAACTCTTTTGATATTTCATATAATAGTAAATTGAACGATAATGTATTTGAAAAAAATTATTGGAGCAATTATACGGGATATGATTTAGATAAGGATGGGATAGGTGATGTGCCATACCGACCTGTGAAATTGTTTTCATATGTTGTGAACAGAACACCTGAAACGATTATACTTTTGCGCAGTATGTTTATGGATATTATTGATTTCTCCGAAAAAGTATCGCCTGTTTTTACACCGGATAACTTATTGGATGCAATGCCGTTAATGAAAAGATCAGAATGATACAGATAGAAAATTTGTATAAAAAATTTGGAAAAAACCAGGTGCTTTCTAATCTGGATTTAGACATTCATGGGAGTGGAATATTTGCTGTACTGGGCCCCAATGGCTCTGGCAAAACCACATTGATTAAATGTATTTTGGGAATGGTAGTTCCATCTTCAGGTGAAATTGAAATTCAGGGCAGCACAATAAAAAAGAATTGGAGATATAGACAAGAGATAAATTACCTCCCTCAAATAGCAAATTTTCCGGGTAACCTTAAGGTAAAGGAATTAATTAGGATGATCAAAGACCTTCGTCAAAAGGATAGCAAGGAAAAAGATCTGATCAGACTTTTTGACTTGGATTCTTTTTTGGATAAAAAATTAAGCACTCTTTCTGGCGGTACCAAACAAAAGGTGAACATTGTATTGACTTTTATGTTCGATAGTCCCTTGATTATACTTGATGAACCTACTACAGGTTTGGATCCCGGGTCGCTCATTAAGCTAAAAGAACTGCTCACACAGGAAAAAAGCAAAGGAAAGACCATATTGATCACTACTCATATTATGCAGTTTGTTGAAGAAATGTCAGATGAAATTGTATATCTCCTGGAAGGAAATATTTTTTTCAAAGGGAATGTTGAGCAATTGAAGACCAAAACCAATCAAACAGATTTTGAACATGCCATAGCGGCCATAGCAACCCGGACATCAGATGCTTAAGATTTTAAAATATAGTTTTTACGATTTAATGCGCAGCAGATGGAGCTATGTGTATTTTTTATTCTATTTGGCATTAGGCTTCGTGCTTTTATTTCTTAACAATGACCTTTCAAAAGCTGTAATTACCTTAATGAACGTTATCATTGTTCTTGTACCTCTAATAAGCACCATTTTTGGGGTCATGTATTTCTATAATTCAAAAGAATTCACTGAGCTGTTACTGGCTCAACCTCTGAAAAGGAGTTCAATATTCCTGGGGCAATATCTGGGTGTGGCCGGTTCTTTAACATTGAGCCTGGTCTTGGGATTGGGACTACCTTTTGTTCTTTACGGTTTGTTTAAGAGTGATACGATATGGGATTTTTCATTATTGTTAATTACGGGGGCATTTCTCACACTTATCTTCGTTGCTTTGGCCTTTAACATTGCCATATCCAATGAAAACAAAATCAAAGGTTTTGGGTATGCCGTATTGCTGTGGCTTTTTTTGGCAGTTATTTATGATGGCTTATTCTTAATGTCATTGATCCTGTTTGAAGAATATCCCTTAGATTCTTTTTCTTTGGCAGCCACAATGTTCAACCCTATTGATCTTTCACGAACCTTGATTCTTCTAAAATTGGATATTTCTGCACTTTTAGGTTATACAGGGGCAATATTTAAGCAATTCTTTGGAACTTACACAGGTTTGACCGTTTCCATAACCACATTGATCCTTTGGACCGTTTTACCAATTTGGCGATTATCATATAAGGCCAAAAGAAAGGATTTTTAATTTGAAAAGGGCACTATAAAATTTTTATAACTACCACGGGAAGGATGTTTCTTAGTCATTAAAAGCTTTTCATGCTTAATTGAAGGTATGATACTGAGGATGTCTTGCTGTCGTTTTAAAAAGGGGTTAGTCTTCCCCCAGGCAATCAGTATTATGTCGGATAGATCTATCGCATTTCGAATATGAATGTCATTAACAGGACCAATATCCTCGGTTTTACCTTCAAAATATTTAGTTTGAATACGGGCAAACTGGTTTACAATTATAATGGTATTTACATTGTTAAATAACTCAAGTTCTTTTTCAAAAACGAGTTTTTCAAGAAATTGAACGGACTTATCGGCAATTTCTGTATTAGCAATACTGGGGTTTTGCATAATAACACATAAGCTATCGCCATTCGCTTTTTTAGTATTATTTATGGTAAGCTGATATCGAAATTTTTTGCAGACAGAAAACTGGGCCTTTACTTTTACCCCGGGGATGTGTCTATAGATCATCGTTCAATGCAGCTAGTTTAATCAAGACATATATTAAGCGCAATCTGAACCATTTCTTCGAATGTTCGTTCCCGATCTTCAAAACTGCATTTCTCTCCGGTTACCAATGAATCTGAAATTGTAAGAATTGTCAGGGCTTCAATATTGAATTTTGCCGCAATGCTGTAAAGGCCTGCTGCTTCCATCTCAACACACTTTACCCCATAATCGGCCCACTTTTTATAAGCCCTTGGATCGTGCTCGTAATAAAGGTCTGAAGAAAGAACATTACCTACTTTTATGGGAATGTTGTTTTCCTTTGTATAGGTAACGGCTTTCATGAGTAAATCGAAGTTGGCCGTAGGGGCATAGTTTACATCATTAAAAATAGCATTGTTAATCCCCGAATTTGTTGAAGCAGATAAGGCTAAAACAACATCTCTAAGGTTGACATCCTTTTGATATGACCCGGCTGTTCCCACCCGGATTATTCTTTTCACATTATAATCATTAATAAGTTCATGATAGTAAATCATTGCGGAGGGTATCCCCATACCGCTTCCCTGTATTGAAATACGTTGTCCTTTAAATTCGCCGGTATAACCAAGCATACCCCGAACATTTGAGTAGCAATAAGGTTTATCTAAAAACGTTTCAGCCATCCATTTGGCCCGTAGTGGGTCCCCCGGCATAAGGACTGAATCTGCAATCTCGTTCTTTTTAGCATCAATGTGGGCACTCATAGCTTATGGATTAGTGTCTTTAACAATCGTAATTCCTGAAGAAGTACCTAAGCGCGAAACCCCCATATCTAAATAACGCAGGGCGGTTTTTTTATCTTTTATTCCTCCTGAGGCTTTAATCTTTATTTTATTTTGAATTACATTACTTATTAGTTCAATATCTTCAAATGTGGCCCCCCCAGAGCCAAATCCGGTTGAAGTTTTTACAAAATCTGCCTTACCCTCAACAACCAGCATGCTGGCTATTTTCTTTTCTTCGGCAGTCAGGTAACAAGTCTCAATGATAACCTTTAATTTCCTGGACCCTATGGCCTTTTTTATTAGAGTTATTTCCTCTTTGACAAGACCAAATTCCCCGAATTTTAACCAACCAAGATTCATTACCATATCTATTTCATCAGCGCCTTGTTCTATGCAAAACCGAGCCTCGTATACTTTGGCTTCTGTGGACATGGCGCCTAATGGAAAACCAACTACTGCTGCTATTTTTATGCCAGAACCCTTCAATTCTTCTTTGGCCAGGGCTACGTAACAACTATTAACACAAACAGCATAAAAATCATATTCCTGGGCCTCAGCGCATAACTGTTTTATTGCATCGGGGGTTGCCACCGGTTTTAATAAAGTGTGATCTATGTATTTTTCTATTTGCATGAATACTTTTTAAGATCGATCAAATCGTTCATAGGCAGCCTTATTAAGCATTTCACGATGGTTCGGATGTGCAATAGAGATTAAGGCCTTTGCTCTTTCATATAAATTTTTACCAAAAAGGTTTACGACACCATATTCAGTTACCACGTAGTGCACATGTGCTCTTGTGGTAGTAACCCCTGCACCGTCTTTAAGTGTAGGCGTAATCTTGCTTACTCCTTTTGGAGTTGCTGAGGAAATAGCAAAAATTGGTTTTCCCCCTTCAGAAATGGTCGCACCGCGTATAAAATCCATTTGACCTCCTACACCGGAAAAGTGACGTTGTCCAATACTATCGGCGCATACCTGTCCGGTCAAATCTATTTCAATAGCGCTGTTTATTGCAGTTACCTTTGGATTTCTTGCAATTAAATTAGTGTCATTTGTATATGCTGCTTCTTTAAAATGTACCAATGGATTGTCATCTACAAAGTCGTATAAATTTTTAGTTCCTGCGGCGAAACTTGTTACAATTTTATTGGTTTTTATCTCCTTTTCCTCACCAGTTATAATACCTTTCTCTACTAATGGAAGCAGGCCATCTGAAAACATTTCTGTATGAACCCCCAATCTTTGATGATTGTATAAATTGCTCAAAACAGCATTTGGGATATTACCTATACCCAATTGTAAAGTGGCACCATCTTCTATAAGGCTCGCAACATTTTTGCCTATTTTGTGCTCTAATTCCGTTATTTGTGTGATCGGTGCAACATGGATAGGCTCGTCTACCTCTATGGCCATATCAATACGGTCTTTATGTATAATGCCATCGCCATGAGTTCTTGGAACCTGTGGATTAATCTGAGCAATTACTTTCTTAGCCGTTTGTATTGCTGGTATAGCAATATCTACGGATACACCTAAAGAACAATACCCATGATGGTCCGGGGGTGATACCTGAACAACGGCAATATCAAGGGGTAAAATATTTCGCCTGAAAAGAAAGTGTATTTCACTAAGAAAAATAGGGATATAATCACCTTTATTTGTATTCACTGCTTTTCTGACATTACCCCCAACAAAACAACTATTAATATTAAAGGCCTGATTATAGGGAGGGATTGCATACTTTACTTCTCCTTCAGTATGAATTGAAATGATTTCTACATCCTCCAATTCCTCATACCTTTCACAAATACCATTTATTAAGGTATTAGGAGTCATAGCAGCTCCCTGCAAGAATATCCTATCTCCAGAATTAACTATTGAAGCAGCTTCAGCCGCAGTAACAATTTTCATGTTAGTATTTTTATTGGATTTATAAAATGCCTTATCAAAAAATTGATTTAGGCTAGTGACATTCTAATTCTGTACCAACCACTTCATTCATTTGTTTAGGAGATACATAAGGTATTCCTAAACCCATTCCTCTTAAAATAAAAAGTACTCCGATAATAACCACAAAAACCGGTATTAATTTCCGTATTCGTTGTTTAGCAGAATCCTTTAAGACTCCGCTCAGGTAAACTGCTGCTGTCATTAAAGGAACTGTTCCCAGACCAAACAAGATCATATATATTGAGCCTTCAACAGCAGTACCCATTGCAATTGCACCCAGCAGGGCCATATAAACCAAGCCGCAAGGCAGGAAGCCATTTAGAAAACCTATGGTGAGAAATGTATCTGTCGTTTTCTTATTCAGCGCTTTACCTAAACTATTTTTAATTTTTCCAATAACCCTATATGCCGGTTTTGAAAGACCAAACCTGCTTATAGACTTGTAAGGTATTGTTACTGCCAATATCATAAGTACACCAATTAAGATGGAAAGCTTTTGCTGTATGCCAAAGATGTATAGCCCCTTGCCTAATAGGCCAAATAAAGCACCAATAATACCATAGGCCATTAATCTTCCAAAATGGTAGATAAAAACCTGGCCTGCTTTTTTATACATATTAGTCTGATTTACAGGTAGCATAAATGCAATAGGGCCACACATTCCTATGCAGTGCAAACTTCCCATAAGGCCCAAAACCAAAGCTGATAATAACATACTATCAATTAATAGGTGATGCTTTTTTTAATCAGGTACTCTTTGCCCTGATAATTCCAATATATTTTTATGTCCCAGCGACCATCCAACAAACGTTTGTCAGGTATGAGCAAATGTTTATTGGATAAACTTATAGGAAAGTCAAAATCCAAGTGTTTATTGGATGGTCTGTATAGGGACACTTTGCCTTCTATATCTTTAAAATTCATTTTTTGGGGAAACGTAATAGCCAGCCCCTTTTCTTGTTTGACAAAAGTGAATTGCGAAGCATAAACCTTAGCATTGGAAAGCGCATCAATCTCCTTCTGATAGGCCAGTTCTTCCTTGTAATACTCTTCTGTGACCAAATCATGGTTTGCACTGTTATCTGTACTGGCAAGAATTACGAAATACAGTATAAACGCAATAAATGCTGCAAATGCCAAAACTATTCCTGTTCCCCAATTAAACTTCATACTTTTAATTTCATATTATTAAATACTGCTAATTATAACTTCTTGGTGCCAGGAACCTGGCAGTAGTAGTTTCAATTAATTCTTCTCCGCTATATACACCAATCTTCAGTTTGTCCTTATCCCCATTTAAAGCAGCATTATTAATTTCAATGAATAACGTGCCTTCTGCCAATTGTTGTGCAGGGACTTCAAAACTACGGTGCGATACCAAATCAATATTTCCTTTATGCGAGAGAAGTTTAAAACTTACATTTTCAATGTCTTTGGATGTTTTATTTATCAGCTTGTAGGTATATACATTACTGATCATGTTTCCTTCTTTGCGTTCGTATAGTTGACCCGGTAATCTTAGAATATTGGCTTCCAGATCATTTCTTAAGAAGAGCATTCCAATGAGTACTCCGGTTAAAATTACAAGTACAGCGGCATATCCTTTTAACCTGGGATTAAACGTGAATTTTGCTTTTCGTTCAATATTATCCTCACTGGCATACCGAATAAGACCTTTTGGAAGATTTATTTTTTCCATAATAGTATCGCACTCATCAATACACGCCGTACAATTCACGCATTCTAACTGGGTGCCATTTCTAATATCAATACCGGTTGGGCATACATTCACGCATTGAAAGCAGTCAATACAGTCACCATGACCCAATGCTTCCCGATCTTCATTTTTACGAAATTTCTTGCGCCCATTTTCACCTTCACCACGCTTGTGGTCATAGGCAACTACAATGGACTTGTTGTCTAATAAGACCCCTTGCATTCTCCCATAGGGACAGGCAATTATACAGACCTGTTCTCTGAACCACGCAAAGACAAAATAGAATACTGCCGTAAAAATAAGCAGAGATACCAAAGTGCTTATATGTGTGAGAGGGCCATCTGTGACGTATTGTATTAATTGGTCACTACCAATAAGATAGGCCAGGAAGACATTTGCAATTAAAAAGGATATTACAAAGAACACAAACCATTTTAATAGTCGTTTCCTTATTTTTTCCGCATTCCACGACTGCTTTGCCAAACGCATCTGAGCACCTCTGTCTCCATCTATCCAATACTCAATCCGTCTGAAGACCATTTCCATGAATATTGTTTGCGGGCACATCCATCCACAAAAAATACGACCAAATGCAACGGTAAAAAGAGCAACAAAAATCACCCCAATAATCATGGAAATAACAAAAAGGTGAAAATCCTGTGGCCAGAACGGAAAACTAAAAATATTGAACCTCCGTTCCAAAACATTAAACATCAGGAACTGGTTTCCATTTATCTTAACAAATGGAGAAGCAAATAGGAAAATCAATAATCCGTAGCTAACCCATTTTCGATATTTATAATACCTTCCACTGGGTTTTTTGGGAAATATCCAGGCCCGCTTTCCTTCTTCGTCAATGGTCCCTATACTATCCCTGAAATTCTCTTCCATAGTTTTAATTCCTATTCCCGGTTCCTGCCTGAAAAGGGGCTATATTCATAACAACGGCTATAGAAGCTATCTTTTATTCCAAAGTAGCTTTAGACAGCGTCTATCCTATTCCTGAGCATTCTCTTCAACCCATAGATCTCCTTCAGCCGCCTTCGGGTTAGCAGGTGTTGTGCCCTGGAAATTGAGCAAATAGCTAGATACCTGTGCGATTTCCAATGGTTTCAGGGTTTGTTTCCAGGATACCATTCCTTTGCCGGCTCGTCCTCCTTCAGAAACTGTATTAAAGACATTTTTAATTCCTCCTCCCGAAATCCAGTATTCGTCCGTGAGATTAGGTCCTATTCCCCCGCCACCATCTGCCATATGGCACACAATGCAATTAGTTTCAAAAATGGATTTTCCAGCGCTGATATCAGAAGCCTCTGTTAACAATTCCACTGTATTGACATCTACCAAATTTTTAGCCGTTTTTTTGTACGCCTCTATTTCAGCCTGTGCTTCTGCTACTTCAAGTTCATATTCCAATTCCTGATCGTAATCACCATAAATTTCGAATCTGATCAGATAAATAACACCAAAAAGTATTGTCGCATAAAACAGGTAAACCCACCAGGGTGGCAACTTGTTGTCTAACTCTTTAATACCATCATAATTATGGTCAAGAATAATTTCGCCTTCAGCTTCTATGGGTTCGGAGCCCAGTAGTTTTTGGTACATCTTCTTAGCCCAAATCCATTCCCATTGTTTAGCTTTAGATTCCAAATACCTTTCTTTACCTTCTTCTGAAAGGGTTTGAAACATCACATTTTCAATTGACTTTAAAATAAGTTCTATTGCAATTAAAATCAATAACACCATCAGTAAAAAGAACTGTGTTATAGGATATTCAATAAATGCTGGTTTTTCTCCGGAATCAATAAAGTATTCCATCAGTCCGAAGATGACAAAGAATATTATTGGGATTCTGATCCACCAGGGTGACATATTTTTCATGGCTTTTATTGTTTTGGTTGATTATCTTCTAAGGGTATTTCACTTACTTCTTTTATATGCTCTTTAGAGGCAGTAAATACCCACCAAAAAAGAATCGCAAAAAATATAAAAAAGATAAGTAGTGATATCATGGGATAGGTGGCAATACCTTCCATACTTTCCATGTGATTTTTTATAAATTTTAGCATGATCTACTTGTTTTCTGACAATAATTCGTCTGTTTGCTTAACTTTTATATCTGTACCTAAACGCTGTAAATAGGCGATTAGTGAAACGATCTCACGATCGCGCATTTCTACAAATTCCAATCCGTTTTCTGCAGCATATTTTTTATCCGCCTCATAAGATTTTACAAAATCGGGATCCGCGTAAAGATTTTCTTCTATCTGAATAGACTGCTCTTCCATAGAAGTCGCGGCATTTGCAATATCTTCTTCGGTATAAGGGACACCAAGACTAACCATAGCCTCCATTTTGCCCTTTATGCCACTACGATCATGTTTGTTTCGAACCAACCACTGATATGCCGGCATAATAGAACCTGATGAGGTGCTTTGCGGGTCATACATATGGTTAAGATGCCAGCTGTCGGAATATTTACCCCCAATTCGCAATAAATCGGGACCTGTTCGTTTACTACCCCATAGGAATGGGTGATCATAAACAAACTCGCCTGCTTTGGCATATTCGCCATAACGTTCCACCTCACTTCTGAAAGGACGAATCATCTGAGAATGACAACCTACACATCCCTCGCGTATATAAAGATCTCTTCCTTCCAATTCCAAAGGTGTATATGGTTTTACACTTGTAATCGTTGGGATATTAGACTTCACTAGTATAGTTGGAACTATCTGAACAATCCCCCCTATAAGTATGGCAATAGTCGCGAATATGGTTAATTTAATAGGCTTGCGTTCCAGCCAGGTATGATATGTTTCTCCTGCGGTTCTTTTTTTAGATACCCTTGTTAATGCAGCTGCTTCTGCCAGTTCATCCTCTACCTCGCTACCTGAGCGAACAGTTACTACTATGTTGTACAACATAACAACAAAGCCAACAATGTAAAGCGTGCCGCCAATGGCTCGCATCCAGTACATAGGGATAATTTCATTTACAGTCTCAAGGAAATTTCCATAAACCAGGGAGCCATCCGGATTAAAATCTTTCCACATTAATGCCTGGGTAAAGCCGGCCACATACATGGGCAATGCATATAAAATGATCCCTAATGTCCCTATCCAGAAATGGAAATTAGCCATTGGTGTAGAATGCAATCTGGTTTTAAACATTTTAGGAACCAGCCAGTAAATCATACCAAAGGCAAGAAAACCATTCCATGCCAGAGCACCTACATGTACATGGGCAATAATCCAATCACTAAAATGCGCAATTGCATTTACATTTTTTAAGGATAACATGGGGCCTTCAAAAGTTGCCATCCCATAGCCTGTAATTGCAACTACCATAAATTTAAGGGTTGGGTCTGTTCGTACTTTATCCCATGCACCTCTTAGGGTTAACAACCCATTTATCATACCACCCCAGGAAGGAGCAATTAGCATTACAGAAAACGCAACACCTAAGTTTTGTGCCCAATCCGGTAAAGAGGAATAGAGTAAATGATGGGGTCCTGCCCAGATATATATAAAAATCAATGACCAGAAATGGACGATAGAAAGTCTATATGAGTATACAGGCCTGTTCGCGGCTTTTGGAACAAAATAATACATGAGGCCTAAAAAAGGCGTAGTAAGGAAGAAAGCCACAGCATTATGCCCGTACCACCATTGAACCAGAGCATCCTGAACCCCCGCATATACCGAATAGCTTTTTAAAGCACTAACCGGTAATTCCAAACTATTGAAGATATGGAGAACAGCTACGGTTACAAATGTGGCCAGATAAAACCAAATAGCTACGTAGAGGTGACGTTGTCTTCTCTTTAACATTGTTCCTATCAAGTTCCATCCAAATGCTACCCATACCAGTGCAATTGCAATATCAATTGGCCATTCCAATTCTGCATATTCTTTAGAAGTAGTTATTCCAAGTGGAAGTGTTATTGCCGCCGCTACTATTATGGTTTGCCACCCCCAGAAATTGAAATTACTTAGGAAATCACTGAACATACGGGCTTTGAGCAGGCGTTGTGTGGAATAATATACCCCGGCAAAGATCGCGTTCCCTACAAACGCAAAAATTACGGCATTTGTGTGTAATGGGCGAAGTCGTCCAAAACTTAGAAATGATATCCCATCGGTAATATTAGGGAATAGAAACATAAATGCCAGTAGTAATCCTACCAGCATACCAATGATTCCCCAGAATAAAGTAGCATAGAGGAATTTTTTTACGATTTTGTTATCGTAATAGAACTGTTGTACTTCCATAATTACAATTTTTGCTTTTTATTTAGTTGGATTGATTTTTTGATTTTGGTATCAGACTTTGGTGCCTGAGTTTTAATAACGTCATCTTCAAATAACATTCTGACCGAGGGTGTATACGAATCGTCATACTGACCACTGCGGACAGAAATGATAAAAGCAGCAAAGAAAACCAGTGCTACCACAATACTGATTGCAAGCAATAAATAAATAACACTCATACCTACCTGAATTCTGGCGTAAAACTACATTCCTCACCCATTTGAAAAAATGACATATGTCAGGTTTTTAATTAATTTAATTTCTTTCCTATCATATTTGTTGCAAGCGTTGCAAAGGCCACGATGCTAATTGAGCTTAGGGGCATTAATATAGCTGCAATAACAGGTTCTAACTGGCCCGTTATTGCAAAATAAAGGCCAACGACATTGTACATCAATGAGAGGACAAAGCATAATTTTATAATGTTCATGGCCTTTTTAGAGGCCAGGATATAATTGTTAAGAAATCTGAATTTTGTGGCATCAAGAATTCCATCACAGGCTGGAGAAAATACATTTATGTTTTCAGAAATAGCCAGGCCCACATTGCTTTGTGCCAGTGCTCCTGCATCATTTAAGCCATCGCCTACCATCAGGACTTTTTTGTCATTAGCTTGTAACTCTTTAATAAACTCAAGCTTATCTGTTGGTTTTTGATTGAAAAAAAGAGGAGTCAACTTTGGCAGAAGCTTTTCCAGCCTTCCTTTTTCACCTTCATTATCCCCTGAGATCACAGCCAGATCCAAATAGTCCGCCATATTCTTAAATACTTCCGAAACCCCTTCCCTGTAGGTATTATGAAAAACAAAACACCCTTTATACAAATCATTTGTGCTTACGTGAACAGCAGTACTTTTATAATCACTTAATTGTTGACGCCCCACAAAATCTGCAGAACCAACTTTAATATCACTTTTGTCCTTAACACCATGCACTCCCTTACCGGTATATTCTCTGTACTCATCAAGTGTTTCTATATTGTGTTCTTTTAACAGCTCATAGAGCGATCTGCTCAGTGGGTGATTCGAAGCCCTAAGAGTGTTTTTTAGAAGGGATTCTTCTTCAGCTGTTAATTCCATGCCTTCATAGGTAATTGTGTTGGATTGCGTAGTGGTTATAGTTCCTGTTTTATCAAATATTGCAGTATCTATAAGAGCCAATTGCTCTATAACAGCACTGTTTTTCAAGTAAAATTTATTACGCCCGAAGATCCGTAACATATTACCCAGGGTAAAAGGGGCCGCAAGGGCAATAGCACACGGACAAGCTATAATAAGTACAGCTGTAAATACATTCAATGCTTTGCTGCTGTCATGAAACATCCAAATAGAGGCGGCTATAATTGCAATGGTCAATACGGCGATAGTAAAGCGTTTTCCAATACTGTCTGTTAAGGTTTGAAATGCAGTAGTTTTGTCTTTTTCGAAAACAGAATTGCTCCACAATTGTGTAAGGTAGCTTTGAGAAACACTTTTCAAAGTTTCTATTTCAATAGCTCCGTAACACTGTCTGCCTCCCGCAAAAACTTTATCGCCGGAATTTTTTTGGACAGGTTCCGATTCTCCTGTCACAAAACTATAATCTATTTGAGCTCCATTACTAATAAGGATTCCATCTACCGGAATGAGTTCTTTATTCCTTATTAATAACCTGTCCCTTCTTTTTATATCATATACCTGTACAGTTTCCTCTTTCTTATTTTTATTTAATCTGGTAACCGCAATAGGAAAATATGATTTATAATCACGCTCAAACGAAAGGAATGAATACGTTTTTTGTTGAAAGAACCGGCCTACAAGCAGGAAAAATATCAACCCGGTAAGACTATCAAAAAATCCGGAACCCAGATTAAAGGTGATCTCAAAACTACTTCGTAAAAAAAGTACAATAATTCCAAGAGCAATTGGCACATCAATATTCAAAAGCCGCGATCGCAATCCCTTATAAGCAGAGATAAAATAGTCGCTGCCTGCATAAAATACTACGGGTAGTGAAAAAGCAAACATCAGCCACCTGAATAAACCCTTGTATTGATCGAGCCAAAACTCTCCTACTTCAAAATACTCCGGAAAGGATAAAAACATAATATTTCCAAAGGCAAAACCCGCAACCCCCAGTTTATACAAGATACTCCTGTCGGTTTTACTTTTTTCTTTTTCATAATCATCAAGGGAGATATAAGGCTCATATCCAATTCTTGCCATTAGAACAACCAAATCTTTTAATGAAACTTCTTCCCTTTTAAATGTTACTCTAATCATTTTTTTTGGGAAATCTACCTGCGAATTTGTGATTCCGGGATGTAATTTTTTTAAATTTTCCAAAATCCATATACACGAACTACAGTGTATCCCGGGAATGAATAGATTTACAATTTGAATTGTTCCATCATCAAATTCTATTAATCTTTGGGTAATTTTATCGGAATTGAGGAAATCATATTTTCCTTCAATTTCCCTGGGAGAAGTACCCGCGCCCGACTGCAGGTCATAGAAATAGGTCAGATCATTCGTCTGAAAAATCTCATATACTGTTTTACAACCGTTACAACAGAAGTTCTTTTCGTCAAATACTATCGCTGTAGCGCTGCAATTATCACTACAGTGGTAACATTTAGTCATATTCTGAAACATTTGCTTATTACCTGAACGCGAAATTGTAGTAATTTACAGAAAATATATATGATATTTGTCACCTTTTCAATAATTTTGGGCAACTAAAGCCTAAACAAAAATTTATGGGTTCTGAAAGTAGGTGTGAGAATTGCATAATACGTCAATTTAATTCTTTGCGAGCCATGAGTAAGGAAGAGTTAAAGCAGGTATCGGATTCAAAAACCTCCAAGGTCATTAAAAAAGGGGAGGCAATTTTTGAAGAAGGTGAAAAACTCAATGGCGTTTTTTGCGTAAGGGAAGGAGTTTCAAAGCTTTCCAAATTAAGCTCCAATGGAAAAGACCAAATAGTTAAGTTGGCTACGAAGGGAGAAGTTATGGGTCAGCGGTCTGTAATTGCAGAAGAGACTTCAAATCTAAGTGCAGTAGCTGTGAATGATATGGAACTTTGCTTCATTCCGAAAGAAGCGATTGTTAATACGCTGCATAAGAATCCCGATTTTACTTTTGAAGTATTACGGCTTATGGCACATGACTTAAGAGAAGCAGATGATGTGATTGTAAATATTTCTCAGAAAACTGTAAAACAACGCATTGCAGAAGCGTTCCTTTATCTTAAATCTAACTATGGTGAGGACGAGCAAGGCTTTTTAATTCTTACCCTTTCAAGAGAAGATATTGCCAATGTTGTGGGTACTGCTACAGAATCCTGCATTCGAATTATTTCGGAGTTTAAAAAGAAGGGCTTGCTAAAAAGTTCTGGCAAAAAACTTGGAATTTTGGATGAAAAGAAATTAAGAGATCTTGCCGAAGGATTTTAGTAATAATCCGTGCATACTCCTCGTCTTCGGTGAATAAAGCCCTGCCATTAATTGCACTGGATTTGAAAACCTGACATATATCATTGTTTCCGTCTAATCACGGAGGTATTTTTACACCATTGTTTTATCAAATAGGTGTATGAAAAGAATATTATTACCAACAGATTTTTCCAAAAATTCCTTAAATGCAGCAAAGTATGCGTTCGAATTTTTTAAAGATGAAGAATGTGTTTTTTATCTATTAAATACCTATACCCCTGCTATAGTTCATAGTCGTTTTATGGCCACTACGGTTCATGGTGGTTTATTGGAGGATAATGTTCGAACTGAGTCTGAGAAGGGATTGGAAGAACTACTGAATGAAATCAATACAAATTATAAGTATCCACAACATAGTTTTAGAAGCGTTTCTTCGTTTAATCTTCTTACCGAGGAGATCAAGGAACTTGTAGAATCAGAGGATATTGATTTTATAGTAACGGGGACAAAAGGCGCTTCGGGCTTTGATGAAGTTTTTTTAGGGAGCAATACTGTAAGAATTATTAAGGCAGTAAGAACATGTCCAATCCTTGTTGTACCTGAAAATTTTGAATATATAAAACCGGCAAGAATTGGCTTCCCAACGGATTTTAAAAGAAATTTCAGAACTGAAGTAATTGAGCCTATGATGCAGGTCTCTGCAAAGTTTGATGCTACAATAAATATAATGCATATCAATGAGGAAGAACAATTAAACAAGTATCAGCACTCAAATAAAGATGTACTACTGGACTATGTTTCCTCTGTCCCTCATTTTATAAGAAGCATGCCATATTTTGCCAGCAAATCAGATGTGATTGAATTCTTCATAAAGGAGTATGGTATACAAATGCTGGCATTGGTATATTACCGCCATGGATTTTTAGAAAAATTGGTTAGAGAACCTATTGTGAAGCGTATAGCCTTTCATACGCCTATACCTCTTCTGGTGTTACCCGATTAGTATAGGTTTTAGCAAAAAATCTTACTCTTTGTAGCGAGGTGGCTTTTTATTTCCCAATAGGATTATCCTCATAAAAGTCTTCAAATGTTTTTGAAGTTTTATAATGGTCTGTAAGGACTTTATAGACCATGTAAACTATCATAATCTGTCCGAGAACAGTAAGATAAAAAACCCAGCTAAAAGCAAAGTTCATAGTAGCCATTATAGTCACTAGTATTAAAAGTATCGTAGTCGCCCCAACCCAGAACATAGCAGAAGATTTCATTTTTTATTTTAAAGTTATCCAAAATCAAAAAAGTCTGGTGTTAAAACATTTATAAATCTGTAGAAAATTAATGATTCCAGAACCTGTCTTCAGCTGGAATATTCTTTTGCTTTCCAAGATCCAGAGGATTAAAGTTAAGTACGCCAAACAAATACCAAATACTCGATGAAATAGCCGGGGTATTGGATGCCTCCTTCCATAATAATGAAGAACCATAACTGGTACCTTCATTGGTTGCATACGGGATACCCATAGAATTTTCCCAGGCAGAATTCTTCATTTGAGCTTTTTGTAGTTCCTGTAGTGTGCCATTTGCTTCACTCACCATATTAGCCGTTTCAAAAGCCAGGGCCATTTGAGCGGTACCTTCTAACCAGATTACATCTCTATCCTCATCAAAACAATAGCCGGAGATTGTTTCTCCGTTAAAACTGGCCACCTGGGTGTTTTTATAACGTTCGGATTTGGAAAGTACCTCCTTTGGGAAATTCTCAAAAATTAAATAGCCAAGGGAATGCAGGTCCATGGCGTAGTAATGGGCCTCATTTTCGGGCCAGGCTACAAGAAGCCGGTCATTTAGATCCCATCTTTCCTGCTTAAGATAATTTAAAATGCCCTTATGAAAATCATCATAACCCTTTACAGCATTGAATGCCGTAATAATACCTTCGGTAATTTTGTGTATTTGTGTTCCATCTTCCCTGAAACCGCCCCATAAACCTCCATCTTCATCCTGCAAACCCCTGATCCAATTTTCCAGTAAATTGGTTAGTTCATTATACTTATTATTTCCTGTTGTTTGTTTATAATTATTAAGTGCAATTAATAACCAGGCATTGTCGCCGAGCCATATAGTATTACCATTGTTCCCATTGCTATCTCTGAATTGAAAAAAACCACCGCCGTTTGGGATGAATTCTGAATCGATTTTTTCATTGAAAAAATCAAAAATATGCTCTGCTCTCGTATAGTCTCCAACAGATATGAATGCCAAAGCAGCCAAAGAATTATCGTAAAGCGAAACAAAGTTTGATCCTTCAGTACTTGTTAAAATCCCATTATTAAGCTGAATATGGGTAATCCAATTATAGATTTCCAGATCTTCATTGCTAAGGGGAATTTTTAAATGGTTTTCGGAGAGGTCAGAAGCAACTGCCTTAGCCTCTTCTGTTTCCACATACTCATACACAGAATCCAGCGTACAGGAGGAGACAAAAATACCAATAAGCACTATAAAAACTATCTTTTTAAGCATGATAAGCTGGTTTTAGGACTTGGGTAATCCTTTATAAAATTACTAATGAAAGAGTCACCCACGAGGGTTTTACGACCAAAGAATTGTATGTTCGACTAAAACCATTACTATTTGCACATTATCCCGGAAATGAGTTTTTAACGGAAACCTGATCTCATTAGCTCAGTTAAAAAACATCGATGAACGGTAAGGGTTTCCTTATTTTTGCTACTAATTAACATATGAATCTTCCAAAAAACACCAATAAAAGGGTAGTAATCATAGGAGCTGGTTTTGCAGGGATTTCATTGGCTAAAAAACTTAGGAACCTTCCGATTCAGGTTGTTGTCATCGATAAACACAACTACCACACCTTTCAACCACTATTGTACCAGGTTTCCACTGGTGGTTTGGAACCAGATTCAATAGCCTATCCAATTCGCAAAATTTTAAAAAGACTTCAGAATTTTTATTTTAGGCTGGCTACAGTAAAAAAGATAGTGCCCGAACTAAAAGAAGTTCATACGGATATAGGTAAGATCTCCTATGACTATCTGATTATTGCCACCGGGACACGCACCAATTTTTTTGGAAATTCAGAGATTGAGGAAAATGCAATGGCCATGAAAAGTGTACCTCAAGCACTAAATATTCGCAGCCTTATGCTTCAGAATTTTGAATTGGCAGATAATTGTAAGGATGTTGAGGAGCGGAAGGCACTCCTTAATTTTTGTATAATTGGTGCCGGTCCTACAGGGGTTGAGCTTGCGGGCGCATTCGCTGAATTGAAAAAGCATGTATTCCCAAAAGATTACAGACATCTGAATATTGATGAAATGGAAATTCATCTGTTTGAAGGAGCAAATGTTGTTTTACCACCTATGAGTGCCAGAGCTTCGGCCAAAGCAAAGAAATTTTTAGAAGATTTTGGAGTACATCTCCATTTGAATACTTTGGTTAAAGGCTACAATGGTGACCGTTTAGTAATGAACAATGGTGAAGAGATCAAAACCAGGAATTTTATCTGGACTGCCGGGGTTAAGGGGGCAGCAATAGAGGGCTTAAATTCTGATGTATTGATAAAAAACGTAAATCGGTATAAAGTAGACCGATATAATCAGATTTTGGGGCACGAAAATATTTTTGCCGTTGGAGATATTGCCTATATGGAAACAGAAGCGTACCCTAAAGGACACCCTCAAATGGCCCAGCCTGCAATTCAACAGGGGGAACTTTTGGCCGGGAATATAGAACGCTTATTGCAAGACAGGTCTATGAAGCCTTTTGTGTATAGAAACAAGGGTAATATGGCAACCATAGGCCGCAACAAAGCTGTAGTAGATCTTCCGGGCATTGAATTCGGGGGATTCTTCGCATGGTTTATATGGATGTTTATTCATCTGATGTCCCTGGTAGGATTTAGGAATAGAGTCATTGTTTTTTTCAATTGGGTATATAATTACATCAACTATGATAAGGCTGCCCGCTTAATAGTGAGGCCCTTCAGGTCCAAAATATAAAACACTCAAATTATAACAACTAATTTGGAATCCTTTCATATCTTTGTAGTGTTGTGTTGTACATCATTAATAATGGTGTATGTGTATAGATGTCGATATTTATTTGACACTTACCAATGAAAGGCTTTCCAATTTGGGAGGCTTTTTTGTTTAGGGTATACTTTGTTTATTGAGATAAACAAATTGCCCGAACTTTATAAGACATTATTTTACAAAACCTCCAATTTATCGTAAATTTAGTGATGATTTTTAAACAGATTTGCTGATGCCACTATATCATAAACTTGGAGATTTACCACATAAAAGACACACGATTTTTAAGAAAAAAGATGGCAGTTTACATTATGAGCAATTATTTGGAACCATAGGATTTGACGGGATGTCTTCCCTCATGTATCATTTATACCGTCCAACTATGGTCAAAGAGGTTGGTGAAGCGGAGGACCTGTCGCCTAAGACGGCGGTGAAGTATAATATAAAATCCAGATTGTTAAAAGGTTTTCAGGTGTCCCCTGAGGATGATTATCTCGATAGCCGCAAAGTTGTGTTATTCAATGGCGATGTTCATCTTGCCCTATCAGCCCCTAAAAAATCAATGACGGATTACTTCTATAAAAATGCGGATGCCGATGAATTACTGTTTGTTCACAGGGGTAAAGGAATCCTGAAAACTATGCTGGGTGAAATTCCTTTTGGATATGGGGATTATATTCTAATACCCCGCGGCATGATTTATCAAATTACTTTTGAAGATGGGGATAACAGGCTTTTTATAACGGAATCTTATCATCCAATTTATACGCCGAAACGATACAGGAATTGGTTTGGGCAACATTTGGAGCATTCACCATTTTGTGAGCGCGATTTTAGGCTACCGGAGAATTTGCAAACTCACGATGAACTGGGAGATTTCCTTATTAAAGTAAAGAAACAAGGGCAGTTACATCATATGATATATGCTTCACATCCTTTCGATGTAGTAGGCTGGGACGGATATAACTACCCATACGCTTTTTCAATACATGATTTTGAACCAATTACAGGGAGGGTGCATCAGCCGCCACCGGTTCATCAGACTTTTGAGACCAGTACTTTTGTAGTATGTTCTTTCTGCCCCAGACTTTATGATTACCACCCTCAGGCCATCCCAGCACCCTATAATCATTCAAACATTGATTCGGACGAAGTGCTCTATTATGTAGAAGGTGATTTTATGAGCCGCAAAAACATTGATAAAGGTTATATTTCTTTACACCCTGCAGGAATCCCTCACGGTCCTCATCCGGGCACATATGAAGCCAGTATAGGTAAGAGCGGGACAGAGGAATATGCGGTAATGGTAGATACATTTAAACCCTTGCAATTAACTGATGTCGCTCTCGAAATTGATGATGGTACTTACTATCAATCCTGGCTAGAGTAGTGCAACTTTATGTATAATGAAGTGAAGCAGGCTTGCCACCAGTTTGGCTGTTTGGTCATCCCGGTCATAGGTTGGGTTCAGTTCAGCCACGTCAACACTTATAAGTTTGTTAGTTGCGATGATGGTATGAATTGCAACCAGGGCGATATCCACAGAAAAACCCATAGGCGAAGCCGCACTAACGCCAGGGGCAAAAGCAGAAGAAAAACCATCTAAATCAATGGTCAGATATATAAAATCAATATCCTTACAGAACTCATTTATTTTATTAATCACGTAAGAAGTATTCTCCTTATGGAAGAGTTCGGCCTCTATGTATTTAACGTCCCATTCACGGGCACGCTGAAATAAAATACTGTCATTGGCATCATTTCTAATCCCCAGGCATAAATAAGAAAAATCCAGATTTTCTTCTTTACAATCAATTGCTATTTGATAAAACGGGGTGCCGGAATTATTGCTATTTTCATTGGATCTTAGATCGAAATGGGCATCAAGATTTATGATCCCGATTTTTTGGTCATTCGAAGCATAGTTTTTAATTCCGTTAAGATGGCCATAGGCAATATCATGACCGCCCCCTAACAATAAAGGCATCCCCTTATTATTCAATATTTGAGTAACCTTTTCAGCCAATACGCTTTGCGCTTTCTCCATATCATCTCCAAGGCATACTACATTACCTGCATCAAAAATAGCAGTACTTTCATCTAAATGATGTGGGAGTTTTGCCAACTGACTGAGGGCAGCCTGAGGCCCTTCTTTGGCACCTGGTCTTCCCCCGTTTCTTCGTACCCCTTCATCACATTCATAACCAAGTAATACGAAAGAATTATTTGCTGTGATTGGTATGTTTTGAATTTCCAGGTCAATTTGTTTTACTTTCTGATAAACATACAAATCCTTACTGGCCTCACGACCTGTCCAAATATGTTCGTCCGTTGGTTTGTACAAATTCATTGGGTTATTCAAATAGTTCATCTAATAAGTCATCTGCTACCAGGTTGGGTAATGTAACTTTTAGACCCGGGCTTCGCTTCATTTCCCTTTTAATTGCAGATAGTGCTTCTTTATTTCTGGCCCAGCTTCGGCGTGATATTCCATTATTTACGTCATAAAACAGCATATTTTTTAAGCGTTTTGCAGCCTCTTCTGAACCATCGAGTACCATCCCGAAACCACCGTTGATAACTTCGCCCCATCCAACCCCGCCACCGTTGTGAATAGAAACCCAGCTTGCACCTCTAAAACTGTCTCCTATTACGTTGTGGATAGCCATGTCTGCTGTAAACTGGCTTCCATCATAAATATTACTGGTTTCCCTGAATGGTGAATCTGTGCCACTTACGTCATGGTGGTCCCTGCCAAGGACAACTGGAGCGGAAATTTCACCTGAGTTAACAGCTGCATTAAAAGCCTCGGCAATTTTAATCCTTCCTTCTGCATCTGCATATAAAATCCTGGCCTGTGAACCTACCACCAGCTTATTGGAATCTGCTTCACGAATCCATTTTATATTATCCTCCATTTGCTGCTGAATCTCTTCCGGGGCTGAGTTCCTGATTTGCTCCATTGCGCTTAAAGCTATCTCGTCTGTCTTCTGCAGGTCTTCAGGATTGCCAGAAGTACAAACCCACCTGAATGGGCCAAATCCATAGTCAAAACACATTGGGCCCAAAATATCCTGAACATAAGATGGATATTTAAAATCTATATTGTTTTCAGACATGATATCCGCACCAGCCCTTGAAGCTTCCAGTAAAAAAGCATTGCCATAGTCAAAGAAATAGGTTCCTTTTGCTGCATGTTTATTGATCGCATTCACCTGTCGCCTTAAAGATTCCTGCACCTTTTCCTTAAAGAGTCCCGGATTTTCTGCCATCATTGTGTTTGCTTCCTCAAAGGTCAGTCCAACCGGGTAATACCCTCCGGCCCATGGATTGTGTAAAGAGGTTTGATCGGATCCGAGGTGAATGACCAGCCCTTCTTCATTAAACCGTTCCCAAACATCCACTACATTACCCACATAAGCTAGGGATACTATTTCATGCTTATTTATGGCTTCTTTGGTTCGGGGAATCAGCGTATCAAAAGTTTTATGTAGCTCATCTACCCAACCCTGTTCAAATCTTTTCGTTGCAGCCGCCTCATTTACCTCTGCGCAAACTGTAATACAGCCAGCAATATTGCCGGCTTTTGGCTGAGCACCACTCATGCCGCCCAGGCCCGCAGTGAGAAATATTTTACCCTTTGGGGATTCCGATTTTGACAAAACCTTCCTAAATGCATTCATAACCGTAATCGCGGTTCCATGCACTATACCCTGTGGGCCAATATACATATAAGAACCGGCAGTCATTTGCCCGTATTGTGTTACGCCAAGAGCATTGAATTTTTCCCAATCGTCCTGAGAGGAATAGTTAGGAATCATCATACCGTTGGTAATTACGACTCTCGGTGCGTCCTTTGATGAAGGGAACAATCCCATTGGATGCCCTGAGTACATATGAAGGGTTTGTTCTTCAATCATGATAGCCAAATACTTCATAGTAAGAAGATATTGCGCCCAGTTCTGAAAGACCGCACCATTACCTCCATAGGTTATTAATTCTTCAGGATGTTGTGCTACCTCGGGATCCAAATTATTCTGTATCATAAGCATTATCGCTGCACCCTCAATGGTTTTTGCGGGATATTCTGAAATTGGCCGGGCTTGCATTTTATATCCCGGTTTAAATCGATACATATAGATTCGGCCATATTTTTCCAATTCCACAGCAAACTCTTTAGAAAGCTCACTGTGCCAGGCCTCAGGAAAATAGCGAAGTGCATTTCTTATGGCCAGTTTTTTCTCTTCCCGGCTCAGTATTTCCTTTCTCTTTGGTGCATGATTCAAATCAGGAATACGTGATTTTGCTGCGGGTAATTCCTTCGGAATTCCCATTAGGATCTCATCGCGAAAACTCAGTTGTGTTTTAGAATTACGCATCTTTTCTAAGGGTTATGTTTGTCGTAGATTAATTTCCCTTTTTTAAATACCATACATGGTTTGAAAGCCCCCTGGTTATAAAGGACTTCATTAAAATCAGCAGTATGAAATAAACTAAAATCGGCAAAATAACCCGGTTTCAATTTTCCGCGGTCATCAAGATTGAGAGCAGCAGCAGCTCGGCATGTGATTCCTGCCAATACTTCCGCATTCGTTAATTTTTCCATGGTTCCTAATATAGCCGCCTGGGTAAGAAGGTCTCCCATAGGAGCAGAACCCGGATTGTGATCACTGGCAATAGCCAGGGCACCACCTGCATCCAGCATTTTCCTGGCCGGAGTAAAATTACAGCCCAGGCCTAATGAAGCCCCCGGTAAGGCTGTGGCAATGACATTGCTTTTAGCCAGTAATTCTATTTCATGAGATGTACTTGCTTCCAAATGATCTGCACTGACAGCATTAAATTTAACCGCAACCGTACTTCCCCCAACTGAAAACTGATCTGCGTGTATGGTAATATCAAAACCCATTTCAACAGCTTTTGTTAGGTAAGGAGCGATTTCTGCTTCACTAAATGCCCCTTTCTCAATAAAAGCATCAACCCTGTTTGCCAATTTGTCTTTTTTCAATATCGGGAACAATTGCTCACTTATTTCTGAAAGATATTCTGATGAACTGCCATTAAAATCTCTGGGGAGCATATGTGCTGCTAAACAAGTGGAAATAAAATCCAGCGGAGACTGCTTATCAGCCTCTTTTATTGCGTTTAGCATTTTTAGTTCTGCATCTACAGAAAGGCCGTAACCACTTTTTACCTCAGTGGTGGTAACACCATTTCTTAGATGCTGTTTGGCCCTTTTAAGTATTCCCCTGACCAATCCTTTTTGGTCAGCCTTCCTTGTCTGTTGTACGGTGTCCCAGATACCACCCCCTTCTTCTGCTATTTCCAAATATGTTTTGCCGGCATTTCTCATGGCGTAATCCCTGGCACGCGACCCTCCAAAACAAATATGTGTATGAGAATCTACAAAGCCCGGAAGACAACTATGATTTCCCTCTAATTGAATTAATTGTACATCCAGTTCTTTTACCTCAGATAAGAGTTTTTTATAATTGTCTATAGATTTAACCAGGCCATCAATGCAAAGAATTCCTGCATCTTCAATGGGCTGAAGCTGACTATCTGATACAGGTCCCTTTAAAGCTATTCCGGTCATCGGGATTACCTGGCTTAAGGGGCCAATAAGTGTTAATTCATTCATGGTCATTAATAATTTTCAAACTCGTCTGAATAAGTTGTCTTCAATGAAAGATGCTCTCTTTTACACACCTCATGAATACGTTTTATAATGGTATGATTCTGTACTAATTCTATCCCCTGCTCTATATCCTCCGAAAAAACCCGGTCATTTTTGGCAAAGGCTACTTTTTTACGAACTTCTTTATGCACTTCATCAAGTAATATTCCCGATTTTAAAGGTTTCCTGAATTCAAAAGCCTGGGTTGCAGTCAGGAGTTCTATGGCTAATATTTTTTCGAGATTTCTAAGAACGCGCAGGGCTTTTCTTGCTCCTATAGAACCCATGCTAACATGGTCTTCCTGCCCCATTGAAGTAGGGATGCTATCCGCGCTCGAAGGAAAACAAAGTCCTTTATTTTCACTGGCCAAAGCAGCGGTAGTATATTGAAGGATCATGTATCCTGAGTTAATGCCCGTATCTTCCATTAACAATTTTGGAACTCCGGGACTATTGCCCTCCAGAGCAAGGTATATGCGCCTATCTGATATATTACCTAGTTCCGACGCTGCCAGACACGCATAATCCAATGCCATGGCCAACGGCTGCCCGTGAAAATTACCGCCGCTAATTGTCAATTCTTCATTAAAAATAATGGGATTATCTGTTACTGAATTTAATTCTACATGAACCAATTCCTTGAGGTGCAACCAGGTATTTCTGGAAGCGCCGTGAACCTGAGGAATACATCGCAAAGAATAGGGATCCTGCACACGTTCACAATCAATATGATTTTCCATGATCTCAGATCCTTTCAGGAGTAGCTTAACCCGCTCTGCAACATGAATATTTCCTTTAAAAGGCCGTAAACCATGCAATTCAGGGTAAAAAGGTTTTATGGAGCCTTGTAAACCCTCAACCATCATGGCGCCTATAATATCTGCATGATTCAGACAATTGTGAAATTTGTCCAATACTTTTATGGCATGTGCCGTAATAAATTGAGTGCCATTTATAAGAGCCAACCCTTCTTTAGGCCCTAATTTTAGTGGCTTAAGTCCTGTAATTCTGAATAATTCCTCGGTCTCAATGCTAGCGCCTTCATAAAACACTTTGCCAAAACCTATAAGCGGTAAAAAAAGATGTGCGAGCGGTGCCAGATCACCAGAAGCCCCTACGGAACCCTGTGATGGTACTACCGGAATGACATTGTTTTCTATATGCCAGAGAATTCGGTCTAAAGTTTCCTCAGCTATCCCTGAATAACCCCTGGCGAGAGCGTGAATTTTTAAAATAAGCATCAGTTTAGCCAATTCAGGTTTAATTGGCTTGCCTACACCAACACTGTGGCTTTTGAGGATGTTTGTTTGCAAAATTCTGGTTTCTTCTTTAGAAATGTTAGTGGTACACAGGGGTCCGAATCCTGTATTTATCCCATAGACAGCCTCTCCTTTTTCAACTATGTTTTCAACTACAAGCGTGCTATTCCGAACCCGTTTTCTTGCGGTATCCGATAATTTTCCTTGAACAGATCCAGTTGCAATTCCCTGGGCTACACTGCAACTAAGTTCGTCCTCCCCATACAGAAAGGTTAGCGTTGATGAAACCATTAAATCAAATTTTTGGTACTATAAATGTATTCATTAAGTTTCAGAAAAATGGGATTGTTACCCCACTTTAATTTGAATATTATATTACATAGAAGTTCTAACTTTGCAAAACCAAAAAGTTTAGTATGGTATATGAACTGATTAAGAAGAGGCGTTCTGTATTTCCTGCGCAATATAGCAAGCAGGCGATAAATAAATCGGAGATTGAAAAAATCCTCGAATCGGCCAATTGGGCACCTACCCACAAAAAAACGGAACCCTGGCGGTTCAAAGTCTTTTGGCAAAATTCAAAAGAGGAATTGGGCCAGTTCCTCGCAAAAAAATATAAAGAGACCGAAACAAATCCTAAAAATTTTAAAATAGAAAAACTTCTCGATAACCCACGCAGGTCGGCGGCAGTAATAGCAATATGTATGCAAAGAGATCCAAAAGAAAGTCTTCCGGAATGGGAAGAAATTGCCGCTACTTCAATGGCCGTTCAGAATATGTGGCTTTGCTGCACCGAAATGGGAATTGGTTGTTATTGGAGCTCTCCGGGCCTTATAAAATATATGGGGGAGTTTATTGAACTTGCAGATGGTGAGAAATGCCTCGGATTTTTATATATGGGACGATATGAAGAGGAAATTTCTGTTGGGGAAAGAAAACCTATTCAGGACAAAGTGGTATGGTTTAATTAAGAACTATAAAAAAACGGGAACAAGGCTTGTTTGTAATCCCATGTTTTGGCAATAAAAAGTCCCAGATAAATTATTGTTACTACAAATTTAAGGAAGGTGCCGGTTAGAAAGCCCACAAATGACCCGAAAGCAGCCTTCAGTGCAGTTTTATTATCTGCTTTGTTAATGAGTTCCCCTATCAGCGCTCCAATAAACGGCCAGATTATTATTCCAAAAATACCCAGGATTGGAAATAAAATGGCAACAAGCAGCCCTATAACGGTTCCTGCCATTCCGGCTTTGCTTCCACCAAACTTTCTGGTGCCTATAGCAGGGATTAAGTAATCTAATGCAAATACAATAGCCGCAACCAAAAAAGTGATCCCCAAAAACCACCAGTCATTAGGAATTGCCTTTGTAAGGACCAATAACAATAACCCTATCCAGCTAATAGGAGGACCGGGCAGTACGGGTAAAAAACTTCCAAAAATGCCCACTATCATGAAAATGAATCCCAAAAAGAACAAGGTAATGTCCATAAAAAATGATTTGCTATAGGACGAAGATAGGGTCTATTTGTTACATGCCTTTTTAAGGAACCGGGAAATCCAAAATTTCTGAGACCTATTTGCCCGAAAAAGTCGTATTTTTCCGCAAGAATACCTATTAAATGAGGAAGTTGCTAATTTTGTCTTGTCTATGCTTGCTGTCCTCCTGTGATTTGTTTACTTCTTCAGAAGTGAAAACACAACAATTGGTGGAAAAAGAATTACAGGCAATCAACTGGAATGATGTTGATCAATTCCCCCTTTTTAAAGATTGTGACGAAACGGTATCCAAATCTACCCAAAAAGAGTGCTTTGAAAATACATTGCTATTACATTTTTCAATGACCCTGGGGGAATTTGAATTTATATTAGACAAAGATGTTAAGGAAGCGGTATATGTAGATTTCCTGGTGGATAAAGAAGGGAAAATAAGTGTTTTAAATATTGATAAAAACAGAATTATTCAGGAACAGATTCCTGAATTTGATGGTATTATCAGCAGAAGTCTTAAAAGTCTTCCTCCGCTGGGACCTGCTTTAAAAAGGGGGATGCCCGTAAATGCTAAATTCAGGATCCCGATTGTTTTAAATTCTGAGGAAACTAATTAACGTGCAAAAAGAAAAAATTATATTAGGGATTGATCCAGGAACTTCCATCATGGGGTTCGGGATTATAAAAGTTACCGGTAAGAAGATGACATTCATTCAAATGAATGAATTATTGCTTAAAAAATACAAAGACCCTTTTACCAAACTCAAGCTTATTTTTGAGCGAACCATTGAACTGATCGACACATACCATCCCGATGAAATTGCCATTGAAGCTCCTTTTTACGGAAAAAATGTTCAGTCTATGCTAAAACTGGGAAGGGCGCAGGGAGTAGCCATGGCAGCCGGACTCTCCAGGCAAATCCCAATAACCGAATATTTACCTAAAAAAATAAAAATGGCTATTACCGGCAATGGAAATGCAAGTAAGGAACAAGTTGCAAAAATGCTACAAAGCACACTTGGATTAAAATCGCTTCCCAAAAATCTGGATAGCACAGATGGTCTGGCGGCTGCAGTTTGTCATTTCTACAATGAAAGCCGGGTAGAGGTAGGTAAAAGTTATACCGGATGGACTGCCTTTGTCAAGCAGAATGAAGACCGGTTAAAATGAGTCATGAATTTGAATAATAATGGATATTGTCATAATTGTGAACAACCATGCCAGGGTCGTTTTTGTCCTGCTTGCGGTCAAAGAACTTCTGTGCATAAGATTACCTTCAAAGAAACCTTTCATGATCTTGCGGACCAGTTACTCTCCCTGAATTCTCCGCTTCCCCAAACCCTTAAAATGCTTGTAATAAATCCAGGTTATCTTTTAAGAGACTACCTGTATGGAAAGCGCAGAAGGTATTACAGGCCCATATCCTTTTTCCTCCTCACTACTCTGTTTTACCTCCTTATTCGTTGGCTGGTTGGGTCTGAAGGACTGGGACAGATTATTGGAAATCCCGAAGCTAATCCCTTTGTGGATTCAGATTTTCTTTATCAGGCCCGGGAATTTATGATTGAAAACATCAACAGCCTCCTGTTCATTTTAGTGGCTGTTCTGGCACTGGCAATGAAACTGTTTTATCGCAGGTATTATTCTCTGGCAGAGTATTTTGCAGTGTCTTTTTATTTAATCGGATTCTATATGCTATTGGTTACGTTGAATTTATTCTACATCCGATATGTCAATCAAAATATTCAGTATTTGTCGACACTGGTTATGACTGTTTATTTTGTGTATGCCATGGTTTCTTTTTTCGGCCACAGAAAATGGCTGACGGGCATTAAAGCCTTTATTACCTTCATTCTTGCTTATGTGTTTTATGTCCTCCTGGCTTCCATCATCTCTTTTATTATTGTAGCTTTAAAACAGCAATAATGTCTGGCATTTATATCCATATCCCTTTTTGCAGGCAAGCTTGTTATTATTGTGACTTTCATTTTTCAACCAGCCTGTCCAAAAAAGACGCTATGATCCTGGCTCTGAAACAGGAGTTGTATTTGAGAAAAGAGGAATTCAATAATGAGCAGATTGAAACGATCTATTTTGGTGGGGGCACACCTTCGTTATTAGAAACAATTGAAATTGACCAAATAATTGGTGAAATAAGTAAGAATTATAAGTTGGCAGAGATGCCGGAAATTACATTGGAGGCCAACCCCGATGATTTGTCGGTAAACAAAATTCATGAACTCAGCGATTCGTCTATTAACAGATTAAGTATTGGCATACAGTCTTTTTTTGATCAGGATTTAAAATTGATGAATAGGGCACACACTACCGATGATGCCCATAGTTGCCTAGATGAAGCCAGGAAACATTTTGACAATATATCAATTGACCTGATTTACGGTATACCCGGTTTGACAAATACACGCTGGGAAGAGAACATTGCCAAAGCATTATCTTATAACTTGCCACATATCTCAAGTTATGCGCTAACCGTGGAACCTAAAACGGCATTGAAGGCCTTTATTGAAAAAGGTCTGATTCCGGATGTTGATGATGAACTGGCACAAGAGCAGTTTTATATGCTGCTTAACAAATTGGAATCGGAAGGGTTTGTAAATTATGAAATTTCCAATTTTGGGAAAGAAGGATATTTTTCAATGAACAATACCTCTTACTGGCAGGGGAAAAAGTATATGGGTATAGGACCCTCCGCACATTCCTATGACGGCAAGAAAAGGGGATGGAATATCAGAAATAATTCAAAATATCTAAAGTCAATTAATCAGGAAATCCTTCCATTGGAAGAAGAAACACTGACTATTACAGACAGATATAACGAATATGTCATGACTGGCCTTCGAACAATTTGGGGAATCTCACTTAAAAAAATCCAAAAAGAATTTGGCAATATGTATTTGGACTACCTTTTAAAACAATCAGAGAAATATATAAAAGAGGGATTGCTTTTTACCGATAAGGAAATGGTAGGTGTTACTAAAAAAGGAAAGTTTTTATGTGACGGTATCGCAAGTGATTTATTTATGATTAAATTGAACTAGGATTCTTACCTTAAGACCTATGCGGGCAAATATAAAACACAAGAGCGGGGATTACCAGATAGACCTTTCAAAACCCTTGGATATTTCAATTTCTTTGAAAGGAAATGAATCTAATGTCGGGGCCTGGAACCTGGATGCACCTATAATAGCTCCGCACGTAGAGGAAGGATTCATCGGAAAAGTATCAGAAGGCGCATCAGTCAATTTTAACGACATCAATTTTAATCCTCATGCACATGTAACACATACAGAATGCCTCGGCCACATTACAAAAGAAAGTTATTCCATAAACAAACAACTTACTAACTACTTTTTCCTTGCCGAGCTTGTAACTATTGCCCCCGAAAAGTATCAGAATGATTTTGTGGTCTCCAGAAAGCAAATTCAATATGTAATTGGAAATAAAAAATGTGAAGCCCTTGTCATTCGAACCTTGCCTAATCTAAAAGAAAAATTATCTAAGAAATATTCCGATACCAATCCACCTTATTTGCTTGAAGAGGCAGCCCAATATTTAGTGGATAAAGGGATAGATCATTTGCTGATAGACCTCCCCTCGGTTGATAAAGAAAAAGACAATGGTGCACTTTTGGCCCACAATGCTTTCTGGCAATTGGAAGGCCAGAAACGAACATTGGCGACAATCACGGAATTTATTTTTGTAGAGAATTCTATTGAAGACGGAACCTATATTTTGAATTTGCAGCTGGCTCCCATTGAAAATGACGCCAGCCCCAGCAGGCCGGTTTTGTACAAAGTGTTATAATCATGAAAACCCAGATAAAATTAGAGGAATTAGCCATGTTCATAGTAGGGTACTACCTTTTTACATTACTCCCTTTTTCGTGGTGGTGGTTTTTTGTGTTTCTTCTGGCACCGGATATAGGAATGCTTGGATATATTTTTGGAAATAAAGCAGGGGCGATTAGTTATAATATTTTACACCATAAAGGATTGGCCATAGTTATTTATCTTTTGGGAGCATATTTTTCTATTCCTTTTTGTGAAGGAATTGGAATAATTTTATTTTCTCATTCTTCCCTGGACCGGGCTTTGGGATATGGATTAAAATATGAGAAAGGATTTAAGTATACGCATTTGGGCGAATTAGGCGAGAACAATGGATAGTATTTTAGAACTTTTTTTAGGATCGGTATTAGGAGCTATCCTAATGTATTGGATGTATTCATTATTTCGGATAAAGAGGAGAAAAGAACTTACAGAACATCAATCTACTATTATTTTAGAAAAGATCAAAAGTGTTTGTAAATTGATATCAGTGGAAGGAGATTTTGCTGAGATTTACAGGTATGAGAATAAGAGGGAACACTTCATGAGCCTGCTTAGTAGCAAAAAGAAGGCTTTAATTGTTATCAATGCAAAAGCTCAAATAGGGTATGATCTGAAAAAAGTGCTTATGCACGCCGATACAGATAAAAAAAAGATAATTCTTTCTAACTTCCCCCAACCGGAAGTTCTTTCAATAGAACCTGAACTTGAATTTTATGATATTAAAAATGGTTTTTTTAATACATTTACTCCAGGCGATTTAACGTCTTTGAACCAGGAAGCAAAAAGACATGTTATGGAGAAAATTCCTGAAAGCGGACTAATGGATACAGCGAGGCGGGAAGCTCTGGAAGCAGTCTTATTGATCGAAAAAATCGTTGAAACAATAGGCTGGAAATTGGATTACTCAGCTTTGGAGTTAAGTGAACATAACAAACCTTTTATCAAATAATAATTTTAATATAAATAAGCTATAATGAAAAAGACAGTTTGTATTTTAACCCTTTTATTTATTACCATAACCACATATAGTCAACAAGATAAGACAATGAGAAGTTTAGATTCAAATTTTGTACACACCGTATATTTTTGGCTTAACAATCCGAATAGTGAGGAAGACCAGAAGCAATTTGAAAAGGCAATGAAGAAATTCATGAAGAAGTCGAAGCATGCAAATACCCATTATGTGGGGAAACCACCAAAGGCGACGCGCGATGTGGTGGACGATTCATTTACTTATGCCTTGATTGTTAGCTTTAAATCTGCCAAACAACAGGAGAAATACCAAAATGAAAAAGCACATCTGGCATTTATTGAAGAGGCAGGAAGTCTCTGGAATAAGGTAATTGTATATGATTCACAGGGGATCAAACTATAACCTTTCCGGGTAAATCCTAAGCTTATTTCACAGGTATTTCAGTTAAGGTTTGCATTAAGGGCTTATTTAAATGAATATTGAAGAATTCAGAGAACTTTGTATACAAAAAAAGGGGGTTACGGAAGAATTTCCTTTTGATGCCGATACCCTGGTCTTTAAGGTGATGGGTAAAATTTTTACCATTGCCCCTCTGGAACGAATTCCAACGCAGATAAATTTAAAATGTGACCCCGAAAGGGCTATAGAGTTGCGAGAAACCTATGATGGGATTATTATCCCGGGTTATCATATGAGCAAAGTACATTGGAACACCTTGTTTCTTGAACAATTACCTGTAAACCTCATATCAGAATTGGTCAATCATTCCTATGATCTGGTAGTTTCTAAACTAACAAAAAAGCAAAAAGCAGAACTTGAGGGTATGATTTAGTCTTTAAACCCTTCAGGAATACCATATCTTTACCTCCTAAATTTATAGAGCAAAATTATATGCTTAATCCCACTAAATTCTACTCCGAAAGGCTAAGCACATTGAAGAAGTTGCTCGTACAGGTGAATAGGCAATTAAAGGTCTCCGGTATGCTTAGGCTTTCCGTTTTTGTCCTTACAATTTTGGGGATATATTTACTTTACGACAATTCAGATTATATCATTTTAGCTGTTCTGTTTGCTGCAATATTGTTCCTTTTTCTGGTTTCAAGGCATACAGACCTGAATTACCAAAAAAAAAGATTGCTGGCCTTGATCTCCATTAATGAAACCGAATTAGAGGTATTGGGTAGAAAATATGACCATTTACCAGATGGAAATGAATTTATAGACCCTGGCCATTTTTATAGTCAGGATATAGATCTTTTCGGACAGGGCTCTTTTTATCAATATTGTAATCGAACAGCTTTGGAGGAAGGCAGTAAAACATTGGCCATACTTCTTACGGAAAACAATACCGAAAATGTAATTGAAAAGCAGGAAGCTATAAAAGAACTGCGATCCATAGCAGAATGGAGACAGGAATTTTCTGCGGTTGCCAGACTGATTAAAACAGAAATCTCCTCGGCGAAATTAATAAGCTGGCTAAAATCATATCAGCCTTTCGTTCCTGATCTGATGAAAATTATTCCCGGTATTTTTTCACTCTTCTCGTTGGGAGCAATAGGTCTTTATTATTTTAACTATATACCGGGATGGGGATTGTTGTTTTGGTTCTTCTTTGGCCTGGCTATAACAGGTAACTATTTAAGGAAGGTAAATATCCTTTCTCAGAATACATCCAATGTGCAGAGCAGTTTTAGGCAGTACCAAAAATTGATTTTGCTACTTGAGGATATGAATTTTCAGGCCAGCGTTTTAGAAAAAGAAAAAAATAACATTTTGGAAAATGGGGTAAGGGTTTCCAAAGTTCTAAAACAATTTTCAGGAATGCTTAATGCCTTTGAACAAAGAAATAATATGCTTTTTGGAGTCCTGGCAAATGGTTTCCTGTTGTGGGACCTCAGATATGCATCTAACATAGAAAAATGGATTGGAATTCATGGCAAAAATGTAGAGCGCTGGCTTAATACTTTTGCCACTTTTGATGCTTACAATAGCCTGGGAAATTTTGCTTTTAATCACCCTGATTATAGCTTTCCTGAAATAACTGAAAATGATCTTATCATTGAGGCAGTGAATGTCTCTCACCCAATACTGGACCCGGCAGAAGGGGTAACAAATAATTTTAAAATTTGCAGGGAAGAATTTTTTGTAATTACGGGAGCCAATATGGCCGGTAAGAGTACATTCCTGCGTACGATCTCCCTCCAGATTATAATGGCCAACATTGGGTTGCCGGTATGCGCAACTGAGGCAAAATACCAGCCAATAAAACTAATTACCAGCATGCGTACAGTAGATTCTTTAACGGCACATGAATCTTACTTTTTTTCTGAACTCAAACGCCTAAAGTTTATTATTGATAGTATCAGGGATGATGAATATTTTATCGTGCTGGATGAAATCCTAAAGGGAACCAACAGCACCGACAAGGCAATTGGCTCCAAAAAGTTTATTGAAAAATTAGTTGGCTCTGATTCAACCGGCATTATAGCCACTCATGATTTAAGTCTTTGTGAAGTTGCTGATAGCTTGAAAAAAGTAGAGAACTATTATTTTGATGCTGAAATTATAGAGGATGAACTGCATTTTGATTACAAATTTAAAAAAGGGATTTGTCAGAATATGAATGCCTCCTTTTTATTGAAGAAAATGAATATAGTTGAATAGTATATGGATTCATTAACACAAATAGTTTTAGGGGCTTCAGTAGGTGAAGTGGTACTTGGCAAAAAGGTGGGTAATAAAGCCATGCTTTATGGGGCAATAGCGGGGACTATCCCGGATCTTGATGTATTGAGTCGTTATTTTGTAGATACCGTTACGGCTACAGAATGGCACAGGGGCTTTAGCCATTCTATTTTGTTTAGTCTTTTGTTTGCGCCTGTTTTTGGGTGGATTATTTCAAAAATTGAAATAGAATCTGGTGTGAGCTGGAAGGAATGGTCCAAACTTATGTTCTGGGGGTTGTTTACTCACCCTATTTTAGATTCATTTACAACCTGGGGCACCCAACTTTTTTGGCCTTTTGATCTTCGTCTGGCTTTTCAGAATATTTTTGTTATAGATCCTTTGTATACTTTTCCTTTTCTGTTTTTTCTGATTTTAAGCATGAGAATGCACAGGCTGTCACCGGCCAGAAGAAAGTATAATAGAATAGGTCTTATGGTTAGTAGTGGTTATCTGGCAGTAACATTGCTTTTGAAAGGAATAACCTATATGAAGTTTACCGATAATTTGGAGGAGCAGGACATAGCTTTTAATCAGATAGAGACCAGGCCTACACCTTTTAATTCAATACTGTGGACTGCCAATATAGATGCAGGAAAAGAGTATCTAATAGGAGAATATTCTTTATTCGATACTAAGCC
>CP070778.1:2229705-2244437 GCA_020346245.1 Flavobacteriaceae bacterium | reverse complement strand
TTAATTTCCGGATAAATTTGGTCAGGAAAAAAACCGTCTGAGATGGCAAGAGTGACCAGGTACTGTATTAAAACGTCAAAACTATTGAGGTAGGGAATCCTGTCTTCAACTGCCTTTTTTTCTGCAGCCTGTTTCAGTGCAGAAGCCTCTATAAGTTCAATGGCATGTGTAGGAAGGAAATATATAATGCTTTCTTCGCCAGGCCTGTGACCACTTCTTCCTGCTCGTTGCATAAAACGGGCAACTCCTTTGGGACCGCCAATTTGAATTACAGTTTCCACCGGGGCGAAATCTACCCCGAGATCCAGACTCGAAGTACAGACAACCGCTTTTAGACTTTCATTTCTTATGGCCTGTTCTACCCATTGCCTGGTTTCTTTATTTATACTTCCATGATGCATGGCAATTTCACCTGCTAATTCCGGATATTTTTCGAGGATTTTTTGAAACCAGATTTCGCATTGACTTCTGGTATTTGTAAATAGCAAGGTTGTTCTGCTATTATTGATTATAGGAATAACTTCATCTAGCAGGCGAAGACCCAAATGACCACGCCAGGGAAAAGTGTCCATTTCTTTGGGAATAATACTCTTTACGGTAATCTTTTTTTTGAGATTTGCCCTGACCAGTACAGAATTTTCATGGGCAGAAGATCCGGGGCCCAACAGTACTTCTCTGGCCTGCTCAAGATTTCCTATCGTGGCCGAAATACCCCATATGCGAAGTTCTTTGGCAATTCCCTTAAGTCTTGATAACCCAAGTTCTGTTTGTACCCCGCGTTTGGTGCCCAGCAATTCATGCCATTCATCTACGACTATTGCAGAACAGTTCTTAAAAATTGTATTATATCCTTTTGTGGCCAAAAGTAATTGCAGGCTTTCAGGAGTTGTAATGAGCAGGTCGGGCATACTTTTCCTTTGCTTTGCTCTTTCGGCAGTAGAGGTGTCGCCGGAGCGAATGCCAACGGTAAGTTGTGTGTCTAAATCATGGATTACCCTTTCTGCGGATTGTTTTATTTCATGTGACAATGCCCTTAAAGGAGTTATCCAAATTGCTTTTAGTCCCTTTTTATGCTTTGTCTTATATTCAGGGTTATTTTTAAGATAGTTCAGGACTATTGGAAACCACAAGGCATAGGTCTTGCCGCTGCCTGTGGGAGCATTTAAAAGGCCGTGTTTTCCCTCTAAAAAGGCCGACCAGGTTTTTAATTGAAATGGATGCGGGGTCCAATTTTGTTTCCTGAACCAATCTTCTGCCAGATTATAAAGTTGTTCTTTTGTCATTCTTTTATTTCCGGCTTTTGCTTTTTGTATGCAAGTATTTAAGAATGTAGATACATCACTATTGGCGTCCTTATCTTTCTTTTATTCAGGGTTTTTCTTCTCCTGAATTAGAATTGGCTTTAAACATAAAAAAGACCCTGCTGGTAGCTTTGTGAAATTACAACTTTCTCGTTGAAACCAATCGAGAATGTTGATTATAAATTTGAAAGAATTTATTAAATATTTTGAATATTTATTCAAAGTATGACCTTTAAAAAAAGTATCTTTACAGCTTAAATTAGTACTGTTTTATGGCTATAGTAGATTTATACTTTCATAGTGAACATCGGCGAAATTTAGCTCATTTCGCTTCTTTAGCATCTCTTGCCGCTGTTGATGGTGAGATTAACACCAAAGAAAAAGGCTTATTGGACCGATTTGCCCGAAAACTGGATATTACCTCTAAGGAATATAGGGAAGTAATGAAGAAGTCTAACCAATATCCTATTACTCCTTCAAACAGTCAGGAAGAACGCCTTGAACGTTTATATGATCTATTTAGATTAATATATGTGGATCATATAGTGGACGATGAGGAAATGGCATTGCTAAAGAAATATGCTATTGGATTGGGATTTCCAGTTAAAAAGGCCAACCACATCATAGAAAAGTCTGTGGCAATATTTAGTGGAAGATTTAATTTTGAAGATTACTTGTTCATTTTAAAGAATTAGAAGTAGAGAAAAAATAATAAATCAAAAGGCTACTTATTTTGTTAGTCTTTTTGTCTTGCCATAAATTGCTCTGCTTTTTCTACCATTTTTGGGCTACCGCAGAAGAAAGGGACACGTTCGTGCAATTCTTTTGGTTGAATCTCCATTATTCTTGTAAACCCGTCACTAGCTTTTCCGTTCGCTTGTTCTGCAATAAAAGCCATAGGATTACATTCGTATAGCAGTCGCAATTTTCCATTCGATGCAACGCTGCTTTTGGGATACATATAAATACCCCCTTTTATCATATTTCTGTGAAAATCTGAAACCAGAGAACCAATATATCTTGAGGTGTATGGCCTGTCTTCCTCTTCTAACTGGCAGTATTTGATATAATCCTTTACGCCCTGGGGAAAATGAATATAGTTACCTTCATTAACCGAATATATTTTACCGGTTTCCGGAAACTGCATATCCGGGTGTGAAAGATAGAATGTACCTATAGCAGGATTTAGTGTAAAACCGTTAACGCCGTGCCCTGTAGTATATACGAGCATAGTTGAGGTTCCGTATACGACATAGCCTGCAGCCACCTGATTTACGCCCGGCTGGAGGAAATCTTCAAGGGTAACGGGGGTTCCCACAGGAGTAATTCTTCTATAAATAGAAAAGATGGTTCCAACAGAAACGTTAACGTCAATATTAGAAGAACCATCCAAAGGATCAATAAGGACCACATATTTATTTTGATGCCTTTCATCCAGACTATTAACGGTGATAAAATCGTCTTCCTCCTCGGACGCAATACCACAAACTATTTCCCTGTTTTTTAAGGTCTGAATAAATTTTTCATTGGCAAGCACATCAAGTTTTTGCTGATCTTCACCCTGTATATTGGTATCACCAGCCGCTCCCAGTATATCAACAAGTCCTGCCTTATTAACTTCATGGTTTACTACCTTACAAGCAAGTCTTATTGCGTTTATCAGTCTGGAAAATTCTCCGGAAGAGTATTGAAATGCAGCCTGATTTTCTATGACAAATTCACCAAGAGTTTTATTTTTTTTATCCATGAAGGAAGGATGTTTTATATAAGTACAAATATCGGTTATTTTGTTAAACAATATGCTTTTAGTAATCGTGTAAATATTTAAATTTATAACTTTGTGTTTTATTTGTAACAAATATGAAATATCAAATCAGAGAATCAGTGACCGGGGATATGCCTGCTGTTTTAAACTTAATAAAGGAACTTGCAATTTTCGAGAGGGAGGAAGATGCTGTTGAGATGACCACAGAACGTTTGGTGAAGGATGGTTTCGGCAGTGAGAAACTATTTCATTGTTTCGTGGGTGTTATAAATAATAATGTTGAAGGGATGGCCTTGGTATATCCAAGGTATTCAACCTGGAAGGGTACGGTTATTCATTTAGAAGATTTAATTGTTTCAGAAGATTTCCGGGGAAGCGGCCTGGGCACAGCTTTACTAAATGAAGTTGTAAAATATGGAGCGCAATTGGGCGTTAAACGTATATCCTGGGATGTGCTGGACTGGAACAGTCCCGCTATTGATTTTTATGAAAAGAAAGGAGCCAAAGTATTGCGCGATTGGGATGTTGTGCATTTAGATGAAAAAGGTATTCAGGAATATTTAAGAAATATATGAGAGTATTTAAGTTTGGAGGGGCATCGGTTAAAGATGCCAATGGAATCAGAAATTTAGTCAAAGTTCTTGAAGAGACAGGACATCAGAACACATTTTTAGTGGTTTCGGCAATGGGAAAAATGACCAATGCCATGGAGGCAGTGGTCAAGGCGTATTTTGATGACCCTACGAACCTGGAGGGCACTCTTGAAGAAGTAAGGTTGTATCACCAGACAATACTGGAAGCATTATTTGAAAATAAAGAGCATCCTGTTTATCATAGGGTTAACCTTCTTTTTAACGAGGTCAATGGCTTTTTAGCCTGGAACAAATCACCAAATTATAGTTTTGTATATGACCAGGTTGTTGGCTATGGAGAATTACTTTCTACTACCATAGTTAGCATGTATCTTAATGAGGTAGGAATTAAAAATCATTGGATTGACATTCGAGATTTTATAAAAACAGATAATAATTATAGGGACGGAAGGGTAAACTGGGAAAAAACGCAGCAGTTTATAACCGAAGGAGTAGAAAAGAATAAATTATATATTACCCAGGGATTTTTGGCAAGTGATGATAATAATTTTACCACAACGCTGGGCAGAGAAGGCTCTGACTATACTGCTGCAATTCTGGCCTATTGCCTTAATGCAAATTCTGTTACTATTTGGAAAGATGTTCCCGGAGTTCTGAATGCAGACCCGAGGTATTTTGAAGAGACCAGACTATTGAACAAAATATCCTATAGAGAAGCAATAGAGCTCGCTTTTTACGGGGCATCTGTGATCCATCCCAAGACCTTACAGCCCTTACAAAGAAAGGAAATACCGTTACATGTAAAATCTTTTGTTAATCCTAGGGATGCCGGTACTACGGTTGGCAAGGGTATTGGGATTGAGCCCGAGATACCTTGTTTTATTGTTAAGAAAAATCAGGTATTGATGAAACTCTCCTCCCTGGATTTTTCATTTATAGTAGAAGACAGCATAAGTGACCTCTTTAAGTTGTTGCACGATTATAAAATGAAAGTAGATCTTATTCAGAATTCGGCCATTAGCTTTTCTGTTTGTGTGGATAATAAGTTTAATCGTCTTAATGATTTGTTGGATCAGCTTTCGGGCAGGTTTAAGGTAGTCTGCCATGAAGATGTTTCTTTGTACACTATCCGACATTTTAATACCGAGGCCATAAAATCTCTGCAGAATGGCCGAGATGTCCTTTTAGAACAGCGCGGCAAGGAAACCTTGCAATTGGTAGTAAAGCACTAATCCATAAGCAGTATTTTACTATGTTAAAATAGGGAGCTCTCCTTTCAATTTTCCTATATTTACTTATAACTAGTTGCATAGTCTATGGGTTTAGTCACCGTAAAAGAAGTAGCCAAGGCCGTTAATCTCCAGCGATATGGTTTTTTTGGAACATTCATGGGATGGATCCTGGTTAGGTTAACCAAATTGTCGGAAATCAATAAGTTTTATGACGAGCACAAGGAATTGGAAGGTCCTAAATTCCTGGATGCCATTCTGGAACACTATGAAATTGACTTTGAAATTCCTGAAGATGATTTTAAGCGATTACCCAAAGAGGGCCCCTATATTACTATTAGCAATCATCCACTGGGGGGCATTGACGGAGTATTACTTTTAAAGTTAATGTTGAAAAAGAGACCAGATTTCAAGATTATTGCGAATTTTTTACTTCATAGGGTGGAACCGCTGGCACCGTATATCATGCCGGTGAATCCATTTGAAAATCATAAGGATGTCAAAAGCAGTATAGGGGGATTTAAAAGCGCTTTGAAGCATTTAAGGGATGGTCATCCACTGGGTATTTTTCCTGCAGGAGAAGTATCGACTTATAAAGATGGGAAAATTATAGTTGACAGACCCTGGGAAGAGTCTGCATTAAAACTTATCCGAAAAGCTGAAGTCCCTGTAATTCCTATTTATTTCCACGCAAAGAATAGTAAGTTATTCTATCATTTATCGAAGTTCAATGATATTTTCCGGACGGCCAAATTACCTTCTGAAGTTACTACCCAAAGGAACAGGGCCATAAAGGTTAGAATAGGGCAGCCAATAGGAGTGGAATCCCAGAAAGAACACAAAAGTATAGAGGAGTTTTCAGAACTGTTGCGTAAAAAAACTTATATCCTTGCGAATGCTTACGAGAAAGAACGTTTAATAGATCAGATACCCACCTCTTTGAAAATACCAAAGACTCCACGAAAGATAGCTGGTGAAATGAGGACGGAGGTAATACAGGGAGAATTGGAAAAATTAAGAGAGAAGGACTGTCGTTTATTACAAAGTAAGAATTATGAAGTGTTTTTAGCACAGGAAAAAGACATGCCTTTTATTTTGAAAGAAATTGGGAGACAAAGAGAACTCACGTTCAGAGCGATAGGTGAAGGCACTAACAAATCCATTGACCTTGATAAATTTGATTATTACTACCACCATTTATTTCTCTGGGATAATGACGAGAAAAAAATAGTGGGCGCCTATAGAATGGGAATGGGTTCGGAAATATTCAAGCAATATGGGATTGATGGATTCTATTTACAGGATCTGTTTGGATTTGAACCCGAATTATACGGAATGATGCGGCAATCAATAGAAATGGGACGGGCCTATATTGTTAAGGAATATCAGCAGAAGCCCATGCCTTTGTTTCTTTTGTGGAAAGGTATAGTTCATACAACACTTAGGCATCCCGAGCATAAATATTTAATCGGAGGGGTTAGCATTAGTAACCAGTTTTCTAAATTCTCCAAATCTCTGATGATAGAGTTTATGAAATCTAATTATTGGGATCCGTATGTTGCACAATATATAAGGCCGAAGAAGGAATTCAAAGTGAAATTAAATGATGCCGACAAGGAGTTCATTTTTGATGAAACCGAAGCAGATCTCAATAAATTTGACAGGCTAATCGATGAAGTAGAACCGGGCAGCTTGAGGCTTCCTGTGCTAATTAAAAAGTATATCAAACAAAATGCAAGAGTGGTTGCATTTAATGTTGACCCCTTATTTAATAATTCCGTAGACGGCCTGATGTATATAAAGATTTCCGATCTACCAGAGAGTACTGTAAAACCTGTCATGGAGGAATTCCAGGCTGAGCTGGAAAGGAAACTTACTGAAAGTAACGGAACTTCTTAATTAAACTCCTTCTCCATAAATTGTTTGCAGAAGTCTCGTATCTCATTTCTGGCTTTTAAGAATGCTGCATGCTTTTCTTCTTCTGTGCCCTCTACCTTTGAAGGATCAAAAAAGTTATGGTGGATTCGTTTGGCAATCTTTGAAGGTATAAAAGGGCAGTTTTCCCTGGCATGGTCACAGACCGTAATTATATAATCCCACGGAATGCCATCATATTCACCTACATTATTTGAAGTATGATTAGATATATCTATTCCATCTTCTTTCATAATGGCAACTGCACCCGGATTCAGGCCATGGGTTTCAATTCCTGCGCTATAGATTTTGGCCTTGCCATTTTGCATCGCATTGAGATAGCCATGCGCCATTTGACTTCGACAGGAGTTCCCTGTGCATAATACTAGGATATTTTTCATCTAATTATTTTTTATTTTAGGGTTAAACTTAATTACTCAACTCCAACAACTTTACTTCGTCTTTCAAATAATACGTTGTCTTTCCAAACCCCGTCTAATTGTCCAACTCTTTCACGTCTGCCCAAAAAACGAAAACCAGCTTTCTCATGTAGTTTTATGCTGGCTTTGTTTTCGGGAAAAATACCCGATTGTAGTGTCCAGAACCCCTCCTTTTCACTTGAGGTAATGAGCTCTTCCATAAGAAGATAACCAATACCCAAACCTCTGGCCGTTTCTGCAATATAAATGCTTACTTCGGCAACACCCCCATAAACACATCTGCCGGAAACAGGCGACAACGCTGCCCAGCCTAAGATTTTATCATTTCCTATGGCAACCAACCTGCAATTCGTAATATGATTTTTGTTCCATTGCTCATAGGTAGGAATCTCTTTTTCAAATGTTGCAAAACCTGTATTTACCCCTTGCTTATATATTTGAGCAACAGCGGGCCAATGAGCTTCAGACATTTCTAAAATTAACAGCTCTGTTTTTTTTAAATGGTTTACGGACATCTCGGTGAAATAGCCAGTTTACTAGCAGCAACCCCCGCCGGGTGAGCAATAGGCTTCTTTTTCTGCATTAATTTCAACAGGTATTCTACATTCCTCCTTTGCCTTACAATCTGTTTTCTCTACAGCTAACTTGATGAGTAACCGGTCCTTGAAATTTTCAATATCACCTATAAATAACTGAGCCGTGTGGAAGGTAGCATTTCCGTATTCAATTTTTAATTCGGCTTCCAAATCCATAGGCTTAATTCCATTTACCCTGTTTAGTATTTGAAGTGCCTTAGAAACAGACATATATTCTGTTTTATCTAATTCAGACGGACTTTCCCAGAGTTGAACTATGGTTTCTTTCCAAAAATCTGTTCCCGCACCGCAGTCTACTGAATCTACAGTGATATTTTTCACTTCAGTCAGGTGATAATTGGCACCCACAAGTGCCCCTCTGTTATAGTCGAACACTAATTCTTTATTTCCGTTTTCTCTTAAGAGAGATAAAAATTCTTTTGTCTTCATTCGTTTGTTTTTAGCAATAGTTTACGTTTGTCTTATCAAAGAAATCATTTAACAACTCGAGTATTTCCTGCCATTTTTTTTGATTGATACAATAACATACTCGTTTACCACTTATTTCACCCTCAATTAAATCAATACTTTTAAGTTCCTTTAAATGTTGAGAAATGGTAGGTTGCGCAAGCCCAATTTCTTCAACTATATCATTACAAATACAGTCTTTCTGGTTGTTTATATGTTGTAATATGGCTATCCTGGCAGGATTGCCCAGTACCTTTAAAATTGTAGCCAGTTCATTTTGTTCTGCCGTGAATATTTGTGTTTTTGTGATTCCCATTACATATTTATATATTGCAATATTACGATAATATATTTAATAAAAAAAGTCAGATCTAAAAAAACCCGACTTTTCAATTCTAGAACCAGGGTTTTTTACCTACCTGGTAGGTGTTATAAAAATCTTCATCAGTTTTAGTGAGGTAAATAATTCCTTCTATCAATCCTATCATGCCACTTATCCATACCATAAATACCCCAATTCCTATACAGCTAAGTACGAAACCTACAATAGTAATTCCTAAGAGGATAAAACCTTCTTTCTGATACCCTAATATGAACTTATGAACTCCAAAAGCACCCAAAACTATACCTAATATGCCTGCCAGGATCTTTTTGTTTTCGGTTTCAGTGACTTCTTTCATGCCCTCAGTAAATTCTTCTGCTGTTTTCTTGGCTTCCTCCTTAAATTCGTGCGTAGCTTCTTTAGTATCGTCGGCAAATTCTTTGGCTTTCTCTTTAGCTTCTTTTGCAGTTTCTTTGGCTTTTTCTTTAGCTTCTTTTGCAGTTTTTTTTGCTTTCTCAAATGCACCCTCTGCTTTGTCTTCGGGATCTTTATTTTCTTCAGACATGATTATAAGTGTTGGTTAATACTCTTTTAAATGTAATAATTATTTTCGATTCAAAGAAATGCTTTATCCACTTGTTCCCATAGCTCTGTTTTATTCTCTTCCGGGTCCATAATCCACCCAAATTTGACATAATCGTATTCCTTTATTTCCCCCAAAACAGTGACACCTTCCTCTTTTAATAAAGCCATGAGTTCTACTAAATGTTCAACCCGAAAATTCATCATAAACGCTCTTTAACCAGGTTGAAAACAGAAAGTATCGTCATAAAAAGGACTCCATTGTGTGGAACAATCATTGCCTTCGTCGTCTTTCCACCAAAAGGTACATCCATATTGATCCGTATTCAGCTTCATATGATTCTTATACCAATCCTTAATTTTATTAGGATCTTTGGTTTTAAAGAAAAACCCAACTAAGCTTGTTACCTTTGATTTCATAAGATTCCGGTTATTTTTTTATGGCATTTTCGTAACTATTTATCCATTCTTCAGGAGTCATTTTTGATACCAATTCCCCTATTAATTCAAAGGGAATATGGTTTGTATTTTTAAACCTGATACAACTCTTGCCCATATCTAATTTGGTCTTTACATATTTTGGATATTCTGAAACAAACCAGTTTAATAAATCTTTATCACTATAAATTCCCATATGATAAAGGGCTATAAAATTTTTTTGGGAGGCAATATTGATAAATGGCAATGGAAGGTCTGGATTTACATGATATCCTGCCGGATACAGCGAATGAGGTACAACATAGCCTATCATGCCATAACTCATTTCTTCTTCAAATCCTTCGGGAAGGTTTTTTAGGATAGTTTCCCTTAATTTCGTTATAGGATTTTTTCTCTCATCAGGGAGTTCAGAAATATATTCTGCCACTGTTTTTGCTTTGGATTGCATAGTTGTTTTATTTTAGTTGTACTATCAAACCTATAAGTAAGGACTGGTCGAAGTTAATTTTGCAATTATCTTCATTTTCCCTGCATTGTTTTATCCTAAAGAAAATACAAAAATTAATAATGCCCATACCTACATATCTGCAGTTTACCCAAATTGAAGATTACGATTCATTCTCAAAGCACGAAAATTCTTGCTATAAAGGCTCAAAAAATCATCTATTAAGACCAATAACCTATTAGAATTCCCGGTGTTCATAATTTTAATTCAATAAATGTAAACAGTTTTTATTAAAGGAAATTCTTTTATTATTTGCAGGGATTAATCAACATTACAGCGGGATTAGTTTTTTAAGAACCTTTCTTTTTTTTGCCTTCCTTGTTAATCATATTTTGCACCCCTTTTCCGGGAACAATTCTTGTAAAACCGTTAACTAACCCATGAATAATATAATTGATCGGTGAGCGATATATATTCCTTTCGGATTGATATTCTGCTACCAGGTAGTTGTGCTTGTCAGGCATATTATTTGTCCGGATGGCAGTATTGGCAATTGCAGAAAGCAACACCTTTTTATTAGATCCATGCTTGCTTTTCTCATTGATCATTTTCACATGTAAGTTTTCATAATCAAATACCAGTTTGTTTTGCGATTGATACGAACCGGCATTCATTTGAAACTGAATTTGCTTCATTTGGCCAGAGGCCATTTCAACACCAGCAAGTGGTTTTAGGGTTGGGTTTAGGCTGGTTAGATCCATTTCCCCAACATCTACCCTTAACGCAAATGATTCTGTATCATATGGAACATTTAGTCCAATATTAATTCCGGCCTTACCTATTAGGCTGGCACTCATTGTTGCCTGTAACTGACCTTTTTCTGTTTGTTCTATGGGCATGTTTGTGATACCGGTAATTGTACCATTAATTTCCTGAATTTTGAGCGATCCTGATTCACTCTTTTTAGCTTCGAGTTCACCATAGGTTAAGGAAGAATTCGAGATTTGAATAGAGTCTATTATAATTGCCATTGGGATAGCATTAATTATACCCTGGAACAAGGGTTTCACCACATCCGGGGGTCTGGAAATATTTTTATTTCTCTGTAGCTTTATGTTGAGTTCATCAATAGAAATCTTTTGGGCTTCAATGTCTAATTGAGTATAAAAACTACTTGATGGTTGAAGCTGATGTATTCCAATTTCTTGTGCATTTAACTCAATTATATCATTTTGAAAACCAACGATATTACTAACTTCAATCCAATCAATGGAATAACCCATGGAAATGTCATTCAATAAAATCTCCTTCTCTTTGAGGTTATAATGAAAATGACCTAATTTAATATCTGTATAGTCGTTGGGTTTGAAAGTAACACTGTCCAGATCTACATTTAAATTGCCCAGTTCAAATGGTATCAGGTGTTTAAATTTCAAGGAGTCAGTTTCTATGTCAGTAGCATTTATGTTTATTTGTTTTACCTGACCTTTGACACTTTTCGAAACAGGATCAATAAGAACAATAGAACCATTTTGAATGTTAAAATGTCTTAGATCGGCACGTGATAATATATCACCAAACATTCTTTGCAACCCTTTTCCGCTTGTACTTTTTATAGTGTCAGTACTAAGGGTCACTTCAAAAATTGGTTGTTCAAAAGCAATCTCTTTTAGATTTAATTTTTTACCTAATAAGAATTCCGTCCATACTAATCCCTTAAGGGTAGCATAATCTACATGTCCAGTAATTAGGGTACCTTTTCCGGGGTTTAAGGGTTCAATTCTGACTTCGTCTAGAGTAATCCCTTTAAAAAAGGTGTGTAAATCCAAATCAGAATAGGTAATGTTGTAAGTTCTATCAGGATTTGAATTTAACCTTGCCTCGAATTTTGATTCAATACTCCACTCCAGTACTTTCATAATAAAGAATAGTATTCCCAGGACTATTAGAACCCGAATACCTATCTTTTTCATATTATCAGCACTATTCTTTACTTTACAAATTTAACAAAATCTGGCCTTAATTTTATCTACTATGGTCTGCGCCAATTTTTCCTTGCTTTCTATAGTCCATCCTGCTACATGAGGAGAAAGAATAACATTTTCGGCATCAACTAAAAATTGAAAGGCCTCCGGGAGATTTTCCTGAGAAAACATGTCCTCAAATGAGGATTTTTCATATTCCAGTACGTCCAATCCGGCTCCTAATATTTTCCCTGATTTTAAAGCCGTAATCAGGTCTTCGGTTACGACACATTTTCCTCTTGCCGTATTTAACAACCAAAAAGGTTTTTGAAAAGCATTGATAAACTCAGTATTAATCATTCCCCGGGTTTCTGGTGTTTGGGGCACATGAAGGCTAATAATATCTGACTTTTGTTCCAATTCCATTATTCCTACCTGCCTGGCATTTTCATCAGATACGCCCCCAATAATGTCGTAGCAAATTACTTCAACGTCAAAACCACTTAGTTTTTTAGCAAAAGCTTTACCTGTATTACCATAGCCTATTATGCCTACGGTTTTACCATCTAATTCTGTCCCCCGATTGCCTTCCCTGTCCCATTTTCCTGTTTTTACTTCCTTGTTGGCTTTAGTCAGCTTATTAAAAAGGGCCAATAATAAACCAAGACAATGTTCTCCAACAGCGTTGCGGTTACCTTCTGGTGCAGCTGCCAAATATATTCCTTTATCCCGGGCATAATCCACATCGATATTTTCCAAACCAGACCCAAGCCTTCCTATGAATTTCAGATTTTTAGCTTTATCCAAAAAACTTTTATCTATGGTAAATCTGCTCCTGATAATAAGTCCGTCATACAAGTGAATATTCTTTTCTACCTCAGTTTTGGGAGCAGTATATTCTTCAACATTCTCAAAACCTAGCTCGTTGAATTTTTCTATAAGCAAAGGATGGTTAGTGTCTAAGTGGAGGATTTTCATTCTTTTTTAGATTTTAGGATATTTGGTTTGTGTCATCGGGTGTTTCACATTTCCTGTGTGTGCCGTTGTCAACTTTTCAAAGAGCAACAAATGTACTATTTCATCATTCTTTGTAGAGGGGCAATGTTCTACTCCTTTGGGAACAACAATAATTTCACCTTCGTTCACCACCTCTGTCCGGTCTCTGAACTGCATATGCAAAGTTCCTTTTAATACCTGGAATAGCTCATCCTCATTTTCGTGCGAGTGCCATACAAATTCTCCCTGAATCTTTGCCAGGAGTACCTGCATATCATCTACCTGCGCAATCTGATGCGGATGCCATTTATTGGTAAATGTGGAATGCTTCTCTTTTAGATTTATAGCTTTCATTTCTTATAGTTCAGATTTAATTTATCCATATTAATTCTATAAATGTTTCCCATACCATTTAGAACCTTATTGGCCTCATTGGTTAGTTCCGGCACTGTTTTTATTCTGTCCTCAGGGTCTTTTGCCCTGTCACTGGTAAAGTAAAAGTTATTTCTTGGAAAATCTATAAATGGACAGTAATCTAATTTGTCCGAGTTTACGATCTCTCCTAAATTCTCCGCTTTTCCCCATTTGCCGGTTTTATCCTTTCTACTGTAATAAAGGTCACCTCCTCCTAAACCATCTAACCTTCCATACGAACTGAAAACTAATAGATCTTCATCAGGACTGATATAGGCATTAAACTCATAGGCTCTGGTGTTAACGGTTGAATCTAGTGGGACGGGTGAATTGTGTTTCCCCTTCGAAAAAGTACTGAGATATATATCTTCTCTGCCAATACCATCTGTTCGTGTCGCAGTAAAATACAAATTACCATTGGAACTTACAGATGGGTAAAATTCATCACCCGGACTATTTACCAGTGTATCCAGAGGAATGGGAGTGTTCCATTTGCCATTTTCCTGCTCAACATACCAGATATTGTAGTCGCTCCTTGTACTGTCCTTATCCATAGGCCTGTTCGATGCAAAAAACAATTTAGTGCCATCAACTGTAAAAAAAGGTTCAATATCATTGAACTTACCGGAAAAGGGTAAGATTTCTTTATCTCCCCATTTATCACCTGTCTTTTTGATGCTCACCAAACTCCTGTTAGTCTGCTTGTAATTTCCGAGAGTATAGATCAACTGGTTTCCATCTGGTGAAATAGCAATATCTCTTTCATACAAAGGAGTGGAAATATAATCCTGGCCAAATACTTCGAGCCGTTCCGGATTTAGTTCAAGGTCGAACATTAGGTCGTTTTCTTTTTTACAGCTATTACTGAAAACGATTACCCCTAAAAGATAAAGCATATAGGTTTTCATAACGCTAATATTTTTCCTTCTTAATTTCGGGCTGATCTTTTACTTCAAGTTGAAAAATATCATTTCGGGCATAATGTCCAATTACGTCAAAATCGAGTTTGTTTAACTTAATTTTTTCCAGATCTATTTCGGCCATAAGTACTCCTGCCTTGTCATATAAAGGGCCTGCAAGAATCTTCCCGTCAGGGGCCACTATAATACTGCCTCCGCGGCACATTGTTTCGGGTTCATCATTGACAAGTGACCGGTATTTTTCGGGATACATGGATTTAGTAAAATACTGGTTGCAGCCAAGTACAAAACAACGACCCTCCAGTGCAATGTGCTGCATAGTTGAGGTCCATTCGTCCCTGGCATCTGCTGTAGGAGCAATATAAA
>CP070778.1:2210467-2229605 GCA_020346245.1 Flavobacteriaceae bacterium | reverse complement strand
TACTTCAATTGAATTCCGGCAGGCACAGATTAATCTCTTAACGGCGCAGACAACCAAAAACCTTGCTAAATACGATGCTAAACTGGCCGAATTACAGCTATTGGATTTAACCGGTCAATTATTGAATGTAGATTTTTAATAGTTCATAAATACTGTCTATAACTTAATTTTGAATAGCTGAAATGTTTGAGCACTTTTTTCAGTGTCCTTATTGCTGGGAAGAAATTTCAATGCTGTTAGATCCTTCCATTAAACAGCAGAAATATGTGGAAGATTGTGAGATTTGCTGTAATCCTATAGAATTAACAATAGAATTTAGTGATGGCAATCCCGTAAGTTTCCACGCTAATAATCTGGAACAATAAGCATTTTTAATATCACCCTTTTGTTGATTTTTATAACTATACTATTTACTTCATAAAAAAGATGTAGTTATTAGGTTTTGACTATCTTACCAGGCGGGAAACTTTATTGGTAGCCATTATTTCATTTTCCCTTTTAATAAGAATAGGCTTTTGAAGTATAATTTATGAAAGGACTTGATACCTTAGACTGGGTAGTAATTACAATCTATTTTCTGCTATTATTGGGTGTTGCATGGTGGGTTATAAAACAAAAACAGAAGAATACTGAAGATTATTTTCTTGCAGGGCGTAACATTGGGTGGTTTATAGTTGGGGCCTCCATTTTTGCTTCTAATATTGGATCTGAACATGTTGTAGGCCTGGCCGGTAATGGTGCCGGTGACAAAATGCCTTTGCTTATTTATGAGTTGCATGCCTGGATTGTTTTAATGCTGGGCTGGGTTTTTCTTCCTTTTTATGCACGCAGCGGTGTATTTACCATGCCGGAATTCCTTGAAAAACGATTCGATTCAAGATCAAGATGGGTCCTGTCTGTGGTTTCTTTAATAGCTTACATATTGACCAAGGTTTCTGTTACTATCTATGCCGGTGGTGTAGTGGTTTCGGCTTTGCTTGGTATTCCTTTTTGGATTGGCGCAGTGGCTACAGTTGCCCTTACAGGTATATATACGGTGCTTGGGGGCATGCGGGCAGTAGTGTATACAGAGACTATTCAGGCAATAGTATTGGTTCTCGGTGCCGGAATATTGACATTTTTAGGAATGGATGCCGTGGGAGGATGGGGCGAGTTAAAGCAAACCATTGGGCCTGAATATTTTAATATGTGGCGACCTAATTCGGATCCGGATTACCCCTGGCTGCCACTTTTTATTACCAGCACAGTTGTTGGTATCTGGTATTGGTGTACAGATCAGGTAATTGTTCAAAGGGTACTTTCTGCCAAAAATATTAAAGAGGGTAGGAGAGGAAGCATTTTCGGAGCACTTTTGAAACTTATGCCTGTATTCTTATTTTTAATACCGGGAGTTATTGCACTGGCATTAAAGATTAAGGGGGAGCTCCACTGGGAAAGTCCGGATGAAGCATTTCCGGTCTTGATGAGCAATTTAATGCCTTCAGGACTTCGTGGATTGGTTGCAGCGGGTCTTTTGGCAGCCTTAATGAGTTCTCTTGCTTCTGTATTTAATTCCTGTTCTACATTATTTACCCTCGATATTTATAAAAAGCTTAAACCGGAAAAACCGGAAGAAGAATTGGTAAAAACAGGGCGAATCGCTACCTTTTTTGTAGTAGGTCTTGGGCTTTTATGGATTCCGATTATAACAACTTTGTCCGATGGTCTCTATGAATACCTTCAGAATGTACAGGCCTATATTTCTCCACCCATAGCGGCTGTTTTCTTGTTGGGTATTTTTTATAAGCGCATTAATGCCAACGGTGCTATTGCTACTTTAATTGGTGGATTTATAATTGGTTTTGGCAAACTAACCCTTGAGATTGTAAAATCGGGTTTTACTGAAGGGAGCATTCTTTATACCATTGCAGATATAAATTGGCTGGTTTTTGGAGCATATTTCTTTGCAATGTGCATAGGAATTGCAGTTGTAGTCAGTATGATGTACCCGGCTCCTACCCAGGCACAATTGCAAGGCCTTACTTTTGGCACAATTAGCCGGGAACAAAGGCAAGAAAATAAAGCTAGTTACAATTGGGTGGACATTGTTACTTCTATATTGATTCTGGCCATTGTAGGATATATCATGATTTCATTTAGCACACTTGCATTATAGATAAGGCGCGCTGAATGAAATTTATAAGGATTAAATTTAAAAAATTCATAAATTGAATGCAGATGCGTTCCTTAATCCTGTTTCTATCGATTTTTATAGTTAGCTGCAATTCAGAAAAGGACAATAAACCTAATGTGGTTCTCTTTGTTGTAGATGACCTGGGTTGGACTGATTTGTCTAGCTATGGGAGTGATTTATATCAGACCCCAAACGTGGATAAGCTTGCTAAAAATGGGACACTATTTACAGATGCATATTCTACATGTACGGTTTGTTCACCATCAAGAGCAAGTATAATGACCGGTAAATATCCGGCCCGAATCAATTGTACGGATTGGATAAGCGGACATAAAAAACCCTTTGCCAAATTGAAGATTCCGGAGTGGACCCAATATATGGCGCAGGAGGAAACCACATTGGCTGAAGTATTCAAAAAGGCCGGTTACAAAACAATACATATAGGGAAATGGCATTTGGGAGAAGAAGAGAAATACTGGCCTGAATTTCAGGGATTTGAAATCAATATAGGTGGCTGGTCAATGGGTGCACCGCAAAAAAGGAATGGAGGAAATGGCTACTTCCCACCTTATTTAAACCCCCGGTTGAGTGATGGCCCGGAAGGAGAATACCTTACTGAACGATTAGGAGATGCAGCCCTGGAATTTATTGAAGAAAATAAGCAGGAGAAGGCACCTTTTTTTATGAACTTCTGGTTTTATAACGTACATACTCCCCTACAGGCGAAAGATGATAAGATAGAAAAGTACGAAGAACAGATTAAGCAAGGCGCCAATCATCAAAATCCTGTATACGCCGCCATGGTTGAACATATGGATGATGCTGTTGGTAAAGTACTAAACAAGCTGGAGGAAAGTGGGATGCTTGATAATACCATAATTATTTTTACCAGCGATAATGGAGGACTTAGGGGGAACTACGAAAATAACAGGAAAAAAGTTACCTCAAATTTGCCATTGCGTTCAGGAAAAGGAGATGTTTATGAAGGAGGTGTCCGTGTTCCCTTTATTGTTCATTGGCCTAATAATATATTAAAAGGACAGATTGCTAATACACCTATAATTTCTGCGGATATTTATCCTACTATTCTTGGATTAACAGGTATCAAGATAAAAGAGCAACCTACTGAAAATATAGATGGGATAGATTTCACTCCTCTTTTAACCTCGGGAGATGATATTCATAGGGATGCTATATACTGGCATTATCCGCATTATCACTTGGAGGGGGCAAAGCCTTATAGTGCAATTCGCAAAGGCGATTGGAAACTAATTGAGATATTTGAAAATAAGGAGCTGGAGCTATATAATCTTAAAGACGATATTGGCGAGAAAAACAACCTGAGATTACGATATCCGGAAAAGGTGGCAGAACTTCAAAACGATTTAAATACCTGGCGACAGGATGTAAAAGCACAATTACCTAAAACTAATCCTCAATTTATGGAAGAATATGAAAGTTATTGGAAAGCAGGGCAATGGAGAAATAGGCCTGATGAGGAATTTTTGGAACATTTAAGGAAGGCTAACTAATGAAGAAAACTGTAATATTCCTCCTAAGTTTACTTATTGTACTATCCTGCTCGGAAGTAAAGCAGGAGAAAGAATTAAAGCCCAATATCATATATATTCTGGCAGATGATTTGGGTTATGGTGATTTGAGTTGCTATGGACAGCAAAACTTTCAAACGCCCCACCTGGATAATCTTGCCAGGCAAGGCATGAAATTTACACAGCATTATAGTGGGTCTACTGTTTGTGCACCTTCCCGGTCTTCTTTAATGACCGGGTTGCATACAGGACATACCCCTATTCGGGGTAACAAGGAGTTGGAAATTGAAGGGCAAAGTTCTTTGCCTGCATCTTCTTTGACTCTTGCCGAATTACTCAAAGAAGCTGGTTATAAGACTGGAGCTTTTGGGAAATGGGGCCTCGGCTTTATTGGTGAAGAGGGAGATCCAAATAAACAGGGATTTGATGAGTTTTATGGTTATAATTGCCAGCGCATGGCACACAGGTATTATCCCCCTTATTTATGGCAAAATGAAACAAAGGAATTTTTAGATGGAAATGATTGGACCAATACGACTACTTATGCTCCGGATAAGATTCAGGAAGCCACATTACGGTTTATTGAAGAAAATAAAGACACAACATTTTTTGCATACGTACCATTGGTACTGCCTCATGCCGAATTGATTTCACCTAATGACTCGCTCTTGCAGCAATTTGAAGGGAAATTTGAAGAAAAACCTTATTTGCCAACAAATTCCTATACTTCTGATTATGGTCCGGACATTATACTACATCAATATTGTTCTCAGGATTCGCCTTATGCTGTTTTCGCTTCTATGGTCACCCGCCTGGATGCATATGTAGGACAAATAGTAACTAAATTGGAAGAGCTTGGAATTAAGAAGAACACAATAATTATGTTCGCCAGTGATAATGGTCCTCATGAGGAAGGTGGCGCAAATCCTGAATTTTTTAACAGTGCAGGCGGCTTGCGGGGAGTAAAGCGGGATCTCTATGAAGGAGGTATTCGTACACCTATGATCGTAGTTTGGCCGGATAAAGTAAAGGCCGGATCGACCTCAAATCATATTTCCGCATTTTGGGATATAATGCCTACGTGTGCTGAAATTGCAGGGGTTCAGTTAAAATCGGAAACTGATGGAATCTCATTTTTACCGGAATTATTGGGCCAAACGGCTCAAAAAAAGCATGAATATCTCTACTGGGAATTTAGTGAAAGAGGCGGTCGACAAGCTATCCGAATGGGTGATTGGAAAGCTATAGTATACGATTTGCAAAAAGATCCCAATCCTAAAATTCAGCTTTATAACCTTGCAGAAGATGAATTAGAAAACAATGATATCTCCTCCGAACATCCAGAAATAGTGAGCAAAATGAACCAATTGATGAAGGATGCGAGAGTAGAATCACAATTATTTCCATTGTTTAATTAATTTTTAAATCGGTAGAGATTACCATTATTGAATCTGTCTAACCGAACTAAATTGGAGTCATGAAAAAATTAATCTTATTGGCAGGGCTATTCTTGTTCGCTTCTTGTATTGAACAAGAAAAAGAAGAAAACAGGCAGCCTAACATTGTCTTTATATTTGCAGATGATTTAACTTATTCGGCAATAAATGCGTTAGGCAATAAAGAATTAAATACTCCTAATTTAGATCGACTGGTAAATTCGGGGACTACCTTTAGTCATGCTTATAATATGGGTGCTTGGAATGGGGCCGTTTGCTTAGCTTCGCGGGCAATGATGATATCTGGCAGGAGTGTATGGAATGTAGATAAATTTAGACAGGAGTGGCTTCTGGGCAAAGGTCTTGATCAAACCTGGGGAAAACTGATGGAGAATGCGGGTTACGACACCTATATGACAGGAAAATGGCATGTTGATGCAAAGGCGGAAGATGTTTTTCAAAATGTAGTCCATGTAAGACCGGGAATGCCGGGAGATGCCTGGAAAAATGATGAAATGGTGGAGAACTTCAAAAGCATTGCAGGTACCGATATGTCACCCGGCAAGTTTATGCCTGTTGGCTATAACCGACCGATAAGCGAGGCAGATTCAAGCTGGTCAGCTGCAGATCCGAAATATGGTGGGTACTGGGAAGGAGGAAAACACTGGAGTGAAGTCTTAAAGGATGATGCGCTTGGTTTTGTTGCCAATACTAAAAAAAGTGATAAACCCTTTTTTATGTATCTCGCATTTAATGCACCACATGACCCAAGGCAGGCGCCCCGGGAATACCTGGATAAATATCCTATAGAAAATATCAGGGTTCCTGCAAGCTGGTTACCCGAGTACCCGTTTAAAGATGGCATTGGCAATGGTCCGGATTTAAGGGATGAAGCCTTGGCTCCTTTTCCAAGAACAGAATATGCTATTAAAAAACACATTCAGGAGTACTATGCAATAATAACCCATATGGACACTCAGATAGGGGCAATTTTAGATAGTCTGGAAGAAAGTGGGCAAATGCAAAATACTTTCGTCATTTTTACGGCAGACCATGGGTTGGCAATGGGCAGGCACGGACTGCTGGGTAAACAAAGCCAGTTTGATCACAGTATTCGCGCACCTTTTGTAATAATAGGGCCAAATGTGCCTAAAGGAAAAATAATTTCTGCGGATATATATTTACAGGATGCTATGGCTACGAGTCTGGAATTGGCCGGAATACAGAAACCGGGTTACATTTATTTTCACAGTTTGATGGATTTGTTGGAAGGAAAGCAGGCTAAAAGTTCCTATAATGCCATTTATGGAGGTTATATAGACCTGCAGAGAATGATTCGTAAGGAAGGTTTCAAACTTGTTGTATACCCTAAGCTGGACAGGGTCTTATTATATGATATGGAAAACGACCCTGAGGAAATTAATGATCTCTCAGATGAACCATCTTATCAGGCTAAAGTTGATGATCTTTTTCAGGATTTGTTAGAATTACAACAGCAGTTGAACGATACTTTAGACATAAGCCATGTAAGAAAAAAGAATGTTTTATAATACCTGAGATATCAGGTATCAATAAGTTGAGTTTTATTTCAGCTTATAGTGCTGTTTGATTATCTCTAATTGTTTTAAGACCAAATCTGGTTTTTATTTGAATGGATGCTGTTAGTTCTGTAACCATAAAGTGCTACAACAATAAAACAGATGAGAGGCAGCACAAATGAAAAATTTACTTCCGGAACACCAAGAATTTTAATATCGGTATAGCCCGAACCGCCAAAGTCTAAAATGGCACCCTGGAGAACAGGCATAATTGCACCACCTACTATGGCCATTACTAAAAAAGCCGCCCCAAATTTGGCATCTTCGCCAACACCCTCTAAGGCAATTCCGTAAATTGTGGGAAACATCACCGACATGCACAATGAGATGCCAACAAGGGAATATAAGCCTGTCATACCAGAAATAAAAATCGCTCCGAGGGTAAATGCAATGGCTCCAACGGCAAAATACATCAGTAATTTTCCGGAAGGGATATATTTTAATAAATAAGTTCCAATCCATCGACCAATTAAAAAGAGGATCAATGCCCAGTAGGCATATGTTACAGCACTTCGGTTATCAATTCCCAGAGTTTCTGCATATTGATAAATATAGGTCCAGCACATGATCTGCGCCCCAACATAGAACATTTGGGCTATTGTACCTTCGACAAACTTTTTGTTCTTAAATAAACGTTTTACTGCAGCAGTTACTGAACCCCCTGCCTCTTCTTTTTTCTCAGGCATCTTTACGAGTGCGATTAGAACAAGCATGAATAATACAAACAAGCCAAGAATGACATATGGGTTGCGCACAACCATTAAATCTGATGATCTTACAGCTATTTTTGCTGTTTCAGTAAGGGTGTCATAAATTACATTTCCTTCTGCGTCCAGATCATCTGACTGCAAAGAGCCCAAAATAAATGTTTGCGCTATAAATAAACCTGTTAAGGCTCCTATGGGGTTAAATGCCTGTGCGAGGTTCAATCTGCGCGTGGCTGTTTCTTCATTTCCCATGGATAATATAAAAGGATTAGCCGTGGTTTCAAGAAAAGCCAAACCAAAGGTTAGAATGTACAAGGCCGCAAGAAAAAAACCAAATTCTTCGTAGGCCGCAGCAGGGTAAAATAAAAGGGCGCCAATGGCATACAGGATAAGCCCCAGGATAATCCCTTTTTTATAGGTGTATTTTTTCACAAACATGGCCGCCGGAAAAGCCATAGTAAAGTATCCTCCATAAAAAGCCATCTGAACCCAGGATGCCTGTGTATTGTTCAATTCCAAAATCTTTTTAAAGGCAGATACCATGGGATTCGTAATGTCATTGGCAAATCCCCATAAAGCGAATAAAGAAGTTATTAATATAAAAGGGATTAACACCTGTTTAGAGACTACCGGTATTCTCTCTTTGTTTTCCATATTGATTATTTGCTTACTGTTTAGTCATTTTCTTGTGTTAATAGTGATCGGTCCAAATGAACATATCCTCCGTCAACAGTAATAAACTGCCCGGTTGTATGTGAGGATTTTTCGGAAATAGTGAACAAGCACGTATTTGCAATCTCCTGCGGGGTCGTCATACGGTTTTCAAGAGGAATATTTTTAATAATGGATTTGAGTTTTTGGTCTCCATTATCAATAGATTCTATCCAGCTTTTATAGGAAGGTGTCCAGCACTCGGATATAATGATAGCATTAGAGCGAATACCATGTTGTATGAGGTCAACAGCCCATTCCCGCGTAAGTCCTAATACCCCCCCTTTAGCAGCAGCATAACCCGATGTTCCTCCCTGTCCGGTTAACGCAACTTTAGATCCGATATTAAGAATATTCCCTCTAGATTCTTTTAAGAATGGTAAGGCAAATTTGACTATCAAAAAAAAGCTTACCAGGTTTAGCTTTAATGAATTCATGAACTCCTCATAAGATGCGTCTAGTCCTGCCCCATCATTTACGCCTACATTGTTAATGACCACATCTATCTTTCCATATTTTTCAATGATCTTATGAATTGCCTTTTCAATTTGTTCGGGATCTCTAACATCGGTTTTACAATAGAGTGCATCAACACCACTTTTTCGAATTTCATCAACGTATTCAATAGCCCTTTCATTCCTGTCAATAATAGCCGGAATGGCCCCTTCGTTGGCTAAATTATGTAAAATGGTTTCACCAATACTGCCTTTCATTCCCGCCGCGCCGGATATCACTACAACTTTGTTTTTTAATCCCAGATCCATATACTCCTGTTTTTAGATTATAAAATTATATCATATTCAATTTCATTTCTTTATTCATAAAGGGATATAATGTTTTATCGCGGGCTTAATCTGTTAAACTTGTAATAGCTCCGTGCATTCCCTTATCCAGTATTGAAAGAAGGCTCGAAATAACTTCATTTTGGACTCCTTTGATTTTTGTTAAATCCTGGCCCCAGAAATTAGTATTGGACAACACCAAATTAACCATTTGGGCAATACTTTCTTTCGAACCAGTCACTTTGGACCAGTTCGATTCAAAAAAGTCCAGTACTTCCGGATTATCAGCAAGCTTAATTGGTTCACCATTCCTATCACCTCTATAGAAAACAATCAAAGCTGCCAGCGAGAATAATAAATGTTTAGGCAGTTTATTTTTCCTTTTAATGAATTCCAGGACAGAGGGTAAAACCCTTGTTTTGTATTTGGAAATAGAATTGAGAGAAATGCTCAATAGTGCATGCTCCAAATAGGGGTTTTTAAATCTATCCAAAACATCGTTCGAGAATTGAATCAATTCTTTTTCAGGGAAATCCAGGGTTGGGCAAATTTCATTGAATATGGCATTTTTTATAAATGCACCCACTACCGGATCTTCTAAAGATTCACGTACTTTTTCTATGCCATATAAATAACCTACGGGGACTAGTGAAGTATGTGCCCCATTTAATATCCGGACCTTTCTGGTTCTGAATGGTTCCATATTATTGGTGAAGACAACGTTTAACCCGCTTTGCTTTGCAGGAAATCCCTCTTTAACTTCTTTGGGCCCTTCAATGACCCATAGGTGAAACTGTTCGCCCTCAACAACCAGGTTATCTTTGTACCCTAATTCTTCTGTAATCCTGTCTATTTTATTATTAGGATAACCAGGTACTATCCTGTCTACCAAGGTATTACAGAATATATTGTGTTTATCGATCCAGTTAACAAATTCTGTGGGTAAATTCCATTCAGCAGCATACTGAAGAATTATTCTTTTTAAATTATCCCCATTTCTGTCTATTAATTCACAGGGCAGTATAATAAATCCTTTATCTGGAGCACCTTTAAAAGATTGGAATCGATGGTATAAAAATGCGACCATTTTACCCGGGTAACTTTTTTGAGGGGAATCACCTAATTTATCTGCTTTATGATATGCAATGCCAGCTTCAGTGGTATTGGATATGACAAAACGCAAGTCCGGATTTTCAGCAATAGCCAGGAAAGCCGAATATTCCTTGTAAGGATTAATCGCTCTTTGAACACAATCTATGATTTGATGCTCACTAACCGCAAGACCATTTTTGATCCCATTTAAGTATAACGTATATAATCCATCCTGATCATTAAGTGTTTGGACCAGTCCCTGCTCTATAGGTTGTATCACAACTACACCAGCATTAAAACTGGTATTTTTGTTCATTTCATGAATCATCCAATCCGCAAAGGCCCTCAAAAAATTACCTTCCCCAAATTGTATTATTCTTTCCGGATAGGAATTGGCAGTTACAGTGCTTCTGTTTAGTGTTTTCAAAAGTTATTCTATTTACCGGAATTTCAGGGCTTTTAAAATAATTCCATTATAAGGAGATGCCTCTTTTCCATGGAATAAAGTCGTTCTGTCCTTTTAAATTTGCTTTGGCTGCTATTTCACCACTGGCCGTTGCTATGATGTAATCCAGAATTTTAACGCCCATACTTTCAATACTATCTTCACCACTGATTACCGTACCTGCATTAATGTCTATGATATCTTTCATTTTTTCGTACAAGTAAGTGTTACTTGAGAGCTTTAAAACAGGGGCTACGGGATTTCCTGTTGGTGTGCCCAGACCTGTTGTAAACACTATTATATTGCATCCGGAACCCGCAAGTCCGGTTGTGCTTTCCACATCATTGCCGGGAGTGCAGAGGAGGTTTAATCCGGGTTTGGTAATTTTTTCCGTATAATCGAGTGCATCAACAACCGGGGAAGTCCCTCCTTTTTTAGCTGCTCCGGCTGATTTCATGGCGTCGGTAATAAGACCATCCTTAATATTACCGGGTGATGGATTGTTTTCAAATGCTGAGCCCACTGCTTTGGCCGCTGCCGCATATGAATCCATAAGCGATGCAAACTTTTTTGCGACTTCATCGGTTTTACATCTATTGATAAGTTCTTGCTCAACACCATTTAGTTCGGGAAACTCCGAAAGTACTGTTGTGCCTCCTAATGCCACTAATAAATCTGAAGCATATCCCAATGCAGGGTTGGCTGAAATTCCTGAAAATCCATCAGACCCACCACATTCCAACCCCAAAACCAATTTGCTCAATGGAGCTGGTTTTCTTTCCAATTTATTGGCTTTTGTTAAACCGATAAATGTTCGTTTTACGGCTTCTTCAATAAATTCACGTTCACTTCTGCTTTTTTGCTGTTCCAGGTAATACACAGGTTTTGAAAAGTTTGGATCCTTTTGCTGAATAGACTTTTGCAGGAATTCAATTTCTGCGTTCTGACAACCCAAACTCAAGACAGTGGCTCCGGCTACATTGGAATTTGTAATATAACCGGCAAAAAGATTACACAATGCTTCAGAATCCTGGCGGACTCCGCCACAACCTCCATCATGCCTTAAAAATTTTATACCATCAACATTCGGGAATACCCTGTTTTTAGATATTTCATCTTTAGTATGGATAATAGAAGTAGCAAATATTTCTTCTTCATTAGCCCCGGATTGATATTTAGCTATCAATGCCTGGGTGTCCACGGCAAAATCCTTTGTGGTTATATATCCCAGTGCTTCAGATAGTGCTGCCTCTATGACATCCACATTCCGGTTTTCACAAAACACCATGGGAATGATCAACCAATAGTTAGCAGTACCAACACTGCCATCTTCCCTGTGATACCCCTGAAATGTTCGCTCATTAAATTTTGATATATCAGGCGCAATCCATGTAAAGTTTTCTTTTGAACTATTATAGGCCGATGCGGCGTGTTTAACATTCTCTACGGTTATTGCGCAGCCACTTTTAATTGGTTTTACTGCTTTTCCAATAAGGACACCATACATATAGACCTCATCACCAATACTAAAATTTTGCCCGGCGAATTTATGTTTAGCCTTGATATTTTCTTTTAGAATAATTTTTGTGCCATTTATTTCAGCAATGGTTCCTTCCTGAAGGTCTGTTATAGCAACGATTATATTATCCCTGGGATCTATTTGAACATATTTTTTGGGCATAATTTTTAGGTAATTAACTCCTCACAGCTTTAATTATATCCAGTGTCTTTCTTACATCTTCTTCCAATTTCTTAAAATCTTTTTGAGCGAGAATTTCTTTTGAAATTAATTTTGACCCCATTCCCACACAGGTTACTCCAGCTTCAAACCACCCCCTGAGATTAGATTCTTCAGTGCTGACTCCTCCGGTAGGCATAATGTCTGTCCATGGGCAAGGCCCTTTAATGGCTTTTACAAAGCCAGGGCCATAGGTAGAACCAGGAAAAAGTTTTACTATTTCACAGCCTAATTCTTCGGCTCTTGCTATTTCAGTCAGGGACCCGCAGCCCGGAGACCAAAGTACTTTTCTCCGGTTGCATACCAATGCAATGTCTTCTCTGAGTACAGGCGTAACAATGAAATTAGCCCCTAATTGCATATAAAGCGAGGCTGCCCCGGCATCCGTTATAGATCCAACACCCAGTACCATTCCCGGTAGTTCAGAAAGCGCATATTTGTTGAGTTCGGCAAATACCTCGTGAGCGAAATCGCCTCTTGAAGTAAATTCTAAAAGCCTGGCACCTCCTGCATAGCAGGCCTTTAGTACTTTTTTGCCTAGTTCTACATCGGAATGAAAGAATAAAGGAATCATCCCACTTTCTCGCATTGCCATTGCTACTTCTAATCTTGAATATTTTGCCATAATATGTTATATAATTATCTGGCCACCCTGCCTGAGGCATCGCCACCCATTAATTTTTGGACCTCTTCTACTGTTACCAAATTCGCATCTCCTTTTATAGTGTGTTTTAAACAAGATGCTGCTACTGCAAAATTTAAAGCATTCTGATCGTCTTCCGGATACTTTAATAATCCATAGATTAATCCGCCCATAAAAGAATCGCCTCCACCAACCCTGTCTACAATATGGGTTATTTGATATTGGGGCGATTCAAATAAAGTCTTACCATCATACATCACACCTGCCCAGGTATTATGTGAAGCAGAAAGGGACCCCCTTAGTGTAGTGATCACTTTCTTTGCCCTGGGAAACTTTTCCATCATTTGCTGGCAGACGGAAAGGAATGCTTCTGCTTTTACATTATGTCCCTGTGTAGTGATATCTAAACCTTCCGGTTTAATGCCAAAGTGCTTTTCGGCATCTTCTTCATTTCCCAGAATAATGTCACAATAGGAGGTTAGTTCAGTCATGATTCCTTCTGACTCAACCCCATACTTCCAAAGTTTAGCCCTGTAATTCAGGTCAGTAGATACAGTTATTCCAAGTTCTGAGGCTTTTTTTACAGCTTCCAGGCATACATCTGCAGCTCCTTGTGATATGGCCGGGGTGATACCCGTCCAGTGAAACCATACGGCGCCTTCAAAAACTTTTTCCCAATCAATCATACCAGACTTAATTTCAGCAATGGCTGAATGGGCTCTGTCATAAATTACTTTGCTTCCCCTGGATACAGCCCCTGTTTCAAGAAAATAGATACCTAACCGGTCGCCACCGAAAATAATGTCATCTACCCCAACACCTCTTTTACGCATTTCCATCAAGGCGCATTCTCCGAGATCATTTTTTGGCAAACGCGTTACAAAACTAACGGGAATATCATAATTGGCCAGTGAAACGGCAACATTAGATTCTCCTCCGCCATATATTATATCGAAAGAATTTGTTTGGGAAAACCGCAAAAATCCCGGCGGCGCAAGACGCAACATAATTTCTCCGAAAGTGACTACTTTTTTCATGGATTAATTTGATTTAGTTGTTTTAAACATTAACTATTGCCTTTATCACACCATTTCCCGGGTCTAACCAACTATCGAATTGAGGTATCATTTCAGTAAATCCCACATTGTGCGTTATGTAGGAATTCACCGGGAATTCACCCTTTTCTAAAATAGTAATTATAGTTTTAAAGTCTTCCAAGGTAGCATTTCTGCTGCAGATTATTGCAGTTTCTTTGGCATGTATGGTGGGATGATCAAATTCCAGCTTCCCGTTAGATAATCCAACCAAAATATATCGCCCCCCGTAAGCCATATAATTTATGCCTTTTTCCAAAGCTTCTTTATTGCCTGTGGCATCAAAGACGGCAGTAGCCATCTCACCATTAGTAATTTCCTTAATGACGTCCAGAGCTGTAATTCCGGCCAAAACAGTACGATTTATTTCAATTTTGTCTTTTACATAATTTAATCTTCCGGCATCTATATCCATCGCAATTACTTTGGCTCCCGCAATCTGTGCCAATTTCATGATACCTATTCCAATTGGTCCACAACCTATGATAACAACATATTCATTGGGTTGTATCTGAGCCCTTCTAACAGCGTGGGCACCTACTGCCAATGGTTCTGCAATTGCCATCTCCTCAAAACTTAAATTGTTTGCCGGGATCAAAAGGTTTATGGGTACCGAAATCTGTTCCTGCATCCCACCATCGGCATGTACTCCCAATACGCTGATACTGTTACAACAATTGGTTTTTCCATTTCTACAGGCAACGCAGTGGCCGCAACTTATATAGGGCATTACAATAACCTTATCCCCGACCTGGATTTTATCGTTATTATCTTCAATTTCGAGCACTTCAGCTGCCAACTCGTGTCCCAGTATCCTGGGGTAGGTGAAAAATGCCTGATTTCCCTTATATGCATGTAAATCAGTTCCGCAAATACCAATTTTTTTAATACTAATAATAGCTTCTCCTGCTACTTTTAGTGGATTGCTTTTTTCTTTGAGCGTAAACCTGCCAGGTTTTTCACACACAATATATTTCATCAATAGAGCTGATAATTGTTAAGAGTACAATTTTTTGAACACGCTTTACTAAACTAATTCAAAAAATTTAAAATGTTAATTTTATTCGCCTTATAAAGTTATGCAAACCATATAGAAGGTTAAGTGAATTCTGCTTTTTTGTAATTGAATACTTTAAAAGAACTTTGAAGAGACCGGTTGTTTTTCTTAGCTTGGCTTATATATTTCATATTTTAAGCATAAATCCTATACTAAAACCATTTATTAATGCATTGCACAAGATCTAAATTATGCCTGTAAAATGTAAAGCTGCCGTTGCTTTAGGTAATGGTAATTTCACTATTGACAATATTGTAGTTAATGAACCTCGTGAAGATGAGGTTTTGGTAGCTATTAAGGCAGCCGGATTGTGCCACACGGATTACGACTCTTTAAATTGGGGCAAACCTTTGATATTGGGTCATGAAGGATCTGGAGTAGTACAGGCGGTTGGCAGGGATGTTAAAGATATTAAAGTAGGGGACTCAGTTATTTTAAATTGGGCTACTCCCTGTAATAATTGTTTTCAGTGTAATTCAGGGAATCAGAATCTTTGTGAAAATAATTCTCCCGTTGTTGCGGGAGCTAATGGATATACTGAAGGTCATGCCCATCTGGAGGGAAGTTTATGGAAAGGAAACCCAATTGAGCGGTCTTTTAATATTGGGACTTTATCTGAATATACCCTGGTAAAGGCTTCAGCAGTTGTAAAAAACGTATCGGCCGATATGTCTTTTGCATCGGCCAGTATTATAAGTTGTGGGATAATGACCGGGTATGGTTCGGTAGTAAATTCTGCAAAAGTGAAACCTAATAGTTCTGTAGTTGTTTTAGGCACAGGTGGGGTTGGTTTGAGTGTTATTCAGGGAGCAAAACTAAGCGAGGCTTCCAAGATTATAGCGATAGACATAAATGAACATAGATTGGCTATGGCTCAAGAGTTTGGCGCAACGAATGTAATTCTTGCCAATAAAGAAGATAAGGGCCTGTTAGAAGCGGCAGAAGCTGTAAAGTTATTGACTGAAGGAAGGGGAGCGGATTATGCCTTTGAATGTACTGCTGTTCCGGAGCTCGGTGCAGCGCCCCTGGCAATGGTTAGAAATGCAGGCACGGCGGTACAGGTGAGTGGCATTGAGCAGGAAATTACTATTGATATGAATTTATTTGAATGGGATAAAATTTATATAAATCCATTATATGGTGGCTGCAAACCTCAGGAAGATTTTCCAAAAATCATTGAATATTATGAAGCTGGTGAATTAAAGCTTGATGAAATGATAACTCAAACCTACGCTTTACATCAATTGCAAGATGCATTTGACGATATGTTGGCAGGTAAAAATGCCAAAGGTGTTATTCTATTTGATTAATTTTAAGGATGTTTAGAAACATTCAAAAATCCAATCCTGCCTTTGAAAGCAATAATCTGAGTTATATTACGGTAAAAACTAAAAACTTAAAAGGCCGGGGTGATATTTGCCTTTTTGTTCCTCCTTTAGAAGGTTTGAAGGACATCCCTCTGCTTATTCTGCTTCATGGAGTATATGGCAGCGCCTGGGAGTGGTCTCAGAAAGGAGGAGTACATATAGCCGCATGGGAAATGATTCAAAGGAAAAAATTACAACCTATGGTAATTGCTATGCCCTCTGACGGACTCTGGGGGGATGGTTCCGGATATGTACCGCACAATGGTTTAGATTTTGAAAAATGGATTGTGGAAGATGTTCCCAAGGCGGTTATTGAAAGTGTTGAGGCAGTTAGCGGAAAATCTGATCTTTTCATTTCCGGACTTTCTATGGGCGGTTTTGGGGCCCTGCGTTTAGGAATTAAATATTCCGATAAATTTAGGGCAGTTTCTGCACATTCATCGATAACTGAATTAGAACAAATGTCCTTGTTTGTGGAAGAATCACTAAAGGATTATGAGCAGCTTAACAAACGGGAGGAGTCTGTTTTAGAAATGGCTCTTAACAAGAAGGAACATTTACCAAAATTGAGATTTGATTGTGGGACCAAAGATTTACTGATTAATCATAACCGATTTCTCCACGATCAATTAAATAAGGCACAAATAGACCATGAATATGAAGAATTTTCCGGTGGACATGAATGGAGTTATTGGCAGGAACACATAAAAGACAGTTTGCTGTTCTTTAATAAGTTTATCAAATAATTTAAAACTATTTGTACCTTATAGAATTCTATAAATTTGACTTGAAACTATAATATTAGAAGATTAGATATGGCAGCAACAAAAGACCTTGCGGATTATCACGAATTGGTATCAGACCTTTTTAAGCAACCAAAGTCGCGTGAAGAATGGGATCAATACAGGTTAACCGATGAGCAGGTAGCTCATTTTCACGAGTATGGTTATTTGGCCGGAATTAAACTATTGGAAGATGATCAAATAAAAGTTTTACGCCAACAGTTGAATGAGGTTATGGATCCTAAACACCCGGCACACGATTTATTCTATGAATTCCACAGTAATGAATCTGAGGATTCCGATTCTGTTTTATTCCATTCTCTTGGACAATGGCGCATTACCAGCGGTTTTCATGATATTCTCTGGAACCCGGCATTCGTAATGGCATCACATCAATTATTGGAGAATAAAGCGGTAAGATTCTGGCATGATCAATTATTCTATAAACCCCCCAAACACGGGGGCGTGGTAGCTTGGCACCAGGACTATTCTTATTGGACGCGTACTGTAGCCATGCAACATTTAACCTGTTGGACCGGTCTTGATGATGCAACGATTCAAAATGGATGTTTGCACTATATCCCGAAAAGCCACAAATGGGGATTGCTCGATGCGCCTTCATTAGCCGGAGATATGAATGGCTTACTCAAATACCTTACTGAAGAACAAAAAAAGGAATTTAAACCGGTAGCCATAGAATTGAAAAAGGGTTATGGAACCTTTCATCATCCCTTATTGGTACATGGATCCTATGAAAACCATTCTGAAATGAGCAGGCGGGCGTTTGTAATAAATGTTTTTGCTGATGGTACCGTAAGCAACACCGATGAAGAACTCTTAGTCGGGGTCCCTATAATTCCAAAAGGAAATAAAATGCAAGGGAAGTTTTTCCCATTACTATTTGATCCAAAAGCGCAATTGTAATTGAGAATTGACCATGTTGTTAAAACCATCAGATCCATGAAAAGTAATTTGTTGAAAAAAGCATTGGGTGAAGGTAAAACCGTATTTGGGCCCTTCTGCAAAATACTGGATCCTACTGTTGTTGAATTAGCCGCATTGGCTGGGTTTGATTTCGTGATAATAGATATGGAACACGGGCCATATAGCATAGAAGCTGTTCAGCAGATGCTAAGAGCCGCAGAGGCCAAGGGGATTACTCCGGTAGTAAGGGTGACCGAAAATAGTGAGACTTCAATTCTTCGAGTGCTGGATATCGGTGCACAGTGTATTCAGGTACCCCAGATATCCACAACCGAGGATGCAGAAAAGGTAGTGAAATCGGCTATGTTTCATCCTGAAGGAGAGCGAGGAATGTGCCGTTATGTAAGGGCAGGGGACTATACCGCCATTGATAAAGCAGAACATTTTGGCAGGGCAAATGAAAACATAGTAACAATTATCCATATTGAAGGAGTTACCGGCCTTGATAATTTACCTTCTATCCTCACTAATGATGGCATTGATGTAATCTTTTTAGGACCCTATGATCTTTCTCAATCTTGTGGAGTTCCCGGACAAGTGAGTCATGAAAAGGTAGTAAAGCGTATGGAAGAAGCTGTTGTTTTGGCCAAAAAAAGTGGCAAGGTAGTAGGTACTTTTGTTGAAAGTATTGAGGATGCCAAAAAGTGGGAGAAAATAGGGGTTCAGTATATCTCCTTTGCTGTGGATACGGGTATAATTTTAAAGGCATTTCAACAAATAACCCACGGATTAGGCCAGGGTTAAATTTCACCCATTGCGGCAACTGGTATTATTCATCCATCGCCTCTTGGAAAGCCTTCAAATTTGAATGCTTTCCTTCAATGGAAAAGGTTTTTGGCTTTTTGAAAATTGCGGTGATAGCACCTATTCCGGAACCTACTGTCATAAAAAATAGTCCAAAACCACCTGCAAGTATAATCACAAATATAGGCTCCAGGACATTGCCTCCTAGCCCATGGAAAAACAGGAATATAGCCAA
>CP070778.1:2203360-2210367 GCA_020346245.1 Flavobacteriaceae bacterium | reverse complement strand
GTTTTAGATCTAACGCCATATTCTATGGCTGCTGAAAATTTATCCCGCAACACCATCTCCGTCTATATCCTGGTTGAGATGAGTTTCCAATGCTTCCAGAGTTTTTCTGAGGAGTAGTCTTGTATTCTCAAGTTCGGTTTCCAGGACTGCTACGCGGTCTTCAACGCTGTCTGTCTGTGCCTTTTGTTTATCCAGTTCCTCCTGCTGCAGTAAATCCCAAAATATTCCCATGTTAATTGTTTTTATATGTAATTGATTTTCAGGGTTCCTTTTTGTGCGAATCCTTTTTGTTGTTGTTTTTCATTTTGCGATATCCCCCTAGCAGGCGTACCCCAAGTCTTGCGAAAAGGATAATGGCAATCACCATAACCACATCAATGCCATCCATTTCCTTAGTTTATCAAAATTAAGTCTTCTTATCCTCTTCAGGTGGTGGTGGAGGCATAACAAATGGCTCAGGTTGTGGATCCAAAGGTTTTAATTCTTTTCCTTGTAAAGCAGGATGATCTGCCGGCACAAAAGTGGCCCTGAAGGTACTATAGGTCATCGGCATCATATCGGCAGGGTCACCATTGGGCTTGTGAATATTACCCCGGTAAGGAACTAAATATTCCCATACTACATCCCTGTCTGGAGTCACTTCAAACAAACGCCCTTTGGGTCCCTCGTTAATAAATGTATTCCCATTTTCCATGCGGTGTGCACCGGAAATAAAACTCCCGTAAAAAGAGATGGTATCCTTGGCTACATATTTCCATACCGGCTCCTCCTCAGGAGCAATGGGTTTATTTGCCATCATTTTATAATTTCCATCTTCCATTAAACCCGGATCAAGTTCGTATACGGCTGAATAATGCAGACTATCCGGCCCCATTGGGATATCATTATTATAAAGGGTAAGATGTCCCGCACCTGGTTTTCCCTTCTCAATCCATCGAACATCATGCTGGTAATAGAGCTTGCGGTCTGTTGAATCGCCCATATGATAATTTTCAGGATTCCCCCAACGGAATAATATATCGCCACCCTTTCCACTATTGCCACCTTCGTGGCCGGCAGCTTCTTCGGTAGATACACTATGATCAATTATAAATACTTCACTAAACTCAGGGGAACTAAAGGCAATCTGATCTAGTTCTTGATTATAGTTAATCGCGTTAATATGAAAAATATCTGAATGTGGATTATCAAGAGTAAGGTTTCTTCCACCCCTTCCCATAGCTTTTAAAATGTCCAGGCTGTCCTGGGTTATACGCGCAGGGATTGAGTCTCCCACGTTATAATTAAATAATTCCGGATGCTCCGCCACATTGCCATAATTGGCTTTGGTTTCATCAAAATCCTGAACCAGGTGATCTTCTATGCGCCATTCCCATACAATTTTACCTCCACTGGGTCCCTGGGGTTCAATTTCTATAATTTTTTCCATCCACGGTCCTGACCTTGGGATGAGTTCGGGTTTTCTTCCACGAGCCAGTGCATAGTCATAAGAAGAAGTTTCGTAGGCTATGGCCAGAATATTGCCATTGGGCATAACCGCAAAATCGTGATGTAATATTTGCGTAGTATCTGCATATTCATAATCCCATAATATTTTCCCATCCCAGTTAATTTTTTGGATCCGTCCGTAGGGCCCTCCAAAACCAAATACAGGGTAGTCCGGATCATTTTCACCCTGCACTATGGAACCATCGTCCATGAGATAAGGATTGAACGCTGAATAAGTCCCTTTCCATTCATGCACTACTTCTCCTTTTCTATTTACAAGATAGGTGTAAGGAGAGTTAGCAGCTGAGAACATGGCATAGCCCGGAATTAGGCCTTCTGTTGTTTTGGTTAATCCGCGGGGGATATAGTGGCCAAACATATTTCGGTCCTTTTTGTCGGATTCTTTTTCAGCTGTTTGTTTGTCACCACAGCTAAAAACAAGGGCTGCGAACAGAAGTACTCCGAAATAATTTAGAATTTTTTTCATAGATTTTGGTTTGGTTGATAAAGAGTCTTAAACATTAAAAATAAGCTATTACTATAATATGTAAATTTCAATTTAAATCAGGGCAAAGGACGTACCATAATATCTTTATAAAAAACAATGCTTCCCGGGTCGTGTCCCTGCAAAGCAAAAGTGCCTGAACCAAGCACCCTGTAGATACCGTCTCCTTCCCGAAAAGGCTTTTCAGGCTCTGTATAGTCAACGACTACAATGTCGTTAATTTTTACTATAATGCGTTTTCCCTGTACTTTCACATATTCCGTATACCACTGGCTATCTATAGCATAATTTTCCTTAACATCCACAATATTGTATAAACTCCCGGTGCGCTTCCAGTCGCCTTGTGAATTATTTACCTGTACTTCATAGCCATGCAAAGGCCAACCATCTTCCTGATATTGGGTGTGAATATAGATACCTGAATTTGATCCGGGTTTGGTCATTACACTTGCCTTAAATTCAAAATTCTTAAAATTATGGTTCTCCACGTCGCCGACATAGAATAAGTGAGATCTTTCCCCGGCTACTTTAATGGTGCCATCTTCTACGGAAAAAGTAGAAGCATTTACACCTGCTTTCCAACCATCAAGGTCTTTCCCGTTAAACAGTGAAACCCAGTCATTCCCATCCGCACTTTTCATTTCCTGTGCCGGAGCCTGGTTCAAATTCCCCAGAACAAGAAGGAGAATAATGGTATAGTTCAATCTTAGTTTCATCATGATTTAAATTTATAGTGTGATTATCAGGATTAATATTACATTTTTGCCAGGGCTTTTTCAACTACGTCATAAGTTTTCTCATAACTGTTTTTAAGCATTGTCTGGGCATTCATGGTCTCCCAGTATTCCCTATTAAAAAGCTCTACTGAAAACCCACCTCTAAAGCCGGCCTTATACAATTTTGGAATAAGTATGTCAAAAGGGCATATACCTTCCCCGGGTAAAACCCTGTCGGAGTCTTTTAATAATTCATACGACGGATTTGCAGGGTAATCATTAATGTGCATTACTGGTAATTTATGTCCATTCAGAATATCAATGGTGTCCCAGTCATTACCACCCCGATATACATGATAGAAATCGAGCAGCATAGTTGCCTTTGGATGCCCGGTGGCGATAACAATGTGTGCACAATCCGCCACCTTGTTTAGTGCGCCCATCCCCCATAGCTCTATAATAGGGGTTACCCCTGTTTCATCTCCGAGATTCAGGATTGCATTATAACGTTTGGCGTACTCATCATATTTAGCAGTATCTAAAGATTCAATTCCCTGAACCGGGGCTGCAATATATTTTCCTCCCATAGCGGCAATAATCATCATCTCTCCACGCAATTGCTCCAGGGCTTTTTCTCTTTCATCCGGCACATCACTGCACCATTTTGAAAAGCCTATTATGTTTTCAAGTACCAGCCCCCGGTCTTCCAGTTTTCTTCTTAATTCTTCAGCTTTGCCTCCTTTTTCCAGATAGGCCTGTATGTCGCGCATCCAGAGTTCAACTCCGTCAAATCCGGCATCGGCAACCATATCAATTTGTACATCAACAGCCAATTTATAATGTAAAAGGGTAGAAGTATTCAGGCTAATTCTGACTGGGAGCTTTTTTTTTACTGAAGGGTTTTCAATTCGAAGCTGTTCCTCTGTACTTGTTTTAAATGCATACCCCCCAAAGGCCGCTAGCGAAACTTTGAGACTGGTAGCTATAGCTTTTCTTCTGGAAATTTTGGTATTCATTATTTGGTTGGTTATTCGGTTAGCCCTTACTAATATATTAAACCAATTAATTCCCGACTTATCATCGATTATTATTAGTATATTGGGTACATTATATTATAAGGAGATTAAGATAACCAATTTATACCTAAACTGAAATTATGAAAGTATTTAAAATATTATTATTATTCTTAGCCGTTCTTTCTTGCACTGTTACTTTAGCGCAATCTGCGACTAGCATAGAAGAACGAAATGAACGTATACGTGAGCGATGGAACCGTAGCCTCGTTGATAACCCTTCTTATACATTTAATAAGGAAGCAAATAATCTGTTACAGCAGACTGCCGAATCTGTAAAGGGAGGAAAAGCACTTTGTGTAGCCATGGGGCAGGGCAGAAATGCATTATTCCTGGCCAGGAATGGTTGGGATGTTACTGGTTTTGATCTTGCAGATAAGGCTGTTGCCTATGCTGTTAGCCAGGCCAAAGCTGAAAATGTTGAGTTGACTACGGAAATAGCCAGTTTTGAAACATTTGACTATGGAACGGAAAAGTGGGATCTGATTACCTGGTTATACGGGGGTTGTCTGCAAATTGATGGCATAACCAAAAAGATAAAAACGGCACTGAAGCCCGGAGGTTTGTTCGTTTTTGAGTTTTTTCATCGCGAGGCAGGTATTGAAATGGGACGCCCTGAATTTGGCTGTGAAAAAAATACGGTAAAAGAAATGTTCACCACAGAAGGAGGATTTGAGGTCTTATTATATGAAGAAAAAGAAGGAGTTGCAGATTATGGCATGGATAAGAATAAATTAATTTACATGGTGGTCACCAAATTATAATTACTTGTCAGGTAGAACTGGAAATCTTTTTATTGAGGAAGAAAGTTAGAATGCCAATGGCCAGGATTAAAAGCCCAATCATACTTTCCATTGGTTTGTCTATTATTAGATACCCCAGGATCCAAAGACTAAATAAAATAAAGGCGACAGGGAGTAAAGGGTAAAATGGGGCTTTAAAGCCGGATGATTCCTGATCTTTTTTACGCAATATAAATACTCCTGTAACGGTTAGCGCTGCACTCAGTTGTAAAATAAAACCACAATAGAGTAATACACTTTCAAAAGTACCCGTAAGGACGTATGCGATGCTCAATAGTGCCTGTAACCAAACCGCTGCTACAGGTAGTTTGTTTTTATTTTCCCTTTTTAAAAATCGCCAAAGTTTAAAATCTTTGCTCATAGCCATAGACACCCTTGGTCCTACCCATATCATGGCACTGATGCTGGAAATCAAAAAGAAAGAAATTAAAATATTAATGGTTTTGGAGCCCTGGCTGCCAAATAGATTGGTAGCATAAACATGCCCAATATCCAGTTGCCCTTTTAAATCAGCCAGTGTTCCGTGCTTTAAGAAAACAAATTGCATAAAAACATATAATAAGGTAACAAGAAGGGTCCCGCGGAGTAGTGCCCTGGGCAGGTTTATCCGTGGCTTATCTATCTCCTCAATTATGTATGCTGCAGCATTCCAGCCGGTGTAAGAATAAGTCACATATACAAATGCTATGGCAAATGAAGGGGTTAATAGTTCCATGGTCCAGGAATCGGAAAAGTTAAGTGCAGAATCATTTTGGGGATAGTAAAGTCCGATTAGGATAAGAATGAGGATTAACAAGACCTTAAACCAGCTGGCATAAGATTGAAATTTGCTGCTCACATTAAGGCTGAATGAGTGTATAATAGATATTAGTACTATAACCGATATGGCCAGAAGGGTGTTGTTCACCTGCAGAACATTTCCCAAATAGGCCCCCAGGGCCATAGCGGCCAGTGCTACGGGGGCTGCGAATCCTACAGTCAGTGATATCCAGCCCGACAGATACCCAACTAATGGATTAAACAATTTGGAGAGAAATATATACTCCCCGCCAGATTTATTGATAGCACTTCCAATCTCGGCATAACAAAAGGCACCAATAATTGCCATGACGCCTCCCAATGTCCAAAGGAATAGAATAGACCATGTATTGGTCACATCCTGAAGCTGAAACCCCAGGCTTGTAAAAACACCTGTCCCAATCATATTGGCAACCACCAGGGCGGCAGCTACTTTCCAGCCTATTTTATTTTTATTTTTACTCAGGGTTTTAATTTAAAGCTGTAATTCTACGGATTTATATTGATAAGTTGACAATTATAAATGTAAAAAACCCCTTAATATAAGGGGCTTTATATTAAATAGAAGATATTACCATTTACCTAACAGGATCCTGGTGCCTGTGCGTATTACGGAAACCCCACCATTATTTTCACCAAATTCTTTCCAGGCTTTCCTTCGGGCTTCAACCTGATCCGGGGTAAGAAGAGCATCCATACCCGCCATGGCAGATTTGAAATCCTTATAGCCCTGAATCACCATATGAGTCTCCCCATGTGGAGAACGACCAGAAGAGACACTACCTAAAACTGTTAACCTGACATCTGATTTAAAAGAAGAAAAATATTTTTCCCTGGCTGCTAAAAATGCACTGGGATCCTTCACATGAAGGTATATATAATTCTGTATTGGCCAAACACTACCTGCGGTAGCCGGCCCATAGGTAGAAATACCACGTCCCATAGAAGAACTAAATGATCCTTTGATATGTTGGTTTACTCTTGTTAAAAATAAGTCCCAGGAATCGCTTTGAGCCCCGGAATATTGATTCCCCATGGCATCTAAGGAACCGGAAAATCCAATGGAATGGCTATAATTATTATCGCCGTCTTTAAAGTGGTTCTCAAAAAAACGAACGGTAACACCCTCATTTTTATGTTCTTTAAAATAGTCTTCCACAAGTTTTAATACTGTGGCCTCATTTTCAGGCTCTACGTTAAAATTGTAATAGGTCCAATAGAAATCCTGAGCGCTTATGGTGAAAGTCACAAGCAGCAGTGATGTAAGAATTAATTTTTTCATTTTGTTTTGATTTATGGTTACTGCCAAAAAGGTAGTAAAAAAAAATCATTACTGGTTTATAAACACTTAAAATTCAATGCATCACAATCTTAATTATTCTTAATTAGTAAAAGGTGATGAGCTTTGGATCTAAGTAGTTTCTAAAAATTGGTAATAGGGAAGAATTCAACTAAAGGAGTGAAGAATTTGCACGTTTAACAGCGCATAGGGTATTTAAACAAATAATGAATCTAACAATTAAATGAATGTCAGTAGTTACCTGGCCGCTATAGTGGCATCAATATCACCCATGGAAGTAGCTATAGCCCGCTCAGCTTTTAGAAGCAATTCCGGAATATATTC
>CP070778.1:2104275-2203260 GCA_020346245.1 Flavobacteriaceae bacterium | reverse complement strand
TTTTTTTTGCCTTTTAGTGATACTTACTAAAATCTGCCTTTATTAAATATTTATGGTTATTGCTACATTTGTTTCCCGGTGAGTAGATAAAATCAAGCTTATGAAAAATCCGACTACTATAATTTTATTGATAGTGTTACTGATGAATTCTTGTACCTCCAACCCTGTCAATTATGATTTTTCTGAAATAGTTAAAGACAGCCCTTTTATAAAAGGTAAAAATGATTATTTGAATTCTCCCTATGTGACAGCCGGGGATAGGCTTTATATGGTCGGTCACCAAAATGGTACTTTTCCTGATCTGGGGTGGCATATAGAAGGTGAAATGGGCGGCGTCTGGGATCACCCAATAAAATTAATGGATGGTTTTGAAGTATCGCTCATATGGGATGATCTGACTTTAATGCTGGATTCTGCAACATCTTTTGTTAACTACCCATTTGCAAATAAGCATATATATGATCTAAGTAAAAATAATCTGAAAATCGAACGGTTTCAATTTGTACCTGATGGCAAGGAAGGGGTTCTGATTCAATATAAAGTGAAAAACCTGTCAGAGAAAACACAAAACTTTGACTTCTTGTTCAGAGGGGATTCCGATCTAAGACCAGTTTGGCTGGGAGAGGAAACCGGAATGATAGATAGTGAAGATAAAGCTGAATTTCTTAATAATTCCGGTACCTGGTTAATAAAGGACAATCAAAATCCATGGTACGTTGCTTTTGGAACTAATATACAACCCTCTGAATACAGTTTTATAAAAAGTAATCGTCCTGGTTTGGGCATTTCAGGTAATTTGACCTATGAGATATCGCTGCAGCCTGATGAAACCAAAATAATTAATTTTACCATAGCAGGTTCATATAATTCCAAAGAACAAGCATTGGCTACCTATGATTCCATTCAAAATAAAGGGGTTAATTACCTCGTATCTAAAAAACAAAGGTACAGTCGACTTGCAGAACAATCCAAACTTACTATTCCTGATAAGGAATTACAGAATGCATTTGAATGGCTGAAATACAACTGTGATTGGTTAATAAGGGATGTGCCTGAAATTGGAAGAGGAATAACTGCAGGAATTCCCGATTATCCATGGTGGTTTGGCGTAGATAGTGAATATGCCTTGCAAGGCTATATGGCAATTGGTCAAAGAGATATAGTATATAACACTATTCATCTCCTGGACAGTGTTTCCAACAGAGTTAACGGTAATGGCAGGATCCTTCATGAAATGTCTACAAATGGCACTGTTTTCAATAAGGGAAATATTAACGAAACTCCGCAGTTTGCGACATTAATTTGGCAAATATACCTCTGGAATGGAGATATTCAATTTTTGAAAAAGTACTTTCCAACGGTTAAGAACGGACTAAACTGGTTAATGACTGAAAATGATGATAACAAAAATTTATTTCCTGATGGTTTTGGTATGATGGAAATTCACGGTCTTGACAGCGAAATGATAGATGTAGCCGTTTATACCCAAAGCGCTTTTGCCGATGCTGCTAATATGGCGATAGTGCTAAAAGAGGATTCTTTAGCTTTGGAATATGGAAAGTTAGCCCACACTTTAAAAGACAGGATTAATTTAGAGTTTTGGTCTGAAGAATTTAACTCTTATGCCGACTTTATTGGAACTGATAAACAAGCTTTGCATTTAATAAATGATGCGATAATCAGGGCAGATACCCTTAATAAACCCTGGGCGATTGAGGAATTAAAAGAGACTAAAAAATCTATTTTGGAAAATCCATCTAGGACACTAAGGCCTTTTGTACTACATCATAACTGGGTTGTAAATACGCCAATGGAAATGAAAATTGCAGAAAAAGAGAAAGCGTTAAAAGCGCTGCAAACCTCTGAAAATTTTGTAAATCCTTTTGGTGTTTTTGTTACTGGTATAGACAGAGATGCTTCTGCAGGTTCTGATGATGGTTCTTTCAAAGGAAGTAAAGTCTTTTCATATACTGGTGCGGTAATGACTCTTCCAACAGGGGTTCAGGCAATTGCCGAAAATAACTATGGGAGACCTGACAAGGCACTTAATTATCTTAAAAGGATGACTCGGACGTTTAGTTATGCCCTTCCTGGTAGTATTTATGAAGTTTCACCAGACTACGGAATGATTACTCAGGCCTGGAATATCTATAGTTTTGCCATTCCTATAATTCATCAATTTTTTGGAATCCAACCTGTGGCATCAGAAAAAAAGATTCAAATTATGATTCAAATGCCCGAAGAATGGAATTCAGCCAGTCTGGAAAATGTAATGGTTGCCGAAAATATAATTTCAGTTTTTTACGAGAAAATAGACAATAAAATCTCAGTGAAAGCAGTGCAATCTGAAACTGACTGGACATTGGAAGTAGTACTTCCAAAAATAGAAAATGGAAATTATGAAATAGTGAAAGGAAAGGCAGAGATGATCATAGATGAAAATAAAATATTCTACAAATCCAACGACCCCATCATTGAAATTACAACCACTTTTAAATAATCAAATTGAAAATTTGGAATTATTGGCTATCTATGATATCCTAATAGAACTTATCTCTGCAACTTTGGCATGAATTATTCCCATAAATCTTATACTGTTAAGGAAGCCACAAAGAAGCTTGAAATGTATTGCGCATACCAAGAGCGCTGCCATTCTGAAGTTATTTCAAAATTACGGACAATTGGGATGATCCCTGAAGCAATAGATCTTATTATTGCTCATTTAATTAAAAACGACTTTTTAAATGAAGAGCGATTTTCAAGGAGTTTCGCCAGAGGTAAATTTAATTTCAAAAATTGGGGCAAAGTAAAAATCATCAGAGAATTAAAACGAAGAAACATATCAAAATTCAATATAAAACTGGCTATTGAAGAAATAGATGAAGATGATTATTTATCAAAATTAGATTGGTTAGCCAGAAAGAGATTACACCAAATCAAAGAAGCAAATTTGCAAAAACGGAAAAAAAAATTGGCAGATTATTTATTTCACAGAGGTTGGGAAAGAAGTTTGGTTTATTCAAAAATTTCTGAGCTAATAGCTTAGCTCACGAAAGTTTTTTTCATTAGTCCTTCTTGAGACAAAACACTTGTATTTAGGACTGTATTTTGTAACTTTGACCTCTAATTTAAAAAATATGAAGCCAAAAGTAACCACGGAGTTTCATCACGGTCAGGCAAAAATATTCAAAAACCCATTTTTAGAAAGCCTTACCAAAACAAATCCAATTCAGAATATCATCGTTTATGGAATAACCATCATAGCAATGATTTCATTTACTTATTTAAAAATAGGTCTTTCGGCCATTGAAATTACAGGTCTTTTTATTGTTGGTGTATTCTTCTGGACATTTGCTGAATATATGTTGCATCGTTTTGTTTTCCATTGGGTAACAGAAGCCAAATGGTCACAGCGCTTTCATTTTATCATGCATGGTTCACACCATCATTATCCCAGGGATGAAGAACGCCTGTTAATGCCTCCTGTTCCCGGCTTAATTATGGCAAGCGTACTTTTTTTATTGTTTTACGCTATTTTCTGGCTGATGGGAATCTCTGATCTTGCCTTTGGTTTTTTTCCGGGTTTTTTTACTGGCTATTTAATGTATTCTTTTGTTCACAGGGCCACGCATATTATGCGTCCTCCTAAAAGATTCAAGAATTTATGGCAACATCATAGTCTGCATCATTACAGATATCCCGACAAGGCCTTTGGTGTTTCAAATACATTTTGGGATAAGGTCTTTGGAACCATGCCTCCTTCTAAGGGAAAAGTTAAAAAAGAAGAACTGGTTTAATCTGAGGTTTTATTTTATTGCCTTCATTCTTTCGAAAGGTTTGGTTCGGTCAAATAAGTACCTATAGGTGGTATGTATTTTACAAATTTCACCTCCTACCTGCTTCACAACAATAATCATTTTTCTATTAAAATCACCAATACCATTAATTTCAATAACTTCATATTGGTTAGATAAACTTTTGGCCATCTTGTGAAATGCATGAATTATTCCACCATCCAATCCTTTCCCCTGATGTTCAGGAACAATTCCAAAAACAAATCCCAACATTTTCTTATTTCTTTTATGTCGCTTATGCCAAAGAAATTTTAACTTCCCTATAAGATTGAGCTTTCCGTTGACATATTTAAACCATTGATTTACTTCAGGAATATTTATATAAAAGGCCACAGGCTGTCCTTTGTAATAGGCGAACCATATTATTCTTTCGTCTAGTATTGGCTTCAATTTATTCATCAACAAATGACCCTGTTCTTTTGATATTGCAGAGACGCCTTCATGATTAACCCACGCTTTATTGTACATATCGATTATATTGTCTGTTTGTTCTTCAAATTTTTCCATTTTGAAATGTTCAAACGAATAATCCGGGTTACTATTCACGATAGCCGCTTTTCTCTCTAATCTTGGGTTTACATCTTCCTTAATTGCTTTTAGGAAAGTATAATGTTCAAAATAAGTCTGAAAACCATAGTTTTCAAAAAGTTCCCTGTAATAAGGAAAGTTGTAGTTGCATTGATAGTTAGGTTCCAGATCAAACCCTTTAGTTAATAGTCCCCACCATTTGTCTCTTGCCCCAAAGTTTATTGGCCCGTCCATAAACTCAACGCCCTGATCTACCAGCCAATTTTTACTAATGTCGAATAAGGCATTCGCAGCATTTTGGTCATTTATACATTCAAAAAAACCCACTCCGCCAAAATTTTCAGCACCCCCTTTTAGGGAGGTTTTCTTTAAAACAAACGCCGCAATTCGTCCAATGATTTTGTTATCATTTAACAATAACCAACGGATACAACTGCCGCGTTCAAAATTCTTATTGACTGCCGGATCAAAAATGTCTGCAATATCTTTATCAAGAGGCCTTATATACTGTTTTTGATTTTTGTAAAGATCTACTGGAAACGATACGAATCTTTTACAATCACGGTGGGTCTTTACTTCAAGAAGATGCATTAAATACAATTAAAGAAATGTAAACATAATGATAATTCGAAATAAAAAATAAAGTGGCTTGCATTTTTTATTTGATATGCCCGCAGATTATAAATTAAGGGAGCTTATTATTTGTCCTTTTTATAGCTTCTCTATTTTTCCAATCAATCCAATGCTGGCCTCTTATTCTTCTCATCAGATTATCAAAATATCTCATAAAAAAGACATTATAGACTGCTTTTATAAGATTTTTCGAATTGTGAGCAATCCCCCTTAAACTCATTGAAAACCCCGGTGTTATGTATTTCATATAATGCCAAAAACCTTCCGGAATATATAGAACTTCTCCGTGGTTCAATTGCGTCTTAAACCCATTAGCATAGCGTAAGGCAGGCCATTCATCGAAATTTGGGCTAGAAAAATTTATGCTTTCGTGAGTAATTAATGAATGAGGTACTTTATAGAGGTATTTATTTTCAGTTTGAGGGAAGAGAATACATTCTTTTTTTCCTTCGAAATGAAAGTGGAAAATATTGGCAAGATCAATATCATAATGCATAAAAGTATGTGAATCTGTACCCCCGAAAAAAAGCATTGGAAGGCCCTTCATTAATCGCAAACCAAAATCAGGATATGAGAAATCTTTCTGGAGTTCAGGAGCTTCCTTAATTAAATTCCATAAAAATATTCGGTATTTAGTTGGTTGTTTTTTAATCAGATCTATATAGTCTGTCATCTTCATTTTAGCGTGAGGCTCATTAAAACCGTCTTTATAATCAACAGGCCTGTCGTCATATAAGGGCACAGTTTTATTACCAGCAACCTTTTTCATATAATCAAAATCCCATTTAGAATAGGCCGGCCAATCTGTTATTAATTTTTCAATAACAACAGGTCGCTGAGGTTTATAATAGTTTTTAATAAAATCCTCTCTGCTTATCTTTTTTACTCTGGGTATATCCTTTAATTGCAAAATCTAATGGGTAAATTAAACTTTATCATTTAATCCCTAATAAAGCCTTTGTGGTAATGCTACTACTTGGAAAGGCTGCCTGAGTTGGATTTCATCTTTGCAAGCTCATTGCGCTCTATTTTATGATCTGGTCTCGACCATTTCGGTTTCTCCCCAATAGGTTGTATCCTGGATTCATTTGCTTCCACAGTATTTGGTTGTGGAGCTTTTACAAATGGTTTTTGCGGAATAAGTCCTAATTGCTTAAACATTTCCAAATCTTCATTTACATCCGGATTTGGTGTTGTCAATAATTTATCTCCTGCAAATATGGAATTTGCTCCTGCAAAAAAACACATTGCCTGTCCTTCCCTCGTCATTTCCGTTCTCCCGGCGGATAGTCTTACCTGGGTTTTAGGCATGACAATTCTGGTTGTGGCAACCATGCGAATCATGTCCCAAATAGAAATAGGATCAATATCCTCCATAGGAGTACCTTCCACTGCTACCAATGCATTAATTGGTACAGATTCCGGTTGAGGATTTAAGGTAGATAAGGCTACTAACATTCCTGCTCTGTCTTCTAATTTTTCACCCATGCCAATAATTCCCCCACTACAAACAGTTACATTACTTTTCCTAACGTTTTCTATGGTTTTTAGTCTATCTTCAAAGGCCCTGGTAGAAATTATATCCTTATAATAATCTTCAGACGTATCTAAGTTGTGATTATAAGCGTAAAGGCCTGCTTCTGCCAAACGTTTTGCCTGATTTTCAGTAAGCATTCCTAATGTGCAGCAAACTTCCATATCTAGCTTATTAATGGTTCTTACCATTTCTAAAACCTGCTCAAATTCGTCACCATCCTTTACATTGCGCCATGCAGCTCCCATACAAACCCTGGAACTACCGGATTCTTTAGCGCGTAGAGCCTGAGCCTTTACATGCTGAACAGACATTAGATCATTGTTTTCAATATCTGTATGATAGCGTGCTGCTTGTGGACAATACCCACAATCTTCAGGACAACCCCCCGTCTTTATGGATAATAAAGTGGATACCTGAACTGTGTTTGGATCATGAAACTTACGGTGCACGGTGGCTGCCTCATATAATAATTCCATCAAGGGTTTATTATATATTTCAAGAATCTCTTGTTTTGTCCAGTTATTTCTTTCTTCTACCATATGTAAGAATTTGATATAAACATCAAAAATAATCTTTAATCTGTAAAAAATTGATAAATCTCAATTATAGTGATTTAACCAGCTTAGCATTTTGGGTTTTTTAATAAAATACTAACTGCATTTCCACCAAAACCTATTGAATTTATAAGTATCCTATTTATTCTCTTCGGAGGGTTTGGATTAATAAAAGGAACTCCGAAAAATCTTTGGTGTTTCAACATTAATATACCCATTTCCACACTAAGGATCCCGGATGCACCAAACGTATGTCCTACTTTCCATTTGTTTGTTGTAAGTGCGGGTTTGGAATTACCAAAGACATTCTTAATTGCAGAATATTCTGCCCCATCCCCTTTTATTGTGCCCGGGGCATGCATAACAATAATATCAATTTCTTTTGGAGGTACACTACCTAAAGCCATAGACATTGAATCCTGCAAACATTGCGCATCTGTGGAAAGAGATATATTATGTTCCAATGACTCTGTTGCAAATCCCAGTCCTTCTATAATGGCAAGTGAGTTCTTGCGAATTCCGTATTCCAGGCAGGCAACCCCTGCCCCTTCACCCAGGATCATAGAATTTTTATGTTTATAAAGGTCAAGAGCTCTGCATGGGTAATCAATCTCTTCTTCCGAAGCATATATTTTTAATGCCCTCATTTGAGCAATAGTAAAAGCTGTTAACGGTGCTTCACTACCCCCTACAAGAAACTTTTCCGCCATTCCACTTTTAATCCATGCTACACCATTTAAAACTGCATGCAGTGCTGTAGAACAAGTAATAGAATGTGAAATACTGGGCCCATTAGATTGAAGATCATGAGATATCCAGGAAGAAATATTTCCCAATGTTGTAGTGGGAGATGTTAAAACAGCGGCAGACTTATTTTGTAAAAAATCATTGTGATATTTTTCAAAAAGCCCTGTAGCACCCCTGGATGAGCCTATATTAATTCCAAAATTTTCATTTTTCCCCCAACCTGCATATTCAACTGCCCTTCTGGCTGAAAAAATACCAAAAAGCACACTGTCATCCAGATGCTGATATCTAGAATTGCTATTCCTAAGGTTTTTAATTTCTAATTTAGAGGATTCTGATAAGCCAGATACCCATGCCTTTGTTTTTCCAAAAGATGATTTTTTGAAAAAATGTTTTGAATTTTGATAACTGACCCAAATATCCTCTTGATTATTTCCCAAAGAGGAAATGGACGCAATAGATGTAATAGTAATTGGTGGAGACAATGCCTTCTTATTTAAAGTAAAAATAAAAGTTCTTACCTTGAATGTATAAAAACAATATAAAAAACAATGAACAATGAACTGTTGCCTGAGAAGAGCTGGTGGAAGCGCAATTGGACCTGGGCTTTACCAGTAGGTGGTTGCTTTACTGTTTTGATAATTATTGGCGTAGTTGTAAGTACCATTTTTTTTAGTGTCACTTCTATGCTGGATGATTCGGTGCCTCTTGAGTACGCTCTTAACAAAATAAATGAAGATCCGGAAATTGTCGGGCAAATGGGTTTCCCAATTGAAAAGAATGGAATGATACAAGGTGAATTCAATTGGGTTAATGATGAAAAAGTTGCTGATATGAAAGTTCCTATAAAGGGTCCTGAGGATAGTGGAACTTTATATATAAAAGCAAGCGCCAAGGGCGAAACATGGACCTATCACGAAATTAGGGTTGTAGTTAAAGATAATGAAGAGCTAGATCTATTAGAGGATGATTGGGACTAATCTTTATCCTAAATTTTAAACTACCTCATCCAATGCACGTTCAATACTTTCATAAATCGTAGATAACTGTGCGTTTGTAATGATATATGGAGCCAAAATATAAATAGTATTGCCCAAAGGCCTCAAAAATACACCCTCCTCCATAAAAAAGTTAAACAGTCTGTTACGTAAGGTCCCATAACGTTCCGTTTTAATGTTCAAATCTAATGCAAAGATAATTCCACACTGACGAATTGTGGCCACTTTCGGATGTTGACTAATTTTCAAACCAAACTCTTTATGCGACTGTATCACTCGCTGAATATCTTTTTGAATTTGTTCAGATTGAAGTAATTCCAGGCCAGATAATGCAGCAACACAAGCCAATGGATTTGCTGTATAGGTATGTCCATGAAACAATCCTTTAGATATCTCATCACTATAAAAAGCATCAAAAATCTGTTGCGTGCAAGAGGTTACTGCTAAAGGAACAAGTCCGGCTGAAAGGGATTTTGACATACATATGATATCCGGTTTTACATCAATATGATCAGAGGCAAAATTCTTTCCTGTCTTGCCAAATCCGGTCATGACCTCATCTGCAATAAGAAGGACCTGATGTTTCTTAAGCAGTTCAAGAATCACATTCAAGCCATCCGCATCGTGCATCTTCATCGATGCTGCTCCCTGCACCAGGGGCTCATAAATAAATCCCGCAATACTCTCCAGTTCTAATTCTGAATTAAGTCGTTTTAAAATATCTCCAACATTGTCTTTTGTTGGTGTTGGAATTCGTTCTACCTCAATAAAATAATCTTCGAAGGGACCATTATAAACTGAAAGACCCGAGACAGACATGGCTCCAAAAGTATCACCATGAAAGCCTCCCTCAAACGCCAAAAGTACTTTTCGCTGGTTGCCCTTATTGAAATGATATTGCAGGGCCATTTTAATACCGACCTCAGTAGCCGTAGAACCATTATCTGAAAAGAATATTTTATGTTGATTAGGTGGTAATATTTTTATTAATTCCTCTGATAACCGAATAGCTGGTTCATGAGTGAAACCGCTAAATACTACCTGATCCAGCACCTCCATTTGACGCTGTACCTTTTCCAGGATATATGCATTACAATGCCCATACATTGAAGTATACCAGGATGCAATGCCATCTATGTATTCACCTCCATGTTCATCATAGAGTATAGCGCCTTTAGCCTTGATTATACCCCTCATATCAGGCTGAAGTTTATGCTGTGTCAGGGGGTGCCACAAATGTATTTTATCTCTTTCCGTAAGGTCTTTCAATATTTCCGAATATAACTGTCAGTAGCAATGGCTGACATTTGATTATACTTTATTGCAATAACTCTCAAATATTTAGAAGCAATGGATAGAATTTAGTTGCGTATTTTTTAATTAAAGATTTGTCAAAGCTGGTTTCTTCATTTATCCTTCCAATTACCTTAACATCTGTCTTCCGTAAAATAATATCTTCAGTACTATGATGTTCATTACCACTGAATATAACAGCCGCCTTAAACCCCTTTTGCTTCAGGCTTTCAATAGTCAATAATGTATGGTTTATACTTCCTAAATAATGCCTTGATACAACGACAACCTGATAATTGCTTTTGATGATATCCAAAACAGTATCCTTTTCGTTTAAAGGGACTAATAATCCCCCTGCCCCCTCAATTACCAGATGATTTGCGGTTTTCGGTTCAATAATTTGGTTGAGGTCAATCTTAATATTATCTATTTCTGCAGCAGCATGAGGGCTCATAGGAGTATTCAATTCATAGCTGCTCTTGTGTATAGTGGTTTTTTTATTTGAAATCAAACTGGCTACTTTGCGACTATCCGTATTTGACAAGTCCCCGGCTTGTACTGGCTTCCAGTAATCGGCTTTCAGTGCCTCTGTAATTATAGCAGACGTAATGGTTTTGCCAACATCGGTAGAGATTCCGGTTACAAATATTCTTTTCATAGTGAAGGGCTTGTAATCATACCGCAGTTAAGGCATTTGTACTTTTTTTTCTCTAAAAAAGGGAAAAGCTTATGAATAAAACTCTTTCTGCTAAAATAGACTTCAGATTTTTGAGCTTTGCAATTTGGGCAAGTAACTAAATCTCCATTCTTATCGAGTGCATAACTTCTAATTTCATTATAGATTTTTAGAGCCATGTCTTTATCCCTGGAATAAACCTGTAACTTAACTCCTCCAATAGCCTGGCTTATTAAGGGGTCTGTATTTATAGTATTTTCATCCTTTAAAAAAACAGGAATTCCTTCAGACTCCAATTTCCCTTTAATAATTTGTACGTCGGCAGTATACTCAAATGCACCAAGGGTATAAAATTCCTGATTCATAACTAATTAATTTCTTGTGCCAATTGTTCTAATATAGTACAAATATCCTCTTTTGAATTGAAGCTGTGTAAACAAAACCGCAATCGCTCCTTTCCTTCGGGCACGGTTGGGGATAGAATTGGCCTAATATCAAATGAATTGTTTTTAAATTTTTGCGCTACTTTTTTTACTTCATTATTGCCTTTAATTATGCAGGAATGGATTGCTGAGTAACTGGGAATAAAAGAAGATGAAATCCCCAGACGTTCTATCTCCTCATTAAAATATGCTATATTTTCATGAAGCAAATCTCTCTGAACAAGTCCACCCGGGCTTGTCAAAAACTTATAAGCTGCTATTATAGTTGCCAAGGAGTGTGGAGGCAGCCCGGTTGTATAAATAAAACTTCGTGCAAAGTTTATCAAATATTTATTTAGGTCTTCACTTCCCAAAATAGCAGCACCATGGCATCCCAGGGCCTTTCCAAATGTTATAATTCTCGCAAAAATACCTTCCTGCAATTCCAATTCCTGCACCCTTCCATTACCGTTTGAACCTAATACACCAATAGCATGGGCTTCATCAACTATGAGGTGACATTGGTATTTCCGGCATAAATCCAAAATAGCTTTCAAATCAGGAGAATCTCCATCCATGGAAAATACGGATTCCGTAACTATATAAATTTCCCTGTTCTTATTACTCCCGCCATTATGCTCTACACGCAGAATTTGTGCGTACAAGTCCTCAAGGTCGTTATGATTAAACTTATAGCTCCGTGCATTACTCATATTGATACCATCTCTGATACTGGCATGGATAAACTCGTCATATAGTATTGTATCGTCCCTTTGGGGTACAGATGAAAACAGCCCAATATTGGCATCATAACCGGAATTAAAAATCAAGGCTGAATCCGCCTTATGGAATTCTCTTAGAAGTTTTTCGGCTTCAGAAAATATACTACCATTTCCGGTAAGCAATCTGGATCCGGTGGCGCCATTATTAAAGATTTCTTTATCTGAAAGAATCGCCTTGGCTTTTTCAAAAACAATCCGGTTTTTTGCAATCCCAAGGTAGTCGTTAGATGAAAAATCAATTCCCTGAATCTCTTTTGGCAAGCTCCTCAAAGCATTTGTTTTCTCCCGATCCACTAATCTCTTACGTAATTTATCTGGTAAGCGGCCCATGTCACAAATGTAATATTTCCTACTTTTAAATAGTATATTGAATCATATAAACTCCAGGCAATGGCTATTCAAATTCGGCAGGTACAAAACAAATTGGAATTAGAACAAATTCTTGCTCTGCAGAGAGAAAATCTTCCAAACCAATTATTGAAGAGTGAAATGGAAAAGGAGGGTTTTGTAACCATAGTGCATACCTTTGAACTATTGAATACTATGAATAAAGTATGCCCTCATATCATTGCTAAAGAAAATGACAGGGTAATTGGATATGCCTTGTGTATGCATCCCAAATTTGGTAATAAAATAGATCTTCTAAAACCGATGTTTAAGGAAATTGATTCTGTATTATCCATGGGTGAAAAATACATAGTAATGGGGCAGGTTTGTATTGATAAAGCATATCGAAAAATGGGGGTATTCCATAAACTTTACAGGAAAATGCAAGAGGTTGTTAAGCCAGACTTCAACTATATTATTACCGAAGTAGATGCGTCAAACAAGCGGTCACTTAATGCACACCTGGCGATTGGTTTCGTGGAACTCAAGACTTATAGCTCCAATATCCGTATTTGGCATCTAATAGCTCTTAAATAAAAAAGCCATACAAATTTGTATGGCCTTTTCTTTTTATCTTTTCAGAATGTACTAATCCGCCAGAACAATTAATTTATTATCATTTAATTCAATTGTACCACTATTAATACGGAGGATAGTTTTCCCATTTGAATCGTTTGTAAACCTATCGCTATATTCCTCCTCGATCTGAATATCTCCCTGAATCTTAACTTCACCTTCCTGCAATATGGAAACTATTGGTGCATGGTTGGTAAGCATCTGAAATTCGCCATTTACTCCGGGTACAGTTACAGAAGTTACTTCTCCTGTAAATAAAACGGCCTCTGGGGATACAATTTCTAGGTACATAGTTTAAATATTATTTTTAAACTTCAGCCAACATTTTTTCACCGGCTTCGATTGCTTCTTCTATAGTTCCTTTAAGGTTAAAGGCGGATTCTGGTAAATGATCTAATTCTCCATCCATAATCATATTAAACCCTTTAATGGTCTCTTTAATATCAACCAGCACACCAGGTATTCCTGTAAACTGCTCTGCTACATGGAAGGGTTGTGATAAAAATCGCTGTACACGTCTTGCCCTGCCAACTGCCAATTTATCTTCTTCTGAAAGTTCCTCCATTCCAAGAATGGCAATAATATCCTGTAATTCCTTATAATGCTGAAGAAGCTCCTTAACCCTCTGAGCACATGAATAGTGATCATTCCCTAATATTTCAGGCGTAAGAATTCTGGATGTGGAATCCAGAGGATCAACAGCAGGATAGATTCCTAGTTCTGCAATCTTCCGGGATAAAACAGTAGTAGCATCCAAATGGGCAAATGTAGTCGCCGGCGCCGGGTCTGTTAAATCATCTGCTGGCACATATACTGCCTGTACAGAGGTAATAGATCCTCTTTTTGTTGATGTAATTCGTTCCTGCATTGTACCCATTTCTGTAGCCAAGGTAGGTTGATAACCCACCGCTGAAGGCATCCTGCCCAAAAGTGCAGAAACTTCTGAGCCCGCTTGAGTAAAACGGAAAATATTGTCAACAAAAAACAGTACATCTTTGCCTTGTCCATCTCCTGCACCATCTCTGAAATATTCTGCTATTGTAAGTCCTGATAGCGCTACCCTTGCCCTAGCTCCGGGAGGTTCATTCATCTGTCCGAAAACAAATGTCGCTTTAGATTCTTTCATTATTTTCTTATCAACCTTAGATAAGTCCCATCCTCCTTCTTCCATTGAGTGCAAAAAGTCATCTCCGTACTTTATAATTCCGGATTCCAGCATCTCACGCAACAAGTCATTACCTTCCCTTGTACGCTCACCAACGCCCGCAAATACAGAAAGTCCACCATGGCCCTTGGCTATATTATTAATCAACTCCTGGATCAATACAGTTTTACCAACACCAGCACCACCAAATAATCCAATTTTACCTCCTTTGGCATAAGGCTCAATAAGATCTATAACTTTTATTCCTGTAAAAAGAACTTCCGTAGAAGTCGATAGTTCTTCAAATTTTGGAGCTTCTCTATGTATTGGCAGCCCATTTTTACCATTTTTTGGCAAATCTCCCAGGCCGTCAATGGCATCTCCAATTACATTAAACAAGCGCCCATAAATATCGTCCCCTACAGGCATTTGAATAGCATTTCCTGTAGCTACAACCTCGGTACCCCTACTTAAGCCATCAGTAGAATCCATGGCAATAGATTTAACTGTATTTTCCCCAATATGAGCTTGCACTTCTAAAACAAGAAGAGTGCCATCACTCCTGGTGATTTCCATGGAATCATATATTCTTGGCAGGTCTGTTCCGGATGGAAATTCAACATCAATAACCGGTCCTATTATCTGGGATACTCTACCTGTAACTTTAGCCATTATTCAAGTATTTATATTTAAAATTTAAAGCGATTCAAATGTAACTTAAAACAATATATAAATTGATTGTTTTTTCAGGCTGCAAAGATATGTTTTTCTAACTTAAATGGAAATTGTTTTACCTTATTTTATGGGCAATAAAAAAGCGCCTCTTTTAAAGCGCTTTTTTAAAGGAATATTTATGTTTTTACTGCAACGTTGGTGAATAATTTGTTGGATAGTTCCCTATATCTACAAGATTACCTGATGCGTCAAAATTTGAACCATAGGTGGCATCTATAGCCTTCATAAATTCGTTGGCAATTAATGCATAACCTCTGGCTGTAAAATGTACACCATCTAACGAAAATGCTCCACCGGTAACTAAATTAGAGGTTAATCGAAAATTGCCACTTGTAAGACCTCCATTTACCAATTGGTCTAATAAGGCGTTGGCATCCACAAAAGCAAGGCCTGCAGCATTTACGGCACTCAAAATAGTTGCATTGTAAGCCGTCGTTGCATCGATGATTTCCATCTGTTCACTAGGCAGAAGCACCCATTTATCTTCCAAAGGTATGGCAACACCATTTACAGATAGTGGATTGTTCGGGTCTGCCAGAGTACCAATAAAATTAGAGGCTGGTAAAACTATCAAATCTTCTGCTGTGGCTTGTCTAATTTGAGGTAGACCCTCAAATGCCGGATTAATAGCTCCCAAATCCGTTAAACTTTCATCTTCAATTACCACTGCATTAGTTTCACTGGCTTCAAAACTAATAAGCCTGGCATTGGCCTCTTCTTCTGTAAAGAGCCCGGTGCCTTCTAAAGCAACTAAAGCGGCCTGAATTCCTCCATTATAAAGTGCATAAGCTCCGTTTACAGCTGCTGCTGTCGCAGCATCCAAAGGTACCGGGTTATATGGTACTGTATTTAAATATGGTATAGTAGTTACATCAGGAATATTGGCAACAACACCTCCTGCACCAGAGGCGGTAAGCGAAGCTATTAAAGCTCCATAAGTTTGGGAAAAACCCACTCCCGGAGGCCCATCTAAAGGTGTAATAGGATCCGTTCCATCTCCCCCGGAGACTGCATATCCCAGAACATCATTACTTCCTATCCACAATGAGAAGAATGACGGACTCTGGGCCAATGCCAATTGCAAAACACTTGCATCAGGGGTTGACCCTGTCATTCTTACAAAATAAGGATTGGCCAGTCCCAGCAGTACATTTCCTAAATTACCGTAACCCGGGGCAAGGAGATGAAAACTTTTTGCTCCTGGCACACCCAAATTACCGAACGGTCCCGGAGGATTGTTAAGAGCTATATCTGTAGTAACCGTTACAGGACCTATCAAAGATTCTAAAGGAACGGGGCCGGCTCCCCCAAAAACAAGTCTTGGATCAAATCCGGGAATCCGATTACCTGCTAAGGCCAATCCACCAAAATTATCATTAGTCAAGGGCTGCGTTATACTACCCCCGCCAACAATTTCAAATTGTTGCGATAAAATGTTTGGTAATGAATAATTTTGACTTACACTAAACAAGGCGCCATCAGTAAATCCTGCCGTGAAAGAGCTTCCCAAAGCCACAAAGTTAGAAAAATCAGCAGATCCCGGTGTTGCAGGTGGCAACTCTACTTCTGGTTCTATCATTTCAAAATCTTCCCTATCATTGCACGCCATAAATCCTATAAGGCATGTCAATATCCAGATATATTTTATTTTCATATTCATTGTATTATAAAGTATTAATTGACCAAGACACATAGTATATGGAGCCTATAAACCCGCTTCCAAAGGCAGTGAAATACTCATTTCCTAGAATATTATTGCCTCCCACTTTAAAGGTTGATTTTATACTGGGAACCCTATAATTAAACTGGGCATCAAGCACATGGAATTCCGGAACAACCCCGTTTCCAAAAGTAGCTTCCCAGAAATAGTCATCACTGAATCTATAGGCTATATTAAATCCAAAATTTTCAAAAAGTTCCGTGTTGCCAAAGGAGGCTTTAAACTTATGTTCCGGAGTATTGAAATTGGACATAAAATCAGGGTTCGCTTCCTGATCAAAATCCTGCCTTGTAAAAGTATAGCTGCCCCCCAGATCATAATTTCCTAATATTCTCAGGGTTAATCCCAGGGATGCTCCATAAGAACTGATATCTACATCAGAATTTGTATACGCACCCCAGATTTGTGTGTCCCCGTTAGCTATTGCTGCTACTGAAAGTGAGCCATCACCTACGGTACCATAAAAAGGAGCGATTACAGTCTCCTGGGAAATGAAATCCTTATATCTATTGTAATAGGTGCTGAAATCTATGACTAAATTTTCTAATTTCCCCCTATAGCCAACCTCAAAGGAAGTTACCTGTTCTGGCTTAACAAGTTCCGGATTTGCTATTACTAATTCGGTAGGATCACCCGTTTCGCCAAAAGCAATCACGGAACTCAAGGAATAGGAATTGTTATAAGCAACTGCTCCTGTCTGAGTTATAGTAGACGGCTGGCCTAAATCCTGACCGCCACCACTAACATTATAGTCTCTGGAGTACCTATCAAGGTTATCCGGGGCAGAACCAATTAAAATGGCCCTTCCGGCATCTAAACCTATAAATAAATCCTGTGTCGTAGGATTCCTAAACCCGGTTTGTACTGAAGCCCTTACATTATGCTCCCTATTTATTGTAAGTCCCGCAGATATTCTTGGTGAAAAGAACCCGTCAAAAAACTCAGATTTATCATATCGAATAGACCCTGTGAGTTTGAGATTCATATTTTCATTGAATTCTAAATTCTTTTGGATTTGAGTATAGATACCAAATTCAGAATAGTCTATCGGGCCATCAAAATCAGTGTAAATTGTGCCGGATGAATTTAAACTATACCGCCTGAAAGAACCTCCAACCTGTATATCAGCAAAATCAATCAAATGGCTAAAATTATAGTTTGCGTCGGAATGATAATATTTAGAAGCATCCTTAAATTGAGAACCCGAGTTAAGATCAGGATTCTTAATAACATTATCAAAAGCATTTTGAAATTCAGGTGATCCCGGAAGATAGCGGCCGGATTCTGCCTGAGCCCTGGCTGCAGCATGTGCCTGGGCATCTGTAGCGCCACCTAAAGTTGCCTGAACATAGGTCCCTGTATATTCTCCAAACCATGTCTCGTCATCTTTCCATCTTCTATTGATATTAATCCCTGTAAAAACCATGTCATAGGAATCCCCGGCTTTATCTGCTACCAAATATCCTCTTAGGAAAAAATTGTCATTTCTGATTTCCAGTTTATGTTGTTCCTGAAAAAAGCCATTAATATTGTACCTGTTGGTCCCCTGGTAGATAGTTGCACCGGTACCTACTTTACCAACATAGGACAATTCAAGATTATTACCGTCTATTGGCCTATAATACAGACCCCAATCTGCTTTGATACTTTCAGCATTATAATTAGTGAGGTCCCTTTCGTTATATCCAGTTCTACTTACATCAACCGCGGGAACCAAAGCATTGGCTCCATCAGGAAGAATCCCAAGACCCTCAAGGGTAACCGCAACACTTTTAATATTTGCTGAAACCTCATCTCCATATACATTTATACCATCATAATCCAGATCTGCCCTTGTACGATTTGGGTCAAACTTATCCACTTCACTGGTTGCAGCCCAATCTGTTCCTTTAAGGTAGCCAAAGTTTACCTTGGCGGCAAATTTATCAGAAAACTTATATGCCGCTCTTATACCAAAATCTGTATAACTATTATCCCCGGCCGCTTCCTGAGAGGTAATTCCTTGTTTTATAGAAACACTGATTCCCTGATAGTCAAAAGGACTTTTGCTACGCATAAATAGTATCCCATTAAACGCATTTGCACCATATAAAGCTGAAGACGCTCCAGGTAACAATTCAACACTTTGTACATCCGGTTCAATTAAGCCAACTAAATTACCGATGGGAAAGTTCAGCGCAGGGGTAGAATTATCCATCCCATCTACAAGTTGCATAAAACGTGTATTGGCAAAGGTGGCAAAGCCCCTGGTATTAATTGATTTAAAGGTTAAACTGTTTGTATTAATATCTACACCTTTTAAATTTTCCAAGCCACCATAAAAATCTGCTGCAGTAGTATTCTTTATTGCTTCTAAGCCCAAGCGTTCAACGGTAACGGGAGATTCAAAAATACGCTCGGGTGTTCTGGAAGCAGAGATCACAACTTCGTCTAAAAATGTTTGTGCTTCTCCAAGAATAACGGATATGGTTTGATTATTCGCGGTAACCTCCGCCGTTGCTTCGGAATACCCAATACTAGATATCCTTAATTGAAATGGGGGTACTTCAGAAGTTTCAAGTACAAAATTACCATCAAAATCGGTAGTTGTTCCTATGGCTTTCCCAACTATAACAACATTAGCTCCGGGAACGGGCTGGCCATTTTCATCTGCTACATTACCATTCACGACTGTTTGTGAATAGGCTCCCATACCCCACATCAGTAGGAAAAAAAGAAAGATTCTTCTCATGTCATTTTTAAGTTAAATTAGTATAAGTTCAAGATACAGATTTTTTTAAATTCAAAATGTATAAACTGGGAAAACTATCTGTAAATAGTACTAATTTCGCAATATAAGTCGCTTTTTGCTGATAAATTAATAATTTCAATAAAAAAGGCGACCATAAAAATGGCCGCCTTCCTGTTGGGTATATTAATGCTATAATCCGTTTTTCTGCTATTCTACAGTAACTGATTTGGCCAAATTACGAGGTTGATCTACATTACATCCCCTCATTATGGCAATATGATAAGATAATAATTGCAGTGGTATTGTTGTTAAAAGCGGGGTGAGACTTTCGATAGTTTCAGGTACCTCAATTACGTGGTCTGCCAATTCTTTTACCTGATCATCACCTTCTGTAACAATAGCTATAATTCTTCCCTTTCGGGATTTTATTTCCTGAATGTTACTAACTACTTTTTCATAATGCCCTTTATTGGTAGCAATTACAATTACCGGCATATGTTCATCAATAAGTGCAATAGGACCGTGTTTCATTTCGGCTGCAGGGTACCCCTCAGCATGAATATAACTTATTTCTTTGAGTTTTAATGCTCCTTCCAATGCTACCGGAAAATTATATCCTCTTCCCAGATATAAGCAATTTTCCGAATCTTTGTATTCATTTGCAATTATTTCAACGAGAGGATTAGATTGAAGTGCTTTTTCCACTTTACCAGGAATATTCTCCAGCTCAGAAAGGAATTCATAAAACTTGGATTCAGAAAATTTACCTTTTTCTTTTGCCAGCTTTAGAGCAATTAGCGTTAATACGGTAATCTGAGTTGTAAATGCTTTTGTTGAAGCCACCCCAATTTCGGGTCCGGCATGTGTATACGCCCCGGCATGCGTCTCTCTCGCAATAGAAGATCCTACTACATTGCATACACCAAATACGTACGCTCCATTTTCTTTAGCCAGTTTAATCGCGGCCAAGGTATCCGCCGTTTCACCAGATTGCGAGATGGCAATAACCACATCTTTTTCTGTAATAACTGGATTTCTATATCTAAATTCTGATGCATATTCTACCTCCACAGGGATTCTGGCTAAATCTTCAAAAATATACTCTGCTACTAAACCAGCGTGCCACGAAGTTCCACATGCTACAATAATGATCCTGTCAGCGTTGAGAAACTTTTCCAGATTCTGATCAATTCCTGCCATTCTTATTATGCCCTGGTCCACCAGTAATCTTCCTCTGTAAGTATCTTTTATAGCACTTGGTTGTTCATAAATCTCCTTTAACATAAAATGATCGTACATCCCTTTTTCAATTTCTTCAAGGTTAAATTGAAGCTCCTGTACTAAAGGATACGCTATGGCATCATTCTGTATTTTTCGCAGTTTTATTTCTTTTCCAAGGCGCACTATGGCCATTTCCTGATCTTCCAGATAAACCGCATTATTAGTAAATTCTATAAAAGGTGATGCATCTGAAGCAATAAAAAACTCATCTTCGCCAATCCCTATTGCCAATGGGCTGCCTAGTTTAGCAACGACAATTTCATCTGGCTTTTGAACATCAAAAACAGCAATTGCATAAGCCCCGACAACCTGGTTTAAAGCAATCTGAACCGCCTTACCCAACAAAACATCTTCCTTTTTCTTTACTTCCTCAATAAGATTAACTAAAACCTCGGTGTCAGTATCCGATTCGAAGGTATAGCCTCTTGTAGTTAATTCTTGTTTAATAGATTCATAATTTTCAATAATCCCATTATGAATTATTATAAGATTTCCAGAATTTGAATAATGAGGATGTGAGTTTACATCATTTGGAATTCCATGGGTGGCCCATCTCGTATGCCCGATGCCAACATTCCCGTTTAAGGGGATATCGTTTTCTGATCGATCTTTCAAATCTATAACCTTGCCTTTGGTTTTGGTAAGATTTATCTTATTACCATCATATAAGGCAATTCCTGCGCTGTCATAACCGCGATATTCAAGTCGTTGCAGGCCCTTCATAATGATGGGATATGCATCTCTATATCCTATATATCCAACTATTCCACACATTTTAATTGTATTAACTGATTAATAGATGAACAAATTTACAAGAAGAAAATAAAACTTAGCTGTAAATTCGGTTATATAACGATAAAAAACTGTAAGTGGTATTAAGAACTATTATTAATTAGCCTCCGTATAGAAAATCTCTAACTTCAGCTTCATATCCTCTTCTTCAACAGGAACATTACTGCCAAAGAGGACAGTACTTAATGGAGTAATAGTGGCGGCAACCGGCAAATCTACTTCAGACATATCCAAAACGGCATTTTTAGAAGCAACAGTTGCCAAGTCTGCAGTTACGGACAAGCCCAGAGTAGCATTTGTAGAATCTCTAATTATTATATCATTGATATGATTGGTAATTTTCATTTTATACCTAATCCCCTTATTATTTTCTTTTTCCAAAGACCCATCGTAATTTATATTTATTCTATTTCTGATATCGGGATCACTAGCTACATTCAGATCATAAATAGGGTTATTCGTCTCCGCATTAAAAAGATATAATGAAGGAGGTTCATTAATAATCCCGGCCATATCTAATGCTTCTCTATCTACATAAAAGATTAGGTTGGCCTCGTTAACAATCCAATTATTTGCTTTGATCTGGTTCAGGATATCTTCTCCGTTATTTTCTTCAAACAATTGAATTTCCGCATAGGTCCCAGAACCTCCCTTGAGATATATTCTGTTGGCATTTTCATTAGTGTCCATGTCATTAGCGATCTCCGACGAAAGTGGTGTATTTACCAAGGTGTTAACGGCATTTCCAATGATTGTTCCAAAGGTTGGATCTCTGCCAATTAGTGATAATTCATAATCTGCCTCTTCTTTGACTATTTCATCATTCTCTTTTTTATCGTACTCATAGGTTATTGTAATTGTTGCATCCGTAATATCAAGGATAAGAAGAATATCATCAGTGGTGGGAGCGACCGATAAATGCAATCCTCTTAGGAATTCACTGAAATTAGCCTGACTTAATAATTCTGTGTCACCTTCTTTATCCAAAATGTTTTCCTGAAAAAAAGTTGGATCTAAAGCTACCTGAATACCCGGCTGAACTCTAGTGGGTTCATTAAGAGATTCATCTGCCTCCGTATCCGGATCATCCTCGGCGGGCACCAATGTTTCCTCATCGGATATGGTTACCTCCCCATCAAAGAGTATCTCCGAAACAAAATCTGGTGAAAATTCTTGCGTTGAATAGTACTCCTGGGATTCCAGAAACCCGGCATCCGGATCCAAATCTCTTAAAAAATAGGTAGATCGTTCAACTTTGAAATTGAAAGGAGCTTCCCGATTTCCATAAATACTGTCCAGATCAACCTTTCGGGGAAACCTATTTACGGTATACTCGGTATCTTCGAAATCTTCTATGCCATCTCCATCGGTATCCACATCGAGCGGGTTTGTTCCCAGTACTCTTTCGTCATTATCCGTGAGACCATCTCCATCACTATCACTATTTGGGTCATCCGGGTCTGCATCAAAAGTGTCTGCAACACCATCAAGATCACGATCACCGTTTGGATTTTGAAGGTAAGGAATATATAGTATTACTTCTTTTACGGTTTCATTCTCCTCAATTGCCGTCTCTTCAGGGTCGGTTAAAGAATTATCTTCTCTCTGTTGGCTAAAAAGTCCGAATGCCGGATTACCAACGCCTCCTTGTAACCTTAGCTGGGAATTTATGCTAGCCTCTGTATCGCCGTAAAGCTGATCATTGTATGTGCCTAATTGGTAAATTGGAAGTTTGTTTGTCTCAACCGCTTTGATATTTTTATTAAATACAAAAACGTTATATACTGCCTTGTTTGTCTTAAAAGGATCATCTGCGATAATTCCATCACCAATTGTGGTGATATCTTCATTACACGAGACCGCAGTAAGCATAAGTATCAAAGCCGCCATTACAGCGTATACCCATCTAAAAAAAATTTTCATGAGGCTTATTTTAAAACTTCAGTGCTATAAAAATTTGCATACGCTTCTTCAAATTCCTGCAAAGGAACATATGGCAACAGAGGTTTTTGGAGGTTGGTAATGTATTTATTCAAATCTTCTGATATTTCTTCAGCGGCTAAAATAATGGCATCGGAAAAATCTACGGCAACTTTTAACAAATTATTATAGGTGGGAGACTCCAGGTGGGAGATACTGTCCTCAGAAATGCCATCAAACAATATCTTATTCTTCATAGTAGTATCCAAATGACCATCAAAGCCTTTGCCATAAACTGAAGTTACAATTTTACTGTCGGCAAATAAAGGTTCATCAGCGTAATAAGTTCTCAAATACAATGGCAAAAGTGATGCCATCCATCCATGAACATGAATAATATCCGGAGACCAATTTAATTTTTTTACTGTTTCAACTACCCCTTTGGCAAAGAAGATAGACCTTTCATCATTATCCGGGAATAGTTCTCCATTCTCATCTGCGAATGTGGCTTTGCGTTTAAAATACTCCTCATTATCTATAAAATAGACTTGTATTCGCTCGCGAGGAATCGAAGCCACTTTAATAATAAGCGGCATGTCCATATCATTGATAACCAGGTTCATTCCAGATAGTCTTATTACCTCATGCAATTGATGCCTTCGCTCATTGATATTGCCATATCTTGGCATAAATATCCGTATTTGGCCCTTTTTACTATTGACCATCCTTGGCGCTTCGTAAGACATTAAGGAAACTTCATTCTCTGGCAGGTAGGGCACTAATTCAGAAGATACAAACAATATCTTTTTACCATTCATAAAAAAATGTATTTTGTTTATCGGAAAAACGTAGCTGCAAAATTACAAAAATAATGCAGAATAGCAGTAATTATAGTAAGTTTGCTGGCTTTTATAATTTATTATGTTGTTAATAAGTAGCAAAAAGGATTTAATAGGTCATTTAGCCACATTAAAAAATGATTCAAAATCTATTGGTTTGGTTCCTACTATGGGAGCATTGCATAAAGGACATCTATCTCTGGTTAGAAAGGCCATTGCAGAGAATGAAGTAGTTGTTGTCAGTATCTTCGTTAACCCAACCCAATTTGATAATAAAGATGATCTGAAAAAATATCCCGTAACGCTAGATTCTGATCTTGAATATTTGAAGAATATCTCGGAAGAACTGATTATTTTTGCGCCCGCCGTGAGAGAATTGTATTCAAATAACATTAGCTCTAAGGATTACAAATTTGATGGATTAGATGAAACGATGGAGGGAAAATTCAGGGCTAATCATTTTTTGGGTGTTGCAACAGTGGTTGAAAAACTTTTTTTGATTGTGAAACCCAATAAGGCGTATTTTGGTGAGAAGGATTTTCAGCAATTATTAATAATCAAAAAATTAGTTGAAAAAACCAAAATGCCAATTGAAATTATCGGCTGCCCAATTGTCAGAGAACCGAATGGACTTGCCATGAGTTCCAGAAACGAAAGACTGCCAAAAGAGCTAAGGGATAAAGCTTCTATTATCTATGAAACGCTTTTGACTGCCAAAGAATTATTTGGCATGAAAAGTGCTAATAAGGTAATGAATTGGGTTAAAAGAAAATTTGATACCCTGTCTGAATTTGATTTGGAATATATCAATATTATGGAGCAGGAAACTTTAAAGCCTTTAAAAAGAAAACAACAAAAAAGAAAATACAGGGCCTTTATAGCAGTTTATGTCAATGGAGTTCGACTGATAGATAATATAGCCCTTAATTAATTAACTTTGTGCGATGCAAATAGAAGTAGTTAAATCAAAAATACATCGGGTTCGCGTTACCGGAGCCGACCTTAATTATATAGGAAGTATTACCATAGATGAAGATCTTATGGATGCTGCCAATATAATTCAAGGCGAAAAAGTGCAGATTGTCAATAATAATAATGGTGAACGATTGGAAACCTATGTAATTCCCGGGCCACGAGGAACAGGTGAATTAACCCTAAATGGCGCTGCAGCCAGAAAAGTGGCTGTGGGTGATATTCTGATTTTAATTACTTATGCCAGAATGGATATTGAAGAAGCCAGGAAATTTAATCCGGCTTTAGTTTTCCCTGATGAAGAAACAAATTTGTTAAAATAGTTTTGAGTAAAAAACTGAAAAAGACCTTAAAAATTATACTCCCAATTGCTTTGGGAGTTTTTTTAATCTGGTATTCATATAGAATAACTTCTGAAGAAGATAGAATACAAATAATCAGGTACATTAAAGAAGCTGACCTTTTTTGGGTGGGCATTTCTGTTCTTATTGGAATTTTTAGTCATATTTCAAGGGCAATACGATGGAATTATCTTTTGGAACCCCTGGGGTATGCCCCAAAAGTGAGCAATAATGTTTTTATCATCCTAATAGCTTACTTTGCTAATTTGGGTATCCCAAGATCTGGAGAAGTTTTGAGAGCCACAGCGCTTGCAACCTACGAGGATGTTCCTTTCCAAAAAGGTTTTGGAACTATAGTTACGGAAAGGGTGATAGATTTACTGATTTTACTTCTGATAATACTAATAGCCCTTTTTTCGCAAACCGATATAATCCTTGCTTTCTTAAGTGAAAAGGGGGTAGGTATTACAACCACTCTAATTTTTCTTAGTATTGGTTTTATAGGGCTCCTTTTGATAATGGCCTTTTTACGTCGTTCAAGTACCCTATTTGCAATAAAAATGAGAGATTTTATCAAAGGGTTATTAGACGGAGTTTTGAGTATATTCAAAATGAAACATAAATGGGCTTTTGTCCTTCACACATTTTTTATATGGGGTGCCTATATACTAATGTTCTGGGTTATAAAGTTTACCGTCCCGGAAACTATTAATCTTTCTTTTGGCCAATTACTGGTAGCCTTTGTTGCCGGCGCTTTTGCAATGTCTACAACCAACGGAGGCATAGGACTTTACCCTATAGCTGTAAGCAAATCACTATCTATTTTTGGTATTTCAGCTGTTTCCGGAAATGCTTTTGGCTGGATTATGTGGATAGCACAAACTCTTATGGTTGTTGTATTTGGTGCAATATCTTTCCTGCTCCTGCCGTTATTGAACAGGAATAAATAGCCTAAAGCTGTTTTCAAATAATTTGGCATGAAACGTATTTTTTTTCTATGTGCTGTAATTCTTTTCAGTACAAGTGCAGAAGCACAGATAACACAAGAGATTTTTGAATCTTTTAAACTTCAAGAAAGAAGGGATATAAAATATTATATCCCTGAAGATTATAGCCCGGAGAAAAAATATCCTTTGGTTGTTGTGCTAGACGGAGAATACCTGTTTAATCAGGTAGTTGCAAATTCAAAATTTTACAGCACATTTCAAGGGACTCCAGAGACCATTGTTGTTGGCGTATTTCAGAGTGAAAATGATTTGAGATGGGAAGATTGTGCCTTTGAGGAAGCCTCCGGTCTTCCTGCAGAAAAGGGTAAATTATTTTTTGAATTTCTAGGTATGGAACTTATTCCTTACTTTAAGACTACATACAGTACAGCCCCTTTCAGTATGTTTGTTGGATATGATATTACCGCAAACTTCGGGAATTATTACCTGTTTAAGGAAAAATCCCTGTTTAACGCTTTCATCAGCATTTCTCCTTACCTGGCACCGGAAATGGAAAACAGAGTTCCTGCCAGACTTAGTGAAATAAATCAGCAAATATTTTATCACTTAATAGCCAGTGGAGAACGAAATGAAAACAGAAATTCTATAATGCAACTAGACAAAGCCTTAAAAGGTATAGATAAAAAAGGTTTCAATTATAGCTTTGATGAATATCCAACAGCGAACGAAGTGTCGGTAGCAACCTACGGAATAGGAAAAGCCTGGGGAAGCATGTTTGAAATTTTTAAACCTATTAGTCCTAAAGAATACAAAGAAAATATTCTTACTTCAGAAGAGCCTGTATTTAACTATTTGGAAGATAAATACAATTCAATAGAAGAATTATTTGGTTTTAGAAAGGAAGTTGAGTTAAATGATATTATGGCCATATATGCAGCAAGCAGGAAAAAAGATGATTATGAATCTTTAAAGCCCTTATCTGAATTGTGTAAACAAGAATTCCCAAGCACAATGCTCGGATTCTACTTTGAAGGAGAGTATTATGAAGAATTAGGAGAGGCCAAAAAAGCACTAAGGACTTTTGAAAAAGCTTTTGCGATGGAAGAAATTGACTTTCTGACCAAGGAAATGGCTTTGGAAAAAATGGACGCTTTAAAAGCAGACTTTGGCTTTTAGAAGAGTATCACTACAATCCTATTAGTTAAATATCCACTGCTATTTAAACTATCAACTTTCTTTTGATTTTTATGGTAACCACAATATCTTTAGCCCAAACCAGCTTAGGTTCAAATGGCTAAAACAAAAACAGCATTTTTTTGTCAGAATTGCGGCACCCAATATGCCAAATGGGTAGGACAGTGTGGGGCCTGTAAGGAGTGGAATACCATCGTAGAAGAAGTAATCCAGAAAGAAAAGGATATTCCATGGCAAAACTCCAATGATGTTAAGACTACAAGCTCGAAGCCTGTTTTAGTTGGTCAAATCAATGCTTCCAGTGAATTTAGGCTCGATATTTACGACAAAGAATTTAACCGGGTTCTGGGAGGAGGCTTAGTTCCAGGTTCACTTGTTCTGCTGGGTGGAGAACCCGGAATAGGAAAAAGTACATTACTGCTTCAAATTGCTTTAAGACTCAACTTAAGGACGCTTTATGTCTCTGGCGAGGAAAGTCTAAAACAAATAAAAATGAGGGCAGAGCGTATTCATCCCAACAATCAGACCTGCTACATTCTAACCGAAACAAAAACGCAAAATATCTTTAAACAGATAAATGATATTACACCTGATATCGTAGTCATTGATTCTATTCAGACCCTCCACTCAGATTATATAGAGTCTTCTGCAGGCAGCATATCCCAGGTTCGTGAATGCACAGCAGAACTCATAAGGTTTGCTAAAGAAACAAATACGCCTGTTATCTTAATAGGACATATTACAAAAGATGGAAATATTGCCGGACCTAAGATTTTAGAACACATGGTAGATACGGTCTTACAATTTGAAGGCGATCGGAATTATGTATATCGGATTTTACGGGCGCTTAAAAATCGATTTGGCTCAACAGCAGAGCTGGGCATTTATGAAATGCAGGGTGATGGACTCAGGGAGGTAAGTAATCCCTCAGAAGTACTTCTTTCAAAAAGTGATTCAGGACTTAGCGGTACAGCTATTGCTTCGACCATAGAAGGCATGCGGCCGTTGATGATAGAAATTCAGGCTTTGGTCAGTACAGCTGTTTATGGTACTCCACAACGTTCTGCCACCGGGTATAATGCGAAACGCCTCAATATGTTGCTGGCTGTTTTGGAAAAAAGGGCTGGCTTCCGACTTGGTGCAAAAGATGTGTTTTTAAATATTACAGGCGGAATATCTGTAGACGATCCGGCTATTGATCTTGCAGTAGTCGCAGCTATTTTATCAAGTAATTCAGATGTGCCTATTGAGAAAAATGTATGTTTCGCTGCAGAAATAGGCCTGGCGGGAGAAATTAGACCAGTGCAAAGAGTTGAACAAAGAATTCTTGAAGCCGATAAACTAGGGTTTTTAAAGGTTTTTGTTTCAAAGAACAATAAAATCGCACTGAAGAATACCAAAATAGATATAGTGTTGGTATCCAAAATTGAGGATGTAGTGAATGACCTCTTTCTTTAAGAGGTCCAAAAAAAAATCTTTCCTTTCTAAAAGATTTTCCGACCAATAATTAAGGATTTAGAACCCTGATAACGAAATTTAAGGTGCCGGATCCGGAATATTGTTGTGAATAGATTCAATCCCCGTAATTAACTCCTCTGAGAGATCAACTTCAATACTGGATATATTTTCTTCGAGTTGTTTCATAGAAGTTGCCCCTATAATATTACTGGTTACAAATGGTCTTGAATTCACGAATGCAAGTGCCATTCTGGCAAGTGAAAGATCATGTTCCCGTGCTAGTTCATAATATTCCAGAGTAGCCCGGTTTGCATTGTCGTTACTGTATCGATTATATGCCGGGAATAAGGTAATTCTTGCGTTTGCTGGTTTCATGCCTCCCATATACTTACCACTTAGCACTCCAAATCCCAAAGGCGAATAGGCCAAGAGGCCAATATTTTCTCGAACTGAAATTTCTGAAAGCCCTACCTCAAACTGCCGGTTCAATAGACTATATGGATTTTGTATTGTAATCATCCTGGGTAAACTGGAGTGCACTTTGCTCTCTTCCAAAAAACGCATGGTTCCCCAGGGAGTTTCATTAGAAAGTCCTACATGTCTTATTTTACCTGCGCTTATGAGATCCCTAAGCGTTTCCAATACCTGGTGAATGTTATCCTGCCAATGATCTGTAAGATCATGTTGGTAACCTCTTTTTCCAAAATAGTTGGTGCTGCGTTCCGGCCAATGCAATTGATATAAATCAATATAATCTGTCTGAAGTCGTTCCAGACTTCCTTCAACCGCTTCAATTAAAGATTCCTTCCTAAAACCGGTTGATCTGATAAACTTGGTAAAGTCTGCTTTCCCTGCAATCTTAGAGCCCAGAATAATCTTGTCCCTTTTTCCCGTTTTCTTAAACCAGTTGCCAATTATTCTTTCGGTATCGGCATATCTGTCCGGATGAGCCGGAATAGGGTAAAGTTCCGCAGTGTCAAAAAAATTTATACCCTGATTAAAGGCATAATCCATTTGCTGATGTCCTTCCTCTTCAGAATTCTGGCGGCCCCAGGTCATTGTACCTAAACAAATCTTACTGACTTCTATATTCGTGTGAGGTAATTTTTTATATATCATAAGCAAACACTATCCTCTTTTTTGACCAGACAAATTTAATCATTCCCATGTTTACATTTTATTAAGCGTACTTTAATTATTCATGTAATTCAACCAGAATTGGACAATGGTCACTATGTTTTGCTTCCGAAAGTATTACAGAGCGCTTTAGTCTATTCTCAAGGCTACGGCTTACCATTCCATAATCCAGGCGCCATCCCTTATTGTTATTACGGGCATTAGCCCTGTAACTCCACCAGGTGTAATTATGTGGCTCCTTGTTAAAAAACCTAAAGCTGTCTATAAATCCACTATCTATAAAATTCCCTATCCATTCGCGTTCAACAGGTAAAAAACCTGAAACATTCTTGTTTCTGACCGGATCGTGAATATCGATGGCCTCATGACAAATATTGTAATCTCCGCAAATTATTAGGTTGGGGTGTTTTAATTTAATTTTATCTATATATGATTGCAGATCTGCCATATATTGCAATTTAAGATCTAATCTTGCCAGGTTAGTTCCAGAAGGCAGATACATACTCATAATGGAAACCCCGTTAAAATCCGCACGAAGATTCCTGCCTTCGAAATCCATATAGTCTATTCCAGTTCCATATTCTACATGGTCCGGGCGCTTTTTAGACAAAATGGCAACTCCGCTGTACCCTTTTTTTTGAGCACTAAACCAGTGATTATAACTATATCCGATTTTATCAAAAACACTTAGATCTAACTGATCTTTCATTGCCTTGATTTCCTGAAGACAAATCACATCGGGATTGACCTGTTGGAGCCATTCCAGAAAACCTTTATTAAGGGCAGCCCTGATTCCGTTTACATTGTACGAGACTATTTTCAAACCTATTTTATTTAGTTTCAAAAATAGTGAATGTTTAATCCATCCGGCAAAATGTATTATAATATATGAAATAAGAACGGCCAATATATAAAATATGCTTTAACACAATGCTCATATTATTAAACATGGTTCCCTCTTTCATCGCAAGCTTTAAAAAGCTAGGTCAGGGCCATTTCACGGTTATACTTGGTTCGGTATTCTAAAGGAGACAATCCTGTATATTTCTTAAATGTTTTTCTGAATGCCTTTTGATCATTATAACCTACATAATACATGACCTCATTAATATTCAGGGTTGAGGATTCAAAGCTCCTTTTAGCAACTTCAACCTTTACCCGCTGCATGTATTCCAATGGTGTGTTTAGTGTTGCTTTTTTAAATCTACGAATAAAGGTTCTGCTGCTTATTGCAAATTCTTTTGCCAGGCTTTGCACGTTTAATTTTTTTTCAAAGTTATCCTCAATATAACTCTGGACTTTTTTTATGACCTCATCACTATGATTTTTCTGACCCTTAAAAATTATAAATTGGTTTTGATTAATCCTGTCAAAATCTATTTCCGCCATTTTGGAACACCATATTGCTGTTTCTCTCCCGTAATATTTTTCTATCAAATAAACTATCATATTTAGAAATGAATAGGCTCCACCGCTGGAATAGATTCCGTTATCCTCGCTTATGATCTTGTCTGGATGGAGATGTATTTTAGGGTATTTATTTTCAAATTGTTGATGAACTGCCCAATGTGTCGCACAAGATTTCCCATTGAGTAAGCCCGTTTCAGCAAGAATAAAAGCACTTCTGCACAAACTTGCGATCTCTGCATCATCTTTGATCCTTCTCCTTCTTATCCAATTAATGATCGGTTCATTTTTTAGTAATGCATCTTCCATATTTCCTGTAACAGAAGAGATTATTATTAAATCTGTGCTTTGTACTTCCTGAATAGTTTTGGTTGGTTTTATCTGAAAATATTCATGACAAGAAACAGCCCCTTTTGTTAAGCTAACCAAGTCGATCTCAAAAAAATCTTCCTGATTTTTCCCGATACGTTTGGAATAGCTATTGGCCATTTTAAAAAGATTGAGTGTTCCAACAACGGTATCCAAAATCAGGGTTCCTTCGGGAATAATAAGGCTTAAATGCTTCATTTTAGTTTTTAGGACAAATATATTCTATTCGTTTGGCATAATCAACCCCCTAAGATGTCAAAAATGACACCTTTTAGATGCCTAATAATGCCATAACTTTGGTGTATTCAAAAAATCTTAAAATCCAAAAAAATGACAAATCAAGAAATTACAGTAGTGTACAAATGGACGGCCAATCCCGGAAAAGCAGAAGAACTTAAAGCCATTTACAAAAAAGTCGAAAAACAAATGCAGGAAACGGAACCAAATGCACTTAAAGTAGATTGCTATTTCGATGAGAGTACAAATGCTTTGATTGTTTATGACCTATTTAAAGATGGTGCTGCTTTGGGACAGCATTTAGGTACAACGGCGGCCGGACATTTCCCAACCTTGCTTCAAATTGCAGTCCCCGGGGCGTTCCTTTTTTGTGGAGATGTTCCTGAAGAATTGAAACAAGCTGCCATAGGTATGGGACTCGACGCAACATTTGCACCACGTATTTTCGGTTTTGACAGAAAGACCAGTTAATAAATATCTCGTTGAAGTAAACTAAAAATCAATGGAATAGAAACATCATTCTATTCCATTGTTTTTTATTTAGGAAGTCTAAATGTTTTTATAAATTCACTTCCTAATAATGATTATTTTCCATGAAACATAATGGCTATAATCTAGCTATTATCTGTATTTTTGGACCTGATACTATTTAATGAAGTGCTACTTTTTACTTTATATCCTTATTTTATGTTGTTTCTACGGGCTTTCGCAAGAAAAAGAAAAGGATACTATTACCTACCTTAATGAAGTAATAATTTATAATCCTATTAGAGCTAACAAAACTCTTGGGATTACGCAATCGACAATTATTCGGGAAAATGCGTTTCAAAATCACAGTCCGATTGATATTGCCTCTTCCATTAATCAGATCTCTGGGGTCTATTTACTTTCAGGCGCGTTAAACACTAACCGAATAACCATCCGGGGAGTTGGTGCACGCACCCCTTTTGGAACAGATAAATTGCGTTTATATTTTAAGGATATTCCGGTTACAAATGGTAGTGGTTTTTCTACCATTGAAGCTTTTGATCTGGAAAACTTAAATTCAATGGAGGTAATAAAAGGGCCTAAAGGAACTGCTTATGGAACAAATCTGGGGGGCGCCATACTCCTTAAACCAAAAGAACAGTTCTCTAAGGGAACATTTTTTACCAATAATTTTACAGTTGGTTCTTACGGGCTTATCAAAGACAATTTAAGTATTGCACATACTACGGATAGTCTGGAGTTTAATTTGCGCTATAACCATTTGAATACGGATGGTTACAGGGAGAACAATAACTTTAACCGCAACGGTATTCTTCTTACAACGGCAATTAAACTAAGCTCCAGGAGTTCAATTGGTATATTAGCCAATTATATTGATTACACCGCGCAAATACCTAGTTCTTTGGGGATTACCGCATTTACAGAAAACCCGAGACAAGCAGCTTTTACATGGAAACAGGCACAGGGATTTGAATCTAATAAATATACGCTTTTAGGGCTCTCCTATAGCTATAAAATAATTAGCAAACTCGAGAATACAACAAGTCTTTTCTACTCATATCTTGATCATTATGAACCTCGCCCTTTTAATATCCTGGATGAGTTTACCAATAGTTATGGTTTCAGGTCCCTATTCAAAGGTAATTTTGGGTTTCAGGACAGAGAAGCATCATACCTGTTTGGAGGTGAACTCTATAAAGATGAATATAACTGGAGAACTTATGAGAATTTATATCGCGAAAACGATGGAAATGGAAGTCTTCAGGGAGATGAACTTAGTCGCAACAAGGAATACAGGAGGCAATTCAATGCATTTGCATCTTTGATGCTCCCGTTTTCAAATAAATTTAATATACAACTAGGGGTTAACCTAAACAAAACTCATTTCGACTATAGAGATTTATTTAATTCAGTGGAAGATAATAAAAGTGCGAAGCGAAATTTCGACCTTATCGTAATGCCAAGTTTGGATTTGATCTACTCAATAAGCCCCGGGCGTCAGGTATATGCCAATATTAGCAGAGGGTTTTCTAATCCCGGACTGGAAGAAACTCTTACTCCTGAGGGGGTAATAAACCCGGAGATAACCCAGGAAAAAGGTGTGAATTATGAGCTCGGCACTAAAATGTATCTTGCCAGGAATAAATTATGGTTAAACCTGGCTGTATTTAGGATGAATATTAATGATTTATTAGTATCACAGCGTATAGGAGAAGATCAATTTATAGGTAAAAATGCTGGAAGCACAAGACATCAGGGTATTGAATTAGATATGAATTATACCTTCGACCTGAGTTCTGAATTACAGATCATTCCATTTGCAAGTTATACCTTGAGTGACCATATATTTGTAGATTTTGTAGATGGGGACAATGACTATTCTGGAAATCCTTTAACTGGTGTTCCCAGAAATAGAATGAATTTAGGACTGCGCCTTAACTATACTGAGAATTTTTATTGGAACACTACCTATCAATATGTAGATGGCATTCCTCTTACAGATGCCAACAGTCTCTATAGCGAACCATATAATATATTAAATACAAGATTGGGGTATAATAAAGAGATCTTAGAGAATTTATACATCTCTTCAGATTTTGGTGTCAATAATATTTTTGATGTTAATTATGCGCAATCAGTGTTAATCAACGCTGTTGGATTTGGCGGAGCTGAACCTCGTTACTATTACCCGGGAAATGACAGAAATTTTTATATAAGTTTAGGACTTAAATATCATTTATGAGTAATACCTTCAAACAAGACTTTATTCCGTTTTCTTCAACCAGTGCTTTATTGCCACTTCATTGGCGATAGTCTCATTAACTGCACTTATTGCTATTCTCTTCTGTTCCATGGTATCTCTGTGACGAATAGTTACTGTTTCATCTTCCAGAGTTTGATGATCCACAGTAATGCAAAAAGGAGTTCCTGCAGCATCCTGTCTTCTATATCTTCGGCCTACTGCATCTTTCTCATCATAGATTACATTGAAATCCCATTTTAGATCATCAATAATTCTATGAGCTATTTCCGGTAATCCATCCTTTTTAACAAGTGGCAGAACAGCGGCTTTTGTAGGTGCAAGGACCGCTGGAATTTTTAAAACTGTTCGGAAAGTTCCATTTTCCAGTTCTTCTTCCTTAAGTGAATTAGAAAAAATGGCCAGGAACATTCTATCAACTCCAATCGATGTTTCTACAACATAAGGCACATAATTCTGATTGATTTCAGGGTCAAAATACTGCAATTTTTTACCTGAATATTTCTCATGGCTCCCAAGATCAAAATCGGTTCTGGAATGAATCCCTTCGAGTTCCTTAAATCCAAAAGGAAATTTAAACTCAATATCTGAAGCAGCATCCGCATAATGTGCTAATTTTTCATGATCATGGAAGCGGTAGTTCTCTTCTCCCATTCCAAGGGATAAATGCCATTTCATGCGCAATTCTTTCCACTTTTCGTACCATTCTATCTGAGTTCCGGGCTTAATAAAAAATTGCATTTCCATTTGTTCGAATTCCCGCATCCTGAAAATAAATTGCCTTGCAACAATTTCATTTCTGAATGCCTTTCCAATCTGTGCAATTCCAAATGGGATTTTAAGTCTTCCGGATTTTTGAACATTCAGAAAGTTAACAAATATGCCCTGAGCAGTTTCGGGTCTCAAATACAGATCAGTCGCACTTTCGGCTGAGGCCCCTAATTTTGTTCCGAACATCAAATTAAATTGTTTAACATCTGTCCAGTTCTTTGACCCTGAAATTGGGCAAACTATTTGCAACTCTTCGATTAAGTTCTTTACATCTACTAAATCTTCCGCTTCCAAAGATCGTCCTAAGCGTTTAAGTATACTTTGAGCCTTTTCCTGATAACCCAAAACTCGTGGATTCGTTGTCAGAAATTGACTTTTATCGAATGATTCTCCAAATCGTTTTGAAGCTTTCTTAACTTCCTTATCAATTTTAGCCTCTATTTTGGCAACATAATCCTCTACCAACACATCAGCACGATATCTTTTTTTAGAGTCTTTATTATCTATAAGCGGATCATTAAATGCATCAACGTGCCCGGATGCTTTCCAGGTGGTAGGGTGCATAAATATGGCTGCATCAATCCCAACGATGTTCTCATGCATCTGGACCATTGCTTTCCACCAATACTCTTTAATGTTTTTTTTAAGTTCTGCGCCATTTTGCGTATAGTCATATACCGCGCTCAAACCGTCGTATATTTCGCTTGACTGCACCACATAACCATATTCCTTGGCATGTGAAATTACTTTTTTAAAGATGTCTTCTTGATTTGCCATTTGGCAAAAATAGAATATTATCGCATTTATTATTTAAGAGATAGAAATAAAATAGAATAACATTAAGAAGTAATGTTTATTTCAATTGGAATTCTGAAGATGAAAGTAGCTTTTCATTTTCAAAAACATTCAGCGTGTAGGTTCCGGGATCAAGTGACCCTTCAGGAATTGTTATAAAATCGCATACGCTAAGGTCATCGCCTGTGGATATAAGCTCAACCCTTTTACTGTAGATATTTCCATTTACCGAAATGATATTGGCATTATCCTCTATAACACCCATGTTGGGGCCAAGAAACTGAAAATAAATTACCTTTTCTTCATTCCTATCATTAGGATTACCCATTATTGTAACACATCCTCTTAGCTTTTCAATGGTAGATGCTTTAGTAGTTTTAATAGGTTTGCCACTTCTTAGTCTAAAACCACTTCCCTCAGAATTTTCCAACTTTAAATAGCTCTTAATTCGTAATTCCCGGCTAAGTTCTTTATTTTTTTCCCGTAACAAAGCTTCTGCCTCCGCAAGAGAACTACTTTTTCCTCTAAGTTCTTCAATCATTTCGCGGGTCTCCTCATATTTATCGGAGAGTAGCATATTATTATACTCTAGGAAATTATTTTTTAGTTTAAGACTATCATGTTTTATTTCTAATTCGCGAAGCTCTTTCTTGTATTCTTTCAATTTAGCCACGGTAAAGTTGAGCCTTCCCACCGAATCTAATAGTTGTTGTACCCGATATCTGGAATCCTGTAATTCTATTTCGTTTACCTCATTAAGCGCAGAAAGTCTATCCACCTCAGTTTTCATGAGGGTTAAATCTTTTACAAGCAGCCCTTTTTCGTTTTCCAGGTAGTTTATTTGTGTTCTGGATTGGGCATAACTATAGTAGAAGGCAATTAATATGCCTATAATTACGGCTACTAATGCCGCAAGTATTATCTTATAGTTAAATTTATTATCTTGAATATCCATTCAGATAGGCTAAGTAAATAAGATTAGGTTTAGTTAAGATTTGTACTTTTCCAAGCTATCAAATATAATAAATGATATCAACACGGTACTTCTACCGAGGCTGTGTTTTGGATGTAATGCTCAATTATATCGAGGAGAGCAGCTATTGTGTACCCTTTGTCGGAACCAAATACCACTTACCGAATACAATTTTATCGAACAAAATGCAGTGGATAAAATATTTTATGGCCGAATTGACATAAAAAAGGCCTCTGCCTTCCTTTTTTATTCCGATCAGGGGATTGTTAAAAATTTAATCCACTATCTAAAGTATAAAAATCAACCTCATATAGGCCAATTTATAGGGAACTGGTATGGCCAGGTTTTAAAAGAACGAAACGCATTAAACTATATTGATATTGTAATACCCGTTCCATTGCATAAAAAAAAGCTTAAAAAACGAGGGTATAATCAGGTTTCCGGGTTTGCAAAACGAATTGCAGAACACCTAAATGCCAGTTATATGGAGCATATTCTTGTAAAGACAGCAAATACACGAACTCAAACCAAGAAAAACAGGTTATATCGATGGAGGGGTATGCCCGATCTGTACAAAGTGACTCATCCCGAGTTTTTGTGTAATAAAAATGTGTTATTGATTGATGATGTCATTACAACCGGTGCTACGATAGAAGCCTGCACACGGGCAATAAAAAAGGCAAAAGATGTTAGTGTTTCAGTTGCTGCGATGGCGGTTGTTCCTTAATTTCACAATTCTTTAAATTAATTGTTTCTTTGCCTTATAGAATAATCAAATGCCTCGAATTCAGCGTATTTTATCCTTCTTTTTCCTAATTGCGGTTGTCCTGGCTGTAGTACAATGTGCGAGGAGAGGAACTCCAACTGGTGGGCCCAAAGACACAACACCCCCCGCATTAATTAAGGCAGAGCCGGAAAATCTTACCACCGAATTCAAAGCAAAAAAAATCAGGCTTTATTTTGATGAATATATTAAACTGGAGGATGTTCAAAATCAGTTAATAGTATCTCCTCCTTTAAAATACAATCCTGAAGTTTCGCCTCAGGGAGGAGCTAGTAAATATGTTGAAGTAACATTAAAAGACACGTTGTTAGAGAATACGACCTATACCTTAAATTTTGGACAAAGTATAGTGGATAATAACGAGGGTAACCCCAACAGCTTTTTAACATATGTTTTTTCCACAGGGACATATATAGATTCGTTAACTGTTTCGGGGGTTGTTAAAGATGCCTTCAATGTAAAAGCGGACGAATTTATCAGTGTAATGTTATATGAAATAGATACGGCATATAATGATTCTACTGTCTTTAATAAACCTCCCAATTATCTTACAAATACTTTAGACAGCACCACAATTTTTCGACTTAAATACCTAAAAGAGGGCAAATATGCCATCTTTGCGATCAAAGATGAATCTAAAAACAATGTATTTGATCAGAATATCGATAAAATAGGTTTTATTGAAGACACTATCACTCTGCCCACAGACACTGTTTATCTTCTTAATCTTTTTAAAGAAATCCCTAATTATAGTTTAAAGACACCAAATTTTGCAGCTGCCAATAAAATTATTTTTGGCTATTCCGGAGCAGATGAAAAATTAGACATTATGGCTTTAACAGAATTTCCCGATTCTATCAGGACACTCGTTTCCAAAGAGCCCGAAAAAGATACCCTAAACTATTGGTTTACTCCCTTTGAAATAGATTCCATTATTTTTAAGGTGACTAATGAAAGCAGGAAGAAAATTGACACCTTTACAGTAAAAACAAGAAAGCTGGTTTCAGATTCTTTGATGCTCACGCCCAGTCACCGAAACAAAATTAATTTTGCGGATGAATTCCATATCACTTCCAGCATTCCAATCAGTGTTATAGATACTACAAGAATTGCTATGTTTGATAAGGATACTATGGAGGTTAATTTTAAAACTGAATTAGACACTGTGAAAAACAGCATATTAATGGATTTTGAGAAAGAGCCGGAACAGACCTATTTTCTAAATTTGCTGCCTGATTTTGTCACCGACTTCTTTGGAAACACAAATGATACTATTAACTATCGATTATCTACCGGAGGATATGCCGATTTTGGGAATCTGAACTTGAATTTGGCAGGCGAAATAGCCTATCCAATTATTGTGCAATTAACCGATGACGAGGGGGAATTATATAGGGAAATTTATGTGCAGGAAGCAAAAGTCTTAAATTTTAATACCCTTGAACCCGGAAATTATCTCATCCGGATTATTATTGATACTAACGCAAACGGGAAATGGGATACAGGAAATTATTTAAGGAAGATTCAACCTGAAAGAGTTATCTATTATCCAGGTGTTATTGAAATGCGCGCTAATTGGGAAAAAATTGAAACATTTACTGTTTTAGACTAAAATGATCTCTATCATCTAAAAATTTAAATTGAGCCCTGAATTCTTTTATTTCCGGCAGGCTTAAAGATGCATAGATCACCTCATCATTTTCTGAGAAAACAACCTGACTTCCCATAGGGTCATAAACGGCTGAATGACCTGGGTATCTGTGTGCATTATTATCCTCACCCAATCTGTTAACACCTATACAATAGCTCATGTTTTCAATAGCCCTTGCCTTCAATAATGTATCCCAGGCTTCAATTCTAGGTTCTGGCCAGTTTGCCACAAAAACCAACAGGTCATAATCGCCCATATACCTGGACCAAACAGGGAATCGCAGATCATAGCATATTAAAGGACAAATCCGGAATCCTTTATACGTAAATACCAATCGCTCTTTACCTGAATCGTATACTTTATCTTCCCCTGCAAATGTAAATGTATGTTTTTTGTCGTAGCTCCTGGATGTTCCATCAGGGTGTATAAAAAAAAGCCTGTTTGTATACTTATCATTTTTCTTAAATGAAATACTCCCTACCAAAGCCATATTCTTGTCCCTGGCTATTTCCTTCATCCATTTTACGGTATTTTCTCCCTCATCAATTTTCACTCTTTCCGGGTTCATAGTAAAACCGGTAGTAAACATTTCGGGCAAAATAATCATATCCGTATCGCTGGGAATATTTTTTATCTTTCTGGAAAACATCTTTCTATTTTCCTGTGGATTCTCCCATATCAACGGGGTCTGTATCAATGCAACTCTAAGTTTACTTTGCATAAGAATCTATAGTTATCCATTCTTTTCTAAAAGGGTAATCAAATCTGAAAACCCCTTCATTTTAGCATGGTCAAGGGCCGTAATCCCCTGAGCATCTTTCACAGTTGTATCTGCCCCACATTCTAATAACAGTTTGGCCAGTTCCCTCCTATTAAAGGTAACCGCATAAATTAGACAAGTAGCACCCATAGAATTTCTCTCATTTACGTTCGCTCCTCTGTTTATTAAATCCTTAGCTATTTCTACTAAGCCTTTAAAACTGGTTCCCATTAAAGCAGTATTACCTGAAGCATCTTTCGCATCAATTAAAGCACCTCGCTCCAAAAGGAAATTCGCAATCTCTTTATGATCGTAGTAAGTTGCAAGAATTAAAGGGGTAGATCCTCTCTGGTCTACAGAATTTACAAGGGCGGGTAATTCTGAAGCCAAATTCTTAACGGCTGCCATATTGCCATTTCGTATTTCATTGAAAAATGCAGTTATTTTATCTTCCATAGGAAATAAATGTATAAAAAAAATATCACTAAAGGAATCTACTAATGGTGTATAGGAAACAGTTCAAAAATGACTTATAAAATGGCAAACAAGACCCTTTTGTTGATTATACCTGATCATTGCGGTAATTAAATTTTAGTATAAGATGTATTATATGATATACTTTTAACGTATTTTCTTACGTTATATCAATTAAATCTAACTTTAATACCAATAAATCACTTGGAATCACTTGTAATATCTTCTTTTATTAAAGATTATCCTGCTTCTGTAGTTATTGTAAATAGTGAAATGCAAATTATTGACCATTCTAAACTTTGGTTAAAAGAATTGCAGAATACTAATCAGAGTTCAATTGGGCTTCCTCTATATGAATTAATCAATTACACTTCCGAGGAATTTTCAAAATGTTGTGAAGAATGCCTGCAAGGAGGCGAAATAACAAAGGTCATTCAAAAATTAAATAATCCTGGGGTAAATACGCAATGGCTGGAATGGACCATTTCACCATGGAAAGAGTATCCCGGCAAGAACAACGGCCTGATCATAGTGAAGAATGATATTACCGAAACGAAAAGAAAAGAAGAGCTTTTGCTAAAAGCCAAAAGTATTGCCAGAATAGGAGGATGGGAAGTAGATTTAGTGGCCAATACAGTGCACTGGACACAAGTAACTAAGGAAATTCATGAAGTACCAATGGATTACATACCAAATTTAGAAGAAGGTATTAATTTCTATAAAGAAGGGGCTGACCGCAATAAAATTACCAATTTGGTAAGTGATGCCATAAAAGATGGCGTACCCTGGGATACAGAGTTACGAATTATCACTGGCAAGGGTAAAGAATTGTGGGTGAGAGCAAAAGGAGAAGTAGAGATAATAAATAACAAAGTAGTTCGCCTGTATGGTACTTTCCAGGATATTGATGAAAAAAAGAGAGTAGAATTAAAATACGAGGAGGTCTCCGACAGGTTATTAATTGCTACAAAAGTAGCCTCCATAGGTATCTGGGATTACAATATAGTTGAAAACACTCTGGTATGGGATGATAATATGTATGCACTATACGCGCTCAAAAAAGAGGATTTTAGTGGGGTTGTAGAGGCCTGGGAATCTACCGTGCATCCTGAAGATATTAAGCCCACACAGGAAATATTAGAACTTGCAATAAAAGGTGAAATAGAATTTAATACCGAATTCAGAGTAGTATGGCCAAATGGCGAAGTCAGATATATTAAAGCAATCGCACATGTCATAAGAGATTCAAAAGGGGAAGCAATCAAAATGATTGGTGCCAATTGGGATTTCTCTAAGGATAAAATGGCAGAAAAAAAACTAAAAAATCTTCTGGATATCACTAGTGAGCAAAATAATAGTTTAATGAATTTTGCTCATATTGTATCTCATAACCTAAGGTCTCATTCCAGTAATTTATCCATGCTTACGGGATTTTTCGTTGAAGAAAAAGACAATGATGAAAAAGACCGGCTTACAAAAATGTTGTGTGAAGCTTCTGAAAGTTTGGAAGAAACCGTGCAACATTTAACTGAGGTGGTCCAGGTTAAAACGGATGCTATTGATAAAATGCGTCCGGTAAATTTATATAAGAGCATTAAAGGTGTTGAAAAAAACCTGGTTGTCCTTTTAAAAGAAAAAAACACAATTTGTAAAATTGATGTTGGGAAGAATCTTCAGATCAATGCTATTCCGGCATATATTGATAGTATTCTATTGAATTTATTTACGAACAGTCTTAAATATAGTTCACCGGAAAGGTCTCTTGCAATAAAAATAAGTGCTGAAAGTATAGGTCAGTATACTATTGTTACCTTCTCGGACAACGGCCTGGGAATAGATCTTAAAAGGCATGGGGATAAAATTTTTGGAATGTACAAAACCTTCCATAAGCACGAAGATGCAAAAGGAATAGGGCTTTTTATTACTAAAAATCAGATAGAGTCCATGAATGGTAAAATTGAAGTGGATAGTCAGGTAGATAAGGGTACTGAATTCCAATTGTTTTTTGAGGCTATTAACGATTAATCTGCATTGCAATGAAGAAATTGAATGATGTTTGTGTAATTGATGATGATCATATATTTATTTATGGCATCAAACGTCTAATGAAGGAAGCGAATTTTGGCGATGACATTCTCGTGTATGAAAATGGAAAGGAAGCTTTAAATGGGCTTAGACTGCATTCGGAAACCGGAAAGAAATTACCCTCTATCATATTTTTGGATTTAAATATGCCTATTATGAATGGTTGGGAATTTCTGGAGGATTTATGTAAAATTAATGCCTCAGAACTAGATGACACGGTTGTGTATATCATAAGTTCTTCAGTTGATCCAAGAGATCTGGTTCGCATAAAAGACTATCCAATTGTGAAAGACTATATTCTTAAACCTGTAACAGCCAATGATCTGGAAGTTATACAGAAAGAAAAAGTTGCTTAAAACTTAAAATCAGCGGATTCCCGGAGAAAAATCTTCAGGGGCATTCTGTGGTAAATTTAATGTTTCAAGACCTCCGGTATCATTATAAATGGTCCATTCACTACTAGTAAAAACAGAATTTCCTTGACTAATATTTGAATTCCTTTCTGCTTTTCCATCTTCAAATTCATGATTTGTACCCGAACCATCTTCGCCTATAAGTCCAAAGATGTCAATTACGGCTCCAAAGGGGTCAATAAGCACTAAATTATCATCACCATTGGAATCTGCAGGACTATTATTTCCAGTTTCAAAATCTGGAAGGAAACCATATACACTCTCAAATTCCATGGCATTTGGCGAGAAAACCAGGGTGCTATTTGATTCAATTATTATACCTGAAAGATCTATTTCCGAGCTTGCGGTATCATTTTCGTTGGTGTATCTTACTAAAACCCAACCATTTAATAGCAACGGATCATTACCCGCATTGTAAAGTTCAATAAATCGGGCTTCAGCATTATTATTAGGATCAGCTAACTCTGATATAAATACCTGGTCTGATGTCAAAAAGACTTCGGCATCTATACATCGCTCACTTGTCAGATTTAAATCGTTTAACCCACGAATAATTAATTGATAATCATCGTTTTCTCTGTAAAGCACTGCTGTAACAGATCCATTCCCGGAAGGGAGTATTTTATCCTGAAAATCAGAATACCCACTATTTAATAATTCAATCATATCCCCATTGCAATTCATAAGATTCCTAATAGTCTCCTCCTTTGGAAAAGCAAAAGTCATATTTTGTTCCTCCGCTATGATCTCCATACTTTCAAATCTCACTAAAGTGCTGACAAGTTCTTCGTTAAGTTGTGGTATTGTTGTAACTGATGGAACCAATTTACTAACAGGTTCACATGAAAGAATCAGATGGTCCTTTACTGCCAGGGCGGGTAATCTTCCTACGCTTAATTTTCCAAAAGACGTAAATACACCTCCAAGTTTGTAAACCCCTTTACTTTTACCTAAATAAAGACCCTTCAGTCTTATATAAACTTTGCTACCTGCTTCGTAAAACAAATAAGAATCCCTTAGATCTATTTCAACTTGAAAACCCGAAGTGGGCTTTATTGCATCATCTTGTACATGAATTGTACTAAAAAAATTGCCCTCCTGATCTGAGGATATAACATACCCTGCAATTATTAAATCTTGCTGTATTTGTATAATGTCATCTATAACTAAGTCTTTGACTTCATTAAAAGTACTATTAGTTATTAATTGGTCATTACAGGAAGTTTCCGGAACTTTGAATTCCGGATCTTTTACACAGCTGAAAATAAAAAGCAAACAACAATATTTAAATACAATACTTGGATTACATTGCCTTATTATTTTCATTTTTATAGTTCTAATATTCAATTATTGTCTCTTTTTTGATTTAAAAACTTATGGCAAGATTCAAAAAAATTGTTCTTCCATAACCAAACCAATACTTCGGTCCAAATGATGGTGAACCACTTTGATTATCCTGAGCTAACTGTCCGTAATTACCATTCCTGTTTTGTTCATAACCTCCTGTTCTAAATGCGGTATCGAATACATTATTAATGCTGGCAAATACACTTATATACTTTCCATTTAATAACCAGGATTTTCCTCCTACCAGGTTTAATAGATATATGTTGCCTAAAGCATTTTGATTTAATAACCTATCTGCATATTCTAAATTCAAATTTTCAAATTGTTGGCCTGTTTCGGGATTTAAATAAAAACTCCGGGTTCGTCTTATAACTGATATACTGGTATAATTTTCTGTCAGATAATTCATTTTTGCACCAATCCACCAAAATTTGGGATCTCTGTAGTCCACTCCAAGCGACAGCGCAATTTGAGGACCGTTTGGCAACTTATAATTTTTAATTTGGGCTATTCCCAGGTCTTTTGTTCCTTCAATCGTAATTAAATCCTCTTCACTACCGGCAGTATCAAAATTTATCGCCAGATTAGGATCACTGGCATAAACATATTTCCCTAATGCAACAGCCCCGGATAAATTCACAGATGAAGAGAGCTGGTAAGACAAGCCGCTCTCAACGCCCATGTTAAGTTTATCCAGGTTTGTAATTACTTCTTGCACAAAATCTGAACCAACTCCGGCATCAACAAAGAAGAAATTAACATCTGTAAGTTGTTGAAAACGAGTGTAAAAGCAGGTTAATCTTCCTATTAGGTTTGGAAATCTGGTAAAGTAGTTGATAGCTATACCTGTTATTTTTTCTTTATTTAAATTAGGCACAATTGTGTTGTTCTCCCTTGGGTTTATAAAGGAGTTTACTATTAAAGGGGCTCTGTTTAAGAGCATCCCATTTGTACTAATCCATTGTCTCAGATTTAATTTATAAGTAAACCCTCCTTTAAGCCCATAATTACTGAATTGAAGTGGATTGCTCTTTCCCAGTGAATTTTCCGGGAAGCGTTCATTAAAAAAATGTCCATTTCGTTGGTACCTGGTATTGTTGTAGTTCGCCGCCAGAAAAAAACTCCATTTACTTTTGTCGACCCTCATTTGGGCAAAAGCATCAAACACCTGATAATTGAAAGTATAATCATAATTGAAGATGTCGCCTTCACCCTTTTTCAATTTGCCCTCCAGATCATTTCTGGTATCAGAAAAAGGGTCTTTGTCTGCATGATAATCCGCCCCCAATAGGTCTTGTATTTTGGCATAATTATGAGAAATAGTGCTTCTATAAGACATATTCATATCCACAGAGAACACCTCATTGGGCATAATATTAAAGGTAGTATTGAGCGTCAATTGTTTGTCCGAAGTAGCATCATCATACAATACATAAGCAGCCATCCCATTTCCAGAGTTAGTCGTATTTGCATTGTAGAGGCTATGCCACTGTAATTGCGGGTTTAATAAAAAGGACTGTTTAGCCAAATCGGCATTTAAAAAATTTGCGCCAATAGGACTGTTTACATAAAAGCTTGGTAAATATCTATAATAAGTGCGATCCGGATTGGGAGCGTTGTAATATCCTATTCTACTTTTTGCAAAGTTGCCAAATTGGTAAGATATGGCTGTATTGATATGTAGTTTTTTAAATCTGCCTATATAATTAAGCATAAATAAGGGTTCCAATATTTTACGCTCCCTGGAGTTGCGAAAGTGACCGTTCTGAATTCCCCAATAGGGATTGTACCTACTACCCGCCAAATTATATGCCTCCTCGGTTATGGCGGCTGAACTTCCACGACGATTGGAAGAAAGTATACCTGTAAAGAGCAAACTATTAGTGGTATTGAATTGATATTCTATTGCTCCATATATAGAAAAGGCATCATATAATGTTCCGTTTACATATCCTTCCCTGGCCCATCTTCTTGATGCCGCAAGCGAGTAGTGCAAATCACTTCCATTCTTTCTGGAGGTATAGCTTGCCATAATACGCCCTGAATAAATACGATTAGAAAGAGAGCAGGATAATTTAAACCCGGGCCGAAGACCTGATGGTCTTGTATCAATATTCGTAACCCCCAGTAGTCCGCCAAACCCATACGGAGATGATTGTAGTCCTAAGTTAAAATCCTGGTTCCTTGTTACATCATTCAGACCACCCCAATTGTTCCATTGCGGCCTCCCGTCACGAAGTTTATTCATAAGAATACCATTTATTAATACGCTGCCATTTTGTGAGTCATAACCCTTCACTTTGAAAAAAACTTGTCCAAAATCAAAGGCTGCACGGTTTAAAAAAACATCGCGCGTGGCTGTCAACATTCCTAAATTTCCTCCCTCCATTTCCCCATCAATAACCTGGTTATCCGTAAGTGTTATTAAAATTTCATTTTGATCAATGCTAAAATCCTTTTCAATTAATATGCGGCCCAACTTTAATTCATCATTGGAAATCTCTACGGGCAACCGTTTTTCAATATATTCCCTGGCCTTAATTGATATAATAAAATCTCCCTTAAAAGATGTAACTAATCTAAAACTCCCATCTATATTGGTAATAACGTTTAAGCTGGTTCCCTCAATTTCAATAGTAGCGTTTGATATTGCAAGTAGGCTTTGAGCATCCCCAATACTCCCATTAATACTTATTTGCTGTGCACTAACTCCCTGGATTAGAAATAATACAATAAAAATAGCGTGGATAAATTGCATTTAAATTTCTATAAGATTCAGGTCGAAAGTATTCTTGCCTGCTGCATTTTGCTTGCGGCATGCGGGTATAAATTGCAAATGGAAACAGGTTGGAACTAATTTGGAAAATAAAGCACTATGGACATAAAAATCATGTTTTTAATTGGCTTGCTTATAGCAAATATGGCTCAATCACAAAGTGAAGGTCTCTTTAGTGTGCGAACCATTGCTTTCTACAATGTTGAAAACCTTTTTGATACAATTAATGACTCATTGTACTTTGATGATGAAATGACCCCTGATGGAAATTATAACTGGACTTTTCAGCGTTACAGGCTTAAAATCAGCCTTATAGCTGAAGTGATCTCAAAGATTGGGAGATCAATTACCCAAACTTGTCCGGATATAGTAGGTCTCTGTGAAGTTGAAAATCTGAACGTAATAAAGGACTTAGTAAATCATCCGATTCTTCGTCCTTATGACTTCAAAATAATTCATTATGATTCTCCGGATGAAAGGGGTATTGATGTGGCTTTAATATACAAAAGCGACAGGTTCATTCCCACCTCATTTAAAAGCCAAAGACTTTTGATATTCAATGATTCTGATCAACGAGATTATACAAGGGATCAGCTTGTAGTAGAAGGGCTATTAGAAGGCGAGAAGTTCTATATCATAGTTAACCATTGGCCTTCCCGTAGTGGAGGTGTGGCAAGAAGCAGTCCATATAGAAAAGCTGCTGCCAGACTCAACAGAAGAATCATAGACTCTGTATTGAGACTTAACTTTGATGCAAAAATAATATCTATGGGAGACCTGAATGATAATCCCACTGATCGTAGCATTAAGAATACGCTGACCTCCACTGCTAGGGAAAACAAAAAAAGTCCATCTCTAGTTAACCCCATGGAGTCCTTATACAAAAAAGGTGAAGGCTCTCTCGCTTACCGTGATCAATGGAGTTTGTTCGATCAAATCCTACTCTCAAAAAATCTTATGAATGAGAATAGGAAATCTTATACATTTTGGAAAACAGGTATCTACCACCCTTCATTTTTGCAGACTAATACAGGTAACTACAAAGGTTATCCTTTTCGTACCTACGTGGGCGGAAGTTACCGGGGTGGGTATAGTGATCATTTCCCCGTCTATGCTTTTCTGATAAAAAAGGTAGATTAGGCCCTACTCAGAAGTGGTTATTTTAATATTTCTCCATTTCACCTTTATCCCTCCACCATCATGGATTTGAAGTGCTACGGAGCCTTCGCCTGCCCCAATTTTATCATCTTTAATGGTAACCATTTCCACACCATTCAGCCAGGATGTAAGCTCATCTCCGGATAATTTAATTTTCATTTTATTCCAGGCTCCTTCTTTAAGTACCTTCTCCTTTTCAGCGCTGGGTTTAATTAGCCAACCCCTGCCATAGGATTCATAAACCCCTCCAGTATGATGGCCTTTTGGAGCAACTTCAACCTGCCAACCACTAACTTTAGTCCCGTCTATAGTAGATCTTATAAATACTCCGCTGTTACCATCTGCTTCCTGAAAAAACTCAAGGGTTAGCACAAAGTCTTTATAATGTTTATCAGTAGCCAGATAACCATATTGGGCGTCAGGACCACTTTCAGAAACCAAAAGTCCGTCTTCTACATACCATTTTTCAGTACCATAGATGGTCCACCCGGAAAGATCTTTTCCATTAAATAAAGATTGCTCCTGAGCAAAAAGCACAAGACTAAATAGCAAGGCTATGAGACTGCTGAATAATTTCATAATTCTTCTGATTAATTAATTAAACCATTGATTCCAGGGTATCCTGCTTAGAATAAGAACCAGGCCAAGGCCGTAAAAAATACCTATTGCTTTAAATTTTCTCCTGGCTTCCATGAACTTTTTATGGCGTGACCAGCCTATTGTTATTAACACTATGGCAATTATGTTTATAGCTGGGTGCTCCACTGCCAATAGCCTTGCGGCCGAATTTAAGCCCCCCATCCCAAGTGTTTTGATCGCCGAAAATCCATTGGAAGAAACAAAAAACAAGATTAGACCCAAAACCAATTGGATATGTGAAAGTATAAGGGTAAAAAGACTTATCCGAAAATCCTTTTCCAGTGTAAACATCCTGTTGCTAATTAATCCTGTAATTGCATTGGCCACGGCAAGAAAGAGAATTGCCAGGACCACGTAAGCCAGGTAAGAATGTGCTGTTTGTAAAATTTCCATTTTGATTTATTTTTTCTAAAAATACGGATTTCTGGGAATTAAAAAACCCAATAACAAAAGTAACACTAGCCTGGCAAAAAGGAGATAGAAAATAGGATCATAAAAGCACGAATTTTTCGAATTACCAAAGTGATAATTTAATCCTTAAAAACATGCAAAAGATTTAGTGTGGAGCTGTCATGTCTTGCAATCTCTGAATTATTAATGTCCTCCAGTATGGTGGATGCCAATTGTTTCCCAAGTTCCACACCCCATTGATCAAAACTGTAAATATTCCAAACTATTCCCTGTACGAATATTTTGTGCTCGTACATGGCGATTAACATTCCCAGTGTTTTGGGGGTAAGTTTATCTATTAGCAGGGTATTTGTAGGCTTATTCCCTTCAAAAGTTTTGAATGGAACAAGCGCTTCAATTTCATCAGCTGCCATTTTTTTAGATGCTAATTCCTGCCTAACCTCCGCGGCGGTTTTGCCATTCATAAGCGCCTCGGTCTGTGCAAAAAAATTAGCCATCAATTTATTGTGATGATCAGAATCTCCATGCAATGATTCCTTAAATCCTATGAAATCTGCAGGTATTAATTTTTTGCCCTGATGTATTAACTGAAAGAAAGCGTGCTGGGCATTTGTTCCGGGTTCACCCCAAATAATAGTTCCCGTCTGATATTCTGTAAAATTCCCATCACGATCCACACTCTTGCCATTACTCTCCATCATACCTTGCTGCAGATAGGCAGAAAATCTGCTTAGATATTGCGTGTAGGGTATTATGGCCTCTGTTTCTGCTTTATAGAAATTATTATACCATATACTTAAAAGGGCAAGTATAACCGGTATGTTTTCATCAAAACCTGCAGTCCTGAAATGTGTGTCCATTTCATTTGCACCTGATAAAAGTTTCTGGAAATTCTCATATCCTATTGCCAGAGAAATAGACAAACCTACGGCACTCCAAAGAGAAAATCTTCCACCTACCCAATCCCACATTGGGAATACATTTTCATTCGCTATTCCAAATTCACTGATCTTCTCAGCGTTCGTTGAAACTGCCGCAAAATGTTTGGAAACATCCTTTTCTGTTGCGGATTTTAAGAACCATTTTCTAATTGTATTGGCATTACTCAGTGTTTCCTGGGTAGTAAAGGTTTTGGAAACAATTATAAAGAGTGTAGTCTCCGGATTCAGTTCCTTAACTATTTCATGGACATGATCGCCATCTACATTACTCACAAAATGAGTACGCAGGTGGTTTTTATAAAACTTTAAGGCCTCCGTGACCATTAAGGGTCCTAAATCTGAACCTCCAATACCAATATTTACAATATCGGTAAAACTTTTGCCCGTATGCCCTTTCTTTTGACCTCCAATTACCTCTTCAGAGAATTTACGAATCTGGTCCTTTACCTGATAAACCTCAGGGATAATATTTACCCCTGACACCATGATCTTTTCTGTTTCTTTTGCTCTGAGTGCTGTATGCAGCACAGATCTAGCTTCAGTTTTGTTAATAGGGTCGCCACTGAACAGCTTTTCAATGGCATCCTTTAAATTTACTTCTTCTGCAAGTTGAATTAAATGTGATAAGGTATTATCAGTAATTCTGTTCTTGGAATAATCAATTAAAAATTCTTGAAATCTTACTGTGAATTTTGATGCTCGTTCCTTGTCGGTCGCAAAGAGGTCCTTTAGATGCAAGCTTTTTGTTTCTTCAAAATTCTCACCGAGTTTTTTCCAGGCAGCTGTGGATGTTGGGTTGGTGTTCTGTAAAGGCATTGAGTTAGTTAAGAGTTAGCAATTCTTCATCGGGTTTATCCGGAAATTCAATACAGTCTAATTGCACTTTTTGAGGAGTAATAAAGCTAAAATAATCCTTTCTTACCTCTTCAGGAAGTGGTTCAGCCGCAGGAAGTTTTTCCCTAAACGGGTCAACCTGACGGCCATTTTTCCAAAACCGATAGCATACATGAGGCCCACCCGTGTTTCCGGTCATACCTACCCATCCAATAACATCTCCCTGTCTGACAAATTCTCCTCGCTTTACCTTTTGTTTTCTCATATGCAGGTATTGGGTACTATAGGTGCCATTATGCCTGATTTTTACATATTTTCCATTTCCTCCCCTTCTTGTAGATTCGGTCACTGTTCCATCGGCGGTTGCCATAATTGGTGTGCCAACAGGAGCTGCATAATCGGTGCCTCGGTGTGGTCTTACCTTGTATCCATAGTATCGAATTCTTCTCTTCAAATTATAACGAGAAGAAATTCTGCTAAATTTTACAGGTGCTCTTAAAAACGTCCTTCGCAAATTGTTTGCCTCGTCATCAAAGTAATCGATTATATTTTTTAAGGAATCAGATTCATAGGCGAAAGCATATAAAGGTGTGCCATTATGTTCAAAATATGCAGCTTCGATGGGCTCGGCTCCGGCATATACCGTATCATTGATATATTTTTCCTTATAGATAACCTTAAATTTATCTCCTTTTTGCAATCGAAAGAAATCTATAGTCCATGCATAAATTTCAGAGAGGTCATTGGTTACATTGTAATCTATTCCCTGATCCAATATTGCTTCTGAAAGAGAGGTTTCAATTATTCCTGCTGCTTCTTTTTGCATATATTTTACCTTCAAACGATCTTTATAGGCTAGAACGGAGTCCCGAAAGTCTACTACAGTGTAGTTTATGAGGTCGTTTTGATAAATAAAAACCTGAGCGCTTTGTGCTGTATCTTTTGACTTCAGAATAAGATAAGGTTTGCCTACTCTAATTTTACGAACGTCAAATGTATCCCTGAAGTCCTTGGACAATTTCGCAATTTTTGGATAGTCTACCTTGTTTTGAATCATTAACTCTCCAAAACTATCCCCACGTTGTACAGTATCCCTTACAACTAAAAAATCCTCAAGATTAAACCCGAATTGTTTATCTGTGGTTAATTCACTTGAGGCTTCTATTTTGTTGCTCTCATTAACTTCTATGTTGGTTTGAACTTTTTTACAGGAAATAAAAATACTAAGTAATACAAATGTGCCCCAATACTTATACATGGTCAGTTTTCAATTTTTTCCGGGTTAAAGATATGGTCCACCCATTGTTTTCCCCAATTATTTAACTCTTCTTTTGAATACAAATTTGGAAAAAATACAACCTTTTGAAAACTTGGAGGCAAATATTCCTTCCAATTAGTTCCCCCTGTGGCCTCAATTGAAGTGTTCTCTGCGTTTAGATATCTATGGGCTGACCCCAAATGCATCAAAGGCCAATTTATGTTTGCATTTATGTCCATTATTTTTAACGCTTCAATTAGTTCTTTATTATGCCTGCTTTCTTCAGATAAATTTAAATATTTATGATATATCGTGTTGTTTTTCAGCTGTTTGGCGATCCTAATAAATCTAGGTGTATATCTGTATTCAAATTGTTTAAGCGTTAGTGTCTTCTCCCCGGTACGTTTATCAGTGGCTCCCTTTTTCCAATAGATTTCTTCATATAGTTCCTCAATACTATTATTCTCAGAAAAATCTTTTCTTTTGGAGGAAAAAACTAAGTTTTCCAGGGGAGTAGCATAGATCTCTATAGTCCTATATTGAGCAGATTGAAAGCCACTTGCGGGCAACAATGCCATTCGATATTGAAGAAATTGTTCACGTTCCATTCCCCTAATCATTATACTAAAAGAAGAAATAAGCGCCTTATAATAATTATTAATGCGATTTAATTTTTCAATAAAGAAAGCTACATTTTGAGATTTATCATCTACAATTTGTTTTTCTTCGTGAAGTATTAGCTTGAAATATAGTTCGGTGATTTGATGATACATGATAAATATTTCCTCATCGGGGAAATGTGTCCTTGGGACTTGCAAACTCAATAAGGTATCTAAATGAATATAATCCCAGTAGGTGAGATAACGTTGATACAACAAACCGTCTAAGTAGGAGCTTATATCCTGACCTGAATCCTTATATTTTTCTTGTAGTCTTAAAATTTGGGATTCTAAGTGCTCCTTATTTTTCATAGTTTGTTAGTCCATTATTATTTTGAACTGGTGCTTTAAACCATTAAAGCCATCTAAATCTGCAGAAATTGCCCCTACTACCAGATTTGCTTTAATCCTTATAGGTATTTTATTCTTATCATTTGACACCCATAAGGCTAAACTTTCCTGCTCTTTAAAAACACGACCAGATTGCACCAAAGGTTGAAATTTAAGACATTCTACTTTCCCAAATTTTGTTTTAAGTACTTCTTTGCCTAAATACCTAAGTTTAAACCTATATATTCCATCATCGTCATAAAGAACTTTTAGCTCCAAAGCCTCTCCCTGAACCAAATCTTCAAATTCATAGTTATTTCTCAAATAATAAAAAGCTGAAATAAGATCCTGGACACTATCCTGTAATGTAAAATTAAGTTTTTTATCGTTCTTTTTATCATTTAGAACCGCTACATCTTTATTATGATCAAAATTTATTTCCACATCCTTGGTATAGCCGCCCTCATATAACTTTCTGACAAACCGGTAAGGCTTACCGTCTTCTTTGTCAAAATAGCTCTCATAAGTATCATCAACTTTAAAAAATAAGCTGGCAAAACCTGTTGTTTTTCCCTTACCCACAACATGATATACAGGAATACTATCCACCATATCATTCTTTAGGTGCAACGTGGCATAGCTAGCATTTAAGAAACCATAATGGACTCTAAACTTCAACCATTCTCCCGGTTTAAAAGCGGAGACCTTAGTAACTTCCTTAGGATCCTTATCGCTATTATTTTTGTATGATTCAACAACGGAAAACTGACCGGTCATTGACAGAGTAATAGCAGCAAAAAATAGAATAACGATCTTTTTCATGTCTAATTTTCGATTTAAAATTATCAAAAAAGAGTTTAAATAAACCTTAATTTACAATTACATAAACAAAATTTATTCCAAAGTATTGTATTGTAATTTACGTTCTGTTAATCCTGCATCTATTAAGCCAATTGGAAACACTTGACAATTGCCACTGTTTGAATGAGGTGTTGGCAAAAAAACTGACAGAGAATTCGTATTGTCTTATTCATTTTAATTCAAAAAAAAGCCCCGATTAAGACATCAGGGCTTTTCCTAAATAACCAACCAAACTTTAAATTATGAAAAACCAATACTTAAAGTTATAAGGGAACCACCCCTTATGCCATCAAATTTAATTAATAAGTATTTTTCTTGAAAATCTTTTAACTTACTTTAACTAGGCTATTAACAATACTTTATAAAAGCGCTCCTATTTTTGAGAAAATCTTAAGAAAAATGTACTTAAAGTGTCCCTCTAGAAGCCTGTTCTCTTTCAATGGCTTCAAAGAGTGCTTTAAAATTACCTTTGCCAAAAGACTTCGCTCCCTTCCTCTGAATAATTTCTATAAACAAGGTAGGCCTATCCAACACGGGTTTCGTAAAAATCTGAAGCAAGTACCCCTCATCATCCCTGTCTATAAGTATCCCCAATTCCTTTAATGGCTCAAGATCTTCATCTATTTCCCCTACCCTATCCAATACATCTTCATAATAACTGGAAGGAACCGTTAAAAATTCAATTCCTCTGTCTCTAAGAGCTGTGACGGTATGAATAATATTATCCGTGGCCATTGCCATATGTTGAACTCCAGCTCCATTGTAAAACTGGATATATTCTTCTATTTGTGATTTCTTCTTTCCATCTGCCGGTTCATTAATAGGGAATTTTATACGTCCATTGCCATTACTCATCACCTTGCTCATTAAAGCGGTATAGTCTGTTGAGATATCCTTATCATCAAATGAAACCAATTGAGCAAAACCCATTACCTTCTCATAAAACTCACACCATTTGTTCATCTCATTCCAGCCCACATTGCCAACCATATGATCTATATATTTAAGTCCAACATCTTTTGGTTTGAAGTAGGGGTCCCACTTAATATAGCCAGGCATAAATATTCCGTTATATTGACCTCGTTCAACAAAAACGTGGACAGTCTCCCCGTAGGTATGTATTCCAGACAAAATAATTGAACCGTTTTCATCTTTAAGCTCCTTAGGCTCAAAATAACTTACTGCACCTCTGCTTGTGGTTTCATTATAACTCTGAGTTGCATCATCTACCCAAAGAGCTATAGCTTTTACTCCATCACCATGCGATTCTACATGTCGGTTAATTTCTCCTCCGGGCACAAGTGAAGACGTAAGTACAAGTCTAATTTTTTCTTGTTGTAAAACATAAGACACTCTGTCTTTAAGCCCTGTTTCCAGGCCGGCATATGCCAAAGGTTGAAAGCCCCAAGCCGACATATAATAATATGCCGCTTGTTTCGCATTCCCCACATAAAGTTCTACATGATCTGTACCTAAAAGAGGTAAAAAATCTTCTGCTTCAGGGTTTTCCTTCGGCAACTTCAATGACGTTTTATCTAACATTTCCATGATATTTTTTGAATTGATTAGTAACTAAAAGTGTTTTGGGATGTATTGGTCCCTGCCTGAGTTCCGGCATTTCTACCACATTGCCCTGAGATGGGCTGAAATATCAATTCTGGTATCTAACATTACAGTAATTATACTATACAAATATCGGAAAAAACTGCCAATCTTTGTAAAAACCACAGGTAATTCCATCAATTGCAGCTTGTATAAAATTTTAAAACCAATAACCAATACTGAAGAATAAATTTCCATCATTCAATTCTGGAGTCCACGAATACATCACCTGCACAGGCCCAATAAAAGAATCCCAACCATATGATAGTCCATAACCTGAAAAATCGGGTAGCGTAAACCATTCCCCTGTTCTAAAAAGATCGTCTTCAACATTTGCGATATTTACCGAAAACATTACGTGATGCTTCTTCACAAATTCATAATCTAATCGCCCATAAGCTTTAACAAAACTGTTACCGGGCAAACTCAAAAAATCATATCCGAAAAAAGGAATAAAATTATTAATGAGATCATTTCCATAACCCCCTAATACAAAATCCAATGCTTTGACCTCCGAACTACCTAGTTTAAATCCGCCTTCGGTTTCCAGGTTAAAGGAAAGTTTTTTGGATAAGGGAAATGCAGCCCCCATTCTCGCCTTTGCAATGGAAAACTCCTTAAAGTTATTATTAAAATCTGAAGAAAATAGATACAAATGAAAATCCCCATTAAAATAAAGTCCTTTTGAGGGAAAATATTTGTTATTATACGTGTCTAGTATTAATTTTCCATAAGCGCTATAATAATTACTGTTTTCAAAAAATATACGTTCGTTGGATGTTTCTGTTGGCGGCACCACATTTTGATTGTTAAATGTCCTTGAACTATACTTTAATAACTTATGCTCTAAACCCATTATAAAGGCAAATTCTTCCCTAAAAACGGTCTGTAGGTATAGCTGATTTGTGAAGTCAGAGACATCAAGATTCAATTGATTAATATTGTCGTCATTCGGGACTGCAAAATTAGAACGGATTACCTCATAATTAACATCATATCTAAAATCATTGAGTCGCGAATTTACTCCAAAACTCCAGTAAGAGCCTTTATCCAGGTAATACTGAAAATTATATCTAATATTGTCTCCAAGGGCAAAATCAATTGAGGCAACATCATCCTTCATCAAGAGATTCTTTTTAGTAAGATTTACCAGAGCGGCAGTTTTGTATAAATCATCGTAATGGACTCCAAGCCTTAAATAAGCCTTATTGGGGTTTTCTCTCAATTTCAGAACCAGGTCTTCACCCATGCCATTTGAAATCAGTTCATATCTAATTGTAGAAAAATTGTTAGTCGCTGCAAGATTGCTAATTCCCTGCTGGAGTTTTTCAAAAGTGGTTTTCACCGGTAAATTCATTCGCAATTTTCCTTTGACATAAGCCCGGGAATAATTTATGTTTCCTTCAAGGATTAGTCTGTTAATAACTATGGAATCCTTTGGCTCTATCTTCATTAACTCTTTACCGCGGTTCTTTTGCCTGGCAGCCAATTTTTTTAAGTCCTCAAGATGTTCAAGTGCCGCGGCCCTGCCATTTTCTATAATGACCTCGGCTAAATCAAAATCCATGACGGAAAAGTTGGCAATATCGGGCTTAATATAAATATCTGTTTCCAAGGTCTTATTCTTCATTTTCTCGACCGTTCTAAAGCTATTGAGCTGAAGTAATATTTCGGTAGCAGACTGCAAATTCTCACGGTCTCTGAGACCATGCTGAACGTCTACTCCAATAATGATGTCTGCTCCAAGTTTTTTAACTTCCATTACCGGGTAATTATTGGTTACCCCTCCATCGATTAAAATTCGCCCGTCTATTTCAGCAGGCTCAAACAAAGATGGAAATGTCCCGCTGGCCATAACTGCTTCCGGAAGATATCCTTTATCAAGCAGTACTTCATCCCCATTTTCTATGTCGGTAGCAATGCAAAAAAAAGGAATAGGTAAGTCATTAAAATCGTTTACATCCTTTACATGATACAGTAGTCGTACGAGTTCATTGTAAATTCTTTGCCCACCAGAAATAGCTGAAGGGAACGATATTTTAAATTTATCAAAAGGAAGTGTAAGTGCATATCTTTCAGAATCTTCTTTTTCATAAAACGTCTTGGCACCCCTGGGAAGGTTGTCCTGAATGAGATCATCAAAATCGGCTTCTCTAAATAAGGAATCTAACTCATTTGAAGTATAACCGGAAGCATACAAAGCTCCAACAATAGCTCCCATGCTAGTGCCCCCAATATAGTCAATTGTAATACCAGATTCTTCTATAACTTTGAGGGCCCCTATATGAGCCATCCCTTTAGCACCTCCTCCGCTAAGGACAAGACCTACTTTTGGTTCCTTGTCTGTTACATTTTTTTGGGCCCAGCCAATCCCAACACATAATAAAAACGTCAGAATCAAAGCCAATTTTTGCATTAGGTTAAGATATGAGATTAATGGAAGTTTTCATAAATTTTCTTTGCCATAGAATGTCCAACAGTTTTCGAAAGATCTTCAATGGAAGCTTTTTTAATTCTATTTACAGATTTAAAGTTTTTGAGCAACTCTTCTGCCGTTTTCTTTCCTACCCCATGTATGCGTTCCAATTCAGAATCAATGGCGGCTTTGCTTCTTTTATTTCGGTGGAAATTAATTCCAAATCGATGCGCCTCATTTCGCAATTGTTGAATTATCTTCAGTGTTTCTGATTTCTTATCCAAATATAAAGGGATTGGGTCGTTGGGAAAGTAAATTTCTTCAAGCCTTTTTGCAATACCAATTATGGCTATTTTCCCTCTCAGACCAAGTAAATCAAGGCTCTTTACGGCTGAAGATAATTGTCCTTTACCTCCATCTATTACAATAAGCTGGGGCAAGCCCGAATCTTCTTCCTGCAATCTTCTATAGCGCCTGTGTACTACCTCTTCCATTGATTTGAAATCATCAGGGCCATCTACTGTTTTAATATTGAAGTGCCTGTACTCTTTTTTAAATGGTTTTCCGTTCCTGAATACTACGCATGCTGCAACAGGGCTACTTCCCTGAATATTCGAATTGTCAAAACACTCTATATGCCTTGGCTCTTCAGCAAGACGAAGGTCTTTTTTCATTTGGGCCATAATCCGGTTTGTATGTCTGTCCGGATCTGTAATCCTTACTTGTTTAAATCTTTCCTGTCTATAAAACTTTGAATTTCTTTCCGACAACTCTAAGAGCTTTTTCTTATCCCCCAACTTTGGTACAACTACCTTTAAATCATTACCAATATTACATTGAAACGGAAGTAAAAGACTTTTGGATTGGGAATTAAAACGCTGCCTGATTTCCACAATTGCCAGCTCTAATAGTTCTTTATCAGATTCTTCCAGTTTCTTTTTTAGCTCCATGGTGTGAGACCGAATTATGGATCCATGTGAAAGTTGAAGAAAGTTCACATAAGCAAAAGCATCATCCGAAATAATACTAAACACATCCACATTGTTTATTCTGGGATTTACAATTGTAGATTTAACCTGATAATTTTCCAATACTTCAATTTTATCCTTTATGCGTTGTGCCTCTTCAAACTGCATCTCTTTTGCGAGAGATTTCATCTGCGTTTTGAAATAATGTAGGGAGGATTTAAAATTTCCTTTTATAATTTGTCTTATATCATCAATCTGTTTATGGTATTCTTCGGAATTTTGAAGTCCTTCACAAGGTCCTTTGCAATTTCCAAGATGGTATTCCAGACACAATTTATATTTTCCTGCATTAATTTTTTCAGGAGATAAATCATAATTGCAGGTCCTCAAAGGGTATACACTTCTAATAAGTTCAAGTAAAACTTTTACGGTTTTCATGCTGGTATATGGACCGTAATATTCAGAGCCATCCTTTATAAGTTTCCGAGTAGGAAATATTCTTGGAAAACGCTCATTTTTAATGCAAATCCAGGGATAGGATTTATCATCCTTGAGCAGTACATTGTACCTTGGCTGGTATTTTTTAATAAGGTTATTCTCCAGAAGTAAGGCGTCAGTTTCAGTTTTAACAACTATGTGTTTTAAAGAATCTATCTTCTTAACCAATACGCGAGTCTTTCCATACTCATGCGTTTTATTAAAATAGGAAGAAACCCTCTTTTTAAGATTCTTTGCCTTACCCACATACAATATCTTACCATCTGCATCATAGAATTGATAAACTCCAGGACTGTCGGGTAAGGTACTCAGCTTAATCTCTAATGGTATTCCAGACATAAACTTACTTACGGGGTAATTTTCTTCAATACAAAGGTAAGTTACAATACAATTACTATAAAGGTCATATCCCCATATTAAGATTAAAATCCCCCTGGTTTAAATCCAAAAAGATAATTCAATATAGTTTAAGGTTAGAAACTACAATCCATAAAATGCAATTATCCCATAAATTTTATAGCCCGTATTTCAATTTATTATAATTAACTACATATCAATCATTTAACCCTTTATATATAAGAAATTTGAATCATTTCCTTGGAAGGAAAATGTTAAAGGAATTGTAAAAAATGTGCATTTCATCGATTAAATTGTGCGTTTTATAGGATTATTGACATTAATTTATTTATATTTAAAGCATTAAACTTATTTACTGCATGGAAAATTATGTCATCACTTTAGGTATGTACCTTATTTTGATGCTATTTTTTAAAATATATTTTGCTGTTGCAGCAAAAGATTAGTTTTATTAAAATAGTTCCCCAAACTAGCTACAGGTTTAATCGGTATTTATGCTAAAAAAAGAGCTTCGATTAAGCTACCTTCAATTAAGAAATGAATTGTCTTCAGAAACAATTTCTAACTATAGTTTAGAAATCGCCAACAGCCTATTGGAATTACCTGTTTGGACACATAATTATTACCACCTTTTTTTATCCATTACTGAAAATAATGAAATTGACACCAGTTTCATTTTGTCTATTCTACAGGGAAAAGATAAAAATATTGTACTCCCAAAAGTATTAGACAATACTGGCCTTATTCATTATTTACTAACAGACAGTACAGTCTTGCGTAAAAGTAAGTGGAATATTCCGGAACCTGTAGATGGATTAGAAGTGTCTCCGCTTAAAATAGATGTTGTATTTATTCCACTTTTAGCATTTGATAAACTGGGCTACCGGGTGGGTTATGGCAAAGGTTTCTACGATAAGTTTTTAAAGGAATGTCGGGAAGATGTTATTAAAATTGGCCTCTCGCTATTTGAACCTGTGGGTAAAATTAGCGATACAAAGAAGCATGATATTTCACTGGATTATTGTGTTACCCCTGAGAAAGTCTATACTTTTTAAGGCTCTTTTTTTCCAAAAGCCTTTTTATTGAATGCAATTAATATTCCTACTCCAGTGCTGATAGCGGTATCGGCGACATTAAATACCGGCTCAAAAAATCGAAAATTATTACCCCCTACAATCGGAACCCATTCGGGCCAATTGGCATCAATTAGCGGAAAATAAAGCATGTCCACTACTTTACCATAAAATAAACTGCCATAGGGCTCTTCAGAGAATAAGCTTGCTACCTGGTTATAACTGTCATTAAAAAGTATCCCGTAAAACAAAGAATCAAGAATATTCCCAAGTGCACCGGCAAAAATCAACGAAACAGCTGTAACAAGAGTTGCTGTAGCTTTCTTCTTAATAATGTCATATAACCAATATCCAATTCCTACTATTGCAAAAAGGCGAAAAACCGTAAGTACCAGTTTGCCAATTTTATCCGATACAGGCAAAATATCGCTTAATTTGGCACCCCAGGCTGCCCCTTCATTCTCAATAAAAAGAATTCTAAACCAGGAAAAAACTTCCACTGATTCTCCAAGTTCAAAATTTGTTTTAATATATATTTTACTGAGCTGATCTATTAGTAAAACAATTGCTATAATAAGCAGAGACCTCTTTATGTTCATTCTTTTTCAAAATAGATTCGGCTAAAATAGGGATTATTCTACCAACAAAAGGCAAGGCCGTTCATTTTAAACAACCCTATAGACAATATGCCTCTGGCCGGGTTATAAAAATACTACAACCCCTGGGCAAAATATAAAATTCAAATGAAATTGATAATAGTATACTAATGCACAAAAGGCAAATTCCCATAAGAATAACCAACAAGAGAAAAAGCGTATATGCCCTTTATTTTTGCATGTTTTTAGCCTCAATGCTAAGTGTAGCATGGGGTACCAGCTTCAGGCGCTCTTTATTAATAAGCTTACCGGTTACACGGCAAATACCATAGGTCTTATTTTCTATTCTGAGCAATGCATTTTTAAGATCCCTAATGAACTTTTCCTGGCGTATTGCCAATTGTGTATTAGCTTCTTTGCTCATTGTTTCTGAACCCTCTTCGAAAGCCTTAAACGTAGGCGAGGTATCATCAGTTCCATTATTCCCATCATTCATGTACGAACTCCTAAGCAGTTCCAGATGGCTTTGCGCTTTCTCTATTTTTTCTTCAATAAGCAACCTGAATTCTTCTAATTCTTTATCGGTATACCTTACTTTTAAATCTTGTCCCATAATTTTAGTGTTTTTGGATAGACAATTTTGTTTTTACATCATCAAAGGAAATGGCTACACCATCTTCCATTTGTTCTTCAAAATTAAGTTCGGAGGTTAAGGTTTCATTTTTAATATAACTTATATTGCTCTTAACCGCTCTTTCGACTAAACCGTCTTTTAATATTCTAATATCAATTTTATCTGTTACTTCAAATCCAGAATCTTTTCTCAGATTTTGAATTCTATTTACAAGCTCGCGAGCTATCCCCTCTTGTTTTAGTTCCTCATCAATAGTTATATCCAAGGCTACCGTGAGGGAACCTGAAGTGGCCACCAGCCAGCCTTCTATATCCTGAGAAGATATCTCTACATCCTCTAACTGTAATATAATACTTTTATTTTCTATTTCAAGTGAAATTTTACCTTCACGCTCAATTTTTTGAATGTCTTTTTGATCTAAATTGCTAACTGCGGCACTTATGAGCTTCATGTCTTTGCCAAATCTGGGGCCCAGCACTTTGAAATTGGGCCTAATACGTTTTACCAATATGCCCGAGGCGTCATCCAATAGTTTAATTTCTTTTACATTAACCTCGGTTTTAATTAAATCTGCCACAGCTTCTATTTCTAAACGCTGTATTTCATCCAAAACGGGGATCATAATTTTCTGCAAGGGCTGGCGCACCTTAATTTTTTCTTTCTGACGAATAGATAATACAAGGGAAGATATGGTTTGCGCCTTTTGCATTTTACTTTCCAATTCCTTATTCACAAATTCAGCATTAGATTCTGGAAAGTTAGCCAAATGAACACTGTCAAAAAGATCCTTCCCCGTAGTTCTGGTCAAATCCGTGAATAACCTGTCCATAAAGAATGGCGCAATAGGTGCCGAGAGCTTAGCAATTGTAACTAAACAGGTATAGAGCGTCTGATATGCAGAAACTTTGTCTTCCTGGTAATCCCCTTTCCAAAACCTTCTTCTGCTTAAACGAACATACCAATTACTTAGGTTTTCCTGCACATAATCAGCAATGGCCCTTGCTGCTCTTGTAGGTTCATAATTATCATAAGCCTCATCCACCCTTTTTATCAAGGTATGTAATTCAGATAAAATCCATTGATCAATCTCTGGTCTATTTTCCAACAGAATTTCTTCTTCTGAATAAGAAAATTCGTCAATATTGGCATAAAGAGAAAAGAAAGAATAGGTGTTGTAAAGTGTTCCGAAAAACTTCCTTTTAACTTCGGCAATCCCTTCCCTGTCAAATTTAAGGTTATCCCATGGGTTAGCGTTGGAAATAAGGTACCAACGTGTTGCGTCCGGGCCATATTCCTTTATCGTCATCCATGGATCCGCAGCATTTCCCAGCCGTTTAGACATTTTTTTGCCTTCCTTGTCTAGTACTAAGCCATTGGAGACCACATTTTTATAAGCCACAGAATCGAAAACCATGGTTGCAATAGCGTGTAATGTATAAAACCAGCCTCGGGTCTGGTCAACCCCTTCCGCTATAAAATCTGCCGGAAAAGTCTCATGCCTATCAATTCGTTCTTTATTTTCAAAAGGATAGTGCCATTGTGCATACGGCATAGACCCGCTGTCAAACCATACGTCAATAAGGTCATTCTCCCGCTTCATTGGCTTGCCCGAATCTGAAACCAGGATAATCTTATCTACAATATTTTTGTGAAGATCTATTTTCTCATAATTTGCTTCACTCATGTCCCCTACTTCGAAATCCCCAAAGACCTCAGATTTCATAAAACCAGCCTCAACCGATCTGGACATTTCCTCTTTCAATTGTTTTACGGAACCAATAATAATTTCTTCATTTCCATCTTCAGTCCTCCAAATCGGAAGCGGTATTCCCCAAAATCTGGATCTCGAAAGATTCCAATCGTTTGCACTCGAAAGCCAATTCCCAAATCTCCTTTCCCCGGTAGCCTTGGGTTTCCAATTGATTGTTTGGTTGAGTTCATACATGCGTTCCCGGACATCGGTTATTTTTATGAACCAAGAATCCAGGGGGTAGTATAGTATTGGTTTATCGGTGCGCCAGCAATTGGGATAACTGTGCACATATTTTTCAACTTTAAAAGCTTTGTTCTCTTCTTTTAACCGTATGGCAATTTCAACATCAACAGATCGTTCCGGAGCTTCCCCATCTTTGTAGTACTCATTTTTGACATACTTACCCGCCAAATCACCCATTTCCATTCGGAATTTGCCTTGCAAGTCAACCAATGGGACCGGATTACCGTTTTCATCCAACACCAATAAGGGAGGCACAGGCGGATCTGCCTTTTGGGCCACCTGCATATCGTCTGCACCAAAAGTGGGTGCAGTATGAACTATACCTGTACCCTCTTCTGTCGTAACAAAATCACCTTCTATTACCCTGAAGGCGTATTCAGGATTAGTGTAAGGCTGTGCATAATCAATTAGCTGTTCATATTTTATTCCGGTAAGATCTGCACCTTTACAGAATCCGCATACCAGGTAAGGTATTTTTTTATCCTCCTTAGAATAAGATAACAGTTCTCCTTCATTTTCAACTTCAATAAACTTGCCCGTAAACTGTTGATTTATAAGGTTTTTGGCCAGAATAACAGTAATTGACTTAAACGTATATTGATTGTATGTTTTTACCCAGGCATATTCAATTTTTGGCCCAACGGTCAATGCAGTATTTGAAGGAAGTGTCCATGGCGTTGTAGTCCATGCCAGGAAATAGAGTTCGTTTTTAAACGGTTCCAAAAATTCAGGCAGTGAACTATTTATAATTTTAAATTGAGCAGTTACCGTTGTATCTGTTATGTCCTGATAGGTCCCCGGCATATTCAATTCATGAGAACTTAGACCTGTGCCCGCTTTTGGCGAATAGGGCTGAATTGTATATCCCTTGTAGATAAGTCCTTTGTCGTAAATTTGTTTTAATAACCACCAAACAGTTTCCATGTATTTGGGCTTATAGGTGATGTATGGATCATCCATATCTACCCAATACCCCATTTTTTCTGTAAGATCATTCCAGGCATCTGTATAGCGCATTACCGCCTTCTTGCAGGCCTCGTTGTACTCTTCAACGGATATCTTTACCCCTATATCCTCCTTTGTTATTCCCAGTTCTTTTTCTACACCCAGTTCTATAGGCAGGCCATGTGTATCCCATCCCGCTTTTCGCTTAACCTGAAAGCCCTTCATAGTCTTATATCTGGGGAATATATCCTTGATGGTCCGGGAAATTACATGGTGAATTCCAGGCATTCCATTTGCAGAGGGCGGTCCTTCATAAAAAACATAGCTTGCCTGTCCTTCTCTGGAGGTAATACTTTTTTCAAAAATATCCCGGGATTTCCAAAATTGAAGTATTTCTTCTCCAATCCTGGATAAATCTAACCCTTTATATTCCGCAAACTTCATACGAATAGTCTCCTTTGGTATAAATTAAGGCTGCAAAATTAAGGAATTAGAATGAAATTATTGGTCCTATTCTAATCTCAAAACCGAAAACTTGCTCCCAGAATAAAATTAATTCCTGCAGCTGCAATTCCGGATGAATAAGGACGATATCTTTGATTGGTAAAATTCTCAACGGCGAATGTTAATTTTAAAGGATCGGCAATTTGATACTGAGACCTTAAATTTAAAGTATACCAGGATGGTGAATAAGGATTTCCACTTGCATCTTTAGCATAGAGGTAACTTTTATTTATCTCAGAAATCGCAAGGTTTTCAAAAGATATTTCACCATTATAAATCAAAAAAAGATCTGCTTTCAACCTTTGGTTTCTCCAAATAAGGTGCAAATCACCGAAAGTCGGGGGGACGTGTCTGGCTGGAGTGTCATTACCGTTTTCATCCTCTTCGGTTCCCTCCGTATAAGTTAAATTAGACAGGATGGAGAAATTCTCAGATAGAAATGCCTGTAATCCAACCTCCAGACCATAAACATATGAATTAGAAGCATTCTGTATAGCCTGTACATTACTTAATTCGCCATTGTAGAAAATTTCTTCTTCGCCGTTAAACAGATAATCCCTGCGGACAAGAGCGTCTTGCAGGTAAGTGTAATATGCAGCGCCTTTCAGTACTACTTTATCCTCAAAATTCTTTTGTACCCCAATTTCAGCGTTATATGCATATTCTGGTTTTAGATAGGGATTCGGCACTACCACTGAACCTGGTTCAGAGTCAAATACCTTACCAATATCATCTATATTCGGAGCTCTAAAACCTGTCGTACCATTAAATGTAAACTGCAAGTTGGTTTTTGGAAACCAACTAAATCCAATATTTCCGGTAAAAGCCCCATTTTTCAAATCTGTATTATCAAAAGGAAAAGGATAGAAGGTTGAATCGAAATCTGCATTAATCCAAACATGGCTATACCGAACTCCGGCCAACCATGTGAAATTTGGTTTAGCTTTGAACTCGCTATTCAAATAAGCGGCAAGAGTCTGCCAGGTAGAACCATCCGGATATCTGGATTGGGCAGGATCTACCAATCCGGTTTCAATATTGGTTTGGCTCCCAACCGATCCCACTTTGTTAAAAATATATTCCGCACCATAATACAATCTCAAATTTCCAATTTTCTTGTTTTCAAAATCAACATTTAAGGACAAAGCATCTATATTCTCTTTGGTTGTATTGCGAATAGGGTCCTGAAAATGCCTTTCATTCCTGCTTTCCTTAAAATTCTGAAATGCGCCCGTAATTCGCAATCCATCATAAAACCTTCCCCTGCCCTTATTGAAAACCTGAATGTTTCCCATAAACCACTTTTGTGGTCCATAAAACCATTCTGCTGAACGCAATCCGGTTCCGCTGCTGTCTGGTCTTATTAATCTATCGTATCGGGAATAATCTGAAGTGCCGGACAAAAACAATCCCAAATCATAATTCCAATTATTATTTGGTCTGTAGGATATTTTTTGCATTAGATTTATCTGATCATAGCCTGTTGGGATCTGGATACGCGAATTTTTATTTTCGACTAATACATCCTCGCCATTTAGTCGTTTTACATATTGATTCCGCAGATAAGAGTCCGGGCCATGCTGGCCCATTTTCAGGTCATTAAAATAATTGTAGGAAGCACTGGTTAAGAAGGCCCATTTTTTTAACCCAATATTTATGTCAAAATGCCCTGTATTCTCATCATTCCCAGAAGCGTATCTATAATTCATACCCCCAGATAAATCAGGACTATCAGATGTTGAAAATTGCGGGTTATTGGTAATGAAATTCATTACTCCACCAATGGCATCGCTTCCATATATAACAGATCCGGGACCAAAAACTACTTCGGTATTCTTCACTGTAAAGGGGTCTATGGATATAATATTCTGAATATTACCGCCCCTAAAAATGGCATTATTCATACGTACTCCATCTACTGTTAGCACCAGCCTGTTTGTTGCAAAACCACGTATCATTGGGCTACCGCCACCTAATTGGCTTTTCTGCACAAATATTTTCCCGCTATTTTGCAGCAGATCTGCTGAAGTCTGTGGATTTGTAAATGCTATGGCCTGTGCGTTTATGGAAACTATTTTTTGTGGTATATCTTTCTTTTGCTGTTCCCACTTGGAAATGGACATTACAACTTCATCTAACTGTTCGCGCTTTAAACTGAGATAAATCTTGCCCCCTCTTCTTAAAAGTAGTTGCTTAGTGGATTTCTTGGTTTGATAACTTAAGTGCCTTATTGTAATACGTTCGTTAGGGTTAAAAACAGATATATCACATTTTCCGTCAAAATCAGAAAGGGAAGTCTTTGATTTATCATTATTGTAAAGGACTACATTAATTACAGGTTCCTTTGTTTCCGCATCAAGGATTGTAACATCCTGACCAGATAGAAGGTTAGTAAATAGAAGTATAATAAGAAAAATTCCCCTATGCATTTTAGCTAAAGACTTCGTTCAAAATAGCAAGCGATCTGGGTTTTTTAAATCCGTGCAAATGTACTTCAAAATAGAGTACGAGGGATTGTAATAATTCTTGCCTGGTTTTTTTGCCCATCCTGACTTCATGGATAGCATCAAATTTTATGCCCAAAATTGATTTAAAGTTTTCAAGGGCTTCTCCTTTCAGAATTGGATTTATACCTGGTATTTCAATGAATGCTCCCTCAACCAAATCAAAATACGGATAATTCATATTCCCTGTAGCCGGATAAAACCCCAGATATTTTGATAAACCCAACATAAAAAACAAATGAAAGTTATTTATGCTGTCGTGCGTATCCATCCATTGAAGCGATGCCTCCAGAAAGTGGAACAAGTCCTTATTTTGCTCTTCTTCAAAAATGCTGTTGATCAAAATTTCGGACAAAAATAAGATCATTGCATTTTTAGCGATATCTGTATGAATACTTTGGTAGGGATAATTTACTTTGGCATCAATGAGTCGTTCCAAAGTACCTTTGTTTTTATGATTCACAACTATTTCCAGTTGTGTTAAGGGTTGAAAATAGGCGGTTTTTAATTTTCCCTTTTTAGAGGCTAAGATTCCCTTGAGAAGATATGATTTTAGCCCATCTGAATAAGTAAAGGCTTTAACAATTAAACTGGTATCCCCATACTTTATAGAAGACAGAACTAAAGCTTTCGTGGAAAATTGCATTTATTGCGCTTAGAATAATGCAAAGATAGGTTGATTTAACAAAAAAAAATCAGAAGGCGGTTTCAGAAATAACGCCTTCAAAAAATTGAAAGTCCATTCCCTGAAACCGCCCATTATCCGATTAATGTTAAATCACTCCTTGTGCAAGCATGGCATCAGCAACCTTCACAAATCCGGCAATATTAGCTCCTTTCACATAATTGCAATATCCATCATCTTCAATTCCGTATTCAATACAGGAATCATGAATATCTTCCATAATTCCACGTAGTCTATCATCTACTTCTTCCCTTGTCCAGCTTATTCTTAAAGAATTCTGGGACATCTCAAGACCCGAAGTAGCAACACCCCCGGCATTAGAAGCTTTGCCCGGTGCAAATAAGACTTTAGCATCATGAAATGCGTGAATTGCTTCAGGGGTAGATGGCATATTAGCGCCTTCAGCAATACATATACAACCATTGGAAACCAAATCTTTAGCATCATTTCCATCCAGTTCATTTTGGGTAGCACATGGTAGTGCAATATCGCATTTCACACCCCAGGGGCGTTTTCCTTCATGGTACGTTGCTGATTTATATTTTTTCAAATATTCAGATATTCTGCCGCGTTTATTATTCTTGAGATCCATAACAAAGCTCAGTTTTTCATTATCAATCCCATCCTTATCATAAATATATCCGCCTGAATCAGATAATGTCAGCACTTTCCCACCCAATTGCAAAATCTTTTCTGCAGCGTATTGAGCAACATTTCCAGATCCTGAAACAACAACTGTTTTGCCTTTAATTTCTTCATTCTTCGTTTTTAACATGCTTTGAGCAAAATATACAGTGCCATAACCGGTTGCCTCAGGACGAATTTTAGAACCTCCCCAAGACAATCCCTTTCCTGTAAGAACACCTGTGAACTCATTTCTAATCTTTTTGTACATCCCAAAAAGGAATCCAATTTCCCTTGCACCTACGCCAATATCCCCTGCAGGAACATCTGTGTTAGGTCCTATATGCCGGCACAACTCAGCCATAAAAGCATGGCAAAACCTCATAACCTCATCATCTGATTTTCCTTTAGGATCAAAATCTGAACCCCCTTTGCCCCCACCCATTGGAAGAGTAGTCAAACTATTTTTAAATACTTGTTCAAAAGCAAGAAATTTAAGAATGCTGGCATTAACAGATGGGTGAAATCGCAAACCTCCCTTATAAGGCCCAATTGCCGAATTCATTTGAATACGATATCCACGGTTTACATGTATCTCGCCATCATCATCTACCCAGGAAACTCTAAAGGAAATCAAACGCTCTGGTTCAACCATCCTTAAAAGGATATTTTTACCATAATAAATTTCATGTTGAACTATGTAAGGAATTACCGTATCGGCAACTTCCTGTACGGCTTGGATGAATTCCGGTTCATGACCATTTCGGGTCCTAACCTCATCCATAAATGCATCAATATTTGCGTTCATAAGAATACTAATTAGCTAAGGTTTTTATTGAATTAAAAATTCAAGCGCAAAATTATATCTTTTCTGCAATTTATAGCCGCTTTTTTTAAAAATATGATAAAATTTATCCTATTGCCTGTTCCAGATCAGAAATAAGATCCTGGGCATCTTCAATTCCCACACTTAGTCTTATGAGTGAATCAACTACGCCGCTTTTTTCCCGTTCATTTTTAGGAATACTTGCATGAGTCATACTTGCCGGGTGGCCCGCCAAACTTTCTACTCCTCCTAATGATTCAGCGAGTGTAAAAACCTTTAGCTTTTCTACTATGGCAATGGCATCCTTAAAACTACTCCCTTTGGGTACGAAGGATATCATTCCTCCATATGCCTTCATTTGTTTTGTAGCGACGTCATGATTGGGATGATTTTTGAAGCCCGGCCAATATACCTTTTCAATTTTTGGATGTGCCAGTAGATATTCGGCTATTTGTTTTCCATTCTCGCAATGCCGCTGCATTCTTACATGCAATGTTTTAATTCCTCTTAATACTAAAAAACTATCCATTGGACCACACACGGCGCCACTGGCGTTTTGAATGAAATATAATTTTTCTGCTAATGCCTCTTCCTTCACTACTAATGCACCAACGACAACATCGCTATGACCCCCAAGATATTTGGTTGCAGAATGCATCACTATGTCGGCTCCCAAATTAAGAGGTTGCTGCAAATAGGGGGTTGCAAAAGTATTATCAACCGCCATAAGCAGGTTATTGCTTTTGGCCAATTCTGAAACTGCCTTAATATCAATTACATTCATCATTGGATTCGTAGGGGTTTCAACCCAAATTAATTTTGTATTTGAATTGATTAATGCAGCGATCCTGGATACTTCCTGCATACCTACAAAGTGAAATTTGATCCCGTATTTTTCAAAAACCTGTCGGAAAAGACGATAACTTCCACCATAAAGATCATTAGTTGAAATTACTTCATCTCCAGGCTTTAATAGTTTAATGACAGCATCCATGGCTGCTAACCCGCTGGCAAAGGCCAATCCGAAATTTCCATTTTCAATACTGGCAAGGGAATTTTCCAATGCAGTCCTCGTTGGATTTGCGCTGCGAGAATATTCAAATCCCATATGCTTCCCAGGGCTGGTTTGGGCATAAGTAGATGTCTGATAAATTGGAGGCATAACGGCGCCGTATGCCTTGTCTGGCTTTTGGCCCCCATGAATTACCTTGCTGTTAAATCTTAATTTCTTTTCACTCATGTTACAAATTTATGTTCACAAATGTATTGTTATCTTTTGGAGAAACCAATGAATCCTTAGTTTTGCAAGAGATCCAAATTCTATTCAATGAAACCTTTTGTCTCCTATCTTTTTCTACTGGTCTTAGTCATCAGCTGCCAGGACAGTCGTAATGTTACATTTGAAGCTCTAAGTCTTGGGAATGCTACATGTGAAGAATGTCCGGAGGTTTCCATTGCTATTCCAAAAGCACAAGGCAATTCGAAACTTGCCAAATCAATAAATCTTGCTTTACGGGAAGAAATTATTTCCAAATTAACTTTTGACGATGAAATAAATGCTAAAACTATTCAGCAGGCCATTGAATCATTTACAAATGGTTATTTTGAATTAAAAAAAATCTATCCCGATGAAACAATCGGATGGAAGGCCTCAATAAATGGAATGGTAACCTTTGAAGATAATAACCTTATAACAATTGAACTACGGTCTTATTTGTTCACAGGTGGCGCCCATGGTTACGGATCAACGAACTATTTAAACTTTAATAAAAGAAGAGGCAGGGAAATTGACACCTGGGAATTGTTTGAAGATAGGGAAGGATTTCAGGAGTATGCAGAAACCCAATTTAGGTTACAACAGAATATCCCGGCAAATAAGTCCATTAATAGTACGGGCTTTATGTTTGAGAAAGACCATTTTTATCTACCCGAAAATATTGGATTTACAGAGAAGGGGTTAAAGCTCTTGTATAATCAATATGAAGTGGCGTCATATGCCGATGGCCCTATTGAACTGATTCTTCCTTTTAAGGATGTCCACAAATATTTATCCGGGAAAATCAAGACCTAGCTAGTCTCTTCCATTAAAAGTATTTTATCCAATGAAAGTATCACCCCAAGATGAAGTCCTTCGTGATATAGATTAAACGCTAAGGCGTCTTCAACATTACGCAATGTGACCCTGGTGCTGGTGGTATATTCATTATACTCCCTGAATACTCCATTTTCATAATCCTCCTGTGCCCATTCGGCCGTGGAAAGCAAAAAACCGCCAATATGATCTATCTCTTCATCCGTAGGGTGCATATCCGGTAAGGTTCCTTTTCTGAATTTTTGAATCAAAGAATCATCAATACGCGGGGTTAGATTACTAAATTTGTAAACAAGTATTTGTTGGGTGACAACAACATGGGCTATATTCCACCAAATATTATTGCGATAGCCTTCCGGAATTTCAAATAAGAGTTTATGAGGAGTTCGCTTTAATATTTTGTATAGGATTTTCCTGTTTTGAATTGTGATGTTAAATATTTTTTCCAAGGCCAGCTATATTTCCGATTAATTGTAATGCGTTTACTATGAATAAAAATAACACAATCATTTAGATATATTTAGCGGTGGTTATTATAATTTTAAATTCTATAAAAAATTGTCATGAAGAAAATTTATTATTTGAGTAGTTGTGATACCTGTAAGCGTATTTTAAATGAATTAAGCCCTCTTAACGATATTGAAATTCAGGATATAAAATCTGAACCAATTACTGTTGAACAATTAAATGAAATGCGAAATTTGGCGGGTAATTATGAAGCCTTATTCAGTAAAAGGGCACGCCTGTATAACGAGCGTAAATTAAAAGACCAACAACTTGAAGAAAAAGATTATGAAACATTGCTATTGGAGCATTACACATTCTTGAAAAGACCTGTTATATTGGTAAACAATGAAATATTTATAGGAAATAGCAAAAAGGTAGTGGCCGCTGCCAAAGAAATCATTCATTCTTGAGTAAACGAACTCTTGCCATATTATCCGCCCTGGGCGCTACAACAATTTATGGATTAAATCATACCATTGCCAAGGGGGTGATGCCTTTGTATATTAAACCTTTTGGTTTTATTATGCTTAGAGTCTTAGGAGCCTCCATATTATTTTGGAGTATTTCCTTCATGGGCCCGAAAGAAAAAATTGAATTTAAAGACTGGGGACGGGTATTGCTGTGTACGCTTTTTGGCATGGCAATTAATATGCTGGCATTTTTTAAAGGTTTGGATTTGTCAACACCAATAAATAGTGCTGTTCTTGTAACAACCACTCCTATCATAGTGGTAATTTTATCTTTTTTTTTAATTAAAGAAAAAATCAGGGCGCTTAAAATTGCCGGTATTTTGATTGGCCTGACAGGTGCACTTATTCTCGTCCTTTACGGTAATGAAATTAGACAGGATGCATCAAATATACCTCTCGGGAATTCTCTCTTTCTATTGAATTCACTGTTTTTTGGACTCTATCTTATTCTTGTAAAAAAACTTCTGGAAAAATACCACCCTTTCACTCTTCTAAAGTGGATGTTCTTAATTGGCATTATATACAATTTGCCGGTTGCACTTACCGAGTTTTTAGAAGTATCATGGTTTTCGCTGCCATTTGATGCAATTTGGAAAATGGCATTTGTGGTTATAGGGACTACGTTTTGCGCATATTTGTTTAATGTTTTTGCCTTAACCCAACTAAAAGCTTCTACCGTAAGTGCCTTTGTTTATGTGCAGCCTGTAATTGGGATTCTTTTTGCTGTAATCAGTGGTAGAGATAGCCTTACCACTGTTAAAATAGCAGCTGCGTGTTTAGTGATGTTAGGAGTTTATCTTGTTAGCAAAAAACCAAAACCAGGTAAAATAGCAGATTAAATAACTCTCACAAAAGGTATAACTAAAAAATCATTGCCATCAGTAATCTTTTGAGCCTTCAATGTCCTGGGTATACAACATTATAGCTTCCGTACCACTTGATATTTTCACAAACAAAATTTATCCCTATTTTTAAACTCACAAAAAACAACTATGTCTAACAAACCGTCATTTATCAAAGAACTTTCTTTGCCTGCTATCGCAGCACCCATGTTTCTAATCTCTGGTCCTAAATTGGTTATTGAATGTTGCAAAAATGGTATTATAGGAACTTTTCCTGCCCTTAACCAACGGACAAGTGAAGGGTTTGAAGAATGGCTTATTCAAATAAAATCCGAATTGGATGTATTTGAACAACAAACTGGGACTAAAGCAGCTCCATTTGGTGTAAATTTAATTGTTCATCCCACAAATCCCAGGCTGGAAGCAGATTTGAAATTATGTATAAAACACAAAGTTCCTATCATTATTACCTCTTTGGGAGCAGTATCACAGGTAGTTGATGCTGTACACAGCTACGGTGGACTTGTCTTTCACGATATAATTAAAAAGAGACATGCGGAAAAGGCAGCGGCGGCTGGTGTAGATGGGTTAATATTAGTTGCTGCAGGTGCTGGTGGTCATGCAGGTACCATTAACCCTATGTCTCTTGTGGCAGAAATTAAAAAGTTCTATGACAAAACCATTATCCTTTCAGGTTGTATAAGTACCGGCAGAGATATTGCTTCTGCCCTGCAAATGGGGGCAGATTTGGCGTATATGGGCACTCGGTTTATTAACACCCTTGAAAGTAAAGCGCCGGAAGAATACCGGCAGATGATTATAAATGCGGGCGCTAGTGATATAACCTATACAGCAGCCATATCCGGAGTTCATGCCAATTTTCTTGGAGCAAGTCTGGCCGCAGCCGGAATTACGGAAGAAGACCTGAAAAGGGATGTCAAAGTTGACTTTGGGAAAGAATTGGATACGGAAGTCAAGGCCTGGAAGACTATTTGGTCTGCGGGTCAGGGATCGGCAACAATAGATAATGTTCTTTCTATCTCGGAGCTGGTTGCGAGTCTTAAATCTGAATTCAAAACAGCAATAGAAGAACAAATAGCACAATTGAAAAATTATCCGAAATAATAATTAAATAATTATTTAATATATGTACGTAAAAAGGAACATTGGCTGGGGAGTCATTTTAAGATATGCATGGAAAAATCTTATCTTTTTTAGTATTTATGCCAGCATAATATTTTATGCATATCATTTTCTGGGATGGGATTTTATTGATATTCCTTTCCAGCCAATAAGTGTCATTGGCATTGCGGTTGCTTTTTATATTGGATTCAAGAACTCTCAAAGCTATGATCGTTTTTGGGAAGGTCGAAAAATTTGGGGCGGAATAGTAAATTACAGCAGAACCTGGGGTATTCAGGTATTAAGTTTTGTACGTACCGAGGATAAAGCCTACGACAAAAAGATACAAGCTCAGTTGATTTACAGACATATAGGATGGTTAAATGCCCTTAGGGTGCAACTCAGGCAACCAAAACCATGGTCTCTAATTGAGGACAGATCGGTTGCGCGAATGTATGAGAAACATGGAGAACGAAACCCGTCTTGTAATGAGGCTTTTAAGTATGTGGGTAAAAGGGAGTTTATTGATCTCAAAAAAAGAGTTAACCCCGCTACCCATTTAATTAAAAACCAGGCCATGGACATTGTCATGTTAAAAGAAAAAGGCATTATTGATGGTTTTCAGGAAGACCAGATGCAGTCTGTTTTAGAAGAGTTTTATAATCTCCAGGGTAAGAGTGAACGAATAAAAAACACGCCTTTTCCAAGGCAATATGGATATTTTTCGAGGGTTTTTACCTGGATATTTATTCTGATTTTACCATTTGGTCTAATCGACGTTTTTGAAGATGATACCTTGATGTCAATTGATTCTATGAAAGCATGGTATGTATTTTTAATGATTCCATTTTCTGTTCTTATTTCATGGATATTTATTACTATGGAGAAAGTAGGGGATAATAGTGAAGATCCTTTTGAAGGACGGATTAATGATGTGCCTATGACGGCATTATGCAGGACTATTGAAATAGATTTACGGGATATGCTGGATGAAGAAAACCTTCCTGAACCTGTGGCCCCTAAAGACCATGTTCTTTATTAATGCCACTGGTTGAATCGCTATATAACCCTCCACTCCCGTTTAAAAACGGTCATATCGCTACCATATATTCCGGCCTGATCAGAAAGGTTAAGAACCTTTCCCAGCAAAGGGAGCGTCTGGAACTGCGGGATGGCGATTTTATAGATCTGGACTGGAGCTTTTCTGAAACCCCGAGTAATACCGTTGTTATTCTCCTGCATGGTCTTGAAGGACATGGACAACGTCCCTATATAACAGGCAGTGCCAGGCATTTTAATTCCAGTGGACTTGATTGTTGTGCAGTTAATTTCAGAGGCTGTAGCGGAGAAACCAATCGTTTATTCAGATCTTATCATTCTGGAGCCACAGAAGATCTTAAAACAGTAATAGAACACATCCTTTCTACGAAAAAATATAGAAGTATTTATATAAAAGGGTTTAGTCTTGGAGGTAATCTCGCCCTGAAGTATCTCGGAGAAGGTCATGTGCCAAATGAAATAAAAGGAGTTGTAGCTGTTTCCGTACCCTGCAGCCTGCATGATTCTCTTATACAATTGCTCAAATTTAAAAATACATTATATGCCAAAAGATTTAAAAAGCACCTGGTTGAGAAACTGTACATAAAACAGCAAAAATTTCCTGAATTAATATCCGTAAAAGAAATAAAGAAAATTAAAACCCTTAAAGATTTTGATGATATTTATACAAGCAGAGCCCATGGCTTTAAAGATGCCCTGGATTATTACAAACAATGCAGCAGTCTTCAGTTTTTACCGCGAATAAAAATTCCTGCCTTGATTATTAATGCCCTTGACGATTCATTTTTAGGTAAGGATTGCTACCCGGTTAAAGAAGCCAGGAAAAACCCTGTACTCTTTCTTGATATGCCTAAATATGGAGGGCATGTTGGATTTTTTGATTCTCAAAACATATCGTATTCAGAAAAAGTTGGTTTAAAATTTATTAAGGACCTTTTTTGATTCGTGCTATTTCTTATCTTAGTGCTTCTAATTTAAACAACATGCGAAAAATATTTGCCATAATTGGAATTTGTGCCCTGGCTATAAGCTGCGGAGAAAAAAAAGAAGAGAAAAAAGAAGGTGGTTTTGAAATGAACCGTGCCAAGAAAGAAGTGAAAACAGAAACTAAATCTGAAACTGTCCCGGTTGATTTAAATAACAAAGGGATTGGGCCAATTACCTCTGTTGAATTTGCAGAAGAAATTGATGCTGAAATGGCTGCAGTGGGTGAAGCAAAGTACAGCGCTATTTGCACAGCTTGCCACATGGCAAACCAACGTATGATAGGACCTGCTTTAGCCGGTGTTTATGATCGCAGAAGCCCGGAATGGGTAATGAATATGATCCTTAACCCAGATGGTATGCTTAAAGAAGATCCTATAGCACAGGCTTTGTTAAAAGAGTACAACAATGCCATTATGCTCAATCAGAATTTAAGTGAAGAAGACGCCCGGGCTGTTGCCGAGTATTTGCGTACATTATAAAGCCTAGAATTACTTATTTAAGTGCTGTTCTCTGGAATTAATAGAAAGGGTTCAGCACTTTTATTTTTTGAAGAATTAAATCAATACAGGTGGTCATACCACCATATATGCATTATTCACTCACTGGTCCATTGACTTCACTAATTGTATATTTATAGAGAACAGAGAAATTTTTAGTTTCGAATAAGTAAATTAACCCTATGAAAAATATGGTACAGCAAAAATTAGTTTTGAGAACTCTTCTAGTATTTTTTTTGATTACAAGCCTTAAGAGTTACGGGCAAAATAAAAACTTCATTGATCAGCCGTATTTGGAGACCACGGCACGAGTAGACACCTTAGTTACGCCAGACCGAATTTATTTATCAATACGGATTACAGAAGCAGACACCAAAGGAAAGATTTCGGTTGAAAAACTGGAAAATAAAATGGCCGACAAACTGAAAACACTGGATATTGATACCGGGAAACAACTTGCTCTTTCTGATCTTGCCAGTAATTTTAAAACGTATTTCCTAAGGAAAGCAGACGTACAAAAAGATAAGGAATATTCATTATTGGTCTATGACGCGGTAACGGCTGGTGAGGTTATCCTGGGTCTTGAATCTATTGGAATCTCAAATGTGAAACTTACAAAAACAGAATATTCAAAACTGGAAGACCTTAAAATTATTCTGAGACAACTTGCTGTAAAAGCAGCAAAAAAACAAGGAGAGGCTATGGTTTTTCCTTTAGATCAAAAATTGGGATCTGCCCTTTACATATCTGATCTAAACACCGGGATACAAAACAGATATCAGGCAAGGATGGCCGAAGTACAGGTGTTTAAAGATGGAGATACGGATCAACCCATTGAAATTGAATTTGAAAAGATAAAAGTGGAAAGTACCGTGAATGTTAAATTCGCTATTCAGTAACTAGGTAACTTTATCTACAACTAACTTATAGGTAGGATCTTCAAGGACATTTACTTCTATGATAGCATCGGCATTTGCCAACAAACGCCTGCAGTCTTTGCTTAAATGCCTTAAATGTACCTTCTTACCCACCTTGTGATAACGTTCTGTAATTTTGTTCAATGCTTCTATAGCAGACATATCTACCACCCTGCTTTCTCTAAAGTCAATAATTATCTCATCCGGATCTTCCAGCACTTCAAACTTCTCATTAAACAAAGTCACAGATCCAAAAAATAGTGGCCCATAGATTTCATAATGCTTTATTCCATTATCGTCTATATACTTTCTTGCACGAATCCTTTTGGCATTATCCCAGGCAAAGACCAGGGCAGAAATAATTACCCCAACCAGAACAGCCAGAGCAAGATTATGAAGAAAAACAGTAACCAGGGTTACCAGTATCATAACCAGGACGTCAGATTTTGGCATTCTCCGAAACGTTCGGAGACTGGCCCATTCAAATGTTCCGAGTGCAACCATGATCATTAAGCCCGTAAGTGCAGCCATAGGTACTTTTTCAATCAAGTCGGCTCCAAACATAATAAAGACAAGAAGCATTACCGCGGCAACAATGCCAGATAATCTGGCCCTTGCTCCATTCGAAGTATTAATTAAACTCTGGCCAATCATAGCACACCCCCCCATTCCGGAAAAGAAACCGGAAAGAATATTCGCTGTACCCTGGGCAACAGCTTCTTTATTGCCACGCCCACGTGTTTCTGTAATTTCATCTATAATATTCAGGGTTAACAAACTCTCTATTAAACCAACACCTGCAACTACTGCCGCATAAGGAAAAATGATCTGAAGGGTTTCTAAATTAAAAGGCAGTTGTGGGATATGAAAAGGTGGAAATCCGCCCTGAATAGAAGCAATATCACCAATTGTTTTGGTATCTATATTGAATGCAAGTACCAATCCAAAAACAGCCAGGATGGCAATTAAAGAGGCAGGAACCGCCTTGCTTAATTTTGGCAATCCCCATATTACCAGCATCGTAAAGACAACTAACCCCAAAAAAATAAATAAGGTACTACCAGACAGCCAGGTGCCATCATTGGCCTTGAACTGGTCTAACTGAGAAATAAAAATAATAATTGCCAACCCATTTACGAATCCAAAAATTACGGGATGTGGCACCAGCCGCATTAATTTACCTAATCGAAGAACTCCTGCAGTAATTTGTAAAATTCCTGCCAGCACTACTGCAGCAAATACATATTCCACACCATAATCCACAGCAAGTGAAACTATAACAACGGCAACCGCGCCAGTTGCTCCCGAAATCATTCCCGGCCTTCCTCCAAGAATAGAAGTAACCAACCCCATTACAAAAGCTGCATATAACCCAGTTAATGGGGATAGGCCTGCAATAAGTGCAAAAGCTATTGCCTCAGGAACTAAAGCCAGTGCGACTGTTAATCCGGAGAGGACTTCAGTTTTATAATTTACTTTTTGAGAAAAATCAAATAGGTTTAAGTACTTCTTCAAAGCCAGTTTATTTTAATAAGGTGGCAAAAATAGTACTTCTTAGCAGTTTAAAGGCTTAATTCAAAAGAATTATGGAATTCATAAATTACCACCTTTGCAGGCCAAGTAATTTCTTTCCAAGTTCAGATAATTTAGCAGCATCGTATCTGTCCTGCTCCCAATTTCTTGGATCACCCGGAAATGCATATCCTTCCGGAGCTACCCTGTTCTTCCAGGAATTAATGCGCCATTGTCTTAATTCTTCATTCTCTTCCTCTGCCGGCATCATAGAAATATATTGTGCTATTCTTACTTTATTAACAGACCTGTTGGGTCTTATACCATGAGGTTGAGTACTGTTAAATATCAGGAGATCCCCCGCCTCCATTTTTACTTTTATGATCTTCTCTTCCAAACCGGTCGTATCTGGCTGAAAGTGATCCCTATCTTCAGGTTGGGTTAGTTTCCAGCTATCATAATTCCTATACAACCATGGTATACATTGAAAGCCCCCCATATTCTCGTCCGTCTGATCAACCAGTGCCAAAACACCCTGCACGTTCTGTGGGCGGGTTTCCGGATCATAATCCCAATGTATAAAGCCTTTCTTTTCAAATCCGGGTCTTTGTGGGAAATTTAAATTGGCTCTGTCAATGGTGACCCAGAGTTTTTCAGTTCCCCATACATCCACAAAAGCGTAATATACGCGTAGGGCTTGCCGGTTATCCCAAAGATGCTGATGGTTATAAACCTCAACCATACCGGTGCCGGTAAGCTCTTTCATTTGCATTTCAGCCCTGGGAGGTGCGTACCACGTTTCAGGATCATTCGGGTCCTTTTCGTCGAACTCCCAAAGAAAGTCTGCAGTTATCCGGGCCTGTTCTCTCGAAATGGCATTTTTGATCACAATATATCCATTGTGCTTCCAGAATTCCCAGTCCTTTTCGGTAAGAACCCTTAACGGAACATTATTAGATCTGTCATTAAGTTCAATTCTACTACTTGTAGCTGTTGAGGGGTTTCCCGGAATATCCTTATGAGCCTTATTGGCCATTTCCAGTTTGGATGCTGCTCTTTCCATAATAATTCTGTATTGTGATTAAACGATTTTCAAATCTAATGAGATAAAATAGTGATCTCCACCTTGATTTTGATCAATATTTGAACTATATTGATATTTTATATCTTTTTTATAGACCATAAAAACAATTTTGTTAAATATTTAATTTGAAAATTCAACTCGAACAGATAAATCCGGATGCCGAAAGTTCATTCCGATTACTGCACAATCCCAGATTAAATGACCTTTTCTATTGGCATTTTCACCCAGAATATGAATTAGTCTATATTGAAGGTGCCAACGGCACAAGACATGTGGGAGATCATATTTCTCAATATGAATACAGTGATCTGGTATTAATAGGGTCTAATATCCCCCATTTGAATTTTGATTATGGCATACAGACGGAATACAACAAAGAGGTTTTGCATGTTAGTTCGGCATTCAAGAACAAAATATTTACTGAAATCCCGGAGCTATCCGATGTTTTTGAACTTTTTGAAAAATCGCAATATGGAATTGCCTTCACTGCTAATACTAAAGCAAATATTGGCTCGAGGTTGAAAAAACTTCACGTTTTAAGTCCTTTTAAGCAGTTTCTCGAAGTATTGCATATTTTCTCAATTTTAGCAGCATCTAAAGAATATGTCTTATTACATGACCATCCGGTCATAAATAAATACAGTCAAAAACAAAAAGACCGGTTAAAGAATATCTATGCATTTATTGATGAAAACTACCAGCGAAAAATAGAACTTAAAGAAGTGGCTTCGTATAGCAATTTAAGCAAAGAAGCTTTTTGCAGATATTTTAAAGAAGCTACGGGTCGCCCATTTATGTCATTTTTAAACCAATATCGAATTAGCCAGGCCAAGCGTTTACTTATGAAAGGGCACAATATCAGTGAGACTTGTTACGAATGTGGTTATGAAAGTCTTTCTTATTTTAATCGTACTTTTAAAAAAATTACTGCTGAAAATCCTTCAGATTTTAAGAAAAAATATTTGAAAAGATAAGTGCAATCGGCACTAAAAATCAGGAAACCTATTATTGCGCCTTAGCTGCCAAATAACTTTTCCATTCTACCGGTAACTTACATCATTAATAATAAAAAACCACCCCGAATTCAAATCCGGAGCGGTTTCTAACTAAATAACCAACCAAAAATAATTTTACAAACCTTACCCTATTCAGGTAAATAACGCAAAATTCAAAGTTTTCATTGCCTGAAAACCGTTGACCTATGTTAAAATTTTACGCATTTCATCGTTTTCTTTATTATACTATTTAATCTCTCCTGACAAATTTAACCCAGGGTTAAATGTTTTTTCAGTATGGCAGGTTATGGAGTAAGTGGTTATTATTTTTAAGTACATTTGATGGTCTAAATTCAATTGATGGAAAAAGATCTTAAGATTGCGGTATTGGGTGGCGGAAGCTGGGCTACGGCTATTGTAAAAATGCTCACCGAAAACAAGGATAAAGTAATCTGGTATATGCGTAATGAAGAGGCCTTAGAATATATAAAAGCCAACGAACACAATCCTAACTACCTTACTTCCGTAGAATTTAAGCTGGAACAGCTGGTACTTACCAATAATATGGACGAAGCGGTAGCCATGGCCAATCTGTTGATTTTTGCAATTCCATCAGCTTTTTTAGAGAGTGAGCTCAAAAAACTTACTATCTCCTTAAGTGATAAGATAATATTCTCGGCAATTAAAGGAATTGTACCTGAAACAGGACTAATTGTAGGGGAGCATTTTCATCAAAAATATGCTATTCCATTTGAAAATATTGGTGTTATAACCGGCCCTTGTCATGCTGAAGAAGTGGCCTTAGAGCGTTTGTCATACTTAACAGTTGCCTGTGCCGATACCGAAAAAGCAGAAATCCTTTCAGAGCATTTAAGCAGCCATTATATTAATACTAAAATATCAGATGATATTATTGGTACTGAATACGCGGCCATGCTCAAAAATATTTACGCGTTAGCGGCAGGAATAGCACATGGTTTGGGATATGGTGATAATTTTCAATCTGTTCTGATGAGCAACGCTATCAGGGAAATGAAGCGATATATTTCGAGAGTTCACAAGATGAAGCGCAATATCAACAATTCTGCCTATCTGGGAGACTTACTGGTAACCGGCTATTCTACTTTTAGCAGGAACAGGATGTTCGGCAATATGATTGGAAAAGGGTATACAGTAAAAAGTGCTATGATGGAAATGAAAATGATAGCAGAAGGTTATTATGCAACGGAAACTGCCTATAAATTAAAATCAACGTTTAAAAAGAAAGTCAGGACTCCAATTATTAACGCAGTATATGATATTCTTTATAACCATAAGAGTGCTAAAAAAACTTTCAGAGCACTCACCGATAAATTAGATTGAGCCGTAAATTTTTTTATTAGCTTCTAAATGAATATTTTAGAAATATCTTGAGATGATGTTGTTTTCAAATCTTTTGAAATGAATCAAAAATATTTCGCTTTTCTTGCAGTGGTAGTGGTCATATTTACATCCATGGCTTTCGATTTCGAAGAAAACGCCGAGTCTTCAGGAATAAAAAAAAATACAAATCCTTTTATTCCTTATTCTCAGGAAATTTCGGGAAGTGATGTTATTATTAAAATGAATCCGGTAAAAGGTGGTGAATTCTTGATGGGCAGTAATAACCACAACGATGATGAAAAGCCTCAGCACAAGGTTTCAGTAGATGATTTCTGGATGAGTACATTTGAAATAACGTGGGATCAATACGAGCTTTTCTTAGAGCGGCAAATTGATACTTTCGGGCTTAAAGATTTGGATGGTGAAGTTGCCATAGCTATCGACGCAATATCTTCCGCATCAACTCCATATGTTGATATGAGTCAGGGTATGGGTAAAAAGGGGTATCCCGTTGTAAATATAACCCAATATGCAGCATTGACATTTTGCAAATGGCTTAGTGCAAAAACAGGAAGATTCTACAGGCTTCCTACAGAAGCCGAATGGGAGTATGCGGCAAGGGCCGGGAGTACTTCCTCCTATCATTTTGGGGATGACCCGGCTGAATTAAATTTATATGCATGGTATAAGGACAATAGCGAGGGAAAATATCAAAAAGTTGGTGCCAAGCAACCCAATGAGTTTGGTCTTTATGATATGCATGGCAATGTATCTGAATGGACCATGGATCAATACGCTTCGGATACCTATGGCGATAGATTGGGAAAAACTAACAACAATCCTTTCATAAAACCAACGAAACTATATCCCAGGACTGTTCGTGGAGGCTCCTGGATGGATTCCGGTCATGCACTCAGATCATCTGCCCGCCAGGGATCTTCAGCAGAATGGAAAAGAATTGATCCCCAGATTCCTAAAAGCCGATGGTGGTTTACCAATGCCCCTAATGTTGGTTTTAGAATTATTCGTCCTAAAAAAGTTCCTCCAAAAGAAGAAATCGAAGCTTATTGGCTTACTGCAATTGATGACTATTAAAATCTTTAAAAATGAAAAATAACAAGCACGCCGTTTCCCGAAGAAATTTCTGTAAAAATACTGCTATTGCCGCAGGTGGAATCTTAACTGTGCCTTTAGACGTGGCGGCTTCGGCACATGTTCTTGGGGATGATTCCATAAAAATTGCGTTGGTTGGATGTGGTGGAAGGGGTACCGGCGCTGCAGCACAAGCCATGAGTACTAAGGAAAATGTAAAATTAGTTGCTATGGCCGATGCATTTGAGGATCGTCTGGATAGCTGTTACGAAATCTTGTCCAGGAAATTTATTGATACGGACAAAATTGCACTTAAAGAAGAAGATAAACATTTGGGGTTTGAGGGGTATAAGGCCGCAATAGATAAAGCAGATGTAGTAATATTAACCACACCACCTGGTTTCAGACCGCTCCATTTTGAATATGCAATAAGTAAAAATAAGCATGTTTTTATGGAAAAGCCTGTAGCAACAGATGCCCAGGGTATCCGAAGCGTACTGGAAACAGCCAAAATTGCCAAAACTAAAAAATTGAATGTTGTTGTTGGACTGCAACGTCATTATCAAAAAAATTATTTGGCATGTCTTGAGGAGATCAGGGCCGATAAAATAGGACAGATCATATCCGGACAGGTTTATTGGAACAGTGCAGGGGTATGGGTCAAGGAGCGCCAGGAAAATCAAACAGAAATGGAATATCAGATGCGCAATTGGTATTATTTTAACTGGTTATGCGGGGATCATATTGTAGAGCAACACATTCACAATATTGATGTGGCTAATTGGTTTATCGGAGAGTTCCCGGTTCATGCCCAGGGTATGGGAGGCAGAGAAGTAAGAAAAGGAAAGGAGTACGGCCAAATATTTGACCATCATTTTGTTGAATTCACCTATCCCTCAGGTGCGGTAATATCCAGTCAGTGCAGACATCAAAAAGGCTGCTTAGACAATGTATCCGAAAGTCTTATGGGTACCAAAGGTAAAATCTACTTGGATTCTCAGAATAAAGGAATAATAACAGGTTATGATGGCTGTAAGATCTATGAACATCAGGGGGCTAATGATCCTAATCCTTATCAAACAGAACATGATGTTCTTTTTGCTTCTATTAAAAACGGAGGGGTTATAAGTGATGCGGAACATGCCGCAAAAACAACGATGACGGCTATACTTGGAAGGATGGCTACATATTCAGGACAATTAATCACCTTTGAAGATGCCTTAAATAGCGGGAGGAATCTAATGCCGGATGAATATAGCTGGGATGCAATGCCTCCTGTAACACCTGATACCAATGGATTTTACCCAATCCCCGTGCCAGGAGTCACCAAGGTACTGGAGGAAAAGAAAATAAACTAAACCCGGTCTATAGAAAAAATAGAATGCTCATGTATTTCCTGCAGCATTTTCTCTTTCCATGATAGGATTTGCGAATCATCCAATTCAAAAATTGATTTGAATTCATCCAGAATAGGATCCAATAGAAAAGGAATGCTTTCAATATCGAAATATAATCGACCTGTTCTTCGAATAAAGAAGTCCATAGGTGTAGCTATCATTTCATAATTAATTCCATAATGTAATTCGGATTTGGCCATTCTTATGTAAGGATCCATATCTTTTTGAATGGAATAATCTTCTAATATAGTTTCAGTCTGCTTTCCATAGGTTGTTACCAGATACCAGGCATCATATTGGGTAAAACCATCTTTTTGGATTCGTTCAAATATTTCTGAGATATATTTTTTAACGTGTTTGAATTTTTTGAAATCATTTCCACATAAAGGAATATGTTCAGTTGTGCATTCAGGGAGTTCAATTCCCTCTTCCTCTACCATTTTTTTTGATAATCGGTTAACGACTCTTTCCGCCATCTTTCGATACCCTGTTAATTTACCTCCTGCTATGCTTATAAGGCCACTGTCTGAAACAAATATTTCATCCTTACGAGATAATTCAGATGTAGATTTACCTTCTTCATGGATTAAAGGGCGCAAACCCGCCCAGGATGAAATAATATCATCCAATTCCAAATTAATTTTAGGAAACATATTGTTGACTGCCGAAATTAAATACAATGCGTCGGCTAAATCTAGTTGTATATCATCTTTATCCTGATCATAGTTAGTATCTGTTGTTCCTACATAGGTAATTTTACCTCTGGGGATAGCAAAAATCATTCGCCCATCAGGAACATCGAAATAAACGGATTGCTTTACAGGTAATTTTTCATGTGGAAATACTAAATGAACTCCTTTCGTAAGATGAAGTCTTTTGCCCTTTTTTGAGTTATTAATACTTCTTAATTCATCTACCCACGGGCCCGCAGCATTTATTACATATTTTGATTTAAGTGTGAATTCATCACCCGTCATACCATCCTTAAAATGAAGTCCTGAAATAATATCTTCTTCGTAATCAAAAGCTGTAACCTCTGCATAATTTAATGCAACAGCACCAGAAGTAAGACTCGTCTTAATATTTTCAATTGTGAGCCTGGCATCATCTGTGCGATATTCTGCATAATACCCCGCTCCTTTTAATTTCTTTTTCGGCAATAAGGGTTCCATCTCTAATGCCTCTTTCTTTTCAAGCATTTTACGTTTGTCATCACCTGCTACTTGCGCTAAAATATCATATACCTTCAATCCAATAGAAGTAAGCCATTTTCCATAGGAACCGCCATCAATTAAAGGAAGTAGCATTTTTTCGGGAAGTACCAGATGTGGTGCGAGTTTGTGAACAATAGCCCTTTCAGATCCTACTTCTTTTACTAACCAAAAATCAAATTGCTTAAGATACCGGAGACCACCATGAATTAACTTCGTAGACTTACTGCTGGTACCTGAGGCAAAATCCCCTTTTTCCAGTAATGCCACTTTTAGTCCTCTGGAAGCTGCGTCTAGAGCAATACCACCCCCCGTTATTCCACCACCTATTATTACAAGGTCAAATTTGGTTTTGGTTAGTTTTTGAATGATTTTACTCCTATCAAGGTTTGAAAATCGCACATTCTCTTTCATACTTTATATAAGTCAATAATCACTAAAACTTCATGCAAATGTAATTTTTTATATCCCCAATAAACATGCACTAATTTTAACCAATTGTTATCATTGCATATAGTTTCTACTATAGGTTCAGGTGGAAATATTAAAACAGCGTATTCTATGAAGAAGCCGTAAATTCATATTCTTTTTCAACAATACAGATCCGTATTTTATACCATTTATACCATTCTTTTTTTCCCAGTTCCTGTGCGGCCATGTGTTTGAGATTAGATTTCCATTTGGATATAGATTCGAGGTTTTCCCAATAGCTTACTGATATTCCAATCTCATCATTTGCACTCTCAAACCCCAGATAACCCGGTTGATTTTTAGCTAATTCTTCCATTTGCCTTGACATTAAACGATAACCTTTATCCCCGGAAGTTCGGGTGCTGGTAAAAATTACGGCATAGTAGGGTTTTATCATGATGGTTTACAAAATGAAAGCGCGTTCTACAAAATAATTCACTATAGCTTCTTTCATTAATATGGATTGCTCTCCTGCTTTTAAAGGTGGAAGTGTTTCCTTTACAATATAATGCGGCCAACCTTCGTCGTCAAAAAACTCAAACTCATAGTATCCGTATGGTTCCAATAATTTACATATTGCTATGTGCATCAGGTTAACTTTCTCATCTTTTTTATAGGTTCTTTGATATTGACCCAATTCCTGGACACCAATAAGGTATATAATTCCATCTATATCTATTGGATCTCCATCGGTAAACTTTGCGGACAATTTAGTGATGAGTTCTTGCCACCTGTCTTTTAATTGACTATCCCTGCTCACTTTATTTATGGAAAAAGGTGTAAAATCTAATATTCATCATGAATCCTTAATTTGGTATAATTCAAAGGTACAAATCAAAATTCTATCTTTGTGCAAACAATTTTGTGTGAATATTCTGGATATTATTTTGGGTTTGTTTCTGGTATATGGCCTGTATAGAGGACTAAGAAATGGACTCTTTGTTGAAATTGCTTCATTAGCCGCCATTATTATCGGGCTTTATGGAGCAATTAAATTTTCGTATTTAACAGGTAGCTACCTTTCCAAAAACATGGATTGGGATGAAACATACATAAAATTGGCGGCATTCATTATTACCTTTCTGGCAATCGTGATTCTGGTTAACATGGCCGGTAAAATATTAACCAAAATAGCTGATTTTGCCATGCTTGGGTTACTAAATAAAATTACAGGTGGTGTGTTTGGTCTTTTAAAGACTGCTGTTATACTTGGCACACTGTTGTATTTCTTTGAAAGCGCGAGTCCATCATTTGATCCACTAGAAAACAATACGGTAAAAGAATCCTTACTTTATACCCCGGTAAGGGATATCGGGAGTCTGGTTTATGGAAACGTTATAGCGGCATTTAAAGACGGATAATTGATAAAAAGTGCAGTTCATCGAAAAAAGAACCTTTTTCATGCGCCATTTTCATAATTTCTTTAATATTACAAGGATGATCCTTTAGATAAGGGTCCCAGAGAACACCCCACTCTTTCTTTATCCTACTTACAAATAGAACACTATATGAAAATGAGATTGCCTATAGCTATCTCGGTTTTATTTGTATTGTTGGCTGGATCCTGTAGCACAGAGTCCATAGAAAATACAGATATTCCGAGTTCTGAAAATGCCGTTTTGGTAGAAGAGGCCCTATTGGATATTGTCAATGACCATAGAATGAATCTGGGCTATTCATCATTACTCTTTAGTAAAGTTGCCTATGACTATGCCAATACACATACAGACTATATGATTGCCAAAGGCAGTTTAAGCCATGATAACTTTAGTGCAAGAGCCTCCAACATTTCTAGCGAAGTCAATGCAGAATACGTGGCTGAAAATGTTGCGAAAGATTACCCGGATGCTGCCGCAGCTTTGGAAAATTGGCTCCAGAGCCCTAATCATCGTAAAACTATTGAAGGTGAATTTACACATACCGCGGTAAGTGTAAAAAAAGACGCCAGCGGAAAACTCTATTTTACGCAGTTGTTCTACCGTTAATGTAATCCGGAAAAATTTCTTTTAGTACATTTGATAGGTAGTATTACTTTTAATACCATCTAAAAATCGTATTCATAATTCGGAAACAATGTCTATAAAACCTCCTTTTAATCTTAATGAGTGGATTGAAGAAAACAGAGATTTATTGAAACCTCCTGTTGGAAATAAGAATTTATACAAAGATGCAGGAGACTATATTGTAATGATTGTTGCCGGTCCGAACGCACGAAAAGATTATCACTACAACGAAACTGAGGAGCTTTTCTTTCAATTGGAAGGTAATATTGAAGTACATATACAGGAAGACTCCCAAAAAAAAACAATGAAACTGGGCCCTGGTGATATCTACCTGCATCCTGCAAAAATTCCGCACTCTCCTGTTAGGCATGAAGGCTCCATTGGTTTGGTAATAGAGCGAAAGCGAGATCAAATGCAAATCAAGGATGGTCTTCTTTGGTTTTGCGACAATTGCAATCACAAACTTCACGAAACATACTTTACATTGCATGATATTGAAAAGGACTTTTTATCACATTTTTCATATTTCTATGGTTCAGAAGAGTTAAGAACCTGCGATAATTGTGGAACGGTTATGCCAGTTGATGACAGGTTTACGACAAAAGAAGAAAGAGTATAAATGAAACTTACAATCGCTATTTTAATTGGGGTTGTGGCTGTACTGCACTTATATTTTCTTTGGTTTGAAATGTTTGCCTGGACTACCAGAGGTAAAAAAATCTTCAAAAAATTTCCTAAAGACTTGTTTGAACCAACAAAATCCCTTGCTGCAAACCAGGGCCTTTACAATGGGTTTTTGGCTGCTGGCCTTATTTGGACATTTAGTATTCAGGATCCTTTTTGGAGTACAAATATTTCCATTTTTTTTCTTAGTTGTGTTGCAATTGCAGGTATTTATGGAGCTTTTACGGCTGATAAAAAAATCTTCTTCGTACAGGCATTCCCTGCATTAATTACACTGCTGCTAATCTTTATTAAACAGGTTTAAGATTCTATAACTTTCGGGTTACTTCATCACTATTATTTGTAGCTTTGTCATAATCTAACAAATTATGTTTTAAAAGTTATAAAATGACATTAGTTGCCGTGGATTTTGGAATAGACCAAGCATTAGAAAAATTAGGAATCAAGGAAATCAATAATGGAACCTCAACAGGATCTGATTATTTTTCCTCCGGGGAAATTATTGATTCGTATTCCCCTGTGGATGGCGCTTTAATTGGAAAAGTAAAAAGCACCTCCCTAAATGATTATGAAAAAGTAATTGAAACTGCCACTGAGGCCTTTCAGGTCTGGCGAAAAAGACCTGCCCCTCAAAGGGGTGAAATAGTTCGTCAATTTGGTGATAAACTACGCGAACTAAAGGAGCCTTTAGGCAAGCTGGTTTCATATGAAATGGGGAAATCTTATCAGGAAGGTCTTGGTGAAGTTCAGGAAATGATAGATATATGCGATTTCGCTGTTGGTCTTTCGCGTCAGTTACATGGATTTACAATGCATTCTGAAAGACCCGGGCATCGTATGTATGAGCAATACCATCCCCTGGGAATTGTAGGTATAATTTCTGCTTTTAATTTCCCCGTTGCCGTATGGGCTTGGAATACAGCACTAGCTTGGATTTGTGGGGATGTATGTGTCTGGAAACCTTCAGAAAAAACACCACTTTGTGGCATAGCTTGTCAAAATATAGCCGCTGAAGTATTTAAGGCCAACGGACTTCCAGAAGGTATCTCTTGTTTGATAAACGGGAATTATGAGGTTGGAGAAATGATGACAAATGACAAAAGAGTTCCCCTGGTATCTGCTACAGGTTCTATTCGCATGGGTAAAATCGTTGCGCAGGCAGTTGCTGCCAGACTGGGAAAATCACTCCTTGAGTTAGGCGGTAATAATGCCATCATAGTTACTCCGGAAGCAGATTTAAAAATGACGGTTATTGGAGCTGTATTTGGAGCTGTTGGTACTGCTGGTCAGCGATGTACTTCTACAAGAAGGCTTATCATACATGAATCTATTTACGACAAGGTAAAAGAATCTATTGTTACTGCCTATAAACAACTGCGAATTGGAAACCCTCTGGATGAGAATAATCATGTGGGCCCGTTAATAGATAAAGATGCGGTAGCCATGTATAAGGAAGCCCTTGAAAAAGTGGTTGATGAAGGAGGAAATCTTATCGTGAAAGGTGGTGTTTTGGAGGGCGAAGGTTATGAAAGTGGTTGTTATGTATATCCGGCCATAGCTGAAGCCGATAATAACTATACCATAGTTCAACATGAAACTTTTGCACCAATCCTTTATTTGTTAAAATATTCAGGTGATGTAGAAAATGCTATAAGGATTCAAAATGACGTTGTTCAGGGGCTTTCCTCCGCCATTATGACCAATAATTTAAGGGATGCAGAGAAATTCCTATCAGCAGCTGGCAGTGATTGTGGTATAGCTAATGTAAATATTGGCACTTCGGGTGCTGAAATCGGAGGGGCTTTTGGAGGAGAAAAGGAGACCGGAGGTGGCCGTGAAAGTGGTTCCGATGCCTGGAAGATATATATGCGAAGACAGACCAATACAATTAACTATACTACGGAATTACCTTTGGCCCAGGGTATAAAATTTGATCTTTAAATAAAAATCCGTTGCTATTAATGGAAGGAATAACAACGGGATTCTTAACTAACCTAACTAATTCAAACTAGTCGTAAGCAGCTGTAGCCCGCTATTTTAATGCCGGATCCTTATCAGGATAAATAGGGTTAGCGCTTAGTCTTAACAAATATCCTAAATGGTTGTTCATTTCTATATAGGGAAGTTGTGATCGGCTGTAAAAAATGTATAATTGGTAGTTATTGAGGTATGTGCTGTATTTATCCCAGTGTGGATTATCTAAGTAAATACCAGGAGGTTATCCGGGTTAATCAAGCTATTTAGCCTTACTATTTTAACAAAAATTAAGATTTTTTTAATACATTGTATAAAGAACAACAAATCATCCATTTGCATGACAAAAAAGACGACCAACTTGCTCGGGATAATCATTGCCATTTTCGCAGGTATTTATTTTTTTGTAATGTACTGCAGTCAATGTGGATGAGGTGATGATCTTGCCACATTAAAAAATGTAGTTTTTCTATTGCAAAAGACGTAAAGGATTTAGATAAAATAGAGGGTTAGAGCAAGGGAGAATTATTATTTAAGAATTAATGAAATGATATCGACTTATGAATTTTGAAAGTATAAACATCTGGTGTTGGGTCATTCCTGTTCTTGTAGGTGTTCTTTGTGCAATTTTTGGATATTTAATAGGAAAAGGAGGAAATGCCACCATTGACAATTCTTCTGAGCTAATTGAACTAAAGGATCAAAATGTAAAATTAAAAGCTGATCTTGCGGCATGTACTCAAAAAATGGCCGCTGAGAGTTTAGAAATGGTTTCTTCCGAAATTCCTTTTAACAAAAGTGTCGCCAAAGCAGCAATGGGTAAAAACGTAAAACAGGATGACCTGAAAATTGTGGAAGGCATTGGTCCCAAGATTGAAGGCCTGTTCCACAATTATGATATTAAAACATGGAAGGCCTTATCTAAAACCTCTGTTGCCAAATGCCAGGAAGTATTAGACTCAGGGGGTGATCGTTACAAAGTTCATGATCCCGCATCCTGGCCAATGCAAGCGAAAATGTGTTATGAAGGCAAATGGAAAGAACTAAACAAATGGCAAATAGAGCATAAGCATGGTAAATTATAATAAAAAAACCGGATTATGCCTGGTCTTTTATTTATAACATTCCATTTGCTTCTACCCATTTAAATCGGAATTGATCTTCACTCAGCTTCATTCTTTCGGCAATACGCTGTAAACGAGCTGGCATACCCAAAAGATAGTCTCTGGCTTTTTGGGCTTCATCTGAAAGGCTTCGTATAGCTTCAAGTTCCCAATACTGATTCAATTTATTAAAGATGTCTATATAATCCTGAGAAGTATATACTCCCAATCTTTGAGCGCAGTTTGAAAAATTCTCAAATGCAAGTCCCATACTTTCTCCGGACTCCCTTAAAAAATGAGCGGGCATTACAATTTTTCTCTTCATCATATCTGCGTAGGCAAGCATCATACCATTAGGGTCTTGTCCAAATATGGTCTTTACAAATTCTCTATATGCCAAATGATGACGCATTTCATCACCGGCAATTATACTGCACATTTTACTTAGAAGTGTATTCCCTTTTTTCTTAGCCATCTGACCTACTCTCTTATGCGAAATATTGGTAGCCAATTCCTGGAATGACGTGTATACAAAATTCTTATAAGGGTCTCTGTCTGTTCCTATGTCAAAACCATCATTAAGCAGGTACTGGGTTGAGATCTCAACTTCTCGCATATTTACTCTTCCAGAGAGATACAAATATTTGTTGAGCACGTCACCATGTCTGTTTTCTTCAGCCGTCCACGCTCTTACCCATTTGGACCATCCGCTTGGTTCCTCTGTGTGTTGATTAATACCTTCTACATCCATTAACCAGGATTCATATGTTGGTAACGCTTCTTCAGTGATTGTATCTGCAACCATAGTCACCCAAAAATCATATCCTAATTCTTTAGATTCCTCTCTGATTTGCTCTACAGCATCAAAAAAACTATCGCTACGCGAATCGGGAAGAAAGTCAGAAGGCTGCCATATCTCATCAATAGGGATTAGAAATGAATCCATAAATCCGGTAACTTTAGGCTCAATTGCCTGCATCACTTCCAATCTTATATTTTTCGTAGACATATTTTATTTTCTTGCAAAGTACGACAATAAAATCTTGAAATTATTGAAGAAGCAATTCAAATATCAATTTCTTCCCTTTTCATTTGGATAAAAAAGATAAACCGGATCACTTTGCCAAACCTGTTTGGAATCTACATCCATTATGGATAAAGATCCTTTAAACGCAGCTCCGGTATCCATATTCCAGACATTGGCTGCCCTATGAGGTTTGCTCTTACCAATTCTGGTAACAGGCGTATGACCAATATAAATTTCATGGTAATTGGAAAGTCTTTGAGGGTAATAGAAGTCTGTTGCTACCAATTCTGGATTAAGTGCTAATGCCAGTTCCCACAAAGTTCTGTCCCAGTAAAATATTTTAGAAAAATATTCAAATTCTACCCCTTTTAAGCTAGTGAAACCTGCATGAATAAAGAGACGGTTTTTATCATCCAAATAATAATTGTCAAGATTATTGTAAAAATCCATGTGAATGCTTCGAGATACACCCTCAAGAGTCTCATAGGAATTCTTGCTGGCCCTACCTCCGTGTTGCAGCCACGTGGGGTTATCTTTTCCTGTTTTCAACCAATCATAACATAGTTCATCATGGTTTCCCCTTAAAAATATACATTGATGTGATGCTCGTAACTCAATCAAAAAATTAACGGTTTCAACAGCCTGGCTCCAACCGTCAACATAATCTCCTAAAAAAATTAGAAGATCATCTTCACTGGCATTGGCTCTTTGCAAAACTTGTTGTAAAGCTTTCAGACCGGAATGTATATCTCCTATTACCAAAGTTCTCATTTAACAAAAATCGTGATAATTCCTATTATGGCAATAATAAAAAGTATGAGAAGGAATATTTTGCCAGATTTTTAATTCAAGAATAAAACCAACAATTATTTAATAACAGACCCGGTGTCTTTAAGGAATATAATGGTTGCCTATAGCGAGAATTCACGGAATAAATAGTAGTTATTTTTTGGTGTAACACCTAATTTCTCATTACTTTGGGAATTACTCAAGTTCAGTTCCATGAAAGAAGTGTTTTGTATAGGTGAAGTACTCATAGATTTTGTTGCTGAAAAACAAGGTAGTGATTTATCCCTGGCCCGTGAATTTACAAAAAAAGCAGGGGGTGCTCCGGCCAATGTTGCCTGTGCAGTTGCCAAACTGGGAGGAGAAAGTGCATTTATTGGTTGTGTTGGAAATGATCCTTTTGGAACTTTTCTATTGAATGTTTTAGACAATGAAGGAGTAGATATTTCTTTAACACAGCGATCAGAAATTTTTACTACCCTGGCATTTGTCTCTATAGCTGAAGATGGAGAACGCGATTTTGTATTTAGCAGGGGCGCGGATAAGGAACTAAAATACAGTCCGGGAATTAAGAAAAAATTTAATAAAAATATAATTCATTTTGGGGCTGCAACAGCCCTTTTGGGCGGAAGTTTAGAGGAAGCATATGGACGATTTTTATTTGATGCCCTGACACAAGAGGCTTTTATAAGTTTTGATCCGAATTTCAGAGCAGACCTGTGGAAAAACAAAACTGATATCTTTATAAAAAAATGTATGCCATTTATTGAGAAATCGACACTTTGTAAGTTTAGTTTGGAAGAGGCAAAATTAATTTCAGGGAAGGAAAATATTTCGGAATCATGCGAATTTTTCCATGAAGCCGGCACGGAAATCATTACAATTACATTAGGTTCTGAAGGGACACTGGTAAGTTCTCATGGGCAGTCACGGATAATTCCCAGTATTAATGTAAAGCCCATTGACACCACAGGAGCGGGGGATGCATTTATTGGTTGTTTGTTAAAACAAATTTCTACAGTCGATTCTATAAAAGGTATTAAAAGCAATCCTGATTTACTTTTTAATATGATTGCTATAGCAAATAAAGCCGGGGCAATTACAACAATGAACTACGGGGCAATAAAATCATTACCATCTCAAACTCAACTTGACCAATAGCATGAACCAGGCCTCATTACACAGGTTATTGGCTTCAAAAGAGCTGGATAACCCGGAGAAAGCAAATCTTAATGAATTGTTCGAATTAAGGTTATCTACTAACCTTCCTATTATACAAAACATATTCTTCTCGTTGTATCCTGAGTCCGCCGTACCCAATTCATTTCAATTCCTGAAGGAACTTTTACCTGATCTTTTTAAAAAGAGGTCAAAAAATCTTAAAATTCAGGACTTAAAAAGGCTTAAAGACGTCAATTGGTATCAATCGGAAAAATTGGTTGGCATGCAATTGTATGTGGATCGTTTCAATAAGGATTTGAAAGGTCTCGAAGCTAAAATTGGATATTTTGAAAAATTGGGGGTGAATCTTATTCATATAATGCCTGTTACTAAACGACCAAAAGGAGAAAATGATGGTGGGTATGCTGTGAACAGCTATACCCAGGTAGACAAAAAGTATGGCACTAAAACAGACTTGTTAAATCTGGCAAAAAATCTGCATTCCAAGGACATGTATCTGATGATGGATTTTGTCGTAAACCATACTTCAAATGAATTTCCCTGGGCAAAAAAAGCCATGGCGGGCGATAAAAAATATCAGGACTATTATTATACCTACCCGGACAGGCAATTGCCAGATGAATTTGAAAATTCTTTACCAGAAGTGTTTCCAAAAACATCCCCTGGAAACTTCACCTATAATGCAAAAATGAATAGGTGGGTTATGACAGTGTTTAATGATTATCAATGGGATCTTAATTATAGTAACCCTTTGGTATTTATGGATATGCTAACCAATCTGGTAGACCTAGCCAACTTAGGGGTAGATGTCATTCGTTTTGACGCCCTGGCATTTCTATGGAAGAAAATGGGTACGGTTTCTCAAAACCTACCTGAAGCACATAGTTTAATTACATTATTTCGCATGTGTTTGCAAGTTGTTGCACCCGGAGTTGTTCTTCTCGCAGAAGCAATTGTTTCTCCTCAGGAAATTATAAAGTATTTTGGAGAAGGCATAAAAAAAGGGAACGAATGTGAAATTGCCTACAATGCTACTTTAATGGCTTTACTATGGAATTCTATTGCAACAAAAAAAACACATCTATTGTATAAAAATCTGATGAATTTACCTGGTAAACCTTTAGAAGGCGCCTGGGTAAATTATATCAGATGCCATGACGATATCGGACTTGGTTTTGAAGACCGCTACATATACGAAGTAGGTTGGGATGCGTTTGCACATAGAAAGTTTTTGTTGGATTACTATGGACAAAAACTTGATTGGTCTCCCGCGACAGGACAAATTTTTATGTACAATCCTAAAAATGGTGATGGACGAATTACCGGTAGTGCAGCTTCTCTGCTCGGATTGGAAAAAGGCTTAGCACAGAAAAATCAGGAATTGATAAAAATATCGGTTGATAAGATCCTAATGCTACATGCCATAATATTGTCGTATGGTGGAATTCCCATGATTTATGCCGGTGATGAAATAGGGATGCTGAATGATTATTCTTATCTG
>CP070778.1:2102163-2104175 GCA_020346245.1 Flavobacteriaceae bacterium | reverse complement strand
CGGTTTTTGTATAGGCCTGTCCTTCCCCCACACTAATAAATTCAAAAACTAGCACTGCAACGAGGGCTCCTATTGGATCAATTAAAATTCCTTCCCATTTTAGCACTGCAGAAATATCCTTTTTCAGGGGAATATTCCTTAAGATGGGTGTGATAACAGTTGGGCCGGTTACAATAATAAGGGCCGCAAACAAAAATGAAATCTGCCAGCTAAGGTCAAAAAGGAAATGGGCTGCAAAGCCACCGGCAAAAAATGTTACTATGGTGCCCACCGTTATAAGTTTGGTAATAACCGGGCCTACATTTTTAATTTCCGAGCGCCTAAGGGTTAAACCTCCTTCAAATAAAATAATACTTATGGCGAGTGAAAGAAAATAGTAAAGCCCCTCACCGGGGAAAAGTCCTTTTTCACCATTCCAAACCGGTTCAATTAGCTTAGCGCCATCCTCCGTATACAAAGTGGCTATAGGCCCTACCAGCAGGCCAATCAGGATCAGCGGCAGAATAGCCGGCAATTTTAAACGCCAGGCAAACCACTGCGCAATAATGCCCAAAATTATAATCCCCGCGAGTTCAAGCATCTTTTCTCCTTTGCGTTAAAAATAGTGATTAAAATAAATAACGGTCTGCTATAGATCTATAAAAAAAATAATGTCCGCTATTACCTCATGCAATATAGCAATGCTTATAAAATAGATCAGCGCCTAAGAAAGTATTTTTCCTGATTGTTAAAAAATATTAATATTAAGGAATATCAGTAGAGCTTTCGTTATTTTGCATCCGACTCAGAATACATCAATGAACTTATACCCCGTTGAGACCGGAAATTTTAAATTGGATGGAGGCGCAATGTTTGGTGTAGTGCCTAAAACTCTTTGGAATAGAACCAACCCGGCAGATACAAATAATATGATTGATATTGCCGCCCGTAGCCTCCTTATTGAGGATGGCAACAGGCTTATCCTTATCGATACCGGCATGGGGGATAAACAAAGTGAGAAATTCTTCAGTTATTATTACCGCTGGGGAAATTATTCCATTGATGCTTCGCTCAAAAAGATAGGTTTTCACCGGGATGATATTACAGACGTATTTATGACGCACCTGCATTTTGACCATTGTGGTGGGAGCGTCCAATGGAATAAAGATCATACCGCTTATGAACCCGCCTTTAAAAATGCCCATTACTGGACCAATAAAAACCATTGGGACTGGGCCACTAAGCCAAACCTAAGGGAAAAAGCTTCTTTTCTGAAGGAAAACCTGCTCCCTATGGAAGAAAGCGGCCAGCTAAAATTTATGGATATCAGCAGTGGCCCCTATATAGAAAAATCAGAGCTGGGTTTTGGCGTTTTGCTGGTAGATGGCCATACAGACAAACAGATGATACCCCATATTAATTATAACGGCAAGACTCTGGTGTTTATGGCCGATTTATTGCCAACGGCAGGGCATATTCCCGTACCATATATTATGGGTTATGACACAAGGCCCTTATTAACCCTTTCTGAAAAGGCAGCCTTTATGAATAGTGCTGCTGATGCAAATTTTTATTTATTCATGGAGCACGATGCACATAATGAAATATGCACCGTAAAACATACCGAAAAGGGCGTAAGACTCGATAAAACATTTACATTTGATGAGGTTTATAATTAAACTGTTTATTGGTCTGTTCTTTATTTCTGCATATTTCGGGTGTGCAGAAGAGCAGCGTCTTAGTGAAGATTTTACTTCAGAATTCGGTTTCACCGCCGGAATTGAAGGTCCGGCTGTGAATGCAGACGGAGAGCTTTTTGCGGTAAATTTTGAAAGGGAGGGCACCATTGGCAGGGTAAACAAAGCAGGGGAAGCTGAGGTTTTTATTAGTTTACCAGAAGGTAGTATAGGAAATGGCATACGTTTTGACCTTGATGGCAATATGTTTGTTGCGGATTACCTGGGCCATACAATCTACAGAATAAAAAAAGGCTCAAAAACCCCTGAAGTTTGGGCGAAGGATTCTACCATGAA
>CP070778.1:2099961-2102063 GCA_020346245.1 Flavobacteriaceae bacterium | reverse complement strand
ATAATAATCGAATAGGACATTTAAATGAGAAAGTACTTTTATCATATATTATTGAAGATCTTCGATATAATCAAGAAATCCTTATCGAATTGATTGAACAGGCACAATTTTTCCTTATTTTCAAGTTGAAGTTTCAATAACTTAAAATTTCAATCTTAATTTATGCTGTTAAAAAAAATATTCCTTGTTCTTTTATTATCACATCATTGTTTATGTGCCCAAGATACCTTAAACCCTCAGCAACCGGATCAAATACTTACTAAAGCCCCAGTTGTATTAAATAATGATACGTTATTTTACTTTAAAAATGGCACTGAAACCTATCCGGTTAAAGTTAGAGCCAACGAGGCTTCATTAAGGTTAAGTAGGCTAACTGCCGCTTATAATCCTTTGCTTGATAGTTTATGGCTTCAGCAAAATAATGAATTTGTTGAGATAATGTTAAACAATAATTTGGCATTGGTTACCACATTACAGGATGCAGCGAGCGATAGTACAACCACATTCAAACTGGCTGAGGGCAGGCTTGAGAAGATAAAAAATAGTCTGAGAGGTACCAAAAGCTTAACTACAAAGGAATGGGCAATTCGAATTGGATATTTTGTCCTTTTGCTGGTAATCTTAATTCTATATATTAAACTGATTAATTGGATATTTAGGAAGATAAATTTAAGATTGTCTAAAGTAGAGCGCAGTTTTTTAAGGAAAAAAACCAATCTTTTAAAATATTTTATACCCAAAGACACCGTCAATATATTCGTATTTATTTCCAATATCCTGCGTATTGGTGTGATTGTAATTACCTTCTTTATTTATGCGCCATTTATGTTTAGTTTTTTTCCTTGGGCAGAAAATGTTGTAAACTTGTTTTATGGCTATATTGCAACTCCTGTTAAATATGTCTTTTTTGGTTTTATTAATTTTATTCCATCCCTATTTTTCATTTTAGTTATAGCCTTTTTTGCACGTTATTTTGTGAGAGTTATTAATGAAATTGCTAACGATGTTGAAATAGGAAGGTTTAGACTAAAAAACTTTCATAAAGATTGGGCCAGGCCAACAGGAAAGATATTTTCGATACTGATCTATGCCCTGGCACTAATATTAATTTTCCCATATTTACCAGGCTCTGGTTCCTCTGCATTTCAGGGGGTCTCTATATTTATTGGAGCTCTTATTTCATTTGGTTCCACCTCAGCCATTGCCAATATTATAGCAGGAGTTGTTATAACATACATGCGTCCTTTTCAAATTGGTCACCGAATAAAGATTGACAATATTGTAGGAGATGTAATTGAAAAAACAATTCTAGTGACCCGAATCAGGACTACAAAAAAAGAGGTGGTTACTATTCCAAATGCAAAAATTTTAACCGGGACTATTGTGAATTATTCCAATGACGACGATAAACCAATAATACTCCATACTACTGTAACTTTGGGATATGATTTGAATTGGGAAACAGCAGAAGAATTATTAGTGGAGGCTGCCTCTAAAACCGAATTTATTTTAAAGGAACCCGTGCCTTTTGTGCTACAAAGCAGTTTAGACGATTACTATGTGTCTTATGAACTAAACGCATACACGCTCGAACCTACAAAAATGCCATTAATTTATTCTGAAATACACAAGAATATTTTAATTGCCTTCAATAAGGCTGGCGTGGAAATACTTTCACCTGGTTATGTTGCTGCGCGCGATGGAAGTTTAACAACAGTGCCCGGCAAGTTAACCACAGAAGACAAATCACCACTAAACAAAATTGTGGACCACTTAACTGGTCAAAACCAAAAAATTACAATAACAAAACCAGATGACACTATGAAAAGTTAGAAGGCAATGAGCAAATAAAACAAGAATGCCTTAGATAAAAACTTCGTATTTTTCAAAAATTCATTTACAGGAAGACAATTTAATTTTTCTGATTTCCTGAACAGTTCTTCTTTCTCAACCCCGGTAATTGCGAATATTTACTATTTTCGTTGGCTATGATAAAGTTCACAAACTATTCGATGATCAAATAAATGGAAACTACACCCAAAAGAGGTATTCAGGGATTAATTGAAAATTGGAAAAGTGATTTAATCGCAGCAGTGAGTGTA
>CP070778.1:2096998-2099861 GCA_020346245.1 Flavobacteriaceae bacterium | reverse complement strand
GTCAAACATTTGAATACTTGTTAGATGTAAGGAGCGTTTTTGCGCTCCTTATGTTTTAAGATTCATCAGGTTCAAATGACAAATATAGTTGCTGTAATTTCGCTTCTTTTTCCGGGGTAAGGGTAAAAAAGACATTGATGAATCCTTTCTCCGTATTTATTTTAAATCTTCCCCGCAGCTGATTGTAAGGCGTGATTTCTTCTGTTTCCAGCACAGCGCCAGCGCTATTAAAAATTTCATTGGCTTCTGCCATACGGTGCTCACGGGATTTATCCATGAAAAAATTCTCAGCCAGCAGTTCCTGTTCCAGTTCAGGACTCCATTCTTTAATTAATTGTTCAACTTGTTGTTGTCGCTCCCTTAGAATATCTGAGATAGGAAGTTTACGGGGTTCTAATTCCAAGGTCTCAAATAGTAATTTTTCTATTTTTTTAAGCGGCCATGGCGCTGTATAGGTAAGGTTGCCGAAGGCCATTATCCCAACTCCATAATCAGGGTAGAAAACATAATTACTTCCAAAACCCGGTAAGGCACCTCCATGACTTACCCACTTCAGGCCTTTACAATTGGTATGGATTCCTAACCCGTAACCATATCCGGTTACCGTGGCACATGGCTCATTATTAAAATCGGTCGCCCTGGTATTTAAATAGGGAGATTGCGGGGTATGCATTTCTCTAAGTGTACTTCGTTTAACAGGCCCCATATCCGGACCGCTTCTGGGTGGCCAGGCAGAAAGGTGAAAACTAACATATTTACTAAAATCCTCAATTGATGTAATTAGCCCCCCCATTGCTCCATACGATCCGTCATGAAGCATTGGTTCCAGTTTCCATTGATCATCCTCCCATCGGTATCCAATAGCTAATTGTTCCTGTGGTATTTTATCATATTCCCAATAGGTATGATTCATGCCAAGTGGCAGTAAAATATGCTCTTTGATATATTTCTGGTAGGGCATTCCGGAAACACGACTGATTATATTACCCAACAAGGCATATCCCGTATTACTGTATTCAAATGTATAGGAGGGAGGGTTGGAAAATGCGATACCATCCGTAAGAAGGTCCATAAGCATTTGATCCGGTTCATCCAATTGGCGGTCTCCCCATGGGTTATCTTCAGGAAAACCCGCGGTCATTGTCATCAGGTTTTCAATATCTATCTCTGGGGAGTCGGCGGTCAGATATTCTAATCCGCTCATTTCCGGGATATAGTTTTGCACAGGATCATTAAGGGATAGTTTGCCTTCATCACGTAATTTCATGATTGCCATGGCGGTAAAACTTTTGCTCATAGATGCAATCCTGAATGCAGAACTTGTAGTTGCGGGAAGTTCTTTGCTTATATCTAACAGGCCTGTGGCCGAGGCAACTACCAGATTGGTGTCAACAACAACCCCATAGGCAACTCCCGGGATATGGCTCTCTTTGGTATGCTCCTCTATCAATTCTTTCAGACTGGTGGCAATACTCAGTATTTTTTGTTTACGATCATCGGATTCAAATACCGGTATTTTATAGTTAGTTGTGACAGTTCTTGATTTCGTAACTGCCTTTTGCTCAGATTTTTCAGGTGATTTGCAGGATATTATCAGTGATATAGACAAAAGTTGAATAAGCAGGATTCTGGCAATTTTCATAAGCGGAATTATTTCATTTATTAGTAATCATTCTCATACAAACGTAACCTATTATGAAGTATAATCAATTCATTTTGTAAACTATCTATTTTTTGAAGCAGGTTGAAAACCGCATCAATACCTTCAGTATTTATATTTAATTCCTGGTGGATCCGGATCATTTTTTCCACATCACTAATTCTATCCTGATGAAGATAGGAAGTCTGTTCAAGGGTAGTAATACTAATTAAACCCTCTTCATGGAGTTCATCAAAAAATGAAGTTTCCACACTGTAATGCTCACACAGGTGAATAATTGGAATAAGATCTTTTAGTTCCATATCTATCTTAGTTTTGCCAATTCCTTAAACAATTCCTTTTCCTTATTGGTCAGATTTGTAGGTATTTCTATCTGATAAGTAATGTACAGATCCCCAAACTGACCTTCTTTTTTGTATATAGGAAAACCTTTCCCCTTTAACTTTACTTTAGTCAGGTTTTTGGTTTCCGGCTTGACCTTTAATTTTACTTTACCATCAAAAGTGTCTATGACTACTTCACCTCCCAGAAGTGCTTTGTATAAATCCAACTTAACCGTCGTATACAAATTATCTTTATCGCGTTTAAACCTTGAATGATTCAGGATTGAAAATTTTATGTGCAAATCTCCTTTTGGGCCACCGCTAATTCCTTCACCACCATAACCCTTAATTTTGATTACCTGGCCATTCTTTACTCCCGCAGGAATAGTTAACCTTATATTTTTTCCATTAACTGTTAGGGTACGCTTGTGAGTTCTGTAGACATCTTCCAATTCTAGCTGTAGTTCTGCATTATAATCCTGCCCCCTGAATTTTACTTCGCCCCTTCTTGCTCTTTGATAACCTCCGCCAAACATAGAACTGAAAAAGTCTGAAAAGTCCTCTTCTGAAAACCGGCCGGTGGTCCTTTGGCCGGCACCTCTTTGATATTGGCGTTGTTGCCGCGCTTTTTCGAATTCTTCAGCATGTTGCCAGTCTTTCCCATATTTGTCATACTTTTTCCGATTTTCAGGGTTACTCAGCACCTCGTTGGCTTCATTAATTTCCTTGAACTTTCGTTCGGCTTCCTTATCATTGGGATTCAGATCGGGATGATATTTTCGGGCCATTTTCCGATAGGCTTTTTTTATTTCATCATCGGTGGCCTTTTTATTTATACCCAGAACCTTATAATAATCAATATAGGTCATTTATTTACAGA
>CP070778.1:2067586-2096898 GCA_020346245.1 Flavobacteriaceae bacterium | reverse complement strand
TCTTGGCAAACGACAATACTTACAGAAAGCAGATATTAAGTGTTGCAAGACTAAAATAGGAGCTATTTTCAGCTTATATTAATTCTCCTCCGATCACCTCTTATCAATCAAATAATTCTATTAACGGCTCCCCTGTAGTACCGAACGGATATTGAATATTCAGCATTTGCGCGATGCTTGGTGCAATATCAATTACAGATACTTTTCTCAAAGATTGCCCTTTAGGAATAGATTTCCCGAACCATAACAAGGGAACATGAGTATCGTACGCATATCCCGAACCATGTGTAGTGCCTTTAATTTTTTGCATTGTTATTTTGGGATCTAGTTTCTGTACATATCCAGGTTTAAATACCAAAATAACATCTCCTGATCTTTTGGTATGATAACCATTCTGAAGCATTTGATTCATACCATAACTATAACTTTGTGTTTGTAAATCAGAAGCAGTAAGTGCTCCGGTAACTTCTTCAAGAGTTATCATAAAATCAGCTACTTCGCGTTGCACGCTGCTCAGAGATAATTTTTTTTGCTTAATAAGATCTTGGTTTAAATAAACCGACTCTCCATCGAAATTTTCAATCCATTGGTTTGTTCCATATTTGGAATTCAAATAACCCATTAGGGCAATCTCATATTTTTTTATGTTAGCAATTCCGGCAGGCAACTGGTTATCTGCCAGATAAGAAGCTACGGGGACCGAGCCGTGATCAGAAGTTAAAAACAACGAATAATTTCCAGTACCTACCGTTGCATCGAGCGATTTTAACAGATTTTCAATATCTCTGTCTAACCTCAGCATAACATCTTCAAATTCAATGGACTGGGGTCCATATGTGTGCCCAATAACGTCGGGAACGGAATAACTTATATTAATAAAATCGGTGATATCATCTGTTCCTAATTTTTCACTTTTAATAGTTTCAATAGCAAATTCGGTTAGCAGTGAATTGCCGGCCGGAGAAACCCAAATTAATTGAAATTCAGCACCTATTTCCTTGAAGCGTTCTCTCATGCTTTTATAATCGTAAGGGAAAGTAGCGCTTGTTTTACCGCCAATAGCCCGTTCATAATTATTGTCATCCGGGGCACTCATCTTATAGGAATCTATAGGATATAGTGTACTCCATGAATCGGTTAAATACGAATTGGACTTTTCCTGTTTATTAAACCTGGTAACCCAATCAGGCAATTCCTCCATATAATATGAACTGCTTACAAAATAACCCGGACTTGCTTTCCAGTCATGCCAGTAAGCAGCATTGGCCGTATGTCCTCCTGGTAAAATAGCACCACGGTCTTTTAGGGATACACTTATAACTTTCGCCCTGAAATTGGTGCCCAATCTTAACTGATCGGTGATAGTAGATGTAAGAAGGTTTCTTGGAGAAGCACCATAGCTGTTTAGCTTATCTGTTCCTACGATAAGTTCGTTGGCATCCCCTATATTGGTAATAATCTGTTTTGAACTTCTTTCATACCATGTATTCCCTATTATCCCATGGACAGAGGGGGTTGTCCCACTATATATAGATGCGTGCCCTGCGGCAGTAACTGTTGGAATGTAATTAAAATGCGTGTTTTTATAATTAAAGCCTTCCCGTATTAGTCTTTTAAATCCACCGTTCGAAAACCTGTCCTGATATTTGTATAGATGATCAAATCTCATCTGATCTACTACAATGCCTACAATGAGTTTTGGCTTATCCGATTGACTTTGCAGAAGGCTTCCGTTTAAAACCAGTAGGATTGCAATGGCTAGTATTCTAATCATATTACTGTTTGTCTTTTAGTTTTTATAACCGGCAAATATTGCCAGAAATCTTTTCCTCAAAGATAATCAGTTAAAATGTTAAAATGTATTAATTAGGTTAGATAAACAGTCAATTTTTTAAATACCCTGATAGAATGAATATAGTTTTGGATTCATCCCGCTAACTGCATTCATAAATTCTTCAGAGGGACTTCCGTAGATCTCGGGGTAAAAATCAGATAGCTCCAGGAACTTTCCCAGGAATTCCCCAACATTAGCTATATGAGTAAGCATGGCATTAGAATCTGTATAGGTTTCCCTCACTACACACTCGTCATTACCTTCATTAAAATACCAGTCGTATTGCAAAGTGGTATCCTTCTCCTTTTCTCTTACAATATTCATGCATTGCATAGCCATGCTTTTAAATTCTTCTACTTTACCTTCATGTATTAGAAATCTGGCTGTAATCTGGATGTTCCCCATATTTCAAAGTTTCAAATTATATTAAATTGATTTTTATTTTTAGACTTCGCCAATTAGGGGCGTGCTTCCAGAATTAAGTTAAAGGGAGTTTCAGTTGCCCGTCTGAAACTACTAAACCCACCTGCGGTAATAGTATCTTTTAATTTTTTCTCACCCGCTTGAGCACCAAGGGCCAGGCCAACTTCCTGGTTAATGGAGCAAGGCACACAGAGTTGTGTGGAAAATGCATAAAAAGCCCTTCCAACCGGATTTAGATTATCTTTTAAAGTGTCATGAGCAAATGGTTCAACAATCATACAGGTACCATCAGGTTTCAAAACGTCCTTTACATGGGCGCAAGCTCCAACAGGGTCTCCCATGTCATGAAGGCAGTCGAAGAAAGTAACGAGGTCATAGCCATCCCCGGGAAGTTCTTTGGCAGTGGAAACTTGAAATGCGACATTGGTTACGCCTGAGGCTTTTGCTTTTAATTTCGCGTGCTCAATGGATTTGTCGTGAAAATCAATTCCTATGAATGTAGATTTCGGAAATGCCTTGGCCATTATAATAGTTGAGGCGGCATGTCCGCAGCCAATATCAGCAACCTTTGCACCATTTTTAAGTTTATCTTCAACACCATTAAGTGAGGGGATCCAGCTTGAGATTAAATTGCCTTCATATGAGGGACTAAAAAATTTTTCGGTCCCGCAATACAAACATTTGTTATGATTTCCCCAGGAAATTCCTTCTCCAGATTTAAATGCTTCTAACATTTTTGGTTCATCATGATATAGTGAAGTAATTGCATAAAATGCACCAGTCATGAACACAGGGCTATTTTTATCTCCAAAAGCTGCTCTTTGTTCCGGTGTCATAAAGAAGGTATCAGTTACATTATCATATTCTACATAACCAGATGCCGCTTGTGCTGCCAGCCATTCTTTGACATATCTCTCTGCAGTTTCCGTGGCATCGGCCAACTGTTTGGCAGACATTGGGCCTAATTCTGAAAGTGATTTATACAGCCCAAGTTTATCTCCAATTGTAATTAGAGGACCATTTGCGGCTGCTCCCATTTCTACTACAACCTGACCTAATAAGGCGTGTAATTTATTCTCATCTAGTTCCATAATTGTAAAATTTATATTTGAATTTCAGTAGAGTACTAAGTTTTTCAGATATATCTAAGTTGGTGAATAATAACAATATAGGGCAATTGATCTAGGACCAAAACCTAGTTTTATTGTCCGAATAACATTGATTTATTATCAAAGGCTAAAAAGACCATATAATCAAAATGACTATCCTTAAAAGATCCGTACTGTGTTTTTTATAAAAAAAGCCTTGAATAGATATTCAAGGCTTTGCATTGGTTTTAAATCAATCAGTGTTAGTTTACTCGGCTGGTGCGGAGGCGCCGGCAACAATTCTGTATACATTAGAATTACGCTTGTTATAGTTTTCCTGAAAGCCATCCCAAAATCCATCCGGCATTGTCCAGTCATCGCTAAAGGCCGGTGACAATGCATCCTGTAACGAGGAAAATATGTCATACGAATAACTACCATAAGTAAATGAAGAGGTAGCAGGAGAAATGATGGCTTGGTTACCCCAGCCTTTCATAGTTGTCTTACCTTCCTTCATGGCTTTCTCTACCATCGGTTTCCATTTCTCAGCTTCAAATGCAAGGTGTTGCCCTGTATTTTTTGTATCGTGATAAATAATTCGTACAAAATTATAATCGTCATTCGTAGTATTTTCAGCCCGTATGTGGTTGGGCAGGTTACTCAGGAATATATGATGCATATTAGTGCTAATATCCCAGGTAGCAATGTCTTCCATTTTTACATCCGGAAACATGGCGTCTATGCTTCCCCAATCAGCGCCTTTGTCAATGTCTTTAAACGTATTAATAATCAAAATGTTTGGACTGGTGTCCTGGTTTACACCGCCAATCTTCTGCAAAATAGCCCAGAATGTTAAATTTCCCTTGGTAACCTCCTTTTCTGCCCATTTGGCCCAGTAGGTAGTTTCTCTTTTTAAATACTCCTCCATATTTTCAGGAGCCACTCTTCGATACTGGTGGGTGGTGATAGGCTGAGCCTTCGCAAATTGAAAACTCAATAGGCACACCACAAAAACTGTAATCGCATTTCTCATTATTCGGTTGTTTTAAGTTAATATTCAGATGTTCTAAAGTAAGAAAATATTGAAGAGATTGGGCTGTAAAGTTGGACGGAACTACTGTAAAAATGTCCGAAAGTGCCTTTTTAGTTACCGAAAGTTCTATAGCAACGTTTTTAGACTGAATATTAACCATTTAGAGCATAATTCTATAAGGGCTATTGTGATTCAATAAAAGATACTGTGCTATTATCTGGGTTCTAAAACCACAAATGGGATAATCATTTCTTCAAGCGAAACACCTCCATGCTGATAGGTATTTCTGTAATAGCTTACATAGTGGTTGTAATTATTGGGGTAAGCAAAAAACAGGTCGTTCTTTGCAAAAATAAAAGAACTGCTCATTGTAATACTTGGTAAATAAATAGTAGCAGGATCCCTGGCCTCTATAACATCATTGTCATTATAAGTAAGACTTCGGCCGGTTTTATATCTCAGGTTAAGACTGGTTTCTTTATCTCCAATAACTTTAGAAGGTTGTTTTACATTTATTGTACCATGATCTGTTGTGATTATTAGTTTTAACCCCATGCTCTGGGCTTGTTGTATAATCTCCAGCAGCGGCGAATTTTTAAACCAGCTATTCGTTAAGGAGCGATACGCCTTATCATTAGAGGCCAATTCTTTTATAACGTCCATTTCGGTTTTAGAATGGGAAAGCATGTCTACAAAATTATAGACAAGAACCGTCAGATCATTTTTCTTTTGAGACCGAAAGTTTTGAGACAGATTTTTTCCCTGTTTTAAACTGCTGATTTTATGGTATTCCCATTTTATCTCAAGACCTAATCTTCTTAATTGTTCGCCCAGGAATTTGTCCTCAAATAAATTTTTCCCGCCTTCATCCGTATCATTCTTCCACCAATTCGGATATTTTTTTTCCATTCCAAGAGGCATAAGACCAGAGAAAATGGCATTTCGCGCATATTGTGTTGCTGTAGGCAGAATACTGTAATATGGTTCTTCCTTGCTTTTTTTATAATAGGGTGTAAGTACATCTTCAAATGCAAACCACTGGTCGTACCTCAAATTATCTATGACTAATAAAAGGGTAGGAGTGCCCTTTAGTTCAGGCTGAATTAATTCCTTAAACAAGGTATGAGACATTACAGGGCCATCACCGTCATGAAACCAGTCACTATAATTCTTTTCAATAAATTTCCCGAACTGATTGTTGGCTTCAACTTTCTGCGATTCCAAAATTTCAAACATTCCGGAATCTTCTATTTCTTCCAATTGTAATTCCCAGTAAATAAGCTTTTTGTAGAGATCTGCCCATTCCTCATATGAGTTGACCATAGATAGGTCCATTGCAATTTTTCTAAATTCCTGTTGATAGTTGGAAGTGGTCTTTTCCGATACCAATCGGGAGTGATCGAGGTTTTTTTTGAGCGACAGAAGGATTTGGTTAGGATTGACCGGTTTAATAAGATAGTCGGCAATTTTAGAGCCAATTGCCTCCTCCATGATATACTCTTCTTCACTTTTTGTGATCATAACCACAGGAAGAGCGGCATCAATTTTTTTAATTTCGTTTAATGTTTCCAATCCGGATATCCCGGGCATATTCTCATCGAGAAATACAATATCAAAATTCCGACTTCTAATTTCTTCTAATGCATCCTGACCACTTTTGCATGTTACTACATCATAATTTTTACCTTCCAGGAAAATAATATGGGGTTTTAACAAATCTATTTCATCATCTACCCATAGGATTGTTATCTTGTTCATTAAGTCCTTATCTTTACCGTTGAAAACAATAGCTACCTTGTCAATATCAAACAAGCTTAAAATATTCAACGATCCAATTTACGGATTTATTAGAATTCCTGATGCACTAATTTTTAACCTGATAGCGGACCCATATTTTCAAAGGCTTCGACGTATTTCACAAATGGGGCTTTCATATTTGGTTTATCCCGGGGCACACCACACTCGTTTTCATCATGCTTTAGGCAGTATGCATTTAATGCAGGAGGCGATACAACTACTTCGTTATAAGGGGATTGAGATTACAGGGGAGGAGGCTAAAGGATTGCTCTGTGCTATCTTATTGCATGATATTGGCCATGGGCCTTTTTCACATGCCATGGAGCATAGCCTGGTAGAAGGAATAAAACATGAGGAGATTTCAAGCATATTTATGGAGGTTCTTAACGATAAGTTTAACGGAAGTTTAACTTTAGGAATTGAAATATTTAAAGGCACTTATGGGAAAAAATTTTTGAATCAACTGGTCAGCAGCCAATTAGATATGGATAGGTTGGATTACCTGAAACGCGATAGTTTCTATACGGGTGTTGCAGAAGGGAATATAAATGCTGGCCGATTGATAACAATGTTAAATGTTGCGAATGGCGAATTGGTAGTTGAGGAAAAGGGCATTTATTCTGTTGAAAAATTTCTAATGGCCCGCAGATTTATGTATTGGCAGGTGTACCTGCATAAAACAGGTTTGGTAGCAGAGCAATTGCTAATCAGGACACTACAGAGGGCCAAGGAACTGGTGGATATGAAATATGATTTGGCATGTAGTCCGGCGCTCATGTTCTTCTTGAAAAACAAAATTGACGAGGAAAATTTTAATAAAGAGGTTTTAGGTCATTTTGCAAATCTGGACGACACCGATATTTTGGCTGCTATAAAACAGTGGCAGCATAGTGCTGACTTTGTACTGTCAAAGCTTTGCGGCATGATCCTGAATAGAAGACTACTTAACATAAAGCTCAGAAATAAGCCTGAAAAAGATGATAGATTTGAGGCCCTTTCCAAAGGTTTTAAGGCAAAATATGAATTGAGTGATGAAGAGACTTCCTATTTTGTATTTCGGGGAATTATAGAGAATAAGGCGTATAATCGCCATAGTCAGAATATTAATATTCTGAGAAGTAATGGTAAATTGCTGGATGTAGCCAACGCATCGGATCATCTTAATTTGACGGCCTTATCTGAGACGGTAACTAAATATTATATCTGTTATCCTAAAGATGATCTTTAGCTATAATATTCTGAATTTTACTTCCTGTCAAATTCCTGAAAGGATTTAAAAAGTCCTAAAAATATGATATACAGTCACTTATAGGCAAGTATTTGGTGTTATACCATTAATCAATTTTTCTTACTTTTGTCTGAATCTAAGCCAAGGGTTAAATTATTAAGAAATTTGGAATTCACAGCTAGTCAGATTGCGGGTATTTTGGAGGGTGAGATAGAAGGCAACCCTGACGTTGCAGTCTATAAATTGGCTAAGATTGAAGAGGGGGAAATTGGTTCAGTTACTTTTTTGGCCAATCCCAAATATACGTCATATATATATAGTACCGAAGCATCTATTACGATTGTAAATAAGGATTTTGTGCCAGAACAAGCCCTTTCTACAACCCTGATCAAGGTTAGCGATGCCTATGAATCATTTTCTAAATTATTAGAATATTACAATAAGGTTAAAAATAACAAAACGGGTCTCGAGAGGCCGGTTTTTTTATCGGAATCTGTTTCCTATGGCGTTAATTTCTATTTGGGCGCTTTTTCATATTTGGGAAATAATGTAAAGATTGGGAATGATGTCAAAATCTATCCAAATGTCTACATAGGCGACAATGTGATCATTGGGGATAATGTGATCATTTTTGCAGGGGCCAAGATTTACTCTGAAACAATTATGGGAAAAGGATGTGTAATTCATAGCGGAGCCATTATAGGCGCAGATGGTTTTGGTTTCGCACCTAATTCTAATGGTGAGTATAGCAAAGTGCCTCAGACCGGGAATGTAATACTCGGTGAAAATGTGGACGTTGGTGCAGGAACTACAATAGACCGGGCAACTCTGGGATCTACCATTCTTGGGAATGGGGTTAAACTGGACAACCAGATACAAATTGCACATAATGTTGAGATTGGTGAGCATACAGCCATTGCTGCTCAGACAGGAATAGCAGGATCCACAAAAATTGGGAAAAATTGCAAGATTGGTGGCCAGGTTGGTATTGTAGGTCATATAACCATTGGCAACAGGGTTAGGATACAAGCACAATCGGGAATTGGCAGAAATGTAAAGGATGATGAATTCCTGCAGGGATCACCGGCGATAAATTACGGAGACTACAATAAATCATATGTTCATTTTAAAAACTTGCCAAAATTAGTAAACAGAATTAGTGATTTTGACAAAAAAAGTGAAGACAAATAGAGTATGGCAAAACAACGTACAATTGCAAATGAAGTAACATTAACTGGTGTGGGATTACATACCGGAGAAAACGTTACAATGAAATTTGTTCCTGCTGCCGTGAATCACGGGTTTGCTTTTAAACGGGTAGATCTTGAAGGGGAACCAATTATTGAAGCAGATGCGAATTTTGTAGTTAATACGCAGAGAGGGACAAATCTGGAGAAAAGAGGCGTTAAGATCCAAACTTCTGAACATGTTCTTGCGGCATTGGTTGGAATGGATATTGATAATGTCTTAATTGAATTAGATGCTCCTGAACCGCCCATAATGGATGGTTCGTCCAAATTTTTTGTAGAGGCTATTGAGAAGGCTGGAATTGTGGAACAGGATGCTGAAAGGGAAGAATATGTGGTGAAAGAAGTAATTACCTATAAAGATGAAGCCTCCGGAAGTGATATAACGTTAATACCCTCGGAGGATTACGAAATAACAACCATGGTTGATTTTGGTACCAAGGTTCTTGGAACTCAAAATGCCACCCTTGAAAATATTTCAGATTTTAAAAAGGAAATTGCGGATGCCAGGACATTTAGTTTTCTTCATGAATTAGAAATGTTATTGGAGAATGGGCTTATAAAGGGTGGTGATTTAAACAATGCAATTGTTTATGTTGACAAGGAAATTTCTGCTTCCACCATGAAGAGGCTTGAAAAGGCTTTTAATAAGAAAAAGCTATCCGTAAAGCCAAATGGAATCTTGGATAATCTCACCTTACACCAACCTAACGAAGCTGCAAGGCATAAATTGTTAGATGTAATTGGCGATCTGGCATTGGCCGGAACACGAATTAAAGGGAAAGTAATTGCCAATAAACCAGGACATTACGTAAATACTCAATTTGCTAAAAAATTGTCCAAGATAATTAAATTGGAAAAGCGGAATAAAGTTCCAAAATTCGATTTAAACCTACCACCTTTAATGGACATTACTCAAATTATGAAAATGTTGCCGCACAGGCCTCCATTTCTTTTAGTAGATAAAATCATGGAACTTTCAGATTCTCATGTTGTGGGTATTAAAAATGTAACCATGAACGAACCATTTTTTGTAGGGCATTTTCCCGGAGCTCCGGTTATGCCTGGTGTTCTGCAGGTTGAAGCAATGGCTCAAACCGGAGGAATACTCGTGCTAAGCACAGTTCCCGACCCCGAAAATTACCTCACGTTCTTTATGAAAATCGATAATGTTAAATTTAAACAACAAGTGGTTCCCGGAGATACTTTGATTTTTAAGTGTGACCTTATTTCGCCAATACGAAGAGGAATTTGTCATATGCAGGCTTATGCTTACGCTAATGACAAATTAGTTTCCGAAGCGGAGTTGATGGCCCAAATCGTTAAAACAAAACAACTGGATTAGTATGAATCAACCACTTGCCTACGTTCACCCCGGAGCCAAAATCGCAAAAAATGTGGTTATAGAGCCATTTACCACTATACATAATAATGTGGTAATTGGGGACGGCACCTGGATAGGCTCTAATGTCACTATTATGGAAGGTGCCCGCATAGGGAAAAATTGTAATATTTTTCCAGGAGCCGTAATATCAGCGCCACCGCAGGATCTGAAATATGAAGGAGAAGAGACCACTGTGGTTATCGGTAATAATACAACGATCAGGGAGTGCGCTACCATTCATAAAGGTACTCGCGACAGAATGAAAACGGTTATTGGCAAAAACTGTCTGATAATGGCCTATTGCCATATTGCTCACGATTGTTTGGTTGGCAATAACTGTATTTTCTCCAATAATTCAACTCTTGCCGGACATGTCACTATTGGCGATAACGTAATTCTTGCCGGACTCGTTGCTGTACATCAGTTTGTCTCCATTGGTAATCATGCGTTCGTAACTGGTGGATCTTTGGTTCGGAAAGATGTTCCTCCCTACGTAAAAGGGGCAAGAGAGCCAATGTCATATGTTGGAATAAATTCTGTAGGACTTCGAAGAAGGGGATTCAATTCAGATAAAATAAGGGAGATACAGAATATTTACAGAATACTCTATCAGAAGAATTACAACAATACTCAGGCTGTACAGATAATCGAGGCAGAAATGGAGGCTACTCCCGAGAGAGATGAAATTTTACAATTTATTAGAGATTCCCAAAGAGGCATTATGAAAGGCTATTTTAGTACAAATTAATTATCCATGGCAAATACATCAGATATTAGAAAAGGATTGTGCATAAAGTACAACAATGACATTTATAAAATTGTTGAGTTTTTACATGTAAAACCGGGTAAGGGACCTGCTTTTGTGCGTACAAAGCTCAAAAGCCTGACCAGCGGAAAAGTGTTGGATAATACATTCTCTGCCGGACATAAAATTGACGATGTACGTGTGGAAACAAGATCGTATCAATTTTTGTATTCCGATGGCACGACATATCACTTCATGAATACAGACGATTACAATCAAATTTCTCTTCAGGAAGGTATACTGGATGCTCCCGAACTTTTAAAAGAAGGAGAAATAGTGACCATAATGTTCAATACCGAAGATAGCATGCCTTTAACAGTTGAAATGCCGGCTAGTGTAGTTTTGGAGGTTACACATACAGAGCCCGGGCTTAAAGGAAATACAGCTACAAATGCTTCCAAACCAGCGGTTGTGGAGACTGGGGCAAAGGTAAATGTCCCACTTTTTATTAATGAGGGAGACAAAATTAAAATTGATACTGAAAAGGGCTCTTATATGGAAAGGGCTAAATGATAAATATCTGTATATAAGTACATTATAGTATTTTATATTTAGTTTTAATTTATATTTAATATTGATAATTTTGATAACTAATTTGTGAAATTTCCTAAGCCATATTCCTTAAAACAAATTGCAGAGATTATCAATTCTGAATATATAGGAGCAGATGACTTCTCTATTCTTGGGATGAACGAAATACACGTTGTCGAGGAAGGAGATATCGTTTTTGTAGACCACCCGAAGTATTATGATAAGGCATTAAATTCAAGAGCGACAGTAGTTTTAATAAACAAAAAAGTTGATTGCCCCGCTGGCAAGGCCTTACTGATTTCTGAAGATCCTTTTAGAGATTTTAATATACTTACAAATTATTTTAAACCCTTTCAAAAATCAGATTTGATGATTTCCAAATCTGCTAAAATTGGAAAACACACACATATTCAGCCAAATGTCGTTATTGGAAATAATGTTGTAATAGGTGATCATTGTATTATTCACCCCAATGTTTGCATATATGATAATTGTATTATTGGAGACCACGTTACCATTCATGCAGGTACAGTTCTTGGGGCAGATGCATTCTATTATAAAAACAGACCGGAGGGTTTTGATAAATTGCTTTCAGGAGGGCGGGTTGTAATAGAAGATCACGTAGATATTGGTGCTCTCTGTTCAATAGACAGGGGTGTTACCGGCGATACTACAATTAAGAAGGGCAGTAAGCTCGATAATCAGATTCAGGTAGGGCATGATACGGTGATTGGAGAAAAGTGTTTAATTGCTTCACAAACAGGGATTGCAGGTTGTGTGGTAATTGAGGATGAAGTCACTATTTGGGGTCAGGTGGGGATAATAAGTGGTATTACCATAGGAAAGAAAGCAGTAATAATGGCTCAGGCCGGCATTAGCAGATCGCTGGAGGGGGGTAAAAGTTATTTGGGAAGTCCGGCAGGTGAATCTCGCGAAAAATTCAGAGAATTAGCCCATTTGAAAAATCTTCCATCCATTTTGAAAGAATTAAACAAACAATAAGCTACTAACCAGCCAAAAATAGTTTTCAAAAATATATTTTTGCGTAACTAAAAGACAAATTAACTATGAGCGTATTAGTAAATAAAGATTCCAGGATAATTGTTCAGGGTTTTACCGGAAGTGAAGGTACTTTTCATTCAGAACAGATGATAGCCTATGGTACCAATGTAGTTGGTGGCGTTACGCCGGGCAAAGGCGGTCAGGAACACCTGGGAAAGCCTGTTTTTAATACGGTTGAAGAAGCTGTTCAAAGTGTTGGGGCAGATACCACAATCATTTTCGTGCCACCTGCGTTTGCAGCAGATGCAATAATGGAAGCAGCAAGTGCCGGAATTAAAGTCATTATAACAATAACTGAGGGCATTCCGGTAGCGGATATGGTTAAAACCAATAACTATTTAAAACATAAAGATTGTACTCTAATTGGACCAAATTGCCCCGGAGTAATTACCCCGGAAGAGGCCAAAGTAGGTATTATGCCTGGTTTTGTATTTAAAAAGGGGAATATAGGGATCGTTTCTAAATCCGGTACTTTAACCTATGAAGCTGCTGACCAGGTAGTCAGACAAGGATTGGGTATTACAACCGCTATTGGTATTGGCGGTGATCCAATAATTGGAACCACTACAAAAGAAGCGGTGGAATTGCTAATTAATGATCCTGAAACAGAATGTGTGGTCATGATAGGAGAAATAGGTGGGCAATTAGAAGCAGATGCAGCTCAATGGTACAAAGCCAGTGGAAGTAAAAAACCAATAGTTGGTTTTATTGCTGGTGAAACGGCACCGGCGGGCAGAACAATGGGGCATGCAGGAGCAATTGTAGGGGGAACAGATGATACCGCTCAGGCTAAGAAACGTATAATGCGTGAATGTGGAATAAATGTGGTGGATTCACCGGCAGAGATTGGAAAAAGAGTTAAAGAAGTAGTAGGATGATTTAGAATACATAGCAATTATCCCAGGTATAGCTTAGAGGAAAATCCCGAATTAGTCGGGATTTTTTTTAGCCTTTATCTGAAACAAAACTTATATTTGGATTACTAGTGTGTAAATAAAACAGCGACATGAAAATATTAGATGGAAAGACAGTTATTATAACAGGTGCAAGCAGGGGTATAGGAATGGGTATTGCAAGGATATTTGCAGAGCATGGGGCTAATGTTGCCTTTACCTTTAGTTCAAGCGAAGCTCCGGCTCTTGAGCTTGAGAAGGAGCTAAATTCAAAAGGAGTTAAGGCCAAAGCATACAAAAGTAATGCGGCGAGTTTTAAAGATGCTGAGGATTTAATTGCAAAGGTCCTTGAAGAATTTGGTGGGATAGATGTATTAGTTAACAATGCAGGCATAACAAAGGACAAACTTCTAATGCGGATGGGGGAAGAGGATTTTGATGCTGTTATTGAGGTAAATTTAAAATCTGTTTTTAATATGACCAAAGCCGTGCAGCGCACAATGTTAAAACAGCGTAAAGGATCAATAATAAACATGAGTAGTGTGGTTGGTATCAAGGGTAACGCAGGTCAGGCAAATTACGCTGCTTCGAAAGCGGGCATAATAGGGTTTACAAAATCTGTAGCTCTTGAACTAGGTTCCAGAAATATTAGATGCAATGCCATTGCGCCGGGATTTATAGAAACCGAAATGACTGATAAATTGGATGAAGAAACAGTTCAGGGATGGCGGGAGGCAATTCCATTGAAACGTGGTGGAACACCAGAAGATGTAGCCAATGCCTGTTTATTCCTGGCATCAGATCTTTCAGCCTATATTACCGGACAGGTAATGAACGTTGATGGTGGAATGCTAACGTAATAGTTAGAATCTGCCACTTTGGCAATTCCTGAATAAAAATTATAGAGGCAAACTATAGTTGTTATAGCCTATCTAATAAGTTTCATGCAAATACAAACAGTATTACTTATTTTACTTGCTGCGATTTTGGCTGTGGTGTTGGTAATTTATCAGTACCATTATAAAACCAGGGATCGGGGTTTGTTAAATATCACCCTCTCCTTTTTGAGGTTTATAGCTCTTTTTTGTGTGTTTCTACTTTTAATAAACCCCAAAATAACTAAAGATCAATATTCTTTAGAGAAAACGAATCTGATCATATTATCAGATAATTCTTCTTCTATCAGCCAGGTAAAAGATGCGGAACAACTTAGAGGTGTCAAAGACCAAATTAAAAATAATACTGATATAAAGGAAAGGTTTAGTATATCAGAATTTACGTTTGGAACGGCCTTAAATACTTCAGACAGTTTATCATTTACAGAGAAAGCCACGAATATTGGGCAGGCCCTTTCATCGCTTAATGAGATTTACACAGGAAGTAACACCGCAGTTTTGATGCTAACTGACGGTAATCAGACTTTAGGTGAGGATTATGAATTCTATGCAAGACAACAAAAATTTCCAATTTACCCATTGGTTATAGGAGATACTACAAGCTATCAGGATATAAGAATAGATCAGGTAAACACTAACAAATATGCTTTTTTAAAAAATAAATATCCTATTGAAATTTTCGTGTCTTATAAGGGTGAAAATGCGGTTTCAACAGTACTTACTATTGCTGAAGACGGGCAAAACTTATATAGAAATCAACTTAATCTAAACGAGATTAAAAATTCCCAAATTATCAGCACGGTATTGGATGCTGCTTCAGTTGGAATAAAGAACATAACTATTAACCTTAGTCCTTTGGAAAATGAAAGGAACATTGCCAATAATACCCGGCAAATTGGTATAGAAGTCATTGATGAAAAAACAAAAATTGCCTTGATTTCAAATATACTGCACCCCGATCTTGGTGCCTTAAAAAAAGCAATAGAAAGTAATGAACAACGAACGGTATCCATTTTAAAACCATCTTTATCACCTAACGAACTAGAACAATTTGATCTTTTTATTATCTATCAACCCGATACTTCTTTTGAAAAAATATATGAGTACATAAAAAATAAAGGAGCAAATAAATTTACAATAACCGGCCCTAAAACAGATTGGAGGTTTTTGAACAGGGTTCAATCGAGTTTTCAAAAGAATAGTTTTGATCAGAAAGAAGAGGTAACACCTATTCTAAACCAGGGATTTACCCATTTTGATATCACGGATATGGTTGTCTCTGAATTTCCTCCTGTCGAGACCACTTTAGGTGAGTTATTAATTACGGCATCCTATGAAAATATTTTGAGTCAGCGAATTAAGGGGGTAGATTTAAATGAACCTCTTTTTTCAGTTCTTGAAACCAATACAGGCCGTGAGGCTATTCTTTTCGGTGAAAATCTATGGAAATGGCGCGTACAGAGTTTCAGGGAAGACCAGGAATTTAAAAAGTTTGATGATTTTATCTCCAAGGTTATTCTATTCCTTGCAAATGCCAAATCGAGAAGCAGACTTGCATTAGAGTACGAAAATATTTATCAGGGATTAAACCAGGCTACCATAAAGGCTACTTATTTTGATGAAACCTTTGTTTTTGACAACAACGCAACCTTAAAGATTTTAATAAGTGGTATTGATAACAATATTAGAAGGCAAATGCCAATGTTACTAAAAGATGGTTATTATGAAGCGGATATCCGTACTCTCCCTTCCGGAAATTATAGCTTTACAGCAAATGTAGAGGATAAGAATCTTGCTAAATCAGGAAAATTCACAATATTGGACTACGATCTGGAACAGCAGTTATTATCTAGTAATTATAAAAAATTAGATAGGTTGGCTAAGGGCACCAAAGCATCACTTTTTTTCCCTTCCCAGGCTTCCAGAATAATTGAAGACTTGATGGAAGATAATAGGTATATTCCAGTCCAGAAAAGCAAGCAAAATGTCGTATCTTTGATAGATTTTAAAATTCTGCTTGGAATCATCGCTGCAGCATTGACTGCAGAGTGGTTTATCAGAAAATATAACGGACTAATTTAATATTATAAAACATGGATAAATTACCAAAAATAGCACTACCTGTAGTGTTTATAATTATTTTATTTATTATACTGATTTCTAAATCAGCAGTTACCATTGGTTCTGGTGAAGCAGGGGTTCTGTATAGAACTTTTGGAAATGGCGTGGTAACAGATGAACCTCCTCTTAATGAGGGCTTCCACATAGTTGCGCCCTGGAATAAAGTCTTTGTTTATGAGGTAAGACAACAAGAAGTTTTTGAAAAAATGAAAGTACTGTCCAGTAATGGATTGGACATTCAGCTTGATGCATCTGCCTGGTTTCAACCTGATTATAATGATTTAGGAAAATTACATCAGGAAAAAAGTGAGCAGTATAAAGAGCGTATTCTTCTTCCTGCGATCAGATCTGCAGCACGAAGTGTAGTGGGCAGATACACCCCTGAGCAATTATATTCCAGTAAGAGAGACGCCATACAGGTTGAGATCTATGAAGAAACCAAAAATATTGTACAGGATCAGTATATACAATTAAATGAAATTCTAATTCGCGATGTTACGCTTCCTCCGACAATTAAAGAGGCAATTGAAAGAAAGTTAAAGCAGGAACAGGAGTCTCTGGAGTATGAGTTTCGTTTGGTTACGGCTCAAAAAGAGGCAGAAAAAGTGCGTATTGAAGCCCAGGGGAAAGCAGATGCCAATAAAATACTTAGCGCGTCTTTAACTGATAAGATATTGCAGGATAAGGGTATAGATGCTACTTTAAAAATGGCAGAATCTCCTAATTCCAAAGTGGTTGTAATAGGTTCAGGAGGAGATGGGTTGCCTCTAATTTTAGGAAATAATTAATTCTAATAAGTTTTGTGAAATAAAAATAAATTCTAATTTTACAATCTAATGAGAAATAAAAATACACATCATCATTTTTATACTTGCACTCAGGCGAGATAGAAATGTATTGTGGTATTCCAAAATATATCTAACCCGTTTGAGAAATCAAACGGGTTTTGTTTTTAATCCATTTTGATTTCTTGTAAATGAAAGTAAAAAATGAAAAAATTAAAAATAGCAATTCAGAAATCAGGTAGACTCAACGAAGAATCCATAAAGATTCTCAAGGATTGCGGAATTTCAATCGACAATGGAAAGGACCAATTGAAAGCTTCAGCACGAAACTTTCCTATGGAAGTTTTTTACCTTAGAAATGGTGATATCCCGCAGTATCTTAAAGATGGGGTAGTGGATATAGCGGTAATTGGTGAGAATATTTTAGAAGAAAAAGGAGCTAATATAGCAGTAGCCGAAAAGCTTGGGTTTTCAAAATGCAGAGTTTCTTTAGCAGTTCCTAAATCAAGCACTTATAATGATATTAAAGACTTAGAAGGTAAGCGAATCGCCACTTCCTATCCAAATACACTTCGGGCATATCTGTCTGATAAAGGGATTCAGGCGGAACTTCACATAATTAACGGATCCGTAGAAATCGCTCCCAATATTGGATTGGCCGATGCTATTTGTGATATTGTTTCCAGTGGAAGTACCTTATTTAAAAATAACCTCACAGAGGTGGAAGTAATGCTCCGGAGTGAAGCCGTATTAGCCGTTTCACCTAAGATGGAAATGGAACAGAAAAAAATTCTGGATGATCTGAGATTTAGAATTAAGTCCGTATTGGTTGCCAGGAAATCGAAATATATATTGATGAATGCACCTAATGATAAATTGGAGGATATTATTAAAATACTGCCTGGTATGCGGAGCCCAACAGTATTACCTCTGGCAGAAGCGGGCTGGAGCTCGGTGCATACAGTTATCAATAAAGATAAATTCTGGGAAGTTATTAATGAATTGAAACAGGCAGGTGCTGAGGGTATTTTAGTTTGTCCGATTGAAAAAATGGTGCTATGAAAAAGTTCTTCAATCCAGACAAAAAAGACTGGCCTGATATTCTGCAGCGTCCGACGCAAACTCTTGAAGATATTGAGCTTACGGTGATGAAGATTTTCAAAGAAGTCCAGGCAGATGGGGATAAGGTATTGCAAAAGTATACCAGGGAATTTGATGGTGTTGAATTATCCAATTTACTGGCAAGCCCTGGAGAGTTTATGGAAGCTGAAGCCATGGTTCCAGGGAAACTCAGGAAGGCCATTAATATTGCTAAATCTAATATTGAAAAATTCCACAAGGCTCAGGTAACAACCAAAATTGAACTTGAAACTACTCCCGGCGTGTTTTGCTGGCAGGAAAAAAGGCCAATACAGAAAGTGGGCCTTTATATTCCCGGTGGAACGGCCCCTTTATTCTCTACGATTTTAATGCTAGCAATACCCGCTCAATTAGCAGGATGTTCAGAATTAATTTTATGTTCCCCCCCTGACAGAAACGGCAAAATAAACCCTGCTATTCTTTATACAGCTAAACTTTGTGGCATTACAAAACTATTCAAGGTAGGTGGAATTCAGGCTATAGCGGGTATGACATTTGGAACAGAAAGTATACCGAAGGTTTATAAAATATTTGGGCCTGGCAATCAATTTGTCACTGTTGCCAAGCAGATAGCGACAAAATTTGGGGTAGCCATTGATATGCCTGCGGGGCCCAGCGAACTTTTGGTGGTTGCAGATGATTCTGCCAATGCTGGCTTTGTAGCCTCAGATCTTTTGAGTCAGGCTGAACATGGAACTGACAGTCAGGTAATACTGGTTTCAACATCTAAACAACTATTAGGAAAAGTTGAGGAGGAGTTACAAAATCAAATTATCAGTTTACCACGGGTTACTATTGCTAAACAGGCAATAGAAAATAGTAAATTAATCTTTGTAGAAAACGATGAAATTGCCATCGACCTGATAAATGAATATGGGCCGGAACACTTTATTGTCTGCTGTAGCGATGAGGAATATTATATTAGAAATGTAGTAAATGCAGGCTCCGTTTTTCTTGGAAATTACACCCCGGAGAGTGCTGGGGATTATGCCTCTGGCACTAATCATACCTTACCTACAAATGGATATGCTAAACAATATAGTGGGGTAAATCTCGACAGTTTTACAAAGAGTATTACATTTCAAAGGATTTCTGAATCAGGTATGCGCAATATTGGAAATACAATCGAAGTAATGGCCGAAGCTGAAGGACTTCAGGCTCATAAAAATGCAGTATCTCTGCGACTTCAAAGTTTAAAGAAAAAGCAATAGATCAAAAGATGCGGGTTATGGAATTTGACCTTATTAATTTAGTTAGAAATAATGTTCGGGACTTAAAACCTTATTCGTCCGCCAGGGATGAATATATCTCTGATGGTTCTGCAATGGTATTCATGGATGCCAATGAGAGCCCTTATTCTAATGGTATAAATCGCTATCCAGATCCACATCAGCGCCAGTTAAAATCACTTTTGGCTAGCAGGTATAATCTGTCTCCTGCCAATATTCTTATAGGAAATGGCAGCGACGAAGTATTGGACCTTATTTTCAGGGCCTTTTGTGAACCACAACAGGATAATATTATTACAATGCCACCCACCTATGGAATGTACAAAGTCCTTGCCGGTATTAATGCGATAGAAAATAGGGAGGTTTTGTTGACAAAAAATTATGAGCTGAATGTTGAAAAAATTTTGGAAGCCATAAATTCAAATACTAAGGCAATCTTTTTATGCTCACCCAACAACCCTACAGGGAATAGTTTTTCTGAAACACATATAGAAGATCTTCTGAATAATTTTCATGGTTTACTAGTCGTAGATGAAGCATATATTGATTTTGCAAACCATGATAGTTGGCTTAACAGACTTGGACAATTTCCTAATCTTGTCGTAACCAGAACGTTTTCCAAAGCCTATGGAATGGCGGGTTTACGCCTGGGGGTATGTTATGCGTCTGAAGAGGTAATAACCGTCTTAAACCGAATAAAACCGCCCTACAATGTCAATGAACTTACACAGCAAAAGGCGTTTCAAATGATTCAGAATACAGATGTACTTGAAAGACAAGTTGAAGAAATTTTGACAGAAAGGGATTTGATGGCGCAACAATTGGAGAAAATTAATTTTATAAAAGAGATATATCCTACAGATGCAAATTTCATTTTGGTAAAGGTGGATGATGCGGATAAAAGGTATCGGGAAATATTAGAATTGGGCGTAGTGGTTCGCAACAGATCAACACAACCTCTTTGCAACAATTCACTAAGGTTTACAGTAGGAACCCCCGAAGAGAATAAAAGATTATTAAAAGTATTAAATTCCTTATGATGGAAGTAAATGAGACCAAAAAGAAGGTGTTGTTCATTGATCGTGACGGAACACTAATAGTGGAACCACCAGACGAGCAAACAGACAGTTTAGAAAAAATAGTATTTTACCCCGGCGTATTTAACTATCTAAGCAAAATAGCCAGGGAACTGGATTTTGAATTGGTCATGGTGACCAATCAGGATGGTCTTGGTTCAGAGACATTTCCCGAAACTACATTTTGGCCAGCACATAATTTTATTCTGAAATGTTTTGAAGGGCAGGGGATAGTGTTTTCTGAAATACACATAGACCGGACTTTCCCTCATGAAAATGCCGATACCCGAAAACCCGGTACAGGATTATTAAAAAAGTATTTCGGCAAGGAATATGACTTGGAAAACTCTTTCGTAATTGGGGATAGGTTAACCGATATGGAATTGGCAAAAAATTTGGGATCAAAAGGAATTTATATCAATACAAATACCTATTTGGGAACAGATGAGATTACTGTTGAAGAAACCCAGCTGAAGGGAACAATTGCCCTGGAAACGAAAGAATGGATGGACATTTATGAATTCTTAAAACTTAAAGGCAGAGTCGCAGAAATTTCTAGAAAAACCAAAGAAACTGATATTTATATTAAATTGAATTTAGATGGAACAGGTATAAGCAATATTTCTACGGGAATTGCATTCTTCGATCATATGCTGGATCAACTGGCGCGACATGGTCAAATGAACCTAGATATATGCGCTAAAGGCGATCTGGAAGTAGATGAACACCATACCATAGAGGATACGGCAATTGCCCTGGGTGAAGTTTTTCGCATGGCCCTAGGGAACAAATTAGGAATGGAGCGGTATGGATTTAGTTTGCCCATGGACGATTGCCTTGCCCAGGTGGCTCTTGACTTTGGTGGGCGCCCCTGGTTGGTCTGGGAAGCCCGGTTTAAGCGTGAAATGATTGGCAAGATGCCAACAGAAATGTTTTATCATTTTTTCAAATCATTTTCAGATGGGGCGAAAGCCAATTTGAATATAAAAGCAGAAGGAACCAACGAACATCATAAGATAGAGGCTATTTTTAAGGCCTTTGCGAAAGCAATAAAGATGGCCGTAAAGCGCGATGTCGACAAAATGTTATTGCCAACCACAAAAGGAAAGCTCTAAAAAGTTATTGAGTATTTGAATTAAAAATATACTAGTTATAAAGTAGATGAAATTGGTTATCGTAGATTATGGGGCAGGAAATATCCAAAGTATAAAGTTTGCTTTCAAACGCTTAGGGTATGAGGCCGTATTGAGTGATGATGCAAATGAGATAAGGACTGCAGACCGGGTTATATTTCCTGGTGTAGGAGAAGCAAGTAGCGCCATGAATAAGCTAAAGGCAAGTGGTTTAGATAAGGTAATTCCGGAATTAAAGCAGCCTGTATTGGGCATTTGTCTGGGTATGCAGCTAATGTGCCATAGCTCTGAGGAGGGCAATACATTAGGTTTGGGTGTTTTTGATACTGATGTAGTCAGGTTTACCAAAAATGTAAAAGTACCTCAAATTGGATGGAATCAAATATCAGATCTAAAATCCCCCTTATTTAAAGGTGTTGCCGAAAAAGATCATATATACCTGGTACACAGTTATTATGCCCCTATTTGCACGGAAACCATTGCCATTTCAGAATATGAACTAGCGTACAGCAGCGCCTTAAGGAAAGAAAATTTCTATGGGGTACAGTTTCATCCCGAAAAAAGCAGTAAAGTTGGAGAACGAATATTAAAAAACTTTCTGGAGCTATCTTATTAATTGGCATTGGTATGGTATATAGATATAAAAAAGTATTTAGATGAGAGTAATTCCGGCTATTGATATTATTGGAGGTAAATGCGTAAGGCTTTCACAGGGCGATTATAGTACCAAGAAAGTATATAATGAACACCCCTTGGAAGTTGCCCTCGAATTTGAAGATCATGGAATTCAGTACATCCACCTGGTTGATCTTGATGGAGCCAAGGCTAAACATATTGTAAATTATAAGGTTTTAGAAACCATTGCAACAAGGACCAGTTTGAAAATCGATTTTGGCGGGGGATTGAAGACCAATGAAGACTTGAAAATTGCCTTTGATTGTGGAGCCGGGCAAATTACAGGAGGTAGTATTGCGGTAAATGATCGTGATACCTTTCTGGGGTGGATCAATACCTATGGTCCGGAACGAATAATTCTTGGAGCAGATGTTAAAGATGAACAAATTGCAATTACAGGATGGCAGCAGGAATCCGATAAAAAATTGATTCCATTTGTCAAAGATTACCAGAAGAAAGGAATTCAATATGTTATTTGTACGGATATCAAAAAGGATGGAATGCTTGAGGGCCCGGCAATTGAACTTTATAAGAAACTTCTTGCCCAAACCATGATCAATAAAACCGTGGTAAGTATGAGTGGTGTTGAAGATGTAAAAACTTCTGGTATTAGTTTAATCGCCAGTGGTGGGATAGGACAATTCGAAGATTTACCTGCATTGAGGGAAATAGGATGCGAGGGGGCTATAATTGGTAAGGCCATCTATGAGAATAAGATTAGTTTAAGGGAATTAGAAGAATTTATATTATCAGCATGAATAATATTAGAGAAAAATGGATGTCAGAATTTTTGGAGAATTCTGTTTACAGATTGGATGAGAGTACACGTATGAATAAAATTAGTCTGGAGTCTATTGAAGAATCAAACATTTGGAAAAAGCCAAATGAATCATCTAATAGCATTGGCAACCAAATAATCCATATTTGTGGTAATATGACACAATATGTTATCGCATCTTTAGGAGGGCAAAGTGATCTGAGAAATAGGGACGCAGAATTTTCAATATCAGAAGGATATACAAGCGGTCAGCTAATACTAAAGCTGGAAGATACTGTTCAACAGGCAAAGCAAGTACTAAATAATTGCAGTAAAAATCAATTACTAAAAAAACGTGTGGTTCAGGGATTTAATCTTTCTGGAATAGGAGTTGTAATCCACGCGGTAGAACATTATTCCTATCATACAGGTCAGATTGCATTTTGGACCAAACTTTTAGTCAATAAGGATTTAGGATTTTATGACGGAAGAGATCTGAATATTAAAAATGAAAACTAGAAAATGCTTACTAAAAGAATAATTCCCTGCCTGGATATAAAGGATGGTCGCACTGTAAAAGGTGTAAATTTTGTTGATTTGAGAGACGCCGGAGACCCGGTAGAACTTGCAAAAATGTATGCCAATGAAGGCGCAGACGAATTAGTGTTTCTGGATATTTCGGCAACAGAAGAAAGGCGAAAGACCCTTGCCGATTTGGTTAAAAGAGTAGCTGAGAAAGTAAATATTCCTTTCACTGTTGGTGGAGGTATTTCTTCTGTGGAAGATGTTGATGTTCTGCTTCATAATGGTGCGGACAAAGTCTCGATAAATTCTTCAGCGGTTAAAAACCCTGAATTGATTAATGAACTCGTAGCTAAATTCGGTTCTCAGTGTATCGTAGTGGCTATAGACGCAAAGCAGATAGATGGTGAGTGGAAAGTACATCTGGTGGGAGGCAAGATACCAACGGAAATTGAGTTGTTTCAATGGGCGAAAGAGGTTGAGGAAAGAGGCGCAGGAGAAATTTTGTTTACTTCTATGGATCATGATGGCACTAAAAACGGATTTGCCAATGAAACATTGGCCAAACTCTCAACAGAACGTAACATTCCAATAATTGCTTCGGGTGGTGCTGGTAACATGCAGCATTTTATTGATACTTTTATTGAAGGAAAGGCAGATGCAGCATTGGCTGCAAGTGTATTTCATTTTAAGGAAATGGAAATAAAGGATCTTAAAAAGAAATTGCAGAATAATGATATTCCTGTGCGACTCTAACGAAATTTTATTTGAAAGTAAAAGTAGTATACTATGAAAGTAGCATTTGATAAAAATAAAGATGGCCTTGTACCGGCGATAATCCAGGACCAATCCACTAAAAATGTTTTAATGCTGGGATACATGAACGAGGAAGCCCTGAATAAAACCATAGAATCCGGGAAAGTTACCTTCTATAGTAGAAGCAAAAAGCGAATATGGCAAAAGGGAGAGGAAAGCGGTAATTTTCTTGCCCTGGTCAATATTGAAATTGATTGTGACAATGATACACTTCTGATTTCTGCAAATCCTATGGGGCCTGTTTGTCATAAGGGTAGTGATACCTGTTGGAATAAAAAAAATATTCAAAATTTTGGATTTCTAACCCAACTGGAAGCTGTAATATCAAATCGAAAAGGAAATGACAATAATGAATCGAGCTATATTAGTTCTTTGTTTAGAGGAGGTATTAACAAAATTGCGCAAAAAGTCGGTGAAGAAGCTGTGGAAACAGTTATTGAAGCAATGGATGACAATGACAAGTTATTTCTTGATGAAAGTGCCGACTTGCTTTTTCATTACCTGGTTTTACTACAGGCCAAAGGTTATCTTCTTGAAGATGTTGCCAACATACTAGAAGGCAGGCACAAAATTTAAGCTCCTAAACCCTTAAGTTTTCTTAAATTTAATACTGCATTTTATTAAATGTATTATTTTTAGCTAATAGCTATGAAAACAGGAAAAGGCTTTAGATTTTTAAACTACGAAGCACCTCAGCTTACTCCTTTTGAAAAACTTTTTGAGATTTTTCAAGAGCTTATTACGCATACTTCAGGAGATGTGGACGAGGCCCTTGATTGGTTACGTGAATTGGATAAGGAGTATGAACTCACAGATGAAAATTATACCATTGATGATTTTATTGAGGACCTGAAGGCAAAGGGATTCCTGCGGGAAGAATTGGAAGAGGGTGGAGGAAGCGAAGGAGATGGTGAACGAGGTAATGCCAGTTTATCTATTACTGCTAAAATGGAACGCATTATTCGACAGCGGGCTTTAGATCAGATTTTTGGTAAGCTTAAGAGAAGTGGTGCAGGAAATCATAAGACCGGCAAAGCGGGCCCGGGAGATGAGCATACCGGTGATTTCAGGGAGTATCGTTATGGGGACTCTTTAGAGCATATTTCGATGACTGAAAGTCTCAGAAATGCTCAGATTAATCATGGCATGGATGGTTTTTCGCTTACAGAGGACGACCTTGTAGTGGAAGACACACATTATAAGGCTCAAATGAGCACAGTGCTGATGATAGACATTAGCCATTCTATGATTTTATATGGTGAGGACCGTATCACACCTGCCAAAAAAGTTGCCATGGCTCTTGCAGAGCTGATTACTACAAGGTATCCCAAAGATACGCTGGACATTTTGGTTTTTGGTAATGATGCATGGCCTATTCCCATTAAGGATCTTCCATACCTAAAAGTAGGGCCCTATCATACTAATACCGTTGCCGGATTGCAGCTCGCTATGGATATGTTGAGGAGAAAAAGAAATACCAATAAACAAATCTTTATGATTACGGATGGCAAGCCCAGTTGTTTGAGAATGCCCGATGGAACATATTATAAAAATAGTGTTGGACTCGACGATTTTATTGTTGAAAAATGTTACAATACTGCAAGGCAGGCAAGAAGATTGCATATTCCGATTACAACTTTTATGATTGCACAGGATCCTTATTTAAGACAATTTATTAGGCATTTTACAGAAGCCAATAATGGAAAGGCCTTTTTCACAGGTCTGGAAGATTTAGGAGAAATGATTTTTGAAGACTATGAACAAAACCGAAGAAAAAGATTAAAGTAAGACTTTAATATATATTCGTAATATATTGCTAAAAAGAAATTTAAATGTATATGAAAATAGATTATAAAAAAATATCCACCCTGGGAGAACTTAAAAAGGCAGCTTATAAAAGCAAGGGTATAAAGGATGAACTAAGATGGAATTTACGAGATAAAATTAGTAAAGGAGAAGAAACTTTTAGCGGCATATGGGGATACGAAGAATCAGTAATTCCTGAGTTAGAAAGAGCCATTTTATCACGACATAATATTAATTTGCTGGGGCTTAGGGGTCAGGCTAAAACCCGATTGGCCCGGTTGATGGTTAATCTGCTGGATGAATATATTCCTGTTGTAGAAGGGTCGGAAATTAATGATGATCCTCTTAATCCCATATCCAGATACAGCAGGGAACTTATTAAGGAACTGGGGGATAAAACACCGATTGGCTGGTTGCACAGAGAAGAACGTTTTTATGAAAAACTTGCCACCCCTGATGTCACAGTAGCAGATTTAATTGGTGATGTAGATCCAATAAAGGCTGCAAATTTGAAACTTTCCTATGCAGATGACAGGGTTATCCATTTTGGAATGATTCCACGTTCTAACCGCTGCATTTTTGTTATCAATGAACTTCCGGATCTCCAATCCAGGATCCAGGTTTCTCTATTTAATATATTACAGGAAGGAGATATCCAGATAAGAGGCTTTAAATTGAGATTACCTCTGGATATTCAATTTGTTTTTACAGCTAATCCTGAAGATTATACAAATAGGGGTAGTATTGTTACCCCTCTAAAGGACAGGATAGGGTCTCAAATTCTAACGCATTATCCTGAAGAAATTGAAATTGCCAGAAGAATTACTGAACAGGAGGCTCAATTGGATGAGCGACAGGAAAAATCTGTTTACGTGCCCGACCTTGCGAAAGATTTACTTGAGCAAATTAGCTTTGAAGCTCGAAAAAGTGAATATGTCGATGCTAAAAGTGGTGTTAGTGCACGAACAAGTATTACGGCCTTTGAAAATCTTTTGAGTACGGCTGAGAGAAGAGCGATCATCTCGGGAGAGGAAAAGACCAGGGTAAGACTTAGTGATTTTATGGGTGTCATTCCTGCGATAACGGGTAAAATAGAACTTGTATATGAAGGCGAACAGGAGGGAGGAGATAAAGTCGCTCTTATACTTTTTGAAGATGCTATAAAAACCCTGTTCCCCAATTACTTCCCAAGGATTGAGAAACTGGAACATAAAGATGCCGAAAGCCCATATGATGATCTGATCAATTGGTTCTTTGAAAGCGAGGGTTTTGATCTTATGGATAATTCAACCGATCATGAATATGAAACGGTACTCACTAGTATTCCTGAATTAAACTCGATTGTTAAAAGACATCAACCAGATATCCCTGAAGAAGATTCATTTTTTCTTAAAGAATTTTTACTATGGGGACTAGTTGCCTATAAAAAACTAAGTAAACGAAGATTTCAAAAGGGATATCAGTTTAAAGACCTCTATGGAAGTTTTATAAGTAAATTATAAGAACTTTGTGCACAACAAAAGCCCTTTAAATAAAGGGCCTTTATTTTCATAGCAATCCTTATCCCATTGCACATACGCCTATCATGAATAATAAGCAGGATTCCCTGGTCCAATCTTTAGCTTAATGGCTGCCATAGTTCAGACCACTGATTTCATTACAGTAGCCGAAAAGATTACATTTTCCTTACAGAATTGCATTTATAATATGCTGGTAAGTATAAATTCATTGGTTAGTTGTGTGGTAAGCCAGATAATATTTGATAAAGAATTAAAAGGGTTTAAATGAAAAGACCCTGAAATTTCATCCAGGGTCCTTTGCATTGCCATAACATAATAGAAAGTCATTATTGCCAGGAATCAATATTCCCATTTATGTTATCAAAGTTATACGGGCCCACCATTGTCATTCTATGCTTAAAAGTTAATATGGTGAGGAAAAGCAAAAAGAGTTGTAAAAAGAAAATAAATGTACCAATGGGGATAAATGTGGTCGGCATAATATGATCCTGGTACTCATAGTAGCTTTGTAAAATATAAGCCGTATCCAATATTTTAAATATGTAGATAAGAAAAATTCCATACATGGCATATTCCAAATTCCGCATTTGTGGATCTGTGTATTCCCGCTCTTTTACTTTAAACCACATTACATATAAAAAAATAAAATGGACAATAGCAAACAATGGAAATATATAATTGTCAAATTTGAAAAAGTAAAACTTATTGGTGTACAAACCATAAAAGTTCAAAACAATAAGAATTGCTAAAACCACAATGGATAGCACCATGCATATCCTCCAGTTGAAAAAATTTAAAATTGCCTTCATAATAAATAGGTTGTAAGGCTTTGGGGAACCTCGTTGCAATTTTTAACGCAGGCCAATATTCTTTATTTGAAAATATTCGATGAAGCGCAAACTATGTTGAGTAACCTCAAAAAGTTGTTGCGAAAACGTTTTGTATCCTTGTTTAATAACTACATTATTTAAAACAGGAAAAAAAAAGCACATATTTCAAAATATGTGCCCTTCAGAATAGATAAATTGCTTGCTAGGATATCCAATTACGTTTCTCCGCAATTCGTGCAAACTGCACCAGGGCTATTCCAATAATAATAACAATTAAAGGAGTAATGACTCCCTGTACCTGACCGTAGATCTCGGAAGCATTGGTCATAAAAAAAGAATGTGCCATTTGTGCCAGTATGCCAATTAAGGATAGTATTAAAACAGGCTTAGCCCATTTTTTTCTAAGCAAAAGAGCTAAACATCCCAGAAGTCCTCCCCATACGGCTATTGCAAACGCTGCCGTAACCCAGGCCGGGGTACTTTCCATTAATGCCAATTGTTCAGCAGTATATTCGGCCTTCATATCATCAGTCATATAAGCCTGACCAAGATAAGCCATAACCCCCATAAGGTTCCATAATAAGGCAAGAATACTCACAATCCAAAACCACACTGGTGGTTTTACAGTTGATTTTTCACTCATTTTGTTTCAGTTTAGGTTGGTTTATAGTATACAAAATA
>CP070778.1:2024062-2067486 GCA_020346245.1 Flavobacteriaceae bacterium | reverse complement strand
CCCGTTGTTCTAGATGTGAACAGTAATCTGGTAAATCAAATAACGACTGCATGGTAGCCTCCGCAGTATCCATACCGTTCATTGTTTCAAAAAGCGGAACAATATCAAAAGTAATACTATCCTTTTCCCAACCACACCATCTGAAAAGCCCATATACAAAAAGAACAGAATAGATATCCTCCGAGTTACTTATGATATAGCGATTACAACCCTCTTCACCATTTTTATTCTGAATTTCCTTTAATTGGGAAATATTGACAATGGTATCTTTTACAATTTCATCTTTATAATCTTTAGCATCTAATTTCAAATTTTCATTTAGAAGTAAATTTATTAATTCACCTTCTGCCAGTTCATCAAGACTTTCACTAATGAAACCATTAACCTTAAGAACGGTTTCAACTACCTGTAAGTGTTTACTATGATCCTGCCGAATATCGAGGGTAGCAAAATGTGTTTTGAAAAGTTTTACCTTATCAATAAGATCATCAAGCTGTTTCAGGTAGAGCGAATTGTACTTGTCTATTAAAATTTCCCGTACTTTCAATAAGGGCCCTATAATATTATCATAGTTCACTACTTTTTCAGGATTGAACATAGAGACATAGAGCCTGTCTCTTAAAAGGTTTAATTCTGGTCGTGAATCCTTAAAAGTAAGCTTCTTACGAAGTATTTTAAGATCGTTATAGTAGCATTTCATTAAATTCGTACGGAGCTCGTCGGCCACGTCTTTGGTAATGTCTGCCGTCACAAAGGGATTTCCGTCTCTATCTCCACCCGGCCAAAACCCAAGTTTAATAATATTGTAATTATCAAATTCATCATTCTCAATATTGCTCTTAATATAGGAGAATAAATCCCCGACGGCGGCATAGTAAACATTTCTAAGGATATAGATAATATTTTTCGCTTCATCCAAAGGCGTTGGTTTCTTTGTATTTATCAAAGAGGTAAGTCCTAACTGTTGAAGAACAACATCAATATCATTAATCTTATCTTCAAGAATAAGTGATTTTAATTCTTCAATAATATCAAGGACAGCCGGGGAATAAAACTGGGTTGGATGAGCAGTTAATACTATTCGCGCACTAAAGCTTGATAATTTCTTTGCAATCTGTTCCCAGCTCTTGTTTTTACTTACTAATTGAAAGTAATCTTTTATGGATAAAGAGCTCGAATGTTCATGTAATTTTGGAAATGCTGCATCTTCCACACTGTCATACAATACCACCTGCCGTTCAACATATTGAATTATGCTGAACATAAAATCAATTTGTTCTTTTTCAGTTTCAATATTTGCATAATACCGAAAAAATAAATCTAAAATTTCCTGTGGATTTTTGCCTGATTTTAAACCTTTCTCGCATTGATCAAATAAAAGCGGAATGAGCATTCCCACATTTTCGATCCCCTGATAGGGCAGATTTAAAAACAGGCTGTTATAAATGTAGAATTTATTTTTTACCGATTTTTTGAATTCTTCTAATCTATCTGTCTGATGCATAAATTTTCTTAACTATTCAATTGAACGCATTAAATTGCCAAATCTTCATCCTGATTTTAGGCCTCTAATATCCGCATAATAATATAATCTTTAAACCTTAAAGCGGCAAATCACAAAATAATTTTTCCCTATTAAAAAAACAACAAAAATACAGCTCTAAAACACAATCTAAAAAACAAGCATTATAGCTTTTAAACAAGGCCATTCAAAAGCACTTTTTTAGCTTACTGCAGTAGGCAACTTTAATGATCGATAAGATTTTAGTGCTTAAAAAAAGTTCGGTATTGATCTACTCTGAATTGCAAAGTTGTATATCCAGGATTCAACGCTTTCATCTTTTTATAAGAAACAAAACTACCAATAGCCCTGTTGGCAGAACCCGAAGGCGCAGTTAAAGAAACAGTTCTGATAGTTCTTTTTAACTTGCCTGAAAGAGTAAACTCATGCACGCGAGGAATTTCTTCAGAAATTGGCTTTAACTTCAAACCATATTCCTTGATATGTTTTCTAAAGAAATATTCCGGTCCGTTTTTACTGTTTCCGCCGGTAAAAATTAACCATTCTACCTTCTTGTATTCATCTAAGTAAGAAATAAGGTTTCTTAGGGTGACATTTTTCATGCCCAAATCGGATGCATCTACTTTTAAACGTTCTGCACATTGAACTATATCACAAATCCCTAATTTTTGCTCTTTAAGAAAATCTTTTCGCTGTATTACAGCTTCCTCCGTTGTTTCGAATTTTAAATTCAACTGAAAAATCTGATCCAAAATTTTCCACAACTGACCATCCCTGCTGCCATAACAAAAATCAACATCTCCATCTTTCAAATCACCTGTGGTGAATCTGGGTGGCGGCAAAGTCCCCACAATAAGCTTAGTGGTATTATGAAATAAATAAGGTTTATAAGGATGGGTATGTAAAAACAAATTGAATGCCAGTTATGGGTATTATCACTTAAATCTAACTACTTTATAAAGATAGTATTTTACCGACGTGTAAAATGGCAGATTGCTTTTTTATGCCAAATTTCGTAAATTGAAAGAAATATAGCGTACTAATGGGCAAAGGAGATATAAAAACTAAAAGAGGTAAGATTGCCAATAAATCATACGGTGCCCGCAGGCCTAAAAAGGCAAAGGCAAAAGTTGTAGTTGTAAAGAAAAAAAAGAAGAAGAGTAAAACCTAGTCCACAACGAATTCAAGTCCTACTTCGCCTTCCTCATTTATACTGAGTTTATAGGTGTAAAAACCAATGGGAAGTTCCGTTTCTCCAACAAAATCTATAGGCTGAAGCACATAGATTTCCTCTCCTGATTTTATTTCAACAAAGTCATATTGATAAGCAATCTCATAGACCAAATAATTGGAATATTCACCCGGCGCCACATTTGTATACAATTCTTCGTTAGTGCCTACTTGTACCTCGTCAAAATTTATGTTACTATCATTCTTGATTCGGATATTGATGGTATCTACATTATCATCCCTGTCTGTGCAGCTCAATGTAAATACTAAAAAGGATAGTAAAACTAAACCAATGTTTTTCATTGCAAGTTGTTTATAAATGGAATTTCATAATATAAACGGTTGCTTCGGAAAATTATTCTATCTAATAAAAACGGGCTGATTTTCTTTTAAGGTATGCTCCCTGCTATAGATATAGTCATCCAGGTTAAATCCTTTTAAGTCTTCGAGGGTTCTTGCATCTGTGTCCAGAATATAGCGCACCATAGAACCACGGGCCTTTTTTGCAAAGAAACTAATTACTTTTAGCTTGTCGTTTTTCCAATCCTTAAATACCGGAGTAATAATAGTCGCATTTAACTTTTTTGCATCCACAGCACTAAAATACTCGTTACTGGCAAGATTTATTAAAAGTTCTCCCTCTTGGAGTTCCTGATTTAAAAAATCAGTAATAATGGGTTTCCAAAATTCGTACAGGTTTCTTTTACGCCCAATTTTTAATTGCGTCCCCATCTCTAAACGATAGGGCTGCATTAAATCGAGTGGCCTTAAAATACCGTATAAACCAGAAAGGATTCGAAGTGTATCCTGCAACTTATCCAATTTGTCTTCAGAAATGCTGTATGCATCTAACCCCTGATAAACATCCCCATTAAAAGCGTAAATGGCCTGGCGCGCATTATCCGGAGTAAATGGCCGTGAAAATTTTTGATTGCGTTCCCAGTTTAGTTCAGCCAGGTCATTTGAAATACCCATTAATCTGGACAGCGACCTGGGGCTCTTCTTTGCCAATATCCTGTTCAGTTTTTCTGACTGGTCCAAAAATTCCGGCTGAGTAAAATTTCCCGTAGGAATAGGACGTTCAAAATCCAGCGATTTAGCCGGAGAAATCACAATCTTCATAATTCAATAATTTTAAGATAAAAGTAAAGAGGATTTTTGTGAATTCCTTACTAAGAGTGAAAAGACTTTTCAATACTCCTATCAACGAAATTTATTGCTATTGAGAATGACGTGAATAATGTCTCCATTTCTCAACGCAATTGGCCATATCATCGGGCAACTCACTATCAAAGCGCATCATTTTACCACTTACCGGATGAATAAACCCCAGGGTTTTGGCATGTAATGCCTGTCTGGGAAGTATTTTAAAAGCATTTTCTACAAATTGCTTGTATTTGGTAAAAGTAGTTCCTTTCAATATCTTATTCCCGCCATAACGTTCATCATTAAAAATTGTGTGGCCAATATGTTTCAGATGAACCCTGATCTGATGCGTCCTTCCGGTCTCCAACTTGCAGGAAACCAGTGTAACGTAGCCCAAACGTTCTAGGACCTTATAATGTGTAATGGCCTCTTTCCCTTTATCCCCTTCTGGGAAAACCTGCATTTGAAGCCGGTTTTTCGGATTGCGGTCAATATGTCCCTCAACGGTGCCTTCATCTTCTTCTATATTCCCCCAAACCAATGCTACATACTCTCTTTCGCTGGTTTTATCATAAAATTGTCTGGCCAAATGCGTCATAGCCTGCTCAGTCTTGGCAATTACCAGTAGTCCCGAAGTATCCTTATCAATACGATGAACAAGTCCCGGCCTGTCATCAGAATTTACAGGTAAATTTTTAATATGGTGAAGCAAGGCATTTATTAAGGTACCCGAATAATTGCCATGGCCCGGATGTACTACCATACCTGCAGGTTTATTGACCACCAGCAGGCTATCATCTTCATAGACTATATCCAAATGTATATCTTCAGGAGTCAACAAAAACTCATATGGGGGGTGCTCAAAAAGGACTTTAACTTCATCCCCTGCCTTAACTTTATAGTTTTGTTTTACAACAGATTTGTTAACCCAAATATGGCCTTCCTTTGCAGCAGATTGAATTTTATTCCGGGTTGCATTTTCTATGAAATTCATTAGAAACTTATCTACCCGCAAAGGTTCCTGTCCTTTGGAAGCAACAAAACTATAATGCTCGTAAAGCTCATCCTCTTCAGGATCTGAAGTGTTGTTAGGTGCCATTTCTTATTCCGAATTGGCTTTGACTTTCGCCCGGCCTGTTATAGTTCCGTTTCCGCAGACCAGTTCTATTTTTGAAGTCTTTTGAATTTTGTCACCGGGATTGATTCTTTTTCCCTTATGTCTGATATAATATACCATGTCCTTCCCCAACTCATCAATATAGGTAATGCGCTCAACATCCAATCCTACTGCCCGGAGCATAGATTCAGCATTGCGTTGTGTAACCTGAATAATATTTGGTACCGTTACTTTTTTATAGCCGGAAGGATTCACTGTAATGTATATTTTCCTATTTTCTTTTACTTTATTTCCGGCAGGGGGGTCTTGTTCAATTATAGAAAACCTTGGATAATCAGGATTAAAATTAGCTGAATCCAATACCTCATAGCGCAAATTTGCGTCCTCAATTACACCTCTCATTTCCATCACAGATAACTTTGACAGATCAGGGACCTCAATAAATTCTCCGTGGTTTGTGGATTCTTTCAACCACTGTAAGGCAATAACAGATAATACTACTATTGCCAAAAGAGCAAGCCCTATATTGATTAGAAAAACTTTACTCTTAAGAAAATTCCAAAAATTCTTCATTGCATTTTTTTATGTCTGATACAAAGATAGGAAACCCTATCATTTTTTATTTACGTTAAAATCGTGATATTTGTCTTCATAGGTCAAGAGCAAGCATAGATAACATTAGATGAAAAAAAATATTGCCATCATCATGGGGGGCTATTCCAGTGAGTACAAAATCTCAATAAAGAGTGGCAATGTGGTCTTTAATTATTTAGACAAGAAGAAATTTAAAGCCTATCGCATTATTATTTCCCTAGAAAAATGGGTTTACCTGGATGAAGAAGAAAATGAATTTCCGGTGAACAGGCATGATTTTTCTGTATTGATTGGAAATAGACATCTTAGGTTTGATTGCGTATTTAATGCAATTCACGGTTCCCCGGGAGAAGATGGATTAATGCAGGCTTACTTTGCCCTATTGGGAATTCCACACACTTCATGCAGTCATTATCAGGCGGCGCTGACATTTAATAAAAGAGATTTATTAAGTACCCTTAAGCCCTACGGAATTAAAGCGGCTAATTCCTATTACCTGAATCTGGGTGATATTATTGATCATGGTGCAATTCTAGAGAAAGTTGGACTTCCTTGTTTTGTAAAAGCAAATAAAGCAGGAAGTAGTTTTGGGATCTCTAAAGTCTATGAGAAAAATGAATTGCAAGCGGCAATTGACAAGGCATTTCATGAGGACGATGAGATTATTATTGAGTCTTTTCTTGACGGCACAGAAGTTTCCGTCGGTGTTATAACCTATAAAGGAAAAACCCTTGTTTTGCCTTTAACGGAAATTATAACGGATAATGATTTTTTTGATTATGAAGCCAAATATGAAGGTAAATCAAACGAAATAACCCCGGCCAGATTATCCAAAACTCAGGAAGAAAACGTAAGGCAAAAGGCAAAGAAGGCTTATGACGTTTTAAAAATGAAGGGATTTTCAAGGAGCGAATTTATTTTGATAGACAATGAGCCGTATATGCTGGAGATGAATACTACTCCGGGCTTAACAGAAGAGAGTATCTTACCCCAACAGGCAAAGATAGCAGGCATAAGTTTACCGGAACTGTTTGAAAATGCTATTTCTGAAGCATTGGAGTAAATTGATTACATTTAACTTGTAAACCAAGAATCCTAATGAAACGTGCTATATTTCCAGGTTCTTTTGATCCAATTACATTGGGCCATTCCGATATTATAGAAAGGGGAATTATTCTATTTGATGAACTAATCATTGCTATAGGAATTAATGCTGAAAAAAAATATATGTTCACTCTTGAAGAAAGGATGAAATTTATTTCAGAAGCATTTAAGGATAAACCCAAAATTAGAATTATGACCTATGAAGGCCTGACAATTGATTTCTGCAAGAAGGTAAATGCCGGGTATATCCTTCGTGGTTTACGGAATCCTGCTGATTTTGAATTTGAAAAAGCTATTGCACATACTAACAGGAAGCTTTCAGAAATTGAAACGGTCTTTCTTCTAACTGCTTCTGGTAAATCCTTTATCAGTTCGTCTATTGTAAGAGATGTTATCAGGAATGGTGGAGATTATAGCGTTTTGGTACCCAAAACTGTTAAATTATCCTGAATTTTGTCGATTAGCCCCACTATGCATTATTGCTACAGCATTATTCTTTTTTTAATTTAGTCCATATTTTTTCATAAAAAATTCTATTTTAGTAGGAATTTACCTTCTTTTTAAGTTATTTTATCATGTACTCCATGTAATATTGAAGTCACACAACTAGTTTGGAGTAGTTCACAACAATCATTAACTAATGATGGATAATCGGATTACTTTAGTAAGAAATTACGGTATCATGTTGCGTGAAACCCAAACATTTTCTAATGATTATTTAATAAAACAGTTACCTGTTTCAACGGCATTTGTTGATAAAAAATTTAATATAATCCATGCTTCAGATAAATGGATTACGGATTTTGATTTTAGCAACAGAGATGTCATTGGCATGTCGCTATTTGAACTTTTTAAGGACATTAGTAAATCCTGGAAAAAAGAACTCAATAGCGTAATCAAAGGTCAAGCGATGATTTCCGGCGTAGAAAATTTTTTTGATTCTCAAAATAATGAAAAGTGGTTTGAGTGGGTAAATGTTCCCTGGTATGATGCGCAGGAAAATATAATTGGGGTTATTATTCAAACGAAGGATATATCCGATACTATATTTGATGACGTAAAGTTAGAAAAGCTTGAAGTTTTATTTAAGGATAAGTCTAAAATATCCAAAATTGGAGGTTGGGAGTATGATGCAGTAAAGGATAAATTAACCTGGTGTAAAATCACTAAAAAACTCCATGAAGTACCAGAGGATTTTGAACCGGATGTGGAAATCGGAATAAATTTTTATAAAGAAGGCTATAGCAGGAATACGATAGCCATGGCAGTTGATAATGCCATGACCAAAGGAGTAACCTGGAATGAAACTTTACAATTAATAACAGCCAAAGGAAAAGAAATATCTGTCATAACCACGGGAAAACCAGTATTTAAAAATGAAAAGTTTTTGGGTCTAATCGGGACCTTCCAGGACATTACCGATGAAGTACTGAACAAGGCTAAAACTGAAGAACAAGAACGCATTTTTAGCAGTATATTTAATTCATCTTATCAGTTTACAGCTATTTTAGATACAGAAGGCACCTTCCTTGAGATAAACGAAACAGCCTTACAATTTTCAGACCTTAAGCAGGAGGATATTATCAATAAGAAGTTTTGGGACGCGTACTGGTGGCCTATCCCTGACATGGTAAAAGAAGGGTTAAAGCAGGTTATTACCGCTGCCGCACAGGGAGAGTTTATGCGAAATGAGATAGTTGTTCTGGATAAAAATAAACAACCCATTCCTGTAGATTTCAGTTTAAAACCAATTTACAACGAAGAAGGCAGCGTAGTATCTCTTTTGGCCGAAGGCCGAATGATAAAAGAAATGGTTGAGGCAAGACAGAAGCTGAAAATAAGTGAGCAGAAATTTAGATCCTTGTATGAGCTGTCTCCAATTGCCTACATACTTAGTGATTTTGAAACCGGGGAAATATTGGATTTTAACAGTTCCTTTGAGCAGGCCACAGCCTATGGTAAAGGAGATATGGAAAATTTAAGGTACGCCGATCTGGTACCGGACTCATCCAAGCATAAATTAATTAATTTTTTAAAGGAAGTAGATTTAAAGGGGACTTATGGCCCTTTTGAACATAAGTTTTGCAAAAAGGACGGAACAACTTATCCTGTTCTGATCAGTGGATCTTTAGTAGGAAATAAAAAAGGCAGAAAGCTTCTTTGGTCCACAGCTCAGGACATTTCGGAAGTAAAGAAGAAAGAAAAACAAATCAGGGAGGAACAAAAACTGCTAAAAACATTAATAGACAACTTGCCACTAAATGTCTATATAAAAGATTTGGAATCACGGAAAGTATTGGTTAACAAATCAGAATTAATTTACTGTGGTTTTAAGGAAGAAGCAGAGGTTTTAGGTAAGAATGATTTTGATTTTTATGATGAAACATCCGCCTCGATTTCAAGGGAAGAAGACCTAAACGTAATGAATAGCTTAAATCCAATTTTGGGTAAAGAAACAATAAGTGTAAAGAAGGATGGGGGTTTAACCAAATTTATGACTTCTAAAATTCCACTTATTGGCCCTGATGGCAAGGCCAATGGCCTGATTGGCATAAGCATGGATATCTCTGATCTTAAACAGCAGGAACAGGAACTAAGAGACCTTATAAATGTTACTTCTATTCAAAACAAACAATTAATCAATTTTGCACATATTGTATCTCATAATTTGAGGTCTCACACAGCAAATTTTTCCATGTTGTTGGAGTTCCTGGTTGATGAAAAAGATGCAAACGAACAGGCCAATTTAATAAAAATGCTAACAGAAGCCTCTGATAACCTGTTGGATACCCTGGATAACCTAAATGAGGTAGTGGCCATCAGTACTAATCTAAATCTGGACAAAAAACCGGTTAATTTATATGAGAAGATCGAGGCTGCAGAGAAAAATTTAGCGGCATTTCTTAAGAAGAACAATGCTAAAATTATAAATAAAATACCCGATGAAACTTATATTAAAGTAATACCTGCTTATATAGACAGCATACTTATGAACTTTATAACCAATGCTGTAAAGTATAAGGACGACAGCCGAGATCCTGTTATAAAATTAACTGTATCCAATAATGAAAAATATACGATTTTGAGTATTGAAGATAACGGACTGGGTATTGATTTAAATAAATATGGTAAAAAACTATTTGGAATGTACAAAACCTTCCATGATAATTCAGATGCGCGGGGTATTGGGTTATATATCACCAAAAATCAAATAGAAGCCATGAATGGAAAGGTTATGGCTTGCAGTGAAGTGGGCAAGGGAACTACGTTTAACATATATTTTAATGACAAAACTTAAATCAATAGCTATAATAGATGATGATCCAATAACAGTATTTGGGGTTAAAAGAATGCTTAATACTTTAAATGTAAGTGAAAACATTAAAAGTTATGCAAATGGGAAAGAGGCCATTGATGATTTTAAAAGAATTATAAATCATAAGGAAGAAATCCCTGAGGTCATATTCTTAGACATAAATATGCCTATAATGGATGGATGGCAATTTCTTGAGGAATTCATAGCACTGCCTATTACTAATAAAATAAGAATCAACATTCTGACTTCGTCCATAGATCCTGCGGACAGGGAGAACTGGAGATACTATATAACCCGGACGCACCACATTATAGATTACAAAAACAAACCAATTCAAAAGAAGGAAATTGAAAAGATTACAAGGGCGGCATAAATTATAAGGCAGAATTTTGTTTAATTTTGATAGGGGATTTATCAGAAAATATATTGCACTCTTCATGAAACGCCTCCTGGTTTTCATTTTATAAGCAGCTCTCATTTCTTGCGAAAATAAAAAAGAGGACATAAAAACTGAATTTGTTACCCCTTTTGAATCCGCCGACGGCAAAGTAACACGCGAGACCCTGGATTTTTATATTGCTTTAGCCAAGATTCAAATGGCCAATTACATAGGATTTATAGGCGATCAAAATATTATGAAGCTGCGCATTTGCAGTATCCTGTCTATCGCATTCCCAAGGATACACTTAAAAGTGCAAATGAAAACTAATCGGCAAATAATGATCTTATGTTGGTATAAGAATTTTCCAGGGCCTTATGAATTTTCTGAGGACCTTTCCATTTAACTTTTTCTATCCCCTCGCTTTTCTGACCTACCAGCTTTCCCTTATACGCCGTTTTCATAGCATACCAATGCACTTTCTTAAGTTTGTAGATTCCGTTTCTTTTGAAAATGTGATACGTAGTACGTAGAAAGTTTTCGATTTTTAGCCCTTTTACCCCCGTTTCTTCCTCAACTTCTCTAAGAGCACATTCCTCAATAGATTCGCCTTTTTCCTTTTTTCCTTTAGGCAGATCCCATTTATCATTCCTATATATAAAAAGTACTTTTCCCTTTTTATTGGTTACCACGCCCCCGCCAGCAATTTCCATAGGTATTTTTTTTGTAAACTTCTTTAAAATTTCCTCATGGTTGGGATGGTAAATGAATGCCCTCTTCATCTTTTTTTTTGCCAAGGCATCTATGGCGCTATTTATGGCTTCACCATTGAGCATAAAATACTCACCATTCACGGTATCGGATAGTCTGTTTGTTAAAATCAAAGGGGCATCTTTAACAAAAACTTTATACATTTGTGAAATGGTTTTAGATAAGAACACTGCGGCAAAAACGGCCGAGCTCCTACTGCAAATTAATGCAATAAAGTTGAAACCAGAAAATCCTTTTACATGGGCCTCCGGCTGGAAATCTCCGATTTATTGTGACAACAGGATAATCTTATCCTTTCCAGATATCAGAAATTATATCAGGGAACAAATTGCAAAACAGCTTGTAGACTTGTATGGGAAGCCAGATGTAATTGCCGGAGTAGCTACCGGGGCAATTGGTATTGGAGTGCTTGTTGCTGACTATCTGGGATTGCCTTTTATTTATGTCAGACCTGAAGCTAAATCTCATGGCAGACAAAATCAAATTGAAGGTCAGTTATCTGATAATCAGACAGTTGTAGTTATCGAAGATCTGATAAGTACAGGTAAAAGTAGCCTAAATGCCGTAGAAGCCTTAAAACAGAATGGGGCGGTTATAAAGGGCATGCTGGCCATTTTTACTTACGGTTTTAAAGTCTCTGAAGAGAGTTTTAAATCCAAAGAGGTAGAACTTCATACGCTTAGTAATTATGAATACCTCATAGAGCAAGCCTCTTTGAGCAAACATATTAAGGAGGATCAATTAAAAACACTTATTGAATGGAGAAACAATCCTTCAATATGGAAATCATGAAATAATGGAAATTGCTACTGAAAAGAAAACCGTTTCAAAAAACATAAAGGAGGTCTATGAATTTGTTATCGATCTTAAAAATTTTGAACATTTAATGCCGGACAGTATTGATAAATTCGAAGTTTTGGATAATGACACTTTCTTATTTGCTCTTAAAGGGATGCCGCAGATAGTACTCAAAAGAAATAATCAGCAGCCTTTTAACCAACTGGTATTAGGAGCTGCCAGTGAAAAACTGCCGTTTACACTTACCGTTGATATAGATTCTAAAAATGACAATGAAACCGACGTAGTCTTGAGCTTTACAGGCGAGTTTAATCCTATGATGGCCATGATGATAAAAACGCCTATTACTAATTTTATGAACGCCTTATCAGACAATTTGAGTCGAATTTAACTTTAAAGTAAAGGGCATACACAATTCAATACACCAACTCCAAATCTTTAAAAGCATATTCCTTAAAAATAGAACCCTCCTCTTCGACTACTAATTTCCCGGCTTCAGAAACCCCACGAATATAGCCTGTGAACAGTTTGGTATTCATGTCCCTGAAGGTAGAAGGCTTGTTCATCCTGAAAAGCAGGGTTTGGTATTGCCTCCGCAATGCCATACCATTTCCGGATTCAAATTCATTAAAAAGTATTTTCAGATTTAGGACCAAAGAAGTGAGCACCTCATCAAGATCAAAAGTCTTACCCTTAATTATTTTTAATGATGAAGCTTTGTCTAAATTTCGGAATTCCAGTTGATTAACATTCAATCCAATTCCAATTATGGAAGACTGAATTAGATTATTCTTCAAATTATTTTCTATTAAAATACCACATATCTTAAAATTACCTGACATAATGTCGTTAGGCCATTTAACTTTCAAATTTGGTATAAGAAGTTTTTCCAGTGTATTATAAACTGCCAATGAAGTGATTATATTTAGCAGGAATTGTTCTTGAATCTGGTAATTGTTAAAATACTTCAAAACGCTAAAGGTTAGGTTTTTACCTGCTTCAGACTCCCATTTAGAACCCATTTGCCCCCTACCGTACAACTGTTGATTTGTTGTGACTATTGTAAAATCTTCCTGCTTTTCTGAAAGCATTAAACTTTTCAGGAAGGCATTTGTAGAATCCGTGGCATCAAGTTTGATTCTCTTCATGTAGGCTTGTTCGTTTTTGATCTACAATGTTATGTTAAAAACAATAGCTAAGAAAACAAAAAAACAATAACTTTGTACAAATTAAAATTATTGAATGCAGAAAAGGAAAGCGAGTGCAGATGAGTTAATTACTTTAATCTTAGATGGAATAGAAGAAGTTAAAGGACTCGAGATAAATGTGCTTGACCTAAGGGAAATAGAGAACACTGTCTGTGACTACTTCATAATTTGTAATGGCACTTCTAATACACATGTTAATGCCATAGTAAATTCAATCCAAAAAACAGTTAGTAAGGCTATAAAAGACAAACCCTGGCATGTTGAAGGATCTGAAAATTCAGAATGGGTATTGCTAGATTATGTTAATGTGGTTGTTCATGTATTTCAAAAGCATATACGAGAATTTTATGATGTTGAGGGACTTTGGGGAGACGCAAAAGTCACTATGGTAGAAAGTAGTTTTAATCAGTAAAAAAAGACAATGGCAAAAGATAATAATACCCCACAAAAGAAACCAAAATTCAGTTCCTGGTGGATATATGGCTTGATTGCAATATTCTTAATTGCATTCCAATTCTTTGGTAGTGACAATCTGGCCTCTACAAAGAAGACAACTACTTCTGAGCTACAGGAATACCTGAGAAATGGTGATATCACGAAGATATTGATTATTACAAACACCAATCAGGCTAAAGTTTTCCTTTCTGACGAAGCGCTGGCAAAGGATGTACACAAAGATGTATCTGAAAAACCTTTGTTCCCTTCAACAGGGTCTATTCCTCAATATGTATTGGATTATGGGGATTTACAAATTTTTCAAAATGAGATAACCGAAATTAAAAAAGAGAATAACTTAGACACCATAGTAGAATTTGATAAAGAGTCGAATGTCTTTATGGAACTGTTGTTATCTATTCTGCCATTCGTATTAATTATTGGAATATGGATTTATCTTATGCGCAGAATGTCGGGAGGTGCCGGAGGTGGTGCTGGCGGCCAGATATTCAATATTGGAAAATCTAAAGCTAAATTATTTGATGAAAAAACAGATACCAGAACTTCTTTCAAAGATGTAGCTGGTCTGGAGGGTGCCAAAGAAGAAGTAGAAGAAATTGTAGAATTTTTAAAGCACCCGGATAAGTATACCTCTTTGGGAGGGAAAATTCCAAAAGGCGCTTTGCTGGTGGGACCTCCGGGAACTGGTAAAACCTTATTGGCTAAAGCCGTTGCAGGCGAAGCTAAAGTTCCTTTTTTCTCTTTATCCGGATCAGATTTTGTTGAAATGTTTGTAGGTGTGGGTGCCTCAAGGGTTAGAGATCTTTTTAAACAGGCGAAAGATAAATCTCCTGCAATTATCTTTATCGATGAAATTGATGCTATAGGACGGGCAAGAGGTAAAAACAATTTCACAGGATCTAATGATGAACGGGAAAACACCTTAAACCAATTATTGACGGAGATGGATGGTTTTGGTACAAATACCAATGTAATTGTATTGGCCGCTACCAACAGAGCCGATGTATTAGACAAAGCTTTGATGCGCGCAGGCAGGTTTGACAGACAGATTTATGTGGATCTGCCTGATATCCGGGAAAGAAAAGAAATTTTTGAAGTACATCTTAGACCCATTAAAACTTCTGAAACACTAGATCTTGATTTCCTTGCCAGACAAACACCAGGATTTTCTGGTGCAGATATCGCTAACGTCTGTAATGAAGCTGCACTTATTGCTGCCCGTAAAGAAAAAAAGGCGGTAAGCAAACAAGACTTCCTTGATGCAGTGGACAGAATCGTTGGTGGACTTGAAAAAAAGAATAAAATTATTACCCTTGAGGAGAAAAAGACTATTGCCTATCATGAGGCTGGTCATGCTACAGTAAGCTGGATGCTGGAACATGCGGCGCCATTGGTAAAAGTTACAATTGTTCCTAGAGGACAATCCCTGGGCTCGGCCTGGTATTTGCCGGAAGAACGACTTATTGTGCGTCCTGAACAAATGAAGGATGAAATGTGTGCTACTTTGGGAGGTAGGGCAGCTGAAAAAGTGATATTTGATAAAATTTCTACCGGTGCCCTGAGCGATTTGGAAAAGGTAACCAAACAGGCCCGCGCAATGGTAACTATTTATGGGCTAAATGACGAAATTGGAAACCTTACCTATTACGATTCTTCAGGTCAAAATGAATACGGGTTTACCAAGCCTTATAGTGAAGAAACAGCCCAGGTAATTGATGAAGAAATTTCTAAATTGATTGAAGAGCAGTATCAACGAGCTGTTGAAGTTCTGAAAGAAAATAAAGATAAACTTATTGCATTGGCTGAGCGCTTATTGGAAAAAGAAGTTATCTTTAAAGAGGATTTAGTTAAAATTTTTGGTAGTCGCCCGTTTGAAAAAGAATTTGATCAGAAAGGACAGGAAATAGTTTCTACTGAAAAGCTAACAGCTGAAGAATCTACCGAAGAAAATAATTAGTAATTCTTAGCGTTTTTTATATAAATCGAATATTATTTAAAGATTAAATATATCGATGGGTTTATTTGACAAGCTATTTGGTGGCGGTAAAAAGAAGGTTTCCAAAGAAACAGCGGAAACCAGAGGGGTGCATATGCCCGACTTAAATATCCCTGTTGATGAGAAGTTCACAATTCATTTTAAAAAGAATGGTGGTAAATTTATTTATTGCGATTCTTTCGATGAAGTTTCTGAGGCTTTAAAAAATATAATTGAAGAGAATCATTGGGAGGAAGATCCTTTCTTTGTAATGAATCCCCGCTTAAAGGAAAAATTTTCCAAAGACAACTTAAGGTTTACGGACAAGGCAAATGAAAGTGAAATCTTCTTTACCACTTGCGAGCATCTGGTTGCTCAAAACGGATCTATATTAGTTTGCTCAAACCAGCTTAAAGAAAAAAAGCTCAACGAAGTGCCCGATAATGTTATTGTTTTTGCCACAACCAGTCAGTTGGTAGACACTATTGGCGAGGGTTTAAAAACAATCAAAAAGAAGTACAGGCAAGGTATTCCGGCAAATATTACTACTATTAAACATTTTCAGGGAACTGAAGAAAATGCCGATGATTTTCTAACCTACGGAAGCAGCACAAAACACTTGTATTTATTACTTATGGAAGACCTGTAATATGAAAGAACTTCTTAGGCGATTATTGACCGGAGCTGTTTATGTAATATTACTTCTTTCTGCTGTTTTTTTAAGTTCAGATGCATTTGACTTTCTTTTTATGGTTTTTGGCCTGGCATGTTTGTATGAATATAAACGTCTGGTATCACTCCGGGGATACTATATTTTTATAGCCTATCTGGGTCTATGGTGGGCTTATATCTATCTTATAGACGATAAAGTTTTGATCAATGTGCTCATGTTTCTTACTATCATTGTTAACTTTAGTTTGCTTTACTACCTATTTTCTAAAAAGAAAAAAATCTATTATAATTACGAAAAATTTATTGCAGGTCTTTTCTATGTTGGCGGGGGGTGTATTTTTTTAACTATGATCCCATATAAGGATAATGAATTTGCGAAATACCTGATTATGGGAATTTTTATTTTAATTTGGGTTAATGATTCCTTTGCCTATATAGTTGGTACAACATTGGGGCGTACAAAACTATATCCATCGGTATCACCTAAAAAAACTATTGAAGGGTCCCTGGGAGGTTTGGTTTTTACTTTGGGTGCGGCTTATATTATGGCGAATTATGAAGATATCGTTAATCCGACACAATGGGTTATATTAGCCGGAGTTATAGTATTAACCGGGAGTTTAGGTGACCTTGTTGAATCTAAATTAAAGAGACAGGCAGGTGTTAAGGATAGTGGTGCTATTTTGCCGGGACATGGCGGCATGTTGGATCGTTTAGATAGTTTAATATTTGCTGCTCCTTTTGCTTATTTAACTTTAATGTTGTTTTCGTATGTTTCATAGAGAAGGTCAGAAAATAATACTGATAACTTTTTTTAGCGTTGGTATCATAGCTGTGTTGGCTCACTTTTATATAAATGAACCTTGGATAAAGAATACTGTTCAAGTTCTGGCTTTAATTCTATTAATTTTTATTCTTCAGTTTTTTAGAAATCCAAAGAGGATCATTACTAAAAATTTTAATGATATACTGGCTCCGGTTGACGGTAAGGTAGTTGTAATAGAAGAAGTACAGGAAGAAGAATATTTTAAAGACAGACGTATACAGGTTTCCATATTTATGTCACCTACGAATGTGCATATAACCCGATATCCTTCTAGTGGGGTTATTAAATACTCTAAATATCACCCGGGAAAATACCTTTTGGCCTGGCATCCAAAATCAAGTCAAGAAAACGAGCGCACCACTGTTGTAATTCACACGCCAAAATTTGGGGATATTCTTTACAAACAAATTGCAGGTGCAATGGCAAGGCGTATTGTAAATTATGCAGAGGTCGGAGAAAATGTACAACAAGGTGAAGATTCAGGCTTCATTAAATTCGGGTCAAGAGTAGATGTATTATTACCATTAGACAGTGCTATTACAGTAAAATTAAACCAGAAAGTTGTAGGTGGGAAAACCTGCATCGCCACAACTCCTCACAAGGATGAAGAATCATAAAATAAAAAGCGATTTTTTAGAGGCAGTACAGCTGGTGAACAGTTATCAAAAACCCTTGCCAGCAGACTTACTATTGAAATTATATGCGTACTACAAAATTGCCAACAAAAACTACAATAACCCGGGGAGCAAGACCCCATTAATAAATGCGTTTAAGGCCAATGCCCTAATTCAGGCCCAGAATATTGATCGCGAAGAAGCTATGAAACTATATGTTAATTTGGTACGAAAGGAGATAATTAAAAAGAAATAAGGAGTTTTTATTCATAAAGATCTTTTATATCAGCTTTGCATAAATCATATATCAAATTTCCGAATTTTAACGAAATATCTTTAAAGAACCGCTCACCTTTTTCTCTGGTTGCAAGTTCCGGATTCCCCACACCGGTATCTTCACTTATTTCTGACCATTTCCGCTCTGCCCATATCCATCCTTCGCTGAATGCCTTTATCTTAAATTTTTTGGATTTACCACTACCCCATTTTTCTTTTGGTAATACCAGTTCAGGTTTTAAATACAACATAAGACTCGTCTCCATTTCCTCTGCATGATCGCCTTCGTTTTCAAAGTAATCCGGTCTGTTCATAGCCTGAAACCAATTAGAGAAACAAATAAACATATCAGGGAATTTTAAACCTAATTCTCTAACCAAAGGCTTAAAATTATTTCCCCCGTGACTGTTAAAGATCAGAAGTTTTTTTATGCCCTGTCTATTCAAGGTTTCTATGATGTCGTTTAAGATTGCCAGTTGTGTTGAGGGGTAAAGATTTATATCCAAATAGATATCAGATTGTCCTGTATTTACTCCAAACGGTATTGTGGGTAGAACAATTGGTTTTGCACCCTTTTCCCAGGCTATTTTTGCAGCGGCAGCGGCTAGATAATCGGCTTCATAATTATCTGTGGAATATGGCAAATGATAATTGTGCGCTTCGGTAGCGCCCCAGGGTAGAATTGCCAAATCAAAATCTTCAACTTTGTTGGTTTCCCAATTTGATTCTGCAAGTATATATGGCCGTATTCCCATAATCTGTTTTTATAAAGCTGCATTGGCAGTTAATGATTCTCGCTCTATGTAAGTAAAATAAACACTTCCTAGCATTGTAATAACAAAATACATGGCTACCAAATAACTCCCGCCTGTTATGTGTGCATTGATGCCAAACCAATCTCCTGTAAAAAATATGAGAGAAAGCCCAAGTATTCCTCGAAATAGTTCTATCCACACCGCATTTTTGCTTCTATCCATGAGGGTTGTATAGCCATATATTCCAATAAAGACAATGGCACCAAATAATAGTAAACCATTAAATCCAATTTCAGAATAGTTGTAAAACATGAATAGTAACAATATCAAAGTAACCAGCATTTGAAAAATTACATACCCTTTGAAAGCATGTGAAGCGCTCGTTTGATACCTTTGAAAATGATACACATCCTGAACAACACTTATCGGGTAATTCTCTTTAACATCAGCCGGCCTCCAACCTGTGGGCATAAACCAAATTCTTACCTTATCCCAATAGTTCTTTGTGCGCCAGGCATCCTTAATTAAACGCCAGATATGCTGAAAATTAATAAGCAATGGATTCCAGGTGCGTGCTGGCTTCAAAATACCATATTGGGGTGGTACAGCTGGCAGTTCTTCCTGAAAAGTACCAAATAATCGATCCCATATGCATAATACCTGTCCGAGGTTTTTATCAATATATTCGGGATTTATCGCATGGTGAACCCGATGTTGAGATGGTGTAACAATTACATATTCTAACCAGCCCATTTTCTTTATGTGTTGCGTATGATACCAAAACTGAGCAAATAGATGAATCGGCGCCAGAATAGCAATAATTTTGGCAGGAACCCCCAGAAAAGCGGCTGGAAGTAACAAAAGAGGAAAATAGCCTATTAAATTAGAAACTGACTGGCGCAGGGCACAAGCCAAATTAAATTCCTCACTACTGTGATGTATAACATGTTGATTCCAAAAGAAGTTAATGTGATGGCTTAGTCGGTGATTCCAATAACCGGCAAAATCAATTACAATAAACGCAATAACCCAAACTAACCAACTGGCTTTTATTTCTGTCAATGCAAGGTGCTCTAATAAATAAGGATAACTGACAATTATGATTCCCAGGCCAAGGGAATCCTTTAAAATATTCGTAAGGCCGGAACTAATACTACTCACCGTATCCAATACCTTATACTTTTGATCTCTAACAAAGTAGCCATAGAGTATTTCTATACCCAATAAAAAAATAAAGAAAGGAATGGCATAAAGGAGTGCAGTCGCGTAAGATTCCATTTAAAAATATATGCTTCACTCAAAGATAGAAAAATTCATGAATTAGGTAGTAAAGTTAAATTTTGTTCTCCTCTAACTACTAGTTGAAGGGACCAACCATTATATGGGCTCTATGGGTTCCTGGATCCATAAGCCAAGGCATTCCGGGTGCGTGAGGTTTACTGGGAAGTCCTGTAGATTCGGTCGTAGCAAATGGCGTATATATTACATATCGAAACTTGCCGTCTTTCAATTCACCAGTAGTTTCATCATAATTTTCATCCGTACCATAAAATATGTACATCATACTGGGTTCTTCGGGCATTTTTAGCTTACCCGAAGCCACTTCTTCACCCCGGATTGCTCGTTTTTCTTTAAAGTTTTTACCCTGAGCTGATAGTTCTCTTCCTCTGGCCATAAAGGGTTCCAACTTCTTATAGTAGCAGCTGACACTTATCCCTTCTTTGGTTGGATCATCAGCCAGGCAGATAAGGTTATTGCTGCCTTGGCGCAATACCACGAATTCACCGTCCTTATTATAACCATAGACCATTGCACCTGCTTTATCTTCATCGGGTGCCGGTAAGACTGCGGTTTTTATTTGAATCTCCGTGGGGAGAATTTTTATTGATTTTTCCTGGGCCCATACAATACCTGAAATAAACAGGAAACAGGCAAATAACGATGTTTTCATAAGTTTTTGTTTGCTATTAAAGATAAACATCGGAAAGGATATCTTCAAACAAATAATCTCTAAATTATTGGTTGTAAAGGCCCTTTAAGAAATGTGCTCCCAACTAATTACATTCTAAGGCGTAGACATCTGTCTCGTCCTTTGTCCACTGAGTTGGTAAATTAGAAATTTATTCGGAATTCAACCAATCTATTATTATTAGCATACACAATCATCACTCTAGATTACTTAAACTTTTCTCTAAAGTTAGAATCTTGGCCTCCGCATCCGCTGCTTTCTTTTTTTCCATGGTAACCACAGACTCGGGGGCGTTGTTTACAAACCTTTCATTGGCCAGTTTTTTATTTACAGATTCTAAAAAACCTTTGGTGTACGACAGTTCTTCCCTGATCTTCTTAATTTCAGCTTCTATATCCAGCATTCCAGCAACAGGTATAAAATATTCATTGCTTCTAACTCTAAACGACAGAGCACCATCAACGGCCTCGGTAACTATATTGATTTGCCCTACATTAGCCAGTTTTTTTATAACAACATCCCAATCTTCATTTATTCCTTCCTTATTAAGAACTGAAAGTTCCAAAGTTTCCCTTAATGGAATATTCTTCTCTTTGCGGATATTGCGGATACCTGATATTACTTCAGCGGTAAATTCAAACGCCCTAATTTGATTAGCGTTAAAACTTTCTAATTCCGGCCAGGAAGAAATAACCAGTGCTTCCGATGGTTTGCGATCGGAGATTCGCTGCCATATTTCCTCAGATAAAAATGGCATAAATGGATGCAGTAGTTTTAAGTTATTCTCAAATATGGCTATGATTGCAGTGTAACTTTTCTTGTCAATCGGTTGCTGGTAAGCAGGTTTTACAATTTCGAGCAGCCATGAACAAAAATCATCCCAAACAAGTTTATAAATTGCCATTAAGGCTTCAGATATGCGATATTTACTAAAATGGTCCTCAATTTCTGTTAGTACCTGATTGAATCTGGCTGCATACCATTCAATTCCTTTTAAAGAAGATTCGGGTTGCGGTGTTTCGGTAATTTCCCAACCCTTTACAAGGCGAAAAGCATTCCATATTTTATTGGCAAAGTTTTTACCCTGCTGACATAGCGCTTCATCAAATAATAAGTCATTCCCTGCCGCAGAACTCAATAATAAGCCAACTCGAACAGCATCTGCTCCAAATTTTGAAATTAAGTCAAGAGCATCAGGCGAATTTCCCAAAGATTTGGACATTTTGCGCCTTTCTTTATCCCGGACTATTCCGGTCAGATAAACATTGTCAAATGGTCTTTCTCCCCGAAATTCATACCCAGCAATAATCATCCTCGCTACCCAAAAAAACAAAATATCGGGTGCGGTAACCAGATCGCTCGTTGGATAATAATAAGTAACCTCTTTGTTATCCGGCTCCATAATTCCACCAAAAACACTAATTGGCCATAGCCAGGAAGAAAACCAGGTATCCAATACATCTTCATCCTGTTTTAAATCTTCTGCGGTTAGCCCGGCATTCCCGGATTTATCTTTTGCTTTAACCAAAGCAGCCTCCAATGAATCTGCAACAACAAAATCATTTTCGCCATCGCCATAATAATATGCCGGTATTCGCTGTCCCCACCAAAGTTGACGGGAAATATTCCAATCCCTTATATTTTCCATCCAATGGCGATAGGTGTTTTCAAATTTTCTCGGATAAAATTTAACTTCTCTGGTTTCCAGAACAGCAGATAACGCGGGCTTTGCTAAATTTTCCATCTTAAGGAACCATTGATCGGAAAGTCTTGGTTCTATGACAACTTTTGTTCTTTCAGAAGTCCCTACTTTGTTTACATAAGGTTCTACCTTTGTTAAAAAGCCTTTTTCCTTTAATTCTTTTACAATTGCTTTACGGGCATCAAACCTATCCATTCCTTCATAGTGTAATCCGAAAGAATTCAAGGATGCATCTTCATTAAAAATATCTATGGTCTCAAGTTTGTGTTTTTCCCCAAGAAGTTTATCATTTTCGTCATGAGCAGGTGTAACTTTCAAACAGCCTGTTCCAAATTCCATGGTAACATATTCGTCTTCAATTATTGGAATTACCCTGTTGCAAATAGGTACAATTGCCTTTTTACCTTTTAAACCCCGAAACCGATCATCATTTGGATTGATGCAAATGGCGGTATCACCCAGGATGGTTTCGGGTCGTGTAGTTGCTATGGTAACTTTCTCTTCAGAACCTTCAATGGAATAGGCAAGGTAATATAATTCGCCTTTTCGTTCTTCATATATGACCTCTTCATCTGAAAGTGTAGTCTTTGCCTGTGGGTCCCAGTTCACCATGCGGTAGCCACGATAAATCAAGCCTTTATCGAATAAATCAATAAAAACCTTTATAACTGAGGCAGACATATCATCATCCATTGTGAATTTTGTGCGATCCCAGTCACACGAACACCCCAATTTTTTAAGTTGTTCCAGAATAACACCCCCATATTCGTGCGTCCATTCCCAGGCATGATCCAGGAATTCCTCTCTTGAAATATCTTTCTTGTCTATTCCCTGTTCCTTTAGCCTGGCAACCACTTTTGCTTCCGTTGCTATAGACGCATGATCTGTGCCAGGTACCCAGCATGCATTAAGACCTAGCAAACGCGCCCTGCGTATCAGTACATCCTGAATAGTATTATTCAACATATGACCCATATGAAGAATCCCTGTGACATTTGGTGGTGGTATAACTATGGTATATGGCTTCCTGCTATCAGGTATTGAATGAAAGTATTTATTGTCCATCCAATAGTTATACCAATGGTCTTCTACTATCTGAGGCTCATATTTTGATGGAATATCCATAATTTTGGTACAGTTTTTGTTCATTCAACCCGGTATCAAAAAATGATTATCACTTAAAATGTTAAACTTGCGATAATCATTTTAATATTTACCGGATTGGAAATACGAAACAAAAATAAGTAACGTTAGAAGATAACAAAAGAATTTTGGATGTTGATACTAAAACATTTACATTTGAGATTCACCCAAAACCAAAAAGTAATGAAAAAAATAGTATTAGTATTATTTGTAGGCCTACTTGCATTAAGTGTAAACGCCCAGGACAAGGCTGCTAAGATTGAATTTAAAACGGAAACCGTTGATTATGGTGTAATAGAAAAAGGCAGCGATGGCATTAGGGTATTTGAATTCACGAACACAGGAACTGCTCCTTTAATTATAAGTAAGGTAAGTTCTAGTTGTGGCTGTACTATTCCTAAAAAACCTGAAGAAGCAATTTTACCAGGTAAAACAGGAGAAATTCAAGTTAAATATGACACTAAGCGCGTTGGACCTATTAGAAAGGCCATTACCGTTATTTCAAACGCTGATACACCTACTAAGGTATTAAAAATTAAAGGCGAGGTGAAAAGTGTGGACGGGAAATAGTAAAAGCAAGCTACTTAATTATAAATAAAAACCGGAATGAAAATTCCGGTTTTTTTATTTAAACGCTTTCTTTAAAACAAATGAAAAAAGCAAATCCTTGTTATATCTTTCAATTAGCACCTTTATCCGTTTTCCTTCTTTTTCATTAAGCATTTTCATCACTTCCTGAAGTTTATAACTATGTATACGCTTACCGTTTACAGCTAAAATTATATCACCCTCCTTTAAGCCAGCTACTTCTGCAGGACTGCCAGCCCTGATTCCTGAAACAATTATCTCAGGCACCAAACTAAGCCTGGTCTGATTTTCCATAAGAATTTGCACATCTCCAAAAGTCCTATTACTATTCTTCACAAAACCTCTGCTATCCGCAATCCGATCTGCAATATATCTTACCCCATTATGCTGTAACTGCAAACCGCTCATATTGTATTGGAAAGGAGCACTAAAATGTCTGTTCTTCTTCAGGGTAATCTGTTTCGCGGGATAGTTGAAAACAATATTAAAACGTTTAAGGATGGCCCCGCCAATACTCCCATTTCTATTCCCGGAAACTAAGGATGTGCTAAAAGTCTCCATATCCGGAAATGCCGCTTTCGCCTCCTTTAAAGCAAACCTCCCCAAATTAATAGCATTTACCTTTGTGCGTTTACCAAAAATGCTTCCATTTAAACCTTCACCTAAAAAATCCTGATAGTTTTTTTCCGGGATTCCAAGGCCTTTTTCCTCATCCTGGAAAAGCCAAACCGCATCACTACTGCCAGTATCAATTAAAAGTTTAACCGGTATATCTTTTGCTGCGCTCAAACCAATATTTCCGTCAATATAGGCCTTGTTTCGCCTTATGGCTATTGGCAATGTCTGTGATTTCTTATTTTCCTTTTCTTCATAAAATTCGGGATCATGAAATTTAATATATTCAGTACTATAATTAATTTCAACAACGAAATCTCTAAAGAGGTCATATCCAATAATTCCATGAATGGGAATACCTAGACTTGGAGAGAAATTCATTTCCTTATCAAGTACTACATACAAAAGTTGATTGTAATTCCTGATTTCGTTTAACCGGAAAAAATTATTCTTTGAACTTAGCCCTTTGATTGGCTCTCCTCCACCCAATCCGTTAATTGTAATTTCTGATACATTCCGTAATTGAACGGAGTCCTGATCGGAGACATTAAAAAGAATTGGTTTACTTACCCCTGAATCTAAAATAAAGGACAACTCTGCACCGTTAACCTCAATTGGGATTATAATAAGGTTATTGATTAATTTAAACTTTATTTTTTCAACTTTTTTTCCATTGGACAAACCAAAACCTTGTGATATTCCATAAAATGGAATACACATGATCAATAATAAAATAAATTTGAAAATGGTCCGCAACTTGCTAATAATTAGTTGAATGTATATTAAAGATATCAAATAATAACGAAAGTTTAGTATACTTTAACATTACATTAGATCAAATGATAATATTTAGCTTTATGTTGTTTTGTCCATAATGATTTCCCATTTTTGTTAAAATTTAGAATTGTATGCCAGCCATCTCAAGGAAGGGTCAATTAATGCCCGAATCTCCAATCAGGAAATTGGTTCCATATGCCGAACACGCCAAATTTCGAGGTATAGATGTAATTCATTTAAATATTGGGCAACCAGATATAAAAACTCCAAAACAAGCTTTGGACGCTGTCAGAAACAACACAATTGAAGTTTTGGCATACAGCAGAACCGAAGGTTCTGATACCTATCGAAAAAAATTAAGCAGCTATTACGAAAAGCAAAAAATACACGTCACACATAATGATATTTTGGTAACAACAGGAGGATCAGAAGCTCTGTCATTTACCATGGGTAGTATTGCTGATGAAGGTGACGAAATCATAATTCCTGAACCGTTTTATGCCAATTACAATGGTTTTGCAACAGCAATGGGCATAAAGGTGTCCCCCGTGCTTGCGAGAATTGAAAACAATTTTGCATTACCCCCTATTGAGGAGTTTGAAAAGCTCATTACTAATAAAACAAGGGCTATCCTTATTTGTAACCCCGGAAATCCCACAGGCTATTTATACAACAAAACTGAAATTCAGAAACTCGCTTCATTGGTAAAAAAAAATAACCTCTTCCTGGTTGCGGATGAAGTATACAGGGAATTTACCTATGATGGTAAAGAGCACTATTCCATATTACGGGAAAACGGTTTGGAAGAGCACGCCATCGTCATAGATTCTGTTTCAAAGAGGTATAGTATGTGCGGCGCAAGAATAGGGTGTCTAGTAACAAAAAACAAGGAAATCATAAAGACAGCTTTGAAATTTGCCCAGGCAAGGCTCTCTCCTCCTACATATGCCCAAATTGCCAGTGAAGCTGCTTTGGAAACACCTCCGGAGTATTTTAAGGAAGTCATTGAAGAATATGTAGAAAGGCGCAATCTCCTGATAACTGAATTGAGTAATATAGAGGGTGTAGTAGTGGGCAGACCTCACGGTGCTTTTTATTGTATAGCACAATTGCCTATTGCTGACGCTGATCATTTTGCCCAATGGCTTCTGGAAAAGTATAATTTAAACGGTGAAACTGTCATGGTTGCACCGGCTGCAGGCTTTTATGCAACAGAAGGAATGGGCATGAATCAGATACGTATTGCTTATGTTCTCAAAAAGGAACGTTTGGTAAAAGCGGTACAAATATTAAAAGAAGCACTTAAAACCTATCGGGCTTTGTGAAAATACAACAGAATATACCCTTAAAAACATATAATACCTTTGGCATTGAGGCTATTGCAAGTCACTTCGTAGAAATAACTACAGTTCAGGATCTCCAGGAAGTACTTCAAAAAGATGGTTATCCGAACAAAATTGTACTTAGTGGTGGAAGTAACGTACTAATTACTAATGATCTAAATGCCCTGGTAATCCATATAAATATCAAAGGTATCACCATGCTTGCAGAAGATGAGCATAGCGTGACTCTAAAAGTAATGGCTGGTGAAAACTGGCATGATTTGGTAATTTGGACGATTAATCACGATTACGGAGGGTTGGAAAATCTATCTCTGATCCCAGGAAATGTTGGCACCTCGCCAATACAAAATATTGGCGCTTACGGCGTTGAAATTAAAGATTCTTTTGTAAGCTGTGAAGCCATGGATGTTGCCACTCAGCAACTCAAAACCTTTGTAAAATCTGACTGCAAGTTTGGCTATAGAGATTCTATTTTTAAAAATACCGGAAAGGGCAAATATATAATTACATCTGTAAATTTAACTCTGTCTAAACCCCCGCATAAACCCAATACCTCTTATGGTGCTATAGAATCCGAACTGAAAGAAAGAAAGATCGAACACCCTACAATTAAGGATGTGTCAGATGCTGTAATTGCAATTCGCCAGAGAAAACTCCCAGATCCACTTAAATTGGGCAATAGCGGAAGTTTCTTTAAAAATCCGGTAATCACAAAAGATTTGTTTACTACTTTTTTAAATAACTATCCGGAAGCGCCCTTTTACCAAATCTCGGAAAGTTCTTATAAAATTCCTGCTGCATGGTTAATTGAGCAATGTGGATTTAAAGGGAAAAGGTTCGGTGATGCAGGAGTTCATAAGAATCAAGCCCTGGTTTTGGTTAACTATGGAAGGGCAAGCGGACAGGAATTGCTTCAATTGGCTAAAAAAATACAGAATGCTGTGCTAAAGCAATTTGGTATAGTCATAAAACCTGAAGTTAATATAATTGGCTAGATAGAATGCCAAACTTCAAAAAATAACCCCCGTAAAAGAATTTACGAGGGTTATACCAAACCAAACTAACCAAAAATTAAATGTACAATAACCAGTTGCACATTCGTCTAATTAAAATTGAGAAAACGCTTACTTAACAATCAATTTTATAATTTAGCGTTTACACTATATACGGCGCAGATTATTATTTTGGACGCTTTCCTGGCTAATAATTTGATGTCGTTAATCTTATATGAGTACACTATTAGAAAAACATATTGTTGAATTGTTGCATGAACGCAATGAAAAGGCCATTTCATTGCTCTACGAACATTATGGTGATACACTCTATGGGGTTGCATTTAAGGTAGTTAGGGATTCAGAACTGGCGCAGGATGTTTTGCAGGAGAGCTTTGTAAAGATCTGGAAAAAATCTGACTCCTATGATTCATCCAAAGCCAAATTATTTACATGGCTTTTCAGGATTACAAGAAACACCGCAATTGATAAGCTGCGCAGCGTTAACACGAAATCTGATAAAGAAATCCAAATTGATGTTTCAGACGTATATAATCTAGGTGTAGAAAGTATCAGACCCGAGTTCATGGACGTAAAAGAGAACTTGGAGAAGATAGAACATAAATATCACGTAGTGCTGGATGCCTTGTTTTTTCAGGGTATGACACAGCAGGAAGCTAGTGATGAATTAAATATTCCATTGGGTACTATCAAATCCAGATTAAAAATTGGATTAAGAGAACTCAAAAAAATTTATGGAAACTCTATGATTCTTTTACCCCTATTAATTTTTATATCATGAAAGAAAAAATACGAATATTTTTAGATACTGATTTGCTTGAAAAGTATCTTCTGGGAACGACTACTCCTGAAGAATCAATGCAAGTTGAGCGATATATTGCCATGTATCCGGAAGTTAGAAAAACCTATGATGAGTTGCAGGATAATCTTGAAACATATGCAAAGATATATGCCCTAAATGCTCCGGAAGGCCTTAAAGCTAAAATTCTCAATAGAATAAAAGCACAAAATACAGGCAGAAGGAAATTTCAAAGATATGCCGTTGCAGCAAGTATAGCCGCTTTTCTTTTCGCAGGATCATCTTATTTCTTTTGGAATCAGAACCAAAATTTACAGGATGAAAATGTAATTGTAAATAATAAGATCAGAACTTTGGAGGAAGATATGAAAGAGCAACTGGAAGATGTGAGAAACCAGTTTATTGTTCTGAATAATCCTCAGACCAAAAAGTATGCGGTTAATGGTAATAAAAAGGCTAAGGAATTAAAAGCCGTGGCTTATATTAATCCGGTTAAAAAACTATCATATATCAATGTAAGGAATTTGCCTAATTTACCGGACAATCAGTGTTATCAGATGTGGGCTGAAGTTAATGGTGAAATGGTGAATCTGGGAGTTATAAAAAATGTTGACGATAAAGATCATCTCAGACCTCTGCCCTATGCAGAAAATTCGGTTAGTTATATAACTATAGAGCCTCAGGGTGGAAACGACACCCCTACTGTTAAAAATATTGTAGCCAATATTAATTATTGAGAAGCAATTTTTATAGAGCATATTAAGCCCCTTTCAGGGGCTTATTTTTGTATCTTTGTATAAATTTTTTTTATGAAGTTGATTTTACTTACCATAGGTCTTTTGGCACTGGCTTTTGCGGGTATAGCAATTAAAATATGGTCTAAAAAAGATGGCAAGTTTGCCGGTACTTGCGCCAGTCAGAATCCTTATCTGAACAACAATGGCGAGGCCTGCGGTTTCTGTGGTAAACTTCCCGATGAGCAGGATTGCCTAAAAGAAGAGACTTCCGCTAAGTCATTATAGCACATAATAATCTTTGGATTTTTATAAAAAAAGGGTTTGGATAAAACTGACGAAACACTCAAGAGTACTATCGAAAGGGCTAAAGCAGGCAATCAGATTGCTTTTAGTACTTTACTTGATAAATACTGGAATGATGTCTATGGTTTTCAATTGATACGGACTAAAAATGAAAATGATGCCGAGGATATTACGATACAAACTTTTTCCAGGGCTTTTGACAAATTGGATACCTATGATTCGTCTTATGAGTTCAAAACATGGCTGATCACTATTTCTAAAAATTTACATGTAGACCTTATAAGGAAAAGAAAAAGGAATGTTCTTCATGCTACAGAAACTGGAAATAACGAGGCCATAAAAAAGGTTCTTGATGATGCCCCAACCGCAGAAGATCAATTAATAACGGATCAGAATCTTGCAAAACTTCTTCAAAATATTAAACAATTAAAGCCTCATTATCAAAAAGTTATTAATCTTCGGTATTTTAACGAACTATCCTATTCAGAAATAGCCAAAGAATTAGGTGAACCGATAAATAATGTTAAAGTAAAATTGCTGAGGGCAAAAAAGTTATTGGCTGAAATTATCAAAAGCAATAGATAACTTTGCCCCAATTTTTTTTTAATCAAAAAGCGAACCGTAGGCTGATTGCTTTTGTTTTTCCATTTGGTCGTATATTTGTTAAAAATTTTCTATGAGCGTCGAAACCATTTCTCACGTACAACCCCCCAAAGGCAAGCCAAAATGGTTAAGAGTTAAGTTGCCAACCGGAAAAAAATATACGCAACTAAGAAGTCTGGTTGACAAGTACGATTTGAATACTATATGTACTTCAGGAAGTTGCCCTAATATGGGCGAATGCTGGGGTGAAGGCACTGCTACTTTTATGATATTAGGTAATATCTGTACAAGGTCATGTGGGTTTTGTGGTGTTAAAACCGGCCGGCCCGAAAATGTGGATTGGGAAGAACCGGAGAAAGTTGCACGTTCCATAAAGATTATGGGAATTAAGCATGCGGTAATTACCTCTGTAGACCGGGATGATCTTAAAGATATGGGCTCTATTATCTGGTCCGAAACTGTGAAGGCTATTCGAAGAATGAATCCGAATACCACTTTGGAAACCCTTATTCCGGACTTTCAAGGGATTGGAACTCACTTGGATCGCATTGTTGATGTTGCCCCCGAAGTTGTTTCTCACAATATGGAAACTGTAAAAAGACTTACACGGGAAGTTAGAATACAGGCAAAATATGAGCGCAGCTTAAATGTACTTAGATACTTAAAAGAAAATGGTGCCAGACGTACTAAATCCGGAATTATGTTAGGCCTGGGCGAACGCGAATCTGAAGTAATTGAAACTATGGAGGACCTCAGAAAGGTAGGGGTTGACGTGGTTACAATAGGGCAATACCTTCAACCATCCAAAAGGCACTTGCCGGTAAAAGAGTTTATCCTACCCGAACAATTTGCAAAGTATGAGGAATTAGGGAAAAGTTTGGGATTCAGGCACGTTGAAAGCGGAGCCTTAGTCAGATCTTCATATAAAGCACATAAACATATTAATTAAAATAATTGCAAAGACTCTTTAATTCAAAGTTATCTAAAGCATATATGCTGTTATAGCAAGCATTTCCATCCATAAACCACAGCTTCAGAAGTGCTTTTTTAACATAAAATAGCAGTGAATATTCTCTAAATAAATAATACTTTTAACAGATTTTCCTAAAATGAACTAAAAAACTGGGCTTTTTATAAGAAAGAACCTATAGTTTCTGTTTAAATAAACAATAGTTGCCTATCCTGAACGTTTGATTTTTAGGCTGAGGTTGATAAAAAATTTAATAATTCTCGAAATATCAAAAAGTTAGATGTGTGCATCGAAAAATTTATTGTATTTATTTAACTTATTATATTGATAACTAATTATTTGAAATTTATTTTCCAACATATCATAATTTGTAAGGCATTGCTCATATTAATATGCGTGACTTATGCCCCTATTGTCTTGGCCCAGGAGCGAGCAAATCAGGTAAATGGTTTGGAAACTTTCTTCAATGAAACCCGAACATACAAAAACCAAAACAAAATAAATCTTGCACTGGAATCCCTGGACAAGGCCGCTGCTTTAGCCGAAGAAACGGAAGATGAAAAAGCCCTGGTAGACTGTTATCACAAATTTGCCTTGCTTTATATGGAACTGGACAAAAGAGAAACTACTCTTTTTTATTGGGATCGTGCAACGGTTCTGTTGAACGAACTGGAATATCCATATGGGCACGCGGTACACAGATTCATTGAATCTATTTTACTTTACGACAGCGGAAATAACTTTCAGGCTATTTTTATGCTCAATGAATCCAGGCAGCTTACCAACGACCGCAATCTTCTCAACAACATCTTGCTATTGGAGGCGAATATTTATCTTAGTTTAGAAAAATATGACAGCGCCGCCTTAAATTTCAATTCTCTTGTAGTAAATAATGATGTTTTTGAAAAAGAATCCCTAATGGTAAAATCACACCTGGGGTTGGCCAAATTATACTTAAATACGGAGGATTATGACGAGAGTATTAAAAATGGGATTAGCGCATTAGAAATTGCGGAAGCAAATAACTTTTCCAAAGAGGTATTTGAAGCTAACGAATTATTAGGACAGGCCTATGAAAAAAGAGAAAAGTATGATCTTTCCCTTGCGCATAACAGGAATCTGTTAAAACTAAAGGATTCTGTTTTCACTATTGAAAAAATTAAGGCTGAGGCAAAAACTGCGGATAGGATTCAATTTGAATTTATGGCAGATGAAATTAAACGCCAGGATACCAAAATAGAGGAATTAAATGAATCCCGTAACAGATCTGAAATTACGGCGATCCTGACCTCAGCATTTTTGACAATTATTTCATTATTGGCGGTATCGCTATTCAGGAACAATCAGATCAAATTGAAGACCAATGATCTTTTACAAACTAAAAACAGGGAACTTCAAACAGCCAGAGATGCTGCTGTTCAGGCTATGGAAGCTAAAACTAATTTCCTGTCTACAGTGAGTCATGAATTGAGAACCCCTCTTTATGCCGTTACAGGTTTGGCTCATTTATTGTTGGAAGAAAATCCCAGTGAGAGTCAAAAAGAACATCTTAAATCTTTAAAGTTTTCAGGAGATTATCTACTTAATTTTATAAACGACATACTGCAAATAAACAAAATAGACGCGGACAAACTGGAGCCATTAAGCATGGAATTCAATTTGAAAAAAGTGCTTGCAGATGTTATAAGTTCATTACAGCAAAGTGCTAAGGAAAATAACACAAAAATTATCCTGGAATATGATGAAGAAATTCCTAAACATTTAATGAGCGACCCTATTAAATTATCTCAAATTTTTATGAACCTTGTAGGTAATGCTTTAAAATTTACTAAGAATGGAGAAGTAAATGTTATTGCAAAACTCATGAAAAAGGAAGAAGAAGAGGTAACTATATATTTTGAAGTTAAAGATAATGGAATAGGCATTTCAAATGAACAGCAGCAGAATATCTTTGATAGCTTTGAACAGGGCTCAATTCAGATTAACAGGGAATATGGGGGCACAGGCCTTGGGCTTACCATCGTTAAGAGTCTGTTGGGATTATTTGACAGTAAAATTCAGTTAGAAAGTACTTTGGGTAAGGGCAGTTCATTTTTCTTTGAACTCGATCTTAAATCTAAAGACAGTGTGGTTGATGAGATTGCATTTGAAATTACTCAAAAAGACTATGATTTAAATGGCCTGCATGTTTTGGTTGTAGAAGACAACAAAATAAATCAGGTAATCACCAAAAAAATGTTAAATAAAAGGGGCATTAGTTGTGAGATTGCAGGAAATGGAAACACTGCAGTAGAAATGGCTAACAAAAGTCAGTATGATGGAATACTCATGGATATACACATGCCGGGAATAAGTGGCGTTGAAGCAACAATTCAGATTCGAAAATTTGATACAGACACTCCAATTATAGCGCTTACTGCCATCTCCCTGGATGACAGCTTAGAAAGCTTTTATGCCGCAGGATGCAATGATGTGGTTACTAAACCTTTTAAACCGGAAGTATTCTATCAAAAAATTGGCGAAAACATCCTTGAGCACAAGCTAAAGAAATCAGTTACTTAAGTTTTCAAGGCTTTTTTTAATTACTTCCTTACCTCCTCCCAAAAATCGGTGACTAACAGATATATAGTATAAGTTATTTACCTTATTCTTTAATCGCATATAGTCTTTCTCTGTTGTCAGTACCAGAGGTCTGGAGTTAAAAAAATTGATCTCTCTCCCGGAAAAATAATGATGATCACTGAACTCCCGATGATCAAAGAGAATTTCATTGCTTTTTAGAAATTCCAGTAAAGGTTCAGGATTTGCAATTCCTGTTACCAGGGTAACTTCTTTATTCTTAAGATCAAGAATAGATAAACCCGCTTTTTCTCCTTTTAAATCAATGTCGTAATCCAATGTACAGAACAATACCTGCTGATTCATTTCAGGCTTAAGCTCGCTTATAATCCTTAATTGGCCTTCATCATCGAGATTGGACGGACACTTGGTCACAACAATCAAATTAGCACGCTTTGAAGCTCTTTTACTGTCCCTTAAATTCCCAGTGGGCAAATACCAGTCTTTGGCATACAAATGACCATAGGAAGTCAATAAAATAGAAAATGATGGTTTAACTTTTCTATGTTGGTAAGCGTCGTCCAAAAGTATCAGATCCGGGTGCCTGGTGGTTTCAAGTTGCTTCACCCCTTCAATCCTGTCTTCTGCTACCGCTACAGCAACCTCAGGGAATTTAGAATATATCTGTAAGGGCTCATCTCCAATATCTTGAGCCGTACTAATTGGTTGTGCCAAAACATACCCTTTAGATTTTCTTTTATAACCTCTGCTCAAAACCGCCAGCTTTGAACTTCCGGACAAATGTTTAAGAAGCCATTCTATCATTGGTGTTTTACCTGTGCCCCCGGTACTCAGGTTACCAACACAGATGGTAGGCGTATTAAACGTTGCAGAAGTTAAAATTCCCAAATCATATAAAAGATTCCTAATATACACGACGAAGGCATAGATCAAAGAAAATGGGAAGGCCAGAATTCTTAACAGTTGCATAGTTACGAAAATATAATATTTTATCTTTGGTGCACGCAAATAGCTAAAAACATACAATTAAATTTTTACCAGTTTTCTTAGTTTTAAGCTGATCAAAACTAATATTGATTTGCATGGATTAAAATGTATCTGAATATTGTTTTATTCACCTACAGGACTTTGCAGAACATCCCATCAACGGATAAGTCTTATTTTAACAGCTATAAGTTTTAAATATGAAAGTTAAAGATGTTGCTGAAATACTAGAAGAATTGGCACCTTTGGAATATGCTGAAGATTTTGATAATGTTGGGCTATTAGTAGGTGATCTGGACATGAATATTACCAATATTCTTGTTACCCTTGATTCGCTTGAAAATGTTATTGATGAAGCAATAAGCAAATCATGTAACCTTATCATTAGCTTTCATCCCATATTATTTAAGGGAATCAAAAACCTTACAGGATCTAATTACGTAGAACGTACGGTCATAAAGGCCATTCAAAATAATATTTCCATTTATTGCCTGCACACTGCACTGGATAATGCATTGGATGGTGTTAATGCCAAAATATGTGAAGTGTTAGGGGTAAAACAAACCAAAATTTTAATACCTCAAAAGGGAACAATAAAAAAATTAACCACATATGTACCTGAAACACATGCCAATGTACTAATGGATAGTCTTTTTAAAGCCGGGGCAGGAAGTATTGGAAATTATAGCGAATGTAGTTTTACTGTAGACGGGACAGGCAGCTATAAAGCAGGAAAGAATGCAAATCCGGTAAAAGGAAATAAGGGGGAACTACAATTGGAAAAAGAAACACAGATCAATGTTACTTTTCCACGAAACAAAGAAAAAAGTGTTTTAACCGCCTTATTTGATAATCATCTATACGAAGAGGTGGCATACGAAATAAGTACCTTAGATAATGTTGATTCTCAAATAGGTATGGGGATGATAGGTGAATTGGAAGAACCTCTGTCTGAAAAGGATTTTCTCACTTTTATAAAAAACAAAATGCATGTCTCGTGCATAAGACACTCGAATTTTTTAGGTAAAAAAATTCAAAAAGTGGCAGTTTTAGGGGGCAGTGGAGCTTTCGCTATTGGCATGGCAAAAAAATCGGGGGCAGATATTTTTATTACTTCTGATGTGAAATATCATCAGTTTTTTGAAGCTGAAAATAAAATTCTTATTGCAGATATAGGGCACTATGAAACAGAGCAGTTTACAAAAAATCTATTGGTAGACTATCTTACAAAAAAAATGCCTAATTTTGCAATCTCTTTATCAGAGAGTATTACAAATCCTATCAAGTATTATTAAATATGGCAACAAAAGCAGAAACAACCGTGGAGGAAAAATTAAGAGCACTATATGATTTGCAATTAATAGATTCCAGAGTTGATGAAATTAGAAATGTACGTGGTGAATTACCCCTCGAAGTAGAAGATCTTGAAGACGAGGTGCTTGGTTTAAAAACAAGGATGGACAAGTTAAAAACCGATTTAGAGACTATAAATTATGAAATCGGGGCTAAAAAGAACTTAATTGAAGAGGCCAAAGTACTGATAAAAAAATATGCTGATCAACAAAAAAATGTAAGAAATAGCAGAGAGTTCAATTCACTTGCGAAAGAGGTTGAATTTCAGGAATTAGAAATACAATTGGCTGAGAAGAACATCAAAGAGTTCAAAGTTCAAATCGAACAAAAAAAGGAAGTAATAAGTGAGACCAAAGAAAAACTTGCAGAGCGTGAGGCTCACTTAAAGCATAAGAAAAGCGAATTAGATGCTATTCTTGCCGAAACGGACAAGGAAGAAAAAGCACTTTTGGCTAAATCTGAAAAATTTGAAAAGCAAATTGAGGATAGGTTGGTTCAGGCTTATAAGCGAATTCGAAATAACGTTAAAAACGGCCTGGCCGTAGTTCCTATTGAAAGAGGTGCCTCAGGTGGTTCTTTCTTTACAATACCTCCTCAGGTTCAGGTCGAAATTGCTTCCAGAAAAAAGATAATTACAGATGAGCATAGTGGCAGAATTCTTGTAGATCCTGTTTTGGCTGAAGAAGAACAAGAGAAGATGCATAAAATGTTTGCCAAAATCTGATAGATTTAAAAAACTTCTTGAAACCACCTTACTACAGGTGGTTTTTTTATTTTAGTACTATATACGCATATGTTTAGTCCAAGATTTATAGTGCTTTTAGTTTTAATGCTACAATTTAACGGGATGTCCTCACAGGAATTGACGGAATTTAAGTGGAAAAAACGAATACTTCTCATAATAGATACCAATAATGATTTGCCGGTCAGAGACCTGCAAGTAGGTAAGTTTATTAGTCGGTATGAGGAAATGGAGGAAAGAGATTTAGTTCTTTTTGTGTTTACGGGTAAGGAAGTTTTAGATATGGATGGATTAAAAACCAATGTAGATCCCCAAAAAATATCCTATGGCGAATTTCAGGGTGTTGTTTTGATCGGAAAAGACGGTAGTGTTAAACTCAGAAAAAAGTTCTTTGTAGAACCAAATGAGATTTTCCATCTTATAGATCAAATGCCTATGCGCAGGTCTGAAATGAAAAACAGGTAGTACTAATATTAGAAAGTCATTCTTTATTAAGCAATTCTAATATTTTCTCCTCTACTTCCGGGCTGTCCCATTTAGATTCAATATTGGGTAATTGCATTACCTGTTCCATAATTCTCTCCTGCCTGTCACCTATGGCTAGCGCGTCCGAATATGGCTGATCAGAGAATGTAACCCTTGAGTAAACAGGAATCCATTTGTCCGGGTGTTTTTTTGCGAAATGTTTTTCTATTTTCTTTTGAAGCAAAAAAAGCGGATCAGCTGTTTTGCTACTCATTTCAATAAAGTTTCTATAGCTTAATTCGGCTATGGCATCTGCATCAGGTTTTCTTTGCTCCTGATACTCCCTAAAAATGCGCTCCCAATCATTCCCATATCTGGAGATTAATTCATTTAAAACATAGATATCTTCAAAACCTGCGTTCATGCCCTGGCCATAAAATGGTACTATAGCATGCGCAGAATCCCCAACAAGTGCAACCTTATCCCAATAGGTCCAGGGGTAACATTTCATGGTAACCATAGCGCTCGTCGGGTTTTTAAAAAAATCACCTGCCAGGTTGTCTATTTCTTTAGTAACATCGGGAAAATAGGTTTTAAAAAATTCCTTTGCCTGGGATTTGGTTTTTATATTATCAAAAGATATTTCACCTTCAAATGGCAAAAATAACGTGCATGTGAAACTACCATCCTGATTAGGCATTGCAATAAACATAAAATTCCCTCTGGGCCAGATATGAAAGGAGTTTTTGTCTAGTTTATGCGTTCCATCAACATTCGAAGGAATAGTGAGTTCTTTATAGCCAACCTCTATAAAATCCTGTGAATAATCAAATCTGCTTCTGCGTTGCATTTTGTGGCGAATTCTGGAAAATGCCCCATCACAACCAAATACAATATCATAATTATAAGCTTTCCATTCACCTTTTTCCGTTGCTCCTGTATACAAGCGTGCTTCGGGTAGATCAATATCCCAGACTTTTTCATTAAATCTGAAAATTACGCCGGCAGTTTCAGCAAGATCAATCATCTTTTTGTTGAGTAATCCTCTGGAGATAGACCATATTGCCTCCCCTTCCTTGCCATAGTTCTGAAAATATACTGGTTTGCCGTTAACGTGCATTGCCCGCTTAAAAAGTGGAATTGCAATTTTCTTTATCTCTTTTTCAATACCCACTTCACGCAAAGATCTCCAACCCCTATTGCTCATTGCAAGATTTATGGAACGTCCGGAAAATTCTATGGTCCTGATATCAGGCCGACGGTCAAACACAGTAATTTTATGTCCCAGCCTTTTGAGATATATGGCCAATAAAGATCCTATTAATCCTGATCCTATAATAGCGATATCTTTTGGAGTTTGCCTCATAATTAAAGCCTGAAGAGTGGTTGGGTTTGAAGGTAAATGTACTAAAATTAAGTTTCCCGCAGGTTATGATGACAACCAGTCTCAAAAACTACCAATAGTTCCAAGGTTGATAAAGGTATGGAAGACCTCTGCCTGATTAATATGTATTCATTTTTTTTTCAAAAAAAGATCTTTTTAGAAGGAGTTATTCGTATATATAGAAAATAGAATTTTCCGCCTAGGCGTCCATATATATTTTTAAAGACCTTTGATTCACAATAATCGAAGGTCTTTTTCTTTTTAATGAGTATAACCTACTTCAAAATTCCATCTACTATTCCATATGCTATCGATTCTTCAGCATCCATCCAATAATCACGATTAAAATCTTTTAAGATCTTTTCATAGGTTTGCCCGCAGTTTTTAGCCAGAATTTTAGCTCCAATCTCTTTTGTCTTGATTATTTCTTTAGCCTGGATTTCAATATTCGAAGCCTGACCTCTTGCTCCACCACTTGGTTGATGGATCATCACACGTGCATGAGGCTGTATGAAACGGCGGCCTTTCTTGCCAACAGAGAGGAGAATAGACCCCATTGAAGCAGCTAATCCACTACAAACTGTTGAGACCGGACTCTTTAATGATTTAATAGTATCGTAAATAGCAAAACCAGAAGTTACATAACCGCCAGGACTATTTATTACCAACTGTATTTCCTTGTTGTTCTGCATATCTAAATATAACAAGCGATCAATTACATGTTTTGCAGAATCATCATCAACCATTCCCCACAGAAATACTTTTCTATCCTCCAATAGCTTTTCATCAATGGCTTCTTGTACTTTTCCCTTTTTATTACTCATTTTTTCAATTTTGTTAAAAATCAAAATTAATCATTTTATTGGGATTTCATACCCCCATAAAGTCATGTAATAATACCTTTTAAGAATTGAAAAGCTGTTATATTTGAAAAAACATTATTATGAGAAATTTGCACTTTCTGGTTATACTAACATTTGTCCTTCTTTTTAGTTGCAAAACCGAGCAAAAAAAAGATGCGAATTCAAAAAACATTGAACAAACCATACCGGAAAAAATTGGTGATGCTCACGGCATAAAAAACTGGAAAAATGTGGAAGAAATAAGGTTTGCCTTTAATGTAGATCGTGATACGACCCATTTTGAAAGGGGCTGGGTATGGAACATTAAAAAAAATGAGGTTACAAGAATATCTAATGGAGATACAGTTACTTATAACCGCAGTGAGATAGATAGTACAATAGCCAAAGTTGATGCCGGGTTTATTAATGATAAATATTGGTTTTTAGCTCCTTTTAACCTGGTATGGGACAAGGGTAGTTACAACTATGAAGTAATTAACAATGCTGAAGCTCCAATTGCAAAAACCCCTATGCAAAAACTAACCATAGTTTATAACAGTGAAGGAGGTTATACTCCGGGCGATGCGTATGACTTTTATTTTGAAGATGATTATATTATTAAGGAATGGTCATTTCGCAAAGCAAACCAGGAAGAGCCCAATCTTTCAACCACATGGGAAGAATATATAGCATTAAATGGATTGAATATTTCAAAGAGCCATTTAAATGCGCAAGGGGATATTAAATGGTATTTTACAAATATTCAGGTAAAATAATTCATCATTAGCCTTTAACCGATTGTTTTCTTTTTAGGATTAATGTAGCGCCTAATACAGCAACTGAACAGACCATTAACGTTATAAAACTTAAACTTAATGAGAATTGTTCTGCTATAAAACCTAAAATCACCGGACCTACAAGAAAACCCGAATATCCTGTCCCGGCAATAAATGCAACGCCCTGTGAAGATTCCACTCCCTTTACATTACCTCCTATTCTGAACAATTCGGGAACAATAACTGAAAAACCAAGACCGGTAAGGGCAAATCCTGCAATTGCCAAATACATTTCTGTTGTTAATACCAGTAAATATCCGATAATGGCAATAACAGCTCCCAAAGCAACTATCTTAACTGATCCTATCCTTGTACTAATCGCATCTCCTAAAAAACGCCCCAGAGTCATAAATACCTGAAACCCCAGAAATCCCGCTCCCCATATGGCCTCTGGTGCAAGGCTTACTTCTTTTAAAAATAACCCACTCCAATCTACTATGGCACCTTCACTGCCCATAACAACGAATGAAACAACGCCAAGAAGCATTAAGGGTTTAAAATTTTTAAAACTAAATCCCTCCTTTTCTATAGGCGCCGCAATAACTTTATAATATTTTCTATAAAACATGAAATTTACAGAAAGAACCAGTAAGACAGCCAAAAGCATATGTAACTCCCTGTTATCCAGAACAGGGATTAGAAAACTACCCAGGCCTGCCAATACGCCTCCAAGGCTAAAAAAACCATGGGAGGCAGACATAAATTTTTGTCTGTCTTCTTTTTCAATTTCCGTAACCAGGGTATTCATGGAAATATCTGTAAATCCATTAGTTGCTCCAAACAAAAAGAGAGCCATTGCAAGGCTAATAAAACCCGGAGCCATTAATGGAAACAAAGCTGCGATACAGCTTAGAATTAATCCAGTAAAGGTTGCCCTGCCAACCCCTATTCTATTAATAATTTTTGATGCTATTGGAAAAATAGTAAATACACCCAGTGATAGAAAAAAAATAGCAAATCCCAGAGTAGCTTTATTAATTCCGAGGTCTTCTTTTACAGATGGTATATAGATTGCCCATGTGCCAAACAGAATATTTAAGCTGGCAAAAACCCAGGCAGGGCCAAAATATCTGGGGTTGGTAAGGATTATTCTAAGAGATCTCATAAATTGCCTTCTACAAAGGCCAAAAATATACAATCATTCTATATACAAGGTAGTTACCTCTAAACGATTATTATCCGGATCCAACAACTCAAATTCATAATATCCATCACCGGTTTTTCTTGGACCACTAATTACATCGTAACCAGCTTTTTTTAACTCTTCAGCCTTTTCATCCACCTCTGACATACTTTCCACTCCAAAGGCCATATGAATAATTCCCAGGTGCTGCTTTTCTGCCATATCATTTGCATTTTTTGGAATATCGGGATTGTGCATAAGTTCCAATCTTGCACCGGACTCAAAACTCAGAAAGTAACTCTGAAATTTTTTATGAGGATTATAATATTTAGTATTGGCCTTAGCTCCAAAATAGGTAACATAAAAATCCTTCAGTAATTCAAGTTTTTCCGTCCATATTGCTACATGCTCTAATTTCATTGGAGAAGATTTAAGAAGACATCCTTAAACGCCCTAATTGAATTTTATAAAATCACTCTATTCCGATTCAGGTCCTGCCAAGTATCCCTCTTATTAATATCTGTCCGAAGTTATACATGTCTTCAAAACTACAATAAAAAGGAGCGGGAGCAAGCCTTATAACATTAGGCTCACGCCAATCTGTTATCACTCCGTTTTTCATCAAAAAATCAAATAAAGACCGTCCTTGACCATGCAGCAATACAGATAGTTGACATCCTCTTTCGGCTGGAGTAATAATTTCAAAAGTACTTTCGACCTCATTATCAATTTCGTGTAAGATAAACTCAAGATAAGAGACTATTTTGTTCCGTTTTTCAATTAGAGCTTCCATTCCCACTTCTTCGAAGAGTGCTAAAGAAGCCAGATAAGGAGCCAATGCCAATATCGGGGGATTACTCAACTGCCAAGCATCAGCGGTTTCCATGGGGTCAAATTCCTGTTTCATTAAAAACCTGGTCTCTTTCCTTGTTCCCCACCATCCCTCAAATCTTGGAATGTTTTCCTGCCCCAAATGCTTTTCATGAATAAAGACTCCGGAGGCATTCCCCGGTCCGCTGTTCATATACTTATAGCTACACCAGGCTGCAAAATCACATTTCCAGTCATGTAGTTTTAATTCTATATTTCCGGCGGCATGGGCAAGATCCCAGCCCACAATAGCATCAACAGATTTACCTGCACTGGTTATGGCTTTCATGTCAAAAACCTGACCATTGTAATAATTTACCCCTCCCAGGATTATGAGTGCTAACTCGTCTCCGATTTCATTAATTTTTTCAATAATATCACTGGTGTGCCAATAATGTTCACCGGGACGCTTAGCTACCTCAACAATTGCATCTTTAGGATCATAACCGTGAAAACGTACCTGGCTTTGCAGCATATACTGATCTGATGGAAAGGCTTTCTCTTCGCATAATATTTTATAGCGTTTTTTGGAAGGCCTATAAAAAGAAACCATTAAAAGATGCAGGTTTACTGTAAGTGTATTCATAACTGATACCTCTGCCGCTTTGGCACCAATTATTTTCGCCATAGGCTTTGCAAGTCTTTCGTGGTAGTCCCACCAAGGTTTCTTCGAATGAAAATGACCCTCCACGGCCAAATTCTTCCAGTCTTCCATTACTTCATCTACAAAATCCTTTGCATTTTTGGGTTGAAGACCCAAAGAATTTCCCGTAAAATAAATTACATTTTTGCCATTTAATTGTGGAAAGTAAAATCTATCCCTGAACTTTTGGAGAGGATCAATCCTATCCAATTCTCGCGCATAGGATAATTTATTTTGAAATGGCATAATAAATTTTTAGTCAAAAATACAATATCCCCCTT
>CP070778.1:1985762-2023962 GCA_020346245.1 Flavobacteriaceae bacterium | reverse complement strand
GGCCACCGCTTTCCTGTCGCCTACCATATTTCCTAAAAGGCCAAGACCTGCTTTTCTAAGTGAAATAGCTTTGTTAATATCGTTTCCCCTCAGAATGGGGTTGGAATAGCTCAGTCCGGAACTTTCTATCGTTTTCAATAGTTTTTTCAAATTTCCTTCAAGCGATTCTTCAGAATCATCCTTCAACTCCAACATAAGCAAAGCTGCAGGATCACCTTCTACAAAGTAACGGTTGGGTAACTGTTCTCTGTTATTTTTTGTGCAATCCAAAATCACCTTATCCATCATTTCGCATAGATGTAAATTATGCTTCATGACCGGAACAACATCCTGGAGGCAATCCTCAAGTGTTTTGTAGTGAGTGACGACCATTGCCGAAACCGGTGGAGGACTATCATCTAATTGCAAGGTAATTTCCGTTGTAAAGGCCAGAGTTCCTTCGCTTCCGCTTAACAGTTTACAAATATTAATTTCCTCCTCATTGCCACCAAAAAGGTCACTATGCAATAATTCATCCACTGCATAACCGGTATTCCGCCTGTGAATACTATCCTTTGGAAATTCTTTCTTAATATTTTGTTGTGTCTGTTCTTTTTCCAGCTCGGTAAATAATGAACGATAAATAGTACCCTCAAGATTATTTAACCCTATTTTTTCCTTGTATTCCTCTGATGTAAGTGACTCAAAGGATGCAAGGGAACCATCGGAAAGTACTGTTTTTAAAGAAATGACTTTGTCGCGTGTTACACCATATTGGATGGATGTGGTACCACTTGAATTATTTCCCACCATACCACCAATCATACATCGATTAGAAGTTGAAGTATTTGGTCCAAAAAACAAGCCATGAACTTTAAGATATTCATTGAGCTCATCTCTGATAACTCCCGGTTGGACAGTAACCGTTTTTCCTTCAACATCCAGATGAAGAATTTCAGTCATATGTTTAGATACGTCAACCACTATGCCATCTCCAACACATTGTCCGGCTAGTGATGTACCCGCTGTTCTCGGTATTAACCCAATGTCATTATTTTTTGCAAAAAGTATGAGTTTTATAATGTCACTTTCATCCTTTGGGAAGGCAACCGCTAATGGTACTTTTCTGTATACCGATGCATCAGTTGCATAAAGAGCCCTTGATAACTTATCAAATTGCAAAGTGCCATCCAGGCTACTCCCAAGATCTATTAAAAGGTTTTTATCCAATCTAGAACAATTTTAGGTGTAAAATTAAGTTTTTATTAGCTGGGATAGATTTTAAACATAAATTAAATACTGAACATATGAAAATTTTTAATCCGGTATTACTACTATCGTGTTTTTTCACGATTACAATCAGCGCACAGGAAATATCTGATAATGCCCTTGGTCTTCGACTGGGTGATAGTGATGGGTTTGGTGCAGAAATTTCCTATCAAAGATTATTAAGCAGATATCACAGATTGGAATTAAATCTGGGTTGGAGAGACAGCAGAGAATTTGATGCTTTTAAGGTGTCCGGGCTTTATGAATGGGTCCGCCATATTGACGGAAATTTTAATTGGTATTATGGCGCAGGCGGAGGATTGGGTAGTGTTAGTTTTGAATCTGTACCCGGTACCGGCGGGAATGAACCTATTACTCCGGATGGTGGGCTATTTGTATTTGCGGCTGGAAATGTGGGGATAGAATATAATTTTGACATACCATTATTATTGTCCTTAGATCTACGTCCAGAACTTGGTATAATAGGGTATAATGATTTCTCTGATAATTTTGACTTCGATATCGCCCTTGGGATACGCTATCAATTCTAAAATAATCCTTTTTTTATAGACCTGACCTTAACATAACCTTATGTCTAAGGACTTTTTTTATTCTGTCTTATATAAGTACCTTTGCACATCTTATTTTAAAAATGATGAAAAAATTAATACTACCGGTTTTGCTAATTGGCATGCTTTTAGCGTGCAATACTAACCCTGATGGATTTAAGATTGAAGGTGCCCTAAGTGGTGAAGTGGAGAACGGTACTCAGGTCTTCCTTAAGAAAACTGATGAAGCAAATCAGTTAATTGAAGTAGACACCGCTACCATAGAAAATGGAAAGTTTGCATTTAGCGGTGCTTCAGGAATGCCAGAGCTTCATTATTTGATTGTCAATAGTGTTCGGGGCAATATTCCAGTAGTTATTGAAAATGGAAATATAGAAGTTAGTGCACAGAAAGACAGCCTGGGTTACGCTAAGATTAAAGGAACTTTACAAAATGATTTATTTGCCGATTTTCTTGAACAATCAAGGGGCATGGCAAAAAGGGCGAGATCTATGTCAGATGAAATGCGGAATGCATCTGCAATTCAGGACACCGCTGCCATGAACTCCTTAAGGGATGAGTATTTTGAATTACAGGAAGAAGCCAAAACTTTCGAACTAAATTTTGCCAAAGAAAATCCGGAAGCACTTATTTCTGCCTTGATAATTGAGAAAGTCTTAACAAAAAAGGCACTTCCAGAAAAGGAGATTAAAGAATTGTATGATGCACTCAATCCAAGTATAAAAGAAACATCTGTTGGACTGCGAATTAAGACAAAACTAGATAAGCTTGTAAGTACCTCAATTGGCGTAAAGGCACCAAACTTTTCTGCTCCTACCCCGACCGGTGATGAATTAGCGTTAAATGATGTTTTGGGAAAAGTAACCATAGTAGACTTTTGGGCCGCCTGGTGCAAACCTTGCAGGGCTGAAAATCCAAATGTGGTTCAGGTTTATAACAAATATCATGATAAAGGTCTGAATATCCTGGGAGTTTCTTTAGACAGACGTTTTGAAGACTGGACCAAAGCCATTGAAGATGATGGTTTAGAGTGGAACCATGTTTCTAATGTCCAATATTTTGATGAAATAGCTGAACTTTATAACGTAAATGCAATCCCGGCAACTTTCATCCTGGATGAAAATGGAGTTATCATTGCTAAAAATTTAAGAGGATCGGACTTAGAAAATAAAATCAGTGAATTACTTCAATAGTCATGATGTAAAATATTAAAAAACCCTGATGCTTATCACATCAGGGTTTTTTTATGGAGTCCATAAGGTATTAAAACTTATTCTGAACATCGTCAAATTCACCAGCTATGGTGACATTGTCCCCGATTTTAACCTCGCCAAAAATATTGACTACGGAATCAGAGCCAATGAATTCTATTGTGGATCCGTCTTTTAAATCCAAGTCCCCATATATAGTAAGGTTGCCTTCTATACGCAAGGTGGTACCTTCCTCTAGTTTAATTTCTTTCCTTTTTCTATTCGTGCCTACTAAGAGATTGCCGTTCATTTCCAAAAGGCCGCTATCGCTTTTTATGTCAACATCATTCTTAACTGTCCAGGAACCGCACATTAACAAGGAACCACTTACCTGTATAGAAATAAATCGTTTTGCCCCTCTAAAGGCAATATCTTGTCCCTGGTTGATTACAAGTTTAGATGTGCCATCATATTCTGTCAGGGTTGTACAAGTCGCCGCCAGACTCTGTGTTAATCTGTTTAATTTTATGATTTGTAGGCCTTGTGATCCAGAAGCGGCGAAAGCATAATCCCCTTTTGATTCTACATAATTCACGGAACCATCGATCTGAATTACACCATATGGTGAAGCACTGGAACCTCTGTCTTCGGACAAGGATAATCCGGCGCCTCCATTGGCCATAAATATTACATCCTTGTTAAAAGCAACCGCATTATTCACTACGTCTCCTGTTACTTCTTTGTTGGGATCAATGCTTATAGGTATATGCTGCACAAGTGTACCTGAGCTATAGGAATATAAACCAACTCCTTTGCTTCCTTCGGCCACAACAATTTTGTCATCTAAAAAATCAACAGTTCGTTTGGTGAATGTCCCAAAATCGGAATTGATCGGAATTTCTTTCTCCGTATTTAAATTATCATCCAGAATACGTAAGCCAAAGCCAGCATCCAATAAAGCCACTTTATTGTTATCGTATGCCAATGAACGCAGGTCTGAGAATAATTCCTCCTTTTTAACAGCAAAATCTTTTACGTCATATACGGTAACAGATCCATTTTTCCCACTGGTAACATAAACATCCTTACCATCGACTGTTACATCTGTTGCATTATCACCAGGTTGGTAACCATAAAGTATGCCCGCACCAATATCCATCGTTCCTCCGGCGTTAATCTTTATTTTAGTAATAAATGAGCTGGAAGTAGCCGTAAAAGATGCTTCCTTGTTAAGACCCCCAACCGCATATAAATAGCCATTTGAATATTGTAAAGAGTTAATATCTGAATTTAAATAGATAAGCCGTGAAGTTACCACAGGGCTGTGGGGGTCTGTCACATTTACAATATCTATGGCTCCATAATATTCTTCACCTGCCTTATTGTAGGAGACATAAGCATAATCTCCATCAACATCAACGTGTGATGCAGTTAAAAAAATACTTCCTCCAAGGCTCGGCGGACTTACCTGAGCAACAAGAGAAAAAGGATGATCGCCGGCTTTATCAACTTTGGCACCGGAGAATTTTTTATTGGTAACTTGTTCATCTTCAAAAATATCCAGCACACCAGAATTTTCGAAATTAATGCTACCACTTAATTTTTCGAAATCATTTTCCAGAATTAGATTCTCCTGCTGTTCATCAACAAATACAGTGGTTTCGTCACTACAGGATGCTAGAAAAAAGATTGAGGCCATTAATAAAAAGGGAGCTCGTTTAAACATAAGTAGGTTATTTAACTAATTTGGGCAATTAATTAACGGCAAAAGAACATAAAAGGTATATTAAATGAAGGGTTTTTTCGACCAACGGTAAGAATTATAGCAAATAATTTTTATTTTTCTGATAGCTACGTAAGTTTAGACCTACCTTTCAGAGCTGCTATTTTTAAATTTTGCCTAATTTTTCGAGAATAAACAGAATTATTATCGGAACGGCAAGAATTATCACCATAAGAGTATCCGTAATTATCAAATCGGGTTTAAATAGCAAGCTTGTGGCATATCCCCCTATTGCTCCGCCAAAGTGAGCGGTATGACCAATATTACCCAATCGTTTTTTCATCCCGTAAATGGAGTACAACATATAGGCCAGACCCAGAATATAGGCCGGAATGGGTATCGGTATAAACATAATTCCCAGTCGCATATCTGGTTGTAGTAAAATGGCTGCGTATAATATTCCTGTTACCGCACCACTGGCTCCTACCGCACTATAAAAAGGTTCATCTTTATGAAAAAAAAGGGCAAGCAAACTACCTGCAATAAGGCTGACAAAATAAATTATTAAAAATTTTTCCCACCCAAACCAGTTAATTACCACGGGGGCAAAGAAATATAAGGTAAACATATTCATGAAGAGGTGAGAAATATCTACGTGCAGAAACCCTGAAGTCAGCATTCTATCGCGCTGACCTGCCTTTATTGCGCCAATTGTAAACTTATAGCGATCAAAGAAAATTACATCGTTAAAACCTCTGAGGGATATTAAAATATTTACAACTATTATTGCAATTGTAGCAGGATGTAAATTCATAAAAATGCCAATTTAATTAAGCGCCAAATATAGCTATATTTGCCCATATTTATTTTAAACATGCAGCGTCTTGTATATATTCTTGCCTACCCGTTTTTATGGTTAATATCTATACTGCCTTACAGGCTTTTTTATTTTTTTTCTGATCTGATGTATTTTCTGGTTTACCGTATAGTTGGGTACAGAAAGAAAGTGGTTTATAATAATTTGGACCTGGTTTTTCCTGATAAAACTAAAAAAGAGAAAATAGATATCCGGAAGGCATTTTATAAGCACATGTGTGATATGTTACTGGAAACTATTAAAACCCTGAATATTAGTGAAGAAGAATTAAAGAAACGTTACGAGTTGCGCAATATTGATTTTCTTCTGGATTTAGAAAAAGAACGAAGTATATTGATTTTGTTTCCGCATTATGGCAATTGGGAATGGAGTATCATAGTTAATGTTCATGTAAAATCTAAGGGGTTCGCTGTCTATCAAAAAATTGATAACGTATATTTTGATAGATTGATTAAAAAAATCAGGAGTATTTGGAGCACAACGCTAATTTCGCAGAGAGAAACGGTAATTACAATGGCACGCAATTATCAAAAAGGGATTAGAGGAGTATATGGAATTGTAAGTGATCAATCCCCTCAGGCACATCTTGCACAATACTGGACAGAATTTATGAATATAAAGGTGCCAGTGTACAATAGTCCTGAAATATTGGCCAGAAAGTATGATCATGCGGTTGTCTTTGCAAAAGTTACTAAAGTAAAACGAGGCTATTACAGTACTGAATTTATTCCAATTGCAAAGGAAGGAAGTAAGACCAAAGAGAATGAAATCACCGATCGGTTCCTACGCCTTACAGAAGAAGAAATAATACAGAACCCTGCTTACTATCTGTGGACTCACCGCCGATGGAAACACAGGAATAAAGTACCTGAAGAATTTCTTTGAAATAGAGTATTTACTCTAATGTAGCCGCTATTTTATACTATATACCGGCTATCTCTTTTATCTCACCTATGATTTTCTCTGCTAAAGAATCAGCTTCAGCCTGAGTCTTTGCCTCAGTATATATACGAATAATAGGTTCGGTATTAGACTTTCTTAAATGCACCCAGCTTTCTTCAAAATCTATTTTTACCCCATCAATTGTGGAGATTTCCTTGTCTTTGTAGCTTTCAGAAACTGACTCTAATATCCCATCAACATCCAATTCAGGTGTTAATTGAATTTTCTTTTTACTCATGAAATAACTGGGGTAGCTGTCTCTAAGTTCTCTGACCGTACCACCTCGCTCTGCCATAAGCATTAAAAACAAGGCAGTTCCTACCAGTGAGTCTCTTCCATAATGGCTTGAAGGATAGATAATTCCTCCATTACCTTCACCCCCAATAATGGCATTATTGGCTTTCATTTTCTTCACAACATTAACCTCGCCAACGGCTGCAGCTTCATAAACACCACCATGTTTGATGGTAATATCCCTGAGTGCCCTTGAAGAAGATAAATTGGAAACCGTATTTCCCTTTGTTTTACCAAGTACGTAGTCTGCACAAGCTACCAGGGTATATTCTTCACCAAACATTTCTCCGTCATTACAAATAAATGCCAAGCGGTCTACATCTGGATCAACAACTATTCCGAAATCGGCTTTTTCCTTTAGAACAAGCTCACAAATATCTCCTAAATGTTCCTTTAGTGGTTCAGGGTTATGCGGAAAATGACCCGTCGGATCACAATATAACTTGATGACTTCCACCCCTAAAGATTCTAATAATTTGGGAATTGCAATCCCTCCGGTAGAATTAACTCCATCCACGACAACCTTAAAACCGGCTTTTTTTATGGTATCTGTATTAATTAATGGCAAATTCAGTACTTCATCAATATGTATATCTATGTAGGCGTCATTCCCGGTTATGGTTCCAAGTTGCTCAACTTCAGAAAACCGGAAATCTTCCTTTTCCGCCAATTCCAGGATAATTGCACCCTGGGCTGCATCAAGAAACTCGCCCTTTTCATTTAATAGTTTTAGTGCGTTCCATTGTTTGGGATTGTGACTTGCCGTAAGAATAATACCACCATGAGCTTTTTCTAAAGGAACCGCTATTTCCACAGTAGGTGTGGTAGACAATCCAAGGTCTATAACATCTATCCCAAGTCCAACCAAAGTAGATACCACTAATTTCTGAATCATTTCGCCGGAAAGGCGGGCATCTCTTCCAACGACAACTTTTAAGTTATCAGATTTGGAATAACCCTTAAGCCAGGTGCCATATGCCGCTGCAAATTTCACTGTATCAATGGGAGTGAGATTCACATTTGGCTTCCCTCCTATTGTACCTCTTATACCCGATATCGATTTTATTAATGTCATAAGTTTCTGAATAGTTTTTGCAAATATACATGTCTTGACAATTAAGATGCGCTCCAAATTTGTAAATTACGTTGTGAAGATTATATTCGTGGCAAATGAATTTTTTAGCACATATATATCTCTCCTTTGGAGATGATGAAATAACTATCGGAAATTTCATTGCCGACAGTATAAGAGGCAATAAATACAAGCACCTGCCAGACAGAATACAAAAAGGTATACTATTGCATCGGGAAATAGATACGTATACCGATTCACATCCAATAGCCAGAACAAGCAGCAAAAGATTACATAAAAATTACAGTCACTACAGCAGGGTAATCGTTGATATTTTCTATGATCATTTTTTAGCTAAAAACTGGCAGCAATATTCCGATACTCCCTTGGAATTATTTGTAGAAAATTTTTATGATTTGCTCGAAGCAAACATTAGTATTCTTCCTGATAACACTAAACGAATGATTCCTTATATGATAAGCGATAACTGGCTCCTCAATTATGCCAAAATGGATGGGATAAGCAGGGTTTTAAGCGGAATGAACAGAAGAACCCATAATAAGAGTAAAATGAATTATGCTATCCTCGATCTGGAAAAAGACTATGATGCATTTGAGCTTGAATTTACCGATTTTTTTAAGGAATTAGAAACCTTTTCGAAGCAAAAATATATTTCAATATGCGAATACTAATTTTATTAGTTGCGTTAGTCTTTTTTACCCATTGTAAAAGACAACCTAATCCCCCAACTGGTTTGGTAACCCCAAATGCAATGGTAGTATCTGCGCGTAAAGAGGCGTCAAAAATAGGTTCAGACATACTTCAAAAAGGGGGTAATGCTTTTGATGCAATGGTTGGAACCGAACTTGCATTGGCTGTGGCCTATCCTTTTGCCGGCAATCTTGGGGGTGGAGGTTTTATGGTATACCGAAAAAGTGATGGCAATATTGGAGCTATTGATTATCGTGAAAAGGCGCCCTTGGCAGCTCATAAAGATATGTATCTGGATTCTGTGGGCAATGTTATACCGGGCATGAGTACTATTGGGGCAAGTGGCACAGGTGTTCCAGGAACTATTGCTGGGATCTTTGAAGTACATGAAAAATTCGGTTCTTTACCAATAAAAGATATTATAGACCCGGTAATAAAACTTGTTGATCAAGGGGTTGAGGTAACTCCGAAACAAGCCGCCAGACTAGATAAGTATTGGGATCAGATTAGAAGCGTGAATGGGGAAAATACCTTATTTTACAACAAATGTGATGCAGGTGATACGCTTAGGTATCCTGCCCTGGCCAATACTTTAAGAAGAATAGCAAAAAACGGCAGGGATGAATTCTACAAAGGAGAGACTGCAAAAATACTGGCCAGGTTTATTCAGGAAAAGGGTGGATTTGTAACTGAAGAAGACTTGGCGAAGTATGAGGCCAAGTGGCGACAACCTGTAATTTTCAATTACAAAGACTTGAGGATAATTTCAATGAGTCCACCAAGCAGTGGTGGGGTAACGATAAATCAAATCTTTAAGATGATTGAGCCTTATGACATCTCAGACTTTGGCCATAATTCTGCGAAATCTATTCAGTTGTTTACGGAGGCAGCTAGGCGTGCCTATGCCGACAGAAATTTTTTTCTTGGAGATCCGGATTTTGTTGTTATTCCTCTCGACGTTCTATTGAGCAAAGAATATCTAAAAGGTCGTATGGAGGGTTTTTCATTTGAAGCCGCCACACCTTCTAGTGAGGTATCGCACGGTAAAATAGAAATTGTAGAAAGTAAAGAGACTACTCATTATTCTATTGTAGACCAAATGGGAAATGCTGTTTCCGTTACTACTACATTGAACGGGGCATATGGTTCTAAACTCTATTGTGATGAATTAGGATTCTTCTTAAATAATGAAATGGATGATTTTAGTGCCAAACCGGGAGTGCCTAATATGTTTGGTCTAATTGGCGCTGAAGCTAATTCCATAGCTCCTGAGAAACGTATGCTTAGCTCTATGACACCTACTATAGTTGAAAAAGAAGGTGAACTCTGGATGGTTGTTGGCTCTCCCGGGGGTTCTACTATAATTACTGCAGTTGCTCAGACCATTCTAAATACCTATGAATTCAATTTAAGCATGCAAGAATCCGTAAATGCCCCTAGATTCCATCACCAATGGCTGCCAGATCATATAGGTTTTGAAACAGAAGGTTTTTCTGAAGAGTTAAAAATGGAGCTTAAATCTAAAGGCTACCATATTAATCAAGAGCCTACACCTATTTTAGGGAAAGTAGATGCAATTTTAGTTTTACCGGACGGTAGTCTGGAAGGTGGTGCCGATAAACGCGGTGATGATACAGCAGTAGGTTTCTAGATCTTATTGGCTTTGGGTTAGCAATTCTTTTTCAAATAGATATTCCTTTTTTGTGCTGGCTATTTTTTAAGCTGATTTTTCAACTCTTCCATAGATTCCTGTAATTGCCTAAGTAAGCCTTTTTCTGTAGTAGCATCTACACCAAAAGTTATTTTGCTGCTCACCTGCCAAAGTTCCTGTATCTGTTCAGCCTCTATTTCATAAGGTGGATATATTTCATTGAGTGATATTAAAAGAATCTTTGAATTTCCTGGTAATCTCTCGATCTTCTTGACTAATACGGCATCGTGAAGAACCACGACATACATCTTGTTTGGATTAAGATCATCCAGCACTTCCACAGCCTTAGCCAAAACCCATTCACCAGGTTGTAAATTAGGCAACATACTATCACCTTCAACCTGAAAGCCCCTGTAGGTGGCATTTCTGAATTCCGGTAGTGGAAGATCAAAGGCAGGTAGTTGTTTATACCAGCTTGTATCCTGAATATTTTGAGGATACCCCGCAGCAGCCTTCGCATTTACCAAAACCATATTGTCATTATCAGAAGAATCTACGGTAACCACCTTTGGGATAACACTGGTGCCCGAATAATTCAAATGTTGGTTCTTACTATCTCCAAATAACCATAGCGGATTAACTTTAAATTGCTTTAACAATTCAACGACCACCTTGCCCGAAAGTTTGGTACGACCCCGCTCTATATCGGCTGTTGTATTGGGAATTCCGAGTATACTTGCAAATTCGGCTTGTGTATATCCCAAATCCCGTCTTATTTCAATAAATCGCTTTATAGTAAGTTCATTTTCTATACCCATCTTATTGTATTTTCTATTTAATCATTATTTATAAAATTGAAAATTGCTTTATTTCTTCATGCTTTCACTACTCCCCTCTAAAATGCTATAAAAGAACATTTTTGAATTCCAGATTCTCAAAGATACAAAATTTGGATAATTTCCAAAATTAGTTCGGAATATTTCCTAATTTAGGATTTTTTCCATATTTTTGGATAATATACAAATGAGCCTAGTTATGTTAGATGAAATTATAACCAAAAAACTTAGTCAGTGGGCCCAAAAAGGGGTAGATGATAGCTTTACTAATAGGAATTTTAGAGAAGCAAAAATAAATAGAAGGCCGCTAAGGGTTATACCAAAGACATCTGGAAACTTATCAGAGAATTCTATCAGTAAACAATTAAGCCTATTCTAAAAGTTATGGAAAAAGAAAAAATTTTGGTGTATGATGGAAGTTTTAATGGATTTTTAACTTCTGTGTTTATTGCATTTGATCAAAAAATCAATGTTGCTAACATTCAAAGAAGAAATGAGGTACAAAAAGGATTGTTTACCGATACGCAGACTATATTAACCCAGGTACCCAAAGCGAAGCGGGTTTGGAATGGCATTAGCAGAAGAAGCAATCACGCAATGAAAAATATTTATTTTGCATTTCTGGGCGAGACCGCAGGAATTGAACAATTGCTTTTTTCCTACATTAAAAAGCTAGTTGCTAAAGATTCTCCCAATTATTCGGATTCAACTGAAGGTCTGGCTAATAAAATAAACCATTTGGCAAATATGGTGAGTAAAAGGAAAAGTCAGATGGAAGCATTTATGCAATTTAACGTCTCTATAGATGGTATTCACTATAGTCTTACCAAACCGGAATTTAACTTGTTACCCCTTGTTTCAAAACATTTTAGATCTAATTTCGGAGACAGGCAGTGGCTAATTTATGACATAAAACGAAGCTACGGTCTTTATTACGACCTACATACTATTCAATTAATAACTTTAGATTTGAAAGAAATAGTTGCGAATTACGAAGCCTTAAATGGTTCTTTTCTAACAAGTGCCGGTGATGCTATTGCATTCTGGAATAACTATTATGCAAAAAACCCAATTAAATCTTTAATCTCAAATAATTCGCATACATATCAATTAAACAAAAGGCCCAATAAATACCGGGGAGAGTTGGAGGCGGTATAATAACCCGGTCTGTATTTCAAGGGAAATGTACTATGGCCTAATAGCCTAAATAGGTATATTTTGAACTATGAAATTGTTTCTGCTACTTCTCCACTCTAGTACTTATTGTATTGTTCTTTAATTCCCTTTGCACATAAACTAAAGGCAAGGTAAAACTGTATCCGGGGTTTCTTGCTGCATTACCTAAGTGAACAAGTTTAGTATTTACTCTGTTACAACGCTTTAACAAAATCACAATAAACCAGGCTTCCTTTTTAGTAGTCAAAAACGTACCTTTGCAACTTTGTCTAATTCCATGATAAATTACGAGGAGCATATTGAAGTGAAGGGTGCTCGCGTTCATAATTTAAAAAATATTGACGTAACCATCCCAAGAGAAAAACTGGTTGTAATTACCGGACTTTCAGGCAGTGGTAAATCTTCTTTGGCCTTTGATACCATTTATGCTGAGGGTCAGCGGCGCTATATTGAGACCTTTGCTTCGTATGCACGACAATTCTTAGGAGGTCTGGAGCGTCCCGACGTAGATAAAATTGATGGACTTTCCCCGGTAATAGCAATAGAACAGAAAACGACTTCCAAATCACCACGCTCTACCGTAGGAACAATTACAGAAGTTTACGATTTCCTTAGATTATTATTTTCAAGGGCATCCGATGCCTATAGCTACAATACCGGTGAAAAAATGGTAAGCTATAGTGATGATAAAATTAAACAACTAATTAATAAAAGTTATTTTGGAAAAAGGATAAACATCCTTGCACCGGTTATTAAATCAAGGAAAGGGCATTATCGGGAACTTTTTGAGCAAATTGGAAAACAGGGCTTCGTAAAAGTAAGGGTAGATGGTGAAATTATGGATATCACCAAGGGAATGAAGGTAGACAGGTATAAGACGCACGATATTGAAATCGTTATTGACCGCCTGAAAATTGATGGTAATGAAAATTTGAATAAAAGACTTTCTGAATCAATTAACACCGCCATGTACAGTGGTGATAACGTTTTACTGGTTCTTGAAGAAGGTGAATCCATTCCAAGATATTTCAGCAGGGACTTAATGTGCCCCAGTACCGGGATTTCATATCCAACACCGGAGCCCAATACCTTTTCCTTTAATTCTCCTAAGGGCATGTGTAAGGAATGTAATGGATTGGGACATGTCTTCGAGGTAAACGAAAATAAAATTTTCCCGAATAAAAAATTATCTATTCAATCGGGAGGTATTGCTCCCCTTGGCGAATATAAACGTTCATGGGCATTTAAACAGTTAGAAACTATTGCCAAACGGTACGAATTTGAACTTACGGATGCCATAAAGAATATTCCGGATGAAGCCCTTAACACCATTTTATATGGCGGCTCTGAAAAGTTTGAAATTGATTCCAAAACCCTTGGTGTAAAAAGAGCATACCATATAGACTATGAGGGCATAGCTAATTTTATAAAAAACCAGTACCATCAGGCATCTTCTAGCTCAATTAAGCGCTGGGCGAGGGACTTTATGGATAAAAGAACCTGTCCTGTCTGCAATGGTTCAAGATTAAAAATAGAATCACTTTATTATAAAATTGAGGATAGGAATATAGCAGATTTATGTCAACTGGATATTTCTGATCTTGCTCGTTTTTTTGATGAACTCGATTCCAAATTAGAAGGAAATCAAAGAAAGATTGCCGATGAGATCATAAAGGAGATAAGATCGAGACTAAAGTTTTTGTTAGACGTAGGTCTTGATTATTTATCCCTGAATCGGAGTTCAAAGTCGCTTTCCGGTGGAGAAGCACAGCGAATAAGGCTTGCAACCCAAATAGGTTCTCAGCTGGTTGGGGTTTTATATATATTGGATGAACCCAGTATTGGGTTGCACCAACGCGACAATAATCGCCTTATCAAATCGTTAGAATCACTTAGAGATATTGGTAATTCTGTAATTGTTGTTGAGCACGACCGTGATATGATTGAAAATGCAGATCATGTAATAGATATTGGTCCTCATGCAGGAAAACACGGAGGTGAGATTATATCAGAAGGGACTCCTGCCGAGCTCATTGATCAACATACATTAACTTCACAATTTATCACTGGGGAAAAGAAGATTCCCATTCCGGAAACCAGGAGAAAAGGAAATGGAAAAAGTATAAGCCTGATAGGATGTACAGGGAATAATCTGAAAAATGTATCGGTTGAATTTCCTTTGGGAAAAATGATCGCAGTAACGGGTGTTTCAGGTAGTGGCAAATCTACTTTGATTAATGAAACGCTTTATCCTATAATGAATGCACACTATTTTAATGGTGTTAAAAAACCAATGCCTTTTGCTGCTGTAAAAGGACTGGAAAACATTGATAAGGTAATAGATATTAACCAATCACCAATCGGAAGAACTCCGAGGTCTAACCCGGCTACCTATACAGGAGTTTTCGGAGAAATACGTTCCCTCTTTGCCAAAACACCGGAGGCGGCTATCAGGGGATATAAGCCTGGCCGATTTAGTTTCAATGTAAAAGGTGGCAGATGTGAAACCTGTCAGGGAGGAGGGTTAAGGATAATTGAAATGAATTTTCTGCCCGACGTATATGTTGAATGCGAAACATGTAATGGAAAGCGTTTTAACAGGGAAACTCTTGAAATCAGGTATAAAGGAAAATCTATTGCGGATATTCTTGAAATGACCATTGATGAAGCCGTTGTCTTTTTCGATCAAATACCAAAGATTCATCGAAAATTAAAGACGATCCAGGATGTTGGCCTGGGTTATATTTCGTTGGGACAGCAATCAACCACCCTTTCCGGTGGGGAAGCACAAAGGGTAAAGCTTGCAACTGAATTGTCCAAGCGGGATACAGGGAATACATTCTATATTTTAGATGAACCCACTACCGGACTTCATTTTGAGGATATCAGGGTGCTCATGGAAGTTTTAAATAGATTAGTAAATAAAGGTAATACCATAGTAGTAATAGAACATAACATGGACGTTATAAAAATGGCCGACTATATAATTGACATTGGTTATGAAGGAGGACGTGGGGGCGGCATGATAGTTGCTGCTGGTTCTCCTGAAGAAGTTGCAAAAGATGATAAAAGCTATACGGCATTTTACCTAAACAAGGAATTTGATTTAAAAAACCCGAAATTAAAAGTACGTGGATAAATCAATAGTTCTTTGCCATTGATTTGTAATTAAAAAAAAGAATATGAGGAAAGAAAAGCACCATAAAGGATGGAATGAAATAAAAACCAACGATTCATGGGCCATTTTTAAAATAATGGGTGAATTTGTAAATGGTTTTGAAAAAATGAGTGCAATTGGTCCCTGTGTTACAATTTTTGGTTCCGCCAGAACAAAAGAAGATGCCAATTATTATAGACTTACAGTCAATGTTGCCAGGAAAGTTTCCGAAGCCGGCTATGGTATCATTACAGGAGGTGGTCCCGGCATTATGGAAGCAGGAAATAAAGGGGCTCATTTGGCGGGGGGAACTTCTGTTGGATTAAATATAGAACTTCCATTTGAACAAAATGACAACCCTTATATTGACGATGATAAGAGCCTGGATTTTGATTATTTCTTTGTTCGAAAGGTAATGTTTGTAAAATACTCACAGGCATTCGTTGTTTTACCCGGAGGATTTGGTACGCTCGATGAACTATTCGAAGCTCTTACCCTGATTCAAACTAATAAAATTGGGAAATTCCCAATTATTCTTGTCGGAGAATCCTTTTGGAAAGGTTTGATAGACTGGATAAAAGGCACGATGCTAAATGCAGGAAATATTAGTGAGACAGACCTGGATTTAATTCGAATTGCCGATACAGAAGAAGAAGTTGTAGAAATTATTGATGCCTTCTACAAAGGCCATACATTGAGCCCAAATTTCTAATTCCTATATGTTTCTAAAGCGCATTACAGTTTTTCTTAAAATAATTGCCATACTATACCTGGTATTCGGCGTTAGTAGCATCTATGCGCAACATAATAACCTCTTAAAAGCTTCGTTGGAATCGGATACAAAAGAAATAAATATTCAACAGGAATTTGAATACATAAATGATTCAAAGGATACTCTGAAAATACTTTATTTTAATGATTGGGCAAACGCTTATTCCGATAAGAGCACGGCCCTCGCAGAGCGTTTCGCAGAGGAATTTAAGAAAAGTCTTCATCTGGCCAAAGAAAAAGAACGTGGCAGGACTACTATTTTCAGTATAGTTGATGACGAATACAGGGCAATCTCATGGAACCGGACTTCAGGCCGCGATTTAATTAAAGTTGACTTAAACGCTCCTTTAGCTCCTGGTGACTCAGCTAAATTATTTTTTACATATACAGTCAAACTGCCTCCAAATAGATACACGACGTTTGGTTATAACAATATAGGAGGCTATTACTTGAAAGATTGGTATCTCACTCCTGCAGTTTATAATGGGGAGTGGCAGTTATATTCAAATAAAAATCTTGAAGATCTCTATACAGGAAATACAGATAGTAATATTATTTTCAGCTATCCAGATTCTTTGTTTTTGGGGACTAATTTCAAGGAAGTAGATATAACGGGCTATCCGGGAAAACAAGTAGCCACTCTGGAAGGAGTAAATAGGAAGAGTAGTTATATAATTCTTAACGCGCAAAAGGAGTTTACTAAACATGTTACTCCAGAACTATTGGTGGTTACAGATCTCCGGAGAACCAAGTATGATGAAATTTCACAAGGCGTTTCTATCCATCGGATTTCGCGTTTTATTCATGAAAATCTGGGAGACTTTCCTTATGAGCAACTTCTTGTAAGTGAAGTAGACTTTAATAAGAATCCAACCTATGGATTAAATCAATTGCCATCATTTATACGCCCTTATGAGAAACAATTTCAGTTTGAAATGTCATTCTTGAAAACTGCGTTAAACAACTATATAAAAGAATCAATATTTCTTAATCCCAGAAAGGAAAAGTGGGTAAGTGATGCAGTGATCAATTATTTGATGATCAAATTTGTAGAGGAGTTTTATCCCGATCAAAAATTATTAGGAAAATTATCAAAGGGGTGGCTTATCAAAGGTTTTCACCTGGCTCAAATGGATTACAATGAGCAATATCCTTTTCTTTACATGTTCACAGCTAGAAAAAACCTTGACCAGGGTCTGACAACTCCAAATGATTCACTTATTAAATTTAATCAGAAAATAGCCAATACCTATAAAGCAGGCTTAGGCCTTGCTTATCTTGCGGATTACACTAGTGTTGAGAGTATTGATACAGCGATAAAAGAATTTTACAGGAAATATCAATTAAGCCCCGTTAAACCTTCAGATTTTGAGCAAATTTTAAAGCAGAATTCCGAGAAGGACATTGATTGGTTTTTTAGGACCTATGTTGAGACAGATGACCGTATAGATTACAAGATTTCCAATGTTGTTAAAACCCAGGATTCCCTTTATATCACCCTTAAAAACAAAACCGGAACTGAAGTTCCAATATCCTTATTTGGATTAAGAAACAATGAGGTAGTATCCAAATATTGGTTTACAGGGATTAAAACTGAAGAGACTTTTGCCGTTCCCCGAAATTTGGAAAAAAGACTGGTACTTAATTACGATCAGACTATCCCGGAATTCAATCAGAGAGATAACTGGAAAACACTCAAGGGCTTCTTTATAAGTAATAAAAAATTAAAATTTCAATTCTTTAAGGACGCAGAAGACCCTTATTACAATCAAATCTTTTATATGCCCATTTTAAATTTTAATATTTATGATGGTGTAAGTCCAGGTATGAGGTTTACAAACAAAACCCTTTTAGAAAGGCCATTTGTTTTTGATATTGCGCCATCTTATTCTTTCAGAGAAAAAACTTTAGTGGGATATGGCAGGCTTAACTACCGCCATTATCATGGTAAAAGTGGCTTTTACGTTACTAATTATGAACTACGGGGATCTTCTTCCCACTTTCAGACCAATTCACGGTACAGCACATTTACCCCAACCGTTAGATTAGGCTGGCGTCCGACGGATCTGATATCTAATAAACGGAAATGGCTAACGCTCAGATATGTAAATGTATTTAGAACAATTGATCCAAGCCTCGATATAGAAACTGATCCTGATTATAGCGTTCTCAATGCAAGATTCACGAATTCAAATAATGGTATTATAGATTATTTTAAATGGTTCGTAGACGCCCAGTACTCAGGTGATTTTTCCAAATTAGCTTTTAATCTGGAATACCGTAAACTATTTGTAAACAACACCCAATTTAACTTTCGCTTTTTTGCCGGTAAATTTTTGAGAAACGATACCACCGGGGATTACTTCAGTTTTGCCCTGGACAGGCCTACTGATTATTTATTTGACTATAATTATCTGGGAAGGTCGGAAGACTCGGGTATTTGGAGTCAGCAGTTAATTATTGCTGAGGGTGGTTTTAAATCAAAGCTAGAGAACCCTTTTGCAAACGACTGGATTGCAACAACAAATTCAAGTGTTAACATCTGGAGATGGGTAGAATTGTACGGTGATCTCGGATTTATAAAAAACAGAAATCAGTCTGCAAGATTTGTTTACGACTCTGGGGTTCGTCTTAATTTACTCACAGACTATTTTGAATTATATTTTCCTGTTTACTCCAATAATGGCTGGGAAATTGCACAACCAAACTATGCTGAAAGAATTAGATTTGTAATTACACTAAGCCCTAAAACTTTAATAGGTCTTTTCACCAGAAAGTGGTTTTAGAAATTATATTATTCTTAGAAATATTCTTTTTTTTTAAATTATTTATAATTACCTAATACTATTTTGAGTGTTTTTTACTTATTTCTTAACTAAAAACCATTTTTTTTGATTGCAAAAATCATCCTGTTTTCCTATTTTTGCTACAAATCTTTCCCTGATGAGTTTAAAATTACAGACCAGTGACGACATTTCTTTTGAGGATTTCAGGGCGCAGATTTTAAAGGATTATGAAATAGCGATCACCAGTCGGGAGTGTAGTCTTTTAGGCAGAAGGGAAGTTCTTACCGGCAAGGCCAAATTTGGAATTTTTGGAGATGGTAAAGAATTGCCGCAGTTGGCAATGGCTAGATCTTTTAGAAACGGTGACTTTAGAAGCGGTTACTACAGGGACCAAACCTTCATGATGGCCTTGGGGCAACTTAGTGCTAAAGACTTCTTTCATGGCCTTTATGCCACTACAGATATTGAAAAGGAGCCCATGAGTGCAGGCAGGCAAATGGGTGGCCATTTTGGATCGTATAGCCTAAATGAAGACGGTTCATGGAAAGACCTCACTGCTCAAAAAAATAGTAGTCCTGATATTTCCCCCACGGCAGGCCAAATGCCCAGACTTCTTGGACTGGCGCAAGCTTCCAAAATCTATCGTAATGTCAAGGGGATTGATAGTACTAAATTTTCCAAAAATGGAAATGAAGTAGCCTGGGGTACAATTGGCAACGCCAGCACTTCTGAAGGACATTTTTTTGAAACATTCAATGCGGCAGGAGTATTACAGGTTCCCATGGTTATCAGTGTATGGGATGATCAATATGGAATTTCAGTACCTGCAAAATTTCAAACCACCAAAGAAGACATATCTGAAATACTTAAAGGTTTCCAACGCGATGAAAACAATAAAGGTTTTGAGATACTAAAGGTAAAAGGCTGGGATTACACAGCATTAATTCATGCTTATGAGAATGCCTCAGAACTGGCGAGAGAGGAACATATACCCGTATTAATCCATGTAACTGAACTGACACAACCACAGGGGCATTCAACTTCAGGATCACAGGAAAGGTATAAGAGCGAGGATAGATTGATCTGGGAAAAAGAAAATGACTGCAACAAGCGATTCAGAGAATGGATACTTGATAACAAAATTACTGATGATGACTCTCTATCCGCAATTGAGGTGGCGATTAAAAAGGAGGTTAGAAACGCAAAAAAAGAGGCCTGGACAGAATTCCTTTCTCCTCACAGAGAGGCTAAAAAAGAATTAATAGAATTGTTGAACAAAGTTGCTTTAAATAGTCCAAACAGAGCATTTATAACTAAAATAAAGAACGATCTTATCGCTGTGGAAGAGCCTCTTAAAAGAGATCTGGCTAAAAATTCTAGAAAGGCGCTTCGTTATGTGATTGGAGAAAATTCTAAAGAAAAAGATGCGTTACTGAAATGGATTGAAAATTTCCTTTTGGACTCTCAAACTAAATTCAGCTCTCACCTCTTTAGCGAATTACCCAACAAAGCAACTAATGTTGAAGAAATAAAACCATTGTTTGATGAGAAGTCCGAAAAAGTGGATGGACGGATTATCCTAAGAGATAATTTTGACAAGCTTTTTGAAAAATACCCACAAGCTCTTGTTTTTGGTGAAGATAGTGGTGCTATTGGCGACGTAAATCAGGGGTTGGAAGGTCTTCAGCAGAAATATGGGGAATTGAGGATTGCAGACACGGGAATAAGAGAAGCTACTATCATTGGCCAGGGAATTGGACTGGCGCTGAGGGGTCTTCGACCAATAGCAGAAATTCAATATCTGGACTATCTTTTATATGGCCTGCAAACTCTCAGTGATGACCTTGCTACCCTACTGTACCGCTCAGTTGGCAAACAAAAAGCACCTCTAATTATTAGAACAAGGGGTCATCGCCTGGAAGGTATCTGGCACTCTGGATCGCAAATGGGCGGAATTATTCACTTGCTTCGGGGAATTTATATACTGGCACCAAGGAATATGACCAAAGCCGCTGGTTTTTACAATACCCTAATGAAGAGTGATGAACCTGCATTAATTATAGAAAGCCTAAATGGATACAGGCTTAAGGAGGATAAACCTCATAACCTTGGTGAAATTTGTACGCCCATTGGAGTAGTTGAAATTGTTAAAAAAGGTTCAGATATTACTCTTTTGTCTTATGGATCTACGCTACGTATAGTACAAAATGTAGCACAGGAGTTAAAAGAAGTAGGAATTGATGCCGAAGTTATTGATGCACAGTCCCTCCTTCCTTTTGATATTACTAATTCTGTCTTAGCCAGTATTAAAAAAACGAACAGACTGTTGATTATTGATGAAGATGTCCCAGGAGGATGTGCTGCATATTTGATGCAAGATATTATAGAACGGCAGGGGGCTTACAAATATTTGGACAGCGCTCCACAAACCCTTACTGCAAAAGCTCACAGACCGGCCTATGCTTCAGACGGAGACTATTTTTCTAAGCCTAATGCAGAGGATATATTTGAAAAGACATATCATATCATGTACGAGGCCAATCCTATTGAATATCCAAAGCTCCGCTGAGGGAAATCCTTAAAAAATACACTGCTTACACTTTGCTTTCCAAGATTTTATGGAATAGATTGTTAGAAAATAAACTTCCAGGAATCAATCCTGCAAAAATTAGTATTTCAAACACGGATTTGAATTGCTCTTATTATTAATTTAAACAATAGATCGACATTGTAAAATCCGATATTGGATTCTGTTTTTTTAAGCTGTAATATTTAAATACAGGGATTCTATATTGCAACTTGGCAACACTTTTTCTCTAAGCTCCCTAAACGAGATAATCAAGGTTTAGTAAAAAAAGCTTAATTTAGAACATCCAATCTTAAAATGAATGACTAAAAAACTTAAAAGTGATATAGGCTTAGCGGTGCTCCGAATTTTGTCCTCTGCTTTTCTATTATCGCATGGTATTCCTAAATTACAAAAACTTATAGGTGGCGATTTTCAATTTGCTGACCCCATTGGCATTGGCTCCACTCCTTCTCTATTCATCACTATCATTGGAGAAGTTATCTGTCCTATTCTTGTTATAGTTGGTTATAAAACTCGTTGGGCGGCATTACCTATTGTAGTTGTAATGGCTGTCGCGGCATTTATTGTGCATGCTTCAGATCCATTTGGAAGGAAAGAAATGGCGTTAATCTATTTAGTCATTTTTGTTGTTATAATGCTACTTGGGCCAGGGCGCTATAGTATAGATAAAAAATAAGTTTTAAATTATCTTTACCAAAAGTTCTTTCAGGAGATCGGCATGAGATATATTGTAAGCCCCTACCCCTTTTCCTTTTAAGTCCAATTCCCTCAAACACTTAATAATACTGCTAACTTGCTTCATTGGATAGTTTCTGGAAGCCGTTTGAAACTCACTAACAAAATAAGGATTAATTCGCAGGGCGGAAGACACATTTTTGGGAGAATGGTCTGACAAACCGTGATACTGTAGTAACTGTGTAAAAAAATTATGCAGGAGGCTCACCGTAACAACAAAAGGATTATCCTTTGGGTTTTGAGCAAAATAATTAATGATCCGTGTGGCTTTTACAGCATTTCTTTCTCCTATCGCTTTTTTTAATTCAAAATTATTGTAGTCTTTACTAATCCCAATGTGCTTCTCAATTAGGTCGGGATCAATTTCGGTTTTATCAGGAAGGACTAATTGCAACTTTTCTAACTCATTATTAATTCTGCTGAGATCTGTCCCCAGATACTCAACTAATAAAATTGCTGCTTTATGTGAAATAGCAAAGCCTTTCTGTTTTAATATAAGCCTTATCCAATCTGAAACTTGATTTTCATATAGCTTTTTACTTTCAAAAATGACACCCCCATTGGCAAGAAGGGTTTTATGTAATTTTTTTCGTTTGTCTAACTTCTTGTATTTATAACAAAATACCAGTACGGTTGAAGTTTGCGGGTTTTCTGCATAAGAGTGTAAGTCTTCAATATTTCTGGATAAATGCTGTGCCTCTTTCACAATAACAACTTGCCTTTCTGACATCATCGGATATCTCTTGGCGTTCGCCAAAACCTGGTCCAATGATGTTTCCTTTCCATATAACACCATTTGATTAAACCCTTTTTCTTCCTCAGTTAGAACATTATCACTGATAAACTGAGCTATTTTATCAATATAATAGGGCTCATCACCCATCAAAAAATATATAGGGCTTATGATCCCGTTGCGGATGCTATTTACAATCTGCTTTACTTCTTCCATCCAAAAAAAATTGCCAAATTTGTCCTATGTTATCTCTCAACTTTCCCCGCTACCATTTCAGATTCAAATGTAGCGAAAATAAGCAGCAGATTTTTGATATTATCCGCAAAAAGTTTGTAAGTCTCCAACCGGAGGAATGGGTTAGGCAGCACGTAATCCATTTTCTTACGGCGGATAAAAAATATCCAACTTCTTTAATTAATGTGGAAAAAACATTGTCATTAAACGGTTTGAAAAAACGATATGATGTTGTAGTTTTCAATACTGATGGCAGTATCCATATTTTGGTTGAATGCAAATCACCTAATATCACGATTTCACAAGTTGTTTTCGATCAGATAGCGCGTTATAACTTAAAAATGCGGGCCGGATTTCTCATGGTGACCAATGGTTTTGATCATTTTTATTGCAAAATGAACTATGAGGAAGAAAAATATTCTTTTTTAAGGCAAATTCCTGATTTTAGCCGTTAATTTGCAACCGTTTTGAAATTTGCAATCGTAATACTTAATTGGAATGGAGAAGCCCTCCTGGAAAGATACCTGCCTCAGGTAGTTAAATATTCTGGTGACGCCGATATTTATGTGGCAGACAATGCCTCTACGGATGGCTCTGTGGCCTTTGTACGGGAAAACTTTCCCAGTGTGATCCTAATACAAAATAGTTCTAATTATGGATTTGCCAAAGGATACAACGACGCTTTAAAAAAGGTGGATGCAGATATTTATTGCCTCTTAAATTCCGACGTGGAAGTTACACCCGGTTGGCTGGAACCAATAAAGGAAGCATTTCTAAAAATTCCTGAAGCTTCCATAATTCAACCTAAGATTCTCGACCTGTTACGCAGAGATTATTTTGAATATGCCGGAGCTTGTGGTGGATTTTTAGATCAGTTTGGATATCCATTCTGCAGAGGACGTATTTTTCAGGCGATAGAAAAGGACGAAGGTCAGTATGATGATACTATCGAAATTTTCTGGGCAACGGGAGCATGTATGTTTATTAAAAGTGAAGTATTTCATTCCCTTGGCGGATTTGATGAAGATTATTTTGCACATCAGGAAGAAGTTGATTTATGCTGGCGGGCTCAAAATAATGGATTAAAGGTTTACTACGTTGGAGCATCACATATTTACCATCTCGGAGGTTCAACACTTAGTAATATGAATCCTAAAAAAACTTATTTAAATTTTAGAAACTCTCTTTATTCAATCACTAAAAATCTCCCCCGAAAAAAGGCATTTCCCATTATTTTTGCACGCCTGATCCTGGACGGTATTGCAGGAATTCGATTTATTATACTGCTAAAACCGGCTCATTGTTTTGCTATTGTCAGGGCACATTTGAGTTATTACAGGCATTTTGGTAAAATGTATCGGAAAAGGGAAAAAGCTAATTTTATTACGATGTATTATGTGACAAAATCCATAGTATGGTCCTATTTCGTAGATCATATAAGAAATTTTAACATTTTAGTAAAAGATTAACTAATTTTGAAAATTAAAGGAAATCAAATGTTATAATTTTACCTTGTATTTATTCAAAGATGAATTAAACAAATAATTAATTTTATATAAACATTATTATGAAAAAACTTATTCTAGGCTTTTTAGGTATGGCAGTTCTTTTGTCATCTTGCGTATCTCAGAAGAAATATGCCGAATTGGAAACTAAACAAAAAGAAACTCAGGATCTGTTAAATTCAGCAACAGTGAAGTTGAATTCCTGTCTTGAAGAAAAGGCAACTGCGGATGCCAGATTACAAACACTTACCGATCAAAATGCTTTTCTAAAAGCAAACAATCAGGAACTTATAAATAATATGGGTAACCTAACAACTCTAACGACTAAGGGTGCTGAAAACCTCGAAAAATCCTTAGAGAGCCTTCAGGAAAAAGATCTTACCATCCGTAAGTTACAGAACGCCATAACCAGAAGAGATTCTGTTAACCTGGCATTGGTTCAAAGCCTAAAAGGCGTGCTGGGCAACCTTGATGATGAAGATATAGAAATCAGTGTTGAGAAAGGCGTAGTTTTCGTTTCAATATCTGACAAGCTATTATTCAGCAGCGGAAGCTATAATATTACTGCGAGAGCCAAAGAAGTTTTAGGGAAGGTAGCTAAAGTGGTTAACAATAAACCCGACTTTGAATTTATGGTTGAAGGGCATACTGATGATGTGCCGTACAGAAAAGGTGTATTGTTAGATAATTGGGATTTAAGTGTAAAAAGGTCAACTGCTGTTGTGCGTGTTTTACAAAACGACTATGGCGTAGATCCTAAGAGAATGACGGCAGCAGGTAGATCTGAGTATATTCCGATTTCTGCAACAAATAAGTCTAAGAACAGGAGAACAAGAATTGTTGTCCTTCCGAAAATTGATCAGTTTTATAGCATGATTGAGGAAGGCATGAAAGACCCTGCGATCAACGATTAAAGGTTATTTCGAATAATCCAATAAAAAAAACCGCGGTTAAGAACCGCGGTTTTTTCATATATTATCCGGGTCTCCTTTCCCTGCCCGCAGTATTTCTGGTTCATCTCCTGACAGATCTATAACAGTGGATCCTAAATTACCCCCATAACCCCCATCAATAACCACGTCCACCAAATTCTGCCATTTTTCAAAAATCAATTCGGGGTCCGTTGTATATTCCAAAAGCTCATCTTCATCTCTAATAGAGGTAGAAATAATGGGATTGCCCAGACCCTTCACAAGAGCTTGTGCAATATTATTATCCGGAACCCTTATTCCTACAGTTTTTCTTTTCTTAAAAACCTTGGGTAATTTATTGCTACCCGGCAACACAAAAGTATAAGGGCCGGGAAGGGCTCTTTTAAGAATTTTAAATGTTGGAGTATCCAATTGCCTGACATAATCGGAAAGATTACTAAGATCTGCACAAACAAATGACCAGTAGGCCTTTTCCAATTTAATTCCCTTTATTCGGGCAATTTTTTCCATGGCCTTTGTATTGGTAATATCGCATCCAAGTCCATAAACAGTATCCGTAGGATAAATGATCAAACCGCCTTTTTGCAGGACAGATACAACCCTATCTATTTCTTTTGGATTAGGATTCTCCTCGTATATCTTAATGAATTCGGCCATTTACTAAATAAAAATTTGGTGGAATAATCTATAGATAATCCACAAAATTAAATCGGGATGCTATTTAACCTGATAAACCCGTACATAGTCTACCTCCATAATTGCCGGGAAAATGTTGTCGTCAACACCTTCTAACCCTCCCCAATCTCCTCCAACGGCAATATTCATTAAAAAGTAGAATGATCCTGAAAAAGGCCAGTTCTCCGCATTTGAAATAGCCGGGCGTGGAAATAGAAGTTTAATATTATCTATATCGTCAATGTAGAATTTCAGGTATTTGTCTGTCCACAGAATTCCATAATTATGAAATTCTTCTTCTATAGTCTCTAATAAAACCGGACCTGAAGTTACCTGGGTTCCATCTTTATGATTGTTGGCAACACTATGAATGGAAAAATGAACCCTATTGGGCTCAAAACTTACATACTCCATGATATCTATTTCACCACATGCCGGCCATCCTGCTGTTTCAATATTTGAACCCAGCATCCAAAGTGCCGGCCATAAACCATTGCCCTTATGATCCGGTATTTTAGCCCTTATCTCCATTCGGCCATATTTAAAACTGGATGTGCTGTTTAGCCTTGCAGAAGTATAACCAACAGTTCCAGGAGTCAATTCTGTTTTCTTTGCTATTATTTTAAGTGTTCCGTCGCTTACTATTACATTTTCGTCTTCGGTATAATCCTGAAGTTCGTTATTGCCCCAACCATTAGCCCCCGTCTCGGAAACCCAATTCTCCTCGGATAACGAATCTCCATCAAATTCATCCTCCCAAACCAAAACCGCCTTATCCCAATAGTCAGGTGCATTAACATCTTGTACGTCACAAACATCTATAGATCCGGATACCTCTCCCTGAACTTCTTCTTGTGGACCACTTTTACTGTATCCCAGAAGTATAACTGTAAAAAGAATAATGATCTTCTTATACATTAAATGATATAATTAAAAGTTCTGCTCAAATATAGCATGAAATAAATATAATGCTGCAAATCTATCATGTATAAAGAAATCAACCCTAACCATGGAGTACTGATTGTGCTTGACTAATTACCAATTATTTCAAGCTTTGCAAATCGAAGCAGCAACTTTTTCACATCTCCTTTCTCAAATTGTATTTCAGCCTTTTTGTCGTTACCTGCTCCTTCAACCCGCAATACCTTGCCACGGCCAAAACGTGTATGATTTACCAGAGCTCCTGCTGTTAGATTTGGATCTATAGGATTACTATTTCCAATTGGTTTGGCTAATTCCGGTTTAAGTTTTCTAAGCCTTCTTAATTGATTTTCGTTTGGCTTTTTTATTCCGGGCGGAACTCCATTTTCTGGTTTTTTAGTCCTAAGTTTAGACTTATCAATTTCTCCAAAAATATCAGTATTAATTAAAGGTTTATATCGATAAGTATCTACCGGAGTAAGGTTCTCCATATATCTGTCCTCAATTTCCTCAATAAAACGACTGGGTTCGGCATCAATTAATTTACCCCAGCGATATCGGTTTTGTGTGTAAGTTAAATATGCCTGTTCCTCAGCACGGGTAAGAGCTACATAAAACAGCCTCCGCTCCTCTTCTAATTCACTTCGTGTATTCATACTCATAGCAGATGGGAAAAGATCCTCTTCCATTCCAACTATATAAACAAAGGGAAATTCCAATCCTTTTGCGAGATGAATAGTCATTAGAGCGACACGATCATCATCTCCTGTGTCTTTATCCAGATCGGTAGCCAGGGCCACATCTTCCAGAAACTCCGCTAAATCTCCTTTTGCATCAGCCAATTCTTTTTGCCCTTCTACAAAATCTTTGATACCATTTAGTAATTCTTCTATATTCTCCATTCGGGCAATACCCTCCGGAGTACCATCTTTTTTGAACTCCAGTAGTATGCCTGTTTTCCTTGCGACATGTTCGGCCAGGGTAAAAGCATCTGCACTTACATTCATTATTTGAAAACTTTTAATCATATTGATGAAATCCTCGAGTTTTCTTTTTGTACCTGAGTTGATTTTCAAATCAATTTTATCCAAATTTTCCATTACTTCAAAAATTGATTTTGAGTAATGATTTGCCGCCACCGTAAGTCTATCTAATGTGGTTTGCCCGATTCCACGAGTGGGGAAATTTATAACTCTTTTTAAGGCCTCTTCGTCCTTTGGGTTAATCACTAACCTCAGATAAGATAACAAGTCCTTGATTTCTTTTCGTTGATAAAATGATAGTCCCCCATAAATCCTATAAGGAATATCTCTTTTGCGTAAGGCATCTTCTATAGCACGCGATTGGGAATTTGTCCGATAAAGCACGGCAAAATGGCAATTTAAACGCTGGTTTCTCATTTTATTTTCAAAAATTGAACCTGCCACATATCTTCCTTCTTCAGCATCAGTAATACTTCTGTGAAGTTTTATTTTAGTACCCTCATCGTTAGCTGTCCAAACAACTTTTTCCAGTTGATTCTTATTATTTGCAATAATAGAATTTGCGGCATTAACTATATTTTTGGTTGAACGGTAATTTTGTTCTAACCTGTAAACAGCAACATCATCATAATCTCTCTGGAAGTTTAGGATATTTGTAATGTTTGCCCCCCTGAATGAGTAAATACTCTGGGCATCATCACCCACTACACAAATATTTTGAAACCGATCTGCAAGTGCTTTTACTATAAGATACTGTGAGTGATTGGTGTCCTGATACTCGTCTACAAGTATATAACGAAACCGCTCCTGATATTTCATTAAAACTTCCGGGAAACGACTTAATAATTCATTGGTCCGTAAAAGCAAATCATCAAAATCCATAGCTCCTGCTTTAAAACATCGGTCCACGTAGTTTTGATAAATATCACCTAATCTGGGCCGCTTGGCCATGGCATCGGCCTCCATTAATTCTGGATTCTGGAAATAAGCCTTTACCGTAATTAAGCTGTTTTTATAGGACGATATACGATTTTGAATTTGTTTGTACTTATAAATATCCTTATCTAATCCCATCTCCTTAATTATAGATGATATTAAACGTTGTGAATCTTGTGTGTCATAAATGGTATAGTTACTTGGATACCCTAATTTATCCCCATCATATCGAAGTAAACGGGCAAAAATAGAGTGAAACGTACCCATCCATAAATTCTTTGTTTCAGAGCTCCCGACAATATCGGCGATTCGCTTCTTCATTTCCCTGGCGGCCTTGTTTGTAAAGGTTAGAGCCAGAATATTAAATGGATCAACACCTTGCTGCATTAAATGAGCAATTCTATAGGTAAGTACCCTGGTTTTACCCGAACCCGCTCCAGCAATAACCATTAGAGGTCCCTCCTTGTGTAAAACAGGACCTTTTTGAGCGTCATTTAATTCATCCAGAAATGTATTCAAACCATTGGTATTTTATGCCGTGAATTTAACCATAATTAACCTCAAGAAAAAGTGACAAACATTATTTATGAAGATTGACTTCGTATTTTAGACAATTTGAATATATTTAGAAATTCTATTGAGCTATATGTCAAAAACTGAATTTTTTAGCCTTATCACCATCCTACTTCTCAGCCATACACTTGTGCTCTCGCAAACAAAAGAATCTGGCCCTATAATAAAAGAATACGGGGAAGTTTGGAGAATAGAGAATCCAGATTTCAAAACGTATCCCTCTAAAGAATACAAGGTGGTTTTTGATATTATGAATACTTCCGAATCATCTGATAAATTGAACAAAAGCATTGAAACGGCTGCGCGCTTTCTAAATATGCATGCTCAAAGTGGCGTACCACTGTCGAATTTAGAAGTTGCCCTTGTGGTTCACAATAGGGCTTCAAAAGATCTTTTGAAAAATTCTGAGTATAAAAAGAGGTATGCTACAGACAATCCTAATGAAGAATTAATAAAAAAACTTTTGGATGCAGGTGTTAGCATTGTGTTTTGCGGTCAATCCTCAATTTCTCGTAATATACCTGTTTCAGACACTATTGATGGTGTTGAGTTGGCTTTATCCGCCATGACGGCATTGATTCAGCTACAGGACGATGGTTTTCAACTTATAAAATTTTAATACTATGAATAAACTAATTTGTGTACTGTTTCTTCTCATTGGAACAATAGTTCTGGCCCAGGGAACGGATTTATCCATTGACTATAATGGCATTGGGGATAAGGTTATTAAATGGAGAAGAGAAATACATCAAAACCCGGAATTATCCAATCGCGAGTTTAAGACAGCAAAAAAAATAGCAGCACATTTAGAATCATTGGGCATAGTCGTGCAAACCGGTGTAGCCCATACCGGCGTTGTTGGCATTTTAAAAGGGGAGCAACCTGGAAAAGTTGTAGCGCTTAGGGCAGACATTGATGCATTGCCGGTAACTGAGCGCAATGACCTTGCATTTAAGTCTACGACTACATCCGAATTTCTTGGAGAGCAGGTGGGAGTTATGCATGCCTGCGGACATGATACACACACGGCTATTTTAATGGGGGTAGCAGAGGTTTTATCCAAGAATAAAAACAAGATAAAAGGAACGGTAAAATTTATTTTTCAACCCGCAGAGGAGGGAGCACCTCCCGGGGAAGAAGGCGGTGCACTGCTGATGGTGAAGGAAGGTGTTTTAAAAAAACCTGATGTTGATGCAATTTTTGGATTGCATATTAAATCCGAAATCCCGGTAGGTGTTATTCGATATAAGTCGGGTGGAACAATGGCAGCTGCACAGCGTTTTGTGATCAATGTAAAAGGAAAACAAAGTCACGGTTCACAACCGTGGTTAGGTATTGATCCTATTCTCATAAGTGCCAAGATAATTGATGGTTTACAGACAATAATCAGCAGAGAATCTGATCTTACAAATGAAGCAGCTGTCATCTCAGTAGGGAAAATTAAAAGCGGTGTTCGTTTTAATATTATTCCGGAGAGTGCTGAGCTCATTGGCACCATCCGTACCTTAGACTATGACATGCAAAAAATGATTAATCGCAGAATGGAGGAAATGGTGCCTGCAATAGCAAATGCTTATGGTGGTGATGCCACCATAGACATTCAAACAATGACTGCCATTACTTACAATGATCCGGATCTGGTAGTTAAAATGTTGCCTACCATGCAACGGGTTGGTGGTAAGGAAAATATTCAGATTCAGAAAGCCATTACTGGCGCTGAGGATTTTTCTTATTTTCAAGAAAAGATTCCCGGGTTTTTCTTTTTTTTAGGTGGCATGGCACCCGGAACTACGGAATCATACCCTCATCATACCCCTGATTTTATTATTGATGACAGCGGATTGATTTTAGGGGTAAAAACACTTACTGAAATGAGTCTTGATTACCTGGATATGTATGATTGAATTGAATGGGGTCAAATATAAATTAGAATTATCTGAACGAGGTAAATTGGTAAACGCTTAAATAGACTATTTTTGTGTCTCATTTATATAAAAGTATATATTCCTGTTTTTTTAATTAATCAATAATACCCATGAATAGAATTACTTTATCAATACTCTTTTTGTTTTTACTTGGAGGTACATTACAAGCTCAAAATAAGAAAGAACTCCTGGCCCAGGTCAACAGTTTGAATGCGGAATTGGAAGGTGTAAAGGCTGAACTTTTAGAATCCAAAAAAAGCGAGAAAATAAGCCAGGCCAGAGCAGATTCCTTTGAAAGTCAATTAAAAGGCCTCGAAGAGAATAACGCTATATTACTGGAAAATCTAAATAATTTTACCGGTCAGGCTAGTCAAAGACAGGATAAGCTTAGCGGTGTTATGGAGTCCCTCAGAAAGAAAGAACTGGAATTGAAATTCATTAATGACGCCCTGACAAGTAATGATTCAATTTCCTTGCTGGTACTAACTAATTTTAAACAAACACTGGGTGAAAACGCAAATATTAAAGTGGAAAGTGGTGCCGTAACAGTGATTATTGATAATTCTACTTTATTTGGAACTGACCCAAATAGCATTATGCTGGAAGAGGCAGCAACCGATATGCTAAACAAAATAGGTGGAGTGATTAAAGCGAATCCTGAGATGGTTGTAACCCTTGAATTCCACACAGATGATGCTAACAGCTGGGAAAATGTATATTCACAAGCTGCTTCTATAGCAACTATTATTGGAAATCCCGCTGATGTAAAAGCAGAAAGAATTGCAGTTTCAAGAAAAACTGACTTGGTTAAATCGTTGCATATCAGGCTTCATCCCAACTTTAATTTGTTCTACCTCAGGTTAAGACAAAACATGAAGAAATAAAAGCAAGCATGCTCTTTCATAGTTAATATACCGTCTACTTAAAGAGATAAAATCATAGTTATAATTTTTTGAATATTCCAGCGTTCTACATCCATAAACCAAACTAAATTACCAAAACATGACTGGGGACGGAATTTTTCAACTTTTCGCATTTTTATTGCCTGCCGTGGTTACCGGCGCTGTAGCTTTTTATTTCTTTAGATTACATACCAGAAACGAGGAAGGTCGCAGAAGGTTTTTACTTCATAAAGATTCTCAAAAAAATGCTATGCCCATTCGCTTACAGGCGTATGAGCGTATGGCCCTGTTTTTAGAACGTATCTCAATACCAAGTCTTGTAGTAAGAGTAGGTCCAAAATCTGCGGATAAAAATGCATATGAGCAATTATTGATCCGGACTATTGAAAACGAATTCGATCATAATTTATCCCAACAGATCTACATGAGTGACGATTGCTGGAATATTATAAAGGCAGCTAAAAATGCAACCATTCAATCTATACGAAAAGCCGGCATGTCTGAATCTGACTCTGCTGATAAGCTGCGTGAAGATATTCTAAATGAAACTATGGAAAAGCAATCTCCTTCGGCAACGGCACTCGCCTTTGTAAAAAAGGAAATTGGAGAAATCTGGTAAGCTTAGGAATATATCTTACTGTTCCGGTTCAAAGGCACTTAGTTCTACATTTTTAGTTCTTGCAAAGTCATAGCCCTTTTCCCACCAGGAAGTCATTTTCTCCTTGTCAAAGATTAACGAATTAGTTGTCAATACGGTTGGGGTATAATAAAAATTAATTATTGCATTGTTGTTATTGGCAACAAACTTACCAATCCGGATATTCTGACGTTCAATTCTATCTAACATAAATGCAAACATGCTGGTAAGGAGTGAAAATGCATTCTTAGAGGGCATTCTGTTAAAATGAGTCACTTCAGTATGTAAAATAATTGCATCTACCTCTGTAGCCCCTCTCATAATCGCTTCTTCAATAGGGACCATACTTCCAAGGCCTCCATCTGCATATTCGCAGCCAGCTTTACGGACCAGGCTCATGAAAGGTGTATAATTGCATGAAATCCAAATCCATTCACAAAAATCATCATACTCAAAATCCTTAATGGACTTGTATTCTACGGTATTTAAAGAGAGATTGGATACTGTAACTACAATATCCTTCTTATCTGTTTTAAGAATTTCAAATTCCTCAGGTGTTAATGTATTTTTTATAAGCTTCAATAAATTATGGCTCTCCCCAAAGGTTCGGCTACCCTTGTAGAAATTCTTCAGCACATTCCAATGGTTTATGCCAATATTTGCAACGCCATATTTGTTTTGAATTACAAAAGGGCAATTACTGAAGATACTTTCCTGATCTACTGAAGTATAAACCTCTTTAATTTTTTGAATCTTTTGAAGTGCCAGATGTGAAATTAGCAAGCTTCCGGTTGATGTCCCAAGAAAAAGGTCATATTGATGATTCAGTTCCTGCATCAGGTATTGTGCAACACCTCCGGCAAAAGCGCCTTTACTACCTCCCCCGGATATTACTAAAGCTCTCATTATACTTGCAGTTTACTTTGTATATAACGCAATTCTTTACCCTTTAGTTCTTTTGATATTTCGATCAACCGTTGTTTTTGTTTGTCATCTCTTAATAACCTTTCTATGAGGTTCCTGGCAAAATTCCTGAATTGCCAGGAATGATGAACCGATGCATTCACCAAATCTTTCAGGTTTTGGTCTGACAAGGGATAAACCTCTGAAATCAAAGAAAATGCGTTTTGCCTAACCTCAAAAGAATTTATTTCAGAAGTATATCCAAATAATTCCTCTTTATAATTTGTCCTTTGTACGTCACTCAAATAATCCCTAGTTAGTACTGCCAACAACAACCATAACATACGAACATTTTTATTGGGAAGACCAATGATGCCATTAGTTTTTTCCAAATAGGCTATTCTGTCCTCCGGAAAGGATATCCACAAGCGATATAGGGCATTTTCAATGGTAATATAACTTTTATCTTCCAATAAGGATTCAAATTGTTTTTTCATTTCTGAAGGAATTCTATCCGTAGCAATACTTAAAGCCTGCCTAGTCTTTAAATCTTTTGTGTCAAATGCATCCCTTAGAAAACTTTCAGATAAGGATTCATGATAGTCTAGGATGATATTTTCTCTTAGTCTATGCGATAAATTACTACTCCATATCTGACTAATAATTTCTTCATTCCCGGAATTACTCGACATCAATTCACTTTGAAGACTAAAATAGGTTTGCAAATCTTTAGAAGAAGACGCAAGCAATAATTTTACTTTCTCAAATGGAAATTCCGTGTCATTCAACCAGGATTGGACAAAATCATTCAAATCCAATTCGCTTGCCAATTCCATCTCTGAGATAAAATCTGATATTGTGACATTAGCAAACTGATATTTTTCCAGATAAGTCATCATGCCTTTCTTAAAAAATTTATCTCCAACTTTTGTTCTCAATATATGAAGGGCCAATGCCCCTTTTTCATAAAAGGTCAGGCTGCTCGCTTTTGGATCTGTCAACGCCTCTCCTTTCCCCTGGTTATTTAATTGTTGAAGACGTTTTGCAGATTCATAAAGCCTCCAATAAAAGTAATCGTTACCAAATAGTTTTTTTTCTGCCAGCAAGGCATAATAGGATGCAAAACCTTCATGGAGCCAGTGATGATTGCTGTCCTTTTCCGTAACAAGGTTTCCAAACCACTGGTGAGCCATTTCATGAGCGTTCACATTTACATAATTTTTATCTACAAAAGCCATGCTGTCTATCACATACCCATCAGAAAAAATGGTAGCACCTGTATTCTCCATCCCGGCATATAAAAAATCACGGACAGGTATCTGTTTGTAATTTTGCCACGGATAGTCTATCCCGATCTCTTCCGAAAGAAAATCAAATATTTCACTGGTATACCTATAGGTCGGCTCTACTTTTAGACTGTCCATAGGGTAATAATAAAGTTCTATAGGTATTCCATTTTTATTTATGACTTTCTCACTGTCATAATTCCCTATGGCGAACGCCAGAAGATAACTGCTCATTGGGCGTTTCATATCAAAAAACCATGTTTTTAGTGAGCCTTTCAAAAATGTATCCTTCAATTTTCCATTGGCAATTACTTCATATTCTTTATTAAAAGTAAGTTTGAGATCAAACTCAACTTTCTCATTCATATCATCAAAACTAGGGAGCCAATGACTGGTATATTTTCCCTGGCCCTGAGTCCATATTTGATTATTGTCTGCTAATGAATCTTCCCAACCCAGAAAGTAAACCGCTTGCTTTGGAATTACAGAATAATCCAGTGTTAATTTATATGCTTTGTCTGCTTTGAGTTTTTTATAGAGGACTATTTTATCCTTGGCATTTGAATGACGAACTTTTTTGCCATTTAATAGTACAGAGGAAAAATCCATGTTTTTAGCGTCTAAAAAAACTGAATCCGTCTTATCCAGAACATTAAACCAATACGTTACTTTACCATTTATACCTTTAGTGGAAGGAACAGGAATTACATGAATGGCAGCTTTATAAAAATCCACTGAGGGCTGCGACTGACCAAAAATAAAGCCCGAAAAAAGCATTGCTAAAAGTGAATTAATAAAGTTCATAGTAGTTAATAAACCATTCTTAGTTCAAATTTAGCAATTTGCGCTATTGCAGTATTATGCAGTAACCGTTATTTTCGTTCTATGAATGAGAACTATCTCCAAACTCCGGTCACCTATTTAAAAGGTGTTGGGCCAAACAGGTCTGAAATACTGAAGTCTGAATTGGGGATAGAGACTTATCAGGATTTAATTAATCTTTTTCCCAATAGGTATATTGATAAAACAAGGTATTATAAAATTAATGAGTTACAAAGAGGGAATGCCGATGTTCAACTAATTGGAAAAATCATCCATATTAAAACGGTTGAGCAAAAAAAAGGAAGCCGTTTAGTCGCTAAGTTCCTGGATGATACCGGGGAAATGGAACTGGTGTGGTTCCGTGGACAGAAATGGATTAGGGAAAATATCAAATTAAATACACCTTATGTCATTTTCGGAAGAACGAATTGGTTTAGTGGACGATTTTCTATGCCACACCCCGATATGGAATTGCTTACTGTTCATGAAAAAGGAATAAGGGTATCTTTGCAGCCTATTTATCCTTCAACAGAAAAACTAAGCGCCAGGGGCATTACAAACAGGGTAGTCAGTAAGTTAATGCAACAATTATTCTTAGAAACGAAGGGAGAATTCAGGGAAACCCTCTCCCCTGCTTTAAGAGATGAGCTTCGGTTGATTTCTAAAAAAGAGGCCATGTTTAATATACACTTCCCCAAGGATCTTAAATTATTAGCTAAAGCACAATTCCGACTTAAATTTGAAGAATTATTTTACATTCAGCTGCAACTGATTTCAAAGAAATTAGTTAGAAAACAAAAAATAAAAGGTTATCCATTTAAAAGTGTGGGAAACCTATTTAATAAATTTTACAAAGACCACTTACCATTTGAGCTTACTGTGGCCCAAAAGAAAGTCATTAAAGAAATAAGAGCAGACCTGGGTAGTAAAGCCCAAATGAACCGCCTTTTACAAGGGGATGTAGGATCTGGTAAAACGGTAGTGGCCTTAATGACCATTTTATTGGCTCTCGATAATGGTTATCAGGCTTGCTTAATGGCTCCGACTGAAATATTGGCTAATCAGCATTTCAAAAGCATATTAGAATTACTGGGAGCTATTGGCATTAATGTGGCTTTACTTACAGGATCCGTTAAAAGGGCTGAAAGAAAACGTATACATGAGCAACTGGAAGATGGCACACTTCACCTACTTATAGGCACACATGCTGTATTGGAAGATAAAGTACAATTTAAAAATCTTGGCTTAGCAATAATTGATGAACAGCATAGGTTTGGTGTTGCTCAAAGGTCGAAATTATGGCACAAGAATGAGGTTCCTCCACATATCCTGGTAATGACCGCTACACCAATACCAAGAACCCTGGCCATGAGTCTTTATGGCGATCTTGATATCTCGGTAATTGATGAACTTCCACCTGGAAGAAAAGCTGTGAAAACTGTACACAGGTTCGACAAAAACCGATTAAAAGTGTTTCAATTTATCAGGGATGAAATAAAAAAGGGAAGGCAAGTATATATTGTATATCCGCTAATTCAGGAGTCAGAAGCATTGGACTATAAGGATCTGATGGACGGCTATGAGAGTATAGCACGAGATTTTCCACTACCAAATTATCAGATATCCATAGTCCATGGCAAAATGAAACCACAGGATAAGGATTATGAGATGGAACGCTTTGTTAAAGGCGAAACACAAATTATGGTTGCGACAACAGTAATTGAAGTAGGAGTAAACATCCCTAATGCTTCAGTTATGATTATTGAGAGTGCAGAACGTTTCGGACTTTCACAATTGCACCAATTAAGAGGGCGAGTGGGCCGTGGCGCTGAACAGAGCTATTGTATCCTCATGACCGGTCACAAGCTATCATCAGATGCCAAAACCAGACTTGAAACTATGACA
>CP070778.1:1934663-1985662 GCA_020346245.1 Flavobacteriaceae bacterium | reverse complement strand
ATCGCTATACCGCACGTGCAAGCGCCAAAGCCTATCTGGATTCATGCCAGGAAGATGCCGGCGCTATGTTATTCACGATAGGAGACAATGACACTTTTCCTCTTTGGTATGCTCAGGAAATTGAGGGATACAGAACTGATATACGCATTATTTGCACAAGTCTTTTTGCAACAGATTGGTATGTAGATCAAATGAAACGCAAAGCTTATAAAAGCGAACCAATACCGTCTCAACTGACGCATGATCTTTATAGATATGGCAACAGGGATGTAATCTACTATCAAGGTCTTCCCGGTTTGGCTGAAAAAAGATGGAATATTAAAGATTTTATGAATTGGGTGGGCAGTAATAAACCGCAAACAAAGTTCAGATATATTCTTGAAAAACAAGGAGCTGACCTAAGTGGCTATTCTGAGAGCACATTAGATCTTGTATATTATCCGACTAACAAAATAAGAATCCCGGTTAATAAGAAAAATGTATTGGAAAGTGGTCTTGTTAAAGAAAAAGATTCTGCTTTAATTGTAGACTATATTGATATTGACCTGCCCAAAAGCGCCTTGCCCAAAAACAGGATTATGATGTTGGATATTATTGCTAATAATGATTGGAAACGACCAATCTACTTTTCCGGTGGCAGTTTTGACAAAGCAGAATACATTTGGATGAAAGAGTATTTGCAGCTTGAAGGGTTAGCCTATAAATTAGTGCCCATCTACACCAAAAATAAAAGTTCTTTTGAAATGGGACGAATAGATACAGAGTTAATGTATGATATCGTAAAAGGATGGGATTGGGGAAATTCCGGAAGTTCAGATATCTACCATGATCCACAAACCAGGTCGCAGGGTTTAGCTTTCAGGGGTAATCTTGCGCGATTAGCAGAAGCACTGATAAATGAAAACGAAATAGACAAAGCCAAAGATGTGATTAACATTGCCATGACCAATATGCCTGTTGAGCACTATAGTTTTTATGCTTTTGTAGAACCTTATGTGGATAGTTATTACAAGGTAGGTGAAACACAGAAGGCCCGGGATTTGTTCTATAAATTAAGGGATATTTATCAGGATCGTTTAGACTACTATTCCAGTATACCACTAGATGAGCAATATGATAATATTGAAAATATTATTGGCGATATGGAAGCATACAGAAGGAACATTGATATTCTTATTGAAAACAATGACAGGGAGTTGGCAGAAAAAGAAACTTTAATTTTTAATGAGCATATAGACAGGTTCAGTCATTTTTATAAAGATGAGGTACTACAAAAACCGCCCTTAATGGAGGAATCGAATCCGGATATTTTAGATACTGTGGAAGTTGAAAAAGATTCAATACCTGAGAATGAGTAAGATCCCGGCATTGAACAGAACAGAGTAGAGTCCAGAAATGGAAATTAAATAGTTTCAGGGGTTATTGGATCTAGATCCAACATTGCTTTTTATAGGTATTCGTTAAGTATCCCGATAAGTGTATTTGCATCTTGTTCGCCACTTTGCCTCCACACCATTTCCCCTTTTTTGTAGATCATAAGGGTAGGGAGACCTTTAATTCTAAGTGCTTGTGATAATTCTTTATTCTTGTCAACATCTATTTTTATAACCTTTCCTTTATCTCCCAAGGCGGCCGCCACATCCCGCAAAACGGGGTGCATAGACGTAGATTGTTCGTTCCATTCCGCATAGAAGTCAAGTAATACGGGGATATTTAAATCTATAAGTTCACCGAATTTCGACATATAAAAAACATTGGGTTACGGATCAAATGTATGAAAAAATGTTAAAAAATGCGGTATCCCCTTAAATTTGGGCATTACTTGAAAGTTAAATTCAAGTTAATTCTTTCCTTTTTAGAGTAATTACCGTGATTTCCGGCCATATCCCTACTCTTCCTGGGTATCCCAAAAAACCAAATCCTCGATTGACATTTATGAATTCTCCAAGTTCTTCGTAAACACCTGCCCAATACTTATAACGCCATTTAACCGGACTCCATTTCACCCATCCGGGAATTTCAATCCCAAACTGCATCCCATGTGTATGACCACTTAGTGTGAGATGATAGTGATACTTATCTTTTAAAACTACATCTTCCCAATGAGACGGGTCGTGGCTCAGAAGGATTTTAAAGTCGTCCTGGCTAATTACAGAAGCAGCCTTTTTTAAATCACCCGACTTTCTAAAACCTCCTCTACCCCAATTTTCTACACCAATTAAGGCCAATTTATCATCCTCTTTTTTCAGATATCTACTCTCATTCAGCAACAGATCAAAACCCATCTCTTTTTGCATAAGTTTAAGATCATCCAAATTTTGCATTTTTTCCTCTTCGGTATCCCAGTTTATATAATCCCCATAATCATGGTTGCCCAGAATTGAATATTTCCCGTCCACGGCCTTGAGGCTCGAAAACAATTCTGCCCATGGTTTCATTTCTTCAGCCTTATTGTTTACCATGTCTCCGGTAAAAAAAATAACATCACTCTTTTGCTTATTGATCAAATCAACCGCATATTCAATTTTTCTCCTATTATCAAAACTTCCGCTGTGAATATCTGAAATTTGAGTAATCTGATATCCATCAAAAGCAGGAGGCAGATCTTCATATTCCATTTGGTATTTCAATACTTTAAAATTGTATTTCCCTCTATACATACCGTATAGCAATGATCCAAAAGGAATTGCTGCGATACCCATGGCTATCAAGCTTAAAAACCTCCTTCGTTCCGGCAGGCTGAACTCCCTGTCTGTGCCATAAAATTTATGATACCCTGCGGCAATGAATCTGAAAATGTCTTCAGAGAAAAGAAATATTATTGTTATTATTTTGAAAGTAAGGATGGCAATTAAAAACCCAAAAGCATAACTTTTAGGCCTGCTCAGTACCCTTCCGCCTTCTTCGCCCACGGTAAATTGAAAAATGAAATTTCCTAGAACAAACAAGGATATCGCCGCAAATACGAAATAAACCCATGGAAACCGGCTTACTGTTTTCAGGGCTTGGAGGGTATAGAATCCCAGAATAATATAAATTATTACAAAAACTATCCAGCGCAGCATATGCTTTTTTTACAAATATATTTCTTTAGCAGAGTATTGTTTTAAATCTTTGCCTTTATTTAACGCTTTGTACCAGAGTGCGTATAATCTCCGGGTCTGTTAAAGCTATTTCATCTTCTCTCAAATATGAGACATTGTTCATAGAAGGTTCAGGGGCTTTTTCAAGTGTTTTTCTATACATTAATCCTGAAAGATGTATTGCCTCAAATCCATTATTTTTAAATAGCAACGCGTTGCGGTTTCGAATTCCCCCGCCAGGCATAATAATGCACTTTTTTATTTTCTTTTGCCACGATACCAGGTCGTTTATGGCCTCTTCCGCCTTTTGCCTTCCTCCGGATGTTAAAACACAATCTACCCCTATATCTTCCAATTCCAATAGTGTTTTTAAGGGGTCCTCTACCCAATCAAATGCCCGATGAAAAGTGAAATGCATATTCCCTGCCGCAGATATTAATTCCCCGGTTCGCTCCTTATCCAGGGTATTGTTGGCATGCAAAATTCCGGAAACAATTCCGGATACCCCAAGATCTGCACAGAGGGCAATATTTGTTTTCATAATCTCAAACTCATCACCGGAGTACGAGAAATCGCCACTGCGCGGCCTGATTAAAACATGAATTGGAATGGTAAGATTTTCTGACACCTTCTTTATCAAACCGTAAGACGGGGTTATACCTCCCACGGCCAACTCCGAACAAAGCTCTATCCTATCGGCACCGGCTTCCTCCGCGTTTAAAGCAGATTGATAAGAATTAGCACACACTTCTACGATCATTTCATATATTTAGACAGATAAAAATAAGCAACCCTTCCAGATGAAACGTAGAAAATTTTTAAAAAATTCTTCCTTAAGTACTGCCGGTATCTTTTCTGCTTCAATTCTATCGGCCTGCAAAACTGAAAAGAAACAAGAATCGGTCCATGAAATACTAAAACCTATTGTAATTGCTACATGGGATGTACCCAATGCCACCAATAAAGCATGGGAGGTTCTTAGCAATGCGGGTAACTCTTTAGATGCTGTAGAACAGGGAGTAATGATTGAAGAAGCAGATGTTGAGAATCAATCTGTAGGTAAAGGGGGTAGGCCAGACAGGGAAGGTAATGTCACTCTGGATGCATGTATAATGGACAAAGACAGCAATTGTGGAGCAGTTGTGTACCTTCAAAATATTGTACATCCTGTTTCAGTTGCTAGAAAAATTATGGAAGATACCCCGCATGTAATGCTCGCGGGAAAGGGGGCCGAAATGTTTGCCTATGAAAAGGGTTTTAAAAAAGAGAACTTACTCACGGAGAAATCGAAGGAGGAGTGGACAGAATGGAAAAAAACTTCAAAATACAAACCTATTATAAACATAGAAAATCATGATACCATAGGGATGTTGGCAATTGACAGTAAAGGAGATATTGCAGGCGCCTGCACCACTAGTGGAATGGCCTATAAAATGGCAGGTCGGGTAGGCGATTCCCCTATAATCGGAGCCGGATTATTTATTGACAATGAAGTTGGCGGGGCCACAGCAACAGGTGTTGGGGAAGAAGTAGTCCGCACAGTAGGGAGTTTTCTTATCGTAGAATTAATGAGGCAAGGCAAAACCCCTCAACAGGCATGTGAGGAAGGTGTAAGACGCATCATAGCAAAGAACAAGGAGAAACTGGATTTCCAAATTGGCTTTATTGCCATTAATAAAAAGGGGGAAACCGGAGGGTATTGCATTCAACCAGGTTTCTCCTATAGGGTATATTCAGAAAAAGGACATAGCAATAACACAGCAAGAAGCTATATAAGCACTTAAATACTTTACTAAAGCACTTAAACTTTGTAGATTTGAAGCTCTACAAGAACTAAAAAATGGCAGACCAGAAGAGACTTTTTTTATTGGATGCATATGCTCTGATATTTAGGGGATATTATGCCCTGATTAAAAATCCTAGGATAAATTCTAAAGGAATGGATACCTCGGCAATCATGGGGTTTGTAAATTCCCTTTTTGATGTTATAAAACGGGAAAAACCAGACCACCTCGCCGTTTGTTTCGATAAGGACGGCAGTGCAGAGCGTACAGAATTATTTGCAGAATACAAGGCAAACCGTCTTGAGACACCAGATGCTATACGGGTAGCGATACCGATAATACAGGATATTTTAAAAGCAATGCATATTCCTTGTATAGAAGTATCTGGTTTGGAAGCCGATGACATTATTGGCACATTGGCCAAACAGGCAGAGAAAGAAGGATACAAAGTGTATATGGTAACACCCGACAAGGATTTTGGACAATTGGTATCAGAAAATATTTTTATGTACCGCCCTTCCAGAATGGGTAACGGCGTTGAAATTTGGGGGATTCCTGAAATACAAACTCGATTCGGAGTTGAACGCCCCGAACAAGTGATTGACTATTTGGGAATGATGGGTGATGCCAGTGATAATATTCCCGGACTTCCGGGAGTTGGAGATAAAACTGCCAAAAAATTTATATCCGAATTTGGTACCCTGGAAGGTTTACTCGCAAATACAGATAAGCTCAAGGGAAAAATGAAAGAGAAGGTGGAAGAAAATGCCGAGTTGGGCCGACTGTCCAGGAAATTAGCGACAATTTGTGTTACCTGCAACGTTACTTTTGATGCCAAGGATTATGAACTGTCTGAACCGGATAGTGAAGAAGTACAGAAAATATTTGAGGAATTAGAGTTCAGAAGGCTTAGAGAACAATTCTTAAGGATTTTCTCAAAGGAATCTGATGAATCAGTCTCTAAAGACAACCATGAAGAGCCAAAACCAAAAAAAGAGCAGCAGGCAGCCGGAAGTGGCCAGTTTTCTCTTTTTGGCAGTGACGGAGATTCACCGGCGACTATAAAAGAATTTTCTAGCAGAAAAACCATTAATGATGTAGCTCATGTCTATCAAAGTGTTTCATCGGGGATGGGCATGAAATTATTCCTTCAAAATCTTATGAAGCAAAACAGGGTATGTTTTGATACCGAAACAACTTCTTTAAATTCTCTTGTAGCCGAACTTGTGGGAATCGCTTTTTCCTGGGAAGCGCATAAAGGTTTTTATATTCCCTTCCCCGAAGGACGAGAAAATGCACAGGAATTAATTGAACAACTCCGCCCATTTTTTGAAGCTGAACACATAGAGAAAATTGGTCAGAACTTAAAGTATGATATTAAAGTACTTCACAAGTACAATGTTACTGTGAAGGGACGGTTATTTGATACAATGCTGGCCCATTACCTTATAAATCCCGATATGCGCCATAATATGGATGTTTTATCAGAGACTTATTTAAACTATACACCCATATCTATTACGGAATTAATTGGAAAAAAAGGCAAAAACCAGCTGAGTATGCGCGATGTTAGTCTGGATAAGCAGACAGAATATGCGGTAGAAGATGCAGATATTACATTTCAATTAGCAAATCAGTTTGCTAAGGAACTAAAGGAAGCTAAGACAGAGGAGCTGTTCAGGGATATTGAAATTCCATTAGTAAGTGTTTTGGCAGATATGGAATTAGAAGGGATAAACCTTGACAAGGAATTCCTCCATTCACTCTCAAAAGATTTAGATGATGACATAAAGAACCTGGAAGTCCAGATTTATGAGGAAGCGGGTGAAGAATTTAATATTGCATCCCCTAAGCAGTTAGGTGAAATTTTATTTAATAAGTTAAAACTTGTCGACAAGCCAAAAAAAACAAAAACCGGGCAGTATTCCACTGCTGAAGATGTACTTTCTTCTCTTGCCAAAGAACACGATATTATCAAAGACGTTCTTAATTATAGAGGTCTTGCCAAGTTAAAGAGTACTTATATTGATGCCTTGCCGGAACAGGTTGAAGAAAGTACCGGCAGAGTACATACAGATTATATGCAAACTGTAGCTGCAACGGGAAGATTAAGCAGCAATAATCCTAACCTTCAAAACATCCCGATACGAACCGAACGAGGAAGGCAGGTACGTAAGGCATTTATTCCACGAGATGATAATTATATTCTTCTGGCTGCAGATTATTCGCAAATTGAACTTCGGATAATTGCGTCTCTGAGTAAAGAAACAACAATGATTGACGCCTTTAAAAATGGTGAAGACATACACGCTTCAACTGCTTCTAAAGTTTTTAACGTTCCTCTGGATGAAGTTACAAGAGATCAGAGAAGTAATGCCAAAACTGTAAATTTTGGCATAATATATGGAGTATCGGCATTTGGTTTGAGCAATCAAACAGATTTATCACGGACTGAGGCTAAGGAATTAATTGACACCTACTACAAGACGTATCCAAAACTGCGAAATTATATCAGCGATCAAATAGATTTTGCCAGGGAACACGGTTATGTACAGACAGTACTTGGCAGAAGACGCTATTTAAAAGATATTAATGGCAGTAATGCAATTGTGCGAGGTGCTGCAGAAAGAAATGCCGTTAATGCACCCATACAAGGTAGCGCAGCAGATATAATAAAAATTGCCATGATCAATATTCACAAAAAGCTTACAGAGGGGAATTATAAATCCAAGATGCTCCTACAGGTGCATGATGAACTGGTATTTGATATTTATAAGCCGGAACTTGAAGACCTAAAGGCCATGATAAAAACCGAAATGGAAAATGCTTATGAACTGCTTGTGCCCCTGGATGTAGAACTGGGTATCGGCAAAAATTGGCTGGAAGCGCACTGATACAAAAAAACCCTTTGAACTATACAAAGGGTTTTGGTAATCGGTATTTGTGTATTTCTTATTATCTTTTTGTAAAGATCAATTCACCACCATCGTCAAAATTCGCAAAATCTAATTCAACGGCATTTACTCTCATCGTATTTCCTGAAATGATTACGTTGACCTTAGTCTCTATTTCATTCTCGTCTATATAGGTAAGAACTCCTCCTTCATAAATATAAGTATCTACACTGGTGTCTTTCTCTGTCGGACATGGAACATCAAGTCCTGTTCCTCCGGTATTTACATTTATATCCAGATAATTTCCAGAGTTTTCTGTAATAACAGTTTGATCTGCATTAAACGTAATCGTCAGAAGAGAGCAATCTAATGCAGATAAAAAATTTAAAATATCTCGCGCAAATTTTTCATCGTCACTTGCTGTACTGTCGTCAATTTCTAATGTGGTTAAATCCCATGACCCAATAATATCATTGTCCTGATTAGTATCATCTTTGTCTGATGAGCATGAGAATAATAAAGCTGTTGCAATAAAAAGAGCTAATAGGTTACGTTTCATTATTTTGGGTTTATTAATATTTCATCAGCTTAAAAACGTAAAATATTACCATATAGTATGATTAATAGGTTGCTTAGGCATCACTTTTAAATGAAATTCAACGGTCTTTTGGTTATCCTTGCAATCAACAATCTAAATATTGCTCTGAATTTTAGAATCTAAAACACCTAATTATTTTAAAAAAATTGAGAAATAAGGGTTTGCATTTAAACTTAATAGTTGTACATTTGCAGCCCGTTAAACGGGATTGAAGTGTTTAATTAATAAATAATAAAGTAGTGGATACATTAAGCTACAAGACCAAATCTGCTAATAAGAACACCGTTGATAAACAGTGGTTATTAGTTGATGCCGAGGGCCAGACATTGGGACGACTTGCTTCTAAAGTAGCAAAAATTTTAAGGGGCAAATACAAACCAAGTTTTACACCACATGTTGATTGCGGAGATAATGTTGTAATTGTAAACGCAGAAAAAATTCAACTTAGTGGAAACAAATGGGAAGACAAGACTTACCTCAGGTATACTGGCTATCCCGGAGGTCAAAGATCAACCACTGCTCGGGAACTCTTAGATAAAAATCCTGCAAGCATTGTTGAGAAAGCAGTAAAAGGCATGCTTCCGAAAAACAAGTTGGGGGCCGAATTATTCAGAAACTTAAGAGTTTATGCCGGAACTGATCATGATCAGGAAGCACAAAAACCAAAGGCTATTAACTTAAATGACCTAAATTAGATGGACATAATTCATAAAATAGGTAGAAGAAAAACGGCAGTTGCTCGCGTATATATTTCTCAAGGGAAAGGTAAGATTACTGTTAATGACAGGGCATTAGATGATTATTTTTCGACTGCGACGCTACAATATAAAGTAAAACAACCTTTTGCTTTAACCAATACCGTAGACAATTATGATGTAAAAGTTAATGTTTATGGCGGTGGAATAACTGGTCAGGCAGAAGCAGTGCGCTTAGCCTTGTCCAGAGGTCTATGTGAGATTGAGGCCGAAAACAGGGAATTATTAAAACCTGAAGGTTTACTTACCAGAGATCCCAGAATGGTTGAGCGTAAAAAGTTTGGTCAGAAAAAAGCAAGGAAGAAATTCCAATTCTCTAAACGATAAAATATAGTCCTGAAACGAATTCAGGATTTTAACCCAAGTTCATTGAAAGTCTCGGTTTATAGAGACAATTAAAAATCTAAGCCTCCCCCAGCTACTTATCTTTTGAGTATCAATTAAAGGAGGTATAGAAAAAATTTAGTTTAGCATCTAAATGTTGGAGGCTTTCCTCTGAGAAGGAATACCACTTCAACATTGCTAATTCAAAAGAACGTAAACTAAGTATAAAAATGGCTAAAAAAGCTGAAGTAAAAGAATTATTGGAAGCAGGTGTGCACTTTGGACACCTTACAAGAAAATGGAATCCGAATATGGCTCCTTATATCTACATGGAGCGGAATGGAATTCACGTAATCAATTTATATAAAACAGTCGCTAAATTGGAGGAGGCAAATGAAGCCTTGTCTAAAATTGCAGCTTCTGGAAGGAAGATCCTATTTGTAGCTACAAAGAAACAGGCAAAAGATATTGTTGCTGAAAAGGTTGCCAATGTAAATATGCCATATATCACTGAAAGATGGCCAGGTGGTATGTTGACAAATTTTGTGACTATTAGAAAGGCAGTTAAAAAAATGGCTTCTATTGATAGGATGAAGAAAGACGGAACTTTTAATACACTTTCCAAAAAAGAACGCTTGCAGGTAGATCGTCTTCGTGCTAAATTGGAAAAAAACCTTGGTTCTATCTCGGACATGACACGTTTGCCTGGCGCCATATTTATTGTAGATACTATGCGTGAGCATATCGCCGTAAAAGAGGCCCAAAAATTGAATATTCCAATATTCGCCATGGTAGATACCAACTCGGATCCAAGACCCATCAATTATGTAATACCTTCAAACGATGATGCATCCAAATCCATCAATGTTATTTTAACGGAAGTTACAAATGCAATTGCAACTGGTCTGGAGGAGCGGAAATCTGAAAAACAAGCTGAAAAAGAAGGTGCTGCCCAGGAAACTGCCCCTGAAGCAAAAACGGAGGTTGTAGAAAAGGCTGAAGAAACAAAGGCCGTGGCTACGAAAGCACCAAAGGAGGAAAAAGCGGAAACCGCTAAAGTAAAAGATACTGCTGAACAAGTAAAAGAAGATGCTGCACCGGTAACGGAAAAGAAAGAAAAATCAGAAGTTAAAAAAACGGTAAAAGCAGAAGCTGACAATCTTACAAAGATTGAGGGTATAGGCCCAAAAGCAGCCGAAGCACTTACTAAGGCCGGTATTGATTCATATGCAAAATTAGCTAAGGCAAAGGCCGATAAAATCAAGGAAATTCTAACTGAGGCAAGTTCCAGAATGGCACATTTAGATCCTGGTTCTTGGCCAAAACAAGCTAAAATGGCTGCTGATGGTAGCTGGGATGAACTGAAGGACTGGCAGGAAAAGGCCAAAGGAGGAGTAGAATAACCAAGAGATTTATAAAATAATTTACAACTGAACATGGGTTAACATGTTCAATAAACAGAAAATAAAATGGTAAAAATTACCGCCGCAGAAGTTAACAATTTAAGAAAGGCCACTGGTGCAGGAATGATGGACTGCAAAAATGCACTTGTTGAAGCTGAGGGAGATTTTGATAAGGCTATTGAAATCCTTCGTAAAAAAGGACAGAAAGTGGCTGCTAAGAGAGCAGATAGAGATTCATCTGAAGGAGCCACAATTGCTCAGGTTAATTCTGACAAGACCAATGGAGTTTTAATTTCTCTTAATTGTGAAACCGATTTTGTTGCCAAGAATGATAGTTTTGTTGCCCTGGCAAATGAGCTGGCAAAACTTGCACTCGATTTTGATAGTAAAGATGAATTCCTAAATGCTAATTTTAACGGCATTTCTGTTCAGGAAAAACTTACTGAACAAACCGGTGTAATTGGTGAAAAAATTGAAATTGGTGGCTTTAAGAAACTAAATGCTCCTTATGTAGGATCTTATATTCATGCGGGTAATAAGATTGCAACTTTGGTTGGACTTTCGAGTGCGGTTGAAGGTGCAGCAGTGGCCGCCAAAGATGTAGCTATGCAGGCAGCAGCTATGAATCCGGTTGCACTTGATGAATCGGCAGTAGATCAATCCGTTATTGATAAGGAAATTGAAATAGCCAAAGATCAGTTACGTCAGGAAGGTAAACCCGAGGCAATGCTGGACAATATTGCAAAAGGAAAATTAAAACGTTTCTTTAAAGACAATACTCTTGTTAATCAGGCTTTTATTAAAGATAGTAAGCAGAGTGTTTCTCAATACATCCAATCTGTCAGTCCTGATTTGGAAATAACAGGTTTTGAAAGGTTGGCTTTAGGCTAAAACAGCACTTTAATTAGTAAAAAAACCACTTCTCTTTTTGAAAAGTGGTTTTTTTTTGATCTATATGCCAATCATCCGCCTACGGACAAAGAATGCATTTACTATTTCCTGTAGAAGTTGTTAGCCTTTAAGCCAGGCTTTTCTGAGTTTGGATTGTGGTGAATTTTCCAGGCTGTCAATAGGCACAATAGTGGTTACTTTCAGCATTGGCGTACCTACTTTTCCCTGTAAAGTTAATTCCTCTTCGCCACGTTTAACAACCATCGTAATTTCCCTGTCGGATGTCCATCCAAAACTTTGCCCAATAATGGGCCTGATGGATTCCAGTGAAATTGGCATCCCATCTATACTTCTAATTGTATCCCCTCCTTGCGCTCCAAGGCCTGTGAAGAAGGTATTTAATTCAATCCCGCTTCGGATAAATATAGCATCGTTATTGTTTTGATCAATATCTATAAAGGGTACTTCTCCATTTAAGAAATAACCGCTACGTTCCTGAATATCGGTAGTCTTTAATCCAACCGAGGCTAAAATCTCATCATAATCCAAAGGGGTATTCCCCTCTACATGTATATCAAAAAATGATTTGATTTCAGGATAAGTCATCGCTACGATTTCATCGATAATTTCATCATCCTCAAATGGTGTGTCATCGTCATATTTTTTTGAAAGTTCCTTCATTAGCCACAAAACCCCTTTTTCTCCATTGCTCAAGTCCCTGAGCCTGATATCCAGACTCATATTTAATAAGCTTCCTTTTTCATATACATTGGCATAATTTCCTTTATAAGGATTATCCAGAATATTTCTGCTCATAATTGTAAATGACATTTCATCGTCATAAGATTTGGAATTATTTATTTTATCCACAATTCTTGTGAAGAAATCGGCTTCATCAATCAACCCTTGTTGAATCTGGAATAAGTTGGCGAAATATTCTGTTGTTCCTTCATACATCCATAAATGTTGAGACATTTTAGGATCGTTAAAATCAAAAAATTGGATTTCCTTTGAATGCACATTCAAGGGCGTAACAATATGAAAAAATTCGTGTGAAACAACATCTATCATAGCCTTTTCCAGCGTTTCCAGGGGCATTTGCTCCGGAAGGACCACAACGGTAGATGTATGATGCTCCAAAGCCCCGAATCCTGCAGCATCATTTTGATCCATTGTGGATAGATACAACAGTATATTGTATTCCTTAGTCCCGTCAATCTCGCCAAGAAAAGCCTTTTGAGCCCGCATCATACGCTCCATACTCTCTTTAAGATCTGTAGCTGCATAACGGTCATTTGGCGAGTAAACACTTAAATTAACAGTAATATCATTTATAACAAACGACGCTATGTTTTCTTTGGCATAGAGAATTGGGTTATCTACTACTTCAAAATATCTTGAAGCCAGAAAGATATCGGTGCTACTTTTAGAATCATCCGACTTTTGATTTAATGATGTTGTGGGCACCAGGTCTGAAGGGGAGGAAATAATTAACTCATAGGGAACTTCTTTTAATCCCTCGAAGTAACCTACAAAACCATGAAGATTCAAGACAAAATTTTTGTCCTTTAGAATATTAGTGCCTGCAGGAGAAAATACCGGGTCGTTTAATTCACTCTCAATGTCATAAGTATCCGTAACATAATAAGATATCTTATCCAATTTTGTGGCATCGGAAATATTCCATTCATTTACTCCTATTGAAGTAACTAAAAGTTCATTACCCTGATAATCGTAGGCTTTCATCTCTTCTATATACTTTCCGTAATTATCTTCACTATAAGTTCCCGGAACTGTCTTTGGGATAAAAAAGGAAATGTTGTTTACACTAAATGAGCCCGGATTGATAGTTACATTAACTCTATCATTGTCAACATTAATCAAATCTATGGTTGTTTCGATAATTGTATTCTCTGCCGATAAAACAGATTTTGAAGTACCACAACCATATAATAATGTTAGGAAAACTAATAGTATAAATAATTTTTTCATGTATGTCTGAGATATAATGTTTAAAAAAACAAGATTATTAAAATTAATCTAGATCATGCTGGTTATTAGCAAAAAATTAAGATGAACATTAAACCTATTAACGAAGACTTCTCATAAATATTTTTGATTATTTTTGTTTGCAAATCAGCTTAGGACAATATGCTATATAAAAGAATACTTCTTAAACTCAGCGGTGAAGCACTAATGGGCAACAAGCAATACGGAATTGATGCCACGAGACTGGCTGAATATGCTCAGGAAATAAAGAAAGTTGTAGATCTGGGCGTTGAAGTTGCAATTGTCATTGGCGGAGGAAATATCTTTAGAGGTCTGGCTGGCGCAAGTAACGGCATGGACAGGGTTCAGGCAGATCATATGGGGATGCTGGCAACGGTAATAAATGGCCTGGCATTGCAGAGTGCTTTGGAACTCAATGGTGTACAAACAAGATTACAATCTGCTATTAAGATCAACGAAGTTGCAGAACCTTTTATAAGAAGAAGGGCTATGCGCCATTTAGAGAAAGGACGCGTAGTTATTTTTGGAGGGGGTACCGGAAATCCTTATTTCACAACCGATTCTGCTGCAGTTTTAAGGGCAATTGAGGTTGAAGCAGACGTTATCCTAAAAGGCACCAGAGTTGATGGTATATACACCAGTGATCCTGAAAAAGATAAAACTGCTACCAAATTTGAAACTATTAGTTTTAATGATGTACTTACCAAAGGCTTGAAAGTAATGGATACTACAGCATTTACACTAAGTCAGGAAAACAACCTTCCAATTGTTGTTTTTGATATGAATAAGAAAGGTAATCTCCTTAAAATAGTATCAGGCGAAAATATTGGGACGGTAGTAGATCTTTAGTTTGGTATAATTTGTGTAAAATAAGTTATAAAGTTAATTATGGACGAAGATGTTAAATTTATTTTGGAAGCCGCCAAAGAAAGCATGGATGGTGCAATAGTACATTTGGAAAAGGCATTAGTTAAAATTAGGGCGGGAAAAGCTAACCCCTCGATGTTGTCAACGGTAATGGTAGAATATTATGGCTCTCAAACTCCTTTATCTCAGGTATCTAATATAAATACTCCTGATGCGCGAACACTTTCTGTTCAACCCTGGGAAAAAAGTTTGTTGCCAGAAATAGAAACAGCAATTATGAATGCCAACCTCGGGTTTAATCCGATGAATAATGGAGAAGTAGTAATTATTAATGTCCCTCCTCTTACTGAAGAAAGAAGATTACAATTAGTGAAGCAGGCTAAATCGGAAGCAGAAGATGCTAAAATCAGTGTTCGAAGTGCCAGGCAGGAAGCTAATAAAGAAATAAAACACCTGGGCATTTCAGAAGATCTTGAGAAAAATGCAGAAATAGATATTCAGGAAATGACAGACACCTACACTGAAAAAGTAGACCAGATACTTCATGTCAAAGAAGCTGAGATTATGAAGGTCTGATTCATGAATTTGTCAAATGCATTCAGAAGGATCCTGGCAGATAATTAATTGGATATCGACAATTTATTATAAGGTCAGTTCATTTTCTATCCCTTAAAATATATCGCAATTATTGCGGCTATGACTATAATAGCAGAAATGACTATCAAAACCCTATATAGTATAATTGCAATTTTACTATAGTACTTATCATCGCTCATAGGATCATTTCTTTAGCGCTTTTTAAAGTGAAATTTATTATTTCATAGTCTTACTTTAGCTCAATTTACATAAATTCTTTAGTATATAACCCCATGTTATGAATATGTTGATATTCACTATTTTATAGTGCGTTTCTAGGTACAGTCCTCCTTGTTTTCTACCTTTGCCGCTATTAAAAATATTATGCCTGTTGAATTGGTCTTGAGACCGTAGTGTTCTTTATAAACACATTCAATTTTTAAATATTAATATGGTTTCAAAGATTACAAGTGGGTTTTGGGCAAAGGTTGGTAGGATAATTCTTAGAAACAGAATTCTGATTCTAGTAGCAATTGCTTCCTTCACTGTTTTTCTGGGTTTTCAGTGGAAAAACATGCAATTTTCGACCTCTGAGGCTAATTTGCTTCCTGATAATCACCCACTGAATATTGCCTACGATAATTTTCTTCAAAAATTTGGCGAAGAAGGGAATACAATTGTTTTTGCTATTAAAGACAGTTTGTTATATGAAGTTGAAAATTTCAACAGATGGAACAGATTAAGCAAACAATTGGCAGCTTTTCCGGAAGTAGACTATGTGGTATCTGTAGATAATCTTAAAGAACTAATAAGGGATAAAAAAGAAAAGCAATTTATACTTCGTCCGTTAATTGAGCAGACCCCGTTAAACAATATTGAGGTAGATAGCCTAACACATTATTTGTTCAATAACTTACCTTTCTATGATAACCTGCTATACAACAAAGAAACAGGGACTATAAGAACACTTGTCTATATGGACAAGGATATCGTAAACACTTCTGTTCGGAAAGACTTTATCCTAAAAGACCTTCGTACGCTAATATCCGACTTTGAAAAGGAAACAAATATGGATGTTAGGGTCTCCGGAATGCCATATATACGGACCATGAATACCCAAAATATAATTGATGAAATAGGTATATTCATTGCAGCGGCACTTATTGTTACTTCCCTAATTTTCTTTTTCTTTTTCCGAAGTATACGGGCAACATTAATTTCCATGTGCGTAGTCCTAATTGGAGTTATGTGGGCCTTTGGAATCCTTGGTCTACTGAAATATGAAATTACCGTTTTAACAGCTCTTATTCCGCCCCTTATCATAGTAATAGGAATCCCTAATTGTATTTTTCTAATCAATAAATATCAACAGGAGGTTAAAAAACATGGAAATCAGGCTTTATCATTAAAAAGGGTCATATCAAAAATTGGTAATGCAACTCTTATGACGAATGTTACTACAGCATGCGGTTTTGCCACCTTTATTATAACAGACAGTAAACTTTTGACTGAATTTGGTATAGTAGCCTCAATAAATATTCTATGCATCTTTATGCTTTCCATACTTATTATACCAATCGTGTATAGTTTTATGTACCCGCCAAAATCAAAACATCTGAAACACTTAAATAAAAGATGGATAGATGCTTTTGTAAACTGGATGGAACATATAGTAAGGGAAAAAAGGATTACAATTTATTCAATCTCTTTGCTAGCATTAATAGTTAGTATTATTGGAATATATCAAATCAAAATATCGGGGAATCTTGTTGAAGATATGCCTAAAAATACCGGATTTTATAAAGACATTCAATTTTTTGATAAAGAGTTCAATGGAATCATGCCCATTGAAATTGTTATAGATACAGAAAGGAAAAAAGGGGTGCTAAAACCCGTTACATTAAAAAAAATGAATGAGTTGGGGGAAATGATTGAAGAAACCCCCGCTTTATCAAAACCAATATCCGTTGTTAATTTGGTAAAGTATTCCAAGCAGGCTTTTTATAGTGGAATTCCTAAATATTATCAACTCCCTACATCTCAGGAATATAATTTTATTATGGATGTAGCCCGAAAGTCTCAGGGAAATGAAGGCTTAATTGAAAATTTTGTTGACAGCACAGGGCAGGTTGCCCGGATAACCACTTTCATCAAAGATGTTCCCACAGAGGAAATGGAAGAAATTGAAAAATCGATGCTGGACGAAATCAGCAAGATATTTCCAGCGGATCGCTTCAATGTATTTGTGACCGGGAAAGCGCTACTTTTTTTAAAAGGCACCAAATATTTGGTAAAGAATCTGGTGCTTTCATTATCCCTTGCTATTGGTTTAATAGCTTTATTTATAGCTTATTTATTCCGTTCATTCCGAATGATTGTTATCTCATTAATACCAAATCTATTACCATTGGCCATTACGGCGGGTGTTATGGGATTTGTAGGTGTACCCATTAAACCTTCTACGATATTAGTATTTAGTATCGCATTCGGGATATCTGTTGATGACACCATTCACTTTCTGGCTAAATACCGGCAAGAACTAATCGCCAACCACTGGCGAATCCAAAAATCGGTCTATGCCGCATTACGCGAGACCGGTGTAAGTATGTTTTATACATCCATTGTCCTTTTCTTTGGGTTTTCGGTATTTACAATTTCCAGTTTTGGAGGTACGGTAGCGTTGGGTGCACTGGTATCCGCTACGCTGCTATTTGCCATGTTAGCTAATTTAATTTTACTTCCCTCCCTCCTACTTTCCTTAGAGCGTAGCATTGCCAATAAGGAAGTCCTAAAAAAGCCTCAAATAGATATCCTTCCAAAAGAGGAGTTGCCCAGAGGCAGATAGGAAGATTGAATCTATGGTTTTCGATTGCCATTTTATAAGTCGTTTAAAGCTATATATTTTTACCAATAAGTTATCTTTGCCATTTAAATTCAGAACCGATCTCATATGAAATCATACAACATAAATGAGCTGCTTCAGTCGCCCCCTTTAAAACAGAAAGTAGAAGTAAATGGATGGGTTAAAACATTTCGAAGCAATAGATTTATTGCTTTGAATGATGGTTCCACCATAAAAAACATTCAATGTGTGGTTGATTTCGAACAATTCGAAGAAGACTTACTAAAGAAAATTACAACTGGTGCTGCCTTAAAAATAAAGGGTATCCTTGTGGAAAGCCTTGGGAAAGGGCAAAGTTTTGAGATACAAGCAGAAGAAATTTTTGTTCATGGCCTTTCTGACCCGGATAGCTATCCCATTCAACCCAAAAAGCATTCAATGGAATTTTTAAGGGAACAGGCGCATCTAAGAATTCGTACTAATACCTTTGCCGCTGTTATGCGGGTAAGATCCGCCCTTTCTTTTGCAATACATGCGTATTTTCAGAAAAACGGATTCTACTATTTTCATGCCCCAATAATTACAGGTTCAGATGCCGAAGGGGCAGGCGAAATGTTCAGGGTCAGCACATTGGATCCTAAAAATCCTCCATTGACAGACAATGGTGACGTAAATTATGATGAAGATTTTTTTGGAAAGGAAACCAATCTGACCGTATCAGGACAGCTTGAAGCAGAAGCGTATGCCATGGGGTTGGGTAAAGTGTATACCTTTGGTCCGACTTTCAGGGCAGAAAATTCTAATACTTCAAGACATCTTGCGGAGTTTTGGATGATTGAACCTGAAATGGCTTTCTACGACCTTAAAGACAATATGGATCTGGCAGAAGATTTTATCAAAAATATCATTTCTTACCTGTTAGAAAATTGCGAAGAGGATTTAGCATTTTTAGAAAAACGCCTTCTGGATGAAGAGAAGACAAAGCCTATGGTGGAACGAAGCGAAATGAAGCTCACCGAAAGGCTGAAATTTGTAGTTGAAAATAAATTTATCAGAATCACTTATACCGAAGCAATTGAAATTTTAAGGAATAGTAAGCCAAACAAAAAGAAAAAGTTTAAATATCCTATTAATGATTGGGGTGCAGATTTACAAAGTGAGCATGAGCGCTATTTAGTTGAAAAGCACTTTAAATGTCCGGTTATTTTATTTGACTACCCTGCCAAAATAAAGGCGTTTTATATGCGTTTAAATGAAGACGGAAAAACAGTACGAGCTATGGACATTTTATTTCCCGGAATAGGCGAAATTGTAGGTGGGTCTCAGCGTGAAGAACGATTGGACGTTTTAAAAGAAAAAATAGCAGCTTTAGGGATTGATGAAAAAGAACTTTGGTGGTATCTTGATCTAAGGAAATTTGGAACTGCAATTCACAGTGGATTTGGACTTGGCTTTGAACGTATGGTACAATTTACTACCGGAATGGGCAATATAAGAGATGTGATCCCTTTTCCCAGAACTCCACAAAACGCGGAGTTTTAGGACAAAAATCGCCACATGATATTAATTCTTAACTTTATAGATAGGAAAAGAATAGAAGCTTATGCTCAAACAACACTTACAGTTTAAATTATCGCAAAAGCTATCTCCTCAGCAAATTCAGTTGATGAAACTTATTCAGTTGCCTACACAAGCATTTGAACAGCGAATAAGTCAGGAACTTGAAGAAAACCCGGCATTGGAACGGGGTAAAGAAGACAAAAATTCATTAGATGAGGATTTTAATGAAGATTTTGAAGGTGAATCAGAAGGCGAAAGTATTTCAGCAGAAGATATCAATATTGATGATTACTTAAGTGATGATGAAGTACCTGACTATAGAACAAGGACTAGTAATTATAGTCCGGATGATGATGAAAAAAGCATCCCCTATGCAGCCGGCATCTCGTTTAATCAGTATCTGGTAAATCAATTAAATACCATATATCTCAGTGACCAGGACTGGGCCATTGCCGAATTTTTGGTTGGGAGTGTTGATGAGAGCGGATATATTAGACGACCCCTTACAGATATAGCAGACGATTTGGCCTTTACCCAAAACATCTATTGCGAAGAGGAAGATATTGAAAGGGTATTAAAAGTTGTCCAGGAACTAGACCCTCCCGGTATTGCAGCAAGAACATTGGATGAGTGCCTCATACTTCAGCTTAAACGCAAAGAGAGAACTTCAAGCATTGAATTGGCAATTAAAATTCTGGATAAATCTTTTGAACAATTTACCAAAAAACATTATAAAAAATTACTCCAAAAATTCGACATAACTGAAGCGGAACTTAAAGAAGCCATTGCTGAAATTGAAAAATTAAATCCTAAACCAGGAGGTTCTTTCTCAGGTAATAATAAGGTTATTGAACATATTGTTCCGGATTTCTCTATTAAGATTGTGGATGGAGAGCTGGAGTTGACCTTAAATGGGAGAAATGCACCGGAACTCCATATTTCTAATGAGTATAGTAATATGTTAGCTGGTTATAAAGGTGCCAAGGATAAATCCAAAGCGCAAAAAGATGCAGTAATGTTCATCAAACAAAAATTGGATTCTGCCAAATGGTTTATAGATGCCATTAAACAGAGGCAGCAAACACTATTTGTAACTATGAGTGCGATAATGCAATATCAGAAAGAGTACTTTCTCAGTGGTGATGAACGGAAATTGCGACCTATGATCCTAAAAGATATTGCAGATGCCATTAATATGGATGTGTCTACAGTTTCGCGAGTTGCCAATAGCAAATATGTTGACACACCTTATGGCACCAAACTAATTAAGGAATACTTCTCAGAATCAATGAAGAATGTAGAAGGAGAAGATGTTTCTACCAGGGAAATCAAAAGTATTTTGGAAACTGTTATCAGGGATGAAGAAAAGAAAAAACCACTGACAGATGATAAATTGGCCGCCATCCTAAAAAAGAAGGGATATCCAATAGCGAGGCGTACTGTGGCCAAATACAGGGAACAAATGGGTATTCCTGTGGCCCGCCTAAGAAAACAGATTTAATGAAGCTGTTTTTCAAAATATTCTCTTATTTATTTCATCCTATTTTTGTACCCGTTGCAGGAACCATAACTTATTTTGTAATAACCCCAAAATACAGCCCTCTGGAACTTCAGAGCGGCAACATTTTACCCGTTTTCATATTAACGGTTATTATACCTATCATAAGTTTTCTTATTTTAAAAAACCTGGGAGTTGTAAGTTCCATTTTTTTGCCGGGAACGAACGAACGCAAATACCCGTTGATTATTCAAATTGCTTTAATTCTGATGATCATAATAAAGGTAATCCCCAATAATTACACCATGGAATTGAATTTTTTCTTTGTGGGATTGCTCAGTGCTACTATTGCCTGCCTGTTTTTGATTTTTCTTAAGTTTAGAACGAGTTTACATATGGTAGGTATGGGCAGCTTTCTAATGTTCTTAATAGCCCTGAGTGTGCATTTTGAAATAAATATTATTATTGCAATAAGCCTTTTTACCTTATTGACAGGGATACTGGCAACTGCCAGGCTTTATCTGAACAGACATACGAGAGCTGAAGTGCTTATAGGTTTTCTAATTGGATTTACATCACAATTGCTGACTATCAAATTCTGGTTATAGCCTTAGCTCAGAGAATATAAAAGATAATTCCAATTCTTAAGGGTCTGAATTCAATTGATTCTCCCTCAACAGTGCTTATATTATCTTTAAACAAATTACTAAGCGCGTAATAGGCATGCACATTAACGGTACTATATCCGAAATTAAGCATAATACCATATCTGAATTCACGGACATTAGTATTATTAAATGATATTTTGGCAGCGTCAGAAACAAACTTTGATCTGCTTCCTACCACATAGCCCAATTTCATTCCGGCATATACCCGCCAAAATTTATATTCAGTTGGTGTAGATGTACGCCATCTGATTTCAATGGGCATTTCTATAACCTGAGTATCTATTTTATTGCGCTTGTAAGATACATCGGAATCAAGTACAGTATATTCAATACCAGTCTCTATTTCATCTGCGAAAAGGTTAGTGTAATAGTTATAATAGGCATATCCCAAACCTACACCTATCCCAAAATTCCTGCGTTTGTTTAATGGAATATCCTTTATAAAACCACCCATTAAACCGTAAGAAAAATTACTCTGAGTAACTCCATTTGGTTCGTTCAGTACTATATTATAAGTAATACCGAGATAAAATTGATCCTCCAGGTATTTAAGATCCTCGATCTTTGAATTCTCCTGGGCACAAATATTTATTGTGAAACCTATAATTAAAAATAGTATAAGGCGTTTCATAGGACTTTAAAGGTAAATAATAAACGAAAACAAGAGCAAAAAAAAAAGTGCTTCAAAATCCATTTTGAAGCACTTTTTACGATTAATTAAGTATGAAAGTTAATTCTTTACTGCAAATTTCTAAAAGCATCCCCCTCATAAGTCGTATAATTAACCTTTAGAGCGTTTACTTTTCTTAACTCTTGTTTTATATCTGATATAAGACCCATATTTGCGTCTTTATCTACCTTAAGAGCAGTAGTTAGAACATTCTGCAATTCCTGAGCCTTTTTAGCTCTCTCCATCAAAATAAAATCTCCAACTTCGGAAACGTTTGCAAATTTATCATTCAGTTGTATTTTCGGTTCCGTTCCAAAAACCTTCTGATATTCCCGTGTAGGTTTCCCTACATAGATGTATAATACCCTATCCTTTTTCTCCAACTTCTTTACCTCACTAGCATTTGGCAAGGTATTCTGAACCATTAACGAGCTATCTTTCATTACGGTTACCGTCATAAAAAAGAACAACAGCATAAAAACAATATCAGGCAAGGAAGCCGTAGATACCGCGGGTAAATCCCCATCTTTTTTCTTATTAAATTTTGCCATAATTATAACTTAGCTCCTTATTAATTACTGGTTGATGTTTCTGCCTCAGACAACTTTTGAGGAAAGAGTTCCTGTATTTTCCTAACCTTTTCCTTCAAATCATCTCTCATGCTTGAAGGTGTTTCAGGATTCAGGAATTCCGATTCCATTTCTGTAAAATTTCTTCCATACAGACGTTGTCCCTCTCTATTTCGAAGATCGTTGTACGCTCCTACCAACTCATTTTGAACCGTAATATAGGTGCCATAACTTGTCTCCCGATCATTTTTTAGAGATATAATTGCTTTTGACGGGTTATCGGATGAACTGGCATCCTTTTTACCCTTACAATAATTACAACTTCCATCACCTCCATTATCAAGAAATGCAATTGCCCTCGCTCTCAGCTGTTTAAGATCAAGCAACTCTTCTTCTACCAGCAACTGACCATTTTTATTGATATTCACAGTAAAAATGTTCTTTTGTTTAATTACAACATCGGTGTCTGGCGGCTCCATCGGCGGAAGCATCCTGTCTAAACCGGCATCCGTTTCAATAGTAGTAGTTACTAAGAAAAAAATGAGCAGTAAGAAGGCGATGTCTGCCATAGATCCTGCATTAACTTCTGGTGGTCCTCCTCTTCTAGGCATAGTTTAATAGTTTTATTTGTTTGTCATTTTCTTAAATGCACCCAAGGCCATAGCTACAATAGCTATAAGCACAAGGAGAAAAAACATATTGAGACCAGTCCCAATTCTTCTTATCGTAGTTTCTGAAGTTGCAATACCCCTGTTGGCCATTTCTTCAATACTAACATCCGTGCCACTCGCAAGAACGTAAGAAAAGATAACCACCAGAACAAATCCTCCAATAACCATTAGGGTTTTTTTCAGACTTTTAGGATTTGCAAATAAACTCTTTATGGTAAATATCAGACTTACCGCTACCGCTATTCCCAACAAAAGATATGTGATAATAAACATAAAATTCATTGCCGCACTTCCTACTGCGACTGAAGCAGGAACATCTCGTCCCGGAAGCTGATACCAAAGTACAGCCGATAACACTCCTAAAACAACCAATACTATTTTTACAATTTTATTCATAATATGTATTATTTAGTGTGCGATTTATTTTTTGTGGTCTACCAACATATCGATCAACGTGATCGACGAATCTTCCATGTCATTTACAATGGTATCTATTTTAGCGATAATATAATTATAAAAAATCTGAAGAATAATAGCTGTTATCAAACCAAAAACCGTAGTTAATAAAGCCACCTGAATGTCACCTGCAATTAATGAGGCACTAAGGTTACCAACCGCGCTAATCTTTTGGAAGGCCTGAATCATACCAATAACCGTTCCCATGAATCCTAACATAGGAGCAATAGCGATAAATAAGGATAACCAGGAAACATTTTTCTCTAACTGTCCCATCTGAACACCTCCATAAGCCACTACCGCCTTTTCAGCAGATTCAATGCTCTCTCCTGCTCTATCGAGACCTTGGTAATATATAGACGCAACCGGCCCTTTAGTATTTCTGCATACTTCCTTTGCAGCTTCTACACCCCCGGATGCAAGAGCATCTTCTACTTGTTGCTTCAATTTTGAGGTATTGGTGCTTGCCATATTCAAATAAATGATTCTTTCAATGGCAACTGCCAAACCTAAAATCAAACATAACAGAACAATCCCCATAAATCCAGCTCCACCTTGAATGAACTGCTCTTTTAAAACCTGGGTAAATCCTTTAGCAGATTCATCCGCAGCCTCTTCCTGAAGCATAATTGTAGCAGTAGCTACAGTTGCAGATAAATTAGAAACTATTGCGCTTGCCTTTGCGCTTACCGTATTTGTGTTTAGAACAAATAACCCGGCCATTGCCAGGATCGAGAATAATCTTTTCATTTCTTTCAAACTTAAATTTAGTTAGTTAATAGGGTTAAAGATAAAAAAAAAATACAATTAAAAAATTAAATCTTTGCACTATTAGAAGGCTATTATAATTGAATTTGACAATTCCTTCCTGTTAGTGTTAAAAATGTTGAATTATGTTTCATTATATCCAAAAAACCAATTACAGATTTTTTGTTTCTGGCAGAGAGGAAGGGATTCGAACCCTCGATACACTTTTGGTGTATACACACTTTCCAGGCGTGCGCCTTCGACCACTCGGCCACCTCTCTATACTGTGTATTACAGGGCGAGCAATTAACAAAAAAAAATTGGTTTAAAAAACTTTCACCACCTTAATTTTAGGACAACTCTCCTCTTAGTGAAGTTTCAAAAATTGTTCTGAATGATTTATGGGAAACGCCACTGCCCAGAAGGTACATAAGTTTGGTGATTGCCGCTTCGGATGTAATATCTCCTCCATCTATAAGATGTATTTTCCTAAGTTCTTCACTTGTACTATATCTGCCCATAATTACTGAACCGCCGGAACATTGAGTTACATTTACTATATGTAACCCTTTCTTTATAGCTTCCTGAAGATCTGACAACAACCATTCATCCACAGGAGCATTTCCTGCGCCATAGGTCTCAAAAACTAAGGCTTTTAAGTTGGGTATGTTCAATATTCCCTGTAGTAATTCCCGACTAAAACCTGGAAAGAGTTTAAAAATTGCCACATTCGTGTCCATAGTCTTATGCACTTTTAACTTTTTATTTTTTTGATGTTTTAAAAGATAATTTCGATTTATCTTCAAATGTACACCAGACTCAGCCAGAGCGGGAAAGTTCAAAGACGCAAATGCCTGAAAGTGCTCAGCGTTAATTTTAGTAGTCCTGTTTGCACGATATAGCTTGTATTCAAAATAAAGACATACCTCCTTTATTACCGCTTGATTGTTCTCTCGCAAAGCTGCTATCTGAATTGATGTGATCAGATTTTCCTTGGCATCTGTACGCAGGTCTCCAATAGGTAATTGTGAACCTGTAAAAATTACAGGTTTAGAGAGATTTTCTAACATAAAACTCAAAGCAGATGAAGAATAACTCATGGTATCACTACCCTGAAGTACCACAAACCCGTCATGACTGTCATAATGCTTTTCAATTATGGTGGCTATAGCAACCCAATGTGAAGGGTTCATATTAGAGGAGTCTATAGGATCCTTAAATGATACGCTCTGAATTTCACAATCCAATTGGCTTAATTCCGGAATATTACTTACCAATTTATTAAAATCAAAAGCTCTTAAGGTTCCGGAAGGATAATCTTTTACCATACCTATGGTGCCTCCGGTATAAATTAGTAATATGTTAATTTTTTTACTCATTCAGCAAAGTGAATTTATGTTGTAAACCATTCTGGAAATTTCGTTTCTGCCTCTTTACAGGAATTATATTCCAAATACATCTCTTGAATTTTGCGTTGTAATATCGGCAATCACTTTTTCATCCAGACCATAGATTTGTGAGAGTTTTTTTAAAACCTCCAGTAAATATACACTTTCATTGCGTTTACCTCTGTAGGGTGCCGGGGCCAGGTAGGGACTATCTGTTTCCAAAACAATATGATTCAAATCAATCTTCTTTAAAAACGCATCAATTTTTCCATTTTTAAAGGTAACTACCCCTCCTATTCCCAGCTTCATGTTATAACTCAACGCCCTTTTGGCCTGTTCTTCAGTACCGGTAAAGCAGTGAAAAATTCCAAAAAGATCTTCTGATTTTTCCTCCTCCAGGACATCAAAAATTTCATCGAAAGAATCTCTGCAATGAATGACTATAGGTAAGCTATATTTCCTTGCCAGGTGTATTTGGTATTTAAAGGCTTCTCGCTGTTCCTTAAAATATGTCTTATCCCAATAGAGATCTATTCCTATCTCGCCTACCGCATAGAAATGTCTTTGAGACAACATATGTTCAACATGTTTAAGCTCTTCTTTATAGCCTTCTTTTACATAAGTTGGGTGTAAACCCATCATCAGAAACATGTTTTTGGGATATAGCTTTTCAAGATCCAGCATCGAATCGGTATAAGTAGAATCTATAGCCGGTATAAAAAAGCGTGTAATACCATTGCTTATGGCATTTTGTATAATTTCATCTCTATCTTCATCAAAGGCTTCGCTATACAAATGGGTATGCGTATCGGTAATAATCATAGAGCAAAAATAGAATTATCTTTGTCAAAAAACATATTGAATGAGTAATCTGAAGAAACTTTTAAAAAATAAAGGATATTCTAAAATTCCATTGATTCTGGGAGACACAAATCATCTGGAAGTTAGTGCCAGTATTAATGGAATTACCGGGCGTTTTATTTTAGATACTGGTGCATCCAATACCTGTGTAGGAGTTGATAAAGCCAGTTATTTTAAACTAGTATCCGAGGACTCAGAAATAAAAGCCGCCAGTGCCGGTGCTACCGATATGGAAACATTGGTTTCAGCAAAAAATAAAATTAAAATTGGCGGATGGAAAAAGACAAAACAACAGATAGTAGTATTTGATCTGGTGCATGTTAATGAAGCTCTTAAAACACATAACTCTCTGCCTGTAGATGGAATCATCGGGGCCGATATTCTAATAAAATGTAAGGCGGTAATTGATTATTCTTCCAGGAATCTATTTTTAAAAAATAAAAAATAACCCCGGTGCCATCCTACTCGAAAAATGTCTACAACTCAAGTGACTTTTCCGGAGAACCATCCATTAATAATTCCACAGGATTTTCCAAAGCTTCTTTTACTTCAACCAGAAATCCTACAGATTCTTTTCCATCAATAATTCTATGATCATATGATAATGCTACATACATTATTGGTGCAATTACTATAGCCCCTTCTTTAACTATAGGCCGTTCTACAATATTATGCATGCCAAGAATACCGCTTTGAGGTGGATTTATAATTGGGGTTGACAACATTGAACCAAAAACCCCGCCATTGGAAATCGTGAAAGTCCCTCCAGTCATTTCGTCTACAGTAATCTGGCCATCTCGCGCTCTTATCGCAAGACGTTTAACTTCTGCTTCAACACCTCTAAAAGTAAGATTTTCAGCATTTCTTATAACAGGTACCATAAGACCCTTCGGACCAGAAACGGCTATACTTATATCGCAAAATTCAAATGATACCATCTCTTTCCCATCAATCATGGAATTTACAGAAGGGAACATTTGCAAAGCCCTTATTACAGCCTTTGTGAAAAATGACATAAACCCAAGGCTTACATCATGCTTATCTTTAAATATTTCTTTGTATTGTTTTCTCAATGCAAAAATTGCCGACATGTCTACTTCATTAAATGTAGTAAGCATAGCCGTTTCGTTTTTGGCAGCTACAAGACGTTCAGCTACTTTTCGTCTTAACATAGAAAGCTTAGTCCGTTGTTCTCCCCGCTTACCACCTGTAGGGCTACCCATTGAAGGAACAGATTTCACCGCATCTTCTTTGGTAATTCTTCCATCCTTCCCGGTCCCTGTTAAACTAGCTGCATCGATACCTTTCTCGTCAAGTATTTTTCTGGCAGCAGGTGAAGGTACACCCTTAGCATACGACTCTTTTGCAACTTCTTCCCTAACAATTTCTTCCTGTTGAACAGCAACTTCTGTTTTATCAACCTTTGTTTCTTCGGCTATATCCCCGTCTTCAGGTTTTTCCGCACTTGTATCTATAAGACAGACAACTTCTCCAACAGCCACAGCATCTCCTTCTTCAGCTTTCAAGGTGATTATGCCGCTCTCCTCTGCCGGTAATTCCAGGGTAGCTTTATCTGAATCTACCTCAGCAATTGCCTGGTCCTTTTCAACATAGTCTCCATCGCTGACCAGCCATTCTGCTATTTCAACTTCGGTAATGGATTCACCCGGAGATGGAACTTTCATTTCTAAAATCATGCCTTACACTTTTATATCGGTTTCTTTAATTACTATTACTAATAAAATCTTCTTTTACCGGAAGATAATCCATTCTAATCTCTCCATTGACTTCAATGCGATCAAAATATAATTTGGCTCCTATTGAATCTTCCATTTCTAGTGCATTTTGCAAACTTAAATGCAAGTGAGCTTCAGTTGAATTTCCAGAGTTACCGCATTTAGCAATAATTTCTCCTTTTCTTATGTCCTGACCCTCTTCTACAACTATTGAGTTATTCATTAAATGCGCCAGAAGAACATATTCATCTCTATCGGTCCGCAGAACTATCGTATTCCCCGTAAGTTCCTGCTCATTGGCATCTCCCGGAATATTGTCCGGCACTCCATCAATAACTTTAACTACCCGTCCATCACATGGCGCTATGATATCTTCACCGAATGCAAAATAGCTTTGGTTTAGTAAAGGATCTCCTTCATAAGAGACCCCATCTTTTACTATTAGGATGTCATAGGCATATTGCTGCGTTATCTCTTTTATATGAATATTCTGTCCTTCTGCAACTCCGCCCCAATATACAAACCATTCCCCATTAAATGGCAAACTTATAAATGTTGTATTTCTTTCCAATAAAGGTACCTCCAGTGGCTGTGGTTTTGAAAAAAGCAAACCATTTATTTTACTCTGCGGAGATAATGTAATTGTCATATCTGCTACGGACTTATCAAAAAATACCCGGTAAACATGTGCCCCATCCCGAAGTGTATAAAATTGCATGGATTCAATCTCACCTGTTAAACTTTTAATAGTTTTATCAAAGAAAATTCTGGTTTCAATACTTGTATAGGTATTCTTCATCCCGGCACCGTATAAATCATAAATGCCATCGTAATCACCACTGTTAAACCGTTCAGCAAATACAGATACAAACCTTTCATAGATGGGTTGTTCTGACTGAGAGAATAATTTAAGAGAAAAGAATATCATTAAGAGCAATACAGATCTCATCCCTTCTTATATTCACTTTTAGTAACCCGCCTTGTCATATTATCTTTCGTTTTATCAAAGACGAAATCTATTATCTGCTGCTGTCTTAATTTAGAACGAACTGCGCTGCCTGCAGCTGGGGATGCATAAAAACGTCTTGATGCCACTCGAAACTTTTGTGCCTCCCTATAATGGGTAAACATATGGCTCCATGCTCCCATATTCCTTGGTTCTTCTTGTGCCCACACCAAATCATTAGCCTTTTTATACTTCTTTATAATTGCAGTCATTTTTTGCTCAGGTACCGGAAACAGTTGTTCAACTCGTACCAAAGCAACATCATCTCTTTTATTAGCATCTTTAAATGCAAGCAAATCGTAATAGAATTTTCCTGTACAGAACACGAGGCTTTTAATCTTGTTAATATCAGCACTTGGGTCATCTATTACTTCCTGAAAACCTCCGTCGGAAAATTCATCAACACCAGAAACAGCTTTTGGGTGACGCAATAAACTTTTAGGTGTGAATACAATTAAAGGTTTTCTGAAATTTGCTTTCATTTGTCTTCTTAGCAAATGAAACAGGTTTGCAGGAGTAGTGCAATCTGTGACATACATATTGTCTCTTGCGCATAATTGAAGATACCTCTCCATTCTTGCTGAAGAGTGCTCTGCACCTTGTCCTTCATATCCATGGGGAAGGAGCATTACAAGTCCATTTTGCAATTTCCATTTATCTTCAGCCGCTGAAATATATTGGTCTATCATTATCTGGGCTCCATTACTAAAATCGCCAAACTGGGCTTCCCATATAGTTAAAGTATTTGGACTGGCCATGGCATATCCATAATCAAAACCTACTACACCATATTCTGATAAAAGGGAATTATATATCTGGAATCTTCCCTGAGTATCACTCAGGTTATTTAATAACATAATCTCTTCCTCACTTTCTTCCACCTTCATTACAGCGTGCCTGTGTGAAAAAGTTCCTCTTTCGACATCCTGACCAGACATACGAACATCAAAACCTTCTTCCAAAAGGGTTCCGTAGGCAAGTAATTCCCCCATTGCCCAATCAAGCTTATCGGTCTCAAAGAACATTTTTTTGCGATCCCCTACTAGTTTTTCAACTTTGCGCAAAAACTTTTTATCCTTGGGTAGTTGCGTAATAACCTTTGCAATTTCGGTCAATTTTGCCTTATCATAGGTAGTGTCTACGGGATCTAACATCTCCCATTCGCGCACATTTTGAAAACCACTCCATTCATCAGCCATAAACGGTGTGATGATCGTTTTATCTTCTTTTTTAGAATCTTCAAGCTCTTCCTCCAAACTTTCTTTATACTCCAGTTCTAACTCCTTTACAAAATCTTTATTAATAATTCCCTGTGCAATTAATTTCTCGGAATATATTTCTCTAGGATTCTTATGCTTTGCTATCGCTTTGTACAATTTAGGTTGCGTAAAACGGGGCTCATCTCCTTCATTGTGTCCATACTTTCTGTAACCCAGTAAGTCAAGAAAAACATCACTATTAAAACGCATTCTATATTCCAAAGCAAACAGGGATGCGTGAACCACTGCCTCTACATCATCTGCATTAACGTGTAAAACCGGGCTTAACGTAACTTTACCCACGTCCGTGCAATATGTGGAAGATCTGCCGTCGAGGTAATTCGTTGTAAATCCAATTTGATTGTTTACTACAATATGAATGGTACCATTGGTTTTATAACCGTCTAATTGTGCCATTTGTACTACTTCATAGGCTATTCCCTGTCCGGCAATCGCCGCATCTCCATGAACTACAATTGGTAATACCTTAGAAAAATCTTCCGGATAATGGGTGTCTTGTTTTGCCCTGCTAATACCTTCTACTACGGCACCCACGGTTTCCAGATGTGAAGGATTAGGGGCAATGTTCATATTTATTTTATTGCCGTTGTAGGCCTTACGCTCAGAGGTCCATCCTAAATGGTATTTTACATCACCGTCAAAAATTTCCTCCTCATAGTCCTTACCTTCAAACTCACTAAAAATATCTTTGGCAGATTTTCCAAAAATATTAGTCAATACGTTGAGCCTTCCTCTATGGGCCATTCCCATGACAAATTGTTTAACACCCATTTCAGCGGCTCTCTCAACAACAGCATCAATTGCAGGGATAAGCGATTCATTTCCCTCTAACGAAAATCTTTTTTGACCCACATATTTGGTGTGCAAGAATGCCTCAAAAGATACCGCCTGATTAAGTTTTCGAAGTATGTGCTTCTTTCGGTCAGCGTCAAAATCAGGATGATTGTCATTGACATTTAGCCAATCCTGTGTCCATTGAACACGTTCTGGCTTTCTTATATACATATATTCCACACCAATAGCATCACAATATATGCGTTTCAAATGGCTGATTATTTCACGTAATTTTCTCGGGCCCAACCCAATCACTTCACCTGCATTAAACACAGTTTCTAAATCTTCTTGAGATAAACCAAAATTTTCTATATCAAGGGTTGGCACATATTTCCTTCTTTCTCTCACAGGGTTGGTCCTGGTAAACAAATGACCCCTGCTACGGTATGCGTCAATTAGCTTAACTATTTGAAATTCTTTGAGCATGGTCTCAGGAATCGCTACCGATTCTCCATCAGCCATAAGAGGTGAGCCGTTAACCCCTGCTATGCCCACTTCATCCAGGGCACTTTCCATTCCGAAATCAAATCCCTGGAAAAAAGCACGCCAACTAGGTTCAACGCTGTCGGGGTTTGTAAGATACCTGTCATATAATTCAGCAAAGAAAGACGTATGTGCAGTATTTAAAAAGGAATATTTATCCATAAACGCCGATTCAATATGTTGTAAAAAATTAGATCAAAAATACAATAATTAATAGTTTATGAGATTATATAAGAGTGTATAAATTAAAAATCATGTTTATGGCCATTAAACATTTATTCAGATATAAGTATTTTGCTTTGATAGCGGTTTTCTCTTTTATCAGTCTGACTTCTTATTCACAGCAATTAAAGTCACAAAATGAGTTTTGGAGTAATGTGCGATATGGAGGTGCTTTAGGTCTGGGATTCGGAAGTGATAGCTTTAGTATTGCCGTTGCCCCAAGTGCTATTTATCAGGTAAGTGAAAACTTTGCCACGGGTTTAGGGTTGAATTTTGAATATTCCAAATTCGGAGATTCTGAATTTACGGCTTATGGTGGAAGCATCCTAAACTTTTTTAATCCAATACCCCCTATACAATTATCAGCTGTACTTCAACAATTAAGGGTTACTACAAATTATAGTTCTTCTTCTCTCTTGTTGGATGAAAACTACTGGACTACTGCCCTTTTTATGGGGGTTGGATACAGTACCAGGAATGTCACTTTTGGCATACAATATGACGTACTTCATAATGACAGAAGTATTTATGCTGATCCCTGGGTGCCCTTTATCAGGGTCTTTTTTTAATTTAGTAATTCTTTTCGCAACTATTTATATTTCTCTCGAAACCATACTTTTTGCCAGACCCTTTTTAAAATAAGAAATGTATAGTGTTCACTGATATGCTGATCACCTATGGTTAATATTTTCTTTGTGGTGGCTTCAGGTAAATCTACCACATATAGAAGATTTAAAAAATCTGAAAACTTCTCCTCAATTAAAAATTGAATATTTTTTTGTAGTAAATATTTGAGTTCATTCGGATTACAATCAGCAGGTAAGTCTAAAGTTAAATTAGCTAAACTAAAATCCTTTTGGATTTGTAGCACAAGGTCCTCATATAATTGAACCGAACTTGCATACCTTATTAATTCCTCACTTTCTTTGAATAAAGGGACCATATAATGCGGAAAAGATTTTTATTTATCCGTTAAAGCCTCCTACAATAGATGGCAAGCATACCAGTTTTGAGATTTCAATAAATGGGTTCAGGTATTAACTTCTTATTTTTCGTTCCCAATCCCAGGCAGATTTCATAGCCTCGTCTAAGGTAGAACCTGCTTTCCAACCTAAAACCTCATTGGCCTTTTTAGTATCGGCATATGCTGTAGTAATATCACCGGCTCTCCTTTCCACGATAGAATAATTAAGTTTCTTTCCGGAAACCCGCTCAAAACTAGCAATAACTTCAAGTACCGAACTTCCTTCGCCAGTACCCACATTGAAGACTTCATAATTCTCAGGGTTCTCTCCATTTAAAAGCCGTTCTAAGGCAACCACATGTGCCTTTGCCAGATCAACCACATGGATATAATCTCTAATACACGTGCCATCCGATGTCGGATAATCATCACCAAAAACAGCTAACTGTTCTCTTAAACCAATCCCCGTTTGTGTTATAAAGGGAACTAAATTTTGTGGGACACCAATAGGTAATTCTCCAATTTCCGCACTAGAATGTGCCCCCATGGGATTAAAATATCTTAAAGAGATGGCTTGCAATCCTGAATTCACTTTACAAGTATCATTAATTATTTCCTCTCCAATCTGTTTTGTATTACCATAAGGTGATTCGGCCTTTTTTACTGGGGCATCCTCTGTTATGGGCATTTTATCTGCTTGTCCGTAAACTGTACATGAAGAACTAAAAATAAAACTCTGCCTTTTTTTTGCAGTTATTTCCTTAAGCAGATATATCAGAGTACTTAAATTGTTTTCATAATACAGCAATGGCTCTTCTACACTTTCCCCAACGGCTTTTGAAGCGGCAAAATGAATTGTTCCCTTTATATCTGCATGCCTTTTGAAAAAATCACTTACCTTTTCTTTTTCGCGTAAATCAATTTTCTCAAAAACCGGTCTTTTGCCGGTAATTGCATAAATACCTTCCAGGACATTTTCAAAGGAATTAGAACAATCGTCTATGACTACAACTTCATAACCAGAATTCTGTAACTCTACCACGGTATGCGATCCGATAAATCCCAGCCCCCCGGTTACAAGTATTTTCATAAATATTGTTTTAATCTAAAATGAATATTCAATTTGGTGGTTACCACCCATCAAAAAACTAATCTTTTAAAAACTGAATTATGGTATCAGTGATAAATAAGATTTGGTCATCCTCCAATTCCGTGTGCATAGGAAGTGATATTACTTCGTTGATAAGCTCATTGGTCACGGGAAAATCAGATTCCTTGTATCGTGGATCCACATAAGCTTTCTGTTTATGCAATGGAATTGGGTAATAAATGCCAAAAGGGATATTGTTTTCTGCCAAATGCGCAGCCAGTTCATCTCTTTTACCATTCATAATCCGAATTGTAAATTGATGGAATACATGACAATCACAGTCTTCACAAAAGCCGGAACAAGCTATCCCTGTTTTAGGCAAAATAATAAAATCGTGCCCCCGTAATGCGTTCATATATTTGCGGGCAGCCTCTCTTCGCCTGCTGCAATATTCGTCAAGATGTGGCAGTTTGGCGCTTAACACGGCTGCCTGGATAGTATCTAATCTGGAATTCACTCCAACAACATCATGATGGTAACGTGTATACATTCCGTGATTAACAATTCCTCTTATTGTATGAGCCAGTTTGTCATCGTCTGTAAATATTGCCCCCCCATCTCCGTAGCAACCAAGATTTTTGGATGGAAAAAAAGAGGTAGAGGCCACATGGCTAATTGTACCGGCTTTTTTCTTTTTCCCATTCTTATAAGTGTAATTGGCACCAATGGCCTGGGCATTATCTTCAATAACAAAAAGGTTATGTTTTTCAGCAATATCCATGATGGCCTCCATATTGGCACACTGACCAAAAAGGTGAACAGGCACAATAGCCTTGGTTTTTGAAGTTATTGCCTTTTCAATGGCAATTGGATCTATATTGAAAGTGTCGGGTTCTACATCCACCAACACCGGCGTTAACCTTAATAAAGCAATTACTTCAACCGTAGCCGCAAAAGTAAAATCTGCTGTAATAACCTCATCTCCCGGCTGAAGCCCCAGGCCCATCATAGCAATTTGCAGGGCGTCCGTACCATTTGCACAAGGAATTACATGCTTTACCTGTAAATAATCTTCCAACTCTTTTTGAAAGGAATGCACCTCAGGTCCGTTTATGAAAGTTGCAGAATTTAATATCTGTGTTATGGACTCATCAACCTGCTTTTTAATACCCTGGTACTGACCTATAAGATCAACCATTTGTAGCTTTTTCATAAGTGCTTGTTAAGTGAACAATATTACAAAAATAAGGAACCCCTGCCAATGAAATTTGACAAAGAAGCGTATTTTAGCTGCAAATTCTCAGTACGTGTATATCCTATATAAGTTAGCAATACATATTACCTCCTTCTTCTTACCAGTAATTGCATTATTCAGTGCTAAAGTCAAGCTTTTTGTCAAGGGACGAAAAAGTGTTTTCATAGAATTAAAAAAACATATCACAGCCAATGATTCTACTATATGGATACACGCTGCCTCTCTTGGAGAATATGAACAGGGCTTACCTATTGTGGAAAAGCTAAAAACGGAATACCCTACTTTTAAAATTGTAGTCTCATTTTTTTCTCCATCCGGCTATGAAGTAATAAAGCAAAGTAAAACAAGCGATTTGGTAACTTATCTCCCTTTGGACACTTCATACAATGTTAAGAGGTTTATTAAATTACTGCGGCCTAAAATAGCTATTTTCATAAAATATGAAATCTGGCCAAATATGTTAAAGGAACTTCAAAACAATGGCATTCCCATACTGCTTATTTCAGCAATTTTTAAGAATGATCAGATCTATTTTAAATGGTATGGCGGATTTATGAGAAAGGCATTAGAAAAATTCTCACATTTCTTTATCCAGGATCCCGAATCGGAAAAATTATTGTATTCTATTGGTCTGAATAACACCACTATAACAGGTGATACACGATTTGACCGGGTTTCTGAAATTCTACAGCAAAACAATACGCTGGAATTTATGGATATTTTTACCAAAAACAACCCTTGTTTTGTAATGGGCAGCACATGGCCTGAAGATGATGAGCTATTAGTGGCATATATTAATGCCTCTTCCCATAATATGAAATACGTAATTGCTCCTCATAATATCGTTCCCAAAGAAATAGCACGCCTTCAGAAACAACTAAAAAAGCGAACGGTTTTATTATCGGAGATTTCAGAAAACTCTTTGGGAGACACTGAAGTTGTAGTTGTAGATACTATCGGACTATTGACCAAAATTTACAGTTATGCAGATATTGCTTACGTAGGAGGGGCTTTCGCAACAGGTGGGCTTCACAATACCCTGGAACCTGCTGTATTTGGAATACCTGTCATTATTGGTCCAAATTATACCGGATTTAAAGAAGCTGAAGAATTGGTTAAACTTAGGGGAATTTTTTCAGTTCGCGATAGCGTGGAGTTTACAAACCTGGCGGACAAATTTTTTCTAGATTCCGATTTCAGAACTGAAACCGGTTCCATAAATACCTCCTACATCAACAATAATAAAGGAGCAAGCATCCAGGTAATGAATCATATACGTACATTATTGTAGCTATTCTTTGTTGATTAGTTAGAATTATGATAAAGTAATTCCGGTTGCAGAATTTTTGTTCAAAAGAAAGTTGAACTTTTTCTACACTGTCACATCTTTTACCAATAAACCTAAAACAGATCTGATGAAATTTGCCCCTTTTCATACCTTATTGTTATGTCTTTTACTTTGTTCAATATCGTGCAAGGATAGGGCAGCAGAAGTTAATAAGCCCGGTAAGAATCAGAAGATCGTGCCCAATTCTGAACGTAATTTTGACAATAAGAAAGATCGGGATTTAAAAGAGGATCCCCGCACCATACAACCTACAAAAGAACAATTAGACAGGGCTATCGAAAAAAAGAAAAATAGCAGTATTTTAGATTCTTTGAAACCAAAGACTGCCTGACTTCTATTTCTATTTTATATTCTCTTCCTTTTTTTTGCTAGATTTACCAAAACCAGCAAACCATGGACAAAAGGATTTTCAGAATATCATTAACCGCTGCATTGGCAGGTTTTTTATTTGGTTTTGATACCGTTGTAATTAGTGGTGCCAATTTGCCTATTAAAGAATTGTGGAACACTTCACCTTGGTTCCATGGAACTTTTATAATGTCTATGGCTTTGTGGGGTACGGTATTAGGCTCCCTTTTTGGAGGTATACCATGCGATCTGTTCGGTCGGAAAAAAACCTTATTCTGGATTGGTGTTTTATATTTTGTATCTGCCATGGGATCTGCTTTGGCTGTTGACCCCTATATGTTTTCATTCTTCCGATTCATTGGAGGTTTGGGCGTAGGTGCTTCCTCTGTTGCTGCTCCAATTTATGTTTCAGAGATTTCATCATCAAAAAATCGGGGGCAATTAGTAGCTCTGTATCAATTTAATATAGTCTTTGGTATTTTTATAGCCTTTATTTCTAATTATTTGCTCAAAGGATTCGATGGTGCCAATGACTGGCGCTGGATGCTTGGGGTAGAGGCCATTCCTGCTTTAATATACAGTATTATGGTTCTGAAGATTCCCAATAGCCCGCGTTGGTTGGTGATAAAAAAACAGGATAATACAAGGGCGCTAAAAGTATTGGAATTTCTTTCAAATAAGGAACATGCAAAGCTAAAACTTGAAGAAATAAAGAATTCATTTAAAACTAAAGATGTAAAAGAAAAACTCTTTACAAGTAAATACAAAAAACCACTTATACTTGCTTTTTTAATAGCTTTTTTCAATCAGTTGTCCGGGATTAATTTTGTGCTTTATTACGCACCCGAAATCTTGGAAAGGGCAGGATTGGCCGCCAAGGAATCTTTGTTCAGCTCTATTTCCATAGGTATTGTCAATTTAATCTTTACCCTTGTAGGGATACAATTAATTGATAAAGTGGGAAGACGCGAATTAATGAAAATAGGCTCTATTGGTTATATCATAAGTCTGGCAATGGTGGGCTGGTGTTTTTACAGTGGAGTCGATTCAACCATACTTCTTGTTTTTATTCTGATTTTTATCGCCTCACATGCTATCGGGCAGGGTGCTGTTATATGGGTTTTTATCTCAGAGATTTTTCCAAATAAGGTAAGGGCATTTGGCCAGTCATGGGGTACCGGTACACATTGGGTATTTGCCGCTTTAATCACACTCCTTACTCCAATATTCCTGGATGCCAATAATGGGATTTTTAAGGACAACCCCTGGCCAATATTTATATTCTTTGCATTTATGATGGTATTGCAATTGTTGTTTGTAATATTTATGATGCCTGAGACCAAAGGAATTTCCCTTGAAGAATTAGAAAAAAAGCTGAGCCCGGATAAAAATTCCTGAAAAAGGAAACTCCCTTTTACCGAAAATTCCGGTATTACATCTCAATAAGGCCCATTTTTATAGACTTTTAGTCGAATTATAGTATTACAAATGTATTTTTATTCTCATAAATATGTACATTGTAGGAAATTATATGAATTATGGAAGATCAATTAACATTTGGCACAAAGCTCCTTAACGGGTTCTTAAGCATAATGGTAGTGGTTTTGGTCTTAATTCTTGCCTCAGTTGTGATTTGTCTTATTTTGGCAGGTCTGGGCTTCTTTTAGAAAAGACACAAATCCGATTTTTCCCAATCTTGCCCCCTTAACTTCTTCTATTTACGCTATTAGATTCTTCGTATTGAATTTATTTGCTGGATATCATTTTATCAACTTAGGATCAAAGTGATATTCAACAAAAGGGTTGTTATAAATAAATTCGTACCATTTACTTTCCATATACCTGTAATGTTGAACTTCTAACTCTGAATCCAAGGTAGTTTGGCCTTAATTCCAAATAGGTAATTGGAACCTGGATTCAACAAACATTCATTTCAATAATCTTTCAGGACAAATTATTCCTGTTAATAATGGTCTACTTGTGTATATTGCAAATAGAAACTTTAAAGAAGATTTAATGCGCTTTAGGACTCTTCCATATTTTCTTTTAATAATTACAGGGATATTTAGTTGCGATCAATTGGAGAAAACGAAGACCATTAAATTAGCCCATGGGCTGGATGTAAACCACTCCGTTCACAAGGCTATGGTTAAAATGGGAGTGGATCTAAAAAAACTTTCAGGCGGCAAACTCAGCCTCGAAATATATCCCAGTCAGCAACTAGGAACAGAGCGCCAATGTCTGGAGCTTTTACAAATTGGAAGTCTGGACATGACAAAAGTTTCTGTTGGTGTGCTTGAAAATTTTGCTCCAAAAATGAAAGTCCTGGGACTACCTTTTCTTTTCAGGGACAGGGCTCATGCATTTAAAGTATTAGACGGACCTGTGGGCCGGCAGTTATTAGCAGATGGGGAGAAGTACTGGCTAAAAGGCTTAGGTTATTACGATGCCGGAAGCAGAAGTTTTTATACGAAAGACAGGCCCATAAATTCCCCTGATGACCTTGACGGACTTAAAATAAGGGTCATGGAAAGTGTTACTGCAATTGATATGGTGGAAAGTTTGGGCGGCTCCCCCACACCTATTTCCTGGGGTGAACTATATACTTCTTTGCAACAAGGGGTTGTAGACGGTGCCGAAAACAACCCGCCAAGTTTCTATTTATCACGTCATTATGAAGTTTGCAAATACTATACACTTGATGAGCATACCGTATTACCCGATGTGCTTCTCGCGGGAACACATCTATGGAAGAGGCTTACTGTAGAAGAAAAAGAATGGCTTAAGAAGGCTGTAGAAAAATCTATAGCCTATCAGCGTAAATTATGGCTGCAATCAGAAGAAGAAGCCCTGAATGCAGTGCAACAGGCGGGTGTTGAGATTATTCGACCAGATAAAACCCTGTTTTCGGAAAAGATCAAGGGAATTTACGAACAGTACGAAACGAATGAAGAACTATACGCATTAATACAAAAGATTCAGGATACTCAATAAATGGAACTAAGAAAAAAGATCGATAAGATTCTGGCTAAGCTGTTGATACTCATAATGAGCATTATGGTTATTAATGTTCTTTGGCAGGTATTTAGCAGATATTTCCTGGGAGCCCCCAGCTCATTTACCGATGAACTCGCAAGATACCTGATGATATGGATAGGTATACTTGGTGCAGCATACGTTTCAGGCCGGAATAAGCATGTTGCCATAGATGTACTTCCTTCCAGGCTAAGTGCAAAATCTCAAAAAAAGTTAAGACTGGTAGTACGCATTTTAATTATTCTTTTCTGTTTGTTTGCCTTGGTTATTGGTGGCTCCAGATTGGTCTATATTACTTATGTGCTCGATCAATATTCCCCAGCATTGCAAGTCCCTTTGGCCTTAGTATATATGGTAATACCTATAAGCGGAATACTGATCATATATTATAAAATTTCTGATATTTTAAATCAATAAGTCAAATGGAGTATATCCCTGTTCTTGTTTTGGTCATTAGCTTTATAGGCTTACTTGCAATAGGTACTCCAGTAGCCTGGAGTATAACAATAGCTGCACTGCTTACTATGTTGGTGTCCATACCTGCATTACCTGCCTTTACAACGGTCGCTCAACGCATTGGAACAGGATTAGACAGTTTTGCACTCCTCGCTATTCCATTTTTTATACTCTCCGGTGAGTTAATGAACAAAGGAGGTATTGCACACAGGTTGATTGCCTTTGCAAAAACATTAGTTGGTGCTTTGCCAGGTGGCCTGGCTCTTATTAATATTATTTCAGCGATGCTAATGGGCGCTATTGCAGGTTCTGCTATGGCATCGGCATCTGCCATGGGCAGTATATTAGGTCCGGAAATGCAAAAAGATGGATACTCCAAAGAATTTGGTGCTGCGGTGAATATAACATCGGCTACTACCGGACTCCTTATTCCTCCCAGCAATGTTTTGATAGTATATTCTTTAGCCAGCGGTGGTGCGTCTATAGCCGCCTTATTCCTGGCAGGTTATATTCCCGGAATACTCACAGGGCTATTTTTAATGATCGTAGCCTCATTTTGGGCAAGAAAAAAAGGGTATAAGGTTGGAAAACGAAGCACATTCAAAAATATAATTAAAACGTTTATTGATGCTGTTCCCAGCTTATTTATGCTGGTGGTGGTCATAGGGGGTATAGTAACAGGTATATTTACAGCTACCGAAGCATCCGCTATCGCGGTACTTTATAGTGTTATACTTGGTTTTATATATAAGGAAATTACATTCGGGAAACTACCCCAGATCTTATTAGATTCATCTGCTACAACAGCCATTGTAATGTTATTGATAGGGGCATCCATGAGCATGTCGTGGGCATTATCTTTTGAGAATATTCCTCAGGATATAAGTACCGGTTTGTTGAGTATTAGTGATAATAAAATAATCATATTGCTTATCATAAATCTTTTGCTTCTGTTTGTGGGCATATTTATGGACATGACTCCCGCAGTACTTATATTCACACCTATATTTTTACCTGTGGTAATAAAGCTTGGCCTGGATCCGGTGCATTTTGGAATTATTATGATTTTAAACCTATGCATTGGTTTGTGCACACCGCCGGTAGGCTCTGTACTATTTGTAGGTGTTGGAATCGCCAATACCACTATCGAAAAAGTAATTAAACCGCTCCTCCCCCTTTTTGTAGTAATGATTATTGCCCTGTTCCTTATTACTTATCTCCCTCAGTTAAGTCTTTGGTTGCCTGGTTTGTTTGATTTGTAGTGCAATCATTTTCATAATAAAAAAGCCGGTTTAAAGGAACAGATGTCAATCCTACAAAGTGAATTTGGGCTCTAATTAGTGCTGCATTGCAATTAAACAGTAATGAAATTGCCTGTAGTAAAAGAAACGCTCTATAAATTTTGAATTAGGATAGCTTGGTTGAAGCCAGGTAAAAAGTTATCAAACCGGCTAGTATTACCGGTATGGAAAAAATCATAAAATTCTCTGCCATCGAAAGCCCCATCCCTATAAGGACACCACCTAGAGCTGGGCCAATAACACCTCCAAGTCTTCCAACACCAATAGCCCAACCCAGTCCTGTTGTTCTGAATTCTGTTGGATATATCCTTGCGGCCACCACATATAAGCCAACAAATCCGCCCTGAAGGGTAAACCCAAGCAAACCAATTACAAAGAGCAAGGTACCGGACCCAATAAACATCTTAAAAGTGGCCATTAAAACCCCTGTTATGACTAAAAATAATGCCACGGTCCTCTTCAATCCCATTCTAGAAGAAATATAGCCCTGGGTAATGATCCCGAAAAAGGCCCCCATATTAAAAACTGTGCCGGCATAGATTGCCAACGACATTGAAAGACCAATAGCCTCTGTAAGTTTTGGTATCCAGCTTATTAGAAAGTACAAACACCCGAATGCCATGAATAAGGCTGTCCATAACTGGAGTGTAGGCATACTATATGCCTTACTCAGTAGTTTGTTTACAGGAATTCCAGAAGATTTCAACTCTGGTTCCGGAAGTTTGTCCAATGCAGCATGCTCCATTCTACCCAAAATGATATTCACACGTTGCAATGCCCCTTTCGGCTGCTTTTTTAGATAATAATAAATAGACTCCGCCAATAAAAAATAGATAAGCGGCAAGCAGATAAAAGAAGCCAATCCGGCCAGTTTGAACATAATAGACCAGCCATAATGGGGCACAACATTGGCCGATACCATACCGGTTAAAACTGCCCCAACCGGATAACCCGACAAAACAAAGCTGACCCAAAAATCCTTTTTACGATCCGGTGCATATTCAGCCGTCAGTGAAGCTGTACTTGCAAGCATGCTTCCAATGCCTATGCCACTTAAAAACCGTAAAAATATTAACTGGGTAACGGTTTGTGACCAGGCCGTCATAAGTACGCTGGCACCCATTAAAAAAGCACTGATCAGTATCATTCTCTTTCTTCCGATCTGATCTGCGAAAGGTGCTAAAAACATAGCCCCAATCATCATCCCTGCAAGTCCCGAACTAAAAACAATGCCCAACTCCTCCGGCCCTACCTGCCAGGATGTTGCTATGGCAGACGCGCAATAGGAAATAACCATGACGTCCATCCCGTCCAGAATATTCATAATAAAGCATACAAAGAAGGTTGTATATTGTAATTTTGATAAAGCCTGTCCGTCAATTAGCTCCTTTGTTGTTTTTTGCATTCCCTGGTTTTAGATTGATGGGGTAAAGTTAGGAATTTAGACTCTTAGGATAGAATTGAACTCCTCAGGACTTTTAGGTATAAAATATTTCAAAGAGCTGGAAAGAAATTTTTGTTTCCGAAAAAACGTTTCATAATTAAAAGCCTACTTCTAAAAGTCGGCATTCTCATTAGACGTGGCTAAGAGACTTCACGCTATAGGCGGGTAAGCCTCTTGTCTCTCCTAAATATCAACTTTTCTAAAAAAAAAGAACCTCCGATCTCCGGAGGTTCTTTATAATCGTACAGGCAGAGAGACTTCCCGCCCATGGCGGGATTGACTTCTTCGCTCTCCGTATTTCATAAAAAAACCCATCCAAAATTGGATGGGCCTTTACTTCGTACAGGCGGAGAGACTCGAACTCTCACACCTTTCGGCACTAGATCCTAAGTCTAGCGTGTCTACCAATTCCACCACGCCTGCATTGCCGTACCGATTGCTTCTCCTTCGTAATACTATGGAGAAGGAACTATCAGTTAAACGGGGATGCAAATATAAAGCAAAATTTCAATTTAAAAATAATTGAACTTTAAATTTATCTGCCTTCTTTTTGTAAATTTAGCCATTCTTCAAACTTTTGATAATGCAAAACATAAAGGCTTACCTGGATCAACACAAAGAACGTTTTATCAATGAACTTATAGAACTCCTGAAAATGCCTTCTGTTAGTGCAGATTCGGCCTATTCCCATGATGTACTTGCCACTGCTGAAGCTTTTGCAACTTCCCTGAAGAATGCGGGCTGTGAGATTGTGGAAATTTGTGAAACAGATGGATATCCTATCGTATACGGCGAAAAAATTATTGATGAGAAACTACCAACGGTTCTTGTTTACGGACATTATGATGTACAACCTCCGGATCCGGTAGACTTATGGGATTCTCCACCATTTGAGCCAGTTATTAAAAAAACAGAACTCCACCCCGATGGTGCTATATATGCCAGGGGAGCTTCCGATGATAAAGGGCAGGTATATATGCATGTAAAAGCCCTCGAGTTTATGGTAGCTAATAACACGCTTCCCTGCAACATCAAATTCATGATCGAAGGTGAAGAAGAAGTAGGAAGCGTAAGCTTGTCGGCATTTGTTAAAGAACATCATGAAAAACTTTCAAATGATATTATTCTCATTTCGGATACCGGATTGATTGCTAATGATATTCCATCAATTACAACCGGATTAAGAGGGTTAAGTTATGTGGAAGTAGAAGTTACGGGTCCAAACCGAGACCTCCATTCCGGGCTTTACGGTGGAGCAGTTGCCAATCCAATTAACATTCTTGCAAAAATGGTTGCCTCTTTACATGACGAAAACAACCATATTGCCATACCCGGATTTTATGATAAGGTAGATGAACTTACTAAGGAAGAAAGGGTAGCCATGGCTCAAGCCCCTTTTGATCTTGATGCTTATAAAAAAGCACTTGATATCCAGGATGTCTATGGAGAAAAATCCTATTCCACTAACGAAAGGAACTCCATCCGTCCAACGCTTGATGTAAATGGTATTTGGGGTGGATATACAGGTGAAGGTGCTAAAACAGTGATCCCGAGTAAGGCATACGCAAAAATATCCATGCGACTGGTACCTCATCAGGATTGGAAGGAAATCACACAGTTGTTTACACAGCATTTTGAAAATATAGCCCCTCCAGGGGTAAGTATAAAAGTTAACCCGCATCATGGTGGAGAGAGTTATGTAACACCCATAGACAGCATTGGCTATAAGGCAGCGAGCAAAGCTTTTGAAACCACTTTTGGAAAAATTCCGGTACCCAAAAGGAATGGAGGAAGTATCCCAATTGTGCCATTGTTTGAAGACGAATTGGGCAGCAAGTCAATCCTTATGGGTTTCGGCCTTGATAGTAATGCCATACATTCTCCCAACGAACATTTCGGTGTTTGGAATTATTTAAAAGGAATAGAGACAATTCCTTATTTCTACAAGTATTATTCTGAACTGATGGCTTCCTGAAGACAATAATTCATCAAAAATTAAATTTAATTATACTCTACATTTGTAGAATTAATTTTTTTATTCTATGTTTGTAGAGTTAAATAGTCAATTATGCAACTATCCAAGTCAGAAGAAGAACTTATGAATATCCTTTGGGAAAAGCAACCGGCATTTATGAAAGATCTTATCGAAGCTTATTCAGACCCACAACCAGCGGTGACTACAGTGGCAACGCTTTTAAAACGTATGACGGACAAAGGGTTTATTGGGTATAATATTGTAGGACGTTCAAGGAAATATTATGCCCAGGTAAAAAAGAAGGACTACTTTTCCAGACATGTTAAACGTCTGATTAAGAACTTCTTTGATGACAGTACATCACAATTCGCATCATTCTTTACCAGGAACACCAATCTTAGTAAAAAAGAGTTGCAGGATCTTAGAAATTTGATAGACGAAGAACTTAAGAAAAAATAATTATGCTGGAATATTTGATAAAATTCAGTGCCTGCCTTCTGGCCTTCTTCTTATTTTATAAACTCTTTCTGGAAAAGGAGTCGTTTCATGTATATAAGAGAATCTTCCTTTTGTCTTCGGTTCTTTTTTCGGGTATCATCCCTTTAATACCTTTGGCGTACTTTCAGGTGGAGTTGCCCGATACTATGGTAACTGAATTTCTTTATGAGGATTATAATTTTAGTGTTTCACCAAAAGGTGAAACAGGATCAGAAATATGGCAACAGATTCCACTTTTTATATACCTAACAGGTCTCACTATCATGGGAGGCAGGTTTATTTTTAACTTAAACCAAATCTTCCAAACAATTAGAAAGAATCCTAAATTGAAAGGACCCAATCATACAAAGGTGTTACTCGCAAATTCTGTTGTCCCCCATACCTTTTTAAAATATATATTTCTCAACCGCGATCAGTACTTAAATGATCAGATTCCCATAGAAGTGATCATCCACGAAGAATCACATGTAAGTCAAAAGCACAGTTTCGATATTCTATTCATAGAATTCGTGCATTTAATACTCTGGTTTAATCCTCTTATCTATTTGCTTAAAAACAGTATCAAACTCAACCACGAATTCCTGGCAGACAAAGATGTCATTAACAAGGGTATCAAGCGTCAACAGTACTGGAATACCCTTATAAGTTTCGATCTATACAAAAATCAGCCCGGAATAGTACATGCTATTAATTATTCGTCCATCAAAAAACGTTTGCTTGTCATGAAAAAAGAAACCAGCAAAATTTCTGCTCTGACCAGACAATTAGGTGTCATTTCTGTTACCTGTTTAGCTATGATTAGCTTTGGTAATTCAGGTGTCACATGGGCCTTAAACCAATCTCACAATTCATCAATCCGAACAGAAGGTAAATATGCCAAAATTCCAAAGGTCGCAAACGATCCCAACCGTGATGTAGTATCAAAAAAACCGATTTCAAATTTAAATGAAATAATACCTCTTCAATCCAAAGATAAATCGGCCACCAGAGAAGTTACGTATCTTGAGGATGACAGAAGTCCATCACCCCTGGAATTCATGAAAGAAATGAAAGATCAGAATGCACAGTTTTATTACAATGAGGAATCCATCAGTTCCGAACAGGCTGTAAACCTCGTACGTGATGCCCGAAAAATTGATCTGATCGCCATGCATACAGGTCTTGAAAAACCTATCGTAAAACTCTCAAACGCCGAATTGTCAGAGAAACATGATCAAATCCCTATTCTTAAGGAATATTCCCCTTAGGAAAACAAAGAACCAATAGCCTTTTACCTGAAACTTTATTGGTTCAATACAATTTCAATCATACAAACGTCTAACAATTAAATATTTAACCTATGAAATTTATCCTAAGGCTAATCTGGCTATGTCTTATTCTGACAGCCAACAACTCCTATGCTCAAAGTTCCAAAATCCGAATATCGGAGTCATACGGACCTTTTTCTGTGGGCTTCAAAGTCCATAACACAAATGACCGAAGTCGAAGTTTCTACACAGAAACAGGAGATTCAAAATCCAATGCCAACCATACCTCTTTCAGGCCAATGCAAGTCTGTATCTGGTATCCTGCACCAAATTCGGGAAGTGCTCCTATGATTTATGAAGACTATTTTTTTCTAAAAGCACATGAGACCGGAGAAGTAGTTATAACAGAAAAACTGAAGGAAAAGCTTATTAAAGAATTTCTGGAGACCGACCCTGTAGACCCCAAAATTCTAGGTGAGGAATTAAAGGCTCAAATGATGGCTGTTCTCAATGCTCCTGAATTTGATAAACTAAAATTCCCGGTAGTGATTTACGGCCCAAGCTGGTGGTCTACTGCCTTCGAAAATGCACTTTTATGTGAATTCCTGGCGAGTCATGGTTATGTAGTTGTTTCCAGTCCTAGCATGGGGCCGGTTACCAGGGAAATGCCTATATCCCGAATTGGTGTTGAAACCCAAGCCAGGGATATGGAGTTTCTTCTTGCCCGGATTACAGAATTCAATAGTGCTGATATTGAGAATTTAGCCGTATCCGGTTTTAGCCTGGGGGGTCTGTCTAATGTCCTAATGTATGCCAGAAATACCTCTGTTGACGCATGGATAGGTCTGGATCCAAGCATCCATGAAGCCTATGGGTTTTTTAAAGATTCTCCATACGAAGATTATGGTCGATTCACAAAACCCACCTTATTCATTAATAGTGTGGGCTATATGAATGATCTTCCCTTTTACGATCGATTGGTATACAGTGATGCTTTTATAGTAAACCTTCCTAAACTGGAACACACGGACCTCGCTTCACAATTCATTAAACTTTATGCACCCCGAGATCTCGAAGGTTTGGAGCTACGTTTAAAAGGTTATGACCTTATGGCGAAGTATTGCCTGCTTTTTTTAAACGGTGTCTTCAAAGAAAAGTACAACTATGATGATTTCCTTCGGGAAGGATTCCATACTGCCAATTTAGATACTTCCTTTGTCAAGATCAAATCCAAGAAAGGACTTCCCTCTGTTGACAAACTCTTCCAAATGTTCAGTGACAATGGTGGTAATGGATTGATTAAATTTCTACAGAACACAATAGATGGAGCGAATGGAATTCGCTATCCTGAACAAGATGTTCAAAAATTAATCTACATCTCATCAGAAAATAGTTTTAATTTTCTTTCTGCTCAATTGATGGAATGGTACGGAAGGAATTATCCAAATAGTTTTTATTCCAGGGTTTTGCAGTTTCGTGACAGCGCTCAAATGTTAGAGATGTTCTTGGAGGTTTACAAAAAAAATAAATCATGCCAGTTTGGCTACGATGAGCTCAATCATACAGCCCATGTACTATCTATGAGTGGAGAGGGCATAAAATCAATAAACTATTTTGAGTTAAACAGCCTTCTCCATCCCAAAGATGCCAGGGCGTTTTTTAATTTAGGCCTGGGTTACTATCGCATTGAAGACTTTGCCAATGCTAAAATCAACTTCAATAAATGTCTGGAATTCGAACCCGATGAGCGATACAGAAATCTAGCTCTGGATTATCGGGCCAAGCTAAAATAAAAAGTGATTGAAAGGAGATAAATAATAGAGGTAAAAGCCCGGCCCCAAATTTTGGGGCTTTTTTTGTAACATTTCAACAAAAAACACGTTCTTATAGTCACAATCAAAAACGAACACTATTATGATACGAAGATTTTTTATCCTCTGCTCCGGGGCAGACACAGGCATTCTTGAATCCTGTTCTTCAGGAGAACAAAACAAATACGCCGGTATTGGAGCCACTGTTTTTTTTACAGCCGTAATGGCCTTTATTGCCGGTTCTTATGCCCTCTATACGGTATTTGATAACGTTTATACCGCTATCTTTTTTGGTCTTGTTTGGGGTCTTTTGATTTTTAACCTGGACCGGTTTATAGTCTCTACTATTAAAAAAAGAGACAGTTTTAAAAGTGAGTTTCTACAGGCAACTCCCAGGATAATTTTGGCAGTCATTATAGCCGTGGTGATCTCCAAGCCTTTGGAAATGAAAATTTTCGAAAAGGAAATCAACCAGGTTTTATTGGAACAAAAAAACGAACTTACCCTTGCAAACAAAGCGCAAATAGCCCAGCAATACGCCCCGGTGGTTGAGAGCCTTAATGAAGATATTGCTTCACTTAAGAATGAAATAAATATTAAGGAGGCCGAGACCAATGCGCTGTACGACACCTATATTTCTGAGGCAGAAGGCAGAGCTGGAACAATGCTTTTGGGCAAAGGGCCGGTGTACAAAGAAAAACGGGAAAAGCATGATGCAGCCTTGTTGGAGTTACGCCAATTAAAAGAGTCCAATGCACTGAAGATTGCGGATAAAGAATCTCAGATAGCGGCTTTAAATACTGAATATTCACAGGCGGTAGAAGATTCTCAACCAATCATTGACGGATTTGATGGCCTTATGGCCCGTATAAATGCACTGGGAGAACTACCGTGGTTCCCATCTTTTTTTATTTTCCTGCTTTTCCTGGCTATAGAAACCTCGCCAATAATTGTAAAACTCCTGGCTCCAAAAGGGCCCTATGACCTTAAATTGGAAGATGAGGAAAGTGCCGTAGAGACCTGGGTGATGCAAAAGGTGCAACAACGTCAAAAAATCCTGGCTACAGACACTTCGCTCAATGAGAAAATTTATGGTGAGATAGCAGAGGAAGAAGCCGTTTATGCCTATAAAAAACAGAAAGCAGAAGAATTGCTTCGACTACAGGCAGATACTTTTCACGATCTTCAGATAAAAAGTTTGTAGGATTATTGTGAATAAAAGAGATTAGGAATCTGAGATTAGTTTCCCCAGATTCGTGCCCACAATTCTAATAAAACGTTTTGTGCGTCTTCTTTGAATTTCGGAGTTTCTTCAACGATGACCTCATTGTTTCTTTTAAGAAGCTTGTAGCTAAAAGCAAATTTGGGATCAATAGGATTAAGGCTTATCAAGCCAAAACGAAGGTCATTGAAGAGTAAGGCTTGCTCCTTACGCGAAATGGTATACCAACCTTCTGCTATTTTTATAAGGCGATGAATTTTATCCTCACCTTCGAGTTCTCCCAATAAGCGGTGGTTTTTAGGATATGCCCTGAACACAATTGGCTTCG
>CP070778.1:1904168-1934563 GCA_020346245.1 Flavobacteriaceae bacterium | reverse complement strand
GCGTGCAGAAGATGCTGTGGAATTTTATGCCCTCGGATTAGGGGATTATTACAACCTTTCCAGCATTAATGGCAGCGGCACAGGCGAATTACTGGATGCCCTTGTTGAGGTTTTACCCGAAAGTGAAGAAGATGATGATGAACTTCCCAGATTTGCAGTTGTAGGAAGGCCCAATGCCGGGAAATCATCTTTTATCAATGCATTGATAGGTGAAGAAAGGTATATTGTTACGGATATTGCAGGTACGACACGAGATAGCATAGATACAAAATACAACCGCTTTGGCTTTGAGTTTAATTTGGTAGATACCGCGGGGATTCGGCGAAAAGCGAAGGTAAAAGAGGACCTGGAATTTTATTCTGTTATGCGCTCCGTGAGAGCTATAGAACATTGCGATGTTTGTTTACTTTTATTCGATGCTACCCGTGGATTTGACGGACAGGTGGCTAACATTTTCTGGCTGGCACAGCGGAACAACAAAGGAATAGTTATCCTGGTTAACAAGTGGGATCTGGTAGAGAAGGATACCCACGCTGTTAAGCAATACACCCAAAGAATTAAGCAGGCCATTGAGCCATTTACAGACGTACCTATACTTTTTATATCGGTTCTGACCAAGCAGCGCATCTTTAAAGCCATAGAAACGGCTGTTGAGGTTTATAAGAACCGTTCTAAAAGAATATCTACCAGGAAACTGAATGATGTTTTGCTCCCTATAATTGAGCATACCCCGCCACCGGCCTACAAGGGTAAATACGTAAAGATTAAATATATTACCCAACTGCCCACTCCTTATCCGCAATTTGCTTTTTTCTGTAACCTTCCGCAGTATGTTCGGGAACCATATAAACGATTTCTGGAGAATAAATTAAGGGAGAATTTTGATTTTACAGGAGTGCCTGTAACCATCTTTATGAGGAAAAAGTAGAGTAAGGTGAGATAGGGCCATGTGATTGCCTACCAGCCCCCGGACGCACCGCCGCCACCAAAGCCGCCTCCGCCGAAGCCACCACCAAAACCACCACTTCCAAATCCTCCTCCGGAAGATGATGATCCGCCATATCCTCCCCGGCCCATATTGCTGAGGATGATGATATCCCAAAGTCCTATTCCTCTTTTACGGCCCCTTCCTCTGCCACCACCCCTTTTATTTCTGCTGCTGAGAATAATGATAATAACAATAAAAATGATTATTGGCAGAAATGCCCCAAAGGGGAATTCTCCATCGCCTCCGGGATCGCCTTCTGCTTTAAACTCACCTGTTAAAATACTAAAGATGGCGTCTGATCCTTTATCTAGTCCGGCATAGTAATTCCCTTCCTTAAATTCGGGAATAATGACGTTACCAATAATTCTTTTGGATAATGCATCGGTGAGTAAAGCTTCCACGCCATAACCTGTATTAATGGCAACCCTGCGGTCTTCTCTCGCCAAAAGGATTAGTATGCCGTTGTCCTCATCTGCTTGTCCTATACCCCATGCCTGTCCCCACTGGGCACCCAGGTAGTTAATGTTTTCACCTTCTGTCGATGCTATGATCGCAATTACTATTTGAGTGGAAGTGCTGTCGGAATATCGAATCAGCTTCTGTTCCAAAGCATTCTTGTCCGTATCGGATAACAATCCGTAATAATCGTATACACTGGTTTGGAGTTTCGGTTTATCAGGAATTGTGAATTGAGCAAATGCAATGCTCCCGGAAAATAGGAATAAAAGAAGACTAAGCTTTAGATACCTCATTGCTCAATTCATTTGTATCGTTGGGGTTCCACGGAAAGTGGGCCTGCAATTCATTTCCGGCCATGAGGATTCCGTTTATAATTCCTTCTTTAAATTTCCCTTCTTTAAATTTGTTCTGAATGACATCTTTTGTAGTACTCCAGAAGTCTTTTGGAACAACCTCGTCAATCCCTTTATCTCCGCAGATTACAAATTTCTTGTCGTCCACAGCAACATAAATAAGAACTCCGTTGCTTTCCCGGGTATTATCCATTTTAAGCAAATGAAAGACTTCCTGGGCCCTTAAATAATGATCTTTGGTAGTTGAAGTTTCTATGTGTACCCTTATTTCACCGGAAGTATTCTTTTCCGACTCAAGAATAGCATCAACAATTTCCTGTTCTTCATCGGCAGTTAAGAAATCTTCTACTTTTGACATGGGAGTTGAATTAGTTAAATTCAAAATTCACATCGGGGGCATTTTCAGAACCTGGATTTGCCTGGTACCTTGCCATTTCCTCAAACCCAAACCAACCGGCTAATATTTTGTTGGGGAATTTTGAGGTGTAGATGTCATAGATATTAACTTGTTCGTTGTACCTGTCCCTGGCCACATTAATACGGTTTTCCGTGCCCTCGAGCTGAGATTGTAATTCAAGGAAGTTTTGGTTTGCCTTTAAATCAGGATATCTTTCCACGGTAACCAGCAATCGCGAGAGGGCTGAGGACAATCCTGTCTGTGCTTGCTGGAAGGCCGCCATTTTCTCGGGGCTTAGGTCATCTACGTCTATAGTTGTGGAAGTTGCTTTCGCACGTGCTTCAATGACATCGGTAAGTGTACCTCTCTCAAAATCTGCAGCACCTTGTACTGTTTTTACCAAATTTCCTATCAGATCATTTCTTCTTTGATAGGAACTTTCCACATTAGACCAGGCCGTTTTAGCATTGGCTTCATATTCTACGGATGTATTATTGAATCCAACAGCCCAATTATAAATAGCAAATGCCAGGACCAGGAGGATAATTACGGGAATTAACCATTTTTTCATAATCGTGTTATTAATTTAATGTATAGGTTTAAAGTTGACTTTTTATTTTGATCAGTTCTGCTTTGATTCCCTCTAGCTTTTGAATGATTTCAAAATTAGACAATGTCTTTTGTCTTTCTTCACGCAAATGTGTTTTAGCACCTTCAAGCGTAAATCCGCGCTCTTTGACTAAATGATATATCAATTGTAGATTCTGGATATCTTTTGGAGTGAATTTTCGATTGCCTTTGGCGTTCTTTTTAGGTTGGATAACATCAAATTCCTTCTCCCAGAATCGAATAAGGGATGTATTAACGTCGAATGCCCTGGCAACTTCGCCAATTCCATAATAACGTTTTTCTGGTAATTCTATATGCATTAATCCAGTGATTGATTTTCCTGAGTTGCAAATTTTAGCATGTTTTCAAATTCCTCGGCGGATAAACTTCCATAGTAGAAATTTATAGGATTTATACGCTGGCCATCTTTCCACACTTCATAGTGTACATGGGGTGCTTCAGATCTGCCGGTACTGCCAACAAAACCAATAAGATCTCCACGTTTCACTTTTTGACGCCTCTTTACGTTGTATTTACTTAAATGAGCATACAATGTCATATACCCATATCCATGATCTATCCGAATATGTTTTCCATAACCAGAGGCTCTATTATCTACGCGTTTTACCACACCATCTCCGGAAGCATAAATAGGCGTGCCTTTAGGTGCAGTAAAATCCATACCACGATGTAGCTTTCTTGCCTTCGTAAAAGGGTCTGACCGCCATCCGTATCCGGATGCCATTCGTGTAAGTTCTTCATTATTTACCGGTTGTATGGCCGGGATGGCCGCCAACAGCTTTTCTTTTTCCTCTGCGAGCTTCGTTATCTCATCCAGGGATTTGGATTGAATGACCATCTCTTTTTGTATGATATCCAGGCGTTTGGTAGTAGAAATTATCATCTCCGAATTATTGAACCCTTCCAGAGATTTATACCTGTTTACCCCACCAAATCCCGCCTTGCGTTGTTCTTCAGGAATAGGATTAGCCTCAAAATAAAGTCGGTAAATATTGTTATCCCTGTCTTCAATATTGGCCAGAACCTGCTCCATTTGCGCCATCTTTTTATTAAGAAGCTCAAAGCGCAATTCATAATTCTTAGCTTCCCTTTGCAGTGAAAGTTCTCTGGGAGTATTTAAAACATTGGTATTGAGCAAAAGAATTAAACCTAGCAGTCCTGAGATTATAGAACCCAGGGTAAAAAGGAAAATATTCCTGTAACGCCGAGATTTCTTTGGCTCTATCTTTCGATATGAAAGGGTGTCCGGATCGTAATAGTATTTTACCTTAGACATGAATGGATTTTATCCTATTTTTGTGCTTTCGTCTTATCAAAACAAACAAATATAAAAATTGTTTTGCACAAACCATTAAATTTAATAAAACCTTGCCATTTTAGATGACTTCCAGAGAAATAAGAGCAAATTTTTTAAATTTTTTTAAGGAAAAGAACCACAAAATTGTGCCTTCTGCACCAATGGTCATAAAAGATGACCCCACTTTGATGTTTACAAATGCAGGAATGAATCAGTTTAAGGAGTATTTTTTAGGAAATTCGCCTATAAAGCACCCACGAGTGGCCGATACACAAAAGTGCCTTCGGGTAAGTGGTAAACACAATGATCTGGAAGAGGTAGGTAAAGACACCTACCATCATACCATGTTTGAAATGCTTGGCAATTGGAGCTTTGGGGATTATTTCAAAGCGGAAGCCATAAACTGGGCCTGGGAATTCCTCACAAGGGTTTGTAAAATTGATGAGGATAGCCTTTATGTATCTGTATTTGAAGGGAGCTCAGATTCAGACAAACTGGAAATGGACAAGGAAGCCTTCAATTTGTGGAAAGGCATTGTGCCCGAGGATAGAATTATTAAGGGCGATAAAAAGGATAATTTTTGGGAAATGGGAGAGCAGGGACCCTGCGGCCCTTCGTCTGAAATACATGTAGACATACGTTCAAAGGAAGAAAAGGAAAAGATTGATGGTGCTGCTTTGGTAAATAAGGATCACCCACAGGTAGTGGAGATCTGGAACCTGGTTTTCATACAATACAACCGAAGAGCGAACGGCAAACTGGAGCCACTTCCTCAAAAACATGTAGATACCGGAATGGGTTTTGAACGACTTTGCATGGTTTTACAGGGGGTTCAATCTAATTATGATACTGATATTTTTACACCGCTAATCAGGGAAATAGAAACAATTACAAACACTACCTACGGAAAGAATGAAGAAACAGATATTGCCATAAGGGTTATTGCAGATCATGTGAGGGCGGTAGCCTTCTCTATAGCCGATGGACAATTACCAAGTAATACAGGGGCCGGTTATGTGATTCGTAGAATTTTGAGGCGGGCAGTTCGATATGGATTCACCTTTTTGGATACAAAGGAACCTTTTATGTTTCGTTTGATAGGGTCATTAGGATCTATCCTTGGAGATACCTATGCAGAGTTAATGGACAGGAGAAATGGTATCGAAAATGTAATTCGCGAAGAGGAGTCTTCTTTTCTAAAAACCTTAGAGCAGGGTTTGTTTTTATTAGATAATGTTCTGGAGAATGCTAAGGAAAAGGTAATTGATGGCAGAAAAGCTTTTGAGCTTTACGACACTTTTGGATTTCCTATAGACCTTACAGAATTGATTCTTAGTGAAAAAGGTTATGAATTAGATAAGGCAGGTTTTGAGATGGCTATGAAGGAACAAAAAAACCGTTCAAAAGCAGCCTCAGAAATATCTAAAGAAGACTGGACAATTCTTATGGATGATGCAGTACAAGAATTTGTAGGCTATGATGTTCTTGAAACCCAGGTGAAATTGGTTAAATATCGAAAAGTAATATCTAAAAAAGAAGGAACTCTTTTTCAAATGGTATTCAACCTAACCCCATTTTATCCCGAAGGAGGTGGGCAAGCCGGGGATAAAGGGTATTTGGAAGGTTCTAATGGTGATGTCGTTTATATCCTTGACACAAAAAAGGAGAATAATGAAATTATTCACTTCTCCAAAAACCTGCCTATACACCCTGGCGAGACTATGATTGCTGCAGTGGATAGCCTTTATCGGGAAAGAATATCAAACAATCATTCTGCAACTCATTTACTGCACCAGGGCTTAAGACAAATATTAGGCGATCATGTGGAGCAAAAGGGGTCTGCAGTGCTTGCTGATTATTTGAGATTTGATTTTTCCCATTTCACCAAAATGACGGAAGAACAACTTGCCGAGGTTGAGGATTTTGTAAATTCAAGAATTTCTGCTCAGCTTCCCCTGGAAGAAAAACGCAATGTACCATTAAAAAGTGCGATGGATGAAGGTGCAATGGCCCTTTTTGGTGAGAAGTATGGAGATACGGTAAGGACTGTGCGTTTTGGTAATTCCATTGAACTTTGCGGAGGAACGCATGTAAAAAATACGAGCTCTATATGGCATTTTAAAATAGTTTCCGAAGGTGCTATTGCTGCCGGAATAAGAAGGATTGAAGCTATTACCGGAGATGCCGTAAAAAAGTCTTATGAAAAAAATGATAAGGTCTTGCGGGAAATGCGCGATCAATTAAAAGGGATAAAAGACCCTTTAAAGGCGCTAATAACATTGCAAGCTGAAAATGCAAGATTGAAAAAGGAGGTGGAAGGCCTTATTCGGTTAAAGGCTAAAAACCTTCAGACATCTTTAATCCAGAAGATTGAGAACGTAAATGAAGTAGAATTCCTTGCAGACACAGTAGATTTAAATGCTTCAGGGATCAAGGATCTTTCTTTTGAATTGGGTAAGGACCGTACTAATTTATTTCTTCTGCTGGCTACAGTACAGGAGGGTAAGGTGATGTTATCCTGTTATATTTCAAAAGAACTGGTGGCATCACGAAATCTTAATGCAGGACAAATTGTGCGGGAATTGGGTAACTATATTGACGGAGGGGGAGGAGGACAACCATTCTTTGCTACGGCCGGGGGTAAAAATCCTGAAGGAATTGCATTGGCATTTGATAAAGCTAGGGAGTACCTAAAATAAAGCGGATGCGTCTTTTTAAATCCACAACGGTTAACTGGAAATATATTATAGGTGAAATCTTATTGATATTCTTTGGTATTAGCCTTGCTATTTGGTTTAACAACTGGAATGCCTCCAATACTATAAATGCCAATAAAAAGATTGCTATTGATAAGATAGAAGATGAGATACGGAATAATTTGGATGAATTATATAGCACAAGAGAAGTAAATCTTAAAATTCCAAGGGCAATTGCGGCCTATGAAGAAATTATTTCCAATAATGATGGGCAGGTGGTGGCTGGTATTTCTGAAATGTTGGACTTTCAGGAAACTTTTCCGAATTTCTTTATTATAAAAGATTCTGTTCAAATCAATGACTCGTTGTACGGGTATCTGGGGAATACCAGAATAAGATTGGAGCTTACTGCATTCTCACAAATAGCATGGGAAACTTCTAGAAATATGGGAATAGCTAATGAATTTGGTTATGAATGTCTCTATAACCTGGAAAATGTGTATAATATTCAACAACTTGTACAAAATGAAATGGATAAGGCCGCGGAAGCTTTACAAAATGAAGAAATTGATCGTCTGGAGCGAATCCTGGGATTTGTAAGTCAGTTGGATGTTCAATTAGAAGATGCTTATAATTCAATGTTGAAGAATATTGGTGATTGCATGTAATCGTACAAAACAGATACTATGAAACTTCAAACCATAGTTCCCTTGCATTCTGCCAAAGAGCGGATAGATTATGATAGCACTCTTTTTCTAATAGGTTCCTGCTTTGTTGAAAATATTGGAAGGAAATTTCAATACTATCAATTTCAAACTCTACAAAACCCCATAGGAATATTGTTTCACCCCAAAGCCATCGAAAACTTTATTGAGAGGTCGATTGAACAGAAAATATTTAAGGCTTCCGATGTTTTTGCTTTTAACGAACGCTGGCATTGTTTTGATGCACATTCAGGTCTCAGTGATCCATCCAAAGAACTGCTGCTTGGCAATTTAAATAGCGCACTTTTAAATACAAGAGATCAGCTTGAAAATGCCACACATATCATAATTACACTTGGTACTGCCTGGGTATACAAAAATGTTGAAACTCAGAAACCGGTTGCCAATTGCCATAAGTTACCCCAAAAGAAGTTTACCAAAGAACTACTTTCGAAAGAAGAGATTGAAGAAAGTCTCAAGCGCATAATTGCAAACATCAGAAAGATAAATGAGAATGCTTCGGTGATTTTCACAATTTCCCCTGTGAGGCATTTAAAGGATGGTTTTGTTGAAAATCAACGCAGTAAAGCAAATTTGATTTCGGCTGTTGGGAAGGTTATGGAAGATACATCACCGAACAAAAACCTGCACTATTTCCCTGCGCTTGAAATTATGCTGGACGAGCTAAGGGACTACAGATTTTATACAGAAGATATGGTGCATCCAAATAAGCTGGCTATAGACTACATCTGGGAAAGATTTAAAAATGCCTGGGTTGCTGAGAAAGCTGAAAGCGTAATGAAAGCCGTTGAAGAAATTCAGAAGGGATTATCTCACAGGCCTCTTAATGAGGATTCAGAACAGCATCAACTTTTTTTAAAGTCCCTAAATGAGAAAGTTTTAGTGCTGAAAAAGGAGTTTCCATTTATGAAATTCAAACCATGAAGCGAATTTTAGTAGGAATTGTAATCGCCATGGCCATGATTTTAATATATCAATCATGGAACAAAGGCAATGTGCAGCAATCTATTTTAAAGGAAAATAGTATGCTAATCCGACAGCAGATAGAAAATGTTTCTAAGCTTATAGTAACCGAAGGTCACTTTTCCGAGGTATATAGTTATAAGGATTCTCAGCAGTTATTTGGCCCTTATTTTACAGCGGATAAGAAGGCATTGGTGGTTGTCAATGCAGAAGTTCGCGTGGCATATGATCTGAATGAGATCAATTTTGAGATAGATGAAGCCACCAAAACCTTAAGGATATTGCATATCCCGGAACCGGAAATAAAAATCAATCCGGATTTTGAATATTATGATGTGACTGCAGATTATTTTAACCCGTTTAGCGCAGAAGATTATAATAAGATTAAGGAAAATGTGCAGGCTTCACTGTTAAAAAAAGTAAAGGGTTCTTCACTTCTAAAAAATGCAGAGAGCAGACTAATAAGTGAACTCTCCAAATTTTATATTCTGACCAATTCATTAGGCTGGGCCCTGGAATATAATAATGAAATTATTAGAGAAGCTATTTTTGAACTATTTCCATCTAACTGATCCCATTAAGCTATAAAGATCACTACTTAATTAAATTGTTCAACAGCCCATTTAATATACTGTTCCCAGTCATATTCGGTTACATCGTGCTTGCCGGTTCGAATATGGTAGGCCACGGTATTTTGTATTGGAGAATTCACAGCAGGCATTTTATTTGAAGGTATACCTGCTTTGCCAAATAATGAATAGACAGGAGTTGCGTAATAAGCGGAAAGAAATTCTCCTTTGGGGTCTGCCCATTCATCTTCCTTTGCGCTGGCAACATATAAGGGCCTCGGAGCAATTAAAGCAAGTAATTCGTGCTGATCTACAGTTAAATCTTCCTCTGCATTATTATATTTTTTGAAGTTTTCAGAGAACCAATAAGGAAAAGTTTTATTTATTTGAGCTACAGTTTCTCCAAACTTACGTTTAGATAAGGCAGCCCCTCCACAGCCCGAATCATTGGAAATTACCCCTGCAAACCGTTCATCCATAACACCGGCCCACAATGCAGCTTTCCCCAATCTTGAGTGGCCAAAAACAATAACTTTTGACCTATCAACCTCTATGTTCTTTTCCAAATAATCCATGGCTCTGCTCAAAGCCCAGGCCCATGCTCCAATGGCGCCCCATTCATCACGGGCAGGCCTTTTCTGATCTCCAGTGTAGAACAATGAATGGAGTCCGTCTGTAAAATCATTTTTATCAGGATCTATCTCACCGTAATAAATGGTGGCGAGGCCATAGCCGGCTTCAACCATCTTATTTATAGCCCACCTGTTGGATCGCATTCCCCTGCTTTCTTTAGTAAGGATATTATTGGTAATGCCTATTGATTCATTATTCAGGGACCAGGCTTCGGAAATGATAATAGCCGGATCATTGATAACCGTATGATTTCCATGAAAATTATAACCTAAAAAAAGCGGCGCTTTGGCAATATTTTTTGGCAGGTATAAGAGTATATGATAGCTTAATGATTTACCATTTTTTCTTATGGTTACCTTTACTTGTCTTCGCCTGGCTAAGCCATTCAATGCCGAGTTGCTTTCTTCTATAACTTCAAAATCTATAGCATCTGCCGTTCCCGGAACTTTGCCATAAACCTGAGATTCAAAAAAATCAATCAATTCCGGTCTTCTTTGTTCTGCCCAGGAGGCACTTGTCCCAATTTTATTATTGGAAAAGGTCGTCAGAGGATCCGGCAGGTCAAATTCCGGGACCTTAGATTCATCATAGTTAGCAACAATTTGAGCGTTCATAGTTTGGAGAGCAAAAAGTAAACAGGCAGATAGAACATACGTTTTCATAATTATTAATTAACTGACCAGTTGCCCATCAACTAAGGCTAACCCGTCATCTATTAAATGGCCCACGTTTGGATTATTAAGTTTGACCGTTTCCAGGTGGGTCCGGATTTCTTGTGCAAATCCATGATCGTTATTATTCCTGGCCAATTCGTAGAGTTCAACAGGCAAAAGCCAGTCATTGGGATATTTCTCACGAATTTCTTTAAACACCTTATTTCTGGATATTGTGGTATTGATACCCTCCCTGTAATGCCTTATCTGCTCATAGTACAGCTCCAGTTTTTTACGAGCTTCAGATTTTACTGGTTTTATTGTTTCTGAAGATATTTCATGAGTTACCAAATCGAAGCTGCTGAGGTCTGCAGGGCCATTAAACGCTGATATCACGTGTTCTCCCACAGCCATATTATACAAGCCGGATTCAGGTTTAAAAAGTACATTTTTTCCATGTGTTACTGTACAATTCCGGAAAGTGATAAGAATAATTTTTCCCATAAGGTTTCTGGTACCGGTTATAATCTCTCCCTTTACCTTAATAGCTCCTTCAAATTCCAGTGAAATGGTTTCACCTTCATAGATATTATATGCTTTCAGATCTCGCGGGCTCATATCTTCGATGGCCAGATTTATCCCTTTTAGTTTTCCAATCGGAGATCCAAAGCCATTGCTGTGATCTTGCCTGCTATGGCCAACCAGTTCCTTTTCTCTGTATGACAATGCAGTTTCTCCTGTTGTTTGTATATATACCGGCTTGTTTTCATATGCAATGACTTCACTGAATATTCCGGATATCTGTAAACCGGTGCTTAGCTCTATAGTGCCCAGTTCATTAGCATTAATCAATTTTTTTACCCCCATGAGGCCACCTTTTCTCAAGGACATGCCATTGGCAAATTCTTCAAGTACCTGACTCAGAAAAGCGAAATCCGGGGTAACAAAGAGTTGTGGCTGTGGTTTTGTAATATCAAAAGAAATATGTGCAGCCTCAATGCTATAAGGTATTTTTTTAACCTTGTCGGTCATACACCAGGCACTTTCACCTATAGAGGATAATAGTCCGGCACCATAAATCTTTGGTTCTTCTACTGTGCCAATAAGTCCATACTCCACGGTCCACCAGTGCAAATTCCTAATTAGGGCCATTTCGCTGGGCTCACCCATATTTTGTTGTAATTCTTCGATATGTTTCTCGGCTTTTTCAATATCAGCCGGGGGGATGCCCGGAGCTTCTTTAATTATGGAGAGATACCGGACAGCCTCATAAAGTTCATAATCTTTTGCGCTGGAAATAGCCTTAGAGCCTATTTCGCCAAATCTTCTCAAATATTCTGCGTATTCGGGATTTGCTATGATAGGTGCATGACCGGCTCCTTCATGGATAATATCTGGTGCGGGCGTGTATTCAATATGCTCTAGTTGCCTTATATCTGAAGCAATAACCAGTACGTTATAGGCCTGGAATTCCATAAAAGCAGCAGGAGGGATAAACCCGTCTACGGCTACGGCCGCCCATCCAATTTCTTTTAAAATGCGGTTCATCCCGTACATATTGGGAATGTGATCCACAGATATTCCTGTTTTTTCAAGTCCCTCTACATACGATTTATGGGCTACCTTACTCAGGTAGTCCACATTTTTTCGCATAACATAGCGCCAGACAGCCTGGTCTATGGCAGAATAATCTTCATAGTTCTGAGGTTTAATATACTGTTTAAGATGTGAGGGTAGCTTATCTAGAATAGGGTTACTTTCAAAAGACATAACTGTTTATTGATGCCTTATAAAGATACAAAAAACCGCCCAAAGCGGGCGGTTAAAGATTTAATTTTCGGCAATAGCCTCAGGGGGAAACTGTTGCATAATTCTTGCAACAAACTCGCGAATACGTTTCTCTTTTTTTTCTATATTTTTTGTATTATTAAGGGTGCCAACGCCTCTGCCCTGCCATACTAATTCTTTTCTCGCTGCATCTATCAAATCAATATATAAAGAACCTTCCGTTCTGGTACTTACATTGTTGCCGTAATAGCCGGGTCCCCAATAATAAGGATTGTAATAACCGGGCCAACCCCAACCCCAGCCCCAGCCCCAGCCATAGCCCCAGGCAGGGCCATAAACGTCTACTTCCACTCTTTCATTGGTAAAGATACTTACAAGTAGGTCTGGTTCTTCGGACTTAACAAAACCAAGAGAATCCATTTCCGTCTCAATGGCCCTCAGGATTCGTTTCTTGTCCAGATCGGAAATCTGTGCTCTGTCTATTCCCGTTTTATAAAACGCATAGCTCTTATATGCCGTAAAGTCGGTTTGTCTGTCATAATCTGACAATACATTTACCGAAGCACAAGAAGTTAGGAAGAGAATGAAGAGTACCGGAACTGCAACTATTTTTATCTTTTTCATACTAAAAAAATTTTAGGTTCGTCAACCGTTTAGGATAAAAATATCGGCACAATTATCATGCCAAATAGGTAGTTGAATCACTGCATATTTGTTTTTGCATTATACCCATAAGGGCAATGCCTGCAGCTACTTTCACAGCAATACCCTCTTTTGAGATGATATTTTTTTGTAAAAACCCGATAACCTTCTTCGGACAGGTAAAAATCACCTTCTTCAACCGGTATTATCTTTTTCATAGCTGCGAAATTAAAGGATTATTGTTAATAAAATAGTACATGACCGGTCAAAACCCATAAACTACCTTAGATCCTTGGTATGTCAACTCAACGAATATGTTGGTAAGCTTTCGCCATTTATAGGTAAAACTAAAATTTAACAATTATATTTGATAAAGCTTATTATACAATTGCCTATGATTGTGATAATTAGACATTTTTTTTACAGCAATTATGTTGGCCTGTCCCTCTGGCCGTTTATTATTCTCAAGGATGTTCATTTAAAGCAAGACGCGGTTTTAATTAACCATGAAAGGATTCATTTACAGCAACAGCAAGAGCTCCTTATTCTTCCTTTTTATTTTCTATACATCTCCGAATGGCTTTTAAGAACCTTACTTTATTTAGACAGCTATAGAGCATATCAAAACATTAGTTTTGAACGTGAAGCCTACCAAAATGAACTAAATATGGAATACCTTTCGGAAAGAAAACGTTTTAGTTTTATTAAATATCTTTGGAGCCATTAAGCCCTGAAGCTGTGTTGGTCATCAATCAAAAGATATCCCTTCCTCTCCTGGAGAAAAAGAAAGTAGAACTTTACATAAAACGTGAAGACCTGATTCATCCTCAAATTTCAGGGAATAAATATCGAAAACTTAAGTATAATCTACTGGAGGCTAAAAAATTGAAATACGATACCCTGCTGACTTTCGGGGGGGCATACTCCAATCATATTGCGGCGACGGCCTATGCTGGTAAATTGAACAAAATGCAAACTATAGGAGTGATTAGAGGCGAGGAATTAGCTAATATTTGGACTGATAATCCAACTTTATCAGCCGCACATCAGCAAGGGATGAAGTTAAAATTTGTCTCCAGAACAGACTACAGGGAAAAAGAAACAACCGCATTTATAGATAAATTAAAAATTGAATTCGGTGACTTCTATATGGTCCCGGAAGGTGGAACAAACAAATTGGCGGTAAAGGGTTGTGAAGAGATTCTTACTGCAAAAGATGAGGTATATGATATAATCTGTTGCTCTGTTGGCACCGGAGGTACTTTAGCCGGACTAATTAATAGTGCTGCTCCCAACCAGCGGGTATTGGGCTTTCCGGCACTTAAAGGCGACTTTTTAAAAAAAGATATTTGTAAATTTGTTGAAAATGGGGACTGGGATTTATGTACAGATTACCATTTTGGGGGATATGCCAGGGTGGACGAATCATTAGTATCTTTTATAAATGAGATGCATCAAAACACCGGAATCCCTTTAGATCCGGTGTATACTGGCAAAATGATGTATGGCCTTCTGGATATGATTACCAACAATTTTTTTAATCCCGGGACAAAAATATTGGCTATACATACCGGCGGATTGCAAGGAATTGCTGGAATAAATTTATATTTGAAAAGTAAAAAATTACCCATAATCGATATATGAAACACGCTACGCTGGTAGTTGTTTTCGCTTTTTTACTTCTAAGTTGCGGAACTAAAAAAAGAACTACCTATTCTAAGAAATCATCATCTGAGGTTGTAAAGTCCAACAAAGCCAATAAAGATTATACAAAGTTTCCATTTCCGGAAGATGCCAAAAAGTTTACATACTTCTCAACTTCCACTATTGAAGAGTATTTAGATACCTATGCAGAAATAGCCCAATTTGAAATGAAAGCCTATGGCATACCGGCAAGTATTACATTGGCTCAAGGAATTTTGGAAAGTGGCTATGGTACAGGTGCTCTAACCTTAAAGACAAATAATCATTTTGGAATTAAATGTCATAATGGATGGGATGGTGAGTTTGAATATCACGATGATGATGAAAAAGGGGAGTGTTTCAGAAAATACAATCACCCAATGTATTCGTTTCGGGATCACAGTATTTTTCTATCAACCAGGGCACGATATGCCTCACTTTTTGAATTAAGGCGGGATGATTATAGGGCATGGGCAAAAGGCCTAAAAAAAGCTGGCTACGCAACAGATAGGAGTTATCCTCAAAAGCTGATTTCTTTTATCGAAAGGTATCGGCTCTACAAATACGATAAAGAAGTTTTGTCTCAGGGATATAGTGTTCAGGCAGAACCCAAAGAATATGACTACAAAAAATACATTGTCCGGAAAGGAGATACCTTGTATTCTATATCCAGAACTTATTTTATTTCCGTCGATGAGTTGATGAAACTCAACGACATGAACTCCAGTAATTTGTCTATCGGACAGGAGTTGAAGATTAAATCGGAACGAGTAAAATAATCTAATATGATTTATCAGAGAAGTAGTGCCTTATTTGTGGAGGCAAAGAAATATATTCCGGGCGGTGTAAATTCTCCTGTCCGTGCTTTCAAATCCGTTGGAGGTGATCCTGTTTTTGTTGAACGGGCCAAAGGGGCTTATTTATACGATGCGGATGGGAATAAGTTAATTGATTTTATTTCTTCCTGGGGCCCACTAATATTAGGGCATGCATATGAACCCGTAATTAATGCGGTTATTGATAAAGCCAGGCTTGGCACTTCATTTGGGATGCCTACTGAAATAGAAACGGAATTAGCGCAATTAGCAGTTTCTATGGTTCCCAATATTGATAAGATAAGATTTGTGAATAGTGGAACAGAAGCTTGTATGAGTGCAATTAGACTGGCCCGTGGCTTTACAGGCAAGGAAAAGATTATAAAGTTTGCCGGGTGTTATCACGGTCATTCAGATGCCTTTTTAATCCAGGCAGGAAGCGGTGCCGTAACCTTTGGAAGTCCAAATAGCCCAGGAGTAACCAAAGGGACAGCAAAGGATACCCTTTTGGCACAGTACAATAATCTGGAAAGTGTAAGTACATTGATAGCTGCTAATAAAGGAGAGATTGCCGCTGTAATCATAGAGCCAGTGGCTGGAAATATGGGTTGCATAGTGCCCTCAGATACTTTTATGGATGGGCTTAGAAAGATCTGCACAGAGGAAAATATTCTTTTGGTTTTCGATGAAGTAATGACAGGATTTCGTGTGGGTCGGGGTGGGGCCCAGGAAGCCTTAGGTATAGACGCTGACATTGTTACATTTGGAAAAGTAATTGGGGGAGGGCTTCCCGTTGGCGCATTCGCCTCCAGAGATGAAATTATGGCCCATTTAGCTCCGGAAGGGCCTGTGTACCAGGCTGGGACCCTTAGCGGAAATCCTTTGGCCATGAGTGCCGGTCTTGCCATGTTAACAGAGTTGAATAATAGACCTGAAATTTTTGAAAGTCTCAATAAAAAAACGACATACCTTAACAATGGTCTGGCCTCTGTATTAACAGAACAAGGAATTCCACATCAAATTAACCGCTTTGGTTCTATGATATCTGTTCATTTTACTGAAAATCCCGTAGTGGACTTTAGCAGCTCTGCTAAGGGGAATAATGAATTCTTCCGCAGGTATTTTCACGGAATGCTTGAGGAAGGAATATATCTGCCGCCCAGCGCCTTTGAAAGCTACTTCCTGAATGATGCAATTAGCTATAAAGATTTAGACCATACCATTGAAGGTTTAAAGAAAGTTGCCCCCAGGTTGGTGTAAAAAGAAGTAGAATTAATAAAGTAACGGAATATAGGACAAATTGGTTGTTGTTCTATACCCCGTTGACTTCATGCCCAAGACCTATTTGCTATGCCTCCGGCCGGAATCATGTTCTTTTTTATTGCCCTTTCGATGATTTCTGTGATGCTGATGAAAACGTTCCCATTTTTGGAATTGCTCTTCTGTAAGAATTTGTTTTATTTTTACTTTTTGAGCAATCATCCTATCCAATTTTTCATTTTGATACTCAAAACGCTCATCTGCACTGGGCCTTGACCTGCCTTCTTCCTTTTCTAAATTCCGTTCCAGCATTAGAGCCTGCCGTTCTTTAGCACTTTCTAAATTTAACTTTTGAATTTCTTTTTGTTGAGCGGTACTTAAATCCAGAGCCAGAGTCATTTTCTTTGTCTTCAGAATTGCTATTTGTTCCGGAGACATATCTTTCATCCCTCGTTGTTCAGAATTATAATGCTCCCCTCTTTGAGAATAGCCCATCATTCCAATTAATAATACGGTTGTAACTAATACTTTTTTCATGTGTTTATGTTTTTATTATAAGTATTGGATTATTAATTCAATATTTGGTTTAAACCACATTCCTGGTTTATAATAATTTTAACAACTAAGAGAGGTTGGGTAAGTAAGTCTGCACCAGGATTTTATAAATCTTTTATGGTAAACAAAAAGGGCCCGGTTTATACCGAGCCCTTTAAATGGGAATTATATATGGATTTGTTTTACTAATTCAGATCTTCTAATTCAATTAGGGAGTCAGGTACTAACTGGTCATTTGTAACTTCAACAATTGATACTGTAGAAAACTTCTTTTCATTATTCTCATAGCTGTCCACTCCATAGTAAGTGAAGGCAGATAACACAAAACAAACAAAATAAAGAAGGCTTTTAGTTTTATAAGACATAATTGTTGGGTTTTTGTTCAATACTAAAGTATAACCAATAACGAAGGTTATAGAATGATTGTTGTGAATGTCTCCTTTTTTAGGGTTAAAAAGGCATTATTTGTGGTCTGCCTCCTATTTGTGTGGTTTTTGGTTAAAAGCGCTTTGCACTTAAACCCCAAATAAGGTATTTCAACGAGCCCTAATCTTTCTGGGATCTATACTTTTCTTCCTTTCCTTCCGTATTTGGCGTATTATTTTAAAGATATGTGTAGCAACTCTTTTTGGTAACCCCATAACATTATAGTATCAATAAAAGTATTTGGAGGGCATTGCGAGCTATTAAATAGTGCAATTTTTTTGCTTCGAATTGTTCAAAAACTAAAAAATTAATCTAACCTATTGTTAATTTAATCATAAGAATAATCTTTTTTGACCCCTATAAAGATATTCGAATAATATATTGATTAACAGTAAGATATAAGTTAATGTTAAATCAATGGCATATACTTTCAGGACTAAAATTATCTGTTAAACAAAAGCCAATAGTGTAACAATTTAATTTTTCTACCGTCTTATATTCAAACAACGATCAATAAAAAACAAATTATAAAATGAACAAGTTATTATTATTATGTGGATTGGTACTGCTGGGCACAACCACCACGCCGCAAGAAAATAAATTAACTACCAATTGTACTTTTACGGAAGATAGTATTTACGAAAGTATAGACGATGTAAATAATCTTAAAGTACTTACAATGCAGAGCGAAACTGTATGGAAAGCACCAAAACTAATTAGCAGGACCTTAGTACATGCCCCTGAAGAGATCAAGGTTTCCGAAATAGTATATATTGAAGAAGAAACTTCTATTGATTTAGGATTTGATACTGCCGATTATTTACCTGAAGATTTTGATCCTTACAATGTCTATTTTGATGTTAATTCTGTTGAATTCATGGATGATGAAGTTACAGGACTTGGATTTGATATTGAAGCTTATTTACCTGAAAACTTTGATGCATATGCGAATCCTGGGAGTTTGGCAGGAATTAATTATATAGAAGATGACGCTATTGACCTTGGATTTGATACTGCAAAATATCTGCCAGAAGGTTTTGATCCATATGAATTCTACTTTGATCTGGATTCTGTGGAGTATATAGAAGATGAAGATGAATTAGATTTAAATTTTAGCACAGAGGATTATTTGCCTACTACATTTGATCCTTTATCAAGATAATAAGGGGATAGAGAATAGATTTTATTTCTATCGAATTATTGGGTTAGTCGCCATAAAGCCTTTGCAGAGCAAAGGCTTTTTTAGTGCAGAATCTTATGTGTTGGCACTATATAAAGGCTATTTAACAAAAATTTAACTTAAAATGACGGAATATGGGATTGCTAAAAAGGTCAATCAGTATTGGTAGTCTTGTTAAATTTTTCATCGCTCTTTTGCACTGTTCTTAAATTTTATCACCGGTAACTGAGAAATTCATTTTTAGGGTAAGATTAGTCTGTTGTTAATAGTATCTGAAGAGCAATAATAAGCTCATTTCCTTGTTTTAACTTTGCCTAAATTTTTAACTTAAAGAAGTTATGAAAAAACTAAAAACAATAGTAAGTAGTCTTTTGATAGTGGTTACTATCAATGGCTTAAACGCTCAGAACCCAAATGGGGGTGATGATAAATTTGATATTAACAGTATAGTATATATAGAAGAAGAATTAGATTATGATCTTGGTTTTAATACATCAGATTATCTTCCGGAAGATTTTGATCCTTATAACCATTATATGGATTTAAATGCTATTTCTTTCGTGGAGGATATTTATGTGTATATCGATTCTGAAAAGACTTTACCAAGAGACTTTGATGTGTATGCAAACCCGACGGATTTTCGCAACGTGAGTTACATTGATCCTATGGACGATATGCAATTAGAGTTCGAAACAGCAGAGTATTTACCTGCCGACTTCAATCCGTATTCAAGGAACTTATCAATAAACTACAATTCTTTATATTAAATAATACTGTTCTTAAAAACCAAGCCCTGATCATTGTATCGGGGCTTTTTTTATTAAAACAATACGGGTATTACGTATTGGAAAACCAGGATCAACAATAATACAGCAATCAGATTTAAAATAATTCCAACTTTTGCCATCTGATGCACCTTAATATAACCACTGGCAAAAACAATTGCATTTGGAGGGGTAGCCATGGGTAGCATAAATGCACAACTACTGGCAATTGTAACAGGGATTAAAAGATATATTATTGGTATTTCCAGGCCAATGGCAATACCTGCGACTACAGGTGCCAGAACTGCTACCAGGGCTACATTACTCATTAACTCTGTCATAAATAACATAAGGAGTATAAGAAGAGAAGCCGTAAATAAAATGCTGATCTCACTGGTAGCAATGGCATTGGAGACTATTGCTACTATACCGCTTACAGACATACCTTTTGCAAGGGCCAGTCCACCACCAAAAAGGATAAGAATACCCCAGGCCAATTTTTGAGTATCATTCCACTTTATGATAAAATCTCCTTTTCGGAGGTTATAGGGTACTGAGAAAAGGGCAACTGCAGCCAGCATACTGATTATGGTATCGGAAAGTCCTAATCCAGGGAATATTTTGTTTATGAGCGTTCTAAAAATCCATAGAAATACGGTAATCCCGAAAATGACCAAAACCATTTTCTCTTTACCCGAAATAGGACCTAATTTTTTTAATTCTGAGTTTATTACCTCTTTGGATGCATTGAACTGAAGTTGTTTGTTTGGAAACATCCACTTTACCAAAACAACATATGCAATGATCAGGAGTATTAAGGAAAAAGGAAGACCGAGTGTCATCCATTTTAGAAAAGAGATCTCAATATTATATTCATTCTCCAGCAGACCAATCATAACAGAGTTGGGCGGAGTTCCAATAACGGTGGCAATTCCCCCCGCATTTGCAGAAAAGGCTATGCCAAGCATAACACTGAGGGCAAAATTCTGGTCATTTTTGGTATATCCATCTTCGTCATTAATTAGTAATCCAATTACAGACATAGCTATAGGGAGCATTACCACTGTGCTGGCAGTATTACTTATCCACATACTCAGTGCTGCGGTGGCTATCATAAAACCCAGGACCACTTTATTTGGGGTAGTACCTGTTATTTTAATGATGCTGAGCGCAATTCGCTTGTGCAGGTTTACCTTTTCCAATGCTAAGGCCAAGACAAAGCCTCCGAAAAACAAGAAAATAATTGGACTTCCATAATTTGCTCCTACATCTGTTATTGACATTATATTCAAAACAGGGAACAGAATTAGTGGTAAAAGAGCAGTAACGGAAATGGAAACAGCTTCGGTAATCCACCAAATCACCATCCATAAAGCAACTGCAATAACACTGTTAGCATTTTCATTTTCGGGAATGAGGTTTGGTAAATTTGTAAAAATGAAGAAAAGAAGCGGACCGAAAATAAGTCCGAGTTTCTTGTTAATGGCCATTTAGAATATTTTAGGCCCTAAACTATACCTTTTACTTTAGTTATAAAAATAAAAGGGAACAAGCCTGCTCCCTTTTAAATTGTGAGTATAGGACTAGTCATTTAAATTAATTGGATTCAGGTCTGTATCTGTTGATCCATAAAGCAATTTAACTTCTCCTTCCACATCAAACCCGGCAATAAAAAATAGATTACCATCTATGTTCAAAATTTCAGGTAAATAAGTTCCCGGATAATTTAGTTCTTTAATTTGACTGCCATTATCGTCATATTTTCTTAAATTTTGATCGGTCGATATTACAAAGGAATCTCCCAAGGACACCAAAGCCTGGTTGTTCTTTGTGCCTTCAAAAAAAGATGATGAAATCCTGGTGCCACTTGCATCAGCCACTGTTAATTCTCCATGGGCATACATCGCAATATTGCCGTTATTAAGCTGTTCTAAATGATAACTCCCGTTCAGGTCGTTCGAAGAAGTGATTTTAGCGTCCAATACAGAATCTTCAAAAATAACATGAGAAGATACATTGAGACCGGAGTCAAAGAATATTAATAATGGTTTATAGTTTGTTATTTTCGGATTCGTGAGATTTTTATTGAAAACTGCTCCGAAAGCAATATATCCACCTTCAACTTCAATCATATCACCAATCATGGAATCTGCATCTCCAAAAGAATTGAGGCCTATCGCAAAAGCATCGCCAGAGGAATTCCTTGTTTCCACAGCCGTCTTGTAGATGCCACTATCCTCTTCTGTACCAAAGTAAAAGAAGTTGGTTCCCTCTGCCAGGTAGCCATAACTGTGCTTTGAAGATGAATTAATTCCATTAAGAAAGTTCCATGCACTATTATAGGTGACTTCCTGAGTTCCATAAAGGCCATCCAGGGTTCTTGAGAACACAAAATTCATATTCCCGCCGGGATAGAAGTTTACAAAAGCACTATTTGAATTGTAAGGTTTGTCTGCCAAATATATTGCCGAGGATGCATAACTTTCATCTAATTCCACATAATAAAATTTTGCGCCTCCGGTTCCTGTAAGGTCTTCCAAAAGCTCAATAGAATAGATTGAGCCGTTGACCGGGTTTATGCCCGTTTCCAGTGGAATACCGTTAAAACCTTCTGTCACTTCGGGAAAAATGAAAAAGTCTTCCACAATAGCATCATTTACCAGAACTTTTCGTGAAAACGTATTTGTCTCCATAGCTTCATTGGTAACTGTCAGGGCTATGGTATAGTCTCCTGACTTTCCATAGACTACAGTTGGGTTTACTTCCGTGCGGGTTTCTCCGTTGCCCAGATTATAGGAGTAGGTACTTGCTCCTACGGAGCAGTTGTTTATTTGCAGGTTTTCGCCCACCAAAAGGATCTCCTTACTTACTTCAAAACACGCCTCTAATGATGAGTTGGGATCAGGATTGTCTGGCTCTGAAGGTGATGTGTCCTTAGAACAGGAAGTCGAAAATGCTGCTAAAATGACTAGAAAGTAGATTTTCTTCATAAAAACAGATTTGGGATTCTATTTACAGAACGAAAATACCGACTTCGTTATTTCAAATTTTAACACTCATTCGATGAAATGCAGGGAGCTTAAAATACTGATAATGAATAATGTATAACAAACGAAGCTATTTTTTACCCATTTAACTGGCAAAGCAGGGTGTCCTCTTCTTTTACCACTTTTGTTAACCCTAATTTGTTAAGACCTTTAAGACCTTTATCCCAGGCCTTGTTACTTAAACCGGCTGCTTCTTTCAGCTCCGCCAATGGCATGGATTTATGGGTTTTTAAAATATCAAAAATCGCTTTTTCATTTTCACTTAATTCCAGTGGTTTTTTTTCAGGCCTCATTTGCGGAAAGAACAACACTTCCTGAATAGAGGCATTATTAGTCAGCAGCATTACCAATCGGTCTACGCCAATACCAATCCCCGATGTGGGAGGCATCCCATATTCCAGGGCTCTGATAAAATCCTGATCGATAAACATGGCTTCATCATCGCCTTTTTCCGAAAGCTTTAACTGCTCTTCAAATCGTTCACGTTGGTCAATGGGGTCATTGAGCTCTGAGTAAGCATTCGCAATTTCCTTGCCGTTAATAATTAGTTCAAACCGCTCTGTTAAGGCTGGGTTAGATCTGTGCTCCTTGGTAAGCGGGCTCATTTCTTTTGGGTAATCTATTATGAAAGTTGGTTGTATGTAATGATCCTCACATTTTTCGCCAAAAATTTCATCAATTAGCTTACCTACACCCATACTTTCGTCTACTTCTATATCCAGTTTTCTGGCCACATCCCTTAAAGATGCTTCATCCATCCCGGAAACTTCGTAACCCGTATGTTCCTTAATAGCTGCCAGTATTGGGATACGCGGGTAGGGAGCCTTAAAATCGATCTCTTTTTTACCCATAATTACTTTAGTGGAACCATTGGTATCTATGGCTACTTTTTCCAGTAACTGTTCTGTTAGATCCATCATCCAGTGGTAATCCTTGTAAGCCACATAGAGCTCCATAATGGTGAATTCCGGATTGTGGGTGCGGTCCATCCCTTCATTTCTGAAATCCTTGGAAAATTCATACACACCATCAAAACCACCTACAATTAGTCTTTTTAGATAAAGTTCATTGGCAATTCTCAGGTATAGAGGGATGTCCAATGCATTGTGGTGTGTAATAAAGGGTCTGGCAGCTGCTCCGCCTGGTATAGGCTGCAAAACAGGGGTTTCTACTTCCAGATAACCTTTCTCATTTAAAAATTCACGAATACTGTTGGTGATTTTGGTACGCTTAATGAAAGTATCCTTTACGGTGGGATTTACTGCAAGATCTACATAGCGCTGGCGATAGCGTTGCTCAGGATCGTTAAACTCATCATAGACATTCCCTTCTGCGTCTTTTTTGGGAAGGGGTAAAGGCCTGATGGCTTTACTCAGAATAGTAAAATCTTTTACCATTACGGTTTTCTCTCCTACCTGGGTAGTAAAAAGTTCTCCTTCTATTCCAATGATATCCCCAATATCCAAAAGTTTTTTATATACATCATTGTATTTGGTCTTATCCTCACCAGGACAAATTTCATCGCGGTTAAAATAAACTTGTATGCGCCCCTCACTGTCCTGCAATTCCGCAAATGAAGCTTTTCCCTGGATCCTTCTGGACATTAATCTACCGGCAATTATAACTTTTTTTCCCTCTTTGTAATTTGTAGAAATATTAACAGAGGTGGTATCTACAGGAAATAAGGCAGCAGGATAAGGATTAATACCCATTTCCCGAAGCTTATTCAGTTTTTCTCTTCTTACGATTTCTTGCTCAGACAGTTGCATAAATTGGTCGTTAAAGCTGCAAATATAGGTACAATGAGCTAATCTATCAATCCAATATTTTCAATCTGTTGTGAAATTGGTTTTCATCGTATAATGGAATTCATAATCATGATAAAAATCATAGATTCCGTATCTATTCTTCTCTTCCTTTGCTCTTAATTTCAATTGTTATGCTTTTTTGAAAAAATCATATTCAATTTTGAAATTCCTAAAAACTTAAAGAAGAAAAACAGCAAATACATAAAATCCAGTAAAAACAAAAGTCTTTAAAAAATGAAAAAACTCGTATTAAGCATTGTAGCATTGGTAGCTTTCTCTTTGCACTTAAGTAGCCAGGAGATTGCACCATACATTGAAATTGGAAAATCCGATAAAAATATTCAACAGGTATCTGATGACATACTTTCGGTATTAAATGAAAATTCATTTACCGTTTTGGGATCTTATAATCCTTCAAACAAGAAATCCCTAAAAGTAATTGTTTTTACAAGGCCTGATATAAAAAATACAGTAGTAAAAGTAGCCGACAGAGGAGCTTTAGCAGCGGCATTCAAGGTTGGTTTAGTTCAGAAAAATGATGTTGTTACTATTTCATATACAAATCCGGATTATTTTTTTAGGGCATATTTGAGGGATAGTTATGGCCAGTTTAAATCTACATTTGATAATTTCAGCCAGGATCTAAGAACCACTTTTGAAGTTGTTGGTAAGGACTTCACCCCCTTTGGTGGCGGAATAGAAGCGGACAAATTAAAAAAATATCACTACAAAATAATGATGCCGTATTTCACAGACCCCATTACTCTGAATGAATTTTCGTCTTTTGAAGAAGGACTCAAGGTAATTGAGAATAACCTTAAAGTTAAAAAGGGTAAAACATTGCAAGTATACCAAATTCTTTACAGTGATGAAAAAGTGGCAGTATTTGGTGTTGGGTTAAGAAACCGGCAAGAAGGAGAGGCTCATTTCTTGCCAATAGTTGGAGAAGACCATATTGCTGCCATGCCCTATGAGATTATCCTACAGGGTAAAACTGCAACAATGCTGCACGGTAAATACCGTTTGGCATTACATTGGCCGGATTTGACAATGGGTACTTTTATGAAAATCATGAGTACACCGGGTGATATAGAAGATGCTTTGAAAGGACTTTGTGAATTATCAGAAGCTGATAAAGATTCTTTGTAATCTAATAGTCCAATTATTTAGTTGTTATTGATTCATTAACTTTTCAGGTCCTGTTAGCGCAGGGCCTGTTTTATATAATTCAATTTTCAATTTAATTGTACACCGTATTGTAACAAAAATCAAAAAATTGCGTCCAATAATTACACGGTCCACGCAATAGAGCGGAGGATCGTAAAACCTATACTATGAGCTTTTGGAGAGTTTTGCTGGCTATTATTTTTCCGCCATTATCAGTCATTGGTAAAGGTTGCGGATCTTTTCTTATTGTTCTGCTTTTAACTTTTTGCGGATGGGTTCCCGGGGTCATAGCAGCCCTTGTTATCCTTAATAATCCGAGCTGAAGGTTGTATCTTTGCCCTTGATGAATAAGAAAGTAGCCATTCAGGATTTGGGCTTAAAAGATTACAAAGAAACCTGGGACTACCAGGAACTCTTGTTTCAACAAACAGTGGATCTTAAAATAAAGAACAGGCGGGAGCAAAGTGTTTTGGAGACCCCTAATCACTTCCTGTTTGTTGAACACCCACATGTATATACGTTAGGAAAAAGCGGAGATGTGTCAAACTTATTGGTCGATGAAGAGCAACTTTCGGCCAGGGGTGCAAAATTCTATAAGATAAACAGGGGTGGGGATATTACCTATCACGGGCCCGGTCAGATTGTGGGTTATCCTATCCTGGACCTCGACAATTTCTTTACAGATATACATAAATACCTTCGTTTCCTTGAGGAAATGGTAATCCTTACCCTTCAGGAATACGGATTGAATGCAGAACGTTCAGAGGGGGAGACCGGCGTATGGCTGGATGTAGGTACGCCCTTCGCGAGAAAAATCTGTGCCATGGGCGTACGGGCAAGCAGATGGGTGACCATGCATGGCTTTGCTTTAAATGTTAATGCCGATTTGGGTTATTTTGATTTGATGATTCCCTGTGGCATTAAAGGTAAGTCGGTAACTTCATTGAATGTCGAATTAGGAAAAAAAGAAATACCGATGGAAAATGTCAAGGAAAAACTACTAAACCACTTTTCAAAGTTATTTGAGGCGGAATTTATAAAAGAAAAAACCGGGGCCTAGACCCCGGTTTTTAAATTTTGAAAAACTAATTGCTAAGATTTGTCAGTTCTGTACTGGACATTAACTTGCCATTTTTATTATAGGTTTCCTGCCTAACCATTCCTACATCTTCAGCCAGCCAAAGGCGTGATGGGAAATTTTGACTTGTCATCATCATTTTGGATTCATTTTCACTATAAATCACGTAGCAATTAAAAGTGCCTGCAGGAGTAGTAATGGTTTCCTGTTTTTCTACTTTTCTGTTAATCATGTCTACCTGAGAATTCATGTTAATGCCGCTCATGCTCATTTTCATAATAACGTTGGCATCCGGCAATTCCATGCCTACCTCCAGATCATTTGGAAGCTCAATATCTGTACCGGAAACTTCCATCTCCATGTCACTGAATTGCTCGAGCATTTGATTAGACATTAGAGATTCGTAATCTATTGTAACTGTATTGCCCGAGCAGGAATAAGTGAATTCAGAAGTAAAGGCTTCCTTGCCCTTATCATCCATGTATTTCATAACCATAGTGGCCTTTGTGGTACTGCCGTCATCAATTACATTGTTAACGGTGTAACTGACAGATCCCTGAGTTTTACCCTTGCCATTATAGGAAGTGTACTCTAAAGTAGTACCCTCTTCCATAGGGTAATATTTGCTGCAATTTTGTCCTGTTACCGGCAACCCTAATAAAAAGGCTAGTCCAATAAATAAAAGTTTTTGTTTCATCATTTAGATTTTTATAAATTCAACTCTTCTGTTTTGTGCTTTGCCTTCCGTGGTGGTGTTGTCTCCTATAGGTTCGGATTCTCCTTTACCTTCTGAATGCAGCCTTCCTGAATCAATATTATATACGCTGACCAATGTATTTTTTACGGCTTCTGCCCGTTTCCTGGATAATTCCATATTAAAGGAATCATCACCATCGGCATCAGTATGCCCAATAATATTGAGGTTCATACTACTTTCCTGAAATAAGACCTGTGAAATCTGCCGGATAATACCCATGGATTGAGGCTGAATGTTAGCAGAACCGGAATCGAACAAAATCCCATTGGTTGATACCCTTCCATCTGCAATTAGCTTCCTTCTCAAATCGAGTCCTCCTTCTGCAACTTTTAAATTGGTAATGAATAGATTTTCCTTCCCATCTTTAAAATTGTTAAGGTGAAATTTAAGAGTGGAAATTAGATTGCCTTCGGGGATCATTCTGGGAATATCCACATATTTCTTTTCATTTACCCATAATCTGAATCGGCGCTGGTTTACGGCAAGCGAGACGTGAGGTTGGTTAAGAACAGCCTCCCGGAGATCTGCGTTAACCACATTGTTAATCTCGGAACCACCTCCGCTTTTACTATAATTTCGGACGTGAACACCAATTGGTGAATATTGGCAAAATGGAATTAAGGCATAGGCATAGGCCTTACCCGGACTAAACCCCTGATTATCACTTAACTCTACCTGAAGGGTAGCCGTAGAAGATGTATTCTTATCCACTCCAACTACCAATACATCAAACTCAATGGTGTACTCTTCGGGCAAACTGGGAATATCCGGAATATAGTATGTGGCATGGCCCGGTAAAATTTTGAGCCATTTTTGTGGTGAATCGTTTATGGTTACAACCTCTCCGGATCCGTTGGTGTTCCATTTAGCCGGGAAGTCACCTATAAAGTCATTTGAGAAGTCGTCAAAGAATAATTCTTTGTCCCCGGGAACATAGTCAAATTTGCTATAATACTGCAGGGTATTAGGATTATTTGGAGGATCATTTCCTACCATGCTACCATTGGTTTCGCTGCCTCCTCCTTGGTTTTGCGGATCCATAGGAGTGTTATCAACGGAGGGTCCCTGGTTTCCCTTACTCCCGGGTTCCAAAATGCTGTCTAAAACTGCATCTGTTTTTTCCGAAGTTTCTTTTTCAACCCTCCTTTCAACAGTGCGCTCAGCAGCCCTTTCAGCCGCCTTGCCCAATTTTTTCAACAATTGAGCACTTGCATCGGGAATTGCAAACATTGTTAAAAGGAGAAAAGGGATAATACGAAGTTGTTGGGTCAGTGTTCTCATGATTGAAGTAGTATTTGGTCCTTCTTAAAAATACGATATTTAAGGCAGATTTGCAGTAGTTTAAACTGCCTTTTTTTATCAATATAAACATACAAAGGCTTAATTATTAGCACTTTGTTTAAGAAAATTAAATAAAAATTCTTTGGTTCCCTTGACAATTGTACGCACGGTCCAATTTTTTGTGTAGCTGGTCTGCAGTACGTGCTTAGTTTATTTTGTAAAGTACGAGTGCATTTTCCTGATCTTTACATACAAATTCAATCTTACGGTCATTGTCAATGTCGTCCAGGTCTATCCTTGAATACCCAAATACGGGGAAATTTTCAATGGGTTGGGCATTGCTGTCAAACAGATATACCTTTTGACTTTGAATATCAGTTACGCTAACATATATTTTATCATGAATATAAAATATATCCGGATGGGTATAAACCCCTAAATCCAGTGTTACGTTCTTTCCTTTAATGCTTAGAATATTTTCATTTATGGTAACGAGGGTTTTAATTGTTGCATCCAGTCCGTGATCTTCAGAATAATTGAATTTTGTCTTCGAAATTTTACCTTTTGTGTCAATAGAGTAAAGCGTCCCCGTTTTATCTGTTACGATGAAGTTATTTTTATATAAATAGGGTCTGTTGGAGGAAAAATCTATTTTCTCATTTACTTTAACCCGAGTCCTCCCTACACGATTTAATATTTTTAGGTCTCCATTTTCGAGCATAAAAACCAAATAGTCTTTATTGCCAATTTTAATATGTTCGGGTGAAAAAAGTACAGGGCTGGCTGTTTCGGTATATTTAAAACCTCTTACAATTTTACCTTTTGAATTATACATAAAAACCTTTGATCCCTGGGTTACTACAAACCGGTAATTTTTTTTGCCTTCATAATCAAAAACGGATAGTTCATTTAAGTTCCCTCCGGGGAAATTCATAGTAAAAGGTGCTACTTCTTTACCATTTCTATCTAAAATCAGGAATTCATTACCCGTGGTAAAAGCCAATTGTAATCGTCTGTTTTTATATAGATCTACCTGACTTATATTACCTTGTATTCGTCCATTCAACTGCTTTTTCCATAATATTTTTCCCTGGGTTGATATTAAATACAAATTGTTATCAGTGTCCTGAACCACAATTTCTTTTTTGTTGGTCCTGTGATTCTTTACAAATTGAGGACTAATTGCTAAATCACTGTCTAATTCTACGCGATAAAGAGCAGAAATTGAATTTCTAACTTTTTCCTTATACTTTTTTTGAATGATTATATTGGTGTGATAAAAATTTGCATCGGCAACAATTTGTCCCGCGAAAATGTAGTTGGAAGCCGGGGTTTTATTAAAATCAGTAAATAATTTCTTTGTACCATGCATTTTCAGGATATTCTCCATGCCTTTTTTATTAGCCATGAAAACAATGCTAGATTCATCTGCCAGAACGTTGCTTGCAGTTTCATATAACATACTTTTGTCGAAAGTAGTACCACTGCTATTAGCCTGAATTATTCCCTGTAAGAGCTCAATCTCCTCAGAAAACATAAAGGTATTGTCCAGTATTGTATAATACCTGGCTTTGAACTCCCTGAGCATGGGATTAAAGTAATCATAAAGAAATTTGTTGCTGTTTAGTTCAAAAATTTCACGACCCATATAGATGGTGTTATTGCTGCCTTTTTCCTCCAGAAACTGGGTAATATTCTCTGCTCCATAAGTGCTTAGAATAACCGCTTTTTTATTTTCAACAAACAGAACACCAATTTCTTCAACCGTATTGAACACACTG
>CP070778.1:1899250-1904068 GCA_020346245.1 Flavobacteriaceae bacterium | reverse complement strand
TTACTAATGGAAGATCTTCTGTAACTTTTTGCTTTAAGGTTAACTTTTTCTCTTCAAACAGGGAAGAAGTACTGGCAATAGCCCGGTTGATAACATCCTGTAGAAAAACTGGTTTTTTGTTCCACTCCATTCTGCCCGATTCTATTTTAGCGAGATCCAGAACATCATTGATCAAATTAGTAAGCCGCTCTCCCTCAGATACCACAACATTAAGGTTTTCGCTAACCTGCTTCATGGTCCGCTTTATTTTTTGATCATCAACGGTCACCGCAGGAAATATTTTTTCTTCGAGCCTTTTTCGTATGATTTTTGCAAAACCCAGAACCGATGTCAAGGGGGTACGCAATTCATGACTTACAGTAGAAAGGAAAGCGCTTTTCGCTTCATTAGCATCTTCTGCTTTTGCCTTGGCGCCTTTAGCTTCTTCATAAAGCTCTGCATTATGAAGGGCAATCCCTACGTTAATGGCAATTGTGCTAAGTAAATTTTTATCTTCCTGATTAAACCTGCTGGCCAGTTTTGTGCTTTGAACGCTTAACACACCAATAATTTTGTCTTCAACAGGAATGGGAACCCCCAAATAGGAGATGGCCCTTTTACCTGTCTGTTCAATTCCATACTTGTCATATTGGGCAACGATATCGGTATCTTTGTTTATTAATAAAGATTCACCGGTTTGAATAATTTTGGAAGTGAATCCTTCCCCATAATTCATGGGAGGCATATCATCACCATCCTGGTAGGGAAAATTTATAATCCCTTTTTCCTCATCTAACAAAGCCAGGTAAGTAATGTCTGATTGAAAGAGCTTCTTCATTTCATTTCCTACCAGTTGTATCAATTCGTTAAGTTCTAATTTCTCTGTCAGGGCATTACTTACATTGTTTACCGTGTCCAATTCATCCAGGCGCTGTTGTACCTCTTTGGTACGTTCTTCTACTTTCTCTTCCAGATCTTTTTGCTGTTTTAATAGGATGTTAGTCCTGGTTTTAACAATAGTATAAACAAGTAAGAGGAAGCCGAAGAGATACAGTGTATAAGCCCACCAGGTTTTATACCAGGGTGCACTAATATTAAAGCTGATAGATTTTTCTTCTGAAATATCCCCATAAACATTTTGTGCTTTTACTTTAAAACTATATTTCCCCGGGGGAAGATTGATATACTCTCTGGAAGCCTGTTTGGTCCAATCAGACCAGGTTTTGTCAAGGCCTGCTAATTGGGTGCTATATTGCATTTCATTTTGCCCTATAAACAGGGGAGCTGCATAGCCAATATTTACATTATTCTGGTCAAAAGGTATTTTAAGGCCTTCAGGAAAATCGGAGTTGCCCGCATAGATAAGAGAATCTCCTGCTATAGCCAGCTTTCTCAATTCTACATTAAAATTAGGAACAAAGGGTTTATCAAGGTTTCCTTCATATCTTATAACCCCATCAGGACCTGTAAACCATGCCAATTGAGTATCATTTTCCCTGGAATTCTCAACGTAAATAGTCCAGATTCGATTATTTTTAAGTTCCTTAAAAGTTTCTTTGTTAATTGTATAATCCCCATTAGAATCCTCGGAGGCAACCATTAGTCCGGATCCGACATCAAACCATAGGCTACCTTTGTTATCTTTATAAAAATTAGTGCCGGGCCTGTCAAAATTTACCTGGTCACTAAAAAAGAATTTTTTTTCTTCAAAACGGTTATCAATTTCATTAAAAGTAAGAGCCTGCTTGGTATCTGATGCCCAAAAGACAATTTCTTCACCAGCTTCCACAAAAAATATTCTGGAATTCGGCAACCCATTATCATTATCCAGATAATCAAATTTCGAATCCGGGAAACTCAGCTTATTATTGTCAATTTTGGGATAAATTCGTATGACCTGACTTTCTATACTAGACTCTACAAATAAACTTCCATCGGAAGCTTCAAGCATGTTAGCGCTACTTCGAGTAGGTTCATTCGTATAAGATTCTTCGAGGAATTTATTTTTGCGATCATCGTAATAAAAGCTAATTATACCTTGCTGATGTGATACATATACCCGCTTTGGATCCATTTTGGACTGATAAATTTGACCGGATCTAAAATCATAATCGATATTTTCCCTCACATACTTAAAGGATGCATCGGTAATTTCAATAAACCCCATCCCATTAGTTCCTACATATAGCCTATCATTGAATTCCAAAAAATTAGTTCCCTGACCAAAAGTGCCGGGTATATTTTTAATCACTTTTTCATCTTCATCCAAATAAGCAACACCATCGTTGTTGCTCAAATATAGGGTTCCTTTAAACCTGTAAACAGAATTAACAACATTTGTAGAAAGGCCCATGTCGGAATCTATCAAAGTAAATGTGGAATTAAGGTTGGTAGTGGAAATACCATTTAAGAGCATTATCCAAAGAACGCCTCTTGAATCAACATAAACATAATCCACACTCCCATCCTGCAGACCATTATCTGTAGTATATTTTTGTATTAATTTTCCATCATGATCAATTAAATAAGCGCCATCACTAAAAGTATTTAGTACGAAACGGCCATCATCAAGGGCTACTCCCGGAAGGTATAATTTATCTTTAACGTAGGCATCTATTTCTGTCTTAAAAGGTTTGAATTCCTTGCCATCATATAGGAAAAATCCTTTGGTACGTGTACCAATAAGCAATTGATCTTCATCATAGGGTAAGATTGTATAAATGCGTTCGCTGGTAAATGCTTCTCCACCAGGAACTAATTCAAAAGTATCATCATCCTTCAAAATACAGAGCCCTACCCCCCAAATACGCAAGTAATAGGTGTCATTAACAATATTGCCCACATGATAACCATCCTCAGAGGGAATCACTTTCATTTTTTCACCATCCCAGGCATATAATTTAAATTCTGTTCTAAAAATGATTCTATCCTTATGGTAATCTATCTCCCATACATCTTTAAAAGACCTGTGTTCTTCAGGAATTTCATTCAGCAACGACTTATATCGAAATTCCCCATTGGCATCAGCTTCCAAATATCCTAATTCGCCTATACCCCCAACATGGATAGTGCCATGCTTATCTTTTTTCAGCGACCGCGTACCTCCAACAGTTGGTAACCTGATCAGCTTCCAGTTAACCCCATCATATTGCAAAATTCCTCCACCATTTGCGAAATACATAATCCCTTTATCATCTTCTAATGCCCACCAATTGGCAGGTCCGGCTCCATAATCCTGGTATTTGTAATTTGTAATAATTGGTTTTCCTAATTGTTTCTGGGCCAAAAGAGGTGAGGAGGCCAGTAAAAAGAAACCAATAAAAAAGAGAATATTCTTTGGACAGATGTGCAATATAGTTTTTAGCATAGTTAGCAGGGAAATAGTTGTGGTTGGTACTAATAAAAAAAAATAATTGTGTGGAATTTACAAAATTTATTGGAACCCTTTGAAGTAATTCCTGAAATGTGAGTTTGTTTAACAGTGTATTGAGAAGATTCTTACAGGCTGAAGAGATTTTCCGCGACATATAGAAATTAGTGTTCATTCAAGGATCGTTGCCGTTTATCAGGAGTGTTGCTTAAATGAGCAAAAATCTACAGCTCATTCTTAATTTTTGTGTATTTTAGGCGGCAAAAATATAGGCTTATAAGCCTTTTATCTGAAGTGGTAAATATGAGAAGGAAAAAAAGAATAATTCAGAATTGTTCCCGAACTTAGATGAATACTAAAAATTTGCATACCGCCAAGCTTGAGAAGCTTTATGGCCCAGTTGAGTGTGAAATTATTAGCCAGGATCACAAAATAAGGATTGTTCATCTAAAGGATAAACAGGGTATTTCAAGAACAGTAGGCGTGGTTAGGTTTTATAATACAGATCACAAACCCATTAAAGCTGTCCATAGAAGTATCCTGGCGGGTGGATTACTTGGAAAATCATTGCAACAGTCTAAAATTGATTATCAAAAGGAGGTTATTGGGGCGCTACCAGTTAGTTTACCAGATTGGATAAAAAATGATTTCAAAACGGAGGAAGAGCGTAGTTTAGGCCTGATATCAATCATTAAATTAAAAACTTCTTCCGGGGGACAACTGCTTTATACAGAAATTCTCGAAGTTTTACCTCCGGAATTAAGTTCCGCCTATGTTCAGGATATTGTACAGAAGAAGGACATTGATAAAGGCCTCCTTCCACTTTTTGAATCTGTCGATTTAGTAATTGAAAACATAATAAATTAAGAAATGTATAACTGTGTAGTAATAGGAGCAGGTCCGGGAGGAATAGTTGCCGTAAAAGAACTTCTGGAAAAAGGGATAAATAATGTTTTGTGTTTGGAACAGTCAGACTCCCTAGGAGGGGTTTTTTCAAACGGGTATGACAATCTTATCCTCACTTCTTCCGTAACCTTCAGCATGTTTTCGGATTTCTGGGTTGGGGAAGGCAATGACCATCATTTTTGGAGTAAGGATGAAGCCGTTTCCTATTGGAATTCCTATGCCGGGCATTTTGGGGTGAAAGAACACATACGCTATGGCAGCAAGGTAGCTGAGGTTGTTTCAATAGAAGAAGATCATTGGCAGATTAGACTGGCATCTGATGAATTAATAGAAACCAAACGCCTTGTTTTGGCAATAGGAAATAATAATGTACCTAAATATCCCGACTGGCAAAAAGAACTCACCAAAGTTTCCTATTCACATTCTAGGGACTATAAAAATGCAACCGATTTTGAGGGTAAGCGTGTGCTTATTGTGGGCGGTGGCGAATCGGGATCGGATGTTGCATATGAAATTTCCAAGGTAGCAAAAGAATGTTGGGTAAGTCTCCGTGAATCTACCGG
>CP070778.1:1895976-1899150 GCA_020346245.1 Flavobacteriaceae bacterium | reverse complement strand
TTTTTTGCTAATAATAGCCATGGCATCATTTACTGTTTGCATTTCATCCATGTCATCATTTTCAAGCGTAATTTCAAAGGCATCTTCAACGTCAAGAACAATATCTACGAGATTGGCAGAATTAATGTTGAGTTCATTAATAAAATGGCTGTCAGGTGATATGTCATCTACTGAGACATCCTCGGGCAAATAAGGCTGAACTATTCCTTTCAATTGTTGATAATATTTTTCTTCTTTCATAGTATTTTTAATCGTTAAAGTTGCTAAAAATAACACAAGCATTTACATCTCCAAAACCAAAACTTGCTTTTGCAATTGTATTGGGCTTAAAATTTATGGTTCTTACAGGTATACGGGATTTATCAACCAGTTTTTCTATTTCTGGATGCAAATCTTCGATATTTACATTTCCAAAAATTTGTTCTTCTCTAAATTGCAACAATGCCCCCACACATTCCATACTGCCGGCAGCAGCAAGGCCATGGCCCATAATTCCTTTAAAGGAATTAATATAGGGAAAATTGAGGCCGGATCGCTCCAGAGCAAGACTCCAGTTGCGCACTTCAACAGGGTCTTTACCCGTAGCGGTTAAATGACCATTTATGGCTTCTATATCATTACTTTGTATTCCGGAATTTTTTAATGCCATTTTTATACATCGCTGGACGGACAGGCTATTCGGGGCGGTCATGCTACCACCCCCTCTTTGGCCACCACTATTGATGGCACCACCCAAAACTTCAGCGTATATTTTTGCTCCTCTTTTTTTGGCACTCTTCAGTGATTCTAATACCAATGCCCCTGCACCGCTTCCCGGAACAAATCCAGAGGCTGTTGCGCTCAAGGGCCTGCTGGCCGTTGAAGGTCTATCATTATACTTTCTGGGGAGAATTCGCATTGCATCAAAGCCTCCCCAGACATAGGGACCACTGTCACTGCAACTACCGGTTAATATGCGTTTTGCTTTTCCTGACCGTATCCTGTCATAGGCCATTATTACGCCTTCAGTGCCGGTCGTGCAAGCAGAGGAATTAGTAGTCACCTGGTTCCCTGTGCCCAGTATCCCTCCTAAATAAGCACTTATGCCACTTGCCATTGTTTGAATGACCGAAGTACTTCCTAACCTTCTGGTATTTCCTGCATCGACAAGATGAATTGACTCACGAAATTTATCAACCCCTAAAATTCCCGTTCCAAAAATAATTCCACTATCCCAATCAGGCTCATCCTCCTGTGACTTGGCTAAACCGGCATCGGTCCAGGCATCTGTGCCCGCAATCACTCCATAGACTAGTCCGCTTGCATTTAAACCTCTAAGTTGTAAAGTGGTAAAGTATTTATTTATATATTCGTCTTTAATATTTGGAATACCAGCAACTTGACAACCAAAATTAAGATCTTTTAAATTTTGCTGAAAACTTATTCCACTTCTACCTTGCTTGAGACTATTGGTAAAGTCATCAAGCGTTATGCCATTTGGAGCACAAATACCCAAACCAGTAACTACTACTCTATCTTGCATTCGCAGAAATTTTTATCATTCCGGCTAATTCGCCTTTGCAAACTAATTCTTTAGAAGCATTATACATTCTTACTTTGCACTTTAGTTTATTGAATCTAAAGTAAAGTTTTTCTGAGCTTACAACTACAGTCTCTCCAGGGTATACCGGAAGATAATATTCCATTTCAGAACTGCTTAAAGCGATAGCCAGATTATCCAGGTTGGTTTCTGGTTTTTCTGAGAGCAAAAAAATACCCAGACAAACCAATCCAATTTGAGCACAACATTCCGTAAGTATAACTCCCGGTGTTACTGGAAGTTGTTTAAAATGTCCTTCGTAAAATTCAAGATCCTCACGAAAATTGAAACTGCCCGTAACACCATTTTTACTTATACTCGATAAGCCATCTACAAATAAAAACGGTTTGGAGTATGGCAGTTTTTCTATAATCGTATTGATATCCATAAATTAACTTAAACTTTCACCTCCATCCACTTTAATCACAGTCCCATTTATCCATTTGGCCTCATTCGTACACAATAAATACACCACATCAGCTACATCTTCTGGCGTGGTAAGGCGCGCACCAGGATTTTTTAACTTTGCCTGTTTTATTAATATTTCACTGCCCGGAATACGTCTTAGTGATTCCGTATCCGTAACCCCGGCCTGTATACAATTGGTTTTTATACCAAGTGTCGCAAATTCCAAAGCCATATTTCTGGAAATAGCTTCAAGCGCTGCCTTTGCGGCTCCAACCGCACCATAGTTGGCTATTGCTTTTGAAGAACCTTCACTGGTAAAGGCTATAATCCGTGTGTCCTCTGCAAATAAAGCCGCCTTAATTAATGCCAGTGACCAGCCATAGAGGCTTATAGCCATTGCATTAATCGTAATCTGAAAATCTTGGTTACTAAGTTCTTTTTCATTCGAAGAATACATTGGTTTAAGATTACCCTTGGCTATGCTATGAACTAAAACCTTGATCTTGTGACCTTCAGGAAGAAAATCCTTGATTTGTTGTATTAATTCATCTCTGCTACCCTTTAATATGGCATCTTGATTATAACTCTTAAACAGCATCCCTGCAGCACCGATTTCTTTAAAGTCTTTAGCTATGTCTTTCATGTCCATATTACGGTCCCGATGAACAACAAGGATATGATAGCCATTACACGCAAGCTTCTTAGCAGATGCTAGGCCAAGACCTTTACTGCCTCCCAATATGAGTGCCCAATATTTTGATTCTACTTTGTCCACTTTATTCAATTTTTCATTCCTACCACTCCAGTAAAACCCGTTGTGCGGAAAATCCAGGTCCGAAACTCAGGATCATTCCCTGCTCTCCTTTATTAATTTGTTTTGACATAAATCTTTCCAGAACATAGAGTACCGTGGCACTGCTCATATTTCCATATAAACGAAGTGTTTCGCGTGTATCATCTATATTTTTTCCTAGTTTTCCAAATAGTTCTTCAACGGTTTGAACAATCTTCTTTCCGCCGGGATGAAAGATTAAATGATCTACGTGCTCAATAGAAGTGTCGTTTTTTTCTAAAAAAGGATGTATTATTTTTGGGAAATGCTCTGCAATGGTTTCGGGAACAGAGGGATCAAGAATCATTTTAAGACCGGTATTTGTCAGGTCGAACCCCATCATATGTGTGGCATT
>CP070778.1:1893834-1895876 GCA_020346245.1 Flavobacteriaceae bacterium | reverse complement strand
ATGAGGATGAACTTGGTTTTCACTGGGAGGAGAATTACGAGTATGGTGGTAATTCAGTGAAGATGAGTAAAATTACCCAGACCGCTGAAAGCTTTTATGGAATGGGCGATAAGGCTACCCATACAAACCTAAAAGGTAAAAGAGTAAGTAATTGGGTTACAGATTCTTATGCCTATAGCAAGGATCAGGATCCGTTGTACAAGGCAATTCCGTTCTATATTGGCCTTCACAACGATATTGCATATGGAATATTCTTCGACAATACATTTAGAACCAATTTTGATTTTGCTCATGAAAGAAGAAATATAACCAGTTTTTGGGCAGACGGGGGAGAAATGAATTACTACTTTTTTTACGGACCTGCGATGTCCAAGGTAGTAAGGGCTTATACAGATTTAACCGGCACGCCGGAAATACCACCACTTTGGGCATTGGGTTTTCATCAGTCCAAATGGAGTTACTTCCCCGAGAGCAATGTAAAGAAAATTGCTGCGAAATTCAGGGCGCTAAAAATTCCTTGTGATGCTATTTATCTGGATATAGATTATATGGATGGGTTTCGCTGTTTCACATGGGATAAGAAAAAATTTCCTGATCCCAAGGCTATGATACAGGATTTAGAGGAAGACGGCTTTAAAACTGTGGTTATGATAGACCCGGGAATTAAAGTAGATAAGGATTATTGGGTATACCAGGAAGCCTTGAAAAATGATTATTTCTGTAAAAGGGGAGATGGACCCTTAATGCGAGGCAAGGTCTGGCCGGGAGAATGCAGTTTTCCCGATTTTACAAATCCGGAAGTAAGGAAATGGTGGGCAGGACTCTATAAAGAACTAATGTCAGAAACCGGAGTCCATGCAGTATGGAATGATATGAATGAACCCGCGATAATGGAAGTTCCTTCAAAAACAGCACCATTAGATACCAGACATGATTTTGATGGCCATCCCTGCAGTCATAGAAAGGCTCACAATATTTACGGTACTCAAATGGTAAGGGCAACTTATGAAGGTGTAAAAAAATATGTATACCCCAAACGACCTTTTGTTATTACAAGGGCAGCATATGCCGGAGCACAGCGTTTCTGCTCTACCTGGACCGGAGATAATGTAGCTACCTGGGAACACCTTTGGATTGCGAATGTGCAGGTACAAAGAATGTGTATGAGTGGTATGTCGTTTGTTGGATCAGATATAGGAGGATTTGCAGAGCAACCAAATGGAGAACTTTTTGCCAGATGGATACAATTGGGTATTTTTCATCCGTTTTTTCGGGTGCACTCCAGTGGAGACCACGGGGATCAGGAACCCTGGTCATTTGATAAGGAAGTGACCCGAATAGTCAGGAAGTTTATTGAATTACGTTACCAGCTCCTTCCCTATCTCTATACCATGTTCTGGAAATATTCAAATGAGAACATACCTATGCTTAAACCCTTGGTATACTTTGATCAGAAGGACCATCAAACACATTTTAGAACTGACGAGTTTATATTCGGAGATCAAATATTGGTATGCCCTATTCAGGAGCCAAATGCAATGGGAAGAAGAATGTACATTCCCAGAGGAAAATGGCATAACTTTTGGACAGGTGAGGTTGTAGATGGAGGAATGGAAAAATGGGTTCCTGCAGACATTGATAAAATACCAATTTTCGTTAAAGAAGGTGCAATAATACCCAAATACCCTGTCCAGCAGTATGTTGGTGAAAAAGTTATCGAAGAATTAATCCTTGATGTTTACTTTAAGTTGGGTGTTGAAAATTCTTCAGTTTATGAAGATGGACATGATGGTTATGATTATACAAAAGGGAATTATAGCCTGAGGAATTTTAAATTGAATGGTAAGAAAAATGAATTGATTATTCAGCAGTTTAAAAATGGAGCATTCATTACGTCCTATAATTCATTTAAGATTAATTTGATTGATTTACCATTTACTATTAAAGAGATAGAAATAGATAATGAAATTGTTCCTCTTAAAAATCTCGTACAAAATGGAAATAATGCAATACATGTCACCAAGGAATTTACTGTGTTGCAT
>CP070778.1:1863428-1893734 GCA_020346245.1 Flavobacteriaceae bacterium | reverse complement strand
TTTATAATCACACATCCAGAAGGATACGAACTTGACCCTAAAATTACCAATGGTTGCCAAATTGAATATGATCAGGAAAAAGCTCTGAAAAATGCAGATTTTGTCTATGTTAAGAATTGGAGCAATTATAAAGATTATGGTAAAGTAATTAACCAGGACAAAAATTGGATTATGACTCAAAAAAAACTGGGAGACGCCAAATTTATGCATTGCCTGCCCGTAAGGCGCAATGTAGTTGTAGAAGACAATGTCCTGGACGGGAATCAGTCTCTGGTTATTGCGCAGGCTAATAACAGAACTTTTGCCGCACAAATTGTTTTGAAAAAAATGCTGGAATCACTAATATAATTGGAATTTTGCCCTATAAATGGCATCATTAAGAAACTATGAAACAAAAACTTTCAATAATAAAAATTGGAGGAAATATAATTGAAGATCAAGAATCCTTATCTCAATTTCTGGAGCTATTTGCCCAACTGGAAGGCCCCAAAATTCTCATACACGGAGGTGGAAAACGAGCTACAGAATTTGGCCGAAGACTTGGAATAGAATCCAAAATGGTAGAGGGAAGAAGAATTACAGATGCCAAAAGTCTTGAACTTGTTGTAATGGTCTATGCAGGTTTAGTAAACAAAAATATAGTAGCTCAGCTTCAGGCAAATAATTCTAATGCTATTGGATTAAGCGGGGCCGATGCAAATACAGTAATTGCTGTAAAGAGGCCGGTTAACAAACTCGACTTTGGCTTTGTTGGAGATATCGTTAATGTTAATGCAGGATCGATATCCAAACTATTAACCGCTGACTTCGTACCTGTTTTTTGTGCTTTGACCCATGATAGAAATGGACAGTTATTAAATACAAATGCAGATACAATAGCTTCTGAATTAGCCATTGCTATGAGTCAGGCTTATGATACAACTTTGTATTATTGTTTCGAGAAAAAAGGAGTACTTCGCTCTATTAAAGATGAAGATTCCGTTATACAAAAAATTGACCTAAAAAGTTATGAGAATCTGAAACAAAAAAAAATTGTTGCAGATGGAATGCTTCCAAAATTGGACAATTGTTTTCATGCACTGAATAAGGATGTTCAACAGGTCTGCATTGGAGACATCTCCATGTTTAAACCGGAAGCCCAATTTTTTACTACAATCACCTTATGATAACAGAACAGAATTTACTCATTGAAAAAGCAATTGAACTTCTTCAAAAGTTAATTGCCACACCCTCTTTTTCTTCAGAAGAAGATATGTCAGCACAACATCTTGAATCCTGGTTCCAGGAATTTGATATTCCTTATAAAAGAGTAAACAATAACGTCTATGCCTTCAATAAATACTTCGACAAAGACAAACCTACTTTACTGCTAAATTCACATCACGATACCGTAAAACCCAACGAAGCATATTCCAGAGACCCGTTCGAACCTCATATTGTGGATGGCAAACTTTTTGGTCTTGGAAGTAATGACGCCGGGGGTTGTCTGGTTTCACTAATTGCGACTTTTACCTATTTTTACGAATCAAAGACTCTAAATCACAATATAATAATTGCGGCTACAGCAGAGGAAGAAAGTTCTGGCAACAAGGGTTTAAACAGCCTTTTAACCGTCCTTCCGGAAATTGATGTTGCAATCGTTGGGGAACCAACACTGATGAACCTGGCTATCGCAGAAAAAGGCCTTGTTGTATTTGATGCAACGGTTCATGGAACTCCTTCTCATGCTGCGCATCCAAATAACAACAACGCCATTTATAATACTATTGAAGTATTGGAATGGTTTAAGAACTATAAATTTCCAAAAATATCGGAAGTGTTGGGCGAAGTGAAATTAACAGTTACACAAATTGATGGAGGCAGCCAGCATAATGTTGTTCCCGCCAAAGTAAATCTTGTAATTGATGTACGTGTTAATGATAAATACAATAATAAAGAAATTGCAGAAATATTGTCGGATGCAGCCCCTTGTGAACTAAAGCCAAGATCACTAAGACTAAATTCTTCATGTATAGATAAGGATCATCCTTTGGTAATTTCAGGGATTTCAGCAGGAAGGAGCACATACGGGTCCCCTACCCTTTCAGATCAGGCAGTACTTAGCTGTCCTTCATTAAAATTGGGTCCGGGAGATAGCACACGATCACATTCTGCCGATGAGTTTATTTTCATTGAGGAAATTGAAGGGGCCATTGATCTTTATATTGAGATTCTCGATGGATTCTTAAAGAAATAAAATAGCAGCTTTACGGAGGAATAACCACAAAAACAAGAGTAATGAAACTTTGGGACAAAGGATACAGCACAGACAAGAAAATAGATCACTTTACGGTGGGTAATGACAGGGAGCTGGATTTGGTACTGGCTAAATACGATATAAAAGCATCTACAGCCCATGCTAAAATGCTAGGTAAAATTGGATTACTGACAGGCAGGGAAACCGATGACCTGGTTCGGGAATTGGAAAATATAGCCCTTAGCATCAAGGAAGGAAATTTCATCATTGAAGATTCATTTGAGGATGTCCATTCTAAAATAGAATTCATCCTTACCGAAAAACTTGGTGATACGGGGAAAAAGATTCACACCGCCCGTTCGCGCAATGATCAGGTTTTGGTAGCTATGCAATTGTATCTTAAAGAAGAATTATCTGAAATAAAATACCTGACCAAAGAACTATTTAATTTGCTGCTCGAGCTTGCAGAAAAATATAAAGAGCAACTATTGCCGGGTTATACACATTTTCAGATTGCGATGCCTTCTTCATTTGGCTTGTGGTTCTCTGCCTATGCGGAAAGCCTGGTAGATGATCTTCATTTTATAGATGCAGCACACAAGATCGCAGATCAAAATCCGCTTGGAAGTGCTGCCGGCTATGGAAGTTCTTTTCCCATAGATCGTTCCTATACAACTTCGGAAATGGGTTTCGCCGATTTAAAATATAATGTTGTAGCTGCACAAATGGGACGGGGAAAAGTGGAGAAGGCCGCGGCATATGGAATTTCGGCAATTGCAGATACTCTTTCCAAACTTGCAATGGATGTTTGTCTCTATATGAGTCAGAATTTCAACTTTATATCATTTCCCGATGAGCTAACAACGGGAAGCAGTATTATGCCTCATAAAAAAAATCCGGATGTTTTTGAACTAATCAGGGCTAAATGCAACAGCCTGCAAGCCATCCCCAACCAGGTATCCTTAATCACAAGCAATTTACCCAGTGGTTATCACAGGGACCTGCAAATAGTAAAGGGACTGATAATCCCTGCCATTCAAGAAATAAAATCTTGTTTGGAAATGATGACTTTCACTTTAAAGGATATTAAAGTGAATACCAATATCCTGAATGATCCTATGTACGATTATCTATTTAGTGTAGATACATTAAATCATCTTGTCCTTAACGGCATTCCGTTTCGCGAAGCTTATAAAAAAATAGGTTCGGAAATTGAAGCAGGAAATTTTAAACCTGAAAAAAAAATATACCATACGCATGAGGGCAGTCTGGGCAATTTGTGCCTTGATAAGATAAAGGCCAAATTGAAACCATAAATCTCGTGCACCTACTTGTTAATTGATTCAGGAATTGACCTTGAACAATAAATATTTTTATCTTTATTGCAGAAGCTATTTCAGATACCCTTTTAATAATGTTTTGTCTCGTTTATAGATCCACTGCTCAACCATCTTTTAAGACAGTTGATGTCAAAGAAATGCTAGAAAAAGCCAGAATTAGCAATTCGCGCAATAGCATAACGGGTTGTTTGCTGTATTATGAAGGAGAGTTTATTCAGTATCTCGAAGGTAATCAGATAAAGGTTTTAAAACTCTTCGATAAGATCAAAGCAGATAAACGGCATAAGGACATTACTATTTTAGCCTACGGTGTTACAGAATCCCGGGAATTTAAGGATTGGGAAATGGCCTATACAGATTACTTTGGAGACAATGACCAGATTAACTATTTCAGGTTATTACTCGATTCTTATGAAGAAAAGGAAGACTCATCTATTCACCCAAACCCGTCTTTTAATACTTTCTGGATTGCCGTCAGGGAAAATCTAGGAAAACCTTTAGCGTCACAACCCTGAATTATTGGTTCATCCCCAAATTTATAACTTCCTGTTTGGTTAGATGTCTCCAATGTCCGCGTGGAAGATCTTTTTTAGTCAAGCCTGCAAATATTACACGGTCCAGTTTTTTTACTTCATATCCCAAATGTTCGAAGATACGCCTTACTATTCTGTTTCTGCCACTATGTATCTCTATCCCAACCTCTCTTTTTGGAGAATTGTTTATATAACTTATTTCATCAACCTTAATCTGACCATCATCTAAGGTAATTCCTGCCTCTATTTTCTTCAGGTCTTCAGCTGAAAGGTTTTTGTTCAATTCTACATGGTAAATCTTCCGTATACCATGTTTAGGATGTGTAAGCTTTTTTGCCAGGTCCCCATCATTGGTAAAAAGCAAGAGACCGGTAGTGTTTCTGTCTAGTCTTCCAACCGGTACTAATCTGGATTTAGAAGCTTTGGAAATCAGTTCCATTACAGTTCGCCGGCCTCTTTCATCACTGGTTGTAGTGATAAAATTCTTAGGTTTGTTTAGGAGTACATATTCCTTTTTTTGAGGGTTTAGCACACGCCCGTCGAACTTAACAATATCTGTAAGTCTAACTTTGTGGCCCATTTCAGTAATGGTCTTCCCGTTAACAGTCACATTACCTGCTTCTATATAAGTGTCGGCTTCCCGTCTGGAGCAAACTCCGGCATTGGCCACATATTTATTTAGCCTTATTAAATCGGGATCAGAAGAAGCACTACCAGCACTTTTGGCACTTGTTTTGGCACCTCCTTTTGAAAAAGATTTTTTGGCATACCCTCTGCTTCTTCCCGGAGAATTGCTTTTATCCTTATTTGATTGCGGTCTGCGCATTTTCTAAATTTTGAGCAAAGGTAGTGAAGGGAATTGGATGTAGCTTATTGCAAAAGTCAATATCTCTGAAAGTTAATCCTCAACTTCAATTGTTGACTGCCTTTGCCTGTTTACCACCAACCTGGTGACATCAGGTCTTGAGTAGTGTCCGGCAGGATCAAAATTTTGTCGTTCTTCATACACAGCGTTAAAATCTATTGTTTGAAAAATAATTTCTTCCTTGCCAACAACAGGTGCCAGAATCCATTCTCCGTCAGGACCTGCTATGCAAGATCCCCCATTGGCTAATACCTCAGGGGTCTTTAGCAATAAATGCTCGATATGGGGTAAGTTATCCGGGAAATCCTTTTTATTAATGTAGGATGAAACGGATACTACAAAGCTCCTTGATTCCCTGGCTATAAAACGTGTAATGTCTTTTGTATTATGATCACTCCCCGGCCAAACAGCAACATGCAAATTTTCTCCCAAACCATACATTGCAGCTCTAACCAAAGGCATCCAGTTTTCCCAGCAATTTAACCCTCCTACTGTAAACTGTTTTAACTTATGGGTTTTAAGGCCGTGACCGTCTCCCTGTGCCCACGTAAGTCGCTCGTCATAGGTAGGTTGAAGTTTTCGATGAACAGATTTTATTTCGCCCTCATTGCTGATGAATACCAAAGAGCAATACAAACTATGACCCCCCCTGTCCTGGGCTCGTTCAATAATTCCCAGGTAAATAGCGAGTTTATGCTTGCGAGCCAGGTCGCAAATCTCATTAAGATCTCCATTTTCCAGCTGAATAGCATTATGCATATAGTGCGCATGTATTTCCTTATTTATCTTTAGTTCCCAGGAAGCACCTTCAGTATATGCCAGCCAGAAAGGATATCCAGGCAGAAACCCCTCTCCAAAGATTAAGAGTTCAGCATTATTCTCAGCCGCGGTGTGGATGGTTTCTTTTACTTTAGCAATGGTCCTTTTTTGGTCTAACCATACCGGGGAAATTTGTGCCAGTGCTAATCTTAAATGATTCTGCATCAGAATATTCGGTTTAGAACGAGATCTACGTCAATCAATAATATACTAAAAACCCCGGCTACAATGATAAACTTAAGAATATTGTGGAGCCAGATATAATCTACTTTCGTCCTGGACTTCCATAACAAAATCAGAAATACTATTAGAAATAGGATGCAGGCAATAAAGTAAATGTACATATACCCAACATCAAATTTCCTGATTAACAAAGATGCCGGAATTAACGTCAGTAGTATAAGAATAGTTATGATTAGTTTTGAATAGAATGGACCATACAAAACAGGAATAGTCTTGTAATTTTGAGCAAGGTCTCCTGTAATATTTTCCAGGTCCTTAATCATTTCGCGGGCTAAAATCAGTAGAAACAGGAACGTGGCATGGGCAAAGATCACGGTTTCAAAATTCCTGTAATAGACTAAAATTGCAAAAAAAGGAGTTACTATTAATGTGGCGGAGACAATGTTTCCCAGAAAAGGTATTTTTTTCAACCTATGTGAATACAACCAAATTCCAAATACATAAGCTGCGAAAAATAGCACCGCTCTGAAAGATACATAGCTGGCAAACAAAACGGCAAGAAAATTAAAGACAAAATAGGCGCTGAGCTTTGTTCGCTGATTAACCAACCGGTCCAGCATACTCTTTTGAGGTCTGTTAATAAGGTCCTTCTCAGAGTCATAAAAACTATTAATAATATAGCCGGCAGATATTACCAGAGCTGATGCTAATACAAGTACAAAAAGATTTGGATCAAATACCACCTTACGCACGGGTAGATCGGGAGCCAGTATATAAATAGAGGCCAAATACTGGGCAAGTGTTATCATAAGAACATTATAGCCTCTTATAATAGAAAACAGACTCAGGCCTTTTAATAGGAAGAGTTTGTTTTTTCTGCTAAGCATTTTTAGGAACTTAGAAGTTGTACACCACTTCTAACTGATAATCTTTTAAGGCAGTTTTCGCTTTCTCCAAATCCTGTGTAAACCCTAAAATATAACCACCGCCTCCAGATCCGCATAATTTCAGGTAGTAGTCATTTGTTTCTATACCCCGTTTCCAAAGTTTGTGAAATTCTTTAGGAATCATAGGTTTAAAATGGTCTAAAACCACATGAGAAAGTTGCTTAAGATTCCCGAATAGCGATTTTACGTTGCCACTCACAAAATCCTCAACACAAGCATCCGTGTGTTTAATAAACTGATCTTTCAATATTTTACGGAAACCTTCATTTTTCATCTTCTCCATAAAAATTTGTACCATCGGGGCCGTTTCTCCGGTAATTCCGCTATCCAGCAGAAAGACTGCGCCTTTGCCATCCAAATTTTGAGACGGAATACTCGTTGATTCAATATTCTCCTGAGAGTTAATTAGGATAGGCAAGCTCAGATAACTATTTAAAGGATCCAGGCCGGAAGATTTACCGTGGAAAAATGATTCCATTTTACCAAAAATCTCCTTGAGATTTAGTAATTTTTCTCGTGTAAGGTTTTCAAGTACAGTTATTTTTTCAATAGAATACTTGTCATAAATTGCGGCCACCAAGGCACCACTGCTTCCAATTCCATAACCCTGGGGAATAGAGCTGTCAAAATACATCCCGGCATTAACATCCTTCCTTAAGGTTTTCAGGTCTAAAGAGAATAAATTCGGTTCCCGACCCTGCAAATCGCTTAAATATTGATAATATTTTATAAGGCTTTCATTTGATTTCTTAGCTGTTTCAGACAGGTTTTCGTCCTTTTTAAGGGCACCTTTAAAGAAATTATAGGGGATTGAAAGTCCTTTGGAATCCTTGATGATTCCGTATTCACCAAAAAGTAAAATTTTAGAATAAAAAAGGGGTCCTTTCATTTAAATTCAATTAACTATATCACTAAGATAAGATGTATTAGCTTTATTAAATGCTCAAATTACATTTTTTTGGCTCCAAAACCAATTTGGTCGCAAATATACTGACCATTTTCACAATAGGCAATTAGCTCTTCTTTTATAAATTCTTCCACCTCTTTTTTCTCAATATTTGGATAAAGCAGGTGGACGTTTGCACCGGCATCCAAGGTAAAACAAAGATGCTTTTTCTCAGTCCTGCGGTATTCCCAAATTTTCTCAATTATTTTAAGTGTATTTGGTTTCATCAGTATAAAATATGGGATACTGGTCATCATCATTGCATGTAAAGTAAGTGCTTCACTCTCTACTACTTCAATAAATTCATCCAGATTACCTTCGGCGAAAATTGAACGCAATCGTATAAGGTTATCATGAGCCTGCTGAAATCGTTTTTCACTGAAAGGGTGCCCGTGCATAAGGTCATGGCCTACGGTACTGCTCACACTCTTCTGCCCCTTATGTACAAGGAGTATGGTATCCTGATAATTTTTAAACACCTCATTTACGGGATATGGATAGGGTATTCCATATAAGTTTGTACTCCCGATTATGTCATTGTGCTCTCCCCATTGAACAAGATTACCCTTTATACTTCTGCAGGCACTACCAGATCCCAATCGCGCTAAAAAAGATGCTTTTTTATAGAAAAAATCCCCATCCATTCCTGAAACCATTTGCTTTTCTATATCCATAAGACATAAAGACAAAGCAGCCATACTGCTGGCGGAAGATGCAATTCCACTGCTATGCGGAAAGGTGTTCAACGTATTAATTGAAAAGTGATAATTTTTGAGAAAAGGAATATACTTTTCAATTCGTTTAAAAAATGTTTCAATTTTGGGCTTAAAATCTTCTCTCTTGTCTCCTTCAAAAAGTAAATCAAATGAAAATTCTTTGCTTACTTTATCGAGCTTAGTAAATTCCACAGAGGTTGCAGTTCTGCACTTATCAAGTGTAAAACTTACAGAGGCATTGGCCGGAATTTGATTTTGCTTCTTACCCCAATACTTAACTAATGCAATATTACTTGGGGCTTTCCACTGTACCCTACCTTGTTCCTTATCATACGTATAGGATGAAGGAATAAAGTCGTTTTCAATCATTTACAAAACAATTTATACAAAGATAGTTTTTAACCGCCTTTGCAATGGCCTCAATTAAAATAAATTACTATTTTAGAGAACTCATGTCCAACTAATATTGAAAAAGCAACTAACCTATATTGCCATTTCCGTAGCCATATGTCTTATCATTGGTTTCTTATCAGGGTTTGCAACGCAGTCTTCTGTAAATGATTGGTATGTGACACTGAACAAACCCAGCTTCAATCCGCCAAATTGGATTTTTGGCCCTGTCTGGACACTGTTATACATACTAATGGGGATCGCCGCAGGTATTGTTTGGGCAAAAGGATTTTATCATATTTGGGTAAAAACAGCCTTGTATAACTTCGGGTTTCAGTTATTATTTAATGCCCTGTGGAGTGTTGTTTTCTTTGGATTTAAGAACCCTTTCTGGGCACTTTTGGTTATTCTGTTTCTGCTCGCACTAATTCTAGTAACTATCAAGTGGTTCAATGTGGTGAGCCGGACAGCTGCGTATCTCCTTATCCCCTATTTTCTATGGGTTTGCTTTGCCACTATCTTAAATTATAAAATTTGGGAAATGAATTAGTTGTCTGCAAGCTCCAATAGTTTTAAAGTAGTTTTATGGTTTCTTGCTGTAGCCTCAATACCTAGTCTTTTTTCAAAAATGTTGGTAGTAAGTTTGGCTTTTCCCATCCCTGCCAGACATTTCAGATAAATATAATCCCCTTGAATAAAAAACCTTTCATTTTCATATTTAGTCTTATTGAATAATTCTACTGCTGCTTTTTGTGGTACATCTTTCAGGAATACGTAATAAATTTTACTGGTGTCATCCTCATTAAAAGCTTTAAAAGGATTTTCACTAACTATCTTTTGAAGTTTTGATTGGGTCAAAACAATTACAGGTACTTGAAAACCAAATGCCTTTTCTATGGCTTGTTCTATTTGATGCTCTAGTTTTAGAATATTCATTTCATTGCATATAAAGATTATATTCCCGCTTTGGATATAGGATGCGACTTCTGAAAAACCCAATTTTTGGAACAAGATCTTCAAATCAGTCATCATTATTTTCTTGTAACCTCCAACGTTAATTCCACGCAAAAGGGCTATATATTTAGGCATGCCAAAACTTTTTATTTTTAAACAGAGACAATGAATCCCGGGTTTAAATTAGCTAATTATGAACTATAAGATAAATCAATTACATTTATTACCTTTCACTTGTTAATTCTTTAAATCCATTTTTCAGGTAGTATGCAAACATATATCCTTGCTTTTGATCAAGGCACTACAAGTTGTAGAGCACTAATTTTTGACAAAAAAGGAACTATTATTTCCACTTCACAGAAAGAATTCACACAGTATTTTCCAAAACCTGGCTGGGTAGAACACGATGCAATGGAAATATGGTCTACACAAGTAGCTATGGCAGCTGAAACTGTTACCAAAAAAGGATTGGAAGCAACCAATATTGCCGCAATCGGAATAACCAATCAGCGTGAAACCGTAGTTGTTTGGGATAAAAAAACAGGAATACCCGTTTATAACGCCATTGTATGGCAAGACAAAAGAACAGCTGAATATTGTGACCTTTTAAAAAGCGAAGGTAAATCTGAATGGATACGTGAAAAAACAGGGCTGGTAATCGACGCTTATTTCTCCGGAACAAAAGTGAAATGGATTTTAGATAATGTAGAAGGGGTCAGGGAAAGAGCAGAATCGGGTGACTTGTTAATGGGAACAATAGATTCATGGCTTATCTGGAATATGACCAAGGGAGAATTGCATGTGACGGATGTAACCAATGCATGCAGAACACTTCTATTTAATATCAACACCCTGGAATGGGACGATGAACTTTTAAAATTATTTACCATTCCAAAAAGCATGTTGCCCGGTGTAAAGCAGTCCAGCGAAGTTTATGGACATACTGCCCCGGGATTGTTTGCAGCCAGAATTCCAATTTCCGGAATTGCCGGAGATCAGCAGGCAGCATTATTCGGACAGATGTGCACAAAGCAGGGAATGGTTAAAAACACTTATGGTACCGGTTGTTTTATGTTAATGAATATTGGTGATAAACCAATAGTCTCTAAAAACAATCTTCTTACTTCTGTAGCCTGGCAAATTAATGGTAAAGCTGAGTACGTACTGGAAGGAAGTATTTTTATTGCCGGTGCTGTTGTACAGTGGCTTAGAGATAGTCTTAAAATCATTAAAACATCTGAAGAAGTAGAACAACTGGCTGGTTCTGTGGAGAATTCCGGCGGGGTATATTTTGTTCCTGCTTTTGCCGGATTAGGCGCTCCACACTGGAATCAGCATGCCCAGGGTACCATTTTTGGCCTTACCCGAGGTAGTACAGATGCCCATATTGCCAGGGCGGCACTTGAATCGATTGCATTCCAGACCATGGATATTTTAAAGGCTATGGAAGCAGATTCGGGAATTTCAATTAAAGAATTACGCGTAGATGGGGGTGCTACGGTCAACAATTTACTCATGCAATTTCAGGCTGATGTATTAAATACCGTAACCGTAAGACCTAAAGTTATAGAAACTACGGTCATGGGGGCGGCTTTCCTTGCAGGGCTGGCAGTGGGTTATTGGAACAATATGGAAGAAATTCAGGAGATCTGGCAAACTGATGTACATTTTAAACCAACCAAAGACCGAGATTCAATAAACAGTCATATTGAGGGCTGGTACAAGGCCATAAATGCCTTGGAATTTTGGACAAAATAGCTAAAAATCAATAATATATATGACACCATTTATCGCAGAAATAATAGGCACCTTTCTGTTAATCCTACTGGGGTGCGGAGCAAATGCCAATGTAGTACTGAAAGATACAAAAGGACACAATAGTGGATGGATTGTAATTACCACGGGGTGGGCCTTTGCCGTTTATATAGGTGTACTCGTTGCCGCCCCTTACAGCGGTGCACATATAAATCCGGCAGTAAGTATTGGTCTGGCAGCTGCAGGTGAATTTCCCTGGAAAGAAGTTCCGGCCTTTTTGCTTGCCCAGTTTATTGGAGCTATGCTGGGTGCCGCATTAGTATGGCTGATACATAAAGATCATTTTGACCGTACAGAGGAACAGAGTTCAAAACTCGCTGTTTTTAGCACCAGCCCGGCAATTAAAAATACCTTCACAAATCTTCTGGGGGAAATTTCCGGAACATTTGTCCTGGTATTCGCTGTTCTCTTTTTTACCGATGCCACTATTATTGAATCAGAAACCGTGATTGGTTTAGGATCTCTGGGGGCTCTTCCGGTTGCTTTGGTCGTATGGGGAGTTGGACTTTGTTTGGGCGGCACCACAGGTTATGCAATTAACCCGGCAAGAGATCTTGGACCAAGAATAATGCACGCTATATTACCTATAAAGAACAAAGGGTTAAATAATTGGTCTTATTCCTGGATTCCGGTAATTGGTCCCATTTTAGGAGGAGTCATTGCGGCTGTTCTCTACCTTGCATTTCCATTAGTTTAGTTAACAATCACTGCTATAATGACTTCGCAATAGCCTGAGCGGCAATATAAGCTCCGGTCCATGCATTTTGAAAGTTAAAGCCTCCGGTAACCGCATCTATATTTAATACTTCACCGGCGAAATACATGCCAGGGAATAACTTACTTTCAAAAGTCTTAAAATTTACCTCTTTCAAATCCACACCACCGGCAGTGACAAATTCTTCCTTAAATGTACTCTTACCTTCTACATTGAATTCTGAAGCCGTTATAAATTGACTCAGTTTTTCTAACTGCTTCCTGGAAACGTCGGCCCATTTTAAATCCTTGGCTATGTCTGAAGCAACCACCAGTTTCCCCCATAACCTGGCAGGCATATGGATAGCTTTTGTTTTATAAATCGTCTTCTTGGGATCAATTTGTTTTATTTCATTAAAAAGAGACAAAAGCCCCTGTTTATGATAGTCTGGCATCCAGTTTATCCTGACTCTGAATTTGTAGTCGTACTCATTTAATAATCTGGCTGCCCTGGCCGAGAGTTTTAAAACAGCAGGACCGCTCAAACCCCAATGGGTAATTAGAATGGGGCCTTCTGAAATTAAATTCAAAGCGCCACCCATTCTGTTTTTAAAACTGGATCTGACCTCTTTCCCCATCATCTGTCTGGGTAATACTTCTATTCTGGCATGCGTGCTAAGCCCAGGTATTCCGGAAATTCTACTGTCATTTATATTAAAGGTAAATAAAGAAGGTACAGGCGTCACAATATTATGCCCCAGTTGTTCCAATAAACTCCATATTTTAGTATTACTCCCCGTTGCCACAACAATTCTTTTTGTGCGATAAGCCTTTTTAACCGATTGCACCTGCCATACAACTTCTTCACCAAATTTAAGATCCTTGCGAGGCCTTATATTTATAACTGAACTGCTCTTCAGGAGGGTAATACCATGTCTCTCAATTTCACTAAGAAAACATTCAATAATGGTCTGGGAGGTGTTGCTTTCGGGAAACATTCTACCATCAGACTCGGTTTTTATCCGTATTCCGCGTTTCTCAAAAAACGCTACGGTATCGGCTGTAGAATAGATGTGGAAAGGACCAAGAAGTTCTTTTTCGCCCCGGGGATAGTTCTTCACCAATGAAGATGGTTCAAATTCGGCATGGGTAACATTGCATCGACCACCACCAGATACTTTAACTTTTGAAAGGACCTGTTTTCCACGCTCAAGAATGGCTATTTTTAGTTTGGGATTTGCCTCTGCAATATGAATGGCACAGTAAAATCCCGCGGCACCTCCCCCTATTATTATAACATCAAACATTACTTAATCCGCTCTGGATAATTTGTAAATATACCATCGACCCCTAATAATTTCATTTTCGAAATTTGTTCTGCATCATTTACTGTCCAGGTAAATATCTTAAATCCGTGACTTCTGATTTTTGAAACATTCCCTTTGGTTAACTTTTTATAATTGGGGTTTATTGCAACTGCATTCAATTCTTCTGCAATAGCAATGGCATCCAGAGGATTGGCCTCTGTCAGGACAGCAATTTCTATATCTTTATCTATAGCGCGCATCTCTTTTAGCTCCTGCCAGTTAAAACTTGAAATCAGAAAATCATCCAAGCGCCAACCCCGGTTTTTTATATAAGAATTAATAATTTGAAGCACACCTTCAGATGTGCCAGGCCCTTTTAATTCAATGTTTAGGGGCACCTTATGATCTATTACATCTAAAACTTCAATTAGTAAAGGAATTTTATGATTCCCTTTAACGGTTAATTCTTTTAGAGCCTCTAAATTCAAGCTTTCAATAGCGCCACTGCCATTTGTTAAGCGGTCTATTTTCTCATCATGAAATACTACTATTTCGCCACTGGAAATTTTAAAGACATCTATTTCTATCATATCCACATTCAGCTCCAAAGCTTTTTGTATTGAGGCAAGGGTATTTTCGGTCTCATGCCCCATAGCCCCCCTGTGTCCTATGTTTAAAATGGTGTTATTTTCTTCTCTACAATTCATAAAAAAAAGAATAAGAATAAATGGTAGTAACCTTCTCATCAAATTGAACTTTTGTTTGCTCAAAAGTACGACATGATCCTTAGAATAATCAATAATAGGCCGTCTTATAATAGAAGGATTTTGCGCTTAGCACTATTTACAGCAAGGTGCCAGATGAAACCATGTTGCGCAGTTGGTTTTAAATATAGAATTCGGGATTTAGATTTAAGTGCACTCCGATCTGATCATTTTATCTAATCATAGAGTTTAAAGATAAAAGATTCCAGTGGAGCAATCCTCACATTTAATTTACCTATTCCATCCGCAACATTCAACTCTTTCCTTGTTTCACCGTACAAGGCGTCTTTCATTTCGAACGAACCTTCGTCCAACTGCCATTCATTTATAATTTCAGCAGGGATTTTTAATTGAAAAGAATAGGATTCCCCGGCATCAAAATTAGAAATGACTATTACTTTTTCATTGACGGACCATCGTACATATGAAAGTACTCTGTGGTTATAATTCTCCGTATGTTCTTTGTTGTAATAATGTATATCTGCATATTTACCCATTAAGGCCTCGCTGCCAATAGTAAAATTGAGCAATCGTTTATAAAAGTCTCTTAATTCTTTTTCTTCAGGCAAAAGTTGACCTCCATCAAACTCTTTATTATTTACCCACCGTTGATGGTTGGGTACCCCGATATAGTCAAATATGGATGTACGGGTTGGGCTGCCGAAACCAGCATTCTCTTTAGCGGGCTCACCCACTTCCTGACCAAAATAGATCATAGTTGGTGAAGTGCTAATTGTAGCTGAAACCACCATGGCAGGTTTTCCCTTTTCAGCACTACCGGCAAAATTAGGACTCGCAATACGTTGTTCATCGTGATTTTCCAGAAAATGCAACATTTGATGTTCAATATCCTGCATTCCTTTTTGTACAACCGGTATATGGTCTGTCCATCCGTGACCCTGCATAATATGTTTCAGGCTATCGTAGAATTCCACCTTGTCATATAGGTAATCCATTTTGCCTTTATGAATATACGTCCTGTATAGATTCGGATTATAAACCTCCGCCAGGAGAAAAGCATCAGGGTTTTCCATTTTAATATTGGAGTTCAGATAGCTCCAGAATTCCACAGGTACCATTTCGGCCATGTCAAAACGAAATCCATCCACTCCCATGTCCAGCCAATACAAGGCAATATCCTTAAATTTTATCCAAGAATCCGGGAGGTCCTTTTCTGACCAAAAAGTGTAGTGTGCCTTATAATCTTTTTGAGTGAATTCATCGGGAAGGGTTTCAAAATCATAGGAGCCATCCGGGCGTACCCCATAATTAATTTTCACAGTTTCGTACCAATCATTAAAATCTGGTTGCGACAGGCGTGAACCATTGCCGGTCCATTTTGCCGGATTCTCATCAAATTTGCCATCCGACAAAGGGTGTTTTTCACCTCCCAGGGGTAAATAACCGTTTTGCCATACCGGTACTTTGAAGGATTCTTCGGTTATATAATAATAATTGTTATCCTTATGGTATTCCAGTGTGGAATCGTCCTTTGCTCCAAATGGTTCGTGTCCCTCTGGCGTTGATCCACCTTCATATTTTCGGGCTACATGATTTGGTACTATATCGATTAAAAGTTTTAATCCCGCATTATGCGTTCGTTCAATTAAAGATCTGAATTCTTCCAATCTTTTTGAAGGGTCATCCGCCAGGTCTGGATTTACATTGTAGTAATCTTTAACGGCATAAGGAGATCCTGCCCTGCCTTTCACAACATCCGGATCATCATTAGAAATAGCAAATGTCGTATAATCTGTTAAGAGGGCATGATGTGGCACACCTGTATACCATATATGGGTAACCCCAAGATCTTTGATCTCTTTTAAGGCTTTATCTGTAAAATCAGAAAATTTACCTACCCCATTTTCCTGGACAGTCCCCCAAGGCTTGTTGGTGGTATTTGTATTACCAAACAAACGTGTAAATACCTGATAGACGACTTTTTTATTTGATTGATTTATGCTATTCATTTTTTTAATATTTGTTCGTTCCTTTTCCTCAACGCACCCCATAAATACAAAGCAACTCAATAACACGAATATGATCCTTTGCATCCTATTCAGATTTTTTGGTTAATAGTAATACGCCCTTATCGTTTAATTGTAATTTATTTTTAAAAATTACCTCCTCTGACGTATGTAAATTTTTAAAACGGGTCCCGATAAGATTCATTTCGTTAAATCGTTCCAGGTTTAGGGCATAGGGTTTCACGTTTTTGTTTAGTATAAGCATTACTGTTTCTTCCCTGCTCTGCCTGAAAATTATATAAACTCCATCTTTTGGAGCAAAGTGAATCGTTTTACCCGAGTGAATTGCCGAACTTTGTTTCCTGTAATTCAGTAATATTCTTGTAAAATCCTGCATTTCCTTCTGCTCCTTTTTGAGTCCTTTACCTGTAAAGGCGTTGACCAGGTCCTTTTTCCATCCACCCGGAAAGTCGGACCGAATTAGACCATGATCCCCGGGGTTTTCAGTATTACTTAGTAATACTTCCGTACCATAATATATTTGTGGTATTCGCGGAACAGTAATAATAAATGCGAGTGCCATTTTTGTTTTAACAAAATCATCATTTAACTGCGTAAATAGGCGGTCCATGTCATGATTATCTCCAAAAAATAAAATTGAAGAGGGATCGTGATAGGCAAAATCATTTGCAAGGCCTTCATATAATTTTATCAATCCCGCATCCCAGTGCTCTTCCTCATTAAGCGCTTCTATTAATGCACGTTGCAAGGGAAAATCCATTGTTGTTTTTAGGTTAGATTCATAACCATCACTATTGCTTACCCCCTGTTGCCAATAGCGCACCAAAAGAGGGTTATACGACCATTCCTCACCAACAATATTGAATTTTGGATATTCGTCCATTATCGTTCCAGCCCATCTGGACATAAACGCCTTATCCGGATAAGGATACGTATCCTGCCTAATTCCACCCAGTTTTAAAGTCTCTATCCACCAAATACTATTCTGAATAATATAATTGGCCATAAATGGGTTCTTTTGGTTTAAATCTGGCATTGAGGGTACAAACCAACCATTATCCATTTGCTCCTTATCGGCCTGTGAAGCGTAAAGATCCTGATTAACCGTGCGCTGATGGTTCGTAATCTTTGCTTCAGATCCTTTTTCATAATCTGATTGATAGTTTATCCAATCTTTAAATGGTAAATCTGACATCCACCAATGACCAGTACCACAATGATTGGCAACCTGGTCCATTATTAATTTAATGCCTTTTTCAGATGCCTTTTTTGAAAGCAGCTTATATTTCTCAAGATCTCCAAAACGCGGATCCACCGTGTAAAAGTCTGTCATGGCATAGCCATGATACGAAGTCTGGGGCATATTATTAATCAATAGAGGGGTTGGCCATAAAGCAGTAAAACCCATTTCTGATATATAGTCCAAATGATCAATCATTCCCTGAATATCACCGCCATGCCTGGCATAATCATCTTTTCTGTTGATCTTTTTTTCGAGCAATCCGGAGACCACATCTATTTCGGGATCCCCATTTGCGAATCTATCCGGAGTAATTAAATAAACCACATCCGAGGCATTAAAGCCCAAAAATTCCTCAGCGGATCTTTCTCTTTGGTTCAGTGGATACGAATAGGTGATTTCATTTCCATCCAAAGTAGTAAATACAATTTCCATCAGCCCCGGTGAAGCAACTTCCGAAATAGAAATATCTAAGAATAAATAATTGGGGCTTTCTGCCCTGTGGAAGGCCTCAAGCCTAACGCCATTGTACAAAATTGATGGAGTAGTTGTGGCAATTCCCTCGCCATATACCATTAGCTGTACACTGGAATTCTTAAATCCCAACCACCAATTAGGAGGCTCTACCCTATCTATTTGAGCGGTTGAAAAAGATACTGTCAAAAAGAGCATACCGGTTAAAACAATTGATTTAATCAACCCTCCAATTTTCATCATAGGTTAATTTCTTGTGAATCATCATCCGAATAAAATAATAGTACCGGATCTTTTAGATGTTATGAACAATAGTTTCCTGAGATGGTTTTAAAAGAACCCTTTTGTCATTTACCCGAAGCGTCATTTCAGCAGTCCCGTTGTATTCAAAACTGGTCTGGTTTTCTGTTACGTTTACCTTAATAATACGATTCCTGAAATTTACTTTAAATGAATAGGATTTCCATTGCTTTGGAATTTTCGGAGCAAAAGAAAGTTTGTCATCTTTCATTCGCATGCCTCCAAACCCCTCTACAATACTCATCCATGTACCTGCCATAGAAGTGATATGCAAACCTTCTTCCACCTCTTTGTTATAATCATCCAGATCCAGTCTCGAGGTACGCAAATAAAATTTGTATGCCTGTTCCATCCTTCCCAATTTGGCAGCCTGAATACTATGAACACATGGTGACAGGGATGATTCATGAACCGTAAAAGGTTCATAGAAATCGAAGTGCCTTTCAAGTTCGTCCATGCTAAAATGGTCTTCGAATAGATAAAACCCTTGCAGGGTATCGGCCTGTTTTATATATGGAGAACGTAAAATTCTATCCCAGCTCCATTTTTGATTAATTGGCCTTTGAGAAATATCGAGATCTTCAACTGTAATAAGTTCTTTATCCAGAAACCCATCCTGCTGAAGGAAAATTTGCAATTCGTCCGAATAAGGAAAATACAAATTCTGTGTAATCTCTTTCCATTTGTCCGTCTCCGCTTCGGAAAGTGCCGTGCGCCCCATGATCCTCGTGTAGTCTTCTATATAGCCCTCTTTTACTTTTTGTAATTGTTGCAGTGTATATTCCATACACCATTTTGCAAGGTAATTTGTATACCAATTATTATTGACATTATTTTCATATTCGTTGGGCCCGGTTACTCCCAGAATCACAAACTTATTTTTGTCATTGGAAAATGTAGCTCTTTGACCCCAGAAACGAGATATCCCTATGAGCACTTCGAGGCCCATTTCAGGTATATATGAATAGTCTCCCGTATATCTGAAATAATTATATATGGCAAATGCAATTGCACCATTCCGGTGTATTTCTTCAAAAGTAATTTCCCATTCATTGTGACATTCTTCTCCATTCATCGTTACCATAGGGTACAAGGCTGCCCCATTGACAAAACCCAATTTTTTAGCGTTCTCAATGGCTTTTTCCAGGTGATTATATCTGTACTGGAGGAGGTTTCTGGCCACAAGGTGGTCCTTGGTAGCCATATAAAATGGAATACAATAGGCTTCGGTATCCCAGTAGGTACTACCGCCATATTTCTCTCCCGTAAAACCTTTGGGACCAATATTTAATCTGGAATCTGTTCCCAGGTAAGTTTGATTAAGGTGAAATATATTAAATCGTATACCCTGTTGGGCCTTTACATCGCCCTGTATACTAATGTCACTCATCTCCCAAATTTTATCCCAGGCAGCTATCTGTTTTTCCAAGAGTTTATCGAATCCCAGAGCAGTAGCAGATTTGAGGGCTTTTTTTGCCGCATTGACAAGTTCTTCAGGTTTGTGATTCCTGGAAACGCTGTAACCTCCATATTTGTAAAAAGCAACTTCTTCGCCCTTATTCGCGGTATGTGCATATTCATGCCCTACCCATACTTCTTTGACTTTTTCAGAAACAGCTGCAGGGACATCCAATCCCTCGGCCGTTAACCGGCACTCCATAAATGTGCAAATTTCAAAATGCGTTTTCATGGTATGAGCCTCTATAAAAGCCTGTCTCCCTTCAGAGCTAACATTAGTAACATTCCAGAATTTATCGTCCCAGTTACTGTCCTCATTTGTAATGCCATTATCCAAATATGGAATAAATTGAATTGTAGCCCTTTTATTAACAGCTGTGATTTTATACTTAATGGCTCCTACTTCATCAATATCCAGGCTCAGAAACCGAATCGCTTCAACATCAACAACAATACCGTTAGGTAAAGTAGCTGTGAAATTCCTTTTATACCAACCCCCCTTCATATTTAGTTCGCGCCTGAAGCCGGTAATATTAGTGCAGGTATTAAGATCTAAAGGTTCTTCATCAACCAGGACATTAATGCCAATCCAGTTAGGTGCATTTAAGACTTTGGCAAAATACTCCGGGTAGCCATTTTTCCACCAACCTACCCTTGTTTTATCCGGGTAGTATACCCCGGCAATATAACTTCCCTGGAATGTAGGGCCAGAGTACTGTTCTTCAAAATTTGCACGTTGCCCCATGGCACCATTTCCAATACTAAAAAGGCTTTCAGAAGATTTCACGTCTTCCTTGTTAAACCCTTCTTCAATTATGGACCATTCGTCTGCTTTAATGTATTCTTTATTCATTTTCTAAATCATTACTTTATTTAAGAATGGATTAAAATAGGGAATTAAGGATAATTAGCGAGATAAATATCTTAATTTTTGCTCTCAAGCAGTATAATTAGGTCATCCAAAAACTTAATATCTATTTCGGTGAAGTTGTTAAAGCCATGGTCGGCATCAGACAATATTTTTACATCTCCAATTCCAATACTTGCCATACCAGCTATATTTGCGGCCTCTATTCCTGCCAATGCATCTTCAAAAACGACACAATTTTCTGGTTCTGCTCCTATTCTTTTTGCAGCTATTAAAAAAACTTCAGGATCTGGTTTAGCCTTTGTGACCTGAGTTCCATCTACAATTGCATCAAAATAAGGCATTAACTCAACCTTTTCCAATATAGAAACAGCATTTTTACTTGCAGAGCCCAAAGCCATTGGCATCCCTTTATCCTTTAAATAATTAAGGACCTTTGTAACATCGGGGAGTATTTCATTTTCGTCCATTTTGGAAATATATTTTAAATAATCCTCATTTTTTTCCTCCAACCAGGTGTCGAATTGTTCATTTGAAACGGAAATATTCCCCATTTCCAATAGAAGCTCCAGACATCTTTTACGGCTAACTCCTTTGAATTTCTCATTGTCCTCTTCGGTAAACTCAATACCAAGTTCATCGGCCAGATTTTTCCAGGCCAGGTAATGGTATTTGGCGGTATCCACAATTACTCCGTCTAAATCGAATATAAATCCGGCTTTTTTCATTGTTACTATTAATCAGTTTATTTAGTTGATCGTAGATTCTCTTTCAATCAGGGTTGCCTCAATAACTTCCGTTTTATAGGTTGCCTCTTCCTGTTCAATTTCATCATCCTGTTCTATTTTCTCAATAAGCATTTTAGCGGCTACATTACCCATTCGTTCTCCATGTTGGGCAATAGAGGTAAGTGCAGGATTAGCTAATTTAGAAATAATGCCATCTGTAAAACCTATAAAGGAAATGTCTTCCGGGATTTTCTTTCCATTTGCCTGGGCAATTCGCATTGCTCTGACCGCAAAAATTTCATTCACACATAAAACTGCATCCATATTGGTTGATGCAAAGAAAGCTTCACTCTTTTTTTCATCTTCGAACTGATAGGGTAAACGCAAAATCAAATTTTTATCCAACTCCAGACCATGGTCTTTCAGGGCATTGCAATAACCCTGAGCCCTTTTCTCGCTCACATTCAAATAACTTTCGGTTGTGATCAGGGCTATTCGCTTTCTCCCATCTTCTATTAATTTTTTAGTAGCCATATAGGCCGACTCAAAGTCATTAATTACCACCTTATCACAAATTACTTCATCGGTGACCCTATCAAAAAGAACCAGTGGCATACCCTGATCAAGTATTTCCATTAAATGATGAAAATCATTTTTGCGCTGTGTTTCTGCAGATAAGGCCATGATGAATCCATCAATGCTGCCGTTTGCCAACATTTCCATATTGATCACTTCCTTTTCAAAAGATTCATCAGATACACATGCAATAACATTATAACCCCTGGTATCGGCATACTTCTCTATCCCTCTGAAAACGGTAGTAAAAAAATGGTGAACTATATCAGGGATAATTACACCAATATTTTTAGTACGCCTATTTTTAAGGCTAAGAGCTATATTATTGGGTTTATAGTGGTAAAGTTTGGCAAAAGCCTGAATCTTTTCAGTGGTATCCCTGCTAATTTCTTTGCTGTTCTTCAGCGCTTTGGAAACTGTTGAAATGGACACTTCCAATTCCCGGGCAATTTGCTTAAGTGTAATCTTCTTTTTCAAAAGTCAAAATTTGAAAGTAGCACAAATGTTAAAATAACCTAATTAACAGATAGCTTATAAATATATCCTTTTTTAAACATATAAGAGGGCCTAAAATCATATAATCCATGATCGTTAAAGCCTGTGGTATAAAAAAAATATTATATTTGTTTCGTAATTGACAAAAATTGAACCTGTTAAATAAGGATATCAGAATTTTGCCAATTCTATTTTATCATACTCGAATATCACAAAAGTTATCAACACGAAACCGTTTTCGTTGTTAACAAATGTTGATAAGGGGATGGTATTAACATTTATTTTACATAGGTTTAACCTTTGGTGCTAAAATTAACTAAACTCAAAATTAACTTTTTATGAAGATTACGCTACTAAAGAGCTTTTTATTAGTTGGAGCTATTCTAAGCTTCGGACTTGCGAAAGCACAAGAAGTATCAGGTACAGTTTCTGATGCAAATGGTCCTTTACCAGGGGCCAGTGTTGTTGTAAAAGGAACTACCAATGGTACGCAAACAGACTTTGACGGTAACTATACCATAAGCAATGTAGACAGCGATGCTACATTGGTTATTAGTTATATTGGTTACAGTACTCAGGAAGTTGCTATTAATGGAAGAAGTACTATTAATGTAGTATTAGAAGAGGATGCGCAAGCATTAGATGAAGTAGTTATCATTGGTTATGGTACAACTACGGTTAAAGATGCTACCGGTGCTGTTTCTGCAATTAATTCTGAAGACTTTAATTCGGGTATTATTGCATCTCCTGAGCAATTGATTCAGGGTAAAACTGCCGGTGTTCAGATTACTCAGGCCAGTGGTGAACCCGGAGCAGGAGTAAACATCAGGATAAGGGGTGCAAATTCTATCCGTTCCAATAATAGCCCGCTATTTGTTGTAGATGGTGTTCCTTTATCATCAGAATCTACTACCCCAGGTGGTGGTGATATAACCGGTGGTGAGAATGCCTCCAGAAACCCATTAAACTTTATTAACCCTCAGGATATTGAAAGTATCTCTATCTTAAAAGATGCCTCTGCAACCGCCATTTATGGGTCCAGGGGAGCAAATGGAGTAGTAATCGTAACTACAAAAAGTGGTAAAACTGCTACAGGCGGTGTATGGGAATTAAATCAAACCGTTAGTATTTCAACACCCAGAGAGAATTTTAAACTTTTGGATGGACCAGAATTTATTGCACAAACTGCTGCTGAACGTGGTCAGGATATTGCTAATGATATAGATGAAGGATTTAATACAGACTGGCAGAAAGTAGTGTTAAGAACTGTGGCTTCTCCTGTTACCAATTTATCCTATTCCAATAATTATGGTAGTGGTAATGTAAGGGGTACTTTTTCTTATGGAAAACAGTTTGGAGTTATTCAGGGCTCTTCTCAGGAAAGAATTACTGGAAGAATAAATGTTAATCAGCGTTTTTTGGATGACAGACTAAAATTTGATTTACAAGCCTCGCTTGCCCGTGTTAATGATTTGGCTCCACAAATTAGTGGTGGTTCTGGTGCCAGTGGCAACTTACTCGGAGCAACTTATTCTGCAAACCCAACATGGCCCAACGATCCGTCGTTTGTTATTCCGGGTAACCTCTTGAATCCTGCTAACTTATTGGCTTATTACCAACAAAAAACCAATACGGACAGGTTTTTAATCAACTTCTCTACGTCTTATGACATTATTGATGATGATGATAATGAATTGAGGGCTAAAATAGCTTTGGGTTATGATGACTCTGATGCTACAGCTAGCGCAACTATTTCACCTTTAGTAACTAATCAGAACAGGGTGAGTGATAACGGGCAGGCCTCATTCAATGAATTACGGGCGACAAGTAAATTACTTGAAGCTACGCTTAATTGGCAAAGAGATTGGGAGAACGTTTCTTTAGATGCAATTATTGGTTTCACCTATCAGGATTTTCAAAGACAAGGATTCAATTCTCAGGGCTGGGGTACTCCCGAAACTGGTCTTGATCAAATGGGCAGAAACCTGAGACAAGATATAAATAATGTAGCCAGTACCATTTCCGGGCCATACCAACAATTTGGTTATGATGCTAATGGTACTTTTGTAAACACGCTTAACCCATTTAATGATGCGGGAGTTCTCTCTACTGTTCAGGGCAGACAATATACCTCTGTCTGGGTAAACAACTTTGACAATACCGATGAATTGCAATCGTATTTTGCAAGGGCAAATGTAAACCTGCATAACAAATACTTATTTACAGCAACCTTTAGAGCGGATGGTTCATCCAAATTTGCTCCGGACAACCAATATGGGTATTTCCCTTCCGGTGCCTTTGCATGGAAGGTCAATGAAGAAGAATTCATAGGCCCTGCTTTTTCTACGCTGAAACTAAGATTAAGTGCTGGTATAACTGGTAATCAGGATGGTTTAACGTATGGTCAGTTTGTCAAAAGACAGCGTTTTGCAGATCCAACCATTAATGATGATGGTAGTATAAACAGACCAGGACTTGAAACAGTTGCCGTACAAAATCCTGATTTAAAGTGGGAGGAGACAACAGATTTAAATGTTGGTATTGATTTTGGATTCAATCTCGATCGTTTTACCGGCTCGCTTGACTTCTACAAAAAGGAAACTAAAGACCTTTTGTTCAGACAAGCTGCAGCTGCACCAGCTTTTGACCCTTTCGTATTTAAGAACCTTGAGAATGGTAAATTAATCAACCAGGGGGTTGAATTGGCGGTTGCCTATGATTTTATTCAAAATGATAAAATGACCTTTTCAGGAGCATTTAATATCTCTTATAACGACAATAAGGTTAAAGGCCTGGAAGGTACTACCGCAGATTTCGGAGAAGTTAATGGTCCGGGACTAACCGGAGCATTCGCGCAGCGCCTGGGTGAAGGAATATCTATTTTCTCTTACTATATGGCAACATATTCTGAGGATGCCAATGGCAACCCTAACTTCAGTGCTGACGATAAAGATTTTGTTGGTGAAGATGCAGTGCCTGACGTGCTTTCAGGACTTACCCTTAACTTAAATGCGGGCAATTGGGATGCCAATATCTTCTTTGCAGGACAGTTTGGTTTCTCGGTTTATAACAATACAAGAAATGCTTTCTTAAACAAGCCTACCTTTTTAACTTCCAGGAACACGGATCCCGAAGGTTTAACACTAGTATCGCAAGAAGTGTCTACTCTTTATTTGGAGAAAGGAGATTTTGTACGGTTACAAAACGCAACGGTTGGCTATAATGTGCCTCTTAAGGAAGGAACGTTTAAGAATTTAAGGTTCTCAATAACAGGACAGAATTTATTACTGTTTACTGGCTATAGTGGTTTGGACCCTGAGGTTTCCGCCAACACGGGTGATTTTGGTACTGGTATTCCAAGTCAGGGAATAGATTATACCACATTCCCAAGACCACTTACAGTGACTTTAGGTATAAATGCTAAATTTTAATTTAAAAAAAACTGCAATGATTAATTATTTAAAAACACGATCAAAACTTTTGATGTTTTCGTTACCAGCGTTGGCACTGTTTTTCTCATGTACCGATCTGGAAATCGAACCGACTGATTCTTTGCTTGCCCCCAATTTTGAGGGTATTGGAACTGCTGAAGAAGCAGCTAGTCAGGTTAGTGCAATGTATAATTCCATTAACGGATATATTGGTGACCAGGCGAACCTGTATGCACTAAGTGAGGTTACAACAGATGAAATGTTAGTTCCTACAAGAGGATCTGACTGGGGTGATAACGGAATCTGGAGACAATTACACCAGCATTCATGGACTCCTGATCATTCCTATATTACCAATGTTTGGAATCAATGGAATGAGCTTCAGCTCGTGGCCAGTGAAGTATTGGACAGCAGGTCTGCCTCTTCGCCAGATTCAAGGGCAGCAGCTTCGTTCTTTAGGGCATTGGCCGTATATGTAATCTTAGACAATTTTGGACAGGTACCATTCAGGAATACTGAGGCTCCTCCATTAGAGGATCCAGCAGTTTTAACTGGTGAAGATGCTATAGCACTTATAGTTTCTGATTTAAATGATGCTATTGCAGGACTTCCTGCTCTTGGACCATCAGGTGCAGAAAACGTTAATGCTTCTAAAGCCGCAGCGAAATACTTATTGGCTAAAACTCATTTGAACAGACATATTTTTAATGGTACCAGAACCGTTGATCCTGCAGACATGACAAAAGTAATATCCTTGGTAGATGAAATTGAGGCCGATGGCTACGCATTGGACGAAGGATTCTTTGATATTTTCAGGGATACTCCGGATAATGAAACCATATGGTGGATTAATACCGGTGTTGGTAACAGGATCTGGAATGGACTTCACTATAACCTGGTTACACCAGAGCAATCTGGTGGTTGGAATGGTTTTTCTACCTTATCTGAGTTCTATGATTTATTTGAAGGACCAGAGGATAATATTCTGGGTGGCACTCAGGAAGAACGAAGAGGTGGTGTACCACTTCAGGGAGAACCTGCTGGTGCAGATGGAACTACTGATTCCGATGGCGATGGTATTGCAGACGGAACACATATTGGATTTGGTTTCCTTAAAGGGCAGCAATATGGCCCAACGGGTACTCCACTTACAGAGAGAGGGGGCGCCCCATTGGTTTTTTCAAGAGAATTTGTGAGTGCGGTTGATGGCCAGCCAAACCTTTTGGATAATGATGAAGTAACGGGTATCAGGGTGCTTAAGTACAATCCCCGTTATGGCGGTTTCGTTTCACATGAAATCTTTTTCAGATATTCAGATGCCCATTTAATGAGAGCAGAAGCTATTCATAGAGGCGGTAGCGGTGGTGCAAAAACAGCCTTGGCCTATGTTAACGATCTGCGTAGTTTACGTGGTGCTACCACATTAGGAAATTTATCAGATCAGGATTTAATTGATGAAAGAGGTAGAGAACTATACATAGAGTTTTGGAGACGTAATGATTTAATCAGATTTGGTCAATACACACGCGACTGGGAATTTAAAGACCCTGCCGCTGTAGGTAATGCAGATCGTGAATTATTCCCTATTCCTGCTACACAGATCATTCTTAACCCTAATTTGGTTCAGAATCCGGGATACTAAGAAGTTTTTTTAAGTTTATATTATTAAAAACCCTGATCTTATAGATCAGGGTTTTTTTGTTTTTCTTTCCTTGGCATATCCCCATAAAAACAATATCTTAAGGCGTCAAAAATCAATCCCAAATATGTACACTTTAGGCTATGACCTTGGAAGTTCTTCAATAAAAGTAGCCTTAGTAGAGATAGCCTCAGGTAAAAGTCTGTCTGTACTAAGTGAGCCTAAAAAGGAAATGACTATGCTGTCCCTCCAAAAAGGATGGGCAGAACAAGATCCTGATAAATGGTGGACACATTTATGTAATGCCACAAAGCAACTACTAAAAGAAACAAAAGTTGATCCGGGTGAAATAAAAGGAGTTGGCATATCTTACCAGATGCATGGCCTTGTTTTGGTTGATAAACGAGGTATTCCCTTAAGAAAATCAATTATCTGGTGTGATGGCAGGGCAGTCACTATTGGCAATAAGGCATTTGACGAGCTGGGTCATAATACGTGTTCCCAAAAACTGTTGAATTCCCCGGCTAATTTTACTGCCTCCAAATTAAAATGGGTTAAAGAAAATGAACCCGATCTCTACAACAGCAGTTTTAAGGCCATGCTGCCCGGCGATTATATTGCATATAAGCTAAGTGGAAAAATGACTACTACCATATCCGGACTTTCGGAAGGTATCTTTTGGGATTTTGAAGAAGATAAAATTGCGAGTTGGCTATTAGACTATTACGGCCTGGATGAAAAACTTATCCCCGAAATTGTAGATACATTTTCAGACCAGGGTCATATAACAGCGGAGGGCGCTAAAGAAACCGGTCTAACCCAAGGCACTCCAATTCTTTACCGTGCCGGCGACCAGCCCAACAATGCCCTTACGCTTAATGTATTTAATCCTGGAGAAGTAGCGGCAACAGGAGGTACCTCTGGGGTTGTCTATGCAATTACGAATAATCTGTCTGTTAAAGAAAGTTCACGAGTTAATAATTTTGCTCATGTCAATTATTCCTCCGGCAATATGCGTATAGGTAAATTGCTATGTGTAAATGGGGCAGGGATAATGTACAGATGGCTTTTAAACAATTTAAATATTTCCTCCTACCGGGAAATGAATGAGTTGGCCGAAAAAGTCCCAATTGGTTCTGAAGGAGTTGTCATTTTACCTTTTGGCAATGGCCCGGAACGTATGCTGGACAATAAGGATTTAGGGGCGCAAATAGAAAATATAAACCTAAATATTCATTCCATGTCACATCTTTGCAGGGCTGCCCTGGAAGGCATTGCATTTTCCTTTGTTTATGGGATGGAAATACTAAGGGCAGATGGTATTGAGACCAATGTTATAAGGGCGGGGAATGATAATTTATTCAGGTCTCCAATTTTTTCTAAGACTATAGCCAGTTTAATAGATGGGGAAATTGAAATTTACGATACAACGGGTGCTATTGGGGCAGCTCGTGCCTGTCAGCTGCATGATGGAAACTATACCGCTTTCGGAAAACAAATTATGGATAATGATTATATAATGAGTTATACGCCCTCATCATCTAATAAAGAATATAAAATGGCTTACAAAACCTGGAAAAACAAACTGGAATTAACATTAAAAAACAACTAATATGGCACTCATAGGTAACACAGAATTTTATAAAGGTATTGGGGAAATACCATTTGAAGGTAAAGAATCTGATAATCCCCTGGCTTTTAAATATTACAATCCGGAACAGCTGGTCGCAGGAAAAACCATGAGTGATCACTTAAGATTTGCGGTAGCCTACTGGCATACATTTTGCGGTGTGGGTGCCGATCCTTTTGGACCCGGAACGCAAAATTTTCCATGGGATAATTTTAGTGATCCGCTGGATGCTGCAAAAGCAAAAGCAGATGCCGCATTTGAATTTATTACAAAATTGGGGTTCGACTATTTCTGCTTTCATGATTTTGACCTGGTAAGGGAAGGAAGTTCTTTTTCAGAATCTGAAAAGAGACTTGCTGCTATCGTTGATTATATCAAAGAGAAAAAAGCAGCTTCAGGTGTAAAACTATTATGGGGTACTGCGAACTGTTTTTCGAATCCAAGATACATGAACGGTGCAGCAACCAATCCAGATTTTAATGTACTGGCCAGAGCAGGTGGCCAGATAAAACTGGCTCTGGACGCTACCATTGCTCTGGACGGAGAAAATTACGTTTTTTGGGGAGGCCGTGAGGGATATATGTCCTTATTGAATACAGACATGAAACGCGAATTGGACCATATGGGTCGTTTTTTGGCAACAGCAAGAGATTATGCCAGAAAACAAGGGTTTAAAGGGACTTTTTTTATAGAACCGAAACCCATGGAACCCATGAAGCATCAATATGACTTTGACGCTGCTACAGTTGTAGGCTTTCTGCATCAGTACGGTTTACAAGATGATTTTAAACTGAATCTTGAAGTGAATCATGCCACCCTGGCAAGTCACACCATGCAACACGAAATGGAAGTTGCCGCAGCTCATGGAATGCTGGGCAGCATTGATGCAAACCGGGGCGATTACCAGAATGGCTGGGATACGGATCAATTTCCTAATAATATAACAGAAGTAACAGAAGCGATGCTCACAT
>CP070778.1:1798195-1863328 GCA_020346245.1 Flavobacteriaceae bacterium | reverse complement strand
GCCAATTATTCAACCTATGATAAAAATGTTTCTCCTGAAAACAACAATTTTAAATACCTGATTAAATCTGTGGCAGACTATAGCTTGGTATCTCTGGCGGCTTCATATAGTTCATTTAGAGATATAAAATTATTAAAAGAAGAGAAAAAGAGATTGTCAAATGTTGTGAACAGGCCAATAAATAATTCAAGGATGAGGTATAACAGGGTAGATATTCCTTACACGTACAGAAATCTTGTAGAAGCAGAATTTACAGATGATTACACCATGGGATATACCCATGAAATGGGATTTAGATCTGGCACATGTACGCCTTTTAATTTCTATGATATTGCAATGGAAGAAAAGCAACCCATAAAAATTCACCCATTCGCTGTTCACGACTATGCTTTGCTTAATTCCTATTCAGAAGAGGAAGCGCTAGATAAAATTCAGACGTATTATGATCAGGTAAAAAAAGTTAATGGTCATTTTATAACCATTTTCTCTAATGAATTATTAGGGGGAGATCAGGAAATAAACTGGCTAAGTTTATACCATAAAGTAATTCAAAAGTACCATGTTTAATAAAAGTATTTCAGATATATTTTTTGATTTGGATCATACACTCTGGGATTTTGAAAGAAATTCTGCATTGACATTCCAAAAAATATTTGCCGAAGCTGAAATAGAGGTAAGCCTCTCCAAATTTCTGGAGGTCTATGTGCCGTTGAATCTGGCATTTTGGAAGTTATATCGGGAAAATAAAATTAATAAGCCCGATCTGCGTTACCAGAGGTTAAAAACAACTTTTGATGCTATTGGATACGAGATCAAAGATGAAGTTATAAATATTTTATCTGCTGAATATATTACAAACCTGGCGGCTTATAATAACCTTTTACCGAATACTGTTGAAATATTAGATTATTTAAAGCCCAAATACAAACTTCATATTATTACCAACGGATTTCAAGAAGTACAGACTAGAAAATTGGTAAACTCAAATATATCCGGATATTTTAACCAGGTTATTAATTCTGAAATGGCAGGTGTAAAAAAACCAAATCCCGAAATTTTCGAACTTGCACTTCATAAGGCCAATACAAGGGCCGATAGGTCATTAATGGTAGGTGATAATATTGAGGCAGATATACTTGGGGCAAAAGCCGTAGGATTTCATGCATTGCATTTTAATGCTCATAATGACCCAAAACATGAACATTGTGTTATGATTCATAATTTACGTGAAATAAAAAACTATTTATAGAGTTATATAGGGGAGAATAATATAGGAGGCAATACCTATTTAGGTGGTAAAAGTATTTAATTAACCATTTTAAAACTGGTATAAAGCAATGAAATATATCCCAAAGTCTATACTTGCAATTCTTTTTTGCACTGGAATCTTTAGTTCCTGTGCTGAAAAACAGGATTTTGATCAATTAGATGATCTTGACATTACACCGACAGCTGAAGCCAGTATTCTTTATGTTGAAACCCCAGAGGATTTGATAAATCAGGATCCCGGAACCTATTTTTATTCCCAGACATTTAATTTCGATGCTTTTAACGAAGAGTTTATTGCAGATAATATCCTCGATGGAGTTATTACTTATGAACTTGAAAATACCACAAGCAAACCTCTGGATATTACTTTTGAGTTCTTAGATGAGGCAGGTAATACATTAGATTCCGAAAATTTTATGCTCAATGCTGCCCCTACTGCAATATTAACGAGAGAAATTGCTTATGGGCCATCCGGAAGGAGTCTCGATATTATTAGAAATACTTCAGCCATTAGGGTAAGTGCCACAAACTTAGGTGATAATACCAGTGTGTCTTCTTTACCAAACCCCACAGTTTTCTTAAGGTCCAGTGCAAAATTCAGGATCCTGTTACAATGATAAGGACGTTAGGCTTATTAAGTATCCTACTTTCCGGGTACATGGCTTGCTATGCCCAAAATAAGGAGGTACTCTACGATTTTCAGGAGATTCCACAGGCAATATTGGTTAATCCCGGGATAAATACGATTTATGATTGGTATGCCGGAATCCCTTTTATATCCGGAATATATGCAAAAGGAGCAACAAGCGGACTTACCGTGAATGATATCTTTGCTGCTGATGGACTCGATATTAACCAGAAGGTAAGAGATCGTGCGCTGAATTCTTTGAATGAACGCGATGAAGTAAGTGGAATCTTTCAGGTTGATATATTAAATGGTGGTTTTCGCAGTCAAAAAAACCCGGCTAATTTCTTCTCATTTGGAATGTATGTCGAAGGTTATGCGCTAAATTATTGGCCAAAAGATCTCGCAATATTAGCCTATGAAGGAAATGCTGACAGACTAGGGCAAAGATTTGACCTAAATGATCTCAACACCAGTGGGCAGTTTATTAATGTCCTGCATTTTGGGATTAACAGGCAAATAAAAAATAATCTCACTTTAGGAGCCAGAATTAAGTTGTATTCGGGTATACTGGATATCAAGTCCACAAATAATAGCGGTTATTTCGAGACCACTTTAGGTCAGAATAATTTGCTGAGGAATACCCTGGTTTCGGATATGCGATTAAGAGCTTCGGGCCTTGATGCTCTTATAGATGCGAATGATAATGGTAGTAGTGTGGCAAGTTTATTCACAAAAAGAGGTCTTTTTGGAGGTGACCCCGGCCTCGGGTTTGATTTAGGGGTTACATATAATCTCAATGAACAAACCGTAATTACAGGAAGCTTGTTAGACATTGGATTATTGTATCACACTTCTGATGTAACAAATTACACACTTAAGGGTAGTGCGAGTATTGAGGGTGTTGAAGTAATTTTACCAGATGCCCTGAATGATCCTAACTCGGATTTTTGGGAAGATCTTGTGGATGAAATTGAAGAGCTAATCCCATTCGAAGAGAACAATAACAATTATGTAAGCTTCAGGCCAATTAAATTTTATTCCTCTATTCGGTATAATTTTGGCAAGCAGGGAGAGCGAGTTGGAGATTGCGATTGCGATAATAAACCCGATAGCGGAGATAGGTCTTTATATTACCTGAACAGTGTTGGCGGGCAGTTGTATGCCATAAACAGACCCCGTGGCCCGCAGTTTGCGCTTACTGCATTTTATCAAAGAAGATTTGCTAAAATCCTGGCGTTAAAAGCAACGTATACCGTGGATAAGTTTACAGCTTCCAATGTTGGTTTAGGGATGAGCCTCCAGGCAGGGCCGGTAAACTTCTATATCATGGGAGATAACCTATTCTCATACGGCAATATTGCCGATAGCAATTATGCTTCTTTTCAGTTAGGATTAAATATTATATCTTGGGACAGTAACTGAACTATATTTTAAATGAAGAATTTATTTTCCTGCCTGTTCCTGGTTTTTACATTTTCATTAAGCCTGCAAGCCCAGTTGAATGAGTATAAATATATTATTGTACCAAAAAATTTTAAGGGCTTTAAAGATGAAAATCAATACAAGACCAGTACACTGTTAAAATATCTTTTTACCAATAAGGGATTCGAAACTTATTATGAAGATGACCTGCCAGCTGACTTAAACGCCAATAGATGTCTTGGTCTCCTGGTACAATTGGATCATAAAACCAGTATGTTTGTAACTAAAGCTTCCATTATTCTGCAGGATTGTAATTCCAATATAGTATATACAAGCTTAGAGGGAAGGAGCAAAGAAAAAGATTACGTAATCAGTTATAGGGAAGCCATTGAAATGGCTTTTGCATCTATTAATTCGCTTTACTACAAGTATACCCCTGTGGAGACCAAAAGCGCGACCACCGCAGCAGTCATAATGGATGAAGAAGTTACAGAAGAGCCATCAGCAAATGAGGGCGGACAAACAACAACCGCTGTTGAGGAGAATTTAACACAATCCGAAAAAGTCGAGAATCCAAAAACTGCAGCAATCGAAAATACAGCCGTGACTGCGGCAACCACTAGTGCTATTGCCAGGACTTCAGATTCTTATGTACTATATGCTCAGGAAATTCCTAATGGTTATCAGCTGGTGGACAGTGCACCAAAAATTCGTTTGAAAATATATAATACATCCATGCCTGAGGTTTATATAGGAGTCAATGAAAAAGGAAGTGGTGTAGTTTATAAACGCCAAAACCAATGGTATTTTGAATATTATGTTTCTGAAAAATTGCAAATAGAAGAGATTACCATAAAATTCTAGTATTTACCCTTCCATCGTTTTTTAAGAAATTCTTTGAGTGCTATCTCTCTTTTATTATTTCCGGGGATATAAAAGGAAGTCCCTTTAATTTGATCTGGCAGGAATTCCAATTCTGTAAAATTATCCTCAAAGTCATGGGCATATTTATAGTTTTCACCATAGCCTAATTCTTTCATTAGCTTGGTGGGGGCATTCCTCAGAGGTAATGGAACAGAAAGGTCTCCGGTATCCTTAACATTCTCCTGTGCTTTTTTGATGGCCAAATAACTTGCATTGCTTTTTGGAGAAGTTGCCAGATAAATTGTGCATTGGCTAAGCAGTATCCGGGCTTCAGGATAACCGATAGTGCTAACCGCCTGAAAAGTTGAATTGGCTATAACCAACGCGGTGGGGTTGGCCATTCCAATATCTTCAGAAGCCGATATTAATAAACGTCGCGCTATAAATTTTACATCCTCACCGCCCTCTATCATCCTGGCTAGCCAATATACTGCCCCATTAGGGTCACTACCACGGATAGATTTTATAAAGGCCGAAACAATATCGTAATGTTGTTCTCCCGTTTTATCGTATAACACAGTGTTTTTCTGGACCTTTTGCATCACCAGTTTATCTGTGATGATAATATCTTTTTTATCTTCAGAGGAAACTACCAATTCGAATATATTCAGCAACTTTCTACCATCTCCTCCGGAAAGCCTTAATAATGCTTCTGTTTCTTTAAGCTTAACATTTTTGGACTTTAACATTATATCTTCAGTCATAGCCCTTTGCAACAAAGCTTCCAGATCCTCCTTTCCAAAAGATTTGAGGATATAAACCTGGCAACGCGACAAAAGTGCAGGAATAACTTCGAAACTCGGATTTTCTGTAGTTGCCCCAATAAGTGTTATCCAGCCTTTTTCAACTGCTCCCAGTAAAGAATCCTGCTGCGATTTGCTAAACCGATGTATCTCATCAATAAATAATATTGGATTTTTGGAGGTAAATAAACCACCACTTTGTTTGGCTTTCTCTATTACTTCCCTGATGTCCTTAACACCACTGTTTATAGCACTTAATGTATAAAAGGGCCGTTCGCTTTCATTTGCAATAATATGTGCCAGGGTAGTTTTTCCGGTGCCCGGTGGCCCCCAAAGAATGAGTGATGGAATACTGCCTTTTTTTATCTGGGTAGTCAAAGAACCATCAACACCAACTAAATGATGCTGACTAATATAGTCTTCAAGCGTTTTTGGGCGTACCCGCTCTGCAAGTGGCTCATTCATATGATAAATGTAATAAATACGTTTTTACCTTGTACGATAACTTAATTTATTCCGGGCCCTCTTAATTCATAATTAAAAAGATTGCCCTGACAATTTATCATGTTTTGTATTTGTGGCCAATAAATTGAAGAAAAATAATGTAATTTAATCTTATGTCTGAGGATAGCTATTTTAAATTTTCCAATAGAGTGCTACTTGTTCCCATGATAGCAGTTTTATTGATTTGGACTGTTTTTTGGCTGGAGATTCGATTTCAGGTGAATTTAAATCAATATGGTATATACCCGAGAACTCTAAAGGGATTAAGAGGAGTTCTTTTTAGTCCATTTTTACACGGCTCCATTGAGCATCTCTACAATAATACCGTACCTATTGCCATTCTAACTGCTTCTTTGGTCTATTTTTATAGAAGTGTCTCCTTTAAAGTCCTCTTTTGGGGTGTACTGTTTTCCGGTTTGTTGACCTGGGCTATAGGAAGGCCGTCTTATCATATTGGCGCCAGTGGACTGATCTACGTATTGGCCAGTTTTATTTTTTTTAAGGGGATCTTTACCAAATACTACAGGCTTGTAGCGCTTTCATTAATAGTCGTATTCATATACGGAAGTTTATTGTGGTTTATATTTCCTTTAAAGGACGATATTTCCTGGGAAGGCCATTTGGGGGGATTTATTACCGGATTGCTCCTTGCAGTATTTGTAAAGGCAAAAATACCTTCTGTGAAAAAATATGCCTGGGAATTGGAAAATTACAATGAAGAGGAGGATGAATTTTTGAAACACTTTGATGAACACGGTAATTTTATTGAAAGTAAAAACGAAGATATAGAACCACAGGAAAAAACATTTAAAATAACCTATCATTTCAGGAAAGATAAAACCAAAGACTCGGGCAATTGAATTAAGTGGTTCTTTGTCTAACGGCCTCATATAAAAATACAGCGCAGGCTACGGACACATTGAGGGAGGCTATTTCACCCAAAAGCGGCAATTTTGCCTTATGGTCTACGGTTTTTAGAATTGAAGGGGATATTCCGGTATCCTCAGAGCCCATAATAATGGCGCAGGGCACATTAAAATTTATGTCGTAAATACTGCGTTCCGTTTTTTCTGTAGCGGCAATTACCTGAATACCTGACGACTGTAAATAATAAACGGCATCTTTAAGGTGATCTATTTTGGCTATTGGCACCTTAAAAGCAGCTCCGGCCGATGTTTTTATGGTATCTTCGGTTACAGGTGCGGCGCCTTTTTTTTGAATGACAATGCCATCAACGGCGGTGCATTCAGCAGTTCGTATTATAGCGCCAAAGTTCCTTACATCAGATAGTTGGTCTAAAAGGAGAAATAAAGGCGCTTCCTTCTTTTCCATCACCTCTTCAACTAATGTTTCAAAGTTGTAAAACTCAATGGGCGAGATGTTAGCAATTACTCCCTGGTGGTTATTTCGGGTAAGCCTGTTGAGTTTTTCCACAGGAACATAAGAGAAGCTTATTCCATTATCACGGATCAGGGATTCTAATTCTTTATAAAGACTGCCGCCAAGACCTTTTTGAATAAATATTTTATCTATGGTGCTTTTAGAATTAATAGCTTCTATAACGGCTCTTATACCATAAATACGGGAAGTTTTTTGCATGCCTTAAAGATAGATAAATACTAGCCAATTATATGGACTGTTTTCACTTATTCAGGGGATAGAGGCAGTTCTGAAATGAAATAGTACAAAAGGTTTAATATTTAATTTCCTGGTACTTTAATTTAAGACACTTCTTCATTAACAAAGAAAAAAGCTATAAATCAATTATATAAATAATCGAAATATAGCTTTTTAAAGATATAAATCTGGAAGTATCTTAATAATCAGGTACTTCCAGATTAAGTTATTACATTAGTTAACACATTTTCCGGGAGCAGGCCCGTAATCACCATAAAGCGCTCCGTCAGGAGAGTAAAGCTGGTACGTGTGTTCACTTTCAAAATTCCCGGCGGTATAAAAGATTTCCAATACAACACCATCAGGCACTTCTATATCATAAGTTGCTGAACCTCCTTGTTCTGCAGAAATAGTATATGCGGTTGTCGAACCATCTATACTAAAAGTTAAGAAAGCACCATCCCAACCATCTTCAAAAGTATCCTGTAAATCAGCAATCCAGGTCCCTGCAGTATCAACATCCGTAATAGGAGCACAATCAACTAATACACTAAAAGCAAAGGCATTACGCTGTGCTGCTTGCCCTGTAATATCTCCTGTATAATTATCAATTGTCCAAAATCTCCCGTCCTTTCCTATACAAGTACCAATGAACTGGAAAATGTCTCCGCCACCTATATCATCGATAGTAATACCTACTAAACCAGCTAGTTCTGCATAAGTGTATGAGACATTTGAAGGAAATTCGGTAATAGTATTCAATGGTATAGTATCATACTCACCACTACCACTTATCAAAGTAAAGCTTAGATCATATTGGGCAACATTGTCAACCGGTACATCTATGGTGGCTTCAAAAGTAGCATCCGCAATATCCTCTACCAGATAAAGAGATTGATTAATAACGGCACGGACATACGCCGCCTTGTTGGCGTCATCCAAATGAACACTTAATGGAAACTTGTCTTCATCTTCGCAGGATGCCATGGTTAAGGCAACGGCAAGAACCCCTAAAATGATTTTACTTATATTTTTCATATTTTTCATTTTTTATTGATATTTTAATTTACAAAACCTGGAGGATTAGTATCCCAGAATACCGGGGTATCCGGATTTGCCTTCTGTGTAATATTGGTATTATTATCTGAAGCCGTCTGTGGATACCACATAGATCTCAAAAAGTTACCAGGATTCTCAACTACAAAAGCAGGGCTTACATTATCTGGTTGTCCTGTTCTTCTATACGTGTTATACGCAGTCATACCGTCACACCAGGAAGCAATGAAAACTTGCTCTGCAATAATTCTCAGTTTTCCAGTATTGTCAGCTGCATCATAGGCTGCTAGAATCCTCGCAATATGAGCATCAATAAGGGCAGGAGTAGCTTCAAAACCAGTGCCGGTTGCCACTGGAGCTCCAAAGGCTGCAACTTTGTTCATAGATTCTCTGACACCTGTTTCTAAATAAGTTCTGGCGTCTCCTGTTGTTCCAAGTTCAAGAGTAGATTCTGCTAACATTAAATGTGTATTGGCAGCTAAAAGCATAGGAGAAATTCCTGCTCCGGCCAAACCTTCACTAACCGCAGTAGAACCAGAAACATTTCTGAAATCTTCTGCATCAAACGGACCTCCTATAGGATATGTACCATGCAGTGTACGAAAAGCGTCATCTGGTGGAATACCGTCATCATCCATGTGATTTCTACCCCAAAGACCACCATATCCATTGGTTGCCGGTACTAAGCAATAGTAATCAAAACCTTCCCACCAACTAGGTACCAATGGTTCACCTACACATTCTTTTGTAATATTATCAGCCCCATCATAATTACTTTGTTGTCTGTACATATAGTACCTAATTCGTGGATCAATAGCTGTATACTGATTCGCCATTAAATTCATAAAGTAATTACAGGTGTAAAAGTCAGAACTTGGGCCTGCACCATCATAATTTGAATCAAAATAAGGATGTCTGCTATCCGGTGCTGCATTACTTGTACCCCACTGGAATTGAAGATCATCTTCAGATGAAGCGATAAACTGATTGCCAGCAATAATTTGATTGATAATGGCAGCAGAAGCAGCTGGACTTACCAACCTACTTTGAACAGCCAAACGCAATCTCATAGTATTAGCAGCTTTCCGCCATTTACCTTCATCTCCGTCATAATACAAATCATTAGAAGGAAGGGTCAATTCAGATTTTCCAAGGTTAGCAATAGCATCTAATAAAAGAGCATCTAATGCTGCATAAATATCAGCACCTGAGTCAACCGCTGGATTAAAAATACCCTCTACACCTCTACCGGCTTCAGAGTAAGGAACATCCCCAAATAAATCTACCATGTTCATCATGGCATATGCTTCTATAATCTGTCCAATTGCCACATGTGTATACAATTCTGCTTCTTCCGCTAAAGGAGTCATTGTCCTGATATCGATCAGTAATTCAGAATACATATCATCCCAAACCTGATCAAAATCTCCCGGATCATAAAAATCCCGGTAAGTCGGACCAAAACCATGTTGCATTCTAACGGGTTCCATTCCAAATTGTGACCATCCATTTTCAGCACGTCCTTCGGTTCCTGAATGTAAATTGGCAATTCTTATTTGAATTGCATTCAGGAAAAAATCAATATCCGATTGCTCCGGGCTTAAAAAGTTTGGACTCGGCTGGACATCAAGATCCGTGGTTTCGCATCCATTTATTAGTAACATTGATGTGGCAATAAAAGCCAAACCAATAAACTTAAACCTATTTTTCATAATATTCGTTATATTTTTCATTTCTCTTATCTATTAAAAGGAAGCTCTTATAGTAAATCCATATCTTCTTGACGAAGGCCCGGTAAAGAAATCAATTCCTTGTCCATTACCAACACCTGTACTAGAGGAGTTAGTATCATAGTTTACATTAGATGGCATATTAATTGCCTTAAACCAAAGGTTTTGACCTGATAAAGTGAAGGACAAACTTCCAAAAAACGTCTGTTCTAATGCCTTAGAAGGTAAAGCATAGGTTAACGAAGCTTCTTGAATTCTAAACGTACTTCCATCATATACGGTAAAAGTATTAATACCATCTGCAAAGTATGTGTTAAAACCAAGTTGCGTAGCACTAATGGCCGTTTGGTTTGGTAGTCCATCCGCTTGCCTGATACCAGGGAGGATGTATTGAGTTTCTCTTTGAATTGGTGTATCATCATCTACTACGCCTCGGGCTATAAGCGTCGTGGCTGTTGTAGAATAGATATCCCCTCCATGTCGGTATTGAAAATTAGCCGACAATGAAAAATTCTTATAAGAAATAGTAGGAATAACAGCAGTATTCCAGTCCGGGTTAGGATCTCCAATTTCTTTGATAGTATTATCTACTAAATAACGACCGGCATCATTTACCAAATCATTCCCTGCATCATCCTGAAGAATACTTGTTCCTAAAAATACGCCAAAGGGCCTGCCTTCAACAGCATAGTTAGCTGCTTCTCCGGCAACAGCAGAAGTAAGAAGGATATTGTTTGTTCCCTCTGCCAACTTTGTTACGGTTGTTTCTATGGCTGTAAAGTTAGCCGCAATATTAAATCCTACTCCATGTTGGAATTCTTTAAAAATATCAATATTGGTATCTACTTCAATACCCTTAGATTTAATTTCCCCAATATTTACTGTTGTACCTGTAAACCCTGTAGAGCTATCTAATGGTCTGTTGGTAATTAAATCGGTGGTTTTCTTATCAAACACACTCACATTCAAATTCCAGATATTGAAGAGTCTGGTATCTATACCAAGCTCAAGTTCTGCCACTCTTTCGGGTTTTAAATCTGGATTACCCAAAGAATTATCCACCGAGTTAGAAGAAACTACATTTCCATTAATATCAACCAGGGCACGAGCATTTAAGCCTAATACATTTCTGGTGTTATACGGAGTTGGGAAACCTGCTGAGGAACCGTAGCCAAAACGCAACTTCATGTAGTTAAGTGCTTTACCCTGCCATGAATCCCACAGAGAGGTAGGAATAAAGGAAACACTGGCTCCGGGATAGAATAAAGAATTGTTCTCTTGTTCTAAAGTAGAAGACCAGTCATTTCTACCAACCACGTTTGCATAAATCCAATCCTCATAGCTAAAGGTCAAATCCACATATGCACCTAAAAGGTTTTCTTCAAAGGTTTGGGCTAAATTGGAATTCCCTACTCTTACAAAAGAGTTTTGAGCAGACGGCGTTGTAAAGTTAAAGTGTTCCAATACGCCGAATACTAACTGTCCCTGGCTTTCGAGTCCATCAGAGTTGAAAACATCGCGTCTGGCATTAAAACCGGCAATTGCTTTCATATTTAAACTCTCTGATAAATTCTTATCTACCGTATATATAATATCATGGTTCCAGATAGTGTTTCTAATCTGCCGGGTTCTTAAAAGACCCAAAGGCTGTCCATCGACTCCCCCTTTGTTTTGTCCGTATTTGTTAAACTCTGTATAGGTGTCTAAACCAAGTCTGTAGGACAAGTTCATAAAGTCGTTGATCTCATAAGAAATGCTAGTGTTCCCTATAAAACGGTCTGTGTCCTGACTTGTTTGCACGTTTGCAACTGTCCAGTAAGGGTTTTGAATGTCGTTACCAGAGCGGTAATACATGCTTCTGCCATCTGCCGCCTGAAAAGGAAGACCTGATAAATCAACTGATCGCGGAGTATACAAAACATCTCCAAAAACCGACCCTCCGTTAAAGGCAGCTCCACTTCCCAAAGAAGGGGCTACCGGTGGTGAGTTGAAGTCTGTTTTAATAAACTGGAAAGAACCTTGAATGGAAAACTTGTTATTAAGTCTTGCATTACCACCTATAGAAAAGTTATTTCTTAATACCTTATTACCGGGAGTGATACCCCTATCTTCTGTTCTACCATAGTTAAAGTTATAACTGGCCTTATCAGTACCTCCTCTTAAGTTAATAGAGGTACTGGTAACATAACCTGTTCTAAAGAATTCTTCAACTCCATTGTAAGGTCTGTAAGCATAAGGTTGCGCAGCAATATCTTCATAACCGGCTACCAATGTTTGGTCTGCCAGGAAATTCAAAGGACTGCTTAATTGAGCAAAACCAGAAGGATTTCCTAAAAATTGCCCTGCAAGAGATACTCCATCATCATCTGTCCTGTCAAACCTCGGACCCCAGTTACTAAAGAAGAAACCAAATCCCTGATGGAAACCACCTCCGTAGTTATCCTGGTATTTAGGCAGAATAGCGTCAGAAATAAAGGCTGAAGTACTTACACTAACTTCCATTTTGCTGGGAGCATCGCCCGTTGTGGAGCTTTTAGTAGTGATAAGGATAACCCCGTTTCTACCTCTGTTACCATAAAGAACAGTTGCACTTAACCCTTTAAGTACGTTTACTTCCTTAATTGTATTTGGATCCAAATCTAAGAACCTACTTGAAGCCGTGTTACCATCCAATATAGATCCCTGATTATTGGTTCCTGAATCAATTGGTACCCCGTCAACCACAAATAATGGCTGGTTAGATTGGGTTACAGAAGTGTAACCTCTAATAATAATGTTAGTACCTGAACCTGAAAGGCCATTACTGGCGGTGATATTTACCCCGGCCACTTTTCCTTGTAGTACCCTACCTATATCTGCTTCTGGTCTTGATTCAATTGCCCCTTCGTCTACGGTTGATACCGCATAACCTAAGGACCTTTCCTCTCTTTCGATACCCTGAGCTGTTACCACAACCTCTTCAAGTGCCTGGGCATCTTCTTCCATCTGCACATCAATGGTATTCGAAGCACCAACCACAATTCTTACATCTCTTTGTCCGATGTAAGTAAAGAGAAGCGCCTGACCTTCACTTGCACTGATAGAATAATTACCATCGAAATCGGTTTGGGTACCCGTGGTTGTTCCTTCAACAAGGATGTTTACCCCTGGTAAGGGTAAACCTTCAAAATCGGTAACCGTACCCGAAATCGTTTTGTCTTGCGCAAATGATAAATGCACAACAAACGCCAATAGTAGCGTCAAGATTCCATTTAAATTTGTTCTCATTTTTTGATTATTTGAATTAGCTAGTTGCGAAAATCCAAATTTCATGTTAATAATCCAAACATATTTTATTAAAACTTTAAGACAAAAGACAAATAAAAAACAATTTAATAGCTTATTGTTAAATTTATTGTCAAAAAAATTGTTAAATAAATACCAAATAGTATTTAAAAATCTTAATAGAGTAACAATTCTGAGATTTCTTGGGAAGATTATAGCGAAATTGACAATTGTATCTGTCAAACAGCAAATCTGAAGGCTATATATATTAAGGTATAAACTACAATTTAATTAAGCATTAAAAAAACTATTATCAGTCATTACATGCCGCTGCGAAAAAGAGTAGAAAAAAAAACATAGAAAATTCTGGGATAGCATTTGAATTATAATGAATAATTACTACATTTGCCAGCCCTTAAATGAGGGTAGTATTTATACATATATATTAGTATGCCAACAATTTCACAATTAGTACGAAAAGGAAGGGCCACAATTACCAAGAAGAGTAAATCGGCTGCTTTGGATTCGTGCCCCCAGCGAAGAGGGGTTTGTACGCGGGTTTATACCACTACACCTAAAAAACCAAATTCTGCAATGCGTAAGGTTGCCAGGGTTAGGTTAACCAATGGTAAAGAGGTAAACGCTTACATTCCGGGCGAGGGTCACAATCTTCAGGAGCACTCGATAGTATTGGTTAGAGGCGGAAGGGTGAAAGATTTGCCAGGAGTTAGATATCATATTGTCCGAGGGGCTTTAGATACAGCAGGAGTTGCTGGAAGGACCCAAAGAAGATCTAAGTACGGAGCAAAACGCCCTAAAAAGTAATCTAAACTTGTAAGAAGAAAAGATGAGAAAAAGACAGGCGAAAAAAAGACCACTATTACCAGACCCAAGGTTTAACGACCAGCTGGTAACACGTTTTGTGAACATGTTAATGTGGGATGGAAAGAAATCAGTTGCCTTCAAAGTATTCTACGATGCTATTGATATTGTAGAGGAAAAGAAAACAGATGAAGAAAAATCCGCATTGGAATTATGGAAAGAAGCACTTTCCAATGTAATGCCTCATGTAGAGGTAAGAAGTAGACGAGTAGGGGGTGCAACTTTTCAGATCCCTATGCAGATAAGGCCGGATCGAAAAATATCAACTTCCATGAAGTGGCTTATAAGCTTTGCACGCAAACGTAATGAAAAATCCATGGCACAAAAATTGGCCGGCGAAATACTTGCCGCTTCTAAAGAAGAAGGTGCGGCGGTTAAAAGGAGAGTGGATACTCATAAAATGGCAGAAGCGAATAAGGCATTTTCCCACTTTAGATTTTAGATAAAATGGCAAGAGATTTAAAATATACAAGAAATATAGGTATTGCGGCACATATTGATGCCGGTAAAACCACTACAACGGAGCGAATTTTATTTTACACAGGTGTAAGTCATAAAATTGGTGAAGTACATGATGGAGCTGCTACTATGGACTGGATGGCGCAGGAGCAGGAGCGTGGTATTACAATTACTTCAGCGGCTACTACCTGTACATGGGATTTTCCTACTAAGAACGGACAGTTAATACCGGAAACCAAGCCCTATCATTTCAATATTATAGATACCCCCGGACACGTTGATTTTACTGTAGAAGTAAATCGTTCATTAAGGGTATTAGATGGTTTGGTTTTTCTTTTTAGTGCAGTTGATGGTGTAGAACCACAGTCTGAAACTAACTGGAGATTAGCAGACAATTACAAAGTACCAAGAATGGGCTTTGTAAATAAGATGGACAGACAAGGTTCTAACTTCCTGATGGTTTGTAATCAGGTTAAGGAGATGTTGAAATCTAATGCCGTACCAATTGTATTGCCAATTGGGGAGGAGGCAGATTTTAAAGGTATTGTAGACCTTGTTAAGAACCGTGCCATTGTTTGGCATGAAGAAGATATGGGTTCTACTTTTGATATCATTGATATTCCAGAGGAGATGAAGGAGGAGGTACACGAATATCGTGCTGCCTTAATTGAAGCTGTTGCGGAATACGATGAAACTTTGATGGAGAAATTCTTTGAAGATGAAGACTCTATCACTGAAGATGAAGTACATGCGGCACTTAGGGCTGCGGTCATGGATATGAGTATTATTCCCATGATTTGTGGTTCTTCCTTTAAAAATAAGGGTGTACAGTTCTTGCTGGATGCAGTATGCCGTTACCTTCCTTCACCTACGGATAAGGAGGGTATTACAGGTGTAGATCCTAAAACAGGAAATGAGGTTTTAAGAAAACCGGATATAAATGAGCCTTTTTCAGCATTAGCTTTTAAAATTGCAACGGATCCTTTTGTGGGACGATTGGCTTTCTTTAGAGCTTATAGCGGTAAGTTGAATGCCGGATCTTATGTGCTGAATAATCGCTCAGGCAATAAGGAAAGAATTTCGAGGATATACCAGATGCATTCCAATAAACAAAATGCGGTTGAATCTATCGCAGCTGGTGATATTGGTGCGGCAGTTGGGTTTAAAGATATTAAAACAGGGGATACGCTTTCAGACGAAAAGCATCCTATTATTCTGGAAAGTATGAATTTCCCGGATCCTGTTATCGGTATTGCTGTTGAGCCCAAAACAAAAGCCGATGTGGATAAATTAGGGATGTCTTTGGCAAAATTGGCCGAAGAAGATCCAACTTTCGTGGTTAAAACAGATGAGGCTTCTGGTCAGACTATAATTTCAGGTATGGGCGAGTTACATCTTGATATTATTGTAGATCGCTTAAGAAGGGAATTTAAAGTTGACGTTAACCAGGGAAAACCACAGGTAGAATATAAAGAAGCAATTACAAAAAGTGCGGATCACAGAGAGGTTTACAAGAAACAAACGGGTGGTCGTGGTAAATTTGCAGACATTGTCTTTACTATGGAGCCAAGGGAAGACGGTAAAGCCGGATTGGAATTTGTGAATGTGATTAAAGGGGGTAATATACCCAGGGAATATATTCCATCTGTAGAAAAAGGTTTTAAAGAGGCTATGAAAAATGGTCCTTTGGCCGGATTTGAAATGGATAGTATGAAAGTTACTCTGAAGGATGGATCTTTTCACCCAGTGGATTCAGATTCTCTTTCTTTTGAATTGGCTGCAAAAATTGGATATAAAGAAGCTGCCAGAGCTGCGAGAGCAGTACTAATGGAACCCATAATGAAGTTGGAGGTACTTACACCCGAAGAAAATATGGGAGATATTGTCGGGGATCTTAACAGAAGGAGAGGTCATGTAAATAATATGGACGACAGAGCAGGTTCTAAAGTTATTAAGGCCGAAGTGCCCCTTTCAGAAATGTTTGGATATGTAACGGCACTTAGAACTTTGTCTTCAGGTAGGGCTACTTCAACCATGGAATTTTCACATTATGCTGAAACGCCCTCTGGTTTGGCAGAAGAGATAGTAAAAGCAGCAACAGGTGTAACCGCCTAAATTTTAGTATAATGAGTCAGAAAATTAGAATAAAACTAAAATCATACGATCATAACCTGGTAGATAAATCTGCTGAGAAGATTGTGAAAACGGTAAAAACGACTGGCGCTGTGGTTACAGGACCGATACCTTTACCAACGCATAAAAAGATATTTACAGTCTTGCGTTCACCCCACGTGAATAAGAAATCGAGAGAGCAGTTTCAGTTAAGCTCTTATAAGAGGCTACTGGATATTTATAGTTCCTCTTCGAAGACTATTGACGCACTTATGAAGTTAGAACTTCCAAGTGGTGTTGAGGTGGAGATAAAAGTGTGATAGAACATTCTGTTTCAGTTTGAAACGGATAACATGTCCGGAGCGTTTCGCAAAGGAAAAACGGTAACAAAAATATATTCGGGATCGAATTGTTTTTGATCCTGTTTTTTTTGCAAAAGGAATAGATTAAGAATAATTAATAATAAATAGTAATAATATGTCTGGGTTAATAGGAAAAAAAGTAGGTATGACCAGCATTTTTGATGATAACGGGAAAAATATTCCCTGTACTGTCATAGAAGCTGGACCATGCGTAGTTACCCAAGTCAGAACCGAAGAGGTAGACGGGTACAATGCCCTTCAGCTTGGTTTCGATGACAAGGCAGAAAAACGTGCTAATAAGGCCGAAAGGGGCCATTTTAAAAAAGCAGGTTCTTCCACCAAAAAGAAAGTCGTTGAATTCCGGGATTTTGAAGGTGATTTTAAATTAGGTGAGACCATTGGTGTCGACGTATTTGTTGAAGGCGAATTTGTTGATGTTTCGGCCACATCTAAAGGAAAAGGTTTCCAGGGAGTTGTTAAGCGTCATGGATTTGCAGGGGTCGGACAGGCAACTCATGGTCAGCACAACAGGTTAAGAGCGCCTGGTTCAATTGGTGCTGCTTCTTATCCTGCAAGAGTTTTTAAAGGAATGAAAATGGCAGGAAGAATGGGTGGTTCCAAAGTCACTGTTCAGAACCTTAGGGTATTAAAAATTGTACCGGAAAAGAATCTTTTGGTTTTAAAAGGTTGTGTGCCGGGTCATAAAAATGCTTACGTAACCATAGAGAAGTAATGAAGGTAGCAGTTTTAGATGTTAAAGGGAAAGAAACTGGACGGAAGGTTGACCTTTCGGACGCAGTTTATAAGATGGAACCTAATAATCATGCAATTTATTTGGATGTTAAACAGTACATGGCTCATCAAAGACAAGGTACTCATAAAACCAAGGAAAGAGCAGAGATTGTTGGAAGTACACGAAAGATCAAAAAGCAGAAGGGAACGGGTACAGCTCGTGCCGGTAGTATAAAGTCTCCTATTTTTCGTGGTGGGGGAAGAATTTTTGGGCCAAGACCCAAGGATTATTCTCAAAAGCTGAATAAAAATGTAAAGAGAATAGCCAGGAAATCTGCGCTAAGTCTGAAGAATCAGGATAAGGCAATTATGGTCGTAGAAGACTTCAATTTTGATTCCCCAAAAACCAAAGATTTCATTCAGGTTTTGAAATCCTTAGGACTGGAAAACAAAAAGTCTTTGTTTGTGTTGGGTGATTCAAATAATAACGTATATTTGTCGTCGCGTAATTTGAAAGGTTACGAAGTTGTAACTAATTCAGAATTAAGTACTTACAAAATACTTAATGCAAATCAAATAGTTCTTCTGGAAGGTTCTATAGAAGGAATTGAAGCGAACTTAAATAAATAGGGTAATCATGAGTGTGTTGATAAAGCCAATTATAACGGAAAAAATGACAGCAGATAGCGAGTTGTATAATCGCTATGGCTTTGTTGTGGATCCTAAGGCAAATAAACTACAAATCAAAGATGCCGTTGAAGCAGCTTATGGTGTTTCAGTGAAAAAAGTTCGAACAATGAATTATGGACCTTCGCGCAAAACCCGTTTTACAAAAACAGGGGTTCAGCACGGGAAATCTAATGCATTTAAGAAAGCCATTGTTGATGTTGAAGAAGGAGAAGTAATCGATTTTTACAGTAATCTATAAAGACACCAAATGTCAGTTAGAAAATTAAAACCGATCACTCCAGGACAGCGATTTAAAGTAGTAAATGGGTTTGACGCCATTACTGCTGATAAGCCGGAGAAAAGCTTGCTTGCTCCGTTAAAAAGGTCTGGGGGTAGAAACAGTCAAGGAAAAATGACCATACGCCATAGAGGTGGTGGGCACAAAAGGCGGTATCGAATTATTGATTTCAAACGGGATAAGCAAGACGTTACTGCAGAAGTAAAGTCTATCCAGTACGATCCAAACAGAACGGCTTTTATTGCCTTGGTGGAATACAAGGATGGTGAAAAGCGATATATCATTGCTCAGAACGGTTTGCAGGTAGGACAGAAAATTTCATCTGGAGAAAAAGCTGCACCAGAGATAGGTAATGCACTTCCTTTAAGCAAAATTCCTTTGGGAACCATTATTTCCTGTATTGAGTTGCGACCTGGTCAAGGTGCGATTATGGCGAGAAGTGCCGGAACTTTTGCTCAGTTGATGGCAAGGGAGGGAAAATACGCAACCGTAAAATTGCCTTCTGGTGAAACCAGGTTGGTGCTGGCAAATTGCCTGGGTACAATTGGTGCGGTTTCAAATTCTGACCAGCAGTTGATTGTTTCAGGTAAAGCGGGACGAAGCAGATGGCTGGGCAGGAGACCAAGAACAAGACCGGTAGCAATGAACCCTGTAGATCATCCAATGGGTGGTGGAGAAGGAAGAGCCTCCGGAGGTCATCCAAGATCTAAAAATGGAATTCCAGCAAAAGGATTCAGGACCAGATCCAAGACCAAGGATACAAATAGGTATATACTGGAACGTAGAAAGAAATAAAAAGTAGAAAGAAATGGCACGTTCACTAAAAAAAGGACCATACATACATCACAGTTTGGATAAAAAAGTCCAAATGAATATACAATCAGGCAAGAAGTCTGTAATAAAGACCTGGTCAAGAGCATCGACGATTAGTCCGGATTTTGTAGGTCAGACCATTGCTGTGCATAACGGAAGACAATTTGTTCCTGTCTATGTTACTGAGAATATGGTAGGACATAAATTAGGAGAATTTTCTCCTACAAGATCTTTCCGGGGTCATGCAGGTGCAAAAAATAAAGGTAAAAAGTAAGTAAGCTATGGGAGTTCGAAAAAAACAAATGGCCGAAAGACTAAAGGCTGAAAAGCAGAAAATAGCTTTTGCTAAACTAAATAACTGTCCAACTTCACCAAGAAAAATGCGTTTGGTAGCAGATTTGGTGCGTGGGGCAGAAATAGAAAAGGCGCTGGCTATTCTTAGATTTAGTCCTAAAGAAGCCTCTCGTAGATTGGAAAAATTATTGCTTTCTGCAATTGCCAACTGGCAGGCTAAGAATGAAGAAGCGAATATAGAAGAAGCTGATCTTTTTGTAAAAGAAATAACGGTAGACAGTGGGCGAATGCTTAAAAGATTAAGGCCGGCTCCACAGGGCAGGGCTCATAGAATAAGAAAACGTTCCAACCATGTAACCTTGGTATTGGGATCTAACAATAATACACAAAGCTAGAACTTTTAGTATGGGACAAAAAACAAATCCAATCGGAAATCGTCTAGGAATAATCAGAGGATGGGAATCTAACTGGTATGGAGGAAATGATTATGGCGATAAACTATCCGAAGACGATAAGATAAGAAAATATGTTCATGCACGTTTGGCCAAGGCTAGTGTATCAAGAGTAATAATAGAGAGAACTTTAAAGTTAATTACAGTTACCATTACGACTGCCAGACCTGGTATAATTATTGGTAAAGGCGGACAAGAAGTAGATAAATTAAAAGAAGAGCTCAAAAAAATTACGGATAAGGAAGTACAGATAAATATTTTTGAGATTAAAAGGCCCGAAGTTGATGCAAATCTTGTAGCGGCAAGTGTGGCCCGCCAGATCGAAAATAGGATTTCATACAGAAGAGCTATTAAAATGGCAATTGCCGCGGCGATGAGAATGAATGCCGAGGGAATTAAAATACAGATTGCCGGAAGATTGAATGGTGCAGAAATGGCGAGGACGGAATCTTATAAGGATGGTAGAATTCCTTTATCGACTTTTAGAGCAGATATAGACTATGCAATACACGAAGCTCATACCACCTATGGAAGATTAGGTATTAAAGTATGGATCATGAAGGGTGAAGTTTATGGAAAAAGAGAGCTTTCTCCCTTAGTTGGAATGTCTAAAGGACAGTCCAAAGGAAAGCAACGTGATGGAGGTAAAAAACAACGTCGCAGAAAGTAATAATTAAAGAAGAAGTTAGAGATTATGTTACAGCCAAAAAGAACGAAATTTCGCAAAGCGCAGAAAGGACGTATGAAGGGAAATTCCGGTAGAGGGCATAGGCTTTCAAATGGAATGTTCGGAATTAAATCTCTGGATTCCTGCTTTCTTACTTCCCGCCAGATTGAGGCGGCTCGTATTGCTGCGACCAGATATATGAAAAGACAGGGGCAATTATGGATTAAAATTTTCCCGGACAAGCCAATTACCAAAAAACCTTTGGAGGTTCGTATGGGTAAAGGTAAAGGAGCTCCGGAATATTTTGTAGCCGTGGTTAAACCGGGCAGAATTATGTTCGAGGTTGCCGGTGTACCTATGGACGTAGCTAAGGAGGCTTTAAGGCTTGCTGCTCAAAAATTACCGGTGAAGACAAAATTTGTAGTGGCCAGGGATTACGAAGCGGCATAATTTTTATAATTAGTATGATGAAACAATCAGAAATTAAAGAATTTTCGGTAGAGGAATTGAAGGAAAAAATGGCACAGTTTAAGAAGCAACATGCCGATCTTAAAATTGCCCATTCTGTCACTCCACTTGAAAACCCACTTCAAATCAGAATGGCAAGAAGAACTGTGGCGCAATTGGCTACTGAATTAACAAAAAGGGATAACCAATAACTGGTTCTGCTTTATGGAAAAAAGAAATTTAAGAAAGGAAAGAATAGGCGTTGTAACCAGCAACAAAATGGAGAAATCTATAGTGGTTTCTGAGGTAAAGCGCGTTAAGCATCCTATGTATGGTAAGTTCGTACTGCGAACAAAAAAGTATGTTGCACACGATGAAACCAATGACTGCAATATTGGAGATACTGTTAAGATAATGGAGACACGTCCATTGAGTAGAACCAAATGCTGGAGACTGGTTGAAGTCCTAGAAAGAGCCAAATAATTATGTTACAGCAAGAATCAAGATTAAAAGTAGCAGACAATACTGGAGCCAAAGAGGTATTAACGATACGTGTACTTGGTGGTACAAAAAGGCGATATGCTTCTGTTGGTGATAAAATTGTAGTTACTGTTAAAGAGGCTACTCCAAACGGGGGTATTAAGAAAGGTACAGTTTCAACGGCGGTTGTTGTTAGGACAATTAAAGAAGTAAGGAGACCAGATGGTTCTTACATTCGTTTTGATGATAACGCCTGTGTTTTGTTGAACCCTACGGGAGAAATGAGAGGAACTCGTGTCTTTGGACCTGTTGCCAGGGAGTTGCGGGATAAACAATTCATGAAAATTGTTTCATTAGCTCCAGAGGTGCTATAAAATATTGTAAGATGAAATTAAGAATAAAAACGGGAGATACAGTTCGGATAATTGCAGGTGACCACAAGGGAACCGAAGGAAAAGTTACCCTTGTAGACCGTGAAAAAAATAAGGCCATTGTGGAAGGTGCCAATATGGTATCTAAACACGAAAAGCCAAGTGCACAAAACCCTCAGGGTGGAATTGTAAAAAAAGAAGCTCCTATTCACTTATCTAACTTATCACTTATTGATTCCAAATCAGGAGAAACAACAAGAGTGGGCTATGAGGTAAGAGACGGGAAGAAAGTACGATTTTCCAAAAAATCTAACGAAGTAATTTAGTTATGGCTTACGTACCAAGATTAAAGCAAGAATATGGTGAGCGAATTGTTTCGGCTCTAAAGGAAGAATTTGATTACAAAAATGTAATGGAAGTGCCAAGGCTGCAAAAAATTGTTGTTAGCAGGGGAATTGGTGCTGCTGTAGCTGATAAAAAATTGGTGGATCACGCCTTGGATGAATTGACTTTAATTACGGGTCAAAAGGCAATTTCAACCATGTCTAAAAAGGATGTTGCAGCTTTTAAACTCAGAAAGGGAATGCCTATAGGGGCTAAAGTTACGCTCAGGGGTGAACGCATGTATGAATTTTTAGACAGACTAGTAACCACTGCCTTGCCAAGGGTGAGAGATTTCCAGGGAATTAGAGCAACTGGTTTTGACGGAAGAGGAAATTACAACCTTGGCGTAACAGAGCAGATAATATTTCCAGAAATTAATATTGATAAGATCAATAGGATTAATGGCATGGATATCACATTTGTTACATCTGCTGAAACAGATAAAGAAGCAAAATCATTGTTAACCGAATTGGGATTACCTTTTAAAAAGAATTAGTATGGCTAAAGAATCAATGAAAGCCCGGGAAAGAAAAAGGGCGAAAGCTGTTGCAAAATATGCTGAAAAGAGAAAGGCTTTGAAAGAAGCCGGAGATTATGAGGCTTTGCAAAAACTGCCAAAAAATGCTTCTCCTATTCGTATGCACAATCGATGTAAATTGACGGGGAGACCTAAAGGGTATATGAGAACTTTTGGTATTTCTCGCGTAATGTTCAGGGAAATGGCTAATAAAGGTTTGATTCCAGGAGTTAAAAAAGCAAGTTGGTAATCCAATATAAAAGTTAAGAAGATGGTTACAGATCCAATAGCAGATTATTTAACAAGAATTAGAAACGCCAGCAGAGCGGGTCATAGGGTAGTTGAGATTCCTGCTTCTAATTTGAAAAAAGAAGTAACCAAAATATTATTCGATCAAGGATATATTTTGAGTTATAAAATTGAAGAGAACAAGGTGCAGGGCATGATTAAAATTGCTCTGAAATATGATAGGTTGACAAAAGAGCCGGTAATTAGAAAGATCCAGCGTATAAGTACGCCAGGTCTTAGAAAATATGCCAGTTCGGGAGATATGCCCAGAGTACTTAATGGTCTGGGAATAGCAATTGTGTCTACTTCTCATGGGGTTATGACAAGCAAGCAGGCTCAAAGAGATAATGTTGGTGGCGAAGTTTTATGCTACGTTTATTAAGAAATAAAGAAATAGGAAAATGTCTAGAATAGGTAACAATCCAATAGAGATTCCGGAAGGAGCCACAGTTGAAGTGCAGGATAATATCATTACTGTAAAGGGGAAATTGGGTGAATTAACTCAGGAATATTCGGGGGTTTCCGTAAAAACAGAAGATGGTCAGGTTGTTGTAACAAGACCTTCTGAATCTAAAGAACATAAAGCCAAGCACGGTCTATACAGATCTTTGATTTCCAATATGATTTTGGGAGTTACAAATGGATGGACAAAAGAGCTTGAATTGGTTGGTGTGGGTTACCGAGCCACTAACCAGGGTCAAAAATTGGATTTAGCATTGGGATTCTCACATAATATTGTGCTTAATTTAGCTCCTGAAGTTAAAGTTGAGACTATTTCTGAGAAGGGTAAAAACCCTATTATAAAGCTTACATCGCATGACAAACAATTGGTTGGCCAAATTGCTGCTAAAATAAGAGCATTCCGCAAACCAGAGCCTTACAAAGGAAAAGGGATAAAATTTGTCGGGGAACAATTAAGAAGAAAAGCCGGTAAATCCGCTTAAGAATTGAATTATGGGATTATCAAAAACTGAAAGAAGAGATCGTATTAGAAAAAGGATAAGAAAAGTATCCTTTGGTACTGCTGAGAGACCTAGATTATCTGTTTTTAGAAGCAATAAAGAGATTTATGCCCAACTAATTGATGATAATAAGGGTACAACACTGGTAGCGGCCTCATCAAGGGATAAAGAACTTAGTAAAGCTAAAGGCACGAAGATTGAGATTGCCAGACTTGTGGGTAAAGCAGTAGCTGAAAAAGCTATCAAATCTGGAATAGAAGCCGTTGCTTTTGATCGCGGTGGTAATTTATATCATGGAAGAGTTAAATCGTTGGCGGAAGGTGCCAGAGAAGCTGGTTTAAAATTTTAATAGAAAATATGTTCGGGAAATACAAAAATGTAGAAACTGTAAAGCCGGGAGGTCTTGAACTCAAAGACAGATTGGTTGGTGTTCAAAGAGTTACTAAAGTAACTAAAGGTGGTAGAGCTTTTGGATTTTCTGCGATCGTGGTTGTAGGTGATGAGAATGGTGTGGTAGGTCATGGTCTTGGGAAGTCAAAAGAAGTAGCTACTGCAATAGCCAAGGCTATTGAGGATGCTAAAAAGAACCTAATTAGAATACCCCTTAGTAAAGCAACGTTGCCACACGAGCAAAAAGGAAAGTTTGGAGGAGCTCGTGTATATATTCAGCCTGCTTCACATGGTACAGGGGTGATTGCAGGTGGTGCGGTTAGAGCCGTATTGGAAGCAGTTGGCGTACAAGATGTATTATCTAAGTCTCAGGGATCCTCTAATCCCCATAATGTAGTTAAGGCCACATTCGACGCTTTGCTGCAATTGCGTGATGCCAGGACGGTAGCAAAACAAAGAGGTGTTTCGTTAGAAAAAGTCTTTAAAGGATAAGTAGTAAGAGTATGGCAAAGATTAAAGTTAAGCAGGTAAGAAGTAGCATTAAAAGGCCACAAAATCAGAAAAGAACACTGGAGGCCCTTGGATTGCATAGGATTGGTCATGTTGTGGAGCATGAAAACACGCCCAATATAATGGGTATGATCAACAAAGTTAAACACTTAGTTTCTACGGAAGAAGCTTAAAAAATATTTGTAATGAATTTAGGGAATTTAAAACCAGCTAAAGGGTCTGTTCATAAAGCCGGGAAAACCATAGGTCGAGGACAGGGTTCTGGTAAAGGCGGTACGGCAACAAGAGGACATAAAGGAGCTAAATCGAGATCTGGTTATTCAAGAAAAATTGGTTTTGAAGGAGGTCAAATGCCTTTGCAAAGACGCGTACCCAAATTTGGTTTTACAAACATCAACAGAAAAGAGTATCAGGGTGTAAATCTGAACAAACTTCAGGAGCTGGCAGATAAAGGGCTGGTTAAAAAAACAGTCACTGTTAAAGACCTTGTCGATAATGGAATGGCTCATAAGAACGATTTGGTAAAGATACTTGGAGGTGGCGAATTAAAGGCATCACTTAAAATAACCGTACATAAATTTACTGCAACTGCAAAAGCAGCTATAGAAGCTGCCGGAGGTGAAGCAATAAATTTATAAGTAAAATAAACTATGAAGAAATTTTTTGAGGTTATATCAAATATCTGGAAAATTGAAGAACTAAGGAACAGAATTATTGTTACCCTAGGACTTTTGCTTGTGTACCGTTTTGGTGCTCAGGTGGTTCTTCCCGGTATTGATACTTCTCAATTGGCTGAATTATCTTCAAATACAGAACAAGGTATTTTAGGTATTTTAAATGCCTTTACGGGTGGTGCATTCGCTAATGCTTCTGTATTTGCCCTGGGTATTATGCCATATATCTCTGCGTCTATTGTGGTTCAATTAATGGGGATCGCAGTACCATATCTTCAAAAATTGGATAAGGAAGGAGAAAGTGGAAGAAAAACAAAGAACCAGATTACGAGATGGCTTACCATAGGTATTTGTGTTGTACAGGCGCCGGCCTACCTTTATAGTCTTAGTGCACTAGGTGTTCCGGACAGTGCATTTCTTTTAGGTAAAGGCCTTAATTTTATTGTGCCCGCCGTAATTATCCTGGTAACAGGTTGTGTCTTTGCCATGTGGTTAGGAGAAAAAATTACAGATAAAGGAATTGGAAATGGTATTTCCCTGCTTATTATGATAGGTATAATAGCCACTATGCCGCAATCTTTTGTTCAGGAATTTATTTCCAGAACAGCGAATAACACGGGAGGACTGATGTTTATGCTTATTGAAGTTATTCTTTGGTTTCTTGTTATTCTGGCGAGTGTTCTGTTGGTCATGGCTACAAGGAGAATACCGGTTCAGTATGCAAGAAGGACTGCCTCTGGCGGATATGAAAAAAATATCGCTGGTTCAAGGCAATACATTCCTTTGAAATTAAATGCCTCGGGGGTAATGCCCATAATTTTTGCACAGGCTATTATGTTTGCACCAGGTTTATTGGGAAGAACGTTTAATAATACAGCAGTTGGTCAATGGATGGAAGTACAGTTCCAGGATATTTTTGGATTGGCTTATAATATCTTATTTGGCTTGCTGATTATAATATTCACATATTTCTACACTGCCATTACAGTTCCAACGAATAAGATGGCTGATGATTTGAAACGAAGTGGTGGTTTTATTCCGGGCATCAGGCCAGGTAAAGAGACCGGTGATTTTCTGGACAAGATAATGTCATTAATAACTTTGCCGGGATCAGTTTTCCTGGCTCTATTGGCGGTATTACCTGCCGTAGTGGTTAAGTTAATGGACATTCAGGCTGGTTGGGCTTTGTTTTATGGAGGTACATCACTTTTAATCATGGTGGGTGTGGCAATTGATACTGTACAGCAGGTTAATTCGTACTTGTTGAACAGACATTACGATGGATTAATGAAATCAGGTAAAAACAGAAAAGTTGCATAAGTTATGGCCAAGCAAGCACCTATAGAACAAGACGGCAGCATAATAGAGGCTTTATCCAATGCAATGTTTCGGGTAGAACTTGAAAACGGGCATGTGGTTACTGCTCATATTTCCGGGAAGATGCGTATGCATTATATAAAATTGTTGCCCGGGGATAAGGTAAAACTGGAAATGAGTCCATACGATTTAACGAAGGCGAGAATTACATATAGATACTAACATAGAAAGAATGAAAGTTAGAGCATCCATAAAGAAAAGAAGTGCCGACTGCAAAATAGTTCGCAGAAAAGGCAGATTGTACGTAATCAATAAAAAGAATCCTAGATTCAAACAAAGACAAGGGTAATTATGGCAAGAATTGCAGGTGTAGATATACCAAAACAAAAAAGAGGTGTCATAGCGCTTACCTATATTTTTGGTATCGGTAAAAGCAGGGCACAAGAGATATTAGAGAAAGCCAAGGTAAATCAGGATAGCAAGGTATCGGACTGGAATGATGATGAAATTGGTCGCATTAGGGATGCTGTTTCCTCCTATAAGATTGAAGGAGAACTTCGTTCTGAAAACCAGTTGAATATTAAGCGTCTCATGGATATTGGCTGTTACAGAGGTATCCGCCACAGATCTGGACTCCCTCTTAGGGGTCAAAGGACCAAAAACAATTCCAGGACCAGGAAAGGAAAAAGAAAAACGGTTGCGAATAAGAAAATGGCAACTAAATAATTAGCATAATATGGCAAAGACAAGTACCAAAGGAGCTAAAAAGCGCAAGGTAATCGTTGAATCGGCTGGTGAAGCCCATGTAACGGCTTCCTTTAATAACATAATAATTTCTTTGACTAACAAAAAGGGCGATGTTATTTCATGGTCTTCTGCGGGTAAGATGGGATTCAGAGGTTCTAAAAAGAATACTCCCTATGCTGCTCAGGTAGCAGCCGAAGAATGTTGTAAAGTGGCTCATGAAGCGGGATTAAGAAAGGTGAAAGTTTATGTAAAAGGACCGGGCAACGGAAGAGAATCGGCAATTCGTTCAATTCACAATGCGGGTATTGAAGTTACTGAAATTATAGATGTAACACCATTGCCGCATAATGGTTGCAGACCCCCCAAGAGAAGAAGAGTTTAATAAAGTTCAATTTTAATAAAAGGTTAATTCACAGGAAGTGCAATTACGATTATCGAAGGATAAGCCTTAATTCATAATCACATTTCCAAATTAAAAGAAGATGGCAAGATATACAGGACCTAAATCAAAGATCGCACGTAAATTCGGCGAAGCAATTTTCGGAGACGACAAAGCTTTCGAGAAAAAAAATTATCCCCCGGGACAACACGGAAATAACAGACGTAGAGGTAAAAAATCTGAGTATGCTGTTCAATTGATGGAAAAGCAGAAAGCCAAATACACTTACGGCATTCTAGAACGTCAATTCAGAAATCTCTTTGCCAAAGCAAACAGGAGCAAAGGCGTTACCGGTGAGGTACTTCTCCAGTTGTGTGAAGCACGTCTTGATAATGTGGTTTACAGGATGGGCATTGCAAATTCCAGAAGAGGCGCAAGGCAGCTTGTTTCTCACAGACACATTACTGTTAATGGAGAATTAGTAAATATTCCTTCATATTCCCTTAAAGCGGGTGATGTCGTAGGTGTGAGAGAAAAATCAAAATCACTTCAGGCCATTCAGGATGCACTTAGTGCAAATAGCAGTGTTTATGAGTGGTTGACATGGAATAATGATAAGATGGAAGGAAATTTTGTTTCTATTCCGGAAAGAATTCAGATTCCTGAGAATATCAAAGAACAATTAATCGTGGAGTTATACTCTAAATAAAAACATCACAAAACCGACTATGGCATTATTAAATTTTCAGAAGCCCGATAAAGTTATAATGATTGATTCTTCAGATTTCGAAGGCAAATTTGAATTTCGCCCTTTGGAACCTGGATATGGTTTGACTGTTGGTAACGCCTTACGAAGAGTATTGCTTTCTTCTTTGGAAGGATTTGCAATTACCTCTGTAAGAATAGATAAAGTAGAGCATGAATTTTCGGTTATTGAAGGTGTGGTGGAAGATGTTACCGAAATCATCCTAAACCTGAAACAAATTCGATTTAAAAGACAAATTGAAGATGTTAACGAGGAAACTGTTTCTATATCCGTAAGTGGCAAGGAACAGCTTACCGCTGGAGATTTTCAAAAATTTATCTCTGGTTATCAGGTATTAAACCCGGATCTGGTTATTTGTAACATGGATCCGAAGGTTAGCATAAATATGGAGGTAATTATTGAAAAAGGACGTGGTTATGTTCCCGCAGAAGAAAATAAAAAGTCTAATGCACCTTTGGGAAGTATAGCTGTTGATTCAATTTTTACACCTGTAAAAAATGTAAAATACAGCATTGAAAACTTCCGTGTTGAACAAAAAACAGACTATGAGAAATTAGTATTTGAGATCGTTACCGATGGCTCTATTCATCCAAAAGATGCATTGACAGAAGCGGCTAAGGTCCTCATACACCATTTCATGTTGTTTTCGGATGAGCGCATTACCCTTGAGGCTGATGAAATTGCTCAAACAGAGACTTATGATGAAGAATCTCTGCATATGCGTCAGCTTTTAAAAACCAAACTGGTTGATATGGATCTTTCTGTAAGAGCTTTAAATTGTTTAAAAGCGGCAGAAGTAGATACATTAGGCGATTTGGTTTCGTTTAACAAAAATGATTTAATGAAATTCAGGAATTTTGGTAAGAAATCATTGACAGAATTGGAAGAGCTGGTAATAAATAAAGGCCTCAATTTTGGGATGGACCTTTCCAAATACAAATTAGACAAGGATTAATACATAACTAAACTCAGGACTTTTCCTGGTATTAGTAAGAATTTATATAAGTAACGATGAGACACGGTAAAAAAGTCAATCATTTAGGAAGAAAGTCGGCACATAGAAAAGCTATGTTGGCTAACATGGCTTGTTCTTTGATTGAACATAAAAGGATTAATACAACTGTCGCAAAGGCAAAGGCTTTAAAACAGTTTATAGAGCCATTAATTACTAAATCAAAAGCTGAGAATAATCAGACAACGGAGAAAGGAACACATAACAGACGTATCGCATTCAAGAATTTAAGGGATAAATATGCGGTTACAGAATTATTTGGTAATGTTGCTGATAAGGTAGGTACACGTCCAGGTGGTTACACCCGAATCATTAAATTAGGGAATAGGCTTGGTGATAATGCAGATATGGCAATGATAGAACTTGTAGACTATAATGAGGTTTACAATGCCGGTAAGCCTGCTAAAAAGAAAACTACCAGAAGGAGCAGAAGAGGTAAAAAGACCGATGATGCGGTAGCAGTTAGCGAGGCTACAGAAAATGTAGTTGAAGAGGCTGTTGAAGAGGTTGCTGAAGAGACTAAGGAAACTAAGGCTGTTGAAGAGGTAACCGAAGAGATTAAGGAAACAGAGGAAGTGACTCAGGAAACAGAAGAGGTTAAAGAACCACAGGCAAGTGAAGAAGAAGTTTCAGAACCTGAAGCAACAGAGCAGGAAGAATCCGAATCCGAAGAAAAGAAAAATGATTCCGAAGCATAAATTGTTTATAAAATCTTTAATATTTAAAAAAGGATAGACCTAAAAGTCTATCCTTTTTTTATGTTTATTTGTCAAACGTAATCTTATAGGACACTATGAAATATCAATCTAAGAAAAAGGCACTATTATTATTGGAAGACGGGACTATTTTCTATGGCAAGGCTGTAGGCAATAATGAAGGAACTGCGTATGGAGAAGTTTGTTTTAATACCGGGATGACGGGTTATCAGGAAATATTTACTGATCCTTCATATTTTGGTCAACTCATGGTTACTACCAATGCGCACATAGGTAATTACGGGACCAATACGGATGAGGATGAATCGGGTTCGGTTAAAATAGCAGGATTGATATGTAAGAATTTTAGTTATGAGTATTCAAGACCCAGTGCAGATCACAGCCTGGAGGAGTTTTTGAGCAATAGCAACCTATTTGCCATCTCTGATGTGGATACAAGAGCCCTGGTGAGTCATATTAGGGATCAGGGGGCCATGAATGCTGTAATTTCAACAGAAGTAGATGATATTGAGAAATTAAGGGAATCCTTGAAAAAAGTACCAAATATGGAAGGGTTGGAACTCGCTTCTAAAGTTTCTACCAAGGAACCTTATTTTTTTGGTGACGCCAATGCCCGCTACAAAATAGCAGCTCTGGATATTGGAATAAAAAATAACATATTAAGGAATCTTGCAAAAAGAGATGCATACATCAAAGTTTTTCCTTACAATACCAGCTTTAAGGAAATGAACGATTGGCAACCTGATGGCTTTTTTATCTCCAATGGTCCCGGAGATCCGGAACCATTGCATGAGGCTGTGGAGGTAGCTCGAGAGATCATGGCTAACAACTATCCTTTATTTGGAATTTGCCTTGGTCATCAGGTTATTGCATTGGCAAATGGTATATCTACCTATAAAATGCATAACGGTCATAGGGGGATAAATCATCCGGTATTAAACCTATTGACCGGTAAAGGTGAAATTACTTCTCAGAATCATGGGTTTGCAATAAGCCGGGAAGAAACAGAAGCTAATCCTGAAATTGAAATAACCCATGTTCATCTAAACGATAAAACCGTTGCCGGGATTAGGGTGAAAAATAAAAATGTTTTTTCAGTACAATATCACCCAGAAGCAAGTCCGGGACCCCATGATGCGGATTATCTTTTCGATCAATTTTTTGAAATGATCGCATCAACCGTTAATAAAGATACCTTGGTTTAAGGAATTGTTATATTCCGGACTTTATCCGGTCTAAGATAGGGTTACGTCTATCTGCCTTTTGTATCTTTGCCAAATAATTCAACCTAAAAATTTATTAATATGAGTACCATAATTGATGTGCATGCCAGACAGATCCTGGATTCAAGAGGAAATCCAACTGTAGAAGTAGATGTTATAACCGAAAATGGAGTATTAGGACGTGCCGCAGTTCCTTCTGGTGCTTCTACCGGTGAACATGAAGCTGTTGAATTACGTGATGGAGGAAATGCCTTTATGGGCAAGGGAGTCACCAAAGCTGTCGAAAATGTGAACAATGTACTGGCCAAAAAGATAATAGGGATGTTGGTTTTTGATCAAAACCTGATAGACCATACGATGTTAGAACTGGATGGTACTCCGAACAAGTCTGAATTAGGAGCCAACGCTATCCTGGGAGTATCCCTGGCTGTTGCAAAAGCTGCAGCGAACGAAATGGGAATGTCTCTTTACAGATATGTTGGTGGGGTTAGCGCCAATACGTTACCAGTGCCAATGATGAATATAATTAATGGTGGCTCACACTCGGATGCGCCGATAGCTTTCCAGGAGTTTATGGTTATGCCTATTAAAGCAAAGAACTTTTCGCATGCCATGCAAATGGGTACAGAAATATTTCACCATCTTAAAAAAGTATTGCACAGTAGAGGTTTGAGCACTGCAGTAGGTGATGAAGGTGGATTTGCCCCTACGCTGGAAGGTACGGAAGATGCGATAGAAACTATTGGACTGGCAGTAAAAAATGCCGGGTATTCCTTCGGTGATGAAGTTATGATTGCCCTTGATTGTGCAGCTGCGGAATTCTATGAGAATGGTAAGTATGATTATACAATATTTGAAGGAGATTCCGGCGCAATCCGCACTTCTGAAGAACAGGCAGCCTATTTAGCAGATCTCAGTAAAAAATACCCTATTATTTCTATTGAAGACGGAATGGATGAAAATGACTGGGAAGGCTGGAAGATATTAACGGATATGATTGGGGATAGCGTTCAGTTAGTAGGAGACGATTTATATGTTACTAACGTTGAAAGGTTATCAAGGGGAATTAAAAATGGAATTGCCAATTCAATACTCATAAAAGTGAACCAGATTGGCACGCTTACTGAAACAATTGCCGCTGTGAATATGGCAAAAAATGCCGGGTATACTTCTGTTATGTCGCATAGATCGGGTGAAACGGAAGATAATACTATTGCAGATCTGGCCGTAGCGCTTAATACAGGTCAGATCAAAACTGGTTCTGCTTCCAGAAGTGATAGAATGGCGAAATATAACCAATTGCTTCGTATAGAAGAAGAACTGGGCGATGTTGCTTATTATCCGCAGGAAAAAGCTTTCAAAGTTAAAGTGGAATAGGGATAATCCTTAAAATTACAAAAGCCTTTCTTTGTAAGAAGGGCTTTTTTTTTGGAAATGGTTACGTATTAATACAAAGCTATACTTTTCTCGAATACCAACCCTATTTGAATAAGAATTAGTGTGTTAGGTATTGCTGCATGTATCTATTTTGCAATGATCAATTTCATCTAAAATTGATAAATAATTACATTAACTATTTTTCTTTGTTTTTCCTAATTCTTATTGGCCTAAGTAATTGTTAACATCCTTCCTTTTTCTTAAATTTACTATACCGTTCTATAAATCAAAATCAAGCAGATGTCAGAAAAAGCAACATTGCATGTTAATGGGGAAAAATATGAATTTCCAGTCGTTGAGGGCACTGAAAATGAATTGGCCATTGATATAAAAACTTTACGTACTTCAAGTGGTATAATAACTCTGGATCCCGGCTATAAGAATACGGGTTCCTGTGAAAGTGCTATTACATTCTTAAATGGTGAGAAAGGTATTCTGAGGTACCGTGGATATGCTATTGAAGAATTGGCGGAAAAATCAGATTTCCTTGAAGTCGCATACTTGCTCATTTTTGGTGAGTTGCCAAACGAAGAGCAACTTGTAAAATTTGATAAGGACATTAAGGCGGAGGCTCATGTAGACGAAGAAATGAAAAAGATACTTGCAGGATTTCCTAAATCTGCACATCCAATGGGTGTTTTATCATCTCTGACCAGTGCTTTAATAGCTTTCAATCCCAGTTCTGTAAATGTTTCCTCAGAAATAGATATGTATCATGCAATAGTTCGGATTTTGGGCAAATTCCCGGTTTTGGTGGCCTGGACCTTGCGAAAGAAAAAAGGATTGCCACTGGAGTATGGAAGTAGCTCATTGGGTTATGTAGATAATATCCATAAAATGATGTTTAGGAGACCCGATCAGGATTATGAAAAGAATGAAATTGTTATTGAAGCACTTGATAAACTATTAATTCTTCACGCTGATCATGAACAGAATTGTTCTACATCTACGGTTAGAATAGTTGGTTCATCTCATGCAGGGTTATTTGCTTCCCTATCGGCCGGAATTTCCGCGCTTTGGGGTCCTTTACATGGAGGTGCAAATCAGGCTGTTCTTGAAATGCTTCAGGCTATAGATGATGATGGCGGTGATACCAAAAAGTATATGGCAAAGGCCAAAGATAAATCTGACCCATTCAGATTGATGGGATTCGGGCACAGGGTCTACAAGAATTTTGACCCCAGGGCTACAATACTTAAGAAGGCCGCTGATGAGGTTTTAGGAGATCTTGGTATAGAAGATCCCATTTTGGATATTGCCAAAGGTCTTGAGAAAGAGGCATTGGAGGATCAGTACTTTGTAGATCGGAAATTGTATCCAAATGTTGACTTCTATTCCGGGATTATTTACAGAGCTCTGGGAATACCTCAAGATATGTTCACAGTTATGTTTGCATTGGGTCGCCTGCCGGGATGGATAGCACAATGGCGTGAAATGCGGCTGAAGAGCGAACCAATTGGAAGACCACGCCAAATATATATAGGGGAAAATTTGAGACCTTTTAAAACCGTTGAAAAGCGATAGCCTCATATAGACAAAACTAATGCTGCATTTAAACGTCTATGATGAGACATCCAGGTTAAGAGCCGTTCTATTAGGTACTGCAGAAAGAAATGGCCCTGTACCCAGGCCCGAAGAGGCTTATGACCCCAAATCTTTGGAGCATATACTCGCTGGCACCTATCCCCATGAAGATGATATGATAGAGGAAATGGAGGCTTTTGCCGCTGTTTTCAAAAAATATGATGTGCAGGTCTTCAGACCAGAGATACTAACTGATTGTAATCAGATTTTTTCGCGTGATATTGCTTTTGTAATAGAAGATAAACTAATCAAAGCAAACATCCTTCCACACCGAGAGGAGGAATTCGAAGCCATTTTACATGTACTTGAATATATTGCCCCTGAGAATATATTGTACCCACCGGAAGAGGTTCATATAGAAGGTGGCGATGTTATGCCATGGCATGAATATATTTTCGTGGGTACCTATACGGGACATGATTACCCGGACTATATAACGGCAAGGACTAATTGGGAAGGGGTAGAATATATAAAAGAAATGTTTCCGCATAAGAAGGTAAAATCATTTGAACTCCGCAAGTGTATTGTAAATCCCAGGGAAAACGCGCTTCATCTGGATTGCTGTTTTCAACCCTTAGGCCATGATAAGGGCATTATTCATAAAAATGGGTTCTTAATAGAAGAAGAATACGAATGGTTGGTTTCACATTTTGGCAGGGAGAATCTTTTCGAAATCACAGATGAAGAAATGTATCATATGTTCAGTAATGTTTTTTCTATAAGCCCGGATGTCGTAGTTTCTGAGAGAAATTTTACCAGGCTGAATAATTGGCTTAGAGAACAGGGTTTTACCGTAGAAGAAATACCCTATGCCGAAGTCTCCAAACAGGGAGGTTTATTAAGATGCAGCACAATGCCTTTAGTGCGTGACTAGAATTTCATTCAAATTATTCACAATTTTCTGAATAGTCTTACGAGCGTTGAGAGTGGAATTTATTCTTGTGCTATAAGCTGAATTTAGTAGTAAAATGAATTGGGAAATGGTTACATTTATCCCGAATTTTTGAGTAACTAATGAGACAAATTACCAACACTATTTTAATGATTCGCCCGGTCCAATTTCGCATGAACGAACAGACCGCGGTAAATAACTATTTTATGGAGGATTTAGACCTTCATGACAATACAATTAACCTAAAGGCACAACAAGAGTTTGATACCTTTGTTGCCGTTTTAAGAGCTAAAGGAATTGAGGTTATAGTAGTTGAAGATACTCCTGATCCGGATACACCCGATTCGATATTTCCAAACAACTGGATTTCTTTTCATTCTAATGGTACGGTAGTCATTTATCCCATGTTTGCCGAAAATCGCAGAAAGGAGCGAAGAGAAGACTTACTTGATATACTTGAAGCCGCAGGTTTTCTTATTGAAAATATTGTAGACTATACTTCCGCAGAAGAAGAAGGCCTTTTTCTGGAGGGCACTGGTAGTATTTTAATGGACCGGGTAAATAAAAAAGTGTATTGCGCTCTTTCAGATCGCGCACACGAAGAACTGATAATTGAGTTCTGTGAAGACTTTGAATGTACTCCGGTTATCTTTACAGCATATCAATCTGTCAATGAGGAACGCTTGCCTATATACCATACCAATGTAATGATGTGCCTGGGCGAAGACTATGCGGTAATTTGTTTAGACGCTATAGATGATAAGAAAGAAAGGAAAAACGTAGTGGATCATCTGAAACGGGATGGGAAGGAAATTATTAACATCACTGAGGAGCAAATGCATCATTTCGCAGGAAATATGCTGCAGGTGGCAGGAAAGTCTGGTGAGCGGTATTTGATTATGAGTTCTTCAGCATACCATAGCCTGAGACCCGATCAGATTAGAAAATTGGAAAAGTACAATTCTATAGTGCATAGTGCATTAGACACTATTGAGGCCTGCGGAGGGGGAAGTGCCCGCTGCATGATGGCAGAGGTGTTTTTGCCAAAACGATAGTTTTAAGACGTTATAACAAAAAATCCTGGACAGGCACAAGTACATCTAAATCTGGTTTGGAATGACCTGATAAAATCAGGTCTAATATTTTTAATATATGATTTGATCGTTAGGACTTACCTTCTAAAGATAATCCAATTCCATCATTTCAAATGATTTTTAGAACCAAGGCTTATTTATCAGAAACTGTAAATTCTCGAATAGCTTTATTGGGCTCCATTATATCGTATCCCTCCCAGAATTCAGGATTGTAACGGGATAGGTATGTGGCTTTAACAGCGTCATTTTCAACTGAATTAGAAAATTCCCCATTGCTAATTAGCTCAGAATCAAAGACTACTAATTCGTATTTCTCCGTATTGAAATTCACAATATCCAGTTCCATAGACAATTCATTTTGCTTCCTTCTTCCCTTTACATACTTGTTTTTCTCAATTACACTCAAAGGCCTTCTCACCCCCATTTTACGGCCAAATACCTTGTCAATAAAACGCAAATCATACTTATTGTTGCTTCCCTTGCTGAATATCGTAGTTCCTTTATATGTAATTTCCTCGTAGGAGAACCCCAGTAATTTTATTCGTTTTAATGATTTTACGTTCTCATAATCTATTCGCATTACTGCAAAGTCTTCAATATTTACATAGATGGTTCCTCTGAAATCCTCCGACTTTTTTGGGCTAAATTCTATGACATAAACGCCCTCATCTTCTATAGCAGTAAATCCTTTTAAACCAAATTCGTAACGGTTAGATTTGTCAATAATATTTAGTTTGGTATCATCTTTATAGAATAGCTCAGAATAAAGATCGTGCAGCTGACTTTTCTTGGATGACAGAAAATGTTTATTTCCATCGTCTTTGAGTTCATCCTCAAGCTCTGCAGTTTCCTCCGAAGAATCAAATATGGAATCAATCTCTACTTTTTGACCAAACCAACCCGACTTAATTTTTAAATAGGAATTTGGCTTTACATTTTCACGAAATATTCGCTCTAATTTAGCTGACAGCGCTTCCATAGAACCTTCATTATTTTTATCATATAATTCTGCAGCCTTTTCAATATATAACTTGTGTTCATCTGGTTTTCTGTAAAAATCACAGAGGCTTTCGGTATAGTAAGATGCATTTCTTGGTAATATGGAGACTACGCTATCCAGGAATTTTTTATTAAGTTCTTCAATGGTTGATTCTTCAAATTCAATATCCAGCTTAGTCATGGTATTGAGGTTGGATTGTCTAAAGAACAATCGCTGTTTTATAGGTTCTCTGTTATAATTTGAAGGTAAATTTTCTTTCACTTTTTCAATGATTTCTTCTATGTTGAGATCATTATTAAATAGATATACTTCATTCAATTCTATAGCTTTAGGTTCTATGTATATAACACTATCCAGAGATACCTCAAAAGGGACAGCTGTTTTTTCATATCCCATACTGGAAATATAGATTGAATCTTGCTGTTTCAGCCCGGAATTTAAATTGATGCTAAATCTGCCTTCTTCATTAGTGATAATACCGCGATGTTCAGAAAATTGAACCGTGGCATAAGGAATACCTTCATTTGTTTTGGTGTCTACAACCCTGGAAGAAATAGATTGGCAGTGTATAGATAACGAAGTTAGTAGGAATGCGTAAATAAATATATTAGAAATGGGTTTACTCATAAGACCATTATTGATTATTATTTAAGACGAATTATCCATTTAAATGTTACTATTGTTTGAAAAAATCAAGCCCTTACCAAATTTCTAATCAAACCACTAAAAATGAAATAATGAAGGGGAAGTACAATATACCAATATAACCTGCCCTTTAACCCTCTTGGCCTGAAAGTAGCGGTCTGGTGTAATATATTGTCTTCATCAATTTTAAACTCCAACCATGCTTCTCCCGGCAATCGCATTTCTGCAAATAGCAGAAGGCGTTTGTTTTCTTTGTCGGCTAACAATACACGCCAAAAATCCAAAGAATCACCCGGAAAGATTTTATCGGGATGCGTACGTCCCCGCCGAAGTCCAACACCACCACTTAGTTTATCAATAAATCCTCTAAACCTCCATAGCCAATTAGCATAGTACCAACCATTATCTCCGCCAATTTTCCATATATTCCTTAAAACAGCTTCTTTATCCTGCACTTTAAGCTTTTTCTCGTCTTTAAGCACACCATATTTAGGTACCTGGATAAACTTTCCCAGATTTTTATTAAGTCTTCCGCTAATCAAACTGTCCTTCCAGCTGCTAACGACGAGGTTTTGTTCTATCTTCTTAAACGCCATCTTTATGGCTTCCTCATATGTATGTGTTTTAATTCCCAGTAGTTGTTCAAGTTCGTTGTCCTTTGCCACCACTTCAATTTTCATGCTATCTACCAGGTTTAGAGCCAATTTATAAGAAGTAGAAGTCACAAAATATAGCCAGTAAGAAGATAACTTTGGCGTCATTACTGGGACCGTTATAATCCAGTTTTTAAAGCCTCTTATCTGCGCGTATCGCTGTAACATTTCCTTATAGTTGAGGACATCCGGACCGGCAATATCAAAAGATTTATTATATGTTTTTCTGTTGCCCAGCACCCCGGTCAGAAAATGCATGACATCCCTAATCGCAATGGGCTGGGTTTTTGTAAGGACCCACTTAGGTGTAATCATAACAGGCAGTTTTTCGCAGAGGTCGCGAATTATTTCAAAAGACGAGCTTCCAGATCCTACAATAATACCTGCTCTTAGCACGGTAAGGTTATATTCACCTTGTGATAAGATCTCTTCAACATTTTTTCTGGACCATAGATGTTTAGACAGGTTTTGATCATTAACTATACCACTCAAATAAATTACCTGTTCTGCTTTTGTCTTATTGATGCAGTTATTAAAGTTATTAGCCGTTTTGGCTTCCATTTCATCAAAATCGCGGGTGGATGCACTCATGGAGTGGATGAGGAAATAAGCGGCTTCAATATCCAAAGGTATTTTTCCCTCTTCAACAGGTTCTAAAAAATCGATCTCAACTATTGAAATTCTTGATCGGGTCTCAGAATCTATGGAAAGCCGTTCTTTATTTCTAACTGCACAAATTATTTCATGCCCCTCTTCCAGCAAGAGCCGTAGTAATCGCATTCCAATATATCCGTTTGCTCCGGTTAAAAGTATTTTCATCGTTTACAAATCTTCAATAGAGGTAGGTAAATTGTCGGCTTTAAAATCAAGTATTTTTTTAAAGAATTTCTGAATGGCTTTCGTATCTGATTTTACTTTTATGAAATAATGGTCGCGAAACATTGAATAAACCGCAAAATCACCTTTATAAATAGTAAGCTTATAATATGGAATAACTAGGGCATAGGTCTCTAAAAGCGAACGGAATCGCACTATTATACCTTTTGGACGCATTTCCACATTGCAGCTATTCAGATTATTGTCTAAAAGCAGAAGGTTTCTAATTTCTATACTCGTTTCCGTTATAATAAGTTTGGGTGAGCCTATTCCTTTCATTGCCCAACGTTCTCTTAAGGTAAAAGGTTTGCCTACTTCACTATCAATTTTCCTTGTAATATCTCTATTATTATAAGAAACGTTTACCAACATGGTTTTTATTTTATTCCAGATTTTATCGATAGGGTCAAATTTCCGGACTTGCATAATTTCCAAAAAAGTCGCCTAAAACTGCATATTTTTGTAATCACTAAAAGCTTCGAACTATAAAAGTCTAAAAATTCATTAGTTTTGCAGCCTTAATTGGGTAAATTTTATGAATATTCAGGAGGTTATTCAGACAAAGGTGATAGAGGCTGTGGCTTCGATCTATGATATTTCACTACCCACAGTAGAATTTCAACCCACAAGAAAGGATTTTGAAGGAGATATTACCCTGGTTGTATTTCCTATGCTTCGCTATGTAAAGGGCAATCCTGAGCAAATTGGAATTCAAATAGGCTCCTACCTGGAACGTGAACTAAATGAAGTTCAGGGATTCAATGTAATAAAGGGTTTTCTAAATTTGGTGATTTCCGACTCATATTACACAAACTTCTTTAATTCCATCAGGGATATCGAAATTTATGGGCACAAACAAGAGAAAGAGAACGATGCCATATTGGTAGAATATTCCTCTCCTAACACCAATAAACCATTGCACCTTGGCCATATCCGAAATAATTTACTCGGCTATTCAGTGGCGGAAATTCTAAAGGCTAATGGAAATAAGGTATATAAAACACAGATCATCAATGACCGGGGTATACATATTTGCAAAAGTATGCTTGCCTGGCAAATGTTTGGCAATGAGGAGACGCCACAAAGTACCGGGTTAAAAGGGGATAAATTGGCAGGTTTGTACTATGTTAAGTTCGATCAGGTTTATAAGAAAGAAGTACAGGATCTACTCGGAAAAGGCATGGATAGAATTCAGGCGGAACGCGAAGCACCAATGCTTTTAAAAGCCCAGCAAATGCTTCGCAAGTGGGAGGCGGGGGATTCTGAAGTAGTTGAACTTTGGAAGAAAATGAATGCTTGGGTATATGCGGGTTTTGATGAAACTTACGCAAACCTAGGAGTAGATTTTGACAAGCTCTACTACGAGAGTGAGACATACTTGCTTGGAAAAGACGTCATTGCTGAAGGAATAGAAAATGGTATATTCTACAGAAAGGAAGACGGGAGTGTCTGGATAGACCTGACTGATGAGGGACTTGATGAGAAAATAGTTCTTAGGGCAGATGGCACCTCTGTTTATATTACACAGGATATTGGCACAGCAATTCAGCGAGTAAAGGATTTTCCGGACATAGGCGGAATGGTCTATACTGTGGGTAATGAGCAAGATTATCACTTTAAGGTATTATTTCTAATTCTAAAGAAACTTGGTTATTCCTGGGCGGAACATTTATACCATCTGAGTTATGGGATGGTAGATTTGCCTGAAGGCAAAATGAAAAGCAGGGAAGGAACCGTGGTGGATGCAGACGATCTGATTGACGAGATGACCAACACAGCTGCAAATATCTCACAGGAATTGGGAAAACTCGATGATTATACTGAAGAAGAAAAACAAAAATTGTATCGCATCATTGGCCTCGGAGCGTTAAAATATTACATATTAAAGGTTGATCCTAAAAAACGAATAGTATTCAATCCGGAAGAATCGGTTGATTTTCAGGGAAACACTGGCCCTTTTATCCAATATACTTATGCCAGGATTCAATCTATTCTTCGGAAGGCCGATTTAAGTACTAATGACCTATTGAATGCTCCTGGGCAGGACATCAAACTACATCCTAAAGAAAAGGAGTTAATTAAACTGTTGGAAATCTACCCTGAAACTGTACAATTGGCCGCTGAAAATTATAGCCCGGCTTTGATTGCCAACTATACGTATGATTTAGTCAAGGATTTTAATTCATTTTACCAACAGGTCTCCATTTTAGGAGAATCAGAAAAAGCGATAAGGATATTCAGGGTACAGCTGGCAAATAAGGTAGGTGATGTAATTAAATCTGCTTTTCAGCTCCTGGGTATAGAGGTGCCTGTAAGAATGTAAAAAGACCGCCTCAAAGACGGTCTTTCTGATGTACAAAGCACATCTACAATAATAATTTTCTTTCAATTAAGCTTTCTCTGAAGTAGCAACTACTGCAAGGTTATATACTACTAAGCCGAAACCAATTTTATTGATAGCATCTCCTATATTATACACCACGTCCATAGAAAGTCCGCCAAAGATACCTTCATACCAACCTGGTGTTCCTGCCATATATCCTAATGGATAAATAGCCCATCCAACAAGTACAAACCAACAAAGCATTTTGTGGGCCTGTAAAACAGGTCCTCCTGCCTTTACAGCGATCTTCTTTGCAGTACCCAGCCATATTTCATATACAATGATGAAGTAAGCTATACCGGAAATAAGACCCCATAACCAGGCAGCATCTCTGTAAACGGCTTCTCCCATATATCCTGTAACGAGCATTATTACGGAAAGAAGAATAAGCCTCCACATGAGAGACCTTTTAGCTCCGGCAGCTTTGAGGATTAAAAAGAATTCAACACACATTAATGGCACTGTAAGGATCCAATCTACATAGCGAAAGAAAGTAGGTGATTCTCCGAAATCGGCCCAATAATCACGCATATACCAGTAGTGAACTGCAGCGATAAAAGTAATTAATCCTGATACAAGGATCGATGTTCTCCATTTTTTATCAAAACTGTTCATTGACAAAAAGAAAAAGGCTGAAGCAGCCATCATTGCCATACAACCTACAAAAAATGTAAAGCCCACATAGTCATTGGTGGCTATTTTGGCAATCAAGGGGAATGATAATAAAAAGTTTTCCATATGAATTTATTTAGTTAATATTGTTAAACTAAAGTAAATAAAAGTTAAACATAAAATGTTTAAGAGTATGTTAAAATAATTAAACAATGTAGGATAATATGCGAAATAAAGGGGTAGATTTTACAAAGTTGCAGGGTGCCACGCTTATTGCCACCTTTTTTTCACTGTGGCTAGCGGTATATTTTGAGCATGCTGTAGAAAATTTATTTGCTTATATACTGATCCTTTCCTTTGGAATGCTTCATGGCGCCAATGACATTAAATTGCTACAGGTTGGAGCAAAAAAGAAGTCTAAACCTTATGATTTTTTTAGGACACTTACTTATTATGTCCTTTTTGTTCTCTGTGTAGCTGGTTTGTTTTATATACTCCCGAGCATTGCATTGGTTTTGTTTATTCTTTTCAGTGCATACCATTTTGGTGAACAGCACTGGATTTCTAAAGTTAGAGGCAATACACTTTTCCGAATCTTTTTTTATACTGCTTACGGACTAGTTATCCTTTTTCTATTATTTGTAGCTCATCATACAGAGGTGAGTGACATTATTTTTGATATTATTGGTATCTATATAAATAATCTGTATTATCGCTTAATACTGGGAATAACCGGTTTTATATTTGTTATATTATATCTAATAAAAAATAAACAAATAAAGATCAATATATTTCTTGAATTATTTTATTTACTGGTGTTCTTCATTATTTTTAATACCGCTACTCTGCTTTGGGCTTTCGCCATATTTTTTATTTTATGGCATGCCATACCATCACTGGCAGACCAGATCACATATTTGTATGGCGATCTGTCCAGAAAACACTTTATGAAATATGTGAAATCGTCTCTGATTTATTGGTTAGCGTCGGTAATTACACTTATAATTTTGTTTTTTTTTATTGATGGAAGTAGCGAGGGTTTTATTCCCTTCTTATTCTCATTCCTGGCGGCAATTACATTTCCACATGTGCTGGTAATATCCAGACTGAATAAAAATTAAAACCTAATTCTAAAGTTTACATTAGGTGTAAAGCCTAATGAGACACTCTCAATTGTGACGATTTCATCTTGATCGTTTAGCCTGTAGTAGGTATTTAATATGTTTTCTTTATTAAAAATATTGAGGATAGAAGCACCGGCTGTGGCCTTTACTCTTTTTGAAATATTAAAGTTATAAATCGCCGAGGCATCTGCTCTGAGGTAATCTGGCAAACGACTGCTATTGGGTTCTTTGTAAATTATCGATGCCGGGAAAGTCGTAAAATCTACAGAATTTGGCCCGTCAACAGGTTCCGTATAAGGTTTCCCGGTCCTGTAATTGATTCCAAGACTAAGCTTTAAGTTATTGTAGGTATAGGTTCCAGCAAAGGTCATGGTATGCCGAATATCCAGATTGTTCGGAAATACATTGGGAACGATATCTTCGAAAGTGTAATTATTCAGATTATAAGCATAGCTAAACCAGGTACTTAAATGGGCATTTTTATAATTTATTAAAAATTCCAGTCCTTTTATGTCATATTTTCCTATTTCACCATTAAACTGATTTTGGTTCTGAAAGCCCTGAGTTACTGTACTGATACCATTCACTTCTTTATAAAATCCTTCCATGCCAACAAACCATCTGCCTTTATCATAATTGAGTCCTAAAGAACCCTGTTTGCTTTTTACTATGGGTAAATTTGGATTACCGGGAATGGTATCGTTTTTATTGTTAGATAGCATCCAACGTCTTTTTTCAATCCCCAGAAAATTTTGTTCCAAATCAATTATTTGATTTGTAGTCTGGTTTTTAAACTCCCCTTTTACTTCTAATTGCAGATTTGGATAGAGAGAATAACTGAGATTTAAACGTGGTTCAACAATAAATTCATCGAAATATTGCACATTCACTATATAATTTAATCGACCACCCCCCCTTGCTATTAATTTCTTATTGGGTGAGGCATAGGAAATTTCACTATAGATGGAATTTGTTCGTATGACCCCTTTAATGTTGCTCTCATAGGGTGGTTGTGTTACATCAGTAAAATTGGAAATTCCCACTTCTAAAAATTGATATCCATTAAGCCAGTTCAAATTTGGAGTGAGCTGGTAGTTCGTATTTAATTTAACAGAAGTCTCTATTACTTCATTGCTTTGATCGAGGATTTGTTGTCCATTGTTTATTCTGTTTTCAGAATCAAGTTTATAATTAGAATAGTAAGCATTAAGCTTAGTTGAGAACCTGTCTGTCCATATGCTTTCCAAATTACCACCAAAAGAAAGATTGGTTTGGTTTAAGTTGCTCTGATCTGTTCTTGCAGTATTTACTGCAGTTTCTGTATAATCCAGATTATTGTTGATATTGATAAAACTAAATCGCACCTTATGCTGTTCATTAACATCATATAAGACTTTAGCTGTAAAATCATAGAAATAGAATGTTTCATCCTGATTGATATCACCATCAGTGCTTTGACTCGAAGCACCTTCCACGTCAGTATCCTGAAAGGCTCTTTTAACAAACTGATTATAGGTAGGCGTGTTAATAAGGTCTGTTATGGAACGTCTGGCTGAGAATTGAAACGCTAATTTGTCTGAAAGAGGGACTTGTCCAAATGCATCTGCACTGATCATATTAAATCCGGCGCCTCCAAAAAAATTGCCTTCAATTTTGTTTTTTGATTGCATACTGATTATTCCACTTATGCCATCTCCGTGTTCTGCGCTGGTCCCATCTTTAATAATGGTAACATGCTCCGTTAAATAAGGATTAAAAGCAGAGATTAATCCGAAAAAATGACCAGACTGATACATTTTTATATTGTCCCACAGAATAAGGTTTTGATCGTTTGTCCCTCCTCTTATATTGATATCTGATACGGTCTCATCAATACTTTTTATGCCCGGAAGGGCTTGCACGGTTTGTAGAACATCTGGTTCTAAAAGTCCGGGAAGTATACCAAAATCCTCAGTATTAACCGTTATACTGCCATCTGTTTGTTTGGTAAGTCCTGTGGTCAAAAATTTAAATACCACTACTTCGTCCAGTTGCTGATAGTTTAAGCTGAACAATAGAGTAGTACAGGGGTTTTTGCTAACCAGATCCTCGGCGGTTACGTATTTTGGTTTAAAACCCAGATGTTTTATTCGTATAGAGGCTTTTCTCGGGATATTGTCCAGGGTAAACCGGCCATTTGCATCTGTAACTGTGGAAATACTACTACCCAGGACTTCTACCGATGCACCAGGTGTAGTATTCTCACTGTAATTATCCAAAACATAAGCGCAAATATCTACAGTTGTACTTTTGGATAGTGTATAGTAGCGGTCGCTTAACTTCTTTATGATTAATTGGGTCTGATTTTGAATATTATCTAAAATAGCTTCAAGAGAATCACCTTCGGGAGTACTTACCTGTAAAGGTTGAAGATCTTCGTCAACGTAAGAAAATTTGACATCAAAATCCTTCTCTAACTGCCGGATATAAGTAACCAGACTAATATTTTTTGGAAAGGTTTTTACCTGTGCCCTTGAAGAAAAAAGGGCAAGCAAAAGTATTAGTTGTAAAAGCAGTATACTATTTAGGCGCGTTTTCGGCATAGAATAGCACGTTGTTCCCTTCTAATTCATACTTTATCTGAGAAGGAGTACTAATACTCTGTAACGCCAAATTTAGGTTTGTGTTGCTAAAGGAGCCCGTAAATAATTGCCCGAGATTAACATTTTGAGTTTTAACCTCGATATTATATTGTCTTTCAAACTCATTCAGGACATATTCCAAAGGAATACTTTTAAAAGTACTTTCATTATTCATCCAGGAAGGAATAGTGTTTTCAGGAGATTCTGTTTTTAAAACTTCTCCCTTAATTGCCATAAAAGAATTACCTGCGGGAAGTTTTGTTTCTTTACCTTTAAAAGTAACACTTACAAGGCCTTCATAACAGGTAACCTCAAAAAATCCTTTTCTATTTTCAACATTAAATTGGGTGCCCAATACGGTTACTAAACCATCTTTTGTAGCCACAGTAAATTTTTGTCCCTTGGCAACCTTAAAAAATGCTTCCCCTTTTAGAGAAACGTTTCTTTCTTTTTTCCAATTCTTATCACTGTAGCTTATCCTGGAATCGGCATTTAAGATAATCTCAGAATTATCCGGGAGCCTTACTTCACTGCGTTCCGCATATTGAGTAGAAACAGATTCATCTAAAGTTGAAATATAAAGGTAAGATGCGACAAAAATCACTGCTATGGCAGCTGCAATCCGCAATATCCTGCGCATTGGATTCATCTTAATTACTTTAACATCTTTTTGCGGATTATTGTTTTTGAAATCATTCAAGGCCTTATCCACATCAAAATCCGGTGCTTTTAAAGTACTGCTGACATCGATTAACTTCTCATAAGAGGCATACTCCGCAGATTTTTTAAATTCTGCGAGTTCTTCCTCGGAGAGGTCATTATTCAACCATTTTGCCAAGTAATTTTCTTGCATGATTTCTAGCTTTATAACATTAAAACAACTAACAATAAAAAAACCCTACCCCCCTAAGAAAAAAATATTAACATACGGCCCTAATCCCCGGTTATGCTGGCTAGATGCCTTCTATTTGTTCCCTAAGGGCTTTTAATGCAAGATGCATGCGCTTTTCTATCGCTTTTACACTTACACCCTCCATCTCCGCAATTTCTGCATATTTCTTGCCATCAATTCTATTTAATAAAAAAGTGGCTCTCTGATTTTCAGGTAGGCTATTTAGAGCCTTATCCAGCTTTTCTTTATACTCTTTTTCTTCCAACAAAAATTCTGGTGATTCGTAAGAGGTGTCATTGGACTTGTTGGCATACTTTAAGCGGACCTTTTCTGCTTTGATTACATTTAAATAAAGGTTATTTGCTACAGTATAGACATAAGACTTTGCTTTTTCTGGACTGACTTTTGAACAATTCTCCCAAAGCTTAACAAATGCTTCCTGAACAACATCATAGGCTTTCTCTTCGTTTCCGAATTTGTAATATATATAGTTAAAAACCGTTTTGGAATTAGTTTTGAAGAGGCTGCTAAACACTTCCTCCTCACATACATTGTCCATAATTATATAGTTCTTGTCGTTGGTTCTGTTTCAAAGATATTTTAAAAAAAATTAAAAATAGGGTAGGGTATTTTAAAATGTAATTGTTTTAGAGTTATACGAACAACAAATAAATCCAAATCGTTATGAGAAAGTTTTTTAAGTATTCACTGCAAACCCTGCTTCTTGTTGCAGCATTTTCTTTTAATGCCTGTCAGGAGGCGTTTGAAGAATTACCACAACCAGATGAACAGCAAACTATAAATGCAAGTTCCTCTACAGCTAAGCTTATTGAAAATACCGCTGCCAATGATGGTTCTTTCGACAATATTGTTGATGGTGCCAGTTGTTTTGCAATAGAATTCCCATACTCTGTTAAAGTAAATGGAATTGAAATTACTATAGAATCTAAGGAAGGACTTCACCTGATTGAAGAAATATTCGATGAATTGCAAGATGATGAAGATATCCTTGAGATTATATTTCCAATTGTCATCACACTTGCCGATTTTACCGTAATTGAAATTGCCGGAATTGAGGACCTGCGCGAATTGGCTCAGCAGTGTATTGAAGGTGGAGAAGATGATGATATAGAATGTATAGATTTTGTATATCCTATAACCATATATACGTTTGATGTCAATGAGGTTGAAACAGGTTCTGTTACTGTAGAATCTGATAAAGATCTCAGAATATTTTTTGACGGTCTGGACGATAATGACTTAGTCGGAATTGACTTCCCTGTAGCCATGGAACTTTATGATGGGACAAAAATTGAAGTGAGGAGCAATGCTGAATTGGCAAATGCTATTGAAATGGCTAAATATGCCTGTGACGAGGATGACGATGATGATTACAATGATGATGATTTCACCCAGGAACGTTTAGAAAATCTATTGGTAGAATGTCCTTGGTTGATTAATGAAGTTATTCGAGATGAAATAAATCAGTCAGATCAGTATTTTGAATATATAATGAACTTTACCGAAGATGGTGGTGTAACCGTAAAAGATAGAATGGGCAATAGCCTAATGGGTGCCTGGAGTACTCGGATAACGGATCATGGAATACTTCTTAATCTTGAATTTGACGTCTTGGTTGACTTTAATCTTGAATGGTTTGTATACGAAATTGGAGAAGGTAAGATTAAACTTTATGCCGAAGGTGGTAACAGGATTATTATGCACAGCGTATGTGATCTTTTTAACACTGATCCCACTACCCTAAGAGAAATCTTAAAAGAATGTAGCTGGGTTATAAAAAAGGTAAAAAACCAGGGTGAAGAAATAGACAGACTGCTGGGTTATGAGTTTAACTTTTTACCAGAAGGTGTTGTAACACTTGGTAACGGTGAAAATACTTCTGAAGGAACATGGGAAATTACCATGAACGAACAAGGCAGACTTGTAATGTCTATTACCATGGGATCTGAGCCCGGAGTTAACTTTGAATGGCCATTATCTGACCTGAGAAATGACAGATTGAAGTTTAAAGTTGATGAGATAGGTTATGAGCTGGTTCTTCAAAGAGTATGTGATGACAATGCCAATGATGGCGATGTTGCTGAAATCAGAACCATTATGATGGAAGGTGATTGGGTAGTAGCCGAATATGTAGACGGCGAAATTGATGAAACTGACAATTATATTGGTTACACCTTTAACTTTATGGCTAACCATTTAATAAATACTACACTTTCAGAAATGGGTGTTTCTTATCCGGGTCTATGGAGAGTACTTAGAAATAGTGATGGTAAGCTTAAAGTGTACCTTAACTTCGGAGAAGTAGATATTCTTGCTGAGCTTACTGATGATTGGGAATTTGTTTCAATCACCAATGATCAAATAGTACTTAAGGATGTTAGTGATGACCCAGGTACTATGGAAAATGTGACTATGCTTATTTTTCAAAGGCAACAAACAACTCCTTAATAGGAAAAGAATTTAAAATACCTTATTTGCCCCCTATTTTGCTGAAAAGGGTAGCTTCTTCAAGAAGTTACCCTTTTCTCTTTTATATTTCTTTCAAGAGCCTTCCATCATCCCATTGTTATTATTAAATTTGCACTTCGCCATAATTCACATATAAGATGTTTGATAATTTAAGTGATAAACTGGATAAAGCATTACATGTTCTTAAAGGACATGGCCAGATTACAGAAATTAATGTTGCTGAGACTGCCAAAGAGGTAAGAAGAGCCCTCCTGGATGCAGATGTTAATTTTAAAATTGCCAAGGAATTTACGAATAGGGTTAAAGAAAAAGCCCTGGGTCAGAATGTGTTGACTACCTTACAACCAGGCCAGTTAATGGTCAAAATTGTTAAGGACGAACTAACCCAATTGATGGGTGGAGATGCAGAAGGAATTAATCTTTCGGGAAATCCATCTGTTATACTTATGTCTGGTCTTCAGGGATCTGGTAAGACCACTTTTTCTGGCAAACTTGCAAATTATCTAAAACAGAAAAAATCTAAAAACCCTTTATTAGTTGCTTGTGATGTCTACAGACCTGCGGCTATTGATCAGTTGCATATTGTCGGAGACCAGATCGGAGTAGAGGTTTTTTCAGACAAGGAGAACTCAGATCCGGTTGCCCTTGCAAAGGCAGGTATGGCCTATGCCAGGAATAATGGATTCAATGTAGTGATCATTGATACCGCAGGACGACTGGCAGTAGATGATCAGATGATGACTGAAATTGCTAACATCCGCAATGCGGTAAATCCACAGGAAACTCTCTTTGTTGTAGATTCTATGACAGGTCAGGATGCTGTAAATACGGCAAAGGCATTTAATGATGTACTTAATTTTGATGGTGTAGTTCTGACTAAACTTGATGGTGATACACGAGGTGGTGCAGCCATTTCAATTAAGTCTGTAGTTAATAAACCGATAAAATTTATTGGTACTGGCGAGAAGATGGATGCTATAGATGTTTTCCACCCTGCGCGAATGGCCGATCGGATATTGGGAATGGGAGATGTTATTTCTCTTGTAGAAAGGGCACAGGAGCAATTTGATGAGGAAGAAGCACGCAAGATTCAGAAAAAAATTGCAAAAAATAAGTTTGGATTTGATGATTTCCTCAATCAAATACAGCAGATAAAGAAAATGGGCAGTATGAAGGATCTTATGGGGATGATACCCGGCGCCGGCAAGGCACTGAAGGGGATGGACATAGATGATGATGCCTTTAAACACGTTGAAGCCATTATACACTCCATGACACCTGATGAAAGATCTAATCCTTCAAGTCTGGATGCAAACAGAAAAAAAAGAATTGCTAAAGGCAGTGGTCGCACTATACAGGAGGTAAATCAATTGCTAAAGCAATTTAATCAAATGAGCAAAATGATGAAAATGATGCAAGGTGGAGGCGGTAAAAAAATGATGCAGATGATGCAGAATATGAAATAACAGTTTTTAAACCTATAATAGTAACTAAATGACCCTTCTCAACGGAAAAGAAATTGCAAATAAAATTAAAGATGAAATTGCTGCTGAGGTTGGCGAAATAAAATTACGAGGCGAAAAAGTCCCGCATTTGGCAGCAGTTCTCGTAGGAAATGACGGTGCAAGCCTTACCTATGTAGGAAGCAAAGTACGCTCCTGCAAACGTATAGGTTTTGAATCTACCCTTAAACATTTACCGGAAGACACTTCAGAAGAAAAATTATTAGACCTGGTAAAGGAACTTAATAACGATCCGGAAATAGATGGTTATATAGTGCAATTGCCTTTGCCTAAACATATAGATGAACAAAAAGTTTTACTGGCAGTAGATCCGGATAAAGATGTAGATGGTTTCCATCCTGCAAATTTTGGGAAAATGGCTCTGGATATGGAATCTTTTATACCTGCCACCCCCTTTGGCATTATGGAATTGTTGCGAAGATATCAGGTAGAGGTAGAAGGTAAACATGCTGTTGTTATTGGCCGCAGCCATATTGTAGGCAGGCCTATTAGTATATTGCTTAGCCAGAAAGGCAAATTTGCAAATGCTACAGTAACCTTAACACATAGCAGAACTAAAGATATTAAAGCCTTAACCTTGCAGGCAGATATTATCGTTTCTGCCTTGGGAGTACCTGGTTTTCTTACCGAAGATATGGTACGTGACGGGGCCGTAATTATTGATGTTGGAATAACAAGAGTACCCGATGAAAGTAAAGAGAGGGGTTATTACATTACAGGCGATGTTGATTTTGAGGCGGTTAGTAAAAAAGCATCTTATATCACACCTGTTCCCGGTGGCGTGGGCCCAATGACTATTGCCATGCTTCTGCAAAACACACTTCTTGCACGAAAAAGGAGAACACAAAGAGAGAATTAAAACCATCTTTTTGAATTGACCTGAATATTGCACATAGAAATTTGATGATTTGCCGGAATTGAGTACCTTTTCTCTCAAATTTAACTTCTATGTTCAAACCTGTTTTTTTACTTGGCGTTTTATATATTTTCTTATCTGGCTGTAAGTCAACTCCTGAAAATATATCCAATATTACATTTAATGTTTCTTTCTCTGATAATTTTGGTTCTCAGGCGCAGGATGGTAGATTACTGCTGATGCTTTCCACAAATGATGACAATGAACCGCGTTTTCAGATAAATAGCGGACTCAACACTCAACTGATATTTGGGATGAATGTAGATGGTATGGCACCCAACTCGGAACAGATTTTTGATGCTGAAAACTTTGGATTTCCTTATTCCAGTTTGGCTGATGTACCTCCGGGAGAATATTGGGTACAAGCTTTATTGCACGTCTATGAAACGTTTAATTTAAGTACCGGTCATACAGTGAAATTACCCATGGATAATGGAGAAGGCCAGAAGTGGAACAGGTCTCCGGGAAATATGTACAGTAAGCCGTTTAAGGTTACCATACCGGAAAATGGAGATTTGGAGATTGCCGTTGTAATGGATCAGGTGATTCCACCTATTGAAGAACCTGAAGATACAGAATGGATAAAGCACATTAAAATACGATCCGAAAAACTATCAGAGTTTTGGGGAAGGGACATGTATTTAGGAGCACATATACTTCTTCCTAAAGGGTTTCAGGACCATCCGGAAGCAAAGTATCCGCTTATGATATTCCATGGACATTTTCCGGATGATTTTGGAGGATTCAGAACGGTTCCCCCAGATCCCAACCTTGAACCCGACTACGCGGAACGCTTTAAAGTTTCGGGCTACAATATTATCCAGCAAGAGGAGGCGTATAATTTTTATAAAAGATGGAATGAACCTGATTTCCCCAGATTTCTGATCATCGAAATACAGCACCCAACCCCTTATTATGATGATTCATATGCTGTGAATTCTGCCAGTCAGGGTCCGTATGGCGATGCTATAACTCATGAGCTTATTCCATATATTGAAAAGGAGTTTAGAGGTCTTGGTGAAGGATGGTCTCGTTTTTTATACGGCGGATCTACCGGGGGCTGGGAGGCATTGGCGGTGCAGGTAATGTACCCTGAAGAATATAATGGGTGTTTTGCTGCTTGTCCCGATCCAATAGATTTCAGTGCTTATGTTCTTACCAATATCTATGAAGATGAAAATGCCTACTACTACAGAAGTGAGCATAAAATGTTGGAGGTACCTGCTCACAGAGACTATCTAGGCCAGATTCAATCTACCGTTAAGGACGAGAATTATCTGGAATTGGTTCTGGGAGATAAATCCCGATCGGGTCAACAGTGGGACATATGGGAAGCTACTTATTCCCCACAGGGAAAAGAAGGGTATCCTGAACGTATATGGGATAAAAAGACCGGCATTATAAATCCTGAAGTCGCAAAATACTGGAAAGAGAATTATGACCTCCGTTATATTCTGGAGAGGGACTGGGATAAGTTGGGAGAGAAATTAAAAGGCAAGATTAATATTTACTGCGGGGATATGGATAATTATTATTTAAACAACGCAGTTTATAAAATGGAAGAATTCCTCGAAAACACTTCTGATCCATATTATGGGGGAGAAGTTTTGTATGGTGACAGGGCAGAGCATTGCTGGAATGGCGATCCAAAGGAACCCAACCATATTTCCAGGCTAAGATATAATAGCATGTATGTTCCGAAGATTATGAAACGCCTTGCAGAAAGTGCTCCTCCAGGAGCAGATCTTAACAGTTGGCTTTACCCCTGATTGCTGTAACCGCAACATTTTTGACATAGACTCTAAGCAAAATTTTTTTCATGGCGGCAAGCAAGTTAAAATTTTGGACCTCTTCTACAGGGATAATGATCCTTGTACTGGCTTTACTAAAGTTAATTGTGCATGTAGCTACTTTTGACAACTACGAGCTGCATAGGGATGCCTATTTATACTACGCTTTAAGTGAGCATCTGGCGTGGGGATATGTCGCTGTACCACCATCCATTGCAATTATGGGAAAGGCAGCAACTACAATATTCGGGAATACCGTATTTGGCCTTCGATTCTTTCCTTCTCTAATAGGTGCAATCAATGTGATTATTATTGGGATATTCACGAGGGACTTAGGAGGAAAAAAAATTGCCATTGCCCTGGCCTGCTTTGCTTATATTTTTTCACCGGCTTATTTACATGTAAATACCCTTTTTCAACCTGTTTCTTTTAACCACTTTTATTGGCTTTTATCAGGCTATCTTTTTTATAAACTGATCTCCCGGGGAGATTTGAAAATGTGGTTATGGATTGGGTTAGTATTCGGTCTTGGTTTTCTCAATAAGTACTCTATTGTTTTCCTTTATACCTCCTTTGGACTTGCGATGCTTTACACACAATACCGTAAGCTATATTGGTCAAAATATTTTGTTTTGGCCATTTTGATCGCAATTTTGATTATATCGCCAAATCTTTACTGGCAATATGAAAATAATTGGCCAGTCTTGCAACATATGGAGGAGTTGCGACGTACACAACTCGTGCACGTTGAGTCTTTAGGATTTATCATAGAACAGTTGCTGATGAATGCCCAGGCTTTGGTGCTTTGGATGGGTGCGTTGCTCATGTTGCTTTTTAACAAAAAAGAAAGACAGTACCGTATTTTTGCTTATGTCTATATATTTCTTATTCTGCTTCTATTGGCCGGGAGTGGAAAGGCTTATTACACGCTTGGGATTTATCCCATATTTTTTGTTTTTGGCGCATATTTTGTCCATAAGTATATTGTGCGATATCTGAATCTGACATTTACATTTTTGGTTGCTTTCATGGGGGTGGGGTTATATTTTTCACTGCCGTTTGATGGAATTCCATTTAATACTTTTGAGAAATCTTTTAACAAAGGAGCTTTCAGGTGGGAAGATGGAGAACAACACGACCTGCCTCAGGATATGGCAGATATGACTGGGTGGAAAGCAATAGGTGAGGCCGTAAATAATATCTATTTGGCCCTGGGGGAGGAAAATCGGGAAAATTGCCATATTTACTGCTATCATTACGGACAGGCAGGAGCTATTATGTTTTATGGAAAAAAACACAATATACCTCAGCCTATTTCTCCTAATGCAAGTTTTGTTTTCTGGTCACCGGAAAGCATTAGTAAGGATTATGTGATTTATGTTCATTCTGACTTGGGTAACACTAATAATCCGGATAGCCTGCTGCCTACTTATTTCGAAGAGGTAGAGCTCAAAAAGGTCATCAACGATCCCTATTTCAGGGAAAATGGGACCCGCATATACCTCTGCCAATCACCCAATGATAAGGTAAAGAAGAGGTATCAACTTATGATGAAGGATCTAAAAGATAGGTACCGTTAAGTTAGTAGCGGATCAAAATATTGTATTCAGATTTTTCGACCCAATGATTTAGGTTTGGAATATGGGTTGGATATTTGAAATAAGAATAGTACATATTCCGATTGTTTATAGTAAAAAGGCACTTGAAAATTTTCAAAAATTTATTAATCCATATTTTTAGGTGTAGGAGAATATTCTTCTAAAGCATTATATTTAAGAGTTCAAAATTGACCTTATGGACTTCATAATAATTGAAGAGCTGCGAAAGCACAGATGGGACAGGAAACCTACAGCATCGTCACAATAATACTTATATCAATGGATAAAAAGAAACTCACTTCTCAAACTTTAGCTGCTATTTTCCTATATACCTTATTTTCTGTTATTCTGGAAAAGGATTATTCGCTGGATAGCATTATTGACGAATTAAAAGAAGGTGTAATTTTTGGTGTTATCTACGCAGTTGTGATCTGGCTATGGGACAGATATAAAAAAAAGAAATAGGGAAATCACTTTATTTGGCAAATAATTGCCCCATATCCTTAAAAGCCTTAAACTCCAGGGCATTTCCCGCAGGGTCTAAAAAGAACATTGTAGCTTGTTCCCCTACTGATCCCTTAAAACGGATATAGGGTTCTATAATGAATTTTATTCCCTTGTTTTTCAGTTCTTCAGAAAAGGTATGGAAAACATCCCAGGGTAATACTACCCCATAATGAGGCACAGGAACATCTTTGCCATCCACCGGATTGGAGTGAAGTTCCTCCGAAGATTTGGGCTTATAATGAATTACAAGTTGGTGTCCAAAAAGATTGAAGTCGACCCAATGGTCACTGCTACGGCCTTCTTTACATTTAAGGACGTCTCGGTAAAATTTCCGGCAATCATCAAGGTTATGAACAGGAATAGCGATGTGGAATGGCGAAATAGTTGGCATAGAAAGTAATTTATGTACTAAAATTAGCCCTTTTCTTTGATTTCAAAAAATCTATAATTTGATGGTTCACTTTGTCCTGATGCATGGAATGACCTAATCCTCTTGTGCTAATTAGTGTGCTGTTCTTCCATTTGGCATGTACTTTTTCGGAGTTGTGATAGGGTGTAATCGGATCTTCAATATCATGAATTAACAATCCGTCTGTTTTAATTTTTTGTACAAATTTTGAACTGGAAAAATCCCGGATGCCAAAGCCAAAGTGCCTCTGAATATAATCGTCTATGGAACCTAAAACCCGCTTGTTAAAACCTACAATGTTTTGATAATGTTCCATGAGTTCATAAAATTCAGAAGGGGCTCCAATGGTGACAATCTTTTGAATGGAATTATGAGGATATACATATTGATGATAAACGGCTGTCATACCTCCAACCGAGTGCCCGATTATATAGGCGGGATTAAAATGTTTTGCAATATGATGCGTGCATTCCGTATAAAGTGGGACATTAAATATTCCGCCGGATGAATTACCGTGAGCCGGAGCATCAAAGGCAACAATGGTAAAATTTGCATCACTCAAAAAACGTATTAAATTCCGCCAACGAAATGTATTGCTTTCCCAACCATGGAGCAATAAAACTGTTTCTTCTGTACCTTTCCAGGAATAAGTTTGTATTTGTTTTCCGCCCACTTCAATCCTGATATCTTCGGCTTTTTTTAAAAAGGTAGCTTGCAATGGCAGCACATTACCTTTTCTTGGTGAACTAAACAGTGTAAAGGCCTTTTCGCCGGCAAGTTTTTTTGAGAAAAGGGCAAGCATATTAAAATAGGCTCCATAAGCTTTTGCAAAAATGGTAATTACTAAATCCTTCATTTTTGGTATCAGGTTTTCCAAATGGCTTCAATATTATAGCGCTATCGTCAACCAGGCTACATGTCAAAAACCAAAAGTATTGTGCTAATAGATATTGCCAAATTTCTGTCAGAATCTATTTCAATCCCAACCAACCATCATGTATTTAATTTTGGAATTATCCGGGATTTGAACTTCTTCTATATTAATACTGGTGTCATAACGCAAACTTGCAGGTAATTCTTCTTTGTCTATAGTGAAGTATACATCGCTATTCTCAATGAAAATAATAACGTTGTTTAATGAGGTTACTATTTTCTTTATGACATATTTATCTTTAATTTCCTTAAAGGTACTTAGAAGTCCAATACCTTCTTCTGTTCTAAATCTGGGATCTAATATCCTAATAATTCCAATTTTTTGAATACTATCGCTGCTAGTGGTTAGGGTTAACAATTGCTGTCCTCCTCTTTCATAGATTTTAATGGTTTTGGAGTTAGAAGCCAAAGTAGGCTGTAACGTATCTCTTACTATGGAATCATTAATAAATATATGTTCCAGATCACTAATGTTACTGGTTCTCATTAGTTTTCCTACCTGGGAATTAGTGATCAAAAAACCTGGATCTTTGTCCTCTTCACACTGTATAAATATCAATGCAAAAAGTAAAACCGATATAAATTGAATGTTTTTCATATTATCTTATCGTATCACTTTTTTTAATACCCCTAGCACACCCCTTATAAAAGTTGCACTCGTTAAAACTTTTATGACCGGATTTTGACGCGTACTTCGGCGGGATGTTGTTCTTCTTGAAGATGTTCTACGGTTTTTTGCTTCATTTTCAGCTTCTTTTTCTGCTTCCCTTTCTGCTCTCTCAATTTTGTCATTTAAAATCTCGTAGGCGCTTTCCCTATCAATAATATCGTTGTATTTCTTTACCAGTTTCGAATTCTTTATTTCGGAATCCAATTCAGTATCTGTTAATACATCCATACGGCTCATTGGTGCACGTAGCATTGTGGCTGCAAGTGGAGTAGGTCTTCCTTTTTCATCTAAAGCCGTGATTAGTGCTTCCCCGATCCCCAAGGAGGTTAGTACCTCTTTTGTATCATAATACTCCGAAATAGGATAATTTTCTGCGGTAAGTTTAATAGCTTTTCGATCTCTTGCTGTGAAGGCCCTGAGGGCATGTTGCACTTTCAGACCTAATTGAGCGAGTACAGCATTGGGGACATCTGTAGGGTTCTGAGTAACAAAATAAAGTCCAATACCTTTAGAACGAATCAGTTTTACTATACTTTCGATCTGGTCTAATAAAGCATCTGAAGCTTCTTTAAAAATTAGATGGGCCTCATCAATAAAGAAAACCAGCTCAGGTCTTTCACTGTCTCCTTGTTCAGGGAATGTGGAATATATTTCGGCCAATAAACTCAGCATAAATGTGCTGAATAATTTGGGCCTGTCTTGTATATCCGTTAAACGAACTATGTTAATGTAGCCTCTACCATTTTCATCAATACGAGTTAGATCTTCCACATCAAAGGATTTCTCGCCAAAAAATAAATCGGCACCCTGTTGTTCCAATTCTATGATTTTCCTTAGAATAGTTCCTGTGGAGCTTGTTGAAATTCTTCCGTATTCCTTGGTAAACTCTTTTTTACCGGTTCCGGTGGCGTATTGTAAAACCTTTTTAAAGTCCTTAAGATCGAGTAAGGGAAGTTTGTTGTCATCGCAATATTTGAAAATAACAGCTACAATACCCTCCTGTACTTCGGAAAGATCAAGGATACGGGAAAGTAAAATGGGCCCAAATTCTGATACTGTTGCACGGAGTTTTACACCATCTTGTTCTGACAGGGAAAGGATTTCAACCGGAAAACTATTTGGCTCAAAAGGCAGTCCAATCTTTTTATGCCTTTCATCAATTTTGGGATGTCCCGGGCTAGGCTGGGCTATTCCGCTAAGGTCCCCTTTTAAATCCATTAAAAGTACCGGTATTCCTTTATCAGAAAGGTTTTCCGCAATTACTTGCAGTGTTTTGGTCTTCCCTGTTCCGGTGGCACCGGCTATTAGTCCGTGTCTGTTCAAAGTTTTTAAAGGAACTTTTACATGGGCCCCGGTTACTGTTTCACCATCTAACATTGCCGCACCTATCGTAATAAAATCACCCTTTGTGGTATACCCCTTTTCTATATGTGCAAAGAATTCCTCTTTGGTACTCATTTGATCTATTTTTGATAAAAATAGGGTAATTTTAACCAACAGTAAAAACAAAATAGAATGAAAAAACATTTACCATTAGTTGCTATTCTCTCATTAGTTTGTTGTTCTGTGCTGAGTTCGCAGGAGGATTCAGCGATTACTTTTCACGAATCGCATGAAGAAAAGAAAAGAAGTGCACCCTTTAGTGATGTTGTACAAGCAGGGAATATTTTTTTCCTGGCCGGACAGATAGGTATGGATCATAAAACCAGAACCATGGTTGTTCCCGGAATTAGAACAGAAACGGAACAGGCAATTAAGAATATTCGTGCAGTTCTTGAGCATCACGGGCTAACATTAGAAAACGTAGTAAAATGTACTGTGATATTGAGTACAATGGACGATTTCTCAGCATTTAATGAAGTGTACTCCAAATATTTTACAATGAAACCTGCACGGACCACTTTTGCTGCTAGTGGCCTTGCAAGAAATGCCAGGGTTGAGATTGATGTAATAGCAGTCAAAAACTGAAGGTATTCAGGAAATAATTGAAATTGATATTTTTACCGGATAATAGCACTCTTTTTCCGCCGACTCATCAACTGGTCATTTATTTCCAAAATTTACGGTCTAAATACCGTCTGCTATATGTTATCTTTGCAGGATGATCAATAATGAGATTTTAGAATTGGTTAATGCAGGTTTAATGCTCCCTCTCATGGAAGAATTCTATACCATTCAGGGGGAAGGTTTTCACAAAGGTACGGCTGCTTATTTTATAAGGATTGGTGGTTGCGATGTGGGGTGCCATTGGTGTGATGTAAAAGAAAGCTGGAATGCCGAAACCCATCCACCAACTGCAATAGAAAGTATTGTTCATAATGCCGCAAGTTTTTCTAATACCATAGTTGTAACCGGTGGGGAACCCTTAATGTGGGATATGGGACCTTTAACAGACGCCTTGAAAAAGAAAAACCTAAGCACACACATTGAGACCTCAGGGGCTTACCCCTTAACGGGTACATGGGACTGGATATGTTTGTCACCTAAAAAGAACAAGTTACCTGTAGATGAAGTTTACAAAGAGGCACACGAATTAAAAGTTATTGTTTACAATAAACACGATCTGGTATTTGCAGAAGAACAGGCAAAAAAAGTAAGCAAAAAGTGCATTCTGTATTTGCAACCAGAGTGGAGTGTGAGGGAAAAGGTAACCCCTATGATTGTGGATTACGTAATGAAGAATCCAAAATGGAAAGTATCTTTACAAACCCATAAATACCTCAATATTCCTTAATATTAGGCAAGGGACACTTGATTAATTACCCCTTGGCTAAGTAAATGCTGAATGATTAAGCGAATGCCAATAATCAGGAAGCAGGTTATCTTCCTCCGTTATTTTGAAGATCAAGAATACATTCGGCATCCAAAGGGGGAACGGCTACACCTTTTGACAATTTACTTTTTTCTAAAACCGCCATTATACCCCCGCCAAATTGTAATTCAGCACGCATAAGGCATCCGGCTATATCGCAATGGTTCTCGGTATCCGGGTCTTCATGAGGGTTTACCATTGCAGTGCCGAGATCAACTAAGCCAAAAAGATGCCCAAATTCATGGTTAAGGGTTGAGGTTTCCACATCTGAAATTGTAATTAGTGAACTCTGATTCGCAAGTTTGCGGACTTCAGTTTCATGTATAACCATTGAGGTGTTTCTGTAAACAGCCCCAAGAGTTACAATACCCTCCTCCTCATCATCAGAATCTGAAGGTGCATCGGCAAAAAAGATATATATGGCCAGTGTCTCTCCATTGTTGTAGGCAGTACGATTTTCACTTTCCAGATCGGCAATTTCCTGCAGGGTCAGAGTTTCTTCATTTGGCGAAGCTATTTCCCGGTATTCGACTTGTATGTCGTTCTTAAAGGTTCGATTTCTCAGATAGGATTCAAGATTGTTCATGGTTTCCACTGTAGGCCTGAAACCGGTAACAAAGGCAACTTCTATTAATAAACTTGAATACACTGTATTGGATAATATATCATTGGCAGAATCTCCGGTAGCCAATAAATTAGCAGATCTATCAATGCCCTCAGGGGTTAAATTGTCATTGTCTTTTGCACAATTTAAGAGAAGTCCGATAGTGATCAATATTGTAAAAAGTCGAAATTTTTTCATAGCTGTTTTAATTTTCCTTCAAGCCCAAAATTACATATAAATTACAACGTATTTTAAAGGCTTCTATTATGATTGCTCCTTAAGTCTTGCCAAAAAGTCATAATGCGGGCCTTCACACACCATTTCACAGCTTAAATTATGCTGCTCAGCGACCTGCTTAAGGCTATTGTAATCCAGATAAAGCCAATTAAAAGGAGCGCTTTTCAATCCTTTATACATCATTGTAAATTCTACTTCGCCGTAATATTTGCCGTTATTCGGAATCCAGTAGCCACCATCATCATCTAACTCAAACATGTATATAATATCACTGGAATCAAGCAATATCTGTCCTCCTAGATTCAACAAGGTCTTTAATTGGTTTATTAATCGACCTACTTCATTGAGTCGTCCAGCTATTCCTATTCCATTCATTAGCAGCAAAATGGTATCAAATTTCATACCAGAATATTCATAAATAGTTGAATGCACAACATGCGTCACTCCTCTTAACTTAGCTACGGCCACAGCCCCTTCAGATGTATCAAGACCTGTAACGTCCAATCCCTTTTTTTGCAAATAGAGGCTGTGACTACCAGACCCGCATCCCACATCCAATACCTTTCCCCGACAGAGATCTAAGGCTTTTTGCTCTATTATGGGCATAGCATCATAATTTCTGAACAAATAAGGCAATGGCAGAACATCTTTCTCCCCCAGTGATGAATAAGTTATAATATCTTCAGAATAATTTTCGTTTTGAAAATCAATCAGAGCCTCGCCAAAAATATCTCTGCTCATTTATATTTGTAATTTTACCTGCAAAAGTGGACTTTTTGAACGGAAAGTAAAAACACGCTTCTAAAAAATGAATGGAATATTAAGGACCTGATGAAAGAACAACTTAAATTCTTGCCATTAAAGGCAATAGAAAAACATACTGAAAACAAAAGGTTTTTTTCGAAACTCAAAAAGAGGCCCCCGCGTAATTTGGACTATATTATGCAAGAGTTACACAGTGCAGAGTTTGAAAAAACAAATTGTCTGGATTGCGCCAATTGCTGCAAGACAACCGGACCACTTTTTACTAATACAGATATTGTTCGAGTCGCGAAAAGTCTTAGGCAAAAACCACAACAATTTATAAACACCTATTTAAGGATTGATGAGGACAATGATTATGTGCTTAAGCAGGTTCCTTGTTCGTTTCTGGGTGAGGATAACTATTGTTCAATATATGATGTAAGACCCAAAGCCTGCCGGGAATTCCCTCATACCGATCGCAAAAAGTTTCAACAAATTACTAATCTCACCCTTAAGAATGTAGCTATCTGCCCTGCTGCGTACAACATTGTCGAAGAAATGAAGAAGAGCATTAAAATCTAGGGAATCAGGAAAATGGTTTTGTAAGTACAACTACTCAACTCAAAACAATTAATCTGAAAATAGTAACTTTATGCCATGGAGGCTATACTGAGCTATTTTGAAACTATACCGTCTTCACACAGGAGTCTTATCCTTGTTTTGGGAATTACCTTTTTTTGGATTCTTGAAGGAGCTCTGCCACTTTTCAATTTCAAGTATAAGAAATGGAGGCATGCCTTGCCTAATTTCTTTTTTACACTTACTACAATTGTCATCAATTTTGCGCTGGCTTTTTTGTTATTGAAATCGAGTGATTGGGTTACTGCAACTAAATTTGGTATTATAAATTGGTTACCGGAAATACCCCTTTGGCTCTACGTAATTCTGGGTGTTTTACTGCTGGATTTTGTAGGAGCCTATTTGGCTCATTATGTTGAACATAAGGTAAAGCCTTTATGGATGATTCATTTGGTGCATCATACAGATCATGAGGTAGATACAACCACGGCCAACAGGCATCACCCATTGGAGAGTCTTATCCGCTTTAGCTTCACCTTAATGGGCGTATTTATAGTAGGAACACCTATAGGAATAGTAATGCTTTATCAATCGTTGTCCCTTGTGGCCACTCAATTCAGCCATGCCAATATCCGTTTGCCAAAAAGAATAGATGACATCCTGAGTTGGGTAATCGTATCCCCTGATATGCACAAGGTACATCACCATTACAAGTTACCCTATACAGATTCTAACTACGGAAATATTTTCGCTATCTGGGATCGTATTTTTGGGACTTTTATGAAATTAGATCGCAGTATTATTGTCTATGGAGTGGATACTTTCCCGGACAAAAGAGAAAATGGAAGTGTAACCGGCTTACTGAAGCAGCCTTTCCATAAATACAGGAAGCCAACCAAAGTGGACGCAGATAAGTAAGTGTTAGTTGTACAGCAGGTATTTGCTTCTGATTTTCCTGAATTTATTTAAATCTTTCTGCCAACTCTCTTTTATCTCTTTTTCGTTAATCCCTGCCTCAATTTGCTGCTGAAGTTTCTCAGTACCTGCGTGCCTGGTAAATCCACTACGGTTAAAGACCAATTTTTTATCTGATGCATTTTTGTAGGCATCAATTAGCCACTGCAAGGAAACCTCAGTCATTTTTGGCCATGAGGAGAGATCCTTGCCAAAGCATTTCTTTTTAGAATGTTTGGGATTTTTGGAGCCAAAATTGGGTTTTGGGACAAAGTAAAAATCGTAGGCAGTGCTGTCCAGAAAAGGGGCGCCATATCTTTGAAACTGACTTTCTGTGCCTCTACCGGCATTAATGTTGGTTCCTTCAAAGAGACCAAGACTGGGATATAGGTTAATAGCTGCCTGGTTAGGAAGATTGGGTGAAGGTCTCACCGGAATTTTATAATCGGAATTATGGCTATAATTTCTGAGAGG
>CP070778.1:1791446-1798095 GCA_020346245.1 Flavobacteriaceae bacterium | reverse complement strand
TACCCTTGTTTTGTTACCTGAGCCACTGCTGGTATTTTTTCCCCATTCCTTGTGATGGTAATTAAATTTGGAGGCGCGGGAGGGTCTCTATCCCAAATGTCATGATGTGTGAATTGAAAATGCCATAATAGCCTTCCTGTTTCAGCTTCCAGGGCCAAAAGGCAATTTGCAAATAAATTACTCCCTTTTCGTATGCCTCCGTAAAAATCCGGAGCTGCAGAACCTGTAGGAACGTATATAATTCCCCGGTCTTCATCAACTGCCATCCCGGCCCAATTATTTGCGGCCCCCACCAATTCGTTTTTATCCTCCCATGTGTTAGCACCTTCCTCTCCCGGGAGAGGAATAGTATGGAATACCCATTCGAGCTTACCTGTAATAACGTTAAAAGCCATAATATTTCCAGGCGCCGCCCCGGCACTTTCGGAAACCCTCAACGGCATAACTATAAGGTCCTGAAATATTGTCCCCGGGGTATTGGATATTACAAATTTATCTTTGGCCGTTTCTGGCATACCAACATGCAAGTCTACTTTTCCATTAATGCCAAAATCCGTGATAGGTTCTCCGGTTCTGGCGTTCAGAGCAAATAAATCAGGCCCTTTTGTAAACAGAATACGCTTATCTTCGCCTTGCTCCCAATAGGAAACACCGCGGCTGGTAGAATGCCATATCTGCAAAGAATCACCATACCGCCAGATTTCTTTTCCTGTCCCGGCATGAAGAGCAACCACCCTGAGAGCTGCAGTAACCCCATATAAAATTGTGTCTACAACTATAGGGTTCATTTGCATCTGACCATAATCAGGCGCCTCGTATTGCCAGGCCACCTTAAGACTACCTACATTTTCTTTTGTTATTTGGGAAAGCACGGAATAATGGTTTCTATCGGGACCCCCTAAATAAGAAGACCAGGTAGTATATTTTGTATTCTCCTTTTTTGGCCCTTCTGAATATTTACACCCTGACACAAAGGCGGTAATTACAAAGAAAATACAATAGAACCAGGAATTCCTGTAAAGCATTTTTTTAAAATTTATGAGCACTAAAAGTATCAAAAGAATCTAATAATGGCCAGTTTTTTGGCGCTAACTAAATTTATACTTATCAAAAATGCGTATTTAATATCTCCTTTACGGATCTGTAATAAGACCTTCCAAACAAATTTAAATGAACAAGCAAATAGTATAATTGATATATAGCCGTTCGCCTGGCTTTGCCCGGCATAGAAGGATTAATATCATAATATGCACCATAGAATGGAACCCCAAAACCACCAAAGAGCTTAGACATGGCCATATCAATTTCACTATGTCCAAAATATACAGCAGGATCAATAAGGTAAGGAACACCGGCTTCATTTATAATGTAATTTCCACCCCATAAATCACCATGCAACAAGGAGGGCCTGATTTCCGGACAACAGGAGCTTATAACATTTTGAAGCTTGTCAATACCCGGAACATCGGCTTTAGTCAATAAGTTTTGATTTATAGCAGCTTGAAACTGAGGGACCAACCGCTCCTTACAATAGAAAGAAACCCATTTGTCGTGCTTTTGGTTGGACTGTGGTAAACTGCCAATAAAATTTGGATTTCCCCATCCAAAATAATCGGAACTTGTATTATGCAAGTTTGCCAATTGGGCTCCAAACATCTCCAAATCTTTTGGCTCTGGCCGCTTAGAAGGCACATATTCCATTAATAAACAAGCCCCTTCTTCTATCTCATTAACAGCATAAATACGGGGGGTTTTTATGGTTTTTGTGTTCGCAATTGCTTCCAGGCCTTCAACTTCTGCCTCAAACATTTCTTTGGAAGCAGGAGAACTATTTAATTTGCAAAAAACCCTATCAGAAGCAGTATGTAGTAAATATGCTTTGGAAATATCACCACCGGAGAAAGGCTTAACATTTTTTATTCTGGCACCAAGAAGGGAACCAATAGCATCCTTAACCCCTGCTTTCATTTTTATCAATTAGTAATACCCACAACCAATTACCGCTATTTATAGAGTTTCTTATAATACTCATCGGCCATCCTGCGGCTTGTAAAGGCCGGTACCACACCATCTATAGCTTTAAATACCATTTCCTGCCATTTCTCAGGATCTTCATAAAATATTGGCAGCACCTTTTGTTCCAGTGTACTGTAGAGATTATCGCTGTCGAATTTATCTTGTTCCCAGGCGGGGGATTTGAAATCGGCTTCAGGAAGAACAAATGAATTTATTCCGTTTTTTGCAAATTCAGGGATCCACCCATCATTAATAGTTAGGTTTAAAGAGCCATTCATGGCGGCGGTCATTCCGCTGGTACCAGATGCTTCCCTCGTAATTCTGGGCGTATTCAACCACACATCCGAACCGGTTTTAAGTTTTCTGGAAAGCTCCATTTCATATCCAATAAGCACCGCCATATTGGTTCTGTATTTGGTATAGTTTACCAGGTGATTAAACATGTCTATGGAATAATAATCCGTAGGATAAGGCTTGCCGGCCCAAATAACCTGAATGGGGTATTTTGAAGAGGAGGCAAGTTTTTCAAAACGCGCTATATCGTACAATAGCAGGTCTGCCCTTTTATATTGCGCAAACCTTCTTGCCCAGACAATAGTAAGGACATTAGGATCAAAAAGTTTCCCGGTCTGATCTAATACCTCATCGAACAACTGGGATTTTAATTCCAGCTTTCGCCTTTTAAACGCCTTAGCATTGAGGCTTTTCCAGGCCCTGGCAAGGGCGTTATCCTGCCAAAAACCCTGATTTTGAGAGTTTGTAATCGGGATAATTTTAGTGGTTCCCGAAAAACTATTCCACATGCTATTGGCTACTACCGCGTGCAATTTGGAAACGGCATTTGCCTTTTTGGCCATTCTCAGAGCTGCCACCGTATAATTTAGCATATCGTCATTAACCACTTCTTTATTCAACTCCTCCTCGCTCAGTGTTTTCCCAAAAAACCCGCAACTATTCAACAAGTGGCCGTTTCGCTCCATATTACCCGCTTTTTCAGGGGTATGAGTAGTGAAAAACATTTGATTTCTGTTAATTCCTAAACTGCGCAGGTAATAAAAAGCAGGTAGTGCATGCCCTTCATTTAAATGATAGATGTCTGCTCCTCCCAATTCCTGAACAACCTTTGCCCCGCCAATGCCAAGTACGATATTTTGCGAGATGCGTGTTAGGGTATTATTATCATATAAATGGTCCGTAATTGTCTTGGACAAATGATCATTGCCGGGAACATCTGTGGTTAGCAGATAGATAGGGACAGACCCAAAAATTTCCGGTTTCAGAACATAGGCCCGAACTTTAACAGCCGGGTTATCGTGAATTTTTACCTCTACCTGAATCCCTGAATCTTCGAGAAAATTGTAATGTTTTTCAATAAAATTGGTTTGCAGGGTCTGGTCCGTGTTTCGGCCCTGGTCATAGTATCCATATTTCCAAAGCATTCCTATCCCTATCATATTTTGTTTTAATTCCTTCGCAGAAATCATATGGGAACCGGCAAGAAACCCCAGACCTCCGGAATAGATTTTAAGGGCCTGATGAATACCAAATTCCATGCTGAAATAGGCAGATCTTTTTTGATATTTTGCATCGGTTTTATAGGGGTGGTACCAGGTGTTGTATTTGCTTGCCATAAAAAGGTATTTTTTAAGAAGCCACTAATTTAAAATAATAGAAATGAATGGAGGACGAAAGAAATTATTTTTTGAATTGCGCCATTAACTATTCCAGATCTTTAGGGTAACGGCCAATAGCTGTCCATCCGCCATCTACGACCAGGGTTTGCCCATTGATATGCGCAGCCCCGTCTGAAAGCAAAAAAAGACAGGTTTCTGCCATATCAATTGGTTTTCCAACGACGCCCGAGGGGATTAGCTTACCCCAGGTCCCTGCATAGTCTGGTTCCTCCTGCTCAGTACGCTCTGTAAGTGTGGCACCGGGAGCGATGGCATTTACGGTTATTTGATAAGGCGCAAGTGCCAGCACCAGGCTTTTGGCCATCATTTGAAGCGCAGCTTTGGTCATGGAATAGGCAGTTAGATCCGGATACCCTTTGATGCCCGTAATGGAAGACATAAGGACAACACGACCTCCACGACCTTGAGTTTTCAAAATTTCTCCGGTTTTTTGTACCAGAAAAAAAGCCCCTTTTAAGTTAAGCCCTATTACCTTATCGAATTCCTCCGGTTTAAACTCGAAGAAATCACCAAATAATGTAATCCCGGCATTGGGGATGACAAAATCTATTCTATTATACCGTGCCAGGGTAAAAAGCACAAGCTCGTCTATTACTTCAATGTCTGCTGCATCCCCAACAAACACAGCACAGTTATCCGGAAATTTTTTTTCCAAATGTTTCAATGCTTCTTCCGCCATCTTTTCATCAACATCATTCAAAACTACACGCGCCCCATTTTGCAGCAACAATTTTGCTATGGCATACCCTATGCCCATGCCGGCCCCTGTAATAATTGCCACCTTATCATTTATTCCATTGTAGATCATAGTTTGCCTTTAAAACTATTTACTTTAAACCCTCCAATATTGGTTTTATAACCAAACAAACCTCCGCTCTTCGGGTATAACTTCAGGTTATTTTCCGACATGCTGCTTCGCGCAGTGGTAATATATAATGTTTTGAGGTCCTTTCCTCCAAAACAGCAGGAGGTAACGTGTGGCGCGTCAACTTCAATTTTCGCTAATACCTCAGCTGTATCGGGGTTCCATCGCCTCACACATCCGCCCCCCCAATGCGCAATCCAGAGCATTCCTTCCTGATCTATAGTCATACCATCTGCCCCGCCATAGGATTCGGGGATTTTGAAAATGGGTTTTCCATTTGAAATTTCTGCCTTAACAGCATCAAAATCATATTGCCATACCTCATAAACCGCTGTATCAATATAATAAAATTTGGTCTTATCCGGAGACCAGGCCATCCCATTTGAAATGCTTGTGTTTTTAATTTGAAGCGTTACCTGCAAATCATGGTCTACCTTAAAAAGGTTTCCATACCCTGATTTTAGACCCTTGTGCATAGTGCCTATCCACAGGTTCCCATTAGGATCACATTTACCATCGTTAAACCTCAGGTTTGGATCAGAATTTTCCAGAACAGCCAGGGACTGGATATTAATAGTTTTATAGTTAAAACTGACGAGCCCGGTTTCCAGCGCTAAAAGTAAAACCTCTTTTTCAGAAGGAACTACAGCCCCAACCATTTCCTCTAAGTGCCAGTTGGAATTCTCTTTGGTTTTATCATAGTGACAATGAAGCACCCCGGCTTCAATATCTACCCAAAATAACTGCTCGGACTCGTAATCCCAAAAAGGGCCTTCTCCAAGAGTTGCTTTTGCATCATAAATGAGATTGGCTTTCTGCACCCACTTACAGATTTAAATCATTTTTTGTTTTTGAGTTCCGAGCCCTTCAATGCTTAATTCCACTACATCTCCTTTAGCAAGGTAAGACGGCGGATCCAGGCCTATACCAACTCCGGCCGGGGTGCCTGTGGAAATTAAATCGCCAGCTTCAAGAAGCATGAATTGCGACAAGTAATAGATAATAAAGGCAGGCCTGAAAATCATAAAAGAAGTACTACCATTTTGCCTTGATTTCCCATTCACAGAAAGTGTCATTTTAAGATTATCAAGATCCCCTAATTCATCGGGGGTTGCCAGGTAAGGGCCAACAGGGCTAAATCCCGGGCATGATTTTCCTTTTATCCACTGACCTCCTTTTTCCAATTGAAAAGTCCTTTCAGACAGATCATTTATAATACAATATCCCGCAATGGCTTCTGCAGCTTCTCCCTCATTTTTAAGGTAGAGGACATCTTTATTCAGGACCACACCAAGCTCAACTTCATAATCGGTTTTGGTAGAATTTTTAGGAATAGACACCTCATCATAAGGACCACTTAGAGTATTGGTAGCTTTTCCAAAAATTATAGGTTCTTCAGGAATGGCCATATTAGATTCTGCGGCGTGTTCTGAATAATTGAGGCCAATACACATAATCATTCCCGGCCTGCTAATACACGCCGCATGCCTTTCAGAATCAGGAACTTCCTTCAATTGAGCAGCATTGGATTCGAGGTATTTCTCAAGTCTTTTTAATCCGTTATTTTGAAAAAAATCCCGGTCCCAATCCTTAAATTCTTCTGAGCAGTCTAATCTTTTACCCTGATACAGGACACCAGGTTTTTCATTTTCTTTTTCACCAAAGCGTATTAGTTTCATAGTTGGCTGAATTTAAATTTTGGTCAATCGTCAATACATTTAGAAATAGTTTCAAAGGAGATCGGAACATAATCCGGAGACCGGTAAAGAAACGTCCTTCTACACGTTTATAAATATAGTAAATAAGACCAGTACCGAGGCATTAAAATGGCCCGGAAAAATACAATTACCATGTAAGGATGTATAGCCGGGGCTTAAAATTAAACCTTAACCCAGGAGGGGTATTGTTCTTGACTTCAAAGAATTCAATAAAATCAGCAAATCACAAAAGCCCTGTATTCCTATTTTAAGATAGAACGGTATTTTGCATTATCGTCCATTAAACCGGTAGCAGTTAATATTGCTTCATCATTCTTTAAATAATACTGATAAAGCCCTTCGCGGTAGAAATAGCG
>CP070778.1:1773555-1791346 GCA_020346245.1 Flavobacteriaceae bacterium | reverse complement strand
GGCCAGGAACCTTTCCCTGGGCAAATAATTGTTTTCTAATGATTTTGCAAATGGTACCGGAGTTTCTATGCTACCGACCCGCTTTACAGGGGCATCCAAAAATTCAAAACACTCTTCCATAACGAGCGCAGATATATCACTTGCAATCCCTCCAAACATACTGTCTTCTTGTAGAATAATCAATTTCCCTGTTTTTTTAACAGATTCAAAAATTGTCTGAGTGTCTAAAGGCTGGAGTGTGCGCAAGTCTAAAAGATCTGCTCTTATTTCCGGATTTTGTTCCAAACACTCAAGAGCCCAGTGAACACCAGCGCCATAAGTTACTATTGAAACGTCTTCACCTTCTTTCAGCAAGGCGGCCTTTCCAAATGGTATGGTGTAATAGTCAGTAGGGACCTCCTGATAAACGCTGCGATAAAGCGCTTTATGTTCAAAAAACATCACCGGGTTAGGATCATTAATCGAAGTTGCCAAAAGACCCTTGGCATCATAAGGAAAGGCAGGATAGACTACTTTTAAGCCTGGGGTCTTTGTAAACCAGGCTTCATTGGTCTGGGAATGAAACGGTCCGGCTCCTACCCCTGCTCCGCAAGGCATTCTTATTACGACATCAGCATTTTCATTCCACCGATAATGGACTTTTGCCAGGTAATTAACTATGGGATTGAATCCGGAACTGACAAAATCTGCAAATTGCATTTCCATTACGGACTTCATCCCGTTAATGGATAATCCCATAGCGGCAGATACAATTGCCGATTCACATATGGGGGTATTCCTTACCCGATCTACACCAAATGCTTCAACAAAACCCTCTGTTATTTTAAAGACGCCCCCATAATCAGCAATATCCTGGCCCAGTATCACCAAATTCTCATATTTTTCCATAGATTGTTTCAGGCCTTCCGAAATTGCATCAATAAGACGAATATTTTTCACTTCATTATTTGGTCTATCTTCATGATATTCAAAAACTTTGTATACATCACTTAATTCTTTACTTTCCTCAAATTGTACTGGACCTTCTGCAAAAGCCTTTTTTAAATTTTCATCTATTTCGTGAATAATCTCCTTTTTAAATTCAACCTCCTTTTCCTCGGAAAGAATACCTTGAGCGTGCAAATACTCCACATAATTTTCTATAGGATCAAGAGCAGCCCACTCTTCCAATATTTTCTTGGGTACATATTTAGTGCCGCTAGCCTCTTCATGCCCGCGCATTCGGAATGTTTTAAATTCCAATAAAACTGGCCTAGGTTCTTTTCGCATGCTTTCACATAGCTCATTGACCTTGCTATAAACTTCAAGGATATTATTTCCATTAATTATATGCGCTTCCATTCCGTAACCTTTACCTTTATCGGCTATATGCTCGCATTTAAACTGTTCAGAAATGGGCGTAGAAAGACCGTACCCATTGTTTTCAACACAAAACAGTACTGGTAAATCCCAAACCGCAGCCACATTTAGCGCTTCGTGGAAGTCACCTTCACTAGTAGCGCCTTCACCAGTAAAAACAGCTGTTACTTTTTGTCTGTTTTTAAGAAGATCTGCCAATGCAATACCATCTGCCACTCCAAGTTGAGGCCCCAAATGGGAAATCATTCCCACTATCTTATACTCCTGAGTTCCAAAATGAAAACTTCGATCACGGCCATTGGTAAACCCACTGGACTTACCCTGCCATTGGGCAAATAGTCTAAACAAAGGAATACCGCGTGTGGTAAAAACACCAAGGTTTCTATGCATAGGAAGAATATATTCATCATTGTTTAAAGCGCTGGCGACTCCTACAGAAATAGCTTCCTGACCAATACCGCTGAACCATTTGGATATTTTTCCCTGACGCAGGAGAATAAGCATTTTTTCTTCAATCATCCTTGGCTTTAACATAGCCCGATAGAGCTCAAGCAGCTTTTCCTTGCTAATCCCCGTACTTAAATATTGCATAATTCAACGAATAGTTTTTGCCTATTAGCGGGTATAAATGTAACAAAATTGAGTTCAATAAAACAGCAGAACTGCGCGCTTGTTTACACATAATAATTAGTAACTTTGATGGGACTATAAAATCATAGCCATGAGCAAAATTCCCAGTGTAGACCTAAGAGATTATACGAGTGGTAACCCGGAGCGTAAAGAAAAATTCATAAAAGAAATAGGCAGTGCCTTTGAAAATATTGGTTTTGTGGCCTTAAGTGGTCATTTTCTTTCGGATAATTTGGTGAAAGATTTGTACGGGGAAGTTAAAAAGTTCTTTGATTTACCTCAAGAGGTAAAAGATTCATATGAAATAGAGGGTATTGGGGGACAAAGAGGCTACACCTCATTTGGGAAAGAACATGCCAAAGGAAGAATAGAGGGAGACTTAAAAGAGTTTTGGCATTTTGGTCAGTACGTGGAAGATGACCCGGCGCTTGAAGCAGAATACCCGGATAATGTCCTGGTAAAAGAGTTGCCAGATTTCAATGCTGTTGGCAAAGAAACATACAAGATGCTGGAGAAGACAGCTAAGTATGTGCTGAGGGCTTTGGCAATACATCTTGACCTGACTGAAACTTATTTCGACGGTTATATTAAAAATGGTAATTCTATACTAAGGCCAATTCACTACCCCCCCATTGTAAATGAACCTAAAAATGCAGTGAGAGCTGCAGCTCATGGAGATATAAACCTCATTACATTGCTTATGGGCGCACATGGGAAAGGTCTTCAAGTCCAAAATCATAAAGGAGAATGGGTAGATGCAATTGCTACAGGAGATCAGTTAATGATCAATGTTGGGGATATGCTTTCACGTCTGTCTAACGAAAAACTAAAGTCTACAGTCCACAGGGTTGTTAACCCCCCTCGTGAATTATGGAATACTTCCAGGTATTCCATTCCTTTTTTTATGCATCCCGTAAGCAGTATGCCCCTTAATTGCCTGGATAATTGTATTGATGAGAAACATCCTAAACGTTTTGAGGATATTACAGCAGGAGAATTTTTGAAAGAACGCCTTATTGATCTGGGGTTAATTAAAAAGTAATCTATTACTTTAGATGATATAATATTTATTATTGTAACACAGTATTTTATGATATTTTGATTCTGCATTTTTTATATACAAAAAAATCAATTTTAAAATGGATTTAATAGATCAATTAAAGAATTTATTTCCTGATCACGTTCCTGCTGAAGGGAAAAATATTAATGAAAAGAATCAGGATCTATGGCTTCAGGAAGAGCCTATCATCTGCAAGTACGAAAAACGAAAAGGTAAACCTATTACTATTTTAGAGGGGTATAAGGGGTCTGAAAGGGATTTTAAAAATTTGGCTCAGGATTTAAAGAAGAAATTAAGTGTTGGTGGCACTTTTAAAAACAATTCCATCATAATTCAGGGGGATTACAGAGACAAAATAATGACAATGCTACAAGAAATGGGTTTTAAGACAAAACGAGTCGGGGGTTGACTTTCCCGCCGGTCAAGTTGTACAAAAAAATTACATAAAAATTTTTAACGCTATTATTGAATGTTTTTCTGTTAATTTGTTTTTGTTTTTTTCGATTAAATGTTATTTTTAGACGTTATAAACCAAACTACCTGATCATAATGAGTTCCCAATTGCACATCACCAACGGGGATAATTTCACCCAAAAGTTAAAAACACTAAAACTTAAGGGAGATATAATAACCTGGAGGGAAATGCTTTGCGAGGGTAAAACGGAAACTAATGTAGGTAGCGAATCGTTTTGGAAAACCCGTTTTGATTTTCTTCATAAAAATTACAAGGTTAGTAAATCATGGTTCGTAGAGAAAACCTTGAAAGAATACCGTTCTCTTTGTAATCACAAACAGCAAGATCAGATTATACTTTGGTTTGAGTACGACCTTTTTTGCCAGATAAATATGCTCGCAGTCTTAAGTTGGCTCAAGAAGCACAGGCGCTATGCAGAAATATATTTAGTTTGCAGTGGTGATGAAGACGAAACAAATCGTTTATACGGACTAAGCGATTTAAATGATGAACAGATCTTGCATTCGTATAAGAATAAGATTAAGCTCTCCCAGAATGATATAGAATATGCAGATTATGTCTGGCAATTGTATTGCAGCGACAATCCTATCCGACTAGAAAATTTAATTGATTTTGACAATTACCAATTTGAATATCTCGCTGATGCCATTAAAGTGCACCTGAAAAGATTTCCAACCATTAAAAACGGCCTGAACGAATTAGAGAACCGAGTGCTTGAATATTCTCTTCAACAAAAACCAAAATCGAAAAAACAATTATTGAATAAACTAATTCAAAATCAGGGTTTTTATGGTTTTGGCGATACACAATACGAGCGTGTAATTTCTAATTTACGTCCTCTCTTTTCTTCTTTCAATCCTGTGCGGTTAACTGCCAAAGGAAAGGAAATACTAGATGGGCAAACCAATTATTATTCTCAAATAAGAGATAATGAAGACTACCTTGGCGGTGCTTTGAAATATAATTTCTTGTATAATACTGAATCCGACAGAATTTTAAAACTGTAGTATGCAGCTGAGTGCATCCGAGCTCATTCTTAATGCTGACAACAGTATATATCACCTTAATTTACTACCCGAAGACCTTGCTGAAACTGTAATTGTTGTAGGCGATCAAAACAGGGTTCCATTAATTTCCAAATATTTTGACACGCTTGAAATAGTTAAGGGTAAACGGGAATTTATTACGCATACAGGAATGCTTAACGGAACCAGAATTTCTGTAGTTTCAACTGGGATAGGTGCAGACAATATTGATATTGTAATCAATGAACTGGATGCATTAGTGAATATTGATTTCGAAACCCGTACGATAAAAGAAAATAAGACTAGTCTGGATATAGTCCGGATAGGTACTTCAGGTGGAATTCAGCCGGATATTGAAACGGATTCCTTTGTACTCAGTGAATATGCCATTGGTTTCGATAATGTCCTCCATTTCTACGACAGTGAACATATTCAATACCCTGAAATTCAGCTTGCCTTTATAGATCAGACAGATTGGTCTGTTTTTAAATCTATTCCCTATGTGGTGGAATCTGATTTGCAATTAACCGAGAAATTACGCTCAGAGAAGGTTATTTTGGGCTTCACCGGTACCAATGTTGGTTTCTATGGGCCTCAGGGTCGAAGATTGCGTTTAGTATTGGAAGATAATGACCTGAATTCCAAGTTAAGCTCTTTTGAGTATAATGGAATGAGAATTACCAATCTGGAAATGGAATCATCCGCCATTTATGGGCTTTCCAAATTAATGGGTCATAGGGCAACGTCCATTAACTGTATTTTAGCCAATAGAACTACAGGTAAATTTTCCAAAGATCCGGTTAAAACCATTGATGCGCTTATTAAGTATACCCTTGAAAAACTCACGGCCTATTGAAAACTGTAAAGATTGTTGGAGTGCCTGAACATTTTAATCTTCCATGGCTAATGGCTATAGAAGAAGGTGCGTTTGAAAACAGGGGAATTAATCTGGTTTGGAAAGATGTTCCTGAAGGTACCGGGAAGATGAGTGCTTTACTAGAATCGGAACAGACAGATTTGGCAATTATTCTTACAGAAGGCATTGTAAAAAGTATTATTGAAGGAAACCCTGTAAAAATAGTACAGGAGTATATCGGAACTCCCCTTCAATGGGGTATCCATGTAGCTGCTGATAGTAAATTCCAGAATGTTGCGGATCTGCAATATGCAACAGCGGCAATTAGTAGGTTAGGCAGTGGCAGCCACCTAATGTCCTTTGTAAATGCCCAATCTCATGGATGGGATACATCTTCACTTAAATTCCATGTTGTAAATACCCTGGATGGTGCCATAGAAGCCCTAAAACTGGGTAAAGCAGATTATTTTATGTGGGAACACTTTACCACGAAACCCATTGTTGATTCGGGTATATTCAGAAGATTAGCCGATTGCCCTTCGCCATGGCCTTGTTTTGTTATCGCGGCTACTGAATCTTTTCTGAATAACCATAAAGGAACCCTGCGGCATATTATAGAAGTCATTAATATATACACTACTGAATTTAAAAAGATCCCCAGTATTGACCAGACAATAGCTAACAAATATGAACAAAGAATTGAAGATGTGCGCGAATGGCTAAGTATGACCCAATGGAGTCAGTCACAGTTAACTACTGAAACCATTGATATGGTTCAGGATTATCTGTTTAAATTAAAATTGATAAACGTTAGACTTGATATTGATAAGCTTATCACCAGTTTATAGGTGTTTTGCCCATCTTCTTCAAAAGCTCATTAGTCTTGCTGAAATGTTTGTTGCCGAACCACAGACCCCTGTTGGCGCTTAAAGGCGATGGATGTCCGCTAGTAAGAATGTGGTGTTTTGAGGTATCAATTAAAGCGATCTTCTTTTTGGCATATCCGCCCCATAGGAGAAATACCAGTCCTTCCTTCTTAGTCGAAAGCTTGCGTATAACGGCATCTGTAAAAACTTCCCATCCCTTATTTTGATGGCTACCCGCATTATGGGCCCTTACAGTTAATGTTGCATTCAGCAACAAAACACCCTGGTCTGCCCAGTGTTCCAGGTTACCACTTTTTGGGTAAGGTTTCCCAATATCGCGCTCTATTTCCTTGAATATGTTTATTAAGGACGGTGGATGCGGGATTCCGTCTTTTACCGAAAAACATAGCCCATTAGCCTGGTTGGGGCCATGGTAAGGATCCTGACCAATTATAACTACTTTGGTCAGCTCAAAATTTGAGTGGTCAAAGGCAGCAAAAATATTATTCCCCTTAGGATAGCAGGTTGTTGAGCTATATTCATCCTTAACAAACCGTACCAGGGTCTCAAAATAGGGTTTTTGGAATTCAGATTGCAGCTGACTGTGCCAGCTTGGATGAAGTGTAACGTTCATGGAACAAAGGGCTTAGTATAAGTGATAAAATTAAATCAATAATAACCACTTTACCAAATCAAATATAAAGTTCTAATCGGTATGGAAAACTACTTGGAAGGTAAGGATTCTGATTGTTGCAATTCAAGTAAGTCATTTTGCCTCATTCGGAACTTCAAAGCTTCTATATATGCAGCAAATTTCTTGGACTGGTATTGAGAGTAAGCCCTGGTCGCCCAGTCCATTGCGGTTGTCAAATTATTGTTTCGCTCATATAAAATAGCGAGGTTGTAGCAGGCTTTACCATTTATTTTCGAATCTGGATTTTCGGTTTCTTTTTTCCACAGCTTCGCAGCCGATTCCCAATCACCGGACGAAGTGTACACTCCTGCCTGTTCAAATATTGGCGTACATTTTACATAATATTCCCTGGTTATGCTATGTTCATAAGGTTGTAACCTGGCACCATAGGAACTCCCTGTTTGTGTACTTTGTTCTACAATATTTTTTGCTCTGTCTTCTATTGCCTGCAATGCTTCATAAGGATCGAGACCTTTGGCAGTGGAAACAATCTCGTTATTAAACGTAAATTCGTCAATTAGCAACTTGTTAGCGGGGTCATAAATCCGCCATCCGTTTTCAATTAAAGTTTCAAGCGTAATCTGGTGTGCTGCAACTTTTTCTTTAACACGTAACAAATTAAGTTGCTCCATTTTAGTTTTTTTTAAAGATACCCTTGTGTCTGAATCATAATAGGCCAGAGAAAAAATGGCATCAACCTTATATACTTGACATAATGATTCAATAGTTTTCCAGTTTAAGTAATTCCCCTGGAGTTCAGGATCTTTCTTATTTTGAACTATATCCTCCATCAAAATAATCGTATCAAAGCGCCTGTCGGCGGCAAGCTCGTTATATAAACCATTAATAGCAGCATCCCTTGCTTCTTTTGCAAGTTGTTGATTTTCCCTATAAATAAGCTGATGTAGTCCTGTTTGTTCCTTTTCTTCCGTTAAATGGACCTTCCCTCCTATGACACCTATTCGTTTAATGGTATTAGAAATAGAAACAGGAGCAGGCTCCAGGGTCTGAATATCAACATTCCTGGTGGTGCCGCAACCAACTACAATCATAAGTAGTAGCAGTAAGTATGTATTAATGTAATATCCTTTCATATAAGACAGCATACTTATAACCTTAGACATTTGTTTCTCTATAGCTATTAAACAGCTGTTTATACCAGATTATTGCCTTTTACAGCAAAATAGACACTCTTTTTTAGAACGCGGACTACTTAAGTATTTCTTTGGATCGGCTTTTTTTTATGCATGGTGCATTAGAATTTTCCAAATCACACCTATTCCATACCTTTGCCATCTGCAATTACCGGTAATGCAAACTATAGATAAAAAAACCTTACAAGATTTAGAATTCCCGTTGGTACTGCAACAATTGTCTGACCGTTGCAGTACAGAATTAGGAAAGGCAGGTGCTCTTGCTATTCAACCAATATCAGGTAAAGAAGACCTATTAAAAATCCTGGGGCAAACTTCAGAATATCTGGCTTCATTTAGCAATGAAAATAAAATTCCAAATCACGGTTTTGATGCTGTAAACAATGAATTAAAACTGCTCAAAATAGAGAATACAACCTTAGAAATTTCAGGTTTCAGAAGGATTGCCCATATCTGTAGTTCAATAAATATGCACAAGAAGTTCTTTAAAAAGTTTAAAGAATATTATCCCTTATTATTTACCCGTACCGAAGAAATAGAATCTAATTCCGAGATAACTTCTAATATTGATTTGGTTATTGATCGTTTTGGTGAGGTAAAAGACAATGCTTCAGATAAATTAAAGATCATACGCAGGCAAATAAACCAGGTTAAAAACAAGATCAATCAAAGTTTTATTACTGCTCTTAATACAAGCCAGGCTGCTGATTTTTTGGACGAAATCAGAGAATCTGTTGTAGAAAATAGACGAGTATTGGCGGTTAAAGCTATGTACAGGCGAAAAGTAAAGGGTACTGTAATGGGAACCTCTAAAACGGGAAGTATTGTTTATATAGAACCGGAAGCATCATTAAAATACAGCAGGGAGCTCAATAACCTGGAGTTTGATGAAAAAGAGGAAGTCCAAAGGATTCTTAATCAATTAACAAATTTGATAAGACCTTACGCATATCTTCTCCGTGATTACCAAAGTTATCTAACCCAGATTGATATTACTGCAGCAAAGGCCAAATATGCAAGGGAGATGAATGCATTATTACCTGAAATAAATGAAAATTTCAAGCTTTATTTGCGTGATGCATTTCATCCCTTACTTTTTTTAACAAATAAAAGAAGTGGCGAAAAGACATGGCCGCAGACTATTGAGCTATATCCTGAAAACAGGATAATCGTAATTTCAGGTCCAAACGCCGGAGGAAAAAGTATTACGCTTAAAACCATTGGATTATTGCAGGTTATGTTACAAAGCGGGCTTTTAATTCCTGTTCATGAACGCAGCACTGTATGTTTGTTCAAAAATATACTTACAGATATAGGCGATAATCAATCTATTGAGAATCATCTGAGCACCTATAGTTACAGACTTAAGAATATGAATCGGTTTCTCAGGAAGTGTAATAAAAATACCCTATTCCTTATTGATGAATTTGGAACCGGAAGTGATCCTGAACTGGGTGGTGCTCTTGCAGAGGCATTTTTAGAGGTTTTTTATGACCGTGAAGCGTTTGGTGTTATTACCACCCATTATGCCAATTTAAAGGCCTTAGCCGATGAATTGCCCCATACAACCAATGCAAACATGCTCTTTAATTCTAAAACCCTGGAACCGACATTTCAACTAGAATTAGGGCAGCCGGGTAGCTCCTTCACATTTGAAGTAGCCCAGAAAAATGGAATTCCCTATAATTTGATAAATAAGGCTAAAAAGAAGGTTGAACGAGGTAAATTACGATTTGATGCCACCATTGCTAAAATGCAAAAGGAACGGAATAAGATGGCTCAAACCGGATCCAGGCTTAAAGAAGAAGAATCCAAAGCCCGGGATGAATCCATGAGGTTGGAAAAACTAAATGCAAAGATTAAATCCAAATTAGAGAATTACCAGGAGTTATATGATCATGACCAGCGAATGATACATTTGGGCAATAAAGTAAACACCGCAGCTGAAAAGTATTTTTTAGATAAAAAGAAACGGGTTCTGGTCTCCGAACTTTTACGTATTGTAGAAACTGAAAATAGTAAACGGAAGAAGAAATCTGCTGCTCAGGCTAAGGTAGAACGAAAGAAGAAACTGGAAACTGCACAAGAGGTTCAGAAAAAAGTCAAGGTAATACGGGAGAAAAAGAAAATTGATAGCAGGAAAGCGGCTATAAAGGAAAAAAATAAACCAAGACCCGTATTTAAAATTGGTGACCGGGTAAGGATGCATGATGGCCGGGCTGTAGGAAGTATAGATAAACTAGAGAAAAATAAAGCAGTAGTCAATTACGGGATGTTTACAACCAATGTAAGTGTGGATCAGTTAGAATTGGTTGAATCCAAAAAGTAATCCTAAAGACTCATTGCCAAAAATTTTTTCATTTCGTTCCTAAGTTACTATTCGTGGTAAGAATAAACCCCAACTTTCTTAAATTGATTATAAAACATATCCGATTCTGGCTGATAGACTTTATTTTTGACTGGTGTTACTAAAGGGTGGTGAAAAAATTATATTGTTCGATGGCGTTTGCAATCTTTGCAATAGAGCCGTTCAATTTATCATTAAGCGCGATAAGAAAAACCTTTACAAATTTGCAGCTTTACAAAGTGATGTAGCCACTTTACTTCTTAAAGAGAGGGGAATTGATTCATCAAAAATAGATTCAATCATACTAATTGATCCTAATACCGCCTATTACATCAAATCATCTGCAGCTTTGGAAATTGGCAAAACTTTTGGGGGTGGTTGGCGCCTGTTAGGTATTTTTGAATGGGTTCCAAGACCTCTTAGAGATTGGGTCTACGATCTAATTGCTAAAAACAGGTATAGCTGGTTCGGGAAACAAAATGAATGCATGATACCCACCCCGGAATTAAAGGCAAAATTTCTGGATTAATCTATTTTAAATTATTCAAAATAAAATCGAGCGTAGCATTTGAACTCCTCTTTTCTGAATATGCCAGGTTATTATGGCTAATTGGTTGCGCCAGGCCTAAATTTTGCAGGTACTTTATTTGATCAGCATTATTCAAAGCGACCTTTCCGGTAAGTAAAACATCCATTGATTCACCATTTTTATAGCGTTTGTATATTTTTTTTAATCCGCTTAAATACAGTCTGTCTTTCGTAAAACCACCACCTCTATGAGCTCTTAAGGTTATCGCAAAGGCATCATTTCTGTTCAATTTATACTGGTTATGTATTAGATCAAAAGTGTCTGCGAAACTATAACCTTTAATTAAACTGTCTGAAGCTAAAACTCTATAGGCTAATTCTTTAAGTCTTTTAATGGTAAGCGCTCCACTCATATATTCACTAAAAACCGCCAATCCTTCCTGGGTTTCTACATTTTTTGGGAAACCGTTAGAAAATATTTTTAAAGGCTGCAGTGAAGCATTAAAAGTAGTTACCAGGTGTACTCCAATTTCATGATTTGCCAATGTAAGAAGTTGGTTTTGGCTAAACCTGCTATTTCGTTTAATAAGCAATGTTTTGGTAGCATTACTTACCATTGCGTCAGCTGCAATATGGGTAGCAAACTTGATATTTAAAGGAAATTCATAGGCTTCGGCAAAGTCTTCAAAATATGCCCTGGCATCCTCTGTTGAAAATACTTTTTCCAAATCAACATCTGCAGGTTCATCATCAAAATGAAGAATAAATTTTGCATTTTGAACGTCTTTTTCTGTAGGGGTCCCATATATATTAAGAGAATTGTAATAAAACTCTTTACCCTTGCCAATAGTCTTAATGCATTGCACCATATTGGCATAATAATAAATGATATCGGTATATAAATTCTTTAATTCCTTATCCTGAATTCGCTCTAATCGCTGCGAATAAAATAAGCGATGAAGCTTATAAGGATCGAACTTTAATTTTGGATATTTAAATTTGGGGTCATCCACAAATTTGGAAGCAAAAAACTTATGTTTTTCTTTTTCACTATTTAGTGGATTTACATAGCTAAGCAGCTCAATATTCCTTATAAGACGATCCAGGTTATCATCTACTTCTAATAAATTGGGATATTCAAATTGAATTGCCAGGCGCTGATCTTCCGTAATCATAAATCTTTCTCGTGAAATTCTTTAGCCTGCAAAGGTACTAATTCTTTTAGTTGCAATTCCACAGCACGTACTACTTCGGGATAAATAATAGCGCTGAGCTCATCGCAATAGATCTTTGCAATTTCAGTTGCTAAAACAAGGGTATTGCCAAAAGTTGTTGTAATGTATTTTAGAAAAAATCCATTGCCCTGAAAGGTGTCATTAATTTTGCAATCAGACTTTATGTTATTCGGCAATTTAATTGTCTCCATCTTTTTTTGCCAGTCCTTTACTATACCCCCATAGCGGCTATTATCTATGTTACTGGTACCAAGATTCCAGGTAGGCACTTCACGATCCCAGCGTTTCCAATTATAACTATGCATATCAAAAACAATAGCCTTGCCATATTTCTCTTCAATTTTTTCAATGAGAGCATGAACAACACTATAAAAAGAGGCATGTTTACGCATACTATGATCATACTCTGCTGCAGATAAAGGTGTTTTCCACAATGGCTTCCCCCAGGCATCTGAATAAATGGCACCATCCGGAGGTCGATTGAGATCATATTCAAACCTGCTGTCACATCCCGTTAAAACAATGGGGTGAGACGCCACCATATCACTTGTACATGGATCTTCTTCATACCATCGTTCGTATTCAGTATGTAGGCAATTATCCCAGAGTGATCTTCTAAATTGATGTCCATTGTGCACTGCGGCACATACATAAGGAGCATAATCACTTATTTTTAAAATAAAGGAATAATCGTCTGAAACTGCCTCAAACGGTTTCTCAGATTTAATATTAGAGATGATATCGGCAACTGAAAGCTTAAGCATTCTCGACTTCATTTCGCAATCTAGAGCGTCGATTAAAGGCTTGTAGTTTATCAATTACCTTACTCTCTATGAAGTCTATTATTTTGGACTGAATTTTTGTTTTATAAACTTTATTCATATAGGTTATACCGCCTGGCGACATAACGTTTACCTCCACTAATTTACCTCCGATAACATCAATTCCAACAAAATACAGCCCATCTTTAACCAGTTTAGGCCCTATTTGCTTGCATAATGCTTTTTCCTGTTTAGTAAGCGTATGTTTTGCCACCGAACCTCCAGCAGAAACGTTGGAGCGATGATCATCAGAACCCGGGATACGGCGCATTGCACCAATAGGTTCACCGTTCAAAATCAAGATTCTCACATCCCCCTGGTCTGCCCCTTCAATATATTCCTGTAGAATAACATAATTGGATGAACCATCAGAACCTGAAACATAAAAATCCAATAGTGACTTAATATTTGACATTGCGGTTTTCTCTATCAGGATTACCCCTGAACCCCCAAAGCCATTTAAAGGCTTAAGGATCATTTTATCGGATTTGGATTCCTTGATCTGCTTAACCAGATAATTCTTATTCTTAGAAACATGTGTAACCGGAATTATATTATCATGGCTATCACCGAAAGCGGCCGTGTACAGTTTGTTATTTGCCTCTCTTAATCCTTGCAGTGAATTTACTATGAACACATCATCCTTTACAGAATCCAAAAAATTCAACATTATAGGGTCCAGTGGTGGATTGGCTCTCATGAATATAACATCAAAACCAGCCAATGGTAACATTTCCTCCCTGATTTCTGCCTTTTTATAAAAAGACTTCAGGTTGCCGGGCACTTTCTCCATTCTGCCTATGACTGTACAAAAGGCATTGGTAACACTATTACGAATTGTGAGATTGGCAGGGGTGCATAAGGCTACACCGTGGTTTCGCTTAACACATTCATGAATTAATGCAAGGCTTGTATCGTTCTCAGGATCAATCTCCTCCCAGGGATACATAAGAAAACAAATGTTCATTGGACTTAATTTAATTTATTTTACTTCTTCATAAAACTCATCCCAGTCTTCTATCCGGGGTTTCCCTAATTTCCCTACAGATTTGGCAACAACCATTGAAACAGTAGCATCTCCGGTGACATTTATAACAGTTCTGCACATGTCCAGAGGACGGTCTACAGCAAAAATAAGTGCCAGGCCAATAGCAAGCTTGTCTGATGGGAAACCAATAGATTCCAAAACAATGACGAGCATTACCATTCCTGCTCCCGGTACGGCTGCAGAACCTATAGATGCAAGCAAGGCAGTAAGCACAATAGTTAATTGACCGCCAAGTGAGAGATTAAAATCAAGAGCCTGAGCGATAAAAACAGCTGCAACACCCTGATATAAACTTGTGCCATCCATATTAATGGTGGCTCCTACAGGAAGCACAAAACTAGATACCTCTTTATCTACACCTATATGTTCCTCAACCCTTTCCATAGTAACCGGTAGCGTAGCTGCACTGGAACTTGTGGAAAATGCCAACAACTGAGCCGGACTTATCTCCTTAAGAAACCAGAAAGGGTTTTTCTGTGTATAAATCGCTACTACAGTACTATAGAAAACTACCATTAAAAATAGTCCCAAAACTACTACTCCGGCATATTTTAATAATGCCAGCAAAAGATCAGGGTCACCAGAGGAAACAACAACATTGGCTAATAATGCAAAAACTGCAACCGGAGCAGTGAGCATTATAAGATCTACCATTTTGAGTACGACATCATTGAGCGAATCAAAAAACTTTTTGAGTGGTTTAGCTCTTTTTTCACCTATTAGCAACATTGCAATACCCAGGAATATGGTAAAAAATATAACCTGAAGCATTAGACGATTATCACTAAGGGCGCCAAAAGCATTGTCAGGAACCATGTCTTCCAGAAACTGTAAAGGACCAACTTCTTTTTGCCTGGAAGCTTCTTCAATCTTAGAGGTTACAGCGCTATCTGACGCATAAGTCTCGGTTAATTTGGTAATTGTTTCACCTGAGATGCCCTCACCCGGTTGCAATATATTAACTAAAATCAGGCCAATAGTAATGGCAATTATCGTAGTACATATGTAAATGGCTATTGTACGAAGGCCAATATTCCTGAACTTTGAAATGTCCTTTAAATCAGAGATTCCTTTGATTAAGGATGCAAGGATAAGAGGAATTGCTATTAATTTGAGAAGCTTAACGAATATTGAGCCAAAAGGGTTGATCCAATTCTGCACAAAAACGCGGCCCCAGTCAATATAAGTCATTCCGAAGCCAAATAGAAGGCCAAGGATCATTCCTATAAGGATTTGCCAATGCAATTCCAGTTTCTTCATATAAAAAGTTTAGGTTAGAAAGATAGCATTTTGACAGGAAAACCCCTAAAAAAGAAGGTTTATAATTTGATGGTTCTATCGAGCAGGGTGAAATCGGCAAGCACCAATGCAGCCATTGCTTCTACAATAGGTACAGCTCTGGGCACAACACATGGATCATGCCGGCCCTTACCCTGAGTTTTAACCATATTCCCATCTTTATCAATAGTTTCATACGATTGAATTACTGTTGCTACAGGTTTAAAGGCTACATTGAAATAAATGTCCATACCATTGCTAATTCCACCTTGGATTCCACCGCTATTATTGGTAATTGTGCTGCCATCTGGATTGAATTGATCATTATGAAGACTTCCTTTCATTTTAACTCCTTCAAAACCGCTGCCATATTCAAACCCTTTAACCGCATTAATAGATAACATCGCTTTACCAAGTTCGGCATGAAGCTTATCAAAAACAGGTTCTCCAAGTCCAACCGGGACATTTTGGATCACACAGCTAATAATGCCACCAACAGTATCACCTTCCTTACGAACTTCCTTAATATACGATTCCATCCTGGCGGCCGTATCAGGATCCGGGCAACGCACTGCATTGCTTTCAGTTAGATTAAGATCCAGCTCTGAATAGGGTTTTTCCAGTTTGAGTGAACCAACCTGGGAAACATATGCGTTAATAACTACCCCGTTCAAAAATTGTTTGGCAATTGCGCCGGCTACTACACGGCTGGCTGTTTCACGAGCAGAACTCCTGCCCCCTCCCCTATAGTCTCTAAAACCATATTTTTTATCATATACATAATCTGCATGAGACGGGCGATATGAGTCTTTAATATGTGAGTAGTCTTTAGATTTCTGATTTGTGTTATAAATCGCAAATCCAATTGGGGTACCGGTAGTTCGACCTTCAAATATTCCGGAATAAAAAACCACCGTATCCAGTTCTTTTCGTTGTGTAACTATAGCCGACTGACCGGGTTTTCTTCTATCCAACTCTTCCTGTATTGCTTCTATATTCAGCAATATTCCAGACGGACACCCGTCTAGAACACCACCAATTGCCTTCCCATGAGATTCTCCAAAAGAAGTGAGTCTAAAAAGTGTTCCGAATGTATTTCCAGCCATAAGCTAAAGTGCTTTTATATCTAGTTAGAAGTACTAACTCTTTTTTCAAAAGCCAAAGATAGATGTTAAATGATGGGAAACAAAACACAGGTTTAGTTAATCGTAAGGTAACAATTGAATAATTATCAGAGGTATAACTTAACCTTAGTTTTATGCAATAGTGACTTTGACTTAAAATGAAACTATACCAATAGGTTTAATTTTACACAAAATTATCTTACACATTGAAAAAGCGTCGTATAGATGTAGTGGTAATATCTGATGTGCATTTGGGTTCACCCAAATGTCATGCAGAAGAACTTATGGCATATCTGAGCAGTATTGAACCAAAAAAGCTAATTCTGAATGGTGATTTTATTGATATCTGGAAGTTTGACAATCATTTCTTCCCTGCTGCACATCTGAAGATTCTCAAAAAAATTATAGGTATGGCTTCTAAGGGCACCGAAGTCATTTATATTACCGGAAATCACGATGAGAAATTACGCAAGTTTAACGATACCCGGATAGGAACCCTGTTCATACGAGACAATTTGGTTTTAAAATTAGATGGTAAGAAAGCCTGGATTTTTCATGGAGATGTTTTCGATATTTCCATTCAGCAATCAAAGTGGCTTCTCAAATTGAGTAATAAAGGATTTGGATTTTTACTTCGCTTAAACAGAGTTTTAAACTGGTTTAATACAAAACTGGGGAAAGAAAGGTATTCCGTGGCCAGGAAAATAAAAAGCAATACTAAAAATGCAAAAAAATATAGCAGTGTTTTTAAAAAAGCTGCAATAGATACGGCACTTTCCAAGGGTTATGACTATGTGATATGCGGACATATACACCAGCCTAAAAAGGAAACTTTTGAGACAAAAAACGGAAAATGTACATATCTGAATTCCGGTGATTGGGTAGATAGCCTCAGTGCATTAGAATATTCGTTCAAACGCTGGAAAATCTATAATTATAGCTACGACAAACTCTCTCCTTTTTTTGCAGATGAAGATTTGAAACTAATGGAATTGAGCTAACTTATTAACTCACTTGAAACAAAACAGAACGCCAAACAGAAGCAATCACAAGGAGAAGACGAATCAATCGATGCATAGCGCTTTTTTTAATATAGTCACAGGGTGTAGGGCTTCTCTTCCCGTGCCATCGTAAATCTGATGCCTGCAACTGGTGCCGTTAGCAGAAATAATAACATCTTCACCAGACTTTCTAATAGAGGGAAATAACTTTAACTCCCCAATTTGCATACTGGTATTATAATGTTCCTGCTCATAGCCAAAAGATCCGGCCATACCACAACAACCGGAAG
>CP070778.1:1728956-1773455 GCA_020346245.1 Flavobacteriaceae bacterium | reverse complement strand
GGCTCGTAAGTTGTGCGATAAGGTTTTGCTTAATTTCATCGGCATTTGTTACGGCCGTAGTAGTAACATTCTGATAAATGGGACAAGCAGGTTTATTAAAAATTGTATTTTCTATTGCGGCTGCCAATTCATCTCTTGCAGGTTCCATAAGTGGTGAATGAAATGCCCCGCCCACCGGTAATACCAGTGCCCTTCTTGCTCCAGCCTCTTTTAAAGCCTCACAAGCACGATTTATAGCATCTATTTCACCAGAAATGACCAATTGCCCCGGGCAATTATAGTTTGCGGGTACCACAATGCCTTCAGTAGCTTCACAAATTTGCTCTACTACTGCATCTTCAAGCCTTATTACAGCGGCCATCGTACCCGGGATAAATTCACAGGCTTTTTGCATTGCCATTGCCCTTTGTGAAACTAAGGATAAACCATCTTCAAAACTCAACACACCATTTGATACCAATGCAGAAAATTCACCCAATGAATGTCCGGCGACCATATCCGGCTTAAAATCATCTCCCATCATTTTACCCAAAATTACAGAGTGTAAGAAAATAGCAGGCTGCGTAACTTTGGTTTCTTTTAAGTCATCAGCAGAACCCTCAAACATAATATCTGTAATGTTAAACCCAAGTATATCATTCGCTTTTTCAAATAGTTCCTGAGCCTGGCTGGATTTTTCATACATATCGAGTCCCATTCCTGAAAATTGTGCCCCTTGTCCGGGAAAAATAAATGCATTCATTTTAATCTGTTTTTTTATTAAGTAAAAATAAGCATAAATGCTTTCTAATAGCTAATCTTCTTTAAACCACCCCGAATATTTTACATAGTTATTTGCAATCCTGTCTATTTCCCCTGAACTTAATTCCACGCTGATATCTTTAATCTTTTTCGCGGGCATCCCTGCAAAAACAGATCCTTCAGGAACATGGGTTCCGGCTGTAACAACCGCGCCAGCTGCTATAATACTGTTGCTTTCCACCACACAATTGTCCATTACTATGCTCCCCATGCCTATTAAAACATTATCCTTTATCGTACAGCCATGCACCAGGGCATTATAGCCTATGGATACGTTGTTTCCGATTTTAGTTGCCGATTTTTGATAGGTACCGTGAATAACCGCTCCATCCTGTACATTTACTTTATTCCCCATGGTAATATAGTTCACATCACCCCTCACTACAGCATTAAACCAAATACTACACTGGTCCCCCATGGTAACTTCTCCCACGATGGTAGCATTTTCAGCGATAAAACAATCTTCACCTATCTCGGGTGTTTTTCCGTTAACTGTTTTAATGATCATAACAATTTGTATACTTTAATGTGCTTAAAGACCTGAAAGTTATTGAAAATACGATAATAATTGTCTCTTTTTAGAGGCAGAAACCAATAATTCTTTCCCGTTGGATACGACTACACTGCCTCCTTTACCTTTTCTATATTTTACCACCTCATTTACATTTACCAAGTAAGACTTATGGATCCGGGCAAAAGGATAATCGGCAAGAGCCTCTTCGAAGTATTTTAAGGTTTTGCTTACGAGTAATTTCTTGTTTTCAAGATAAATTTCCGTGTAATTATCGTCAGCCTTGCAATAGAGGATATCAGAAACATTTAATACCTGGAAACCATCTTGCTGCGGTAAGGTAATTTTACCTTCAGCCTTATTCATTTTTGACTTTAGAACCTGATCCTCCAATACATTTTCCTTTTCTTTTATTTCGGTAACATAAGAAACGGCCTTTATAAGTTCATCAATATTTATTGGCTTCATTAAATAATAAGCTGCATGATTGTTTAATGCTTCCAATGCATAAGAATTATAGGCGGTTACGAAAACAGTTTCGAAAGATCTATCGGGTAACTGATCCAGCAAATCGAAGGCATTTCCCAAAGGCATTTCTACATCAAGAAAGACAAGATCGGGCTTGGTTTGTGCCAAAATTTCAATTCCCTCATTGACGCTAGCCGCTTCGCCAACGACATTTACAGTTTTACAATATTTCGCCAGGTAATTGCGCAATATTTCCCTGCTACTGCTTTCGTCTTCAACAATAACTGCCTTTAGTTTCATACTACCTTTCTTAAGGTTAAAATTACCTGAGTTCCTGAAGCATCTTCATTTAAGTCTTTTACAGAAACAGATACTTGGTCCTTATACATTGTATTAAGAATAGCAACCCGTTTTTTGATATTTCCCATCCCCCTGGAATTTTGGGTTTTCTGATTTTCTGTTTTTAACTCCTTTGACTTTTTTCTTCCTATCCCATTGTCAGTAATTCGGATTTCAATAAGATCCGTTGTTTTTTGCACGAGTTCAATACTTAAGGCTCCCTTCTCCTCTTTATAGCGAAGTCCGTGCCAAATTGCATTTTCTATATAAGGCTGAAGCAGCATAGGAGGTATCTGAAAGGCTTCCATGTCAATTTGCTCATCTATATTTATCGTATAATCAAACTTCTCCGTAAAACGAGAATGTTCTAATTTCACATAAAGTTCAATGAGTTCCAATTCCCTTGAAAGGGAGATAAAATCTTCTTCAGAATTTTCAAGCACAGCCCTCATTAAGGTAGAGAACTCACTTAAATACCGATTAGCACTGCGTTCGTCATTTTTTGCAATGTAATTGTTTACAGAATTCAGCGCGTTAAATATAAAGTGTGGATTCATTTGTGAGCGCAATGACCTAAGGGCCAATACGTTATTAGCAAGCTGCTGTTGCTTGTTACTCCTGTAAAAAAAGTAGGCGGCCAGGCCGGTTAGCAAGATCCCAAATATAAGTGAGTATATAATCCATTTTTGCCTTTTGTTACTTTCAAGTGCCAGCTGTTGTTCTGTCAAAGCCAGATTGTACTTGCTCTGTGAAAGCTCCCTTTCTTTTTCAAGGCCCGTTATCCTGCTTTGTCTAATAGCAATTTCCCTGCTCAATTCAGAAGCCCGGGATATCTCTTGTTCTTTCCTGAGGTAAAGGGTATCTACTATGGCAACATACCTCTGATACGTTTCAAAGGCTTTTGAAAAATCACCCTTATCCCGGTATACCTCCGAAAGTTTACGTGTGGCATCTTTTTGAATAACCAGGTCGTTTTCACTATCCGCTTCTTTAATACTCTCCTCTAAATAGGGTATGGCTTCATCATATTTATCCTGTGCAGCATAGGCATTGGCAATCTTGTAATTAATACTCTGTGCAGTAATAGAATCTCCTTCAATAGGCGCTCTGGCTGATTTTGCTCTAGTCCTGGGCAGTGCCTGTAATTCATTCAGACTCTTTTTCCTTAACTTAATTTCATCGTCATACTGATTTTTCTTATTGTAAAAGTCCGCAACTTTTTCTTTTTCCTGAATGGCTCTTTGGGGCGCCTGTTTACTTGAAAGTTCTAATGAACTACCGTAATAACTTTCGGCTTCTTCCATTCTGTTATCCTGTGCATAAGCATCCGCGATCTTAGAATTTAAATCGGGAATTTTTGGACTCACCTGATTTTTGTTGGCAACTTTTAAACCTTCCTGATAATAGGCTATTGCTTTTTGGAATTCACCTAATCCCTTATAAACATCACCCAAGTACTCATATAACTCAATTTTTTGATAGGGCACCACCCCATTTACCTCCTCAAGGGGATGGAGTTCTGAAGCAGCATTTTTATAATCCCTTGTTTGGAGATAAGCATTCCCCAGTAATAAAGCTGTCCTGAAGGTTTTATTAGCCTCCTGAGCGTCCTTAAAATTGGAAATAGCCAAATCGTATTGCCTGTGATATTGATAGACCTCTCCGAGGTTTGTAAGCGCCAGGGCAAGTTCATTTTTGTCCGGGTTTTGACCAAGACTACTTATAGCCTGTACAATGAAATCAATACTTCTTGCAATATTGGTTTTCTTATAAAATTTCGCAGAATCTAAAGAAATCTGATATGTATTTTCTTCAGAATCTTCAGCTCTTTGCTGGGTCTGTGAGAAGCCCGTAAAAAGTACAAGATAAAAAACCAGAAACAGGGCATTACGCTTTTGCATGATTTGCATTTATAAGGATAAACTTACTTGATTTTAACGGGTTTAAAAAATACATCTAACCCCAATTACTGTCTGTTTATCGCAGAATAACAGGCTTTACACAATCATTGCGCAGTTTCACTCAGTAAGAGGTTCATTTCACTCATTCCTCGTTTTTTATGAAAAAGTTCAGGCCTACATTTAAACATTAATTCTAATTAAAAAATAACATTATGAAAAATTTAAAGTATAAAGTCTGTATGGTATTAATAGGTCTGACTCTTGGAACGGTATTCGGTTATGCCCCCTTAAGCAAGCAGGGAATGAAAAACTCCGAAGTGCAAAACTTTTTGATTGACAAAAAAAATAAAGAAAATAACATTGTTAAAATAGCTTTACTGCTAGATACAAGTAATAGTATGGATGGCTTAATTAACCAGGCCAAAGCCCAACTATGGGATATTGTAAATCAATTCTCCTATGCCAAATGCGGGAAAGGCCATAGGCCTGGTCTGCAGATTGCACTATATCAATATGGAAATGACGGACTTTCTTCAAGGGAAGGTTATATTCAACAGGTTATTGGATTCAGCAGCGATCTGGATGAGATTTCTGAAAAACTTTTTTCACTCAGCACAAATGGCGGGGAAGAATACTGTGGGCAAGTTATACAGACTTCGCTGCGTCAGTTAGACTGGGGTAAGAATCCTGATAATTTGAAAATGATCTTTATCGCGGGAAATGAACCTTTTACTCAGGGAAAACTAAACTACAAAGACGCTGTTACTAATGCCAGAGAAAAAGATATCATTGTAAATACTATATTTTGCGGCAACTATCAGCAAGGCATTAACACAGATTGGAAAAAGGGTGCTACTCTAACCGGGGGAGAATATATGGCGATAGATCATAATAAACGGATTGTGCACATAGCTACCCCTTATGACGATGTCATCATTAAACTAAATTCAAAATTGAACAGCACCTATATATCGTATGGTGCCATGGGGAGTGCAAAACTACAATTACAATCAAAACAGGATGACAATGCCATGGAAATGGAAGAAGCTGTAGCCGTAAAACGGGCAGTTAGCAAAAGTTCCGGGATGTATAATAATTCTACCTGGGATCTGATAGATGCATCTGAAGATGAGGAATTTGATGTGGCTTCAATAAATAAAGAAGAATTACCTAAAGTACTTAGAAATAAGTCAAAAGCAGAACTTATTGCGCTAATAAGTGAGAAAAAGGCCGAAAGAAAAAGGATTCAAAGGGAAATAAAGGAACTAAATGCCAAACGGGAGAGTTATATTAGCAAACAAGCCAAACAGGAAAAGGGTGAGCTTGAAAATGCCATGTTAAAAGCAATAAAAAGGCAGGCTGCTGCAAAAAAGTTTAAATGGGAATAAAATTACAATCTTTAATAGAATTGGGTTTAGCAATACTACTGTTAAGCCCTTTTTTAGTTCGCACTTGGACAGAAACAATCGTATCTGTTCTCCCTCGTGGGACCAAAATCATAACCAAGGGTAATCTGGTGAAACCCACCATTATCTAATCTAATATCCCCTGATTGGTAAGAATAGTTATACGAGAACATAAATCTGTTATAATTGATGCCCACAATTGGAGTAAACAATTGAAGTCTCTGTTCACCAATAGTACCATCTACCTGGAATTGTGCACCGTCAAAACTCCTTCTGTAAGAAAGACCTGCCCAAAGGGTACCCCAACTCATTTCTCTGTAAACCTTAGCATTGAGGTCTACGGTTTTCTCTTCCGTAAATTCTGTTAATTGAAAAAGAATAGAAGGTTCAATCTTCCACAAACCTTTTCCAAATACATAACCAACATTAATTAAATACCTCCTTAAATTATCAAATTCAATAGCGGTATAAAGGTCGCGTCCTGTACCTAAAATATTTAAGGCAGCAAAATTTGCATAGAATTCCATATAGTTATAGGACATCCCTAAATCTATATTGAAATAGCCAACACTATTTTTACCTCCTGTTATAATTGGATCCGGAATAACCGACCTGAATTCTGTTTCATCAAGACTACTTTGAATAAACCCTGCACTAAGCCCGAATGATAACTGATTTAAAATTCTTATTTCGGGTCCTAACTGTAAATGATGGGCGTATGTTAGCTTTGCACCTGTTTGAGAGTGATAGCCATTAGCATCGTTAAATATAATAACCCCTACCCCACTTGAACTCTCAGGAATCCTGTAGTTTGCGCTAAGTGTCTGCAAACTTGGAGCCTCATCCACACTAAACCATTGTTTCCTCGCTGTAAGCCTTATTTTACCACCATCACTAATACCTGCCATTGAAGGAAATACCAAATAGTAATTGTCAGCCAAATAATCAAAATACACAGGAACACCCTCCTGTGCTGTCAAAGAGCTGGAAAAAGCTACATATGTTAACAAAATCAAGAGGAGTTTTCTCATCTAAGAATAGGGCGTGTATAATGCGGTTTCATCAAATATAAAGTATAACGGATGAAATACAACATTATTATATATGCGTGGGAAGGGAAAATGGTTGTATTTTTGCGAAAAACAAAACTGATGAAAGAATACGTAATTACAGTTGTAGAAACAAATAATCCGGCTATTTTAAAATTTGAGACTAATCATTTTCTCACAAATGGGAGCAACTTCGAATTCAAGAATATTGATGACGCAAAAAATTCACCACTTGCACAACAATTATTTCACCTCCCATTTATAAAAACTGTATATATATCTGGCAACTTCATAGCTCTGGAACGCTTTGATATAGTAGATTGGCCGTCAGTTAAAGACGAAGTTGCACAACAGTTGGTTGAATATTTAAACGCCGGCGAACCAATCGTGAATGAAGAAGAGGACACAAATAAAGTAGCTATAACCATATATGCAGAAATTACCCCAAATCCGGCTGTAATGAAATTCGTAGCAAACAGGAAAATTGTTCCTGCTGTTTTTGAATTTAAAAATCTTGACGAGGCAAAAGATTCGGATCTGGCCAAAAAGTTATTTCACCTGCCTTATGTCAAGGAGGTTTTCATGGATGAAAATTATGTTTCCATCACAAAATATGAGGTTGCAAGTTGGGATGAGATTACGATGGAACTTCGTGAAATGATCCGAAATTTTATTGCCGATGGGAATGAAGTAGTCTCCACCAAAGAAGTTGCGGTTAAACCTTCGGAGTCTTCTGATGCATCAACAGAAAACGAAACATTGGATAATACTTCAATAGAAATTATTAATATTCTGGAAGAATACGTTAAACCTGCAGTTGCCAGTGATGGTGGAAATATACTTTTCCAGTCCTATGAGGAAGACAGCAAAGTTGTAAATGTTATTCTCCAGGGAGCCTGCAGCGGATGTCCTTCTTCTACCTATACCCTGAAAAATGGAATTGAAACCATGTTAAAAAACATGCTGGGAGATAAAGTATCTGAAGTTGTTGCCTTAAACGGATAATTATACCCTAAGATTTCATTACCAGGCGTTTAGGTGCTTTTTTAATGCTTTTTAATTAGTGTTAACTTTGTATATGTTCAGGCTTAATTACATATTACTTTTAGCACTGGTTACCTTAAATGGTTGCTCTCAAAAAAAAGATACCATGTCATACAAACACACCAATGCCTTAATCCATGAAAGCAGCCCTTATCTCTTGCAACATGCTCATAATCCGGTAAATTGGGAACCCTGGAGCACAGAAGCACTTGAAAAAGCCAAAAATGAAAATAAATTAGTGCTAATAAGCATAGGTTATGCAGCCTGTCACTGGTGCCATGTTATGGAAAAAGAATGTTTTGAGGATGAAGAAGTGGCAAAACTGATGAATGAGAATTTTATCAATATTAAAATTGACAGGGAAGAACGGCCAGACATTGATCATCTTTACATGGATGCGGTTCAAATGATGACAGGAAGAGGTGGGTGGCCATTGAATGTTGTTACACTGCCAGACGGACGTCCGTTTTGGGGTGCAACTTATGTAAAAAAAGATAATTGGATGAAAGTCCTCAATGAACTCACCAGGCTATACAGGGAACAGCCGGGGAAGGTAAATGGATATGCCAGAGATCTGGCGGAAGGCATTAAAGCAATTAATCTTGTTGAAATAGCCCCCGATTCTCAGATTTTAACCGAAACTCAATTAGATGATGCAGTTAAGAAATGGTCTCGCTATTTTGATCATAATTATGGAGGGTATAACCGGGCCCCTAAATTTATGATGCCCGGAAATCTGGATTTTTTATTGCATTATGCTACTTCCAGAAAAAATGAAAAACTCCTGGAGTATATAAATTTGACCCTTACCAAAATGGCTTATGGAGGAATTTATGATCATGTGGCAGGTGGTTTTTCGAGATATTCTGTAGACGGGAAATGGCATGTCCCCCATTTTGAAAAAATGTTATATGATAATGGCCAATTAATAAGTTTATATTCCAAAGCATACGCCTTAACCGAAAATCCGCTGTACCGGAAAGTGGTAGAAGAAACGATTGCATTTATTACTTCTGAGCTTATGGATAGTACAAATGGCTTCTACGCTTCATTGGATGCTGATAGCCTTAATGAAAAAGGGGAATTGGAAGAAGGGGCATTTTACGTTTGGCAAAAAGAGGAATTACAAACCTTACTTGCAGATAAATATGATCTTTTCAAAGACTACTATAATATAAACGACTTTGGCCATTGGGAGTATGGTAACTATGTATTGATAAGAGATAAATCTGAGGATGCAATTGCCAAAAAACATAAAATCTCTGTTTCTAAAATCAATGAAATTATTTCGGAATGTAAAGAAATTTTAAGCGATGTCCGGAAAAACAGAAGCCGGCCCAGATTAGATGATAAAATCCTTTGCTCTTGGAATGGACTAATGCTAAAAGGTTTGACAGACGCCTATAGGTTTATTAAAAATGATGATTACCTGGTTCTGGCTATAGAAAACGCCACATTTATTAAGGAAACCTTTCTGAAGAAAGAAGGTAGCCTATACCATAATCATAAAGACGGCAAAAGCACTATCAATGGGTATCTGGAAGATTATGCGTCGGTAATAGATGCGTTCATTGGTCTTTATGAGATAACCTTCGATGAAAATTGGCTTAGCGACGCAAAAAGATTAACGGATTATTGTATTGCTAATTTTACTGATGAAAAAAGTGGTTTATTTTTCTTCACTCCTTTACAAGATTCTTTTGTCATTAGAAGAACAATAGAAAAGGCAGATAATGTAATTCCTTCCTCAAACTCTATTATGGCTAAAAACCTATTTAAATTATCACGGTTTTTTCCGGATGAGGATTACGAAAATATTGCAGGACAAATGGTTATAAATCTGCAGCAAAGTTTTGAGAAAGATACCGCCGGTTATGCCAATTGGCTTCATTTGGTTTTGTATTTTCAGAAGCCCTACTATGAAATAAGCATAGTTGGTGAAGATTATATGAATATAGCGAGTACTATGCAGCAAAGCTATTTACCAAATGTTGTATTTGCAGGTGCTAAAGTAGAGAGTGAGTTATCTCTGATTCAAAACAGGTATGTGCCAAATAGTACACTTATTTACCTCTGCCAACATGGTTCTTGCAAATTGCCCGCCACGGACATTGATTATGTTTTAAATCAGCTTAAATAAATTAACCTAAAACTTTATCTTTTCATTGAATTTCTTAGTAGTATTTGGAATGTTTAATATTATTGCATAAAAATAAAAATCATGGAAAATTTATCTAATTACGATCAATACCTATCTATGGCCATTAATTGGTTTTGGGAATTTGCTCCAACTTTTGCATTTACACTGATTATTTTATTTGTGGGGTTGTGGTTAATAAAACTAATTAACCGTTTTGTACGAAAGTTTTTTGAAAAAGCGGATTATGACCCTGCTCTTGAGTCCTTTTTAATGCAGATAATTAGTGTAGGATTAAAGGTAATCTTATTTGTGGCTGTAGTAACACAGTTAGGGGTTAAATCTTCATCATTACTGGCTGTTTTGGGATCTGCAGGACTCGCGATTGGTCTGGCACTTCAAGGCTCTCTGGCAAACTTTGCCGGAGGAATTTTAATACTATTTTTCAAACCTTTTAAGGTAGGGGATTTTATTTCCGCACAAGGGGTAGATGGAACTGTAAAGGAAATCACGATTTTTACCACAAAGCTAAATACATTTGGAAATCAGCTGGCAATCATTCCGAATGCGCAACTTTCCAACAACAATATTATAAACTATAATGCTGAAAAAACCAGGAGAGATAAAATTGATGTTGGTATTGGTTACAGCTCTAATATAAAAGAAGCAAAAGACATTCTCCTACAAATATGCAAAGAGCACGCTACGATATTAAAAGATCCCGAACCCCAGGTTTTTGTAGGTGAATTGGGAGATAGCTCCGTGAATCTTACCTTGCGTTTTTGGGCTAAAAATGAAGACTTTTGGGCAGCTCATTTTTTTGTGATGGAAGAACTCAAAAGTAGGTTTGACGAAGCAAATATTGAAATTCCATTTCCACAAAGAGTCATGCATAGTCCGGATTAATATTAATCCCTATTTTTTAAATTTTTTGACTATCGAGAATATTTTTTGGGTTTACCCTGTTGAACAATAAAATCCTTTAAATAGTCGGGTTCAAAGTAGGCTGTGTTTTCAAAATTTTTTAACTGGAATTCTTTGAAAGAGAGCGAACACATCTCTTTTGCCGAAGGTACTATCGAATCGTTAAAAACAAAATTCGGATGTTTCAATAATTCCCTGCATTTAAGGGCACCACTCCCAATGATATAAACCTTAGCCTGCTGCGCGAATTTGTCATATAAATCAGGATGGACCTCCTCTACCCTGGTTTCGCTTATCTGCTGATAATCCGAAGTGAATACCGCGGAATAAACCTCCATACGCCTGGCATCCAGCACAGGAATCACAAATCCTTCCTGTAACTTAAGTTGAGATACCATACTCTCTAAAGTAGAAATTCCGATAAGAGGAATGTCCAGCGCAAAACAAAGCCCTTTAGCGGCAGAAACACCTATCCTTAACCCTGTATAAGAACCTGGTCCTTTGCTAACTGCTATGGCCCCCAGATCAGAGGTGGATATTGAAGCCTCTTCAAGCGCTTCTTTTATAAAATAATGCAAATCTTCCGAATGTGAGTAAGACGCACTATTGAGCTCTCTCAGCGCTATCATACGACCATCTTTGGCAATGCTTACCGAGCAATTTGTAGTAGCCGTTTCTATATTTAAAATTAATGCCATAATTCCCAGGCAAATATAAAAAGACCTGTTGGGTATAAACAACACAACAGGCCTAATCTATTACTATTTCTTCTTTAATCAATTACAATTGGAAGGCCAAAGTAGAATTCCAATACCTTAATTCTAAAAACATAATCATATTTGGTACGTATTACCTCAGCTTCGGCATTGTCTACTCTTGCCTGCGCCTGGCTATAATCAAAGGAATTCATAATACCGACATCAAATCTTTCTTTGGAGTAGTCAAGAGCCAATCTTCTTGCTTCTCTTGTTTTAAGGGCAGCGTCATAGGCTTTAGAGCTGTTAACTACATCTACATAGGCCTGATTTATATTGGTTTCCAGGTCCAATTTGTTCTGTTCCAGTTCCAATTCAGCCTTTTTGACATTAATTTGCGATCGTTTAATCTTATTCCTTGTGCTCCAACCATTAAAGACAGGTACATTTATTTGTACCCCAAATCCGACTCCGTCATTTAACCATAATTGTTCTTTAAAAGGGACTACCTGCCCGGTTACGGGATCCAAAAACTGATCTGAGTATCGGGTATTATAATTAAAAAATCCAACTAGTGACGGATAAGTCTCTCCTTTAGCCAGAGATAGATCTTTCTTAGCCAATTCTACACTGGTCTCAAAAAACTTGGTCTCATACCAATAGCTCAAAGCTTTATCAAAGATAGCTTTAGGAGAATTTTTCAAAATTTCTGCCGCAGGCACCTCAAAATCTACATCCGAAATATCAAAGTTTTCATAATCCGTGATCTGAAGTAGTTGTGCTAAACTAATACGATTTATTAATACATCGTTCTCTGCATTGATAATTTGCTGTTCCCGTGTTGCCGCAGTAGCCTCAATTTCCAATAAATCTCCCTTCGCGACCACACCTGACTCAACTAATTCCCTGGTCCTGTTTAAATCCTGTTCTGTAACCGCATAAAGTGCCTTGGCAACTTTTGCAGCTTCCTTACTAGACAAAATACTTAAATAATTTATTGCAACATTTAATCGAATATCATTTACCAGGTCTTCCAGGCGATATTGATTTGCTATTGCGTTAAGTTTAGCCCTGTTCAGTCTGTGTACATTTCTAAGTCCATCAAATAAAAGTGCACTAGAGGTAATGCTACCCGAAGAGGTTATTTGTGTAGTGTTAACCGGTTGATTATTGGTAGGGTCAAAAGAAAGACCTGTATTGCTTTGACCATTCAAAGATCCATTTAAATCCGGAAGAAAGGCACCAATAGCATCGGATTTATCGATGGTGGCATTCTCAAGATCCAATTCAAATTGTTGAATAGAGAGGTTATTTTCCACTGCGTATGTCACGCATTCTTCGAGTGTCCATATCTTTTTCTGTGCAATTGTCATACTTATGGCACATAGAAGTAAAAGAGCAGTTAGTTTAAATTTCATCTGTCGTTTTTTGATAATTATAATTGATTGACTATACGTAACGCATTAAACTTAATTAGGCGTCTTCTTCTTCAGTTTCCTCCTCATCTTCCTCGCCTTTTTTGATTGGTTCCGTTTTATTCCAGACCTTTACATCATCTTCTTCGGTTATGCCCGAAATGATTTCTATGTTTACCCCATCCGAAATTCCTATTTCAACTTCTTTACGTTCAAATTTCTGATCGCCCACAGCAACTTCCACATAAGGCTCATCAGTTTCCTTATCAAATTGCAGGAGAGCTTCCGGGATTACCATAACACTATCTTTCTTCTCAAGTACAAGTGATGCATTAGCGCTATAGCCCGCCCTGATCATAAAATCACCTTCCACAACTACATCGCCTTCTATTTTAAATTGCACCGCACCCGATTCTTCGATTCCTTTTGGGGCGATAAACTTTAACTTTGCCTCAAACTTTTCATCTTCAATTGCACCCAAAGTAATTTCGAGGGGCATACCTATTTCGAGTTTCCCAACTTCTCCTTCATCAACCTTTCCTTCAAAAATCATCTTACCCAAATCGGCAATCGTAGCTATAGTAGTTCCGTCATTAAAATTATTACTCTGAATTACCTGATCTCCTTCCCTTACCGGAATTTCCAGCAATGTCCCTGCAACGGTAGCGCGAATGTTGGTATTGGCACTTGAGGATCCACCTGCGGAACCCCTTCTGATAATCAGATAATCTGCACGTGCATTGTCTAATTCCTGTACTGCCTGGTCATATTGCAATTGCAATGTGTTAAAGTCCTGGCTGGAAATAACTCCTTTATCAAACAGGGCCTTATTCCTTTTATATTCAATTTCAACATTGTTTAATGCAATCTCCGCATTTCTAACCCTTCCACGGGCCTGATTCAGGGATTGCTCATTAGGTACCACTTTTATTACTGCAATCAAATCACCCGCCTTAACCTGAGCACCTTCTTCCAAATAGATTGTTTCAATAATTCCGGAAATTTGAGGTTTGATCTCAATTTCGTCTTCTGGGATTACCTTGCCAGTCGCTACCGTTTTCTTCTCAATATTAGAAATAAATGGTTTTTTCGTTTCGTAGGTTATGGCCGATTTACTGTTGGATTTTATAAAAAAAGCAGCAGCCCACAATGCTCCAAGCACCAGAATTCCAATCAATATATATTTTACAATTTTGTTCATTTCAATGTAATGTGTTAGTATCTAGTTAATGGTTTTGTTTATTCTTCTCTGAGCGCATCTATAGGCTTAATACTCACAGCCCGCTGTGCTGGAATTGAACCTATTAGCGTTCCTAATATTATCATTATAGCCAAGGCTCCCAGTACATATGGTATAGGAACCGTTGGATTCGTATATGGAAAATTAACATCCCTGGTGAGGTTGTTGATTAAACTTAATACCCCGGCTCCTAAAATGATCCCTACAATTCCTGCAATCATTGTGAGGAATACAGATTCCAAAATTATCAGAGAGCGTACTTCCCTGGGTGTAGCACCTAAAGCCCGGCGAATTCCCAATTCCTTGGTACGTTCTTTAACAGATATTAGAAGGATATTTCCAATTCCAATTACCCCTGCCAGGATAGTAGCTATACCAACAATTAAGGATAAAAAAGTTATCCCGTTGGCAAAGCCCATAATCTTGCTAAATATTTCCCCGAGATTAAAAGCCCCAAATGCACGTTCGTCTTCAGGGTGAACCTTATGTATGCTTCTTAAAACTGCTTTAATGTCTTTTTCTACCTGAATAACATCTGCATCATCATAAGCTGCAATCGTAAAAAACTGTGAATTATCACCGGTATTATATAGTTTTTTGAATGTAGAAAAAGGAATAAAGATATCTCCATCCGTACCAAATGGGGTAGTCTGTGTAAACTTGTGTACACCAACTACTTGAAAATAGACATTCTCAACCCTTATATATCCTCCAATGGGATCTTCATCTTTATCAAATAACTCTTGTTGCGTACGCTCACCGATAACACAAACTTTTCTTGCCTGTGCAATATCTTCATCATTGATAAACCTTCCGTTATCAAAAATTTTTTGTGTCGCAATCTTTGCTATTTCAGGAAAGTAACCATAGACCGCATAACTATTAGATTTAATCCCTCGTACAGTCAATGCAGAAGCTCCTCCAAAAGCTCCTTTTGTATTTACAGGAGCTACATATTGTATTTCAGGAATACGATTTTTCAGGACTATGGCATCCTGGACCTTCAATCTTAACTGTCTCCCGGTTTTATACCCTGCATAAGGAATACTTGTACTTTGAGACCATGCCCATATACTATTTTTAGCCACGGTTTCGAAATTCTTTTCAAATCCGTTATCCATTCCCTTTGCGGCCCCTGCCAAAGCAATATAGATGAAAATACCCCATAACACACCTATAACAGTAATTATGGTCCTGGTCTTATTTTTTCCGATAGATCCGAAAATTTCCTGCCAGGTATTTTTATCAAAAAGAAATCGAATACTACTCATCTCGCAATGCTACTATAGGTTTAATACGTGCCGCCCTTTTTGCCGGAATATATCCCGCAATTGCACCAAATAATATTAAAAGAAGCGTTGCAAATACTGCAACACCAGTATTTATATATGGGTTTGTAATAAAATAATCGTCCGCCAAACGCTCACCCAAAGAACTAAGAAGTGCAATTCCAATTAACATCCCCGTAAAACCAGAGATTGTGGTAATAAAAACCGATTCAAGTAAAATTGTACTGATCACTGCTCTTGGGGTTGCGCCTAAAGCCTTTCGAATTCCCAATTCCTTTGTTCGCTCCTTAACCACAAACACCATGATATTACTTATTCCAATAATCCCAGCTATTATTGTCCCAAAAGCCACAAAGGCTACTATAATTTGTAATACACGGGCAAATTGCTGATTTTGCTGCAATTGATCGGCAACATTTCTTATGAAAATTCCATTTTGGTCCTTTGGACTTATAAATTTTTTGTCTTTAAAAAACTTCTCCAGACTATTTTCAAAAGCCATCGCACCCATATAGCCCATTTCAGGTTTAAAGGCCACTACAATCTGGTCTATTTTATCTGTGTTTTTTTCAATAAGTTGCAGGGTAGTATAAGGGATATATATCCCACGTTCTTCTCTATCGCCTCCATCATCCTGAAAGACACCGATGACCTTAAAGACACTTCCACCAATATCCACATACTTACCAATGGCATTCATTGATCCGAACAGGTCCTGTTCCACCAATCGGCCAATAACTGCGTACTTTGTCTTCTTCTTAATATCCTCTACATTTAAGTACCGGCCTTTCATAATAATGGTCTTTTCAGCAAATTGGTGACCCCAATCTACCCCGGTGATGTTATAATTATCAGATTCTTCTTTAAATTTTACCAATCTGCTTCTGGTAATTCTTGGGGTTACATATTCAAGAAACATTGGAAAATTTTTCTTTATGTCTGCGAGATCGCTATTTTCAAATTCAATTCGCCTTGATGATTTATATCCTTTGTATGGGATTGTGGTTTTTCCGGGAAAGAAATAAAATACATTGGTGGCGTCTTCCTGAAAAAATTTGTCAAAGGTATTGATCAGGCCGTTACCCAGACCGAAAAGAGAAACAAATATCAATATCCCCAAAGCCACCGTAAAACCAGAAAGAAAGGTCCTTAGTTTATTCTTTTGGATTGTTTCAAATATTTCGTTCCAGGTATCTCTGCTAAACATGCGTTGATGCTCTTACTTGCTTTACTTTTTTGTCTTCGACAATAATACCATCTTTGAGGTAAACGATCCTTTTACACATATGTGCTATATCATCTTCATGTGTTACAACTAAAATTGTATTTCCCTGGTCGTTAATTTTCTGTATTAAATCCATAACCTCATACGATGTTGTACTGTCCAGTGCGCCCGTTGGTTCATCGGCAAGAAGTACTTTCGGTTCTGAGGCCATAGCCCTGGCAATTGCCACTCTCTGATTCTGCCCTCCTGAAAGTTCACTTGGCAAATGAGTAGCCCACTCTTTGAGACCAACCTGATCCAGGTATTTCATAGCCCTCTCCTGCCGTTCTTTTCTGGGAACTCTCTGATAGTATAAAGGCAAGGCTACATTTTCGAGGGCACTTTTGTAATTAATAAGGTTAAACGATTGGAAAATAAATCCTAAAAATTTATTGCGGTAATTGGCGGCTTTGGTCTCATTAAGATTTTTTATTGGCACACCATCCAGGGTATACTCCCCAGAATCAGCCACATCCAACATACCCAGAATGTTCAATAAGGTGGATTTCCCTGAACCCGAAGAACCCATTATTGCAACTAGTTCTCCTTCTTCAACCGTAAAATTTATCCCCTTTAAAACATGGAGGGCATTGCTGCCCATCTTATAGGATTTGTGTAAATCTTTTATTTCAATCATGATTAGTGTCTTAAATTATAAACTATTCAAATCCGGTAATAGGACAGAAAAGTTGCTAAAATGTTACAAATAATTTTTAGAATTTTTTATTAAAAGTTATCCTCCAAACTCATCGGGCTTGACCTCATTCCATACTTTTATTTCGTCTTCTTTTTCAAGACCAGACTTCACTTCAACATAAATTCCATCACTTATGCCCAGTTCAATATCCCTTCTTTCAAATTGCTGATCGCCTGTAGCAATTTCCAAAAACGGCTTTTTGGTTTCCGGGTCAAATTGAACCAGTGCTTCTTTTATGGAAAGCACACTATCTGCTCTATCCAGAATAATGGATGCATTAGCACTGAGACCCGCACGTATAAAGACAGAATCCTGTTTCTTCAGGGTTCCTTTGATTTCAAATTGAATTGCTCCGTTTTCCTCATTACCTTTAGGTGCTATATAATCGAGAACCGCATCAAAAGTTATATTTTCAAGAGCTCCAACAGTAATTTCCAAAGGCAGGTCTTCTTTTATCTTTCCCACCTCTGATTCATCTACCTTTCCTTCAAAAATCATTTTATCTACATCCGCTATGGCTGCAATGGTCGTTCCTTCATTAAAATTATTACTCTCAATTACCTGATTGCCTACTTCTACAGGCACTTCCAAAACCATTCCGGTCACCGTTGCTCTGATCATGGTGTTTGCAGAATTACTATACCCTTTCGTGGTTCCTGTTTTAACTATATCATATCTTTTATTTGCGGCACTATAGGATTGTTTTGCCTGATCATAACTTACCTGTGCCCTTTCGAGATCAACTTTTGAGATTACTCCTTTATTAAAAAGACTGCTCTGCCGATCAAAATTCCGCCTTTGATCATCAAGGGCAATTTTTGCTTCATCAATACTGTTCTTTGCATCATTGAGCGCATTAAGGTTTGGCACCACCTTTATTCTTGCGAGCAGGTCACCGGATTCTACAAAATCTCCCCCTTCAACATAAATTTCCTCAATAACTCCCGAAATATTAGGCTTAATAAGTACTTCTTCCAAGGGTAAAATACTCCCTGTGGCCACTGTCTTTTTGATTATAGTTTGTCTAGAGGGCTTCTCTGTTTCATAAACAATTGGATCTTCTTCATTCTTTTGATACAGGTAAAACATTGCTCCTCCGAAAGCCAAAAAAATGACAATTAGAATGACGACCGTTACTGATTTTTTCATTTTTATAGTATTAATGATTGATGTTTAAAATTTATTCGGTTCTTAAGGCATCTATGGGCTTTACCTTTATTGCACTTTGAGCCGGTATAAAGCCTGCCATTAAACCAGATAATACAAGGATTAACAGCGCAATTGAAACTACAGCCAGGCTAACACTGGGATTCAGAAACATATCTACCGGGCCATTAGCATCTAAGAGGGCATTAACTCCATAAATAAATAAAGCCCCAATAATGATCCCCGCCATACCAGAGACTATAGTCAGAAAAACTGACTCCATAAGAATCTGCTTTTTAATAGACCAGGGATTCTCTCCCAATGCCCTCCGTATTCCAATTTCCTTAGTCCTTTCCTTAACGACAATTAGCATAATATTGCTCACCCCGATTATACCGGATAACAAGACTAAAATCCCCACAAAATAGGCGATAAAACTCATTGCTCCGAACAAGCTTTCAACTCTGTTATACTGTTCATAAAGATCGAAATAACCGACCGCCCTTGTATCCTCAGGATGAATTTTATGCCTGGTTTTCATTAAATTAATAATATCTTCTTTTAGACTGGAGATAGAGGTTCCATCATGAGCTGTTATAGCCATCCAACCTACATTATTACCCATATTAAATGCTTGTGAAAAAGAAGTAAAGGGTACAAAAATTTCTTTTTGAGCCTCTTCGCCATCCCCATCATTACTTTTCTTCTTATAGGTACCCACTACCATAAAATTTACACCCTGAATCTTAATGTAACTGCCCATTACTTCCTCATCCTTATCATATAATTCATTTCTAACTCCCGCTCCTATAACTGCTATTTTACGTTTTTCCTTAATATCATTCTGGTTTAAAAAACGCCCTTCCGTAATCGTCATAGGATCCTGGTTAATTATCTCAGGATAGTCCCCATAAATGTTATATGCCCCCGTATTTAATCCTCTAACTACATTGTTGTCATTCCCAAATCCTCCTAATCGATTTCTGGGTGATATAAACCGCAAATTGGGTATATTTTCACTTATACTCTTTACATCATCTACCTTAAATCGAAAACTTCTTCCAATGGGTAAGCCCATATGCGCTTTTGTAGTACTCCGTGTCCACATGAACATGGTATTTGTAGCAATATCTCCAAAATCTGCTTTTATGCCATTCTCCAGGCCCTTTCCCGCAGATAATAAAATTATCAAAATTAGTATCCCCCAAAAAACACCAAAAGCAGTGAGTATTGTCCGGAACCAGTTAGTGGTAAGTACTTCTAATATTTCTTGCCATCGATCTCTTTTAAACATAGCTCCAATATCTTATTCGTCTCGTAAGGCTTCAATAGTATGAATACTTGCCGCTCTCCACGCTGGAAAAAACCCGGCAATCGTTCCGGCCAATATGAGTACCAAAACCGTGGAAAGGGCGACATTAAAATTAACAGAGGGGTTAAGAACATAATCCACTTCTATATATGGTCCTACAATTTCCAAAAGACCCATACTAAAAATTAGTCCGGTGAATCCGGAAATGGCCGTTACAAAAATAGATTCTTGTAAAATCATTCCCACAATGGACCAGGGTTTAGCTCCCAAGGCTTTTCGGATGCCTATTTCTCTGGTCCTCTCCTTCACAACAATTAGCATTATGTTGCTTACACTAACTACCCCGGCAATGATTGTACAGATACCTACAAACCAGAAAAAGAATTTAATATTCCCTATTAGACTATAATAGCGTTTCGCTTCTTCCAATGCACTCCAAACCTGTATTGCTCCAGTATCTTCAGGTGCCACAGTATGAACCTGCTGTAAGTGAGCCTGCAATTTTTCCTTAAAAGCTGTAGCCTTAATAACAGCGAGGTCAAAATTTTCCTCCATTGGCAATGTATAGCTCATATTATTAATTCTATCACCCCCATTAAATACCTGTTGTGCCGAAGTTACAGGAATATATATCCGTTCTTCTTCCCGGTCTTCTCTCTCTGAATAGACTCCAACAATTTTAAATAATACTCCCGATATATTTATATACTCTCCCAGGGGAGTTTTAAGTTCCTTAAATACATCTCGTTTAATTTTATTTCCAATTATTGCAACTTTAGCAGTAGTTACTTCATCCTGATAATTTAAAAATCTCCCTTCGGACATTTTTGCATTTTCAATAAACTGAAAATCATAAGAAACGCCTTGAATCCCGTAAACCAAGGCCTCTTTTCCATAATTTACAGAGACATTTCGGACAAATATCCTGGGGGATTTATATTCAATTTTATCCCCGAACAATGCAAGTGAAGATTCATAATTTTCATTTTTCAGCTGTATACTTCTCCCTGGGTTAAGCCCTTTAAATTCTTTGGAGGTAACTCCCGGCCAAACCCACACACTGGTAGCAGCATCTTCTTCAAATTCGTGCGCAACGCCATTCTGCATTCCCTGACCAAAACCTAATAAAATTACCAGAATAAAAATACCGGAGGCCACAGATAGACCTGTAAGGAAAGTCCGTAATTTGTTTTTACGGATCGTGTCAAATATTTCCTGCCATCTTTCGAGATCGAACATGGAGTTGGTTGATTAAGGATTGATGTTTAAACCTCTAATAAATAAGACTTCCGGATTGGGTAATTGTTACAGTAGGAACGGTAAAAAATTGTTAAAGTTGAGCCTGTTTTTATGACCTCATTTTTCTATAAACAAAGTAAAAAAGAACGCCCAGCAATATATAAGGTAGCGCCATCAAATAAACAATCCCATTATTAATACCTTCAGCCATGGAATTATCGTCCTGACTTTCCAGAACTGCCCTGCACATTGCGCACTGAGCTGCTAATAACCTTGGTAGTAAAACGAATAAAATTACCAGTATAGAGTCTCTAATTTTCAATCTAGTATAACGTAATTAAGATATTATTAAGTTCAATCTTTTAATATTCATAATATGGTGAAATCATTAAATAAACAATGACTCCTGTAACCGCCACATATAACCATATGGGAAATGTAATTCTCGCAAGTTTACGGTGGCGTTTAAAATCTTTTAAATATGCCCTTGCATAAGTCTTAAGTACAAGTGGTATAATAACAATGGACAACATAATATGTGAAAAAAGTATAAAGTAATATACATACCTAATTGCACCTTCACCTCCATAAGAAGTGGAATCTGCAGTCATATGATATGCAATATACATTAGCAAAAACAGCAAAGACAAAACAATGCAAGCACTCATAATATTCTGATGCAAAACTCTTTTATTATTCTTAATAGCCCAAACCGCATAAATTAGCAGGAGTGCAGTAAGTCCATTAATAGATGCATAAATAGGAGGAAGAAATCCTAAAGGCTCAGAATTAGGGATTTTTACCCCAAATAAAACAACAACCACCAAAGGAACCAAAACTGATATGATAGTAATTATCTTATTAAATTTCCTTTCTTCTGCGTTTATTCGCTGTTTATTCATTTAAAAGTTTTTTTATGTCCTCCTTTAAAATACCGATCTCTTGTTTTTCGCCTTCGTCATTTTCTCCCTGAGATTCACTTATGGTACCTCTGTAGTAAATAATTGGGTTCCCAAAATCATCAGTTCGTGAGCGCAGATATCCATTTTTGTCAACTAGTGCAAATAAGCCGGAATGCTCAAATCCTCCGGGTACTCCTGGATTTTCCGACGCAAAAATATTAAACCCAATATTCGCCAGGTCAAAGATTGCCTGACGATCACCAGTCATTAAGTGCCAATCCAAATCATTTATACCATATTTTTCGGCGTATTGTTTCAACACCCCCGGTCTATCGTATTCCGGATTAATGGTAAAAGAGGCCACGCCAAAATTATCAAAGTCCCTGAACTCTTCCTGAATTTCAACCAAATTGGAATTCATAACCGGACAAATTGTGGGACAGGTAGTGAAAAAGAACTCTACTATATAAACCTTTCCTTCATAATCCTTTTCAGAGATTAAGAGACTATCCTGATTGAGAAATTGAAAAGACGGGACCTTTCTTTTCTCATTATTCAAATAGATAAAATTTAGTGGTTCTTCAGCTTCAGTTTGATTCATACGATCATGTTGTATAATCGTACCGGTTTTTATCCGATCAATAATTTTTGGGATAAAAATAATTCCAAAAACAAGGATTACAAGGGATACCCAAACGTAGGTGTATTTATGTCTCATTAATTGGTTCTATCTGCATTGTTTTTCTTGAGTGCCAAACGGTACTCTGCTAAAATAATTTTTACATCATCCTCCATTTTATTATTGAGTTCGGCAACGGAGGTGGCATTAAAGCCATACTTGGTAGCCTCCTCCTCATCGTTTGTTCTTCCCCTTAGGTTTTTATCCTTGTCAATAATGAAAACATAGTGCGTGCCTAAATTTTCGTCAAGATTAAGGTTGGTCTTTAGTGAGTTGAAAACTGATCTGATTTTGTCATCTTCCGTAAATATAAAATTCCAATTCTTTATATCAACTAAATTGCCAAGTTCTGCTTTTAATTCCTCAACCTTTTCCTCAGTTCCTAAAGGCATAATCATTACAATTTGAAAATCATTAAACTCATAGAACGGTTTATATATTTTCTGATTCAGATTAAATGCATTGCCTTTTTTAAGTTCAATATTATTTCCTAAAAAGCCCAAAATTGTAATCTTATTCTCGAATGTTATATTATCTGCATTTTCAGGAGCATTCAGGACTTTCTCAGTCAGTACAGGAAGTTTTCCAAAATTGTTAACTCCTGAAGCAAAAAACAAGTAGGCAACCAATGGCAGAATAAAAAGTACCACCAGGACGAATGTCTTTTTCATTTGACATTATTTAGACATTGCAAAAATAAAAAAGACGGCTGTTATACCGTCTTTATGTGTTGTTAAATTCCTTGTTAGAAATTCCAGGTTACGTAGCCATCTTTAAAGACATTATAAATGTAATCTGCTTCGAACAAGAGTATGAAAATAAGATAGGCCACCAAAAAAATTGGCGTCCATACAATGGCTCTTCGCAAGGACTTTTTCTCATCGCGTAAATGCATAAAATCCCAGGCTATGTAGTACGCCTTAACCAGGGTAAGGATTATGAAAATCCAATTGAGCAGTTTCATACCCAAAAAGGTATTCACAGTTAGAACATGAGGTTTTGTTATCCCCAGCGCCACTTCTACAGCGGTAACAATTGTCAGGAAAACCAATACACCCCATATCTTTTGGGTGTTGGATTTAAATTTTATGAGTCCTCTAAAAATCTCCAGCTTGTGCGCGTGTGCCATTTTTAAATTGTGTTTTTTATTTTGATATTCTTTTATTAACGCTTTGTGTCCTTCTCTTAAACCAAATAGAAAAACGTGAAAACAAATACCCAGACTAAATCAACAAAATGCCAATAGAGTCCAACCTTTTCCACCATTTCATAATGACCCCTCCTCTCATAGGTGCCCAGAATAACATTAAAGAAAATTATAATATTGATAATTACACCAGAAAATACGTGGAATCCGTGAAAACCGGTAATAAAGAAAAAGAAATCGGCAAAAAGTCGACTTCCATACTCATTCCTTATCAAGTTTGCGCCTTCAACTACTAATTTGGCATCTTTGATTTTATTTAATGATTCTTCTCTGGTTAAGAGGGTTTTTTCTCCTTCAGAATTGATGGTTTCCGTTCTGATCAGAATATTAGGATTTGATTTTAGTCCTTCTGTGACCTCATTAACGGTATATGAGGGAAGTGCTTCACCCTTGTAAAACCATACACCATTTTTGCTTTCATGATCAACACGTTCCGAAGGCAATGTTTTGGAAAAATCAGATAACGCAGCCCTTTCACCGGTATCCGCTTTTACAAATTGCAAAATTCTTCCACCTCTTGTCTCCAAAGCACCATAATCCCCCTTTATGAATGTAGCCCATTCCCACGCCTGAGAACCCACAAATATAGCTCCCCCGATAATTGTAAGGAACATATAAAGAATGGTCTTATTCTTCATCATCTTGTGGCCGGCATCAACCGCAAGTACCATGGTAACAGATGACATTATTAAGATAAATGTCATAAAAGCAACGTAGTACATTGGAAAATTTCCATGAAAAAATGGAACGTGTGTAAACACCTCATCGGCTATTGGCCATGTTTCGATAAATTTAAATCTGGAAAAACCATAAGAGGCTAAAAATCCCGAAAACGTCAAAGCATCTGAAACTATAAAAAACCACATCATTAGCTTTCCATAACTTGCTCCTAAAGGTCGGTTTCCACCTCCCCAAACGCTTTCTTCTGTACTTGTTGCTACCGTAGAATCCATAAACAAATTTATCGTGTTATAAGAATAATGGCAAATTTACATTTTTTTCAACTATAGAAAAGCCGAATTAGGGTTCAAATGAAATTTTATATTCAATTATTAACCAAAGAAATAAAAAAACAATATAAGATAGACCCATAAAAGATCTAAAAAATGCCAAAAAGTAATCCCCAGTTCAACTCCCAGCATATTGTTAGCAGAGTATTTATCCCTAATGTTATTGTACAATACCACCAAAAGAGAAATCAGCCCCGCAATAACATGTACAATGTGTACTGCTGCAATTAAAAAAATGTAAGACATAGTAATATTGCTGGTAGGCCCGGTAAAATAGTACCCCTGCTCAATGAGCTGTGAAAATCCGGAGAACTGAATAATTATAAACACAATACCAAGTAGCAGAGTTAAAAACAGCCATTTGGTACCAAGGCTGGAGTTATCTGACTTAATTGCTTTTTTTGCAAGGATGTAAGTGCCACTACTAAGAATAATAATTACAGTGCTATATAAAAATGCCGACGGAAGTTCAAAGTCTTTAAGCCAATCTGCACGGGAACTACTTACTATATAGGCACTTGTCCATCCTGCAAAACCCATGAGCAGACTTGCAATACCGAACCACAACATCATTTTCTTTGCCCTGGCTTTCTTTTCTTTATTTGTGCCTTGTGTAAGATCCATACTTATTATAAAAATTTATCGATAACATAAACCAATTGCATAAGTGTTATATAGCTTACGCTGATTAACATAAGCTTCCTGGCCGATTTATTATCTCTTTTTTCAAATAATATAAAGCCATAAACCAACATTACTAGTCCTAAAATTAGGATTATTACAGCAGCCGGAATAGACAAATGAAGTCTTCCTGTTATTCCAAAAGCTGGTATTACGGAGATGATTATCATCCAGATGGTATACATTATTATCTGAATTGCGGTACCCTTATCCTTTTTACCGGTGGGTAACATTTTGAAACCTCCTTTTTGATAATCTTCATCCAGCATCCATGCTAAAGCCCAAAAGTGAGGAAACTGCCAGAAAAATTGTATCATGAAAAGAGTTCCCGGCTCAATTCCGAAATTATTTGTAGCAGCAACCCAACCCAGCATAAAAGGTATGGCTCCCGGAATTGCACCTACAAAAACCGACAAAGGCGTTTTTGTTTTTAAAGGAGTATAAACACTAGTGTAAATAAATATTGATATGGCGCCAAACATGGCCGTTTTAGGATTAAGTATATATAGGCTAACCACGCCTAAAATTGTCATCAAAATAGCCAGGGTCATGGCCTTGTTACTGGACATCCTGCCTGCCGGAATAGGCCTGTTACGGGTTCTATTCATCAAAGCATCGAGGTCTTTTTCAATAACCTGATTAAAAGCATTTGAAGCACCTACCATACAGTAACCCCCAAAAGCCAATAGTAGAAGTGATAATGGATTTACTTCGTAGGCACCCAATAAGTAACCGGCTAATGATGAAAAGACAACGCTTAATGCGAGTCTTGATTTGGTAATCTCCTTAAAATCAGCAAAAGTCAATAAACTTTTTGTATTGTCTGCCGATCCAACAGCCGTCTTCATTTGAAATCCTTAAAGTATAGAAAGTGAAGTATTAAGTTCACTTTTATGAGGTGGCAAAGATAAGACCCATTACATTTTCCTGCAACCAATTGTGTTTGTTTATGTTATCTTTAAAGCACTCTTTAATAATTATATAAATCTATGACCTTTTACAAAACTAAAGTCAGGTTTTTGATCTTCATTGCATCCCTTGGTATTTCATTGTTATCGGCACAAGACCAGGAAGTGGTTATAAGCATTGATAAACTTTCCAGCGACGTTTACATGCTTACAGGACAAGGCGGTAATATTGGCATTTATGTTGGGCAAAAAAATGTATTTATGATCGATGACCAATTTGATCGTTTAAGTGATAAAATAAAAGCTGCTATTGCATCACTTACAAATAAGCCTGTTGCATTTCTGTTTAACACACACATGCACGGTGATCATACCGGAGGCAACGCCAATTTTAATACAGACCTCACCACTCTGGTTGCTCATAACAATGTTCGAAAACGCGTAATGGCAAATCAGCAAAAAAGATTAGATGATAAAAAAATTACTGAAGCATATTACAGTAAAATGTTACCTGAAGTTACTTTTTCGGAGGATATTACCTTTTACGACAATCATGAGACCATCATGGCATTTCATGTCCATAATGCACACACAGACGGCGATGCCATGGTCTATTTTGTAACTAATGATGTAATACATATGGGCGATACCTATTTTGCCGGGAGGTACCCCTATATTGATCTGAAAAGTGGTGGTAGTTTACAGGGTTATATTGATGCGCATAAAAAAGCACTGATGGTAATAAGTGAAGAGACTAAAATTATACCGGGTCATGGAAGACCTTCTACAAAAAAAGAGCTGGAAAGTTATGTTTCCATGTTAGAAGATCTGAAGTCAAAGATACTGGCTGCAATTGCAGCAGGAGAAAGTCTTGAAGAAGTAAAAAGCAACAACAGCATCAGTGCCGCCTATGACAGCACTCATGGCAATGGTTATATTAAACCCGAGGTTATGAGGGAGATCTTCTATAAAAGTTTAAAGAGTGAATAATTTAGTACAGAAAAAAACCCTGCCGTTTCAAGGTCAGGGTTTAAATATATTATTGGTTTTTGAGCTTATTGCAATTTAAACGTAATTGGAATACTAAAAGGTACCCTAACCGCTCTTCCTCTTTGCTTACCAGGTGTCATCCTCGGAAGTTTTTCAATAATTCTCAATGCTTCCTTTTCCAGGTTTTTATCCGGTCCTCTATACCTAATATTTCCAATGCTTCCATCTTTCTGAATGGTAAACATTACATTTACCCTTCCCTGAACTCCCATTTCCTGAGCAATTTCGGGATAACGGAAATTTTTGCGAATATGTTTTTGCATCATTTCATTAAAACAGGCTCTTTTATCACTGGCTCCTTCACAACCTGGAAATACTGGCACATCTTCAATTACCGCAAACGGAACATCAATATCTTCATCCATTTCCTCAACGTCAACATCTTCAACTTCTATAACCTCTTCTTCCTGACTTGTTTCTGTTGATTCAATTACAGTTTCTTCTACTTCTTCCTCATCCTCAACAACTTCAATAACTTCAGGAGCTGCCGGTGGTGGTGGTGGTGGAGGCGTTTTGATCTGTTCTGTCATCGGAACTTCCTCATCCAAATCATCTTCAACATTCAATGAAATATCATATTCATTAGTTTTATCATAAGTTTTCCACTCAAAGGCCCCCCAAACAATTAACATAACAAAGGCCAATCCTAAAACAAAATAAAGCCCGCTATTTTTTCTCAAATCGGCTTTCGGATTCTTTTTTAGTTCCATCTTCTAAAATTTTAATATTCGCTAATTTAACTATTAATTTGATTAAAAAGCAATTAATCTTTCCATTTTAACGGGGTTTTCCCCAAAAAAAGTATAAAAATTATACCCGCACCAAAAAAAGCGCCAAGGCTATTGGCAAGCACATCGTACAGATCTCCGCTTCTGTATTCGGTAAACGTATTCTGAATTACTTCAATAACTATACCATAGATAATAACAACCAACATAGAAATTATAATCGATCCGGAGATATTTAATTGTCCTTTAGTCCGCTCCCTGATTAAAAGTGATCCCAAAATAGCTGCTACAAAATAAAAGGTGAAGTGTACCATCTTATCAAGATGAGGAATACTTATTTTCTGAGTATTGATATCCTCAAATGAGTAAAGGCTAAGAAAAGTAATTATTACTATCCAGCAGATAAAACTAGTAGTAAAAACATAACGTTTAAACACCAATAAGCTCCTTATAATCTGCTTCACTCATCAGACTGTCTATCTCCGAGGTATCATTTATCTTCACTTTTATCATCCAGCCATCACCATAAGGATCCGTATTTACTTTTTCAGGTTCGTCCTCAAGTAGTTCGTTTAATTCTATAATCTCACCACTTAATGGAAGAAAAAGATCGGATACGGTCTTTACTGCCTCCACTGTTCCAAAAACTTCATCCCTGTCCAAAGTTTCATCTAATGTTTCTACTTCCACATATACAATATCACCAAGTTCTCCCTGTGCAAAATCTGTAATGCCAACAGTTGCTATATCCCCTTCAATCCTAATCCATTCATGATCTTTGGTGTACTTTAAATTGGATGGTATATTCATTTTATTTCATTTTGTTTTGCCCGCAAATGTACTGGATAATCTGTTGGTTTTCAAAAAAATAATTCAGATAAACGGTGGAATTCTGAAATGTCTCAAATCATATCATAGCAAAGCCCCAATAGATATTCTCTGGGTTTTTATTCCTGGCACTATGCTAAATATAATCAGTTTCCAAAATTATATCGAATAGTAAACCCTGTATTGATCGTAGTCTGTGGAAAGGCCGTGGAAACTGCAAACTTGGAGAATGAATAATCGAAAAAGAACAATGCATTGAGGTTTTTACTCAGGGCATAGTCTGCCGTAAATTTGGTGGATAACAAATTCTGCCCTGCAGTTGTCTGATTATTATCCAGGCTGAGATTCCTGATAATGGTTATATTATCCCTTAATGTAAAATCTGCCTTAAGATTTAAATCACCCTTTAAGCGTTGCTTTTGCCCACCAATATTTGTTACAAATTTCACATCCTTAAAGCGATATCCCAATCCAAGTGTGTAATCCTGGCCCGTGATCTCTGTAAGCAAATTATTGTCGAAGCTAAAAGAATAAGCCCTGTCTGTACCTACTTCTGCCAAAACACTTAATGAATTTTGCATTTCAAAATCTACCCGGATTAAAGGATTAAACTGGTCTGTAAGAACAACATTATTGATAATGTTTTCCGGAAGGAAATCTTGAGTTTCCGGATCAACCGGAGGGAGATTGTCATTGACGAGCTGAGATCTCTCCAGATTAGTTTGAAATGTATTTATACTGTATGCAGACCGATAACCGTGGCTTAAAGAAAAGCGCTTGAACTTCTTTTTAAAGGATTTAATACGCATTAACCCGGTATACTTAATATTCCAGTTGGGTATGGGGATTTCCCTGAAAGCATCCAGATTAACTCTGTTTACATCCTGACCCGTGTAGGCAGCAAAGAAAGCCGGGAGAACTACATCCTGGCTGGTTGGACCATATCTCAAAGGATATCCATTTTCATCTACACCTTCATCCGGGCTCGACCTGTCCGAAAATAGCCTCTCAGCTATGACAATCCTGTTATCTTTGAAGGTTTCAAAATTCTCTGATTGAAATTCATCACTTTTACTGAACGATGTACCAATCATAATAGTTGATATGCTGAAGTTTCCAAAAGTATTCGGTGCCTGAGATATATACTCCCCGCCGTTGATCTCAAAATTCTCCTGCAAACTGCTGGAAAATTGCCTGTCTGCCAGTAAATCAATCGTTAAATCCCTCACCGGCTGTGCTGTAGCCGTAATATTCAGCTGTTTGTTCGTTCGTTTTATAAATTGTTCATTAAACTCATTATAAGGTGTAAGCCAGCCATTGCGGGCTGCTTCAAAACGTACATCTTTCTGACTTCCGAAGACAAATCCTAATGACGGTTTTGTAGTTCCGATAAAACCAATAGATTGTGTATATCCGGGCAATACCGTACCATTATTCTCCCTGTAGTTAACGTTAACACGTTTCACCATTGTTACTATATCAACTACAGTATTGAATGCGCCACTACTTTTCTTTTTTGGTTTTTCCTCACCAGCAGCCGGGTTTCCGGCTTTATCGCGGCGTACAGGACTAGTACTGACACTACCCTTGCTGTCTCTCCTTTTAAGCCCTATCTGGTCATAAAGGCGCTGCATGCTTAGTGCTGCGGTGATAGTATGTGTATTGGCATTTTGAATAGTATTAATAACAGCATTAGGATCTCCGAGTGCATCCTGGACTACTTCATTTAAGGCATCACCACCCCGTTGCCAATCAAAATTACTGGTGTACGTATATTGCGTATTGATAAAATCCAGTATAGGTATCTTGTTCAGTGGGATATCATAATTGAGCTGAAATTGCTGGGCATGGCGGTTAGGTTCTCCTGTATCGAAGAAGCCATTCCAAATATTCAGGTCCTGATTAATATCCGAATCCGGGTTTCCATCCTCTGTAAAATAGTTTCGGACAATATTATTGTTAGAGGTCGTGATATTAAGACGCAAAGATTTGGATAAACTATAATTAAGGGCATATTGCCAATTAAAAAGATAGTTTCTTTGCTGGAGCAATGGCAATGGCAGCTTATCCACACCTGCTTCCTGAACATCTCTGAAACGCTGCTGATTGAATTGACGATTGTAATCTGACTGCACTGAAAAGCTGGTTGGCAACAAATTAAAATTCATGTCTTTCAGCCATTTCAAATAACTCCCGGTAAATAGGGAATCCTGTTTTTCAAAAGGTGCTACAGAAGCAGGTTTAAAATTGTAGTTATATACAAATCCTGTCTTTATATTCTGATCCTTTAAACTTGCCACTTCAAAATCCCTGTGTTCTGTTTCATTGTACGAGTAATTAAATGTAAAGTTTTCAATATCATATATATGGGACTTGGCTTCAGGACCCTTGTTTTTTCGTACCCCAATAAAGTTTATACTCGTCCTCTTTGTATAGTCTTCAGCCTGCTCTCTGATTTCTTCTTCCTCCTCTTGTGTATTTGCAGCATCTATCCTGTCTTTAAGCTTTAAATCGTCATATACAGGATCAAATTCGGGAGTTATTAATTGCTCCGAAACTCCATAATTAAAAGGAATCTGTACATTCCATTTTTTAGGCAGAAGTTGTCCGATAGACACATTTGTAACTACATCATAAGCTACGGCATCTTCTCTGGAGCGTTCATTTGGCCTTTGATCTACAGAACCAAATCCCGGAGTACTTTTACCTCCTGTGGCCGTGACATTAGCAAAATCTGCCAGGTTTGCATCAACAGCAGCAAGGGCAGCCCATCCTCCATTATTATCCAAACCTGCCATGCGCAATTCGTTAAACCAAACTTCACCGCGAGCGGGCAGGTTATCAATGTTCTTTATGCCCAGCATTGCACTTCGCAGGGTCCCTATTGAAGGGTTACCCCTTATACCTATTCGAATCTGCCCTAACTCTCTTGGAGCAAACTCATCAACCGCAACAACTTCCCCATCTATTATTTCATAAAAATTAAGCTCATTCAAAGATTGATCCGCGATGCCTTGAGATTTAATTTTGGTGAGGTCACTCAGGGCAATATCCAATTCATTTATTTCCGGCCAGATTTCTTCCGGAGTGGTAGAACCAAAAGGTGTAAATTTTAAAGGGACTTCTATTTGATAAAAGTTTTCGGAAAAATCCGTCCCTATCCTCAGGAATGCAACCAGGGGAACATCGTCATCCAGGTAATCAGAATTCACAATCTTCTCTGCATGTAAAAACATCTTTAACCTTTTGTATTGCCGAATATCAATATTTACATTTTTAAAGACACCTCGTGAGTCCTGAGGTTCAAGATTCTCTACCTTAAAGGATAAAGACTGTTCATTTTGACGAATGATTGTATTATTGTTATTTAATTGCTCTCTAAGAACACCGGGAGGTAAAACATAAGGAATAGGTGTTCTGGAATTATTCTCTTCTATATTCACAGTATTAACATCCACGACCGTGGCATCATCTGATGGGTCGTCGTTATCAGAGGAAAGGGTTTTTAAATAAGTTCTCCAATCGATGCGTACAAGGTCCAGGGTGGCAAATCGCAAAACCACATTATCTGTAAAACCAGTAAGATACATCCGCATAAAACTGATAGATCTAAAATCCGTTACCCCACCTATTGCATCTGTAAAATCACTTAATGGAATCTTATATTGAATCCATCGACGGTTTAATTGAGTTCCGTTAGGCAAATCCGGTGTAGTACCTTCACTGATATCTGTTACATAAAGATCGTTAATGGTGGTGTTAGGTTTAATAGGAATACGATATTCAAAATAGCTGTTTATTGTATTCATGGTAAGGTCGCGGTTAACGTCTTCCACATCGGGCAGGGTTGTAGACCCCCGGTCTGTATTGGTAACAGTAACCGGTGAATTTCCTTCGGTATTATTAAAGTCTAGGTAACGCTCTAAAATGCCCCCTTCCCTATTCAGATAGTATTGAAAATTGTCTAGTGCGGGATCTTCGGGTGGTCCATTGTAGCCTTGAGCAGCTTCCTGACTACTATCGAGGCCATCAAAACCAATATCCTGTAGTGATCGGTTAGTTTCACTGGCGTCAAAAGCATAAACCAAAGACTGGGTGGCCGGAACTACACCCCAAGGGGTAGTCTGAGTAAGATCATTACTGTCTACGCCGGGCAAACCGTTTTCATATTGTTTTCTTCCATCATTCAGAATGTCCTCTGAGATATTTCCCAAATTTATAACTAACTCACCCGGGCCCGTAGCTATGCCGTCTACATATGGATCCATGACCCAGAATTGAACAAACTCAACATTCGATTGCTCAAAATTTGTACTGCTTAAAGAACGCATCATACCTGCCCATTTTTGATCTGGCTGCAGACCATCGAAAGTGGTACTGGCATTATAAGGTCCTTTCTGATTTGGATAATAGGCCATATCAAAAGTATTCTGGACTGTGGTTTGGCCCTGGGCTATATCTGTCTGTGGAAACACCTCATCAATAAAAACCCTGCGTGTCTCATTTGTAGATATATCATCATCATTAATACCGGAAGGGCGCTGGTTTGTATAAAAAATAGGATCTATGGTATACCAGGCCATTTTTGCCCTTTCAAAACCTGTTTCAAAATCCTGCTCCCCATCTATCCGAAACTCCACGGGCGTACTGGCCAATGACCAACCCAATGAGGAGCGGATGTCTATTAGGGCCTGAGCTCCTTCAAAATCATCTAAATATGTTGTGGTTTCCCCTTGAAAGTCGGCATTTTTGGGAGAGTTAGGGTTAAGATATGCGGCTTCCGCACGGACCGAAACATTTGAGGCTACATCTGTATCTATATTAGGTAATTTGTTTACCAGCCTGGTTAAAAAAGGAACCTCTGTTGAAAAATTTGCATTAAGACCAAAAATGCTATTATTCACTGGCTCAACACCATAATTAGATTTTTGAGTAAGAGGTCTTTCATTGAGGTTTTGAAATGTCCCTCCTAAAATAAAATTCTCATTGAATTTATGTTCAACATTAAAACCTGTAAATCTTCTGGTCTGCTGGCCAAATATTGCATTGTTCTCTACGGAAATATTTATTGGTGTATTTGAAGCTTGCAAACTGGGGTCTAATATTTGAACCGTTCCAGCCTGATAATTTACGGTGTAATCTATTCCTTCCTGCAATTGTCGCCCGCCTGCCGTTACCCTTACGGATCCTCTGGGAACATTGAAAGCACCTATTGGGATACCACTTGATCCTTCAGATTTATAGCGTCCTTTAAGTTTAAATCTGTTTTTCTCAGCATCTTGTAAAGAAGCAGCTTTAGTAAGGGCATACATGTTTCTAAAAACATACTTTTGCTGGTTTTCATTATATCCCTGATCATTTTCTACATCATAGTCACCGCCTCCCAATACATCAAATAAAAACTCTCCAAAAGGTTCTACTTTGGTAAATAGAATTAAGCCATTCTGCATATTCACTGTAATACCCGGAACAAAATCGAAGAACCCATCTCCACCTCTCTGAACGTCGTTAAACGCATTAAGGCGGTCAAGATTAAAAACATCCAGAAGAATTCTATCCTGCAATGCTCCCTCCGGGGAATTTTCATCGGGCCACCCGGAACCGGGTCCTTCAACCACAGGTAAGATATAATTTCTTGGGGTCGGATCTGAATATAAAATATTAAACCTGAAATCTTCCTGACTAAGTTGAAAAGCACCTGTGGCATATATGTTTTTCATCATAAGATCCCATATAGGATCGGCCACATTGGTAATATTACTCTTTAATAATTTCAGGACCAGTGTATTGTTATTTATTTGAGGAACCTCTGCGCCGGGTGCGACCGTCGTAGCGTCTATACCCCCATTGGCAAATTCTCCAACCTGAAAAATTTCTCCATTAAATGTATACTGAAAGGCTACTGCCAAAACTTCATCATTGCTTAAACGCTGGTTCAGAGAAATATACCCTAATTGTGAATCGAACTGGTAGTCTCTTCCTGTTTCAAGTTTTCTCGCGTTTTCCAAAATAGCATAGTCAAATCCCTGATTTATCTGATATCCTGTATTTATGTCAAAACCATCATCTACCGTCGCTATATCTCTGATGTTAGAGTTTAACACGCCCCCATTATCTATTAATAGAGGGTCGTAGTCATTTGCATTATTCCTTGGTAATTCCTGGTTGGTAGCTGTAGTGTTAAAAAATCCTGCCGGTTCACCATTGGCAATTCCAATCCTGGTATTATCCTTAAGGGCCTCTCCTAAATCCTGAAGAGCAACTATGTTTCTGACATTTAGAGTTTGCTGACCTCTGTTTGTAACCCAAACTTCGAGACGGGTTATTTGAACCTGACTTTTAATAAAGGGGTAATTGGTTAATGCCTCATCGTACTGATCTCTAAAAAATTGGGCTAGGAAAAAGTGTTTGTCCTCATCGTAGTCCAGAGCAGATAATTCAAAATCATTCAAAGTTCCACCACCCTGCGCCACTACCGAACTATTTTGAGATTGTTGTTCCGAGAAGACCGCGGTTATCGTAGTCCTGCCAAATTGCAATTGCGTTTTTACACCGAAAAGGCTCTGAGCCCCTCTGATCAATGAGCTATTTAAAGGAAAGCTTACATTACCAACCTCAATTTTTCTTATTATATCATCTTCAGTGGGTGTATAATCTAATTTTATCAAATTCTGAAAATCGAAAGTGGCTTCAGTATCGTAATTGGCAGTGACCTGCAGACGCTCACCAATTTTACCCAACAAGCTTAAACTAATCCGCTGATCAAAATCAAATGAGAGATTGGTACGGTTTCTTGGAGAAAGCGCCGGATTATCATTTTTTTGCCAAATAACCCCGAGGTCCATTGCAACAGATCCCTGAGGGATGACTTCTATAGTATTGCCCCCAAAAACAGTTTCAAAAAATCCGCTGTTTACATAAAAATTAGGAAGCAGGTTTTTTCGGGCTTCTTCGGAGCCTGCTTTTTTTCCTGAGAAGGCATCTATTTTCTCTTTGAAATAGGACTTCATGTTCTCTTGTTGTACAAGATCCAAATACTGCTCAGGCGTAAGTATAATAGGGTAACTAATATCAAAATCCCCCACCATTTCTGTATAGATATACCTGTCGAGTTTCGGATCATAGGTATATTTGGAAACAATGCTTTCAGGGTTTTCCATTGCAATTCTGCCCAGAGCAAATCCTGTCTGAACCGAATCTACCTGTACAGAATCTGTCTCCTGTTCATTAGTCTCCTGGGCTTGTGCAGTATTCCAAGCTCCTAGAAAAATGAAGGATAGTAAAAAAAGCTTAAATGAAAATGATTTAAGATTTGATTTTGCCCCTTTTTTCAAACTTATTACAAATTTTTAAGCGCGTGTTTTATAATGTCCTCTGCGCTTAGTGAGGGGTCCTGAGTCAAAACCTTGTCCACAGCCTTTTCTGACTGCCTCCGGACAAACCCGAGAACCTCTAAAGCAGATAACGCTTCTTCTTTATTTGTATTGTTTGAATTTTGTGAAACTTCATCCAGATCATAGATTTTTAGAATCTTGTCTTTTAGGTCTAAAATTACCCGTTGTGCTGTTTTGGCGCCTATACCCTTGACAGACTGAATTGTAGGAACATCCCCACAGGCAATTGCATCTCTAATCTGAAAGGGGGTGAGTGAAGAAAGCATGGTCCTTGCAATATTTGATCCGATTCCGGAAACCGACAATAATAACCTGAATATTTCTCTTTCAGAGATTTCCGCAAAGCCATAGAGCGTATGCGAGTCTTCCTTTATCTGCAAATGCGTATAAAGTTGAATGTTTTCAGAATCTGAAATTTTTGAAAACGTATGGAGTGAAATGTTTACAAAATAGCCAACACCGGCACATTCTATTACCACGTAAGTTGGATTTTTTTCTACAAGCCTCCCTTTTAGATGGGTAATCATTCCTGCTTTTTTTGTAATTGAATTGGTTTATTAATCTGTCTGGTCGCTCAATCCCATTTTTACCTTCCTCCTTTTCTCACGTTCCTGGGCATCTATAACCGCAACAGCAGTCATATTCACCATTTCCTCCACACTGGCACCTAATTGTAAAACATGAACGGCCTTTCGAAGACCCAGCATAATAGGACCTATTGAATCTGCAGCATGAAGCTCTTTTAGTAATTTATAAGTAATATTGGCAGATTCAAGATTTGGGAAAATTAAGGTATTAACTTTCTTTCCACCGAGTGTTGAAAAAGGGAACTGGCTTTTTCGTAGTTTCTTGTTAAGTGCAAAATCTGTTTGGATTTCGCCATCTACGACTAATTCCGGATTTCTTGCATGTAATATCTTAATGGCTTCTCTTACTTTAACAGCATGCGGATGACTGGAAGAACCAAAATTGGAATAAGACAACAACGCCAAAACAGGATCAAAACCAAATGCCACCCCAAGATTAGCCGTCATCTGGGCAATTTCAGCTAATTCTTCTGAATTTGGATCAATATTTATGGAGGTATCTGACAGGATCAAGGGACCCCTCTGCGTAATCATAATATGCGCTGTTGCCGCTTTAGAAACATTGTTTGCTTTTCCTATAACTTCAAAAATTGGTTTCACCACATTGGCATAAGCCCTTGAATGCCCCGAAATCATACCATCCGCATCACCTTCCATCACCATCATTGCCCCAAAATAATTACGCTCCCGCATTTTAGTGTTTGCCCCGTACAAAGTAACGCCACTTCTCTTTCTGGCTTCGAAGAATTTAGCAGCGTAATTCTTTCTTTTCTCTTCTGAATCTTCATCTTTAGGGTCAATAATCAATACATCTGCATCAAATTCCAATTCCTTTTTCAATTCCAGTATTACCTCTTTGTTACCTAACAGGATAGGGCTTGCGATCCCTTCTTCATAAGCAATTTGTGCAGTTTTTAATACATCAAGATGATTTGCTTCTGCAAAAACGATCTTTTTCGGATTGCTTTTGGCCCTATTCATCAACAGGCGCATTACCTTATTATCATCTCCGGATCGTTTAAGGAGTTCCTCCCTATACCTGTTCCAGTCTTCAATAGGTGCTTTGGCAACGCCACTATCCATAGCTGCCTGTGCCACGGCCGGGGGTATTTCCGCTATAAGCCTGGGATCAAAAGGTTTTGGTATGATATAGTCCTTGCCAAAGGTTAATCTGGTTTCACCATAGGCAATATTAACCTGTTCCGGGACCGGTTGCTTGGTAAGTTCAGATAATGCTTTTACGGCAGCCATTTTCATGGCTTCATTAATTTTGGTTGCCCTGACATCCAGTGCCCCACGAAAGATAAATGGAAAGCCCAAAACATTATTTACCTGATTAGGATGGTCAGATCTTCCCGTGGCCATAATAACATCATCTCTTGTACTGCAAGCCAATTTATAGTTTATCTCGGGGTCCGGATTGGCCATAGCAAAGACAATAGGGTTTTTTGCCATTGACTTAAGCATTTCAGGAGTGAGGATATCGGCTATTGAAAGACCTATAAAAACGTCTGCGTCCAGCACAGCTTCTTCTAAGGTATCTATCTTCCGCTTTGTAGCAAATTCACGCTTTTCCTGGGTAAGGTTTTCGGCATCTTCGCGAATTACACCTTTGCTATCAAGCATCACAATATTCTCTGAAATCGCCCCAAAGGCCTTATAAAGTCTGGTACATGAAACCGCTGCTGCCCCTGCCCCACTTACCACGATTCTTACTTTTTCAATTTTCTTATTCGCTATCTCCAATGCGTTTAGCAATGCTGCCGCCGAAATAATTGCTGTCCCGTGTTGATCATCATGCATCACAGGAATATCCAACTCTTCCTTTAATCTGCGTTCAATCTCAAAAGCTTCAGGAGCTTTAATATCTTCCAGGTTTATCCCTCCAAAAGTGGGTGCAATGATTTTTACGGTTTCTACGAATTTATCTACGTCTTTTGTATCCAGTTCGATATCAATACCGTCTATATCTGCAAAAATTTTAAATAATAAACTCTTGCCTTCCATGACAGGCTTGGACGCTTCTGGTCCAATATCTCCCAGTCCCAGAACGGCAGTACCATTCGAAATAATAGCTACAATATTACCCTTGGCAGTATATTTATAAACATTCTCCTCGTCCTTTTTAATTTCAAGACAGGGTTCTGCAACCCCCGGGGAGTATGCAAGAGCCAAATCTCGCTGGGTGGCGTAAGGCTTTGTAGGCACAACTTTAATTTTACCGGGTTGTGGTTTTGCATGATAGATTAATGCCTCTCTTCTTTTCTTTTCTTCGGACATGGGTTTATTTTGATTCTCAAATTTAAGAGTATTTCTTTGGATACAAACATATCTTCGAATACAATTAAAATTACATCAACGTTTGGATGATATTTTAGGGAGGCTATTAATTCTTACTGAAATAAAAAATCCAATTATGTAATGTTCCTGTACAAAGGAAGATTATTGAATTTACGATTTGCGACCTTCCCTTATTCTTGTTTTTTATTAGCAGTTGCATTTAAGCGCAGCGCCAAAATTGCAGCAATCATAAAGAATGTACCCCCAAAGAGCATTGCGTTTACGGCATTACCCCCTAAGAATAGCTTAAAGATTGGCCCGAAAGTGAGTGTTTCAATTCCCATGGGAATCACAATCATCATGTTCAAAATACCCATATAAACTCCACGCCGCTCCTGAGGTACTATGTTAGAAACCATAGTATAAGGAATACCCATCATAGCAGCCCAACCAATACCGAAAAGCACCATTGGAAAAAGTACATAAATTGGATCTGTAATATATGGTATGCTCATCAAAGCTATTCCGGTACCAAATAAACTTGCTGCATAAATTTTCTTTCCGCCAAACCTTAAGGTCAATGGAACCAGGGCTAAAGCAACAACAACAGTTGCAATATTATAAGTCGTACTCATTTTTGCAGATTGGGCAGCTGCAGATGAGAGATCATATCCCATAGTTTTCATAAACAAGGGTGTTATAAACTGCCAATAAACAAATAACGCATACCATTGGAAAAGATATACCACCGAGAGCTTCCACATAAACTTGGGCATCTCCTTAACTGCATTAGCAATTTCAATAAATGGCATTTTAAAACGTTCTGCAAAAGGCAATTTCTTATGAGAATTGATTACCTCAAGTTCTTCATCGCTTGGGGGAATTTCCGGGGTTTTGAGAACAGACCATAGAATTGTGGTTACGGATAAAACGGAACCTATAAAAAAGGAATAATACAACCATTTAGGAATCGATCCTGCTACCTCTGAAGCAGCATCTCCGCCAAACCAATCCTGGAACAGAAAAATAGAAGCATTGGCAAGTACAATACCGGCACCAACAAAAAGACTCTGCATTTGATAACCCAAACTCAGTTGTCTACCAGGCAGCTTATCGCCTACAAAGGCCCTGTAAGGTTCCATTGCCATGTTGTTACCTACATCTAAAATCCAAAGTAACCCTACAGCAAACCATAGTGCCGGACTTAAAGGAAATGCGAACAGGCACAAACTCCCAATAATAGCCCCGACTAGAAAAAATGGTTTTCTACGACCCCACTTTGGTGACCATGTTTTATCTGAAATGGCTCCTACAAGAGGCTGAACAACCAAACCTGTGACCGGGCCGGCAATATTTAATATTGGCAGCATATCTTCAGGTGCCCCTAAAAAGAGAAAAATAGGGTTGATCGCACTCTGTTGTAACCCAAAACTGAATTGGATGCCAAGAAAACCGACATTCATATTGAATATTTGCCAAAAACTTAACTCAGGTTTCATAATCTTCATAGTACGGGCTGTGTAGATAAAACAAATTTCACTCTATTGTAAATGCTTGGTAAACAGACCTTCAATATAGCTCTTTATCTTTGTTAACCATAAAGTCTTACTTAAAACTTCATTATTTTAACTCCGAAAACGTTATAGTTCTGAGGGTGCATTATTCCAGAAATTTAATGTTTCGCTTTAAACCTGAAAATTTCGTGCGTTTAACCGCAGACTTTTTAAATACCTTTTTGAAAACGTCTTCAGTGATTTCTTCCCAGTCCATTTTGGTCATTGCTAAAAGTTCCGGATGCGGATTAAAAAGGGGTTCTGCATGGGATTTTGAAAATCTGTTCCAGGGGCATACATCCTGACAGATATCACAACCAAAGATCCAGTCGTCAAATTTATTTTTAACAGAAGAAGGAATTTCATTCTTGAGTTCTATAGTGAAATAAGAAATGCACTTGCTACCATCTACCACATAAGGCTCCACAATAGCTTCGGTTGGACAGGCATCTATGCAGGCCGTACAGCTCCCGCAATGATCTGTGACCGGTGAATCATATTCCAGTTCCAGGTCTACTATTAACTCTGCAATAAAGTAAAAGGAGCCTATTTGCTGTGTGAGCAGATTGGAATGTTTCCCCATCCATCCCAGGCCACTTTTTGCTGCCCAAGCCTTGTCGAGTACCGGGGCAGAATCTACAAAGGCCCTGCCATGTACTTCCCCAATTTCTTCCGAGATAAATTCCTGAAGTTGCCTTAATTTGGATTTGATAACATGATGGTAATCTTGGCCATAGGCGTACTTGGAGACTTTATAGGTGTCTTTGTTTTGAATTTCCTGAGGATAATAATTCAGTAAGAGTGAAATAACAGATTTGGCCCCATCTACCAACAAGCGGGGATCCAGGCGCTTGTCAAAGTGGTTCTCCATATACCGCATCTCCCCATGCATATTGTTCTTCAGCCACTTCTCTAACCGAGGTGCCTCTTCCTCTAAAAACTCTGCTTTTGAAAAGCCACAAGATAAAAAACCGAGGCGCTTGGCTTCGGTTTTTATGAGTTGACTATGGCGCTGATTGTTCATATCCCCAAGATAAGACATCTTTAAAATGCATAACCTATAATAGTTAATGATTTTTGAATTATCCTATCTAAGACTTTAAATCCAGGATACTTTGAAATTAAAGTCAATCAATCACCTGCATTACTGACCTGAGTTCAAATAATTTTTTAACTCTACAGCGGCGCCGGAGCAAATATAGCAGCTGCAATATCTGCACATTTTCCTATTTCATCGGGGTATTCTGTGAAAGGAGGTATTTCTAATGGATTATCACAACCACCTGCATAAGATCCAATTTGATCGTTGATTACTCCCGGTACGGCAGGACCATGGGTTCTTAAAACAACATGAATTTCCGCATCAAAAGTATTCCCAACTTCCAAACCGTCGACAAGTGGAAGTCCCATGAGCCCATTAATTGATTCCGGACTATCATCGCCGGCGTTTAAATGTCCGGAGAAATTTCCCTTCCCATTATTGCCCACAACGTTTCCGCCAGCATACCTTATATCAACTTCTTTATCCTCTACGTCTATAAAAAAATCACCCTCCACGCAAGCCCCGGGAGTAATACAATTTTGTGGTTTATTCCAGATTACCCACCAGATCGTATATGCCCCGGGGTACAAACCTTCTGCTTTAAAATTTACTGTAATGCCATTTGCATTTCTGTGTAAAGTTGCAGTGCCTGTAATACCTCCTAGACCTACTATTGATTCGGTTTGCTTGCTAGATGCCTTTGCAGCTACACTTTTGAGTTCCGGTGCATCCGGTTCAGTGGAACATGAGGTGCCTATTACTAATAACAGGGCAAAACAAAAATTCATAATTGTTTTCATAATATTGAATATTTAAAGATTAGTACTATTCTAAAGGTGGTTTTATTTTAAAAAGAGGGCATACTAGCTATGTTGCAATTACTATAGCACTTTCAGGGTCTTAATGCAACATATTTGTAATTATATAAAATATGATGCCTTATGCCTCAGGACATCTTCCTTAACTTAATTTAGGATTATTGGATATTTGAGGATAAGGTTTTGGGATAACCAAATATTCAGATGAGGATTACTTTAATTTGGAAAAACCTATTTTATCATAAAGCACCTTATAACGTGGATCATTTCTAAGTGGAATCAATAAGGGTTCCTCCCGGAACCATGTAAGCTCAACCTCATGGTTATCATAGGATTTTTGAAGCTATTCCCAGTTTTTTTCATTATTCTTGATGGCACTATAATACAAAAGCAGTGAACCAAGCAGGGCTACCTGAAGCAACGGACTTATAGCTTTCTAGTAATTCCCTTAGATTGTTTAGAGCGCCTTCATGGTTGCCATTCATTTGATCATTCACCGAATTTAGCCAAAACAGTATAGGAGGCCGATCGGGGAAATTTGCCATTAGTCTTTGCAATTGGTACACGAATGTCCTATAGTTCCCCAGATAATAATGCAATTTGGCAGATTCCCTTAAATAAAACCAATCGTCACTATAAAACGGATCGCTATGTTCCAATATGGCGGCAGCTTCATCTTTTTTGCCCTGTAACATCAACGCCTGCCCTTTAAAAGTATTAAAAATAACCACTGAGGGATCCAATGCTATATTCTTATCCATTGTTGTAAGGACCTCTTCATATCATCCTGTTTTATTGCCGAAGTCTGCATCAATGGCCTGAGTCCTGTCGTAAGAAAAATTTTCAAGCCTTTTTTGATAGTATTTGTCCACCAATTCAAAATTCCAATCGAAGTAAAAATACCCCGCTTATAGTTGGGCTTCAATTTGTTCGTTCAAAGAATCTAATTTACGTGCCATATGCAATAAACCCCACGCATTTTTCCAGGCTTCCCATTCATTAAATACACCCCAAACAAGACTGCCCATAATATAGGTGTCTGCAAGACCAATATAGGGGTCAATATAGGTTGAATCCAATTTGATCGCTTTTTTATATAATGGTACCGCGTTTTGGATAGATATTTTATTGAACTTATGTTTTTGAGATTGTGCTAAAAGATAATTTTTATATGCTATGTAATTATCTGCAGGTGTTTTTTGAATACTCTAGTGCTCACTATCCGAAATCTCAACGTCCATATGTCTCACAATATTCTCAGCTACTTCAGCCTGGATCTTGAAAATATCATTGCCAGCCCAATGCCCTATGTATTCGTCAGCCCATAAATGTTCATCTAACTGGCCATCAATCAATTGAAGGTTCACTTTTATTTTATCCCCGGATTTTTGAAAACTCCCTTCTAAAATATGAGTGACCCTCAATTCACCAGCAATTTCCGGTATACTTTTGTCGGAATCTTTGTATTGGAAAGTTGATGTTCTTGAGCTTACCTTAGTGAAGGATTTGATTCTGGTGAGTCTTGAGATAACCTCATCAGTCATTCCGTCACAAAATGGATCCATTGCCGGGTCTCCACTATAATTCTTAAATGGAAGAACGGCAATGGATTTATCTGTAATTGAGTTTGAAAAAGTCTTTGCGGCATCTGCTAAGTCCATGCGCAAATAAACTATATATACTAGCAAAAAGAGTAATATAACCACCAACAAAGGCACAATTACAAACCTTTTCTTGAAGGACTTTTTACCCTCTTTGAGAAATATATTTTCTTTAACAAGTTCACTAGCTTCCACTCCAATTTCTTTAATTGATGTTTTAGAATCAGCTTCTTTGTTCCTATACTTTAACTTTCCCGGCGGATAACCGTAATAGATGCGAAAACATGTATTGAAATAAGTAGGACTACTAAAACCTACCCGGTAGGCTATCTCTGATACGGTTGCCACATTATC
>CP070778.1:1714008-1728856 GCA_020346245.1 Flavobacteriaceae bacterium | reverse complement strand
TCCTTCAGGATGTGACTGGATTCATGGTAGGCAGCAAAAGTGAACACGGTGGCATTATAAAGGATGGGGCCAAAATGGTTAATGCTGTTAGTAATTCTGTTGTGCCTAAATTTACGGTGATTGTTGGCAATAGTTATGGAGCAGGAAATTACGCCATGTGCGGTAAAGCCTATGACCCAAGACTTATTGTTTCATGGCCCAGTGCCGAGTTGGCAGTTATGAGCGGAAATTCTGCTGCCAAGGTTTTACTCCAAATAGAAAAAGCTTCTTTAAAAAAGAAAGGAGAGAAGATAACGCCTGAAAAAGAGGCCGAACTCTTTGATGAAATTAAAAAAAGATATGATAGGCAGATATCCCCCTATTATGCAGCAGCGCATCTCTGGACTGATGCTATTATAGATCCGCTGGAGACGCGAAAATGGATTTCAATAGGTATAGAAGCTGCAAATCTTGCACCTATTGAAAAAACATTTAATATGGGTGTTTTGCAGGTTTAGTTACCCAATTGTTGCTTTACCCGTGGTATTAGTAATAATTTCGTTTGTCGGCCATTTACATACCTAAATCCTTCTTCGCCATAGAAACCTGCTTCTTCCAGCATGATTCTAATATCCCTATTCCATTCCGGAATGTTAATTGTCGTATTTAATTCAATGGCGTAAACTGTATTTGGATTAAGCGGATAATTCTCGCCATCGTCTTTCATAACGCCCCCCTGAGAATCCCACATCCCAATCGTAGTTCCTGCAGAATGACCATAAGATCCCAATGGATGTGTATAAATGGCAGGTCTAAGTCCGGCTTTTTTGGCCTCATCTAACGCGATTTTCAATATTTGATTTCCTGTACGCCCCCTGATCATATTCTTTGTCAGATAGTCCTGTACCCGATTCCCATCCCTTAAGCCTTTCCTCAAATATTCAGGTGCTTCCTTCTCTCCGGGTTTTAAGACATAGGCCAATTCCTGGCAATCTGTATTTAATCTTAGGTACGTAATCCCAAAATCACAGTGCACTAAATCTCCTGGTAAAATCACCATTTGGTCTGGCCTACCGGAAAATGAATAGAGATGTCCCGTCAATTCATCATTGGTACGCTGCACATCTACAGTAGGATGAAACCAGGTCTCCAGGCCCAGGTCTGTTACTTTTTGCCTCATCCACCACTCCACCTGGGTGGTTGTTGTAATTCCAGGGGTTATTGCTTTTTCTGAAAATGCCTCTTCAATAATTTGATGTGTAATAGAGACCAATTGATTATATATAATCATTTCCCGCTCAGTTCTTGTTTCAATCCAACGAACGGCAAGTTCTTCGGCAGATACAATTCTTGAAGTGTATTTCTCTGGCAAATTCTGTATAAACTCCTCATAGTCTGTCTTATCCAAACCATCGGCGATATTATGATCTTTAGAAAAATTTAATCCTATCTTTTTTGGATTGCGTTCTTCTATCAATTGAACTAATCGTTGCCATTGATCCGGCTCTTTCTCTTTATCCCATGCTGAAGAGATGTTTTTTCCCACATTATATCTCGCTACAGCCAGTTTTTCAATAGTATTCTTAGTTTTATCCCGGTAAAACAACAAAATGGTCCTTCTTCTGGCATTTAGCCATGTGGCAGGCAGCATGGTTCTTAAAACCGGATCCTCATTATATTCCCGGGAAATAAGAATCCACATATCCAAATCTGATTGGTCCATAAGTTCCGGTAATAGTACTTCAAACCGTTCTTTTAAGATTTCGTCTATTACTTGTGCGCGTTCTTCTTCTGGTAAGATCTGCTGTGATAATAATGATGAACTTATAAAAAGTAACAACAGTGTTAGATGGCGTTTCATAAAAAAGATGGATTTATCATGATTAGAATTCAATTTAAATTCAAATTTGGGACTTTTGCCCGAATACAAAATATCAGCTTTTTATCATAGATAAACTTTTTTCTCTGACAATCTTACCATTGGCGGTGTTTTTGAAAGCTGGTACATAATAGATTTCTTTGGGTAACTCATATTTCTTTAAATCGGATTTTAAAATGAGTTCCTGAAGCCCTTCTATTTCTTCACCTTCAACAACTAAGACTAATTTCTGTCCTAACTTTTCATCTGGCAAAGCACTAACAAAAAATCTTGATTTGATTAACAATGATAATTTTCGTTCAATATGTTCAGGAATCAATTTGATGCCGCCCGAATTAATCACGTTATCATATCGCCCCAACCAAAGAAATTCCTTATCTGAAATCAATTCTACAATATCATTAGTAAAAACGGGCTCATCACTGATATTTGGTGCATTAATGACAAGACATTTTCTGTCATCCTGCGAAATAGATATATCCGGTAATATTTTAAAAGCATAATGATCTGACCTGGTATCTGCATAATTCAATGGTCTGACAGCAACATGTGTGATAGTTTCCGTCATTCCATAAGTTTCAAAAACCTTTGTGCTGCTAGGCTTAATCAAATTTCTTAATTGCAAAGATACCGGAGCTCCGCCAACTATGACCGTCTCTATCTGATTTAATCTATTTATCGAAGATTCCAATTGCAGTGGTACCATAGCACAAAATTTATATGATTCTGTCACACCATCGAGAGGTCCTGAAGTGGGTGCCACAAAATCTATTTCTAAACCTAGTACCATTGCTCTAACCAGCATCATCTTCCCCGCAATATATCCTGCAGAAAGGCATAGCAATACCCTGTCACCCGGTTCTAACCCAAAATATTCACCGGTAACTTTGGCAGAGTTTATCATGTGCTGCTTTTTTAACGCCACCCCAATAGGAATACCTGTGGAGCCAGATGTTCTTACCGTAAGTTCAGAATCTGGAGACAACCAATCTAGCAGAAAGTCGCCAATTTCTTTTTCAAAATCTTCCCCTTCCTTAATTAAACTATAAGCAACCTCCTTTAACTCCTCATTAGAATATCTATGACCGTTGAGTTTAAACTGAGGTGGTATTTCGACTTCCATACACTTAAATTTAAGGTATATTCTCCAAATCTGCCGGAGGTAAGACTTCGCCGGTTAGGCGTTCCTTCCAATTAGTCCATCCGTATTTTTTTGACAAAATAAAGAGCACAATGGGATAGATAATAAAAACAGGAGCAAAAACTTCCCAGCCAATTTCGGGTTCCGAAATATCCTTGTAAATAGAATTTGTTTGAAAAGCTGTCCATTCTGCAGTAACAAGTATGGCTGCCGTTAAATTATTTGCAGCATGAAAACCCAAAGCCAATTCCAGACCTTCATCCATTAGGGTTAGAATACCTAAAAACAGACCGGTTCCAATATAAAAAACCATGACCCCATACCCTATTTTTGCTACTTCCGGATTAAAAATATGCAGTAACCCAAAAAAGATGGACGTACCCAATAGTGGGACCCATCTGTTTTTTGCTGCTATACCCAATCCCTGCATTAAATAACCACGCATGAAATACTCTTCAAAACTAGTTTGAATTGGAATAAAAATTAGGGCAATAAGCAATAGAATCAAAAATGGGCCTGGCTGAAAATTATAAACATAATCTTCGGGTGAGATAAAGATATCCAAGCCAATAAATCCTACAGAAATTATAGCCCATAGGAAAAATGTAAAAAACACTCTTTTCCAATCAATGCTCTTTCTGGATGTACTTAATGAACGAAAGCTTTGTTTGTGTAAATATTTTACGGTAAGGTATAGTGCCAAAAATCCAATTACAAAGGTTAACAAAGCAAGAAAGAAAAATAAATTAGACCCCAATAGATTAGAAATACTTGCTACATCTGTTGGGTAATCACCTGTTTCTAAAGCTTTTGCTAAAAGAACCAATACAAGGGGTCCTGCTCCTATAAATTGCCATCCAATGAAAATTATTAATACTCCTATGGCGTACCTCCAGAGTTCATTTAGTCCTTTGTAACCTTGTTCTATGTACATAATTTGTTTATTAAGTTTTGTTCCCAGCTTGAATCCCTGTCGTAAAATAATTTTCCATCCCGTATTCGAAGCGGACTGTCAAAGTTATTAGTAAATAACAATCCAGTTCCTAATCCCTGCGGTATTTTATTATTCAGCGTATATGTCCACTGCGCAATGGCGTTAAGACCAATATTACTTTCCAGGGCACTTGTAATCCACCAGCCAATATTTAATTTTTCTGCTATCTTAATCCATTCCTCGCAAGCTTTAAAACCTCCCACCAGACTTGGTTTTAAAATAATATACTGTGGCAATATGGTTTGAAGCAAATCCTCTTTTTCTTTTACCGTAAAATGTCCAATTAATTCCTCATCCAGGGCAACCGGGAGTGGTGTATTTTTACAAATATTCTTCATTTTTAACGGAAATCCCTGTTTAATGGGCTGTTCAATAGAATGTATCTCACAAGCAGCTAATTTATTGAGTTTATCCAGGGCTTCCTCCTCTTTAAAGGCCCCATTAGCATCTACCCTAATTTCTATTTCTTCTTCAGCGCATTTTTTTCTCAGAGAATTCAGTAGTGAAAGTTCTTCATCAAAATCAATTGCTCCTATTTTTATTTTAATACAACTGAATCCTGATTCTATTTTTTGAGCTATTTGCTCCTGCATATATTCTTTATCACCCATCCAAATAAGGCCATTAATTTCAATTGCTGCCATAGATTTGGTGAAACTGGATGGGAAAAGCAAAAACGGGTCTTCAGATTGCAGTGAAATGAAAGCCTGTTCCACGCCAAATGCAATACTTGGATAATCCTTTAAGTCGTCTAAAAGCCTTTCCTTGCCAAAATGGATATGTGAGCAGGTCCAGGATAATTTATCCTCATAATCTGCTTTATCATCAATACTAAGACCTCTGAACAAACCGCATTCTCCAATGCCAAATTTTCCATGATTATTCAGAATTAAAAACCACGTTTCCTTTTTCTTAAGTATCCCGCGCGAAGTGCCACTTGGTCTTTTAAAGTTTAAATCGTATTTCTTATAACTAGCTTCCATGAGAATTGGTGCTAAATTTAACCATATTTTCAGTCTAAAAATTATGGAATTAAGGGAAATAGTAAAAAAGTAATATAATTGACCCTGCCGTTTTCCAGTGTAGCTGAATTCTGGTCTTTAAATTAAACCAGCAAGGCAGTTACAAGAAATGGCGGATTAAGTTTCTTAAGAAGTATTCCAATTATTGTTAGCGCAACAATATTGTAATTTGAGAAGAAATATATGATAGTTTCCCGGAACAAATCTATCTATGCTTTTGCACAAACAATTATCAAAAAGTACGTTTGGATTATTAAATTGTAAGTGTCTCTCCTATAGGTAATAAGTGTAGTTCTTTGCCAGCTTTGGTAAACGCTTCCTGAGCCTTCGCATGGTCTATTTCTATATACCCAAAAGTATCATAATGATACCCCAGCACGGTATCGCAGGAAACAAAATCTGCAGCCATTACTGCATCTTCTATTCCCATCGTAAAATTGTCACCAATGGGTAGAATTGCGAGGTCTAATTGATGTGTTAAAGGAATTAATTTCATATCCGTGGTCAAAGCAGTATCTCCGGCTATGTATAATTGTTTATCATCGGTTGTAATTATAAAACCCCCTGGCTGCCCTCCATATGAACCATCTGGAAAAGAAGAAGTATGTATTGCATTTGTATATTTTACTTTTCCGAAGTCAAAATTCCAGCTACCTCCATGATTCATCGGATGTACTTTAAATCCTTTAGCCTGATAATGCATGGCAATCTCATAGTTACTTACAATTACGGAATCAGACCGTTTGCATATGGCCTCTACATCCAAAATGTGATCCTGATGCGCATGGGTAACCAGGATATAATCCGGATTCAAATCTTCAATATCAACCTTTCCGGCTGCTTTTTCATTTCCTGTAATAAATGGATCGACTAAAACCTTGTATTTACCTACTGTTATTAACAAGGAGGCGTGGCCTAAAAATGTAATTTTCATCTTAAATAAATTTGAACTTCAAATTTATTTAAAATTGAACCAAAAACGAACACCTTCTGTAGTTTTGTCAATATTTAAGGTAGATTGTAATTGATTTACCAGTCGCTTCATTAATCGAACACCCATAGATGAGTTCACTCTTTCTTCGGAGTCTTCACTTAGACCCACACCATTATCTGTATATTCAAAGAATCCCTGATCCCCATTTTTTCTGAGGTGAATATAGATTTTGCCATTTTCATCATCTTCGGGAAATGCATATTTGAAGGTATTTGAAACCAATTCATTCAGTATTAATCCAAAAGGGATAGCCCTGTCAATATCCAATTCAACACCTTCTGCGTCGATAGTTATATTGATGTTGTGACCGCCTTTTTTAAATACAGATTGTACACTATTCACCAAACTTTCTATATAGCCCTGCATTTCAATAACAGACAGATCATCATTTTGATACAACTTCTGATGAATCAGGGCCATAGCTTTAACTCTGCTTTTGCCCTCTTCAAGAGCTTCAATTGCTGCTTTACTACGTGTATTTTTCGTTTGCAAGCTCAAAAGGCTGGAAACCATTTGGAGGTTATTTTTTACGCGATGATGAATTTCTTTAAGTAAAGAATCCTTTTCTACCAAAGAATTCTCAATTATATGCTTCTGCTCTGCAATAAGACGTTGATTCTTTATACTCTTTAAATAAGCATAAACTAATCCGGCAAAACCTAAAAGTGTAAAAATCAAAGAAATAAAAACTAAATTAATTTGCTCATCCTTAGCCTGCATTTCGTTTCTTGCACGTTCCATTTCCATTTTTTGTGCATCTATCATTCGCTTGGAATTCTCAATTTCATACTTTGCTACAGTGGAGAGCTGTTGTTTTTTAAGCGAAGTATCATTGGCATTAATAGAATCGGCAATTCTTACATTTTTCTTTAAATAAAAACTTGCACTTTTATAGTCTTCAATCTTGTCATAATATGCAGCAAGTAATCTATTCTTCTTAATAATATGCTCTATCTTAACGGGTCTTAGCCTTTCATTTAGAATATCTTTTGCTTTTTGAAAATTTTCGAGTTGCAGGTGACAATCTGCAAGTGCAAGGCTATTTTCAATGATGTCTTCAGAATAAAGACTGATATTATTTTCCTCAATTAAATCGATGCTATTTTCTAAATAAGGCAATGCCTCCTCAAATTGTTTGAGCTGCAAGTAGGACTTTCCAATATTCCCTTCTATTTTGCCTTTCAAAAATTTGGCATTCTTTAATTCTTTTTCTGTCTTTACCTGGGTGACATCATTTAAATATACATCTACATAACCTTTGGCCTTTTTAAAATTACTTAATGCAACCGAAGAAGATTTATCGAGTAGTAAGTACCGCCCTACATTATTATTGTATTCCGCAAGACCAAAAAGATCACTGTTATCAATGGTCTTTTTCATATCCATGATGTAATCTTCCATGGCTTTTCTATGCAGTCCCAGATTAGAATAAATATCATAAAAAGTAATATTCTCCGAGAAGCCTAAATCTCTTTTCTCCTGTCTTATTTCAACTTGCTTTCCATACAGTTTTAACTGAGAATAGTTGTTATCTATCAGATCCAACATAACCCTTTTGATCTTCAGATCTATTTTATCTTTTATTGCATATAAATCATTGGCTATAGCCACGCTTTTGTCGTAGTCTCCCAAATCATAATAAATTTGAGATTGTATGAGCTTGTAATTGTTAATAGCAGATGAATCTCCCGATTTCTCAGCAGTATTAAGATAAATATTAACCTCATCTAACCAATCATAGGCCGAGTTTTCATTATACCTGTAAAGCGTATTAAAGAAATAATCAAACCTATCCGTAACACTCTGCTTATCCTTGAATACATCCAATGCATTCTCATCAAGGGTATCTAGAACCTGCCCTCCGACGCTTTGAAAGAAAGAAAGAAAGAATATTATTAAAATTTTACCCAGCGATTTTGCCATAACAAGCTTAGGGATATTTGCCAAATACTATTTTGATCAGATTAAAATTATTAAGTTTAAAACCATAACAAGAACTTAAACTTACTACTAATTGGTCTTGTGTTTAAATTTTTGTTGTCAAGTAGAATGAAACTGTTGTCTATCATAGATCACGGTAATAATTCTTCCTAATAACCAACTTTTTTCACACTCACTTTGTTACCAAAACACCTTCAATTATACAGCCGTAATTCGTCTGAACATTTAGATAAAGTACGTTTGTTTAATAAAAAAAGACTATACACATAGCATAGCCTCTTAAATTGTAATTTATTAACGATAAGATTTGGGGCGCTGGTTTAGCGTTTCAAATTTATCACCTAGAAATTTAGCATTTGGAATTTTGTTGTGTAAGTGCATATTTATGTTGTGAATGAACACTTTATAGACATTAAATGCATTTTACCTGATTTTTTGACCTTTCATAGAGAAATGATTCCAGATATAATTGCTAAATCCAGTTCAAAAATGGTTATAATCAAAAAGAGCCTTGCCATTTTGGACAAGACTCTTTTACGAGAACACTATATGAAAATGAAAAAAATTAATTCATTAATTATACAGCCAAATTATGTCTATTCTTCTCCATGGAAAAATAATTGTTGTGAAGTAGCTCAAATGTGTGGTGACTGGCTTTTTGGAGGCTATAAAGAAGACCTATAAGGAACCATCCTTAACTATAAAATGCATTAATACCGCTTAACCCTACGAATTCATTGCTGAAATAATAAACTCTTTAAAATCCTTGGAAATAGGGATCAGGTTATTATTTATCATAATATCTTTAGAGTTTATTGCATCTATATGATCAACATTAACGATATAAGATTTGTGTGCTCTATAAAATTTATTTTGGGGTAATTTCTGTAAATAATCCTTTAAAGGAGATCGAACAAGAAATTTCTTGTCTACGGTGTTTACTTCGAGGTAAACATTATCTGCCTTTATAAACTGAATATCACCAAATTGAATTCTATAATAAAGATGTTGCTTTTTAACAAATATGGAGTCCTTGAGAACAGAATTAGATACTATTCTGTCTTCATCCTCCGGGTGCTGTTGACCTCCTTCTTTGGTTGAATAATCAAAATTGGAAAGTGCAATCTCTATTGAAGTATATAAATCCTGCTGCTCGAATGGTTTAACCAAGTAACCATTAGGCTTAACAGTTTTGGCATTCTCTACCGTGGCCCTGTCGGAGTTGGAGGTAACAAAAATAAAGGGAATATTATAATTCTCTCTTATATGTTTTCCTAAGTCTATTCCTGTTTTGTCGGATGCTAGAATGATATCGATAAGAACCAGGTCTACATGATTGTTTTTCAAAACCTCTTCAGCCTGTTCATAAACAATAACATTATCTACAATTTCATATCCTATTTCCTCCAGCATTGATTGCATGTCGTCTGCAATAATCACATTATCTTCTACGATAAGAATCTTTATAGCTTGTTCCAAAGTAAGTAAGTTATTTGTGGGTTATGTCTATTCAAATTTACAAAAAATAATAATATCCAATATAAAAGAGGAATCCCAGTAGAAAAGTGCTGAGTGCCACTTTTTTTAATTCAGGATCAAAATTCTGGGGACTTTCAATTTTGTTTACCAATCGCAAATGAATAAAAAGAGGAACAAATGCGATCAGACATATAGCATTTTTCCACGAATAAAAATGACTTCCGACAAAAATAAGCATACAAATGAATGCCAAAATAATAAGGGTATAATGATACACTTTGCCTTTGGATCGTCCTATTTTAACAACTAATGTGTTCTTGTTAGATTTTTTATCAGATTCTATATCTCTTAAGTTATTTAAATTAAGTACTGCTGTACTGAGAAATCCTATCGAGGCAGCAGGAAGTATGGAAATAGGAATGAAAGATTTCGTATATAAAAACATGGAACCCAAAACACTTAATAGTCCGAAAAAAATAAATACAAAAAGGTCGCCAAATCCTTTATACCCGTATGCGTTGTTACCAATTGTATATTTTATTGCAGCCCAGATACTGGCAATCCCCAATATTGAAAACAAAATGACATATTTTAAATGTTCCTGTTGAAAAGAAAAATACAATAGTAAAAAGACCAGGAATAAATCTATAACTACTGCTATTCGTATCCCTGTTTTTAATTCACTTACAGACAATTGGCCACTTTGAAGTGCCCTCATGGGGCCTATTCTATCCTCGTTGTCGGTTCCCTTTACTCCATCCCCATAATCATTGGCAAAATTCGAAGTTATTTGAAAAGCCACTGTGGTTAAAAGAGCGAGAGTAAAAATATATAAATCCCAATAACCATAGATATTCGCCAATGCGGTACCTACCAAAATGCCTGACAACGATAAGGGAAGTGTTCTTAAGCGGGCTGCATTTAGCCAAGCTTTGAATTTAGTCACTAATAAGGGTCTTCAATTTTTAATCGCTTACCATCCTGATAAGAAGCCACAAAAGCATCTTCAAAGCCCATTTTAACCAATTGATACCTAAAGGACCTTGCTTCTTCCAATGTCTCGAAATTTCCAAGCGAATACGAATAAAAAGGATTGGTTTTCACAAACATAGTGTTTGTTAAAGATTCCGGGGCCAGTGTAATGTTATTATCAACAAAGGATTTAACCTGAACTGAGTAAATTTTTTCTTTTTCTAAAAACATTTTGGCCAGATAGAATTCTTTGACTAAACTCAGCTCTTCATTTTTTTGCTGAAGATTATCAATTCTGGTTTTAACAGCATCCAGGCTGTCGATAGAAACTAATAAATTTTGATTATCATAGGTATTAGACCTGCTAAGACCGGCAGTAAAAGAAGTAACTGCAAGAGCTCCAATTAGAAAAAGTGTCGTAACGCCGGCGAGTATGTTTCTTTGGAACTTACTCCTTTTTAACTCTTTATTTTTAAATTTTATTTGATCTAATAAGCGTTCATTAATAATTTGTGCTTTGTCAATGTCTTTATGTAATTCTAATAAATCGCTTTCTTCTATAAATGGCATAACAAATTTAATTTAGGGAGTCAACGGTTAAAATTAAGTAAAAAGCTTATTATCAACAAAATAAATAAGTTTATTTGGCAAAAGTAACGGAATTACGGTTAGAATTAAAAACGCATAAAGTAAATGTTCAAAACTATTGAAAAATTTATTCTGCCTATACGGTATAAATTCCGTCACTTTTTATTTCAATTTTCCTTTCTCTATAAAGGGTTCCTATAGCTTTTTTGAATGTCTTTTTACTCATCTGAAACATTTGCTGTATTTCTTTCGGAGAGGATTTATCATGCAATGGAATATAACCCCCAGCTTCGTCTAACTGCTGAAAGATCTGCTTTGCGGCTGGTTCCAGGCTCATGTGACCAATAGGTTTTAATGAAATATCAATTTTATTGTCCTCGCGTATTTTCTTGACATACCCTTTTAAGGAAGCCCCAACTTTCATGGGTTGAAATACTTCACTTTTAAAAACCAGTCCTTTGTATTTATTATTTATTATAACGTTCCAACCTAATTCAGTTTGCCGGGTAACCAAAAGATCTACTTCATCCTTGGGGTTTAGTACTATCTCTTCATTCTTGGTGAATCTGTCCAATCTTGATGAAGCAACCAACCTGAAAGTCTTTTCGTCGAGATAACAAAAAACTACATAAGATTCTCCTTCAATCATTTTTGTCTGCTGTTCCCTGTAGGGTACCAGCAAATGCTTTTCCAAACCCCAATCCAAAAACGCACCAAATTCGTTTACCTCAGCCACCCTAAGGCAACCAAAACTATTTCTTTTGATTAAAGGTTTTAGGGTTGTAGCAATAGGACGTTCTTCATGATCCAGGTAGCAAAATACGTTTATGTCATCCCCTATTCTAAAATCATCAGGAACATATTTTGAAGGCAGTAATAAATCATCTACATCATCATCCCCCAGAAATAACCCCACAGCCGTTTCTCTGAGAATCTTTAATGTATTATAATTTCCTAATTCTATCATTTAGTCGTTCTATTCAAAGTGCTATAAAAAAGCCGTTCATTTAACGAACGGCTAATTATAATGTCCTAGTTATAAACAGATTCTTTTTTAAAGAGCTTTGCCAACATATAATAGACAACAGCACGATGTTTATTTCTTTCTGATTTACCATATTTATTCATTACACTATTGATGCCTTCCATTAATGCCGGACCATCGGAAAGACCTAATTTCTTAATTAAAAAATTCTTCCTGACAGTTTCAAGTTCAGCTTCATCCGTTCCCGACACCTTAGAAGAATCCATATTATATATGGCAGGACCAAGTCCAATAGTAACTTTCTTCAGCAGGTCCATATCAGGAGCTTGATCAAATTTATCCTTTATATCGGCTGCGTACTTTTTAATGAGATCATCCCTCCTATTGCTCATAATACCTGTGTTCTTTAATGGTTTTAAAACTATCCTAAGATATAAAATCAAAGTACTTAAGCAAAATTTTATCATTTAATAATCTGGGGGTTTTTACTTCCAAAAGCAGCGGCGATGCAGAGGGCCTATAAAAAGTGGATAAGGCATTATTTAAAGTGTTTTTGTCTTCAGCTACCAGATGACCTATATCGTATAGTGAACAAATATTTTGTAAGTCCAAATCTTGTACAGTCTCAAAGAAGGTCTCAAAATTCTGAGAATTTTCCATACCCGGCAAAATCCTGAAAATTCCGCCACCACCATTGTTAATTACTATTATTCTGAAATCGTTTCGCTTATATGAATTCCACAGACCATTACTGTCATAGAAGAAACTCAGATCTCCGGTTATCAGCAAGGTAGGATTCCTTGAATGAATTGATGAACCAATCGCAGTAGAGGTGCTTCCGTCTATTCCGCTTGTTCCCCTATTGCAGTATACCTTAAGTGAAGGATCCAAATCAAATAGTTGGGCGTATCGAACGGTAGAACTATTTGAAAGTTGTAGCTGATAGCTTTTAGGAATGCTGGAACAAATAATCTGAAATGCTAAAAAATCTGTAAACGGAATTTGACTTAAATATGCTTTCCTTTTACTTAAATACTCTTGTTTTATTGTATTCCATTTGTTGAAATAATCACTTGGTACCTCGGAAACATTCTCCAAAAAGTGTTTAAAAAACCAATTTTCATCTGTTTTAATATGCCGGGTAAGGCTAAAAAAAGTGTCATAGGCCTTTTTGTTGTTTATATGCCAATGATGTTTTGGTTTATATTGTCTGAGAAATGCTTTTATCTTTTTTGATACTATTAAACCTCCCAATGTAATGAGCAATTCGGGCTGCAGCTCCTTAAAAAGCAATTCTTTATCCCTGGATTTTTCAATAGGTGCAATGATACTATCAATGCTTGGAAAAAAGTTTTTATGATGTACATTGGAAGTAACCTCCGTAAAAATTAGTAATGAGTTATCAACGGCAAGGGTATTTAAATATTCCGGATTGATACTATCAGGATTTTTTACACCGATAATCATCATTTTCTTATCACATGAATTCCAAATTTGAGCAAGCTCTTGAAAATTGATATCCTTATTGCTATGCTCCAAGTTAAGCGGGGAACAAAACGGTTTTAACTCCAATTTTTGCTGGACATCATACAAAGGTTCTTCAAATGGAATATTAATTTGAATGGGGCTTTTTTGGAAAATTGCAGCCTTAAAGGCACTATTTAGCTCTTCATCATTAAAATTTTGAATTTGAACCTGCAATTGTTCTAAGGAATAATCATTTGAAAACAAGGAAGGGTTAAACTTTTCTACAGTCCTGGTTGCGTGGGATATATCTTGTTTTAAATTTGCTGAATAACCAATGTGCTTTTCAAATAATGATTCCTGTCTTATTGTCTGGCCATCACCTATATCGACTTTATAAGCAGGTCTGTCTGCGGATACAATTATAAGCGGTATATCACTATAAAAAGCTTCTGCCACCGCAGGATAATAATTCAAAAGTGCACTGCCGGAAGTGCAAACAGCTATCACAGGTATTTGTAAATGCTGTGCCAGACCTAAGGCAAAAAAAGCCGCGCAACGCTCATCAACTATACTATAACAAGAAAAGTACGGGTCATTAGTAAATCCAATGATCAATGGGGCATTCCTAGAACCCGGAGAGATAACTACGTTCTTTATACCCCTTGATTTGCAATGGAAAACAAGCGATTGAGCCGAAGGAATACTAGAATATTTCATAGGCATAACAAAAATACGACGGAACTTATGGTAAATCCAATGAATTGGCCTAATTAAATATCATATTCAGCATGGTTTCGCTTTTATGAACTGTTTCCATCCACTCTTGCTGTGCATTGGAACCTGAAGTTATTCCACCACCAACATAAAGGAGAGCAGAATTACCTTTTATCTGCACGCACCGAAGGTTAACAAAGAGATGCGTGTTTTTATCTTTACCCATATTAAGCTCTCCTAAATATCCGGAATAAAATTCCCGATCATAATTCTCATACTTCTTAATAAATGTTTCTGCCTCACTTACAGGAAGGCCACAAACAGCAGGTGTTGGATGCAATGCGTCAATTATTTTTTCTAATTCCAAATCACGTATTGTTCCCCAGACTTTAGTTTTAAGATGCCATAAATTACCTGCTCTAACAGAATTTACTTCACCAATTGTCAAATCAGTGACGTAACTCCTGAGTTGTTGGGTAATATGCCGGGTAACCATAGCCTGCTCCTCCAACTCTTTTTTACCCCACAAAGGATTATCCGTATTTGTATTCTTTATTGTACCGGCAAGAGACACTGTAACTAAGGAGGAACTTTCTTTAAGCATAAGTAATTCGGGAGTAGCTCCTATCCAAAGTCCAATTTTTGGATGGTACCAGATATAACAAAAGGCATTGGGGTACGTATCAAGGGCCT
>CP070778.1:1704481-1713908 GCA_020346245.1 Flavobacteriaceae bacterium | reverse complement strand
AACGCGGTAAGCTCCAACAAATTTGCCATGCGTCCTATTTCAGAAGGAAGGTTCCCTTTCAGTCTGTTCATCTCTATTTTTAGCACTTCCAGTTTTTGTAACTGTGAAATTGTATTCGGTAATTCTCCACTCAGGGTATTAAATGCAAGGTTGAGAATCCGCAGATGATCTAAGTCCCCTATGCTCTGAGGTATTATTCCAGAAAGATTATTGCGAAATAAATTAATCTCCACTACATGGTTTCCTTCAACTGTAACCCCATACCACTCAGAAACAGGCTGGTCCATGCTCCACTGTTTTAGCCATGAACTTCCATCGGTACTTTCATAAAGATCTAATAAAGCTTTTTTTTCCGCTTTACTAACCTTTGCCTGCATCATCTGATTGGCCGTTGTTATAATAATCAGAAGTAGTAGCAGTTTTTTCATAAGATTGGACATTAAGAAATAGATGTATCTTTAACTACATAAATACTTTACAATACTAAAGAATTACCTTACAAATATAAGAGATTGTATAGATAAACAACCTATTTAATCGATGAAGTGCACGTTTTTGTTGTGAAAGGTCTTTTTTTTGTTGTGAAAAATTTTCTGTCTTACATTTTATTTCTCCAACCCAGTGTTTTCAAGCTCTAAAGTAACATTTTCCCAATTGGTCATCAATGCCTCCAGTTCCTTTTTTTTAGCCTGATAGGAGTCAAAAAAATCCGGATTCGCTATGGTAGCATCATAATCCATAAGCAGGTCATGGTCTATCCTGGCAATCTCTTTCTCTAATCCGGCTATATTACTTTCAAGAGTACTTAACTTATTCTTTAGCGATTTTAATCTTTTTTGACTTTCATAATCTGAAGGTTTGCCGTTGCGTTTTTCTTTCTTTTTCGAATCGATCTGTTTCTTTTCGATCTCCCTGAAATCCTCAACTTTTCGCTGTTCAAGAAAATAATCAATATCTCCCAAATACTCCTTAATCCTTTTATCCTTAAACTCATAAACCTTATTGGTAAGTCCCTGCAAAAAATCCCGATCATGTGAAACTACAATCAAAGTTCCTTCAAACTGTTTCAACGCCTCTTTTAAAACATGTTTGGATTTGATATCTAGATGATTTGTTGGCTCATCCATAACAAGAACATTAAAAGGCTGGAGCAACATTTTAGCCAACGCCAATCTGTTCCTTTCCCCACCTGATAAAACCTTGACATATTTATCTACGTCATCCCCACTAAAAAGGAAGGATCCTAAGATATCCCTTACTTTACTTCGGTTTTTCTCATTCGCGGCATCAATCATTGTGTTTAGAATAGTTTTATTACCATCCAGATACTCCATTTGATTTTGGGCAAAATAACCTATCTCCACATTATGACCAGATTTCAGCCTTCCCTGATACTCCAATTCGCCTACAAGTATTTTAGCCAAAGTAGTTTTCCCTTGCCCGTTTTGGCCTACAAAAGCTGTTTTACTGTCCCTTTCTAAAATTATGTCTACTCCTTTTAATACTTCTTTGTTGCCATAACTTTTGGAAAGGTTCTCCATTTCAAATATTACTTTTCCCGGAGTTACCGAAATCGGAAAGCGTAACTTCATAGCGCTAAGGTCATCCTCGTCCACCTCAATACGCTCCATCCTGTCGAGCTTCTTAATCAGAGACTGAGCCATAGATGCCTTTGAAGCCTTGGCTCGGAATTTGTCTATTAGTCGCTCTGTTTGCTGAATTTCTTTCTCCTGGTTTTTGCGCGCACTAAGTTGTTGTTCTTTTATTTCTTCCCTTAGTTCTAAATACTTGGAATATGGTTTATTGTAATCATATATCCTTCCAAGAGATATTTCTATTGTTCTGTTGGTAACATTATCCAAAAACATTCTATCATGGGAAACCAGCACTAATGCACCACTAAAATTAAGGAGGAATTGCTCCAGCCAAAGTATAGAATCAATATCCAAATGGTTAGTAGGTTCATCCAATAAGAGAACATCATTGTTCTGCAGGAGTAATTTGGCCAATTCTATACGCATCCTCCATCCACCAGAGAATGTATCTGTACTTTTATTAAAATCTTCCCTTTTAAAACCAAGACCTAAAAGGATTCTTTCTGTCTGACCCTGATAATTGTACCCTCCATGAACTTCATATTGATGGGTTAAATCATTTAAGTCTATTATCAATTGATTGTATATGTCACTTTCATAATCGGTGCGTTCAGCCAATTGCAAATTTATACGCTCCAGCTGCTGTTCCAGGGCTTTTAATTCAACAAAAGCTTCGTAAGCTTCATCAAGAACAGATCTTCCATATTCAAAATCAAGATCTTGCTTCAGGCAGCCTATTTTTATATCTTTTTCTGTCGCCAGTGTCCCGGAATCCGGACTCATTTCTTTAGAAAGTAGTTTAAGCAGGGTAGATTTCCCCGCGCCATTTTTTCCAATAAGTCCTACTCTATCACCTGCATTTAATCTAAACGCGATTTCTTTAAACAGATATTCTCCTCCAAAAGAAACAGAAAGATTATGAATATTTAGCATTTTTTGTAATTGGTGTTACAATTATAAACTTCGTAAAATTGTAGTTTTGCCTAAACTTTTGCAAATGTTAAAAAAAGGAAACAAACTCTACAGTATTTTAACAGGAAGTTGTCCAAGATGCCACGGGGAAAGTATGTATACAGATCCAAACCCTTATCATCTGGGCTCCCTTTTTAAGATGCACACCCGCTGCACACTTTGTAATACAAAGTACAAAATTGAGCCATCCTTTTTCTACGGGGCGATGTATGTAAGCTATGCCGTTGGAATTGCATTTGCGGTAGCGGCCTTTGTTATTGCTTTTTTAATAATTGGGGTTGGTTTATTAAATACATTTATTGCAATAGTAGTTACAATGGTAGTCTTTATGCCTGTTATAATAAGGCTTTCCAGAAATATTTGGATCAACATCTTCATAAAATACGATCCGGGAACTGTTCGCATAGATTAGACTTCTATGTAGTCCTTATCATATCTCTTAATATCCATTTCAGGGTCTATAGCCCTGCCATTTTCTATGTATTCATATAACTGGTCTGAAGCATAGGGCGCTATCATGACTCCTCTTGATCCAAAACCATTTAACAAGTACATATGGTTAAAAACAGGGTGTTTGCCTACCAGAGGCCTCCTATCTGCAACCGTTGGCCTTATTCCGGCTACATGGTTCAATATTTTATAATCGCAGTTTAAAAATGTATCCAGCTTTGTTAGCAGTTCTTGTCTGGCCTCTAAGGTTGGCTCATTTGTTTTATCCTTCCATTTGTAGGTAGCTCCAATTCTGTAATGGTTATTGCCTATGGGAATAATAAAAACAGAGGATTTAATAACGCGCTCTTCTTTTAGACGGGGGGCATTTATTGTTAAAAGCTCTCCTTTTGTTCCATTAAGGGGTAAATAGTTAAAATACCCATTACTTTTTAATCCATAGCCCGTTGCAAAGACAATTCTTTTAGCATTCATGGTCCTGTAAGAGATACTGTTGGAATTTATCTTTAAATCATCAAAGTTGAAAGTTTCCCCGGTTAAAAGTTTCTTTGCTGACAAATATCCCGAATAGGCTTTCACCAAACCTTGGGTGTCTACTCTTCCGGTATGTAAGACCTCTCCATAGCCGAACGGTGCCTTAATGCATGAATTATTATTACCCAGTAGTTTTGTAGACAGATATGGCTGTAATTTTTTTTTATCGGCGGCCTCAAACCAAAAGTTTTGCTCCTCCACAGAGGCTAGAATCCTCAATACAGGAACCTTGTAATCCAGCCTTGTTTTTAGCTTATCTTCCAGGGTTTTATAAAAAGGCAGAATCATTTTCATTTGTTCATCTGCTTTCCAGGCAAGACTAAACCTTTTTAAAATAACCGGATTATACAATCCGCCGGCAATGTTTGAAGATGTCTGTGAGTCATCATTAACTACACAAAAGGTTCTGCCGTGCTGTTCGAGCCTTTCACAAAAGGCTATTCCGGCCAGGCCAAGACCTACTATTAAGTAATCTACCATAGTGTAAAATTAAAAAACGCCGCACCAAATGGTGCAGCGTTTCCTAATTTATATCTGAATTGGAATTCAAAAAATATTTCTAGTATGCCCACATATCCTGTTCCCTGTCTCGTATTGTTTCTTTAATACGATCTGCTTCAAGCAGCTGGAATAGAGCATTGTCGGCTATGTAATCATTAATTACACGATCACCCTGAACATTATCCTCTCTATAGATAAGACCATTAAAACGTCTGGCATTCAACAACATATCAAAAGATATGGGCTGTGCCGAGTTTTGTTGGTTAAAAACCTTGGCTTTATGTAATATCTCTCTGGCACTAGGATACCAAACCCAAAAAAGTTCAACTTTATTCTCATTGGGATCCATAGATTCATCATCTATAAAGTTTACGTCGGGGGCTACCGGGGCAATACCTAATAGTCGATATTTTAATTCGCCCTGTCGCTTATCAAAATACCATATCCCTTTGATACGATACTCTTCAATATCAGCTGCAGTAAGTTCCCTTTGATTAATGTATTCGGGAGAAAGCTGTTCGCCGGCATTGATCTGCTCATATCCAAGATCTGTGGTATCTACTTTTTTCAATGTAGCTTCCAGGTCACTCAAATTTCTTTTTTCAGTAAAATAAGAATCTACATATACGTCAGTAAGCTTACCGTTTTTAATGTTTTTCATAAAAACATCATATAACGACCTTCTGTCTGCACCTATATCTATGGTGTCAAGCGGATAGTACAGTGGGAAATTTACTCTTTCATCAAGATCAATTACCTCCCATACGGTCTTGGACCAAAGGATATCCCTGTCATCTACGTAGCCGTATGGCAGCGGAGCATCATTATCCGCTGCTATTTGCGCTTCCGTTTTTTTACCAATTTCCTCAGGCAATTTGGCATTTAATATATTAGCCTGTGCCATCATTGATAGTGGTAGTAGCGCTACAGCTCCAGCAATTAAAACATTCTTCCAATTCATAAAATTAAAATTTATACTATTCTTAGTTTGTAATCTCCACAATTACCGGAGATACCTTCTTCAGTTTATAGCTTTTGTTATTCGTGATATAAGCTTGAATATCAAATATCTGAAGAGCATCGCCTCTTTTTGCTCTTTTCAGGGCTGATTTGGCTCTATTATCCAATTTGTTGCCATTTACACTTACAGTGGGCTGACCTGGCACTTTGAATTTAAATCCGCTTATTGCCAGATTCAAGTCAAAATCGAAGTCTTCAAGCAATGCACCAATTGTTGCAATTTCAAGGTTTCTTCTAGGCATTTTTGCACTACCGGTTTCTCCTCTAATAGATCCGGATGGTCTTGGAATATCCTTGATCCTGAATTCAGATTTTGAGGAAACACGCTGCCCATCAGGCAATGTACCAGAAGCAACAATAGTTACTGTTCTTCCCGTTCCCGGGTTCATAATATACTTACTGCCTTCTCTCTTCTTAAGACCTGGTGCAGATGCACTAACCTTATTATTTGGAATTCCGGGTATCGAAATCGACATTGGATTAGAAACTCCACGATAAACCACATTCATCTTATCTGCAGCAATTAATGCAGCATTAGGCTTTGTGATCGTTGCAAAAGTTTGAGAAACAGGAACTTCTGTTCTCTCACCATCCTGAATAAATACCAGGTTACCGGCAATCTTATGGTCTCCGGGAGCTCCGGCACTAACTAAAAGTTTTACCTGACCATTTTTTATCTCATAATCCTTGCCTTCGCTAAGTTTTCTGCCATCTAAAGTAAGATTAACTTCGTTTGGTCTTGTTGTAGCATCTTTACGACCTAATACAACCGCCCCAGCGAACTTCTCACCAGCATAAAAAGCTGATTTTTCCTGCTCTAACAGCGTAGTATAATTAGTCATAGACACTTCACTGGTCAACTGACCTTCCAACATAGACTTTAAAGCATCCTGCTCAGTAGCCTTAACATCAGCTTGAATCTGTGTAATCTTAGTTAAAGAAGCAACAACTGGAAAACCTTCAAAATGATAGTTTATCCAATCCTGCTTAGTACCATCTCTCTTCTTAACTTTACCGTTAGCATCACCAGTTTCAAATCTGGTTTGAACAGAAGCCTTTACTTCATTCATGCTTTCCGGTAAAATAGCTGATATTTGTGTACGATATTCCGTAATCCTTTTTAAGAATTCTTTGCCTTCCGGAGCCAGGTTATCACCCTGAAAAAATTTCTGATCTAAATAATCAGATTTATCCATAACCTGATAATCTTTAGGATCTTTTATCTCGGTTAACATTTTGCCTTTAAGGGCTTCCAGATAATCATAATACTCCTGGGACAATTCTTTAATCTTTCTGGCATCTTCGAGTAGCGGACCAAATTTCTCCGCATTTTCAGATGCTTTAGTTTCTAGACCATTTAAGAATGCTAGATTATTCTCAGTGGTTTTTGCGTTAGAAGCTTCCAGCTTTTCGTTCATAAGACCGAATGCAGCCAGAACCTCTTTGCTCATATTTAGCGCCAGCATTGCGATGAAGATCAAATACATTAAGTTGATCATCTTCTGACGTGGTGACAATTTTCCTCCTGCCATGTTTTCTAATTAGTTTTTGATTAAAATTTTGATTTGGGTTTACTAATACACTAATTAGTTTTTATTCATTGCAGATAACATACCTCCGTATACTCCATTTAAGGAAGAAAGATTGGAAGCAAGGGATTCCATTTGCTCTTTAAGAGCACTTGCATTTTGAACAACTTCTTCATTTACAGAAGCTTGTCTGCTAGCACTTTCCAATTGTACTTTATATAAGCTATTTAAAGACTCCATTTGAGAAGCAGCCTCTACCATTTCATCAGAATATTTTTTCGTAGATTCCATGGCATCCACTGAAGGAGCAATACCTTTTGCAGCACCTTCAAAATTACGAATGCTTTCGCCAAGGCTTTCCATAAGGTTAGCGTCTATATTAGCTTCTTTTAAAAGCTCATCTAATTTTCTGGATAAGATACCTTCTGCCTCTTTAGCATCCTGAACATCATTTTTACCGCTAGTCATACCGCCTGTTAATTCAGGATATACCAAAGACCAATCGTATTCATCATCTACCGGTTCAAATGCACTAATTGCAAAAATAAGTGCTTCAGTAATAAGACCTACTGCTAGTAGAAGACCACCTGTAAGAGGTCCAAATTCCCAGTGCAGGATTTTAAATAACGCACCAATGATAACCACTGACGCTCCAAGCCCATAGGCCATGTTAAATAATTTCTTTGTTGATTTTGACTGTGCCATAATTCTAAATTTAATTTAAGTTTAATGTTAAAAATAAGTATTTGGTTTATTGTTGATTTATTTATGTACGTAAAAACTACTGTGTTGAGTCTTCTTCTCCCATATAATCTTGAACGGTCCTGAAACCTATATAACTTCTGGCAGAATCTCTGTACTCATAATCTCTGGTACTTACCTGTAGGAAATAAGCAACATCTTTCCAGGAACCTCCACGTATAACTTTTCTTTTGTTTTCATAATCCCCGCCATTCGGGTTCATAGTAGATACATAATCGTAAGAATTTGGGTCATAGCTGGAATTTGTCCATTCAGAAACATTCCCTGCCATGTTGTAAAGATTGTAGTCATTTGGTTCATAAGACTTTGCTTCTACAGTATATAAAGCTGCATCTGCTGCGTAATCGCCGCGCTGTGGTTTAAAGTTTGCCATAAAGCAACCTGTATCACTGATCACGTAAGGACCACCCCAGGGATATGTTCCACTTTCGATTCCTCCTCTTGCAGCATATTCCCATTCAGCTTCTGTAGGCAATCTGAATCCATTAACAAATTGTTTGCCTCTACTCCGCTGATCGTCATTTTTGAACTTCGTCCTCCAGTTACAAAATGCCTGGGCCTGCTGCCAGGAAACACCAACAACCGGATAATCACTATAGGCATCATGCCAGAAATAGTCATTATGCATTGGTTCGTTGTAGGAATACTGAAAGTCTCTTATCCAAACAGTTGTATCAGGATATATCTCCAATTCTTCATGCTTAATAAAATCCTTTCTTCTGGCATCTCTCGAACGCGCAGCAGCTTCGATGTCCATCCAGCTGTATTTATATTTCAGCTTTGTGACATCTATAGTTCGTTGGCCGTTATACGATTCCTCTTCTGGAATATATATTGAATCCATTATTTCTGTGTAGTATTCATCTGGGTATTCCGAAGTGTCCCAGATTAAATCCTCATCTCTATTTAATCCTCTCCCTTCATATCCGGTCTCACCCATGCCAGAATAATTATCTAACATATATTTGTCATAGGTAGACATATTAGTAGTATCTGCATCTTTAAATGCATAATCACCTATACCTCCATCTTCAGGACCCATTCCCAGTTCATCAGCCAGGATTGCCAACTTTGTTCTTACAATGGAATCTTTTACCCATTCTACAAATTGACGATATTCGCTGTTGGTTATTTCCGTATCATCCATATAAAAAGATCGTACGGTAACAGTTTTGGTTGGAGCGTTCAGAACTTTTCCCATGTCTTCCTCACTTTTACCCATGATAAATGATCCTCTGGGGATCAGTTCCATTCCATAAGGTTTTTCCGGATACCACTTTTTACCCTGGACTCCGACTAGTTCTCCTTTTGTTTTAGACCCACAACTTGTGAGCAAAAAAACAAACGCTATAGATAATAACAATAGCTTCTTCATACTTTAGGTTAAATTTCGATTAAGACTATAAACAGTATTCACAATTATTATTCTCTAAAACTACATTTTGAATAATTTATTGTATAAAACAGCTTATCCTTTAAAATAATTCAATGTTAGTTAAAACCTTTCTTATAGGCCTTAAACCACCTTTCGGGAATATTTTGATTACATGCGTCTAAATAGTCCTGTTCAGTGCATGGTAATAACGCAGGTGAATTAGTTTTATTATGTGAAGATAAAATTGATGGAATCTCAACCCACCATCTTTCTGTAAGCAAACTTTTATAAAAAATTAATTGCTCGGTTTCAGTGGGCACATTAAACTTATTGAAATCTTTGCTTTTGGCATTCGGTATTTCTTTTATTCTGTAGTTATATCCCTCTATAAAATACCATATAATTTGTGAAATTAATTGCATAGATTGAATGGTATTCTCACTTTCATATATCCCAAATACTGCAACATTGTCGCTCATACCGGCATACCTGGCAATTGCGCAAATTTCTCTTCCATTAAATCCATTTGGAGAAAAATTCTTTAACCCACCTATTTCGCCGGCTTTAATTGCCCTGGCATCAAGGCTTACAATATGAGCGTTTCTCAATACAGGTTCTGCCAATGCAATGTCTGAAGTTATTTCTCCCAACCGGTGGGCATCAAAAAACAGACGGTCCATAAGATCTAT
>CP070778.1:1702568-1704381 GCA_020346245.1 Flavobacteriaceae bacterium | reverse complement strand
TTATCGTGTGAGGCGTAAGCAATACCCAGTTCCTCCAACTCGTCCAGTACAGGATCATAAACTTCTTTGGTCCATGGAAACAACACGCCACGAGATTTAATTTCTCCATTAAGAATTAACTTTGCACCTATTGCTGCAGGCAATCCAACAGTGCGGGAGATGGCTGTGTGCCAATGATCTATTCCCTTTGTTACCAAATAAGATACGTGTTCAAATAACTCGCCATTGAGCCTGTACTCTAACCTCTCGTAAAAAACAAGCATATCCGTGTCGCCCTGGTTGAATTTTAGCTTGTCCAGTAATAAATCCAATAATATCTCGGCAGGAGTTCCATTTACCCTCTTTATTGGTCTGTCAGAAAGTAGTTCTGTCCAAAGCAATTTTTTGTGAAGTGCTCCATCTCTTTCTAGTTGCAAAAGGTCTGCCAGTTTATTTTCAGGACTTGTATTATTGTCTGGTAGATACGACTCAACCCACTGGCGGTACGTCATGTTTTCACTGCCTTCAATATTATAGTTATTGGCCGTCAACCCCAATTGTACAAACAAATTCCATCCCTCACAAAAACCGGGATAGCGTAAGGTTGCCCTTATTAACGTTGGAATGTCATTAAGGTTATATTTCTTTCTATAGGCAGCAGAATCTCGATTTTCATAGGCTTCAAACTCCCTGAAACTGGGGATAGCTATAACTTTAGGATTGGTAAATAAACGATGATAGGGGATGCAACGAAAATTGCTTTTTTTGTAATAACAAGCTCCTGCACTACCCGCCGTGACTACGTTCATCGGGCTCCAGGTAAATTTATAGCCCCATGGGTTGTCATTGCTCTCAGGGGCAATCAAACTCCCACAATAGGATGTAAATGCCAATGGCTCCCCTCCCTTTTTCCTGATTTTATCTATAGAACGCATTCCATTCATATGATCAATACCCGGATCAGCACCTAATTCATTTAGAAATGTGAGACCTTTTTCTTTTGCTTCATTATGCATAGCTATCATTTCTTCACTTGCATAGGAAGCCGTTACCACATGAGCGTTATACCGAAGTGCAATTTTGGCTGCAGCAGCGTGCATTCCGGGAGGCAACAATGAGATTACGATATCTGCATCCTTAATATAGCGCTCCATAATCTCAGCATCATAGCAATCAAAGTATACCGCTTTCCCCTTTGGATGATTGCCAATTTTCTTTTTTGCGGTTTCTACTAAAATATCTCCTACAGTTACTTCCCAGTTGTATTCTTCGGCATGCTCCAGCATATATGAAATAAGATCGGTAGCCGACATTCCTGCGCCACAGATTAACACATTCTTCATAAGGCTATTTCTAATAATGTTAGAATTGGGTGATTAAGATAGGAATAAAACAAGTGTGTCCCAATTTGTTTTCTGGTACTACAAATTAGTGCTGTTCTTTTTAATGTGAATTTGCAAAACGGATAAAGGGATAGATCCGCATTCAAGTACCTGCCTGTGAAAATTTTTTAGTTCTTCGGGTTCTTTTTTGTCTCCTTTCAATTTGTCTAAAATGTGCTTTCCATATTTATATGTAATCACCTGGGCAGGCCAGCGCTTCATTCTATTAATTTCGCGTTTTCCAATATCTTCTTTATCAGCGATATGCTTATTCCAGAATTCCATGGCTTGCTCATCAGACCATCCGTAATAATTCAATGCCACGTCTAAGACCACTCTAACCGAGCGTATCAAGTCCCACTGAAGCTGGGCGTAAGCATCCATAGGCGAATTATAAGCACCTAATTCATTGCCGTACTGTTCAATGTAGGCCCCCCATCCTTCTATATAGC
>CP070778.1:1679750-1702468 GCA_020346245.1 Flavobacteriaceae bacterium | reverse complement strand
CATTCTTTGGTTATATAAATGTAAGATTCATTAAGCTCCCAAACACTATAGGGCTTACTGTGATTACCATTTTATTTACTCTTGGGGTTTTTGCACTTAGTTATTTTGATGATACCTTATTAAATGCAGAACGCTATATCATAACCCATATAGATTTCAGATCTGTACTGCTTGATATTATGCTGAGCTTTTTGCTGTTTGCCGGTGCCCTTCATACCGATTTGCAAAAATTAAGGGAACTAAGATGGCCCATTCTTACTTTTGCAACTTTTGGGGTTTTAGTTTCTACTTTTCTCGTTGGAACAATTATATATTTTATGTTGCAGGGAATTGAATTAGAAGTTCAATTTATTAATTGCCTTCTGTTTGGAGCATTAATATCCCCAACAGATCCTATCGCCGTTCTTGGTATACTAAAAAAAGCTAACGTACCTAAAAAATTGGAAATTAAAATTGTAGGGGAATCACTTTTCAATGATGGGGTTGGTGTCGTAATTTTTCTAACCATATTCGGTATTGCAAGTGGAGGTTCCGGAGATTTTTCCATGACCAAGGTTCTTACGCTGTTTATTCATGAAGTTGGTGGAGGATTACTTTGGGGAGCAATGTTGGGTTGGATTACAGTAAGGTTAATGAAGTCTATTGACGACTACGATATTGAAGTTATTATAACATTGGCAACGGTCATGACCGGGACTATAGTTGCACAATATTTGCACATTTCCGCTCCATTGGCAATGGTGGTTGCTGGATTGATGGTGGGGGGTAATACAGCAAGAAAAATGGCAATGTCCGAGCTTACGGAAAATTATGTAGATAAGTTTTGGGAACTCATAGACATTCTCTTAAATACATTGCTCTTTGTACTTATTGGAATGGAATTGTTGGTTTTAGACCTGGAGCCGGAATTTGTTTTGGCCGGACTTCTGGCCATACCCATTGCATTAATTTGCAGGTATGCCTCTCTGATTATCCCTGTAAATGTCTTTGCAAAGCGTTTGGATTTTGTTCCAAATACCAATCTCATAATGACCTGGGGTGGTTTGCGAGGCGCAATATCTATTGCCCTGGCGCTTGGACTAACCTATGAAATGCATAGAGAATTGTTTTTGGTTATGACCTATGTAGTCGTAATTTTTTCCATAATTGTGCAAGGACTTACCGTAGGGAAATTGGTCAAAAAACTCAGGAGAAAAATTGAAGGACTTTAAGTATTATATATCCACTTCCAAAAGAATAGGACAGTGATCAGATCCAAAGAATTCCGGAAGGATCTGAGAAGATTTTATTTTGGGTAATAGTGACTTGCTTGTTAAAAAATAGTCTATCCGCCAGCCTGTATTTCGCTCACGTGCTTTAAAACGATAGCTCCAATAGGTATATGCCACCTCATCCAGGTTTAAATTTCTGAATGAATCTACAAAACCGGAATTAATGAAATTGTCCATTCCATCTATTTCAATTTGTGTGTACCCTGCGGTTTTATTGTAATTGGATTTGTCGTTTTTAAGGTCGATGGCCCGATGGGCAACATTAAAATCGCCACATACGATAAGGGGTTTAATTTTCTCTTTTTCTTTTAAAAAACGAAGAAAGTCGGCATCCCACTTACTGCGATATGGTAATCGCTCTAATTTCTGGCCCGAATTGGGGACGTAAACGTTTATTAAATAAAAGTTGTCATATTCAGCACAGATAACCCTTCCTTCTGCATCATGTTCAGATATACCCATGTCATAGCCAATAGAGATAGGATTGGATTTACTTAAAATTGCGGTACCGGAGTAGCCTTTTTTTTCAGCAGAATTAATATAAAGTTGTTTGTCTTTTAAAGGTAATAATGCTTTTTCAACTTCTGAATCCTGTGCTTTTATTTCCTGAATGCAAAGTATATCAGGATCCAAAAGATTTACTGATTCAAAGAATTCCTTTTTGATTATGGCCCGAATACCATTAACATTCCACGAAACGATCCGCATATTGATAAAGTTTAATTTGCATAAAAATAACACACTTCAGTCGATTAGAAGGAATATATAATTCCGTTATTGGCTACAGAACTGAAAGGGTATTTAAATAATTGTATTGTGTGATCTTGAGTTATATTTTAAGGATGATCGCGATAATTTTACGATATTGCAGCCTGTTTTAATAGGTGGTCCAAAAAGAACCATTACAATAATACAAGGAGTGTTAGCTCAGCTGGTTTAGAGCACCGCCTTGACAGGGCGGGGGTCGTTGGTTCGAATCCAATACACTCCACACCAAGCAGAAAATCCGCGCAAGTTTGCGTGGATTTTCTATTTGCAGCAGCGGACTGTATTTGGATCAGCGAGCTTATCGGGATAATCCAATACACTCAACAAAATCCTGAAATTATAGATAATCCAGAATTCTTTCCAGGGCCATGCCTCTGGATCCTTTAATGAGAAGGTTGCCTTTTTTTAATTTATTGCTTTTAAGGAAGTCGGAGAAGTCTTCAAAAGTTGCAAATTTTGTGAAATTGGAATGGGTCTTATAAAAATTTTGACCTATGAGATAGACCTTGTCAAAATTCATTGTCGATGCCAGGTCAACAATGTTCTGATGTTCCTCCCTGGCATTTTTACCTAATTCAAACATGTCCCCCAGAAAAACAACTTTCGAATTTCCGGGAAGATTATTAAAATGTTCCAGTGCCGCTTCCATGCTATTCGGGTTTGCATTATAGGCGTCAAGAACAATATGATATTCCTTCTTTTCTATAATCTGGGAACGGTTGTTTTGAGGAACATAGGCTTCAATGGCATTTTTAATGTCCTCCATTGGCACCTTAAAATATTTTCCTATCAGTACGGCAGCAGCACAGTTGGTAAAATTATAACTGCCTATTAGCTGCGTGCCAATAATGGCTTTTTCTGTTTCCAGTTTCACAAAGGGATGTGCCCCCAATAAATTTATCTTATAATAGTTGTTGTCTAAACTGCTATATCCAAATTTATTAGGGTAAGCTTTTAACTTTTTGACTTGAATAGGATCGTCTGCATTTAAAAAAATGAATTTTTTATTAGCTATAAGATGGTCGTAAAGCTCGCTTTTACCTTTGACAACACCTTCTATACCACCAAAACCCTCCAGATGGGCTTTTCCAAAATTGGTTATATACCCATAATCAGGTTGGGTCATATTGCATAAAAATTCAATTTCTTTGATATGGTTGGCACCCATTTCAATAATGGCAAATTCCGTATCTGTTTTAATGGTTAGTAAGGATAAGGGAACCCCTATATGATTGTTCAGATTACCTTTCGTGGCAATAGTATTATATTTTTTGGAGAGGACCGCAAATATTAATTCTTTGGTTGTTGTTTTGCCATTACTACCAGTTAGGCCAATAATTTTTGCGGTGCAATAATTCCTGTGAAAGTTTGCCAATTCCTGAAGCGATTTCAAAACATTATCTACGAGCACAAAAGCTTCACCCGTCACATACTTTTCTTCATCTACAATGGCATAGGCCGCGCCATTCCTAATGGCTTCAGCAGCAAATTTATTGCCGTTGAAATTTGGCCCTTTGAAGGCGAAAAATATACAATTTGGTTGAATGTTACGGGTGTCTGTACAAACCTGGGGATACTTTAGAAAAAGTTGGTGCAATTTCTCAATGGTCATAAAAACAAAGATATAAAAAAGCCCCGATGCTAACATCGGGGCTCAAATTATAATCTTTATAAAAACTACTTGGCTTTTTTGCCTCTTACAGTTTTGTTTTTCGTCTTGGATTTAGAACCAACTCTGGACATTGCGCATCTGAATCCTATATAATCTGTCGCCATATATTGTGGTAAGAATCTTCGTTGTGCAGGATCTAGCCAATATGCCCTGTCTCTCCATGATCCTCCTTTATAAATCCTTACTTCATCATTTATAAGCGTCGTCCTGTTATTACTTTTGTCATATTCGCGAATAATTTTACCATCCGCATCACGCTCTACTTTATGCTTAGGCGCATCGTACATCTTGCGGGCCGGATCCTCTTCATCATCACCTGCAAACCGATCAAAGAATCTGGATGATCCTGGATCACCATCCCTATAGCCTCTGTTGTCACTATCCGAGAAATTTGTCCTTAAATAGGTTTCCTCTTCATCAACAGGAACCATTTTAATTTCTCCGGGAAGATTTACAGCTACAACTTTTCCATTAGGCAAGGTGTCAAAAATTACACTATCCCTAAGAATGGTTACTTTACCATCTTCACCAATAGCCGTTTTCATATAAATGTTACCTCTGTAGTAATTGAAATCACTTATTTCATCATCTACAATTGGGCGGTATACATCCGCTACCCATTCTGCCACGTTACCAGCCATATCATATAAGCCAAGGTCATTGGGCTTGTATGATTTTACCTGGGCAGTGATGTCTGCACCGTCATCAGACCAACCTGCAATTCCGCCATAGTCACCTTTACCTTGTTTGAAGTTGGCTAACTGATCACCTCTTCCCACTCGTTGACCATTTCTTGTATAATCACCTTCCCATGGATATTTTTTTCTTCCACGGTAATTATTGTATTCTCTTGTACCTTGCAATGCCGCTGCTGAATATTCCCATTCAGTTTCAGTAGGAAGCCTGTAGGCAGGCATGATAATACCTGTACTTCTCTTGGCAAAGGTAGAGACCGAATCTTTTTTCATCTTACCCTGTAATGAATCTATCTGTCCATTGTATACAGATTCAGGACGGTTAAGATAAGCTTCGGTACTAAAAGTACCTTCTACTTCCCCTCCCATTGCCTGGTATTTTGCATCCTGAGCTAAATAGCCTTCTTTTTCTAACATGGCTTCATTTACCCTATCTGTTCTCCATTCTGAGAACTGGACAGCTTGAATCCAATTTACCCCTACAACAGGATACTCTGCATATGCCGGATGGCGCAGGTAATTGTTAGTCATTGTTTCGTTATAACCCAATCGGTTTCTCCAAACCAAAGTGTCCGGAAGAGCACCTTTATATATATTGGTATATTTTGGATTTTCTGGTGGGTAAACCGCTTTAAGATAATCGAGATATTCCAAATACATTACATTGGTTACTTCCGTTTCATCCATGTAAAAAGATTGCACATGTTGTGATGTGGGAGTGTTGTTCCAGTCATGCATTACATCATCCTGTACCTTTCCTTTAGTGAAAGTACCTCCTTCTATAAATACAAGTCCGGGACCCGTAGCTTGTTCTTTAAAGTCAGAATTGTACTGAAAACCACCCTCTTTGGCGTTTATTTTCCAGCCTGTAGCTCTTGAAACGTTCTTTGATGATGCTGAGGCAGATTTTTTACAACTATTAAATGTAAAACCTCCCATTATCACTGCACAAGAAAGTACAACTTTGATTAACTGTTTTTTCATCTGTATTTAGGACTTAAGTTCATTATCAAACAGTTTTTGTCGCTATTTGATAGAATATTTAAATAAAATTGTGTCGCTTTCGGCTTATAAAACGGTGATTATTACATAATATTTTATAGTTCCGAAAATATTTTCACCCATTTACACAGGTAGAATTTATTAGGACCTTTTCCATGTTGATAACGGCACAAAACCTATTATAGTATGGATAGAAACATTTCTTTTAAATTATTAAGAACAATCCTTTGTGTATACCTTTATATTAATGAACTTGCAATTAATTAGTAACCTAATTAAAGTACTGATATTCAGCGTTATTAGACTAAATACATAAATAAAGTACCTCTAAATGCAAGATATTTTTGAAATGCTCGTTACTTAACAAGGAATAAGTCAAAATATAGGGGCTGTTAACTTTGGTTTTATTTACAACTTTTGACGAATTGAATGGTACATGAAAAAAATGAGAAAGTTCATTCTTTTGGCTGCAATAGCCTTTGTGTTTAAGATATCTGCCCAGGAACAGAATAGGGTAATAACTACGGCAGTTCCTTTTTTAACTATAGCAGCAGACGCGAGATCTGGTGGTTTAGCAGATATGGGCGTAGCTACATCCTTTGATGCATTTTCGCAGCAGTGGAATCCTGCCAAGTATGCATTTGCCGAAAGGAAAATGGGTATTGGCTTAGGCTATACTCCTTACCTGGAGAGCATTATTACTGATGTCTCTTTATTAAGCGGTAATTTTTATAACAAAATAAACGATAGGAGTGCATTTGCCTTTAGTTTGCGCTATTTCACTTTGGGTGAAATTGAATTAAGGCAATTTGCAGGTGATCCAGGTACAATTGCCAAACCAAATGAATTGGCAATAGATGGTTCTTATGCCCTTAAGCTTAGCGATCAATTTTCCATGGCTATCGCAGGTAGATACATTAATTCAAACCTAAGATTACCCGAAAATGGGAATGTGGATTCACAGTCAGCAAGTTCATTTGCAGTTGATATTGCTGGTTACTTTCGTTCAAGGGAAATAGCCTATAATAGTTTTGATGGCAGATGGAAAGCAGGTTTTAATATCTCAAATCTTGGTGGAAAAATTACATATGAGGAAGGAGGACAACCCAATTTTTTACCCACAAATCTTCGCATGGGGGGAGGGTTTGATTTTATTTTTGATCAGGATAACGTACTGGGCTTAAATTTGGAATTCAACAAACTACTGGTTCCCACTCCTCAGGATTTTACGGGTGATGGCGTAATAGATTCAGAAGATAATGACATATATCAACAGATAGGCTGGTTGGAAGGTGTTTTTAAATCTTTTGGAGATGCACCAGATGGGATTAGTGAGGAACTCCAGGAAGTAACCTGGGCATTAAGTGCAGAATACGCCTATCAAAATGCTTTTATGTTTAGGACAGGATATTTTCATGAAAGTGAATTTAAAGGGGCAAGACAGTTCTTTACACTTGGAGCCGGATTTAAATTCAAATCCGTTCAGATAGATCTTTCCTACTTGTTCTCTACCTCAAAGGTGAAGAACCCTCTTGAAAATACTTTACGCTTCTCACTAACTTTTAATTTAGGAGCGGAATATTATAATGATTAAACAAAATATTACTATAGATAAACCTGTCCCCGGACAGGTTTTTTTGTTTAGGAAAAAAGCAGCGTTGCATAGCTACATAAAATAAAGTACATTTAATTTTAACTCCGGTGGGCCTGGAAATTTATATCATACCATGAAAAAACGTAGGATTTCCTTTGAATTATTGGTTTTTAATACATTAGATGAGCTTTCCCAAAGTGAAAAAGAACTAATGCAAATAGCCGCAGAAGTCAGAGAAAAAGCTTACGCTCCATATTCTCAATTCATGGTTGGGGCAGCAGTACTTTTAGACAACGGGGAAATCGTGATAGGCAGCAATCAGGAAAATGCCTCTTTTCCTTCAGGTTTATGCGCAGAGCGCGTGGCTGTTTTCCAGGCAGGTGCAAGGTATCCGAATGTTGCTATAAAAACAATTGCGATAAGCGTATCATCTAAAACTCATGAGGTAGACAGGCCGGCAGCACCCTGTGGCAATTGCAGGCAGGCCATTGCTGAATATGAACAAAAGCAGGAAATACCCATATCTATTTTAATGATGGGTGTTTCGGGCGAAATATTTAAATGCGAATCCCTCAATGATATTCTTCCTTTGGCCTTTGGAAGTTCATACTTATAATAATCTTTGTTTATTCTTCCAAAGAAATTGGAAATACCTATAAATTCATTTTTAAAATGGATTTATACCTTTTTTATCATTTTTTTTTCACTATTGATTTAATGTGTATTTTTGTTTTCCCTTGATATACCTGAACTATTCATTTCTGTATATTTCGGTAAGGATAAGTACATATAAAAGAAAAATATTTGATGAAAAAAGTTACCAAAGAGGTATACCTAAAGTGGTACGAGGAAATGTTGTTTTGGAGAAAGTTTGAAGATAAACTTGCTGCCGTATATATTCAACAGAAAGTTCGCGGTTTTTTACATTTATACAATGGACAGGAAGCGGTTTTAGCGGGGGCCCTTCACGCAATGGATCTTACAAAAGACAGAATGATTACGGCATACAGGAATCATGTTCAGCCCATAGGAATGGGTGAAGATCCTCGGAAGGTAATGGCGGAATTGTACGGTAAAGTAACTGGTACTTCTAAAGGAATGGGTGGTTCCATGCATATTTTTTCTAAAGAACACAGGTTTTATGGTGGTCACGGTATTGTTGGCGGGCAAATTCCTCTGGGAGCCGGCTTGGCTTTTGCCGATAAGTATTTCAAAAGAGATTCAGTCACGCTCTGCTACATGGGTGATGGCGCTGTAAGACAAGGCTCCTTGCATGAGACATTTAACCTGGCAATGCTCTGGCAACTGCCTGTAGTATTTGTTTGCGAAAACAATGGTTATGCCATGGGAACTTCAGTGGCAAGAACAGCTCATACTACTGATATTTGGAAACTTGGTTTAGGATATGAAATGCCCTGTGCTCCTGTTGACGGAATGGATCCATTAACTGTGGCTACAGCAATGACCAAGGCAATTGAAAGGGCAAGAAGTGGTGGTGGGCCAACATTCCTGGAAATGAAGACCTATAGGTACAGAGGTCATTCTATGTCTGACGCCCAACATTACAGGACAAAAGATGAAGTTGAAGAATACAAAAAAATAGATCCTATAAGTCAGGTTCTTGATGTTATCAAGGAGAAAAAATATGCTTCTGAAGACGAAATTAAAGCCATCAACGACAAGGTTAAAAATCTTGTAAAAGAATGTGAAAAATTTGCAGAAGAGTCTGAATATCCTCCTGTGGAACAGCTTTACGATATGGTTTATGAACAAGAAGATTATCCCTTTGTACAACACAAATTATAAGTAAATGGCGGAAGTAATTAATATGCCCAGATTAAGCGATACCATGGAAGAAGGTACCGTTGCCAAATGGTTAAAAAATGTTGGCGATAAGATTGAGGAGGGGGATATCTTGGCAGAAATAGAAACAGATAAGGCCACCATGGAATTTGAATCTTTTCATGAGGGTACTTTACTGCATATTGGCATTGCAGAAGGTGACGGGGCACCAGTTGATACCTTGTTGGCAATAATTGGTGACGAAGGTGAGGATATTTCGTCTTTATTAAACGGCAACCAGGGAACATCGGATAAGGTTGAAGTGAAGGAAGAAATCAAAGCTACAGAAGAAATCAAGGAAGCCAGCACAAATAAAGAACCTGGCGGTTCAAATGAAATCCCGGAAGGAGTTGAGATTATTAAGATGCCTCGCCTCAGTGATACTATGGAAGAAGGTACTGTTGCTGCCTGGTTAAAAAAAGTAGGGGATGAAGTAGAAGAGGGTGATATCCTGGCTGAGATTGAAACTGATAAGGCAACAATGGAATTTGAATCCTTCTACTCAGGGAACCTTCTTTACATAGGAATACAAGAAGGCGAATCAGCGCTTGTTGATGAAGTATTGGCAGTTATCGGTCCTGATGGTACGGATATTGAGGCCGTATTACAGGCTAAACCTGATTCAAAATCTGAAACACCCGTGACTGCGGGAGAGGAGAAAACAGCTCCTCAGGAAGAAACGAATATAGAGAACAAAGAGGAAAAGCAATTAAGTTCAGGACAGCGGGTATTTGTTTCTCCATTAGCAAGGAAAATTGCCGCGGAAAAGGGAATTGATCTTATGGCCGTTAAAGGTAGTGGGGATCATGGCAGAATTGTTAAACGGGATGTAGAAAACTTTGTGCCGTCTGCAAAAGTTGCTGTTCCTTCTGAGGTTGTTGAAACCAAAACAGCGACTGAAAGCCCGGTATTGCCACCGCAAATTCTTCCTACTGGGGAAGAGCATTTTGAAGAGGTGAAAAATTCTCAAATGCGTAAGGTAATTGCCAAACGATTGAGTGAATCTAAGTTCACAGCTCCTCATTATTACCTGATGATAGAGGTTGATATGGACAATGCCATAGCTTCGAGGGCGAAGATCAATGGTCTTCCAGATACCAAAGTTTCGTTTAATGATATGGTGGTTAAAGCCTGTGCTATGGCACTTAAAAAGCACCCACAGGTTAATACTTCATGGAAAGGCGATACTACCCGATATAATCAGCACATTCATATAGGAGTAGCAGTAGCAGTAGACGATGGCTTGGTAGTACCTGTACTAAAATTCACAGATCAGATGAGTCTAACACAGATTGGATCTTCCGTCAAGGATTTGGCAGGGAGAGCAAGAGTTAAAAAATTAACTCCATCTGAAATGGAAGGAAGCACTTTTACAGTTTCTAACCTGGGAATGTTTGGTATTCTTGAATTTACATCAATTATAAATCAGCCAAACTCTGCCATTCTTTCAGTCGGTGCCATAGTTGAAAAACCGGTTGTAAAAAATAGTCAAATCGTGGTTGGAAATACAATGAAGATTAGCCTGGCATGTGATCACAGAACAGTTGATGGTGCAACTGGAGCCCAGTTTTTACAAACGCTTAGGGCGTATCTGGAGAATCCGGTTACTATGTTGGCTTGATAAAACAAAAACTATTACTTGAAAAAAAGTCTGATAATTCGTAAAATAAGGTATCCGGAATACAACGGGTACCTTTTATTATTTGGTATGATAATGAAGTATGTAGTTTTACTTTTGGCACTATCCTTTCTAGCGGCCTGTGGTTCGTTAAAAAAAACGCAATCCGGGAATCCTCCAGCCGGAACTGAAGACCTTCGCGGAAATCCGGGAAGTACTGCAGCCGAGAGCAATACTACCCAGCCTTCAGCTGCAGCATCAAACGAAATTCGTACTAATGAATTTTCTGATAACACCAGAGTTCTCGGGATAATGAACTATTTGGCTTCAGATGATTTGAAAGGCCGTGATGCTGGTAGTGATGGCATAGAAAAAGCTGCAGAATTTATAGAAGGTATCTTTATTCAAAATAGCTTAGAGCCTTATTTTAAAACTTATAGAGATACATTGTCCAATTATCATAACACTGCTTATAATATTGTTGGTGTTGTAAAGGGAACGGACAAGAAACTTCAAAATGAATATATCCTCATCGGAGCGCACTATGACCATATTGGGATACTAACACCCGAAAATGGGGATGCTATTGCAAATGGGGCTAATGACAATGCATCAGGAACAACCACAGTGCTGGAGTTGGCAAGGTATTTTGGGAATTCACGAAGCAATAAAAGAAGCCTCATCTTTGCCTTGTTCAGTGCTGAGGAGAAAGGTTTGTTGGGATCTGATCATCTTGCTAAAAAGTTAAAGGAAGAAGGTCTGAATCTTTATCTGATGATTAATTTTGAGATGACTGGTGTTCCTATGGTCAATAAGGACTATATGATGTATGTTACAGGCTATTCCAAATCAAATTTAGCAGAGGTATCAAATAAATATGCGAATAAAAATTTGGTTGGTTTTTTACCATCAGCCAAAGAATTTGGACTTTTTCAAAGGTCGGATAACTACCCTTTTCACAAGGAGTTTAATATTCCTTCTCAAACCTATTGCACTTTTGATTTTACTAATTTTAATTTCTATCATAAAGTAGGTGATGAGGTTGACCAAATGGATTTTGAGCATATGTCCAGGCTTATTAATAATATGATCCCGGTAATAGAAGGATTTTCAAATTCACCAGAACAAGAAGTAAAGTATTATTAAATGGCTAATGTTATAATTACTGGATGCAGTAGGGGTATAGGATACGAACTCGCACGTCTTTTTGCTCAAAATGGACATAAAGTTTTGGCCCTTTCCAGAAATGATAAGCCGGTTAAGGAATTAAATGAAGCAAATATTTCGGCATTCCCATTTGATATATGTAAAGACAAGGATTTTGATAAGCTGCAACTTTTTTTAGAGAACAACTGGAAAACAGTAGATATACTGATTAATAATGCCGGACAACTATTAAATAAACCATTTCTTAAAACTACAAGGAAGGAATTTGAAGAGATATATAAGGTAAATGTATTCGGACTTGCAGAACTTACCAGACTACTCATCCCAAAAATGTCGGGTGGCGGGCATGTAGTAACTATTAGTTCCATGGGTGGGGTACAGGGAAGTGTTAAATTTCCGGGCCTTGCGGCCTATAGTTCCAGTAAAGGTGCTGTAATTACATTAACAGAATTATGGGCTGAAGAATTTAAAGAAACCGGCCCTTCATTTAATGTACTTGCCATTGGTGCAGTACAGACTGAAATGCTGGAAGAGGCTTTTCCCGGATATCAGCCGCCTGTCACAGCGAATGATATGGCTGATTATATTATGGATTTTGCTTTAAATGGCCAGCGCTTTTATAATGGAAAACTATTACAGGTAAGTAGTTCTACCCCTTAATAGGAGTTATATTTTACATTAATGAACGAAACACTTTTAAAATACCTTCCTGAGAATGCAGTCACACCTTGTCTTGAACTTATAAAAGCTAATGAAGTAAATCTGAAAATAGTTAATCAAAGGGTAACGCGTCATGGAGATTATCGACTCATGCCCGATGGTTCACATCAAATTACCGTTAATGCCACTACAAATAAGTATCGTTTTTTAATAACACTTATCCATGAAATTGGACATTTGGTTGCTTTTGAAAAGTTTGGAAGAAGAATAAAGCCTCATGGCATCGAATGGAAGCAAACATTTCAATACCTGATGCTTCCGTTCATCAGACCGGAAATATTTCCCTCTTCCCTTTTGCCGATCCTTGCAAAACATTTTAGAAACCCTAAGGCCAGTAGCACAACAGATTCAGCATTGTCCATGGCTTTAAAAGCTTATGATATTCCTTCTGATAAAATTCAAGTATTTGAATTACCTTCCGGAAGTATTTTTAAATTGTACAATGGGAAATTATTTAGGAAAGGACAACGCAAAGTAAAAAGGTACGAGTGTATAGAAATCGCTTCGGGAAAGGTATATTTATTTCAACCCCATGCCGAAGTTGAGGCAGTAATTAATAGATAGCAGATGAAAAAAAATAATAACTATTATGCCATTTTAATGGCAGGAGGCATAGGTTCCAGATTTTGGCCGGTTAGTACATCTTCATACCCCAAACAATTTCACGACATGCTGGGCGCCGGCGTTACACTCCTGCAAAAAACCTTCAGTCGGCTAAATAAATTTATACCTACAGAAAACATTCTTATTCTGACTAATGAAAGGTATAATGAACTTGTTTTGAATCAGCTTCCCATGATTAGTTCGGATCAGGTTATTTTGGAACCTGCAATGCGTAATACCGCTCCCTGTATATTATATGCAGCTTTAAAAATAAAAAAAATGAACCCTCAGGGTTTAATGATTGTGGCTCCGAGCGACCATTGGATAGAGGATGAAAATGCCTTTGAACTTAATGTTAAAAGCTGTTTTGATAAATGTGAGGAGGAGAAAGTAATTTGCACACTGGGAATAAAACCTACTTTTCCTAATACAGGATTTGGCTATATTGAGTATGAACAAATAACGCAACAGGAAGTCAATTCAGGATTATTTGCCGTTAAACAATTTAGAGAGAAACCCAATTATGAAACAGCAAAGTCATTTATAGAACAGGGTAATTTTCTATGGAACGCGGGCATTTTTATCTGGAGTGTCAGAACTATTTTGGCTGCATTCAAGGAATTTCAATCAGAGCAGTTTAACTTGTTCAATTCCGGATTTGACTTGCTGAACAGCCCTGGCGAGAAGGATTTTATAGATAAGAACTACCCTAAAGCAGACAATATTTCTATAGATTATGCTATACTTGAAAAGGCCAGATCAATATTTGTCCTCCCGGCTACTTTCGATTGGAACGACCTGGGTACCTGGGGTTCTTTATATCATAAACTCGAGAAAGATAAAAATGGAAACGCCATTGTTAATGGAGATGTATTGACGGAAGATGCTGAGGGAAATATGATTCGATTACCTAAAGACAAAATTGCTGTTATAGATGGATTAAAAGACTATATAATTGTTGATAAAGAAGAAGTTCTAATGATTTGCCCTAAATCCAAGGAACAATCTATTAAAAGTGTTTTGGCAGAAGTAAAAAAACGATTTGGAGACCAATACACATAATTATGGAAAATGCTAATAATGATAACCCGTTATCAGATAACAAGGAGAATCTAAGCGGAGAACAGGCAAAAAAAGATTTTCAGGGATTTTATGGGAGCGCTAGAAAATTTATTGTTGAACTTTTAGATATTCGCCAGAATACGGATCAACAGGCTACTAAGGAAGCCATTATTGCCGACATCCCCTTCAAAGGACATACTATCTGGATATTAATATGTTCCATCTTTATAGCTTCCATAGGGTTGAATGCAAATTCCACGGCTGTTGTAATTGGAGCCATGCTTATATCTCCTCTTATGGGTCCTATTTTGGGCATGGGAATGTCCATTGCCATAAATGATATTGATACACTGAGGCGTTCATTGAAGAACTTTGTGATAATGGTGGTCTATAGTATACTAACGGCTTACCTGTTTTTCGAATTTTTTCCGCTAAGGGATGAATCCTCTGAGTTATTGGCAAGGACAGAGCCGGATATCAGAGATGTTCTTATCGCATTTTTTGGAGGTTTCGCTCTGGTAATAGCCAGGGCCAAAAAGGGAACTATTGCTACTGTGATTTTTGGGGTGGCCATTGCAACAGCATTGATGCCGCCTCTTTGTACTGTAGGATTTGGACTTGCAATAGGCAACTGGGAATATGCAACAGGAGCCATGTATCTCTTTATAATAAATACTATATTCATAGCACTGGCTACAGTCATTGTTCTTAAGCTACTTCGTTTTCCAATGGTGAAATACATTAATTCAAGGAAGAGAAGATTCTTTGCCAGAATAGCTTCCTTAATTGCCCTTTTGGTTATGGTTCCTGCTATAATTACCTTTTATAACGTTTGGCAGAAATCCAGATATTTGAAGCAGGCTCAGGATTTGATTAATAATACTATCGGGGTATATAAATTTAAAGACAGGGGCCGTTATTTGGATAACCTTACAAAAATTAATTATAACAGGGAAGGTGGTTCTAGCATTGAATTGGTTTGCATGGGGGATGAACTTATACCAGATAATGTTATTGCGAGCTGGATTGAACAAAAAAATAAATTATCAAGGTTGAAGGACACAGAACTAAAAATTGTTCAGGGAGGAAGAGACGACACCGAAATAAAATTCAATTATATAAATGAATTATACGAATCTAAAAAAGCCGAAGTATTGAATAAGGATCAGCGCATAAACCTGCTTGAATCTGAAATAGCAAAACTAAGTAAGCTTACTGCTAAACAAATACCATTTGAACAAATCAGTGCTGAAGCTAAATTAAATTATGAAAATCTGGAAAGCCTGGGTTTTGCATATACAATTACAACCGACTTTGACAAAATAGATACTATACCCATTTTTGAAGTTGCCTGGAAAAAGGGCACAAAACGTCGGAATATTAATGAGGATACTGAAAAATTGCGAAACTGGCTAAAATTGCGATTGAATGATAATAAAATAAGGCTAAGGTAGAAAATGCCTAGTCTCTTTCTTCAATATACATTTGCCTGACCTTCTTAAATAATTCTGATGAATAGACAAAATTAGTAACCGCCTCATTATTGGTTTTGAATATTTCGTTTTTGGTGCCTTCCCATTCCTTGATGCCATGCTGGAGGAATATAATCTTCTCACCAATTTCCATGACAGAATTCATGTCATGGCTATTAATTACCGTGATAATGTCAAATTCTTTTGTGATCTCCTGAATTAAATTATCAATTAAAATAGCAGTCTTAGGGTCGAGACCTGAGTTGGGCTCATCACAAAATAAATACTTCGGATTCATAACTATTGCCCTGGCAATAGCAACTCTTTTTTGCATGCCTCCTGAAATTTCCGCAGGATATTTTTTATGTGCATCAATAAGGTTCACGCGTTTTAATACAATATTTGCCCTGTCTTCCATCTCAGATCGGGAATGGTGGGTAAACATATCCATAGGGAACATCACATTTTCCTCAACCGTCATTGAATCAAATAAAGCGCTTCCCTGAAATACCATCCCCATATCCTGTCTCAAATTTCGTTTTTCCTTTACTGTTAGTTTTGAGAACATTCTGCCATCATAACTAATAGTTCCCTTATCCGGTACCATTAATCCCAAAAGACACTTCATAAATACGGTCTTTCCAGAGCCGCTTTGACCTATAATCAGATTGGTTTTTCCCTTTTCAAAGGATGTAGTTATGCCCTTTAGTACCTGGACATCTCCAAACGATTTGGTTAAGTTATCTACGTCTATCATTAGCCTAACAATAATTGGGTTAGCACAAAGTTAGAAATGATGATTACCACACTGGTCCAAACAAAAGAGGTGGTACTCGCTTTTCCAACATCAAGGGCCCCACCTTCCATATAATATCCATGAAATGATGGAATAGTAGCTATGATAAAAGCAAAAACTACAGATTTAATAAAGGAATAAGTCACATGAAAAGGTATAAAATCTAGTTGTATACCTTGAATAAATTCAGTTGATGTACTGTAATTGCCCAAGGAATTGGCGATTAAACCACCAAATATTCCAACATACATGGAAATCGCAATTACAAATGGATAAAAAAGCATGGCTATTATCTTGGGAAAAACAAGGTAGTTAAGAGAATTCACACCCATAACTTCCAACGCATCTATTTGTTCCGTTACTCTCATAGTACCTATACTCGAAGTAATATAAGAACCTACTTTTCCTGCCATGATGATAGATGTAAATGTAGGGGCAAACTCAAGAATGACCGATTGCCGGGTAGCAAAACCAATCAGGTCTTTGGGAATCAGGGGATTTGTAAGGTTTAATGCCGTCTGAATAGCTACAACACCTCCAATGAAAACAGAGATAAAAATAACTATCCCCATTGAACCATAAATCAACTCATCAATTTCTTTTAAAATCAAAGATTTCATAATTGACCATTTTGTAGGTTTTTTAAAAACCTCCCAAACCATAATGGAATAGCTGCCAATTGATGAGATGTAATTCATAAAACTAAACGATACTTTTCGCTGTAAAAATAGTAATATTAGCCTTCATTTAACCTTCAATTAAAATTTTAAAACTTAATTTAGGCATTTTTAAACCCTGAACCTATTTAACATGTTTAGTAAAGGCTTTGTCACCTCAATATTAGTAATAAGTTTCGTATTAAATTCTTCAGAAGCAGTAAGTCAGCGTAAAGGAAAAGAATCTGCCAAAATGGAGATTTCTGCACCCTTAATGACCACTCCGAAATTGGTTGTGGGAATAGTAGTTGATCAGATGAGGTATGACTATTTGACGCGATTTTGGAATCATTATGGGGATGATGGTTTTAAGCGCCTCGTTAATGACGGTTTTAATTGTAAGAATAATCACTTTAACTATGCGCCCACAAGCACCGGTCCGGGACACGCATCTGTTTATACTGGGGCTACACCGGCAACACATGGCATTATCGGGAATAACTGGTATGATAAGGAAATTGACAAAATGGTTTATTGTGCTTCTGATGAGTCCTACGAAACGGCTGGAATGATTTCAGAAGCCGGAAAAATGTCACCACATAGAATGACCGTAACCACTATTACGGATCAATTGCGATTACATACACAAATGAAAGGTAAAGTTATTGCTGTTGCCCTGAAAGACAGAGGAGCCGTTCTTCCCGGTGGTCATACCGCAAATGCGGCTTACTGGTTTCTCGGTGGGGGAGAAGGGAAATGGATTAGCAGCACCTATTATATGGAGAATTTACCTAAATGGGTAATAAATTTTAATTCCGCTAATACCGTTCAAAAATATAAGAAGCCCTGGAATACAATTGGGAATATCACATCCTATGTAGAAAGCGGCCCTGATAATAATAGCTATGAAGGTCTTTATTCAGGAGAAAGTGCGCCGGTTTTCCCACATGACCTACCCGGCTTATGGGATCAGAATAGTCAATATGAAATTTTAAAGGTTTCGCCTTTTGGAAATAGCATAACTACTGATTTTGCGTTGGAAGCATTAAAAGCAGAGCAGCTTGGAAGGGATGATATTACCGACTTTTTAGCAATAAGTTATTCCAGTACAGATTATGTTGGACATTGGTTCGGAGTAAATTCCAAGGAAATTCAAGACACGTACATCCGTTTGGATCGTGATTTGGAAAGGATCTTCAGGTATCTGGATTCTAAGGTTGGTAAAGGAGAATACACCGTTTTTCTAACAGCAGATCATGGAGCAATCAATGTTCCTGCTTACCTGGAGGATCAAAAAATTCCGGCAGGGTATCTTAATAAGTCAGAAATGCAATCAGAACTCGCAGAATTCATTAAATATAAATACGGATCGACAGATTTGATTAAAAATTATTCCAACAACCAACTTTTTCTTGATCATAAGGTAGTTCAAAACCTGGATTTAAGTCTTAAGGAAGTTCAGGAGACCTTGGCTAATGAATTATTGTTATCCGGCGATATGGATAAGGTTTATACTGCCTATCAAATGCGAAATAATGAGTATACTACCGGAATACCATATATAATTCAAAATGGGTATAATATGAAACGTTCCGGAGATGTATTGATGGTTCCAAAACCGGGAAATATTGATTATAGCAGAACCGGTTCCACGCATGGATCTGCCCAGATTTATGACACCCATATACCTCTTCTTTTTTATGGAAAGGGAATTAAGCCGGGCTCAACTTCGCTTAGAACGGAGATCCCGGATATTGCACCTACAATAGCTACATTGTTGGGCATTGCATTCCCGAATGGAACTACCGGAAAACCTATCTCCCAGGTATTAGAATAGTTTATTCAAAATATTTCGCCATCGGAGATTGCGTATAAATTCCCCTTCTTTTTCAGTAACCAAATAAGGAAGATTACTCTTTTTGGCCTGAACATAGCCTTTTAAAGTATCAAAGAACAACACCCATTTTTTTCTTTTCCAGGCAATTTTTAGTGAGGCAATGAAACTAATCAGATAACCGTAACGCATTCGGTACATCGCTTCACCCTGAAGAAAACGTGCTTTTTTGTTGTAGGAAGCTCCCAAAGGGCGTAAATGCTTTATCTTTAATGAATCATCAGTAATCACTTTAAAGCCATTATACCGAGCCAGGAGTTCATCTACAGTATCCCAGCCTATAGAATTCTTTAAACCACCTATAGCTTTAAAACATTGTTTTGTATAACATTTAAAAGCACCACGTACGTGATCCTTATTCATCGGATGATTTAACTTCCATGCCCCGTCAGTATTCTGCTCATAAGCAAATCCACCTAAAATACCTGCCTTTGGATCTGAATTGATCAGTTCTGAAATCTTTTCAAAGTAGTTTTCGGGCAGTATAATATCGGCATCCAGTTTTACAATAAAATCGTACTGGTCATCTAAGGCCGAATATCCATCATTAAATGCTTCCACAACTTTGGCCCCGGGCATATGAATGGCAGAGGAAGATCTGTTTACTTTTAAAATAGGTTTGTTTCCGGATACATACTCGTCTATAATAGATTCTGTATTATCTGTAGAATTATCATTCACAACCAAAACTTTCTTAGGTTGCAAGGATTGCGCTAAGACGGCCCTGAGGGTCTCAGCCAGGTATAATTCTTCATTATGTGCACAGATTACAATGTAATAATTCACTATAGTACGGTATAATTATTCTGGTGCAGTAAATGCAGTGCTTTCGGGCACCTTTTTTCGCTCGGCATAAACAATATAATATCGTGGTGTAAAAATCCGCAATAAAGGCCTGAGACCAAATTTCTTAACAGGATTCGCCCAGCGAAAGGTATCCTTTATCTCCCAACCAGCTTTTTCAAGCAACCAATTAAACTGCCAGGCTTCAAATTCATGATAGTGTCTGTCCCATGGATCAGTTTTACTTCTGTACGCCGGGGCAAACCATAGTTTTAATGGAACGCTGGCTACAATTTTATCTGCCTTTATGGCCCTTAAAATATTGTAAGGTGCCAGCAAATGTTCAAAGATTTCAAATGCAGTAACTACCGGGGCTTTTGAGTTCTGTACGGAGTCAAAATTCAAATCCAAATCTTCACCACCTGTATTTACAACGTCATATCCGTGTTGCTTCATTATTTCAGAAAATGGGTTCTTCACCCCTAAATCCAATATGGTTTCTTGAGTAGTTATATGTTTTTGAAGAAAGGTAAGTGTGTTTTTATACCTTTTAACAGGAAAAGTTTTTTCATACATAGTTTCAGCATCTATGGACAATAGCGTTGATATTCATACCTGCACCAACACTGGCAAAGATAACAACATCCCCTTTTTCTATATGCTGATTTTCTATTTTTCCCGTTTTAACCATATGAAATAAAGTAGGAACGGTTGCCACAGAACTATTTCCCATTTCATGGATGTTCATTGGCATAACCCCTTCTGGCATTTCCATGTTATAAGATTTGTAAAATCGTTTTACAATAGCCTCATCCATTTTTTCATTTGCCTGGTGAATGAATATTTTTTTAACTTTTTCAATTGGGATACCACTTTTATTTAAACAATCTTTCATCGCATTTGGAACATGTTTAAGAGCAAATTCATAAATTTTACGACCGTACATCTTTATATACTGTGTTTTGCTGGGGCAAGATTTATCATGTGATTCGCCGAAAAACAAATAATAGGCTTCTTCATTGGCATAAGTAGCAGAAACATGGGCAAGAATCTCGCCAGAATCTTCCGAATCCTCAATAATACAGGCCCCAGCGCCATCAGAATAAATCATTGAATCCCGATCGTGCTGATCAACTACCCTGGAAAGAGTTTCCGCACCAATTACAAGACATTTTTTGGCCATACCGCTTTTAATAAAGGCATTAGCCTGGATCACTCCTTCAATCCAACCGGGACAACCAAATAGCATATCATACGCAACACAATTGGGGTTTTTTATTTTTAGAAGATGCTTTACCCTGGTAGCTAAACTTGGAACTGTATCACTCTGGGATTGTCCATGGGTAACATTCCCGAAATTATGGGCGAAGATGATATAGTCCAGCTCCTCAGCATCAATCCCGGCATCCTCAATGGCTTCAAGAGCCGCAAAGAATCCCATATCTGAGGTGTTTAATTCTTTATCGGCATATCTTCTTTCATCAATCCCTGTAATTGCCTTAAATTTTTCTATAATAACGTCATTGGAATAAGGAAATGGAGTGCCTTCGTCAGTAAGAAAATTGTGTTGCTCAAAATCTATATTTTGAGAGGTGATTGATGGGATATAACATCCCGTGCCGCTAATTCCAATACGCATCTTTGTTAGATTTGAGTAAGTTTATTACAATCTAGTAAAAAAAAGATCCGAGCTATGCATGCATAATAATTAAATACGATGTTCAGAAGAAATAAACAAGAATACAATCGTTTCTTAAAGTCTCCGGCAGCCTTTCAAACCAATGTTTATAAGTGATAAGTTATGCTTCCATATATTCTTCTATAGGTGTGCAGGTGCAGATTAAATTACGATCTCCATAAGCTTCATCTACTCTTCTAACACTTGGCCAAAATTTATTTTCACCAACATAAGGCAATGGGAACGCAGCCTCCCGTCTGGAATAAGGAAATTCCCATGAATCATTGGTTACCATATGAAGTGTATGAGGTGCATTTTTCAATAAATTATCTGTATCTCCTGCAGAGGACCGATCAATTTCTGCCCGAATAGCAATCATAGCATCACAAAAACGATCCAGTTCATCGAGATTTTCGCTTTCCGTTGGCTCTATCATCAGGGTCCCGGCTACCGGAAAGGATACCGTTGGGGCATGAAAACCATAATCCATTAGTCGTTTGGCAATATCAGTTACTTCTACTCCATGTTCCTTAAATGGCCGGCAATCTATAATCATTTCATGAGCTGCCCGCCCTTTTTCCCCTGTGTAAAGAACATCAAATTTTCCGCTCAACCTATCCTTTATGTAGTTTGCATTTAGAATAGCAATTTTTGTTGAATTGGTTAATCCGGTTGCTCCCAACATCTTAATATAGCCGTAAGAAATCAAGCACACTAAAGAACTACCCCAGGGAGCTCCTGAAATTGCACTAATTGCTTTTTCACCACCCGTTTTTATCACCGGATTACCGGGAAGAAAAGGTACCAATTGTTCTGCAACACAAATTGGTCCTACACCAGGTCCCCCGCCACCGTGAGGGATAGCAAAAGTTTTATGAAGGTTAAGATGGCACACATCTGCACCAATAGTTGCCGGATTTGTTAATCCTACCTGTGCATTCATATTAGCGCCATCCATATAAACCTGTCCGCCATGGTCATGAATTAGCTGAGTTATTTTTTTAATAGAGGATTCAAAAACGCCATGGGTCGAAGGATAGGTAACCATTAATGCAGCCAGATTATCAGAATGTATTTCTACTTTCTCCTGTAGGTCTGTCATATCTATATTTCCCCGATCATCTGTTTTTGTTACAACAACCTTCATTCCCGCCATTACGGCTGAAGCAGGGTTAGTACCATGGGCCGATGCAGGAATAATGCAAATATTTCTGTGGATGTCACCTCTGGATTCGTGATAGGCTCTTATGGTCATTAAACCGGCGTATTCACCTTGTGCTCCTGAATTGGGTTGCAAAGAGGTGCCGGCGAAACCTGTAATTTCTGTCAAATCCCGTTCTAATTCCCGGAGGACGATTTGATAACCCTCTGCCTGCTCAATAGGAACAAATGGATGAATGTTTCCCCAGGCGGGCATGCTCAAGG
>CP070778.1:1628154-1679650 GCA_020346245.1 Flavobacteriaceae bacterium | reverse complement strand
TATCAACCACATGAAAAACAGGCTCTATCTTCTGTTTCATATTGAAATACTGATCTTTTATCTCTACGGATAAATAATCGCCATGTTTTTTGTTGAGATCGCTGATAATATTCTTTAGTAACTCTTTTCTGTCTTCGAATAAAGATTTGTCATGATCCCTTATTATGAGTTCCAATTCTGCTTTTTCTATTTCCCCACGCAACTGATTTATATGAAAGAACCCATCACGCCCTGCTGTAAGCTCTGGCACTTCTTTTTTTGGTAATAAGTTCATGAACTCACCAATAAGACCAATTGCATTTACCATTTTTCCTTTGGCGTATCCGGGATGTACACTTTTTCCTGTAGCCGTAATTTTGGCGCCAGCTGCATTAAAATTCTCATACTCCAATTCTCCCACCCGGCTCCCATCTATGGTATAAGCCCATTCTGCATTAAATTTTTTAACATCAAATTTATGTGCTCCTCGTCCTATCTCTTCATCCGGTGTAAAACCGATACGGATAGGGCCATGTTGAATTTCAGGGTGCTGTATGAGGTATTCCATAGCCGTCATGATTTCCGTGATACCGGCTTTGTCATCTGCTCCAAGAAGGGTTGTGCCATCGGTGACAATAAGGGTTTGACCTTTGTAAAGAAGTAAATCATCAAAATAATCTGGGGAAAGTACAATATTGTTTTCTTCATTCAGGACGATGTCTTTTCCATCATAATTGTGAATCAAACGAGGGTTTACATTGGTACCCGTAAAATCCGGACTTGTATCAAAATGAGAAATGAAGCCAACAACCGGCACCTCTTTGTCAATATTAGATGGCAGTGTCGCCATAATATAGCTGTTCGCATCAATAGAAACATCCTCCAAACCAATTTGGTTTAATTCTTCCACGAGATTCTTGGCAAGAACCCATTGTTTTTCTGTACTTGGTGTGCTATCTGAATTAGGATCACTCTGCGTATCTATGGTAACATAACTGATAAAACGGTCGATCATTTTTTGCATACTGATAAGTTTATATCAAAATTACAATATTACTTCAAAGCCTGAAACAGCACATTGATTGTTTGTGCAGATGATTTAAATAATCGAGGCAGCGGATATTTTACTGGTCTCGGAGAATACAACAATTTGGTCTCGGTGGTAGCTTTTTTGTTTATTTCGATAAAGTTGAAAGTAGTATAATTTTTAATAAAAAATAAAGTTTATATAGAAGGCTATTTAGTAAACTCCCTAAAGGATTAAATTATGAGATTGAAATATTGCTTTCCAGTTTTGCTTTTTTGCGCCATCTTCACAACGGTGGGCCAAACTGCGGACTGCACTTTGGGTATTGGCGGCAAGGATACGGAAACGATAATAAAAGTATTTCAGCTTAGTGCAGAGCAGTTAGTGCTTATGGAAGGCTGGATTCAGGAATTGGAAAAATCCAATGAAAAAATCGAGGAACAAATAGATCATCTTTTAGATGAGCATCCGCAAAGCAATGAAGAAGAATTACAAACCTTAGCTGAAAAGTTTAAAGTATTACGGGCAGAAATTATAGCTAATTCAAAAATCTGTGATCAAAAATTAGTTGGGATATTTAATGAAAATCAATACAAGAGGTATATTGACTTATGCAATGAGGCCATACGAAGACCATTAATTGGGTTAAGATCTGAAGATGAAACTACACCGGAGTAATTTTAACACTAGAGAAAACATGAAATAGTTTTTTAGTAGATGTTAACCTAATTGAAGTTTGTATTTTTGAACAAACTTATTCCATATAATGTACAAGTTCCTGATCAGACCACTTCTTTTCCTTTTGGACCCGGAAAAAGTGCATCACCTGTCATTTACCCTGATAAAGTTGGCATCACAAATTGGATTTGCGGCTGTCTTCAGATCGCTTTATCACTTAAAAGATAAACGGTTGGAAAGAGAGTTGTTTGGTATAAAATTCCAAAATCCGGTGGGTCTGGCAGCCGGTTTTGATAAAGATGCAAGGCTATATAATGAACTCTCAAATTTTGGATTTGGTTTTATTGAAATAGGCACTGTTACGCCTAAACCACAGACTGGTAATCCAAAAAAGAGACTTTTCAGATTAAAAGCAGATCAGGCAATAATAAACAGAATGGGCTTTAATAATCTCGGAGTTTTTGAAGCTGTTGAAAATTTAAAGAAAAAACACAATGTAATAATAGGGGGTAATATTGGTAAGAACAAAATCACGCCAAATCATCTTGCTACCAAGGATTATTTAATATGTTTAGAAGCCCTTTTTGATTACGTTGACTATTTTGTTGTAAACGTAAGCTCTCCAAATACCCCCGGCTTACGTGAATTACAGGATAAGGAGCCGCTTACGGCCCTTTTGAAGGATTTAAAACGTGAGAATACTAAGAAGGCGGAAAAAATGTCAGTAAGGGAGAAGCCAATCCTTTTAAAAATTGCTCCTGATCTTACGAATGATCAATTATTAGATATTATTGAAATTGTTGCAGAAACTAGGATTGCAGGTATTATTGCCACAAATACCACTATTGCCAGAGAGAATCTTAAATCTGATAACGTACTAGCGCAAGAAAAGGGTGGATTAAGCGGAAAACCCCTTGCAAATAGAAGTACAGAGGTCATTAGATTCCTTTCTGAAAAAAGCAATAAGGCGTTTCCAATAATTGGGGTGGGCGGAATTCATTCTGCCGAGGATGCTCTGGAAAAACTGGAGGCAGGTGCAGATTTAATACAGCTATGGACAGGGTTTGTCTACGAAGGACCCGTGTTAGTGAAAAAGATAAATAAGGCCATTCTGAATCAGTCCTGAGCGCTGGCTACAAATGCCAATTAAATACTAAATGTGGCTATTTTACCTTAAAAAAGATTGCCCTAACTATTTGGTCCAGTAATCAACCACCAATACATCATCTACGAAGGGTCCAATAAGACTCACAAATGCCTGGTGATCCGGATGTGGCAAATATATTGCACGATCTTCTTCACTTTTAAAACTTACAAAAAAGCAATGGGTAAAACCTTTATCCAGACCTTCCGGACTATTGTTTAAACCCCATTCAAAATCCATAATTTCAGGTATTTTACCTGGTAAATCACCAAAAGCCTTTTCAATAGATTTTAATTGTTCCGCAGACGCTTCTTCCTTAAACTTAAAAAGGACCACATGTCTTAAAACGCTGTCCTCCGTATTATGCAGCTCAGTTTTAGTCTGATTTGGTTTTTTTTCCATTTTTAATACAGCAAAGCTAATTGATGCGAGCCCAAGTACGACTAACATCAAGAGTAATTTAGTTTTCATAAATAAAATTTTTGAAAGATAAACAAAAGCGGGAAACTTTTGTATTTTGAGCAATGATTCTAATAAATTGACAATTTGAATTACGAGATACTTTCTGCTTTTATCCTGGCAACTTCAGCCCTTGCCATCTCACCCGGACCGGATAATATTTTTGTCTTAACACAGAGCATAGCCAATGGAACAAAATATGGGCTTTCAACCACTGCAGGACTAATAAGCGGATGTATAGTTCACACTACCTTGCTTGCATTCGGTGTCTCGGCATTAATTAAGGAAAATGACCAAATATTTTTTATTATTAAGTTATTTGGTGCCATCTATTTACTATTTCTGGCTTATAAAGTATACCGTACTAAGGCCCATATTACTATAGTTAATGAAGAAATACCTAAAAAGTCTTTGGGTCAATTATTCAGGCAGGGTTTTACTATGAATGTGCTCAACCCAAAGGTCACTATTTTCTTTCTTGCTTTTTTTCCCGGATTCCTGTTCAGCGAAGATTTGAATACAGTAATTCAATTTTATGTACTCGGTTTGATATTTATGATTGTAACATTCTTTATTTTTTCTTCTATTGCATTACTATCAGGGGCAATTGCCATGCAAATTAAAAAGCATTCGGGTATAGAGGTATTTCTCAAATGGTTACAAATTATTGTCTTTATGGGCATCGCCATCTTCCTGTTATTTTCGGATAATTAGTGCTAATTTTGGCAAATATTAGATTTGCCACATGCCCGAAAAAGTGAAGATTATTGAATGTCCCAGAGATGCTATGCAAGGCATTAAAAGCTTTATTCCAACGGAAAGGAAAATAGCTTACATTCAAGCACTACTGGGTTGTGGCTTTGATACAATAGATTTTGGCAGTTTTGTATCCCCGAGGGCCATACCTCAAATGGCAGATACAGCCGAAGTGCTGTCAGGATTAGATCTTTCCAAATCAAAGAGTAAGTTATTGGCCATTGTGGCCAATGTACGCGGTGCAAATGAAGCAAGTATGCACCAGGATATTGATTATCTGGGATATCCTTTTTCTATTTCTGAAAATTTTCAAATGCGGAATACCCACAAAACAATTGCTCAGTCAATAGATGTTTTGGACGAAATTCTTGAAATAGCACAGGCAACTAACAAGGAAGTAGTCACATATATTTCTATGGGGTTTGGCAATCCATATGGTGATCCATGGAGTGTTGAAGTTGTTGGAGAATGGACGGAAAAATTGGCTGATATGGGGGTCAGGATACTGTCCTTGTCCGATACCGTTGGGTCTTCCACCCCTGAAGATATCAGTTACTTATTTAAGCATTTGATTCCTAAATACCCTACAGTTGAATTTGGTGCCCATTTGCATACTACGCCAAACAAATGGTATGAAAAAGTAGATGCCGCATATAAAGCGGGCTGTCGGAGGTTTGATGGGGCTATTCAAGGGTTCGGAGGCTGTCCTATGGCCAAAGATGAATTAACAGGAAATATGCCTACAGAAAAAATGTTGTCTTATTTTACTGAAAATAAGTTAGATTCCGGAGTTAAGTGGATGGTCTTCGAAGCGGCATTTAATAAAGCATTAGAACTATTTGCATCCTATGGTTGACATTATTGAAGCGTTATTTGGACTGCAGTTTATTTCATTTTTTTAGGTCAATTAAATTATTTAGAATTATTATAAATAAACTTTTTTAATACTGGTAAAGGGTTTATATTTGTCTTTTAATAGTTACTTATTTAAAGTAAGTCTAAATAAAAACAACCAACTATAATGAAACGGATTACCCTTCTATTTTTAATGTTCTATTCTGGTATATTGCTAGCTCAGACTAAAACAGATTCCATTACACTAGATCCGCAAAAGCAAATAAATGCAGCGCAGCGTTTGTTGTCAGGAAATTATGCATCTGCCGTTACCGTAGGAGCCTATGGGGAGGTTTTATATAATCAACCGGATGGTTCAAGTGGGGAATTGGACGTACAACGCCTGGTGTTGCTTTTTGGTTATAGGTTTAGTGATAAAGTTCAATTTGTTACAGAGGTGGAATTTGAGCATGTTGAGGAAGTATTTGTAGAACAGGCCTTTGTTAATTACAATGTAGCCAATGGGGTGAATTTAAGGGGAGGGTTGATGCTTGTCCCAATGGGAATTATCAATGAATTTCACGAACCTACTACATTTAATGGAACAGAACGTCCGGGTATGGACAATGTAATTGTCCCTACGACATGGAGAGAAATAGGTATTGGAGCAACAGGTAGAATTAATTCGATCTCACTTGGTTATCAGGCCTATATCTTTAATGGTTTTAAATCTGCAGAATCTGATGGGGCAGGTGGAATTACCGGCTTGCTCAAAGGATCCAACGGCCTGAGGGGTGGGAGGCAGAAAGGTATTAAATCTACAGTAAGCAGCCCCACATTTTCAGCCAAAATTGATTACTATGGGATTCCCGGGTTGCGATTAGGCCTATCGGGATATTTTGGAAAAACTCAGGCAGATGATGATGTAAAAGAATTTGACGGATCCAGAATTGGTATCTCCATGTTAGGATTTGACGCTAGGTATGCTTATGGTCGTTTTACCGCCAGAGGGCAGTTTGTAAATGGTTGGTTGTCGGATACAGAGCAATATAATAACCTAACTGATCAGGATCTCGGCAGTGCATTACAGGGATGGTATCTCGAAGGGGCCTTTAATCTAATTCCTCAAGGGAAAAAGCAAAAACTATTTGCTTTTGCACGTTATGAATCTTACGACACTCATGCCAGGACAGCTGGAACATTACAAAGAAATGATGCATATAACAGGTTAGATATTACGACGGGCTTAACTTACCACATTGTATCGGGAGTGGTCGTAAAAGGTGACTATCAATTTAGAAGTAATGCAGATGAAGGAAGTGAAGTTGCAAACCGGTTAAATTTTGGGATCGGAGTATGGTTCTGATAATTTCCTTATGATTACCTTATTAAGATTAAATCTAAATTAATACATTTGTCTCATGTGGTTTTCTCAACAAGTTAGTTTTTTTTTAGTTCTTTTATCTTATTTAATTTTTGGAATTGGTATTCCAAAAGAAATTGAAAAGAAGGTAAATAAGGAAATCGAAAAGACTTTTGATTCTTCGGTAATAGAAATGCAGCCGGTCATTGTACCTGATGAAATGAATAAATTACTACCAGCAAAAATCACTGAGACAAATTTTTTTATGCTATCTCAAGAATCTGAACTATTAGGTTATTTATTTGTGGATAAAGCACCAAGCAAAACAGCTCAGTTTGATTATTTAGTAATATTCGATCAGGATTTAAAAGTTATTCATTCCAAAGTACTGGTATACCGGGAAGAATATGGGGGAGAAATAGGGAGCAAACGATGGCTAAAGCAATTCTTGGGAAAAACAGGGAATGATAGAGTAAGCTATGAAAGCAATATCGACGCCATTGCAGGCGCCACTATTTCGGTTCGGTCCATGACTCTGGCAATGGACAAACTTTTTCGAACAATTGGACAACTTCAGGAAAACAAGGTTTTGTAATGAATTATAATGGTCTTTTAGAGCGTTTGCCGGTGGAGATCAAATGGTTTGTTGGCTCGTTTGTGCTTGTATTGTCCATTGGTTTTTATACGGGACTTTTATTTGTTAATCAAACAAGTACGTCATCACCCAGCGGTATTGTAGAAAATTATTTAGGAAATGAAAGCGATGAAGAGGCAGGGGTAATGAAATTTAAAAAAAGTGAGTATGAAATGCTTACAATTATTCACACGCATATCTTGTCTATGTCCTTCATTTTTTTCTTATTGGGAATTTTGGTTTGGCTGACCAGATTACCCAAAAAAGTTAAGTTGTTTCTTACCATTGAACCTTTCCTTTCTGTTATCCTTACATTTGGAGGTATTTATCTACTCTGGTCTGGAATGGACTTGATGAAATTTGTGAGAGTATTTTCAGGTATATTAATGACCATAACCTTTATGTTTTCTTCGTTATTAATCCTTTATCAATTTGTAAAGCCAATTAATTCTAAACAGTAGATAAACAGTATTCTACAAGTTATTTTAAATGTAGTATATTTGCACGCAATTAATCCTTAATTGCCATGGAAGCTCACCTTAATAAAATTCTTGGAGAAGGCCTCACCTACGATGACGTACTCCTTGTTCCTGCCTTTTCTGAAATTTTACCCAGGGAAGTAAATATTCAGACAAAGTTTACTAAAAATATTACTATTAATATTCCTGTTGTTTCGGCTGCAATGGATACAGTGACCGAATCAAGAATGGCTATTGCTATGGCTCGTGAGGGTGGTATTGGTGTGTTACATAAGAACATGACTATTGAACATCAAGCCATCAAAGTTAGAAAAGTGAAAAGGGCCGAAAGCGGAATGATTTTGGATCCGGTAACACTACATCTTGACGCTTTGGTAGGAGATGCTAAGGCTAGCATGCGTGAGCATAGTATAGGTGGTATTCCTGTAGTCGATGAAAATCAAAAACTAATAGGCATTGTAACCAACAGGGATCTTAGGTTTGAGAAGGATAATAGCCGGCCTATTACTGAGGTGATGACAAAATCCAATCTTGTAACAGTCGCCGAAGGAACTTCTTTGGAACAAGCGGAGGGGATACTTCAAACCAATAAAATTGAAAAACTTCCGGTAGTAGATAGTTCAAATAAACTTGTTGGTCTCATCACATTCCGTGATATTACAAAATTAACACAAAAGCCAATAGCAAATAAAGATAGATATGGCAGGCTGAGAGTAGCAGCGGCGATTGGTGTAACGTCGGATGCTTTAACTAGAACTAAAGCTTTGGTAGAGGCCGGGGTCGATGCGGTTGTAATAGATACAGCTCATGGTCATACTAAGGGCGTGGTGAGCATCCTTAAAGACGTGAAGAAGCAATTTCCGGAGCTTGATGTCATTGTAGGTAATATTGCCACGGCGGATGCTGCCAGGTATTTAGTTGAGGCCGGAGCTGATGCCGTAAAAGTGGGAATAGGGCCCGGTTCAATTTGTACTACCCGAGTGGTGGCAGGGGTTGGATTTCCGCAATTCTCGGCGGTACTTGAGGTTGCTGCGGCTATCAAAGGGAGCGGGATTCCTGTAATAGCAGATGGTGGGATTCGTTATACAGGCGATATCCCAAAAGCCATTGCGGCAGGTGCAGATTGCGTAATGCTCGGGTCTTTATTGGCCGGCACCAAAGAATCACCAGGAGAGACAATAATTTATGAAGGTCGAAAATTTAAGTCCTATAGGGGTATGGGATCTGTGGAGGCCATGAAGGAGGGAAGTAAGGACCGGTATTTTCAGGACGTTGAAGATGATATAAACAAACTTGTACCCGAAGGTATTGTTGGTCGTGTGCCCTATAAAGGTGAACTATTTGAAAGTATACATCAGTTTGTTGGAGGACTTAGGGCTGGAATGGGTTATTGTGGGGCCAAAGATATAGACACTTTAAAAGAAACAGGAAGATTTATTAAGATTACTTCCAGCGGCATTAATGAGGGCCACCCTCATGATGTTACAATTACAAAGGAATCTCCGAACTACAGCAGGTAAACTATTTTACGTTCCCACTGTAGGTTTTCCAGTCTTTTTCCAGGTAGATATTATCTCCGAAGTATCGGGCAATATTTAAAAATGGATCTGGTTTTTGATATCCGGGTACAGGAGACAACATATTGAGTTGCTCGTCCATGAATACCACCGTCGGATAGCTCAGGCGGCCCTGTAACAAAGCTGCAGCTAACTCGTGGTAGCCTCTTCTACCGGATGGAACATATTTATAGGTCTTACCTTTAAAATCAATAGGTTCTTTTCCTTCGCCATCTAGTTTAACCATGTAAAAGTTATTGGTCATGTATTCTGCTACTTCCGTGTTTTGAAAAGTGTCCTTATCCATTTTCTTGCACCAGCCGCACCAATCGGTATAAACGTCAATAAATATTTTCTTTGGATTCTTGTCTGTTGACGCCAGAGATATCGCTTCATCCCAGCTGAGCCAATTAACCTCCTGAGCATTTAACGTAAAGGTTAATAAACCAATAATGACTACAAGAATGGATTTGGAAAATGTTGGGGACCTAAATTTCATAAGATACGTTTTGAGTGATTAGTCCAATAACTGTACCAAAACTAACGAAAATTCACCGGCTTTATTTCACCGGGGCTTCTTGCTTTTTTGTTTCAAACAAATTTTTAACATCAATTTGGTTCCTAAGCAGATCGTCAAAAGATTCCCTTTCCCGAATTAATAAAGATTTACCCTGGTACCACAGGACTTCTGCAGGCCTGTATCTGGAGTTATAATTACTGGCCATAGTAAAGCAATAGGCCCCGGCGTTTTTAAAACAAAGTATATCACCCTCAGAAATTTCATTGATTCTCCTGTTATTCGCAAAAGTATCAGTTTCACATATATAACCTACCACGGAATAATAGCGTTCCCTTCCTTTTGGATTAGAGATATTGATTATTTGATGATTTGCACCATATAACATGGGCCGAATCAGATGGTTAAAACCCGAATCAACACTGGCAAAAACAGTAGAAGTAGTCTGTTTTACAACATTTACCTTAGCAAGAAAGTAGCCTGCTTCACTTACAAGAAATTTTCCAGGTTCAAATGCCAAAGTAAGTTCTTTTCCATACTCTTCACAAAACTCATTGAATCTATTGCTTAATTTTTCTCCCAGTTCCTCAATATTGGTTTCTATATCCCCATCCTTATAGGGAACTTTAAATCCACTACCAAAATCAATAAATTCCAACTCTTTAAAATTTTTGGCAGTTTCAAAGAGAATTTCGGATGCATATAAAAACACATCGATATCCAGGATATCACTTCCCGTGTGCATATGTATCCCATTTATTTTCATGTTGGTTAATTCTACTATCCGCAACAAATGAGGAATTTGATGGATGCTGACACCAAATTTGGAATCAATGTGCCCCACGGATATATTAGAATTACCTCCGGCCATTACATGGGGATTTATTCTGATACATACAGGTATATCGGGATGTGTGCCGCCGAATTGCTCCAGGATAGAAAGATTATCAATATTTATTCGTACCCCTAAAGCTGCTGCTTCTTCTATTTCTTCCAGGGAAACCCCGTTCGGGGTATAAATGATTGATTCAGGTTTGAAACCAGCCAGAAGGCCCAGTTTTACCTCTTGTATGGACACAGTATCTAAGCCGCTGCCAAGCTTGTTCATTAATTTCAGAATGGCCAGATTGGAAAGTGCTTTAGCTGCGTAATTCAGTTTTAATTTTTTAACTGTGTTAAAGGCATTGGTTAGCCTGTTGAATTGAGATATTATCTTTTCAGTATCGTACACGTATACCGGATTGCCATGCTCTTCGGTAATGTTCAGGAGATCGGAATACTTCATCTTTAACCTTGGTTTTGAACAAAACTAAAATACTTCAGGAGATTGTACAAAATAAAACACAGATTAATTATAAATAAAACAATTAGTTATAAATATAACAATATTAACATATAAGCTATTTGTGACTATGGACCTCCCTTTGTATTTTTAGAAAAATGTTTTGCTATGAAATTACCTTTTTTTCCTTTGCAATCTGTCTTTTTTCCGGGTGAAAAAGTACCGCTACACATCTTTGAAGAACGGTATAAACAACTAATCAATGATTGTCGCAGGGAGGCTGTCACCTTTGGAATACCGGTATATATTAATGATACCATTGCCTATGGCACGGAAGTTCAGCTGATGGAAGTTGTAAATACCTATGAAACGGGAGCAATGGATGTGGTATGCGTGGCGAGACAGATTTTTAGGGTCATTTCCTTCGACAACACAATGGATAATAGATTATATTCGGGTGGCGAAGTAGAATTCATTGATAATATTAAAGACAGTGACCTTTCCTCAAAACAAGAGGTATATTCCAAACTTGAGGAGTTATACGAATTAATGGAAGTGCCATTTGCTCCTGTTGAATTAGAAATGTTCAATAGTTATACCCTTGCGCACAAAATGGGTCTTTCATTTGAACAGGAATATGAACTATTGCAGTTGGCAAGTGAAAAACAACGTTTGCAGTTTATCATGAATCATTTACTGGTAACTATTCAGGTGCTAAGTGAAGTTAACCGAACTAAATTACTTATTGAATTAAATGGTCATTTCAAGAATTTCGATCCATTAGATTTTAAAGCTTTTAAAATTTAGGCTTAATTGTTTATTGCTTCCGGTTAAAATCCGGTCATAGATAAGACTGTTCCAATATTCGTTGATTTTTAAAAAGATTAAGTCCTATTTATTGTTTTATTAGGGTAAATGCGGTCGGTTTCCTATTTTTGCTGCTTAACGAACATAAATAATAATATGAATCTTCACGAATACCAGGGAAAAGAAATTTTAGCAAGTTTTGGAGTTCGAATTCAGCGGGGTCTCGTTGCCCATAATCCTAAAGAGGCCGTAGATGTTGCAAAGCAGCTTACTGCGGAGACCGGCACGGAATGGTTTGTGATAAAGGCACAGGTGCACGCCGGTGGAAGAGGTAAAGGTGGAGGCGTTAAGCTGGCTAAAAATTTAAAAGAGGTAGAGGAGATTTCAGGGAATATCATAGGAATGAATTTGATTACTCCTCAAACTTCAGCAGAGGGTAAAAAAGTTCATCAGGTACTTATTGCGGAAGATGTTTATTATCCAGGGGAAAGTGAAACCAGTGAGTTTTATATGTCCGTTTTACTGAATAGGGCCAGTGGGAAAAATATGATAATGTACTCCACAGAAGGTGGGATGGATATTGAAGAAGTAGCTGATAAAACACCACATTTGATTTTTACAGAGGAAATAGAGCCCGCTGTAGGCTTATTGCCATTCCAGGCCAGGAAGATAGCTTTTAATCTGGGTTTATCCGGAACTGCGTTTAAAGAAATGACCAGATTCGTGACAGCCTTGTACAAGGCATATGATCAAAGTGATTCTAATTTGTTCGAAATAAATCCGGTACTTAAAACTTCAGACAATTTGATATTGGCTGTTGATGCCAAAGTTTCTATAGATGATAACTCCCTTTACAGACGAAAGCAATATGCAGAAATGAGGGATTTACGTGAAGAAAGCCCTATCGAAGTTGAAGCACGTGCTGTGGGATTGAATTATGTAGACCTTGATGGTAACGTTGGGTGTATGGTAAATGGTGCCGGATTGGCAATGGCTACAATGGATCTGATCAAAATGGCAGGTGGGGAACCGGCTAACTTTCTGGATGTGGGAGGAACGGCGGATGCGAAAAGAGTAGAAGAAGCATTTCGAATTATATTGAAGGATTCTGCGGTAAAGGCTATCCTTATAAATATTTTTGGTGGAATTGTCAGATGCGACCGGGTAGCCCAGGGCGTGGTAGATGCGTATAAAAACATGGGAGATGCCATAAAAGTTCCGATTATAGTTCGATTACAAGGTACAAATGCTGAATTGGCGAAGGAGATCATTGATAATTCCGGACTTGCCGTGCATTCAGCGGTTCAATTTCAGGAAGCTGCAGATAAAGTCAAAGAAGTTTTAGCTTAAACATAAGCTACTTTAGATAATTTTAATAGAGGGTATTGTTATAGACATTACCCTTTTTTTATTGCTTAATTTCCAGTCATTAGAAGGTTTATTTATTAAAACATTGTTAAAAAAAGTCATTTTTTGTAACATCTTTGAACCTGTTGCGTCTATTATTACATATTCATCAATCATTAAACAAACAATCATGAGAAAATTTAGTTTAGTTTTAGTCGCTGCAGCACTATTTATTTCAGGAAATCTATTTGCAAATGATTCAGACAATACCGATCCACAAAGAAGTCTGAAAACACAAATTCAAGAACTATTAAAAGTAAACAAATTAGTTGTTGAAGATTCTGAGGAATTAACAGCTAAGGTTCTGTTTACGGTTAATAGTGAAGAAGAAATTGTGGTCATTACTGTAGAGACAGATGATTCGGACCTGGAGTCATTTGTAAAAAGTAAACTCAACTATAAAAAAGTTGAATTGAATGAATTTGTAGAAGGAAGAATGTATAGGATGCCATTGCGCGTTAAGGCTTAACAGCGTGTGATAACAAAAAAAAGTCCTGAAGAAATTCAGGACTTTTTTTTGTTCTTGTATTTGACATAACTAAGATCAGGCTTTTTTTTTGGTTTTTCATACTTCCTTGATGCCGTGCTATCTGCCATTTTGGTTTGCTTTAATACTTCCTTTGGGATTTTTGGATTTTCTTTTGTACCCCTTAAGTGAATAACCAGGCCATTCAAGAAATTACGCAATACCTGGTCTCCGCATTCCCTATATTTAGGATGCCCTTCTTTTCGACAAAAGGCACCAATTTCACTCTTGGAAATTCTGAAATCTACTAATTCGAGAATTTTTACGATTTCATCATCCCGAAGCATTAATGCAACCCGAAGTTTTTTTAATATATCATTATTGGTCATGTCTGATATTTTGTGCAAGGTATTACAAATAAACAAGCCTTTACCAATTTTGGCTCTATCGGGAAGTTTTTTTTATACGAATTCCTCCTTTTTACTGTTATATATATGACTAAAATAAGGCGGGGCTAACAAATAAGGAAATGAGCACCTATAAAGAAAAACTTAGCATATTATCGGAAATGATTGCTTTTGCAAAGGCAGATCAGGCTTTAAAAGATACTGAATATAATTTTCTTTTCGGAGTTGCCGTTAGTTTAGGCATTGATAAGAAAGTATTTGATTCTCTCCTAAGAAAGCAGATAAAAGTAGTTATCCCTAAAACTCAGGCAGATCGTATTCTGCAATTTCATAGACTTGTACTGCTGATGAATGTTGATCAGGAACAAAATCAAATTGAAATTAGTAAACTACACAACATTGGCTTAGGTATGGGCTTACCTCCATCTGCCATAGAACAGGTTCTTATGGTTATGCACGATTATCCAGATAAGATAATACCCCCTGAAGTGCTTATCAATATCTTTAAAGCACATTACAACTAAATTTAGGCATTACGATTCCTGGAAGTTCATTTGCGGAGCTTTTCTATAAACTCTTCGGTATTTATTAGGCAACTTATATAAGTATAAATACGTCATAATGGCACTAAAAGGTCCTATTAACGAGTCAAAACGGCAGTTAATTAAGCTTGGTATATGATTTGACTTAGTATAAACAGTTATCAAAGAAATAATTTAAAAGACATTATCATGAGTATAGTAAAAAGAAATAATTTGGTTTTTCCTTCCTTAATGGACGAAATTCTTAAACCTGATTGGTTTGGGGGATTGGAAAATTATAAAAGCACATTTCCTCCTGTAAATATTCAGGAGACCGAAACCGGTTTTGAACTAGAATTATCGGTTCCGGGAAGAAAAAAAGAAGACTTCAATGTTGAAATTGATGAACATATTTTGACAATTACAAGCGAAGCCAAAAAAGAAGAAGAAGTAAAAGGAGAGAATTACACTCGTAAAGAATTTTCTTATTCATCATTTAAAAGGGCATTTACTTTGCCTGAAACTGTTAATGAAGAAGGAATAAAAGCTTCTTACGAAAATGGTATATTAAGCTTTACGTTACCTAAGAAAGAGGAAGCACTACCTAAACCCAAAAGAATGATTGAGATTGGGAAATAGGGATAAAAAATACTATGAGAGGCCCTCTTTAGGGTTTTCATAATAGTTGGTTTGTTTAGTTGGTTAGGAAGAGCGTCTTGATTATTCAGGGCGCTCTTTTTTTAACTTTGGAGTTGCAGCATTTTAATTTCATCTCTGAGTTTTGCTGCATTCATAAAATCCAGTTCTTTTGCCGCTTTTTCCATTGCTTTTCTTTTCTCGCGGATTAACTTTTCCCTTTCCTCTTTGGTAATATATTTCAAATCAGGTTCGGCAGCCCTGATTTCTTCTTTTATAAAGTGATAAGTGGAAACCGAATTCTTGGCAAGGGCATTGTCCAGATTTTTATTAAGCGCTTTGGGAATGATATTATTAGATATATTATACGCTGTTTGTTTATCCCTGCGATAATTTGTCTCATCAATAGTTTTTTGCATGCTCGCCGTAATTTTGTCAGCATACATTATTGCCTTACCGTTTAAATGACGCGCAGCTCTTCCCACAGTTTGTGTTAATGAGCGGTTACTTCTCAGAAACCCTTCTTTATCTGCATCCAATATGGCGACAAGGGATACTTCAGGCAAGTCTAGACCTTCTCTAAGCAAATTAACCCCTATAAGGACATCAAAGATCCCTTTTCTTAGATCCTGCATTATTTCAACTCTTTCCAAAGTGTCCACATCACTATGTATATACCTGCATCGCACATTAATCCGTGCAAGATATTTAGCGAGTTCCTCGGCCATTCTTTTTGTAAGTGTCGTCACCAGAGTACGCTCGTCTAGTTCCACCCGCTTTTGAATTTCTTCTACCAAATCGTCAATTTGATTTAAGCTTGGACGGATATCTATTTCCGGATCTAAAAGCCCCGTAGGACGGATTACCTGTTCCACAAAAACCCCCTGGCTGTTCTCAAGCTCATAATCTGCCGGTGTTGCACTAACATAGATTACCTGATTCTGAAGTGCCTCAAATTCTTCAAATTTTAATGGGCGGTTATCCATAGCTGCAGGTAGTCGAAACCCATATTCTACCAGATTTTCTTTACGAGACCTGTCTCCGCCATACATTGCATGTACCTGAGGAATAGTAACATGACTTTCATCGACAATCATTAAATAGTCATCCGGGAAATAGTCCAGCAGGCAGAATGGTCTTGTCCCTGGTTCACGACCATCCAGGTAGCGCGAATAATTTTCAATACCTGAGCAATAACCCAATTCACGGATCATCTCCAAATCAAAATTTGTGCGTTCTTCCAAACGTTTTGCTTCGAGAGGTTTAGCAATGCTTTTAAAGTAGTCTACCTGATTTACAAGATCTGCCTGTATCTGATGTATTGCCCCCTGAAGAATATCCGGTGAGGTCACAAACATGTTTGCAGGATATATATTTAGGTTTTCATAGCGCTCCAGGGCCTTATTCTTATAGGGATCAAATGCTTCAATTTCTTCTATTTCATCACCAAAGAAATGGATTCTAAAGGCATGATCAGCATAGCTTGGGAATACATCTACAACATCTCCTTTTACCCTGAAATTACCATTTCGAAAGTCTGCTGTTGTCCTTGAATAAAGACTCTGTACGAGTTGATGAAGGAATTTGGTACGGGAAATAACCTGATCTTTCTTTATTGAAATTACATTTTTTTGAAATTCCACAGGGTTGCCAATACCGTATAAACAAGATACTGATGCCACCACAATGACGTCTCTTCTCCCCGATAATAACGATGAGGTGGCACTAAGCCTTAGCTTCTCTATATCCTCATTAATCGAGAGATCTTTTTCAATATATAAACCGGAGGTAGGAATATAGGCTTCCGGCTGATAGTAATCATAATACGAAACAAAGTATTCAACAGCATTTTCAGGGAAAAACTGTTTGAATTCAGAATATAGTTGGGCCGCTAATGTTTTATTGTGAGCCAAAACCAGTGTAGGTCGCTGGACTGTTTCAATTACATTAGCCACTGTAAAGGTTTTACCTGATCCTGTGACTCCTAAGAGTGTCTGGTAACGTTCACCTGTTACTATGCCTTCTGAAAGCTGTTTAATTGCTTCAGGTTGGTCTCCTGTTGGATCAAATTCCGATACTACCTTAAATTTCATTTTCCAAAGTTACAAAAGGGTCATTAGTATTCTCCAAATCAATTCGGTTAAATATGACCTATCTTTTCAGGGCAAAAAACCCCTGGATTTCGTTATTTAGGTTATCCCTTGCCTTAAACCAATAACTGGATGCGGGTAGCGGTTGTCCATTAAATGTGCCATCCCATCCCCTGGAATTGGGCATAATTTGTACTAACAACACTCCATATCTATCAAAAACCTGAATAAAAGATAATTGGATTTCATTGCGTTCTCGGGGAGCTATGTATTGCCAAAAATCATTTATACCATCCCCATTGGGCGTGAAAAATTTTGGAAAATCATCAGGGCTCAGTTCCCTCTCAATAATCCGCTCTTTAATCCCACATCCATTCCTGTCATTAACATAAATGGTATGGGTGCCTTCCGAAACCCCATTAAATATGCCGCTGTTCTGATAAGGACCTTCTATATTGTCCAATGCATATTCATAATCTCCAAGTCCGCTTACCTCAACCTTAATTTGTCTGCCATTAACTTCCTGCGAAGTGCTGACTGAAGTAATCTGCGCGATTTCAGATAAAACAACATTAAAATCTTTAGATATACCGCACTCAAAGGTTTCTCCTCCCTGTTCAACAAAATTATAAGCCTCATAGCGGTATGGGCCTACTTCAGACAATAAAACTTCCGAGGTGGATGAAAGCAAAAATTCTGTGCCGTCTTCGTTAATTTTAAACCATCTATAACCGTCTGCTGTATCATCAGTACCTATCCGTGTAGGAATCTCATTCCTGCATAATCCTATCTGACCTGGAAAATTGGATTCTGGTTTTCTTGGGACTATTTCACCCATTACGGGATCGAAATATGCATTGCAATCAACAACCGCATTCCCTGTTGTAAAACTTTCCTCAATGCAGGATCCGGCATCTCCATTTTCATTATAAGGCGTAATTGTTACAAATATGTCACTGTCCTGTGGAAAATCACCCGTTGGATTATAGGTTAATACATTACCCACATCAAAATCATCAAGTAAATTGGATGCTCCAGCAGAAGTACCAATAGTTAATCTATAGCCTGTCGCAGTAGGGGCATATGTCCAAATGATTTCAGACTTAACGGATATATTTCCCTGGTTGTCAGCTGGTTCCGCTAGTGTTGTGCAGGGGGGAGGTGTGGTAACTTCCTCAGTTGTAAATGATTCACTCGGACATATTACAAGTTGTCCGTTGGATAAAAATAATTCTATGGTTACATAAATCGTTGTATTTTCCGGTAGCCCAACTTCGGGAGTATAGCTATTCCTTAAACCTGCTGAGCGCCTTCCCAGAATTTCTACTCCACCCGGAGTGGTTCCAAGTGACACCAAATATCCAATAATACCAGGAACGGGTGGCCAGGAGATAGTAGTATTTACCGGTACCTCTATAGATCCATTGGCAGGACTGGATAATCTTGGACAGGCCTGCCCTGTGACCCACGTCACATGCACTATAAATAGAATGCTTAGTAGTAGCTTCTTCATGTGTTAAAAACTATCAATTCGAACGTTTTTCACCTATTCTATCTTTTTAATGTGAAATGTCCTTGAATTTGACCACTGCTGTCCGACATAGCCCGGAACCAATAATCACTTGAGGGCAGGGGTAAGCCATTGAAATTTCCATCCCAACCATTGGAGGTAGGTTCTATTTGTGCCAGAAGCCTGCCATATCTATCAAAAATATGTATAACGTTAATATTTATTTCGTCTGTCAAAATGGTTGGGATAAATTGCCAGAAGTCATTGACCCCATCGCCGTTGGGTGTAAAGAATTTAGGAAAACCTTCAAGTGTTAAATCCTGTTCGACCCGTTCTTCAACAATTCCGCAACCGTTTTTATCCCTGACATATACCGTATATGACCCTGCAGGAACATTATCAAAAACATTACTGTCCTGATAAGGTCCGCTTATGTCGTCCAAAGCATATTCATAATCACCTATACCACTTACATCTAATGTAATTTTTAAGTCGTTGCCCTGTTCCGAAATATTTACGGCATTAATGGTTGCGATTTCGGAAGACACCACCTTAAAAAGCTGGGATGTGGGGCATTCGGTAATACCACTTGCCTGTACTACAGTATTATAGGCTTCATACCGGTAGTCCCCTGTCTCCTCCAGAGCTACTTCTGATGTATCAGAGATCAGGGTTTCATTTCCAAACTGATCTATCTGAAACCACCTGAATCCTTCAGCTGAATCTGTTGAGGACACGATAAAAGGAACTGCATCCTCGCAAAATGAAATAGTGTCGGGAAAGGAAATTTCCGGATTTATAATGACAAGTTCTCCTGTAACCGAATCAAAATAAGGTCCGCACCCAATAATAGTGGAGAAAGATTCCTGTGTGCAACCAATGGCATCACCAGCGGCATTAAAAGGTATAATTGTAATGAAAAATGTACGATTAGCCTCAAAATCTATTACAAAGGTAGAATTTGTAAAGAAAACAACATTGTCCAGTACTTCTGCTGTAAAAGGGGAAGTTCCTATTGTGACTTTGTACCCTTCAGCTCCAGGCACTTCAGACCATTCTATCAAAGGGGTTAGTGGCACATTTATTTCACCATCCAATGGATTGACAAGGGCTGTACACCCGGGAAGTGTTGCCGCAGTCCCTGTAGTAAAACTTTGCTCCGGACAAGGTGCAAGATCACCATTCTCATTGTAAGGAGTAATTTCAACGAATATTTCTGTACTAGGTGGCAAGTCCAAAATAGGATTATACCTGAGGACATTACCTACGTTCTCATCATTTACAATATTGCCTGTGCCGGGAACTGATCCAATGGAGATTCGATAACCAGTGGCTGTTGCAGCATAATTCCATGAAATATTGGTGGAAATGTTCACATTTACGGCCCCATCTGAAGGGCTTGCTATCATTGTACAAGAGGGAGGGCTGGTAATGTTTTCAGTTGTAAAAGTTGAGCTTGGACATACCAAATCCGGGATAGCCGGGTCAAAAAAGAAAAGTCTTAAGGTAACATATATCTGAGTATTCTCCGGTAAACCTAAGGGTGGTGTATAGGAATCTGTGTTTCCAACATTGGTTTGATCTAAAATTTCCCCTCCACCTGGCGTGGTTCCTAGCGAAATGATATAACCGGGAACACCGATTATTCGATCCCAGGTAATGGTAGAATTGACAGGCACATTAATTGAATTGTTGGCAGGAAATGTCAATACCGGAGAATTACAATCCTGCGCAGATATATAAAACGAACAGCATAGTAAAATAAGAAAGAAAAAATTCCTTTTAAAAAATAAATTGGATGCTTCGCCCTGGGCTTTAGTAGAATAGGGGCAAAGAATCAGAAAGAGCAATAATGTCCCTATCTTTTTCATAGTGTTTCTCCAAACACCACAAGATACTACAAATCCCTCATTTTTAGTAATGCGTACGACAAATAGACAAAAATTGCAGTCCAACCAATAACAATAAGTATCTCATAAAATTGAACGTGATAGTCCAGAGCAAGTTCTTCACCAATCTGATCGGCTACCGTTTGTACAGCACCCAACCTTGAAAAAGGCTCTTTAATCAGATTAAACATGGCATTTAATGGAAAAATGCTCATAACAGCATCCGTGGTTTCCCCATCAAATAATTTCCATCTGATCATACCCCTTACAAATCCCTCGAAAACCTGCCATAGGAATAGAAAACCCAGAGCAAAAGCAGAGCGTTTAACAAGAATTCCAAGGAAAAGACAAAAAGAGAAAAACCCAACGAGCTTTACAAAAAATGCCAGCAGGAATTCCATGTCAGAAAAAATGATGGATATCTCGTTGTAATCTGAATAGATGAGTCCAAGTATCATTGATACTACGAATACAAATATTGTGGAAATTAATGCAAATGAAATTACCGTAAGGAATTTGGAAAGAATGAATTCCTTTTTGGAAAGCCCATCTATTAAGTTCTGCTTTATAGTTTTATTACTGTATTCATTTGCCATCATTGAGACAATGACTATGGCCAGGAATAGTTTAAAAAAAGCAGTTATGAAGGTGTTGAAATGCCAGATATAAGGAAAGTTAAAAATCCCCTGCTCCGCTAAATGAAACTTTACGGGCCCTATATCAAATTTAATAGCTGCTACTAAGGCTATCGAAGTAAGAAGTAAAAAATAGGCCATGATAAGTACCCTGCTACTCTTATTATTCCAAAGCTTTATATATTCTATCTGCAATAACCTTTTCATTCGTATTTGGTTTGGAAATTTTAAATGGATTGATTTTCTGTAAGTGTCAGGAATTGTTCTTCAAGGCTTTCTTTTCTTTTGACCAAATGAGAGAGTACAATTCCTTTCTTAAAAAGGATATTGTTCAATTCGTCCGACTTCATTTCATTTTTTAGGAAGGCTGTAATAAGTCCGTTCTCCGTTTTAATTTCACCAAAATTAGGATGTTCTTCCAAAAAATTTATCAGTACCCCGTTATCCTCTGTTTTAAGTTCGAAGAATCCAAAACTCGCCAGCATGCCATCCACACTGCCAGAATAAAGTTTTTTACCCTTTCTTAGAATGACCACATGACTGCAAACTTTCTCAACCTCGTCCAGTAAATGAGACGCCAATAGAATAGTCGTCCCATGTGCAGCAATTTTTTTAATGATTTGCCTAATTTGATGTATTCCCTGAGGATCCAATCCATTCGTTGGTTCATCCAATATGAGTATTTCAGGATCATTTAACAAGGCTGAGGCAATCGCTAAACGCTGCTTCATTCCAAGTGAGTATGTCCTGAACTTACTGTCCTTCCTTTCCCATAATCCAACGAGTTCCAATTTATCTTTTATTTTATTTTCAGGAACCTCCTTGATTTTACAGACCAATTTTAGATTTTGAAGGGCGGTCATATAAGGGTAAAAATTGGGCCTCTCTATTATTGCGCCAACCTTTTTTAAGGCATCATGGGTTGAAGTATTTCCATCAAACCAGGAAAAACTTCCGTTAGTACTATTTACCACATTCAAAACAATTCCAAGGGTAGTAGATTTCCCACTTCCATTAGGACCCAGGATTCCATATACGTTCCCTTTTTCAATTGAAAAGGACAAATCCTGAACTGCAGTAAGGTATCCGAATTTCTTGGTGAGATTGTTAACTGTTAGAATCGTTTCCAATTTTGATGGAGTTTTTAGGTTGTGTCTAGTATACTTGACGAAGAAATCGTTATTTTGTTACAGAAGCAAATAAAATTTATAATTACCTTACCTATGTCTGGAGAACGATTAATGTCGAAGAAGAAGCCCGCCTATCCTGTAAGCCCAAAATTGGATGCCTATTTGGATCGTTATAACCGTAAAATTGAAATACCAATCTTTTATGAGGACTTATTGCGTTTTGCCGGTTCTGTGGTAGTTTTTGATGATGATGGTAATGATACCTTATGGGTTAGAGTTTATTATTCTGATTCAGAGCGATCAGAAATTGACCAAAGTCTCAAACAAGTATACTCCATTTTGCATTCTGATGGCAGTGATAGAATATTTCAATACCTAAATATAGATGCCGTAGATTATTGCACTTTCGGAAATTCGAAACCCTTTCGTATCAAGGTGAGGAATATTCTCAATGATAATTTTTTGTACTTCTATATTAAAAAAACTGATGCATCTCGTATCTATGGCCTGGAATTGGAGCATATGTTATCGCCTTATCACTTGAATTTTCTGGTACATAAAGATACGTTGATAGAGGAGCATATAGCAGGTATTCCCGGGGATGTGTTCATTAAAGACATGCTGCCCAACTGTTCAGAATCTGAAAAAGCTCAGCTTGCAAAAGAGTTTGTAAAATTTAATGAACGTTGTATGATCAGACTTTTAGGGGATATGCGATCTTATAATTATGTAATTGTTCCCATGCATGATTTTGATCACGTAGTTTACAAAATAAGGGCTATTGATTTTGACCAACAGAGCTTTGAAGGTAAACTAAAAGTATATCGACCTCAGTTTTTCAAGGAGAATTATGTAATGGTTCAAATGGTACAAAACAAATTGCAACGCGACTCTGTAGACCAATATAAAATTGAGGAACGTTCTATTGTGGCTAAAAGGATCATCAGTTCAGGAGATCGAATAAACAGATTAGTAAATATCTGTAAATCGGATAACATATCGCTACCCGAAAACATTGAATCCTTAAAAAAGCAGATTTATGACCTTACCATGGACGTAAACTTTAAGAAATGTAAGACTATGGGCCATTTATTGGATCTCGCTCTCGATTTTGTAAAACGTAACTATCAGGATGTGAGTATGAAGCAAATTATTGATAAAAAAATCAAACTACCATAATCATTATGATTTCTGTTCCTTATTAAAGTAAACAAGATAGTAATACATCTGTCTTTCTTCATCCCATCCCTTTTCTACAAATCTTTCTGCTGATTCAGGATTGATAAAATCCATTTTAATCTGAATATTGGTGTCCAGTTGTATAACGTTTTTTATTTTTTTACGCGTATCGGATACCGCCTTATTTGCAATATCAAAACTAGAAATATCTTCTATACTATATTTAGGTCCTTTCTCTGTTTTATAGTGTTTAAATTCGGGGATTAATTCCGGATTCTCCATTACTTCATTCAGGAAATTAGTTTCTTCAAATGCGTCATTTTTTGCAAAATGGTTTACAGCCCTGTTCATAAACATAACTTCTTGCTTTTTGTCCTCTGCAGGCAAGACTACGTCTTTTGCAAAGTTTTGACAAAATTTTAGGTAATTTTTGGTGTAGAAATTATCATCCTCCAGGGCATCTACCCCGAGAAAATGCTCCAGCCAATATTTGGTGTCATACTTATTGCTATCAACGGATAACACCTTGTAGCCATCGGGCTTATTTATGTTAAATATCAAACAGCCTTTGTCCAGCTTATTAATATTGATTCCTTTTTGAACAAGGATATCCAGATTACCACCATTCTCTGCGAACTGTAAAAAATCCTGCTTTATTTCGGTTTTAAAGATCCCAATCGCATCCGTTTTTTCATTGTCCAGGAGTATATCTGTTAGATAAGTAACATAAATCTCACCACTTTTTATATGGGGGTGGTTGGATTGATCATATAAATGTTTGGTCAGATTTAAAGATTGTTCATGTGTCCGTTCCGGATTTTCGAATATTTCAGAGACAAGTTTATAAACTTCGTTAAATTCCAGATCAACCTCATGGGTCAGACGATAATAGTATTCCTCTTTTTCTCGAAAAGGTTTAAAGAAAAATTCCTTTAATAAACCATTGGTTTCGTCGTCCTGGATAAAGGGTTCATTGGAAAGAAATATTGGTTCTGCTTTACTTTTGTTTCCTATATGGTGAAGCGATATGCTTTGAATTTGGGCAGCATAGAGATTGATCATAGTAGTTGTTAGGGATTAGTCTTGAAGTTTGTTACTTATTTATTTGGGGAGATGAATCAGACAGGGCTTAAAAAGGCATCAATTTTTCGTTAAAGTATAAATAACTTAATTCCAATTCTCATCAAAATCCAAATCATCATAGTTTTCTAAGGGTTCATCAAAATCAAAGGAAGGGTCGGATTCAAATTTCTTTTCTGGTGGAGCATCTGGCAATTCACCAAAACTGAATATAACATTTGGATAGTGCCGGCCATCTTCTTTTTCTACAATATCTGCCAATTCAACAAAGAATGTCCACATACTTAAAAAATCATATACATAAATAAGCTTAGGGGCTTCTTCAGTCAGGATATCTTCCAACGAAATTTCGTTCATCAGACGAACACCAGAACCATTTTCACTGGTATCAAAAAGAGGAATTTCTTCATCCTGGTTCCATAGTTCATCACAGGTATAAAAAGAGGCCATCTCATTGCCTAAAAAACCAAAGGCCTGAGTAATCGTGTTATGAAAATCTTCAAGGGTAGAATTTTGTTCTATTTCTATATCCCTAAAGATATCTTCTTGTGTATCCAGGATTATCCTGATTTTATAAATCATTAACTCCAATTTATGAGTAAGGGCAAAGTTACAAAGTTTTCCGACTAATCATTCCTTTTGAAGCCTCCAAAACTAAATAGAATTGAATGCCAAAAAGAAATGCTGCCAATATCAAATGCAGTGGCTGACTTGCAAATGGAAAATGGAAATAATACATTACAACCCCGGTAATTACCTCAATAAAAAGAAGACCTAAAACCCAATTGATCTTTGAATACCCCAGTTTCTTTTGATATACAGAATATGCTATGAAAAGATTAACCAGTACAACCAAAATTGAAAAAGATCGATGGATATAAAATTGTAAAGAAGGGCTTGCAAGCCACATATCTTTGGCATTTTCCCCGAATATTTCTATTTGCTGATCTACAAACTGTCTTACTTGTGTACCTAAAATAATTTGTACCATGGTGAGACCTAATGCAACCCATATGGTTAATATAACTCCTCTATCATATTTTCTATTTTCAGAAATGGAATCCGATCTATAAATTAGATAGACCAACAAGGCTACAATAATAAGGGCCATAACCATATGTAATGTTATTTTGGCCGGTTCAAGAACAGAGTAAACGACTGTTGCTCCCAACCATGCCTGAAAACCCATTCCAAATACTATAAGCCAGGAAATCAAGGTCACTTTTTTATCTTCCCGCCAAAATGAAATTGATGCAATGGCCAAAATTAGTGTGGCTATACCAGCCAGAGCTCCAAACATCCTGTTAATAAATTCAATCCATGTATGAAACGCATTAAAAATGGCATAGTCATGTTTTTGATATGGTTCCCAATTCACTTCATTGTAATTATTTTCAGTAATGAAATCTGTTTTAGCCACCCAAAGGGATTCTTCACGAATAATCACCTGCCCGGCCTTATAAGTAAATTCGGGTTGCCATTGTAATTGGGATATATCTGTTGGTGGGATATAATAGCCGAAACACTTCGGCCAATCCGGACATCCCATTCCGCTGCCCGTCATACGAACCACAGCTCCTGCTATGATTACCAAATAAACCAGCGCCAAAGTAATTTTGGCAGTATTTCTAAAATTCCTTTTCACAACAGCTTTAAATTTAAACCAAAAAAGACTATTCATATTTTCAAAACATCTTTTGTTTTGTGTTTATTAGAAATAATCAGTTTTGGGAATATAATTACTTCAAATAAAACCAAAGCCCTTAGCTATAGTTTTATCAATTTTTCCGGAAATTTAACTTTTTACTTTTGCTCAAGACCCAATTCCCGGCCTTTTTTGATCATAAAGTCATAAGCCGGCTTGTATTCATTTAGAATCTCGCCCTCCAGAATTGCTTCTTTTATAGCATCTTTAATAATTCCAATTTCTTTAGAAGGTTTAAGATTAAAAGTTTTCATTATTACCTCACCACTTATGGGGGGTTGAAAATTCCTTAAATGATCACGTTCTTCTACCTCAATGATTTTTTGTCTAACAATCTGAAAATTGTTTTTATACTTTTTCTGTTTTTTAGCATTTTTTGTAGTTATATCTGCTTCACAAAGGGTCATAAGGTCCTCGACATTCTCTCCTGCGTCAAATAACAATCTCCTAACTGCTGAATCCGTTACATTATCCTGCGAAAGAATTATTGGTCTTGAACTCATACGCACCATTTTCTGTACAAATTTCATTTTGTCGTTTAATGGCATACGTAATCTTTTAAATAATTTATAGACCATTTTGGAACCAATAAATTCATGCGCGTGAAAGGTCCAACCTATTTTTTTATCAAACTTTTTGGTAGGGGCCTTGCCTATATCATGTAATAAGGCCGCCCATCTCAGCCATAAATTATCTGTTGTGATGGCAATATTGTCTACAACTTCAAGAGTATGCCAAAAATTGTCTTTATGGCGCTGTCCTTCAATTTCTTCAATACCTTCCAAAGCAGTTAATTCTGGTAGTAAAATGGGTAGTAATTCGGTGGCATGTAAAAGTTTCAGTCCAATAGATGGCTGATCACATTCCATAATTTTGTGCAGCTCATCAACGATTCGCTCCTGAGATATTATTTTAATTCGATCTTTATTTTCTATAATAGCCTGAAGCGATTTTAATTCGATGTTAAAATCAAGCTGGGCAGCAAACCGAATAGCTCTCATCATCCTCAAAGGATCATCAGAATAAGTTATTGAGGGATCCAATGGGGTTCGAATTATTTTATTTTTTAGATCCCTGACCCCATTAAATGGATCAATTAGCTGGCCAAAATCTGCTTCATTAAGTGATATAGCCATCGTATTAATGGTAAAATCCCGTCTTTTCTGGTCATCCAAAAGTGTTCCGTCTTCCACAACGGGTTTTCTGCTATCCCTTGTATAACTTTCGGTTCTGGCACCTACAAATTCTATTTCCCAGGCATGATGCTTAATCATCGCGGTCCCAAAATTCTTAAAGACAGAAACCTTGGGCTTTCCTTTGAGTTTATTGGCTACTCTTTTAGCGAGATCTATTCCACTGCCGACAGCAACGATATCTATATCCTTAGATTTACCCCTTTTCAATAAAAGATCCCTGACATAACCACCTATTACAAAACTGTCTATTGAAAGCTCTTTGGCGGAGCCTGCAATAGTCTGGAAAATGGAATCCTGTAAGCTATTTTTGTAATTAGTCAGTGTCATAATTTGGATCACTTCTGAGTTGATTTGCCTGGATGGGAGGTAATCCGGAATAATAAAGTTGTAATTCCCCGATGTTTTATTTTCGGATAATTTTTACAGTTCCATCATTACCCAATTTAATAATAGTAGAGGGTGATTTGTTAGTTTTTTTCTGCTTCAAATTTACCACATAGTCCACACCTTTTAAAATCAATTCACTTATTTCTGAAAAACTTCCGGGTGTCGGTTCACCTGCAATATTTGCAGAAGTTGAAACGATGGGTCTTTTGAATTTTTTAATTAATTGTTGACAGAACTGATCAGATGCTACCCTTATAGCCAGAGTATTGTCCTCGGCAATTAGATTAACAGCAACACCTCTCGGGTTGTCATAGATAATAGTAACGGGCCGTTCGGACAGATCCATGATATCATAAGCAGGTTCAGGAACGTTTTCTACATATTGTTCCAGCATAAACTGATTGGCTACCAGACAAATCATTGTCTTTTCATCAGACCTCTTTTTTAATTTGAATATTTTCTCTATTGCATCCTTGTTTGTTGCATCGCAACCAATGCCCCAAACTGTATCTGTTGGATATAGAATAAGGCCGCCCTCATTCAGAATGGTAATTGCGTTATCAATTTCTTTTTTGAACATTGAATTTTAATCTGTCAGATAATACGTTGCTCTTGTTTCAAAGACTTACCTAACGGAAGTCCAATTAAAATGCGATGGAATAATTTAAAATATTTAGGTTTTATTATAGATACTAGGCCGTAGCGAACAATAAAAATCATTCGCAATATTTGATAGTGCATATACCCGTAATTCTTTCTTATAACGTAGAACATGGAAGTTTTAAGCTCAATTTTGGTTTTAATATTCCAGGAAGTGTTTTCAATACTCTTTCCCTGATAATGAAGATAAGATGCAGAGGGGATAAAATAGGTCTTTTTGTTTTTCTTCTTTAACCTATAACATATATCACTTTCTTCAAAGTACAGGAAAATATTTGTGTCAAAACCACCAACTAAATCAAAATCCTTAGCCCTGAAGAACATAAAGCTGCCATTTACATAATCTACAGATAATGGCCTGGTATACAACTTTCGTCTATTGGGTTTAGTCCTTGGAAATACAAATTCCAACATTTTTTTGCCAAAAACTTCCCTTCCAATAGAAGTGAAATGATCAAAACTAACCTCTTTTATCTGATGTTCATTAAAGATTTGGGGTCCGCATAAGGCAGCATCCTTGGTCTTTTCCATAAAATCGTAACAAATTTTTATGGGATCGTTTATTAGCAAAGTATCATTGTTTAAAAAAAGATAGTAGGTCGAATTGGCAAATTGAACAGCATACATATTTCCACCTCCAAAACCAGTATTTATCCTGCTTCTGAATAGCTTTACTTTAGAATGCTCTAGGTCAGAAATGTAATTCTTCAATGCCAGATAATCGTCATTTTTTGAGGCATTATCAACTATAATAATTTCGTAGGTAACTGTACTGGAGGTATTTCCTAAAACACTTTGGATGCACTCCCTTGTAAATTCATAGGAATTGTAATTTATAATGATTACCGATAAATCAAGTTTAGTACTTCTCATTTAATGAATTATCTAGAATAGTATTGCTACAGTACTTATTCAGAAAAAGTAATAATTTGTCTTCAAAAAGAATAGGTTTAAAATAATTGTAAAGTGAATCTATTATTTTTTTTATTTTCTTCTTGTTCATATTAACAAATAGTTCAGGGTGATAATCATTAAGATGAACAGCTGTATTTAATCCGGTTGAACCATCATGCCAGGCCGCTTTAACAATATAGGGACTAAAAAGACAAAATGTAGGTATCCTAAGTGCTTTGGCCATGTTGGCAGCCCCCCCTTCGTTACCAATCAGGACATCACACTGAGAAAGAATCAGAATAAATTCCCTCAAAGAAGTTGCATAAAAGTCAAATTTTATTTTTGATTTAGAGACTTCGTTACACTGGTCATAAATAGCCCTTGCCTCATCTTTTTGATTTGGTAAATAGTTGAAAAGTAATATACCATCAGTATTTGAACAAATTATATCAACAACTTTTGACATATAAGGAGCGGGATAAGTTTTTAAAGCACTACTGCCTAAAATACTTATCATGATTAGTTTCTGTTCAGAATTCCTTTTTAATGCACTGACTTTTTGTTTGGCCAGAACAATTTCTTCCTGACTAAGGTATAATTTAGGAGAGATAGAATAGTCATTGAATTCAGGTACGATTGGATTAAGCAATTGTAATCTGATTTTATTGGCAAGTGAATTATTGCTATCTGCTTCGTGGCTTTCTATCACCGTATCGGTGTATACCCAGGATGTATACCACCTGTAATGAGCAATTTTACGTTTAGCCTGCGCAAAAATTGAAATAAGGTTGCTTTCCAATTTTCCATAAGCATCTATTACCACATCATATGATTGTTTTCTAACTGATCTTAAAAATAAATAAAAGGCCCTTTTATTCTCGCTAAACTCCTTTTTAAATACAATGATATGATCTATATGCGGGTTGTTATACAAGACAGGCAGTGTATTTTCATTTGCAACGAGATGCACCGTACTTTCGGGGAATAAATATTTTAGAGTACGACAAATAATAGTACTTGCCAATACATCCCCTATCATTTTTTGCTGAATAACAAGGAATTTCATGTTTTCGGTATTCTTCTTAAGAACTGCTGCTTTTTTAGAAATGCTTCTATGATCTAAATGTATACAGGCTGCACTATACCTGAGTTGCTTGCGTTTTATTCCATGATTTTGAAAATGTTCTGCAGTGAGACCTCCTTGACCTTCCTTATTCTCTTCAAAATCAATAACTTTAAGTAAATCTTTTTTCCATCCTGAAGAATTGTGCCTGTTCCAGCTTTGCTTTGCGGGAGTTAAGGTGTTATGAATTTTTGATATAATTCCTCTCGAGTTTCGCCTGGCACCTTTGGAAATTTTTTTTATTCCTTTACTCTTAAGCCAGCTGACTTTGAAGCAATTTTGCGCTTCTATGTCCTTTTGTGTTAAAGTCTCCGATATATTCAAAGGCAACAAGTAAGAGACTCCAGAAATTACCGTACGGGGTTCCTTATTCATGTAGTGAACCTGTACTAAATCCTCTCTTGGAATACAGTTACCTTCTGTTATAATTATATAATCTGATTTAGATAATAATATGGCCTTATTTAATATTTCCCCTTTCTGAAACCTATTATCTTCGTGCCAAACATGACTTATCTCAAAGGGTATCCTGGTCTTTAATTTTTCAACCAATTCTTTTGTTGGGTTTGGCGACCCTTCATCTGCAATGATTACTTCAAAATCCTTGTATGTCTGGCAATTGAAACCCCAAAGAACCTTTTCCAACAATTCGGGTTGGTTGGAGGTACTGACTATAACACTTACCGTACTCATTTAAGATTTTTTCCTTTTACTGGTAGTACAAATGTAGTTTTTTGCCTTGCATATCCTAATATGCTTTACAAAATAATGAGGGGTTAAAACAAATTAAAGAGCATTAACTTCAACAAAATTAGTATTCATCAGATACTTAATATGCTGTTATAAAGTTGTAAAACCAGTAGGGTTATAAAGTAGATTGCCTCATGAGAAATAATAAAAATAAAGGGAATTGGTAATAACTTAAAAACGAAATTGGTCAGTAATGCCAGCATTATAGCTATACCATATCATGCAAGATAGAATATGAGTGGAAAACTTATTCCGGGATAGGCAAATAATAAGCAAGTTGATTTTTTGTCTCCAATTTTTTCAATTCTCTATAACGCTCCAGAACGCCGAGTGCATCGAGATAGCAGATGATAATCCCTTTTTTACCATCTAGTATACCCAAGCGAAGGAAATATCGATGGAAAAATTTCCAACTTGGCTTAAGAACCATATAGGCATAATTGAATTTCTTCTCTTTGAAAAATGATTCTTTGGCCTTTAATCTGCCATAGCTTATTATTTTATCTTTATATTCCTTGAAATTTTTGTAACAATAATGAATGAGCTTTGCACTCAGGATTCCTGAAGATCCGTTAACATCCAAAGTCTCATGCACTAATTTTTCTTCAGAAAATTTAACTTTACTTTTCCTAAACAAGCGATAGTTCTTATCTGTTTGCCAGCCACTAAACCGCAAGGATTTATTCTGGAACATAAATTTTCTGTAAAACCAGTAAGCGGCGTGTTCAGGAGAAGAATTTAGGGTTTCAATAATCTCATTTTTAAGATTTTCGGGAACAACCTCATCTGCATCTAAAAATAGGACCCAATCATTGGAAGCCTGTTTCAAGGCAAATGATTTTTGTAGTGTAAAGTTGTCAAAAGGATGTTGAATTACCTTTACATGTGCTAAATTGAGCAGGTATTCATACGTTCCATCTGTACTAAAGGAATCAACCACAATTATTTCATCTGCAAAATCTATAGATTGGATACACTTTTCTATATATCCAATTTCATTATATGTAATAATAATAGCCGATATTTTCTCTTTTGTACTATTCATTTCTTCAATGATATGAAATCAATTTTCCTGAACTATTAACAAAGTTATAACTATAAATTAGAGAAAATATTATCGAAAACCATATTTTTGGAAAAATTAAACTGCTACATTATATTCCCTTAATGCTTCGTTTAATGAAGTTTTTTTGTTTGTACTTTCTTTACGAACCCCAATAATCAGAGCACAAGGAACCTGATATTCCCCAGCAGGAAATTTTTTGGTATAGCTGCCCGGGATTACTACAGATCTGGCAGGGACTAAACCTTTTCGCTCAACAGGGGTATCACCGGTAACATCAATAATTTTAGTGGAAGCAGTTAATACAACATTTGCTCCTAAAACGGCTTCTTGTTGAACCCTCACACCTTCTACAACAATGCACCTACTACCAATAAATGCATTGTCTTCAATTATTACTGGGGCCGCTTGCAGGGGTTCTAAAACTCCTCCAATACCAACTCCACCGCTTAAATGAACATTTTTGCCAATTTGCGCACAGCTTCCAACGGTGGCCCATGTATCAACCATCGTACCTTCATCTACATAAGCACCAATATTCACATAACTGGGCATCAGGATCGTACCTTTCGAAATGTATGCTCCGTGTCTTGCCACAGCGTGAGGAACTACACGTATTCCTTTCATTTGGTAACCTCTCTTTAGGGGAATCTTATCGTGGTATTCAAAAATCCCTGCTTCGAGTGTCTCCATTTTTTGAATTGGGAAGTAAAGTACTACTGCCTTTTTAACCCATTCATTTATTTGCCAATCACCCTTTACAGGATCTGCACATCTCAATTTTCCATCATCTATTAACTGAATTACCTCTCGTATAGCATCTTGTGTTTTCGCTTCGTTAAGCAATTCCCTATCGTCCCAGGCTTTTTCAACAATATTTCGGAGTACATTCATAATCACAGAATAATTTGCGCAAAGATAGGGGGTAACTATTAATAAATCTTTAATTTTTATAGGCGTAACAATTTATCCCTTATTTTTGCAAAAAAAATTGATTTGGCGAGAATTATTGCACTAGATTATGGTAAACAGCGGACTGGGATAGCGGTTACGGATGACTTACAGCTAATTGCTTCCGGTTTAACTACTGTCAACACCAAAGATCTTTTACAATTTCTTCAGGATTATGCTGCACAAGAAAAAATTGCCTGTATTGTTATAGGTGAACCCAGGCAACGAGATAATTCGCCATCTGAATCAGAAGCAGCTATTCAGGTATTTTTGAAAAAGCTAAAAGAATCTTTTCCATTGATTCCTATTAATCGGCAGGATGAACGATTTACATCAAAAGTGGCTGTTCAAAGCATGGTTGAGGCTGGGCTTAAGAAGAAGGAGCGTCGGAATAAGGAATTAATAGATGAAATTAGTGCAACCCTTATTTTACAGTCGTATTTAAACAGAATATAACAGAATGACTTTATCTATTTTAGCATATGGGGACCCTGTTTTAAGAAAAATAGGCAAAGCAATATCCAAAGACTACCCCCAACTTAAAGAATTAATTACCAATATGTGGGAAACCATGTATAAGGCAAATGGTGTGGGATTGGCAGCTCCACAAATAGGACTTCCAATTCGATTATTTATTGTGGATACAGGACCTTTTGCTGAGGATGATGGATTAACTCCGGAAGAACAGGAGGCTCTTAAAAATTTTAAAAAAGTCTTTATTAATGCAAAGATTGAGCAACAATCCGGCACTAATTGGGCATTTAATGAAGGTTGTCTTAGTATTCCTGATGTACGCGAGGATGTAACTCGCATGGATACTATTGAAATGAGCTATGTTGATGAGAATTTCAAGCCGCATAAAGAAACCTATGATGGCCTTTTAGCCAGGGTTATACAACACGAATATGATCATATTGAAGGCATTCTTTTTACAGATAAACTATCCAGCCTAAAAAAAAGGCTGCTAAAAGGTAAGCTTACCAATATCTCAAAAGGTAAAATAAATGTTGATTATAAAATGCGTTTCCCCGATTTAAAAAAGGTACGTTAAAAACAAGGGATTAACTTCATAGAGTGCAAAAGCTCTATGTTAATTATTATTTATGAGTTTAGATAAAATACTGTCCATAGGAGGGAGACCTGGACTATACAAATTGCTAACCCAAACCAGGACCGGACTTGTCGCTGAGTCTCTTCTGGATAATAGAAAAGTTACGGTGGGCATGAGCAGTAATGTGAGTATACTTTCCGAAATTGCTATTTATACTTTGGAGGAAGAACTTCCGCTAAGAGCCGTATTTGAAAAAATACAACTCAGGGAAGAAGGTGGTAAAACCTCAGTGAAGCATAAAGATGACAAATTAAGCCTTGAAGAATATTTTTTTAAAGTATTGCCCAATTATGATGAAGACAGGGTCTATGTAAGTGATATAAAGAAAGTTATACAATGGTATAATATTTTACATGACCATGGAATAACAGATTTTTCTGAACCTGAAGAAGAATCTGGTAAGGCAGATGAGAAGGACTAGATTCTCAAAAACTAGTCTTTTTCAATCACTTTATACGTAAATTTACTTTTCTTCCAATCTATTAATTTGGATGGGTAATACTTCACATTCATTCGGTCTAAATAAGGTGCCTGGTTGGCAAGTCGGACCTTAAAGTCATCCCAGTTTCGGTTTTCTTCAGTGCTCCAACTCAATTCAGAATATCCGATGACCCTTGGAAATGCAAGATATTCCAATTCGTCAATATTGCTGATTGTTTCGGACCAAAGGGGTGCTTCAACACCTAAAATACTTTCTCTCGGAATACCTCCATAACCCTCCGGAGTCCATACATAAGCCGTATCTACCGGGATATAGGCAGCCCAATGTAGCCCATATTCAGAAAGAGTGTCATATTGCATATCTAAATATGCTTTTGTGGCAGGGGAAAGAATGACCTTCATTCCTTTTTTAACGGCTTCTTCAGCATTTTCTTGACTGGCCCAGAACTGAGCAATGGATGTGCTATCAGGATCTGCGGTTGCCACTTCATCCCAGCCTATCATTTTTTTACCGTATTTCTGTACAATCTTTTCTACTTTATTGACAAAGAAGATGTAATCATTCTTTTTGGTGACATGGCTTTCATCTCCCCCAATATGGATATATGGTCCCGGGGTTATTGCAGCAATCTCGCGCACCACATCATCAACAAAAGAATAAACAGTATCCTTCCTGGTGTCAAAGGTGCTAAAACCTACAGCAGTACCCTCATATAATTCAGGGGTTTTTCCATTACCATTTAAAATGGGGTAGGAGACTGAAGCTGCATTCGTATGTCCTGGCATATCAATTTCAGGAATTATCATCATATATCGTTGCTGTGCATAGGCCACAATATCTTTATAATCTTCCTGCGTAAAGAAACCGCCTGCTTCTCCACCAACTTCTGTGCTGCCGCCAACTTCGGTTAACTTTGGCCATGATTTGATTTCAATTCGCCACCCCTGATCATCCGTAAGATGGAGGTGCAGTACATTTATCTTATAGTATGCAAGAATATCAATATATTTTTTGACGTCGTCAACACTAAAGAAATGACGTGCGACATCTAACATGGAACCACGGAACTCAAAATTAGGTTCATCTAAAATTTTTCCTGTGGGAATAGGCCATAAAGGCATCTCAGCAAGAGTGTCATTACTGGTTTCAGGGATAAGTTGTCTAAGTGTTTGTATTCCCCGAAATGCACCTTCAGATGTTTTTGCATTAACTATAATTGAATCTTTGGAAATGTATAATTGGTATGATTCCTGGCCTTCAAGTTCCTCACTATCAGATTGGTTAATAAAGATCATTCGATTAACATTCCCGGCATCTGTCGCATTTACAGCCAACCTTAAATTTGTTTTAGATTTTATTTTATCTGCCAGAAAGGAACCTACCTCCTCAAAACTTTTGTCGGATTGTGAGGTATAAATCGCTGTTGTATGATCCAATCCAAAGGCGTTGTGAGTAGGAATAATTTTAATTGGTTTTGGGATTAAATTTTCTGAACTCAGATCTGTTGGAGGAAAATTTATTTCTTTCATCTTATTCTCCCGGCATGCAAAAAAGGAGACCATTGCAGTAAGCAGAATGAACGATTTAATGAGAGTAGATTTTATCATTATTTTAATTTTATTGAATATAATTACTAATTATTTGATCCCATAACTCATACCCTTTTGCATTCATATGCAAGCCATCTTCAATGAATATATCTTGCCTTAATTTCTTCCTGTCAAGCATGATATTCCAAATATTGGCGTAATTAACGTACTGCTCTTTTTTGCATAATCGATTAAACCTGCGATTTAGGCTTTTGTATTTTCCTTTAAGATGCCATCGAGTCAAACTGGGTTTAGCCGAAATAATCACAATCCAGGTTTCTGGGTTACTATTTTTAATTTTTAATATAATTTCTTTGAACACAGAAATTATATCCTTAGGTTTTTTATTGGCATTTATATCATTATCCCCTTCATATATAAATACTTTTTTTGGGTTGTATTGTAATATCAATTCTTGTGTATATGTCAATAAATCAGACGCCTCAGAACCGCCAAACCCTGAATTTACTATTTGGTATTTAGGATAAGTTTCCTGAAGATCTTTCCATAATCTAATGCTGGAGCTGCCAGTAAAGACTATAGTCTCTTTAGTATTGTCCCATAGTGAGTCGTACTTTTCCTGAATTTCCATAATTTCTTGCTGAAAACGAGAAGCGTCCTGTGCAAGAACAGAAATACTTATGAGGCTTAAGAAAACAACTGAGAAAAGTTTCATATTGTAAAAAAAAGCAAGATACTTTTAATTCGGGGAATGTTCAACAATTTTGGAATAATAGAAAGCAGCCCTCTCCTCGGAAAAATGGTCAAGCACAAATACACAAATCGACAAAAGCATTAATGTAATGCCGACTGCCTTATGATTAGGGGTATGTGACAACAGTAAACAAAGCATACCCAGGATCACAACTACAAAAAAGAATTTTTGTGTAATTGGATACCATTTTATGAACTCTGCGGTTCTCTTTTTCTTATTTTTTATAAACTGTTGTGGATTTTCCATTTACTGAATTTCATATCTGGGGATGCGTTTTTGATTTGTATTCACCAGATAGATCCCCGCACCACTAACAAGTAGCGCAACTATCTCCAAAGGTATAGACATTGCACGTGCACCTGGAGTACTTACCCATTTAAGAGGGCCAGGCCTATCAAGAGGATACACACTCCAAATAAAAGGCTCAATTCCCCTTTAAAAATGCACCTTTGCACCATTGGAGCGAATGATTAATGATGTCCATTATATAAATATATTTATTGCAATTATTTCGACTTTTGGGCCTCAGTAAAACCTTCTGCCAAAGCCCAATCGTAGAATCTTGAAATCCAGTTATCGGAGGGAAGGCCTTGTTTTCTCATTCCAAAGCCATGTCCTCCCTTTGAATACATATGCAAAGCGATGTTCTTTTCTGCTTTTAGATAAGAAGAATAGAGTTCAATACTACCGCTGGCTAAATCCAATGGGTCATCTGTTGCACAAATAATAAGCATTGGTGGGGCATCACTTCGGCATTCCTTTACGGGCATAGCAGAAGTCCAGGGGTATACAGGTACCAGAAAATCCGGTTTGCTATCCTGGGAATAGTTATAACCTACTCCCATTGTTACGGCTCCCCCAGCTGAAAATCCCATAAAACCAATCTTTTGAGGATTAATACCTAAGGATTCTGCGTTCTTCCTGATATAACTAACTGCAGCCATTCCGTCCTCCACGGATAGTGGTAAAACAGGAGCTACACTTTCCATAATTTTATCTCCAATTTGCATTACCTCCTGAACACCGTCCTCTCCAGTAGGTACCAACCTGTATTTTAATACAAAGGCGGTAATTCCTTTTTCGTTCAGCCATTTGGCAACATCATTACCTTCACTGTTAATGCTCAATGCATAAAGGGCTCCACCAGGGGCAATAATTACAGAAGTGCCATTTGATTTAGACGCAGCAGGTTTAAAAACTTGCATAGTGGGAATAGATACATTGGTTACAACCTGCGTCTGCCAGATCTCTGAAAAATATTCCTTTTCATCTCCAATCCATTTAATATGTCCGTCATCCTTATAGGGCAATTCAATAATTTCTTGAGATAAGGCAATTCCAATATTTAAAAAGCTAAAAAGGATGATAAGCGAATTTTTCATAAGTCTATTTATTTAAGGTTGAAGAACTATGCTTAGTTTTCATCCACCAGGGCCTGATAAACAAATTGTGGAAATTTTTTATTATAAAAGTTACTATATGGCTGAACCTGGGTCATTAAGATAGCTATTAAATCTTCCGTTGGATCTATAAAAAAGTAGGTGCTATAGGCACCACCCCAATAAAATGCTCCTTTTGAACCAAGAGCTTTACTGTTGGCTACATCTGTAGTTATTCCAAAACCCAGACCGAACCCTTGTCCATTATATAAGTCACCTACCTGGTTCATAGTCATTATTTCAATTGTCTTGGGGCTTAATAATTGTTTGCCGTTGGCCTTTCCTCCATTAAGTATCATCAAACAAAATTTCATATAATCATCTGCGGTGGAAAATAATCCGTGTGTTCCTCCGTACACTGTATTTCCCTGAAAAGGGAATTGTTGTTTTGAATTCACCAGTTTACCTTCCTCGTCTATATTATGAACAGGAACCCATCTGTTCTGGTCATCAATAGGTATATTATAACCCGTGTCCTTCATCGCCAAAGGATCAAAAATTCTTATTTGCAGAAATTCTGCTGCAGTCATTCCTGAAAAGTGCTCAATTAGCAACGCCAGTACGTCAGGGGAAGCACTATAATGCCATTGCTCTCCGGGATGGCCAATTAATGGCAAACTTATTAAAGTATTTACCCTGCTTTCAATGGAGCTTTGTGGCTCTATATAAATTGCCTGTGCAATTTCATTATCTAAAGTTGTACCACCAATACCATGGGTAAAACCGGCAGTATGTGTTAACAGTTGATGAATGGTTATTTCAGATTTTGCAGGTTCATTAACGCCATCTAATCCTTTATTTACATCAACGGCCACCTTAAAGTCTTTAAATTGGGGGAGATATTTGGAAACAGGATCTGTGAGAAAAAAATGCCCTTCCTCATATAACATTAAAAAAGCAGCAGAGATTATTGGCTTGGTCATAGACATAATTTGAAAAATATTGTCTTGTTGCATTGGTTTCCTGGCTTCCCAACTACTGTATCCATAAGCTGCCTTGTGCACTGTCTGACCATTCCGGGTTATATAGGAAACAGCCCCGGGAATTCGTCCTTCGGCTATCTCAGTATTTAAAAATTGTGAATATCTGTCTAGACGTATTTCAGAGAATCCTGAGATTAATTCATCGGAGGCCTTTGCAGACTGGCCATAAGCGAATACAATGGATAATAAAAGAAATAGGAACTGAAAACGGTAATAAAATAGTTTTTTCATCATTAGATTTATAAAGACTTTAAATATAAAAATTTTAAGTTGGTTTACTTAGGTAATCCATTGTTTTGTCTGCTCTATAGAAATTCCAAAAGGACAAATAATTCTTAAGAAAAGGTTCCTCTTAATATCTAAAATAGTACTACTTTTAAATAGCCAGACTAACCACCTAATCATGCGGGCGACATTCTTTTTATTAATTTTCATATACATTTTATCTAATACAACTTACCTGCATTGTCAGGTTGCGGAGTCTACTTATGACACTAAAGATCGTCCTGTAGCCAAAGCGATTCCTATTAATGTGAAACCGGTCATAGATGGGGAAGTAATGGATGATGAAATATGGAAGCAAATAGCGCCTTTTGGCGATATGTATCAGGTTCAACCCAATTTTGGATATCCGGCATCTGAGAAAACTGAGATTCGAATAGCGTATACAGCAGAAACATTCTTTCTCTCCGTAATTTGCTTTGATTCAAAACCTGATGAATTGGTAGTTTCTGACCCTAGAAGAGACGCAAATTTGGATAACACAGATGCCTTTATTTTTGTTTTGGACACGTATAAAGATGGCCAGAATGGTTTTGTATTTGGAACAAACTCACTGGGAATTGAATATGACGCCCAGGTAAATAATGAAGGACAAGGCCATAGAAATGTAAACCGTCAGCAATCAGGGACTATAGGTGGTTTTAACCTTAATTGGGATGCATCATATACGGTAAAAGCACAAGTCAAAGAATATGGATGGAGTGCAGAATTTGCTATTCCTTTGCGAACAATTAGGTTCCAGGCGGGGAAGGACTGGGGTATAAACTTTCGAAGGAATATTCGCAAGACGAATGAAATTGTTTATTGGGCACAGATGCCTATAGGATTTACATTGTACAGGCTTTCACTCGCCGGGACGCTAACCGGATTGGAATTAAGGAGCCCGGGAAATCTTAAATTAATACCTTATGTATTAGGCAGGTTGGATAACGACTATACTTCTGGCGAGCTTGAATCTGAAGTAACACCTGAAATAGGGGGGGATATAAAATACAGTATTACCCCCAGTCTCACACTTGATCTAACTTATAATACAGATTTTGCCCAGGTTGAGGTGGATGATCAGCAGGTAAACCTGGACAGGTTTAATTTATTTTTTCCAGAAAAACGACCCTTTTTCTTAGAAAATGCAGGCTTATTTACAGTTGAAAGTCCCGGTGAGGTAGACTTGTTTTTTAGTCGACGAATTGTGATTGGAGACGATAGAAATATAGTGCCAATTATAGGTGGGGCAAGACTTTCTGGTAAATTAAACAGAACCAATGTTGGTTTGCTTAGTATGTTTACGGATGATGTTAAGGAAGAAGGTATAGAAAAAAATAATTTTACCGCAGCCAGGGTTAACTATGAATTTAAGGGAAGAACAGCTCTAGGAGGGGTTTTTGTCAATCGCTCCGGCCTGGAATCCAATGATGACTACAACCGCACTTATTCTATAGATGGTAAACTTGGGTTGGGTAGAAAGGCAAGGTTATCTGGTTTTTATGCTCGGACTTCGGGCGCATATGACACCATCAATGAACATGCTTTTAAATTACAGGCTGACTATATTTGGGATAATTGGGAAATGCGTGCTGCTTATACAGAAGTGGGGCAGGGGTTCAACCCGGAAGTAGGGTTTCTTTTGCGTTCAGCATTTCGAAAACCTGAGGCCCTCGTGCTATATCATTTGAGGCCTAAAAATGAAAATTCTAAAATCTTAGAATACAGACCGCATGTATCCTATAGGGGATATTGGAATTTTGATGGATTTCAGGAAACCGGTTTTTTGCATATGGACAACCACTGGGAATTTAAAAGTGGCACAGAAATACATACCGGAATTAACCTAACTACGGAGGGTCTTCTAGAACCCTTTGAGATTTCTGAAGGTGTAATTGTGGAGCCTGGAACTTATAAACATGCAGAGGGGTAGCTGATTTTTTTCACCAATGCTTCGAAACCAGTATCTTTAAATATTAGGTCTGTTTTTGGAGGTTCTTTTGGTGGTACACGATACCTTAATACCGCTGGTATACAATTTAGGGCCGGTGAAAAATTTAATGCCGGTCTTTCTTATCAGTATAACAAATTTGAACTTCCCGGAGGTGATTTTACGGCGAATGTTTTTCAGTCAAGAATAACTTATGCCTTTAAATCAAATGTCCTACTTCAGGGACTTGTACAAAATAATACGGTAAACAGACTTTGGGCATTTAATTTTAGATTTGGCTGGTTACAGCGAGCAAACACAGGACTATTTGTGGTATATAATTACAATTTACAGGACAATGACCCATTAAATAATAGTTTAATTATTAAATATACCCGGATTTTTGATTTGGTAAAATAGGCTATCTTTTTTAGGTAAATAGTATGTGTGAGAATTATTTTAAAGCATAGCAATTTCTATGCTAAGATCAATGAGCCATGAATAGCATATTAATTACAAATTTTTATAATTTTATAATTTATAATAATACAGATTATGATTAAAAGGTATACAAGTTTAGGTTTCTTTTGTTTATTCCTGATGTTTAATTCATGTGGCTTAGGCGAGGGTTCCGGAAAGGAAATTTTCGTACAGGATTCACAAGAATGGTTTCAGGATGGAAGGGCGGGCTGGAAATTTGAAGAGGATCAGCTCGTTGGCACTTCTGTAGGTGGATCGGGATTTATAATGACGAATAAGAAATATCAAAGTTTTACTCTAACGCTGGAGTTTTATCCCGATGCTGGGATTAATTCTGGCATATTTGTGAGATGTAAAAATAAGGAGATCTCAAACAGGGACTGTTATGAAATGAATATTTGGGATAACCACCCTGACCAGGATTCCAGAACTGGGGCTATTGTTACCAGAGCAAAACCATTAGTAGATGTTCAAACAATTGGCAGGTGGAATAAATATAAAATAACTTGTGAAAATAACCATATCCGTACCTGGATCAATGGCAAGCTAATGGCCGATATTTATGACGATGAATTATCTGAAGGCTATATTGCACTTCAGGCGGCCGAACCCGGAAGAGTCAGATTTAGAAATATAAAATTAAAGGTACTTTAATTAGATTATCCAATAAGCCTGATAATGCATTACACCTACTAAATCCTCAATAGATTTTACACTAATCTTATTTGAAATAACAAAAGGGATATCTTATTAATACTTTCTATTCCTCTTCCGGACTGTCCGTTTCTTCTTCCATTTCAATTTCTTCTTTGTTGAGATTATGCTGCAATATGTTCAGATTTTTCAACTTTGCTTTCCATGTAGCTAAAGTTGCTTTCTGACGATCTATGTTCTTTACAACATCTTTTACCAGTGGGTTATCTCCGGAAGTATTTGAGAAGAATAGTAAATTGTTTTCTAATTGGCGAATTTCACCTAAGCTTTCATCTATTTTTCTTCGAATGAAAGTCCGTTCATTGAGCAAGGCTCTTTCATTATCTGCATTCGCAAGTTTTTTAAGCTTGTCCCCATATTTCATAAGCTCCGATTCTTGTTTGCTAACATCGAGCTTTTTGAATATGGCATCCAGAATAGTGTTAAACTTTACGTTTATATTCTTTTTATTGAAAGGAACCCGTCCATAGGTCTTCCATTCATCAATAAATGACTTCAGGGTGTCTAGGTCTTTGTCTTTATCACCGCTTAACTGAAATGCTTTCAGTTTGTCCAGAACTGCAAATTTTTTATCAAAATTTACAGACTCTTCATTATGGGCTCTATTTTTTATGGCATGTAACCTGTCAAAATAATGATTGCACGCATTTTTGAAATCATTCCATATCTTATCAGAATACTTTCGTGGCACATGCCCAATTGTTTTCCATTCTCTCTGTATTCTTTTCAATTCAGGAGTTACCGCATCCCAGTCTTCACTATCTTTTAAAGATTCTGCTAAGCGAAGAAGCTCTCTTTTCTTGTCGAGATTTTCCTGCTGATCTTTTTTAAGTTTTTTATAGTAGGCATTTTTATTTCTGTTAAACGCTCTGACAGCTTCTTTAAATTCTGCCCAGGTTTGTTCATTTACATTTTGAGGCACTTTACCGGCCTTAAAGAAAGCATCTCGCTGTGCCTCTATATCTCTTATTTGTTTTTGAAGGTCTTTGTGATTGCTGGCAATATGAGATCCTATTTCAACTATTTTTTCAATAATGCTTTTTTTCTTTTCTAAGTTTTGCTCATATACCTTTTCAAGATCCTTAAAATATTCCTGTCTTCTCTGGTGCATCGCTTTAGTTGCATCGCTAAAGCGTTTCCAGATTTCTTCTCTGTGTTCCCTGTCAACAGGTCCTATATCTTCTTTCCAAACCTTGTGCAGTGTTTGTAGCTCCCTGAATGCCTTATTGAGATCCTCTTCTTCCAACAAGGCTTCTGCACATTCAACCAGTTTCAATTTTTCCTCTAAATTATGCTTAAAATCCAGATCTCTTAATTCCCTGTTAAGATGTAAAAAGTCGTAAAAAATTTCAATATGATGATGGTATGTTCTCCAGACATCATTGTATTTATTCCTCGGAATTGGTCCTGCATTTCGCCATCTTTCCAGAATCTCTTTGAAATTTTTGTAGGTGGTATTTATATCTTCTTCAACATTGACGAGCCCCTTAAGTTCTTCAATAATTACGAGTCTTTTTGCAAGGTTTTCGTCTAGATTTTGCTCGAGATTCTTGTAGTATACATTTCTTTTTTCACGGTATTCAGAATAGACCTCATGGAATTGCCGTTTGGTAACAGAATTATATCTGAAATCAATTTCATTGCCACCTTTGCTTATGAAATCTTCTTTTTTATGTTCTAAAAAATCCTGGAATTTTAAGTCAAACTCGTGTTTTATGCCATCGACATGTTTTTTAATGGCCTGTACTTTCTCATTTCTTACCAACCTTTGCAATTCTCCAACCAGATTCTCCATAGACATGGAATGATAGTCCAGGATTGGAATGTGATGCCTCCGATTATTGTCCTTATCTTCCGCATCTTCGGCATTAGATTCATTTATTTCTTCATGGATATCCTCTTCAACCTTTTCTGACTCTTTGGCGTCTGTAGATTCCTTAGAATTATTTTCTAGTTCAGTGCTTTTCTCTGATTCCTGTTTAGATTCAGTAGTTTCTGAATTATTTTCTAGTTCAGTGCTTTTCTCTGATTCCTGTTTAGATTCAGTAGTTTCTGAATTATTTTCTCCCTCTACAGTATCCTGTAGTTTATTGTCATTATTTTCCAACATTTTATCTAATGTTTCTGCGCATTTGCCAGAATCTTCATTTTGAGATACTAACGGCATCTGTCATTGCAAAGGTAATCAAACTAGTTTTATGCATCAATAATTACCTTAATTGTTCTGATAGACCAGCTTATTTAAGTTATCAGTTTAAGAATACTAAGAATTCCAAATTTGCCAGGCCTTTTCGGCCTGTAGCTCCAACATCTTTGCACCATTACAGATAATGGCGCCCTTTTGTTCTCCAGTCATTAAAAATGAAGTTTTTTCCGGGTTATAGATTAGATCAAAAAGTAAATGGTTTGAAGTAAGCAATTCATATGGAATATCTGGCCTGGATTCAGTATTTGGGAATGTGCCAAGAGGTGTGCAATTAACGATTACCGTATGGGTACTGATAATTTTTTTATTTAATGCTGAATAACCAATCTGATCTCCAGTTGGATTACGTGAAACGTATTTATATGAAATCCCCAATTCTTTCAGAACAAATGCAACAGCCTTTGAGGCCCCACCTGTCCCAAGTATCAAGGCTTTTTTATGCGATTCTTTTAAAAAGGGTTGAATAGATTTTTTAAAACCGTAAACATCCGTGTTATACCCTTTAAGGCCATCCTTTGTGAATTTAACTGTATTTATGGCACCGATGTGCTTCGCTTTTTCATCTAAAATATCCAAATAAGGAATTATCTCTTCTTTGTAGGGAATTGTAACATTCAGACCTCTAAGCGTATTATTCATTTTTATCAGAGCGGGAAATTCTTCTAAACTGGGAAGATCAAAATTTTCATAGCTAAAACCTGGCAGGTTCAGAGCTTTGAACTTGTTATTAAAATAAGTTTTAGAGAAAGAATATGATATATTCCTTCCAATCAGTCCAAATCTAGCTTTATCTTTTTCTGTTTTTGCCATACCTTTCTAATCCTATTAACAGGGCAATACCTAGCACTACAAATACGATTGCCCACCAGGTTTCACTATCGTTAAAAACGGGAAAATATCTTTCATAATTCTTGATTATCTTATCCCCATTTGAATCAATAGCAATGTTTCCCATTTCATCTACTATATAGATTGGATTTTTCCATGGCCACACTACACCAAGCGAACCGGTAATGAATCCTATAATAACAGCAGAAGTTATATATTTAAAGTGTTTTAATACATATCCAAGCAGATGAGACAGGGTAACGAGCCCAGTGGCAGATCCTGCTGTGAATACTGCAAGGATTTTCAAGGTTCTTAGGCGTACCTGGTTTTCTACGAAGCTGAAATCCCCTTTTATTATCTCAGCCATCGTATCGTACAGGGAATTTACAGAATCTACCAATAGCAAAACGTAATTACCTAAAAGGATAAGTATAAATGATCCTGATAAGCCCGGAAGGGTCATGCCAGAAACGCTGATAATTCCACAAAGGAAGATGAAGTATAAATTATCATTCTCCTTGGCCGGACTTAAAAAACTAATTGAAACTCCAACAATAAGGCCAATGATACCAGATGTTACAGTTCCTTTATTCCAATGTCTAAAATCACTGGCAATGTAATAGATGGAACCTATTATCATTCCAAAAAAAGTAGCCCAAACGAATAATTCTTCACGTTCAAGAAAGTAGTCGAGCAATTTGGACACACTAAAATAGCTCACTAACATGCCAAAAATGAGCAGCGTTAAAAACTGGCCGTTTACATATTGATAAAAACTTTTAAACCTTCCATTAAAAAGTAATTTAAAGGCTTTTATATTGATCTTTTGGAGTGAATAAATAAATTCTACATAGAAGCCGGCAACAAATGCGACAATACCGCCAGAAACACCCGGCACCTTATTGGCAGCTCCCATTCCCAATCCTTTTATTATCAGAAATAATTTATCCAGAACGGTTCTTGGCTTCTTTGGCATTCCAATTATTTTTTACTTGTTACTGCAAGTCTTTCAAGTATAAAAATAACGCAAAATCCAAGTAAAGCTATAAGAATGGCGAAGAGTAATTGATTATCACCCTCAAATTTAAAAGGAGATATATTTACTTCGTTAACAGGAATAACTTTCTTGCCAAATATTTTTGTTTCCAAAACTCTTTTCCAGGGCCATATTTTATTGAGGGAACCTAAAATAAACCCTGTTAGGAGTGCCAGTGTACTGTTCTTATAATTTTCGAACATCCATTTTAAAAGTCTGGCAAAGCTTAAAAGACCGAAAACAGCACCTACAGCCACCGTAGCAATAATAAGTAATTCTCTCTGGTGTACAGCATCCAAAATTGTTTTATAAGAACCCAGAAGCACCAGGATGAATGCTCCGGAAATACCTGGTAGGATCATTGCACACACGGCAAGAGCTCCTGAAAAGAATAGGTAAATTAAACTTTGCGAATTTTCCGTGGGTGGCAGGGTGGTAATATAATACGCAATGGTCGCACCAAAGACAAATGCAGTAAGTGTACCCAAATTCCACTTTTCAATAGCTCGCGCAACAAAAAATATGCTGGCAAAAACCAATCCAAAAAAGAAGGACCATAGTAAAATGGGTTGGTTAACTAATAACCAACTAATCAATTTAGCCAATGAAAAGACACTTATGAAAATTCCTGTAAAAAGGGCAAGTAAAAAATTCCCGTTTATTGCTCTCCAAAAATTTTTAAACCCTTCATTTTTGAGGACCTTAAATTTGGAAAAATTCAGGCCATTTATAGAGGTTATAAGTTCCTCGTAAATACCTGAAATAAAAGCTATAGTGCCCCCTGAAACACCCGGAACTACATCCGCAGCGCCCATTGCAACTCCTTTCAGAGAAATTATAATGTAACTTAATAAATTGCGTTTACTCATTAAAAAAATAAAAAAACAAAAATAGTTTTTTTATTCGGAAGCCTTTTTAATATTGCTAATTATGTTTTGAGTCCAGATTGAGTTGTAATATTCAGGAAACGCGTTTTCAAAAATCGTAAGTTTAGAGATGTCTAATTTCAATGCATTTATAAATCTGAATTTTGCCTGCTCAGAATTACTTAACATAAGGTATAAGCCAGCCATTCTGTATTCTATTTCAGCCTCCTCAGGGTAAAACTGCAAACCCTGAATCAAAATTTGAATGGAAGAATCAACATCACTATTTTTTTTAACGACTTCTGCCCAATTCAACCAGGTATCTAACTCATAATTCCCAAGATCTACCGCTTGTTTAAAAGAAAAATCAGCTTCGTCTAAGTTTTGAAGGACATAATGAATCTTAGCGCATTTTTTCCAATATAAGGCGTTTTCACCATCAATATTAATGGCTTTATTTATATAATATAAAGCTCTTTCATAATTTTTTTTGCGAATATAAAAATCAGTTATTGCCAACCAACCTTTGTCCAGCAGCGGATCCTCATGTACAGTTTGGTAGAAATAGAATTTTGCCAGTTCGTCGTTATCTAGTTTTTCATGGCATTTACCAATTCTTAAGTATGCATGTGAGGTAGGGTCTTCTATTTTTATTGTTGTTTCATAATTTTCAATTGCCTCATTGTGCTTACCCATTTTTTCAAGCACCTTTCCTTTCTCAAAATAGGCTCCGATAAAAGAATCGTCAGCAATTATCGCAAAGTCGAAAGCTGCCAATGCCTCGGGAAACAATTCTTTAGTGTAATACTGTTTTCCCAATTGATGCCACGCCACCTGGCAATATGGGTTTCTCTCCAGAAAATCATTTAAAAAAGTTATAGCACCTTCATAATCCTCCAAGAATTCAAAGCAGTAAACCACATTATAAAGCGAAGAATAATCCTGTTCATCAAAGGACACACATTTTATAAAATTATCTTTGGCCTTTTGAAAATTATCCATAAACAGGTACTCCATACCTAATAATGAATATATGTCAAAACTCTCATTGGATATCTCCAAAGCTTTTTCCAACATATCCACAGCGGCCTCGTGATTGTCTTTTTTTGAGTAGATATTTGCGCGCTGAATATATATTTCTTCATTGGTACTATCCATCAATTGAAGTTCATCTAAAAGCTTTTCAGCAACTTCCAAATTGTTTTCAAATACAAGAACTTCAACGTCCAAAAGCCTTAGGCTCATTGCTCCCGGATGTTGTTTAAGCCCAATTTTAATGGCCTTTTTTGCCAGGGAAATTTTGCCATTATTTAAGTAGTGGTGAATAATGTCTTCAAAATCTTCCGCGTCAAAGAAATACACGTCATCCGTCTTTAACATGGATTCAAACTTTGCGACTGGTTGATTTGGACTTTCGTTATGTTCTAACGCCATAGGAACGTGCTTGGTTATTCTATGGATTTAAAAATAGTCTTTTTGAAACTATCCTTAATTCCTCTTCAGGGCTATATTATTAACAAAATAGTTAACAAATTATTGCTTTAATTCATTTAAAGTCTGCATTATTATGTTGCAACCGTGATCAATTTCTTCAATGTTTATGGTCAATGGAGGGGAAATGCGAACGGCTCTTGGTTCGAAAAGCAGCCAAAATAGAATTAGATTCTTTTTTGCACAGGAAAGTATTAGCTTATTGGCAATTGCGGCATCTTTCATTATAAGAGACAGCATTAGACCCTTACCTCTAATCTCTTTTATATATGGGTGTTTTAACCTGGACCTTATATATTTTTCCTTTTCGAGAGTTTCCGGAATCAGACTTCCATTAGTTAATTCTTTAAGTGTGGCCAGGGCAGCCGCAGCTATCACCGGATTGCCTCCAAAGGTTGTTATATGACCTAATTTGGGCGAATCACTTAAAGAGGCCATCATTGCATGTGAAGCCGTAAATCCGCCAATTGGTAATCCGGAAGCCATACCTTTGCCCATAACCAGAATATCTGGCACACATTGGTAGTGCTCGAAGGCAAATAATTTACCGGTACGTCCAAACCCGGGTTGTATCTCATCCAAGATCAATAAGGCACCTACTTCCTGGCAACGATCCTTTACCTTCTTTAGATATTCTTCTTTTGGCATAATAAACCCTGCACCTCCCTGAATAGTTTCCAGAATAACTGCAGCGGTATTACCTGAGATATTATTAAGATCCTGCTCGGAATTGAATTCTATAAAAGAAATATCCGGGATTAATGGTCTGAAAGGAGCTTTTCTCTCCTCATAATTCATGAGGCTCAGGCTACCAAGTGTATTTCCATGGTAGGCATTTTTAGCGGCAATCAGTTTAGACCGACCTGTAAAGCGTCTCGCCAGTTTTATAGCGCCCTCTATTGCCTCCGTCCCCGAATTTACGAGGTATGTTGTTTCGAGTTCCTTCGGTAATAATGAAGCCAAATATTTACTGAGCTCCACGGATGGTTCCTGTATGAATTCACCATACACCATAACATGCATATATCTGCTAGACTGATTGACCACAGCTTCTACCACTTTTGGATGACAATGGCCGAGACTGCAAACAGATACCCCAGCAACAAAATCTAAGTGCTTATTTCCCTGTTTATCGTAAATATAGCTACCCTTGGCGTGGGAAACTTCCACCGCCAGAGGATGTGGCGTTGTTTGAGTCTGATATCTGAAAAAATCGTCCTGCATGGCAACTATTCCTTTTTTGGAAAGGCGGGTTCTTTTCTAGGAATAAGACCTTTATTTAAACTGGGATTCATTATGGGGTCTTCTTCATTTTCATCATCATCTTGTCCTTTTTCTTCAAGGTCGAGACGACTATCCACCCCCTTTATCTTTACTAATTCAATATTATTGTCATCTTCATCAAAAATATCATCTTTAGTCAGAATTCGCTCATCCCCGCGCCATATAAAGCCTTTAAGTTTTCTGCTGCTCTCAGGAAGATCCTTTTCAGGAAAAATATCTCCATCCGGATTTGTAAAAAAGGTAATATCCTCTATTTCATTTTTGGCCAGTAATAACCTGATTTCACTGCAAATGGTTTTATTTATGCCGATAAGCTCATCATCGTCATTGTACATATAATAAATAACTTCAGTATTCTTAACCAGGTCTACAATTTTTAGTGAATTATCTATGAACTTTCCAAAGAGATCTTTGCCTTTTGCCTGGTTATACCCTGTCATTCCTATGCTGTCAAGCGAAATAATAAATGCATTGTTTATTACTTTTAATGAATCCAGTTTTTCTGTTTCCATATCTGACTTAATATAGATGCTGTCTCCGGTCATTTGGTTATCTACATTCCATAGAATGGGCTCTTTTATCAATTGGGTTATTCCAGAAGATTGATCAAAATGTATAGAGTCGCATTTGCCACTTAAATCCGTCTTATAAAATTTAGCATTTCTGAAAGCCCTTAAAATCCGATGATCTGGTTTACCTGTAAGTAGTAGCGTGTCTCCATGCATATAGAGTGAATCCTGCTCAACCAAGCTAATAGACACCGCCCGCTTTGTCGCAAACACCGAGTCTTTTGCTTTATATACTTCGGCGTAATGCGCCCTGATTACGCCATTATTTACGGTATCTGTAACAACTATATTATTGGTGGCCGAAGCAAATTCTGTTTATTTATCAAAATAAACACTATCCCCTTCAATGATTCTG
>CP070778.1:1591923-1628054 GCA_020346245.1 Flavobacteriaceae bacterium | reverse complement strand
GTAAGTAACGTCAAGAAAAAATACGATAAGATTTTAGTGGTAGCTCATACCAAAGATAGAATAGCCCGTATAAGAGCCGAAGGGTTGGTTGTAAATGACCTGGGACTCCGTGGAGTAAATGCAGCATCTTCCGTAGATGTTATCCAAACCGAAAACTTTTCCAAAGAATTGTCAGAGAGTGAAATTAAGGTCTTAATTTCTCAATTGCTTGAAGCCGGTTTCTCTGGTGTTTTAATAACCAATGTAATAAACACAGAGCAGTATAAAGATGTTATTCCGGGAGGTAGCAATGTGGACTACCAGCCACCTCAATATGGAAGGTTTGGGCAGTATTATAATTATTACCCGGCAACCTCCTGGGAGCCAGATCGAATAGAAACAGCGGTGGATTATACTGTTGAAAGTTGTTTGTACGATATAACTTCAGCTAAGCAAGACAATTTACAATGGGTAGGTAGGTTTAAACTTAAAAACCCCAGGGATATTAAAGAAGCTATAGCTCAGTATTCTAAAGAACTTGTCGATGCCCTGCTAGATCAAAGTATTAACCCATAAATAAAGTTCCAGGTTCCAAATAATATTTATATTGGACTAACAATTGAAAGAGTTTCTGATTTAAATATTTAGAGGTGCCTATGGCATTTTATCTTAATCTTATAAAGTTTAAAAGCGTTTAAATGAAAAGAATAATTTTAACACTTTGCTTGCTTGTCTCCTTTATTTCGAAATCTCAAAATCTTGCAAAGATTTATCAGGATATTAATTCCTCTGTAGTAGTCATAAATATTATTAGTGTTTCCAGAGAAAGTGAAGGGGAAAATATTGAAGTAGTTACTGAAGAATCGCAGGGTTCAGGGGTATTAGTAGGTAAAGAAGGGCTAATATGGACTGCTGCCCATGTTGTACAATCTGCCGAAGCAGTTCAAATTGAATTCCTGGATGGTGATATTTATGAGGGTACCGTTATAAGTTCGGTTACACAAGCTGATGTTGCACTTGTAAAAATTGAGGGGGATTTTCAGTTAAAGAATAAAAAAGTTGCCAAAATTGGAGATTCTGATAGTGTATCTGTAGGCGAAGATGTCTTTGTTCTGGGTGCTCCTCATGGTTTTAAACAATCTCTTTCACGCGGTATTCTCAGCGGCAGGTTTGTTCCTGAACATTTGAGCAATAATTTTGTAAAGATTGAATTTCTTCAAACCGATGCCTCCATTAATCCGGGTAATTCCGGGGGGCCCATGTTTAATATGAATGGAGAGGTAATAGGAATAGCAAGCAGAATATATAGTAACTCTGGAGGTTTTGAAGGCATCGGATTTGCTATGTCATCTAATGTGGCAAATAAATTACTTATGCAGGAACCGGGGATTTGGGGAGGCATGGAATCAGTATTGCTGGATGGGAACCTTGCAAAGGCCCTTAATCTTCCTCAGGAAGCAGGATTACTGATTACAAGTTTGTCTTCTAAAGGATCTGCAAGTGCATTAGGATTGAAAGGTGGTTACCTTACTGCTAAAATTGAAGAAACGGAACTTAAAATTGGTGGGGACATTATTCTGGAATTGGCTGGAATAACTGTAAAGGATATTAACTCTATTTTTCAGATAAGAAAGAAAATATCTGAAGCAAAGCCAGGAGAGGTTATTACTATGACCGTGCTAAGAAATGGAAAAATTGGCAAGGCAGAATTTACCAAGGAGAATTAACTTCCAATTATTATACATACATTAGCCTTTCAAAAAAAAATGAAATGAAAAAAACATCAACTTTACTATTCCTACTCACCGGATTATTCTTGACCAGTTGCTCAAGCTTCAAAATCATTAAATCCTGGAAAGGGGATACGGCTAACGAGATGCAGAATAAGAAAATACTTGTTATTGGCAGATCGGCCGATATGGATATCAGAATGGCCTATGAAAACGCAATTACCAAAAAGTTTACAGATGCAGGCTATAATGCAATCTCGAGCTATACCCAGTTTCCAGATTTCAACCCTGTGGCCAAAATAACTGAAGAACAAAAACAACAAATCCGAAACATTTTAGAAAAAAACGGATATAATGGTGTAGTGCTTACCGCCCTAAAAGATTATCAGGAACATACGCGCGAAATAGGTGCTGAAAAATATGATACTCAGGTAATTTATGGCGGAATGAATTATCCTATAAACTATGGCGGGTTTTACAATTATTTCTATCTTCCGGGATCATTTTCGGTAGATCAGGTTTCGCTTAAAACAGAAGGAACTACAATAACCTCTAAACTCTATATATTGGAAACTGTTGTCTATGACCTGGAGCAGGAAGAAGGGAAACAGCTCGTGGCCTGGATCACTGCATCAATTGAAAATCCAGATAATTCACCTGGTGTGGCATCAGCCTATGCAAATTCTATTGCCAAAGGATTTAAGAAATAGTATTTCATAATAAATATGGTTTTAGAATAGTGCATTTTCTCTTGGTACATTTCTCGTAAAATAATTGCTTAGAATTGCTTGAATTATATCATCATATTAGGGGTTGTTTCACTTGTTTTTTGTACCTTTTTCGACCTTTTAAGTGCATCCCACGATCTAAATTAATTTTAGGCATTTAAGATGTACTTAACTTACTATTTAAAGTTTTAAATAATTAATAACTAAATGAAATAAAAATGAACACTATCCATCTAAAAAAAACACACTTTTTGTTACTTTTTGTATGTTTTACCTTTTCTCTTACTTCTTACGCTCAAATAGCCGGCTGGAAACCTGAATTGGAAAAAGATTGCAAAGAAGCACTGGACAAAATGATCCAGGATGCACCGAAGTTGCAAACCTTTAAAGACCAGGCATACGGATATGCGGTTTATCCCAAAATAACCAAAGCCGGATTGGTCATTGGCGGAGCCGGTGGCGAAGGGATTGTTTACAAAAATCATGCTATTACAGGTTCTTCAAAATTAGGACAGGGAACATTCGGGCTTCAGGCAGGAGGACAGCAGTATAGCGAAGTAATATTCTTTGAAAATAAGGATGCATATGACAAGTTTACCGGTGGTAAATTTAAATTTAGCGGTCAGGCGTCGGCAACGGCAATATCTGAAGGTGCCTCGGTAGACGTGGCCTATCAGGGTGGTGTTGCGGTATTTACAAGGGTAAAAGGAGGACTAATGCTGGAAGCCTCAATAGGAGGTCAAAAGTTTACTTTCAGCCCCATTCAATAATAAATAATACCATAAAGAAATTTAAAGCCCGGAGTTCCGGGCTTTATCTTTTTAAATTAATCCATAGTTAATTGGACTTAAATTTATAAACTGTCCAAGAAAATAAATAACAAAAACTTACATCAAGGGGCTGGCCAATCTTGCCAGTTTTTCTTTTACACGGTCAATATTAGGCCGGGCTGCATGCTCCTCTGAGGTTAATTGTATGCTATTTTTTTGAAATAGTGTGAACTGTTTTTTCATGGTCATTGTTACTTCCTTATTATAAACCAAAGCGTTTACTTCAAAATTCTGTTCAAAACTCCGAATATCCAAATTCGCCGTTCCAATCGAACAAACCGAATCATCTGAAATAATGACCTTCGAATGAATAAATCCTTCCTGGAATAAATAAATTTTAACCCCGGCATTAAGGAACCTGCTAAAAAATGATTTTACAGTCCAGTGAATCATGGCTGATTCAGAATTTCTGGGCACTATTATCCTAACATCAATACCGCTTAAAGCTACAGTTTTAAGGGCCATCGAAAGGTTGGAATCGGGAATTAAATAAGGGTTTACAATATATACATACTCCTTGGCCTGATATAAAATATACAAGTATTGTTGAAGGATATTAGGGTAATCTGCATCGGGGCCACTCGACACAATTTGTACGGGTGTATCTCCAACTTTATCCATCAATTTAAACATCTCTGGTTTAATGAGGTTTTCCCTGGTTACAAAAAGCCAATCTGCAAGAAATACAAAATGTAGGAAGTTTACACTCATCCCATATATTTTCAAATGCGTATCTGTCCAATGACCCAGTAATTCATCATCTTTAATATATTTGTCATCTACGTTAATGCCACCTGTAAAACCAATTATTCCATCCACAATTAAAATTTTCCGATGGTTTCTATAGTTTAGTCTTGCCAACCTGCCAAACCGTACTGGCATAAAAGGAAAAATTAGCACTCCAATTTCCCGGAATTTATCTATCATTTTGTTTGATAAATCCCAACTACCCAGGGCATCATAAATTATCCTTACTTCTACCCCTTGTTTTATTTTCTTTTCAAAAAGTGCGGCAAAACGATCTACCAATTCCCCATCTATGAAAATATAATACTGAAGGTGAATATACTTTTCCGCCTTTTCACAAGACTCAAAAATAGCTTCGAAGGTTTCAGGCCCATCATTTAGTATCTGAACTTTATTATTAAAAGTAATGATTGAGCTATTTACTCTGGTGAGTAATCGTATAAGGTGTAAATATGTAGCGGTAACATCATGTCTTTTTAGAATATTTTGTTCAGCTTCTGCTGAGTACTTTTTTATAAAATGCTCAAATTGTGTATAATCAATTTTCGTTTTTAGATCAAACATCTTTTGTCTTCGAAGATTAACCCCAAAAGCCAAATACAATATTGCACCAATGAATGGCATAAAAACAATTACAAATATCCACGTCCAAATACGCTCGGGCTTACTGCCATCCTTAATTAAAAAATATAGGCATGACAAAGTAAGGGCAATTTCCAAAAATGTGACAATAAGGACCCAATTCATTCTAAATCAGTACAGTTTAATATTATTGAATATATGCAAATTCACTTAATAACTGTTCTATTTATACCCTTTATCTAATTCTTTCATAGTCTACTAATTTAAAAACCCTGTATGCATTAAAATTTAACATACAGGGCGGTTTGTTATTGTTATACAGCATAACATCACTCCAAATTCCAAGAACTCAGTCCTTTTTATATTGTTGTACTGTGCGGCTTTAATAAAAAAGCTTTAACACACCAAAATCCCTACTGTTTTCTTGCACTGAGGTTATTGTCATTCATTCACTATTTAGAGCCTCCTCCTTTTTGGAGTTTCGCCAATACCTTGTCCAGTGAAAAACTGGCAGCTTCCTGTCTTGGTGGATACTCCTTAAAAGTATTTAAGAATTTAGCCACATAAGCCTGCGCAGGCACCAGCAAATATGCCCTGTCTAATAACCAGTCGTAATAGGTGTTCGAAGTAATTTGAGACCGCTCATAAGGGTCCCTTCTAAGATTAAATATAAGCGGAATTCTTAATGGTGTAAAGGGATTTGCCCAAAGCAATAAAGTTCCTGTTGCCCGTTGCTCCATAAATATCAACTTCCAATCATCATAACGCATAGCTGTTAAATCTCCGTCATCGGAGAAATAAAAGATTTCATGTCTGGGACTTTTTACATTTTTAGGGTCTTTAAGATGATCTATAATGTTGTATCCGTCTAAATGTACCTTATAGTTTCGTCCAAGTGCCTTAGAAACATAGCCATCCAAAAGATCTTCTTTTATATCAGATTTTCCGGCAGCGGCAACAAAAGTGGGCAACCAATCCATGTGATGTACAATCTCATTGCTGACTGAGCCTGGCTTAATAACACCCGGCCAGCGAACCATGGCCGGAACTCTCCAACCACCTTCCCAGTTTGTATTCTTTTCACCCCTGTAAGGTGTAGAAGCAGCATCGGGCCAGGTATTGTAATGTGGTCCATTATCCGTTGAATAGTGCACAATAGTATTATCCGCTATCCCCAATTCGTCAAGAACTTTCAGGAATAGACCAATATGCATGTCATGTTCCACCATACCGTCGGCGTAATCATCTTGTCCTGAAATACCTTTAAGTTCTTGTTTAACGTGGGTTCTAAAATGCATACGAGTTCCACTCCACCAAACAAACCAAGGGTTTCCAGCTGTTGTTTGTTGTTTAATAAATTCAATGGCTGCCGCCGATGTTTCATCATCAACGGTTTCCATACGTTTCTTTGTCAAAGGGCCGGTATCCTGAATTCTTCCATCGGCAAAGGATTTTATCACCCCCCTGGGACCATAGGTTTCTCGAAATGTCCTACCATCAGCCATAATCATATCTCCCGGATAATCAACATTCTCAGGCTCTTCTTCCGCATTTAAATGATAAAGGTTTCCAAAAAACACATCGAAACCATGATTTGTAGGTAACATTTCATCTCTGTCTCCCAGATGGTTTTTACCAAATTGTCCAGTAGCATACCCCTGGTCTTTCAATAAAACAGCAATGGTTGGGTCTTCAATACGCATACCTTCAGCTGCTCCGGGAAGGCCCACTTTTGACAAGCCTGTTCTGAATACACTTTGACCCATAATAAAAGATGAACGGCCGGCAGTACAGGATTGTTCTCCATAATAGTCTGTAAAAATAATTCCTTCTTTGGCTATTCTGTCAATGTTCGGAGTTTCATACCCCATTATACCCCGGGTATAAGCGCTTATATTGGATTGCCCAATATCATCACCCCAAATTACCAGGATATTTGGTTTGTCCTGCGCATAGATAGCCGATGCAAACAGGAAAATAACTAAAAATCTAAATGTCCTCATAAAGATGGTTTTAAAATGTTTATATATAGTTGAAAAATTCTAAAGTTCCGCTATTATAGTCGCTTTTGAATGTACAATATTTTATTGAGTTAAAAAAATAACACCTTTATTTTTGTATTATGTTATAGCTCATATTATTAAACAATATAGCAATTATTGCCATCTATTTTTTAAGATCAATCTATTGGTTTACAAAATATTAATACTAACCAAACCTAAATAGAGCTTATATTAATTTAACTTTTTTGTTTAATTATATATATATTTATTTAAACTATAAATGCGATAAATCTGTTGAGGCTAAGCTCTTTTTGATGACCTTCTAAGGCAGTAATATAATAAGGGGAGCAACCAATATGTAGTTGGCTTAGTTTGATGTAATTTTCTGAAAAGGTATTATAAGTTGGTATCAAACACCTGTATAGGGCTATAGGATTTTGTAGGTATTTTACGCCGTGGCTCGCATCCAGTATTGATACAACTGGTATACAACCGACAATATCACCGGCCCTACAAATAGCCCGATAATGCCATGTAGCAACAAGCCTCCAATGGTCCCAATAAGGATCACTATCATTGGTGTCTTTAACCCTTTTCCCAGGAGAATTGGTTTCAATACATTGTCTGACAAGCCAACAAGCAGGCAGTATATCGTGAAAATAATTGCATAGGTTGGCTCTGCAATAGAAAATGCAAACAGAATCGGAATTACCATTACAATAGTTACCGGGATTTGAACAATAGCGGCTATCAGAACCAATAAAGTAAATAATCCTGCTGCGGCTAATCCAATAGCCTTAAACCCTATAAATGCAAATGCAGCCTGAATAATAGCTACTAAAAGGATTCCTTTAACAACACTTCTAATAGTGTCCCGGGAAATTAAAATCACTTCTTCTCCTTCTTGCCCTATTAACTTCATGAATAGTCTCAGTGATGACCTATATGCACTTTCAGCATTGAACATTAAAACCAGGGCAACAAAAAATGAAATAACAAAAGTAACCATGGTGCCCAAAAACCCCTTTACCGAACTTAAAAAACCCCTACCATATTCCAATATGGCATCCTTATGAACGACAGCAAATTCATGTATGTTAACTGAGAGTGCATACCACTCATCATAAAGCCTTTCTCCTATCAAAGGCCAGGATTTAATTTTCAAATCCGGTAATGGTATTTGTAATCCTTCACTTTTTATCTGATCTGCAATAGTTGCAATAGATTCAAAAATACTGGCAAGTACAAAGTAAGCCGGAACGGCTAATAAAAGCACAGAGATTAATGTAAAGATGAATGTTGCCAACTTTTTTCGATGCTCACCTAGCTTTGCAACAAACCATTTATACAAAGGATATAAAGCAACGGCCAAAAGAATTGACCAAATGGCTATAATCACAAAAGGCTTAATAATTAAAAAACACCAGACCAATATTAGAAGTAAAACTACTATTCTAAGTACCGAAGTCATATTGTCTTTTGCATTCATAGGTCAGGTATTAAGTTTTTCTTAGTCTAAATATATAGATGAATTTAAGAAATCTAAGCCTTATTTTAGGATACGACCTCACAAATATGATAGTCATTAAATTATGAAATGCACCGTAGATACACTATAAATACCAATAACTGATGTTCCAGTTTAAGAAATAGGGCAACCATATTTTTGAAAAACAGAACCCTTTTAGATGTAAACAGATTAAAAAATTGCCAAACTGCTACTCAAAGCTTTTGACCATGGTTTCCACATACTTCTCAGCAGTTTTATATGCTTCCTTGGGGTCATCTAATTCGGAAGTTACTACAGCCACCAATTGATTTTCCTCTGGCTCATCAAGGTTATAAAATACGGTCTCCAAAATATACGTTGTAGAAGTACTGGTAGTTGTAGAAGTTGGAATATAACCCCCAAACGAATTATAGTAAGGACCATAAGCGTAAGGCGTTCTATAGTAATTGTAAAATCCTCCATAATAACCGGGATAGCCGTAGCCGGAAGAGACTCCGACACCTATCCCCGTGCTGGATGTTGTAGTGGTACTCTCCACATCTTTTACAGCCACAATCACAATTCCGGTATATCCTTCGCTATTTAGTATACTTTCTATAAAAGCAACCCGTTCTTCAGTTATTTCTTTTTGAGCATAAATTTTCGGAAATTTTTTGAAGCTCTCCGTGGCCTTGTAGTCCCTTGCCCTCAATTCATTTGCCAATGCTTCTTCAAAAGCTATTCTGGCTGTGTTGTCTGCGGTCCTTGCTATAACCAGAATTTTCTTTTGCTTGAATTTGGCAATAGTTTCCTCTTCCGCACTCCAGGCGTCTCTAACTTTAACACTGCCGCAATTCTGAAATGCAAAGGAGAAAATAAGTAGTAACAGTATGGTAATATATTTTTTCATAACTATCAGAGTAAATATTACATAAATTATTTAAGGCGATGAAGCTAATAAAAATATTACAATTAAATCTATGGTACTATTAATATATTTAAATCAGCATTAAACTATAATCCCAAAATAAATCCAAAATAAAATCGAAGACCATCGTCCGAACCAAATAGCCCGAGGTTGGCAGTGACCAAATCTGTACCGTTGATAAAAAATCCGCCTCCATAGGAAGTATTCCAGATATCCCGATTAAAGGAAGGATCTACTACCAGGCTATCATCTACCCAGATTCTGCCTATATCAAATCCTCCAAATATGCCTACTTCAACCGGCACCAGTCCTGTTTTATATCTTTTAAAATTGAAGCGCAGATCCGAAGTCTGATAAAAAGAGGATTTCCCAGTAAAACGTTCATTTCTATAGCCCCGTAAACCGTCGTTACCACCGATACTCGCAGCCTGGTAAAATTCAAAATCATCGCCAAAAATAAGATGGGCCTTAGACCTGGTAGCTAAAACCAATTGACCATTTGGTGATATCTTGTACGCAAAACCAAGCGTCGGAATGAAATATCCAAAAGTGTTTGAATTGTCAAGGTTCGAGGTAATTCCGGTTCTAAATTCTGCCTCCATACCCAGGGTTGGAAATGCAGGGTTATCACTATTAGTATAACTATACACGGCCTCGGCTCCCAAAAAATTATTTCGCTCTTCCTGAGCGATAAAGTCGGAAAATAAATTTATATACCTTCCCTGAGTCTCTTCCAATTCATAGGTTTTGTAATTAACCCCTATCCTAAATTCCCCATTATTTTCCCCATGCCAGGCCAATCCTACAAAACCACCTAATGTGCCCAGTTTGACCCGATTGTAATTCAGATTAAAATTATCTTCATCTTCAACGTTCGGATTTGGTGTAGAATTCCCATAACCAAAAAAGTTTATACTGTAATTCGGGCTGGTTAGCACACCATTGATGGCCAGGTTCCATTTACCCACCACATGAGCGAATTCTCCCTGATATCGTACATCAAATCCACCGGTAGACGTATATAAGGCTGCCGCTATTCTATTCGTGGATGTAAAAGGGTTTCGCTCAAAGCCATACCTGGTATGTCCTGCAATTATGCCCAGCTTTAGCCCATCATCCGGGTTTACCCCTATTAATGGGAGAACTGCGTTTACATTATATTTCGGTTTCCTATAGTTATAATTATTATTCTCATAATCATCCCTGATATGCTGTTTGCCCTTTTTGGTTAGCAGTGTATTGGGTTTACTTTTAAAATCATAGATATGGGCTTTTTTACCATTCAAGACCTCATAACTGTCATTATTGGAGCCACCAATCATGCGTAATTTTATGGGATGATCTCCTTCCCCGATAACATGAAAATAATCATCATCGTCCAGGCCATACACCCAAATTTCCTTAGTGCTTTCAGTTTTATATATTTTTTCATGAAACACAGAACCTTTTTTACCTCTCTTTATTCTATAGCCTGTAACTTTGGTTTGGCCATTGGGCATTCTTTCAATCTCAAACCAATCGTCCTTATCCGTACCTCGTACCACGGCATATCTATTTACAACCTTAAAATAGGCATCCGAAATTTTTCGCAAGTTCCCACGCCTGCCTTTCAACTTTCGCTTAATATCCTCCATGTTCTCATCCTTCACTTCATCAGGCAATTTTTCAAATGCGGCATCTATAACTTCATCAGTAATATGAGACGCCACATAGGCTGCCTGTTCATCCCATACTGCTTTGTCTGATTCCTGTATCACAGCAACATCCAGAACATAAGGATTTAAATTGCTCCATTGCACATCTTTGATATCTTCTTCATATGAATTTAATACCCGTGTAGGGGCGGCAAGCTTAGTGGCCAGTCCCAGGGCAAAACCATCATTCATAATTGAAAATGCCTGGTCCCTGTCTCTTGGAACAGGTTTATAGGTAGTTACCCCATCTTCCTTAAAAATTGCCCAGCGCCATTGATCCTGATGGCGATCCCAATCTCCCAATAACATATCAAACAGCCGGGCACGAACATAGGTAGTTTCATCTATTTTGTGATCCTCATTCTTTTTTAACTTTTCCAACATGTCTAGTGTACTAATCATCTCATTGGCATAGCCAAAACTGGCTTTGTCTCCATGCCCGTCATCTGTTCGTTCCTCAATGGCATAAAGTGCATCCCCAAATTCATCATTGAAACGGCCAATAGCATTTTGCTTTGGCACATAATATAAACTAGGATTGGTATGGAATACCCCAACAGCATCGGCCAGGTCTCCAATGATAAACTGGGTATAGGGATGATCCCCTGTAAATACATCCAAAACAAGTTCCTGCGTTTTTGTACCTGCAAACTCATCTTTTACATATTGGTTCTTAAAACCAACAGCTTGAATATATAGCAGTGCATCTTTTCGCATTGCCCTCATGATATACTCCTGCCCTTCTTTGTTTTTCAAACGCAAAGAACTAGACTGGTGCCCTCCTCCTTTGCGCACCGGACTAAGACCTCCGAAGAGGGTATCCAGGTTCACTGTAGGTACAGTGAGTTCAGTGCTATATAATTTGCGATAGCGTTCTCCCCAAAGCCATTTAAAGGTCTTACCTTTATCTGTTTCCTCTTTAGTATAAATTGAAGCCGTTTTTTCTTTCGGAAAATTATCAGGATAATCAGTTATTATTGGGCGATCCTCTTGTAGCACCTCAGTTTCAAATACTACTTTGTTCTCTTTTGTTGAGAAGAAACTTACATGAGAAGAACCATCTTTAAAAACATCCAATCTGGCATAACCCGGAGATCCATAGGAAAATTGCCCGCCACCAACATTTCTTGTTGGTGTAGTTTTAGAACCTGCCCCACTGACTATTTGAGGCAAATTGGATTCAACCAAATATTGAAGGCTGTGTTCATGTCCGGAAACAAAAATTATTTTATTATTATCCTGAGAAAGTGTAATTATTCGATCCCTGAATTCATCATATCGTTTATATTGTATATCTGCAGGAGAAACGCCACCGGCTCGGCGGAGTACATTTTTTAAAGTCCCCAAAACCGGGATGGGGGTCATATGCTGTCCTACTGAAAACTGTCCGCCATGGGGGCCATTGGTAAACAATGGGTGATGCAAAGCAATCACTGTGGTCTTGCCTCTGGCCTTTTTAATTAGGCTTTCATATTCCAGAAAAAAACGGTTACGGGTTCTAATTTCACAATTGTCATTTAATGTTGGAAATTTATCCCATTTGGTAAGGTACCATTCCGTATCCACAATAATTAACTCCACCTCATCATTGATTTCAACTTTTCGGATTGGGCAGCCCTCTTCCGGAAGAAAGGTGTTTTTTCCAAGCTTGTCCTCGATATATTCTTCCTGTCTTTCAAGACCTTTAGGTCCTCCGCTATACCAATCGTGGTTTCCCGGAATAAAAATTGTCCTCCCAGCGAAATCTTTTACAACATCGGTTTGGACATTCAACTGGTGCTCAGCATATTCCCTCCCTTCAGTTCCTTTTTCCGGCAAGCCTTTTGGGTATATATTATCTCCTAAAAACAGGGCTGTACTATTTTTAGAGGCTTGCTTTAGTGCTTTTTCAAAAGACCGGAGTGCTTCAGATTTTGATCCTATGGGCGAATACCCCGCATCTCCTATTAAATAAAAAGAGTGTAAAATTTCACTGTCTGTTTGTTGAGCCTTTAAGTTCTCTTCCTTGTATTGGACCCTGTATGAAGCGCAGGAAGATAAAACTGCAATACAAACTATAACAGTCAATGCCTTATATATCCGTTTCATCATTATTGAAAGTTACTTTTAAACTAAAATAAATTAGTACAAACCTATAATATTGGACAAATTACAAAGTTAAATTTCAAATATAACGCGCTTTTCAAATTAATAATTTCTTATTTATAAGTGCCATTTACAACTTTAATGATGTTACTCCCAACGAAATTGATTTAGAAGGTGAAAAATTATCCGGGAAATACCATTTGAAGTGCTACTTAGATTGCGCCATTCAGACTTGCAACTAGTTACATACATTTGTGGAAACCATAGCGTTTGTAATTTTTGTTTTATAAATTTGAACTATGTCTGATATTCTAGTAAAAACTGAAGCCTTTGCTGTTGACTTGTTGTCAACACAATTGGATCCAAAATATCTATATCATAATCTGAAGCATACCCAAAGGGTAGTAAATAGCACCGGGGAATTAATAGAAGTCAATTCACTGAGCAATAAAGAAAAAGAAGTTTTGTTGTTGGCATCCTGGTTGCATGATACAGGATATACTAAGGGCCACAAGGAGCACGAAAGAAGTAGCTGTGACATTACAAAAGATTTTCTTGAAAAAGAGGGATATGATAAAGAGGGTATCAAACAGGTTCAGGCATGCATTATGGCTACACAAATGATCTATGAGCCCAAAAACTTACTTGAACAGATTATCCGAGATGCGGACGCCTCACATTTTGCCCAAAAAAGTTATATAGAAACCTGTGAACTACTCCGGGAGGAACTTTCATTGTTGGGCATAGCGGAATATTCATATAAAGATTGGATGGAGCAGAACATAAAGATGTTCAGAAAACAACACCAGTTTTATACAGATTATGCCAAATCAAACTGGCAGGAGCGAAAAGACAAAAATCTGAAGGTCCTTGAGAAAGAGATTAAAAAGGATAAAGAAATTGCAAAAAAAGAACGATTAAAGGCAAAATATAAGAGTGAAAGCCCGGATAGGGGCATTCAGACCCTGTTTAGGGTAACCTTAAAAAACCACATAACACTTAGTGAAATTGCAGACACCAAAGCAAATATTTTGTTATCTGTCAACGCAATTATTATTTCTGTAGTATTGTCTAACCTTATACCAAAACTTGACAATCCCTCCAATACCTATCTTATTTACCCTACCTTAATTTTCTTATTATTCACGGTTACTTCAATGGTTATGGCCGTTATCGCAACCCGCCCAAATGTAGGCAGCGGTAAATTCAGTAAGGATGATGTGGCCAATAAAAAGGTGAATCTCCTATTTTTTGGGAATTTTCATAAAATGAAATTGAATGAGTATGAGCTGGCCCTTCAGGAATTGGTTAAAGACAAAGATTATATTTATTCTTCACTCACTAAAGACCTCTATTTTCTTGGCTTGGTGCTGCACAGAAAATACAAGATCTTACGTTGGACCTATAGTATTTTTGTGGTAGGCATTATTGTTTCTGTAATAGCCTTTGCCCTGGCGTTTAAACATTTAGGCCAGGTAGTTTACTGATCTCAACAGTAATGCTAGGCTTTTAATTCCTCCATGAGATCTTCATAGGTAAAGGTTTTTTCGTCTTCTGAGTTCTTCTTGTAAAGAATCTCGGCTCTTATTGCCTTTAGCCCCGAAACACCCTGAAGACCTTCAAGGTCTACTATTTCAATGTTATTGGTAAAATACCCTTTCGATTTCAGGAAAGATATATATCTAAGGTACTCCTGTTCATCTTTCTTTTGAGAGTAAACAATAGAAAGCTTTCCTTTTTGGGTTAGCCTTTCATTTGTGCCTTTGATATATGATTTATCAATTCGCTTTTTTATTATTTCGTATCGGGCATTATAGGTGCCATCCACATCAAATCGTTTTTCATCCATTCTGAAGCGAATAGACAAGGACGTGCTATAAACAAGAATAAGAGAGGTAACATCCAGCTGAACATCCAATTCCGGTTTAAGGTTGTAGTACTTATTTTCCATCTCGCACATTACCTGAAGTTGCCATAACCGCAGATTTTTTAAATACAGCGGATCAAAATCCTTATCCTCCGAAATAGAACTTCCAATATACATGTTGTGTTCTATCCCATCAGTCTTATAACGCTCATAATAGTGAGGGAACATCTGCTGTGCGGCCTCCTGATGCCGATCAATTTCGGACGCCAGTTTTTTATTAATCCGCATTACACTGTCATCATATTGTTTCCTGTGATCATAATAGGAATGAGTTTCCTCATTGATGGTCTTTTCATATGCTTCTATCAAATCAGACAATTCCTTATTCTGGTTTTTCAGATGATCAAATATGGGCAGCACATCTGCATTTATAAAATCAAATATAGTTTGTTCACTATTGGTAAATAAGGTCTCTTTTATGTCATCAATATACTTGTCTATCCTATAAATCAGTTCTTCATAAATTGGCAACTTTTCATTTTTCAATGCAGCATTCAATATTTCCTTAATATTGGATAATTGAATCATCAAATCTCGCTGAATAGCTATATTTCTTGCCTGTGAAGAGGCTTTAATATCTATTTGACCGTATAATGGATAGACATCCTTAAAGACTATTTCTTTAAATGAGGGCTGTCGACCTTCCAGTCCGTCTATAATAAATTGTTTGGCTTCCTCTTCAAATCGCCAGTGAACAGAGGAGTGCACCGAAGTACATTCATTTTGAATAATGGCATCTATCAAGTTTTCCTCTTCAATTTTAGAGCGGACAACAGCGGCAACAATATAGGGCATTACATCATCCAACTTTGTTGCGTTAACTCCGTTTAGCTGATTTTTTTTAGTGGATACCAGTTCCAGCACACCCAAAAGTTCTCCTTCATTGACAATAGGGGCAAAAACGGCGCTTTTAATACCTTGTTCATGCAAGCTTCGGTAAGGCTCTGCACCTTCAGATAATTTATAGTATTTATCCACATCAGATATTGCAAAATAGCCTTTCTCCTTAACTATTTTAGCATAGGACCCAACGCATAGGACATGATTACAAGCCTCATTATTTTTCTCTTTTAGGAGAAAACTTTCTATTCCATTACCATAAACACGTTCCAGCAGATTATCTTTTGTGTTATATGTGACAAAACCTATTTTTAATTCTTTAATCTTAAAGAAAGATCTAAAGGTCTCCTGCAGATCCGAAATAAAGGTTTCACTTCCTCTTTTATCACTCGAGATAAGGTTTGTTTTAATTTCAGAAATAGTATGTTCGGCAGTAACATCAAACATGTTTGATATAACAAATCCTTTTGAAATAAAACTATTCGGTGGGATCATTTCCTTCCAGAGCTCAAGATCTTCCGGATTTTCCAGAAGCTTGTCAACATCTGCCTGAGTTAAATCTTTTGCCAGATCGGTAGGGATTAAATCCATGAAATCAGCATTATACAGAATACGATAATGATGCATTATTCCGTTGGCATCCGGTATATCATAAAAGTAGGGTCTGCTAAAATCAAGGTTAAATCCGTAATGCCATTTAAGGATTACTGTTGATCCCATAATATAGTCAACCCCTTCATCCTGATCTCTTATAAAAAGTTTGAAATCCTTTCCGGCATTGTCCAAAATCTTTTGAAATCTTTTGGATTTATTAAACACAACGTCATAATAAGGAAGAGATGCGGCCTTAATTTCATTTTCACTCAGAACTTCTGCAAATGAATCCTGCAAAATTACCCGAATAATGTCTTTATGTTTTTCCAGAAGCTCAACATCTGAAAAACCTTCCCTGAGTTCTGGGTATGGCGCCTGAGTTTCCAATACATGCTTAGCTCTGGATGATAAAAGAGGATCATCGCTCTTAGCCATTGCATCATACTGCTTTAATAGCTTTTCAAAGCTAATCAACATTTGCAGCGGCATATCTTTATTCATTGGTTCCATACTTCTATTTGTCTACGGATTGCCCACAAAATTACAAAACTATTCAATTTCCTTTTGTTAGAGGAATTTATACGGTGTTCCGGCCATTTTTTGGATATTTATACAAAATTACTTTATGTCATCGGATAAAAGACTTAGCAGCGCCTACAAAAGGGCTAAAACCATAGCATTTGATGATTCCTCAAAGTTTATCCTTTTCAGTGATTGTCACAGGGGCGACAATAGTTTTGCTGATGAGTTTGCGAATAACCGCAATATCTACTTTCATGCCTTAAAACATTATTTTAATAACGGGTTCCAATACTGTGAGCTAGGAGATGGAGATGAACTTTGGGAGAACCTGAGTTTTGAACCCATTTTTGAAGCTCACAAGAATATTTACATGTTAATGAAACGTTTTCATGAGGAAAAGAGGTTGCATATGATATTCGGCAATCACGATATGGTCTACAGAAACCCTGCATATGTGAAAAAACATCTCTTTACCTATTTTGAACCGAAAGAAGACAAGGAAACTAGTTTATTAGACCAATTAAAGTTTCATGAAGCAATAATCCTAAAACACAGTACCAATGGGCAGGAACTATTTTTAACTCATGGCCATCAGGCAGATTTTATGAATTATCATGGATGGCGGTTTAACCGATTTTTAGTGCGCGTTCTATGGAAACCTCTTCAGGTATGGGGAATTGCAGATCCTACAAGTCCGGCCCGAAATCATCGGGAGCTAATAAAAGTAGAACGAAGAATAAAGCGATGGATTTTAAAAAACAAGCTATTAGTAACCATAGTCGGACATACACACAGGCCGAGATTCCCCGAACCTGGAGATATTCCTTTATTTAACGATGGAAGCTGCGTACACCCAAGAAGCATAACTGGTATTGAAATAGTAAACGGCTCAATTTCTCTAATTAAGTGGCAAATAGCAACCAAGGAAGACGGCACCCTTCAGATTGTCAGGGTTTTACTTGAAGGACCTCAGCAATTATCAGATTATAAACAAAGTGAGGATTGATTCTTTCCAATACCTGGGTATTAGTTGAATCAATCCTCGGGAAATAGTCATGTTTCCTATTTCTATTGAATCATAAAGTTAATTGGTATACTATAAGGAACTTTGACAGATTTTCCACGTTGCATCCCAGGCGTCATACTAGGAAGGGCAGCAATTATGCGATGTGCTTCTTTCTCTAATAGTTTATCCGGGCCTCTTGTTCTAATTCCTTCTACTTTACCTTTAGAATTTATCATAAACTGAACAAATACTTTTCCTTTTATTCCAAGTTCAAGTGCACTCTCAGGGTATGAAAATTCTTTAACAATATGAGCTTGTATCATCTTTTGGAAACATGCTTTTCTTTCATCGTTGCCATTTACGTTTTCACAACCAGGATAAATTGGAACATTTTCTATGATTGCAAAGGGAACTACGATTTCTTCTTCTTCCTCCCCAACCTCAACATCGTCAACATCCATTACTTCGTCAATAACTGTCTCCTGACTAGTTTCGGTACTTTCAATAATAGTTTCTTCTATTTCTTCTGTATCTTCTACTACTTCAATTACTTCAGGAGCTGCAGGGGGTGGCGGAGGTGGTGGCGTTTTTAGTGCCTCTGTCACTGGTACATCTTCTTTAAGGTCATCTACTACCTGAGCAATTTCAAGGGTTAAGGTGTCCTTCGGATACGATTTGTATTCCAAAGCACGCCAGGTCAAAAATAGAACCACTGTAAGTCCAATTACGAAATACAGTCCACTATTTCTATTTAAATCTACTTTTGGGTTTTTTTTGACTTGCATGACTATTTTTATTATGATATACTCAAATTTAAGTCATGTAACGTGTAGATTATATGATATTTATCAGGTTTGATTGATAATGTCATAAATTAATGTGGAGCGTTAATTTAAGCCAAAAAAAATAATCAGGGCTGTTTATAGCCCTGATTACCTTAGCAACAATAATGCTGATTTACTTTTTAAAGCTGCCGCCCCTCCAATTAAATACTGGATAATAGCACTTCGTCAAAATCAATACCTTCAATAGGTACAATGCGCTGTTCAGCAGCGTTCCAGTCTATTCTTCTTCCAAGTTTCACCGAAAGGCCAGCCATATGTGCCGATATTGCTTCGTCAAAACCTTCATTTATTCCACAGCTAACTTTACCTCCGTTACGCGTGGCACTGAGCCATTCGCGTAAATGCAGAAATGTTGAATCAACTCTTGCTCCATTAATATAGGTCCACATAAGCCCTTTGTCTGCAAAATATTGCGAGGTTGCTGAAGAAACAGCGTCGGGTACACTGGCTCCTGGATTGTAAGTATATACCGGTACCGATGGTTTCATTTTTTCAGCTTCGATCATATCGGCATATTTCGTAGACCTGCTATCAGGCCAAACGGTAAGTCGGTTACCCAATTCCATGGTAGCGTCATGCCCCATAAGAATAGTAGGCCGGCTAAATCCATTACCCAGCGTTGCACTGTAAACAAAGGTCATTCCCTTTTCCTTGCCTTTTTTCTGGCTGCTACCTGTACTAAAATCCGGAAATTCCATATTTACCTGAAGTACATCGGGGACGTTTCGTCCGTCATTATGCGTATAAATTCCACCAGAAGCACTAACAGAATTTGGGATACCCATTTGCAATACACAATTAAGACGATCATAATCATGGGTCAATAAATCTCCGGAAAGACCAGATCCATATTGCCACCATTTTCTCCACCTGAAAAAGTGATTCTTGTTAAAGGGTATTTTAGGAGCGGACCCTAAAAACAGATCCCAGTCTATGGTTTCCGGGGTTGCTTCATCTTCTATATGATAATTCCAGGCTCCATTGTCATCATTCCTGTTGGTATTGGTCTGAACCAGAGAGACATGACCAAGAACGCCTTTAGAAACGATATCCTGAGCTGTCTGAAAACTCAAAGTTTGTCTGTGCTGATGACCAACCATTAGTACAGCCTTAGACTTTTCAGCAGCTTCCTTTAGCCTGTAAGTCTCTTCTACGGTATGAGTCATTGGCTTTTCTACATAGGCATGTATCCCATTTTCCAGCGCATCTATGGCCATAGGAGCATGCCAATGATCTGGTGTGGCTATAATCACGGCATCTACTTTACCACTTCGGATCATATCTTCATGGGTCTTAAATCTAATCACCTTGGTATCATCAGTAGAAAAAGAATTAATTACCCTTTCTGCCCTGACATCATAGATATCACAAACCGCAGTAAGTTTCACATTCAGCTTATCCTGATTATTAAAATCCTTCAAACGGGAGTGATTCGGATCTTCTTTCGCTGCCTGTTCCATCTCATCCAGCCATTCTTGTGTTGCAAATCCCAGTGCTCTACACAATTGCTCCCCCCGAATACCAAAACCAATTATTCCAACTTTTACCGGCTCTCCACTAATTTCTTTTACGGCAGAAGGTAATGAAGGCTGTATATTCAATTGTTCAAGTATAGCTGCGCGTTCCCTGTTTTTGGAGACAGCATTTGAAGCTCCCGCCCACCAAACGGCACCAAGAATTGGGATTCCGCCTAAGCCTTTAATTACATCTCTTCTTGTCCATTTCATAAGGTTTCAGTTTTAGTTTGTTCTTTATTTTTATTAAATAGGTTTGATATGCCAAAATATTGTCCTGTGGGAAATTGATAAATAACCATGCAGGCTACAAGTTCTATTAAATTCTTATTGATAAACCAGTAACTTCCCTCCACATTCACTTGTTGTAGCCATGGAAAAGGAGGATGTGCTAAATAATACAGGGCCAGTAGTAATATCCCTGCCAAAGCACCTTTTTTCTCAAATATGCCTAGCAAAAAGGTGATCCCTACAAACATAAGTGCCAACCAATTAAGGGTATCCGCCCATCCAATAAAGGGCTCTTTGGCAATTTCTAAAAATAAGGACTCAAATGGCCCTTGTGCAGTTGCCAGATAGCCAAATGAGGTCCAGTCAGGATTATAAAGCTTTATAACACCTTCGTATAAAAAGTGCCAGCCAATAAGTACTCGCAATAAAACAACAGTATGTTTTAATTGCCATTTGCTTTTAGTTTCAGTCATGTTGCTTAGTTATAGTTGTTAATGATTTTTTTTACGAGACAGGTTTCAATTTTTGCTTTTAGATCGTGAGTTACGAAAATAAAAAGGTATGGCATCCATGCATTAAAATTAATTCAGGTATTTAGTATTCAGAAAATTATTGTGATCAACAACAATAAAAACATTGTGAACAGCAATTTAAACCCCGGCTAAATGATCAGGATAAAACTGATCAAAACTAGATTCGCAGCCTTTTCTTTCCTATGACATTTATCAGTTAATTTCTATCAATCAAATTATCCATAACAACCAGATCGAAGGAATTTTAATTCACTCATATCCTTGAAGCTAATGTGTTAATTGCATCCACAAATATATCCAGTTCTTCTGTAGTTGTGTACACATTAGGGGTAATCCGGCAGCCATGCACATTAGCATAATCTATGGCTACCGTAAATATATGAAATTCATCAAAAAGAGTAGTCGCCAAAACAGCGGGAGTCATTTTTTCAACTCCCACATTGGCAATACCACAACTTCGATAATCCTCAACCGGTGTATTTACTTTGACATTTTTTACATTTCTTACTTTTTCGGACCAATATCGCTGCAAGAACCTTAATCTTTTCTCTTTCCGTTCCATGCCAATCATTTCCAGATAATCTATAGCATTATTAATAGCAAGATCTGTATGAACCGGATGAGTACCTGTATGATTCAGCCTTGTAATGTCATTTGGATCTCGATCATGTTCTGCCATAAGCGGCCAAATCCTTGATATTTTATCCCTGGCAACATAAAGCATTCCGGCACCTAGAGGAGTGCTTAACCATTTGTGAAGACTTGAAGCGTAATAATCGCAGTTCAGATCATCTATCTTAACCTGAATATGGCCAATGCAGTGTGCCCCATCAACCATTACCTCAACACCATGTTTATGTGCCATATCACAGATCTTCCGAACAGGCAATATCTGCCCTGTAATATTGATCATGTGGCACACCATAATTAATTTGGTTTTAGGAGTAATCTGGTCCTCGTAAAGTGCTACCAGTTCTTCATCCGAAACCGGGTGGTTAGGTATGGAAACAATCTTATTGACGACTCCGTAGCGTTTGGCAATCAGTCCGAAATGGTCTTGCATGGATCCGTAATCTTGTTCTGCAAAAATTGCCTCATCATCCTTTTTCCAAGGATAACCACCAATTATCATGTCCAAAGATTCTGTAGTATTTCGGGTAATGATCAATTGATCTGATGAACAGCCTACCACAACAGCCAGGCGTTTGGTAACCCTGGTCTTATTTTCCCACTGAACAGTTCTCATATAATAAGAGCCTTCATAGTTAACTCTTTTAATGTGCTCCAGATACTTCATCATTATTGGCTGAGGCGTTATATTATAGTAGCCGTTTTCCAGGTTAATATATTCGGGTTTTAATAAATAATCTTTTCTGATATTCTTCCAGAACTCCTCATCGCTATTCCCATAATCCCTGTGAATTTGATTCTTCCGGGCATTCAGGTTATAGGGCAGAAAAGGCGTAATTGCCGCCATCTTCCCAAAACTTTTAAGAAAAGACCTTTTATCCATACTATAATATTTTACACAAGATAGCAAAAGGAATTCAATGTTTATAAACTATACTACTGTAGTATTATTTGTCTTACTAAGCCCTGATCCTCAACTAAAGTCTTTGGAAAAAATGTTTATCTTGTATAAATTTTTTAATAACCAACAAAACAGAAAAATGAAAAAATTATTAGCAGAATTTATTGGCACTCTTTGGCTTGTCCTGGGTGGTTGCGGGAGTGCTGTCCTGGCTGCGGCCTATCCGGAGCTTGGAATTGGTTTCGCGGGAGTTTCACTGGCCTTTGGGCTTACAGTATTGACTATGGTTTACGCCATTGGGCATATTTCGGGATGCCATCTTAATCCCGCAGTGTCCATAGGGTTATGGATAGGCGGACGTTTTGGGAGCAAAGAATTGGTTCCTTACATAATTGTCCAGGTATTGGGAGGCATTGCGGGTGCCGGGATATTATATCTCATTGCCACTGGTAAAGCCGGATTTGAAGTTGGCGGATTCGCCAGTAATGGTTACGGGGATCATTCCCCGGGAGGTTATAGTATGCTAGCTGCCCTTATTACAGAGGTGGTTATGACTTTTATGTTCCTCTTCATTATCCTTGGGGCTACTCATTCCAAAACTCCAAAAGGAATGGCAGGTATTGCTATCGGACTGGGGCTGACGCTGATACACCTTATTAGCATCCCGGTTACAAATACTTCTGTAAATCCCGCCAGAAGTACCAGCCAGGCCTTATTTGCAGGCGACTGGGCTATTGGCCAGTTGTGGCTTTTTTGGGTAGCGCCTATAGTGGGTGCCATTTTAGCAGGCCTGATATACAAATATATTTCTCCGGAAACTAAAAGTTAATATAAACGGGGCCGCAAAGGCCCCTTATTTTTGTTTTCGCTTAACGCATCAAATTCCTTTTTGAAATAGTATATTTAGTATTTCAAAGATCAGAACCAACTACTCATATGCCACTTCTTATAGTAATTCTTGGGATCATACTTCTCTTTATCCTGATTGTAAAATTTAAGCTCAACGCATTTATAACCTTCATAATCGTCTCGCTATTTGTTGGCATTGCAGAAGGCATGAAGCTGGAAAATGTTATAGAATCTATTCAGAATGGAATAGGTAATACTCTTGGTTTTCTGATTATGATCTTAGGTTTTGGTGCAATGCTTGGAAAATTGGTAGCCGATAGCGGTGCAGCACAACGCATAACTTCAAAACTGGTAAGTAAGTTTGGTCTAAAATACATTCAATGGGCCGTTGTACTCACAGGGTTTATTGTAGGTATTCCAATGTTTTATTCGGTAGGCTTTGTTATTCTAATACCTCTGGTTTTTACTGTAGCTGCGGCCACGGGACTTCCTTTGCTATATGTTGGTTTACCTATGCTGGCTTCATTGTCGGTAACACATGGATATCTACCCCCTCATCCTGCTCCAACTGCCATTACCGTGATGTTTAATGCAGATCTTGGAAAAACCCTGGTTTACGGGATAATTGTGGCAATTCCTGCAATAATTGTTGCGGGCCCGTTATTTTCAAGAACAATTAAAAATATCAAGGCTACACCATTGAAAGAATTTGTAAATCCGAGAATACTCGAAGATCATGAAATGCCTGGTTTGGGAATAAGTATTTTTACGGCTTTATTACCCATAATACTTATTGCCTCCGCCACCTTGGCCGACCTGTTTTTACCGGAAGATTTTTACTTTAATCCAATTATATATTTTCTTGGCAACCCTGTAATAGCCATGCTAATTGCTGTATTAGTTGCAATCTATACCCTGGGGCTGGCACGTGGTAAAAAAATGCCTGAAATTATGGGCTCTGTAAGCAGTTCAATTTCAGGAATTACAATGGTATTGCTCATAATAGCAGGTGCAGGTGCCTTGAAACAGGTTTTAGTAGATAGTGGTGTAAGTGATTATATTGCTAGTATGCTTCAAGGATCAACCATTTCTCCTTTATTATTGGCATGGTTCATAGCTACCATCATCAGGGTTTGTGTAGGATCTGCTACCGTAGCCGGCTTAACAGCTGCAGGAATAGTATTACCGATGGTTTCAAACCCTGGCGTAAATGCAGAATTAATGGTCCTCGCAATTGGATCGGGAAGTTTAATGTTATCTCATGTTAACGATGGAGGTTTCTGGTTGTTTAAAGAATATTTTAACCTGTCTGTCAGAGATACTCTCAGAACCTGGACCGTTATGGAAACCACTGTTGGTGTAATGGGACTTATTGGCGTATTAATCTTAAACACATTTATATAAAAAAGTACGGATATGAACAATTTACCTTCACAACGAATAGCTAGCTTGGGATTAAAATTACCTCCCCCTCCACCCCCTGCAGGACTTTATAAACCAGTCCTTGTAATAGATAATTTTCTTTATGTATCAGGGCAGGGTCCTATGCAATCTGATGGAACATTAATGACAGGAAGAGTTGGAGAAGATCTTAACCTGGGCCAAGGGAAACTGGCGGCCGAACAAGTAGGCTTAACAATGCTCTCTACCATACAAACTCATTTTGTGGATATAGACCGTATTAAGCGGGTAGTGAAAGTTTTGGGCATGGTAAATTCTACTCCGGATTTTGGTCAACACCCTTTGGTTATTAATGGTTTTAGCGAATTGATGGCAGATGTATTTGGCACTGACAATGGCGTGGGTGTCAGAAGTGCTGTGGGTATGATGCTGCCTGGAAACATCCCGGTTGAAATTGAAGCTATGTTTCAACTGCATTAATCCGTTTCAAAATGGCAGATAAAAATTGGTACGAAATTGATACTCCGGAGGAAATTGTTTCTCCCTCTTTGTTGGTATACCCCAATAGAATTGAAAAGAACATCAAATTAATGATAAAAATCATTGGGGATGTCACCAGGCTACGTCCGCATATAAAAACCCATAAGACGGCCGAGATTATTGAGATGCAAATGCAGCATGGTATTCAAAAATTTAAATGCGCTACCATAGCAGAAGCTGAACTCCTGGCTAAATGTGGTGCCAAGGATATTCTATTGGCCATGCAACCAGTTGGCGCCAATTTAAACAGGTTTTTTAAACTTATTGCATCCTATCCAAATTCACAATTTTCTACTATTGTGGATAATAAATATTCTATTGACCTTATATCAAATATCGCTGCCTCAAAGCGTACAGCCGTACGATTATTCCTGGACCTCAACACTGGCATGAACAGAACAGGAATAGAGCCAAATGACACCGCAGTAGAATTATTTGCCAGGATTGCAGAAAATCCAAATTTAATTGCATGCGGACTTCATGCCTATGATGGTCATATAAGGGATACGGAAATAGCCCTCAGAAAAAAAGCCTGTGATGCAGCCTTTAAGCTAGTCACAAATCTAAAAGTTAAAATCGAAGCTTCAGGAATGGAAGTAAAAGCAGTAGTTGTGGGCGGATCGCCTTCATTTCCAATCCATGCCAAAAGGGAGAATGTAGAGACCAGCCCAGGGACCACCTTGCTTTGGGATGAAAGATATGGTTCTTCATTTAGTGATATGCCATTTTTGCCGGCAGCCGTATTGCTAACCCGAATTATCAGCAAACCAAAAGAAGGGATTGTATGTTTGGATCTTGGGCATAAAGCTATAGCACCTGAAATGGATTTCCCGAGGGTTAAAATCTTTGGATTAGAAGATGCGCAACAAATTGGGCAAAGTGAAGAACATTTGGTTCTTCATTATGCTAAAAGTGAAAACATGAAAATTGGTGATGTTTTTTATGCAATTCCTATGCACATTTGCCCCACAGTGGCTAAATATTCTAGAGTACTGACTGTTGAGGATGGTAAGATCAGCGGAGCATGGAAGATTGCCGCAAGAGATCATCAAATGTAAATCTAAAAATTACCTATGTTTATTTTTGACGCACACCTGGATTTAGCAATGAATGCAATGGAATGGAATCGGGATCTTAGCTGGTCTGTTGAGGATATTCGTGCAAAAGAAACTGGCCTGACGGATAAACCCGACAGGGGTAAAAATACAGTTTCCCTTAATGCTATGCGAAAAGGCAATATCGGGCTTTGTATGGCTACTCAAATTGCTCGATATGTAAAAAGAGAAAATAAGCTCCCCGGATGGAATTCTCCTCAACAAGCATGGGCTCAAACTCAGGGCCAGCTCGCCTGGTACAAGGCAATGGAAGCCCTTGGAGAAATGTCCCAGATTACCAACCTGCAGGAATTAGACAAACATCTGGAAATTTGGAATTCTTCTGTTAAAGCCAAAAAACCCATTGGATATATTTTAAGCCTTGAGGGAGCCGATTCTATAATTACTTTAGAATATCTTGAAAAAAGTTTTGAACAGGGGCTTCGTGCCATTGGACCAGCTCATTATGGTCCCGGAACCTATGCACATGGGACAAATTCTATTGGAGGAATTGGCCCTAAAGGGAAGGAGCTCTTAAAGGAGATAGCGCGACTAAATATTATTCTTGATACCACCCATTTGTGTGATGAGAGCTTTTGGGAAACAATGCATGCCTACCAGGGCCCGCTATGGGCCAGTCATAATAACTGCAGGGCTCTTGTAGACCATACAAGGCAATTTACTGACGAACAGTTTATTGAACTATTTAAAAGAGATGCTGTAATTGGTGTTGCCCTGGATGCATGGATGATGGTGCCAGGTTGGGTCCGTGGTAAATCTACACCCGAAACAATGGGTGTTACTTTAGAAACGATGGCAGATCATATAGACCATATTTGTCAACTCGCAGGAGACGCTTTGCATGTGGGAATTGGAACAGATCTCGATGGTGGATTTGGAAGGGAACAAAGCCCGTCTGATTTAGATACCATTGCCGATCTGCAAAAACTTCCGGGCTTACTTAAAAGTAGAGGCTATACTACCGAAGATATTGAAAATATAATGCACAGGAATTTTATAAAATTTCTTAGAAAAACCTGGAGTTAACTAAAAAAATCCTCCCTTAAAATTTGGGAGGATTTGAATCAAATAATTATTTACCTAATTGTTTATCGCACTTTCCTGATCAATGTACCATGGGTCACAGACTTAAGGTCCCTAAGTGTATTCATCTCTTGATATGCTTTTTGTTGTGCTTCGGTTGCCGGACCAGAGCTACCTCCATTAAAAAACTGATCATAGCCTGTATACATATCAACCGTAATATGGCTTGTATAAGCTTCAGTTGCATAACCAAGCATATTCCTCAACATTCCCCAGCTTGCACGGCCACCAGATTCCACATCGCTTTGATGATATGATTTAAAGACTTCGGATTCCATTTTCTCATAGGCTGCTGATTTTCCAGGTTTTGCCTTCATAAAATTAATAACCGCTAATGTCCCTATAGGCATATCAAAATCATCATTTGTTAGATCAATTTGCTGGAGGAATACCCTATGCGTGAGATCCCGGCTTTTTGCAGTCATCGCCATTTTTGCGTTATTTGCTGACTCCGTTAAATTTGGATAAGCAGCATTCCAGGCCTTAAGAAAGTCGCCGCCTTCCATCATCTTTACCGGGTCATTGTACAGACTTACGGTCATAAACTGAGCCCCCTGCTCCTGCCCACTAGGCTCAAGGCGCCAAAGATCCCAACCAATGCAATCTCCATTTTTAACTCTTTGTACATGAACTTTTTCCCAAAATTCTTCTGTTGCTGCATAATTAGACCCCTGGCCTTCATCTACATGCATAAATTCGAATAGGAGATAAAGGGGTTTTTCATCTTGCCCAAAGGCAATCGTCGTGAAAAAAGCCAATACCACAATCGTAACTAATTTTCTCATCTTATTGAATATTTAAAGGTTTATATATTCAAATAAAGAAGAATTTGTGGTCTAACCAAGAGCAATAGGACGAACACATATAAAATTTGTCCGAAGCATGCCTTCTATTTATCCAAAGCAGTACAAAAGACCTTATTTAATGATTTTTTCTTCCCTTAAAAAGGTATCCAGGCTATCTGCAATGTCATAACATCTGCTTACATTGGTTACACCATTGCAAAATCTTGAATCTAATTGATGCTCTTCACATTCAAAACCGGATAAATTTACTTTTTCAAAATTTCTATTCACAGCTTTGCATTGTTCATACAGTGAATCAACGGAAGCACTTGCATCTGGCTCAATACCATTCTCAATCAAAAATCCCTTTAAGTAATTCTCTATGGCAATATGAGAGTTCTGACAAACCATAAAAGAAACAACATCTTCCGCAGGTCTGCACAATTCATCATTGGCCTCTTTCAGTTTTAGAATAGCGGTTTCATAAAGTCTTTTTGCGTTATCTTTCATAGACCGTAGTGATTTATAATTAGTTCTAATTAATCCCTTTTTTCTAAACTTGAATTCTGAAAAACAGAATTACATATTTCTAAAAAGTTCTAGTCTTTCCCATTTTGTTTCTACCTCTTCCTGAGCTTGTTTTAAGAGTTCCTCACCCAATGCCGCATCTTCTTTTACTACTCTTGTAAAACGGGTTTCATTATACATGAAATCACTTAACGGTTTAGTGGGTTCCTTAGAATCTAGTTTGAATTTTTTTCCTTTAGGCTTGGAAGGATCAAATCTGAACAATGGCCAATATCCCGTCTCAACAGCTTTTTGCTGTTGCGTAGCCCCATCTTTTAAATCATATCCATGTTCACCACAGTGCGAATAGGCTACAATTAATGATGGACCAGGATATGCTGCAGCTTCTTCAATTGCTTTTAAGGTTTGAAGATCCTTTGCTCCCATTGCCACCTGGGCTACATAAACATTCTCATAAGATATGGCTTGAAGCGCCAGGCTTTTTTTCCCGGTTCTTTTCCCGGATACAGAAAACTTGGCACTAGCGCCCAATGGGGTTGCTTTAGAGGTCTGACCTCCTGTATTGGAATACACTTCAGTATCCAGTACCATAATATTTACATCCTCGCCCGAAGCTAAAACATGATCAACTCCGCCATAACCTATATCATAAGCCCAGCCATCACCACCAAGAATCCAGACTCCTTTCTTACGAAGATACTCGGTAAGTTGACTTAATTTTTTAGCATCGGGATTTTCTTTTTCCTCTGCCAATATTTCCTTAAGCCTGTCGATATCATCAAATTTCTGACTTCGCTGTTTTTCTGTTTCTTCCGGATTGGTTAGAATAGTTTCAGTTAATTCTTCACCAACTACATTTTTAAGCCCTTTTAGAAGGTTAACTGCAATTTCCTGCTTTTTGGTTAAAGCAAGCTTCATTCCAAATCCAAATTCCGCATTGTCTTCAAACAGTGAATTTGCCCAGGCCGGGCCTCTTCCTTCTTTGTTGGTTTTATAAGGTGTTGTTGGCAAATTACCCCCATATATTGAGGAACAACCTGTTGCATTGGCAATGATTATACTATCGCCATATAGCTGCGTAAGCATCTTAATATAAGGCGTTTCCCCACAGCCAGAACAAGCTCCGGAAAATTCGAACAACGGCTCTAAAAACTGGGACCCCTTAACATTCGTAATTTGTAAGGCCGACCTGTCATAATCGGGTAGGTTGATAAAATAATCCCAGTTTACATTTTCCACAGCATCAAATTCGAGTTTCTTCCGCATATTGATGGCTTTAAAATTCTCAATTTCCTTGCTTTCAGCAGGGCAAACTGCCACGCAAAGGTCACATCCTGTGCAATCCTCAGGAGAAACCTGTAAAACGTAAGATTCCGTTTCTCCTGAAAATGGCCTTCCCTTTGCAGGAACAGATTTTAAGCTACCCGGAGCATTTGCCATAACTTCATTCGGAACAACTTTAGCTCTGATTGCAGCATGCGGGCAGATAGCTACACATTTATTACATTGAGTACACAGGACTTCATCATCCCAAATGGGGATGAAGTTAGCAATCCCGCTCTTCTCATATTGGGTAGTGCCGGTAGGGAAAGTACCATCAACCGGAAATGCACTAACTGGCAATTCGTCTCCATGCCCGCCCAGTATTTTTTCCAGTACCTCCTTCACAAAACCATCAGGGGCATCTGTCATTGCGGAAAGTAATCCTCTCTCACTGCTTACATTCTTTGGATAATCTACCTGATATAAATTTTCAAGTGATTTATCAACGGCATTAAAATTCATCTGAACTACCTTATCGCCTTTGTGAGCATAAGACTTAACTATAGCATCCTTAATTTTCTGAATGGCTTCATCTTTAGGAAGGATACCTGATATTGCAAAGAAGCAGGTTTGTAAAACGGTATTTGTCCTTTTACCAAGATTGGCTTCATGGGCAACTTTTGTAGCATCCACCACATAAAATTTAGCCTCTTTTTCAATGATTCCTTCCTGCATTTTTTTTGGTAATTTCTCCCAGATTTCCTCTTTCGAAAACGGAGAATTCAAAAGGAATGTACCTCCTTGTTTTAAATCAGCAAGCATGTCATATCTTTCAATAAAATTGAATTGATGACTGGCTATAAAATCTGCTTTGTCAATTAAGTAGGAAGAGTAAATTGGTTCCGGACCAAAACGCAAATGCGAAATAGTCTGTGCACCAGCCTTTTTCGAATCGTAGACAAAATATCCCTGAACAAAATTTTCTGTAGTATCGCCTATTATTTTGATGGAGTTTTTATTTGCCCCAACAGTACCATCAGAACCTAGACCATAGAACATACAATTTATAGTTGTGCTTCTCACTTTAAAAGCAGGATCAGATTCCAGGCTGGTATGAGAAATGTCATCATTTATACCTACTGTAAAATGATTTTTCGGATTCTCTTTGTCTAGCTCATCAAATACTCCTTTTACCATTTGAGGTGTAAATTCTTTAGACGACAAGCCGTACCGGCCTCCTATTACATCTATGTTTCTGTCACTCTCTACCAGGGCAGTAATTACATCCTGATACAAAGGTTCGCCGGTGCTTCCCGGTTCTTTAGTCCTGTCCAAAACGGCAATTTTTTTGACGGATGCGGGCAGGCTTTCGATAAAATGAGAAACAGAAAATGGCCTGTACAATCGTACAAATACTACCCCAACTTTCTCATCATTATTTACCATGGCTTCTACAGCTTCGCGAACCGCTCCTTGACCAGATCCCATAATTACAACTACTCGCTCTGCCTCAGGATGACCTAAATAATAAAATACGCTGTATCTTCTTCCCGTATGTTTGTAAAAATCATCCATGACTTCCTGTACAATTCCGGGAACTTTTTCATAGTATGGATTCGATGCCTCTCGGGCCTGGAAGAAAACATCAGGGTTTTGAGATGTTCCCCTGATAACCGGATGATCCGGATCTAATGATCTTTTTTTATGTTCCATGATTTTATCTTCGGGCATCATTGCTTTAATGACATCATCAGGAATTGCATCAATCTTTGAAATTTCATGGGAAGTCCTAAATCCGTCAAATACATTTAAGAATGGAACTCTTGAATGCAGAGCAGCTACCTGTGAAATTAATGCAAAGTCCATGGCTTCCTGGACAGAACCGCCAAACAGCATGGAAAATCCGGTTTGTCTTGTCGCCATTACATCAGAGTGATCCCCAAATATAGATAGCGCATGAGTTGCAACAGTTCTGGCGGCAACATGTATTACTGAAGGCAGCAACTCCCCTGCTATTTTATACATATTAGGTATCATTAACAGCAATCCCTGAGAAGCAGTAAACGTTGTCGTCAGTGCCCCGGCCTGCAGGGAACCATGTACGGCTCCGGAAGCACCCCCTTCACTTTGCATTTCAACTATGCGAGGTACATTTCCCCAAACATTTTTTTGTCCTTTAGAACTAAATACGTCTACATGCTCCCCCATTGGCGAAGCGGGGGTAATTGGATAGATTGCACATACTTCATTCGTTTTGTGAGCAACTCGTGCAACCGCCTCGTTCGCATCGCAAATTAACTTCGAAAATTTTTTCTTCATGACTATTTATTATTAAAGTAACTGGCAGTTTATAATTATAAGGGATATTGAAAGGTTTCTTATTCCAGGAACTGCAAGCGATATACGTTTAAAATTTTCGATAAATTTAGAGCCATTACTGCTGGCATACTATGACAAATGTCAGGTATTTATGTACCATATGAGGTAAACGACAATGTCATATTTATTAATAAAAAAAGACAGAGCTCTTTAAAATAAATTGTTAAACCCATAGGAATAAAAAGGCCCGATTGAGATTCAATCGGGCGCGATTTTGTAGTCATTTGTATAACTGTAAAAGTTTATTCACCGTGCATCCAGGCCTTTTTTGCTAATAATTCTTCCTCCGTTTCAACGTGGTCCTCATCAGGTACACAACAGTCTACCGGACAAACAGAAGCGCATTGAGGTTCATCATGAAAACCTTTACATTCCGTACATTTATCCGTAACTATAAAATAGAACTCGTCTGAAACCGGTTCATTTTCGGCGTCGGCATCAACTTCAATTCCTGCCGGAGTTGTGACCATACCACTTAAAGAGGTTTCGTCTGAATATGACCACTCCTGATCTGGTTCATATATTGCATTATTCGGGCATTCTGAAACGCAAGCATCGCAGTTAATACATTCATCTGTAATGATAATAGCCATAATTATATGTTTTTGAAATAATTGTCCGTAAATTTAATGTACTGCAAATATCTGTCTAATGATAAAAGTCATATTTCTTTATAAACCTCCAATTTATATTTGGCAGCAATATTTCTATCAGAAGACATTTAATATAAAAATAAGTAAAAAATAAATACATATCGATGATTGCTACAAAAACAAAACAATCTAAGGAAACACTGGAAGCGGTGATAGTACGATTTGTGGGTGATTCAGGGGATGGTATGCAATTAACAGGTACACAGTTTTCTGATACTTCAGCAATGTTTGGCAATGACATTGCCACATTTCCTAATTACCCGGCAGAAATCAGGGCACCGCAGGGAAGCCTTTACGGTGTATCGGGCTTTCAGGTGCATATTGGCAGTGTAGAGGTAAGTACCCCAGGTGAAAATGTAGACCTCTTGGTTGCCATGAATCCAGCAGGCCTTAAGACGAACTTACATGCCCTTAAACCAGGCCACTCCGTAATTGTAGATGCCGATGCTTTCACCAAAAAGAATTTGGAAAAAGCGCAATATGAGTCTAATCCGCTGGAAGATGGAAGTTTAGAAAACTATCAGGTAATAGAAGTTAGCATGACTTCACTTACCAAAGAGGCCCTCAAAGAGGTTGAAGGATTGGATAATAAAAGTATCACCAGAAGCAAAAATATGTTTGCACTGGGAATGGTATATTGGATGTATAACAGATCTACAGATCATACCATAGAATTTTTTAATAAGAAATTTAAATCAAAACCAGCATTAATTGAAGCAAACACAAAGGTTCTGAATGCAGGCTTTTACTTTGCAGAAACACTGGAGTTAATTCCTAATTCTTATACTGTTGCTCCGGCTAAAATGCCAGCGGGAACCTATAGGATAGTCATGGGTAATACCGCCACTGCCTGGGGATTTTTAGCCGCAGCAGAAAAATCGGGCCTGGAACTGTTTTTGGGTTCATATCCAATTACACCGGCCTCAGACATTCTCCACGAACTGGTTAAACACAAACACTTTGGCGTTAAAGCTTTACAAGCTGAAGATGAAATAGCAGGTATCACCTCTGCAATTGGTGCGGCCTTTGCCGGTGATTTGGCCATTACTACCACTTCGGGTCCCGGTTTGGCATTAAAAGGGGAAGCCCTGGGCCTGGCAATGATACTGGAATTGCCACTGGTCGTTGTTGATGTACAAAGGGGTGGTCCATCTACAGGGTTGCCTACTAAAACAGAGCAGTCTGATTTATTTCAGGCGCTGTATGGCAGAAATGGTGAGAGTCCGGTCATAATTATAGCGGCCAGTACGCCGGCCAATTGCTTTGATTATGCCTATGAAGCGGCAAAACTGGCAGTTGAGCATATGACCCCTGTAATATTGTTGACAGACGGTTATATTGCGAATGGATCTGCACCATGGAAAATACAAACAGTATCCGAAATGCCTGAGATAAAACCGAGGCTAATAAAAAAGGCCAATGAAGCATGGAATCCTTATGATCGGGATGAAGCAACTCTGGCGCGTGATTGGGCTATTCCCGGAACATTTGGATTGGAACATAGAGTGGGTGGTCTTGAAAAAGATAAAGTAACCGGTCAGGTATCTTATGTCCCCGAAAATCATGAATATATGACCAACGTCCGGGCCAAAAAGGTGAAACGGGTTGAAGATTATATTCCAGAACTTAAAACCGAATTTGCTGATGAAGGTGAATTACTGGTAATAGGATGGGGTGGCACTTATGGCTCCCTGTATTCTTCCGTAAAAGAGATAATGCATGAAGGCTATACCTCTATAGGACTCGCACATTTTAACTATATAAATCCATTGCCAAAAAACACAGAGGAGGTTTTAAAAAGATTTAAGCGAATCATAGTTTGTGAATTAAATACAGGACAATTTGCTTCTGTTTTACGAGCAAATTTTCATGGCATAGAATTTTATCAGTACAATAAAGTTCAGGGATTGCCTTTTGGCAACTCCGAACTTATAGAGGAATTTAAAAAAATATTGAAATAGAAATGGATACAACAGCAACTAAAAAATATACATTTAAAGATTTTGCAAGTGATCAGGAAGTAAGGTGGTGCCCGGGTTGTGATGACTATGTTATTCTCCGTTCCATGCAGAAAGCACTTCCAGAAATGGGACTTAAAAAAGAAGATGTAGTATTCATTTCCGGAATAGGATGTTCTTCCCGTTTTCCATATTATATGGACACCTATGGAATGCACAGTATCCATGGGAGGGCCCCTGCAATAGCTTCAGGTGTTAAACTGGCCAACCCTGATCTCAGTGTATGGATCATAACCGGTGATGGCGATTCAATGGCTATAGGCGGCAATCATTTTATTCATGTATTAAGACGAAATCTTGATTTGAATATTGTATTATTCAATAATGAAATCTACGGTTTAACCAAAGGTCAGTTTTCTCCAACTTCATTAGTTGGTCAAAAGACCAAATCATCTCCTTACGGTAATACACAACCGCCTTTTTTACCCGGTGAACTGGCTATTGGAGCGCATGCTCGTTTTTTTGCAAGAATTGGAGGAAACACCCCAAAAGAAATGACCGACATTTTTATTAAATCTGAAAAATTTAAGGGTACCTCATTAATTGAAGTCCTGCAAAATTGTCCGATTTTTAATGATGGATGTTTCTCAGAATATACAGATAAAGCAGTGAGAGAAGACAAACAATTATTTGTTGAACATGGAAAATCCATGATATTTGGGAAAGAAAGAGACAAAGGACTGATCTTAAACGGGCTAAAATTAGAAGTTGTGACCCTGGGAGAAAATGGAATTACCGAAGCAGATCTGCTTATTCATGATGCGGAAGAACAAGACCCTACCTTACATCAAATGTTGGTAAGGTCAGAATATCCACTGGTAACAGGTATCATCAGAAGTTTTCCCGATGTTACTTTCGAAGAACGGGTTGATGAATTAACGGCTAAAGTTAAAGCTGGTTCTAACTTTACCAAGACTGATGACCTGTTCTTCTCTGGAGAAACTTATGAAGTTAAATAATTTAAAGTAGCCTATGGGTTCTGAAGCCATAATTGTATTTTTTCTTGCTGGAATTGTCCTGGTTGCCGGGGCTAATTTTTTATCAAATTTAATTTCACACAAGTCAGATAATCCTCAGAAAAGGGAACCTTACGAGAGTGGTATGACCACTATTGGACCAACATGGGTTCAGTTCAAGGTGGGGTACTATTTATTTGCTATTTTATTTTTGATTTTTGAT
>CP070778.1:1568387-1591823 GCA_020346245.1 Flavobacteriaceae bacterium | reverse complement strand
TTATTGAGGCAGAAAAGTTGCACATAAACATTACCGGCAATACAGATCTAAGTTCCATGCACAGCATAGCGTATATGGTCGTTGAAGAAGTTGATATGCCAGGTGTGCGCGATGCCTTAAAACCCCATAGGGGTGAAGTTTATTCCGAACAGCAATCCTAACAAAACTTCCATGTATTGAAATCTATAAAACTAACTTTTATCATATTACTTTTAATATCAATTTCATGTGAGACCAGGAGGAAAGAAAATAATCCAATGGCAATGGTTTTGGCATCCCAAAATTCATCGATACGAAAGGTGATGGACATTGTTGATCAATATGAAGTCCAAATACTTTATACTCAAATAGATCGCAGACCTGACAGCATAATCTTAACTGATTTTGAATATCGATTGGATGATAGGAATTATTTCTATCCGGCCAGTACGGTTAAATTACCAATTGCCGTTCTTGCCCTTGAAAAATTAAACCTTACCGATACATTAAACAGAAATACCAGGTACTATATTGAAGGAGATTCTGTTGAAAATACGTTTGCAGAAGACATCTCAAAAATTTTAGCGGTTAGCGACAACCATGCAAACAATAGATTACTTGAATTTCAGGGTCAAGATGCTATTAATGCAGGATTGGAAGCGAAAGGTGTTACTCCTGTAAGGATTTCTCACAGATTGGGCATACATTCAGATGATTTAACAACAAAGCCCCTTGTACTATATATGAATGACAGTACTACCGGATTATCTGAAGCTATAAATAATTCAGAACCATTACCCCTGCATCTAAACGGTATAAAAAAGGGTATTGGATACTATAAAAATGACTCATTGTACAATGAACCATTTGATTTCAGCTTTAAAAATTATTATCCGATTGGTTCACAACACCAGGTGTTGAAAAGAATTATATTTCCGGAATTTTTCGATAAAAGCAAAAGGTTTGATCTCAGTGATGACCAAAGAGAATTCCTTTTAAATACAATGCATACATTACCCAAAGATGCGGGTTATGACCCCGAGGAATATTATGACGGTTATTGCAAATTTTTTATATATGGAGACTCAAAAGAAAATATCCCGGAACATATAAAAATATACAATAAGGTAGGGTTTGCCTATGGCACCTTAACAGATAGTGCATATATTATAGATGAGAAGAATCAAATAGAATTTATGCTTACGGCCACCATATTAGTAAACAAAGATGGCATTTTCAACGACGATAAATATGAATATGATGAGATAGGGATTCCCTTTTTAGCTCAGCTTGGGAGGGAATTTTACAACTATGAATTGAATAGAAAATAATACGTGATGAGTGTACTAAGCTTTGAGTCCTTTACTAAGAAGATCTATATTAAAGCTCCAATCGAAGAATTATATTTGGCCTGGGGAACTTCCGGTGGAATTTGCTCCTGGTTTTTGAAAAATGCGGTTTACCATACTCAACAAGGCCAGCAAAGAAAAGCAGATGAGTTTATACAGGCTGGAGATGAATATATATGGGAATGGCATAACTGGAACGGGCAGGAAAAGGGAGAAGTCCTGAAAGCCAACAATAGGGATTATATTGAAATTTCGTTTGCAGGTGTCAGTAAGGTAAGTATAAAGTTGGAGCAAGTTAAAACTGCAGTATTACTTACTTTAAAACAGTATGAGATTCCTACTGATGAGGATAGCAAGCTAAATATTCATCATGGTTGTAGCAACGGCTGGACTTTTTGGCTGGCAAATCTGAAGGCTTATATGGAATATGGCATCTTATTAAACGAGAAGGAATTTGACCTTACAGATATTCCACTGGCAGGGTTTAAATTTGTTAATATGTGAATTACTTTATTTGAAGCTTATAAAGTTTTGTCCTAAGAATTAAAGGGTTTTCCATAAAGATCAAAGTCCGAAGCTTCTGTTATTTCAAGTTCCACGAAATCACCTATTTTAACATAGTAATTGCGTGCATCAACCAAAACTTCATTATCCACATCCGGTGAATCATATTCGGTTCTTCCAACAAAATAATTTCCTTCTTTCCTGTCAATGATGCATTGAAATATTTTGCCTATTTTTTCCTGGTTTAGTTCCCAGGAAATGGCAGATTGTACTTCCATTATTTCATTTGCTCTATTCTGTTTTACTTCTTCCGGTACATTGTCTTCCAAATTATAGGCATGGGTATTCTCTTCATGGCTATAGGTAAAACAGCCCAGTCGCTCAAAACGCATTTCTTTTACCCACTCCTTTAATATCTGGAAATCTTCTTCTGTTTCGCCCGGGTAACCAACAATAAGCGTTGTTCTGATAGCCATTTCGGGCACCATCTGCCTAAAATCCTGAAGCAGGCGGGTAGTTTTGGCTTTGGTTGTTCCCCTGCGCATACTCTTAAGGATGGGATCGGAAATATGCTGGAGCGGTATATCAATGTAATTACAGATTTTTGGTTCTTCTCTCATCACTTCAAGAACATCCATGGGAAAACCCGTTGGAAAAGCATAATGGAGGCGTATCCATTCAATACCATCTACCTTAGAAAGTTGTTCTAATAGTTTGGCCAGGTTTCTTTTTTTATAGAGATCCAGACCGTAATAGGTTAGGTCCTGGGCAATAAGGATAAGTTCTTTTACCCCTTTCGCTGCCAATTTTTCTGTTTCTGCCACCAATTCTTCAATAGGCTTGCTTTTGTGTTTACCCCGCATTAGGGGTATCGCACAGAACGAACATGGTCTGTCGCATCCTTCGGCGATCTTCAGATAAGCATAATTTTTTGGAGTGGTTGTGAGGCGTTCCCCAATCAATTCGTGCTTATAATCCGCTCCCAGAGCCTTTAACAAATTAGGCAGGTCACTGGTGCCAAAATATTCGTCAACATCAGGAATTTCGTTTTCCAGATCCGGTTTATACCGTTCACTCAGACATCCTGTCACAAAAACTTTATCTACTGCACCTGATTGCTTTTTATCAACAAATTCCAAAATGGTATTTACACTTTCTTCTTTGGCATTTGCTATAAACCCACAGGTATTTATAACAACGATATTCCCTTCCTCCTCATGTACTACTTCCTTCTCATTTGCTCTGAGTTGCCCCATGAGCACTTCAGAGTCGTAGACATTTTTGGAACATCCGAGGGTTACTACATTTATTGTATTTTTCTTTATTGACTTTGTTCGCATGGATTTTCTTTAGCCGTGCAAAAATACAATACAATCAAAGAAGCAGCGCATTTTAAGACAAATTCTTATGATTCTGCATTAAACCGTTACTCAGTGTGCTGGTCTAATCAAATAAATATACAAGATGATATCAAAAATTATTCGATAATTACATTTGGGAAAAGATCAGCAACTTTAGTAAATAGTATTCTTTCTACTGAAATTAAATCATTCTTCTTTACTAATCTTTTAATTTAATGAATAAGTTAATTGAAGATTTATTCCATAGTCTTCATTCGAAAGTGAGCTGGCAGGAGGATTGCTATCATATGAATAGTAAAAATTAAACCCAACTTTAAAATTATTATTAAAAATACTAACATTTGGATTCAAATTAAAATTAGCTCTATCCCTGCTATCACCTGTAAAATAGGGTATGTAATTTATACTCGCCTTCAATGAGATTTTAGGGCTTGTGTATTTAAAAATATCGTAAGCCAACTGGATTATTCCTGCTATATCCTGTTGCGATGCGCTATTAGGATCAAATGATTTTTCTGTAATACCAGTCAATCCACCAGCTATATAAAACCTGCTCCAGGTATTGTTTGTAATATCCTTCAACGCCCCTATACCGAGATTATATCTTTCCTTTATCCCCAATTGCAAATTCTGGCTCCTTCCCAAACCTACGTATGAAGACCACTTGTTTTTAAACAAATGTTGCCAATTTACATTTATTTCAGAGTTATTGGTAATTAAGCTATCATTCTGATAAGACAAGTTTAAAAACCAGTCTGAATTAAATGAAGTTTTCTTATTCCTGAAATCAAGATTACCAGAAAAGGCTATTGTAGTTAAACTACTACTTTTTGAAAAATTACCCCCCAGACTTAAATTTCCGGAAAATCTTTGCCAAAAGCTCTTTTTGATTGGATGTATTTCAACAATATAATCGATTAAAATGGAGAATTTTTCTCCATTTACCGTAATAACTACTTCGCCTTCACTTTCAGAAGCTTCAAACTTAGAATAATAAATACGGCCACTTTTCATCACAATCTCAAACTGCTTTTGTGAAATAATGGTACTTACATAAGGTTCCTCAACATTTATGGTTCCCATACCATCCATTTTCCATGTAATTATCCCATATTCCATTTTTTTGAAATCCCCTTTCAAAATATTTCCATTTTTATGAACTATTGTGTCCGTTTTTTGAGCGAAACAATTTATTTGAGAAAAGATCATTACTGTTACAAACAGAGCAATATGTATGGTAGTTTTCTTCAAACTTTACTTTTATAATATCATTTCTAAAAATTAGATAAGAAGGTTAAAATTCTATATGAAAAGATAAGTATTTGTTGGGGTTATTTATACATCGTAGGAGGTTTTCTTATTTTAGTGGCAGACTCAAATGCATGCCCCAATTTAAGCAAGCCGGGTTCCTGGAATTGTTTTGAAATAAACGTGAGGCTAATAGGTTCCCCAGTTTCCTTGTATCCCATAGGTACCGTCAATGCAGGATATTTTGCTACTGCTGCAAAACCTGCATGGTAATTGTTTATAGATAAGATGGCATCCAACTGGTGCTGATCCATTGGGGTATCAAAAAATAATCGCCCGTTCTCCTGAAGTCTATTTTTAATACGCTGCAATTCATCTAATGATGTTGAGTCTTTAAGAATACTATCAAAAATGGACTGCCCGTATGGTATGCGCACAAGCGAATCGGCTAGATTATACTCTACAATCTCTTTAAGAGAGCGCATGGAAATTTCTTCTTTATTTTGGACATGGGCGTTAAGATATTCCGGAAGATCATTTTTCATATCTATATTGAGCAATGTTAGAAACCCATCCATGGACACCTCCAGTGTAGTAAATTCAATTATTTCGGCACCCAGATCTCTAAGTTTATTTGCCGTTTTCAAATAAATAGAATCCGTTTCCAACAAATCTTTGAAAACACCCAATCGTTTTCCTTTCAGGCTTCCCGAATCATTAACTGCCCCAACAAAGTCCTCCGTGGTACTGACAGACTTTTCATCAGCTGTATCCTTGCCGGTCATTGCAGATAATAAGATGGCATTATCCACCACATTCCTAGTCATTGGTCCGGGAGTATCTAGCGTACTGGAAATTGGCACAATACCTGTCCTGCTTAAAAGTCCAATGGTTGGTTTCAATCCAACTACGGAATTCAGGCTCGAAGGAGAAAGAATAGATCCCGAAGTCTCTGTTCCTACGGCCGCCACTGCGTAGTTCGCAGCAACTGCAGTTCCGCTCCCTGCACTGGAACCTCCTGTTTCAAACACACGCCGGCCATACGGATTTAGTGTTTGACCCCCAATAGCGCTGTAACCCAAAGGACAACCATTACACATATAATAGGCCCATTCACTTAGATTGACTTTACCCAATATCAAAGCTTTGTTCTTCTTTAATTGCCTAACAATAAATGCATCATTAGTTTCATTTTCCTTCAGGGCAATTGCCCCTGCCGTAGTATTCATACCTTCCGCACCAATATTGTCTTTAAGAAGAACAGGCATACCAAAAATTGGATGACGGTCTCTTGAAGTTAACCTATCGAGCTCCCTGGCTTCCTCTACAACATTTTCATTTAGCGCTATTATGGTATGTAAAGTAGTTTTGCTGTCGAGTTCAAAGAGATAAATTCTGTACAGATAAAAACGAACTAATTTTTCGTATGTGAATTTCCCGTCGTTGATATGTTGTTGAATCGTGGGAATATCCTGTTCCAGTATTAAGGGTTTTAATTGTTCATATTCAGCTTCCGACATTTCCACCACTTCATGGTACAGCGGCCGGAAAATCTCATTTTTGTCGGATACCCTGGACTGTATCAGTTTGTATTGCATCCGGGATTTCTCGTGCTCTTGATTCGTGGCTATTTCACTGGATTCATCGTAGTCCTTCCAAAGGACTACAGAGGAATAATCCATATTTTTAGTTTCCTTACAGGAAATAATAACCAATAACCCAAGTAAGAAAATTTGCTTTTTCATTGTTTTGTAGTTATTTGTTTATCCTTCCAAAGAGAGATATTTTGTTCATTCATGCGAACAAATTCATCTTTATCCTCTTTTTGGGCTAATTCCAGTGATTTTTGTGCCGAATTAATTGCACTCTCGTAATCTTCCAAAGCAGCTTCAACTAAAGACTTGACCCTATAAAAATAATAGGTATCCCCACCAATTTCAATTGCCTTATTTAAATAAATCAGGGCCTGTGTGTACAATTTACCCTGTTCCTGCAGATAGCGGGCCGCTTCATAATAGGTCTGTGCCGTAGGGTTTTGTTTTATTCCTGTTGCAATCTCTTCCATCATTTTGCTGTCTGTATCTACGGCAATTGGAATTTTTATAAGCGTATTTTCCCAAATCCATAACATATTGATGGCGTTGTGATTAATTACATCAAAAGTAATAAGGAAGTTTTCTTGATAACCGGAAGTCTTCAAAGGATTTATCCGTATCCTGAACGCATCTTCCGCAGGGTTGTATGCTTTTCTTCCATCACCCCAATGTTCGGTATTTTTATGAAAAACTACCTCCCAATAATCTTCATACGGGAAGGCATAAAGAGCATATGTGCCCCGGGGCAAATAATTACCCATAACAGATATATCGGAATCTGCAGTAAATTTGGTAGACTCATTTGCGCCAACACGCCAAATACGTCCATAAGGCACAAGACCACCAAAAATTTTTCTGCCTTTGGCTCCGGGTCTGGAATAGGCAACTGTGATTTTTGTAAGTCCAACATCCTGTTCTACCTTTGAAAACGGACTAGCGTCAGGGATCTCAATTTGTGCAGTTAGCACTGCTGAAAACAATAAAGCAAGTATGAAGTTTAAAGCTTTCAATTAGTGATACTAAAGAATGAATCCACAAATTCAAATTTATTGAATACCTGAAGATCCTCTATTCCTTCACCAACGCCAATATATTTGACCGGGATCTGAAACTGATCTGAAATACCTATTACTACACCTCCCTTGGCTGTGCCGTCTAATTTGGTAACCGCTAATGAAGTTACCTCTGTAGCTTTTGTAAATTCTTTGGCTTGTTCAAATGCGTTTTGTCCGGTAGATCCGTCGAGTACCAAAAGAACATCATGTGGTGCATCTGCGACCACTTTTTGCATAACACGTTTTACCTTGCCAAGTTCATTCATTAAGTTTACTTTGTTATGCAATCTGCCCGCAGTATCAATCAAAACAACATCCGCACCCTGGGTAACTGCAGAACTTAGCGTGTCAAAGGCTACCGATGCAGGATCACTACCCATTTTTTGTTTCACCAAAGGGACATCCACACGATCTGCCCAGACCTGAAGCTGATCTATTGCTGCTGCCCTGAAAGTATCGGCTGCTCCTATCACAACTTGCAAGCCTTGTTTTTTAAACTGATAGGCGAGTTTTCCAATTGTAGTTGTTTTACCTACCCCATTTACCCCAACCACCATAATAACATATGGTTTTTTGTGTTCAGGAATTCCAAATTCTTCCTCTTCACCTACATTAGTTTCTGATAAAAGGCCCGCAATTTCTTCACGGAGAATTCCATTTAGTTCGTCCGTGCCCATGTATTTATCTCTGGAAACCCTTGCTTCTATTCGTTCAATAATTTTAAGGGTGGTAGCCACTCCTACATCTGAAGTCACTAATACTTCCTCCAGGTTGTCTAAAACGTCATCATCTACTTTAGACTTGCCGGCTACAGCCTTGCTAAGTTTAGTTAAAAAACTGGTTTTAGTTTTCTCCAAACCTTTATCCAGAGTTTCTTTTTTCTGCGAGGAAAATATTTTTTTAAATAAGCTCATAGCACCATTTAAAGTCGTTGCGCAAATATATGAAATTAAAAAAGCCGCTCTCAATAGAAAGCGGCTCCGAACTAAATTTTAGTTAGTTTGTTATTTCTTAGTCAACCATTCATTCACCATTTCTGGTGGCATAACAGATTCTACAAAAGTATAAGCACCTGTTTTAGGCGATTTTACCATTTTTATAGCTTTGGTAAGTCTTTTGGAACTTGATTGTAAAGTTGCTACCGTCTTCTTTGCCATGCTTTCTTATTTTATCTCTTTATGAACAGTCATTTTCTTGAGAATAGGATTGAATTTTTTAATCTCCAACCTATCCGGGCTATTCTTCTTGTTCTTGGTTGTAATATATCTGGATGTACCGGGCATACCCGATTTTTTATGCTCTGTGCACTCTAATATTACCTGAACTCTGTTTCCTTTTTTTGCCATCGTATTCTATATAATAAAGGATTATTTAATCAATCCTTTTGCTCTAGCCTCTTTTAAAACAGCAGAAATGCCTTTTTTGTTTATTGATTTAAGAGCCCTTGTAGAAACCTTCAAAGTGATCCATCTATCTTCTTCCGGAATATAGAAACGTTTTTTGGAAAGATTTACATCAAATCTTCTCCTCGTTTTATTGATAGAGAAGGATACATTATTTCCAAACATAGCTCTCTTCCCGGTAAGTTCACAAACTTTTGACATCACGCTACTTTTTACTTGATTTTAAACAGGGTGCAAATTTAATTCATTTTTGTTTGATGGACAAAATTCTCTTCTAGAATTTTAAAATTTCTTTTTGAAGCATCTGGAAAGCCTTGTGTACCGCTTTTTGGACTATTCTGGTTCGGTGATTTCCCATAGTAAATTTTTCAACTATTACATCATCGGGGGTGGCAATTGCAATATAAACAGTACCTATAGGAGCGTCCGAATCACCCTTTAAAGGACCTGCATTGCCTGTTGTCGCCACCGAAAAATCTGACTGCAACAATTCCCTTATATTCATAGCCATTGCTCTTACAACTTCCGCACTTACCACTGAATTCTTTTTAATCACCTCTTCAGGTACTTTTAGAACATCTATTTTAACCTGAGTGGCATAACCTACTACACTTCCCAAGAAATAAGCCGAGGCACCCGGAATGGCCGTGAGTTGCTCTGCTATTTTACCCCCGGTAAAACTTTCAGCCGTGGCAAGGGTCATTTTCTTTTCAGTGAGTAATTTAGCTACTCCTGATTCTATGGATCCATCCTCCTCTTCACCGTAAATGATATCCCCGATTATGGCATATAATTTTTTCGTTTCACTTTTGACCGCCTCCTCTATGAGATTCCTGTCTGGCCCTTTGGCTGTTAATCGCAACCGCACTTTCCCTAAATTAGGCAGATAAGCAAGTTTAACAAAAGATGGTAAATTTTCCTCCCAATCCGCTATTCTAGCTGCTATTGCACTTTCTCCCAGGCCATAGGTCATAATTGTCTTGTGGTAGATATGCGGACGATGAAAGGCAGCTGCAATCCTTGGGATTACCTCATTGCTTAAAAGGTTTTTCATCTCAAAAGGTACACCCGGAAGTGAAATAAAAGTGGCTTTCTCCGCAGACATCCACATTCCAGGAGCAGTACCATATGCATTGTGCAATACCTGAGCTTTGGAGGGTACCAGGGCCTGGTGCCTGTTGATATCAGAAATCGGAGTAGTAATATAATTTTTGAACAATTCCTCTATATGGGCCAATACCTGTTTGTCTTCAACAAGTTTATCATCCATATATTCACAAAGTGTGCGTTTTGTTATATCGTCCTTGGTTGGGCCCAAACCACCGGTAATAATTATTATTTCTGCCCTTTTTTCGGCCTCTGAAAAAGCCTTAAGAATATGTGATCTGTCATCCTGAACCGTAGTAATCTGGAACACAGAAACTCCTATCTTATTTAATTCGGCGGCTATAAAAGCAGAATTGGTATCTACTATTTGTCCTATTAGAATTTCATCGCCAATGGTAATAATTTCTGCAAACATCAGAAATTGAAGTCCTTTTTAAGTTCAGAAACCACCTGGTGTATATCTTTCTTCAATAGTGGAAACTTTTTCTCAATTTCTTCTTTATTCGCCGAGTTTTTACCTAGTGTTTCAATATCGAGGGCAACCGCTCTGCTTTGCTCCATTCCCAATAAATCAACATTGGGCTTTATTTTATGTGCTAGTTTATAAACATTCTCATAATCGCCACTTTCAATGGCAATCTCGAGATCTTTAATATCCTGAGGTACTTCTTCAAGGAATACGGTAATAACAGAGTTGATGAAATCCTCATCCCCTTCGGCCATCTCATTAATTTTATCCAAACTGTAGATCATCTATTTAATTTTTACGGTGAGTAGTTCTTCCCCTTCAAGCTTACCCGAAAGGTAATCATTTGCACTAATTTTACCAACCCCGGCGGGAGTTCCTGTAAAAATAATATCTCCCTTTTTGAGCATAAAATATTTGGAGACATACGAAATCAGGGAATCTATGCTCCACAACATTAAGCCTGTATTCCCCTTCTGAACAGGGTGTCCATTTTTAAAAAGTGAAAAATTTAATTTATTCAAATTTTCGAATTTATTTTTGTCAACCCAATTTCCAATTACCGCCGAACCATCAAATCCCTTTGAAATTTCCCAGGGAAGACCTTTTTCTTTTAGTTTGGATTGCAGATCCCTGGCGGTAAAATCTATACCAAGTCCAATTTCGTCATAATAGGTATGTGCAAACTTTTCATTGATATGCTTGCCCACTTTTTTAATTTTTACCAGAACTTCTAATTCATAATGAATTTCGTTTGAAAAATCAGGAATGTAAAAATCCTGTTCCTTCGGCAGAACCGCAGAATCGGGCTTTATAAATACTACCGGATCTTTTGTCCTTTCATTATCCAATTCCTTTATATGATCTGCATAATTGCGACCAACACAAATGATCTTCATCTCCTTATTCCTGATTATTTTAGCTTAATTTATTATTAAGCTGACTTAGTTTTATCTGAGTAAGTACCTTTTTAGTGTATAGTGGAAAATCTGCATTCAGGATCCAGCCAAAATAACCAGGTTCCTGTTCCAGGACCTCCAGGACTTTCTTACCCTTGTGCTTGCCAAAGGAAAAAATTTCCTCATCGTCTTTATTAAAACTAATAAAGCCGGCAAAATCGGCAAATTTTCTATGAGTAGAGAACTCGGCGAGTTTCTTTACATTATTTTCCAATTCGGGATATCGATCTAACTGAGAGAGAAGGACTTCATACGTAGCAGTAGTGTCTGCTTCGGCACTATGGGCATCTGTTAAATCCTTATCGCAATAGAATTTGTAGGCAGCTGCCAGGGTTCTTTTTTCCATCTTATGAAAGATGGTCTGAACATCTACAGATAACATGTTTTTAAGATCAAAATCAATGTCTGCACGCAGCATTTCTTCTGCCAATAGCGGAATATCAAAGCGATCTGAATTAAAGCCCGCTAGGTCGCAGTCTTTTATTATATTGAAAATTTCTTTAGCCAGTTCCTTAAAAGTTGGTTCGTTTTCTACTTTTTCATTAGAAATACCATGTACTGCAATAACCTCATCAGGAATGATCATTTCAGGATTAACCAGCCAGGTCCTGCTCTCTTTATTGCCATTGGGATAAATTTTCAGAATAGAAATTTCAACAATACGGTCCCTGGCCACATTGGTCCCCGTGGTCTCCAAATCAAAAAAACATATGGGCTTGCTGAGTTTTAGTTCCATTTGTGAGGGTTTTAGGCAAAGATAGTTTTTAAAACAAAGTCAAAGTATACTAAAATAGTAAGGATTTGTAGCTTTCCAGCTAAATGTCTGCTATTTAAGAAATTGTCGAAAAGAGTTAAACATTATCTTTTGAATTTAAAGCCCTGCCATTTAAACTCTCAACCCTGTTAAATCTCCCTATCCACATCCCAGGCTTCAAGATAGTCTGCAACCGTTTTAACGAACATGCCGCCCAATGCGCCATTTACGACCCGATGATCATAACTGTGTGAAAGAAACATCTTGCTTCGGATCCCAATAAAATCGCCTTCCTCAGTTTCTATAACCGCAGGCATTTTACGAATAGCCCCCAGCGCCAATATCCCAACCTGTGGTTGATTAATGATAGGTGTTCCGAAAACGCTTCCAAAAGAGCCCACATTTGTGACTGTATAGGTACCGTCTTTTATTTCATCTGGCTTCAGTGCATTGTTTCTTGCCCTGTTTGCAAGGTCATTAACCACTTTGGCCATTCCAACTAAGTTTAGCTGATCTGCATTTTTTATTACAGGTACTATCAAATTTCCATCGGGTAATGCCGCGGCCATTCCAATGTTGATATTCTTTTTCCTTATAACCGTATCCCCTTCAACCGAAATGTTAACCATTGGATACTTTTTTAAGGCTTTGGCAACCGCCTCCATAAAAATTGGGGTAAAGGTTAACTTTTCTCCTTCATTCTTCTGGAATGCATCTTTAACCTTATTCCTCCATGTAACCACCTTGGTGACATCTACTTCAATAAAACTTTGCACATGAGCTGAAGTTGAGATACTCTCTATCATATGATGCGCGATGAGTTTACCCATTCTGGTCATTGGTATTAACTCATCTTCACCATTAGACTGTACCCTTGTAACCTGATGTGGCTCTGTTCGAACAGCAGTTTCCTTTATTGCGGGTTCAGCTGCCTTAACAGGTGTTGCAGGCGGTGTTGAAACCGGAGCAACTTCAGGTTTGCCATTTTTAATATAGGCCAGGATATCATTTTTGGTAACCCTGCCTTCTTTTCCCGTACCCTCTATTGTATCGAGTTCTGCCGTGGTTATACCTTCTTCTCTCGCAATATTTTTAACAAGAGGGGAATAAAATCTGGTAGTATCTGCTGTGCTTTGAGTTTTACTGCCAACAAGCTCCTGAACATTTGCCACGTTTTCTTCCAAAACTGCTGCTTCCTCAGGAAGAACTTCAGTAATTTCTTCTATTTGTTCGGAATCAGTAGTATCTGCAACATCTAATCCGCCTTCCATTTCTATAACAGCTACAGTCTGTCCAACTTTTATGACATCGTCTATTTCAAAAAGTTTTTCCAGCAACACGCCCTCAACTTCACTTGGTACTTCAGAATCTACCTTGTCCGTAGCAATTTCAAAAACCGCCTCATCCATTTCTATTGTATCGCCAACTTCCTTTAACCAAGCTGTTAAAGTAGCTTCAGCAACACTCTCACCCATTTGCGGCAATTTCAATTCAAACTTTGCCATATTATTATTTAAAGTGCTTTTTTGATTAAATATTTTGCAAAAATACTAAAAAAACGTCCTTATTTTTAAATTTATTGTATCAATTATCTTTATGTAGCCTTTAAGGAACCTTCAAATGGAATTCGGTTAAGTATGCTTCTTCCCAATGTAACTTCATCTGCATATTCCAGCTCATCACCTACCGAAATACCCCGGGCAATAGTAGATATTTTTACATTAAAAGGCTTTAATTGTTTATAGATATAAAAGTTTGTGGTATCGCCTTCCATGGTAGAACTCAGAGCAAAAATCAGTTCCTTTATCTTTTTCTGACCAACTTTTGTGATCAGGGAGGAAATGGTTAAATCCTGTGGACCAACACCCTCCATCGGGGATATTTTGCCTCCAAGCACATGGTATAATCCCATATATTGACCCGTGTTTTCAATAGCCATTACATCGCGAATATCCTCAACTACACATACCACATCCTGCTCCCTTTTAGAATTTGCACAGATTTCACATAGAGCTACATCTGAGATATTATGGCAATTTGAGCAAAATTTAATTTCCTCTCTAAGCGCCTGCAGCGAATGAGATAAATCTGATGTTTGTTCCTCCGGCTGGTTTAAAAGGTGAAGTACTAACCGCAAAGCAGTTCGTTTACCAATTCCCGGTAACTGAGACATATGGTATACTGCATTTTCCAAGAGTTTAGATGAAAATTCCATAAAGGCAAAATTACATAATGTTTTAAGTTTTTGTACTTTGCGCTCGTAATTTATTTTTATGACAGCATCGCATATTCTGCTCCTTATTGGCGGTTATTTCTTCTTGCTATTGCTTATCTCTTACTTCACTGGAAAAAATGATTCCAATGCTGATTTTTTTAAGGCAGGAAAACAATCACCGTGGTATTTGGTGGCATTTGGGATGATTGGTGCATCCTTATCCGGGGTCACTTTTATATCTGTGCCAGGCTGGGTAGAAAGTTCCCAATTCAGTTATATGCAGGTTGTTTTTGGGTATTTAGTGGGTTATTTTGTTGTTGCCTTTATCCTTATGCCCATCTATTATCGCTCTAATGTAACCTCCATTTACGAATACTTAAAGGAACGTTTTGGAAACGTGAGTTATAAAATAGGGGCTTTGTCTTTCTTCATCTCAAGGGTATTGGGAGCCTCTTTCCGCCTTTTTCTGGTGGCCATAGTGCTGCAACAGTTTGTATTTGACGCCTGGAATGTTCCATTTGAAGTTACCGTAGTTTTATCTATCCTTTTAATATGGATATATACTTTTCGAGGGGGGATTAAAACCATAGTATGGACAGACACTTTGCAAACCCTGTTTATGTTATTATCTGTAGGCCTATCTATTTACTTTATTAATGAAAAATTAGGCTGGAGCTTTACAGAGTATATCAATTCTGAGGAATTAAAGGAGTACAGCCAGGTTTTATTTACTGATGATTTTTATGCTAAAAACCACTTCATAAAATCATTCCTGGGGGGAATGTTCATTACTATATGTATGACAGGACTGGATCAGGATATGATGCAGAAGAATTTAACCTGTAAAAATTTAAAAGACGCTCAGAAGAATATGGTTTCTTTCAGTCTTATCCTTATTGTGGTAAATTTTGTTTTTCTACTGTTAGGTGCTTTGCTTTTTATCTTCGCTGCTAAATTTGATATCGCAACACCCTTAATGGATGGGGAACCAAAATCTGATCTTCTTTTTCCTGAAATTGCATTAAACAGCGGTTTGGGCATAACCGTGGCGATCACTTTTATGCTTGGGCTTATTGCGGCGGCCTACAGCAGTGCAGATAGCGCTCTAACTTCCCTGACCACTTCTTTTTGCGTAGATTTTCTGGGAATTGAAAACAAGCCGGCAAACCATCAAAAAACATTAAGAAAAAAAACCCATGTCTGGATGAGTGTACTCCTGATCCTAATGGTTATACTATTCAAATATGTTTTGGACAGAAATGTTATTGACGGTCTTTTAACGGTAGCTACCTATACCTATGGTCCTTTATTGGGCTTATTTGCATTTGGAATCTTTACACCTTATAAGATAGAAGACAAGTACGTTTGGATTGTTGCAAGCGCTGCGGTACTTATGGTAATTGGGATAGCGAATATACCTCCTGTTTACCTGGGCGGATATGCCGTGGGCTATGAACTTTTACCTGTTAATGGGTTATTTACTTTTATTGGATTATATCTGATAAAAAAGAAACCTGCTTAGTGCTTCTCCATGATAGCCGTGCTTAAAAGTTCAAGGTGTTCAAGTAAAGAATAAATGCCTTAGGCCTCTGATTTAATATTGATTTGTGGCTAATAACACTAAAGTACATGCCTCCTCCACCTTGATTTTGCTATTTCGAAGGAGTGTATAGAACTCCGGGTTTTCGGTCCCTGGATTAAAAATCACCCTTTGTGGTTTAAGTTCAATGATTTGTTCGTAATACGCCTTTTGCCGTTTTGCATTTAGATATAAGGTAATGGTATGAATATTTCTAAATTTTTCAAGATCTGTTTTAATCTCTACGTCTGCAACAGTGCCCTCCCTGAGACCAAAAGCAGTGGTTTCAATTTTTTTTCCCCGCAATTTATTTATGGCCAGATTACTGTATCGGTTCTGGTTTAAGGAGGCTCCAAAAACAAGTGTCTTTTTCATAAAATGATTCTTGTTGCGTTAAAGTCTGTTAATGACTGTAACTTTTCAATTTATTGTTCGTCTTTTCATTGTAGCTCAAAAATTAATTCGTTGTTGGCGCTATATTTTTATAGTTAATGGTTAGTGTTTAGTATGGCACATCAACGAAAGAAACCCCGGCAATTAGGTCGGGGTTTTATTATTTCATTACAATAGGCCCATTAAAAGCATCCATTACCCTTAAAAAAGCAAAGATACTATTTGAGTTAATGAAAATTGATTCAAAAAAGTTTAAACAACAGTCCAATGCTTCTGTCATGAAAATATGTTAAAATTTTTATTCAAGGTAACATTCCCTATCTATTGTCGTCATGTATGTATCATCAATCAATCACAATCACAAAGTTCATGATCAAAAAATTTTTAATCTACGTCCTTCTATTAGGTGGCGTATCCCTGGTAAAAGCAGAAATATCTGATCCCGATATTGTATTGGGAAGCATTAGCGGCAAGGTAGTAGACAATATCCAGAATCAGCCGGTAGCATATGCCGCAATAGTGATCAAGCGAGCTTCGGACAACACCACGCTTACCGGTGGAATCACGGATGAAAATGGTACTTTTCAAATAAAAAAATTACCCGAAGGGTCTTTCATTGTAGAGGTTCAATTTATAGGCTTCAAATCGTACATACAGCAGATTACATTATCAAAAGACAATCGCAATCCGAATTTAGGGGTTATTTCCCTTGAAGAGGAAGCAGAAGAACTCTCAGGCGTGGAAGTTGTAGCAGAGCGGACGACTATAGAACAACGTATAGATCGTAAAGTGGTAAATGTAGGCAAAGATCTTACGACCGCTGGGGCCACCGCTTCTGATATAATGAATAATATACCCTCGCTTAATGTAGATCAGCAAACCGGACAACTTACCATGAGGGGAAACTCAAATGTAAGGGTTATGGTAGATGGCAAACTAACCAATGTGCCGGTTGCCCAATTATTAAGGCAGATACCATCTACTTCCATAAAGTCTATTGAATTAATTACCAATCCGTCAGCCAAATATAATCCTGATGGGATGACTGGCCTCATAAACATTATACTTCACAAAAATTCAAATAATGGTTTTAACGGGAATTTGAATACAGGTCTGACAGTAGGTCAGGAAGCAAAGTTTAACAGTTCAATCGATCTTAACTATAGAAATGGTAAGGTAAATGTCTATGGAAATTTCGGAAACAATATCGGCAAATATGTAAACGATGGAATTATATTCAGAATTGACGAGAATTCTGAACAATTGTTTGATTTTTTAGATAACAGGAAATCTAATTTATTTAAAGTTGGAATGGATTTTTATCTAAATGATAAGAACACCATTTCGTTTTTCACAAACCAAAATTATTTTGACGGTAAAACAAATGGACAGACACAGGTTACATACTTTGATGATCCACTGCTCAATACCAATCAAACCTTTTTAAATAAGAACGATAATCACAGCCAGCAATACAATTTTGACTATAAACTGGATTTTAATAAAGAAGGGCATAACATTGAGCTGGAAGTAGATTACAATAAGTTTACTGATGAAGAAAATGCTCAATTTAGATCGACAGGAAATACGGTATTCCCGGATTATCAAGATTTTGTAGATACCAAAAGAGACCAGACTCTTGTAAACCTGGACTATGTAAATCCCTTAGATTCTATATCCAAACTTGAAGTTGGTCTGGAAGCAAGGATTTTTGAAACCAATGTGGATTATTCCTCTACAGGCCTATCGTATGCACCCGATGGAAGTTTGATACCAACTCCGGATACCGATTTTGTTTATGGAATGGACATTTACTCTGCCTATGCCAGTTTTGGACAGAATTATGATAAATGGGGGTACCAGGTAGGGCTTCGTGTTGAAGATGTTGAGGTTAAAGCAGACACTAACCAGGTAAGGTCATTTACAGATAAGTATACAGAACTGTATCCATCTGGTTTTGTAACCTATAAGCCATCTGATAAAAATCAGTTTCAATTTAGTTTTAGCAGACGGGTTGACCGCCCCGGGCTTACACAGGTGAATCCTATTCGTGAGTGGTCTACCCCTTTATTATCCTCATTTGGGAACCCAACACTTCTTCCTCAATTTACATTTTCATATGAAATAAATTATACCAGACGCCTGAAGAATGGAAGCATAACATCAGGTATATTCTACAGGAACATTAAGGATGAAATTAACAGGGCTATTTATGTAGACAGACTAGACCTGAACAAACTTATATTAACCTTCGACAATTTTGACGATACCTCTGCATATGGTATTGAGGTCTCAAGTAATTATAAGCTAACTAAATGGTGGAGTTTTAATGCCAGTTTTGATTTGTATTCACAAACGCAGCGAGGAATTACTGAGAGCTTACAAACCGAAAATAATACTGCTACAATAGATGACATAATTACTGAGGAAATTGAAGTGCAAAATACGGCCTGGAATTTTAGAATGAATAATAGTTTCAAAGCCACTAAAAATTTAACTTTTCAACTATTTGGATTCTACAGAGGACAAAACAGAACCATACAGTTTGATGTAGAGCCCATGTATTTTGTGAATCTTGGTGCTCGTTACAATTTCGCCAAAGGTAAAGGTACTTTCAGTGTTAATTTCAATGACGTTTTTAACACAATGCGTTTTGCAGCTAGCGGTGATAAGCCTTTTGCCCAGGTAGCCGAATTTAATTGGGAGAGCCAAACTGTCTTTGCAGGAATTTCGTACCGGTTTGGTAGTGGAAAAAACAAAGCAGCTAAACGAAAAAGAAGAGATAGTAATACTAAGCAAAGTGGTGGTGGTATGCTTTAAATAGTAATTGATAAAATATACGGAGTATTGGTTGGTTATCTCATGTAGTATTTGTCAATTAAAAAACCCCCGGCTGATTAGCCGGGGGTTTTAAATTTAGGTCGATTCATCAAATATTCCGGTAGGCAAACCATCCAGACTTTTAACATTCTTCCGACTCATATATTCGTTTAGTCCATCCTTTCCTTTGTTTTCTGCCCAGCTGTTGAGCATGTTTCGCTCCCCTTTATAATCCATCATTGGAACACCAAACCCGCAAGAATTCTGGACGAGATTAATTTTCATTTCAATTAGTTGCCTGCTACCGGTAATTTCAGGAAACAAACCAATATGTTCTTTCCAAAAGGAATCTCGCTCGTGAAATACCCTTGCCTCACCATACAGGCGTAAAATCAAAGGTTGCCCCTCGAATGCACAAAACATAATCGTCATTCTATTGTTGTATTGCAGATGGGTAGCTGTTTCATTGCCGCTGCCTGTTAAGTTTAACCATAGAATATTTGTGTCATTGATAATTCTGAAAGAGTCCATTCCCTTAGGAGAAAGATTAATGGATCCATCCTTCATGGCAGTGGCCACAAAAAAAAGTTTTTGTTTTGCTATAAAATCTATTTGTTTTGAATCCAGACTTTCAGAGCGTTTTCCCATCTGTTTAAAATTTAATTGTTACCACCGGATTATGGCACTTCCCCAGGTAAATCCGCTCCCAAAGGCAGCCAATACTACCAGATCTCCTTCTTTTATTTTACCCTGCTCCCATGCTTCTGTAAGGGCTATGGGAATAGAAGCCGCCGTGGTATTCCCATATTTCATAATATTATTGTAAACCTGGTCATCTCTCAACCTCATCTTGTGCTGAATAAACTGGGAAATTCTCAAATTAGCCTGGTGCGGGATTAGCATATCAATATCCTTTGGTTCAAGGTTATTGGCCTTTAACCCTTCCATAATCACCTCACTAAAACGAACTACGGCATTTTTAAAAACAAACTGCCCGTTCATATAAGGAAAGTAAGATTCGTCATCAGGATCGTTGTCTTTTAATATATCTAAGACCCATCTTTTTCCCATCCCCGGAGCAATTAAGGATAGTTCTTCGGCGTGGGCTCCTTCCGAGTGCAAATGTGTAGACAAAATTCCTTTGGAATTATCCTCCTCTCTCGTCATAACAACAGCGCCGGCACCATCTCCAAAGATTACAGATACTCCCCTGCCCCGTGTGGTCATATCAAGGCCACCAGAATGCAATTCGGAACCTATTACCAGTACGTTCTTATACATGCCACTCTTAATATACTGATCTGCCAGTGAGATTCCATAAACAAAGCCGGAACATTGATTTCTTATGTCTATTGCTCCAACGGTTTTTATTCCCATATCTCTTTGCACCAACACGCCCGGCCCAGGGAAGTAATAATCAGGGCTCAAGGTTGCAAATACTATAAAATCTATTTCATCCTTATCTATCCCCGCTCTTTCGATTGCTATCCTCGCTGCCTTAACCCCCATAGTCGAAGTTGTGTCCTCACCTTTTATAACATGTCTCCGCTCCTTTATACCTGTTCTTTCCTGGATCCATTCGTCATTGGTATCCATAATTTCGGAGAGCATATCATTAGTTACCACGTTATCAGGAACAAAATAGCCCAGGCCAATAATTTTTGAATTGTACATTACTTAGTTTGCGTGTTAGTTAATCTGAAAAGAATTGCCTGTACTTCCGGAAACAGTCGTGCAAGTAAAATCATTCCTAAAATCTAAGATAGCTAAAAAATAATTGATGATTTAAGAAGGCTTACAGACTAGTTTAAGTACTTTCTGTACGAATTCACTTCAACATTTGCTTTTAGATCATGCAAGAGATTAAACAAGCCAAAGAAGGTTCTGTTAATATACAGAAAATGTTTAGACCCCCTGTTTCCATTCATTTTTCTTATATGTTCGTCTTTAGAGTAACGTTCCCCAAGGGCGGCAATTTTTGACCAAAAGTCCTCATTGCCAAAATCAAAGAATTCGTCATGGAACGGTGTTGTAAAGAGGCCAAGCATTTCCTTGAATAAGGCTTTAAAGAATTTAACTTCTATTTCTGAATCAGACGGAGACAGTATTTCTAACTCATATAACTTTTCCATGTAAATGGAATCATTTTCAATATTCTCTTTTTTGGCAAGCTCGAAATAAGGCACATAAAATTCATCCGGGACTTGCTTAATACAACCAAAGTCAATGGCGACTAATGTTTCCTGTGCACTAACCAGGAAATTTCCAGGATGTGGATCTGCATGAACCTTTCTAAGTCCGTGTAATTGGAACATATAAAAATCCCAAAGTGCCTGACCTAATCTATTTCCCAATTCTGGACTAAAGTCTTGTTTGGTAAATTCGCTTAAATGCCTCCCATGCATCCAATCCATAGTCAGTATTCGTTCGCTTGATAGATCCTGATAATACTTTGGAAATTCTAAATTTGGGATTATTCGACAAGCTTTTGTTATTTCCTCACTTTGAATAAATTCAAGGCTGTAGTCGGTTTCTTCAAGAAGCTTAAGTTTTACCTCTTTAAAGTATTTATCCGAATCTTTTCCCTGAAGATTAAACATACGTATGGCTATGGGTTTAACGATTGCCAAATCGCTACTTATGCTCTCCGCTACACCGGGGTATTGTATTTTAACTGCCAATTCCTTTCCATTCTTTGTTGCTTTGTGCACCTGTCCTATACTTGCAGCATTAATGGAGTTGCGTTCAAAGGAATCAAAAACTTCTTCCGGGAATTTGTTCAAATACCTTTTAAAAGTTTTGCGTACTAGTGGAGCAGAAAGAGGTGGTACTGAAAATTGAGCCATTGAGAATTTTTCCACATATGCTGATGGAAGTAAATTCTTTTCCATGCTAAGCATTTGTGCTACTTTCAGTGCACTGCCCTTTAATGACTTAAGACCATTGTAAATATCAGATGCATTATCTTTATTCAACTCTTCTTTATCATGTCCAGGGTTTACCAGTTTTTTACCATAATACTTAACAAAATTTCCACCTACTTTGACGCCAGTTTTTACGAGTTTACCTGCCCTTTCAATTTTCCCAGTAGGAATTTTATCGAGTGTTTTCATCTATAATGCCGTTAAGGTGATTACGAAAAGTTTTCTTTGAACAGGAATTTTCCAAAATCCATAATACTCTCCAAAGGGGTATGATCAAACACATCAAAGATGGTCTTAACAGATTTTTCTATGGCTATATCTGTCTTTTCAAAATCTGCTGAAGTATCCTCCATCCAGAATTTAAGGATAAACAAAAACTGAACCCAGGCACCTTCTGAAAACAAACCCGGGTTATTCTGAGTAACTTTAGAGCTTTTTTCACTATTATCTTCTTCTATCAATACTTTTGCAAAATTCTTGATCCCGACACGAACACCTTTTAGTTGTTGCAAATTTTTTAAAGGACTTCTATCATCATTCAAAACGAAAAGTACATAGCTTCGGTTAAGCTTCAGCATTTCAAAAAAAGTAAAAAAGAAAGTAAGCATTTTATCCTGACTAGAAAATTCATGAAACTCCTTATTTTTTGATAATAAGTTCATAGTATTATCCAGGAGTAGGTCCCAAATGGCTTTTTGTATTCCGGTTACAGAACCAAAAAGTTTATAAAACTCGTCCTCTTTTATTTTGTTTTCTTTGCAAAATTTGAAAACAGATTTAGGAACGGCTTCATGTTCCAGTACAAAATTCATATAAGCAGATATGATATTCTCTTTGAACGGTTTTTTTACAGTGGCTTTTGCAGTCATGTTATATTTTATTTATGTTTATTTTATTTACGTTTATTTCAAACATTTTAAAAATTTATTGCCTACTAAAACCAGTATAAAAAAAGTGTGCTTTCGAGAGAAAACACACTTTTAAACAACCTAACCAATTAATAAACAATCTGATTACAAAATCAAAAAACTTTTTCATAGCAATTGTTTTTCGCAATCACATTTCAAATATACATAATGTTTAACAATTATACATAATTATTAAACATAAAATATGTTAAAGTTTCGCCTAAAAAATTTAACGGAAAGCTAAAGTGTCAGTTTGTCACCCGTACGCATTATGGTACTTTTTTTGACATGTCTAAGTAGTAATTTAAAAAACAATTAAATATGGCTACTGGTAAGATTAATGTTTCAGTTGAAAACATTTTCCCATTAATTAAAAAATTCCTTTACAGCGATCACGAGATATTCCTACGAGAATTAATTTCAAATGCGACGGATGCTACACTTAAGTTAAAACACCTTAGTTCTATTGGTGAGGCAAAGGTAGAGTATGGAAATCCCATGATTGAAGTGAAGATAGATAAGAAGGGTAAAAAACTTCATATCATTGACGAGGGGATTGGAATGAGTGAAGCAGAAGTTAAAAAGTATATTAATGATATTGCCTTTTCTGGGGCTGAAGAATTTCTTGATAAATATAAGGATGCAGACAAAGACGCAGGCATCATCGGACATTTTGGCCTGGGCTTTTATTCTTCCTTCATGGTTGCAGACAAGGTAGAGATTATCACGAAAAGTTACAAGGATGAATCTGCAGTACATTGGAGTTGTGACGGATCACCAAAATTCAGCTTGAAAAAATCTGACAAAAAAGAGCGTG
>CP070778.1:1552595-1568287 GCA_020346245.1 Flavobacteriaceae bacterium | reverse complement strand
TCCTTTTGCTCTGAGAGGATATCAGGCAGACATTGACGGAAAAAACACTTATACCGGCCAAAATTATGAAGAGAGAAAGCGCACTACTCTGGCTTACAGGGGCGAAAAGGTTGTGGTTAAATCACAGGAAAATCCATTTGAACGAGGCTCCCTGAGGGCAAATGTTAAAAATAATGCCTGGCAGAACAGGGAAGTAAAAGCATCTCTTGGAAATATTGACAGTCTAAAATCGAAGATTAAAGCAGAAGGTTGGAATAGCTGTCATATCATAATTAAAGACAATCATTTACAACATTATGTGAATAGGATATTGATGAGTGAAGTAACTGATCTGGATTCAGTAAACCGTAAGGCTTCCGGCTTTTTGGGATTACAAGTTCATGTGGGACCACCTATGAAGGTTGAATTCAGAAATATAAAATTAAAAGAATACTAGGCAGAAATGAAACCCATTGTTCAAATATCCTTAGACCTTACAAATATTGATGAAGCTCTTGAAACTGCCGCAATGGCCCTAAGGGCTGGAGTGGATTGGCTGGAGGCAGGCACTCCTCTCATTTTGGCAGAAGGATTGCATGGTGTAAAAAAATTGCGAGAAAACTTCCCGGGTGTGCCTATTGTGGCAGACCTTAAAACCATGGATGGCGGTTACCTCGAAGCAGAAATGATGGCAAAAGCCGGCGCTACGCATGTAGTAGTAATGGCCAGGGCACATGAAGAAACGATTAAGGTAGTTGTTGAGGCAGGAAAAGATTTTGGAGTAAAAGTAATGGGTGATAATCTTGGTTGTCCGGATATGGTAGCCGGTGCTAAAAGATTGGAAGAGCTTGGTTGTGATTATGTGATTCATCACATCGGCTATGATGAACGCCGGGGGATAGCTGCTCAAGGGTTTTCTATGCCAAGTCCGTTAGATCAGTTGAAGGAAGTTGTGGCCGCTGTAAATATTCCTGTACAGGCCGTAGGCGGATTATCATTGGAACAGGCAATAAGATGTCCGGAATACGGTGCGCCATTGGTCGTACTGGGAGCCCCATTAACCATTGACGCTGATTCGTTTAAGACCGCTGATGGTGATCTTGAAGCCTCATTAAGACTAATATGCGACCAAATTCATGCCCATAAAGATGTGAAATAATCAGACTTGAATTATAGATAAAATAATGCTTATATGAACGCTATTGCCGTTGTAAATTTTGCTCCTGAAAAAGGTAGTGTAGAAATCAGAACTATAAAAAGGCCAACCATTGGTGAAGACGAAGTTCTACTTGAAGTAGCAAATGTAGGTGTTTGTGGGAGTGATTTGCATCAGTGGACCGCAGATCATAGCTGGCCTGTTAATTACCCGGTAGTTCTGGGACATGAGTTTGGAGGTCATATAGTTGAATTGGGTAAAGGAGTTAAGAATTGGAAAGAAGGTGATGCGGTAGTGAGTGAAACAGCTGCCGTCATAAATGCCCAAAGTCCTCTGTCCAGGCAAGGCCTTTATAATCTGGATCCTGATCGAAAGGGATTTGGATATGGTGTTAATGGGGCAATGACCCAATTTGTAAAGGTCCCGGCGAGATGTCTTCATAGCATCCCTGAAAATCTTTCCTTTGAGCAGGCTTGTTTAACGGAACCCTGTTCTGTTGCTTATAATGCCGTAGTCTTTAATTCAAAAATACAGCCAGGCGACCGTGTTATTGTTTTGGGTCCTGGAACAATTGGAATATTATGTGCAGCCATGGCTAAATTATGTGGTGCACACGTAGCTCTTGTTGGTCTGAAAAAAGATGCAGGGAGATTAGCTATAGCAAAGCAATATGGTTGCGATATTATTGTGGATGATGCTACTGAATGGGCACTTGAACGGGACGGTCTTGGCGTGGATTGTGTTATCGATGCAGCAGGAGTAAGTGAAACCTTGAATTTAGCCTTAAAATGGGTACGACCAAATGGCCATATTACTAAGGTTGGCTGGGGTCCGCAGCCTTTTAGTCATTCGTTGGATCCACTTGTACAAAAAAATGTCACTTTGCAGGGCAGTTTCAGCCATAACTGGCCCATTTGGGAGAAAGTACTTTCCCTGTTAGCGGCAGGCAGATTGGATGTAAGACCTATAATTGGCGGAATATGGCCACTGGAACAATGGAACGAAGCTTTTGAAGCTATGCATTCCGGGAAGGTGGTAAAGAGTGTTTTAAAACCTAATTAAATTAGATATGCGTTTGAAGAACAAAGTAATCTTAATTACCGGTTCATACACGGGCATAGGCAGGGCCATTGCCAGGGCATGTGTTAAAGAAGGTGCTCAGGTAGTATTGAATGGCTTGCGTGACGAAAAAGGTAAATCACTCGTGGATGAACTGGGTAGTGAAATAGCTACTACAGTTACGATGGATATTACACAGGAAGGGGTTCCGGAACTTTTGGTGAAAGAAGCACTTCAACGCTTTGGAAAACTTGATGCCGTGGTAAATAATGCCGCAATGATAGTTTCCTCAAATATAGATACTACAAACCTTGCTTTCATGCGAGAAATGCTGGCCATAAATACACTGGCTCCTTTTGCAATAATTCAGGCTGCGCTTCCATCTTTGAGAGAAACAAAGGGCTGTGTCTTAAATATTGGTTCTATTAACTCCTGGAGCGGGGAACCTAATTTACTGGCTTATAGCATATCTAAAGGGGCATTGATGACTTTGAGCAGGAATCTTGGGGATAGTTTGTTTCGGGATTACGGGATACGCGTAAATCAAATTAACCCCGGTTGGGTATTGACTGAAAACGAAAAAATTAACCAGAAACAACAGGGAATGAATGATGATTGGTATAAGGACTTACCGGATTTGTTTGCTCCAGCCCGGCGTATTTTTGAACCACAAGAGATAGCCTCAGGTGCTGTTTACTTATTATCTGATGAATGTGGTCCTGTAAGCGGACAAGTGCTGGAGCTTGAGCAATTCCCCATGATAGGCCGAAATCTGCCAAAAAATTGGAGCGGATTTCGCTCTGAGTAAACCATAAAAACATACCTGAAGATGCCAAAACTAGCTGTCTTTCCAAAAGCCTATATGCAAGATCTTTGTAAAACCGGAGCCATGAAAGTAGCAGAATGGATTGATTTAGCCACGTCGCTGCAAGTGGATGGCCTGGAGTGGTATGCCGGTTTCCTGGAAATGGCAGATAGTTTTAATTGGGAAGTATTCAGAAAAAAAGTGGAAGATCAGGGAAAAGAGATTCCGATGCTTTGTTGCTCGCCCGATTTTACGCATCCAGATAAATCTTTCAGGCAGAAGGAAATCAAAAAACAAAAATACTGGATTGACATGACCAGGGCGCTTGGAGGAACCTATTGCCGTGTTCTTTCTGGTCAAAAACGTCCGGAGCTTTCCATGGAAGACGGTATTGAGTTGGCCGCAGAATGCATTCAATCCTGTTTACCTTATGCCAGCGATGACGGAATTACACTTATTTTGGAAAACCACTACAAAGACGATTTTTGGACTTATCCAGAATTTGCACAGAAAATGGATGTGTTTTGCAAACTGGTATCCTCTATAGATCACCCAAATTTTGGAGTTAACTATGACCCCAGCAATGCATTTTTAGCAGGCGAAGATCCTCTGGAATTATTGAAAAGAGTTTCCTCCAGGGTGGTAACTATGCATGCCAGTGATCGTTATCTTCTTGAAGGAACCTTAGATGATCTACGAAAAGAAGAAGATGGGGTTTTAGGTTATGCCAAAAGACTTCGACATGGAGAGATCGGTAAAGGTCTGAACGACTATGATGCGATATTTACAGAGTTGAAAAGAGTAAATTTTGATGGATGGATCAGCATCGAAGACGGTGTTGACGGAATGGAGCAGTTACAAAGAAGTGTATCTTTTTTAAGAGAAAAAATTAGCACGTATTGGCCTGATTTTAAATAATATAAATTAATTCACCTTAAGTTTTAATTAAGTGAAATAAAGCTACTTGCTTTTTGATAACTAATTATGACCGAGTTTATATATAATTCCAGAAAACTGGCTTCGTATATTTTATTACTTGATCAAATTACGAGTAGCTACCCATTCCTTAAGTTTCTCACGGGCATCTGCAGCCGGATAGCCTAATACAGTTTTTCCTGCAGGTACATCTGCCAAAACACCGGAGCCAGCGCCTACCGTCGCGCCCGAATGTATGGTGGTATGATCTTTAATAGATGCACTGCCACCTATAACTACTCCGTCTCCGAGGGTCACAGACCCTGCAAGTCCGCTTGCTCCAGCCATAATGCAAGAACGACCTAATATACAATTGTGTGCAATTTGTACCTGGTTATCTATCTTACAGCCGTCACCTATGATTGTAGAACTGAATTTGGCTCGGTCTACCGATGAGTTCGCGCCAATTTCCACGTCATTACCTATAACAACATTCCCTATATGCGGAATTTTCACCAACCCCCTTCCATCTTCTCGTGGACGATATCCAAAACCATCACCACCGATGCTGACGTTGTTTTGAAAAATACAATATGCGCCTATCTCTGTACGCTCACGAATAACCGTTCCTGACCAAATAACAGTATGTGCACCTATTTTGGTTTCATCCAGAATAGTAACATTAGGATAGATAACAACTGCTGCACCTAGAACAACGTCTTTTCCAATATAACATCCCGCTCCTACTTTACTGCCTTCACCTATTGTTGCAGTTTCATGAATTACTGCTGTCGGATGTATATCTACGTCAAAATGTGGTGTGTCCTTAATATAAACTTCTAACAGCTTCGCCATGGCCAAATCAGCATTTTTTACCTTAATCAGCGCTCTGTTATCACCTGGTTCAGCTTTTAGCCCTTCATTGATAATAGCTGCTGCTGCCTTTGAGTTTTCCCATTTTTGGGCATATTTACGGCTCCCAATAAAAGTGATTTGGGTGTTATCCGCCTTCTCGATTTCTTCCAACCCTAATATTTTTTGGTCTGTATTTCCAACAAGTTCTCCTCCCAGAATTTCATTAATTTCATGAATTGTAAATGATTTCATATGTTATAGCGCTTAATTGTTAAGGTGCCGATTTACCAGCTTACACAAAGATAGAATTTATATTTTCAGGTTTTATTTTAATGCGTTTTTCACGCATATAATTTTCTATGGCCAATATAGCGGGAAAAATGTTTTAAAAAGAATTGATAACCGTAATTCCTGCAGAACTAGATTGGTGCATTTGAGGTAAGTGCATTGGTACTTCTTCAAGGGATATAGTTTCGTTTATCATTTTACCTAAATCAATTCCTGCTGCTTTTATAAAAGCAAACATCTCCCCATATTTATGGGCTTGCATGCCATGACTTCCCAGAATTTCCAATTCATTGGCTACTACTAGCGGCATTGGTATTGGTGGTGCAGTATGTGATGCTGTCATAAGTCCAATCTGAACATGCTTACCCCGCTTCCTAAGTCCCAATATGGAATTCAAGCAGGTAGTAGTATGCCCCAGGGCGTCTATAGAAACATGTACACCGCCCCCGCTAAAATCTTTGATGGCCTGCACAACATCATTCTTACTGGCATTAATTGTAAAATCTGCACCAAGCTCACCAGCCTTCTTACATTTCTCCTCACCTATATCGATAGCTAAAACTTTGGCGCCAATCCCTTTAGCAATTTGAATTACAGAAAGCCCTACTCCACCACATCCATGAACCGCAATGGTTTGATCTGAGGTTAATTTGCCCTGCTCTCTAACTCCACGGTACGCCGTTATAAACCTGCAACCAAGGCCTGCAGCTTCAAGGAAATTAATATCATTAGGTAGCTCTACCAGGTTTACATCTGCGTAATCAATTGCCACATATTCAGCAAAAGAACCCCATGCCGTAAATCCAGGTTGGAACTGAAAGTCGCATACCTGCTGATTACCTTCCAGGCAATAAGTACAGGCTCCACAACCTCCAACAAAAGGAACGGTAACCCGCTGGCCTTCACTCCAATTATTGACCTCCTTACCTACGGCCATTACGGTTCCCGCCAACTCATGACCCGGAACATGAGGCAATACTATATCCTTGTCATGGCCCATCCAGCCATGCCAGTCACTAAGACATAGGCCACTAGCCTCAACTTTAATAACCACACCAAACTCTGATGGGATGGGATCACTGACACTGTCAATGGAAATTTGCCCTTGAAATGCATTGTATAAAGCTGCTTTCATAGTTCAAAATATAGCAGAACCATGAATCTTTAACTCATGGAATTACTGTCTTCTGTAACCTAAAATAATAATTTTTAATAACTAAGAAGTGTGGAATTCTGATTATGAAATACTCTGTGAGTATGTTGTTTCCATTAAAAAAGGCGGAATATTGCTATTCCGCCTTTCGGACTTAACCACTGTTCCTTATGGCACAGGAACCAAATCAAAGTCTTGAATTGTTTTATTCCCCGCCACAATAGTTATTTCTTCTGCAGTTTGTGTCTCATAGCCTTCCAGCTCTACCATTACATCATATGAACCGGCAATAAGACCCATTATTGTATAATTGCCATTGTCATCTGTAGGAGACGTCATAATCGGATCTAAAGTCCCCGTTTCAAATACAGTTATCGTTGCCCCTTCCAAACCTATGGATTCCTCATCCTCAAAGGCTGAAACCAAGCCAGATAGCGTACCGGAAGTAGTCAGATTACTGGCCTTAATTACAGGTTTAAAATTAAACCCAATAATTCCTGAAACATCTTTACTGTTTCCTTTAGGAATAAAAGACCTGCTTACGTCAAAGTCTAAAAGTAAATCCGCACTTACTTCGCCACTAACCAATATAGACGGATCAATAAACACTTTAATACCGGTTTGTTCTCCACTTGGTACTTTTAAATCAAATGTAGTCCCATCGGTAAGAACAACATTTACCCCTTTGACATAAATTCGGATAAGATCATAGGAGCCCACAGGCACATCGATATCCACAATTGTTTCAGTAAGGCCATTTACAAGTTCTATAAGATTAACCTCTCTTTCTTCTTCCGATAGAACTATAAAAGAATTACCATCTTCCTGTTCTTCGGTATCTTCTTCCTCCATAGCACCTTCCTGTAAACGTGCTTCTATTTTAAAAATGGTAATATTTGCTTCCGAAATCACATCATAGGGAAATGGAGCATCTGTTAATTGCACCGTAAGTCTGCCCGTATCAGACGCTGTGTTCAGGTCTTCAGAACATGATGAAAAAAACAATAATGCCAGAATGATAAAAGGAGATAAAAGTTTAATTTTCATGGGGAACTATCTTTAAACAATAGTATTATTCTACTTATTTGTTGAAATTAAAAATTCAACTTTAGAGCGCTAATTTCCCGATTTTTAATGTAAGAATATCTTATTTCCCGATTTTTTCGATAAAATACATCTTAAGTTTACAAGTGTAATGAGCTTATTACACAGCTAATTAAAAGTCTTATAACCTTGTATTTCAGGGTTATAGATATTCTCAAAAAGAGTAGTTTAGGCCTATTTAGGCTATTGGATCACTAAAAACAAAAAAGAGCACTGTCAGTACTCTTTTAAGGGATGTTTTAGGAAGGTTATTTTACTTTGCATCCAAAACTTTGGTGCTTAGATAGGCGCTAGACCTGATAATCTTGCCTTCTTTATCAAAGTCATGAATATATAGTGCTGGTAGAATTATTTTCTTTCCATCAGCTTTTCTGGTCATTCTAAACTTCCACCAGGATTGAACAGTTCTGCCATCTCGCAGATCATATTCCAGATAATCAGGATAACCCACAACATCTATACTTGTTATTTCGAAAGCTTCCATGATTCCCTTATTTCGTTCTTTTACCTCCTCAAGACTCAAGGATTCACCATCTGGTAATTCCAGGGAATTAAAACGTGCATCTTCTTTAAAGAAGCTATAGGCCGTTTCAAGGTCCATATTCTCAAAGGCGCTCATCATCTTTCGAACCGTATTGATATTGTCATGATGGTTGTAAATAGTACCATTTTTTCTGTCTTCAAAGCTTTGACCTATTTCCCAGAAAACACGCTCATTATAATAATTGATCATGGTTTCTATTTTATTATCATCATTCAACTTGAATAACCTGTGCGTTGGCATATCAATTTTTACACCAGTTTCATTATGCATGGCTTTTAAGTGATTCCATGTCTGGACCCATACTCCGCTTTCCTTGTATTCTATAGCATCAGGATAAGCACCTTTGGTGGGCTTGAATGAAACATAGGACAGGTTTTCTTTCCAAAATTTAGATTGGTTTATAATCTGTTCCTTGGTGTTACCCTTGGCATCTTTATTAGTACCAGTTCCATTGTAAGACCTAAAATCATCGGCCAGGTATGTAGCCAGCTTATCGGTATCTCCGGCAAAAAAAGCATCAAGCATGCTATTTACGACATCTATAGCAGGATGTTCATTAAATACTTTGCCGTTATTCTTTTGAGAATATCCAAAAGCAACAAAAAGCATTAGGACAGTAAAAAATACATTTTTCATATTTGAAATTTTAATGGTTATGGCTGCAAAAAAATATAATCTGCTAAGAACTGCCAAGCCTAAAAGGACGAACAACTGTATTTTGTGTCCGAAACTATCGGTTTACTGATCGAAAGACCAAAATAGGCGTGGATTGTAAAATTTACCTGGAATTCGTCAAGGTAAAATTCATCCATAATTGACACATAATTGTTATCTTCTGCACAAATTAAGAATAACCAATTATACTATGGAAGCTAAGCCAGCCAACGGCAAGAAATTTGGAACTTTTGCCGGAGTATTTACACCTACACTTTTAACTATTCTCGGTGTAATAATGTATTTGAGAATGGGATGGGTAGTGGGTAATGCCGGTCTTTTGGGCGCCTGGTTAATAATTATTATTTCCTTCCTCATTACACTAACCACGGCACTTTCCATGTCCGCTATAACTACGAATATCCGAATAGGTGCAGGGGGAGCTTATGCCATTATTTCTCAGGCACTTGGACTAGAAGTTGGCGGAAGCCTTGGTATTCCCAGATATGTTTCCCAGGGTTTGGCAGTTACTATGTATATTTTTGGATTTAGAGAAGGCTGGCTGGGTATTTTTCCGGACCATATTCCTTTTTTAGTGGATATTATTGTCTTTGGAGTATTAATAACTATTGCATATATAAGCGCAGACCTTGCTATTAAAACCCAGTTTTTTATAATGGGTATTATTATACTTTCCCTTGTATCAATAGTGGTTGCTGCATATTATGGATCGATGACTATTCCAACAGAAGAGGCCATACGATGGGGAAATTTCAAAGGTTCTCCTGAAAATGATTTTAGTGGTAGTACTTTCTGGATTGTATTTGCTGTATTTTTTCCGGCTTCAACAGGGATAATGGCAGGAGCCAACATGTCCGGGGAACTAAAAAGTCCTAACAGGAGTATTCCCGTGGGCACTTTATGGGCAATTGGAATAAGCTTCATAATCTATATGGTACTAGCCTTCTGGTTGGCACGTTCCGCCACTGAACAGGAACTTATCTCCAACTATAATATTATAATAAACAAGTCCTACTTTGGACCCCTTGTAATTGCTGGTATCCTTGGTGCTACCTTTTCTTCTGCGCTGGCATCTCTTGTGGGATCGTCCCGTATACTTTTTGCAATGGGTGAACATCGCGTATTACCATATGGAAAATTTCTGGCAGGGCAAAGTGCTAATGGTCAGCCCAGAAACGCAATGATCGTGACAGGGATTATGATTTTTATTACCATGTTACTGCGCGACTTAAACGCAGTTGCTCCTTTAGTAACCCTATTTTTCCTTATCACTTATGCTATGATCAATATTGTGGTAATAATAGAGCAAAACCTGGGTTTAATAAGTTATCGACCGTTGTTCAAGATTAACAAATGGGTGCCTTATATTGGGTTAACGTCCTCGGTATTAGCCATGTTTATTATTAATCCAACCATAAGTCTTATTTCAATAAGCATCGTTTTTGTAGTATACTGGTTCTTGTCTCGACAACATATTGAAACGCCCTTTGAGGACGTCAGGTCCGGTCTTTTTGTTTCGTTTGCAGAGTGGGCTGCAAAGCATACATGGGGTATGAAAACTATGCAGCAACGGGCATGGAAACCAAATTTAATGGTCCCTGTCAGGGATGTTACAGGAGCCAAGGGTAATTTTCAGTTTTTGCGGAATATTGCCAGGCCTAAAGGATCAATAAAACTGGTGGGGATTGAATCTAGAGAAGCTAATACCCAATTAGCTGAGGAACTTTCTTCGCTTTCAGAAGCTTTTAGAATTAAGGATGTTTTCTCCTCCTGGACAGTAATTAATACTGATGATTTTGCCAAAGGTGTAAATTACGGGAATCAGGCTTTGAAAGGAGCTTTCTTCAGACCTAACATTGTTTTTTTAAACCTACAGCAACATGATAATTACGAAACGGAGATCAGGCCTGTCATAAGAGAATCTATCCGCCTGGAAATAGGTGTCTTATTGTATTCTTCACATCCAACCGCTTTATTAGGAAGAAGAAACATGATTAATGTTTGGGTAAGTGACAGGACAAATAACTGGGATGTTGGATGGGATATTGGCAACTTAGACCTATCTATCTTAATTGCCTATAAACTTAAAAAAAATTGGGATGCGAGTATTCGGCTGATTATTGTTATTAAAGATGAAAAAGAAAGAGAGAATGCCCAGAATTTCTTGAATTTATTGATCAATCTGGCTCGCTTGCCGGAAACACTTACCGAAGTTCGGATAGGCAATTTTAAGGACATGGTGGCCAATGCACCTTCAGCCGATCTTAATATTTTTGGGATGCAAGAAAATTTAAGATTTGAATTTGTACAGGAAATGACCCTGAGTACAAACAGTTCATGTCTCTTTGTGAAAGATTCAGGCCACGAAAGCATACTTGCTTAAAATTCCTTTATGTTGCTGGCAGATAAGGTTTCCTGAAATTTCCGGATAAAGAATCCAAAATTTCTCTTGGAATACAAGTCGATTAGTTTATAGCATATGAGAACAATTTTATCCGACTAAAAATTGGCATACTACTCTCTGATGTGCTATACTTTTAATATCTTTAATTCTCAGAAAACTATGTTACTAATTTAGTGTAGGGGTGCAATAAATGATGCTATCCATTTAAAATGAAATCGACTCTTGTAAAAATAAATACTTTAGAATCTTATTTTCAACCTTTTAGAAATCAGGTTGTTGGTATAGATCAAAGTTTTGAATCGCCTTTTGGGGTTAAAAAAATCATCTATGCGGACTGGATTGCCAGCGGAAGGCTATACCGTCCTATTGAAGAAAAATTACTTCATCAGATTGGTCCATATGTGGCGAATACGCATACGGAAACCTCTGTTACCGGCTCGGCCATGACGCTGGCCTATAAAGAAGCACGTAATATTATTAAAGAGCACGTAAATGCTTCTGAAGAGGATGTTTTGATAACCGTTGGCACTGGAATGACCGGGGCAATAAATAAATTTCAAAGGATTTTAGGATTAAAGGTTACCGAAAACCTGAAAGAGCATACCAAGGTACCAGATGCTATTAAGCCGATAGTTTTTATTTCTCATATGGAGCATCATTCTAATCAAACCTCCTGGTTAGAAACTATAGCACATGTAGAAGTAATACCTTGTAATTCCGAAGGCCTGATTTGTATGGATAGTTTTAAGGAATTGCTTTTAAAATATGAAAAACATCCTATAAAAATAGCATCCGTCACGGCTTGTTCAAATGTGACAGGTATAGTGACGGATTACTATGAGGTTGCCAGATTAATACATCGTTATAACGGATTGTGTTTTGTAGACTTTGCCTGCTCTGCACCCTATGTGCCCATAGATATGCATCCAAAAGATAAAAATGCCTATTTAGATGCTATTTTCTTTTCCCCTCATAAATTTCTGGGCGGGCCTGGAGCTTCAGGGATCCTTATTTTCAATAAAAAATTGTACAAAAATTTAATTCCGGACAATCCGGGAGGTGGCACTGTGGCATATACAAACCCCTGGGGTGATCATGATTATATAGATGATATTGAAACCAGAGAAGACGGGGGTACCCCGGGTTTTTTGCAGACCATAAAGGCTGCTTTGGCCATACGCCTTAAAGAACAAATGGGAACTGAAAACATATTGGCCAGGGAGCATGAGATCAATGCTATAATATTTGAAAAGTTATCAGATATTGAGAATATACATATACTGGCCCGGCGGCATAGAGACCGATTAGGTGTATTTTCTTTTTTTATAGATGATGTACACTATAATTTGGTTGTAAAATTGCTTAATGACAGATATGGCGTGCAGACCCGCGGTGGATGTTCCTGTGCCGGAACCTATGGCCATTTTTTACTAAATGTAGACCTCCCTACATCTAAAGCCATTGAACAAAAAATTCTTGAAGGTTGCCTCATTGAGCGACCAGGTTGGGTGAGGATGTCTGTGCATCCGACAATGACTGACCGGGAAATAAAATTTATCTGTGAGGCCATTAAGGAAGTAGCTTTGCATCATAACGAATGGGGCAAAGATTATGAATACAATAGCATGAAGAATGAATTTGTTTTTAAAGGCAAGGAACCCATAGAAAAAACCATTACAGCAGAATGGTTTACTATGAAAAAAACTGAGTAGGCCCCTTATTTTACAATTGAAACCTACTCAGTTAATTACTAAGTCAGACTTAGCAGATGTTTTGGTTGATCTTTGTTTGAACTATGTTAAACCAATTCTTCTTCTTTCTTATTCATGGTTTCCACATACTTGTTAATTAAATCAGGTACTTTTTCAAAAGCTGCAGCTAAACCATGAGCTTTACCTGCTTCTATGAATGAAATCTCGTCATCTTTAGTTACTAAAAAACCAATAGGTTCAATACCCATTCCTGCTCCGGCACCCATGCCCTGACCTTTTTTAGCTTTTGCTTCCATACCTTCTCCTCCACCAGATCCAAACCCCATGCCTACCTTAATAACAGGTATGCATTTAAATTCGCCTAATTGAAATTGTTCGCCAATAACCGTTTCAGTTTTTGCTTCAGTTTTGATAAAATCCGTGATTTTACCTAAAAATTCTTCAAAATGTAATTCCATGATAAATTTTTTAAAAGTTAATAAATGATTTTATAATGTTGATAGGTCGGTTTTGTAAGTGTAATTCCATGTTCACTTTTCCTTCAAAATTTACCTGGAAAGTGCCTGCATGGTAATTCAGAAAAGCAAATGCAGGATACAGTTTTGCGTTTTCAATGCAATCTCCTGTGTCTATATCTACTAGTAATTTCTTCACTTTAAATGATTTAAGTATTTGTAACCCATATTTCATAAATGATTGGATATTTCTCCTCTTACCTGCTTTTTTCCCGATCTTTTTCTTCTGTTCCTTTTTCTTCTTTCTTAAAGGATAAAAATAAAACCGGGTAAATAGTGTATTAAGCTTTAGCCGGATGAATTCTGTTTCATGCCCTTCCAGAGCTACTTTAGCCAAACCCCAAATCCGAACAAAGTATTGGTTTTTAGTAACGTTTATTACAATATCCAGGGGAACAAATAAAAGATAAAGCATAAACAATAACAGCAGTATACCTAATACAGTCCAAAGCATCGTTTTATATTTTATGCAAAGGAAATACAAGGCGTATTTTTTGGCAATGATCTGAATCATTGCCATGCAACTATCTCCAAAAAAATGTGAAGATTCTATGCATCATGCCAAAAAATCGAGTTATTTGCCTTAATTATTTAGTACTTACCTAATATAACTACCCGCATTGATATCTATGGTAGAACCCGTAGCGTGGTCCATCTGGCCGCTGCATATGAGCGCTGCAAGCGGGGCTATATCTTCGGGAGTGGTTATTTCCTTTAAGGCCAATTCACTAAGTATCTTTCCTTCACCATATTTGCGAATTGCATTTTCTGCCATTTCTGTTCTGGTGAATCCCGGAGCAATTACAAATGATTTGATATTATATCTGCCAAAAGACCTGGCAACCGTTCGAGCAAGTGATGTAAGTCCTCCTTTGGAAGCCGCATATGCCAGATATTCTTCCGTTTCACCGCGGAATGCCGCTCTACTGCCAATATATACGAATCGCCCTCCTCCTTGCTTTTTAAAATGCGCTATCCCCATTTTGGTTAATAAACCAGATGCTTCGAGATTGATCGTCATTGTTTGCCGCCAAATATGAAGCCACTTGGCATTAGTTTCTTCTATCTGATGTGGTACAAATACACCTGCATTCAAAACAATAGTATCTAAAGATCCAAAATGTTCAATCGCTTTTTCAAAAAGCTGTTGTACTTCATCCATCTGAGCAAGATCTGCCTGAAAGGTTTCGGAAAGAGGATATTTTGCTTTTATCTCATTTGCCTCGGCTGCCCCTTTATTAAAATGAATACCAACATGAGCATTTGCCTGCAGTAAATGCATAGCAATTGACTTACCTATACCCCTGGAAGCTCCTGTTACCAATATATTTTGCCCTTGTAGATTCATTTGTATATATGAGATTTACAAGTGAAAGTATAGAGAATCTCAACGAATTCCAATTTTAGCCCCACTTAAACTCCCCGATAATTCTTCCCTTTATGTTTATGTCTATTCCTTCAATAATTACACTATTGATCATTTGCTGGCTGCAGTTTCCTATTTTAATCTTGAAGTGAATGAATTACCCACTTCACTCCAAAAGGACAATTAGAAACTTCAGAAATATTATTTATAATTGAAGAAGTTTATAAATCATTTTATATCTAAAAGCTCTAAATCCAGAAATTCAATCCTGAATGCACAGGAATATTTGCCTATCTTGTATTTCCAAAAAAAGGGCTGTGTATAAAATATTATTATTTCTTGGCTTTCTATTTACATTGGTAAATGGTAATTCTCAGGATAAAAAGATTGATATAATCACCGAAGATATTCCTAATCGTATTGCATTTTACGCCGTCAATGTTAACGAGCAAGACCTTGATGTGATGTTCACATTATCCGGAACAAATTTCAGACAAAGTAAAGCCAGCCCAAGATTTATAAGGGTTCCTGCGACTTCAAAAGTACATATGAAGACCATAGTTCTCATTCGGGGGAAAAAGCCTTCATACACTTATAAGTTAAAGGTGAACGATAGTTTGTCAAAGAGGGCATTGAAAAAAGAATCTGAACAAATCAAGATTAACCCACCAAAACCAATAACGGTTTATGTCCCTAATAAATGTGATCAATGCGATAGCCTGTTAATTCCATTAACTGGTAGTAAGTATCTTTTCAATCTCATTAAACTCGACGAACAACCCAAAATTCAGGAGCAACTGCAAGTTGCATTTGGAAAAGAAACACCAATAGATTCACTTAATTCGCCAATAGTAAATCTTGCTGGTAAATTGTATACTAATCTGATTACCTATGATCTGTTGATGGAACAGATTAATAAAAAGCAGTAGTTGGCATTAACCATAACATTAAATTACAGGTCTGTCAAAACTTAATTAGGAATATTAAATTTCAGGCCTGCCTTTAAGACGTTTTTCTAATTTTTGCTTAAGGGCCGTTAATCGCTTCATCAATTCCATGATTGCGGCATCCTGATTCTCCTTATAAAGCTCATTTAAACCCAAAATTAGCGATTTTGCTTCTCTGGAAGCAACAATGCGGTCATTGGTTGTAAGCTTAGTCC
>CP070778.1:1549654-1552495 GCA_020346245.1 Flavobacteriaceae bacterium | reverse complement strand
ACTACACCGCCTGGCTTGTCAACTTTTAGAACATCATTTAGATTTTACTGAGACCGCATTAATAGGAATACAACCTCGTGGAATATTTCTGGCGCAGCGACTTTCTAACATTCTCAAAGAGGATTATGGGGTTGATCATATTAATCTGGGACTTCTCGATATTACATTCTACAGGGATGATTTTAGGCGAGGAGAGAAAACCCTGGAGGCCAGCAGCACTAAAATGGATTTCCTGGTAGAAGGCAAAAAAGTCGTGCTTATAGATGATGTTCTGTACACAGGTAGGAGTATACGTGCTGCCTTAACGGCTATACAATCTTTTGGAAGACCAAGGGAGATAGAATTATTAACCCTAATTGATCGACGCTTTAGCAGGCATTTGCCAATCCAGCCTAACTATCGTGGCAGACAGGTAGATGCTATTAACGAAGAGAAAGTAAAGGTTATGTGGAAGGAAAATGATGGAAAGGATATTATTTATTTAGTGAGTAAATAAGGAACAGATGAGCGAATTGAGTGTTAAACACTTATTAGGCATAAAATATCTTAAAGAGAAGGATATACAACTTATTTTTGAGACTGCTGATCACTTCAAAGAGGTTATTAACCGATCGATTAAAAAGGTTCCATCACTTCGTGATATCACAATTGCAAATATTTTTTTCGAAAGCAGTACCAGAACCAAGCTATCTTTTGAACTGGCCGAAAAACGTTTATCTGCAGATGTGATTAATTTTTCTGCTGCTCAATCTTCTGTAAAGAAAGGGGAAACACTGATTGATACCGTAAACAATATTCTATCCATGAAAGTAGATATGGTGGTAATGCGCCATCCTAGTCCGGGAGCGGGTATTTTCCTTTCACAACATGTAGATGCAGCTATTGTTAATGCAGGTGACGGTGCGCATGAACATCCTACCCAGGCACTTTTGGATTCATATTCTATACGCGAAAAATTAGGTGATGTCTCAGGAAAAAATGTAGTCATTATAGGGGATATACTTCATTCAAGGGTAGCTTTATCAAATATTTTTGCTCTCAAATTACAAGGTGCAAATGTAAAAGTGTGTGGCCCCAGGACCTTGCTTCCAAAATATATAGAATCTTTAGGGATAGAAGTAGAGACCAATCTCATAAAGGCATTAAATTGGTGTGATGTGGCCAATATGTTGCGGATTCAGAATGAACGTTTAGATATAAGTTATTTTCCAACAACCAGGGAATATACTCAGCAATATGGAGTTAATAAAGCCATTCTGGATGGCCTGGATAAGGAAATTGTAATTATGCACCCCGGCCCAATTAACCGTGGTGTTGAGATAACCAGTGATGTTGCTGATTCCAAACAATCTATTATTCTGAACCAGGTTGAAAATGGAGTTGCAATACGTATGGCAGTAATATATTTATTAGCATCAAAAATTAAATAGTGGATTATGATTTTTGATAAAATGGGTAATACTACTATAGTGTACCAGGAAAACATTTCATTGAGAAAATTCGTGGAGAATCTTAACAAATCCTACAATGAGATTAAAAATGACCATTTAATTATTAACTTATTTTCCTTCTCCGGGATTACTTCGAATGATATCCTGGAGTTTCTCCAACTATCTAACAAGCACCGTGCGGCAAATAAATCATTTATATTGGTCACCAAAAAAGTGGAATATGATCAGGTGCCTGATGAAATATGCCTGGTACCTACAGTCCAGGAAGCCAAAGATATTATTGAAATGGAAGAAATTGAACGCGATCTTGACCTGTAAATAATGGATTATAACCTTGCCCAAATCAATATTGCGCGTATGCTGGCCCCTTTGGATAGCCCGGTTATGAAAGATTTTACCGATAATCTGGATAGAATTAACCAATTGGCGGAATTAAGTAAAGGCTTCGTTTGGCGATTCATTGAGGACGAAACCAGCGATTCTACTTTTAAGGTGTTTCATGATGATTACATCGTCGTAAATATGTCTGTATGGGATTCAATTGAGGCACTTTTCGACTTCACATATAAATCTGAACATAAGAAAATTTTTAAAAGGAGAAAAGAATGGTTTTCAAAAATGAAAGAAATGCATATGGCATGCTGGTATGTGCCAAAAGGCAGGTATCCTACCCTTAGGGAAGGAAAGGAAAGGCTTGAATATCTTGATAAATACGGGGAAAGCCCTTATGCCTTTACTCCGAAAAGCAATTTTACAGCCAGAGAGGCAAGCCTGTATAAATTGGAAACCCGGAAACAACAATGAAGTTGCATATCCTTGGTTGTTACGCCGCTACTCCCAGAACATTGACTAACCCCACATCGCAGGTACTGGAAATAGGGAATCACCTTTATCTGATAGACTGCGGGGAAGGAACGCAGGTACAGTTAAGAAAGAATAAGATAAAATTTTCAAGGATAGAACATATCTTTATCTCACATCTGCATGGGGATCATTTTTTCGGCTTACCAGGACTTATTTCCACTTTTAGATTACTGGGAAGAGAAAAAGACCTGCACATATATGGTCCGGAAGGAATTAAAGAGGCAATTACCCTGCTATTTAAGCTTGGTAATTCCTGGACGAATTATAAACTTATTTTTCATGAATTAACATCCAAAAAATCTGAAGTAATTTTTGAAGATACAAAAGTAAGGGTTAAGACAATTCCTATGGATCACAGGATATATACCAACGGCTTTCTATTCAGTGAATTACCGGGCGAGCGCAAGTTAAATGTATTGGCAGCAGCAAAGCATAAAATAGATAAAGCGTATTATCGGAGTATAAAGCAAGGTAAGGATATAAAACTTGATGATGGTTCAGTTATTCCAAATGAAGATCTCAGTCT
>CP070778.1:1520115-1549554 GCA_020346245.1 Flavobacteriaceae bacterium | reverse complement strand
AATACGGGCCTCATTCTGGCCTTCCCTCCTTTTACAATTAATTCTGTGACCTGTTCATGGGATAAAAGTTCTTTGTCGTCCATGCCCAGTGACACCTTTTTACGATCTATAAGAATTTGGGTATAATCCAGAAGAACCACACCATTGTTAACAACAATACCAGCTAATGATATTATTCCCATCATAGTCATCATGATAACAAAGGGCCATCCGGTTATCATTAGCCCACCAAAAACACCTATAAAGCTTAAAAAGATGGCTGTCATAATAATAGCAGGTTTTGAAATACCCCCAAATTGGAAGATAAGGATTAGCATTATTAAGCCAAGTCCCGAAAAGAAAGCACCAACCAAGAAATTCATTTGTTTGTTTTGCTCTTCAATTTGCCCTGTATAATCAATTTTTACATCAGCCGGGATACCGGTATATTCTTCCATTTCCTTTTTTATCTCCGCTACAATAGCCCCGGCATCCGTAAATCCAGGTCTTAGTCCGGAATAGAGCGTAACAACACGTTTTGTATCCTTGTGTTTAATAGCGCTGAAACTTGAGGTGTTTCTCTGAGACGCCACTGCAGAAACAGGAACTTCTTTTATACGTCCTGTTGACTGGTCCCTGAAAATTATATTCTGATTAAATAAAGCACTGGTATTGTACCTAAGATCTTTATTAAAACGAACATTGATGTCATAGTCTTCACCACCTGATTTATATATACCAGCTTTGTCTCCAAAGAGGGAACGTCGTAGCTGCAAGCCCACCTGTCCAACCGACACTCCCAGTTCACCCGCTTTTTCCCGATCAACGGTAACCTGCATACTGGGCTTCCCTGTATTCACATCAATCTTTAATTCTTCAATACCTTCTATATTTTTTGAATTAAGGAAATTACGCATTTGTTCTGCCGTATTTATTAAAACGCCGTAATCCTTACCTTCAATTTCAATATTTATTGGATACCCGGAAGGAGGAGCAACCTGATCTTTTTCAACAGAAATGGCAATTCCGGGATAAATACCCTTTAATCCATCCTGAATTTCTTTACGAAGCTCTTCGGTATCTCTGCCATTTCTAAACTTATACTCCTCCATAGAAATAGTTATTTTACCTCTATGGGGCATTTCTGCAGCTGATCCCCCTTCGGTAAACGGATTTTCTGCACCTTTACCTACTTGTGAAACACTTGAGGCTACCAATAAATTATTTTCACCATCCATATATTTAGGATCGTCTGCAATAGCGTAAACTCTTTTTTCAATATTCTTAGTAATTTCATTAGTTTTTTCTATCGCCGTACCCTGTGGATATTCTATATAGACATAAATTTCATTAGGTACATTATCAGGAAAAAACTCCACTTTTGTTCGGCCACTCCCAAGAGATATACCAAAAGCAATAAAGGCCACTATCAACAAGAGTACTGTAAAACCAAAGAAGGCATACACATTTCTTCCCCTCAGTGCAGTTCTCAATTGATTTTCATACCAATTTTCAAATCGAGACAGGTATTTTTTCTGAAATTTTAAAGCAGCTTTTTTAAGTCCGTATTTATAAAGCCAGAATAAGATGGCCACTATAATCATCAGGGAACCCAAACCGCGAACAGCTCCACCAAATATGAGGATAAATAGTCCAAACCCACCAAGGACAATACTGAGCCGAATTAGCTGTTTTCTTGTTAGTTCTTTATCTCCTACCTCCATAAAGCTCGATACTAACATGGAGTTCATGAAAATGGCCACAAATAATGAAGAACCAAGGACAACAGACAGGGTTATTGGGAAATAGATCATAAATTCCCCAAAAAGACCGGGCCAAAGCCCTAACGGCACAAAGGCAGCCACCGTGGTGGCAGTAGATATAATTATGGGAAAGGCAATTTCACCAATACCTTTTTTGGCCGCCTCTATGCGAGACATACCTTCTTCTTCAATTAGCCGGTAGACATTTTCAACAACCACAATACCATTGTCTACCAGCATACCCAGTCCCATAATTAGTCCGAATAAGATCATGGTATTTAAAGTATAACCCATGGTAGATAAAATCATAAAAGACATGAACATAGACATGGGGATTGCAAACCCCACAAACAGTGCATTTCGGAAACCTAAAAAGAACATTAAAACGGTTACAACTAAGATGATCCCAAAAATAATATTGTTCACCAGGTCGTCAACTTGATTTAATGTCCGGTTTGATGAATCGTTGGCTATAGTCACCTGCAAATCTGCAGGGAAATAATTCTCTTTTGATTCCTTTACAAGTTCCTTTATTCTATCCGCAGCGGTAATTGCGTTTTTACCTGCCCGTTTTTTAATATCGAGCATAACCACACTTTTACCTCGCTCTCTGGCATAGGTGATTTTCTCTTCCTCTTTGAATGAAACTTCAGCAATATCCTTTAGATATACCGCATCATTATTTTCCCATTTTACCACAAAGTCTTCAAGTTCATTTGGGTCTTCAATTTCGCCTAAAACGCGAATTGTACGACGCTGCCCTCCTGTCTTCAAATTTCCGGCAGACATCGTCATATTCCCATTGCTTATGGCCTGTATTACATCATCAAAGCTCACCTTGGCTGCCATCATTCTATAAATATCCACAGCCACCTCTACTTCCTTATCCTGGGCCCCCCTTATATCTACAGCTTTAATTTCCGGTAAATCCTCAATTTCATCTTCAAGGTATTCCCCAAATTCCTTTAGTTTGTCAACAGGGTAATCCCCGGTAAGGTTGACATTCATTATGGGAAAAGACTCAGATAAATTCAGGTCAAAGACATCTGGTTCTACTTTTGCACCATTGAAAATAGGCCAGTCTTCACCTGCTTTTTCACTATCTACTTCATCCTTAACCTTTTGTTTTGCATTTTCAACGGTTATATCCTCATCAAATTCTACAACAATCATAGAATAATCCTCCTGGGAGGTAGACGTAATTTCTACCAGATTACTTACGTCTTTTAATCTGTCTTCCAGAGGATCTGTGAGCAAGCGCTCAATATCTTCAGCCGTGTTTCCGGGATAAATTGTACTAATGTAAATCTTGGTTTCCTTTATTTCCGGGAAGTCTTCTCTGGGCATTGAAAAATAAGAGGATAAACCAATGAATAGAAAGATTCCAATCATCACATAAATGACCGAAGGATTATCAATAGCCCAGGAAGATAATCTGAATTCCTTATTTACATTTCTCTTTTGCTTACTCATAAGACTATTGAATTATTTTTACTTTCTGATTTTCCCTGACATTACGAGCACCTTCCATTATCACCTGAACATCGGGTGTGATACCGGCTAATACTTCTACATAGTCCCCCTGTGTCAGACCTGTATGTATTACTTGTTTTTTGGCTGCAGCCATATTATTTGAATCGACCTCTGTGGCCACATAAACGTATTGTTCACCTTCTGCATTTTCGGATATCAGGCTCTGTGGGATTAAAATAGCGTTGTCATTACTGTAATCATTAATCTGGACACGAGCCGTCAGGTTTGGTTTAATAGTATTCTTTGTGTTAGGCACTGCTATTTCCACACGAAAAGATCGGTTGGTTGGATTGATAAAATTTCCTGTTTGACGAACAACCGAGGTAATGCTGTCGCCCAGAACCGGAAAATAGATTTTTACTTCCTTCCCAACGGTTACCCCATTTATATAACTTTCAGGCACATCTACTTCTATATACATATTGGAGAGGTTAACTATTCGGAATACGGCTTGTCCGCTGGCAGGAGAAACAACAGTTCCCTGTTCCTGAATAACATTATCTATTATTCCTGAGAAAGGGGCTCTGATGTTTGATTTAGCCAACTGGCTTTCTGCTTGTTTAACAGAATTCATTACGGCCTGATAATTAGTTTCTGCCTGCAGAAATTGAATTTCGGATCCAATTTTTTGTTCCCATAACCTTTTTTGGCGTTCAAAGGTAGTTTTTGCGAGTGCAGCCTGGGTTTTTAGTTGTTCAAGTTGACTACTCATTCCGCCATCGTCTATTGTTGCCAAAAGTTGACCTTTTTTGACATTTTGACCTTCTTTCACATATACTTTAATCAAAGTTCCCGCCATTTCCGGATAAATCAACACATTTTGTTTGGTCATTACATTTCCTTGAAGATCGAGATAGTGCTTAAATTCCTTTTCTTCTGTTTTGATGGCGGTTACCAGGGCCAGTTTAGAATTGCTATCCTTTATTTTGATAATGGAATCAAGCTGTCTAAGTTCTGCGGTTAATATTTTTTGCTTCTCGGTAATTTCCTGTTTTTTTAATTTTATTGCTTCCAAATTACCTTCTGCAATCAAGGTTTCAACGGAAGAATCAACCGTTCCATTCCCACAGGATGTGATCAGTAACGAAATAAGTATTAATAGTATCGTGTTTTTCATCTTATTCGGTTTTATGATTTGAGATTTAATTGTTAAGAACAGTTTCCAATTCTGTTTTTCTATTGATTACTTCTACCATAGCATCAAGGTAATCCTGCTGCGCGGTATAAAGTTGAATTTGTGCCTGTCTTAATTCAAAACTGGTAGCCAGACCTTCAAAATATTTGGTTTGATTTTTCTTTTCAATCCGCTCAGCAAGATTGAGATTGCTTTTTGTAGTCTGGTAATCCTCTATGGAAAAAATGTAGTCGCTTTTAGCACGCTCAAGTTGCAATCTGATCTGTTCTTCAGTTTCCGTCAGTTGCGTTTTTGCCTGGTCGTAGGCAATCTTAGCCCTTTGTGTGGTTGCGCTTCTGTTGAGGGAACTAAAAATAGGAATTTTTAAGTCGAAACCTAAAACAGATGATCCATACCATTGTTGTTCATTGTCAAAAAATGAGAATGTATTGCTAAAGGCCGAGGTTCCATAATTTACAAATGCATTAAGTGTAGGCAAGGCTTTACTTTTAGCAAGCTTTAATTCATAATATCGCTGTTCATTTAGGTTTAACACCAACTTATAATCTACGTTGTTTTCCATTAAGAATTCCGATTGCAAAAGATCAAAATCAATTTGTTTCAATACCAGGTCATCCAGATTCTCGGTTAACAATGTCTGGTTTTCAATGGGAAGCCCCATAATTAAATTCAACATTTGCAGTGTGATGTCTTCAAACCGGATTGAATTTTTTAATGCACTTTCAATGGAGGATAATGTAATTTGAAGTTGTTCCACACTCTCTTCATCACCAAGGCCATTTTCAAATAGTTTTTCAGTTTCAAAGAGATTCTTCTCTAAGGTAGACTTATTGTTTACCAGTATGGCAACGGTTTCTTTTGCCAGAAGAACATTGCCATACGCCTCTATAACCGCCTTCCTAATTTCCTGATCAGTTTTTTCCTTGTTGTTTTGACTGTATCTAAGGAAAGCTTCAGTGGCTTGCACTCCTACTATGTAGGAACCATCAAAAATTTGCTGTTTAAGTGTAGCCGTTGCATTAACCTGATTTTGTTGTCCAAAAACAACCGGTAGAAAAGATCCCGGTTCACCACCCACAATTTCTCCGGGGATAAGCGTAACAGGCTGTTTTAATTGATTTTGGTAGCTAAGGCTACCGTCAATTTGAGGCAAACCTGTAGCAATAACTTCCCATTTTTGCTTTTGGGCATCTAATATTTCTCTGTCCGCATTAATAACGCTGTAGTTATATTCAAGGGCATAAGCTATGGCCTCTTCCAATGAAAAGCTATTGGGATGTTCCTGAGAGTAAGACCAACCCACAAACAGGAATGCTAAAAAGCTTAAAAATTGAACTTTCATTTAATCTAGATTAGAGTTGATTATAGTGTTTAGTATATTTCTTCCTTTGGGAGTTACAATTCCCCTGAGATGATATTCCAGATAGTTATCCATGAGATCGGTGACTGGAAATTTAGCAACCGGGAATAGCCGGCTGTCCTTTATACTGGAAACTCCTGAAAAGTAGATTCGAGCGATAAATTCTACGTTTAAATTATCTCTGTATATCCCTTGCTCTATACCTTTCTTTACATTATTAATGACACAACCATGCATCATTTCAAATTGTTTATTTCGAAGCGAATTGAAAATTCTGGGATAGTATTTCTGAAGCTGGTACTGCGGAGAGGTTTTCTCATCGTTTAAATGCTCCATCACGAGTCTTTTAATCTCATAGAGCTCCTCAATCGGATTCTTTTTTAATAAACATATTTCATCAATCCCGCAGGAAACAGAATCAAATACATGCATTGTGCATGCTTCTACCAGTTTAGTTTTATTTTCAAAATTGGAATAAATCGTTTTCTTGGAAATACCCATTGCCTGAGCAAGGTCGTCCATCGTAACACTTTTAAATCCCAGATTTAAAAACAGGTCCGTTGCTTTAATCAGTATTTTTTCTCTCATAAACAGTGGCCAAATATAAACAGGAAACTATAAAAACATAAAAAGTTTCCAAAGTTTTACATTTTTTTAACAAACCACCTGATTTACACCTATTTTGTTTACAGGAAATTTACATAAATGTTCTTCAGTGCAGGCTTTTAATGTATTTTTGAAAAAAATTGAAAATGCCGGATATTGAGTTTTATAGGGGATGTTTTAATTCCTATTTGGAAAATAAAATCAGAACCAAAGAACCTCTGAATTTGTACGAGCCCATAGTATATATAATGGATTTGGGTGGCAAGAGACTCAGACCAATATTAACACTTATTAGTACGGATGTGTTAGGAGGGAATCATGAGGACGCCCTGGATGCCGCCCTTGCAATTGAAATTTTTCATAATTTTTCCCTGGTGCACGATGATATTATGGATGCAGCACCACTGCGCAGGGGAGAACAAACCGTCCATAAAAAATGGGATGTCAATACAGGGATTTTGTCTGGAGATGTCATGCTTATTAATTCCTATCAGTATTTTGAAAGTTATCCTGCTGATTTATTTAAATCGCTTATTAAAGTTTTTAGCAAAACAGCAATTGAGGTTTGTGAAGGGCAACAATATGATATGGATTTTGAAATGAGTGAAGATGTTTCTGTTCCCGATTACCTCAAAATGATAACGTATAAGACAGCTGTTTTAGTTGCTGCAGCTATGAAAATGGGTGCAATTATAGCCAGGTCCTCGGAAGAATTACAGCGTGCAATTTATGATTATGGCATAAATCTTGGCATAGCCTTTCAGCTTCAGGATGACTATTTGGATGCGTTCGGCGATCCCAGGAATTTTGGGAAACAGGTAGGGGGCGACATCATTGAAAATAAAAAGACCTTTTTGTATATACGGGCCGTGGAATTAGCTACTGAAGAAGAGAAAAGTGAATTGAAGAATCTTTTTTCCATAAAACCTCAGGACCCTCGTGAAAAAATTGAAACCGTAAAGCAAATATTTATTAAAAGTGGTGCGGCTGAAGTTACGCGCAAAGAAATTGAAAAGTATACCAAGCAGGCATTTCAAATACTTGAGTCTTTGGAAGTACCAGAAGATAATAAAGGAGTACTTCAACGATTTGGCAACAAACTAATGAACAGGGAAGTTTAAAACAGCCTGTTAAATAGTGCCTTTATAAAATAACTTTTAGGGCAACTAGAAATTATCTTAAGATCTTCTCTAATAGTGGTTTCTTCGTCCAGGAATTTAAATATAAGCTGGGGGCTACTACCTTTAAAAAGCGATTCAAAAATGTGTCTGCCTTTGCTATTATCTTTATGCAGGATATCTAATAAAAGTAAATCATAATACCAGTAGCGATCTTTATGAGTGAAGGAAGAAAGGGGTTTATTCTTTTTAAGAAAAGTTACTAATTCCCTGGTTTTTCTGTAAGTACTCATAAAGGTATATCCTGTGCTGGCTTTTGCCCATCCTCCTGCTATTCCAATATGTAAAATGTTATCGCCGTTCTTTGCAGAAAAATTATAGCAGCTCATGGGGATATTTCCTTTTTCTTTCTCTACTATCGTATAATCGGAGCACTTGAGATTTTCTTTTATATATTTTTTGATAGCGGTTTCATACTCTTGTTCAGCTAATGTGTCAGCCGAAAACAAGGTATATTCAACCAGTCCCTCCGTTTCCGAAAATGGCAAAACATACATGAAACGGGTATTGCCTTTTTGAGGGATCGAAAAATCCATAAAAGTGGCTTTATCCGGATTGAAAATGGGCTGTTCAGATTTAATAAACCATCCTATAAAGTGCTGCTGTAAAACAGGATATTTAGTTTGTTGATGTAGTAACGTATAATCAAAAATACTATTGAAGACTTTTGTTCCCCTAAAGGCTGCACTTTTAGTGGTTACATCTACATAATTTTTGTGATCTTCAACTGCCGTTACCAAATCCTGTAAAAAGGTAACATTACCATAGGACTGAATGTTATTGAGATAGCTGTTATAAAAATCGAGTCCCCGTAACATTTTATATTTATAAGGAGCTATCTCCTGAGCTGCACCATAACTCTGACCGTAAAATTGAATTTGATTCCAGCTCTTTGTTATGATAGAATCAAAATCACCTTCATTCTCCTCCCAAAAGCACCAGGTACGGTCATTGGTTTTTTTGGCATCCTTGTCGAGTAATAATACGGTTTTTCCCTTAAAATAAGGATCACTGCCAAAGGCATTGGCCAGCATTAAGCCGGAAGCTCCTGCACCTATTATTATGTAGTCGTAGTATTTCTGCACAAATATGAAAAACACCAAAAGTACAAATTACAGTCCAAGTAGTCCTCGTCTTTAATTCAAACGGAAGCGCATTCCTAAAAACCCTCTTATCCCCTGATTTGGACCGTAGACATACGAGGGATCAAAAGTAAGGCCATATGGGTTGTCTGCTGTGGGGATGGCATTCCCTGAATTGTCGAATTGAACATTTTTATCGAAGGGATCATTGGCCCTGGCAATAATAAATGGATTTCCCCTGTTAGGAGTCCAGTCCAGCAAATTTTTTATACCACCATAAAACTCAAAATCTTTAACACCAGAGTACGTAAATTGAATATTTTGTATACTCCAGGTTGGAGAATATTCCTGCCTGGGATCTAGCTCACTCAATAGCGGAAGGCGCATCGGGCCATATAGGTTCCCGGTATAATCCACAGAAAGATTCAGGTTTCTGAGGGTATAAGATATGCTCCAGGTTCCACTAAAACTTTCGGTCAGGATTTGCCTTTGGGTAACACCATCTGTAGTATTACTTACATCCATTAAAGTAGCTCCCAATAATATTTTTAACCCTGCAGGGAATGCAAAATCCAGGTTGGCACTTATGCCTTTAGAAACGGATTTGCCATCCAGATTTTTATAGATTATTAAATTGGGATTGGTATCATAATCCGGGAGAATGACATTATTGAAATAGGTATAGAAGGCCGATGCATCCAAACCAATAAACGTTCCATCATTGCTGTATATTTTTTTAAGGTAATTAAGATTCACGTTAATGGAACGCTCGGGTTTCAGATCTTCTGCAATAACTACTTCTCTGGCGCCGGTTAAAGCAGCGTGTTCCTCAGTAAAAAGGTTAACAACCCTGAACCCGGTGCCGGTATTTAACCGGAATATATCATTGTCCGTAATTTTCCATCGATAGGCCAACCTTGGAGTAAAAATGGAACCGTGTCGTTTGTCATAATCATAACGAATACCGGTTAGCAAGGAATGTTTTTTGGAAAAATTTATCTCATCCTGGACAAAGAGGCTGGGTATCCAGACTATATCTGCGTTATTCCCGGATGAACCTGAAGTTGCAGGGGTATTGTCGTCATAATAATTGTATTTTACTGAAGTTCCAAACAGTAGATCATGCTTAGCCCAAACTTTGTCCCAGGTTAATTGGCCAAAACCAATGCGCTGATCTGCGAGATAGGGTGTGTTTCCATATACAGAATTCTGATTGTGGTCATTGTATGAAACAGAGAGCAGGATATTTTCTTTGAATGGTAATTGATATTTTCCCAGTATCTCCCAACGCCTGGTGTAGATGCTCTCACCATATATTTCATCTCCACCCCTGAATTCAGGGGTCCATTGCATTTCACCGCCCCATCTGTCTTCATAAAAAAAACGTCCTGCCAATGAAAAAATTCGGTTATTCTCCCGGTTCAAACTCCATTTTTGAAAAAAAGAAACACGATCCTGAAGGGTTAAATCTGTGAAATTATCTCCATTGTCATCAATTGGGTTGTCGTATTTGAAATAATTAAGTCCAAGCAGTAAGTTGGAATTACTCCCTAATTCAATTCTGGATCCAATATCAAGGTTGTATTCACCCCAGCCACTCATAAAACTATCAGCTGCTAAAGTAGATGCCTCCAGAGGTTTTTTTGTTATTATATTAATTAGTCCCCCCACAGCTTCACTTCCATACAAGGTAGAAGCGGGTCCTTTGACAATTTCTATTTGTTCTATCAAAGAATTTGGAATGCCGGAAAGCCCATATACCGTACCTAAGCCACTTACGATAGGCATGCCATCTATTAAGACCAGTGTATATGGCCCTTCCAGTCCATTAATATGAATATCCCCTGTATTGCACACATTGCAATTAATTTGAGGGCGTACCCCATTGACGTTTTGCAGGGATTCAAAAATACTTGGGGTCGGATTTTTTTTAAAAAACGTAGGAGTATATACTTCAACTGGCACAGGGCTTTCCAACCTTTTTACAGGTTTTAGAGTGCCTGTAACCACCATTTCGTCTAATTGCTCTGATGAACTTTTGAGTGATATATTAAGAGGCAACACGTTATTATTAACTAGGGTAACCTTTTGACTGAAAGTAGTGTACCCAAGTACAGAAGTCTTAATTTTATAAGTCCCATCGGGAATGTTTGCAATGGTAAACTTACCGTTTCTATCAGAAGATGTACCAAATTCTGTACCCTGGAGGTAGATATTTGCAAAAGGCACGGGCAGTTCTCCGTCCAGAACTACCCCTGTAATAGTATTATTCTGAGAATACAAATTTGAAATTCCCAAAATAGATAGAAGCACAAATATGACTATCCTGAAAATAAAAGGGGTAACAATGAATTTCATCTGCCAAATAAAATATTTAGACAAAACTAAAAATTTGTTTCTACAAATAAAAATGTATTTTTGCTAAAATGTTTTTTATGACGCATTCTGAGGAGAATTACATAAAGGCAATATTCCATCTGGCTAACGCTGGCATTGAAGTTATTTCAACTAATGCCCTGGCCGAAAAGATGGAGACCAAACCATCCTCAGTAACGGATATGATGAGAAGATTATCCGAAAAGGGGCTGGTTCATTACAAAAAGTATCAGGGAGTATCGCTTACATCCCTGGGCACAATCACTGCCTTGTCGATCATAAGAAAGCATCGTTTGTGGGAGGTTTTTTTAGTGGAAAAATTAGGGTTCACCTGGGATGAGGTACATGAAATTGCCGAACAATTAGAGCATATCAAAAGTGAAAAACTAATTGATAAGCTCGATGAACTATTAAATTTCCCCAAATTTGATCCTCACGGAGACCCAATTCCGGGTAAAAATGGAGAGTTTATGGAGCATGATAATCAACTATTAAGTCAGTTACCCATAGGTTCTGCGGCACTTTGTGTGGGGGTCAAAGACTCTTCTGCGGTATTCCTGAGATTCCTGGATAAAAATAGCATAGCGCTTGGTAATAAAATGAAGATTTTAGAAAAAGAGGAGTTTGATAATTCTTTGCGAATTCTCATTGATGAAAAAGAATTGCATATTTCTCAGCAAATAGCCTCTAATTTATACGTTAAAAAGATTGAGTTATGATAGAGAATGTCATTAGTTATTTCGAATCAATTAATCCAATTCTGGCTGCTTTTTATGCTACACTTTTTACCTGGGGACTTACGGCATTAGGTGCGAGCCTGGTCTTTTTATTTAAAACAATGAACCGGGCCGTTTTAGATGGAATGCTCGGATTTACAGGTGGGGTAATGGTGGCTGCAAGTTTTTGGAGCCTCCTGGCTCCCGGAATAGAGATGAGCCCGGGAGAAGGATTTATTAAGGTCATGCCTGCAGCGATAGGATTTTTACTTGGTGCTGTTTTCATCTATGGATTAGATAAGGTTTTGCCGCATATACATATTAATTTTAAAGAAAGTGAAGGAATAAAAACACCCTGGCATAAGACAACGCTGCTTACCCTGGCCATTACACTACATAATATTCCTGAGGGACTTGCCGTAGGGGTTTTGTTTGGTGGGGTAGCTGCCGGGTTTGAAGGTGCAAATATTGGTGGCGCTGTGGCTTTGGCACTTGGGATAGGTCTGCAAAACTTTCCTGAAGGATTTGCAGTTGCTATGCCCTTAAGAAGACAAGGGTTAAGCAGACTTAAAAGTTTTACATACGGACAAGCATCGGCTATGGTTGAACCAATTGCAGCCGTTTTAGGTGCCTGGGCCGTACTTACTTTCCAACCTATCCTTCCCTATGCGCTTTCATTTGCGGCCGGGGCAATGATCTTTGTGGTTGTTGAAGAGGTTATTCCGGAGACGCAGCAGGACATGTATACAGACATAGCCACAATGGGCTTTATCGGAGGTTTTATTATTATGATGGCCTTAGACGTAGGTTTAAGTTAATTTTCCATCATTCCCCCATAAGGGTAAATGCACCTTTAGTTAAAATTTGAGCATTTTCAGGGAAGTCATCCGGATTTTTTATAACAGTGTAGCCCTTATATGCATCCCCTGTTTCAACTTTTACAGGTTTAAAATTATAGGTGTCATCTTTCTCTGACTCCAGCATTAACAGGTATAAAGAATCATTAAAGGATAACAGGGCCTCGGTAGGAATACTCATGGCGTTTTTATCTGATGTAATAATAGTAGCGTTAACAAACATACCGGTTAGAAAATTATGTTTGGAAACATCTTTGAGATGTCCATGCACCCTTATGGTTCTGTTTTCTTCAATAGCATTGCCAATTAAATAAACTTCTGCCTCATAGCTTTCCGCAGAAGCCTCCGGTATTTTAAACAGTATTTCCTGCCCTTTCTGAATCTTCATTATGTCCTTTTCAAAAACAGCTAATTCCAGGTGTATATGGTCATTATCCACAATTTCGATGATAGGTGTTGCCGGTGAAACGTACGTACCCAGAGATACATTAACCTGGGTAATACTACCACTAATGGGTGCAATTAAAGTAGATGTTGTGCTTATAAGGCCTTTTTCAACATCCCCAGGTGAAATATTAAGTAAATTTAATTGCTTTCGAAGCCCATTATAGGTGGCCTCTGCTTTTTTATATTCGCTCTCTGCTCTTAGAAAGCTCTTTTGCGAAGAAATGTTTTCTTTGATCAATATTTGTTGACGCTCATATTCAGATTTTAGATAGGTTAATAGTTCCTTTATTTCCAGGTATTCCTGTTGCATAGAAACAAAATCAGGATTTTCAATGGTTACCAGTGACTGCCCTTTTCTCACACGATCTCCTATTAATAAATGCGTATTTTTAATGTATCCACCCAAAGGTGCACTAATAACAGCACGGTTTGCAGGAGGCACATCAATCAACCCATTGGCCTGAACCAATTCGGGAAAAGATTTTTCTTCGAGGCTACTCATGGACATCCCATTTTGTTCAAATTGCTCACTGGAAAGTTCAATAATAGTATCCTCCGGCAACTGATTTTTCTGAGATACGGATATGTCTTTGGTTTCAGCATTTTTACAACTTGAAATACCCATTAGAAGTATGAATGGAACGAAAAAGTATAAAATACGATTCATGATTTAGATTTTAATAAGTTAAATAGTTTATATCAATAACCGTTTGATTGTATTCATTAAGACTATTTAAATAATCCAGTTTAATTTGATAGGCATTTTCAAGACTCAGGATATACTGGAAATAGTTTATTTCTCCATTTTTAAAACTCAAAGTAGCCGTTTTCAAAATTTCATCTGCGAGGACTGTTCCCTCATCTTCATAGTATTTTAAGGCCTTTTCCTGTTTAATTAATTCAGCCTTAAGGGACAAATATGCGATATTCAATTGAACTTCGTACTCCTTAGATTCCTCCAAAGCAATTTCACGGGCAATGGAAGATGCCTTAATTTTAGAAGATTGGCCAAAAAACAATAATGGAATTTTAAGCCCCAGATAGTAGCCAGATAAATTTTCATTTAAATTACTGTTCGATCCCTGAAAATAGCTCAAACTCAGATCCGGCAGCAGAAGTTGCTTTTCATAATTACGTTGATAATCAAAGAGATTTACTCTATTGGAATAATATTCCAATTCTATGCTGTTTTCCAAACCCTTAAAGCTCAACGAAACTTTTTTTTGGGAAGCCAATCTAATATTTATGCTGTCTTCTGCCTGGACTACTTTAATTAAATTTCCATAGGCCAGAACAACATCCTGTGCTGCTTCCTCTAATTTAATTTGTATTTGTTTATGTCTTGACTGAGTAGTTATTTTTTCCAGGTAATTGGTTTCTCCTAGTTCAAATCGGCGCTCAGCAATGGCTGCAAAATTCCGAAACAGGCTGTCAATTTGCTTATAAATAAATTCCTTCTCTTTAGCATATTGAAATGCATAAAATCTTGAGGTAACCTCTTTTTTTATAATTTTCTTTCGAATTTCATAGGCGCTGGATTCCATTGCGTAACCAGCCTTGTTTACTTTCTTTTTCGAAAAATAAACTGTTGGAAATAGGAAGTCCTGCGCTACCCCAAAAACGCCAATGGGTTCCCCATTGATAGCAATGTTATTTTGATCATACTCATAGTAAATTCTGGTCTTGTCAAAACTGAAAGCACTGGACACCATGGCATCAGATTTGTCAACTCTTAAGGAATCTGCTTTTAAACCTGCATTGTTTACGAATGCAATTTCCACTAATCCATCTAAGGTTAAACCATTATCCTGAGCATTCGAAAAAGTTGTAAAAAGTGCTGCTGTGATAAGAAGTGTATAGGACTTGTTCTTTTTCAAAAGTCCTTTAAATACGAAATTCCCTGGCTTATTAAAGATGCTGTATAATACTGGCAGCACAATAAGTGTCAGAAGGGTTGCACTTACCAGGCCACCTATTACAACTGTTGCCAGGGGACGCTGTACTTCAGCACCGACATTTGTAGAAATTGCCATTGGTAAAAATCCTAGTGCAGCCGCAGATGCAGTCAGTAACACCGCCCTCAGCCGGTCTTTTGTGCCCTGAATAATTAGTGCTTCCATACTCCCAAATTTTTCTATTTTAAGTTCTTTAAAATGCTCTATTAGAACTATGCCGTTTAGAACAGCAATACCAAAAAGTGCGATGAACCCAACTCCTGCGGAAATACTAAAAGGTAAATCTCTTATCCATAACAATAAAACTCCTCCAACGGAAGCCAGCGGAATTGCAGTGAAAATCATCAGTGTTTCTTTAAAGGATTTAAATGCGAGAAAGAGCATTACAAAAATTAGCACCAAAGCAATTGGGACAGCTACCAATAATCTGGCCCGCGCACTTTGGAGATTTTCAAATTGCCCACCATAACTTATGCTATATCCTACGGGTAGTGTTATATTTTCATTTATTAATTTTTGGATATCATCAACTACAGACTGCAAATCGCGGTTACGAACGTTTATCCCAACCACTATCCTTCTTTTAGTATCATCTCTTGATATTTTAGCAGCTCCTTTTTGGTATGAGATATCGGCAAGTTCGCTCAAGGGTATTTTGCCATTAGCGGGGATATCGACATAAAGATTTTTAAGATTGTCAATATCCTGCCTGTTTTCATTCGTAAGGCGGACGACCAAATCAAAACGCTTCTCACCTTCATAAATGCTTCCCACTTTTTTACCGGCAAAGCCCATGGCAACCATATCATTAAGTTCTTTAATATTCAGGTTATAGCGGGCAATTTTGTCGCGTTTGTAGTTGACATTCATTTGAGGCAGGCCAACTATTTTTTCAACGATTATGTCTGCAGCCCCATCGACATTTTCGATTAATGATTTTATTTCATTACCCTTTTTGCTTAGTATTTCTAAATCTTCACCAAATATTTTGATGGCAATATCGGCCTTTACACCTGTTATCAATTCATTAAACCTCATTTCAATAGGTTGGGTAAATTCTACTTCTATTCCCGGTAGTATTGAGAGGGCCTCTTTGAATTTATTGGCCAACTCATCTTTGGTTTTGGCTGACATCCATTCTTTTTTCGACTTTAAAATTATAATAACATCACTTTCTTCCATAGACATAGGGTCCGTAGGAACTTCTGCTGCTCCAATCCTGGTTACTACCTGCTTTACTTCCGGAAAATTATCTAGTAGAATTTGCTCTATCCTGGTCGTCGTTTCTACCGTTTTTGTCAGCGATGTTCCCGTTTTTAAAACAGGCTGTATTACAAAGTCGCCTTCATCTAAAGTGGGGACAAATTCTCCGCCAAGGGATATAAATAGCGGTATGGTTAAAGCCAGGACCAGCCCTGCAAGACTTAACACTAATCTTTTTCTTTTAAAGACCCAATGTATGGTAGGATCAAAAGATTTATTGAGCCATCGCATCAGTCTAAATGAAATGTTCTTTTTTGAAGTATCGGATGGTTTCAGGAACAAAGACGCCATAACCGGAACATAAGTAAAACACAAGATCATGGCACCCATCAAAGCGAAGCTAAAAGTTAAGGCCATAGGCCGAAACATTTTACCTTCAACGCCGCTGAGTGATAAAATAGGGATGAAGACTATAAGGATGATCAACTGGCCAAAAATCGCCGAATTCATCATTTTAGATGCGCCTTGATACGTTATTTTGTCTATGAATTTTACCTGATCCGCATTGGAAAGATTATTAAGTTCATCTCTTTTACCAGTTATTTGAAATGCAATGAATTCTACAATAATTACGGCACCATCTATAATAATTCCAAAATCGATTGCACCCAAACTCATTAAATTGGCATCCACCTTAAATAAATACATCAAAGAGAGCGCAAAGAGCAAACTGAGCGGAATAACAGAGGCTACAACCAGCCCCGATCTTAAATTACCCAGGAGCAGGACAACAACAAAGATTACAATCAGGCATCCAAAAATGAGATTCTCAGTAACTGTAAATGTTGTTTTACCAATTAGCTCACTCCTGTCCAGAAAGGCGTTAATCTGTATACCTTCCGGCAAACTCTTTGAGATAGAAGAGACCCTGTCTTTAACGGCATCAATAACCTCTTTGGAATTAGCATTTTTGAGCATCATTACCTGCCCCAGCACCTTTTCACCTTCTGCATTAGCCGTGATGGCTCCAAAACGTGTTGCGCTTCCAAACCCAACTTTAGCCACATCCTTTATAAAAACAGGGATTGAATTCTCTTTTTTAACGACAATATTTTTTATATCCTCCAAAGAAGAAACCAAACCCTCACCACGAATAAAGTAGGCCTGATTTACTTTTTCAATATACCCCCCGCCGGTAACACTATTATTTAATTCCAGGGCATTTATCACCTCTTTGGCAGTGACATTCATGGCATTTAGTTTTTCCGTGCTAATTGCAACTTCATATTGTTTTAAAAACCCTCCCCAGGTATTGACTTCAACAACCCCGGGAATCCCCGAGAGCTGTCTTTTAACCAGCCAATCTTGTATGGTTCTCAGGTCTGTTGTTGAGTATTTGCCCTCATAACCGGGTTTCACATCCAGGATGTACTGATAGATTTCCCCTAATCCTGTAGTGATTGGGCCCATTTCGGGTGTGCCAAAACCTTCAGGAATTTTATCCGAAGCCGACTTAATCTTTTCAGCGATCAATTGCCGCGGCAGGTAAGTACCCATATCGTCATTAAAGACAATAGTAACAACTGAGAGGCCAAATTTGGAAATGGACCTTATTTCCTGAACACCAGGTAAATTGGCCATTTCTAGCTCTACCGGATAGGTAATAAACTGCTCCATATCCTGAGTAGAGAGGCTTCTAGAGGTAGTGATAACCTGCACCTGATTATTTGTAACATCGGGCACAGCCCCTATAGATATCTGAAGTAGGCCATAGAGACCAAAGCCAACGATAAACAAAGTGAAGAATAGAATAACAAACTTCTTCTTAATACTGAATTCTATAATACGGGATAACATAATCCATGGAATGATGATTGATAATCATGCATAATAAAAAAGGAATATTATGCCTTTGAAAAAAAAATTAACCAAGATAATTTATACCGCGCGGGGAGGTTGGAAAGGGCCTTCTTTCTCAAAATTAGAATAGGAAGCCCGATAAAAGAAATTTGCTTTTGGAGTTAGTAAATCGTCAACGGGTTTAAGTTGATATGCCTGAAGATCCTTGATCACAAAAGCCGAAAGCACCGTCATATGAGACTGGTGTTGAAATGGCAATTCTTCGTGTTCTTGTTTTTCTTCCTGATGTTTTTTGTTGTGGTCGGCTTCAAGCTCTCCATAGTGCTTCGAGATAAAGACAAACAAGTTATCGCCATATTTCTCAGAATGAAATTTAGCATGTTCAATAAATTCACTAAGATCAACAAAGTCCCTGATACAAATGTTAAAGCTTTGTATCAGAATTAGGAAAGAAGCTGCTATGGAAACGAATTTTACCATCATAATCCTTAAGTAAAGATACGATAATCTGTAAAATTAGAATTAAACTTCTTCCTCTTCTACAATTTCATAGGGGATAGTGTCGATTATATATCTCAATGCTTCAATTCGCGCATCCGTTTTTCTGTCGGCATTTATAATTATCCATGGAGAATCTTTCAAGTCTGTGTGCTCAAACATTTTTACCTTAAAGGCCGTGTATTCGTCCCACAATTCCTGTGCTTTTCGGTCAACAGCGGTCATTTTCCACTTTTTTAAAGGATTGGATTTAATTTCTTTAAACCTGTTTGCCTGTTCTTCCTTGGTAATTGAAAAATAGAATTTTATTAAATAAGTATCAGAATCCATGATCATTCGCTCAAAACCATTAACCTGGTTCATAAAATTCCGATATTGTTGTTTTGTACAAAAACCGTTAACAGGTTCTACAACAGCCCTGTTGTACCAACTTCGGTCAAAGAAGACCATTTCACCGGGTTTTGGAAGTTTATTTACATAACGTTGAAAATACCATTGCCCGCTTTCTTCAATCGTTGGCTTTGGTAAGGCAACAATCCTGTACTGTCTGGGATTAATATAGGCCGTTATTCTTCGTATAGCCCCACCTTTACCAGCTGCATCTCGCCCTTCAAAAATTATAACAATTTTCTTATTTTTCGCTATTACCCAATTTTGCAGTTTGATGAGTTCTGTTTGAAGCTCTTTGATTTTCATTTCGTGCCTTGTCGAACGCAAGGCCTTTTCAACATTGGGCTTTTTATCAGATAGCAGACTCTTTAACCCTAATGGGGTGTTGAGCAAAGAAATATCATCTTCACTAAGCTGAATCTGTTTCTTTTCCTTGGTGGTCATCTTTTATATATCAATTTGTTCTATATGCCTGTAATATCTCAGCACTATATTGGGATCTGGTAATATGCTTATTTTATGATTTGTTTTTTTTGTGTAATCAAACCTGGAAAGCACATAGCGAATACTCTCAAGGCGGGCAGTTTTTTTGTTGTTGGCTTTTATAATTATCCAGGGACTAAAAGTAGTGTGCGTTTTCGAAAACATTTGCTCTTTATAAAAACTGTATTTGTCCCACAAGGCCTGTCCTTTTTTATCTACCGGGCTGAATTTCCATTTTTTCAACGGATTTAACAACCGGCTTTCTATTCGCTTTTTTTGTTCTTTTTTTGAAATAGAAAACCAAAACTTTATAAGTTGAACACCATCTTCATAAAGCATATGTTCAAACCCCGGAACCTGAACCATGAATTGCTTATAATCATTTTTATTACAAAACCCCATGACCGGTTCCACCACAGCCCGGTTATACCAACTTCTGTCAAAAAAAACAATTTCTCCGGGATTTGGCAGCTCTTTTATATATCTCCTAAAATACCATTGACCGCCTTCCACGTCAGTGGGTTTAGACAGCGCAACAACCCGCATTGATCTTGGATTAAGGTGTTCGGTAAAACGTTTTATAGCACCTCCTTTACCCGCTGCGTCCCTGCCTTCAAAAATTATGGCAACCCGCAGTTTTTTTTTAATTACCCAACGCTGGAGGTTTACCAATTCTATCTGTAAAAGTTTGAGTTCTTCTTCATATCGAAGTCTGTTAAGTACCTTGGAAATGTCCATTTCCTTTTGATTGGCAATAGCTATCAGGTCTTTTCTCTTTTTAGCAGTTAGAAGATCTTCCGGTAAAAACATTTAGCTTTTTTATTGGGTGATATGGTCAATATGAAAACATGAGTTATTGATTGATCCTAAAATTTGGTCGTAACTATAAAGATACTAATTTTGACATACAATTTTATGATCCATTGCACTGTTTTTCCTGCAGTTGAATTCTAAAATCGGCGCGAGACATCTATTTAGCTTTGCATATTAGTAACATCTAAGTTTAATGCCAACTACAAATTATATATAATGATTCACAAAAAATTATTTTGCGCACTTATTTTGTTCTTAATAGGATTTCAGGCTTATACACAAAAACAGAAGTTCAATTACTTAGATGTATTTAATTTGGGATATGTTTCTGAACCACAAATTGCACCAAGCGGCTCCAGGATAGTTTATAGGCGAATGGGTTTCGACATTATGAAGGACAAGGCCGCCGGGAATCTCTGGATAATTAATTCTGATGGTTCGGGGCATCAAAAACTTACCATACGTGAGGCCAGCGAACATAGTCCCCGATGGTCTCCAAGTGGAGATAGAATTGCATTTGTAAGCACAACAACTGAAGGTTCTGAGATTTATATGTATTGGCTGGGGAGTGGCAAATTGGCAAAAATCAGCCAGCTTCCATTTAGTCCCGGATCATTGACCTGGTCGCCGAAAGGGGACCAATTGGCATTTTCCATGAATGTTGAAAAAGAACCTCCTGTCATTACAGAAATCCCAGAAAAACCTGAAGGGGCAAAATGGGCGGAGGAACCCAGAATTACAGATCGTTTATATCATGAGGCAGATGGACGTGGTTATATAAAACCTGGATTTAATCACATATTTATAATCCCTGCACAGGGTGGGGCGGTACGCCAAATTACTTCCGGAGATTACCACCATAGGGGCCAACTTTCCTGGTCTGCAAATGGGGACAAAATATTTTTCTCGGGAAACAGAACGGAGAACTGGGAATACGATTTTCGGAACAGTGAGATCTACCAGGTAGCAATTGCTTCAGGACGCATAAAAGCTTTAACTTCAAGAAAGGGGCCAGATACCAATCCTGCAGTTTCACCTGATGGTAAGTATATTGCCTATTTGGGATATCAGGATAAAGTACAAACGTATCAGGTAGAACAACTACATATCATGAAGTCGGATGGGACGGAAAAAAGGGTTTTATCCAAAGATCTCGACAGGAGTATCTCCGGGATGATTTGGGATGCAAAGAATGCGGGACTCTATATCTCATATGATGATAAGGGAAATTCAAAAGTCGGCTATATTACCTTAGAAGGGAAAATTTCGAAACTGGCAGATGACCTCGGGGGGACTTCTATTGGGCGGCCCTATTCCGGTGGATCCTTTAGTGTTTCGCAAAATGGGGTAATCGCTTATACACAGAGCAGACCTGATTACCCGGCGGAACTTGCTGTAACGAATCCGAAGTCTGAAAAAACAACTAAGATCACTACGCTTAATAAGGCATTATTTGATTATAGGACATTGGGTAATGTGGAGGAGGTATGGTACAAATCGTCCGTAGACCAAAGAGACCTTCAGGGCTGGGTAGTTTACCCGCCAAATTATGACAAGAGTAAAAAATATCCGTTTCTGGTTGAAAATCACGGAGGGCCGGTTCTTAACTATGGCGACAGGTTCTCTGCGGAAATGCAGTTATATGCAGCGGCAGGATACATAGTTTTTTATCCTAACGCCAGGGGAAGTACAAGTTATGGGGAAGAATTTGGGAACCTTTTGTATAATAATTATCCCGGAGACGATTACAATGATGTTATGGACGGCGTTGATCATTGTTTGGAAAAAGGAATTGCCCATGAAGATCAGCTTTATGTCACCGGAGGAAGTGCCGGTGGTATTATGACAGCATGGATAATTGGTAAAAACAACAGATTTAAAGCTGCGGTAGTTGCAAAACCAGTGATGAACTGGATAAGCAAAACGCTAGTAGCGGATAATTACTTTGGCTATGCCAATTCCCGATACCCGGGTCAGCCCTGGGAAAATTTTGAAGGCTATTGGAAATTTTCTCCTTTGTCTCTCGTTGGTAATATAGAAACACCAACCATGGTCATGGTAGGAATGGAAGATTTAAGAACACCGCCCAGTGAAGCCAAACAATTATATCACGCTTTAAAATTGAGGAAAATTGAAACCGTATTGGTTGAGATCCCGGGGGCAAGTCATGGTATTGCAAGCAAGCCGAGTAATTTAATTACAAAAATTGCTCATACCCTGGCCTGGTTTGAGAAATATCGTTAAGGCAATGAAAATGCGTAAACAATGAGAGGTAATAAAAGGCACTGGCTTTGGAACTTACTAATAGTTATTAGTGTCATTGTGTGCATCGTAAGTTTTTTGGCACATTATAAAAATTGGATCTGGAAAAAGACCGACAGGATCCAGATTTTATCCGGGATCTATTTTAAGGAATTGCCATTTAATACACTAAATGAAGTAACTATGGTACCTAAAATTCCATCTTTGGATCGTAAAAACGGTTTTTCGGCCTGGGAGAAAGAAAAAGGAATTTTTAAAGACTCTCTAAATGAAGAAAAACTCGTTTATGTTTATGTAGACAATCTGGAAGATCAGAAGATTAAATTAACCTACAATGATTCCCTTTTGCTTTTTATCAATTTATCTGATTCACTTAAAACAAAAGAGTTATATCTTTACCTCGAAGAAAAAATTGCAGCACAACAAACACAATTTAACCAGTAAAAAAGAGTTACCTACTTCGAAACCCATACTTTATATAAATGAAATTTCTATTCCTAAATCTTCTGCTTCTGCCTTTAATGATGTTTTCCCAAAATAAACTTTCTGTAGATGTTACAGGTGTTAAAAGCGATAACGGTAGTGTACTTGTTGCAGTTTACGATAGTTCTGAAAGTTTTTTGGATTCAGATAAAATGTTTTCCGGAGGCAGTAGTAAAGCGCAATTAGGGAGTACATGGGTAATTATTGATGATTTACCTGACGGGGAGTATGCACTGGCAATTTTTCATGATGAAGACGGCGATGACGAATTGGATACGAACTGGATAGGAATCCCAAAAGAACCTATTTGCTTTTCTATTGGCAAAATGAAGACATTTGGCCCACCCAAATATCATGAATGCGCATTTAAAGTAGAAGGGGATAAAGAAATTCAGGTCTCGCTTTAAAGCAAATTTACTTCATCTAACCTATCATTTTAAAATACAGGGAACTGCAAGTCTCTTTTCATAAATTCATAATGCTCCATTAGGACCAGGATTACTGAAACAACCTTTTATGTACAAGAATTTGATCGCTGGGATTATCAGGAGATTAAAATTATGTTAATTTCTTTTTTGAAATGAATGTTTCAATATATCTTTGTTGAAAGTTAAAACAATATGGCGCGTTTGGAAGAATTTAATCGGGAGCATGCTGTACGACAGGCCATGAATGTGTTTTGGGAAAAGGGCTATAATGGAACCTCAATGCAGGACCTGGTAGACGCGACAGGGCTTAACAGGTCGAGCATATATAATTCTTTTGGCTCCAAAAAGGAATTGTACCAGACTACTTTGGAGTTTTATCAAAAAGAGAGTGGTGGTTTATTTCACAAAGCCCTCTTAAATGCAAAGGATCCTTTAGGTGCTATCCGCCTGGTATTTGAATCTTTCTTACCTCAAATAATTAGTGAAGAAGGCGACAGGGGGTGTTATGCCATGAACTGCAAGTCTGAATTGGCCAACCAGGAAGAGGATATAAGGAAATGGCTTATAGCCAACCAGGAAAATACATTGGATATTTTTAACGGACTAATTAAGGAAGGGCAAGAGCAAGGGATAATTAATTCTAAAGAAGACAGTAGAACATATGCTTATTTTATTTTTAATGCTTTTCAGGGCTTCAGGATGACAGGAATTTTAGTGAAAGACAGAAAAGTTCTGCAAAGAATAATTAATAATACACTAGAAGTAATATCGTAAATTTTTTTTAACCTTATCTGGAATGAACATTCCAGAATACAAACATTTAATCATGAGTAAATTTAAAGACAAAGTAGTAGTAATATCTGGTGGAAATTCCGGAATAGGTTTGGAAACAGTAAAGCGTTTTTTGGACGAAGGCGCCAAGGTAGTATTTTCCGGTAGAAGACAGGAAGCCTTAAATGAGGCGTCTGCCTCCTTAACTGGGGATTTCAAAGCGGTTTTAGCCGATCAGTCCAAAATAGAAGACAATAAAAAGCTGATAGAAGAAGCGGTTACTGCTTATGGCAGTATTGATGTCCTTTTCGTAAATGCCGGGGTGGCGTATTTTATGCCGGCTGATTCAATCGACGAATCACATTTGGATTCACAATTTAATATTAACATTAAGGGCCCCGCATTTCTTGTAAAGAATGCCATTCCGAGTTTGAATGATGGAGGAGTCATTATATTTAATACTTCTATAGTGCACTTAAAAGGTTTTGAAGGCGCTGCGGTTTACAGTGCAACCAAAGGTGCGCTCAGAGCCTATGCAAGGGTACTAACCACAGAACTGGCGCCGCGTCATATACGTGTAAATTCTATAGCTCCCGGCCCAATTGCAACACCAATTTATAATAAAATGGGGATGCCCGAAGAAGTGGTTTCGCAAATGGGACAGGGCTTTGCCGCCTCAAATCCGTTGAAACGTTTTGGCGAATCACAGGAAATTGCCAATGCCGTTCTTTTCCTTGCTTCAGACGATGCAAGTTATGTTAATGGTATAGAGCTCGCCGTAGATGGTGGTATGAGCCAGATCTAATATTCAAAGTTAAGAGTCTAACCCATCAGATTTTTCCTGATGGGTTTTTGTTGTTTATAAGTTGAGGTATTCCCCCACTATCTGTATATTTAAAAATATTATGGAGACTATATTACTTGTTCAGTTGCTTGGTGCTTTATTTGGGTTGCTTGCCGTATTATTTGGTGCATTTGGTGCCCATAAGCTTAAGAGATCCCTGTCAGAGGCACAGCTCAAAAGTTTTGATACAGGAGTAAAGTATCAAATGTACCATGCTATTTTATTGCTGATATTGGGATTTAACCTGGGTTTTACTACAGTCCTGGAGAAAAATATGGCCTACTGTATTATATTGGGAACTTTTCTTTTTTCTTTTAGTATTTATGGCCTTGTAATTGCAGCTTCAAAAGGGAAATCCCTGAAATTTTTAGGCCCAATTACCCCTATCGGGGGATTACTTTTGATAATAGGTTGGGGCTTACTGTTCTATTCTTTTATTGCCAATATGGTATAAGCTTAATGGCATCCGCAATTGCCATCTTCACAGCCGCTTTTGGCTCCTTTTTTGGAAGCAAACAGCCGCTTGGGCAGCACATATTTTTTGGCTAAGTAGAAGATGGCTATAGCCAAAGTAAGATAAACCAATATGGGCTGTAATACACTCATTTTATTTCAAAACCTGATATGCTATTAAAGCTACAATATACGCAAAAACACTCATAATTACCAATTGCACCATGGGCCACCGCCAGCTATTGGTCTCGCGCTTTACGATAGCCAGCGTACTCATACATTGCATGGCAAAGGCATAGAACAAGAGCAAAGAAATACCCGATGCCAAATCAAATAATGGCTTTTTGGTAGTGGGATTTATTTCAGAGGCCATCCTGTGTTTAATAGTATCTTCTTCATCATTTCCAACACTGTATATGGTTGCTAAAGTCCCTACAAAAACTTCCCGCGCAGCAAAGGAAGTCAACACGGCAATCCCTATCTTCCAGTCGTACCCTAAGGGCGCCACCGCTGGTTCTATCGCTTTGCCAATATACCCTATATATGAATTTTCAAGTTTAAAACCGGCTACTTCCTGCTTACGGGCTTTCTGAAATAGGGTGAGCTCCCTTTGTCTTAAAGAATCCCTTAGGACGACGGTATTAATTTGGTCTAAACTATCCTTTAAATACGTTTCATATTCATTCAATTCATTTTGAATGCTGGTAGTATTGTAGTCATTTAAACCTTCTTTCTCAATTCTTTCGCTAATTATTTTGTCGGCATCCCTAAAGTTGGAAGAGTAGCCATTGGAGCCTAAAAACCATAAGACAATGGAGATTGCAAGGATAATTTTACCGGCACCATAAACAAAGCTTTTGGTCTTCTCAATAACAGTGTAGACAACATTTTTGAGAAGGGGTAATTTATAGCTTGGCATTTCTACCATAAAAAAGGACCTGCTTTCTATTTTCAGCACTTTGTTTAGGATCATTGCAGATCCAATTGCAGCCCCAAACCCAATTAAATACAATAAGGTTAGTGTGAGTGCCTGGTAACTCAGCCCTATAATTCTTCCTTCAGGAATAACAAGGGCAATGATGATAAGATAAACCGGAAGTCTTGCAGAACAGGTAACAAAAGGAGTTACTAAAATAGTGATTAGCCGTTCTTTCCAGTTTTCAATATTACGAGTGGCCATCACTGCAGGAATAGCACAGGCGGTTCCCGAAATTAATGGAACCACGCTTTTACCACTGAGTCCGAACGGCCTCATAATTCGATCCATTAGAAAGACCACCCTGCTCATATATCCCGACTCCTCCAGGAGGGCAATAAATAAAAACAAAAAGGCAATCTGAGGAATAAATATGACAATCCCACCGATTCCTGCCAGCACACCTTCGGCAATAAGATTGGTAAACACCCCGGGTGGTAGTGTAGCTTTTATCCAATTACTTGCAGCGGCAAACTGCTCGTCAATAAAATCCATTGGATAGCTACTCCAGTCATAAATAGCCTGAAAAATGGTTAATAGTATCACCAGGAAAATTAAGTAACCCAATATCTTATGGGTTAGCACCTTATCTACGGTAGCTCTGAATCCTTTTGCTACATTCCTGTCTACTTTGTAAGTTTCTTTTAAAACCCCGTTTATAAATTGATAGCGCAGTATGGTTTCCTTCTGCTGCAGTCTTTTAAGTTCTGCCTTGGTCTTCGTGGCAAATGAAGAGGTATCTTTTACTTCTTTTTTCTCAATAGGCATAAAGTTGACATCCTGGGTAATTACCAGCCATAATTTATAGAGATCTTCATTAGGGAATGTCTGCCGTAACCTCTCAAAGTATTCCGGTGCTATTGCCGTGGTGTCTACGTTTGGTCTTACAGGTAAATTTTTATAATCCGCGATCAATTCGCGAATTCGCTCTATCCCGGTACCTTTTCTTGTGCTAACTAAAGCTATTTTGGTATTTAATTTTTCTTCCAGGAGAGATATATTCAGTGAAATCCCCTTTTTAGGCATTCTGTCCGACATATTGATGACTAGAATTGTCGGGATTTTTAAGTCTTTTATTTGGGTGAAAACGAGGAGATTTCTTTTTAGATTTTCAACATCACTAATTACCACGGCCACGTCCGGAAAGTCCTTATCATTCTTGTTCAGAAGAAGTTCTACGACCACACTTTCATCCAGGGAAGTTGTATTGAGGCTGTAAGTACCCGGGAGATCCAGGATATGTGCTTTAACGCCTCTGGGTAATTTACAGATGCCTTCCTTTTTTTCAACAGTTATCCCCGGGTAATTCCCAACCTTTTGTTTAAGACCGGTTAACTGATTGAAAACAGAGGTTTTTCCTGTATTTGGGTTGCCAATAAGTGCTACATTAATATTTTTACTCATAATGTGGCTTTATCTTCAATGAGATCCAACTCTATTTGAAGGGCGATGGATCTTCTGATAGCAATATGAGAACCATTGACATTTATGTATAGTGGATCCTTTAATGGGGCTACTTGAATCAGTTCTAACTCATTGCCGGGAAGGCATCCTAATTCTAATAATTTTATAGGTAGCATTCCTTTGGTGAATTCTTTGATAATTCCTCTTTCACCTCGCTTTAAATGTGCAACGGTTGTAACCAATTTTTATTTAGATTGATTTTAAGTAAGGACAAAAATAATAGAAAAAGATGAGGTATCAGGGCAAATTTTGAAAAAAGAAAAACAGCAATGTTCCGTACATAAGAAGATTTGTTTTGGTGCAAATTGATTCCTTAATTGGTGTAAGATAATTTTAAAACCTCCAGGTCCTGCAGTAATTTTTCCATTTCCTCTTTATTGGTTCCGTCATAAGTCCCCCTTATCCTGCGTTCTTTATCAATTAAAACAAAGTTCTCGGTATGTATCATATCAAAGGGCCCGCCATCACCATCATCTTTTACAGCCAAATAGGATTTTCTGGCAAGTTCATATATATGTTTTTTATTTCCGGTTACTAAATTCCACTTTTTATCAATCACCCCTTTTTCCAAAGCGAATTTTTTAAGTTGTGCAACGGAATCTATATCTGGTGTAACGGAATGCGATAACAACAATACATCCTTATCGTCCGCAATCCTGGACTGCAGATAAACCATATTATCTGTCATAACAGGACAGATTGTGGGGCAGGTAGTAAAGAAAAAGTCGGCCACATAGATTTTATCTTTATAGAAATCCTGTGTAATGGTCTCGCCATTTTGGTTAGTAAGTGAAAAGTCTGCAATGGTATGGTACTTTTTTACATGGAACAGGGTGCTATCTACCAATTCCGGGTTAAAATCAGCCGGTTGATAAACAGGAAGAACCTTTTTGGGCTGCAGTGCATTGTAAAACAAATAAATAATTACCGCGGAAAGTAAAAGGAGTACAATTCCCAAAAATTTGAATTTACTGAAGAAAGAAAGCATTCGCAGTTTTTTGCAAAGGTACAGCAGCGAATCATAGCATTCAAAAACTTTGATGAGGGTTTGCTGCTAAAACTTTCTTAAATATCTGCCCGTGACCATACTTTCTTTTTATAAGACCTCGTAAAAGTGTACTTTTGTGCGCTTTACTTATAAATTTTATAGATGAGTCCTATACTTATAAAGACCATACAGTTTTTCCTGAGTCTTTCACTCTTAATAGTCCTGCATGAATTAGGACATTTTATCCCGGCTAAATTATTTAAGACGCGGGTAGAGAAATTTTATCTCTTTTTTGATATTAAATTTTCCCTTTTTAAGAAGAAGATAGGGGAAACCGTATATGGAATAGGGTGGTTGCCATTGGGAGGTTATGTAAAAATAGCAGGCATGATTGACGAGAGCATGGATACAGCGCAAATGGCCGAAGAGCCCAAGCCCTGGGAGTTCAGGTCCAAACCGGCCTGGCAGCGCTTGATCATTATGCTGGGAGGTGTTACCGTAAACTTTATCTTGGCGGTTATTATCTATATCGGGAT
>CP070778.1:1500478-1520015 GCA_020346245.1 Flavobacteriaceae bacterium | reverse complement strand
CAGAAATTAAAGGTGAAAAATGTTGAATTTGAAAAATCCACAGGAGCAATGTAATGGTCATTAAAACCAATAGCATTAGGATATATTTACCCATCCATTTTGGGATTCGGTCTTTTCTAAGGAGAAAATAACAGGCTGCAATGTTGAATGGAAATGCCCAAAGGATATTAAAATTAATTGCGGTTGCAGAATGATCCGTCATAAACCATAGGAAGAAAATAAGTAATCCGGCTACTCCTGTTGTAAGAAATAAAAAAAAGTCGAGCCATCTGCTGCGAGTACCATTTCTCAGGTCTATATATGATATTGTAAGGGTAAAGAGCAATAGAAGAAGTAACCAAAATAGTGGTGATGTTCCAAAATTATTATGAAACCTTTTGTCGCTATACTCCAGAACGGAACGTTCTCTAAGGACCAACGGCATCCCATCAAGTGATGTATTCTGCATTTGAAGCATTACATACTTTGGCAGGAACATATACTCTTCGGGTGCAGCTTCCCTGTCTATAACAGACCCAAGTGCCAGGTCAATGCCAAAACTGGACCATGAATTAGTGAGCAGATTTTGATGTATCAGATCTCTGAAACTAAAATTATTTTTAAGATGTTCCCCATGAAACTGAATGTCGTTTCCAAGAACTTTTTTTAGTACTTCAGGTAATTTAGTGGCACAATTATCAAATAGGAAGTCGTATTTATAATCCCTGTTTTGAGGTTTTCGATTGTTTTCTAAAAATCTGAATAATTCGTTTTTTTCTTCCTTACTAAGGTTTAATAGTTGTTCTTTTACCCATCGATTTTCCATTTCATAGGTAAACAGAAAGTCTGAAAATGTTGAAACGCTTAGTGAATAAAGCAATTTCCCTTTGGCAAATTTATAATAGAAGTTGGGCGTATTAAAATCAAATGTTCCGTAATTATAAACCCAATTTATTCCATTAGCGGAGTCCCGTACTCTAAAAGCACTGTGTCCAAAGCTCGAATAAAGATCCTGACCTGAGTCACAGGTTAGGATGCTAATTTGGGAATCTTCTGATAATTGAGCCTGAAGTGAAATACCCAATATGGCAATCCATAGTGAGTTAATGAAACAAAGTTTTTTAAACGGAATTCTTAGTGCTCTGATCACCTGTGGAATAACTATTAATGGCAAATATCCGAATAAAATATGTTAAGAAAGAGTTAGAATAAAAATTATATTATTTTTACTGAAACCGTAAACCATGAAGAAACATATTCCACAGTTTATTACCATGCTTAATATTTTATGTGGATGTATTGCAACTGTGTTTGCTGTTTTAAACAAGCTGGAACTGGCGGCTATTTTTGTTTTTCTGGGTATTGTTTTTGATTTCTTTGACGGGCTTGCTGCAAGATTACTTGATTCCCAGAGCGAATTAGGAATCCAACTCGATTCACTGGCCGATGTAATTACCAGTGGTCTTGTTCCAGGCATTGTGATGTTCCAGCTGCTTGCTATGTCTCAAACCGGCGGATGGAATTTGGATTTCTCCGGTACCTCTAATGCATTGACCTGGACCGGAATTAAAATTTCATTCCTGCCTTTTTTTGGCTTTTTAATTACCCTGGCTTCGGCCTATAGATTGGCTAAATTCAATATTGATGAAAATCAGGTTACCTCTTTTATTGGCCTTCCCACACCGGCAAATGCACTATTTATATTATCCCTCCCACTGATACTTTTGGACCAGGGTAATGATTATTTAAGTCAGATAATTTTAAATCCATGGTTTCTGATCCTAATTACAATTCTGAGTTCTTATCTGTTAAATTCGAAGATAGAATTATTTACCCTGAAGTTTAAGAATTGGAGTTTTAAGGATAATGCCTTACGCTACATTTTCGTAATTGTAAGTTTGGTCTTATTGCTGACGACGAAATTTTTAGCGGTACCAGCCATCGTATTTTTTTATGTTGTTAGCTCCCTGGTTTATAAGATTGGAGCTAAATAAACTCTATAGGTTTTAAATTAACGAATTTCTCTGTAGAACTAGGAGTAGAGATTTGCCCATGCCCATTGCCTTATTGTTTGGTCATGGAAAAAGAACCGCTATCTTCCCTTCCGGCAGTCCAGTTACCCGATATTTCAGTGCTCGAGGTACTATTCCCAAAAAGTTCTATAACATTACCACCACATTCATCTTCACCATTTGCGGCAAATTTTTTATCTGAGACCCACCAGGCTCCTTGAAAGGGACATAGAACTTGGGAGTCTGTCTGGGCAAAAATTTGCCCATTCTCTTGTAGTGTAAAGGTGGCCGTTCCAGAACCCGATGTTCCATCAATAGTTGCATTCCAGGTACCTACAAGTTTAGGATCAATAGTCCTTGGAGAAGAAACCTCCAATGCCCCAATAGAGTTATCATTCGATGAACAACTTATATTAATAATTTGCATCGCAACAAGCAGGGTAAAAAGGTAGTTAAAGGTAGCAGAGCTTTTCATATCAGAGTTGAATTATACACAAGTCCCTCTAAATTAAGCAAACCATTAATATTTTTAGTAATAATGGTAAATGACACTCTTAAATTTTATCGAGACTAGCTCTAAAAGTCCAGTTTCTTTTTGCGCAGTTCAAAATTCTGTCCCAAATACACCTTTCGAACCATTTCGTCTTCTGCAAGGACTTCAGGGATACCGGATTTTAGAATTCCCCCTTCAAACATCAGGTAAGAGCGTTCTGTTATTGCCAGGGTCTCCTGCACATTATGGTCTGTGATCAGGATGCCTATGTTCTTATTTTTTAGCTGTGCCACAATTCGCTGAATGTCTTCAACTGCAACGGGGTCTACACCAGCAAACGGCTCATCCAAAAGTATAAACTTAGGGTCAGTGGCTAGAGCCCTTGCTATTTCTGTCCTTCGACGTTCACCACCTGATAACAAATCACCTCGATTTTTTCTAATGTGCCCCAATCCGAATTCTTCTATTAAGGACTCCATTTTCATGAGTTGTTCCTTTTTGCTCAGTTTGGTAAGTTGTAAAACACTTAAGATATTATCTTCAATGCTTAATTTTCGAAATACCGAAGCTTCCTGAGCAAGATAGCCAATGCCGTTTTGAGCCCTTTTATACATCGGAAATTTTGTGATTTCCGTACCATCCAAAAAGATTTGTCCTCCATTGGGTTTAATAAGTCCTACAATCATATAAAAGCAAGTAGTCTTTCCGGCTCCATTAGGCCCCAATAGCCCAACTATTTCTCCCTGGTCCACTTCCAGCGAAATACCTTTTACAACCCTGCGCCCCCTGTAGGCTTTCATTATGTTATCTGCTCTTAATTTCATTCAGAAGAATTATCCTTCAAATCTAAGTCATTCTACCTTCGACTGTATAGAATTATATTTTTTTTAACCTTCATGCAGTTCAAGTTGTTCCCAATACTCATAGGCTCTTCGCAAATGTGGAATAACTATTGTACCCCCAACAAGGGTAGCAATACCCAAGGTTTCCATAACTTCTTCTTTGGTTGCGCCGCAGTTGAAACAATTTTGCAAGTGGTACTTAACACAATCGTCACACCGCAAAACTGAAGAGGCTACAAGGCCTAATAATTCTTTGGTTTTTACATCCAGAACGCCCTTACTATAGGCATTTGTATCAAGATTGAAGATTCTCTTTATTATTTTGTTATTATCGGCTAACAATTTCCCATTCATTTTAGAACGGTAGGCGTTAAACTCCTCAACGGGATTTGACATTTTTAGTTACTTTTTTGGCTTCTCTTTTTAATACAACTTTTGAAATATAGATGCTGATCTGGTATAAAATAAGAACAGGTACGGCCACAATAATCTGGCTGGCAACATCCGGAGGTGTAATAACGGCAGAGAGTATAAGTACAATAACAAGAGCTATTTTTCGATATTTTTTAAGTATCTCCGGGGTTACTAATCCAACTTTGGTAAGAAAAAATATAATTATTGGGAGTTCAAATATTATACCGCATGCTATTACGGCGGCTCTTACAGTTGAAATATAAGAGCTTAGATCTATTTCGCGAACTATTTCATCACTTACCGAATAACCACCTAAAAAATTAATTGAAAGAGGTGCTACCACGTAATAACCAAATAAGACCCCAAGGAAAAAGAGGGACGAAGCAATAAATATAAAACCACGGGAATTGCTACGCTCTTTATCATATAATCCCGGGCTGACAAACTTCCACATTTCATAAAGAATGTAAGGAAAACCAAGTATAAAGCCGGCCCAGATAGATGTCCAGATATGGGCAGAAAACTGTTCAGCCATTTGCCTGCTTTGGACCGTAAATATAGGTTCCGTAACGCAAAAAGCTTCACTAAAACCAAGAAGCCTGGAAAGCTTACAGAAGACACCGTAAGTAGGAAAATCTGGTTTCTTCGGACCGAAAATTACGGTATCAAAGATGAAGTCTTTCATTAGAAAGGCCAGAATACCAATGAGAACTATTGCAATAGTTGAACGGATAAGATGCCACCTCAGTTCTTCCAGATGGTCCAGAAAGGACATTTCATTAGGGTCGCTGCTTGCTTTAGCCATTAAAGTATTCCTTCATTAATTAGATTATGCAAATGAACAACCCCAACATATTCTTCTCCATCTACGGCGAGTAATTGCGATACGCTGTTAGCGCGCATTTCTTTTAATGCCTTTATGGCGAGGACGTCTGCACCAATGGTCTTGGGATTAGTTGTCATTATATCTTTAGCCTTAAGGCCATTTATATTTTCATATTTGTTAAGCATACGCCTGATATCACCATCAGTGACAATCCCAACTAGCTTGTCGTTGTTCACAACAGCCGTAACCCCCAGCATTTTCTCAGAAATTTCAACGATAACCTCCTTTACATCCGTATCAATACCTACCTGGGGTTTTAAATTATTACTGGAAATGTCCGAAACTCTCAGATAAAGTTTTTTGCCAAGAGTACCCCCGGGATGATATTTGGCAAAATCCTGACTACTGAATCCTCTCAATTCCAAAAGACATATAGCTAGAGCATCACCCATTACTAGTTGCGCGGTAGTGCTGGTTGTTGGAGCCAGGTTATTTGGGCAAGCTTCTTTTTTGACAAAAGTATTCAGGGTAAAATCTGCATTTTCAGCCAGGAATGAATCTGAATTGCCACACATGCCAATTAACTTATTATTTCCTATTTTAATTAAGGGCACCAGCATTTTTATTTCAGGCGTATTCCCGCTTTTAGAAATACAAATAACTACATCATCTTTCTGGATTGTACCCAGATCACCATGTATGGCATCGGCTGCATGCATAAATATGGCCGGTGTCCCGGTAGAATTTAAAGTAGCTACTATTTTTGAGGCTATTATAGCACTTTTGCCAATACCTGTAATTACTACTCGGCCCAGTGATTCATAAATGCAATTTACAGCACTTTCAAAATCCTCGTCTACGAGTGTAGCCAAATGTGCAATTGCTTCACTTTCAGTTGTTATGGTTTTTATGGCTGTTGCCAATATAGCTTTGTGCTTGTTCAAAGTGGTTTTGAAATTATGTGTTTACGGTTTTAGAAATTAACTTAATTAGTAAACAGATTTTAAAAGAATGTATTATATTTAAGAAAACAAAATTACATAAACTTATTTTATAGGAGATTCTAAACTATAAACAATATTATTTATCATTTTTTACCCACCTAATAACAAGAAGACATATCTTCATTTTGATTACGGATATCTATTTAATACAAGACTCGATATACTAAAATTGCAATGATTTTGAATGAAATTGAACTACATGCCGCGCTAAAAAAGTATTTTGGTTTTTCCAAATTTAAAGGACTACAGGAAGATGTTATAAGAAACGTCATACAAAATAAAAACACCTTTGTAATTATGCCTACAGGGGGTGGAAAATCACTTTGTTATCAGCTGCCTGCCCTTATTAAAGAAGGGACTGCCATAGTTGTATCGCCATTAATTGCTTTAATGAAAAATCAGGTGGATGCCATCAGGGGTGTTTCAGCACACCCGGGTATTGCACATGTACTGAATTCTTCATTAACTAAAACCCAGGTAAAGGAAGTAAAACAGGATATCCTGGATGGCACTACTAAATTACTCTATGTAGCACCGGAATCACTTACGAAGGAGGAATATGTGGAATTTTTGCAATCGGTGCAATTATCATTTGTAGCTGTTGATGAGGCTCATTGTATTTCTGAATGGGGGCACGATTTCAGGCCGGAATATAGAAATCTCAGAGCCATTATAAACAAGCTGGGAGATAACATCCCTATAGTTGGTTTAACCGCAACAGCAACTCCAAAAGTACAGGAGGATATTATTAAGAATCTAATGATTACTGATGCAAAGGTTTTTAAAGCATCTTTTAACAGGCCCAACTTGTTCTATGAAATAAGGCCTAAGACAAAAAATGTGGATGCTGATATTATTCGCTTTGTAAAGAAAAATGTTGGTAAGTCGGGAATAATTTATTGTTTGAGCAGAAAAAGGGTTGAAGAACTGGCCCAGGTATTGCAGGTTAATGGTATTAGTGCGGTGCCATATCATGCCGGATTTGATGCAAAGACACGCTCTAAGTATCAGGACATGTTTCTAATGGAAGAAGTAGATGTGGTTATAGCGACTATTGCTTTTGGTATGGGAATAGATAAACCAGATGTGCGATATGTTATTCATCATGACATTCCCAAAAGTATTGAAAGTTATTATCAGGAAACCGGACGTGCCGGAAGGGATGGGGGCGAAGGTCACTGTCTGGCATTTTATTCCTATAAAGATGTTGAAAAGTTAGAGAAATTTATGTCCGGTAAACCGGTAGCAGAACAGGAAATTGGTAATGCCCTGCTTCAGGAAATAGTTGCCTATGCAGAAACATCCATGTCAAGAAGAAAATTCATACTTCATTATTTTGGTGAAGAATTTGATGAGGTGAATGGCGAAGGTGCCGATATGGATGATAATGCACGCAACCCTAAGGAAAAGGAAGAAGCGAAAGAAAATGTTATCAAACTTATTAAGGTAATTCAGGGGACCAAAGAAAAGTTCAGGGCTAAGGAAATTGTATTTGCGTTAATGGGATCTAAGAATGCACTTATTGCTTCCCACAAAACTGATGAAAAACAATTTTTTGGGATTGGATCTGACAAGGATAAAAGTTATTGGATGGCCTTAATAAGACAGGTGCTGGTGGCGGGATTGCTAAGTAAGGAAATTGAACAATACGGAATATTGCATGTTACCAGTTCGGGAGCTGCATTTCTTGATAACCCTGTTTCCTTTATGATGACAAAGGATCATGTTTATAATGAGGAAAATGATCAGGCAATAATTACCGCAGCCAAAAGTGCCGGAGGTGCTGCAGATGAAAAATTGCTACGGCTGCTCAAAGACCTGAGAAAACGTGAGGCTAAAAAGTTAGATGTCCCTCCTTTTGTAATCTTCCAGGATCCTTCTCTTGATGATATGGCTTTAAAATATCCTATTTCCATGGAAGAATTGGTAAATATTCATGGGGTAGGTGAGGGTAAGGCAAAAAAGTATGGAAAGCCTTTCCTGGTGCTAATAACTAACTATGTTGATGAGAATGAAATAATTCGTCCGGACGATTTAGTCGTAAAAAGCACCGGCGCTAATTCTGCATTAAAGTTATATATTATTCAGAATGTGGATAGGAAATTACCTTTGAATGATATTGCCTCTGCAAAAGGTCTGGAATTGGAAGATTTGGTAAAGGAAATGGAACAAATAGTTTTTAGTGGCACTAAACTGAATATAGGATATTGGATAGACGAAATTCTTGATGAGGATCAACAGGAAGAAATTCATGATTATTTTTTGGAGGCCGAATCAGATAATATAAAATTAGCGCAGAAAGAATTTGATGGTGAATATGAAGATGAAGAATTGCGACTATACCGTCTTAAATTTATGAGTGAGATTGCAAATTAGGACTATAAAAAGATTACTGGTAAATAAAAAACGCCTGCATAGTGCCGGCGTTTTTTATTTATGTATCCAAATCTGTTAAGATATTTTCCTAGAAATTTCCACTGGTAATAAAAGCAGCAATAACCCCAAAATAAAGAATTCCGAAAACCAAATATATCAATGCCAGGGCCATTCCAACATAAGATAAAATCCGGCCCGTTCTGACACTTTCATATCCCGAATAATTATCCGGATTATTCTTAAAGAGTTCCTCTGCTTTTTTGGCACTGCTCAAACCTATAATACTAAATATGATTGCAAAAGGGCCACAGCAAGTAATGGCTCCTATGATAGAAATAATACCCATTGTTAAAGCATTACTTGCACCTGGTAATGGTTGTTGATTCATTTTATAGTTCTTTCTAGGGGAATTATTGCTCCCATTGTTCTCTCATTTCGTTGACCTGTTCCATGTACGCATCCCAGCCACCCATGGAGGAAATTGAATATATAACCCAGATGAGCCATATAATTCCCAGTGCCATTCCAATGATAGCTAATATTTTTGCAGTTTTAAGCTGACTGTAGTTGGAATATAGTTCCGGATTTTCCTTATACTTATTTTCATCCTTATATACCAGAAAATAGGCAATACTGGCCAGAATAGCTGCCGGTAGTCCACCAAAACAGCAACAGAGATAGGAAAGAATTGCCAGTACAATAGCTATAGTTACATTAGGTAGTTTTTGTTGTTCCATGAAGTAATGGTTTGATTAAAAAAATTTTAAAATATAGTTGATCAATATTGTCGCCACACTTGTTACTATCAGGATTATGCTGATTTTATTTGAATATTTTATTTTTATAAAGTTATCCAATAATAGAAAACCCGATAACAATATCAGAGGGTAAATTGCAGGGTACATATTAAAGGCCTCCAGAAATTCGCCATGAAAAAGTAAAACAGCAGCTCTTTGAATTCCGCATCCGGTGCATTCTATACCCAAAAGTTGCTTATTCAGGCATGGCAGCATGTAATCTTCATTGATTAAAAGTAATATAGCTGAAGCAATTTTCATTTTGGTCGATTAATCAACTGAAAAATACTATTATTTTTGAGGAATGAAAACAAATCGAATCATTTATTTATTACTCATAGTGGCAGGTGCAATTATCATGGCATCAGGAGACCAATTAATCAGGAAAGAGTATGCCATGTGCATAGGAATAATTTTGCTGATGTTTGGGATTTATAAATCTTCGAAAACCTGGAATGAAACGGATGAATAAATAATGGCTATGGATAATGAGAAAATTTAAGGAAGGCGAACGGGTTGAGGTTATTGATGATAACATTAGTGGATTAGTTTTAACCGCTACCAAAAATTTAGTAACGATCAGAACCAGTGAAGGTTTCGATATGGATTTTTCGGCCTCTGAATTAATGCATACGGACGGGATGAAACATATAAAAGTAAGCAATTTTGAAGCTGCTCAAGTAAAGGCAAGCAAGGAACAGACACGCAAAAGGAAGACCCCGAAAATTTCGGCAAAAGAACGAAATGTCGCCAAAATGGAAGTGGATCTCCACATACATCAACTTGTACCTTCTTCAAAGGGGATGACCAATTATGATATGCTCAATATACAACTCGATACTGCAAAACGACAACTTGAATTTGCTATCCGCAAAAGAATACAGAAAGTAGTGTTCATTCATGGTGTTGGCGCTGGTGTGCTTAAAGAAGAATTGAATTATTTATTCAAACGTTACGAAAATGTAAAATACTATGATGCAGACTATCAAAAATATGGATTGGGTGCTACTGAAGTATATATTTATCAGAATCCATAAGTAACTTACTCTTGCGTAGTAATTGTGCCGAAATCATTGATTCTCAAATCTGTTATTCTTTGTCCTGAAGAATTCACAAAAGAGATACCGCTTAACTCAATTTTGTGTTCAAAAATTGTAGAATCGTTTTCGTTTTGCACAGTGGTGATTAAAACTTCACCTCTTTCTGCTTCGAATTCGTCGGTTACCGTAGGTATGATAGGAGGAACGACATCGCAAAAATAATTACTTGATACATTTTCAGTGAAAGTACGGTATGTTAATTGAGATTGTCCGGGGACAGCACTTATAATAGTATCTGTAGATACTTCATTTTTTAAAAGGCCGCTTTGTAATTTAAGAACTAAAGCTTCCGTTGTTTGGATTTTAAAAAACAGTGTACTGTTAACTGTAGTAGTGGATTCACAAAATGAGATACTGGTGTCGTTAAAATCTATAGTCTCAATTATAAGATCACCGTCATCACATGAGCAGAAGAAACATAAAATAAAAACTAATAATACTCGATTCATAGCTCAAATGTAAATGAATTTAGGGCTATTATCCTAGTGTATTGTGCTCAATTTATGAAGAGTTTAAGTTTATTTCGATTATTTTTGGCCCGGACTTATAGTGCAAAGCTTTTAGATGCAAAAGATATATTTTGATAACGCCGCTACAACCCCGGTTAGGGAAGAAGTAATTGCTAAAATGCAGGATGCTCTGGCCAACTGTTTTGGTAATCCATCTTCTACACATGGATTTGGAAGAAGTGCCAAAACAGAAATAGAGCAAGCGCGCAAAACAATAGCCAAATATTTAAACGCTCACCCCTCTGAAATAATATTTACATCTGGCGGTACGGAAGCAGACAATATGATTTTAAGAAGTGCAGTCAGGGACCTCGGAGTGGAGACTATTATTACTTCGAGAATAGAGCACCATGCCGTTTTGCATACGGCAGATGCCCTAGTGAAGGAATTTGGCATACAAGTTGAATATGTGGATATTGATAGTTATGGGAATATTGATCTACTTCATTTGGAAAAGCTACTGGTAGCAGATGAGTCAAAGAAATTAGTGAGCTTAATGCACGTAAACAATGAGATAGGGAATATTTTGGATATTCAGACGATAGCAAAATTATGTAAGGCCAATGGTGCACTTCTCCATTCAGATACTGTCCAATCTATAGGTCATTTTCAATGGGATGTGCAAACTACACCAATTGATTTCATGGTAGCTGCTGCCCATAAATTTCATGGGCCCAAGGGTGTTGGGTTCGCCTTTATTAGGAAAAACACCAATTTGGAACCTCTGATACTTGGGGGTTCACAGGAGCGCGGTTACCGGGCTGGCACAGAACCATTTCACAATATTGTTGGGTTACGGGAGGCTTTCGTAGCAGCCTATGACAACCTGGAAGAAGAGAAAAAACATATATCAGGAATAAAAGAATATTTTATTGAAAAAATCAAAGAAGCCATCCCAGAAGTGAAGTTCAACGGCTATTCCGGAAATATGGATAGGAGTACGTATACCATAGTAAATGTATGCCTGCCTTTAAGTAAAGAGAAATCACAAATGCTCTTATTTCATTTGGATCTTAAAGGAATTGCCTGTTCTGAAGGAAGTGCATGTCAATCCGGAGCTAATGCCGGCTCTCATGTACTTTCACAAATTTTGTCAGAGGAAGATCTGCAAAAACCTTCTGTGAGATTTTCTTTTTCGAAATTCAACACCAAAGAGGAGGTTGATTATGTGATTGAGGTATTAAACGACTTCAGTCAGACTTAGGATTTTTTTTCATTTTCAACCTTTCCTTGTCATAAGGAAACTTGCGTACAAGCTTTTTCATCATTTTATCAATAAGATCTGCGGTATTTCTACCCGACTTTTTATTGATTTCATTCTCATATTTCCACAATAGTTTCCCTGTTTTCCCATCACTTATCTTAATACCGATTCTACCATAATTGGCATCACCAAGAATATAATCCATAAAATTAAACTCCGAGGGTATTCCTTTTGAAAGCAAGATATTAATATCCAGATTCCCACTAATTATGGCATCTACTTCCAGAATTTCACTGAGTTCTTTAATGGTATAGGTATCTATATTATTGTAGGTAACATTCTTTTGGGCGAGAATAGCATTGGTGTTTTTAATATTTTGAAAATCAACGGTGAATTTCTTCTTTTTCTTTCCAAGTCCGAAATAGGTCTCCAGGGCGTCTTGTACGGCATAGCCTTCTTTCTCTTCGAACTTTTTTGATTCTTCTTCGGAAATATTTTCTTCTAATTCAAGATGTGTAAAAAACGGAATAATAGCCAACAGTTGATGGTCCTTGCTTAAGACATCAAATTTACTACTTTCATATACATTCTTTTGGGCATTGATTAATGTACTAAAGGCAAGAAGGGCAACAAAAAGGAATTTTTTCATTCTAAATTATCTAAAAACGCATACTTAATTTCAGGTTGAACACACGCGATGTCATATAATTTGGAACCGCAAACTCCAGTTTTGTGTCAACATCTCTTACCCATGTGTTGGTTATAGAATTTTGATTGTTAAACAGGTTGTATATCTCAAAACCAACATTTAATTCTTCAAAGGCATATAACCAATGATTTTTTGGGTATTGTTTATTTAATCCTACAAAAATATAGGAAATACCCAGATCTGCACGTTTATAATCTCTTAATCTATTCTGAAAATTATATGGATCTGCATAACTTGGCGAGCCGCCGGGTACTCCTGTGTTATAAACCAGGTTCAGGTACATCCTTAAACTAGGTATCGTGGGAATGTAATCCTGCCACAATATACCCACTTGAAATCTTTGATCTGTAGGCCTTGAAATATACCCCCTGTTATCAATATTTTCCTCGGTCTTCAGGAATCCCATGCTTACCCAGGATTCTGTTCCCGGAACAAATGCACCATTCATCCTCATATCAAATCCGTAAGCATAAGCCGTTGCATTATTTGCCGCCGCGTAACGAATCCTTACGTCTTCGAGGGTATATGGGTTAACATTGGTTAAATTCTTATAGTATACCTCGCTTGACAACTTAAAAGGCCTGTTCCAAAGTTCAAAGCTATATTCATTGCTAAGTACAAAGTGTATGGACTTCTGAGCTTTTACATCGGGTTGAATGGTGCCCGTTTGGTCTCTTAGTTCTCGATAAAATGGCGGTTGCTGATATACTCCTGCAGCAATTCTGAATAGCATATCTGCTTTCCATGAGGGTTTAATTGCAAACTGTCCCCTTGGGCTAAAAATGATCTGAGAATTATTGGAAAATCCTTCGCCGCTTAGGGTCCAGTATTGTGTCCTGAAACCTAAGTTATAGTATATGTTATTAGTATTCCAAAGTGTTCTTTTGCTATATTGAAAAAAACCTGATAATCGATTTGTTTTTACAAAATTTAAAGCAGAAATGGATGTGTATGGAACTACCGGGGCGTTAAAAGGTTCCTGAGGTTGATTGTTTATAAACTCACTTTCCGGGGGCCTGACAGAATAACCTAAAGAGTCTAAAAATTCAGATTCTCGAATTTGATCCCGAAAGTCCTCATGGGTATACTTAACTCCCCATTCTAAGAAGACCTCGCCTTTACTTAGCTTGCCTCTGTGCCCCACATTTACAATTAGGGCATCAAGATCATTTCTGGCCCTGTTAAATTGGGTCCCCAAACCTCTTGTTGAGGTTACTTCACCCTGATTATCACTATTGAGATCAGTATCTACCTCACCTAATTCATATTGCGCAATGACATCTGAATACTCTTCTTCTGTGGTATGGTATATTGAGGTGATAAAGCTTAGTGAAACATTATCATTGAGGTAATAATCTGCCTTTAGCGCTCCAAGGCTTGTTTTATAATTATTATCTTCTGCACCCTGATAATACACTACAAGAGCCTTAGGTTCGCTAATTGTTCCAAAGTTGGTCTGCCTGGAAAGAGGTACATTTTTATAATCATTAACCGAAAGGTTCCCTAAAAAGTTAAGGCTAAATTTACTGGAGAAATGATAGGTAAGATACGTTTGTAAATCAGCAAAAGCGGGAGTAAAATTCGTATTGGTTTGCTGACTATTTACAAGAAGACTATTGTCTCTGTAACGTAACCCCGAGATACTGCTAAATTTTTTATTTTTTGAAATTGTTTCAAGGGTAAGGCCTGCCCCTAAAAAGCTAGCTTCAATACCTAATCCGAATTCTGTTGATTTTTTATAAGTAATATCCAGCACGGATGACAGCCTGTCTCCATATTGAGCCTGGAAACCCCCGGCCGAGAAATCCAGATTTTGAACCATATTGCTATTTACAAAGCTTAATCCTTCTTGCTGACCTGAACGGACAAGAAATGGCCTATAGACTTCAATATCATTGATATAAACCAGGTTTTCGTCATAATTACCTCCTCTTACAAAATATTGTGTACTTAGTTCATTATTTGAAGAAACTCCTGGAAGCAGCTTCAGCACATTTTCTACACCTGCATTGGCACCGGGAATTTTCCGAACCAACTGCGGAGAGATTGTTGTGATGCCTTCAGCGCTTTTTTCTCCGGTTGCCGTAACTTCAACACCATCTACCTGAATTACATCGGTTTTCATTACCGGGTTAAACTCAAATGTCTCATTTGTAGTAAGGATTAAGTCCTCCAGAATTACATTTTTATGTCCTAAATGAGTAAAAATTATCGTTATTTCCTTGTCGGCAGTTACTTCGAGCAAATAAAACCCGGTAGCGTCTGTATAAGTACCATTCGTTTTGGTAGTGATATTTACATTAGATAAGGGCTCATCTTGTGCTCCCAGGACTACCCCTGTAATCGAGGCTTTTTGTCCTCTTACTGCGGCAAGTGAACCAAAAAGAGAAAGAAGGAATAAGAGTTTAAAACACTTCAAAAGTCTATTTTCTGTAAAAACTACTTGTTAAGGTATTTGAATTACCTACGTTATCTTTAACGATTACTTTAAGTTCACATTGCGTTTGATTTAGAATTTTATCGTCAAAATTATAGGTAAGCGTTTTTGTTTTAGGTTCGTATTCCATTAAGATCCATTCCCCGTTTAATGTGGCAGAATAAGTGTCAATGCCACTTAAATCATCAGAGACTATAAGACTGAGATAACGATAGTTATTTAACCACTGCTTAGCCTTAAAATTCTTCGGACGTATTTTAGGTGGAATAGTGTCCTTTGCAAGCGTATACATACCAAGACTTCTTGTTCTGGTCGTAAAAGTTGTCCCTCTTTTAAAAGTAGTCATGTAATTTGCTTTCTTTTTTTTATCGAGACGTACTATAAACATTTTCTTGCGTTCCTCCGGAGCATAATTAGTCACATCAAAAGTTATGGTAAAATTTTTATGTGCCGGAACTCTGTTATTATGAATTACTACTGTATCCTTCCCTTTTTGCAGATCAATATAAAAATCATTATAAAACGTATTTGCCGGAAAATAAACTTTAGCTGCACCAAGGTCATAATTATTAGGTTGTTTGGCGATAATAAAATGATCTGTTTTTGCTTCATTCTCAATGACTAGTGGTTGTTGCCTTTTACCCTCTACCGGAATAATTAATTTCACTGTATTATTATGCAGATCCCTAATCAAAATTTCTACGTTGTAAGTGAGTCCTTCGCTAACCGGGATCTGACCTTTATTAAATGTTTGTTTGTATATTCCAAGACGATTACCCGGAGTTATAAAACAGCGTTGTATGCGCTCCTTATACTTCCCAAAATGATCATAATCTATCAGGGTATTGATATATCGGGTTTCACCAAAAGAGAATGACTCAAAATTAAAATAGGAGTAAATTTTTCCATTAACCAATTGTTGAATGGAATAGATACCATTTTTATTGGCGGCCAGATCCTGCCTGTCATATGTGTTTATTCCAAAACCAATTGTTCCTGCTGCATATACTTTTTCTGCCAGATAAGTACCATCTGTTTGTTTGTTGAATTTAATTTGAATTTTCTTGCTGCTTCTATTTACCTGAGCATCTTCGGACAATGGATAGGCATATAATCCCAGTAGTGTTGGATTGGTAGCATCCCTTACCTCTAATCCATACAAAAGCGGGTTGGTGGGTTTTTCAGATATACTGCTTCTTATTTCAAAATGCAGATGAGGTCCTGAAGATCCTCCTGTATTGCCACTATACGCTATAACCTGATCTTTTGAAATCTTTATATCACCATAATCCGGGAATACTTCAACTTCATATGATTTTTTATCGTATTGAATCTTTTTAATAAAGGATTCAATTTCCGGGGCAAACTTTTGAAGATGTCCATAAACTGAGGTATAACCATTAGGATGGGCAATGTATATAGCTTTCCCATAACCCCATAGTCCTATCTTTATTCTTGTTACCGTTCCTTCGCTTATGGCATATACGGGTAATCCTTGTCGTTGTTGCGTTTTAATGTCAATCCCCGAGTGAAAATGATTTGAACGTAACTCGCCAAATGTGCCGGCAAGGACTAAGGGTATATCCAGAGGAGACCTGAAAGTGTTTAGGGGGTACTTTTCCTGGCCCAAAACGGAGAGAATGGAAAGAAGAAGGAGACTTAAAATAGGTATTCTCATATATGCTAAGTTGATGCGAATTTAATTAATACGAGTCAAATCTGGAAAAAGGTCTGCAAACAACTTTAATTTTCTTTATTATTTATTTCGCTTTTTGGAATATGCCAAATCACAGTATTTAGAGGATTGCTTTAGGAATAATTGCAAAAACTATTGCGAAGTCGTTTAAGGTGTGTTAACTTTGTGTAAAACGTATTGTAATTTGCATATGAGCGAATTGGTTGAAATCGTTGATTCCTTAGAGAATAAAATTAGCAAGCTACTGCATAAAATAGAATTGCTTAATCAGTCTAAAATTAAGTTAGAGCAGGAGATTGTTACACTAAGAAATGAGGATGAAACATTGAGGAATACCATTTTGGAATGGGAAGAAAGATATAATTCTCTCAAGCTTGCAAATTCCATACTGGGCAGTGATAATAATAAAACTGAAGCAAAGCTCAAAATAAACACATTGATTAGAGAGTTGGATTATTGTATGGCTCAACTTGCTGAATAGTGTTACAAAGAAATATGGGAGAGAAGCTGAAAATAAAGCTCTCTATCGCTGATAGGGTATATCCTTTGACCATTGACCCGAGTCAGGAAGAAGGACTAAGAAAGGCTGCAAAAAATATAGAACAGCTTGCGAAGAAATTTGAGCAAAATTATGCCGTTAGGGACAAACAAGATGTATTGGCCATGTGTGCCTTGCAATTTGCCTCCAAGATTGAACAACGCGGTATAGATAATTCAGAGGATACCAAGGAAGTTACAGAACGTTTAAAAGCGTTGGATCAATTGGTAAACTCTAAGCTTAGTATAAAATAAGTTCTTTTACATAACACAAAGTTACTGCCCACATTGGTATTTAATTTTTGACGAACTCAACACTAATTTGTTTGAAAAGGGTGAGTTTAGGTTGTAAAAGCAGGCCTTCTTGTAAAGGATCCTTGATCAACCTGTTAGCCCTAAACCTGTTTATTGGAGTTTGTACAGAACTTCACCAATGTGGGTTTTTTTGTTTAGAAATGGTTTTATCAATCAATTTGAGGCCTGATCTCAATTTGTTTTTACCCTTTTGGGTAGCAACAATAATTGTTTTATAGTCATATTTCTTCGCAGCGGCTAGTTTTATTTTTAAGCGCTGCATTTATATTAAAACAAGAGGCAGGTAAGTATTAATTATTAAAATAGGTTATGGATATTACAACAATAGCAATAGCGGCTTTAGTTGGTTTGGTTATAGGATTGCTCGTTGCAAAGGCCCTGGAGAAGGGTAAAGCATCAAAGACAATTGCAAATGCAAAAAAAGAGGCGAATTCTATCCTAAAAACGGCCAATCTTGAGGGCGAGAATATTAAAAAAGACAAAATTTTCCAGGCAAAGGAGAAATTTTTGGAATTAAAAGCAGAACATGAGAAGGTAATCATAAACAAGGACAAAAAGATTGCCGAAGCTGAAAAACGAACACGAGACAAAGAATCGCAGGTCAGCGGGGAACTTTCTAAAAATAGAAAGCTGAATGAGCAGCTGGAAATAAAACTAAAGGATTTAGAACATAAATCTGAACTTTTCGATAAAAAACAATCTGAACTTCAAAGACTGCACAAAAGCCAGGTTCAGCAGTTGGAAGTTATTTCGGGCTTATCTGCGGAAGATGCAAAGAGCCAGCTCCTGGAGTCTTTAAAGGAAACAGCCAAAACAGATGCCATGGCTTATTTGCAGACTACGATGGAGGATGCTAAACTTACTGCCCAGCAGGAAGCGAAGAAAATTGTCATAAATACGATTCAACGCATAGGAACAGAAGAGGCTGTAGAAAACTGCGTATCTGTTTTCAACCTTGAATCTGATGATGTTAAAGGTCGTATTATTGGCAGGGAAGGAAGGAATATCAGGGCATTGGAAGCAGCTACAGGTGTAGAAATTATTGTTGATGATACACCCGAAGCCATCATACTTTCCTGTTTTGATTCTGTTCGAAGAGAAGTTGCCCGATTGTCATTACATAAGCTGGTTACAGACGGTAGAATTCACCCGGCCAGGATAGAGGAGATTGTTCGAAAAACCGAAAAGCAAATTGAACAGGAAATTGTTGAGGTTGGGAAGCGTGCGGTTATAGATTTGGGGATTCATGGTTTACACCCCGAATTGATTAAAGCAGTTGGAAGAATGAAATATAGATCTTCCTACGGCCAGAATTTGTTGCAACACTCCAGGGAGGTCTCAAAACTTTGTGGTGTAATGTCCGCAGAATTGGGCCTGAATCCTAAAATAGCTAAACGTGCAGGTTTACTGCACGACATAGGGAAAGTTCCGAATACCGAAGCCGAGGTAGAAACTCCCCATGCAATCTTAGGGATGCAATGGGCTGAAAAATTTGGGGAAAAACCGGATGTTTGTAATGCTATAGGTGCCCACCATGATGAAATAGAAATGAAGACCTTAATATCGCCAATAGTTCAGGTATGCGACGCTATTAGTGGAGCCCGTCCGGGAGCTAGAAGACAGGTGCTGGATTCCTATATTCAAAGATTAAAAGATCTTGAAGATATCGCTTTTGCTTTTGGGGGTGTGCAAAAAGCCTATGCCATTCAGGCTGGAAGGGAATTGAGAGTTATTGTGGAAAGTGAGAAAGTGAGTGATGAAAAAGCAGCACGGCTTTCTTTTGAAATCTCGCAGAAAATTCAAACAGACATGACCTATCCGGGCCAGGTAAAAGTTACTGTTATTCGTGAAACACGTTCAGTTAATGTAGCGAAATAAAGAGTTTTTAAATACAATTCGAAAAACGAGCTATAAAGCTCGTTTTTTTTTGATTATGTTTGATTGTCCGTTTACAGGGCGCACGTTTATTGCTATAATTGCCTTAATCAACGACAAACTTAAGACCGGCAGTAACAATTCCGGCACTTAAACCGGTAGTTCTTTTGTAGTAGTTGTATTTTAAATCAATGCTTTTCAAACCTACTTTTAACTTATTCTGTCTTAAAATAATGTTTGTATAATTTATTCCAAAACCAAACTGATTTGCATTGTAATCAGACAAGTCATAGTCTGAGGTGTAGAATGAGGAAGTGGAAAGATGTTCGTTATAAGGAGCAAAATAATCTGCTGCCTTTTGGTTGTAGAATCGATATGAAGGATATAAAGTGAATTTATCTGCAATCTTTAA
>CP070778.1:1447069-1500378 GCA_020346245.1 Flavobacteriaceae bacterium | reverse complement strand
GATACACTTACCGATAAACCCAAAGGCACGGGATTGGGACTTCCCATTTGCAGGGAAATCATTGAACATCACGGCGGCATTATCTGGATGAAAAGCACAGAAGGCGTTGGGAGTACATTTTTCTTTACAATACCTGTTATGGGAGAAGGTTCAGATAAGCCCCCAATTCAATTAGACAGGATACTCAATAGCTTAAAAAAACAAATTAAGCACTCCTCTCTTAAAACATTGAAAAAGGCACAGACTATTTTAGTGGTAGATGATGATACACCAATCCGGTCTTTACTGCGTCAGGAACTAACAGAGGCGGGCTATGAGGTAAAAGAAGCGGCCAATGGCAAAGCAGCTCTTGACATGGTACGATTATCCAAACCAGATTTAATTATTCTTGATGTCATGATGCCTGAAATAAATGGATTTGATGTTGCGGCAGTGCTAAAAAATGATCCGGCGACAATGGACATCCCAATAATCATTTTATCTATTGTACAGGACAAAGAACGGGGATATAAGATAGGTGTAGACCGCTATCTTACAAAGCCTATAAATACAGAACATTTATTTCATGAAGTAGAGGAACTGCTGGAACAGGGTGTGTCCAAGAAAAAAGTCCTGGTGGTTGATGAAGATGCCTCTGCGGTAAAAACACTGGCCGATGTATTAAATGCCAGAGGCTATAAAGTAGTGGAGTCTACCTCCAAAGACTTTTTAGAAACAGCTACTAAATCCAAACCGGATATTATAATGCTAAACTCCGTTTATAATGGGGATCAAAAAATAATAAAAGACCTGAAATTGCAGGAAGGGATGGAAAATGTCATGTTTTTTATCTACGAGTAAAATAAATCTTAAAAGAAACAATAAAATATATGGGACAAAAATTACTTATAGTAGATGATGAAGCTCACATCAGAATGTTAATTGAGCAAACTTTGGAGGATTTGGAGGATGAAGGGGTAGATTTATTGTTTGCTGAGAATGGTGAAGAGGCATTAAATTTAATAAAGGAAGAGGAACCAAATCTTGTATTCCTGGATGTTATGATGCCAAAAATGAATGGGATGGAGGTTTGTCAGATTGTAAAAAAAGAGCTCAATTTAGCACATGTTTATATTATACTTTTAACCGCAAAAGGTCAGGAAGTTGATCGGCAAAAAGGCCTTGACATGGGGGCAGACCGATACATGACAAAGCCTTTTGACCCGGATGAGATGCTTGCTGTCGCAGAAGAAATCCTGAAAGTATAGGAATGACCCGGCAAACAGATTCTAAATATTATTTAAAAGCCCTCAAAAATATCTTAAGGAAAGGAAAAGATTCGCAATCCACCTTAAGTGATATTGCGTCGAAATTGGGTTTAAATTTCGGGGTAATCGGATGTGACGAAAAGCTGCTATTGGGCACTTTCAGTGAGGAGTTTCAATCTTTTAACTTAAGTCTGGATGATGTTGTCTATGGTCGGTTACTGACATCAAATGAGGATGGGAGGCTATTAGCCAATATTATTATGGTCCTGGTTGAAAAGGAACTTGAAAAGAAAAAAATTGGAAATGAGGTATTAGGCCTGTATAGGGAAATAAATATGATCTATAGTTTTAGTGAGATGATCTCTGAAAAAATAGATGAAAAATCCATTGCGGAAATGGCCCTTAGAGAAGCCTCTCAAATTATTAATTCAACACATGGTCTCTTTTTAATTTATGAACCCAAGCAAAATGAAGTAGTTGAACTCGCTTCATTTGGCCTGAATCCGGAAAAAGAAAAGAATATCCATAAACTCAATGTTCTGCTCAAAGAATTAATTAACAGGGGCACTTCAGCTATTGTCCCTTCAGATAAAATCATAGATAATCCGGCATTAAACCATCTGAAGACTATTATGTATGCCCCGCTTAAGGTTAAACACCGAACTTTAGGTATAGTCATACTGGGTCATAATGACGAAAAAGAATTCACAGCAGCTGAATTAAAATTACTTACCACAATTTCTTTGCAATCGGCAGGTGCACTGGAAACCGCCCATCTTTATCAGAAAGGACTGCAGGAAGCCAAAGAACGGGAAGAAGCCATTAGGTCTATTCACGAAGTAAGTCAAAAATTTGTCCCAAATGAATTTATTAAATCCCTGGGAAAAGACAGGCTAACAGAGGTGTCTTTAGGTGATCTCGTAGAGAAGGAAGTAACTGTAGTTTTTGCGGATATCAGGGAGTTTACAACAATATCAGAGAATCTGAACCCTGAAGACAACTTCCTTTTCATAAATTCCTTTAATAAAAGAATGGGACCAATAGTCCGCAAAAATGGTGGATTTATCATGCAATATCTGGGTGATGGTTTTATGGCCCTTTTCCCTAATGGTTCTCAGACCGCATTAAGGGCTTCAGTAGAAATGCATTCGGAACTGAGGATATTTAATGAAGAAAGGGCAGTTAAAAAACGTTTCCCAATAAAGCTGGGAATTGGGATGCAAAATGGCAATCTTATTATGGGTATAACAGGCGATATAGAAAGACTGGATGCTGCCATTATATCAGACACCGTGAATACGGCTTCAAGAATTGAGGGGCTTTCCAAACACTACGGATCTTCCATTTTATTGACAGACAATTGCAAAAATAACCTGACCCATCCGGAGGAGTTTGATTTCAGGTATCTGGGGCCTGTTCAGGTGAAAGGAAAACAAAAACCAATAGATCTTTACGAATGTATTAACGGTGACAGCGAACAACTTTTAAAGCATAAATTAGCAACCCTTAATACCTTTGAAGAAGGCATGAAACAGTATTTCATGAAGGAATTTGCGATGGCCGCAGTAACATTTCAACAAATTGTAAAAAAAGAACGAAATGATAGCGCTGCCAAATTATTTCTAAACAGGTCGGCACACATGATAACCCAGGAAACCGGGGACGACTGGAAGGGAATAGCTTCTATTTCTTCTAAATAATCTTTCCTTATTACATAAATAGATATTTCACACACAACTATGGAACTACAAATAAAAAATTTAAACAAAACCTATTCCAATGGCGTTCAAGCCCTGAAAGATGTCAACCTTACCATTCCACAAGGAATGTTCGGGCTTTTGGGACCAAATGGTGCAGGGAAATCATCCCTAATGAGAACACTGGCTACTTTGCAACAGGCAGATTCTGGTTCTGTAACTATGGGTGATATAGATATATTGAATGATAAAGCCAGGGTAAGGGAAATCCTGGGGTACCTGCCACAGGAATTCGGGGTGTATCCGAAAATAAGTTCCTCTAATATGCTTAATCATATCGCTTCATTAAAAGGAGTCTCCAATAAATCGGAACGCAAGGACCTGGTTGAGTCTTTATTAAATAAGACCAATTTATGGCATGTGAGAAATAAAAGCCTGGGCACTTATTCCGGAGGAATGAAACAACGCTTTGGTATTGCACAGGCGTTAATTGGTGATCCCAGTTTAATTATTGTTGATGAACCTACTGCCGGATTAGATCCTGCGGAGCGCATTAGATTTCATAATTTATTAAGTGAAATAGGTGAGAATACAATAGTTATTTTGTCTACACATATCGTAGATGACGTATCCAACCTATGCAGTAATATGGCCATTATTTGTTTGGGGGAAGTTGTTGTTAAGGGTAATCCTTCAGACTTAACAAAAGGCGTCAAAGGCAGAATATGGAAAAAGGGAATAGAAAAAGATGATTTGGAAGAGTATCAGTCAGAAATGCAAGTGATTTCCACGCATTTAAAAGCTGGACAAACCATTATTCATGTGTTAAGTGACAATCGGCCCGATTCCACTTTTGAACCCAGCAAGGCCAATTTGGAGGATGTTTATTTTGCCGAGATCTCATCCAGAATGGAGCGAATCACGGATTAAGCAATTCATCACTCAAAAACTATCCAGTATGTTTAAAGAAATTTTTCTCTTCGAAATAAAATACAGACTAAAACGACCTGCTACCTGGGCCTATTTTGGTATCCTATTCGTTTTCGGGCTTATTGTGGCCATTGGTGGTAACGGGCCGGCCTCAGAAAAAGTATTTGTCAATTCTCCGGTCGCCATAGCAACTATGCTAAATACAATCAGCATTTTTGGCATAATGCTGGCCAGCGCTATCATGGGTGTACCCGTATACAGGGATATAGAGCATAAAACCGAAAATTATTACTTTACCTATCCTATTAGTGAAAAGGGTTATATTTCAGGTCGGTTTTTTGGATCTCTAACGACCTTGTTTTTGGTTAGCCTCGGCCTTCATCTGGGACTTATCATTGGCTTTATGATAGGTCCGTACGCGGGTTATGAGGAGCCTGAAAGATTTACCTCCTTTAATTTTTGGTATTATTTACAGCCTACCATAATGCTGTACTGGAGTAATTTTTTCTTTGCGGGATGTATCTTCTTTTCATTAGTAAGTTTAACAAAGAGAGTTATGCTGGCTTACGCAGGTGGAGCTATCCTCTTTATTACCTACCTAATAACTTTAACGCTAACCCAGGATATAGACAATAAAGCTTTGGTAAGTCTCCTGGATCCGTTTGGGTTTGGAACTTATAGAAACATTATTGAATACTGGACCCCTGAAGAACAAAACAGCCTAATGGTTCCTTTTAAAGGGATGCTCGTATGGAATCGTGTCCTTTGGGTGGGGCTTGGCCTGATAGCCCTTTTATACACCTTATTTAGGTTTGATTTTCAACGCTTTCTCAGCAGGAGCTACCGTACTAAAAAAAGAAAAAACCTGGAAGAAGATACCAAAGGTTCTGCAATTCATATTGGTATTCCCGAGGTTGCCAAGGTTTATTCCAATGTGCTCAACATAAAACTCCTTTTTAAGCTCGCCATAATAGAGTTCAAAAATATTATCAGGGATAATTTCTTTATTGCCATTCTTGTTGCTGCTGTACTTTTCTTGTTTTTTGATGCCTGGTTTGGCTTTCCTATTTATGGCACGCCCTCCCTACCCCTCACCTATTACATGCTGGAGGTAAAAGACTTTACCTATATCATTTTAATATTTGTGTTGATTGTTTTTATGACGGGTGAAGTACTGCACAGGGAACGAAATGTAAACTACGACCAAATATTTGGTTCATTACCCATCCCTAACGGTATAGTTTACGGCTCTAAATTTCTGGCACTTGCCTTTGTAAGTTTTTTATTAGTAAACCTCATTCTTATAAGCGGGGTTTTTAATCAGGTTATAAAGGGATATTTCAATTTTGAGTTCGACAAGTATTTCACTGATCTGTACCTTATTGAATTTCCAAAGTACATCATTTTTGTGATGCTGGCCTTTTGTGTGCATTCTTTGGTGTCCAAAAAATTTATTGGTCATGTGATTGCCATTGCTATCTGGGCGACTCTTTTTGGGCTGAATAGCTTTTTGGATGTAGATAACAATCTGTATCTATATGGCTATGCCCCCGGTTATACGGTTTCAGACATAAATGGCTTCGGGCATTTTGGCACTTCACTTTTCTGGTTCAGACTATATTGGCTCACATTTGGCGCTATACTTACCCTTTTGGGATTTTTGTTTTGGAAGCGGGGTACCGATTCCGGGATAAAAGCACGTCTTCAAATTGCCAGGGGCAGATTAAAAGTCAGCACACTTTCCTCCATAATTCTACTTGTTATTATTTGGTTAGGTTCCGGAGCTTTCATAAACCACAATACCAAAACATTAAATAATTATAGGACGGAAAAGGCAGGTACCATAGCTTCTGCTGATTATGAGAAACAGTTAAGCCAATATTACCAGAAAGCACAGCCCAAGGTTATCGATGTAAAGGTAAATGCTGATCTGGTCCCCGAAGAGCGTCGGGCAACAATCAAAGTGGCCTATAAAATGGTAAATAAATCCGATGAAACCATTGATTCTCTTCACTTAAACTGGGGAGGACCAGGCATCTTTCATAAAAAAGTTGAAGATTTCAAAATAGATGGAAAAACACCTGTTCTTGGTAAAAAATACGAAGCTTTTGGTTATGAAATCTATTCCCTGGGCAAAAGCATGCAGCCCAATGACACCCTGGTTATGGAGTTAAAAGTAACTGGTATGTTTAATGGGTTTCCCAATGAAGGCAGTGGTTCAGACATTGTTTACAACGGTACATTCCTTAATAATAACTTTTTCCCCTCTTTCGGCTATTCCCCGGAAAGTGAATTAACAAGTGATCAGGACCGCAGGAAATATGACCTCCCAATAAAAGATTATCAACTGCCTCCACAGGACGATGAATGGGGTTTGCAAAATCTTTTGTTTAACGACGATGCAGATTATGTAACTTTTGAGGGGACCGTAAGCACAGCTCCTGATCAGATAGCGATTATGCCGGGTTATTTGCAAAAAGAATGGCCAGAGAATGGTCGGAGGTATTTTACTTATAAGATGGAAGGAGATTTGGATTTCTTTTACAATATTTCCTCAGCAAGGTATAATGTGCATAAGGAGGTTTGGACCGGTAAAAATGGAGAAAAAGTAAATATCGAAATTTTCCATCATCCAACACATACTTATAATATGGATCGTTTTGTAAAAGGGGTACGCCATTCACTGGATTATTTTGCTGAAAATTATGGCCCTTACCAGTATCGTCAAATGAGAATCCTGGAATTTCCACGATATTCCACCTTTGCACAGTCCTTTCCCAATACAGTGCCATTTGCGGAGAGCTTTGGATGGGTAGGAGATTTTAGTGACCCTGAAGATCTGGATTATGTATATACAGTAACGGCGCACGAAGTGGCACATCAGTGGTGGGGACATCAGATTACCCCTTCAGCTACCAGGGGTTCCAACCAGATCTCAGAGTCAATGGCAGAATATTCTTCCCTTATGGTGATGAAAAAAGAATATGGCGTAGATGCCATGCAGGAATTCCTTAAAGAAGAACTGGATAACTACTTAAGGAGCAGGGCAAATGAAAGTAAATTTGAAAAAACACTGCTCGACAATGACAATCAGGCCTATGTCTGGTACAGAAAGGGCGGACTTATTCTCTATGCCCTACAGGATCTTGTGGGAGAAAAGAATTTAAATAACGCTTTCAGAAGTTATGCAGATTCTGCAGCTTTTCGACCTAAAGCGCCATTTACGACTACAAAGGAATGGTATCATTTTATACATACAGCCACTCCGGATTCTTTAAAATATTATCTGGAAGATAGTTTTGAGAAAATCACCCTGTATTCCAATAAAACTTCCAATGCAACATATAAGCAATTGGAAAATGGACAATACGAGGTTACTATTGATGTGCAAAGCGGCAAAAGTCATTTTGACGGCAATGGAAAACTGCTCGGGTCACCAGAGCAGCCAAATGTTCTGGAAATTGGGATTTTCGGGGAAGATGTAAAGAATGATTTGGGAATGACAGTTAAATTGCCCATTTTATTGGAAAAAAAATGGGTGAAGCCCGGTGAAAGTTCCTTTACTTATACGGTCGATAAAATACCCATCAAAGCTGGAATTGATCCTTATAATAAAATGATTGACCGAATTCCGGACGACAATTTGATTTATGTGGAAGAAATATCTGAATAATTGGAATGGATCAGATAATGACAAATTATTAGTAGTTAAAGTGAATATTATCTTTACCTCCTGAATAGCAAAAATCTCTCTATGACCTGATTTTGCATTAGTATTTGGTAAAATACTACAAGCGAATTTAGGAATAGAAAATGGTTAATATTTTATCAAGCTTACTAATAAAATGTTCATTTTTGGCACTTTAACACTTTATTTGGAATGGTAGTTCAAATAAAAGGTATCTTTGCAACGTTAGAAGGTCAGAAAGCCTACCTTTATTTTGATCTAACCGGATCTTAAATTTACTCCCGCTCTCTTCAGTTTTTAATAGCAATAGTGCAATAAACATTTTATAAGCCAATAAGAAGAAAAAGTGATTCTGGTTTTGATGTTATTTTAAGTGAAAAGTAATTTTCCTAATATACTTCAATTAGTTTCTATAACATTCCTCAAATTATTTACCGTCGGAAAAACATTAATGAACAAGCGTAGTTGGTTTCCATTAATTTCATAAGGCGGTTTAAAGCTTTAACCTCAATAAGTACAATATTAAAACTCCAAAATTTTCAGAAAGATCGGGTTCCGACTTTTCAAAGACATTAAGAAAAAGAATAAAAATCTATTTCAAATCAAATGATCTGAGTAAACATGCCAACAAGAGCATGGTTCTAAAAACCATACTTATGTTATCATTATTTCTTTTACCAGTGATCCTTATAAACAGTGGTCTTATTAGCACTGCCGGAATACTTTTCATGCTATATATTATAAGTGGATTGGGAATGGCAGGAATAGGTATGGGCATTATGCATGATGCCATTCATGGTTCCTATTCCACGAATAAATACGTTAATAAATACCTTGGATACTCCATGAACCTAATAGGCGCAAATTCGACTGTTTGGAGAATTCAGCACAATGTATTGCACCATACATACACCAATATAGATCAAACAGATGATGATATAAATCCTCCTGCTGTCCTGCGATTTTCGCCCCATGCCAAAAAGAATTGGTTTCATAGGTTTCAACATATATATGTATGGTTTTTCTATAGCCTGTCTACTGTTTCCTGGATCACTTCTAAGGATTTTGTGAGAATAAATCGCTATAGAAAGAAAGGTTTTTTTAGTAAAAAAAATGAATTTAGAACAGAACTGTTAAAATTAATAGGATGGAAACTTTTCTACTACACCTATGCATTAATCCTACCTCTTTTGATTGTGCCTCTGGCGCCATGGATTATTATTCTGGCTTTTCTATGTATGCATTTTGTAACCGGTATTTTGATCAGTATCGTTTTTCAGGTGGCGCATATTATGCCCAGTGTAGAATTTCCCTTACCTGATGGAAACGGCATGCTGGAAGGTAACTGGCATGCACATCAACTAGCGACAACTAGTAATTTTTCCCCTAGAAGCAGGTTACTATCATGGTTAATTGGGGGACTAAATTACCAGATAGAACATCACTTAATGCCAAATATTTGCCATATTCATTATAAAAAAATATCGGGTATCGTAGAACAGACAGCAAAGGAACATGGTATTCCTTATCATACCAAAAAAACACTAAGAGCCGCTATTTGGGATCATATAAAAATGCTTCGAGAATTAGGCAGAGCAGAACCGGTTGTAGCACCGGCATTAATAAAAAATTAATTAATAATAAATATTTAAATAATGACAGAAGGAACAGTAAAATTTTTTAACAGGACCAAAGGATTTGGTTTTATTAAACCCGTTGATTCAGAAGAAGACATATTTGTTCACCAAAGTGGCCTTATCGATGAAATTCATGAGAACGACAACGTAAAGTTTAATTTGGAAAAAGGACAAAAGGGAATGAACGCAGTAAATGTGGAAGTTATCTAAAACCCGAAAACCAAAATTTTATGCAAAGCCATCATAACTGATGGTTTTTTTATTTTACCACTTTGTATTAGAACATAAATAAGAATTTATAATATACTTTTAATAGTACCTCAGCAATGCCAGAAAGCTATTACAATAAATAAAACATAAGAAAGGATGTATCCATCCTCCAAAGCCCTTAATTTTTGAAAAAGCTTTCTACTTTTTAATTTGTAATTTGGAGGATATATGAAACGATATATTACGGAACCGTTCAGATTCAAAATCCTTGCTATAAATGCATGCTTCATTGCCACCATAGTATTTACGGCCGAGACCTTTGCCCAAGCTAAGGAAAATGCAAATTTTAAGGCCGGGATTGAGGCTTATCAGGCCAATAACCTGCCTCTGGCTTATGAAGAGTTTCTCACGGCTGCCAGGTCTGGCCATGCCGATTCCCAATTCAATGTGGCTTTGATGTATGAGCAGGGCATTGGAGTAGCAAAAGATGAAAAGGAAGCAGTTGTCTGGTATGGCAAATCTGCCGCTCAGGATAATTCAGCGGCGCAATACAACCTGGGAGTGCTCTATGAAAATGGGCGTGGTACTACGATTGATTTCGCAAAGGCCAATGAGTGGTATCGTAAGGCCTCCGTTCACGGAGACCCACTGGCTATAGGTAATTTAGGTATGCTCTATATACGGGGCCAGGGAGTAAAAGAAAACAAGGTCGCAGGCCTTGCGCTGCTATTGGTTTCGGCTACCATGGATTCCTCACCTCAAAACCATGCCAAACAGAATATTTCAACTACCCGTGGCTTAACCTCTGAAATGATTTCAGAAGCCCAGGCACTTGCACAGGAACTTAGCAGCGCAAATAACTTTCTGACCCCTCTGGATAATTATTTGAAGGAATAAAAGGGCATAGCCCCTCTACTTATTCACATGCTTTTTTATTCAGGATACTCAACCCTGAGATGGTAGATATTGGTTAATTTGTGCTTAAGTACCTTCTTAATCATTTGGATCTCTTTAAAGGTAATATTCGCATTAAAAAATTGATTCGCATTCATTTGCGCTGTTATTATCTTCTCCACAAATTCATCAATAATCTGATAGGTGGGGTTATTTAAACTCTTGGATGCCGCTTCTACAGAATCGGCCATCATTAAAATTGCGGTCTCTTTAGAAAATGGAATGGGGCCGGGATACCTGAAATCTGAATCCTCAACAGCTTCATCTAATTCCTGTTGTTTCTTATAGAAATAGTATACCAGGTTGGTACCGTGATGCGTTCTGATAAAATCAATGACCCTGTCTGGTAAATTGAATTTCCTGGCCAGTTCTATTCCCTCAATGACGTGATTAATAATTATTTCAGCACTTTCCTTAGGGTCCAGATCGTCATGCGGATTAATGCTGGTTACCTGGTTTTCTGTGAAATATGTGGGATTGTTCATTTTACCAATATCATGGTATAAAGCCCCTACCCTTACCAACATGGCATTTGCCCCAACTTCATTTGCTGAAGCTTCAGCCAGATTGGCCACCTGAAGAGAATGATGAAAAGTACCTGGAGCTTTATTGGCAAGTTCCTTGAGCAATTTGGAATTGGTGTCAGATAATTCAAGTAACGATACATCGGAAACCATACCAAACACTTTTTCGTAGATGTAGATAAGTGGCTGGGCAAACAAAGTAATCATACCGTTTAGAAAGAAAAACCCAAATATGTACCAATTTACATTGTCCAGGTTCCCTTCATGTATAATATGGAATGCAAAATAACCTATGATGTAGATAAGTGTTATCTGTCCTACAGAAATAAATAAGTTAGCCCGTTTATAAAGTTCAGAGACTGTTAGAATGGTCACTATTCCTGCAATGATCTGAAGAAAAATATATTCAAAACTATTGGGAACTACAAACCCTAAAATAAGTACGGTTAGGACATGTACAAAAAGGCCCAAACGGGCATCAAAAAATGTTTTTAGAATTAAAGGCATTATGCATAAAGGCACAACAAATAAATATGTCTCATTGTACTTTACCACAAGTGTGGTTATTAGTACCATGAGTAAAATATTAAAGAAAATAAAGGTCACCTTTACATTGTTTCTGAATACCTCAGGTCTGTATTTTTTGAGAAACAAAAACAGCATGATAAGAACCAGAGCAACTAAAATAGTATACCCAAAGAGGATAAAATAATAGTTGTTTTCCGTCCATAATTCGGATTCATATTCTGCTTTTAAGGATTCCAGAATTTTTAAATTCTCCGATTCTACAACCTCTCCCCGCGCAATTATAAGTTTTCCCTCATCAACATTGCCCCTTGTAATAGAAATCTCGGAAATAGCCTCTTCCAATTCTCTTATGGTAAGTTCCTCATCATAGGAAACATTGGGTTGTAATACCTCAAAAAAGAGTGTCTTAAAGTCTGGTTCATAGCTTCCAAGCCTCCTGGCTTCAAGCATCTTAGTAATTGAATCATTCAAAGCACCCATTCTATATAGGGCCTCAGGTTCTAACAGCCTTGCTTCCCCCTCCTTAACCAGGTAAAGGTTATTTTTTGAAATCAACTCGTCAGCATTTCCTATGACCCCATAGGTATATATGGTATCCAGAAAATCTTTCCCCACCTGTTCCAAAATACGCCTCGATCTGTTGCTGAATTTTTCAGTACTGAAAAGAACCGGGAATTTCTCTTCAAAAATCTGGTATGCCTGGGTGGCCAATGATTCGTCGTAATAATAATAATCTATCTGATCACTTTCTATGGCATTCTTCTCTTCGATAAGTTCTTCGGCTGTTTTTTTAATTGAAAAGTCAAAGGGAGCATAAAGATTTTCGTATTGCCACGGCTTACCCTTTTGAAATTCATATTTGAATTTGCCTCCTTTTGGAAAGAAAAATACAATACAGGCTATGGTAACCACATAGAGAATATACTTGTAAATAAGTGATTGATTTTTATAAACGCCGTCTAAGGTTTGCCCCATAGTAGAAAATATCTTCTTCAAAAATAGAAAATAATAGTGTTACCGATAGCCTTTTAGGGACTAAACACAATTCATTGCACTTTAATTTATTAATTTCGCGTTGTTAAAAGATTTACATATGAAAGAGGTAGTTATTGTGTCTTTAGCCAGAACACCAATTGGTAGTTTTATGGGCTCTTTATCCACTATTCCGGCTCCAAAGTTAGGGGCTATAGCTATAAAGGGCGCCATGGATAAAATTAATCTGAGTCCTGATGAAGTAGATGAAGTGCTTATGGGCAATGTAGTGCAGGCAGGAACGGGACAGGCACCTGCACGACAGGCTGCAATTTTTGCCGGTATCCCCGACTCAGTTCCCTGCACTACCGTAAATAAAGTCTGTGCATCGGGAATGAAGGCAGTTATGCAAGCTGCACAATCTATTGCTCTTGGTGACACTTCTGTAGTCGTTGCTGGAGGTATGGAGAATATGAGCCTTATTCCACATTACGTTCATATGAGAACGGGTCAAAAATTTGGCCCTTCAACATTATTGGACGGAATGCAAAAAGATGGTTTAGTTGATGTTTATGACCAAAACGCAATGGGAGTCTGTGCAGATGCCTGTGCAATTGAACACAATTTTAGCAGGGAGGAGCAAGACAAATTTGCAATACAGTCTTACAAACGATCTTCCGAGGCCTGGAAATCCGGTAAATTTACTAATGAAGTTGTCCCTGTAGAAGTACCACAGCGCAGAGGTGAACCAATCGTTGTAAATGAAGATGAAGAATATAAAAATGTAAAATTAGATAAGATCCCTGCCTTGCGTCCGGCCTTTACAAAAGACGGCACGGTTACCGCTGCTAATGCATCTACAATAAACGACGGAGCTGCAGCCCTGGTATTAATGAGTGCTGAAAAGGCAGAAGAAATGGGTTTAAAGCCCGTTGCAAGCATTAAAAGTTATGCCGATGCAGCCCAGGAACCAAAGTGGTTTACCACTGCCCCGGCCAAAGCATTACCCAAAGCGCTTGCCAATGCCGGCATAAAAATGGAGCAAGTAGATTATTTTGAGTTCAACGAGGCTTTTGCTGTAGTAGGACTTGCCAATATGAAGCTCTTAAAACTCAGTGATAACAATGTAAATGTGAACGGTGGTGCGGTATCCCTTGGACATCCACTGGGTTGCTCGGGAGCCAGGATAATCATTACCCTTTTAAGTGTTTTAGAGCAAAATAACGGTAAAATAGGCGCAGCCGCCATATGTAATGGAGGAGGTGGCGCTTCGGCCATTATTTTGGAAAAAAATTAATAAAGCTGTAAAGGCAGCCCATGCATCACGGTATTTGTAACCTTAGTATAGTACCTATAAGAATTCTTGCAGAAGATACAAGCGAGATGGTAACCCAACTTCTCTATGGGGATCATTTTAAGGTCCTGGAAAAAAGAAAATACTGGAGTAAAATTCGCGATGATTTTGATGGTTGTGAGGGATGGGTTCGAAACAATCAATTTATCTTCATACCCAAGCAAGATTCTAAAAACCTTAAAAGTTCAGGAGATAACAAGTTCTCCGCAGATCTCATATCTTATGTCAGTGATGGGAATACCGCGTTAATCCCTGTGGTCCTGGGATCGGCTGTAACTAATTCAAAATTACTTGGTCATAAATTTGAAGGTACCTTAGTAGACTCGGAAGACGAAAAATCGAATCTGATAATAACCGCGCTTCACTATCTGAATGCACCCTACTTATGGGGAGGAAAAACTCCTTTTGGAATAGATGGCCCGGGCTTTACACAAATGGTCTACAAAATAAATGGTCACAAACTCTTAAGAAGGGCAGAGGAGCAGTCAACACAGGGAGAAGCTTTGAGTTTTATTGAAGAATGTGAGCCTGGAGACCTGGCTTTTTTTGATAACAAGGAGGGGCAGATAAATCATGTAGGACTAATCATGCAACATAATTTTATAATCCATGTACATGGAAAAGTAAGAATAGACAGGCTTGATCATACGGGTATCTTCAATACAGAACAGAGAAAATATACCCACAAACTAAGGGTCATAAAAAAAATCGTATAAAAAAACCCCGGTAAACAGATTACCAGGGTTTTTATAAAGAAATGCTATTTGAGTTATTCCCCAAGTAACTTTTTTATTCTCATAAAATTTTCAGTGTCACCCAATGCCCCATAAATATTTTTTAATTGTGCAAGAACTCCGGGATTGCCCGGTTTCAATTTAAGTGCCTCTTCCAAAATAACCGCCCCCTCTCTGAACAGATCATCTTTCTTCTGTTTTAATTCTTCGTAACGGGCTATATCGGCTTTGGAATTACCTAAACTATTCATTTCGTCAATCAGGCCATTTCCCTCATCCACGTAGGTTGTTGATAGATTCAATTGAGCATTAACATAATTGGGATCAATCTCCAATGCCCTTCTGTAGGCCTTACGGGCTCCCTCTATATCACCTTGTTCCATGTTAATTACGCCTATATTGTATTGCAAATCTGCATTATCAGGAGCCATTTGAGATGCTTCTGCCATAAGGGTTTTAAATTTATCCTTATCGCCCAGTTTATAATGTAAATTGGCTTCATTCAAAAGTAAATTTACGTCATTCGGGTCATTCGCCCTGGCATCTGCAAAAGCCTGAAGCGCTTTGTCGTCCTGACCTAATTGCGAATAAATCAAAGCCATATTTTTAACTATTTCAGCTTTCTTGGAGGGTGATTTTTCATCTTTGGGATCTTTATATGATCCGGATTTTACCATTAAATCCCTTTGTGTCTTTTCCATTGTCTCTTCAACCCCGGTTGCTACATTTGTCGCTTTGTAAACTACACCACTGCCGTCATAATTAATATCCCTTAATTCTTCGTAATAACCAAGAGCTTCCTCATAATGACCTCCATTTACAGCACTACTTGCGGCATAATACAAGTAAATAGTATCTTTTGGACTAATAGAATAACTTAAATAGAGTTTTTCCGCGGCTTTCATGAATTCCTTTTTGCCATTGTCTTCAACAGCAGAATTCACTAAATCTGCCGTAATAGCGGCCATACGCTGATTTGTTTCATTGGTATACTTTCCACTACCTCCTTCAATGCTTAATACCTTCTTAAAAGAATCAATTGCTTCATTAAAAGCGGCATTATCTCCCTTATTGGCAAGATCTGCATACGTTTTACCTCTTAGGAAGAAATATTGAGCCTGGACTTTTTCATCTGCTCCGCTTATCATTCCCTGTATCCCATCTAAAGATGCTTTGGCAGATGCAGCATCCCCTTCATTTATGGCTTTATCGGCTTCTTTAAGTTCTTTTTTCTGCGAAAATCCGGCTAGTGTCAAGCACAAGAATGCCAGAGTTAAAAGTTTAGTCTTCATGTTAAAATTCAATTTACTTATTAGTGTTTATTATTAATCTTTATCGTTTTCAGTAGTATCAGTATCAAGAGCCGTGCCATCTTCAGGACTGACTTCAATATCCATAATATCTACCTCATCCAGATTGTCTTCATCTTTCATTACTTTGGCAACGGCTGCTATGGAATCGCTTTCTTTCAGGTTGATCAATTTAACACCTTGTGTTGCCCTGCCCATAGTACGCAGGTCATCAACACTCATCCTAATAGCTATTCCTGATTTATTAATGATCATTAGGTCATCGGAATCTGAAACATTTTTTATGGCCACAAGGCCTCCGGTTTTTTCAGTAATGGAAATCGTCTTTACACCTTTTCCACCCCTATTGGTTATCCTGTAGTCATCAATATTGGATCTTTTACCGTATCCATTTTCAGAGACCACTAATATTTCATCATCAAAATTATGTACAGAAACCATACCTATGACTTCATCATTTTGGTCCGCCAATTTTATACCACGCACACCAGAAGCGTTACGACCCATTGGCCTGGTCTTACTTTCTTCGAACCTAATGGCCTTCCCGGATTTAAGACCCAGGAAAATCTGACTTGTGCCGGTAGTTAATTTTGCCTCTAACAATTCATCATCTTCTCTTATATTAATTGCAATAATTCCATTTTGTCGTGGCCTGGAATATTGTTCTAAAGATGTTTTTTTAACCGTACCTTTTTTAGTTGCCATAATAACATAATGGCTATTTACATATTCTTCATCCTTCAGGTCTCTGGTGCAAATAAACGCTTTTACCTTATCATCCTGTTCAATGTTTATAAGGTTTTGTATAGCTCTTCCTTTTGATGTTCTGCTTCCTTCCGGAATTTCATAAACCCGCATCCAAAAACACTTCCCTTTCTGGGTAAAGAACAGCATATATTGATGGTTTGTACCCACAAAAAGATGTTCGAGGAAATCCTCAGTCCTGGTAGATGACGCTTTTTGCCCCACTCCTCCCCTGTTCTGAGTTTTATATTCGCTTAAAGGGGTCCTTTTAATATAGCCTGCATGAGATATGGTAATGACCACCTGTTCATCAGGTATCATATCCTCTATACTCAGGTCGCCACCAGCAAAGTTTATTTCTGATCTTCTTAGGTCGCCATAACGTTCCTTTACATCAAGAAGTTCATCTTTTATGATTTGCATTCTGCGATCCTTATTAGCAAGAATATCTTTTAAATCGGCAATAGTCTTTATAATCTCATCGTATTCTGACCGCAATTTATCCTGTTCAAGACCAGTAAGCTGGCGAAGTCTCATCTCTACGATAGCCTTGGACTGAATTTCGGATAATTTAAACCTTTCCATAAGGTTTTCTCTGGCCTCATCAGGATTTGAAGACGCCCTTATGATGGCGATGACCTCATCAATATTATCAGATGCAATAATGAGTCCTTCTAATATATGTGCCCGGTCTTCCGCTTTTTTCAGCTCAAAGGTTGTACGTCTTACTACAACTTCATGCCGATGCTCAACAAAATAATGAATGATCTCCTTGACATTAAGCAATTTTGGTCTTCCATTGACAAGTGCAATATTGTTAACACTAAAGGATGACTGCAGTGCTGTGTATTTATATAATGTATTCAGGACAATGTTAGGTATGGCATCCCTTTTAAGGATATATACAATACGCATTCCCTTTCTGTCAGACTCATCCCTGATCGATGATATTCCATCAATCTTTTTATCATTGATCAAATCCGCAGTCTTTTTTATCATGTCTGCCTTATTGACCTGATATGGAATTTCCGTGACAATTATACATTCCCTGCCCTGAACTTCTTCAAATGTGGCCTTTGCCCTCATGACAACCCTGCCACGCCCAGTATGAAAAGCTTCTTTTACACCATCATATCCGTATATAATACCCCCGGTTGGAAAATCAGGAGCTTTTATATACGTAATTAGCTCATCAATCTCAATATTTCTATTGTCAATATAGGCGATTGTTCCATCTACAACCTCAGAAAGGTTGTGTGGAGGCATATTGGTGGCCATTCCAACTGCTATCCCTGAGGCACCATTTATTAATAAGTTTGGTATCCGGGTAGGCAGAACTGTTGGTTCTTTGAGGGAATCATCAAAATTGAGTTGGTGATCTACGGTGTCTTTATCAATATCTGCCAGCATTTCATCTGCAATCTTGCGCATACGAGCCTCAGTATATCTCATTGCCGCCGGGCTATCGCCATCGACAGAACCAAAATTACCCTGCCCGTCAATCAGCATATACCGCAGACTCCATTCCTGGGCCATCCTCACCATACTGTCATAAACAGATGTATCACCATGCGGGTGATACTTACCTAAAACTTCCCCGACAATCCTCGCAGATTTCTTGTGCGCACTTGAAGAACGAACACCTAAATCGTGCATTCCATATAAAACTCTCCTGTGAACTGGCTTTAAACCATCCCTGACATCGGGAAGGGCACGTGACACAATGACCGACATTGAGTAGTCAATGTAGGCTGATTTCATTTCATCTTCAATGTTGATGGGGATCAATTTTTCTCCTTCAGCCATATAAAAATCTTATTGCTTTGATGTGTTTAAAATATCAGGCCAATATACGTAAAATCATAGCATACGAAGCACATTCCAAGGAGTTTATTAAAGAATTTATTAACACATCCGGATAGTGATTTCGTTAATAATAAGGTTGTTAATTTTTTTGTAAATCCGTGTTTTTTTCGTCATTTAGTCCAAGTTTGTCGAATATAGGTACGGTATTTGCCGTTCTTAAGATTAGATTTACTAATTTTATTACTGATTAAGAAAATTTTATGGATGATAATTTTTCCCCAAGAGTAAAGGATGTAATTGCTTATAGCAAGGAAGAGGCGTTAAGGCTAGGACATGATTTTATCGGTACCGAGCATTTAATGCTGGGATTACTGCGCGATGGAAATGGCAAAGCAATTAGCATTTTGGATGCCCTGGAGGTAGACCTGGATCACCTAAGACGAAAAGTTGAGATTTTGAGTCCTGCAAATCCAAATTCCGGAGGGATTCAAAAAGACAAAAAAAATCTTCATCTTACAAGACAGGCAGAACGTGCATTGAAAACAACCTTTCTTGAAGCTAAATTGTTTCAAAGCTCTTCAATAAATACCGCACATTTACTTTTGTGTATCCTTAGAAACGAAAACGATCCTACCACAAAATTACTTCACAAGCTCAAAGTGGATTATGATGGTGTGAAAGATCAGTTTAAATCTATGATTACAAGCGAGGATGACTATATTGACTCACCTACTTCTGAATCGTTTCCCAGTGATTCTGATGAACCTGTGGAAGGAAAAGAAGGATCTTTCGGTTCGGGTTCGGGTTCGGGTCAAAAGGGAAGCAAAAAATCCAAAACACCCGTTTTGGATAATTTCGGAAGAGATTTAACCCGTCTTGCAGAAGAAAACAAATTAGACCCTGTTGTTGGCAGGGAGAAAGAAATTGAACGTGTATCTCAGATACTGAGCAGAAGAAAGAAAAACAACCCTCTTTTAATAGGAGAACCCGGCGTTGGTAAAAGTGCAATTGCGGAAGGTTTGGCATTGCGAATTATTAACAAGAAGGTATCGCGTATCCTTTATAATAAAAGGGTAGTTACCTTAGATCTTGCCTCGCTGGTTGCCGGTACAAAATATCGCGGACAATTTGAAGAGCGGATGAAAGCCGTAATGAATGAATTGGAAAAGAATGATGATGTTATCCTGTTTATAGATGAGATCCATACTATTGTGGGTGCCGGAGGTGCCACAGGAAGCTTAGATGCTTCAAATATGTTTAAACCGGCTTTGGCACGGGGAGAAATTCAATGCATAGGAGCTACAACTCTCGACGAATACAGACAATATATTGAAAAAGACGGTGCACTTGAAAGACGCTTCCAAAAAGTAATGGTAGAACCAACCACTGTGGAGGAAACCATTGAAATATTAATGAATATTAAAGGGAAATACGAGGAACACCACAATGTAAATTATACTGATGAAGCTATATTGGCCTGTGTTAAGCTCACGAACAGGTATATGACCGACAGATTTTTACCGGATAAAGCTATAGATGCTTTGGACGAAGCTGGTTCACGGGTCCATATTATAAACATGGATGTTCCCAAACAAATTCTTGAACTGGAAAATCAGTTGGAAGATGTGCGCGAACTGAAGAATAGCGTAGTTAAAAAACAACGTTATGAAGAAGCTGCAAAGCTCAGGGATGATGAAAAAAGGTTAGAAAAAGAACTTTCAGTTGCTCAGGAAAAATGGGAAGAAGACAGTAAACTTCACAGGGAAACCGTAAGCGAAGAAAATGTAGCTGATGTGGTTTCAATGATGAGCGGAATCCCAGTAAATAAAATAGCACAGACAGAAAGCAACAAACTTGCTGAGTTACCAGATCTCATCAAAGGGAATGTTATTGGGCAAGATGAAGCTGTTGCGAAAGTAGCCAAAGCAATACAACGAAACAGAGCGGGTCTGAAAGATCCGAATAAACCTATAGGTTCATTCATATTCCTGGGACAAACAGGGGTTGGTAAAACCCAGTTAGCCAAGGTATTGGCGCAAGAGCTTTTCGATTCTGAAGATGCTTTGATCAGAATTGATATGAGTGAGTATATGGAAAAATTTGCCATATCCAGACTAGTTGGAGCTCCTCCCGGTTATGTGGGATACGAGGAAGGTGGACAACTTACTGAAAAAGTCAGACGCAAACCTTATTCTGTAATTCTATTGGATGAAGTTGAGAAAGCACACCCCGATGTTTTTAACATGTTGCTTCAGGTATTGGATGATGGATTTTTAACAGATAGTCTGGGTCGCAAAATAGATTTCAGGAATACGATCATTATAATGACCTCGAATATTGGTGCCCGCCAACTCAAGGACTTTGGACAAGGCGTAGGTTTTGGAACTGCAGCAAAAAAATTGCAAGAACATGACCACCATAAGAGTGTCATTGAAAATGCCCTTAAAAAGGCTTTTGCACCGGAGTTCCTAAACAGAATAGATGATGTTGTTGTATTTAATCCGTTAGAGCGCGAACATATTCACAAGATTATCGACATTGAATTAAATAAGCTTTACGAAAGAATAAAGGATATTGGATATGATCTGAATTTAACGGATAAAGCCAAAGATTACATTGCCGATAAAGGTTTTGATAAACAATATGGCGCAAGACCTTTGAAAAGAGCAATTCAGAAATATATTGAAGATGCGCTGGCTGAAGAAATTGTAAATTCCAAACTCGAAGAGGGGGATAGTATTTCTATGGATCTGGATGAAAAGAAAGATGAATTATCTATTAAGATAAAAAAATCTAAAAAGGGCTCTAAAGCATAGCAAATTGTAAGAATTTAGTTATAAAGGAATCAAGTTATTTGATTCCTTTTTTTATTTCCCCGGATTACAAAAAGTAAGAATAAGAATACAGGAGAAATTACCGCAAACCATATAAACGATAAATATGCCTTTGGTCTAATATTTTTCGGAAAACTTGTTCAAGCCTCTACTTTCGTTTCAGACACACTAAACTATATGAAATGAAAGTCGGACCGGCTAAGAAAAAAGTTATAGTTAAAGAATACAATCTAGATATCGGTACCGTACAGGTATTCAAAAATCACATGGTTGCAATCTTTGATGAAGGGGCAACACTTACCCTGGAAAGGGCCTATCAAATTATAGGAATTTCTGAGATACATTTTAGAGATAAAAACTTTGGTATTATCAGTCTCAGAAAGAATTCCTATGCTATAGATCCCACTATTTACAGTTATTTAAGGGAGTTAAAAAATCTTAAAGCATTTGCTGTTGTTTCCGTCAAGGAAGTAGATATGCATAATTTTAAGATTGAAAAACTCTTCTACAAAAAACCAATGAAATTTTACATTGATTATAACAATGCACTTGCCTGGGTGAAAAGAAGGGTACGAAAGAAGTAATCATGCCTCTTTTGTTGTTGTTTCAGTATCCCTGGGTGGAACGTTAAACAAATCAATGAAAGCAGTGCCAATTCCATTGATTATGGCCGTTGCTGTAAGCGCCTGATATCCCAACTTCTCAATTGTTATATCTGCTGCCCGACCATGCAGGTATACCCCAAATATAGCTGCTTTTAAGGGTTCATATTTCTGTGCAATTAATGCCGTTATCATTCCTGTTAGCACATCCCCGCTCCCTGCCGTGGCCATACCTGGATTTCCCGTTGTATTAATATATCCCTGATCGTCATAGATCACTATAGTATGAGCATCTTTAAGTACAAGAATACAGTCATAGGTTTTTGAAAATTGTTTGGCCTTTTTCAGCTTATCAAAATCATCTGTCCAGGCTCCTAACAATCGCTTCAATTCTCCCGGATGGGGTGTAAGTATCGATTTTGGTGGTAGCTTTTTTAATAAAGGTTTATTTTGGGCAAGAATATTAAGTCCATCAGCATCAATTACCAATGGAGCTTTTAATATATCTAAAAACTCTGTGAAGGCCTTCTGTGTCTTTCTCGCAGTTCCCAGTCCAATTCCCAGCCCTATAACATCTGGCTCTATGTTCAAAGAAATATTCATTATTTCCTTTTCACCTTGATCCGTAATAACCATAACTTCGGGCAATGAACTTTGCAATGGTACATACCCGCACTGTGGTATATAGGCCGAGACCAATCCACTCCCGGTGGTAATACAGGCCCGTGAAGCAAGGGAAACAGCCCCAATTTTCCCATAACTGCCCCCAAGAATCAAAGAATGTCCATAAGTGCCTTTGTGCGAAAATTTTTCCCTTGGCATGTAATAGTTTAAAACTTCACTTTTCGCAATAAGTTCGAAGCTGGCAGGGGTTTGTTCTATATATTTTTGAGATAATCCAATATTCAAAATTTCCCATTGATTAGAGAATACTCCGGTTTCCGGCAGGAAAAAAACAAGTTTTGGAAACTGAAAACTAAGCACATAAGTAGCTTTTACAACTGATTTCAAATTTTCAACAGCACGATCTAAAAACAATCCCGATGGGACATCAACAGAAACCACAAAAGCACCAGAATTATTAAGATGCTGAATAATCTGCCCTACCCATTTGTCTGGTGATCTGTTTAACCCAATCCCAAAAAGAGCATCAATAACAATATCTTCGGAATCAATTGAAGGAAGTTCGGTATCCGGGTTCATAAAATACGGCCAGATCTTCCGATCTTTTAACCGTTCCAAATTGGTCAGAAAATCCGGGGACCTCTTTTCGCTATAGTTTACAACAATTACTTCAATATTATAGCCATGTTCCTGCAAATGCCTAGCCAGGGCCAATCCATCTCCGCCGTTATTTCCAATACCACAAAACAATTTAATTTTTACCTGTGCCCCCTGCAACCTGTGATGAAGCCAGTTGAAAAGTTGAATAGACGCTCTCTCCATAAGTTCAACACTATCGATATTTTGTTCGACCAATGTAAATTGGTCAGCTGCGTAAATCTGTTCGGCTGTGTATATCTTCATTTCTCAAATGAAAGTTAGATTTTGGCTTACCCCTCTAGTGCTATACCCTTTTTAAAAATAGCCATTAATGTTTAGCTATTACTTCAAAATTCTATTGTATAGTAATCAATCAACCTAAAAGAACTATTTATTGTAAAAATATTTGAAAAAAATTGATGACTTCGTAAAAATAACATGAATTATTTGATAAGGGGTTCAAAAGTCCTACTTTTGAATTGTTATCATAGTCATTATGAAAATAATATCGGACATAAACAAATGGGCTTCAACCCATCCTAACCAGCACTATTTTGCTGTTACGACCACCACTACAACCCCTAAGGGGTAAGATTCTACATATACGTCCGTATTCATTTATATTACTCACAACACCGGTATCAATTACGCAATTAATAAAATAGAATAATGAAAATTTTAAAGTTTGGAGGTACTTCAGTAGCTAATGCACAGCATATTAAACAGGTTCAGAATATCGTCAAAGATTTGGGTAGAAATAATAAGTTGGTTGTTGTTGTATCAGCTCTGGGGGGAGTTACAGATTTACTCTTAAAAACGGTTGATTTGGCATCGAAGCAGGATGAGGGCTATAGAGATTGTCTTCGTGAAATAGAGGCCAGACATATTAAGACTATTAAAGAGCTTATTCCAATTCAATTGCAAAGTGCCATTTTAAGCAAAGTAAAAAGTGAATTAAACACGCTGGATACCTTTGCCGAAGGTGCATTTCTAATTGCTGAAAAAACACCTCAGTTAACAGACAAGATTGTTAGTTTTGGTGAACTTTTATCTTCTTTTATTATAAGTGAGTTCTTCATCTCAGAAGGCATGAATACTGCGTTTAAAGATAGTCGGGAAATAATTAAAACAGATGATGTCTATGGAATGGCCGGAGTGGATTTTGAAAGAACAAATGGTTTATGCCAAACTTACTTTTCAAATGCTAAAAACAACATAACCGTTATCCCCGGATTTATTTCTTCATCAGTCAAGGGTAATCCCACAACCTTAGGCAGAGGTGGTTCTGATTATTCAGCGGCTATAGTGGCCGGTGCCATAGATGCCGAGGAATTGCAAATATGGACAGACGTTAGTGGTATGTATACGGCTAATCCCAGGATAGTTAAACAGGCAAAGGCCATTCCACAGATCTCATATGAAGAGGCCATGGAATTATCTCATTTTGGAGCCAAAGTCCTTTATCCCCCAACTATTCAGCCTGTACTTTCGAAAAACATAGCAATTCATATTAAAAATACATTTGCACCGGAAGAACCCGGAACTTTAATCGGGAAAAACCAAAATATCATCAGCAAATCTGTAAGGGGAATCAGCAATGTAGCGAATATTACACTTCTTTCATTGGAGGGCCCTGGAATGATTGGGATACCGGGCATTTCCAAACGATTTTTTGAAGTGCTTTCTCAGGCCGGAATTAGTGTTGTGCTTATCACACAGGCTTCCTCAGAGCATTCAATATGTGTTGGAATTTCTGATAATGATGCGGCAACTGCAGAATCCTTGGTAAATACCGCTTTTGAATATGAAATAGCTACAAATAAAATTAAACCGGTAATTGTAGAAAGTGAACTCGCCATCATTGCCCTGGTAGGAGATAATATGAAGAGTCACCAAGGCCTGAGCGGAAAGATGTTCAGTGCATTAGGTAAGAATAATGTAAATATCAGAGCCATTGCACAAGGGGCTTCAGAAAGGAATATTTCGGCTGTTATTAAAAAGGATGACGTAAAAAAAGCCTTAAATACTTTACACGAAGAATTTTTTGAGGAGAATATCAAGCAATTGAACCTCTATGTAATGGGCGTGGGCAATGTGGGTTCCAGGTTTATTAAGCAAATCCAAAATCAGAAAAAATATCTTAAAAAGAACCTTAAACTCAATCCGCGGGTTATTGGATTATCTAATTCGAGAACAATGGTTTTTAATGAGGATGGGATACCCTTGGAACGTTGGGAAGAGTTGTTGGGAAAAGGTGAAAAAGCAGATAAGGCCAGGTTTTATGAATATGTCTTAAAATACAACTATCGCAATAGTATTTTTGTTGATAATACGGCCAGCGAAAGTGTGGCTGAGACGTATTCTGATTATTTAAAGCGAAGTGTTTCAGTGGTTACCTGCAATAAAATTGCTTGTTCTTCGGACTATGAAAAATACATAACTCTTAAAGATCTTTCACGAGAATACAATTCACCTTTCCTATTTGAGACAAATGTGGGTGCCGGATTACCGATCATAGACACTCTAAAACATTTGATAGCCTCGGGAGACAAAATCAACAAAATACAAGCTGTACTTTCTGGAAGTTTGAATTTTGTTTTTAATAATTTTAATGATATTACCACTTTTCATGATGTTGTTAAAAGGGCGCAGGAAGAGGGATATACAGAACCGGATCCAAAAATAGATCTCAGTGGGATCGATGTAATGCGAAAGATTTTAATCCTGGCACGGGAAAGTGGTTATAAATTGGATATAGAGGAAATAGAGAACAAATCATTTTTACCGGAAGAAAGTTTGGCGACCAATAATAATGAAGACTTTTATGCTTCTCTTATCACCCATGAAAAATCCTTTCAGGAAATTTATGCAAAGGCGGCATCGGCTGCAAGCAAGCTAAAATATGTTGCAGAATTTGTAGATGGAAAAGCGAGTGTTGGACTAGAGCACATCCCTAAGGGTCATGATTTTTATAATTTAGAAGGAAGTGATAATATTGTACTCTTCTATACTGAAAGATATCCCAACCAACCATTGATTATCAAAGGCGCCGGGGCCGGTGCAGATGTTACGGCATCCGGAATTTTTGCAGATATCGTCAGAATAGGTAATTTTTAATCAAATGAATAAAATTAAAGTCTTTTGTCCCGCTACAATAGCTAATATCTCCTGCGGATTTGATGTCCTCGGCTTGGCCCTTGAAGCAATAGGCGATGAAATGATCGTGCAAAAGACCCAGGAACCCGGTATCAGGATCACTAAAATAACTGGTCAATCGCTACCCCTGGAAACAGAAAATAATGTTGCTGGTGTAGCCGGAATGGCCTTTTTAAAAGAAAGTAATTATACAGCTGGATTTGAGATTGAAATTCATAAAAAGATAAAAGCCGGAAGTGGCATTGGCAGCAGTGCTGCAAGTGCAGCAGGAGCAGTATGGGCTATGAATGAACTTCTGGATAAGCCATTTTCACCAATTGAGTTGGTAAAATTTGCCATGCAAGGCGAGGCATTAGCCAGCGGCGTGGCGCATGCAGATAATGTAGCACCTGCTTTATATGGTGGATTTACCCTGGTGCGCAGTTACGAGCCTTTAGATGTTATTAAAGTAAATACACCGCCTGAATTATATGCTTCTGTGATCCACCCTCAGATTGAAGTAAAGACATCAGATTCAAGAAAAATTCTTAAAACATCAATTTCCTTAAAAGATGGAATAAAACAATGGGGAAATGTTGGCGGACTCGTATCGGGACTTTTCCTTGAGGACTACGACCTGATCGGCAGATCTTTAGTAGACCATATAATAGAACCTATCCGATCCATGCTTATACCCGGATTTAGTGATGTAAAATCGGAAACAATGAAAGCAGGGGCTCTGGGTACCGGAATTTCCGGTTCGGGGCCATCTATTTTTGCCTTGAGTAAAGGCAAGGGAACTGCCGAAAAAGTGGCAGAAGCTATGAGGAATGTATACATCAATATTGGTGTGGATTATGACGTATATGTCTCAAAAATAAATACAAAAGGAATGCATAAAATATAATTGGGACTTTTTCTTCCCTAAAACCGGTAAATGAAATTTTATAGTCTAAATAAAAAAGCTTCGGATGTATCCTTTAAAGAGGCTGTTATAAAAGGAATAGCCCCCGACAGAGGTTTGTACTTTCCTCGGGAAATAAAACCGCTGCCTGCCTCTTTTTTTGAGAATATTGAAGAGCTGTCAGATCACGATATTGCCTTTAAGGCCATAGAACAATTCGCAAGTGATAGTATCCCGGAAAACAAATTAAAAGAAATCATAGCTAGCGTGTTAGATTTTCCTTTCCCTGTTGTTGAATTGGAAAAAAACATAGCGACCTTAGAACTTTTTCATGGCCCCACACTCGCTTTTAAAGATGTAGGGGCCAGGTTTATGGCACAATGCCTCGGTTATTTCTCAGAGGGTAAAAGCAATGAGGTAACAGTGCTTGTAGCTACTTCGGGAGACACGGGCGGGGCGGTTGCAAACGGCTTTTTAGGCGTCAAAGGTGTTAATGTAGTTATATTATACCCAAGTGGTAAAGTCAGTGATATCCAGGAACGTCAGTTAACAACTTTGGGACAAAATATAACAGCTCTTGAGGTTAACGGGAATTTTGACGATTGCCAGAATATGGTTAAAACTGCATTTCTGGATTCGGACCTGAAGTCAGAAATACAATTAACTTCTGCAAATTCAATAAATGTGGCCAGGTGGTTACCACAAATGTTTTATTTTTTATACTCCTATAAAAAACTCAAAAGCAAGAATCAACCCATAGTATTCTCTGTCCCCAGTGGAAACTTTGGAAATATCTGCGCAGGGATGGTAGCCCAAAAGCTAGGTCTGCCGGTTGCACATTTCATTGCGGCAACAAATGTAAATGATACGGTACCGCGTTTTATGCGTACACAAGAATATACTCCCGTAACTTCAAAAGCTACTATTTCTAATGCAATGGATGTAGGAGACCCCAGTAATTTTATTAGAATAAGAAATCTTTATAAAAATAATTTTACCGAATTAAGGAATAATTTGTCCTCGTATTCCTTTACCGATGAACAAACAAAATGTGCAATCCTTAAAATTTATAATTCATCTAACTATATAGCGGATCCTCATGGAGCGGTTGGATATTTAGGTCTGAAGGAATATCAGAAAGACAACCCGGATACCTTTGGCGTATTTTTGGAAACAGCGCACCCTGTTAAATTTTTAGACGCAGTTGAAGAAACTCTAAAATTGAACTTGCCAATTCCTTCTCAGATTCAAAATATATTGGAGAAAAAGAAAGTTTCTGTCAATATTGATGCTTACGATGAACTTAAAAGTTATTTGTTAGGCAAATAATGAATCTTATATCTGGAAGTCATAAAACATTGTGAAGGCAAATTGAGCTATCTATTAATTTTCTATAAATTTGCGCAGCTTAAATCGAAGAAATATGAAGAATACGGCTTTAACTAAAACTCATGAAGCACTCGGAGCTAAAATGGTTCCTTTTGCCGGATATTTAATGCCGGTATCTTATGAAGGTGTTAATGCCGAACATGAAACTGTGCGAAAAGCAGTGGGTGTCTTCGATGTTTCTCATATGGGAGAATTCCTGGTTGAGGGACCCAAAGCTTTAACGCTTATACAAAAGGTTACATCTAATGATGCTTCAAAACTTACGGTTGGAAAAGCCCAATACAGCTACTTTCCAAATGAATCCGGGGGTATTGTGGATGACCTCATTGTATACAGGGTAAAAGAAGAAGTCTTCCTTCTCGTGGTTAATGCCTCTAATATTCAAAAGGATTGGGATCATATTTCCAGGTACAATGAATCTATTGGTGCCGAACTAAGAAATATATCGGATAACTACTCTTTATTGGCCATACAAGGTCCAAAAGCGGTAGAATCTATGCAATCTTTAACCTCTGTAGATCTTTCTGCCATAAAGTTCTACAATTTTGTAGTAGGTGATTTCGCCGGGATAGAACACGTTATAATTTCAGCAACAGGTTACACAGGTTCGGGCGGTTTCGAAATCTACTGCAAAAATGAGGAAGTAAAACAAATTTGGGATAGCGTACTGGAAGCAGGTTCTGCCTATGGAATTAAACCAATTGGTTTGGCTGCAAGGGATACGCTTAGATTAGAGATGGGCTATTGCCTTTATGGGAATGACATTGATGATGAAACTTCTCCGATTGAAGCCGGCCTGGCTTGGATTACAAAGTTTAGCAAAGACTTTGTGAACAGTGAAGGTCTTGCAAAAGAAAAGGAGCAACCATTAAAGCAAAAATTAATTGCCTTTGAATTGCAGGAACGTGGAATCCCAAGGCAAGGTTATGAAATCGTAGATGGAGAAGGTAATAAAATTGGCTATGTTACCTCAGGAACAATGTCTCCTTCACTGAATAAGGGTATTGGCCTGGGTTATGTAAAAACAATGTTCTCGGATCCGGGAAGTGATATTTATATTCAGATACGTAAGAATAGAGTAATGGCAAAAGTGGTGAAATTACCATTTTATAAAACTTAAATTCTTTTTGCGAACGAAGAGGGTACGAGTGTGAAAGACGGAGGAAAGAAAATACTTATTTTAGGGGGTAGCGGTTTTATTGGTAATGCTATTTACAAGGAACTCTGCAATTATTTTGACACCTATGCCACGTATTGTTCGTCCGGAAGGTCCTTTGAAGAGAACAAGCAATTTATAAGGTATGATATGCTGGAAGATGATATCTATCAACTTCTGGAACAAATTCGTCCCCAAATAATTATTTCCGCCTTAAGGGGTAATTTCGGAGCACAAATTCAGGCGCATCAACACATAGCAGAATACCTTATTAAAAACGACTGCAAACTATACTTCTTATCTTCTGCCAATGTATTTGATGCATATACCAAATTTCCATCCTATGAACATGATAAGACTTTATCTGAGAGTGTCTACGGGAGACTAAAAATTAGAATAGAGAATATGCTTTTACGATTGCCTAAATCCAAAATGGCCATTTTAAGAGTACCCATGGTATTTGGGAATTCCTCCCCCCGGGTAAAGGAAATGAAGAAATTTATTTGGAACAACGAACCAATAGAAGTTTTCCCGAATCTGATTATCAATGTAATAAGCATCAACAAGCTTACCCAGCAAATCCATTACCTCATTAATCGAAATAAGATTGGAATCTATCATTTGGGTAGTTATGATTTGGTTCACCATGAAGATTTTATAAAAGATATTCTTGAAAGGATTGGAAGCTTCAATCCCATTTTTAAAAGGGTTTTTACCACAAATGAGGAGCGCTATCTGGCAGTTTTACCCAAAGACAATAAACTTCCCAAAAACCTCAGAATTAGTTGCCAGGAAATTATTGATCATCATGTTATTGGATGATTTATTAGAATTCTGCCTATTTTTAAATTCACAATTCGATTTTTTCTAACTTTAATAAAAATGAAACTTATGGAAAAACTAAGTGAAGATGAAGTAACTAACAGGTTAAAAAAATTGAATGGTTGGGAATATAAAGACGGCTCCATTGAACGTAGCTACAAGTTTAAAAACTTCAAAGATGCTTTTTCTATAATGACACGGATAGCATTTGAATGCGAGCAACAAAATCATCATCCCGATTGGTCAAATGTATATAGCTCGCTTAATATTCGATTGAATACGCATGATGTTGGCGGTATAACCAACAAAGACTTTAAACTTGCTGAAAGCATTGAAAGAATAGTGAAAAGTTAGTTACTCCGACTTAATTTACCTCTCTTGTCCCACCATTTAAAATTGTTAAATTTGCTTCCAGAAAATAGCGTAGGTTAATTTATGGGAAGAGCATTTGAATTTAGGAAAGCACGCAAAATGAAGCGATGGTCAGCCATGTCCAAAGCTTTTACGCGTATTGGAAAAGATATTGTTATGGCCGTAAAAGAGGGCGGACCCGATCCGGATTCCAATTCACGGTTACGAGCTGTAATTCAGAATGCCAAGTCTGTAAATATGCCCAAAGACAATATTGAAAGAGCCATTAAAAGGGCCTCCGATAAGTCTCAGGGAGATTTTAAGGAGGTATTATTTGAAGGATATGCACCCCATGGAATAGCCATTTTAATAGAAACAGCCACAGATAATAATACAAGGACTGTGGCTAACATCCGCAGTTATTTTAATAAATGTGACGGAAACCTGGGCACCTCCGGGTCTGTTGAGTTTATGTTTGATCATACCTGCAATTTTCGTATCAACGCAGAAGGAATAGATCCTGAGGAAATTGAGCTGGACATGATTGACTTTGGTGCGGAAGAGGTCTTTGTTGATGACGATGGCATTCTAATCTATGCCCCTTTTGAGAGTTTTGGAGCCATACAAAAGGAATTGGAAGCACGAAATATTGAAATTCTCTCATCAGGCTTTGAAAGAATCCCGCAAATCACCAAAGAACTTTCGCCCGAACAAGCAGAAGATGTTGAAAAGCTCCTGGAAAAAATTGAACAAGATGATGATGTACAAAATGTATATCATACTATGCGAGAATAACTTACTGCCTGACATAGTCCTTTACACCTTAAACACCAATGAAGCTTGATCATTAATCAGGATCTGAACGGCCTGATTAGGAATATCGGGCTTAAGTATTCATAGGACCTTAATTATTCCAGTGACTGACCATGGTCATTGCACATGGGCAGTTATCACTCTAATTTTAACTATTATTCTTTAGTCTAAAGCAGGCATTTCTAAGAATGCTAAGACTGATGCAGATCTATTATTTAACCTTAAAATCCTGGATTATGAAAACACTAAGCAATATATTTTTATTCGTACCATTATTCGCCTTTTTAGTACTTTCCTGTTCAGAAGATGACCCTGAAGAATTAGTTAAAGTAGGGGGACCATTTGAAATAAGTGAATTGGCAGGCAGCTGGGAGGCTACATCGGCCAGTTTTAGTGATGGAAATACCAATTTTCTTGATCTAATAGACGAAGGAGGAACCGTAACCCTAACCGTTCAAGGTAGTGGCAGATTTACCCTAACAATTGATCCTTCAGACAGGCCATCCTATACAACTAGCGGCGAGATGTTCTGGGAAGAATTCGAAGGAAGTTATTATTTCGCTATCGAATGGGCCAATTATCCCGGAGATTGGGATACTTATGGGGCAACACTTACATCGAATACTTTTACCATAAATGGAGGATTCGAATCCGGAGAATATGATTTTGATAATGATGGTAATTTTGAATCGGCAAGTATCAGTTTTACCTTTGTAAGGGTTTAAGTATATTTCGGGATTTTCCCTACCACGCCCTTGTAAAATTCCCTGTATAATTGAAGGTCAGCTTCCATATCATTTGTGGTGTATTTAGGTTCTGAAATCTTAACTTCTTTTTTACCAAAATCAAAGGCTACCATTACTATGGGAACTTTTGCCATTTTGGCTATGTAATAGAATCCTGTTCTCCAATTTGTCACTTTTTTGCGTGTGCCCTCAGGAGCCAATGCCAGTCGGAATCGCTCGCGTTCATCAAAAAGTTTTACGATTGCAGCGACCTTGTTCTGGCTTTTACTTCGATCTATTGGGGCACCTCCCATCCATCTAAAATACCAACCAAAGGGAGGCTTGAAGAGACTTTGCTTTCCTATAAAATTAACTTCCTCATTAAATACCCTCCTAACCAACAAACCCAGAATAAAGTCTACCCAACTCGTATGAGGGGCAACAATTACAACACATTTATCTATTTCGGGAAAGTCACCAATTAGTTTCCACTTAAGTAATTTAAAAAATATGAATTTAGCAAGTTGGTGCATAAAAAAAGTGTGTGGGATTAATATTGATGTATGGCCTTAAATTCATCAACATCCATTGATCCCAAATAGAATAAAATGTCAATAATGTCTAAAGTTGATACGCCCTTAAGGTTATATTTTCTCGTAAATAGATCTCAATTTCTCGGGAGTTATATACTTTGCCCAGTCTTTACCAAGGGCATTTTCCCATAGTGGCACCATGCCCATGGATACCTTGATCATAGTATTGAACTGTTCATCGGTTAAATTTGCGCATATTCCTTTCGGAAGCTGAATATCATGCTTTTCCATCATTTCATTAAATTTGGCTACCCCATCCGGATAAAACTCTCCCAAATGTTGAAAAACAAGACAATTTCCAATACCATGTCTTGTGCCCAGCAAATAAGAAAGCCCATAACTCATCGCATGAGCAACACCTACCTGGGAATAGGCAATACTCATACCCCCATGCCATGAAGCCATCATTAGCTTATCTCTGGAGTCTGCATCTGAAATATCGCCCAGGAATACTTCTTCACATAATTCAAGGGCTTTTTCACCATAACTCTGACTAAATGCGTTCAGGTAGGTTCCATTAAGCGATTCTATACAATGTATAAAACAATCCATTCCGGTATAGAACCATTGTTCTTTAGGCACGCCATGGAGGAGATCAGGATCCAGAATAACCTGATCAAATGGCGTAAAATCAGAATTTATACCAAGTTTCTTTTCAGGGCCAAGTAAAACTGTCGTTCTGGAGACTTCAGCCCCTGTGCCACTTATTGTTGGTATCCCAACATGATAAACTGCCGGGTTATGTACCAAATCCCAACCCTGGTAATTAGCCGAAGAGCCCTGGTTATTTAACATTATGGCAACAGCTTTCGCAAGATCTAACAGAGTGCCTCCACCAATGCCCACTATGGCCGATGGTAATTCTGCAAAATCCTCCTTTATCGTGCTCACCAAATCATCTACTTGTCCTGTTTTTGGTTCTTTATCTGCTGAAATCAGCACAATTCTATCCTTATAAAGGATCGGAATCCGGTCTATTAAGTCTGAGTTTTTAAAAACATCATCAACAAGATAAATTGCAGGAGCCTCATTGCTGTTTCTATGAGGCAATAGTATTTCTCCTAACTGGTCAAAGCTTCCCTGTCCGAATACCACACGGGGTACCATTGGAAAATTACGGTAAGGACCTTTGGTCTTCTTAGCACTCTTTTCTAGCTGTAAGTCTTTCTTTTCTTCCATGTGTTTATTCAAGGTATTTTAATATTTCTGATAGTGTGTTTAAAGTAAGGTGGTTATTATCATGCTCCTCAGGAGCTATATGTTCATGTGCCCATGTAGTATGAAAAGGTACATGTACCGCCCTGGCACCAATATTGATAATAGGCAATACATCTGACTTCAAGGAATTACCAATCATTAAAAATTCATTGGTTTTAATCTCCAGATGGTCCAGTAAATTTTTATAATTCTCTTCTTTTTTATCACTTAATACCTCAACATGGTGGAAATATTTAGTAAGTCCGGATCTTTCCAATTTTCGCTCCTGATCCAGGAGATCACCTTTTGTAAGGACTATTAACCTGTATTTCCTGGCCAGTTTTTGCAATACTTCTTCTACACCTTCTAATAGTTCTACGGGCCTGGCAATCATTTCCTTTCCAAGTTTTAATATTTCAGTTATTGTCTCAGGAGGAACATTGTTATTTGATAATTCCATAGCAGATTCAATCATGGAAAGCATAAAGCCTTTTATCCCATAACCATAGAGCTCTAAGTTGTTCATTTCCATTTTAAAAAGCTCCTGATCTACCTTATTCTTTGTTTCATAACTTTCAAGAAGTGTCGCAAACTTTTCTTCCGCCTCCCTAAAATAAGTTTCATTCACCCATAGTGTATCATCGGCATCGAAACCAACCACTTTTATATTATTAAAATCTAATTCCATATTGCTTTGGCTTTCTCAAGATCTTCAGGAGTGTCAATTTCAATTCCATTTACGTCCGTTTCCACCATTTTAATTTTCTTGCCATATTCCAAATATCGTATGGCCTCAATTTTCTCTGCGGCTTCAAGAGTTAGCATGGGTAAACTTCTAAAATCCATAAGTGCCCTTTTTCTGAAAGCATAAACACCTTTATGCTTAAAATAGTCAATCTTCATATCCGTTGCTCTCAGATAGGGAATAGCAGACCTCGAAAAATACAGAGCGAAATTTCTGTTATCAACAATTACTTTAACAATATTCGGGTTATTAATTTCGTCTGAATCAGTAATTTTTGTCATTAAGGACGCTAAATCGATTTCTTCGTTCAAATCATTTTTGAACACCTCCAGCATACTGACCAAACTCTCCTTATCTGTAAAAGGTTCATCTCCCTGTATATTTACAATGATATCAACTTCCATATCACTTACTGCTTCTGCTATTCTATCGCTCCCGCATTCGTGTTCTTCCTTACTCATAATAGCCTTCCCTCCTTCTTTTGTGATCGCATCAAAAATTACAGGGCTGTCTGTTACCACATAAACATCATCAAATAAATTAGTTTGCAAAGCGGCCTCGTTTGTCCTTACAATGACCGGTTTACCCGCCAAATCCTGCATCAATTTTCCTGGAAATCTGGTTGCCGCATAGCGGGCAGGTATCATAGCAATTATTTTAGTCATTGATATAGTTTTTATTAATGTTTAACTCTTGGTCTTAGTTTGCGATAAATGGAAAAAATAAAAACCAGGATTATTATAACCAGAACCATGGCAAATATAGGTGCAAATATTGATGCAGTAGTAACTACAATTGCAGTTCCGGATTCTAAAGTTGATACCAAAGGATTTGCCAGGCCTCCTGTAGTTGAAGTAGATACTACTCTTCCTGCTGCCGATGCGCCCTTTATAGCCGTTGCAGTTCCTCCTCCGGCTATGATAGCAAGGGACCAGGTTACAACCGGATCCAAATCAGCCAACGTAGATACCATTACTGCTGTACCTGCAATTGCAGCAAGAGGTATAGCCATGCTATCGAGTAAATTATCCACCCATGGAATAAAGTAGGCCATTAATTCTACTAGTGTAGCTACTCCAAGCACAATTAATGCAGCAAGACTGCCAATCCATACCCAACTTTGATTCAATTCCCAAACACCGAAATAGGCCGCCAGGCTGAGTGCAAACAAAGGTAAAAAAACCCTAAATCCGGCCGAGGCAGCAAGTCCAATTCCAAGAAATATGCTAATAATTGTTTCAGAGGTCATTACAAAAATCTGTAGTACTAAATTAAGTCATTCCTAATCAACAAAAAAATCACTCTTAAACCCTATCAGGTATAATTTTTCTTTTGCCCTGGTTACGGCCGTATAAAGCCATCGTAAATAGTCACGATCTATTCCATTAGGAAGATAAGGTTGCTCTACAAACACCGTATTCCATTGTCCTCCTTGCGATTTATGACAGGTTATGGCATAAGAAAACTTTACCTGTAAGGCATTGAAGTATTTGTTATTCTTTACGCCCAGAAAACGCTTGTATTTGGATTTTTCATGAGCATAATCTTTTTGTACTGCCTGATAGAGCCTATTTCCTTCTTCATAGGACAAAGAAGGAGTATCTGCTCTAATTGTATCTAATAATAATACAGTTTCCAAGGGTCTTTGGTTTGGATAATCTACCATTTTCACCTTTACCTCAGCAAATTTGAATCCATAAAGCTCCTTAATGGAAAATATCTCCAGTATTTCAATAATATCACCATTTGCTATAAAACCGGCTTCAGAATTGGGTTTTAACCAAAAGTAATTGTTTTTCACTACCATCATGTAATCACCAGGGGCAAGCTCATTTTCCAGGAATAAAATTCTGTTTCTAATGTTTTCATTGTACAAATTTGCTCTTTTGTTTGAACGCACGATAAGTACGGTCTCTTCCCTGCCATTCTCCCTGTATGAATTATCAATTGCTTCCTGAATATCATGGCCATCAATAAGTCTTATGACGTCTTTAAATGGTTCAACATCAAATTTAAATTCATCCAGGTATCCAGATTGTAATTGTTCCCTCAGATTAGTAGCATTCAACAATATGCCGGAGTTCTCTGCCTGTCTGACTACTTCATCTAATTCCAGGGTTATAACTTCTTTATTATAATTATAAGCAAGTTTTTCGCTATCCAGGGCAGGGCTTATTTGCAAGTGAACCGGAGGCAATTGTGCAGTATCGCCGATTAAAATCAGTTTACAATTATGCCCCGAATAAACATACATCAACAAATCGTCTAAGAGGGAACCATTCCCAAATAACCTGGAATCTGATGGTGCATCAGGGATCATAGAAGCTTCATCCACAATGAAAATAGTATCCCGGTATTTATTGGGTGCCAGTATAAATTTTATACCTCCGCCACTCTCCTTCTTTGGAAAGTAGATCTTCCTATGAATTGTGAAGGCCTGACTTTTTGAATAATTGCTCATTACCTTAGCGGCCCTGCCGGTAGGAGCCAGAAGTACGGCCTTCATGGTAGTCTTCCATAAGTTAGATACTATATCGCCTACGATCGTAGTTTTTCCGGTACCAGCAAAACCTTTTAATAAATAAACTTCCTCTTTTTTGTCTGATAAAACAAAATGAGCCAACTGTTGTAAGGCCACTTCTTGTTTTGGCGTTGGTGTATGAGGGAAGTTATCCTTAAGAAGTTTATAAAAAGAAGGGGCGGTAAGCAATTTCATGTGCCTTCAAATATAACGAGGATTTTTGCTACAAAACCTTTTACGATTAAAAAAAAATTGTAGATTTGTGAAGACCACTAAAGATAATTAATACCAGTTAAAAATGAAAACCATACTTCAGATAGTACTTTGGATAATTTGCGTAGGACTTGGATATCTCATCTATAGATCTGTAACAGGGCCAATTGAGTTTAAAAAGGTAAAGGAAGAGCGTTTTTCTAAAGTTATTTCCACTTTAAAAGATATTAGAAATTCTCAGGAAGCTTACAGGACTGTAAATGGAAAGTTTGCCAACGACTTCAATAGCCTTATAACATTTGTAGATACTGGAAAATATACCATAACGCAGCAGAGAGACTCTTCGTATATGGAGTTCGATAAGGTTTATGGAATTGACATGTTGAGAGAATTAACAATTATTGACACCCTGGGATTTGTTTCCGTAAAGGATTCATTGTTTAAAGGTGATGATCGCTACAAAAGCATGATGAATGTTCCTTATGCTCAAGGTGGAGAAACATTTACAATGAAAGCGGATATAATTGATAAGGGAGGCTACAAAGCACCGGTATTTGAAGCCAAGGTTCAAAAGAATGTTATCTTATTCGACCAGCCCCAAGATCTAATGACCAGGGAAAACGCTCAAATTAGTGTTGAAGAAGTGAACGGACCGGAAATCAGAGTAGGTTCGCTTACAGATGTAAGTACCAATGGCAACTGGCCACCTATTTATGACAAAAAAGGAGATCAATAACGATATTGAAAATTATTATAAATTGTCCATTCAGGTTAGCTTGAATGGACTTTCTTTTTGTATCGTGGATACCATAGCCAATACGATCAAAGAGTTTAAGCGCCTAAGCTTTGGCAAAGAGCTAAGTCCTTATGAGTTGCAAAAGGAATTAAAGCAGCTTTTCAGAGATTCGCAGGTTGAAGAGCATTCCTTTTCAGAGGTAGTGGTAATTCACAAGAATAATCTTTTTAGCCTCGTTCCTAAAGCCTTGTTTGATACAGCAGAGCTTGCCAATTATCTAAAATTTAATGTTAAGATACTCGCTAATGACCTGGTTGAATATGACGAGATAGATAGTTACGATGTAGTAAATGTTTATGTGCCTTTTGTAAATATCAACAATTATATTTATGATCTTTTTGGAGAATTTGAATTTATGCACCATGGGACCGTTATGGTGCAATCCCTGTTGAATTCGCACAGTAACGGAAATGAGACTATTTGTTATGTCTACGTTACGGATAATCAGATGGATATAACAGTACTTTCTCAAAAACAATTGTTGTTCTTTAATAATTTTCAATACAAAACCAAAGAAGATTTTATTTATTACCTGCTTTTTACCTTAGAGCAACTGAAGCTGGATACCGAAACTATAAAATTAAGGCTATTCGGGGAAGTAGATATGGGAGATGAGCTTTATAATATAGCCTATGAGTATATACAACATATTTCATTGTTTATTCCACCCAGCGATATTTATTCCACTGAAGAGCTCGAGAAAGAGGTGGTAGATTTTACCATACTAAATGCACTTTAATGCGAATTATCTCAGGTTCACATAAGGGTCGCCGTATAAATGCTCCCAGAGGACTACCCGTGCGTCCTACTACCGATATGGCCAAAGAGGCTTTATTCAATATCTTAAATAACAACTACTATTTTGAGGATGTGAAAGTGCTGGACTTATTTGCTGGCACAGGGAATATAAGTTTTGAATTTGCCTCCAGAGGAAGCAGTGAAATTGTAGCGGTTGATAAAGATCACCGATGTATTAAGTTCATAGCCAAAATGGCAAATGAACTTGATTTCAACATTTCCGCTATAAAAAATGACGTTATTAAATTTATTGAAAAGGTAAACCTGAATTTTGATATAATATTTGTTGATCCCCCGTACAGCTTCACTGTTGACGATTGTTCAAAGATTACTTCAATTGTTTTTCAAAGACAAATATTAAATGAAAATGGGATTTTAATAATAGAGCACTCCAAGCACACGGATTTATCTCTTCTCGAAAATTTTAAATATATGAAGAAATACGGAGGAAGTGTTTTTAGTTTTTTTGAACCAAATTAGGCTCAGAATAAAAAAATCCCTTACTCATAGATTAAAAATAAATCGTATAGAATAAAGGATTTTTTCTAAAAGCAGGTCATAAGCCGGATTCTGTAAAGCCTCAAAGAGACCCCCTTATCATTTATCTGGACTTATGGTTACCCAAAAGTTCTAACCGCCTACCCTTCAGCTTGAGCGTGCCGCTCTCAAACGCTGATATACATGACGTTTCACCGCATAGAGTTTACCTGATTTCACTACAGCATTACCTGTACCTGCTTTCTGTTGCACTTGTCCTTCTTCCACACATGGGGGAAGAGACGGGTGTTACCCGCTATGCTGCACTATGGTGTCCGGACTTTCCTCACCCGCATAAAATGAGAGCGCGATAAGGTGACCTGTTTAATACAAAGGTACAACATCCCTTTTAAGTCAAAAAGATTTACCAATTAAATAAGGCTTATTGGTAAATTTCTGTATTCCATTGAAATATCCAGCAGGGAAATAAAAACTTTTAGAAATCTAGACCATAGCCAATAGTGCTGCCTCCAATTAATTGTTGATAAAAATTGGGCATCTATGTCTAAAATAAACGCCAAAATGAACGGCGATTTCTATATTTGTATATGACACATTAGGCGTTTATATTTAATCTACAAAAGCTTATTTATTTGGAACCTTTTATTGTATCGGCACGTAAGTTCAGACCCAAGACCTTTAAGGATGTTGTGGGGCAGGAAGCCATTACGAATACGCTGCTGAACGCAATAGAAAATAACCATCTCGCACAGGCACTTTTATTCTGTGGTCCCAGAGGGGTTGGTAAGACTACATGCGCACGGATTTTGGCCAAAAAGATTAATCAGGACGGCACTGAAAAAGAAGATGAAGATTTTGCATTCAATATTTTTGAACTGGATGCAGCATCGAACAATTCCGTTGATGATATCAGGAGCTTAATAGATCAGGTACGCATACCACCACAGGTTGGGAAATACAAAGTATATATCATAGATGAGGTACATATGCTATCTCAATCTGCTTTTAATGCATTTTTAAAAACACTTGAAGAACCACCCAAACATGCTATTTTCATTTTAGCAACTACTGAAAAACACAAAATAATACCAACTATATTATCACGTTGCCAGATATTCGACTTTAAGCGTATAACTGTTAAAGACGCCGCCGAGTATCTAAAGTATATTGCAGAACAGCAAGGTGTTGAAGCAGAAGATGATGCGCTACATATTATTGCCCAGAAGGCAGATGGTGCTATGAGAGATGCGCTATCTATTTTTGATCGGGTGGTTAGTTTCTCCGGAAAGAAACTTACAAGAGCCGCTGTTACTGAGAATTTAAACGTCCTGGATTACGATACATACTTTGCCACTACAGATTTAATTCTGGAACATAATATCCCTCAATTGCTGGTTTTGTACAATAAAACGCTGGCTAAGGGTTTTGAAGGACACCATTTCATTAACGGTCTGGCTTCACATTTCAGGGATCTTTTGGTTTGCAAGCACGAAGACACTATTGCACTATTGGAAGTTGGTGAAAAGGCTAAAAAAATGTACCTGGAACAATCCAAAAAAACTTCCGAATCCTTTTTATTCAAAGGGATATCTATAGCCAATGAATGTGATCTTAACTATAAAACCAGTAAAAATCATAGATTACTGGTTGAGTTAACCTTAATGAAATTGGCCTCCATAGATTTTAATGGTGAAAAAAAAAATCTTGAAAACTTCAGCTCTTCCTGGAGCAGTGAAATTAAATTAATACCCACTTCCTTCTTTGTGAATATACTGCCCGGCAGTGAAGGGCAGGAATCAGTGGAATCTACCAAAATTCAGGAGAAACTAAAAAAGGCCATCCCCGAAGAAAAGGAATTAGAAATCAATTACTCGGAAGAATTGCCCACAAGAGAAAAAATTAATCCACAGCCCCTAACCGGGATAACGTCAGAGGAGGTATTGATATCAGATCCTGGTACAAAAATTAAGATTAAAGAACGATCTAAAAGAATTTCTGGATTATCATTATCCAGTTTAAAGGCAAAAAAAGAACATCAGCTCAAAAAGATTGATGTAGTTATAGATGAAGAAGAATTACCTAAAGAAAGTTTTACCGAAGAGGATTTACTAAAACATTGGGAGACTTATATTCAAAAACTAGATAAGGCTGGCAAAAAGATTATGGCTTCGAATCTAAGTTCTGACAAACCTAAAATAGTTGATGAAACGCAAATATGTATTGAGCTCCCAAATGGAACAATGAAAAAAGAAATAGAAAGAGAGCAATTTCAACTTCTGAAGTATCTAAGAAAAGAACTCAATAATTATAGCATTGAGCTGAAAATAAGCGTCAACGAAGAAATAGCCAAAAAGTTTGCCTACACCCCCGAAGAGAAGTACCAAAAACTAAAGGAAATAAACCCTGCCATTGATCTCCTGAGAAAAGAGTTTGACCTAGACCTTTGATTTATTTACCAATCGGAGCCTAAAGGCATAGAGCAGCATTACCAATGCCACAATCAATAGGCCCAAAGATTCTCTTCCCCTTTCAATATTCTCAATATCTCCATTACCAATGGTCACTCCTTCATATTGTTCAGGCCACATAAAAAAAGTACTAACAAAATAAATACAACTTAAAATAAGGGCTCCTGTAACGTTTAATTTACCCAAATAAAATAACAAGGAGGCCACCGCTGCAACTCCGTAGATAGCATACCACAAAAGAGCATCAGGATCGTTGTATTGAACATATGCTGCCCATATAAATAATAGTGTAAATAGTAAAGAAAGAATTTTGAACAGATTTTTCATATTAAAGAGTATTAACCGGTTAACTGTTTCGCTATAAGCTTGTAAACTTCTGTGGATTTATAAAGTTCCTGATTTAATGGATGCCTATTGTTCGTAATAAATACAGGGTAATCTGATGTATCCTCAGGAATTCTTCCATGAGAACCCTTTACCAAATTTGCTTTTAGAGGAATTATATTCATTACTGTCCTAAATCCCAGTTTCTTTTGTAAAAGCTTGAAAATTACTTTTAGCATAACCAACTTATCGGATGGATCCGTAAACATTTCTACAGGATCATATCCGGGTTTTTTGTGGATGTCCACCATTCGCGCATAGTCCGGGGCCTTGGCATCGTCCGTCCAGAAGTAATAAGTAAACCAGGAATTTTTGTCGGCGATTAGCACCAAATCGCCACACCTGTTATGATTTAAATTTGCTTCTTCCAATTCACTTCCCGATAAAACTTTTTCAATACCCTCAATACCTTCTAATAATTTTTTGACTCTCTTTTTTGTAGCAGGATCATTCAAATAAACATGTGCTATTTGATGATCGGCTACTGCAAATGCTTTACTGCGACCTGCATCTAACAGCTCCAGACCTCTCTCCTCCCTAATACTTATTAAACCTTCAGAGCGCAGAATCCGATTAATATGAATTGGATTGTTCACATTGGTAATACCGTACTCCGAGAGCAAAACTATATTCGTATTTCCATTGTCATAGTAGCTTACCAGCTTTTTTACAACATCGTCAATTTCTTTAAGATCCTTGCTTATTTTGGAGAAGTCAATACCATGCCTCTGCAAATTATAATCCAAATGCGGCAAATAAATCAAAGTTAGCGTAGGATCATGCAATTTATCAGTATTAAGCGCAGCATCTGCTATCCACTGACTGGATTTTACAGAAGTTTTGGGACCCCAAAAATTAAATAGAGGAAATGTACCCAGTTTATTTTGTAATTGGTCCCTTAATTCAGGAGGGTGTGAATAGATGTCGGGGATTTTCCTGCCATCAGCAAGATAATTGGGACGAGGGGTAACACTGAAATCGACCGTGGAATACATATTATACCACCAGAAAAGATTAGCGCAAGTAAAATTACTATCCAGTTGTTTCATCTCATCCCACAACTTATCACCCTTAATGAGTTTGTTGGATTGTCTCCAGAATTTTACCTCGCATTCATCCTTAAAATACCATCCATTACCAACAATACCGTGTTCTGTTGGCCATTTACCGGTAAGATATGTTGTCTGTGAAGTACAGGTGACGGCCGGCAGAACGGGTATAATTGAGGCCGACTCACCCTTTTCCAGAAACGATTTAATAAATGGTGTATGTTCTCCAATTAGTCTTTTGGTCAGACCAACAACATTAATAACCACCGTTTTATCCATAACGTTTATAGCCTGTCTATTAACCAATTCATTTCTCTGATTATAGATTCTGACAGGTCTTTTTTTAAATTACCCGGCAGCACATCCCAAGTATATGTCTCAACTTCCAGGTGTTCTGTAATAAACTGCTCCTTAAGAATAGATATGACCTTCAAGATGTGATCCTGGGTAGAATATAGCTCTTCAAAAGATTCAAGAAAAATAGGTACATGAAAATGAGCTCTTAATTCAGAAACATCTGGTTTGTTCTTGAGAATAATAGGCAGATCATTATATGTTTTTACACCCAAATTGGAATTTATAGTAACCTGATGCAAATATGTAGGCTCATCAAACTGGGCAAGGGAATCCCATATTTTATTACTGTCAGATGTGTCAAATTTAACTTTCAAAGCAGCACTCACCTGTATTTTACCAATTTTGATACCGGCATTCTTTAATTTTTTAAAAGTATAGGCCGGTTCTTCATAGGCCAACGAAAAATGACAGATATCATAACAAAGGGTACAATATCGCAATACCAGATTTTCTGCTTTTTCTTTACCTATATTCAGCTTTTTTATTAGCTCTTTCTTTGCTATTGGTAAAAGAAAATTTTGGAAGAACGATAAAACATCGTCAGTATTCTCCAGCATCCCATCCGGTTCTGGTTCAATATCAATATGAAGATACTTAGAAGTTCTTTCTTCAAGTTTATAGAGTTTAAGTATGAGCTCCGACAAATGCATAGCTCCTGTTTCCATGACAGCATTTTTCTCTTTTGTACTAGAATGCCAATGCTTATAACTAATTGGCGAAGTAGAGATCCCTCCTGATATACCTTCGGGTAAGAGAAAAGCCAATTGTTCAAAGAGCCTAACAGTATAATTGAGCCTGTCCCTGGTTGTCCAATCGGGTTCATGTACTTTATCTTTTACAACTTCATCATGAAAATTTCCATAAGGAAAACCATTCATGGTAAATACATAAAGACCGTTAGCAATTAACCAATTTTTAAATTGTGGAAGATTGTCATGCATAGCAAGTTCTTCACTTGCCTTATTGGACAGACGCAATCCTATACCAAAAGGCTGTTCCTCTGATATTTTATTCTTTATAACAGGCAGGTAGTCTGCTAAACTCCCAAAGGTGCTGGCCCAATCCTGTCCGGGATGAATGTTGGTACAATAAGTCAGATGGTATCTATCATCGATCAGCATAGTTTATGCTACATTAATTTTATATTTATTATTCAGGTAATTTACGGCATTCTTCATTATTTCCATATCTATATGGTGCACATCTATTTTCTTCCCAATACCATTTATCAATGTTATTGTTAATTCCCCACCGAGATGTTCCCGAAACTCCTGAATCCCTTTTAATAGTTCTTGTATTTCCTTATCTCCTGAAACTGGAATAGATAAATCAAAGCCAATTTCAGTCATTACTGCTAAAATTTCCTCCAAAATTTCAGGTGAAATTAAACCTATGATCCGGGAGTATGTTAAATCCAGTGCAATCCCCTTGGCAACAGCTTCACCATGTCTCAGGGAATAGTTACTCATCTGTTCCAATTTATGAGCGGACCAGTGACCAAAATCCAATGGTCTGGAAGACCCGCTTTCAAATGGATCACCTCCGGTGGCAATATGTTCCATATGCATTTCGGCACACCTGTAAATAGTGCTAAGCATGGCATCCATATCTCGTTCTTTCAATCTGATCGCATTTTCCCTAATTGTATTATAGAAAATTTCATCCTTTATAAGAGCAACCTTAATTGCCTCAGCCACTCCCGCAATCCAATCGCGTTGTTCAAGGCTTGTCAAAAATTTGCTATCGTTTAATATGGCATACGGTGGCGCAAAAGTTCCTATAAAATTCTTTTTATTATAGGCATTTATCCCATTCTTAACTCCTATAGCAGCATCATTTTGAGAAAGTACTGTGGTTGGAATACGAATGAGTTTAACCCCCCTGTGAGCAACCGAAGCCGCATAGCCGGCCATATCTATGACTGCACCACCCCCGATAACTACCACAAAGGAATGCCTGCAAATTGAATTATCGTTAATTGCGGCTATAATCCTATCTACATTCTCGTGGTTATTTTTGGATTTTTCTCCCCCGGGAGTTACCAGACACTCTGTAAATTGTAGTTGATTATTATGCCGAAGACAATATTCTTTAATGCTTTCACTTAACTCAGGATGATTTTTGAGTACCCCATCGTCTATAACGAATAGTAGTTTTACCTTTTCATTTGGTTTATAAGACCGTATAACCTCAATGAACAATTCATTGTTGCCTTCAAATAAGCCACTTGTAAAATGCAGACTATACTTAAAGTTTACTGCGAAAGACTGTTCTATGGGTTTTAATTGCATGCTTCTAATTTAAGTTACCGCAAATATATTAGCAAGTACGTATGAGAGCGGGAGCAATAGTAAAACAATCAAACCAAACTGCCAACTGTCAAATCCTACCGCAAGTGATGCATCCAAAACAATTATGGAAAGCACACCACTGACCACAGCTTTTTTAATATTTTCAGGTGAATTTACTCTATAAGCTCTAATTAATGGATTATATATCAGAAATATAAATAAACCCATGAAAGGGAATAGACCAACCCACTGTGTCTGTATATCGGGTATAATCATCAAAACGATAAAAATAACCATTGCATATAACAGTCCTGCCCAAAGTATGTGCTTTTTATTTTGCCCATAAACCTCTCCCCTGCTAATTAGCGTAATGGCAAAAATATACAAAAGCGGAATTACGGCATACCTCCAATGAAATATTTCACCGAATACAGACATTCCTAAAATTAGATTTAATCCTCTGCATAACCCCATATTTAATGGTCCCAGGAATTGATATTTTTTGGAGTAGGAATCATATAGTATGATTGTCAAAGCCAGAATAACAGCTATAATACCACTTAGGTGATTCACAAAGAATGATAAGGCAATTCCTGACAGTAACAGTCCGGATCCAAATAACGAGGCTCCTTTTAGAGATACTTCTCCTTTGGGAATAGGTCTTTCAGGTCGTTCTATCTGGTCAATTTTAAAATCAAATACATCATTCAGAACAACTCCTCCTGCATAGAGGAAAATCGAGGAAAATATAAGTAAGATTAGATTCAGGTATACTGCTCCGTTTAAGGAAGTGTCTGTTGTAAATAGGATAGTAAGTCCGGAAATGCTTGACCCTGCCATTATATCTGCCATGGCAGTGGGTAAATTTGCTGGCCTGGTAAGCTTTGCATATCCCAGGAGTCCTATGTTCATTCTATTTTATTTGATCGGTGTCTATGCGTGGTTCCTGTCCCCTTAAAACGCTATTATCATTGAAAAGAATGGATTGATTTATTCCCTGTGGATTCAACCAGTCAGATTCTTTCATTTTCCCATTTTTGCTAAAAGCATCCAACGCATTTTGGTAACAGGTTTTTACTACATCTTCGCGGGCTATACCCCGCTTTAACATAAGGGCAGCCGTTTTCGGAACAGCCAAAGGGTCACTGACCCCCCAGTCTGCAGAACTATCTACTATTATATTGGAGCTTCCATATTTACGGACAACTTCTACCATGCGTTCATTACCCATTTTGGTTTTGGGGTAAATGGTAAAAGCAGCAATAAAACCTTTATCTAAGACATCTTTTACGGTTTCCTCATTATTATGGTCGATTATTACATTACCGGGATCCAGTTTATGTTCCATACATACTTCCATGCTTCTGAGGGTTCCGGCTTTCTTATCCCTATGGGGTGTATGAACCTGAACCGTCATATTTAATTCCTTGGCTAGTTCAAGTTGTTCTCTGAAATACTTATCCTCAGCAGGTGTTTGGTCATCATAGCCAATTTCTCCTATTGCAACAACATTTTCTTTGTGAAGATATAAAGGTAATAGTTCCATTACCTGTTCAGCCAGGGCTTCATTATTGGCCTCTTTGGAATTCAAACCTATGGTACAATAATGTTTAATACCAAACTGACTTGCCCTGAAAGGCTCCCACCCAACGAGGCTGCTAAAATAATCTTGAAACGACCCCACCTGAGTACGCGGCTGACCTAACCAGAAAGATGGTTCAATAATTGCAACTATTCCGGATGCTGCCATAGCTTCATAGTCATCGGTCGTCCTCGAGGTCATATGTATATGAGGGTCAATTATCATCATTTTATCATCCATAGTCTATTTCATTAAATTTTCCCAGGTAACCTCACTATGGGTTACCATTTCCTTTAAATCAGGATAGTTATTCAATAGGTCTTTGGCTTCCGGTTGAGGAGCGCTATAACAACAAAGTGCGGCAGCCAAATTCTCAGTTTTATCTTTACTCCTAAACAAATGATCCATATCTTGCAGTAATACACCCTCTAAAAATTGTGCTACAGGCCTCCAGAACAAGGGGTCTATACTCCTTGAAGCGGCCCAGCGTTCATGTGCATAATCTGAAATAATCCTGGCCAAATCCCTGTTTGCTCGTTTCTCTACATCAATTATAGCTCCCAAATTACGCTCCATAAAAGCCGCTTTCAAATACATCTGATTCCATTGCTGATCATTAAAGTATTTCGATGGATATGGATTGTTTAATGCTATTGCGTCAAAAATAGTCCCAATATTCGTGCGCAATGCTTCAACTCCTACCTGGTTAAAATCCCCGGCATTAGGTAAAAGTATTAAAAACTTTAAAAAGGTTTCAAGCTCGCCGGTATCAGCAATCTGAATAAGATTTGCCACCTTAGTTGAAAAATATGCCTTATCTGATTCCAATACTCTAATAAGAAGATAAATGCGTGCAATTTGGAGCATGTCTGCTTCCTGTGCCATTAAATATTCGGCCAATTTCTGATTTACGCCCTGGGTTTTTGGTTTTATATCAGAACTAATTTTACTGGCTATTAAACTATAGCAGAGATACAATTCCTTAGCAGAATTTGATTCTATGATCAAATCTAACTTATCTTCTATCCAGGTATGTGTTTCTTCAGCTAAGCTATCGCCAAGAATTTTAGACAATTCTTTACGCGTATCCAAATGCTGCATATAATTCAATTACAAGTAAACAAGGAGTTAAACAAAAGAAAATCCTTTGCGGAACAAATATATTAAGATAACTGCAAACCTCTTCCATTTATCTGCAGATATAGTTTTTAAATACCATAAGTGTTTCACAGGTTCTTTTTAATTTAGCAAAAAGTTAAATTATGTTAGGACTAAAATTACCAACTGATCCCCGCTGGGTAAACATAGTGGAAAAAAATATAGATGAAATTTTGACCGACCATGCCTATTGCGAACAAAAGGCAGCAAGTACGGCTATTTCATTGATAATTAATTTTCCCGAATACCCGGAGTTGGTAGAGGAAATGATCGCATTGTCAAGAGAGGAAATGGGTCATTTTAAAATGGTACATGATAGGATCCTTAAGCGCGGTAAAACCCTGGGAAGGTATAGAAAGGACGAATATGTCATTCAACTTTTGAAGTTCTTTCCTAAAGGAGGAAACCGAACCACACAATTGGTACATCGCCTTCTATATGCAGCATTAATTGAAGCCAGGAGTTGTGAGCGTTTTAGGTTGCTTTCAGAGGAACTGCAGGATAAGGAACTGGCTGATTTTTATCATAAACTAATGGTTAGTGAAGCCGGTCATTATAGCATGTTTTTGAAGTTTGCCAGGAAGTTCGGAAAAAAGGAGGAAGTGGATAAAAAATGGCAGGATCTTTTGCTATATGAAGCAGAGATTATGAAAAATCTTGGCAAGAAAGAGACGATTCATGGTTAGCCTAAAATCGACAGCCTTCTTTTAATCTCTGATAGATAACCCAATTATTTCCTATTGAATTTTTAATAAATAGTGCATTTTAGGCCTTTTCATGAAACCTGGTTTTATATAGAACACGGGTGAATTTTAGTTCCTGAAACTTTTACGGCCGGCGCATTAATTTGGGGACAACCTCCCTCTATTAAAATTTATATGTTTTTCTAATTCAATTTATTAAGATAATAATCATAAATAGCGAATTGAGATCGCAACTTGGGTAATTCAGTCTTCTTATAAATATTGTTCTGTTCCCGATCAAAAATTCGCGCTTTTACGTTATCCCCCCATGAAATTTCGAAGGTTTCTATTAATTCCTGTTTAATATCTTCATCATAAATTGGACATCCAACCTCTACCCTATTATCCAGATTACGTGTCATCCAGTCCGCCGATGAAATATAGATTTTAGGGTTTCCTTCATTACCAAAAATAAAGACTCGCGGATGTTCCAAAAATTTATCAACAATACTTATTGCTTCAATATTTTCACTCATACCCTCCACCCCTGGAATAAGACAACACACCCCTCTTATTATTAACTGAATTTTAACCCCTGCCCTACTTGCTTCGTATAGCTCATCTACCATTTCATAGGAGGTAAAGCTATTCATCTTTATTTTAATGTAGGCATCTCTCCCGAGTTTTGCAGCTTGTATTTCGCTGTCAATCAGCTTCTTAAATATACTCTTAGTGTAGTGGGGGGAAACGATCAAATGCTTGTATTTATATATTTTATAGGTGGTCTCAAAAAAATCAAAGACAATATCAATTTCTTTTAATATAGCTTCGTTAGCCGTAAACAGGGTATAATCTGTATATATCTTAGCTGTTGCTTCGTTAAAGTTACCTGTACTTATAAAGCCATACCGTTTTAGTAAATGGCCTTCTTTCCTTTCAATTACGCATATTTTACTATGAACTTTTAAACCGGGTACTCCAAAGATCAGTTTTACACCTTCGGCCTGCAATTCTTCTGCATAGTTAATATTAGCCTGCTCATCAAAACGGGCCCGTAACTCTATCTGCATAGTAACTTTTTTACCATTTTTCACGGCATTTATTAAGGATGCGGCTACCTGTGAATTCTTTGCAAGGCGATATACAGTGATCTTAATACTTTTTACTTTAGGATCCAGTGCAGCTTCTCTCAGGAATTTAATTATGTAGGAAAAAGTATGGTATGGGGCGTACATGAGGTAGTCCTTTTCAGCTATGTGCTCCAATAAGCTTCCCTCCAAACTCAAACCCTTTACAGGAAGTGGTGTTATTTTCTCGTACATAAGATCTTGTTTTCCCAAACTTGGAAAGCTCATATAATCCCTTCTGTTATGATAACGCCCTCCCGGGATAACACTATCCGTTTCCTTGATACCCATTTTCCCTTTTAGAAATTCCAGGGTATCCTTACCAATGTTCTTATCGTACACAAAACGCACCGGATCACTGATTTTTCTTCCCTGAACGCTTGATGATATTTTTTCTATAAATGTTTTGCTTAGATCATTATCAATGTCCAATTCCGCATCTCTAGTTATTTTAATCATATGTGCAGAAATCGCTTCATATTCAAACATGGGAAATATACGCGCGAGACAAAACCTGATAAGGTCATCCAGTATGATGATATAATTTTTATTTCCTTCAGAAGGCAAAACCACAAAACGATCTGTGCCTTGAGGAATTTCTATCAATGCATACCGAATCTTCTTAGTTATTTGGTCTATTTCGGTCTCCCTAAGGACCATTTTTACGGCCAGATAAGCTTCTGTATCCTTTAAAAGTGGGAATTGGTTAAGATCATTTAAAACTATAGTCATTAAAAGCGGGCTAACCTTTTCTATGAAATAGTTTTTAACGAATTCGGCCTGACTTTCAGACACTTCCGTTTCGTTGATAAGAAAAATACCCTCCCTTTCTAATTCTTTCTCAATATCGCCATGAATAATCAGGCTTTTGCTTTGCTGATCAATGACAATTTTGGTGATTTCTGCTAATAAGTCCTTTGCTTTCTCGCCTCCCAAAGCACTTTTCCCTTTCTTACCTGCCAGAACGATTCTTTTAATAGTAGCATACCTTACTTTAAAAAATTCATCCAAATTATTTGAAAAAATACCTAAAAATCGAAGTCGCTCTATCAATGGCACATTTTTATCTGCACTCTCCTGTAATACACGATCATTAAACATCAACCAGCTTATTTCCCTGTTGATGTATTGATTTTTAGTCTTAATCATTATCTAAGTTGTTTTGGGATGAGGATATGTTCAGTAATCCCGCTGTTTATTGTTTGCCAACTAGTAACATCAAACCGTATTTGCACTAAAGCCGAAGTAGGCATATTATCGATAAACTTGTTCCCCCATTGATTTACAATGTTGGTGAGTGCATAGTTATGACCAAAAATCACCACTTTATTGAGGTTGTCATCCAATTGTTTTACAAATGACATCACTGCTTCTCCTGAAAAATCATACAATTCATCAGAAATTTTTAAATTTTTCAAAGGATAGTTAAAATTCCGTAAGAATATCATGCAGGTGTGAAGTGCCCTGTTTGCAGGGCTTGAATATGCTGAATCTATGTTCTCGGATAGCCTTTTAAATTCATTACTTACAAGATGTGCATCAGTAATACCCCGCTGCTTTAAAGGTCGGTCCTGATCGCTTACCCCATATTCCCAGGATGATTTCCCATGCCTGACAAGTATAACTGTTTTCATAATCAAACTATTTTTATGGAGCGAGTCGCTCTATTTTCCAATCAAAATCTTCTTGAAGCGTATATCGGATCCTATCGTGCAACCTATTATCCCTTCCCTGCCAAAATTCCATAGATATGGGCCTTACAAGATAACCACCCCAATAATCCGGACGTTCAATTTCTTTGTCCTTATATTTTTCTTCCAATTTCTTCAATTCAATTTCCAAGACTTCTCTTGACTCAATTACACTGCTTTGATCAGATACTATTGCTCCCAATTTACTGCCTTCCGGTCTTGATTCGAAATATCCATCGGAAAGATTTTTGGCTAATTTCTCGGCCTTTCCTTTAATAATAATCTGGCGTTCCATATTGGGCCAAAAAAATGACAGACAAACTCTTGGATCTGCCTGAATAGCTTTACCTTTTTCACTCTGGTAATTGGAGTAAAAGATAAAACCCTCAAACGTATACTTTTTGAGCAGGACCACCCTGCTTTTTGGGTAACCATCCAATCCCAGTGTTGAAACAGTCATGGCATTTGGTTCATCGACACCATCTGCAGCTTCAACTTCGTAAAACCATTTCTGAAACAGTTCCAAAGGGTTGTCTGATATAGCTTGCTCGTTGAGGGCACTCTTATTGTATGATTTCCGATGATTCCCTAAATCTCTGTGCATTACGTACTAGAAAAACATTAACAACACAAAGTTGGGGAAAAGATGTATAAAATTGAAGTGTTATTGAATTTTTATAACGAGGTTAGAAATTATTAAATGATTTTCTGTCGTCAGATTAACATATATAACCGAATTTCTGAATACTGTTATCTTCAAATTTCGAATAGCTTACCATCGTCTGCCAAATCAACATTGTTAAAAACTTCAATAGCCTCTTCTTTGAAT
>CP070778.1:1427445-1446969 GCA_020346245.1 Flavobacteriaceae bacterium | reverse complement strand
TTTCACTATCCGCATTTTGAATTGAAGAATTTAACACCTCCAGATCCGGGGATAGTAAAACATAATAGGGTTGTGATGCTGCGCCAAAATTAAGGGTTTGAAAAGTACCCCATTTTTCCCCAACAGATTCTATATCTTTTACCCTTCCGGAATCAAATTTATAATTGAACTGTTCATTCTTCGGCAAGGATTTACGGTCGTCAATATATAGGGAGATCAGTACATAATCTTCATTGAGCATCTGGTAAATATCAGGTTCACTCCAGACGTTTTCTTCCATTTTTCTGCAGTTGACACAGGCCCATCCCGTAAAATCGAGTAATATTGGCTTATTTTCTTTTTTTGCATAAGCCAACCCTTCTTCAAAATCTTTAAAGCAGTTTAGGCCAAGCGGACAATTACTTTCTTTTTCCAAGACAGAATAAAAATCGGGAGGAGGAAATCCGCTTAATAATTTAAGATTGGTGACATTAAAGGCACCTAATATTAAATACAATGTAAAAGCAGCAGTTAAAATGCCAGCTCCTTTTCTGGTTTTCGATAATTTTTGTCCCGGTCCTTCATGGGGAAACCTAATTACACCAAATAGATATAAAGCCAGAAGGACAAAAAGCAATATCCAGATTCCAAGGAAGATTTCTCTTTTGAAGATCCCCCAATTGCCTACAAGGTCTGCATTCGATAAGAATTTAAATGCCAGGGCCAATTCAAGGAATCCAAGAAATACTTTTACAGTATCCATCCATCCGCCGGATTTGGGCAAAGAATTTAACCAGGCAGGAAATAATGCAAATAAGGCAAAAGGTAAAGCAAGAGCCACTCCAAATCCCAACATTCCTGCTGAAAGATTATTGGCTACATCGCCTTCGGCCAGGGTAGTACTTCCCAAAAGGCCTCCTAAAATGGGTCCCGTACAGGAAAACGATACAATAGCCAGTGTTAACGCCATAAAAAATATTCCAAGCCCTCCTCCTACTTTGGAAGAAAAGCTATCCATTTTGGTGGACCAGGAACTGGGCAGTGTTAATTCATAATAACCGAAAAAGGAGAATGCAAAAAATACGAATATCAGAAAGAAAGCTATGTTCAGCCAGATATTGGTTGCTATTGTATTCAAAATTTGCGGATCTACCGAATCAAATAAATGAAAGGGCAGACTTAACAAAAAGTAAATTAAAACAATATAAAATCCGTATAAAGAAGCCTGGAAAATCCCTGAAGTTTTCTTTTTGGTATGTTTTGTAAAATAGGAAACTGTTAATGGAATCATTGGAAACACACAGGGTGTAAGCAATGCAATTAGGCCACCCAGAAATCCAAGACCGAAAATCATCCAAAGGCCAGATCCTTTATTGAGGCTGGTGTCATCGGCCTTTTCAAGGAGTTCTTTATTTTTTAGATCTAATTTTAAAGCTGAGCCCAGAGCAAGGCTTCTCTCATCAATAGTCTTTTCTTCTATAACGATTTGTTCTCCGGTTAGGGATATTCTAAAAGTGTGCTCTTTTGGGATACAAACTTCCTTACACACCTGGTAGAACAGCTCTACATCTATTTGGGGTAGTGCAGTATCCAGTAACTTAATTCTTTGCGTGAAGACCGCATTATTTATAAAAAAAGTCTCATCTACCTCAAAAATATCACTGTATTCGGTTACAGTTTCACTTTCAGAAGCTATGCCGACTAATTCATAATCTTTACCACTCTTAAGAAAAGTAAATTCGCTGGGTAGAGAACCATTCTCATCCGTAAACTGGGAAAAGATATGCCACCCGTCGGCTATTTTGGCTTTAAATATTAATACGTAATCATTTTCAGTAAGTTTGTTTACTTCATGTGACCAAATTACCGGGTTATCCTCGTTCTGACCGAAACCAGGGCCGATAAATAACAAAAGTGTAATAATAGCGAAAACTAATCTCATTCTGTAATGCTAAATTTTAAAATGCTTTTTGTTTCGGACGTTACCTTAAAACGATCATCACCCCTCCGGCCAATGACCCATATGATATCGTCCCCCGAACATAACAACCATTGCCTTTCCTTGGAAATCAGATCCATCTTTTCATCTTTGTAAAACTTTGAGACCTTTTTTCTCCCTTTCATTCCAAAAGGGTAAAAGTAATCTCCTTTTTCCCATTTTCTGATGCTTAGCTTATGATTTAACGTTTCTTTATCAACATATAGTATCATATTGGAGGTTTCCCCCATTACTTCTACCTCTTCAATTTTCATTTGAACAGGCTCCCTAATGGTTCCTGAAATGGCATCGATAACAAACGTTTCGGTAATTGAAGGATAAAGGGCCTGTAATAACAAATATTCGCGGTCCTTAATAAGTCTGTGGGTACCAGAGCGAACTTCTTTTCCGCTGGTAGCTTTTAAAAGCCCAACTACATCATTCCACTCTTTAAAACCATACTCCCTGAACAATTCATACATATAGGTCTTTATGGGATTTAATTTTAAAAGTGAGGCTAAGGAGACTTTTATCACATCTCCCTCTGGTTGAAAAAGTCTGCTCTTTAACTCAGTGATATAATCATTCAACAGCGTTGTACTTCCCTGAAGGTTTGCCAGCGTAGTTTCAAAATTACTTAGAAATCCGGGGTGTAATTCCTTTAATTTGGGAATAACACCGTATCTGATCTTATTCCTAAGATACCTGGTCTCCTTATTACTTTTGTCCTCGCGCCAGCTAATATTTTTAATTTCGGCAAATTGTTCGATTTGTGACTTGGAAAATAGCAACAATGGCCGGCTAATCTTTGCAGTTTTGGCAGGAATACCTGTTAGTCCTTTAATACCGGTTCCCCTGGAAAGGTTAATAATAAAAGTCTCCAAATTATCATCTGCCTGATGTGCCGTAACCAGAGTTTTTATCCCGTGTGTCGTCATTAATTCTTCAAACCAGCGGTATCGCAAATCTCTTGCCGCCATTTGAAGTGATACTTTATTATTATTTATATAACTAACTGTATCAAAATCTTTTATGTATATTTTTTTTCCAAGTTTTCTAGCCAAATCTTCCACAAAGAAGGCATCCATATCACTTTCAGAGCCGCGTAATTGAAAATTACAGTGAGCAATAGAGAAGTCCATATTATTTAAAGCACACAAATGGCATAATACCACGCTGTCAATGCCCCCACTGCACGAAATTAAGAAATGGTTTTCAAGGAGTTCTGGAAAATTAATTGCAATATGTTCCCTAAATTGATTTAACACAGTACGAAATTAATCAAAGTTGCAGCCGCAACCAATATTTTCGGGATATCTGTGAAAGAACCATTTCCTGAGCAGGAATATTGTTAATCCCGAAAGATTCAAATTTTATATAACCCTTAGACTTTAGACAAAAACTCATTCAGGGCCTGGTGATGACTTTCTGACAGATCTTTATTAAGTAATCCCTTATCCGAATCAAAATTTTCGTAAAAAGAGGGTAAAGAAAATGTAGCACTGATATTGGCTCCAAATCTGGGTAATAGCTTTTCAATAATTTCCAAAGATCCTTGTCCACCACGCTTACCAGGTGAGGTTGCCATTAGCAGGACTTCAGTATCTTCCAAAAATTTTCTTTCAAGGCGTGACAACCAATCCAGAACATTTTTGAAATATGCAGAAGGGTTACTATTATGTTCATTTACGGAGATAATAACCCCTTTTGCTTTCATAATATCGTTGCGAAGTTCAACCATTGAATTCGAAAAGCCCATTTCCCGTTCATTATCCTCACTATACATTGGAAATGGAAAATTAGCCAGGTTTAAAAGCTGTACCTCCTCTCCACTTATTAAACCCGCAGTATACTTAACTAATTTGAAGTTTATTGATGTGGCAGAATTGCTTCCGGCCAAAGCTAATATTGCAGCCATAAGTGAGATATTTAAGTTGACGAAAATACCTCAAAACAGTTTTAAATACCAGTAAATTGGCTAATTTTGCATTTTTAAACATCCAAACACCTTGCTAAACAAGTATATAGGATAGTTATCAGGTATGGGAAGCAAAACTGCAAGACTATTTTTTATAGACGCCATGAGGGCGTGGGCAATCCTTATGATGCTTCAAGGGCATTTCGTAGATGGACTGCTGGAAAACTCTTTCAGGGATCCGGACAGCCTTGTTTATACTATTTGGAAGTACTTCAGGGGGATAACGGCTCCGGTGTTTTTTACGGTTTCCGGCTTTATTTTTACGTATCTGCTAATTCGCGTCCCTGAGAAAGGTTTTAACAATCCAAGAATTAAAAAGGGGATCAGGCGAGGCATTCAATTATTGCTTATTGGGTATCTTCTGAGGTTAAATATATTTGGATTACTCAAAGGTCAAATATATGCATCCTTCTTCCTGGTTGATGTGCTTCATATCATAGGAATTTCAATCCTAGGTATTATTGGTTTGTATTTGCTTACCAGTACATATAAAAAATATGTTTTTCCCTTATCATTGATTATCATAAGCTGTTTACTTTTTAGTTTTGAACCAGTATATTCCAATTGGACCTTTCAGTTACTGCCCGATGCCCTTGCTAATTATTTTACCAGAACAAATGGTTCTGTATTTACTATAATTCCATGGTTTGGGTATACGGCTATAGGCGGCTTTTTCGCTTACCTGTTTACTCAATATAAAAATTACAAATATATTTATCCGGCAGCTATTTCCATCGCTGCACTTGCAGGCCTATTGTTAATCTTTTATTCATCGAGTCTCTTTTTGGGAATCTCATCCATTACAGGGATACAATTGTTCGAAGCGATTGCCTCAAATAATTACCTTTTTATACGACTGGGCGATGTGCTAATTGCCTTTGCCTTATTTATGCTTTTCCGGCAGTTCATAACCAGCAGGACCGTACTAAAAATAGGACAGAACACATTGTCTATTTATGTCATCCATTTTATTATTCTTTACGGAAGTTTTACAGGATTGGGACTGTACCGGTTCTTTTACCAGTCACTATCACCCGTCATTTTAGTCCCCGCTGCCATTACCTTCATGTTTGTATGTTCTTTTTTAGCCTTGTTTTATACCAGGAAGGAAGATTACCTCAAACAAACCATAAGCACTACACTTTCCGATCTCAGGAATAAACTGGAGTCATGGTTGGTTTATGCACAAAGGACATTGAAAATAACTATTTACAGGATACTCAGATCAATAAGACTTGTAAAAAGCTAAAAGAGTAGCTAAAAGTTCCACCCTACTTCATGACTTCTAAGATAAGTACTTCCCGGTAAATTTAACCGGATCAGATATGCAAAGCCCTATCATCTGTTGCGGCCAAAGCAGCTTCTTTTACTGCCTCGGCATAGGTAGGGTGTGCATGGCTCATCCGTGAAATATCCTCTGCTGAGGCTCTGAACTCCATTGCTGTGACTGCCTCCGCTATCAGATCGGCACAGCGGGCGCCTATCATATGAACACCAAGGACTTCATCGGTTTTCTTATCTGCAAGGATTTTTACAAAGCCATCAATATCCATACTTGCCCTGGATCTTCCTAAGGCTCGCATTGGAAACTGACCAGATTTATATTCCACACCAGCATCTTTTAATTCTTCTTCTGTTTTCCCTACTGATGCCACTTCCGGCCAAGTATACACAACACCGGGAATTAAATTATAATCTATATGCGGCTTTTGGCCTGCAATAATCTCAGCAACCATAGTGCCTTCCTCCTCAGCTTTATGCGCAAGCATTGCACCTTTGACTACATCTCCAATGGCATAAATATTAGGGATATTGGTCTGTAAGTGGCCATTCACTTCTACCCTACCCATCTTATCTAAAAGAATACCTGCGGCTTCTGCGTTTAAACCATCTGTATAAGGCCTTCTCCCAACCGATACAAGGCAGTAATCGCCTTTTAAAACAACTTCTGCCCCTTTCTTATCGTCGGCTTTTATGATTACTTCATTCTTATTGCGCTCAACAGACTTAACTTTATGCGAAAGCAGAAATTTTACTTTTTGCTTTTTAAGAACTTTTAAAAGCTCTTTGGAAAGCGCGGCATCCATACCGGGAATAATTCTATCCATAAATTCCACAACGGTAACTGCCGAACCTAATCGCTTATAAACCTGGCCCAGTTCCAATCCAATTACCCCACCACCAATAATGATCATATGTGAAGGGATTTCTTTCAGCTTTAAGGCCTCTGTAGAAGTTATTACGCGTTCCTTGTCAAGCTTAATAAATGGTAGTGAAGATGGCTTAGAGCCGGTAGCAATAATAATATTTTTGGCTTCTATAGTCTGTGACTTTCCTTTAGCCGGGGCTATGGTGATATGAGTGGCATCTTTAAAACTCCCAATGCCTTCATACACATCAATTTTATTTTTGTCCATTAAAAACTGAATCCCTTTGGTAGTCTGATCTACCACAGCTTGCTTACGCGAAATCATCTTTTCAAGGTTTATCTTTATATCCCCCGGTATTTCTATGCCGTGATCTTCAAAGTGTTTTACCGCGTCTTCATAATGATGGCTGGAGTCTAAAAGGGCTTTGGAAGGGATACATCCCACGTTGAGACAGGTTCCTCCCAAGGTCGAATATTTTTCGATTATGGCAGTTTTCATGCCCAATTGAGCGCACCTAATGGCGGCAACATACCCACCAGGCCCGGAGCCTATAATGGCCACATCATATTGATTCATAGTCTTCCTTTTTAAAGTAAAATATTCGTTTTATAACGGGATATTCAGAAAATCAGATCACAAAAGTACAAATGTTTTTGATTAGGACATAAGAGAAGTCGAGCTTAAGAGAACCTGCTATGCCTGTTTAATTAAAAGTGTACTGCGGTGCTGTATTTTACCTCATTGATAACAAAAGAACTCTGTGTACTTCCAATATTTTTTATAGCAGTTAGCTTGGTGACCATGAATTCGCGGTAAGCCTCCATATCACTTACGTTAACCTTAAGGATATAATCATAGTCCCCACTGGTATGATGACATTCCGAAACTTCTTCCAATTGTACTACCTCCCGCTCAAACTGAAGTACATAATCTTTTATATGCTGGATCAGTTTAACATGACAGAGCACCATAAATGCTTTGTTGACTTTGGTTTTATCAACCAATGCAACATACTTTGTAATCACACCCGATTTTTCCAATCGTTTTATCCGCTCATATACTGCGGTCGTTGAAAGCCCCAGACCGTTTGCATATTCCTTGGTGGTCCTTTTACTATCTTCTTGAAGAAGCGTCAATAGCTCCCTGTCTTTTGCATCTATTTTAATCATGATTTATTTACATCAAAAACTACTTATTCAACTTAATAAATGATATTTATTCTATTATTAGATAAATATATAGTTTTATTTTCTATTATATTCACTATTAATTGTTTTTTAAACAGTTATTCAATAATTTTATACGTTATAAAAACAGAGAATGTTATGAAACATAATGCGACAGATAAGATTCAGGAATTACACAATTTTGGCGAATTTGGAGGTGTAAATCCATCCATTTCAGATTCATCTACTTATACCTTCCTTTCAGCTAAAACAATGTTCGACACATTTGAAGGGAATACAGAAGGCTGCTATTTATACAGTCGGCACTCCTCCCCTTCCAATTTATATTTAGGAGAAGCCCTTGCAGCTCTGGAAGGGACAGAAACTGCCAATGTTACCGCAAGTGGCATGGGTGCAATTACGGCAGTTATCCTCCAATTATGCAATTCAGAAGACCATATTGTGAGCAGCAGAACTATTTATGGAGGCACTTATGCCTTTATGAAAAATTTTCTGAGAAAATTCAAGATTAATACTTCATTTGTAGACATTACAAAAACAGAGCTTGTTGAAAAGGCAATTACATCAAAAACAAAAATGATATTTTGCGAATCCATAAGCAATCCTTTATTGGAAGTAGCCGATATTAGGGCACTATCTAAATTGGCCAAAAAGTACAATATTCCTCTGGTGGTAGACAATACTTTCTCCCCCTTGTCAATTGCTCCGGCAAAATTAGGGGCAGACATCGTAATCCACAGTCTTACAAAGTTTATAAATGGAACCAGTGATAGTGTTGCAGGGGCAGTTTGCGGGTCAAAGGAATTTTGCCTGAGCCTAAAGGATGTACATGATGGCGCTGGCATGCTGCTGGGGAGCACTCTGGATAGCCTGAGAGCATCTTTTATCCTTAAGAATATGAGAACACTTCATATAAGGATGAAAAAACATAGTGAAAATGCATTATTTCTCGCTCAAAATTTTGAGAAAGACGGACTTAGGGTTGTCTATCCGGGTCTTGAATCACATCCCGGCCACCTTACACTAAAAAAGCAGATGATTTCAGAATATGGGCATGGAGGGATTATGACCATAGACGTTGGCAGCCTAGAAAATGCAAATAACCTAATGGAATTAATGCAGAAAAAGAACCTGGGTTATCTGGCTGTTAGTCTTGGATTCTACAAAACCTTGTTTAGTGCCCCCGGCACCTCCACGTCATCGGAAATTCCCCTGGAAGAACAAACATCCATGGGTCTGTCGGATGGTCTCATACGCTTTTCTGTTGGGCTGGATAACGATATTCAAAGAACATACAAATTAATGAAAGAATGTATGCAAAGTCTTCAGATACTGGATCACCAAGTTGCTTCTGTAGTTATGTAGGTAAGCTGTAGTTTGGAGAACAGCGGCCAAAGTTGTAATATTACGCAACAACCAAACAAAGCAAATGGCCGACAAAAAAACCAATAAATACAGACAGCAGGAACACATAGTTGAAAACCGCGAACTAAATATTTGGGAAGCCTTAATCCCCGTGGTGGCGCTTGTAGGAATGCTGGCTTATAATGTTTATGTTTTTGGAGATGATGCCATTAGTGGTTCTAATCAGTTTATTTTGTTATTGGGTGGTGCGGTAGCTGCAATAGTGGGTTTTTTTAATAAAACTACCTACAAACAGATGTTGGCTGAAGTAGCCGAAAATGTAAAGTCAACCACCGGTGCGCTCTTAATTCTTTTAATGGTAGGTGCTCTTGCCGGAACCTGGATGATAAGTGGCATTATCCCGGCAATGATCTATTACGGTCTTCAAATTCTCAACCCCACAATATTCCTGGCCGCAAGTTTAATTATTTGTGCAATAATTTCAATTGCAACAGGCAGCAGCTGGACCACTTCTGCTACCGTGGGCATTGCCCTTATTGGAATTGGAGATGCCCTGGGGATTTCTATGGGTATGACAGCCGGCGCAGCGCTATCCGGTGCTTATTTTGGAGATAAGATGTCGCCTTTAAGTGACACTACAAACCTCGCCCCTGCTATGGCCGGTGGAGATTTATTTGGTCATATTAGATATATGACCTATACCACCATCCCGACAATTACAATAACCTTATTGGTATTTATAATTATTGGTCTTAATCTTGAGACTACCGGCATAGCAGACACGCAAAGCATACTTAACTCCATTGATGCAACCTTTACTATCAATGGCTGGTTATTTCTGGTGCCGCTGGCTGTTATTCTCATGATTGTTAAAAAAGCACCACCACTTGTAGCACTGCTCATTGGTACATTACTGGGGGGTGTTTTTGCTTTGTGGTTCCAACCCGATATCGTTGCCGGAATTACAGGAGCTAAAGAATTGAATTTTGAATCGGGCTATAAAGGAATATTAAACGCCATAACAATTAAAACCTCGATAGCAACAGATAACCCAGCATTGAATGATTTATTTTCGGCAAAAGGAATGGCTGGGATGCTGGGTACCATTTGGCTGATTGTATGTGCCATGGTGTTTGGTGGTATAATGGATGGCATTGGTGCGCTGTCAAGGATTACTAAATCCTTACTGGGGCTGGCCAAGTCAACTTTCGGTCTTTTTGCCAGTACAGTGGGAAGCTGTCTTGCACTGAATGTAACGGCATCTGATCAGTATCTTGCTATAGTGGTCCCGGGAAAAATGTTTGCCAAAGCATATGAAGATCGCGGGCTGGCTCCTGAAAACTTAAGCAGAACCCTGGAAGACTCCGGAACTGTCACCTCCGTACTTATCCCATGGAATACGTGTGGTGCCTATCATAGCGGAGTATTAGGAGTAAGTGTTGCAGATTATTTCTTCTTTGCTATCTTCAATTGGTTAAGTCCGATTACTACCTTAACCTTCGCGGCCCTGGGAATCAAAATTAAGCAATTGTCGTCCTCAAAAACAATTTGAAGAAGCAGATCAAAAATTTATTGGAAATAAGTTCAACTTTTTGTTGGATTCGCCTGTTAATTCAACCATTTATTTTTTAATTTCACACAGAATTTTAAAAATATCAAAATGGCTACCGTAACACTTAAGGGAAACGAAATTAATACATCGGGAACTCTTCCGGAAATTGGGAATGCTGCCCCTGATTTCAATTTAACCAAAGGCGATCTATCAAATGCTACCCTGTCTGATTATTCAGGCAAGAAAGTAGTAATGAATGTATTTCACAGCCTGGACACCGGAACCTGCGCAAATTCTGTTCGCCAATTCAATACAGAGGCTGCAGAATTAAATAATACAGTGGTTTTATGTATATCCAGGGATTTGCCTTTTGCCATGAATAGATTTTGTGCAGCTGAAGGTATTGACAATGTTGAAACCCTGTCTGATTTTAAGGATTGGAATTTTGGAAAATCCTATGGTTTGGAATATATAGATGGTCCCATTCAGGGATTACTTTCAAGGGCTATTATAGTTTTAAACGAAAAGGGTACAGTAATTCATACAGAGCAGGTTCAGGAAACTGTTGAAGAGCCAAACTACAAAGCTGCTCTCGAAGCATTAATGGATGCCTAAGGACAATTTGCTTGTAGACCGGATAAAAGGAATTGGGTATGCTTTTCGAGGGGCTTGGTTTTTAGTCCGGACTGAGAGTAGTATCCAGGTCCAGGTAGTCATTGCAATTGTCATGACCGTTGCCGGGTTTTATTTTGAGATATCATCCACCGAGTGGATTTTACAGATCTTTGCTATTGCCTTGGTTCTTGGTATTGAAGGGGTGAATACAGCAGTCGAAAAAATGTCAGATTACATACAGCCCGAATTTGATGAGAAAATTGGATTTATCAAAGATATATCCGCTGGAGCTGTCATGCTTGTATCACTGGCTGCATCCATAGTTGGTCTTATCATCTATGTGCCAAAAATTATTTAAACCCTTTGTGGATAACCCTTCCTGTGTAAATTTGTATTTTTACCCCAAAGAATAGATTATTAAATGGCAAAGAAGAGAACAAAGTCAAAGCCTGCTTCTACTAAAAAAGGGTTTTCTTTTAAGTTGTCCAAACAAAATAAAATAATTCTGGGTAGCCTTTTAGTGCTCCTCAGTATTGCGCTGTTTTTTTCGTTTACCTCTTTTTACTTCTCATGGCAAGCAGATCAAAGTCTCCTTACTGAATTTGCAGATAGAAATGAGCAGGCAAATAATTTGCTCAATAAATTCGGAGCAAGTGTTAGCCACTTCTTTATGTACAGGGGGTTTGGAATTGCCTCTTTTATATTTCCCATTCTTCTTTGCCTTACAGGGTTATACATGTTTTTGAACCTTGATAAAAAGGGATTATTAGGCAAATGGATTTGGGGACTGGTATTTGTAATCTGGATCTCCATCGCGATGGGCTTTTTCGCTTATGAACTTCCTTTACTTGGAGGGCTTGTAGGTTTTGAAATGAATGATTTTTTACAGGATTACATGGGTAAAATAGGCGTTTTATTACTTTTGGTTTTTGGACTAATTGTGATTCTTGTTCGGCTGTTTAAGTTCTCTCCTGAAGGTATTGCGGCCTTTTTTAAGCGTAAATCCGAATCACTTGCTACTGAATTTAAAAATGGCGGCAGCGAAGAAATCTTGATGGATACAGATAAAGAGCTCCCAATCGTTGTTGATACCTACACGCATAAAGAAGACATTCCACCTTTGGTTACTGAAGAAGACAATACAGAAAATAAAAAGACTGAGACTACCACAAAAGTAGCCGTGAAGGAGGATACCATCGAAATGGAAGTAGAGAAAATTACCGAGGAAAAAGAAGAAAAGGATATTCTATCTGAAAAATTGGTTGCAGATTTCGGTGAATTCGATCCTACTTTGGAGCTGGCTAATTATAAGTTCCCACATCTGGACCTACTTGATCCGCATGGAAATTCCGGAGGCATCACCATAAATCAGGAAGAGCTGGAGGAAAATAAAAACAAGATCGTTGAGACTTTAAAAAATTATAAGATTGGTATTGGTCAAATAAAAGCTACAATCGGACCAACGGTTACTTTATACGAAATTGTGCCCGTTGCCGGAGTGCGAATTTCAAAGATAAAGAATTTGGAAGACGATATTGCCTTATCTCTGGCAGCTCTGGGTATTAGAATTATTGCCCCGATACCAGGTAAAGGTACCATAGGTATTGAAGTTCCTAATAAAAATCCTTCTGTTGTTTCTATGCGTTCTGTCATAGCATCCAGCAAATTTCAAAAAGCTGAAATGGAATTACCTATAGCTTTTGGTAAGACTATTAGCAACGAGACTTTCGTGGTAGATTTAGCAAAAATGCCACATTTATTAATGGCCGGTGCTACAGGTCAGGGTAAGTCTGTGGGTTTAAATGCTGTTCTGACTTCATTGCTTTACAAGAAGCATCCGGCAGAAGTAAAATTTATCCTTGTTGATCCAAAAAAGGTAGAACTTACTTTGTACAATAAAATTGAAAGGCATTATTTGGCCAAACTGCCGGATTCTGAAGAGGCCATAATAACGGACAATACCAAGGTAATACATACCTTAAACTCTTTGTGCATAGAAATGGACAACCGTTATGAAGTGCTTAAATTGGCCATGGTAAGAAATATTAAAGAATACAATGTAAAATTCAAGGCCAGAAAATTAAACCCAAATGACGGCCATAAATTTTTACCTTATATTGTCTTGGTTATTGATGAGTTTGCCGATCTGATAATGTCTGCAGGGAAAGAAGTAGAAACTCCCATAGCCAGGTTAGCGCAGTTGGCAAGAGCTATTGGCATTCATTTGGTGATAGCAACACAAAGACCTTCGGTCAATGTTATTACCGGCTTAATCAAGGCAAATTTTCCAGCCAGACTTGCATTCCGGGTGACTTCAAAAATAGATTCACGGACAATTTTGGATACCCAGGGAGCAGATCAGCTAATAGGAAGGGGCGATATGCTTTTTACTCAGGGAAATGATATTACCAGGCTTCAATGTGCATTTGTTGATACGCCTGAGGTGGCCAAGATCACAGAATTTATCGGATCGCAACGTGCCTACCCCGAAGCACATCTATTACCTGAATATGTTGGTGAAGATTCTGGCACAGGTATTGATTATGATATTGCTGACCGGGATGCCATGTTCAGGGAGGCTGCCGAGGTAATAGTAAATGCACAGCAAGGCTCCGCTTCGCTTATACAGCGCAAGTTAAAATTAGGGTACAACAGGGCAGGCAGAATAATAGACCAATTAGAAGCAGCCGGAATTGTCGGACCCTTTGAAGGTAGTAAAGCAAGGCAGGTATTGGTTTCTGATATTTATGCCTTGGATCAGTTATTAAGTAATGAAATAAAATAAAAATGAAATATTCAATTCTTTTCGCGACAATTCTATTCGCTGTCATTGTTACACAGGCCCAATCATCAGACAAAGCCAAAGCACTTCTTGATGAAGTCTATTCAAAGGTTATGAGTTATGATAATATAGCGGTAAATTTCAAATTTGCATTGCACAATGCAGAGGCAGATGTAGATCAGGAGACCCGGGGAGATGTTACTCTGGAAGGTGAAAAGTACCTTTTTAATTATCTCGGATCACAGCAGTTATACGATGGCAGTAAGGTATATACAATTGTTCCCGAAAATGAAGAAGTTACTATTGAAGATAAAACTGAAGGGGAAAATACCATAACACCATCCAAAATGTTGACTTTTTATAAAACAGGTCATAATTATGAATGGGACATATTGCAGAATGTACAGGGTCGTAAAATTCAGTTTGTGAAGCTTATCCCAATTGATACCAACTCAGAAATTGCATCAATTCTTCTGGGCATTGATGTGGAAACCAAACATATTTACAAGCTAATTGAGACCGGTAAGAATGGTACAGTAACCACAATTACTGTTAATTCTTTTAAAACGGATCAGCCATTATCAAAAACCTTATTTACTTTTGATGAAAACAAGTACAAAGAAGAAGGGTACTACATCATAAGAAACTAGACCATTGCGCATTTTAGATAAGTACATTTTAAATCAATTTCTCTATAATTTTTTTAGTTCGTTCCTGATATTGATGTTTATTTTCATATTTCAGACGATTTGGTTATTTATAGATGATTTGGCAGGTAAAGGGCTGGATATCATAATAATAGGCAAATTCCTTTTTTATTTACTGCCAAACCTTACGGAAAAAGTACTGCCCCTTACCGTTCTGCTCTCATCAATATTAACTTTTGGGTCTTTCGCAGAGAATTATGAATTTGCCGCAATGAAGGCATCCGGGATTTCCCTGCAGCGTGCAATGTTGCCTCTAATAATTTTCGTGACCATACTTGGTGGGATAGCTTTTTTCTTTGCCAATAGTGTTATTCCTGCTTCTGAGCAAAAAATATACAATCTTCGAAGGAACATAGCCAAAGTTAAACCTGCAGCTGTAATCGTGGAAGGCGTTTTTAGTGATGTTGAAGGAATTAATATCAAAGTGGATCAGAAGTATGGTGAGAATGATAAATACCTGAAAGATGTAGTCATACACAAAAAGACGAATCTTGAGAAAAATAATACCGTTATTAAGGCCAAAACCGGAGAACTTAGAAGCAGTCAGGGATCTGATATTATACAATTGGTCCTGTCCGATGGTCATTACTATGAAGAAATTGTTGCTAAAAGTGGTTCGGGCAAGGATAAATCGCCATTCGCACGATCTGCTTTTGAGACTTATACTATAAATATCGAAATCCCACAAAATACTCAGGATCTTGAAGAAGAACGTAATGTGCGGACCGATAAAATGAAGAATATATCCAGGCTCAATAAAGATATAGACTCTTTAAAGGAAAACAATTTAAAAGTAGTTGCTGCTTTTTCTAAAAATATAACCAATAGAATGGGTGCATTTCTTCCACCAATCCCGCCTGATTCTACATTAGCAAGTAAACAGCCTGAAACCGCACTGGACACTATTATAAGTAACAAAAAAAAGGAAATAGCATCTGTTAAGAAAGATACAATCTATACAGGTAACGCACTGGATCTTTATAAAGATTACAGAAAAATCCATATTGTTACTGCCGCAAATAATGCTATCTCCAATATCTTAAATTCTGTATTGGGCAAAAAGGAAGAATTGCAACGGAGATATAAGATATACAATATGCATATCTTGTCTTTGCATAAAAAATTTGCGCTTGCACTTTCCTGTATCATTCTATTTTTTGTCGGTGCCCCATTAGGCGCCATTATCCGTAAGGGAGGACTTGGTTTGCCTATGGTCATTGCAATTACGCTCTTTTTAACCTACTATTTTATCGGAGTATTTGCGGGTAATTATGCAAAAGAAGGAAATATTCACCCCATATTTGGAGCATGGCTTTCTACACTAATAATGTTACCTTTGGGCGTATATTTGACCAAAAGAGCAACTGCAGACAGGGGTTTAATGGATTTTGGTCATGGGATAGAGAAAATAATGGAATTTTTTAAAAAGAAATTTAAAGTTAAGTCGTCATGATTGCAACTATGGAAGATAAGATTCAATTAAATACTATTGAGGAAGCCATTTCAGATATTCGCAATGGAAAGGTCATTATAGTCGTAGATGATGAAAACCGGGAGAATGAAGGCGACTTTATAGCTGCTGCCGAAGCGGTGACACCCGAAATGATCAATTTCATGTCTAAACACGGACGTGGACTAATTTGCGCTCCACTTACGGAAGAGCGCTGTAAGGATTTGGATCTGTCCATGATGGTAGAAAACAATACTGTGTTACACCACACACAATTTACGGTATCTGTAGATTTAATAGGACATGGTTGTACCACGGGTATTTCTGTACAGGATAGAGCAAAAACAATAAAGGCACTTGTAAAAAATACTACCAAACCTCACGATTTGGGCAGGCCGGGACATATCTTCCCTTTACGGGCAAAAAATGGTGGTGTCCTAAGAAGAACCGGACATACAGAAGCTGCCGTGGATTTTGCAAGATTAGCAGGCTTTGAACCTGCCGGGATTCTGGTTGAGATATTAAATGAAGATGGTACTATGGCACGATTACCGCATCTTGTGGAAGTCGCAAGAAAATTCGATCTTAAACTAGTATCTATTGAGGACCTGGTTGCTTATAGAATGCGACACGATAGCCTGATTGTCAAAAGAGAGGAATTTGAAATAGAGACGCGTTTCGGACATTTTACATTACATGCGTATCAGCAAACTACCAATGAACAGGTTCATCTGGCACTTACAAAAGGAAGCTGGGAGCTAGACGACCCGGTCCTTACAAGAATAAACTCTACCCTGGTAAATAATGATATCCTTGGTACACTTACTCATAACGCGGATAAGAAATTGGACGATATGTTTAAAGCCCTTAATGAAGCAGGTAAGGGAGCTATTGTATTTATAAACCAACAAAGCCAGTCCTATGATCTTCTTAAACGTTTAAAAGGATTGCAGGAAAATCAGAAAAATGGAATTATAAAAGCTCCCAAAATAGCAATGGATACCAGAGATTTTGGTATTGGGGCGCAAATTTTACATGATTTAAATATTACCAAAATGAGGCTTATGACCAATAGCGATCAGGCCAAAAGGGTTGGTATCGTTGGTTATGGCCTTGAAATTGTAGATTATTCTCCTTATTAAATAAAGCTTATAATTGGTTTTTTATTATAGTAGCTATCTGTTCAGCTCGTTTGGCCACTTCATCTTCACCCCAGCTAAGTTTCACAAGGCAAGATATAGTTCTGCCCATCCAATGATCCGACTGTTTAAAATGACCATCAGGAAAATTGGGCATCCCTTCAAGGACTTCTTTTGCCGCCGGTGCAAGGGACTTCATGGTTCTGAGATGATCCCATTTCTTATAATAGTGCCAATTGTTATTATACCAGTAAAAACATGCATCAACACCTCCTGCACTCAAAGCTGCATGGGCTTTTTGGGTAATTTCCTCCGATGGAAGGAAAAAATTCAAAAATGAATAATTCTCTACACCGCCCTCAGGAACCCTCCTGAAGCTCACTCCGTCTATTGGCTCCAGAGCATTTCTTAATACCGTATAATTTTTCTTTTGTATTGCAAGGAATTCATCCAGGCGGTCAATTTGTGCTAAACCAACCGCTGCATGCAATTCAGAAATTCGATAATTAAATCCAAGAAAAGGATGGCTTTCAGCCCCCCTGTCGTTTCCTACATGATCGTGGCCATGATCTGAATAATGATCAGCATTCTTATAAAAAGTTTCATTATTGGTGATGAGGGCACCACCTTCACCGCAGGTAATTGTTTTTACATAATCAAATGAAAAGCAACCCAGATCTCCTATACTACCCAAAGGTTTCCCATTATAGCTTCCTCCTATAGCCTGACAGGCATCTTCCAACAAAATAAGTTTATGCTTATCACAAATTTCCTTCAGGGCTCCTAAATTGGCCATTGAGCCACACATATGCACCGGCATAATAACCCTGGTATTTGGGCCAATGGCTTTCTCAACAGCTACAGGGTCTAAAGTAAGTGTATCGTCAATATCAACCATAACAGGTATTGCCCCTAAAGCGAGGATAGATTCAAAACTGGCCACAAAGGTGAAACTTGGAATTATAACTTCATCACCGGCTCCTATTCCCGCGCTGGCCAGGGCAACGGTCAAGGCTGCAGTGCCACTGCTCACTAATTGCGCATGATTTGTTTGCATGCGTTTTGCTAATTTATTTTCAAGCTCCCTGGCTTTCCAGTGACCGTTTCTCATGCCGTCAAATCCGTAGCGCATTAGCACTCCGGAATCTAAAACGTCCTTGACTTCATTTCTTTCTTTATCTCCAAATAGTTCAAAACCTGGCATAGTGATCGTTGATTTTATATGTTGTTTATGTCTAGTTTACTTTATTCAAATATTGCTCCTAAGATATATAAATAATACTATTCTCTATATCGCGCCTGACTTTCTTTAACCCGGAAAACATGTCGTCCTCCGCCCTATATCCTATAGGAAGAACGAGCACCGGACTTAGTTCTTTTGAGCTTAGATCTAATAATTCATCGTAACGTTCAGGAAGAAACCCTTCCATTGGGCATGCATCCAGTTGTTCTGCCGCACATATTGTGAGTAAATTTCCCAAGGCCAGGTAGGCCTGATTTGTAGCCCATTGTTGAATTTCATTCGCATCCATTTTTGAAAATTCACTTACCAATGCATCTTTAAATGGTTCTAAAACAGTATCACTGGTACCCCTGACTTTCTTTACTTTCTTAAAATAAGCCGTGATATATTCAGCATCGATATTCTTTTCTATGCAGAAAATCAGAAGGTGTGAAGCTTGTGCAACCTGTTGCTGACCGAACGAATATTGAACTAGTTGTTGTTGTAATTCCTTGTTTTTCAGTATCACCATTTTTATGGGCTGTAACCCATATGACGTAGCGGTAAGATTAAACGCCTTTTTTATTCTTTCCATTTTGGAAGCTTCTACCTCTTTAGAAGAATCAAACTTCTTTACAGCATAGCGCCATTCCAAATCTTTAATTATATCTCCCATTTATCTTTTAATTAAAAAACCATAATTTGATGGCCATTACTATGACCATAAATACCAAAAACATCTTCACATATCCATCGCCTTTGCCTACTGATATTCTGCTCGATAGCCATGCACCTGCCCCATTCCCTATAGCCAAAACCAGCCCAACTTTCCATATTACCTTATCGTTAAAAATAAAAACAGCCAGAGCAGAAAGAGTATAAATAAACACAACGGCTACCTTGGTGGCATTAGCTCTCACCAGAGACATCTGGTTAAAATAATGCAAAAACAAGAGAATTACGAAACCAATCCCCGCATTGATAAACCCGCCATATATACCAATAAAGAAGAAAACCAGTACCCCTACCCATAAATACTTGCCGGTAAGCCGTTCTGTCATATCCTGCATACTTATTTTAGGCTTAAAGACAATTATCAATACCACGGCGAGCATAATAATAGCCAAAATCTTATTGAAGGTCTCACCTTTAATATCAACGGCAATGCTTGCGCCTAATATAGACCCGAAAAGTGCTGAGATCCCCAAATAAATATTGAATGGAAAGGTAGAGACTCCCTTACTTTTAAATCCGGCTACACCTATTGCAGTCTGTATTGCAATTGCTACCCGGTTGGTGCCATTAGCAACGCTGGGTGGTAATCCCAAAAAAATTAAAAAAGGCAATGAAATTAAGGATGCCCCGCCTGCTACGGTATTTATAAAACCTACAACAAATCCAACCAGTATGAGCAGTACAT
>CP070778.1:1425531-1427345 GCA_020346245.1 Flavobacteriaceae bacterium | reverse complement strand
CTAAAATTCCATATTGCTAATCTGTTAAACTGGTGATTAATATAGTGGTGGTAGATATCCGGGAGTTGAGCGTAGTTTTCTTTGTTGGGTTTTTCCATCTTTGTAATAAATAAATTTATCAAACGAACCATTCTTTAGATTATACGTTGCCAATCCATTCAATTTTCCGTCTTTGTAGTTTTCCAAACTTTTTAATTCACCATTTTTGTAATAGGATTTTGCTTCTCCTTCCAATTCACCATTAATATAATTCATCTCACTTTTTAATTCACCACTTTCATAATAGAATTTTGATACCCCGTTCAGCTTACCTTCTTTACAGAACAATTCTGACTTTGTCTGACCATCTTTATAGTATTCCCTAGATATCCCTTCATCAGTATAACATATTGGCTTCAACTTACGACTGCAACCGATACTTGCTATCACGGTAATAATTATACCTGTTATTAGTTGTTTTTTCATTTTGTGCCTCCCTTATCATTTTTCATATACAGCAGGTACAATATGCCCCAATAAAATGTTCAATCCAAGAGTTCCAAACTCTTCAAATGAGTTTTCTGCTGTCATCACAACAACCATATTCAAATTTGGTATTACAAAAATAAATTGCCCACCGAAACCAGCGGCATAGAACATATTAAATGTGGGCATAGGGAAGGTTCTCCACCATTGATACCCATAATCCATTGTGTGCTGACCAGTAACTGGATCAATAACTTCTATTTGTTTAGCGGTAGATTCTTTTACCCAATTATCTGAAATGATCTGCATCCCATTTAATAATCCGTTCTTCAAAAATAGGTACCCAAAAATTGCCATATTAGCAGGGTGTAAATACAGCCCCCATCCTCCCGCATTATTACCCTGAGGGTCAGATTCCCATTCCCAATTAGTTATGCCAAGTGGATCAAACAAGTATTCTTCAGCAAACTCCTCTGCTGATTGCCCTGTCCCCTTTGTTATTATTCCTGAAAGAAGATGTGAAGTGCCATTATTATACCAAAACTTTGTACCCGGCTCATCGCTCATCGGGAAATCTAGCATAAACTTTATCCAGTCCTTGCTTTCTTTCATGTCGGCTAAGTCTTCGTCAGGATGTTGTTCCCATGTAAACCCAGATGACATTGTTAATACATGCTTGAGGGTAATTGATTCCTTCCTTTCATCGAGATTTGCAATATTACTATATTCAGGGAAAAAGCTCAGGAGCGTCTCATCGACCCCACCAATTTTGCCCTGATCAATGGCAATCCCTATTACGGAAGAAGTAATGCTCTTTGCGGCTGAAGCTAAATAATGTCGCATATCCCTAGTCCAGCCCATGAAATACTCTTCTAAAGCTAGGCTATCATTGTGGATAATTATTAAGCTGTGAATGTTGCCATACTCACCTGTCTCAATCATATTTACCATGTCTGTTAGCATCTCTTGATCTAATACGGAAGTACAATCTTCACAGCCAGGGAGTTTGTCAATTGCATATTCATGTTGGGGAGTTTCGCATGGGAGATCTGATATGAGACAACAACTATTAATACATGAAGAGATTATTAGAGTGGTGAGGATAACAATTAAGGATGAAATCTTTTTATTCATAACCCCCTCCTCTTAAAAAGATTCAACCATAGATGGGATGTTTTACTTATCACTATGCAACAAAAGTGCCTGAAATGCAATGAGTATAACCGCTTAGTATTACTTCAATTCTTGCTATATACTAGTGGGATTGTCTTAGAATTGCAACTTTTTGCTAACACTTCTGTGATGAAGCTATTACAAAACAAAAAGCGTAGTTTGTAATTCACGCCATT
>CP070778.1:1407301-1425431 GCA_020346245.1 Flavobacteriaceae bacterium | reverse complement strand
TCGCTTGCTAATATTATACTGGTAACCTACGGCCCAAAGAATCGCCGAGAGTGAAACAGAGGATCCAAATTCACCATCGGGCAAAAGAATATCATTTTGAACATTTACAAAGTAACCATCCAAAAATAATGCCATTTGTAAAGTGTGATTATCTTTTATGTGGTATCTAACATCAGTTCTGGGAATTCCCAGTGAATAGGACCAGGATCTGTGAAATCGTTTGTGATAATTAATAAGTGGCAAAGGAAAAGGAAGACCGGTAGTACTGTTATAGGTTAGTCCCAATATTAATCTAAATGGTTTATCAATATCCTTTTTCTCCTTCCACATAGTTGCCGTGAGATTTAATAAAAAATCATCTCCCTGCAGCCCATTTACAAAATTAGAAGCGATTCTGGGAGTCAAAATACCAACAAATCGCCAATCTTCATTTACTTTAAAGATATAACCCGCATTAAAATCAATTACATAGAGGGTATTAAGTTCACTGGAATCAAATGGATATTCTTTAGTGATCTCAAAATCTATAAGATTAAACTCTCCTCCGAGTATCAGGTATTTATCCCAGCCAACTTTAATAGGAACATTTAATAAAAAGCGATAACGTGATGCATTGGTGCCAGAATCTCCTTTTGGAAGCGAAGTATATTCAACCCTCAAAATATCCGTACTTTGAGCATAGCATATTCCATTTAACAAAAGGACAAAGGCAAAAACCCAAATATACCTTATCATATCACCGAGAACGCTTCTTCCATATTAAAATTTTAATCAAGGAATTAATTATTATTTTTTAAATAAATGCACGTCTCGCTGTGGAAACGGGATAGAAATATTGTTTTGGCGGAACTCCGCATCAATTCTATATCTAATTTCACTTTTTATCTTTAACGAAAGAAAACTCTCATTGATATAAAAATGGAGTGAAAATAAAAGACCTGAATCTCCAAAATCATCAAAAAGTACAAAGGGTACTGGTTCCTGTAGAACTTTAGCATTCGATTTAGAACACAAAATCAATATTTCTGTTACTAAATCCACATTACTGCCATAGGCTACCTGAACATTTATTACTTCTTTGGTTGTTTTATTATTTTGGGTATAGTTATAGACAATATCACTCATAAATTTGTGATTGGGGATAATTATGACCCTTTCATCCCGTGTAATAGCCCTCGTAGTTCGCAATTTAATTTCAACTACCTTACCCACTTTACCCTCAGTTTCTACAATATCTCCAACCTGAACTGATTTATCTGTTATAATGAATATACCTCCAATAATATCCTGGAACAAATCCTGAAGTGCCAGGCCAAGTCCAACAAATAGAGCTGCTGATGCTGTAATTAGAAGTGTTATATCTATACCACCCGCTCTCAGTGTAAGAAGGATGACTAACAGATAAACCAAATACTTGATAAACTTAAAGATGCTAATAAACTTTAGTTTATCATCACCTTCCATTTTATTGGTATAATATCGCCTTATGGTCTTTAAAACAAAGTTGGTGGCGATAAAGGCGGTAATCAATAGAAGAAGAAGTCCGACTGTAATATGGATTGAATTCTCACCCTCACCTCCCATATGAAGTCCCCAATTTAAAAACTCAGATATAGAATCCAATAAATCTTCCTGTATAAACCTCTTTAACTTACCTTCTTCCTGCGCTAACATGATCAGTATTTTAACCATTTATATAGTTCTTTATAGGTAGGTTTCTTACCGTACATTAATATTCCCACACGGTAAATTTTGGCTGCTAGCCAGACAATCCCGATAAAAGTTACGATTAAAAGTGCAATAGATATAAGAATCTGCCATAGCGGCACCCCTCCTTCTCCTATTCCACCGGGTAATCGCATAAGCATGACAATGGGGGAAGTAAATGGGAAAAGTGAAAAGGCAACGGCAATAGGACCATGTGGGTTGCTAAAAACAGAAAAAAATCCTACATAAATGGCCAGCATTAAGGGCAATATTATTGGAAAAATAAATTGCTGAGTATCTGTCTCATTATCCACCGCGGCGCCAATGGCGGCATAAATTGAACTATATATTAAATACCCAAGGACAAAATATACCAAAAACAGAGAAATAAGTAAAAACCATGGTATTTGAAGAAGTTCCAGTGCATACAATTGCATCGTATCTGTTGTTTGTGGTATCGGAGAAATAGTACTCATCGGATTGGACGCGAGAGCAGACTGATCACTTATTCCGGAAAGATCTATTCCGGAAACCAAAAATAGTACGAATAAGAGCAAGGACGCGGAAATTATCCAAATGGTAAATTGGGTTATTCCTGCTAAAGAAGTACCAATAATTTTACCTAACATTAATTGAAATGGTTTTACGGATGAGATAATTACCTCTATAATACGACTCGTTTTCTCCTCAATAACACTGCGCATCACAAAACCACCATAAATTATGATAAACATCATTATCAAATAACCAAATCCGCCCCCAACAAAGGCCTTCATTTCATTTATCCCTTTTAAATTTTGCTCTCCTTCAAAAGTGGCTATATTAATTTCGAAGCTATTATTTATTGCTGTAAATTCCTCTGAAGAAACTCCAATATCTATTAGTTTTCTTTGTCTTAAGCGTTCCTCGAATATATTTTCCATGGGATCCAGTACAACCGTACTCGGGGCTTCTTTCGAATAGAAGAAGGAATTTTTGGTTACTTCTACAAGGTCGCTCCCTTTAGGAATATGCAAGAGTCCTGAAAAGCCCAGACTCAGGGTGGAATCTTTTGCCGCCTTCAATGATATCCCCTTAAAAAAAACATAGGAAGTCCTTTCTGTGGTATTGAAATCGGTAGAGAAATAATCGCTTTCATTAAATACTGCGATTATCCTTTTCTGACTATCATTTACTTTGGTCAGATAGGCGATAAGTACAATCATGCCAACCATTAGAATAGGACTAAGAAAAGTCATGATCACAAATGATTTGTTACGGACTTTGGCCAGATATTCCCGCTTTATGATTAAAGACAATTTATTCATGGCCATTTATGTTTTGTACGGTTCGAATAAATATCTCATTTGCTGTAGGGATGGTCTCCACAAAATTATTAATGCTCGCTTCTGCAGACAATATTGATAAAAAATTTCTAGTATCATCCGAAGGTAATTGAACTGTAAAATCTAATTGCTTTCTTCGAATATCAAATGCTGAGTCGGTTATATTGAATTTATCTGAAATCAGTTTTAAAAACTTTTCTCCATTTTCTAATTCCAGGCCAACTCTAAACATATTGTTCTTGTATTGTTTTTTGATATCTTCAAGCTTACCGTCCAGAATCTTTTCCGCATTGTGCAACAGGGCAATATATTCACATAATTCTTCAACAGATTCCATGCGGTGCGTTGAAAAAATAATAGAAGTCCCTTTTTCTTTAAGCTTTATAATTTCTTCTTTAATAATATTGGCATTTATAGGATCAAAACCACTAAAAGGTTCATCAAATATTAAGAGTTTGGGCTCATGCAGCACGGTTACAATAAACTGAATTTTTTGCGCCATACCCTTTGAGAGTTCCTGAATTTTTCTGTTCCACCAATCCCCTATTTCCAGTTTATCAAACCAATACCTAAGCCTCTGATTTGCATCCGATTTGCTCAATCCTTTAAGCTGAGCAAGATACAAAGCCTGCTCGCCTACTTTCATGCTTTTATAAAGACCCCGCTCTTCAGGAAGATATCCAATCAGAGCTATATGATGTGACTGCAGTAACTCTCCATTAAACTCTACTTCGCCAGAATCAGGATAGGTAATCTGATTTATAATTCTGATCAAGGTTGTCTTACCAGCACCATTTGGACCTAATAACCCATAAATACAATTCCGAGGTATTGCCAGTGAAACATTATTAAGTGCAATTTGGTTGCCAAATTTTTTAGTAACATTTCTGGCAACGAGGATATTATTCATGCAGGCAATATTTTTTAAAATTCATTCCATCCGTATAATTTTCAAAACGAGTTTTGAATAAAGACAGATCAAATAAGGCAAATTCCAATTAAAACCTTTCCAAAAGAGTTTAATTTAAAATTTAGAGTCTATAATCATCATTTTTTATAGGATTCAAAGATATAGAAATGCATTAAAACGGTTCTGTAAACCCGCTTATTTTGTTTTGAACCTTAATGATTTAGGGGATAAAGTTCGTATAAAAAACAAAACCCACCCTTAAAAAGATTAAGGATGGGAAAAAAATTGCTATGAAAAAGAAAATTAATATTGGTTTCCCAATATTAAATCAAATATACGTTTTTTATTTAAAAGGCAAACTTTAATTCGTTAAGAGAACATATCTTTCACTTTTTCGAAAAAGGATTTATCTGATTTTTCAGGCCTGGGCTCAAAGTTCTCATTATTTCGCATTTTTTCAAAAAATTCACGTTGCTCCTTATTCAGTTCCTTTGGGGTCCATACATTTACGTGAACCAACAGGTCTCCTGTACCATATCCATTGATACTTGTGATCCCTTTTCCTCTCAATCTTAGAATCTTACCAGATTGAATCCCTGCTTCTAACTTAATACGAACTTGCCCTGTTACGGTATCAATCTCTTTTGTGGTGCCTAAAATGGCATCCGAAATACTTATGTATAAATCGTAATGCAGATTATCTCCTTCTCGTTTTAGCGTAGGATGCTCTTTGGTTTCTATAGCAACCAGTAAATCTCCTGCAATTCCATTACCCGGAGCTTCGTTACCCTTACCGGATACTTTTAGCTGCATACCCTGCTCTACACCGGGCGGTATTTTTATAGATACGGTCTCTTCAACTACTTTCAAGCCCTGAGCATCAGCATCATTTGGTCTTTTGTCTATAATTTGACCACTTCCACCACAACTATTACATGTTGCAGCCGTTTGCATCCTACCCAAAATTGTGTTAGTTATTTTTGTCACCTGCCCCGCGCCATTACATGTCGTACAGGTCTTATATGTAACCCCAGCCGCTTGCTTTTTACGCTTAACTTTAACCTTCTTCTCAACACCATGAGCAATCTCTTCAAGGGTTAAGCTAACCCTAATTCTTAAATTGCTGCCTTTCATCCTGCGCTGACCACCACTGAAGCCTCCAAAACCACCAAAGCCACCACCAAATGCACTGCCGAAAATATCCCCAAATTGGCTAAAGATATCTTCCATATTCATACCTCCACCACCAAAGCCACCGCCTTCGAACGCAGCATGCCCATATTGATCATATCTGGCCTTCTTATCAGGATCACTCAAAACTTCATAAGCCTCAGCCGCCTTTTTAAACATTTCTTCTGCCTCCGCGTCTCCCGGGTTTTTATCCGGGTGAAATTCTATCGCTTTCTTCCGATATGCCTTTTTGATCTCGGCTGCTGTGGCATTTTTGGAAATACCCAATATTTCGTAGAAATCCTGCTTCATAAGTCTTTTTTGTGTTTAATTTCCAACAACCACTTTCGGATGTCGTATGATTTTATCTCCAAGCTTAAATCCCTTTTCAACAACATCTATGATTTTACCTTTTAACTTTTTATTGGGGGCAGGAATCTGGGTAATTGCATCATGGACTTCAGCGTCAAAAGCATCGCCTTCTTTAATTGCTATCTCTTGTAAACCCTTGGCTTTAAGCGTTTCTTTTAATTTACCACTGATAAGATCAACACCTTTAAACAATTCTTTATCAGAAGACTTGGAAATCTCTTTTAGAGCCCTGTCAAAGTCATCCATAATGGGCAACAGCGCAACCATAACCTCCTGTCCGGCGGTTTTAAAAAGGTCCATACGTTCCTTGGTAGTGCGCTTTTTGTAATTTTCAAACTCTGCAAATAGCCTCAAGAACTTGTCTTTTTCTTTATCCAGATCTTCCTGTAATTGCTCCTCAATAGATTTTATCTCCTCTTGCGGCTCATTCTGATCTGATTCCAAATCCTGCTCATCCTGCATTTCCTCAATTAGCTGCTCTTCGGGGATCATTTCATTTATCTCTTCTGACTTATCTTTTTTATTCATTTGGTCTTGCTTTTTATAAACCTCAAATTAGGATGGCAAAAGTACTGCCAATTCTTTAAAAATGTCAAAATGTCACAAAAAAAAACACCCTTAATGCAGGATGTTCAATCGGAAGTCACTTATCAGCATATTAAAATTTATACATATTCTCCTGACAAAACATCATCTGTGTTATCCTTTTTTACTTTCTCAGAATATATATTTTCCAATGCACTGCAAATATTGTTAAACTTAAAAACAAAGCCTTCTTTCTCTATTTTTTTACTACTCACACGTTGACTGGAAAATAAAAGATAAGACATTTCACCCAGGACAAGTCTCAATATAATTTGAGGAATATTAGGCAAAAACAACGGTTTCTTAAGAACTTTGGCCAATTCTTTGACCATTTTTTTATTAGTAACCGGATTTGGGGCTACTCCGTTATAAACACCAGACAAATTATTTTCAAGAATAAACAAGAACATACGGGCAATATCATTTATATGAATCCATGATTGCCATTGTTCGCCCGAACCAAATGCGGCCCCTATAAACCTTTTTACCGCATTCTCCATATTTGGCAAAGCTCCGCCCTCTGAGGATAGAACCAGGCCTATACGTATTTTGGTGACCGTACAATTAAGTTCCTGAAATTTATCGATTTCTATTTCCCATATCTTTGAAACATCCCCTAAAAAACTTGTATCAACACCTGTTTCTTCTTCAGTGTAAAAATCAGATAAGGAATTGGGATAGATTCCTATGGCAGCCGCTGAAATAAAAGATATTCGCTCGGCCTGATCCAGATTTTTGAGTGCAATAAAAAGTGTCTTTAAACTGTCTGTTCTGCTAGATAAAATCTTCTTTTTATAAGCATTTGTCCATTTTCTGGCAATACCAGCCCCTGCCAAATTGATGATAGCCGTAACTCCTTCAAAGCATTTTACATCTATTTCATTATTTTTTGGCTCCCAATAAAATCCCTGGTAATTGACTTCGTTTTTTATTTTGGATCTGTCAGTTGTAAGATAATTTACTGAAATCCCTTTCTCACGACATAAGTTGGATATGGCTTTGCCTATTAGCCCAGTTGCCCCGGTAATTAAAACTTTCATCGCATAATTTTTGGCTAAAGATATTGGTTTTAAATCTCGTTACCAGCAGGTTTAATTTCGATTTAACAATATCCCTATAAATTGTTGCTGAAATTAGTTTCCCTTATACTTTTAGTGCCCTAAGCATTTCCCTCTTGCCGGGTGGTCCCGGTAAGCGTTCAACAACAAAACCAACGGCTTGCATCGCCCTTCTGACGCTTCCTTTAGCCGCATAGGTTACCAAAACTCCATTTGTGGTAAGTGCTTTATACATTTTATGAAAAACTGGTTCTGTCCAAAGTTCTGGCTGTACCCTGGCTCCAAAAGCATCAAAATATATCAGGTCGTAAAGATTAGTATCGGAAATTTCCCGAAAGTCCTTTTTTTGCTTCTTAAATGAAAAATGAGGTGTAAGTTTAGTTTTGATTTCCCAGGCGCAGTTATGCATTTTAAAAAAAGGCTTTCTATAAGCCTCTGCATTTAAAGTTTCAATATACGCTAACTGTGAAATTTCTTCAATAGTCACGGGATAGGCCTCAATGCCCGTATATTCTACCAGCCTGTTATTTTTTCCAGACTCTATTAATGTTATCAGAGCGTTGAGACCTGATCCGAAACCAATTTCCAAAATGCGTACGGACTTATCGGGATAATATTCAAAACCTTTATCAATAAAGACATGATACGCTTCATTTACGGCCCCATGCACGGAGTGATATTGTTCCTCCCAATCCTGTATCTGAATGGTTTTAGAACCATCACCTGTGGTAATTATCTTTCTTTTCAACTTATTGCTCAATTAATACCCCATCTGCCTCAAATTCATAAGTTTTTTTTGGCTCTTTAATCTGCTTAATTGCTTCCTGAGATCGGCCGGCATCTTCGGCATAATGCTTTTGATCATCAACACTCATATTAGTAACAAAAGCAATTCCGTTTACAACTACTTCACTTCCCTCTATATCCTTAGGCACAAAAAAACCATAATCTTTAAATTTCACCATTACTTCCTCACCATTATTTAAACCCAATGTCATCCAACAACCTTTAGATTTACAAACATCCACAACGATACCTGAAAACTTGGTTTCCAGAGTATCTGTATCCGAAAGTGACTCAAATTTAGCTGACATTTCTTCGTTTTCAATAGCACCCTCGTGATCAATATACTTTCCAATTGAAACATTAGTTGTTCCGCTGAGGACATTTTCCTTTTCGCCGGATGGCTTTTGTTGATTCTTACAGCCCGCCAACAGTACTAATAATACAAGTAAAATGTTAAAACCTTTCATTATTAATAATATTTATGATTCATGAACAAAACTGGTGATTTTTCCTCGAAAAAAGAAGTCATTAAAGGTGATAATTGTTTAATTTTAATCCTAGAAAAAGTGATTTCAATGGATACAGAAGTAAAAAACCTGATCGTCGAGAAGGCAAAAACATCTAAGATTGGTAAGGTTGATTTTGATCATCTTCCTTTTGGCGCATATTTCACAGATCACATGTTTGTATGTGATTACAAAAATGGTGCATGGGAAACTCCAAAAATAATTCCTTATCAGCCCTTGCAAATGGAACCTTCTTCCAGGGTATTTCATTATGGTCAGGCAGTTTTTGAGGGAATGAAAGCCTATAGGGATGATCATGGTAGTGTGTGGTTATTTAGGCCTGAAGAGAACTACAAACGTATAAATAAATCCAGTGTCCGACTTGCAATGCCAGAGTTTCCTGAGGAGTACTTTTTTGAAGGTCTTAAAAAACTATTACAATTAGATGAAAAGTGGATTAAACCTGGCTTAGGCAATTCTTTGTACATCCGCCCTTTTGTTATTGCTTCCGAAGCAGGAATAATAGCTTCCCCCTCTGAAGAATTTAAATTTATTATTATTTGCTCTCCTGCACAATCCTATTACGGAGGAGAGGTAAGAGTAAAGATTGCCGAAAAATTCAGTCGAGCTGCGGATGGTGGATTTGGTTTTACCAAAGCTGCCGGTAACTATGCGGGGCAATTTTATCCAACCAACCTGGCAAAGGAAGAAGGATTTCAACAAGTGGTTTGGACAGATGCAAATACACACGAGTATATTGAAGAAGCTGGTACCATGAATATCTTCATTCGACTGGATGACAAATTAGTTACTTGCCCTACCGGGGATAGAATCTTGGATGGTGTAACCAGAAAAAGTATCATTGAATTGGCCAAAGACATGGGAATTGAGGTTGAAGTAAGGCCAATAAAAGTGTCTGAGCTGCTGGATGGTATGAAGAATAATTCGCTAAAAGAAATGTTTGGCAGTGGAACGGCCGCGGTAATTAATCCAATTTTGGGCTTTGGTTATAAAGGAGATCGATTTGAGTTACCTAAAATTGAAAAATCCTATGCAACAATCCTGAAGCAACACTTACTGGATATACAATATAACAAGACTGAAGATAAATTTGGATGGAGGTACAAGGTTCTGTAATCCCTTTAAAACATAATAAAGCAGGTACTAGTTTAAGTGCCTGTTTTATTTATCAAGAATGGCCTGAATATTAGGCTTAAAATACTCGGGTCCTTTTAAAACTTTCCCATCTTCCCTGTATATGGGTTTGCCATCTTTTCCCAATTTGCTCATGTTGCTGCGTTGTATTTCTTCAAATACCTCTTCTATTTTGTGTTGCATGCCGTGTTCAAGAATTGTCCCGCAAAGAATATATAGCATATCACCTAAGGCATCTGCCACCTCTGCCAGATCATTATTCTGTGCGGCTTCAAAATACTCTTTATTCTCCTCGTCCATAAGGTTATATCGCAGTTTATTTTTAGCTGCTCCAAGATCTGCCTTCATTGAGTGTGATACTCCAAGTCCAAAAGATCTATGAAAAAGTTCAACAGAAGCAATTTTCTTTTTCATGGGTATTTTGTTTTAGTTTTGCGTAAAAATAAAGAATATGTTTAGCACCGGACAAATAATATTTGCTGTAGTTTTTATATTGTTATTCACATTGATCATGATATTTTCTTATCGAAAAGACAAGGAACTTCATGCTAAAAATTATAGAGGAGTAAAATGGGTAGGCATTGTGTTTGTTATATTCGTAATATTCCTATTCGCTATTAAGTATATTCTCAAAAATTGATATAATTACTGCCAACACCACAAATATTTAGTGATTCACAACAAACTTGGCTTTTCATTCGTATAATACAAGAAAAGAAGTAATTTTGCGTTAACCAATTATATCACAATTTTAAAATGACCACTTTTTTAACCATTTTTATTGTTCTAGTGTTATTTAATGCTGCGCTTTTATTCTTTAGTGTAGCAAGCGCGGGACAGAGAGTAAACAAGTTAAGGAAAAGTATTTCAAAGGAATCCTTAACCAAAATTTATCCTCTGGAATTAGATTCAACCAAGTACAAAAAAGCAATTTAGTTTTTTACCTTTAGGGTATGAAACAGTTTTTACTTGTTTTTATTGGAGGTGGATTTGGTAGCTTTCTTCGTTTTATTATTGGCAAAACTTTCAACGATTATTTTCATAATTTTTTTCTCGGTACCTTTATAGTTAATATTATTGGCTGCCTGTTAATTGGTTTTATCCTGGGCGCATCAATGAAAGGGAACCTGCTTTCAAAAGATCAAATCCTGATCCTTTCCACAGGGTTTTGTGGAGGGTTTACTACTTTTTCTGCATTTACACTGGAGAACCATGGATTGCTTCAATCCGGTCAATTACTGCATTTTTCTTTTTATACAATAACCAGCATTACAGTTGGTGTTCTCGCAGTGATATTGGGCCTTTGGCTTGCCAGATTAATATAAAAAGGTTCTACTCTTAGCACCCTTCTTCATCCTTATTAATTGGTTACTCCTGGCTTAGTCTATTTATTAAAAATGGACCGGTTTAACACTTTCCTACAAGTTTAGTTAATACTCACTCACAAAATCATCATATATACAATTATTTATCTTTTTAATAACATACCCTTAAAATTAATGGGGTCTAATTAATATTATTATAAAAATTATATAACCACCCCTATTTTTTTTAGGGTGTTAATTTATTTAACATATATTTGCGCCGATCAACAATAAAATTAACAAATGAAAAAAGTTGAAGCAATTATTAGGAAATCCAAATTTGATGATGTGAAAAGCGCACTTCATGAGATTGAGGTAAATTTCTTTAGTTACTGGGATGTAACTGGAGTAGGAAATGAAAAACAAGGTCATGTCTATCGTGGTATATCATACAGTACTACAGACATCCAAAGAAGGTATCTCGAAATAGTCGTATCTGACGAATTTCTGGAAAGAACCGTAAACACAGTATTGGAAGCCGCCTATACAGGAAATGTAGGGGATGGTAAAATCTTTGTTTCCGATGTACTGCAGGCCTATAGAATACGAACCAAAGAAAACGGTCAGGCCGGAATTAACTAAAAAGTAACTAACTAATACTTAAAAGAAATGGAAGCAGGATTATTTACAGCTAATAATGTTTGGATGATGGTATGTACCGCCCTTGTATTTTTTATGCATACAGGGTTCGCCTTTTTAGAAATTGGCCTCACCAGACAAAAAAACACGATCAATATTCTTTTTAAAAATATCTTTATAATTACTGTAGGGCTACTATTGTATTATATAGGTGGTTTTAATTTGATGTATCCCGGATTTGAAGAAGGATCTATGGGAATTTTCGAATTTGCAGGTTTCGGAATTGACGCCCCGGAGAATGGGATGACTCCCGAATATGCAGATGGAGGTTATACCTGGTGGACAGATTTTCTGTTCCAGGGAATGTTTGCAGCTACAGCGGCTACTATTGTATCAGGAGCGGTTGCTGAGCGTATTAAAATAGGTCCGTTTATGATTTTCACAATCATTTATGTAGGTCTTATATATCCTATAGCCGGTTCCTGGCAATGGGGTGGCGGATTCCTTTCTACATTAGGAGGAGATGAAGGAGGTTTTTATGATTTTGCAGGATCTACTTTGGTACATTCCGTTGGTGGATGGGGAGCTTTAATAGCCATATACCTTTTGGGAGCCAGAATAGGCAAATTCGGTGAAGATGGTAAACCTAAGGCTATCCCTGGCCATAGTATTCCAATGGCAACAGCGGGGGTTTTAATCCTATGGTTAGGCTGGTTTGGTTTTAACGGTGGTTCTGTTTTATCTGCGGACCCCGCTACTACATCACTGGTTCTTGTAACTACGTGTTTGGCAGCAGCTGCTGGTGGCGTTGGAGCCGCAGCATTATCTACCATCATGTACAAGAATATGGACCTTACCATGTTCCTGAATGGAATTTTAGGAGGCCTGGTAGGTATCACAGCAGGAGCTGATCTAATGTCGCCAACCGAAGCTGTAATTATAGGTTTTATTGCCGGTTTGATCATAGTACTTGGTGTAGCTTTAATTGACAGGATTAGATTAGATGATCCTGTTGGAGCAGTTACCGTTCACCTTATATGTGGAATCTGGGGTACTCTTGCCGTAGGAATATTTGGAGACCTTGCCGGAGGCCAGCAGTTTATTTATCAATTAACAGGTGTAGCCGCAGTGGGTGTATTTTGCATTATCTCAGCCTTCATAATCATTTTTGCTCTTAAGAAAACAGTAGGAATAAGAGTTCCTAAAGAAGAAGAATTAGATGGGTTGGATCTGGCAGAACATGGTATGGACGCTTATGCCGACTTTAGAATGAATCAGCATTAATATAAGTTATAAAAATAAACGGAGCGTTTGGCAGAACGCTCCGTTATAAAACATTTTCAAATAAATCAATTTAAATTTCATTTAACGTTCTCCCTGACAGGAAACTAAAAACATTGAATTATGAAAACATTTAAAAATACAAGTTACATAAAAAATCTCTTACTTATAGCATTGCTAGTGCTTGGAACAGCCGCTTTTGCTCAGGAAGAAGAGGAAGAGAAAAAGAAAATATCCTTTAGTGGTTCGGTTGATGCGTACTATCGAACAAATTTCAACGGATTAAACAGTGTAGTGCCGGTTGTAGAAGGTGGGACGGAAATAGGGGAAATATCTCCAAGTGCGCCCGGCTCATCATTCGCCAATGATAACGGTTTTGCAATAGGTATGGTAAATCTAATAGCAGGATACGAAGGCGAAAAAGTTGGTTTTGTAGCTGACCTTGTATTTGGTCCCAGAGGTGAAGATGCTGTATTTAATGATTCAGGACCTACCAGCATCGTCAATCAGCTGTATGTCTATTGGAATGTAAGCGATAAAGTGACCCTTACTTTAGGAAATTTCAACACATTTTTAGGGTATGAGGTAATCTCACCTGTTGCGAATTTTAACTACAGTACATCTTATATGTTCTCTTATGGTCCATTTTCCCACAATGGTCTGAAAGCAGATTTTGATTTAGGAAACGACTGGTCAGCTATGGTAGCCATTTTGAATCAGACTGATTTTACATCTTCGGCCAGGCAAAGCGATTTAAGTTTTGGAGCCCAGCTTGGTTATGCAGGTCAATATCTTAACTTATTGTACGGAAAACAGGGGGCCGACAAAATTCTCAGTGATGGAGTCATTGTAGAACCGGACATTCAGGCACTCTTTCAGATAGATTATACAGGCGGATTCAATATTGGAGAAGACTTTTATTTGGGGATTAATGCCACCTATCAGGATACCGGGGATGTTGGATTTGATGAAGATACCCCAGATGATCTTGGGTTCTACGGTGTTGCCTTATATCCACAATATACTTTTTCTGAGACCTTTGCACTTGGTTTAAGAGGTGAATATTTTGAAGAAATTGGTGATTTTGGAGCTATTGGCACCGGAATTGAAGATTCCAGCGTATTCGCTGTCACCCTTTCAGGAAATGTTACCATAGGCAAATATCTTAAGTTGATTCCGGAAATAAGATTTGACAACGCTTCAGATGATTCATTTTTATTTGTTAATAATGATCTGGAAACATCTAAAAACTTGTCTTCATTCCTGCTAGCTGCTGTATTTGCATTCTAGATAAAAATTAGTTTGGTTTTGTTTAGTTAAATAAATGCCGGCCCGGATGGTAATTCATCCGGGCCAATTTATTTTACTGTGTTTTAAACCTTTTCACACCAGCAGTAATTCTAGTGTTCAGGAAATTTCTTTTTGGGACTATAGGACAAGAATACTTCTTATTATAAACGCAGTAAGGATTGTAAGCCCGATTAAAATCAATGACCATTGAATTTCCATCAGGGATTTCCAAATCAAGATATCGGCCTCCGGCATAGGTCTCTTCACCGTTCGTATTATCCAAAAAAGGAAGAAAGAGGTAATCTTCATATTCTTCGGTATTTTTCAATTCAAGGCTTTGATATACTTCAAGGCTATATTTATTTCCATTCAAAGTGAAATGGACAATACCGTATACCACTTCTTCGGAAAGGCGCTCCGTAGTAGTGGGCATCATAAAAGGAATGGCATCCATAGTCCGCTGCAGGGTAGCTATTACCCTAAATGAGGTATCGGGCTGAAAGAAATCCAGACCCTCAAAATCCTTACGATATCTGTCCGGCAAAGGAGAAGTCTCCGGGTTTTGGAATTCTTCATTAAGCTTGTTTTGAAACATTAAAATCTCATTAACCAACTCCGAATTATCCGTTTTTAGAGTCGAGTTTTTCGCATCGTGATATTTACGTTTATCAGCGCAACCCAAAGTGCATACAAATAAACATATGAGACCAAATAAGATATTTATTTTCATTGCCACGTATTTCCTTCAAAAATACGACATCTCCCTTTTTTATATACTTTTACTTTTAAAGTAAAAACTATGAATAGTTTGTCTGTTGTAAGCACAATAAAAGCATTACCTTTCCCAGGGCAGTGACTTTGCTATGCTTTGAATCAATTCTACTTTTTAAGATATAACCTGGCGAATATGTCGGGCTTTTTTATGATTTTGAAAGAATGAAGTCAATTTACACTAATTACATAAATTCCTTTAAGGGATTATCCAGGGAAGTTTGGTGGCTCTCTTTAATTACCCTGATAAACAGGGCAGGGACTATGGTTATCCCATTTTTGTCGCTCTATCTTACCCAGGATCTTGGATTTACCTTGGAAAATGTAGGAATTATAATGAGTTGTTTTGGTCTGGGATCGCTAATAGGTGCCTGGCTTGGAGGTAAGCTAACAGATCTCGTTGGTGCATATCAGGTTATGCTGGTAAGTCTTATTTTGACAGGGATACTTTTTATTACACTACAATTTCTTGAATCCTTTTGGTCAGTTTGTGGAGGCGTCTTCTTATTAATGATTATCGCAGATGCCTTCAGACCAGCCACATTTGTTGCCCTTAACTCTTATAGTAAGCCTGAAAATAAAACCAGATCAGTAACACTTATTCGACTTGCAATAAATCTTGGCTTTTCTGCCGGTCCGGCTATTGGAGGTCTAATAATAGCTACTTTGGGCTATAGTGGTTTGTTTTGGGTGGATGGTCTTACCTGTATAGCAGCCGGCATATTGCTACTACTGCTCCTAAACCCTAAAAAGATAAAAACTCTGGAAAGCCCTCAAAATGAAACACCGCTATCTGCATACAAAGATGGGCCTTATTGGATATTTATTGTTTCGATGGTTCTGTTCGGGTTCGTATTTGTTCAGTACTTTTCCACAATTCCGATTTACTATAACAATGCACGCACATTAAGTGAAACACAAATAGGCTTACTTTTAGGCATGAACGGCTTTTTAATCGTGGTCTTTGAAATGCCCCTTATTAAGTTTCTGGAAACAAGGTCTTTATCTAAAGTAGCTCATGTAATGATCGGGTTAATGCTTGTTACCATAAGTCTGCTAATCCTAAATTTTAGCTCATGGGTAGGTATTGTTATTATCGGAATGCTATTTATGACTCTGGGAGAAATGATCGCGTTTCCATTCTCATATGCATTTGCCATGGATAGAGCCCAGAGGGGCAAACCAGGTGAGTACATGGCTCTTTATAGTATCTCCTTTTCAATTGCTCATATTTTTGGGCATAATACGGGAATGATTTCCATTGCAAAGCTTGGCTATCAAAGCACATGGTATTTGGCAGGCTTTATAGGTTTGCTAGGCATTTTATTACTTTTGTGGTTAAAGAAAGTACTCCTAAAAAGCAAACTAAGTTAACACTATGAAATATTTTACAATCCTCTTAATTCTTTTAGGTTTGACTTTCGGATGCAGGAAAAAAAAGAATCCTTTGGAACCATCTGTAAAAGAGCAGAAAAGAAATACCAGACTAAATCCGGATTATTATAACGTTGCTTTCCTAATTATGGAAGGTACCTATAATACAGAATTTACAGCGCCATATGATATTTTTCAGCACACAAAATATCGTGAAGGGATAAAGGCCATGAATACTTTTACAGTAGCTAATACATTAGAGCCGGTTACTACTTTTGAAGGTCTTCGAATATTGCCGGATTTTAATTACCTAAAGGACTCTCTTCCCCTTATTGATATCCTGGTAATTCCTAGTGCAGAACACCATCTGGACACAGATCTAAAAGATACGGCCATGCTGAATTTTGTAAAAAGGGTAGACAATAATGCGATCTTTATGACCTCACATTGTGATGGTGCTTTTGTTCTTGCAAAAGCAGGCCTGCTTAACAAAGTTGCTTCAACCACTTTCCCCAGTGATATTGAAAAGTATAAGCAGATGTTTCCTCATCTCAATGTAAAGGACAGCGTATTATTTGTACATGATGATAAATACATTACCTCTGCTGGTGGAGCCAAAAGCTTCGAGGCCTCATTATATCTGTGTGAATATCTTTATGGGAAAGAAGTAACAAAGTCTCTTGCCAAAGGATTAGTTATTGAATGGGACCTAGATCTAATTCCAAAATTTATTCCTCAATAATGGCGTTATAGCGAGATCCCTTTAAGTACTTATTTACAATGGCATTAAACTCGGGCATAATTCTCAATAGTGCTGTATGCTCCAGTGAATAAAGGTGCGCCTTGTCCTTATATCCATTTTTCAATAATTCTTCCAGGTAAAACAAGGCTGTTCCAAAGTCTTCGTATTTAGAACTATCAGATATAATATTTAAGTAATAAGCATAGGCTTTCGGCTCTGTAATGGTCTTCAACATCCAAAGAAAACTCAGTACCTCGTCATTAACAACGGGATATTCCAGTTCAATATCTATGTTATCCTCTATAAGTGCATTGAGATATCCCAATAGCCTTTTACCCATTTGCTTTTCAAAAGGATCCGGTTTATTCTCATATTTTTTAAGTTCCTCCATCTGATAATTCCACCATCCAAGATTGTTATAATTAAGGGTAGACAAATCTTCTATTAAATTATAATTATAATCCTCTATTATAAATGATTCCCGGAGAAGAACATTATTCAACGTTCGTTTTTGAGCGCGGTAGGTACTTGCTTTTTTAAGGATCTTAATTTCATCTCTTAATGAATCAACCTGCAGATGCGGCCTGTAAATAGAAATAATTTCGTTTAGCAGATTATATGCCATCAGACTTTGACCTGAACTTTTTAATCCCGTGTATTCCTGAAAATTTTTACGATAATTATCCAAGACAAATCCATTGTCTTTTGTAACATTTCCTTTAGCCATGGCAGATAGTGTCAGACTTTTTAATGCCTTATCTATAAGGGTATAATCCGACCATCGATCACCTCCATTAAACTCCATAAGGTCATTGGGAAATTTCATCTTGTTGAGTAGTTCCCGGCCTTGTAACATTTGTGGGTAGTTGAAATCCTCATTCCCAACAATTCCAATGAAGTAAAAAGGATTCTTCTCATCTAATAATTCAACACTTGGCACAAAAGACCCACAAGAAATTACCCCACTAACTTCTCTTATAAAAGAAGGTACAACAGCTGCGAACTTAGCACCAGATGAAAAACCTGCAGTATAAATTCTATTTGTATTAATAGGGAAAAGCGTTGCAACCTCACGAAACATCCTACTGGTTATCAGTACATTTTTAGAAATTGAAATTGTATCGCTTATATCATTAGAGGAAGCAAGCAGATAAC
>CP070778.1:1384479-1407201 GCA_020346245.1 Flavobacteriaceae bacterium | reverse complement strand
TTCCTGCTTTATCCAGGGCTATTTTACAATCCTCAACTGTGCTAAAATAAACATCCCAATAATGCTCTGGTTTGGTGTATGGCCGGATGGCAAAGTTTATGGAACTATCTGCTAATTCAGAAACATTTACTGAAGGTGCAGGGTCCTGCAATACTTTTGGATTAGCGGTAAGCACACTCATTAACACCTCTTTGGTCTTTTTTATATCCTCACCATAGTCTACTCCAATTTCTACATCTACTCTTATTTTACCCTCTGCTGTGTAATTAACAATATTGCCATTAGCCATAGCACCATTAGGTACAATAGCCAATTTATTTTGAGGTGTAATGAGTTTCGAAGTGAAAATATCAATTTCTTTGACTACACCCAGGACTCCCTGCGCCTCAATTAAATCGCCTATTTTGTAAGGCCTGAAAATCATAATTAATACACCCCCGGCAAAGTTTGACAAGGATCCCTGTAAAGCCAGTCCGACAGCCAAACCGGCAGCAGCAATTACTGCAGCAAATGTTGTTACATCTACTCCTAGGGTCGAGATTACTATAATAATAAGTAAGACTTTTAAAGCCCAGGAAGAAAGGTTTAAAAGAAATCGTTGTAATGATTCATCATACTTACTTTTGGACATCGCATTTCTGGAAACCGAAATTATTTTATTTACTACCCAGGATCCAATAATGAAAATCAATATGGCTCCAATAAGTTTGGGGCCGTAGGTTATTATAAAGTCAATTCCTTTGTCAATCCAAATTTCTGCGTTTTCCATTATAACAAATTTTAAATTTTTGAGATTGTTAAGATATAAAATAGCCCAGAGAAATTTCAATTAGCGATGCACTTTTTAAATCAGTTACTGCATTGCAAACAAAAAGCCCGCCCGGATTATACCCGGGAGGGCTTTTTTATATAATAAAATAGTTACGTTATCCTTTTAAAAATTCGCCTATATCTCCTAGTCCTTCTCCTTTATAATCAGATTTTTGAATTGCATTCATTAATTGAACAATATAGGCCGGGTTCATATCCTCTCCAAGAACCCGAATAAGGGCAAATCCTTTATCATCACTACTCCCGAAAATAATTACCTCATCTATTGCATCTTCATCTCCGACATACTTTATAACTCCCTTTCCGTACTGTGAATTTAGTTTCATAAGTTCAACAAAATCATCATTCTTCAGAATTGCATTCACTTTAGCTTTTTCAACTTCGTACTCGGCTTCATTCTCGCCGGTCTTCTTAAAAGCCAATAGGTTCAATTTTTTCAATGACTGTAATGCCGTTTGCTGTATATCCGTCAACTCTTCTGCCTGCAGATTTAGAATGCTCGTAGGAACATCCAAAGAAATGAAGTTAGGATTTTCTGAATTGTTGACATAATATTCCTGGAGACTCTGTTTTGACGAACAGGCAGAAAGAACCATTAAGGCCACTCCCGCAATAACAACTATTATTTTTTTCATTTTGTTGATCTTTATTATTTATCATTACCCAAAGGAGTGGTAATTGAGTCGTTTTGAAATTTTATCTTCACAACCGCCAATTACCACTTTTTTCGATCTGCTATTAAGATTTGTTCTTTTTTTCTGCTTTGTTTAATTCTTCCGGTAAATTCATCTTTTTTGTAAGTGAACCTATTTTAGTAAGATCTATGTCTCCGGTCAGAGTTAGAAGAACTGTTTCAATATTTCTGTCATCTATTTCCACGTCTACATTATCAATTCCGGTAACAAACATTAATAACTCGCTTACATGGTCTTCATCTTTGCCATTTTTTACATAGAACTTAACATTTGTATCTTTGTCTTTTACCCGCATCAGTTCTTCCAGAGAAGAAGATTTAAGATATTTGTCTACAGTTGCCTGCATATCTGCAGATACAGCCTTATCCTCCGTAATGAATACCTTAAGCCCGCTTAGGCTCTTTGCAATATTCATAAAATCCTGAGCTTCCGGATCATCCACATCCACATCCATCTTAACCAAAAGGTTAAACATGTTTTTATTAACTATTACAGAGCTTACCTCATCTGAATCTTCAAATTTGTCAAAAATAGACTGTGAGAAACCACTTAGGGGTAAAACTGCCATTGCCGCTATTAGAATATACTTTTTCATCATTTTAAATTTAATTGTTGTTGTAAATTTTTTGTTTTGCTTGTTCAAATTCATTTAAATAGGCAACTTTTTCGGTACCACGTTCCAAATTCTGTGCCAACAGGCTTAACGCCTTCTTTGTTTCCTGATAGGCAAACTCTGCCTCTCTTTGTTCCCGGTAATCATTACCGAAATATATTCCAAAGGCCATAACCGCTACTGCTGCAATAGAAATCCATTTGTGGTAAGACACCCTAGGTTTTAATGGAACCTGCTTAGTAAACCGTTCGTCTTTGGCTTTTGAAAAGTAAGTAAACATCGGAGTGTATTGTTCCAGGTGCGGTGCAACCGAATCCTGTGAAAAATAGTCTCTCAATTGTTCCTCTTCAGCTACCGTGGTAGTTGCCTCGAAGTACTTTTCCAATAATATTTCAATTTTATCCAATGCCATAACTATGTTTTTGCATTAACTTTTCTCTTACTGTTTTTCTAGCTCTGGAAAGTGCTACTCTCACCGCTGTGGGCTGCATTTCCAGTAAATCTGCTATTTCCTTAAAATCGTATTCTTCAACATCCCGCAACTGTAATACTAATTTTTGTTGTTCAGGCAATTCCTCCATGATTTTCTCCACCCAGCTAATGCTGTCTCTTGCCTCCATTTGCTTCTGCAAAGAAGTATTGCCATCTTCATAATTACTATGAACCAATTTGAGGTTACTCGATTGTTTCGACTTTAACCTATCCAGGCAAAAGTTTTTGGTCATAGTCATTGCAAAGGCCTCAACATTTTTATAATTGGCAATATTGCTATTTTTTGACCACAATTTCATAAGAACCTCCTGAGTGGCATCTTCAGCTTCTTCTGACGAAATGAGTAATCTTTTTGACAATCTGTATAACTTGTCTTTAAAAGGCATTACCACATTTAAAAATTCTGATTGCGTCATTATCGGTTGTTCTGTTGTTGCATGAACCATTCAAGGTGTTTTACATAAGCAAGACGAAGTACATCGAATTTTGTTACAAAATATTTTTTTTTCTGCCGATGATAAGTACTTTGCACCCCTTAAACTACTAAGTTATGGTTTTTAAAAGTCTGAAAGTTAAATAGATGGGAAAAAATGTTAAGGAATATTAAATTTGGAATAATTGTTGCTAAAACTAAGTAACTTGCGAAAAAAAATTAGAATGAAGAAGATTTTACTACTATTTTTAGTTGTTTCCACTTTAATAGTATCATGTAATAAGGATGATGATATCACCATAAATGGTCCGGGAGGGACATCGGTTAATGTTCAGGACTTTATGTGGAAGGCCATGAATATTTGGTATTTCTGGCAGTCAGACGTAGCTGACCTTGCAGATGAACGATTTCCTACTAACGAGGAGTACATTGAATTCCTGGCTTCAGAACAAGATCCTGCTGATTTTTTCGACAATAAACTGCGTTTTGCTGAAGACAGGTTTAGCTTTTATAGCGACGATTACAAAACGCTTACAGAAAATCTTTCAGGAATTTCGCGTAGCAATGGTTTAGAGTTTGGTTTATTTTTATATGGTGATAACGATACCGATATCTTCGGATATGTGCGCTATATTGTTCCAAATTCAGATGCTTCAACCAAAGACATCTCACGCGGAGAATTATTTACCGGTGTGGATGGTATAAGTCTAAATGAAAGTAATTACCGGGACCTGTTATTTGGTGAAAATGCTACCTACACTCTGAATATGGCAGATATTACCGACGGCGTAATTACTCCCAACGATAAAAGCGTGGAATTGACCAAACAGAATGGGTTGGTTGAAAATCCTGTTTATATTGTAAAATCGTTTGACATTAATAACCAAAAAATAGGGTATTTGATGTATAATGGCTTTACGAACGAGTTTGATGAAGATTTGAATGATGCATTCGGGCAATTATACGCCGATGGTGTTACTGATCTGGTGCTGGACTTTCGCTATAACCCCGGAGGATCTGTAAATTCTTCGCGTCTTCTGGCTAGTATGGTTTTTAGTACAAATACAAATAATCTATATATAAGGCAGCGCTGGAATGAAAAACTACAGGAAGCCTTTACCGAAGAGCAACTGGCGGACTATTTTGCAGACAAAACGGGAGCGGGCACTGCAATAAATACCTTAGGCTTAAACAGGGTCTATGTTTTAACAACAAGTAGTTCTGCGTCTGCCAGTGAATTGGTAATCAATGGATTAGATCCATATATTGAAGTTATTAAGATAGGTACGACTACAAGGGGTAAGAATGAATTTTCACTTACCATGGTAGACGATCCCGAAAGAGACGGAGCTCCATTTATTTATACACCCTCCAGAGAAAATAAGATTAACCCCGATAATAGCTGGGCAATTCAACCCCTGGTAGGAAGAAATGAAAATTCCGTCGGATTCTCGGATTATACGGCAGGATTTGATCCTGATATTGAACTAAGAGAAGATTTGGAAAACCTGGGAGTTTTAGGAGATGAAAATGAACCCTTACTTGCAAGGGCTATACAAGAAATTACAGGTATTTCGGCGAAAAGGGATTTTACGGTAAAGACCCCTGTTGAGCTATACACAAGTTCTAAAATGTTTGCCCCTTTGAAGGACAATATGGTATTGGATAAACCAATTCACCTTAATCTTGATTTGAAATAACAAAATTCTAAAGTTTTAAACTAAGTCCTAATCGAAGGTTCCGCCCTCTAGTGGTAAAACCAATTACCTCTGTAAAATTTGTATTAAACACATTCTCTAGGTTTAAAAAGAATTTAAGTTTGTTTGGCATTACTTCCTGTGACACATATATACCGAAGGTTGAAAAAGGATCGAGGATCTCATCATCAGAAGTGTTAAAATCTGTATCCAGACGCTTTCCTATAAAAGAATAGGTAAGCGATAAAAAGGATTTGGCTGAAACGTTATAGCTCACGGTGGCGTCTGCACGATGTTTAGGTATCCTAATTGCATTATCTCCTTTTCTTTCGGTAAAAGTATAATTGGCGGTCAAATTCATATGCTCAAGTGGCACCCAGCTTAACTGGGCCTCCAAACCTTGCACATTAATAGTATTTGGGGCGTTAAAATATTGAAAAAGTGTATTGTCAAAGAACACAAAATTTTCTTCTACCCTATTAAAATACAGAGCACTTAACCGCAATGAATTATTTGCTTTAAACTCCAGACCTCCTTCTGCTGTTCGGTTGGTCTCCGGTTCCAAAAGTGGGTTAGCTCCAAACATTCCAAATAACTGGCTTATGGAAGGTGTGATATAAGAGGTGGCATAAGTCCCCATAAATTTTAAATATCCGTCATCTAAAGCAATTGAATAGGACGGATTTAAATTGTATACTATTTGTGTGCCATATTCAGAATGGATGTTAAGTCGCAGACCGGTATTAACATTCAACCCAAATGGTGAAACATAAACCAGGTTTGCGTAAGGATCTATCAACGAAAATTCCTGAATTCCGTCAACATCAGCTCTGTCCAGATTATAATTCACGCCTAAAATAGCGTATATGCGTTCGTCGAAAGTATATCTGTTAAACAGGTCGATCACATAATTATTCCCTTCAAACATTGAAGGAAAAGCACTCCTGTTATCGGACTTGTAATTCGTAAATGAACCATTTAAGTTTAAATCTCCTTTTTTATATTTCCATTTTGAAGATAGGCCCAGCCGTTTTTGTTCTGTTAGAAAGGTGTAGGGAGCATCAACAAAACCAAAAGATTCGTCATAAGCGCTATTCAAATTCGTTTGATTGGCATAAACAGTTAGACTGATTTTATTGTTAAATAAATACCCCAGCTTTAGATCAATATTGTATCTAGAAAAAGGGTCTTCTTCGTTAGCTTCGGTTATAATTGATGATAATCCATTTGTATATACATTTGAAAAACCCAGGGAATATGTAAAACTGTCAAGAGATCCGCTAACCGAGGCCGAGTTACTGAACTCCGCAATATTGTAATTCTGATCAGATGAAGATTGGTTTGTCCCGATACTTGATTGAAAATCTCCGCTTATTTTTTTATCCGAAGCTTCTTTGGTCTTTATGTTAATTACGGCGGTAGCTGCACTCATGCCATATAGGGTACTCGCAGCTCCTTTAATTATTTCAATTGATTCTATACTGGATGTAGCCAATAATCTAAGATCATATTCCTGGGAAAAAGAAGAAGGATCTGAAACTCTGACACCATCAATCAGGATTAATACCTGTCTGCCTCTCCCCCCTCGTGCGAAAACCCCCAAAACCTCGCCTTGTCTGCTCCGACTCCCATTTATTTCAATACCACTTTTGGTGTTTATAATCTCAGCTACAGTTTTGCCCTGGTTATTTTCCAATTCTTCCGAGTTGATTTTAATAACCGTTTTTCCCGAATTCTCTCTTTTAATTGGAAATCTTGAATCACTGACAACAACCTCGTCCAATTCCTGTAATTCCATAGAATCAATTTGTGTCTGGGAAGAAACCGTTGTAATAAATAAACAAAAAACGCAAAAAAGAGCATGTATTTTTTTTACCATTATAACCTGATAGTTTTACGGGAAAATTGTACAGATGTCTTTCCTATACGTAAACCTTTATCCCGAAAGTTTAACATTATTTGTTGAATTGGGCAGGTCTCCTGACTTGCGTCTTGCCACCAACCTTCCCGTAGATGTTCAATTTATATGAACACTTACAGTGGTATTGAAGTGGTTACAAGCATTCCTGTTAAAAGGAACTAAGCTTACAGTTGCGGGAACAGTTCCGGATTCTAACCGGATTCCCTTTTAATTTCAATTCTAAAAAAAGAAGTGAAAACCAAATTCCGGACTAATGTAGTATTATTTCTTTAGTCTGGGTTACTTTTCCGTCCCAGTTTTAGGATAAGCCAGAGAATTCCTATAATGAAGTGAAGTATTATAATTCCCCCTGTGATTTAGATGATAATCTTTGAATCTCTTCCCATATGAGAACTTTTAACAAATTTAGAATATATATAATTTTGGAAATGTGACTTTTGTTACCTTGCAGCAGAGTTTATGAATACATACGCAATTAAATATATAGCATTACTAAGTCTGCTCCTGGCCTTCGTTTCATGTAAAAAGAAAAATCAGAATTCTTTGTCTGAAACCTTAAAAAGTGGTTTGGTGACTATAAATTATGCTAAAGGATTCTCCATTGAGAAGCATGCTTCAGGAATTACCATAATTAGAGTATTTTCTCCCTGGCCCGAAGCAGAGGAGGCCTTTACGTATTGTTTAGTTTCCAAAAAACTTAAAACACCACCAGATCTAAAAAGCAAAGATTTTGATGCAATTATTAATGTTCCCGTTGAAAGAATTATCGCTACCTCAACAACGCATATACCTGCTTTGGAGAGTTTGGGAGTTATAGACAGACTTATAGGCTTTCCTGAAACCAGATATATTTCTTCTGAAGTTACGAGAAAAAAAATAGACAAGGGAAAAATAACAGATTTGGGCAATAACGAATCTATTAATACTGAAATGGCTATAAACATTAATCCCGATCTGATTGTAGGTTTCAGTATAAATAATCAGAATAGGGCATATGAAACACTTCAACGTTCAAGTATTCCGATTGTATACAATGGAGACTGGACAGAAGAAACACCTCTGGGCAAAGCCGAATGGATTAAATTCTTTGCACCTTTCTTTGGTTTGGAGGAAAAGGCCGAAAAGCTTTTTAAGACAATTGAAAACAACTATTTAGCCGCTAAGGATTTAGCGCGGAAAGCAACTGACAAACCCACGGTGCTTAGCGGCGCTCTTTATAAAGATGTGTGGTATCTTCCGGGAGGAAACAGTTGGGCAGCCAGCTTTATTAATGATGCCAATGCGAACTACTTATGGAGCGATACAAAGGCCACGGGAAGTCTTTCTCTAAGCTTGGAAAGTGTACTTTCTAAGGGGGTTGACGCTTCATTTTGGATATCTCCATCTCAATTTACGTCTTATGATGAATTAAGTGAGGCAAGTAGGCATTATAGTCAGTTTAAAGCCTATAATGAAAAAAAAATATACACTTTTGCAAATACAAAGGGGGCAACCGGAGGTTTGTTGTATTATGAATTGGGCCCAGCCAGGCCCGATTTGATCTTAAAAGATCTTATTTACATTTTTCATCCGGAACTAATGCCTGATCATAAGCTTTTTTTCTTTAAACCTTTACTATAGTGCAAAGATCAAATACATACCTGTTTCCTTTTCTACTATTATCCCTGGTTTTGCTTTTATGTTTTGTACTTAATCTTAGCCTTGGATCAGTAACCATTCCATTTAATAAAACTTTGACAAGTATTTTAGGTGGGGAAATTGAAAACGAATCGTGGCATTATATCATATGGAATTACAGGATTCCCAAAGCCTTAACCGCTATTTTGGTTGGTAGCGGATTATCCCTAAGTGGTTTGTTAATGCAAACACTTTTTAGAAACCCCCTGGCCGGTCCTTTTGTCTTAGGAATTAGCTCAGGTGCAAGTCTGGGTGCCGCGCTCTTGATCATGGGATCTACACTATTTTCGCATTGGCTTGTTTTTGAAGTTATTAATGACGTATCTCTTGCTATTGCTTCGAGCATAGGTAGTTTTTTAGTTCTGCTGGCCGTGATTACCGTTGCATCGAGAATTAAAGATACCATGGCTTTGCTCATTATTGGATTAATGTTTGGAAGTATAACAGCGGCTTTGGTAAGTGTCCTTTCCTATTTCACTGATGCCGATAAATTGCAACAATACATTTTTTGGGCATTTGGCAGCGTAGGGAATTTATCAGGAGTACAACTGGCACTACTATCTGTATTTATTCTTATAGGAATTATCCTAAGTGTTATTTCTGTCAAATCACTAAATGCCCTGCTGCTGGGAGAAAACTATGCCCGCAGTCTTGGGGTTCATTTGAAAAAAACCCGTTTCATAATTATTATAGCCACAGGATTACTCGCTGGAGCAGTAACGGCATTTGCTGGCCCTATAGCCTTTATAGGACTGGCCGTTCCGCATTTAACGCGACAAATTTTTAATACAACTGATCATAAAATATTGGTGCCGGCGGTACTTGTATACGGGGCAATACTTCTGTTACTTTGTGATTTAATTGCTCAATTACCTTCTTCTTCCTATGTTTTGCCATTAAACGCTATTACTTCGGTTGTAGGTGCTCCTGTCGTTATTTGGTTATTAGTAAGAAAGAAGAAGATGATATTTTAATCCATTAAATTCCTGAACCATTTCAACAAAAAATGAACATATCATCTTGAAGGCCAAAAAGTTATCCATAGGATATACGTCCCGTAAAAAGAATACTTTTATAGCCAACGATATAAATTTTGCGCTTTCAAAAGGCGAGCTGGGCGCAATTGTTGGTATAAATGGTATTGGCAAATCAACACTATTGCGAACTCTTGGACGCGTGCAGCCCAAATTATCCGGTTCAGTATTTATAGATAATAAGCCCATCGAATCTTTAAAGTCAGATGATTTGGCTACCCTGGTGAGTGTTGTGTTAACAGAACCGATTGCATCAAAAAACCTGACCGTATTTCAACTCGTTAGTTTAGGAAGACATCCCTACACAAACTGGATTGGGACGTTATCTGCGGAGGATCAGTCAAAAATCCTGAAAGCTATCAAAATATTAGAATTGGAGCCATTGCAGAATACAAAATGTTATGAACTTAGTGATGGGCAACTGCAAAAGGTCATGATTGCCAAAGCCCTTGCCCAGGATACTGAAATTATTCTTCTGGATGAGCCCACAACGCATCTGGATCTCTATCATAAAGTGCACATATTAAAACTATTACAAAGAATCGCTCATGACACCAAAAAAGTGGTTCTTTACACCACTCACGAAATAGACCTTGCCATCCAGCTATGTGATAAAATCTTTATTATGAATAGTGATACTAATAATTTTGGTGCTCCCTGTGAACTCATCGAGAGCAAAAGCTTTGAGGATTTATTTCCCAAAGACACCATTACCTTTAATCCCAAAACGGGATCATTTAAGATTAATAAGTAAGCTTAACTCTTACTGATTTTTTAATGTTAATCAATTATCTTTACTTATCAGAATCAAAAATATATGGAAGCCTATATGGTTTATAGTATCCTTGCGGTGGTTTTTTTGCTAGTCGGTTATTTTTTAGGTAACTACATCCAAAACCTAAAGACAAAATCGAGTCAGAGCACCCTCTTGGAACGGGAGCAACAGCTCAGGAATAACCTTATAGAAATGGAAAAAAGGTTAGCATTGGGCATTGATGAGACCCGAGATTTGCGCTCTCAAAAGGAGCGACTTGGTATTCAGATAAGCAGGTATGAAGCCGATATGGAAAATCTGCGACAAAAAAATACGGAACAGAAGGCAGAGGTAGACAAACTTCAGGAAAAGTTTACCAAAGAATTTGAAAATTTGGCCAATAAGATACTCGATGTAAAATCCGAGAAATTCACAAAGCAGAATAAAGAGAATATTGAAAACATCCTCAATCCTTTAAAGGAAAAAATTAAAACTTTTGAAGATAAGGTTGAAAAAAGTCAAAAAGAAAATATTAGTATCCACTCTTCCCTCAAGGAGCAATTATTAAATCTGCAAAGTCAAAACCTGAAAATTACACAGGAAGCAGAAAATCTTACAAAAGCTTTAAAGGGAGATAGCAAAATGCAGGGAAATTGGGGGGAATTAGTGTTGGAGAGAGTACTGGAGAAATCAGGTCTTGAAAAAGACAGGGAATACTCGGTTCAGCAAAGTTTTACTAGGGAAGATGGCAGTAGGGTATTGCCAGATGTAATAATCAATCTACCTGATGGCAAAAAAATGATCGTAGATGCCAAAGTATCCCTAACGGCCTATGAAAGATATATCAATGCTGAAGAAGAATTACGGGAAAAATATCTAAAAGAACACATAGGCTCAATAAAGACTCATGTGGATCAGTTATCCTCAAAAAAATATGAAGATCTTTATGAAATGGAAAGCCCTGATTTTGTCCTTATGTTTATTCCTATTGAGCCTGCTTTTGCAATTGCCATAAACAATGACAACTCCATTTACAATAAGGCCTTTGAACAAAATATTGTCATTGTCACACCATCCACCCTATTGGCAACTCTTCGCACTATTGATAGCATGTGGAACAATGAGAAGCAACAAAGAAATGCTATAGAAATAGCCAGGCAGGCCGGAGCTTTATATGATAAATTTGAAGGATTTATAACAGATTTGACTAAGGTAGGCAAAAAAATGGATGAGGCTAAAACTGAATACAAGGGTGCTATGAATAAATTGGTCGAAGGTCGCGGAAATATTATAATAAGTATAGAAAAACTCAAGAAAATGGGCGCTAAAGCCAAAAAGTCTCTTCCGGATAAATATCTTGAACGAGCCCAGCAAGATGATTTTGATGAAAAACTTAATTAGTATCCATGAAAAAAGTTTTGTTTATTGGGATTAGCATTATCATTTTAGCTTTTGCCTCATATTTTACTTTCGTTTATTATATGCCCTATAGTAAAGGAGTACGATCCGGGGAGTTAATAAAAATCAGTCATAAAGGGGTGGTTTTTAAAACATGGGAAGGAGAATTAAGTCAGGGTATCTCGGGTGCGCAAATATTTGAATTTTCTGTTTCCGGTAAAAAGAAAGATGTCATTGAAAAGCTGAAAGAATATCAGGGAGCCTATGTTAAACTGAATTATGAGGAACGTTATACTACATTCTCCTGGTGGGGTGATACAAAATATTTTATAACGGAGGTAAAACTTGAAAAATCACCTCATTTCAATAACTAATTCACAGGTATAAAAGAGTTATTCAAGACATTTGAATATTTAATTCAACTTTGTTCAATTAATTTTCCTGCATCGGCATCTAAAAACCAGTTTAACCTCCCTGTATTAGGAGCAACAAGAGCAGCAGGGTATGAAGTATGGTTTCCCTTCTTTTCCATAATCTCCAATACTTTTTGTGCCTTATTTTCACCAGTTACCAGGAAGGCCACTTCTTTGGCATTATTTATAATAGCACCGGTAAGAGTTACGCGCTTCTGGCCCGTTTCAGGGTGTTCTGCGACCTCACAATACGATTTAGAGTCCCATAAGCTGATCTGATGTGGAAATATAGAAGCGGTATGCCCATCATCACCAATTCCCAGTATTACGAGATCAAATTGTGGTTGCATGTTATGGTCAGGTAGCTTGGCTTCTAAAAGACCTGCATATCGTATAGCTTCTTCCTCTGGTTTGTTCTCGCCTTTAATAGGGTGTATATTAACTGAAGGAAGCTTTACTTTTGAAAATAGATAGTCGTTAGCCATTCTGTAGTTGCTTTCTTCATCATCGGCAGGAACACAGCGCTCATCACCCCAATAGAACTGAACTTTTGACCAATCTATCCTATTCTTAAAATGTGCAGCCAATTCCTTAAATACTTCTTTCGGAGTACTTCCACCAGACAAAGCTACATGCAACATAGTATTTTTGGCTATTAGCTTTGAGAGGTATTCTGAAAATGATTTCGCTGTTTCTTTTTTAGATGCTGATATACTGACTTTCATACCGGTAGCTTAATATATTACACAGAAACCAGGATCATCTGCTAAGTGTTCCCCAGGATTTCTCCAGCTATAAAGACCGTCAAAAAGTTCGTCGGCATTTTGAGGTCCCCAGACACCGGAAGAATAGCCATAGGTTTTAACATCTTTCCCATTTTTCCAGTATTCCAAAATTGGATCCACAAACTCCCAGGCAGCTTCCACTTCATCTGCCCTTGCATATAACGTCGGATCTCCCTGCATGGCATCTAACAAGAGGCGTTCATAGGCGTTCATAACGTTTTTCTCAGACAAGCCAGAATAATAAAATTCAAGATTTGCTCTTTCTACTTTAAAGCCTTGTCCCGGAACTTTAACTCCGAATTTTATTAAAATTCCTTCATCCGGTTGTATTCGTATAATTAACTTATTGTCTTTATCAATAATACCTGATTCACTAAAAATATGATGATGAGGTGATTTAAAATGTATTACTACTTCTGTGACTTTCGTAGGCATTCGCTTCGCAGTCCGAACATAAAAAGGTACATCTTTCCAACGCCAGTTATCAATGTAAAACTTAACGGCTGCATACGTTTCAGTTGTAGATTCTGGGTCTACCCCTTCTTCTTCCCTATAGCCGGGAACTTGCTCACCCATAAAATCCGAAGCTAAATATTGTCCTCTAATTGTATTTTTAAATAGTGTTCCCTCATCTCTCATAATCCTCAAAGACTTCAGGGCTTTAACTTTCTCATTCCTGATTTCTTCTGCTTTATCATCAATAGGCGGTTCCATAACCACCAGGGAAATAATTTGCAATAGGTGATTCTGGAACATATCGCGCAATGCGCCAGATTTATCATAATAACCACCCCTTTTTTCTACACCCACTGTTTCTGCATTTGTAATCTCCACATGATGAATATAATTTCTGTTCCACAGAGGCTCAAATATGCTGTTCGCAAATCTGGTTATCAATAAATTTTGAACCGTTTCCTTACCCAGATAGTGATCTATCCTGTAAATTTGAGGCTCACTAAAATATTTTTGCAGCCCCCTATTCAGATTTTTAGCAGTTTCATAACTATATCCAAACGGTTTTTCTACAATAAGTCTCTTCCAGCCGTGCGACTCTTTTGCTAATTCCTGAGCAGCCAGATTCCTGGCTATAGTTTCATAAATATTTGGAGGCGTGGATAAATAAAACATGAAATTATTCTCCGTTCCATGGGCGTCATTAAGCTTGGTGATCCGTTCTTTTAATCCGTTGTATTCCGAAGTGTAATCCTTCCCGATTTCTGTATAAAATATCTTATTTGCAAAAGTCTTTACAAAGGCCTCGTCATGACTATTAAGCCTTTCCTTTAAATATTTGCTATTGGTTACAACCCTATCCCTGAATTCCTGATCACTTAAAACACTTCTGCTGGTTCCTAAAACGACAAAGTTTTCAGGCAAATAATTGCCTTTATAAAGGTCAAACAATGCTGGAATTAGCTTTCTTGATGTCAGGTCACCGGAGGCACCGAAAATAATCAGCATTTGATTTTCCACTGTAGTCATAGTCAGATTAGTCAATTTTTTAATACATTATACCCTCGGAGAAAATTCCAATTGATCTTATATAAGATAATTTAATTTATTTTTGAATCTCGCCTATGGCTAAGATAAAGTTTATTTACCTCTTCAAGAGAAGAAATTTATGCTATCAACCTTAAGTCGAATAAACAATTTAATTTATACTTATGCAAAATAACACCTATGATTTCGGACTGGTTGGCCTTGGTGTGATGGGTCGTAATTTTATTTTGAATGTTGCAGACCACAATTATAAAGCCTTTGGATACGATCTTGATCCTGAAAAAGTCAGTGCACTCATAAAAGAAGGCGGTGACGTCTCAAGGGTAAATGCATCAGACGATATAAGCACTTTTGTCAATGCCTTGTCATTACCCCGTAAAATTATGTTATTGGTGCCGGCCGGGAAGATCGTAGACGCTGTTATTGAAAGTTTGTTACCTCATTTATCTGCAAATGATATTATAATTGACGGGGGCAATTCATTTTTCACTGACACGGACCGGAGAGAAGCCTATTTACAATCTAAGGGGATTAATTTTTTTGGCGCCGGTGTTTCAGGGGGCGCAGAAGGTGCAAGAAATGGTCCAAGTATAATGCCAGGAGGTTCCAGAAAGGCATATAAAGAGGTGAAACCGATTTTTGAAGCAGTAGCTGCCAAATTTAATAATGAGCCCTGTGTGGCTTATATAGGGCCTAAATCTGCAGGCAACTATGTAAAAATGGTGCATAATGGCATAGAATATGGCCTGATGCAACTAACTGCAGAATTTTATGATCTGTTGCAAAAGGGTGGCCAACTGAACAACGCAGAATTGCATAAAGTATATTCTGAATGGAATAAAGGACGATTGCAATCCTTTTTAGTGGAAATAAGTGCGGAAATATTTGAAAAAGAAGATCCTCTTGGACAAGGTATGTTAGTAGATAAAATTTTGGACAAAGCCAAGCAAAAAGGTACTGGTAAATGGACTTCGCAAAATGCCATGGATATAGGAATTCCGATCCCAACTATAGATATCGCGGTTAGCATGCGTGAGATTTCTGCCCTTAAACAGGAAAGAGTGTTAGCATCAAAAAAGTACGACCAGGGTTCAAATGACTTTCCAGAAAAGCAAAAACTTATTACAAATGCTGAAAAAGCCCTGTATTTTGCATTTATTCTGACGTATACCCAGGGAATGCATCAATTAAAAGCAGCCTCAAATGAATATGGCTATGAGCTCAGTTTAGCTGAAATAGCGAAAATATGGAGAGCCGGATGTATTATCAGGGCTGCACTTTTAGAAGATATTACCAATGCTTTTGAGGAGGACAAAGAACTGACCAATCTGCTTTTGTCCCCAGCTTTTGAAAAAAAAATTAAGGCTTCTGTAACAGCCGCAAGAGAATTAGTAACCTTTGCCGCAAATAATGGAATTCCCATGCCGGGATTATTTAATTCCCTCAGTTATTTTGATGCTTATACATCAGCAAGGCTACCTTTAAATCTCATTCAGGCTCAGCGTGATTATTTTGGATCACACACCTACGAAAGGACCGACAAGGAGGGAATCTTTCATACAGACTGGGGTTAATTTCGTGAAAGCTTACTTGTTTTCGTAAAAAGTTGGGAACAAATTTTAACCATTAAATGAAACCACCGCTAACAAAATTCCTGAGTCTATATTTTATCCTTTGGATAGTAGCAAATGCTGTGGCCCAAACCAAACCTGTATTTATTCAGGATATTAACGGTTTGCATGAGGTTAAACCTGGAGAAATATGGTTATCCCATGAGCACATATTGGTCGATTTTATTGGTGCAGACAGTATTACTTCCGGTTCATGGAACAAGCCTGATGTGGTAAAGCAGATACTTCCTTTTCTATTAGAACTGCAGGACTTTGATGTGAAATATTTCGTGGATGCCACTCCTCAATTCCTTGGGCGGGATGTATCCCTCCTAAGGGAACTTGCCGACAAAACAGGCATAAAAATAATTACGAATACCGGCCTTTATGGTGCTCAGAAAAACAAGTTTATACCCGGTTATGCCAAAAATATAAGTGCAGAAGAGTTAGCACGACAATGGCTCGGGGAATTTGAACAAGGAATTGATGGTACTACCGTGAAACCAGGTTTTATCAAAATCAGTGTAGATAATACGGATTCTTTGAGTCCCATGCACAAAAAGTTGGTCAAAGCTGCAGCCCTTTGTCACTTAAAAACTGGCTTAGCAATTGCCTCACATACTGGAAAGGCGCTTGCACTATGGCCACAACTGGAGATTCTTCTTGAGCAGGGTGTAGCATCCAACGCATTTATTTGGGTACATGCACAAGCTGAAACACAGGAAACAAATTTCCTAAAAGCAGCTAAAAAAGGCTGTTGGATAAGCCTTGATGGCTTAGGTTGGGAAATAGACAAACATGTTGAAAAACTAGTTTATGCGAAAAGAAATGGATTCTTGAATCAAATTCTTATATCACACGATGCCGGTTGGTATGATCCACAGAAAAATGAACAAGAAATTAAACCCTATACACCTATCTTCAAAACCTTGCTTCCAATACTCAGGTCAAAAGGATTTACTGAGGACGACATTAATCTTTTAATTTCAGTTAATCCTTCCAGGGCCTACGGCATTCAAAAAAGGATTATAAATTAACCTCAGAAAAGCAATAAATATATACTTTCTAAATCTAAACTTGTGAGAGGGCAGTAATTTAAGCCTATTTACTCAAATACATCTTACGTTTAGAGTAAAGTTCGTAGAATTCGTCGTCTTTAAGATTATCTATAAACAATATGCTTTCCCCTGTGCTTTTCATTTCGGGACCAAGGTTCTTATTCACATTCGGAAATTTATTGAATGAAAAAACAGGTTGCTTTATGGCAAAGCCATCGAGTTTCGGGTTAAAGTTAAAATCACTTACCTTCTTTTCCCGCAACATTATCTTTGTAGCATAATTCACATAAGGTTCTCCATAAGCCTTAGCTATGAATGGCACCGTTCGTGAAGCTCTTGGATTTGCCTCAATTATATAGACCATATCATCCTTAATGGCAAACTGAATATTGATCAAACCAACAGTATTCAAGGCAAGGGCAATTTTCTTGGTATGATCTTTAATTTGCTGCATCACAAATTCGCCTAAATTAAACGGAGGCAGGGTAGCATTGGAATCACCCGAGTGTATCCCACAGGGTTCTATATGTTCCATTATCCCTATAATACGTACCTCCTTGCCATCACAAATAGCATCTGCCTCGGCTTCAATAGCACCGTCCAAATAATGATCAAGTAAAAGTTTATTGTTGGGTATTTTACGCAGCAAATCTACCACGTGTTCTTCTAACTCTTCTTTATTGATAACTATTTTCATTCCTTGTCCCCCTAACACATAGGAAGGTCGTACCAATAAAGGAAAATTAAGTTCATCTGCTAAATCCAGGGCTTCTTCTGCACTTTCTGCCACTCCAAATTCAGGATATGGAATATTGTTTTCCTGCAATAATGTGGAAAAACTTCCCCTGTCCTCTGCCAGATCCAAAGACTCAAAACTGGTACCTATAATTTTTATACCATATTTGTCTAACTTTTCTGCTAATTTAAGTGCGGTCTGTCCTCCCAATTGAACAATTACGCCCTCGGGTTTCTCATGCCTTATAATGTCATAGATATGTTCCCAAAAAACGGGTTCAAAATATAATTTATCGGCAGTGTCAAAATCGGTAGATACGGTTTCCGGGTTGCAATTAATCATGATGGTTTCATAACCGCATTCTGCAGCAGCAAGAACCCCATGAACACAGCAATAATCAAATTCAATTCCCTGTCCTATTCTGTTGGGCCCTGAACCCAGTACAACAATTTTTTTTCGATCTGTAACAACACTGTCGTTCGATACAAACCTTTGCCCATCAGGGGTTTCAATTTCCTCTTCAAAAGTAGAATAGTAATATGGGGTCATCGCCTTAAATTCAGCCGCACAGGTATCTACCAATTTATAAACCCGGTTAATCTTTAGTGCTATTCTTTTCTTATGTACTTCACTTTCATAACAGTCAAGCATATGAGCTATTTGTCTATCCGCAAAACCTTTTTGTTTGCCTTCCAGAAGCAATTCCCTGGGAAGACTTTCAATAGTATATTTTGATATTTCCTTTTCTAAGAAGTGTAATTCTTCATATTGTTTTAAGAACCACATATCTATCTTCGTAATATCATGTATTCGGCTTAAAGGAATCCCTAATTGTATTGCGTCATAAATCACAAAAACCCTGTCCCAGCTTGGAATGGTAAGTTTACTTATTATCTGGTCATAGTTTTTGTAACCTTTGCCATCTGCCCCCAGTCCATTTCGCTTTATTTCAAGGGACTGGGTAGCTTTGTGTAAAGCTTCCTGAAAAGATCGCCCTATTCCCATTACTTCTCCCACCGATTTCATCTGCAGCCCAAGGGTTCGGTCAGATCCTTCAAACTTATCAAAGTTCCATCTTGGTATTTTCACAATTACATAATCAAGTGTTGGTTCAAATAATGCGGAAGTAGATTTTGTAATCTGATTTTCCAATTCATCCAATGAGTATCCAATGGCTAATTTAGCGGCAATCTTCGCAATAGGATATCCTGTAGCTTTAGAAGCCAGAGCAGATGACCTGGAAACCCGAGGGTTGATTTCAATGGCAATAATATCTTCTTTTTCATCCGGACTAACTGCAAATTGGACATTACATCCTCCTGCAAAATCACCAATGCTTCGCATCATATGTATCGCCATATCACGCATTCGTTGAAAAGTGCGATCTGATAGGGTCATGGCCGGTGCTACCGTAATAGAATCTCCGGTATGTATACCCATTGGATCCATATTCTCAATAGTACAAATAATAACTACATTATCATTCTTATCCCGCAGTAATTCCAGTTCATATTCCTTCCATCCCATAAGGGCCTTATCAATCATAACCTCATGAATGGGCGATATTTCTAGACCCCGACTCAGTAGATCATCAAAATCCTCAGGTTTGTACACAATTGAGGCTCCTGCGCCACCAAGGGTATATGAGGCCCTGATAACCAGTGGAAATCCAAATTCCTGGGCTATCTCCTTTCCTTCCAAGAAAGAAGTGGCAGTAGATTGTGGTGCCATTCCAATACCTATTTTAAGCATTAATTCACGGAATTTCTCTCGATCTTCAGTGATATTTATAGCATCTATATCTACTCCTATTATTTCAATTCCGAAGTCATCCCAAATACCTTTATCTCCGGCTTCAATACATAAATTCAGGGCCGTTTGTCCGCCCATAGTCGGTAAGACCGCATCAATATTTGGATGCTTTTTCAATATCTTAACAATAGACTTTGTATTCAGGGGGAGTAAATATATATGATCCGCCATAGAAGGATCTGTCATAATAGTAGCAGGGTTACTATTAATTAAGACTGTCTCAATACCATCTTCTTTTAACGAACGAAGTGCCTGAGATCCCGAATAATCAAATTCACATGCTTGTCCAATTATTATTGGTCCGGACCCAATTATTAGTATTGATTTTAAATCCTTGCGTTTTGGCATTACTGTGTTTTTTTAGATTTTATATTACTTAATGGATAAAAAAAAGGTGCTACTTTTAAAAAGTAACACCTGATTATTTTAAAAAATGCAATCATTATTTTTTATGTCTCGGCTCTGAAGATACACTAAGTTTTTTTCTTCCTTTAGCTCTTCTTCTCGAAAGAACTTTACGTCCGCTTACTGAAGCCATGCGCTCCCTGAATCCATGTTTATTTCTCCTCTTACGCTTGGATGGTTGAAATGTTCTTTTCATTACTTCCTTTTTTTACTTTGGCTAGCCAAAATCTGGGCGCAAATATACGAAGAGTTTTTGCTTTGACAAATGGATTTAAAAAAATATTTCGGATAGTTTTAGTACTTTTGCGGGAACTAAAAATTCTTGCATTAAAAGTTGAAAAAATATCCTGTTTACTTATTTATCTTCTCATTAATACTATATTATTTGGGCAATCTACCGTACAGTATAAGCTCTCCCCGTGCGATGTTTTTACTATTAAGCAAGACTCAAATCAAATTATAACACAAGATATAAGCAGGGCAATATGGAAATCCCTGCAAATATAAAATGCACAATTAATTACAACTTAATAGAAAACTTATATGTTCAACAAAAATATTAAACTGGTTATTGCAGGTCTCATCATTGCATATGCTGTGTATCAATTTATAGAAGGGTATATTGGGAATGGTATTTTTCTGATTTTACTTTCATTAATTTTTATTTTTCTTTATTTCAGAAATGAATTTATTCTCCTTGCATTCCTCAGAATGCGCAAACAGGATATGAATGGAACAGAAAAATGGTTGCTAAAAATAAAGAATCCCGAATCTTCTCTCACCCAAAAACAGCAAGGCTATTACAATTACTTATTCGGAATTATTTTTTCTCAAAAAAATCTTACTCAAGCCGAGAAATATTTTCGAAAAGCACTAAAGTTGGGCTTAAATATGGACTATGATGTTGCCATGGCAAAACTTAGCCTGGCAGGTATTGCCATGCAGAAAAGGCGCAAAAGAGAGGCTACAACACTGCTGCAGGAAGCCAAAAAACTCGATAAAAATAATATGCTGACTGATCAGATTAAAATGATGCAGCAGCAAATGAAAAAAATCTAAGGGTTTACTTTGAAACTTTATAATAGCCCTTATTAGGAATTTCCAAAGTATACGTTTTTTTGGAAGCGTTATTGAGGTGAGGCTCCCTTAACCAGGGATTATGTCGCTTAAGTATTTTGTAGTTGATTTCATACTGCTGAGCAAAATCTGCAAAATTCTGCACAGGCTCATCAACAACTACATTAAACGTTGGGACTGCGTTATAAAGGTCATCACTTTCAATGTCAAATCCGTATTTTGATGGATTACTGAGAATTTCCTTTATTGCCAATATCCGAAAAACATAGCGGCCTGTTTCCTGTCCTAAAAGCAAATCATAATAATCATTGGCCTTTTGAATCCCCATAAACTTGTTTATAGAACCCGGGCCGGCATTATACGCAGCAGCAGCAAGGGTCCAGCTACCGTATTTGTCTTTGTATTTCTGTAAGTATCTGCAAGCCACTTCTGTAGATTTTTCGAGGTGGTAGCGCTCATCGACATTGCTATTTATTTCCAATCCGTATTCACGTCCCGTGGCCTTCATTATTTGCCAAAACCCTGTTGCCCCGGCATGGGATACAACATTTTGCAAGCCACTCTCAGCTACGGCCAGGTATTTAAAATCATCTGGAATACCATTTTTAGAAAGTATGGGCTCAATAACGGGGAAGTATTTATGTGCACGCTTCATAAGCAGTAACGCATTGGATTGCCAATAGGTGTTTACCAAAAATTCCCTGTCGACACGTTCTAATATTTCAGGATCTTCCTGGGGTACTTTTTCATTAGCAAAATTTAAATCTTCCGGAATTTCAATAGCTGAAATTCGATATTCATTAGCAACATTTTTATCTTCTGTTTGAGGGTCTTTTCCCTGATACTCATCACCAATAGTATCTCCTTGTTGCACGGCAAAAATTAAGGTGCTTACTACAAAAACAAGCCCTAAAATCATCAGTATATTTTTTATTATTCCCATAATTTTTTATTTAGTGACCTATCAAAGGTATAAAATAGAACTCCGTTATTCCAAAATAATTGTGGGCAATCGTTCATTAAACCATTTATATCTATGAATGATCATGGTATGTGTTCCGCTTGGAACTATAAGACAATTCTTAATGTGTTGAATAGGAAATACCACATCATTATCGCCATGAATATGAATTAAATTTGAATCGTAACTACTTTGATTCCAATGAACTATCTTGTCTATGCACCAATCAAGGTAATATTTATCACGCATAGCCAGGTATTGCTCATATAATTTCAACCGGTTTTTTATTGGATCCCCGAATGCGTATTTTACTAAAAGTTCAACATTATTTACCAGACCGGTTGGCAGTAATTTGTGGATTTTAGTATACTTGGCAAATATCAGACGTTTAGGTAATTCAGATTTTTGTTTGACACTTGAGATTATGATAACTTTTTTCACTTCAATAAGCTTTGCCATTTCCTGAACAAGAAGTCCTCCCAGGGAAACCCCAATGAGCACCGGCCTTTCGTGTTTAACTTGCATGCACATTTTAGCCGCATAGTCCTCAAAAGTAGCTCCGTATTCAGGAACAAACCATTCTAGCAAATGGATTTCAAATCTGTCTTTTTCTAATTCAATATTTTTAAAAATAGCTGAACTGGCGGCCATTCCCGGCATGAAATAAACTGGAATTTTGGTTGTGCTCATTTAGTCTAAACTCTTGATTTTACTAGGAAATTAGCAAATTTTTTCATAATTTTGTGCGCTGAATGTTAAATTACCACAGCCGTTTGGAGAATTAATCTTTGGCTAAAAATATAGATAATTACGATTAATC
>CP070778.1:1359866-1384379 GCA_020346245.1 Flavobacteriaceae bacterium | reverse complement strand
TTGGGAATAAAATCAAAATTAGAATACCCAAATACCCTTTACAATGATGTAGATCATTATCAGCAGATTGATTTATCTCATGATCAAACGATCTATAAGAAAGCCTTTTTATTTTACTAAAGAATTATAGGGATTTAATTTTTAAGAAGAGAAAAGTTTACTCGTCCATTCGAAAGCAATGTTAATCCAATTCCTTAATCATGATATTTCTAAAGGAGACCTCCCCCGGATGATCCTGAAAACAGATATGACCCCTGGAGTATTTTCCAAAACCATACCAACGTGCATCGCCCAAATATTCTGATTCTCCAGACTTGCTAAATTTGCTTTCATCAACCATGGCTCCCCATTCCGGACCCTGAAGTGGAAATGAATTAATTAGTTCACCATTGAGGATTACTTCCCCTAAATTGGTTTTATAGTCTATTTTGATGTGGTAGGAATTCCATTGATTTGCAGGCCTGGCCACATTTAATTTGGTGGGAGCGGACAGATCATATAGTGCCCCAACAAAATGTTTATGAGCTTCCAAATCCTCCAGAGCATTATTTATCTCCATATCTCCTCCTAAAGCGATTTGAGGATTGTCATAAATAGCCGGATCCAAAATTTGAATTTCCGGTCCCGTTTGATATGGATAATTATATTTAGCATCTTCTTGTACTCCCCACATAAAACCACTATTTCCCCCGGCTATAATTTTCCAATCAAATTTTATTTCAAAATTTTCATAAAGTTTGTCAGACAACAGACTTGCGTCTCCTTCACCCGATTCCATATCAGAAATCCCGTTAAAAATCAAGATGTTATTTTCTACAATCCAGCCTTTTGTTGATTCCGAATCCTGAAAAGTATGCCAGCCCTTCATAGAATTTTCCAAAATCAAAGGCTTCCACTCTGAATTCTCACTTTTACAACTTGTAAGAAGAAAGATAATTAAAAAGTGTAAAACCACTTTTTTCATAGGTCAATTTTTGCAGTCAGCTCAAAGCTAACTATATTAGGATAACGTTACTAGAATCAGCTTGGCATGTGCAAGTTGATAATCTAAAGTTAACGGTTTCGTTGTAAATAATAGTTATTGATAACACTATATTTAATGACTCCTATAGGGACCTATTATTAGCACAAAAATTAAGCGTGTTTTTACAATATCTATAGACGGAAAACGAAATTTATAAATACCTTTATGAAAATTAATACATGGTTCATTAACTATGAAAAAATTACCTGAATTACAGGTAATATGAAATTCTAAAACCTATACCGGGAAATATTATATGAAAGCACTTTTTTTCACAAGAGAATTCCCTCCTTATGTTTATGGAGGCGCAGGGGTCCATGTTGAGTATTTAGCTGCTGAATTAGCGAAACTTATGGAGCTTGAGGTGCGGTGTTTTGGGGATCAGGATGAAGTATCAGATAATATAACGGTAAAGGGATTTCCTTATGATAATCCGGTTTTTAATGACTCCAATGATAAACTTAAAGCCGTATTAAAAACACTAAGCACCTGTGTTCAAATGAACGCTGATGATATTGATGCCGATATAGTGCACTGCCATACATGGTATTCCCACTTTGCCGGTATAGCAGCCAAGCTGCTTTACGGCATTCCTTTGGTAGTAACAACACATTCTCTGGAGCCACTAAGGCCCTGGAAAAGAGAACAACTAGGCAAAGGGTACGATGCATCATTATGGATTGAAAAAACAGCCATAGAAATGGCAGATGCAGTTATCGCAGTGTCCTATGAGACAAGAGATGATGTCCTTAAATATTTTGATGTAGATCAGGAAAAAATAAAGGTAATATACAACGGCATAAATCTTAAGGAGTATGTGGTTACAAGGGATACTGAAGCCCTGGATAAGTATAATATCAATAAATCAAAACCCTATGTGCTTTTTGTTGGCAGAATTACAAGACAGAAAGGAATCATACACCTGGTGAATGCCATCAAATATATAGACCCGGAGACCCAGGTAGTATTATGTGCAGGAGCCCCGGACACCCCTGAAATTGAAAGGGAAATGGAAGAAAGTGTTGCAGAAGTGAAGAAGACCAGGGATAATGTTATCTGGATTGCTGAAATGCTCGATAAAAAATCTGTTATACAGCTTTATTCCCATGCAGATGTATTTTGTTGTCCCTCTATTTATGAACCCTTCGGAATAATCAATATTGAAGCCATGGCCTGTAATACAGCCGTTGTAGCCAGTGCTGTGGGGGGAATAAAAGAAGTGGTGGTGGATGGTGAAACGGGTATTCTCGTACCTCTACAGCAACAAAATGAGGCGCCTTTTGAACCCGAAGATCCCGATAAATTTGCCCGGGATCTTGCAAAAGGCATGAACACCATTATTAACAATAAAGAATTGCAGGAATCTATGGCAAAAAAAGGCAGAATACGAGTGGAAGAAACATTCGACTGGTCTGCTATCGCACAACAAATTGAAACCTTATACAAATCTTTAATAAACTAAGAAATATGTTCACGAATAAAGTTCTAGCAATAATATTAGGGGGAGGTCAGGGATCACGGCTGTTTCCATTAACAGAAAAAAGATCTAAACCAGCTGTGCCTATTGCCGGTAAGTATCGATTGGTAGATATCCCTATTTCAAATTGTATCAATTCAGATATAAAAAGAATGTATGTGCTAACACAATTTAATTCTGCATCCCTTAACAGGCATATTAAAAACACCTACCATTTTAGCTTTTTCAGCAAAGCTTTTGTAGATGTTTTGGCAGCAGAATTAACCATGACCAGTGGAGATTGGTTTCAGGGAACGGCCGATGCAGTAAGACAAAGCATGCATCATTTTTTACAGCATGAATTTGAGTATGCCCTAATTCTGTCCGGAGATCAGTTATATCAGATGGATTTTAATGTAATGATCAATAGACATATTGAGAGCAATGCAGATATAACAATAGGAACCATTCCGGTTCATGCCAATGATGCCCCGGCTTTTGGAATATTAAAAAATGATAATGAAGATAATATTACTTCATTTATTGAAAAACCATCATCCGATTTGTTACCAGACTGGCAATCGGAAGTTAGTGACGAAATGAAGCAGGAAGGTCGTTTATACCTGGCATCCATGGGTATTTATATCTTTAATCGCGACCTGCTTATAGATCTTATGAATGATCCGGACACTATGGATTTTGGAAAAGAGATCCTCCCCCAATCCATAGGAAAACACAAGGTGCTCAGTTATCAGTTTGAAGGTTATTGGACGGATATAGGAAATATTGAATCTTTCTTTGAAGCAAACCTAGGACTAACAGACAGTATTCCCAAGTTTAACCTGTATGATACCCAGCGTGTCATCCATACCAGAGCCAGAGTGTTACCTACGTCCAAGATTTCAGGAACTCAAATGGAAAAGGCCGTAATTGCTGATGGATGTATAATACATGCGACTGAGATAAAACGGTCAGTAATTGGAATACGTTCAAGATTAGGTAAAGACTCTACCGTTAGCAATACTTATATGATGGGTTGCGATTACTATGAAACCCTGGACGAAATAGAAGAAAATAAGATTAAAATACTAATGGGAATAGGGGAAAGATGTATTATTAATAATGCCATAATTGATAAAAATTGCCGCATTGGTGATGATGTAACGATAGATGGTGGTCCCCACCTGGAGGACATAGAAACCGATGACTATGTTATAAAAGATGGTATTGTAGTGATTAAAAAAGAAGCGGTAATTCCATCAGGTTTTAAAATCTGACTAAAGCTATAGAAACTCCTTTAAAAACTCATTTTTTAAAAATACAAAAACCTGTCAGAAACAGGTTTTTGTATTAAAATTTCACACACGAAGAAAAATCCTGTTTTTATAGAGCACGTATAAAAATGCCCATTGAACAGCGATATAACAAAATACCAAAACCACCACATTGTATGGATCTCCAACAAGCTGACCCAGCCATTTGAATAAGGCCGAGGTGGTGTACGACCAATCTATAAAACCACTTGCCATATAGATCAAAATAGAGTTCATGCCAATTACCTTAAAGAAAAATGCCCAATTCTTATGTCCCTGGACATCAATGATGTAATAAAAGGCAGCCATCAACAGCATGCTTATACCACCGCACTGCAAGGTGAAAGAACTCGTCCATAAGTTTTTATTGATAGGAAAAACCAGGTTCCATAATTGAGCAAGGATAATTAGTATAACACCTATGAATACCAATCTGACAGCAGTTTCTTTTTGCTTATCCACAGCCCCGTGTTTTAATAAATTTCCCGCGAATATGCCCAGAAGACAGGTTGGAATGGCAGGAATTGTAGACACAAAGCCTTCAGGATCATGTATGCCCAGATACAATTTACCTGGCATGATTAAGGTGTCCAGATAGGAGACAAAATTACCTTCCATGGTCAGGTCTCCCATGGGGTAACCGGGAGTGGAGTTGAACATTAAAAGGAACCAATAGCCAATAAGCAGGGCGCAGAACCAAATAATCTGACCACGTTCTTTGGTATAAAGGTATATGATATTAGCGAACATATAGGCCAAACCAATACGCCCCAGAACACTTCCAAAGCGTATATCTTCAAGAGGCCTAATTTCGAGGCCATTGTTATAAATTATCCCCAGAAGAAACAAGATTAAGCCCCTTTTAATTACACGGGTTAACAGGGATTTCCTGCTTACGCCTTTTTCAAGTTGCTTCCCTACAGAATAAGGTGTGGCAACACCAGCAAGAAAAAGGAACAAAGGAAAGATCAAATCGTAAAAGGCAAAGCCGTGCCATGCCGGATGAATAAATTGACCAGATAAGGAGTTCCAAAATGGCGATTTGGTAATTTCTGCCATTTTATGAAATATTTCCTCTGCGCCAATAATCCAGAACATATCAAATCCACGAAGTGCGTCCAATGAATAAAGCCGCTGACTGGTAATAGTTAATTTCATATAGAATAGTGGTTGGTCTTGCGATAAAGATAATAGATTATCTAATCCGTGCTGTCTTTAGTTAAAAACTATAATTGGATTTATCGTATATTTAAATCGTTGATTAATTCTAAATACACTTATTAAGGAATGGCAGATAAAGAGAATTCAATTACGAGACAAGATCCCAATAATTATTGGGAGCAATTGGAGCGATTGGAAAAACTAATCCGGGCATCAGAGCTCAAAGCTGGTGTTATATTTTCTTTTCATGGGTTAATTTTAGGCGTTTTTTTTGACAGGTTAGAGCAGCTTAGTCCTCTTTTCGAGGAAGGTGTCGTATTTATTATCTTGGCTTGTTTCTGGATGTTGACCTCATTGATTTCTATATACTTTTGTTTTAAGTGTTTTAAACCTCAGATTACTAAGAAATATGAAAAAAATGTGCTTTTCTTCAGAGATGCGGTATACTCATTCGGAAGTATAGAGAAATACACCAAAAATCTAATTGAAATATTTGGTGAAGAAGAAGAATTTTACACCCAATTAGGTCAGCAAATTTATATAGAAAGCATGATTATTGATAAGAAATTCCAACATGTAGAAAATGCCATCAAATACTTTGCCCTGAGCTTTATCTTTATAATAATAATTGTTATCGTATGGTTTATTCATTTGTATTTGTAGTTAAAACAGAGAATCACAGATTTTGAACTAATTCAACATTCTTTAATTTATATTTCCACATCCATATTTTTAGAGATAAAAACCAAAAAAAGCATATTTGGCCCATGAAAAAACACGTATTAATACTTGCATTATTGGCCCTGCCGCTTTATGGCCAAAGCCAGGCTGCAAGACAAATAGATTCGGCAGCTGTATATATCCTGGACAGGATGGCAGATATTATTGGTGAACTTGAGGCGGTGAGCTTTAGCCTAGAATCGGCCACAGACAGGCTTGATGATAACCAAAAAATAGAAACTCGTTATAGTTCCAGCCATGTTAGTATGCAAGGTCCTGATAAAATGGTTTACCAAAGATTCGGAAATAAAGGAAAATATGGCTTTTGGTTTAACGGATCTTATGCCTCGCTGTATTCTTTTAATGAAAATAATTACGTTACTCTGCAGACTCACGGAAATATAATTGAGATGATGGATGATTTACATACCAGGTTTGATTTTCAATTTCCTGCTGCGGATTTTTTCTATCCTTCATTTACTGATGATATTTTAGCAGATTTCAATACACTCGAGTATTTGGGTAAAACCCAGGTTGACGGGGAAGACTGTTTTTATCTCAGAGCTACTAATGAGAATATGCATTTTCAGTTATGGATTTCAAGCAGCAAATGGACATTGCCCAAGCGTTTTATAATAATTCAAAAAGGGGATCAAAATTTACGCTTTGAATCTGTCTTTAAAGATTGGGATATTAACCCAAACCTTCCCAATACCATGTTTGAATTTTTACCTCCTCCAAAGTCCAAACTTATTGATATCATGGAGAAGTCATAAAGCAGTTTCATTAATAAAAACATATTATGTTCAAGGACAAAAAAATACTAACTAAGCTTTCAGGAGTACTACTATTATTACTCTTACTACTGTTGCCATTAGAGGCAATTAACGCTCAAAGAATGGGCCATAGAGCATCCAGAGGAGGTAGCAGGAGTATGGCATCTCGACCCAGCCCTCAACGTTCGGCTCCCTCCAGGGCAAGCTCACAACGTCAAAGTACGCAGCGCTCGTCTGCTTCCAGGCCTTCTACGTCTTACAACGCACCATCCAGATCTATTAACGGAGGGCACACAAGATCAAACGATCGCAGTTATAACAGAACCCCAACAGGGCAAAGGAATAATGTAAATACCAGGGAAAGAACATCCGACAGGTCTGCGACAGCAGATCGCAGCAAGAAAAATACAGGGAACAGAGACAGGCAGAATGCATCCCAGGATAGAAGGAGGACTTCTGACGTAAAAAGCAGAGATGGAAACAGAAATATTGACAATAGCAGAAGAAACATAAACATAGATAATAGTAGAAACGTAAATATTAACAGGGGAAATACCTATGTCCGAGCCGGTGGGGTAGCCTATGTAAGGCCTCCTTATAGATACGGTGGTTTCGGTTATTATTGCCACAGGCCATACTTTTATCATCCCTATCGACCTTTCTATTGGGGACCTGTCTGGCATCCGTGGGGCTTTTTTGTGGCTACGCTGGCCACCACTGCAATTATAATAAGTATAGAGAGCCAGCAATACCATTATGACCAGGGTGTTTATTACGTTGAATCTGATGGTGGTTATACCGTGGTGCAGGCCCCTGTTGGCGCTACCGTAAAGACTATTCCCAAAGAGGCAGAAGTAGTGCAGGTCAATGAGACCACAAATAATTACTACTATGGAGGAGCGTATTATGAAAAGTCTGAAGAAGGTTATACCGTGGTCCCTGCCACTGCAGGCACTATTGTACCCCATTTGCCGGAAGGTGGTGAAGAAGTGAAGATCGGGGATCAGACCTATGTAAAGTTCGGAGAGACCTACTACCAGCCTATTCAATTAGATGGCGTGGATATGTATGAGATTGTGGAAGTAAGAGAGGAGGAATAGCAGAGGCTTATTTTCTGATTATACCAAATGCCGGGGAAAATCACTAGTCTTATTACAACCCAGTTGTTCCATTACCTGTTGCAATTGTGTTTGCAGCAATGAAATAGTGTGGTCCCCTCCTTCCTTACCCAGTGCCGCTACCCCATACATAAAAGATCGGCCCATAAAGGTAAAAGCAGCTCCGCTGGCAAGTGCCCTTGCCACATCCGGACCGGAGCGAAGTCCGCTGTCCATCATAACCGTAATCTGGTCCCCATACTTATTGGCAATACGGGTCATAGGTTTTATGGTAGATTCTCCCGCATCTAATTGACGCCCCCCGTGGTTAGATACTATAATCCCATCCAGCCCAAGTTTAATGGCCTTTTCGGCATCAGCTTCTGTAGCAACACCCTTTAGTACTATTTTACCCTTCCATTTATCGCGTATTGGAGCGATCTTCTCTTCGTTCATCCTCTTGGAAAACATCTGATCCATAAACAACCCCAGCTGTTTCAGATTAAGGTTTTTTGGCATATAAGGTTTTAAGTTTTCAAAATTGGGCTGCCCATGTTTTAAGGTTTGAAGGGCCCAGTTTGGTTTACTTAGTATTTGAAGTATATTATTAAGGGTCATTTTAGGTGGCATGGAAAGACCATTACGAATCTCCTTTGGCCTGAATCCAAAGGTTGGTACATCACAAAGCAGGACAAGCACGGGGCAAGCCGCAGCTTCTGCCCTGGCAATGATGTCATCACGTACCGAATCCTCTGCAGGGTGATAAAGCTGAAACCATGCCCTGCCTTCTGTAAGTTCACTCGCACGCTCTATACTCATAGTGGTAACCGTACTCAGCACAAAAGGAATATTGAAGTCAAGCGAGGCTTTTGCCAGGATTTCTGAAGCGTTAGGCCACATAAGTCCCTGAAGACCCACAGGCGCTATTCCAAATGGGGCACTGTAGGTATGTCCGAAAAGTTCAGTTTCCATGTTGAACCCTCCATACCCACTTAAATAATCGGGTTTTAACTGTACTTCGCGTATATCCGAAGTGTTTTTTCGCAGGTTTACCTCTTCATTGCAACCCCCATCCAGGTAATCAAACGCAAATCCCGGGATTCTCCTTTTAGCCCTTTCGCGCAAATCCTCAACAGAAGGATATCTGGTATTAAATTTTATCGCTTTTTTATTTCTCATTTATAGTATATAAACTTCTACAATTATAGGGAGTAGAACTCTTTAGCGTTTAACCCCATGATTCCCGCTCTTTCATTGTCGGATAATTTACTGATATAATCCATCACTATAGTTAGCACCTCCTTATAATTTCCACCCAGTAAGCATACCGGCCAGTCCGACCCATACATAAGCCGCTGCCATCCAAAAGCATTGAGGACAACATCTATAAAAGGGGCAAAATCCTCCTGCTGCCATTGAAAATTGGTAGTTTCGGTGACCATTCCTGAAACTTTACAGCTAACATTAGGATTTGATGCCAATTCCTTTATGTTATTCACCCAGTCCTGATCCAGGCCCTCGGAAATCCTTGGTTTTGCTATATGATCCAACACAAATTTTTGCCCGGGGAATGCCCTTGACAACAATACTGCCGTGGCAAGCTGATTTGGATAAACCAGAATATCATAGGTAAGTCCAAATTCTGCCAAATGCCTTATCCCGTTTTGAAAATCTTTCCTCAGCATAAATTCAGGATCGGGTTCTTCCTGTACAATATGCCGCACCCCCTTGAGTTTTTCGTTTTGCGAATAGTGGGCTAACCTTTTTCTTACTCCCTCCGCTTTAAGATCTACCCAGCCAACTACCCCTTTGATAAATTGATTTTCCCTGGCTAGTTCAAGCAGGAATTCTGTTTCTCTTTCGGACTGATCTGCCTGAACGGCAACACAGCCGTCTACCCCATTGTTTTGAAGTATTGGCCTAAGTTCTGAGGGAAGAAAATCCTTCTGAAGGACTTTCATGGAATCGTCAATCCAGCTATATGTTACAGGGTCGTATTTCCAAAAATGCTGATGGCTGTCAATTACCATTGTACTTAATTTTAATTTCTAACCATTTAGTCTTATAAAACCTCCATCAATAGGAAAATCCGTCCCCGTAATAAAGGAGGCTTCATCAGAACATAGATACACAGCCAGGTTCGCTATTTCTTCAGGTCTGCCCATCCTGCCAATGGGTTGTGTCTGTGATAGCCTTTCAAACATTTCCTTTTCCATACCGGGATAATTCTGTTTAAGGTAGCCATCAACAAAAGGAGTATGAACCCTTGCCGGTGAAATACTGTTGCATCGAATGCCATAGGTTAAGTAATCTTTGGCCACAGAATACGTCATGGTAAGTACTGCTCCTTTTGTCATGGAATAGGCAAATCTGTCTGATATGCCCACAGTGGCGGCTACAGATGCCATATTTATGATCACTCCTCCCCTGTCTTTCATATCCTTTATACAGGCATAAATACAATTATAGACCCCTTTAATATTTACCTGATATACCCTGTCGATATCCGCTTCGGAAGTCAGTTCAACATTCCCAATATGGGCAATTCCCGCGTTATTGATCAATATGTCTATTGCCCCATCAGCCGTAATTGCATTAACGGTATTAAGAACTTCCTTTTGTTTAGAAACATCACATGCATGCGCCTGGGCTTTACCTCCTGTAGCTTTTATTTCAGCAGCAGTTTCCTTAGCCGGAATCTTATTTACTTCCAGGATATGTACATCAGCGCCTTGTTCTGCCAGAGCTATAGAAATTGCCTTACCTATGCCACTACCCCCTCCCGTGACCAGTGCCCTTTTATCTGTTAAATTAAATTTCACATTGTTTCTTTTAAAAGTTATCTACAGCTCACTATTCGTCAATTTAAATCTTCCTTCGAGCATTTGTATTACATTAATTAATGATCGGATATTATGATAATTTACCTTCCAGACGTGCGCCTTGGCACGTTGAGCAGCTTCGGGATCTGAATCGAGTCCTTCATCGTACCATCCGCCATAGGTATGATCAATTAGATATTCATTGATATAATTCCATTGTTGCTCAAATAATTCAAAGTACACCTTTTTATCGGGATACAATTGCGACATAAGCAATAATGAATTAAGTCCTTCTGCCTGTGACCACCAGATTTTTGCCGGATTTAAGATAGTGCAGACATCCGATTCTTCCAAATAATAACCTCCATCAAAAAAACCACCTTTTTCAAAATCCCACCCATGATCAATTCCATGGTCAATCATTCTTTTGGCAATTGTCAAAGTTGTAGAATCTTTAGTGTGGTAAAGTACTTCAGAAGCTTCCAGAAGTAGAAATCCTGTTTCCACATCGTGGCCAAAAGAAACATGATCCAGCCAAAAATTTTCTAACCTGAATGATTCTGTAGAATCCTTAAAAGAAACAGGGGTCCAATCCCTTTCTAAATGGAGGGTGAGAAATCCCTTTTGCGTAGTGATTGTATCTCTTATTAAAATCAAAAGTTCTTCGAGACGTTCTTTTAACAATCGGTTTGGCCATACTTCATAGAGTGCTGTAAAGGCTTCCAGGAGATGAATGGACGAATTCTGGTCTTTCCAGTCTTTACGTATAAAATTATCGTAGCCCCTGTCGTTTTCAATGACATTGAACATCCAGGATCCATCTAAGTTCAAAACATCGAAATAGCCTTTAAATTCTGAATCATGCGCATGTTCCTCTAACCAATAGAATGTTTTCTTTGCCAGATCAAGCGCCGATGAATCTTTAGAAATTTCAAAATAAGCTGCCAGTCCGTAAATGGCAAAGCCATTGCCATAGGCGCTTTTTGTTTTTGCTACGGGTGTAAGGGAGCCTGCATCATAGGCGAGAAGTGTATGGAAGCCACCGTATTGTGAATCCCACATCTTATCCCTTAAAAACTGAAAACCATGTGCCGCGATATTTTCATAACTTCTATCACCGTAAAAGGTGGCGAGTTTGGAGGCAGTCCAAATATGGCGCGCCTGAGTGACGAGCATCTTGTTTTGCTCACCTTCTTTCTGCCATTTGTAATTAAAATCGGGATAAAACCCTCCATGTCTAGTATCAATTGAAGCAGGATACCACAGGCTAACCAAGTCATCCAGTGAAGCTCTTATTTCGGGCAAGAACTTTAACTCTTTACTATTTTTTGCCCCCTGTTTTTCGTTACATAAAAAAGAACTAAAGACAAGAAGACTAAAGATACTTCTATAGAGGACCTTAAGAAACAAAACCTGTGTCATATTAGCTACTGGGATAGGAAGGGCTTTTAAAGCTAATCATATTTTTCCATTTCCTCAACAGAATGTCAGTCCAGTTGAAACTGAATATAGGAAAAGGGTTTTGAGCTGCTTGATTTTTCTTATTAACTTGGCTATTCAAATTCCTTTAAATAGAAGATTTGTATACCATTGTAGATATAGAAACTACCGGAAACGGTATTAAGGGCAATAAAATTACCGAGATAGCTATCTTTAAATTTGATGGACAGCAAGTTGTGGATGAATTTACCTCACTGGTAAATCCGGAATGTGAAATACCATATTTTATTACAGGGCTTACAGGTATTGACATCCATATGGTGCGGGATGCTCCCACCATACGGGAGATTGCTCCTAAAATATTGGAAATAACGCAAGACACCATCTTTGTCGCCCATAGCGTTAATTTCGATTACAACGTCATTAAAGAGGAATTCAGAACCATAGGCATTTCTTTCATTAGAAAAAAACTCTGCACAGTGCGGTTGTCACGAAGGCTTATTCCAGGATATTCGTCCTATAGCCTGGGCAAACTTTGTTCTTCTCTGAATATCCCTATTACAGACAGGCACAGAGCAAGGGGTGATGCGCATGCAACGGTACATTTATTCAGAAAGTTACTGGAAACTGAAAATGCTGAAACTGTTTTTACCTCGTTCTTAAATGCACGTTCTCAGGAAGCAACCCTGCCGCCATCACTGAATAGGGAAGTATATGAGAAGTTACCTTCAAAACCGGGTGTTTACTATTTTAAAAATAACAAAGGGGAGATCATTTATGTAGGCAAAGCCAAAAATATTAAGAAAAGGGTTCTTAGTCATTTTTATGATAAATCTACTAAAGAGGTTCAAATGTGCAGAGAGACTTCAGATATAGATTTTGAGCTTTCAGGCAATGAATTACTTGCGCTGTTAATGGAATCTGCAGCAATTAAACATCATTACCCCTTATTCAATAGAGCACAAAAAAGAAATGTGGTGCCTTACGGCATTTTTGCATACGAAGACAGACAAGGCATAATGCATCTGGCATTTAATAAACTAAGATTAGTCCCCAAATCCTTAATTACATTTTACAATACCACAGATTGCCGTCTATTTATAGAGCAGTTATGTATTACCTATAATTTATGCCCAAAATATTGTCACTTACAGGAAAATGTTACCAGCTGTTCACATTTCAGGGTGGCTGACTGTAAAGGCATTTGCCGGGGTAAAGAATCGGTAACAGACTATAATAAAAGAGTAAAGGAGGCTATTGATAGTCTGGCATCTGAAAAACATACCTATATTATAAAAGAAAAAGGAAGAACCAATAATGAAGATGCCATAGTGGTAGTGCAGGAGGCCGTCTATTCGGGGTATGGATTTGTGCCCAAAAATGCTTCAATTAACTCCATGGAAGATATAATGGCTTTTCTTATCCCACAAAAAGATAACCTGGAAACCTCCCGTCTTATTCAAACCTACAGGGTTAAAAACCCCAATTCTATTCTTGAATTTTCTTCGGGCATTCTTAAATCGGTGTAAAATATGGGGAGTATATTTGAAAGAAGCCGATTTGTAAGTGCACCTATTTATCCATTTCATTGTACATTTTGACTACAAAAAGCATCCAGATCACAAAGATAAAGGCAACAACAATGGAGTAAATTAATATGAAATCCATTATTTCTTATACTTTAAGTAGTTCATAAAACCTAAAATAGTTGGAGCCCAGAAGGCAACAAAGATGGCCTCTAATTTCTGACCGGACAGAAACATATACTCTGAAACAACAATGATGGACAGGACAACCAGAAGTAATAAAACATTCATTGCCCCAATCTTTTCAATAAAATTTTTAAACATGTCTAATAGCTAATACTTATGAAAAGGTGATCATGAATTCATAAGTGGTTTAAACCTGATTTAAAACTATAAACTTTTTATGAATAAGCGAAAAAATGCAGCGCAATTGTCCTTAATTTTAGATAAAAGAGTGATGAGAAACCCAAAATTTAAGTTTCTGTCGAAGAATCAAGAATGAGGAATTGACCAGAACTACCTAAAATGCCAATTTATTTATCGCCTCTTGCCACTATTCATGAGACTAACCAGAATGGCAATCATTGCAATCACAACAAAAGCAAATACGGCAATCATTATAATTCCATTACTCCAATCTACCAAAGGAATGCCAATTAATTTCATATCTAAGAAGGCTTATTATTTTATATGTTAAAGCAAATTATTTTTTCTGAAAACTACTTCTTGCGTGCTTTGCAAGTATTCAAACCAAAAAGGCCATAAAGCGGACAGAAACCGGTTAAGCTCGTTAAAAGAAATACAGCGGCGACTGTTAATAGAATATAAGATAATGCGCCTTCAATCACCCTATAATAAACCAACAAAGCAATTATAACGGTAATTGTAAAACGAACAATCTTATCGATTTTACCCATGTTCCGTTTCATAATTTCCTAATTAAAAAGGATGAGAAAATCCCTGCCCTTTATAAATTCTGTCATTAAAAATAAGATGGGTTGCCCACACAAACCATGATATAAATCATATTATTGTGTGGTAGGGCAGATATAATTAGTCACTTCCATTCCAGATTTTTTCATCTCGGCAAATCCGCCCGCTATGTCTACTAAATTGTGTATACCTCTGCTTTTGAGGATGGAGGCTGCAATAACAGATCGGTATCCACCGGCACAATGAAGGTAAAAGGTTTCGTCTTTGGGAAATTCAGCCAAATGATCGTTTAGTATATCCAGTGGGGCGTTATGTGCATCCACCAGATGTTCTGCATTATATTCACTTACCTTGCGAACATCAAAAATTGGCATATGTTTGCCTTCCAACGTATCTTTGGCTTCTTTGGCGGTCAAAGCTATAATTGTGTCAACATCTTTTCCTGCATTTTTCCATGCTTCAAAACCACCTTTTAATACCCCTAAAGTATTGTCAAAACCTACTCTCGACAATCGGGTAACAGTCTCTTTTTCCTTGCCTTTAGGCGTAACCAACAAAATGGGTTGTTTTACATCGGCAATTAAAGCCCCTACCCATGGAGCAAAATCCCCATTCAGGCCTATAAAAATAGATCTTGGGATATGCCCTTTTACAAATTCATCCTGATGACGTACATCCAGCACCAGTGAATTTGTTTCATTGGCCGCTAATTCAAAGGCATCTGGTGTAAGTGATGCCATTCCGCGTTTTAATACATCATCTATATCCTCGTATCCCTCTTTATTCATTTTTACATTCAGTGGAAAGTATTTTGGTGGTGGAAGCAGGCCATCGGTAACTTCATTTATGAATTCCTCACGAGTCATATTTGCCCTTAATGCATAATTCATCTGCTTTTGGTTCCCCAAAGTATCCACGGTTTCTTTCATCATGTTTTTACCACAGGCTGAACCAGCTCCATGTGCAGGATAAACAATAACCTCATCTGCCAACGGCATAATTTTATTTCTTAAACTATCGTAAAGAAGTCCGGCCAGGTCTTCTTTGGTCATATCTGCCGCTTTCTGCGCCAGATCCGGTCTTCCCACATCACCTAAAAACAAAGTATCCCCAGAAAAAATCGCATGGTCTTTCCCTGTTTCATCCTTTAATAAATATGTAGTGCTTTCCATAGTATGGCCCGGGGTGTGCAGCGCTTTAATTGTTATATCCCCAAGTTGAAATTCCTGACCATTTTTAGCTATGATTGCCTTAAAAGAAGGATTGGCATTTGGACCATATACAATAGGTGCCCCTGTTTCCTTAGCCAAAGTAACGTGCCCACTCACAAAGTCGGCATGAAAATGTGTTTCAAAAATATATTTTATTTCAGCCTTATTTTTTTTCGCCCTTTCTATATAGGGCATAACTTCACGTAATGGATCAATGATTGCAACTTCCCCATTGCTTTCAATATAATAAGCTCCCTGAGCAAGACAACCGGTATAAATCTGTTCAATGATCATATCTTTATCAATAAATTTTTTTCAAAAATACTGCTTCTTCATTTAAAGAGGGCAACATTAGTTTCCCTTCTTATTCCTCTGATAGGCAACTCTTTCATGACTGGCAGACGCATTTTCAGGATTATCAAAGTGGGCCACGGCTTCTTTTATTTTTACAAACAGGTATTCTTTGGGTAATACATCGCTTATTCCACTCCTGAAAATGATATCTCTTGTCGGCCCTATGGCTCCTGCAATATAAAACTGTACTCCATCCTGTCTTATTTTTTTAATGACTTTAGTAAGCATTCTGGTAGCCGTGGAATCTATATAATTAATTGCTTCTGCATTTAATATTACTCCTTTTAAATTATTACCGCTCTGGCTCATATACTTATAAAGCTGATTTTTGAAATAATCTGAATTTCCAAAGTACAATTGTGAATCAAAACGTACTATGAGCAAATCATCCCGTAAATCGACTTCATCTCCAAAACGCGTAATATTTTTATAATATTCTGAATCTTTTATTTTGGCTATAACGGCGAAATGAGGTTTTGAAGTTCTGTAGACCATCAACAAAAGTGAGAGCAGTACACCAGTAAGGATGCCTTGAGTAATGCCTATAAACAGGGTTATCAAAAATGTAAATAGTAAGACAATAAATTCATCTTTTCTATAGGTCCACAAACGTTTTGCATAGGCTAAATCAATTAAACCAAAAACCGATACCATGATAATACTGGCCAGGATCGCTTTTGGTAAATAATAAAACAGAGGGGTAAGAAATATAAGCGTTGTTATAACCAAAATAACCGTAAATATGCCAGAGATGGTACTTTTTGATCCAGATTCATTATCGATGGCAGATCTCGAAAAACTTGCCGCAACAGGAAAGGACTGAAAAAACGAACCCAACATATTTGCTGAGCCTAAAGCAATTAATTCCTGATTGGCATTAATCTGATCTTCTTCATTCTTCTCTTCAATACTCTTGCCAATTGAAATAGCTTCAAGATATCCTATCAGAGCAAGGGTCAGCGCAATCGGCCATAGTTTCATCATAGTATCTGCCCTAAAGGAAGGTAAAATAAACCCAGGCAATCCTTTTGGAATTGTTCCCACGATCTCAATGCCTAACTCTTCCATTTTGAAAAAATATACGGCCAGTATTCCAAGAACAACGATAATAAGAATGGCAGGGATTTGTCTATTCCATTTTTTAAAACCAATGAGTAAAAAAATCCCGGCAAGTCCTAATATAAAATCATAGTAATTGGTTTCCGGAATTGTCTCAATGGCATTTAGAAAAATTTGGTGAAACTGATTGCTCCCTTCCATTTCCACCCCAAGTAAATGTTTTAACTGGCTAAAAATAATAATCATAGCCGCGGCCGAAGTAAATCCGCTTATAACCGGTTTGGCCAAAAAAGTAACCAGATAGCCCATCCGAAAAGTACCTAAAACAAATTGTATGGCTCCTACCATAAAAGCAAGCAAAATGGCCATAGCAATGTAATTCTCCAATCCAACTATTGCCAGAGTTCCTAAACCTACCGCAACAAGTAAGGAATCCATGGCTACGGGTCCAATTGCAAGTGATCTTGAAGTGCCCAGGAAAGCATAAACCAACAAGGGCATTAAGGAGGCATACAGACCATAAACAGGTGGCAAACCAGCGATCATAGCATAGGCCATGGCCTGAGGAATAAGTACTATTCCCACGGTTAAGCCACCAATGATGTCTTTAGGAAGATCTTTCCGTTTATAACTACCTAGTCCGTGTAGAATTGGGAAAATTTTTCTCATCAATCAAATGTACTATTTAATCAATAAATCAATGGTCTCCCCAATACCTTTTGTCGGTCAAAACACAAAGGGTGGTCTGCAGTACTATTGTTTGAAGTAATCTTTCTTATAAAAAGCTGCAAGTTCTTCTGTTAATACGAGGACCTCCGGTTTATCCTTGCGAAGCATTACCTGCCAGTTATTGAAGACTTCCCAGTTATCATCTTTAAAAATAACCGCACCATATTCGTTTATAAGTTTCTGCCTTATACGATCTTCCTCCCCTTTGCCTGTTAAAATCCACAAAACATTAAGTTTTCCATCTCCAAATCGTGCCTCAAATTTTCTGGGAAAACCTGCATATTCTACACCAAAACAATCTATCTGTAATTGAGCATTTGGATCACTCCCATCCAATTCCTTACTAGTGGTAAAAACAGATTCTCTTTCTAAATTTGGTTTTAATTGATCTAGATTACCTCCCATTTCTATAAAATCCGGAATTCTTGCCGACGGGTTATGCGTTTTTTTAAGTTCCTTATTTGAAGGCAGGTATGGATTATCCCAGGTAAATAGATTAGGATGCATGGCATCTTTGGATAAAATCCAGACTTTATCCTCAGAGGGCTTCGTAACAATCCCATCATTTGGATAGAAATTATAGTTCATATAGGTCTGAGCAGTGTCTTTCCTTTTAGCGGTTATGCTTTCAACCGCATTCCCATAGGCCTGAATATATACCAATTTATCATCCGCAAAGGTAAATACCAACTCTGATATAGTACCATTGCCGGATTTGTAATTGCTCAAAACCATGTGTGTTTCAAGATTATTGGATAAAGGAAAGGTTGGGTTTTCTATTTCAAATATTTCCAGTTGTTCGGCAAAAGGTTCCATTTTAGCTTTGGTACTTTGAAAGGAATCCTGGAGTTCAACACCATTAAAAAGAACTTCAGATTGAGCACTGATATGATTTGTTATAATCAAAACCAGAATTGCAGAAAGGGTAAGTAATAATTTCATCTTTTTGTTTTAGAGTTTATTACTCCTAGAGATGACTTTTACTCGTAATTGTTACAGCCCGAGAAATATTAAGCTATAATTCAATAACTTTAATATGATTTCGGCTCAGCTCTATTTTGCCTTCTTTCTCTAAACTTTTCAAAAGCCTTGACACTACTACACGGGAAGTATGCAAATCATTGGCCACATCCTGATGAGTAGAATATATAATATCATCATTGGTTACCATTGCACGGTCTTTAAGATACTTCATTATGCGTTCATCCATTTTCATAAATGCCAAAGTATCTATTGTTTCCAGCAATTCTGACATTCTGGTATGATAACTATCCAAAATAAATTCTCTCCAGCTCTGATATTTGACCATCCACTCATCCATTTTGTCTATTGGAATCATTAATAATTCCGTATCTGATTCTGCAATTGCTCTGATCTCACTTTTACCGTTCCCAAGGCAGCATGAAAATGTCATGGCACAAGTATCGCCTTTCTCAATGAAATAAAGCAATAACTCATCACCCTCATCATCTTCGCGAAGTATTTTAATCGCCCCACTAAAAATTAAGGGCATAACAGTTATGTCCTGACCTATATCCAATAAACGTTCCCCTTGCTTTATGAGTTTGCATTTCCCTGAAGCCTCAATCTCATCTAACAATTCCGGTTCAAACAGATACCCGTAATGACGTTCTAACAGTACTCTCATTTTTTAATTCATTTGGATTAAATCAGATTCTTGGTTCTTTTAAATAGGCTATTAAATTATGGAATTAAAGTGACTTTGAAATTCCTGTCTTTCTCAGCCAGGTAATCAAACCCTTCATGCAATTGCATTTGGGGTACTGCATAAGGGTAAAAGGTTATTGGCTCAATGCATATCATATTCGAAACCTCCGTCCACAACATAAAATGTTTGAACCCTTCTGTTTTTATGTTCAGTTCTTTTACATCTCTTAATACAACATTTTTGCAATCATTTACTTCAAGGGCCCTGTTTCCGGCTCCAATAACAGCATCTAATGAAATGGTCTGATCTTCAGCAATTATGACAGGATTATCTGTATACAGTTTAAATGCCGGGTGATATCCCAGCATAAACGGCATATCTTTTTCTCCTGAAATTCTAAAGCTAATTTCCAGATGATTATCCGTGATTTGAAAACTCTTGTGAAATTCAAAACTAAAGGGCCAGATAAGTAATTGAGCCGAAGATTTATCGGGAAATTTAGAATTTTTTATAACCGTTCCCGCCTTGTATGTTTTTACATATTCGGCTGTTGTTTTTGTGTTGGAAAGAAGCTGGTAATCCAATTCTCGCAACAATCCATGTTGATCCTGAATAGCATTACCTCTTGGAACATGAACCCGGAAACCAGCTTCAGCAGTGGGTCCGATTACAGGAAACATTTCAGTATCCGAGTTGCGCCAACCAGGGCTCCCTTTTTGATGAATATATTCATGATTGTTTAGCTGGTAACTTACCAATTCACCTACCTCTATTTTAGCATTTGTGTTGCCCGAGCTAAGATTTACCATGAATTATTGATTGATCAATCTATAAATAAGTACTGCTGTTCTCTTTGTAAGGTCTTCAATAGTGTTCAAATTTACGGTTTCTTCAGGGGTATGTGCACCGTTTCCCATGGTTCCTAGCCCATCGAGGCAATCTACATATTCAGCTACAAAAGAGGTGTCTGCAGCGCCCCTTTTGCCAGGATCATAGCCTATTACCTCACCCTGACCAAGATCCAGACTTACCTGATTTAGCTCTGCCAGAAGCCTGTTATTTCCTTCTGTGGGAACCATTGCCGGGTAACTATCAGTAAAACTAACGGTTGCTGATGTCTGAGGCAGACTATTAGAAACTATTTCCCTCATTTTAGCTCTCGCCTCTTCCTTTTGTTCTTCTGAAATAAAACGTAAACCCCCTCTTGCCATGGCGGTCTGTGAGACCACATTACTTTTCCCAAAGACCTCCCCCTTGCCGGTAGCGGTATCATAAGCAACAAAAGTGCCCCCCATTAGTATTCCGGGGTTAAACGTAAGATATTGGGCGCCGCGAACCTCTTCATAAAATGCATTCAAAATTCTTGACATTTCAAAAACAGCACCAGCACCAACCCGTTCATTAAAAATGCCAGAACTATGGGCTCGCTTTCCTTCAACATCAACCTGCCACCCCGAGGCTCCTCTCCTTGCTACTGTGGCATAATTAAACCCGGTAGAGGTCTCAAATCCGAGTGCAATATCGCTTCTCTTTGCTGCCTCAATTAAATCTTTTCTGCTTATATCCAATGGTTTTCCCGTACTTTCTTCATCACCTGTGAATGCAACTATGATCTGGGCATCATTCAGCAAACCGTTGGCATGCAAAGCCTTCAAGGCATATAGGACAATTACATCGCCACCTTTCATATCATTACCCCCCGGCGCATGAGCAATGCTATCATTTACGCGCTCAAATTCCTGAAACGGACTGTTTTCCTCAAATACGGTATCTAAATGACCAATTAGCAATAATTTTTTACCCTTTTTACCCTCTGTTTTTGCAAACAAATGACCGGCCCTGTTCATTTCTTCCGGCATCTCAATCCAGATTGTCTCAAAATCGATATTTTCAAAGGCATCCTTAAAAACCATCCCTACTTTCTTTACCCCCTTTGCATTTAAAGTGCCGCTATTAATGTTAACAACAAGTTCCAAAAAATCGATAGCTTCATTATTATTAGCTTCAATTGTTTTGACTAATTTTCTTTCCACTTTTGAAAGTTTCTGGGCGGGTAATTGCGCACAAAAAAAGAGAACTAGTAGTAAGCTGGTTAATCTTCTATAATTCATATTAAGTCAAATTAAAATATTAGTCTATAAACCCTTGTTCTTTCATCCATTCATCATTGTAAATCTTACCCACGTACCTGCTTCCATGATCGTGGAAAAGAACTACCACCACATCGTCTTTGTTAAATTTCTCCTTTAGCTGAAGAACACCTTTAATCGCAGCACCGGCAGAATTACCAAGAAACATTCCTTCTTCTTTGGCTAAGCGCTGCGTATATACTGCAGCATCTTTATCTGTTACTTTAGTAAATCCGTCTATGATGTCAAAATTCACATTTTTTGGTAAGATATCTTCACCAATACCCTCAGTTATATAAGGGTATATCTCATTATGATCAAAAATGCCCGTCTCGTGATATTTCTTAAAAACCGAGCCATAGGTATCTACTCCCCAAATTTTGATATCAGGGTTTTTTGATTTCAAAAAAGTCCCTACTCCGGAAATGGTACCACCGGTACCCACCCCAACCACAAAATGAGTTACTTTGCCTTCTGTCTGTTCCCAGATCTCAGGGCCTGTAGTTAAAAAGTGTGCTTTGGTATTGGAGGGATTATCATATTGATTTACATACCACGAATTAGGGATCTCTTCAGCTAATCTTCTGGCGGTAGAATAATAACTTCGGGGGTCTTCGGGAGCCACATCTGTTGGACACACATATACTTCACTACCCATTGCTTTTAGTATATCTATTTTTTCTTTGGATTGCTTGTCGCTGATTACACAAATCATTTTGTACCCTTTTACAACAGCAACCAGGGCAAGGCCCATTCCTGTATTACCAGAAGTTCCCTCAATTATGGTACCTCCGGGCTTTAATTTCCCTTCGGCTTCAGCATCCGCAACCATTTGAACAGCCATTCGGTCTTTTACAGAGTTTCCCGGGTTAAATGTTTCATACTTGGCCAATACAAGGCAAGGTAATTCTGCTGTTAATTTATTTATTTTAACCAGGGGCGTGTTTCCAATGGTTTCCAGGATATTTTTGGCGTATTTCATAGACAGCGTAAAGATAGTATTTTCAAAAAAGCAGATTTCAGTAATTCCTTTTAGCAATAGTTGGTGATTCAGATATTGTTACAATAGTCCATGGTTTCTTCCTCCGGTGTTAGGAAAGCAAAAACATGTTTTAATTATTCAAATTTAATAGCTTTCACAGGAGTTATTTTTGTAATGATAAAAGATGGTATCAAAAGCATCAGGAGACATAATAGAAGTACACCAAGATTCAAAATAAAAATCGTAGGAAAATCTATATGCACCGGAATATAGTCAATATAGTACTCCTTGGGGTTTGGAAATTTGAAAACCCGATAGGTTCCCTGAAACCAAATAACTGCAAGACCAATAAGGTTGCCCCATAGCAAACCAATTGTTATCAGATAAGCCGCATTATATAAAAACACTTTACGAATACTCCAATTAGCAGATCCCAGAGCTTTGAGAATTCCTATCATCTGGGTTCTTTCCAATATTAAGACAAGCAGTGCCGTAATCATATTAAAGCCACCCACAATAATCATTATACCAATGATGAGAGCGATATTAAAATCGAACAAACCTATCCATTCAAAAATTTTGAAGTACTTGTTCTTTATATTTTGAGTATCCAGATTACTAAGTGTTTTGCCATATATTTCATTTGTTTTACTTTCAATATCTTCAAAATTGAGCAGAAAAATTTCAAAGTTGCCTACCTGATCTTCCTGCCACCTGTTAACCCTTTGAATATGCCGTATATCTGTAAATACATACTTGGCATCAAACTCTTCAAATCCGCTGTCATAGACTCCAACAATTTTAAATTTTCTTTGATTTGGAGTCTGAGAAGGGTCTTCGTCCTTTAAAAAGAAAGTAAAGAATTCATCGCCTACTCTTAATTTAAGCCTTCTCGCCATTAAAGAAGACATTAGCACCTCGGTATTTAGTTCTCCCTTAAAGTCCGGTAGTCTTCCTTCCTGTATATATTCACTGAATACTTCCCATTTATAATCTTTCCCAACTCCTTTAGCAATAACACCTTCAAAAGTATCCTCAGTCCTTATTATACCCGCTTTACTGGCTACAGCCTGAATATGTGAAATTCCATCTATATCCTTAAATTGGGGATAAAAATCCTGATTGACAGATACGGGGACCACAGAAACATCCGAAACATTATTATCGTAATTATAGATCTGAATATGACCATTGAAGGCAGCAACCTTCTCCCTAATTTTATATTTTAACCCTACCCCGGTAGCAATAGCTATAAGCATCATGATGATCCCTAATGCAATTGCCGCAATGGCTATTTTTATTATTGGTGCGGATATACTAATTTTATGCTCCTTACCCTTAATAAGGCGTTTTGCTATAAAAAATTCTAAATTCAATAGATGGCTTTTTTATCCAGATTCAAAAATACATTTTTATTGTGGCTTTTGATACTAACAGCCTGCGGAAACACCTTAAAAAAAGACAAGGATTCAACAGCTTTGGAATTACCTAAAACTATAAAGGAACTAGATGCTGCTATTGTTGTTGGTGCAAATTCTACCCAGGAATACATGCCCCGCTTGCGAGGAAAAAAGGTAGGAGTAGTTGCCAATCAGACCAGTATTATTTTTAAGAATGACATTCCGGAAGAATTGACTAACAATTCCTTCACACATCTTGTAGATTCACTCTTATTACTAAATATTGACATAACAAAAGTATTCGCTCCTGAGCATGGATTTCGTGGAATGGCAGATGCCGGAGAGCATGTAAAAGATGGGATGGACGCCAAAACCGGAATTCCCATAATCTCCCTTTACGGTAAAAATAGAAAACCCACTTCTTCCCAATTAGAGGGGCTGGATATTGTTGTATTTGATATTCAGGATGTAGGGGTTAGGTTTTATACCTACATAGCCACCATGCAGTTGGTAATGGAAGCCTGTGCAGAAAAAGGTATCCCCGTTTTAGTTCTGGATCGCCCCAATCCCAACGGTCATTATGTTGACGGGCCAACTATGGAGATAAAGCATAAGGGGTTTCTGGGCCTTACCCCAATTCCGCTGGTTTACGGAATGACCATTGGAGAATATGCCCGGATGATTAATAGTGAAGGATGGCTCGAAAAAGGCC
>CP070778.1:1332027-1359766 GCA_020346245.1 Flavobacteriaceae bacterium | reverse complement strand
TTGTTCCTATTTCTTTAATCCCTTTTTTTACTATTTGAATATGATATGATTTGTCTTCTTCTGAGATCTCAGGAAAGCTGGCGTCATTGAACTCAAATCCCCTTGATTGATATTCATGGGAAAGGACTTTATCTGGATGGATGAGTAGTGCAGAAAACTCCTTATTATAAGGTGCAAAAACAAAGCCTGTCTCGGTAAAATCGTGTATGCGATGTAACTTTGAATTATTTTGAAAAACTGATATTACCTCATTAGTATAAGGTTTTCTATAGGCAACAAAAGGCAGTTCACTTTTCCAGTGCGCATCTATCCTACCAAGGTGTTCTTGAAACATATTATGCTCTTGGTAGGGAAATAGTAGTTAATTTACACATTGAAATGAGATTGTCTTCCTGATCGGTTATTTTAATATCCCACAATTGAGTGGTTCTTCCATTATGGATAATTGTGGCTCTGGCGAAGACCTCTCCTTCACTTATACTACTTAAGTGATTTGCCGATATTTCGATGCCACGTACAAATACTTTTTGGGCATCAAGAAATACATAAGAGGCAGCACTCCCAACACTTTCAGCCAGTGCAACAGTGGCACCGCCATGCAAGACACCATCAGGTTGATAAACCTTAGAATTAACGGGCATTTTAGCCACCAGATAGTTTTCACCTACATCAATATATTCAATTTCCAGGGTCTCCATTAAAGTATTTTTACGGATATCGTTGCAAACCTTAAGTATTTTGTCTTTGTATTCGTTCATAGAAAATATTTTGCGTAAAATTAAGCATTCAAGTACAACTAATAACAATTGAAATAATATGGGTAATAAACCTTTGGAAAAATCTGTCGGTTATCAAAGTACAAACACCTATGAAACATTAAACGAGTTTACAAAAGAAACAAAGAATGTTTGGATAGTTTTTCACGGGATGGGGTATTTGAGCAAGTATTTCCTGAAATATTTTGACGAACTAAATCCGGTTGAAAATTACATTATTGCCCCGCAGGCACCTTCGAAATATTATATGAATAATTCATTTAAACATGTTGGCGCAAGCTGGTTGACAAAAGAAAATACAAAAACTGAAATAAATAATAACCTCAGTTATCTTGATGCTATATTGGAAAACGAGGCGATTTTCCCCACCCACAACCTTATTATTTTTGGATATTCCCAGGGAGTATCAATGGTAACACGATGGGTGGCTCAACGTAAAATTAAATGTAATCATCTAGTCCTTTATGCGGGGGGTATTCCAGATGAACTAAATGAAAATGATTTTGCACATTTAAGTACTACTAGTCGGATAACCATTATTATAGGGGATAAAGACCAATATATTACAGAAGAACGCTTATCCCTCGAGAGAGAAAAAAGCAGGGTCATATTTAAAGGAAGGGCAAATGAGCATATTTTTGATGGCGGTCATATTGTAAAAAAGGAGCTTATTAATAATTTGATACAATGATAGAAACTACTATTCTGGAAAATGACAGGGTAAGACTCTCTCCGCTCACGATGGATAACTACGCAAACTTACAGCTAGTAGCTTCCGAGCATAAACTTATTCAATATTCCCCTTCAGATATAGAATCTCCATCAGCGCTACGAAGTTATGTTGAGACAGCTCTTGATCAACAGGAAAAAAATTCCTCCCTACCTTTTATTATTTATGATAAAAAAGTTGGGGCCTATGCAGGCTGTACAAGATATATGAATATTGATTTCACTAATAAGGTATTGGAAATTGGTGCTACCTGGATAGGTAAAAGCTTTCAGGGTACTGGTCTCAATTCCGAAATGAAACATCTGCTAATTAATCATGCATTTAACAAGCTGGGGTTTGAGAAAATTACCTTTAGGATTGATGAACGCAACATGCAATCCCGAAAAGCTGTAGAAAAGCTGGGTGCAGTTCTGGAAGGAATTCTTCGAAAAAATGTTTATTTGCTTAATGGTTTTAAAAGGAACACTTGTGTCTATGGTATTCTAAAAAATGAATGGGATAAAATGGATCCTGTTAGCGGTTAATAGTGTCACTCTTCTACTTCAATTTTTTCGTCCTCATAATAGGTAATACTTCGAGAAGTAAAAAGGTTTTTTGGTGTGATGATCTTCTTTACCCAATTACTATCTTCTGTACCATCAAACTGGTAGATATAATCTTTAGTGTTTACAGATTTTTCAACTTTCTCAACCTCCTTTAAAAGTAAGCCTGTTTCATCATAAGAATATTTTATCGACTTATGAGCAACAAATGACTTCTTTATTTCATCGTAATTAAATTCCTTCAGTGATATTAATTTGTCTTCGGTATCATAGATCTTCTCGTGAGCACTATTAGGGACTCCTTCAATAAATTCTTTGGTCAAAACTATCTTATTCTTTATACCTTTTCTATTTTTCTTATAAGAAGTCCTTATTGATTTAAGAACCACCCCATTAAAGAAATAGGTTATAGTTGTCTCACCCTTGTAGCTGCTATATTCAATATTTGTCTCGTCCAGTCCTTCATTGCTGGATCTTACAATTTTTATAAGATTTCCGTCTTCATCATAAGAATATTCATAAATATCCAGTGCATCGCCGCTATAGGAAATAATTTTTTCTGAAACCTTTTTAGTTTCGGTAGTGTCTACTTCATAAAAATGCGCAATTGAAGTCTGCTTATCAAACTCCCCTTCCCTATAAATCTCATCACGCCTTTCCAGCAACTGGCCTCCTGAATATTTATAATAAGTGATGTCATAATCGATATCATTATAACGCGTAATATTTTTGGTCAATAAGCCTTCCCTATTGAATTCGAATTCCTCTTTACCGTAATCTGTAATGACCAGGGACGACTTTACAGCTCCCCTAAGGTCAAAATCTTTTAAGGTAAAGATTTGAGGCCCCTGGGCAAATGTCATAGTTGGAAATACTAAAAGTCCTATTACCAATAATAATTTCAGGATGAAAGTAGTGTTGTCTTTTTGCATTACAACAAAATTACTTCATTATACTTCAACATGAAACAAATAGCCTGCCGAAAATAAAAAAGGGCGGTAAAACCGCCCTTTAATACTACATTATCTGTTCTTTACTTTACTTCTTCAAAATCTACATCTTCGACATTATCCCCTTCTTTTGAATCTTCAGAAGCAGTCTCTTCACCATTAGGTGGTGCTCCGGCCTGCTGAGCTTCAGCCTGGGCCTTATACATTTCTTCAGAAGCAACTTTCCAGGCCTCATTAATTTTATCCAATGCAGTTGTTATTACTTCAACATCTTTACCTTCGTAGGCTGTTTTAAGCTCTGCCAGGGCATCTTCAATAGGCTTTTTCTTGTCTTCAGATAATTTATCTCCAAACTCTGTTAATTGTTTCTCAGTCTGGAATATCATACTATCGGCCTCATTCATTTTATCTGCGGTTTCCTTAGCCTTTTTATCAGATTCGGCGTTAGCCTCTGCCTCTGCTTTCATTTTGTTGATTTCTTCTTCCGTTAGTCCGGATGAAGCTTCAATTCTGATATCCTGTGTCTTGTTTGTAGCCTTATCGGTAGCAGAAACTTTAATGATCCCATTTGCATCAATATCAAAGGTAACTTCAATTTGAGGCACGCCCCTTTGTGCAGGTGGAATTCCATCCAAGTGGAATCTACCAATAGTTTTATTATCTGTAGCCATGGGTCTCTCTCCCTGCAATACATGGATCTCAACGGATGGCTGATTATCTGCTGCCGTAGAAAATACTTGTGACTTTTTTGTAGGAATAGTAGTATTAGACTCAATTAATTTGGTCATTACGCCTCCCATGGTCTCAATTCCAAGAGATAATGGAGTAACATCTAACAGCAAGACATCTTTAACATCTCCTGTAAGTACTCCACCCTGGATGGCAGCTCCAACAGCTACAACCTCGTCAGGGTTCACGCCTTTTGATGGTTTTTTTCCAAAGAATTTCTCAACAGCTTCCTGAACGGCTGGAATCCTTGTTGATCCTCCAACTAAAATAATTTCATCAATATCGCTTTTCGAAAGACCCGCGGCCTTTAAAGCCGTTTCACATGGCTTTATGGTTCTTTTTACTAAATCCGCAATTAATTGCTCAAATTTTGAGCGTGTCAATGTTACCACAAGATGCTTTGGTCCTGAAGCCGTGGCAGTTACATAAGGAAGATTAATTTCGGTTTGTGCAGAAGTAGACAATTCAATTTTTGCTTTTTCTGCGGCCTCGCGTAATCTTTGTAACGCCATTGGATCTTTTCTTAGGTCAATGCTTTCTTCCTTATTAAATTCATCGGCCAACCAGTCAATAACTTTTTGATCAACATCATCTCCTCCCAAATGTGTATCACCATCTGTTGATAGTACTTCAAAAACGCCATCGCCTAATTCTAAAATAGAAACATCATGTGTACCTCCACCGAAATCGAAAACTACTATTTTCTGATCCTTGTGCTTTTTATCCAATCCATAAGCTAGTGAAGCTGCTGTCGGCTCATTAATAATTCTCTCTACTTTAAGTCCTGCAATTTCCCCTGCTTCTTTAGTAGCTTGTCTTTGCGCGTCATTAAAATAGGCGGGAACTGTAATTACCGCAGAAGTAACAGACTGCCCTAAATAGTCTTCAGCAGTTTTCTTCATTTTTTGCAGCACCATTGCAGATATCTCCTGAGGGGTATACAAACGGCCATCAATATCTACTCTTGGTGTATTATTATCTCCTTTTTCAACCTTATAGGGTACTCTGTCAATTTCCTTTTGACACTCTGAGAATTTATTCCCCATAAAACGTTTAATGGAGTATATTGTATTATTTGGGTTTGTTACTGCCTGTCTTTTAGCAGGGTCCCCAACTTTGATTTCACCACCTTCAACAAAGGCAACTACAGAAGGTGTAGTACGCTTACCTTCGGCATTGGGTATTACAACCGGCTCATTCCCTTCCATTACGGAAACGCACGAGTTTGTGGTTCCTAAATCTATTCCTATAATCTTGCTCATCTATTTTATTTTATACGTTAATAATTATCCATTGTTCAATGCTATTCTAAATGACAAACAGTATGCCAACAGGGAAAAACTGACAGGATGTCATTACTTAGGTAATAGCCATGACTGGTCTATGATTGAAAGTACAAGGTCTAATGATGAATATGGGGTGAAAAAATGTTTTATTCTAGTTACAATTCTCCCGACGTCTGGTATCTATAAGATATATGATCTTCCAGGTTCCGCCTTGTTTATGTAGTTGAAATGAATTTACCCCACAATGACTCAATGAATCATTGATCCAGAATTCGTATGGAGTCCATGCATTGGCCATACTTCCATCCACCTTTATCTGATATGAAAGTAATTTTTCCTGAAATTTTATAGAGTCAGGAATACTAACAATGGATTTTAGGAAATCATTGAAATCTGCTGTCTTAACAATACTCGCGCCCTCTTTATTACGGCCAATGGTTTGCAAAATTATTTCGGACCCGATTGTGCTTTTTATCTGCGTGGAATCCTGCTTGTGAAATCCATCGAAAAACATTTGAACAGCCTTCTTCACTTCTTCTTTTTCAGTATCCTGGGCGTTTACTATTGCAAAACTAAAAATCAACAGTAAACCTGGTAATAATCTCATTAATCAGTGGTTTTAAAATTCTGAGCCAAAGTAAGGAATTATTTAAACACTATTCGTTACTCTTATGAATTGAACAAAACTCCTTACATTTATCTCGCCAAAAAGAAAGCAATGTCTATTTCCAAGAAAGAATTCAAAAGGGTCACTGTAAAATCCCTGATAGAAATGAAGAAGCAGGGAGAAAAAATTTCCATGCTAACTGCTTATGATTATTCTATGGCGAAAATTGTTGATGATGCCAAAGTCGACGTCATATTGGTTGGCGATTCTGCCAGCAATGTCATGGCCGGGCATGAGACCACCTTGCCTATAACCCTTGATCAGATGATATACCATGCCTCTTCGGTGATACGTGCAGTCAACAGGGCTTTGGTAGTGGTTGATCTTCCTTTCGGAAGTTATCAGAGTGATCCCAAAGAAGCGCTTCGTTCTGCTATAAGAATTATGAAGGAGAGTGGGGCTCATGCAGTAAAAGTAGAAGGAGGTATTGAAATTAAAGAATCAGTAAAACGTATCCTGAATGCGGGCATTCCTGTTATGGGACATCTTGGATTAACGCCGCAGGCAATTTATAAATTTGGAACTTATACTGTCAGGGCCAAAGAAAAAAATGAGGCCGAGAAACTATTAGAAGATGCAGAACTTCTGGAGAAGCTCGGATGTTTTGCTGTTGTCCTTGAAAAGATACCTGCGTTGTTAACAAAAAAAGTATCTGAAAAGATCTCTATACCAACTATAGGAATAGGTGGTGGCAAATTTGCCGATGGTCAGGTATTGGTTATCCACGATCTTCTTGGAATGACGCATGAATTCAATCCGCGATTTTTACGCAGATATATGAATTTATATGAGGACATGGGCAATGCTATTTCGCGTTATGTAAGCGATGTGAAAAGCCAGGATTTCCCAAGTGATGATGAACAATATTAGAGTTAGTGGACAAGAGAACCAAGACCAATTCACAAAATCTTCTGGTATTATATGAGGATAATCATATAATTGTCGTTAACAAAAGGCCTGGTGATATTGTTCAGGGTGATAAAACAGGTGACATCCCTCTGAGCGAAATTGTGAAACAATACATTAAAAAAAAGTATAACAAACCGGGGAAAGTTTTTTTAGGGGTAGTTCACCGAATAGACAGACCAACCTCTGGGATAGTGGTGTTTGCACGAACTTCGAAAGCACTTTCCAGATTAAATGAATTATTTTCAAAAAAATTAGCAAAAAAAACATATTGGGCGATTGTAAAAAATCAGCCGGTTAAAGATCAGGACACTCTGGAGCACTGGATGGTCAGAAACACAAAACAGAATAAGTCATATGCCCATATAAAAGAGGTTTCCAATAGTAAGAATGCAATATTAGATTATAGAATCCTAAAAAAGCTCAACAATTATTATTTATTGGAAATCAATTTAAAAACCGGGAGACATCATCAGATCCGGGCCCAACTGGCAGCAATAAAGTGCCCTATTAAAGGAGATTTGAAATATGGTTTTGACCGCAGCAATAAAAATGGCAGCATTCATTTACACGCAAGGAGCATAGAATTTTTGCATCCTGTTAAAAAGGAATCTATAACTATTTTGGCGCCTCCCTTTAAAGATGCTATATGGGATGCCTGTACGTAAATATTTCCTGCATTTTGCAAAAAATCCTCCAAACCACAAATTCCCTGATATTAAATACAAAAGATTCGATGGATGTAATCCACCTGGTTAATCAACGCGCAATTGCCAGTGCCTTCTCGCGAATGATTTGCCCCACTGGTTTATTTTGCAAATGACTTTCCAGCCAGGAGAGAATATCCAAATAAAGAAAGGCGCGTTTTTCGTATGGATGATCTTCATACTTCTTCAATTCATCATAAAGCTTTTGAAATTCAGCTTTTAATTCATGTGGATATATATCACCTAACTTCCTTAAAAATTTAATCATTTCTATTTGAACAGCCTGAAGGTCATTCATTTTAAGAAGAAATTTATAGGTGCTTTTGAGCTGAACCTCCAGATGATAATCCATTCCTGCCTCATAATGTGCTACCAAACTTAAAACCCTTGCAAAACACATAAGATCCTCCCTCATTTTCAAATTTTTGTTATCAATGATCTTCTTCAGGTACTTTATACAGGTTTTATTATCCCCAACACCAAAATACAGGCAGGCAATTTTATAATAGAATATCATTATATGATGCTGGTCTATACGGTCTCTGTGTTTGGTGATCCCATATTCAATTATTTTTACCAGGTACAATCCTTTATCAAATGTACCTTCCAGGAAATGAAGATTCAACTTATTTGAATAAATATACAGGAAAGCCAAAGATGCTATATTGTCATTTTTTGAAAAGTCTTTTTCACTAACGATAACCTCCAATTTTTCAAGCGTCTCTTTAAACTGCGAGCTATATTTCACAAAAAACAAAGATTCTAATAAATAGTGATTTCCCTTCAAAAAGAAAACAGGATTTAAATAGATCATTTTTCTATTATCATAGAACAGATCTACCCATTTACTTGCATATTTATAACAGGATAAAAAGTCCTGGATCAAAAAACTATACCACAAATGGGCTTTATACAGCCATAGCTTTTCTCTAAATCCAAGATCTTCAATTTTATATTCAGGCAAATGATCTGAGAAATAAAGCCTTACCCGGTCCAGGTCTTCATCATTTCGTACATAGCCTACTTTTAGCATCATTCCATATAGCTGGAGGGATAAATTAGAAAGTTTGCTGGTCATTACATTTTGCTCCGATAAATTCCTTGCCTGCTGAACCAATTCATCAGCTCGGGCCGGAATACTCCTTGTGATATATTGTGTTTCTATTATTTTTTCTAATTCCACTATTTCATAAGCAATATTTTTCTCTTCATTATCTATTGCTACTCCCTTTACTTTATCCAAAATCTTCAGACTTTGTTTGTACAAACCTTTTTGATAAAGAATGGTGGCGAAGTCTAATTGCTCCCTTATTTGAACTCTAATATTCTGGTTTACGGGATTTAATCTTAAACTAACCAAAATCTGTTTGTACAAATGTGCTTTTAAGTTAGAAAGTTGCGTCTTTTTTACAATTCCACTCTCTAAAATGGCCTTCTCATTATAGCTCTTAAGTTTATCGAGTAAATTAAAAAGTGCAAGAAATTTGGCATCTGTATTAACTCCAAGACGACCCACATATAGCTTAAATTGTCTCTTTTCAGATTTGGAAAGAGATTTAACTAAAACAAACAATGAATCTTTATGGACATTTGTCATCGTAAAAAATATAATTTATATAGCTGTTTTTCAGTACTTTACGAATGCTAAAAAGTATATTAACGTTGTAAATGCATTATAGGTTTTAAAGCATTTCACATTCCTAACTATATATTCGTATAGAGACTAAAATTATGCAAAAATAATGAGTAAAGATAAGGTAGACATTTTTGATACTACACTCAGGGATGGGGAACAAGTTCCAGGTTGTAAACTGGATTCCAAACAGAAGCTTGTAATTGCAGAACGGTTAGACCTGTTAGGAGTAAATATTATTGAAGCTGGATTTCCAATTTCGAGTCCCGGTGATTTCAAATCAGTTAATGAAATTGCAAAAATCGTAAAGGAAGCAACGGTATGCGGTTTGACCAGGTCTGTAAAAAAAGATATCGAAGTAGCTGCTGAAGCTTTAAAATATGCAAAAAAACCACGGATTCATACTGGTATTGGCACTTCTGATTCACACATTAAGTACAAATTTAACTCAACACCTGATAAAATTCTAGAAAGGGCAGTTGAAGCTGTCAAGTATGCAAAAACCTTTGTGGAAGATGTTGAATTTTATGCGGAAGATGCAGGAAGAACGGATAATGAATACCTGGCACGTGTATGCGAAGCTGTCATAAAAGCAGGTGCTACCGTATTGAATATCCCGGATACAACAGGATATTGTCTGCCGGAAGAATACGGTGCAAAAATGAAATATCTCAGAGAGAACGTAAAAGGAATTGAAAAAGCAAAACTTTCATGCCACTGCCATAATGACCTGGGTCTGGCAACTGCTAATTCAATTTCAGGAGTAATAAACGGAGCCAGACAGATAGAATGCACAATTAATGGTATTGGGGAAAGAGCGGGAAATACTTCTCTTGAAGAGGTTGTAATGATTTTAAGACAACACCCGGATCTTAATCTTGATACAGATATTAACAGCAAATTATTATACAGTACCAGCCAAATGGTATCAGATAAAATGGGGATGGTAGTACAACCCAACAAGGCTATTGTTGGTTCTAATGCATTTGCTCATAGTTCAGGAATACATCAGGATGGAGTGATTAAAAAACGAGAAACCTATGAAATCATTGATCCTGAAGATGTTGGGGTCAACGAATCCTCCATTGTTCTTACCGCAAGAAGTGGTAGAGCGGCATTGGCGTACAGAGCCAAAAAAGTTGGTTATGAGCTCACAAAAGTACAATTGGATAGCGTTTATACCGAGTTCTTAAAATTTGCCGACCAGAAAAAAGAAATAGTTGACAATGATATCCATAAAATAATTGAATCAAGTCCAATTAATATCGAAAGTATCGCATAAATGAACCTTACAATTGCACTTTTGCCTGGTGACGGAATTGGACCCGAAGTGTCTGCTCAAGCCGTAAAGTGCCTGCAAGCTGTTGAGGAAATCTTTGGTCATCAATTTGAATTTATTGAAGCAATTGTTGGAGCAAATGCAATAGATAAAACGGGTAACCCACTTCCTGATTCCACTTTAGAATTATGTAAAGAAGCAGATGCCGTATTGTTCGGAGCAATTGGTGATCCTAAGTATGATAATGATCCTGATGCTAAAATCAGGCCGGAGCAGGGCCTTTTAAAATTAAGGAAAGAGCTTGAACTTTTTAGTAATATCCGACCGGTAAAAGTGTTTCCGTCTCTTATTGACAGATCCCCATTAAAGAAAAAAATTATCCGTGGTACTGATTTTGTAATCTATCGCGAACTTATTGGTGGAGTTTATTTTGGTGAGAAACACCTGAGTGAAGATGGTACTGTTGCCTCCGACCTATGTACTTATTCTGAGGCAGAAATTAGCCGTATTGCTCATATGGCATTTAAAGCTGCTAAAATAAGAAGAAAGAAAGTAACACTGGTAGACAAGGCAAATGTCCTGGAATCTTCACGATTATGGCGGAAAGTGGTTTCAAAAGTTGGAGAAAGTTATCCGGAAGTTGCTTTAGAGTTTTTATTTATTGACAATGCAGCAATGCAACTAATACTTAATCCTAGTCAGTTTGATGTAATACTTACAGAAAATATGTTTGGTGATATTCTGTCGGACGAAGGAAGTGCTATTGGCGGTTCAATCGGACTCCTGCCTTCTGCTTCAGTGGGCGAAAGCCATGCACTCTTTGAGCCAATTCATGGTTCTTATCCACAGGCTAAAGATAAAGATATTGCCAACCCTATAGCTTCAATTTTATCTACGGCTATGCTGCTAGACCATTTTAACCTGGATGAAGAGTCAAAAGCAGTTGTAATAGCCGTTCTTAAGTCCATGAAAAATGACATTGTAACTCCTGATTTGGATAAAAACAGTAAATATGGGACAAATTATGTAGGTGATTTTATTTCCAGCAATATCAGGGAATTAGATGATCATCTTATCATCAACCGGGAGAACATTTGGTTGGGCAAGTCTACTATAATCTAAGAAAAGTGGTTCTTGGTCCCGGAGCCATCTAAATTAAATTGTGGATTATTCGCTTAGGAGTAATTCAATAAAATTATCAAAATCTTCCTTGAATTCAATATACTTTTCCCCGGTAGCCGGTCCGTTAAATCCAGTATGAATCTTTCTTACCTTACCCCTTTTATCAATAAATATGGTTGTTGGGTATGACAAAATATGATTTAACATGGGTAGTTTTTCGTTTGCCTTGATTTTATCCGAACTACCATACTGGGCAAGAAGAATTGGATAAGGTACCCCTACTCTACTTTTTAGTCTTTCTATTCTTTTAAACGCCAGGTCTTCTGTCCCGGCATACTCGAAAGCTAATGCAACCACCTCAAAATTGCCTCGTTTCCTTGTTTTTATATATTCTGACAAAAATTTGGTCTCATCAAGGCAATTAGGGCACCAGGTTCCCATAATTTGAATGACTACAACTTTCTCTTTAAATCTGGAATCCTCCAGCGAAATGAGGTTACCAGTGGGATCAGGAAACGAAAACTTCAATTCTTCATAGCCCTCTTTTAAAAAAGTGAGCGATTCTTCATCAGCCAATTCAAATTGTTCATTCCTGCGGGCAATAAAAGGTTCTTTAAAATGATTTCCTGAGTAAAAAGTACCACTTAAACTACTATCTGTAACCTTTGCAGTAAACAAAAAAGCATGAGCTCCATCAAAAGTTGATAATCTTAAGCTGTCTCCGTCTACAATTCCTTCCAAATAACGATAATCCCCAGTGTTGGTTCTAAACGTTCCCGTAACCCTGTTTTTTTCCTGTGAAAAAATTCCCTTAGCTAAATACTCCTCCTCACTATCCGGACTGAATTTGGTTTCCCATATCCCCGAAACATTTAAATTGGCATTTTCTGAGCTACGAAATCTGGTACTATCGCCAAAAACGGCATAAAATGGTACAATCCTATCCAGGCTTTCTTTTATAAATTCGCCATTAATAGCTGAATTACTATATGTACCTGAGATATAGCCCTCAAATGCGGGCATTTTTATCTTTATGCTATCATTATCAATTTCAATCTCATCAACCTGAATGGTTTCTCCAGCATTGTAAATGTCCATCACATAACCTGATTCCTCTTTTCTTAAATCAAAATTAAAAGGAAGAACTTCTTTGTCCATCGCCTCTAGTTGAGCGAGCCACCTGCCCTCTCTCAGGCCGTCATTTTCAGGACTAACACAGGAAAATAATGTTAAAAAGAGCAGGGAAAAGCAGTAAAATCTTCTCATTGGATCAGTTATAATATTTCATGCGAAATAACGACTAATATCCTTCAATAAAAAATAAAGCTATTCAACCTCCAGTATATTGAATGTGTAAGTCCTTTGTTTTATCTTTGCAGGCTAAAACTAACCAATGAAAATTTCCTATAACTGGTTAAAACAGTTTCTTAAACTCGACTGGGAAGCAGAAAAAACAGGGGAGCTTCTAACCAATTTAGGTCTTGAAGTAGAAGGTATTTCCCAATTCGAGTCTATTCCCGGCTCTTTAGAGGGCATAGTAGTGGGTCATGTCTTAAGCTGTGAAAAACATCCGGATGCCGATAGGTTAAAACTTACAATGGTTGATATTGGTTTAGAAAAACCTGTTCAAATAGTTTGTGGTGCACCAAATGTGGCCGAGGGACAAATGGTACCGGTGGCTACGATAGGCTCCACACTGTATACCAATGATGGGGACACCCTGGTCATTAAGAAAGGAAAAATTCGTGGAGCTGAGAGTCACGGTATGATATGTGCCGAAGACGAGTTAGGTTTAGGTGATAGCCATGATGGCATAATGGTTTTAAGTGAAGGCCTCGTTCCAGGAACAGCTTGTTCTGAAATATTTAAAATAGAGAAGGATGAAGTATTTGAAATTGGCTTAACGCCAAACAGGGCAGATGCCATGAGCCATCATGGAGTAGCGAGGGATCTGAAGGCAGGGCTGAGTCAAAGAGATATTCAAACAGAACTTATCACACCTTCTGTAAGTAATTTCAATGTTGAAAATAGATCATTAAAAATAGATGTTTCTGTCGAAAATAGTACACTGGCACCCAGGTATTGTGGAGTAACGCTTAGTAATCTCATTGTTCAACCTTCTCCGGATTGGTTAAAAAACAGATTACGTGCTATAGGCCTTAGTCCTATTAACAACGTAGTAGATGCAACAAATTATGTTCTGCATGAACTGGGACAGCCCTTGCACGCATTTGATGCTGATAGAATTCATGGAAAAAAGATCATTGTAAAAACTATGCCGTCAGGTACTAAATTTATGACCCTGGATGGTGAAGAACGCATATTGGATGAGGAAGACCTTATGATTTGTGATGATGAGAAACCAATGTGTATTGCCGGAGTTTTTGGAGGTATTAATACCGGTGTAACGGAAAATACCAAATCCATATTTCTGGAAAGCGCCTATTTCGACCCTGTTTCGACCAGAAAAACTGCCAAGCGACATGGATTAAATACAGACGCTTCATTTCGTTTTGAACGGGGTGTGGATATAAATAATGTTGAATATTGCCTTCGCAGAGCCGCTTTGCTGATAAGAGAGATCACAGGAGGAGATATAACTTCTGACATCATTGACTTGTATCCTAGAAAAAAAGATGACTATCAGGTATTTCTATCTTTCGAAAAAATTGAAACTTTAATCGGTCAAAAAATACCAGCAGATACCATCAAATCTATTTTGGCCTCCCTGGACATTAAGGTTAAAAATTCCACTGAATCTGGATTAGGACTACTTATTCCGTTTTACAGAGTTGATGTTCAAAGAGAGGTGGATGTTATTGAGGAGATTTTACGGGTTTATGGATATAATAACATTGATTCCAAGGAAAAGCTAAATGCTTCTATTGCAAGCAGTACCATGTTTGAAGATCATAAACTCGAAAAACTAATTGGTGATATGCTGGCTGCAAGAGGTTTTTATGAAATTTTAACCAATAGCCTGACCACTCCTGATTATGATAAATTGATTGGGAATGATTCTGAAAAATCGAGGGTGACTATTTTAAACCCGTTGAGTACGGATTTGTCCGTTTTGAGACAAACCATGTTATTTACTGCTTTAGAAACAGTATCGTATAACATAAACAGAAAAAAACAGAACCTGAATTTTTTCGAATTCGGGAAAACCTACCAATCCACGAATTCGGATTACGCAGAATCCAAGCACTTAAGTTTAATTGTCACAGGTATCCGAGATGAGAACAGCTGGATATCTCCTTCAAAACCTACAGATTTTTATTTTTTAAAAGCAGCGGTAGAACTGGTTTTAGAACGCCTTGGTATTACTAATTACGAATCTTTTTCAAAGCAGAATACCATTTTCCTTGAAGGTCTAAGCCTGAAAAAGAATAAAACTGAATTGGTCTCTTTTGGAATGGTTCAAAAACCTATTTTAAAAGAGTTTGATATTAAACAGGACGTCTTTTATGCTGATTTTAATTGGGACGCATTATCCGATATCATTCGCAATAACAAAATTATTTTTGAGAATATTCCCAGGTATCCGGAGGTTAAAAGAGATTTGGCTTTATTGTTGGACAACAGCATCTCGTTTGATGAAATCAAAACTATTGCATTCGATACAGAAAGAAATCTACTGAAAAATATTACACTTTTTGACGTTTACACCGGAAAGAATCTTCCTCCGGAAAAAAAATCTTACGCAGTAGGATTTACCATTGGGGATCCCCGTAAAACATTAACGGATAAGCAGGTCGATAAGATTATGAAAAAATTGCAGCAACGCTTTGAAAATGAACTAGGCGCTGTGTTACGATAGACTACAACTGATTAGGTATAACTACACTATCTATTACATGAATCACCCCATTGCTCTGATTAAAATCTGCAGAGGTTATCCTGGCTATATTTCCAAAACAGTCTGTTAGAACAATGTCAACTCCATCCATGGTAGCTAATAGCTCATTACCCTGAACCGTGGTTAAACTGGCAGTTCCTTTACCACTGCACATTGCCTTTAATATCTTAGAAGCAGTAAGCTTACCTGCAACGATGTGGTAAGTAACAAAAGATTGCAGTGCCCTTTTGTTTTCAGGTCTCAGGAGTTCAGTTATTTTACCGGAAGACATTTTCTCAAAGGCTCCGTCTGAAGGCGCAAAAACAGTAAATGGTCCTTCTCCGGCAAGAGTTTCTTCGAGATCAGCTGCTTTTAAAGCTGTAAGAAGCATTTTATGAATTTGAGATTCCTCGGTGCTTCGTATGATCGTTTTTTTAAGATGTTCATTATTTGTGGAAACAAGGGAAGTTTGAGAGAATGTTGTTGAAGATACCATTAAGGCGAACAGGCTAAAGGGGGCTGCCAAAAATTTCATAGGTATCTAATTTAAATTGTTCGAATTTATCGATGAACGGTAAAGTAAGTCCGACAAGATACAATTATGACGTAGACATGCAACAAATTGAAAATGCATATAAAAGAATTTAACATAATATTAACATAGATGAAATGTTAAACAGAATTTGCATCATGAAGTCAATTCATTATTTTTGAGTCAATTGCAAGAAAAGGAAACCTATGTTATTTAAACCTACAAATATTCAGGAGCAACTTTATAATGCCAAACTTCAGTTTTCCCAAGAAGAACTTATTAAGGAAGTCTATTTGCTCTTGCAGAAATCTACCCGGGAGGAAGAGAGAATTCTAAAGAAGATAGCTGGTAAAACCAGTAAAGTAGAAAATAATTTCAACTTTGACCTTCTGGAGACAGATAGAATTTTCCGCATTGAACAAATTAAGGATATCTGCATTAACTACAGACTTCGTTTTCTGGACTCAAAATATTTTAAGGGTGAAATACCTGATAAAACAATTAAGCAGATAAAACTGCTGGAAGAAAAACATGAAATGGAAATTGAGGGTTTTAAAATAGTGGCACCTTCAAAGCTTTTCAAATTAGCAGACAAAGATGATCCCTTACTATTTGCACCAATTGGGAATGGATATTTCTATTTAATTGATAAATGGGGTGATGATCTGCATCCTTTACGCCGCATTCTGGTTTGGCCCTTCAAGAACATTGTTAACCTTACCTTCCTTGTTATTTTAATTAGTTTTCTAACTACACTTTTTGTTCCTCACGGTCTGTTTTCAAAATCAAATTCCCTAATAGAATTCATGATAATATTCTTTTTTATGTTTAAATCTGTCGCAGCCGTAGTCATTTTTTATGGGTTCGCTCTGGGCAAGAATTTTAATCCAGCTATATGGAACAGTAAATATTATAATGCCTGAACCTGCATCCTGGAATATTACTATTAAAGCTCATTTAGACTCCCGTTCCAATAATTTAGTTTGTGTATAACTGAAAAGGTACTCCATTAAGGTCAGTTTTGTCTATAAATACCGGGTTGGGAATAGGCCTTATACATAATAGCCCTCCTTTATCGGGCTCTCCCAACTTATTATACCCAATTAAAAGAAGGTTGTTTTGGCATCATATGAAACCATAGTAGTAATGCTAATTATGAACTCAACCAATTTCTCCTCATCAGATAGAAAATTCTCAAAGTAATACAGAATTGCAGTATTCATTTGAAAATTATAAACTGCCGGAATATTGGGGTATGAAGTCCCGGAATAATTCGTTGGCATTGAATAATATAGATTCCCCTGCACATCCCTAAAGGAAAACTCAGAATTCCAAAATCCGGGTTCTGTTCCTTCTTCATAACGCGTTGTTTTAACGATCGCCATGTTAGAACTGCTAACAATATTATGTAATTCGGGATAACTGACTATTATATTACCATTATCAGATTTAAAAAGTTTTTGCACCTCAAATCCGAGATTTAGTTCTGCAACAAAATTGTTCTTCTACAGTATCATATACGATGAGGGATTTTCTATTGCTATCTTCAATATCCTCTGATAAAACAAATACCCGATTATTTGAATATATTGCTTGGAGGGGTCTTTTATCTATTTCAAAATCAACGAAGTTGGGTTCTGAGGAGGAAGAGTCAATTATACGAGTATAATAAAGCCTCTGTTTGGCCCCGACACCGGGAACCTCATAGTCAACGAAGAAAATTTTGCCATAATGCACAAGTGTTTGAATAATAAGATCACAATTACCCAAATCATCAAAGACAACCGTTTTTTTCAGGGTATCATTTTTAAAATCGTATAAGGAGATTCTGCCCGAACAATCTGCCTGGGAATGAATAAGACTTATTTCATTTCTATTTCTGTAAGTTGCTGAAGGAAGGAATTACTTTCAAATTCACTCATTCCTGGATCCAGGAAAATAGCCTCAGCATTGGCATTCAGATTAATAAGGGACAGGAGTTCATTAGATTTCAACAACAGTGTGTGGGTTGCATCCTCATTCGCGAATTTCTCTACTGTTTCCTGATAGCCATCAGTGTTATCACTGCACCCTATTATGAAAGAGGCAAGCATGACAAAGAAAATTCTGTAGGTTAGCATAGCAACAGGATTTGGGAGGTCCTATTCAATTACACGGGTATTGCATACATTTTATCACGTTGTTCTCGTATAGACTTGTCAGACATATATTCATCAAACGTTAAATATCTGTCGATTGTATCTTTTGGAGTTAATTCTATAATCCTATTTGCCACCGTCTGAGCGAATTGATGATCATGAGTAGTAAATAAAACAGAGCCCTTAAAGATTTTGAGTGAATTGTTAAAGGCCGTTATACTTTCCAGATCAAGATGATTCGTAGGTTCATCAAGCATAAGGACATTAGCCCTTATCATCATCATTCTGCTTAGCATACACCTTACTTTTTCGCCTCCGGAGAGAACCGTAGAATTTTTTAATGCTTCCTCCCCACTAAACAACATTTTACCCAAAAATCCGCGGATAAACACTTCCTCTCTTTCTTCTTCAGTTTTGGCCCATTGCCTCAACCAATCCACCAAATTTAAATTTTCATTGAAATATTCAGAATTATCAGCAGGCAAATAGGACTGCGTCGTTGTAATTCCCCAGTGATATGTACCACTGTCCGCTTTTCTTTTACCGTTGATAATTTCATAAAAAGCTGTTGTCGCCCTTGAATCTCTTGATAAAATAGCCACTTTATCTCCTTTGGCTAAATTAAGGTTTAAGTTTTGGAAAAGTATTTCACCATCTTCAGATTGTGCGGACAAATTCTCAATATTTAAAATTTGATCCCCAGCCTCTCGTTCCTGTTCAAAAATAATTGCCGGATATCTCCTGCTCGATGGTTTGATGTCTTCAATTTTAAGTTTTTCCAGCATTTTTTTTCTTGATGTTGCCTGCTTGCTTTTAGCAACATTGGCACTAAAACGCTGAATAAACTCTTGTAATTCTTTGGCCTTGTCTTCTGCTTTTTTGTTTTGCTGAGCCCTTTGTCTTGCTGCTAATTGACTACTCTCATACCAAAATGTATAGTTACCGGAAAATGAATTTATTTTACCAAAATCTATGTCGGCAATGTTTGTACAAACCGCATCTAAAAAGTGGCGGTCATGAGATACAACAATGACTGTATTATCATAAGACGCCAGAAATTTTTCTAACCACGTAATGGTTTCGTAATCTAAATCATTTGTGGGCTCATCCATAATCAAAACATCCGGATTACCAAACAGAGCCTGAGCTAAGAGAACACGAACTTTCAATTTCGAATCCATTTCAGACATTAGGGTATAATGCAATACTTCAGGAATTCCCAAATTAGAAAGCAAGGTAGCTGCATCGCTATCGGCATTCCAACCATTCATTTCTTCAAAGGTTACCTGCAACTCTCCAATTCTATCGGCATTTTCATCGCTGTAATCCTCATATAGAGCATCTATCTCCTTTTTTATTTTATATAGGGGTTTGTTCCCCATGACAACAGTTTCCAGTACGGGGATATCATCATAAGCATTATGATTTTGTTCCAATACAGACATTCGCCTGCCTGGTTCCAGGTTTACGCTACCTGAGGTTGGGTCAATTTCTCCCGAGAGTATTTTTAAAAAAGTAGATTTCCCTGCTCCATTGGCACCAATAATACCATAACAGTTGCCTTGTGTGAAACTGACATTTACTTCATCAAAAAGTATTCTTTTACCAAATTGAACTGATAAATTGGAAACAGATAACATACTTGTAATTTTAAAATTTTTGCAAAAATAGGGAAAAATAATCCTAAGTGACAATAATCCTCAATGCGAATTACAGGCTTTCCCAATTAACAATGATTGTGAACTTTTAACTGTGCCTTAACAGCTACAGCCTGTTGGTTTGACTAGTTTTGTATACTGTAGGCAGCGAAAATTATATGAATAAAACATTACTATATTTTATTATTGTCTTATTGGCAGCTTGTAATACCGCTCAAAAGAAATCGCCAACTGTTTATTTTGGTGGTGAAATTGTGAACCCTACCAGCGAGCATGTTGTTCTGTTCAAGGGAGATATCGCATTGGATACTGCATATCTTGATGAGAATAACAGATTTTCTTTTCAATTAGATTCGGTAGATGAAGGTCTCCATCATTTTAATCACTTTCCTGAATTACAATACGTTTTTTTGGAGGCAGGTGATAGTTTGCAATTAAGATTGAATACGGTTGATTTTGATGAATCACTCGCTTTTTCGGGAACAAATGAACAGATAAATAACTTTCTTTTGGAAATGTTCCTCACTAATGAATTACAGGAAGAGTTGATTTATAAATACTATAGCCTTGAACCCGAAGCGTTTCTTCTGAAAATAGACTCCTTAAAAAATCTAAAACTTGAATCATTAAACAGCCTTTCTAATGAGGCCGAGCTATCCAATGGCGCCATGGAAATAGCAAGGGCCGGAATTATGTATACTTCATATATCTCCAAAGAGGCCTATCCATTTTACCACAAAAAGAAGAAAGGGGAAAAATCTATTCATAATCTGCCTCCAGGCTTTTATGATTATCGGGCCAATATCAACTATGATGATAAAGATCTTAGCTATTACCGCCCGTATTATAATTTTATGAAGTATCATTTAGGCAACTTATCCTATATGGATTGTAAAAATGACTGTGGCACTAAAATTAAAATGGCTAAAAACCAGCTTCATTTTAATCAGCATAAATTAATGTTGATAGATAGCCTGATTAAGCAAAATGAGCTTAGAGATAATCTATTCAGAAATGTAGCCATGGATTATTTGCTTAAATATGACAAAGAGGAAAATATTGAAATTTTCATAAAGGAATTTCATCAGCTCTCAGGAAACAACAGGCATATTCATGAAATTAACGGATTGTATGACGGAATAAGAAAATTACAACCTAAAAAAGAATTGCCGGAATTCCTGGTTTATGATTCAGAAGGCAACAAGGTTTCTATAAAGGATATTGGAAAAGACAGAAAGGTTGTGTTTTATTTTTGGTCGGCACCTGAAAAAAAGCATTTTACCAATATGATTAAGCGAATTAATGTACTGAAAGAAAAATATCCGGAGTATACTTTCATTGGTATTAACCTAAGAACGGAACATTCCCGATGGAATAATATGATCGAAGTTTCTCAATTAGATAAAAGCGAGCAATTCTGGACTGAGAATTTTGAGGAGGTTGCACATACACTGATTGTCTATGACCGAAATAGGAGTATTATTGCCAATGATGGCATTATTGTAGATGGTTTTGCCAACGTATATACCTCTTTCTAAGACAATTGATTAGTTGGCTGAATGAGCTATTTTGCTTATTGCCAAAAAGAGTTCTCGTATTAATTTCCCTTATTATAATCTGCTAAAAACTTTTCTAAGCCTATATCTGTTAATGGGTGTTTGAGCAGTCCTTCAATAGCAGACAAGGGCCCTGTCATAACATCGGCACCTACCTTTGCACAGTCAATAATATGCATGGTATGCCTTATTGAAGCAGCCAGAATTTCAGTTTGGTACCCATAATTGTCATAAATATGTCTTATTTCTGAAATAAGGTGTATTCCATCTGAAGACACATCGTCTAATCTTCCTATAAACGGTGAAACATAGGTTGCGCCTGCTTTAGCAGCCAAAAGGGCTTGTCCTGGTGAAAAAACCAAGGTGCAATTTGTTCGAATACCTTTATCTGCAAAGTACTTAAGGGCTTTTACACCATCGCGGATCATAGGGACCTTAACAACAATTTGTTCGTGCAAATCTGCCAGCGCCTCCCCCTCTGTGATCATTCCCTGCAAATCCGTTGCAATAACCTCGGCAGATACATCACCGTCAACAATATTGCAGATATCCACATAGTGTTTTAGAATATTATTCTTTCCGGTGATTCCCTCTTTAGCCATTAAAGAAGGATTAGTGGTAACCCCATCTAAAATACCAAGTTCCTGAGCATCTCTAATTTGATCTATATTGGCTGTATCAATAAAAAATTTCATATATTATTTTTGGTTTAAATGACTATTGCAAGCTGCACCGAAACTTCAAATACGCAAGCACACAAAACTACAATTTATAATGATTCAATAACAGGCGTTCATAAATTTTATCCGGCAATATTTTCTTTAAGACCAATGAAAATTTTTGCATTGGACTTCCAACTTTATAATGAACTTTTGGGTTCCTGGTATTGATGATTTTAAGTACCATTTTGGCAACCTTTACAGGATCCTCACCTTCATCTACATGTTCATCTATTAGTGCCAGTGTCTTACTATATGACTTATAGTATGGTGAAGTTTCATGAGCAGGTGCATGGTAGCGGCCAGCTGCTATATTGGTTGCGAAATCACCAGGTGCCAAATTCGTAATCTTAACCCCAAAGTCTTTGGTCTCCATTCTCAGTGCTTCCGTTAGTATTTCTAATGCGCCCTTGCTGGCCGAATAAATTCCTCGGTAAGGTAATCCCATATATCCGGCTATTGAAGTAATATTTATTATTAAGCCCGACTTTTGCTTGCGCATTAGCGGTAACACCGCTCTTATTAAATTTATTGGTCCATTGAAATTAGTGTCAAACACTTTTCTAATTTCCGCTTCCGGAGTTTCCTCAATTGGACCTGTTATTCCAATTCCGGCATTATTTATAAGTACATCAATAAAACCCTCCGAGGCTATTAAACTATTTATAGCCTCCTCAATACTGGAAGTATCCCGGACATCTAATTCTATAAGCTGAAAATCGTTAAATTCAGGATAGTTTTTCAAGTTACGGGTTGTTCCATAAACCTTATATCCTCTCAATTGAAGATAAACACCAATAGACCTGCCAATTCCTGATGAACCTCCTGTTATTAAAACAATTTTTTGTCTCATATGCCCTGCAAATAAACAAATAAAAAGGAGAGGAAGAAAATACTGAAATCCATTTTCAGTGCTAATGCAGTGAATTTTTCAAGCATGAAGAATGTGCCAAAAACGCAAAATATACCGCATAAAAAAAGGCAAGCTACCTACATCGCACCGCTACAACCTCTTACCCTTGCTGCGTTCCCACCCTGGGGGATTCAGAGGGAGCTGGTCGTGTAGGACTTGCCTCATGCAAATATACGACCAATTTAAATCTGGAACAATCCTTTTACATTCTAATTTTAGTTCCAAAGCATTTAAATAAATAATACTTTTGCGAACAGATGCTTACAGTATTGAGCTGATTATTAATTAACCCCAGAAGTAGAATAGCATATGAATTTCATCAAGTTTTTCATTCCCATTGCAATGGCCATTTTGATCTTAGCCTGCGAAGGAGAACAAAAACCCAAACAGTTATTTGAAATTGAGTTAGCTGGTAAAACAAAGGATTACAAAAACCAGGAGTTCGTAGCTGTTACCATAAAGAACAAGAAAGGTAAAACTATAGACAAGGTCAGCTATTCCATTGATGCGGAAATTTTGGAATTGAAAGATGGTAAATTACATCTTGATGTAACACGTTTGGGACAAAAAGAACTGAAGGCGGTTATTGAATATGAGGGGAATACCGCAGAAATAACCAAAAAGATAAAGGTTTTGTCGAGCGTTGCACCGGAGATATACACCTATGAAATTATCAATGAATATCCACACGATTTAAATGCATTTACGCAGGGATTAGAGTTCTATAATGACACCCTATATGAGAGTACCGGTAGTGGTGGAAATGCCAAATCTTTTATTAGAAAAGTAGATTTCAAAACGGGTGAAGTACTGCAGCAAAAAGATCTGGCCACAGAATATTTTGGAGAAGGAATTACAATTTTAAATGATAAGCTATACCAGCTCACATGGCGCAACAGCATGGGTTTTGTCTACCAACTTTCTGATTTTAAAGAAATAGGTCGTTTTCAATATGGAAAGAGCAAAGAAGGCTGGGGACTGTGCAATGACGGAAAAATGATTTATAAGAGCGACGGTACTGAAAAAATATGGTTATTAGACCCTGAGACACTTACAGAGGTAAGTCATATTGAAACCGTTACCAACAAATCTATTTTCAATAAAGCGAATGAATTGGAATATGTGGATGGGAAAATATATGCCAACGTCTGGCAAAAGGAAAGTATGATGATCATTGATGCAGAGAGCGGCGCCATTGAAGGAGTCATTAATATGGCCGGATTGAAGAATAAAGTTAAAAAACACGATAACCTTGATGTTTTGAACGGCGTAGCATACAACCCAACAAGAGGAACATTCTTTGTTACGGGTAAAAACTGGGATAAGCTCTTTGAAATAAAGATCAAAAAGAAATAGAATGGAGGCATTTGAAAAAACGTTGGTAGTTCAATCTGATGATCTGGATGACCTCAATCATGTAAACAATGTCCGTTATGTTCAATGGATTCAGGATATTTCTAAAGAACATTGGCAACACCTTACTTCTAATGAGCTTCAGCAGCGTTTTATTTGGGTAGTGCTTAATCACAACATAACGTATAAAAGTGCAGCTGGCTTGGGTGATACCATTCTTCTTAAAACTTTTATTGAAAGTTCAAAAGGGGCAATTTCAACCAGGGTTGTTGAGATGTACAATACCAAAACGAATGCTCTTCTGGTCCATTCAAAAACCACATGGTGCCTGCTAAATCCGGCGACACTCAAACCTATACGAATTACGGCGGAAATACGTTCTATTTTTGCAGATGTGACTAAGAATCCTAGCTGATATGATATGCGCCAAAGTCTTTTCATTATATTAATTTTATTGCTAACACTTCTCTGGTGTTCTTGCAGAAAGGATTTTCAGTACGATACAAGCAGTGGCAATTTGGAGTTTTCAAAGGATACAGTCTATCTGGATACGGTCTTCACCAATATTGGTAGCAGTACTTATTCTCTAAAAGTCTACAACAGGTCAAATAACGACATACAAATTCCCAATGTGCGACTTGCCCGGGGAACCAATAGCGGCTACAGATTAAATGTTGACGGTGAAGCCGGAAAAGAATTTGAAAATATTCCTTTAATGGCAAAAGACAGTCTTTTTATTTTTATAGAAACAACCTTTGATATTTCTGCTATTAACGAAAATGAATTCCTATATACAGATGCCATTCTTTTTGATGAAGGCCCTAAACAACAAGAGGTGCAATTGGTTACCTTAATAAAAGATGCCATTTTCCTATATCCGTCTGAAAATGCAGATGGAACTAAAGAAACGTTGCTTCTCGGGCTGGACGAAGATGGAAACGAAATTAGAATAGAGGGGTTTCTGCTTACCGATGAGCAGTTAAATTTTACGAATGAAAAGCCCTATGTTATATATGGCTATGCGGGCGTGGCAGAAGATAAGACACTGAACATTACAGCAGGCAGCAGGGTACACTTTCACAAAGGTTCCGGAATATTGGTAGGAGAAGGGGCTTCTTTGAGCATAAATGGCTCCCTAAGTACGGACACGCTGCTATTGGAAAATGAAGTGATTTTTGAGGGTGACCGCCTGGAACCAGAATTTGCCGAAGTGTCCGGCCAATGGGGGACTATTTGGTTAGCACCCGGCAGTATAAACAATACAATGAATTATGCTACAATTAGAAATGCTACGGTAGGATTATTGGTTGAAGGTGATTTTGGTTCCGTTCCGCCTAAACTATCTGTTGGCAATTCTAAAATTTATAACAATCTTTCTGCCAATATTTTAGCAAGATCTACGTCCATTGCCGGGGAAAATATGGTTTTGGGAAATGCAGGAAATGGTTCTTTAATTTGCACTAATGGCGGTAATTATTCTTTCATACACAGTACAATAGCCAATTATTGGAGCAATGGTTTCAGATCTGGTGCTGCACTACAACTTAGCAATTATGATCAAGGTGAGGTTAAGGATGCTGGTGGACAAGACCTGACCGCTGGTTTTATAAACTGTATTGTGGATGGCAATACGTCAATGGAGCTCTCATTAAATTCCAACGAGTCGAATATATTTGACTTTTCTTTTACGAATTGCCTGATTAAATTTAATGATACAAATGGTCAATTAGACGCAGATCCTTTGTACGATTTTACAAACCCTGCCTATTATAAGAATATTTTCCTCAATGAGGATACGGATTTTTTAAATACTTCAAATAACGATTTCAGGCTTGGAAATTCTTCTTCTGCAATTAGTAAAGCAGACCAGGCTACCGCTATTTTGGTGCCTTTGGATATACGGGGAATAAACAGAACTTCCGAACCCGATATTGGTGCCTATGAATATATTGCTGAAGAACAGAATTAAGCCAGAATATTGATTTTTGTAAGTATTTTCTTTATTAAATATTGATTTTCATCACTTTATGTAGAAAAACCTTAATTATTCTATGGTAAAAATAGGGTGTCTTATCAAATAGGTTTACTACTTTGTACCCAAATATCCGGGCATGGAGTATTCTTATACCATTATTGATTCCGACGCCACCTCAAATTTGCAGCTGCAGCACTATTTGGAGGACTATGGAGATTTTGTATGTTCTGGTGAAGCTAGAAATTGCTCAGACGGCTTAAATGCCATTCTCAAATATTCCCCCGATGTGGTTTTTATTAATCTAAACGACAAGGCCTTTGAATATTTTCATATGGTGACAGAATTGTACCAGTATGTTAAAAACATTCCAATATTAATTGGGATTTCCAGAAGCAAGGAATACGCTTACAATGCCATCAAAAACAATTTCTTTGATTACTGGCTTATGCCTTATAATGAATTTGATATTCGAAAGACCCTGTTACGCTTAAAAAAGCAACTCCCAAAAGAAGATGTTTCCCATACCCTTTGTCTTAAATCGTATAATGATTACCAGTACCTGGATACTAATGAGATACTGTACTTAAAGGCGGATAATAATGCAACGGACTTTGTAATGAAAGATGGTAGTACAATTAGTGCTTATAAAACGCTAAAGACCTTTGAAAATAAGTTGCCCGAAAACTTCATAAGGGTACATCAAAGCTATATCCTGAACACCAACTATGTCTCAGGAATTAATTATGGTAAGTCTTTATGCTTCTTAAAGGTTCGTAAAACGCAGCTTCCATTTACTAAAACCTACAAGGAAAACATTGAAGGGTTGAAAAAAATTCTTTCAAAAAACACCATTTCTACCTCCAAATAATCAAATCCTCTTAAAAACGCCACAAATACTCACAGAAGTGGCCCGTTTACTAATATTCTTTTTTTTACGCAATAGTTATTAGGATATGCGGCTAGTTTAGAGTCAAGCTAGTCAACATTAATTAACTAATCAAAAATCTATAGGATGAAAAAAGTTTTAAGCATTTTCGCAATAGCAGTTTTTAGTATTGGATTAGTCTCCTGTGATGCAGATAACAGTGCCGAAGACCAGGCTTTATATGAGCAAGCCACAGGAGGTGATGATACCCCAGTTCAAGGGAGAGGTGGTTGATTTAAATTGAAATTGAACAATTAGGAAAATTTAAATTACTATAACAATTAAAAAGCCTTAAATAGCATATTTAGGGCTTTTTAATTATATTGTATTTGGAGTTTTTGGATATTGATTAGCTTATGGAGTATAAAAATTATTTAATCCTAATATTTCTTTTCTTGTTATTCTTTGCTTGTAAAAAAGAACAGCATTTCTCAGAGATAGCGGCCAACATTTATAGTTCAGATAGTACCCTTTTATGGATTAAATATGGCAAAGATTCGGATCTTCCATTCAAAGACAGAGAAAAGTTTTTGCAAAAGGCCTATAAACAAACCAAGAACAAATTAAATGATTCAGTGCGCCTTTATTATTTGTCCGAACTCTCTTTGGGATACCTCTCTATGAAGGATTCTGTGAACTTTAGAAAAGTCAACGATAATGCTATACTACTTGCAAAAGAAATTAGAGATTCTGTTACCCACGCAGGCCTTCACTGGGACCGGGCCACTTTTTATAACAATTATTTTATAAAAGACAGTGCTTATTACGAGTATGGCCAGGCAGAGCAACTGTATACCGGCCTAAA
>CP070778.1:1330325-1331927 GCA_020346245.1 Flavobacteriaceae bacterium | reverse complement strand
GGAATGAATTGAGGGAATCGGACCTCGGTTTATTGTGGGAACACCTGGTCCTGGATATGCTTAGGGTATCTTTTAATAAAGTCCATTACTGGCTTGATAAAGAAATGAACGAAATTGATTTTATTGTGAGGGATCAGGGCGAAACAGTTCATACCATTGAATGTAAGATTAATCCTGATAAATATTCCGTCAAAGCAACCCAAAAGTTCAGGACTTATTATCCAAAAGGTAGGAACATATGTTTTTCGCCACATATCAAAACTCCTTATAAATTGAAATTTGGCAATATTGAAGTTGAGTTTCTTTCCACAATCCCTTATTAACACAATTATTTAATCTTTAATGAGTTCATCAAACTGCCGACTCGCCCCGCCTACCCTACGGAGCAGGACACAGAAGGGTTTTACCTTCTGAGAAGCTAATCAACAGAGTTGGTTAATTACTGTAAATAATAAGTTCGAACTTCGTTCAGAAAACCCGACAAAACAGGACGTTCCGGTATTTTGCCAAAGCGTACTTTTCTTTTATTCTCCTTTTTCCCATCAGCCTCATTCTGCCTTTAATGGAAAAACATACTATGAGCAACTAAAAAGCCTATTGGAATATTGAAGACTCTAAGCCGAGTTTCCAACATCGCGAAACAAGTTCAATCTAAAATATATAAATCCAGTCAATTTTTGTAATATTAACGTTTAGGAGATGCAAACGTAGAAATCAAAACTACTCTTAGTAAATAATTGATACCTATGAGTAAAATTTTCAAAATTTAGGTTACAAGAATCTATTTTATCATGGATATTGGATTAACTATTCTCTACAATTGGGGGAAAAATCCCAAAACTTTGCCAGTCATAAAATCCTAGCTTAAAATTTTTTTTGGTTTTACAACAATATACTTGTTATCAAATAGTCCGCGATTACGGAACAATATCACTAGTGAAGATAACGGTTGAAAAGCGACGAAGCACCTTTGTTGAAAGAAACAGAGGGAATGAGAATTCAGACCTTATCATTAATTGGTGCAGCAAAGCCCAACAAATAGTGTAGGCATGTATGCTTTTAAATTACATATTGGTGGCCCAAAGACCCCTTATGATAGAATATCAATGTTCCAAAGCATACTGAACTCTCATCCCTCATAAAAATCATGTTATGTCAAAGATAGTAAATCCAAATGCAGCAGGCATAGACATTTCGTCAAAAGAGCATTATGTAGCTGTGCCGGAGGAACGTTCCGATGAGGATGTTCGTTGCTTTTAAAGTTTTACGCGCGATCTCCACGAATTGGCCAACTGGTTAAAAGAGTGTGGAGTTGATACCATTGCTATGGAATCGACAGGAGTATATTGGTATCATTTGTATACGGTTTTGTTGGATTATGGCTTCGAGGTCTACCTTGTCAATGCCTTTCACGTAAAGAATGTTCCAGGCCGTAAGAGTGATGTAAGTGATGCACGCTGGCTCCAGCAATTGCATTCTTTCGGTTTATTAAAGGGGTGTTTTCAGCCCGACAATATTACAAGGTCATTGAGGAATTATGTTCGTCAGAGGAAGCAGCTTATTACACAGATGTCCAGGGAGGTTCAAAGAATGCAGAAAGCC
>CP070778.1:1325223-1330225 GCA_020346245.1 Flavobacteriaceae bacterium | reverse complement strand
TATAACTAAAAAGACTGATTATTCACACGGAATATCTTCACCATCGCCATCCCAGCAATGCCATTCTTCATCTTCAAAATAATCGAATGACCGCACTCTTCCTAAAAAGGTTTCTCTATTCCATTCAATTCTTACATCACTGAAATCCTGTCTGTTATTGTTGTATGCATATACTTTGAAATAGGCATCAAAATCACCTTCCTGAAGTCCGTACTCAAGATAGCTGTCTTTAAACATATCATCATTCTCCTGTTCATCCAATTCTCTAACCCAGGTATATCTTATACTACCAATTACATTATTTGTTCGTTCCCAGTCTATCCTCAACATAGCTTCCGGGTTTTCTGCACTTTCATTTAATAACCAAAACCCGCTATTACCATCCATTGCTGAACTTCCGGAAAACCATAAAAATTCTTCAAAACCTCCAATTCCATTCTTTGTAATATACATTTTCCACAGGACTTCTTCACCGGTTACTTCACCGGTAAGACGCGCTGTATACTGGCTTGAAAAGCCTTCTACTGTGTAGGTCCACTCCCATATATTATCTCCCAAATCCTGAGGGGAATGAGCAAAGGCAGACTTGAAGGATGCTACCGGTACGGCCAAAGTTGTAAAAAGGGCTGAATTCCAAACATCAACAACAATTTTTGAAAAAAACCAATTACCGTCGGGGGCTTTATCATTGTAAAACAACGCCGCACTTTTTCCCGAATTGGAATTGTATCCAAAATCGCTAAAATCTATTACCATGGATTCATAAAGCGGCAATGCCAGGCTATTCTCTATGGTTGCAGTTTCATCAGACTTCTCGCAGGAAATTGTAAAAAATAAGGCAATTAGTATAGCTATGCCATAAACTCTCCCATTTTTCATAACGTTAAAGTTTTGATTAGTAATCCTTATTGATATACTCTTTTAACGTTTAAGTTGGTGTAAAAGTATTGGAAAATCAAGGTTTTGCCGAAAACTTAAAAGTAAAAATTTGCAAAAAAATAAGACCATTTTGCATGGATTTCAATTCGTTAATTCAAGTAAGTAAAATAAAAATTTATTGCTTCGAAGTAATCTTAATCAATTACGTGAGCATTGCTATCCTAATATCTGGCAGATTTTCCTTTTGACATAGTCTTTTCAATAAAACTTCTAATGTCGGAGTTTGCTTTTTCCAAATCTTCTTTTCGAAGGTACATCATATGCCCACTGCGATAACCCTTAAAATCAAATCGGTCTTTCATACGTCCGCTGGGGTCAATTTGCCACATCGTATATTTTGCATTAAAATATGTAGTGGCACCATCGTAATACCCGGACTGGACCAATACATGCAAATATGGATTCTGTGCCATGGCTTGCCTCAGATTATCTCTGGTATTATCATCTTTATTATCCCAAGGGCGAACAGGGCCAAACATATTATATTTAATATCTGTTTTAAATTGGAGCTCTTCTTGCAAATAATAATTAATAGCAGGGGTGAAGCTGTGTAACCAGGAAGTTAGTTCAGAGTTATAATCTGGTGAGGTACCTGATATTTGCTTGTCTAAACCCAAGTATCGACTATCCAGCCTACCAATGGTATAACCGTTGCGATCTCTTAATAATCCTTTCCAGAAATAGGAGGTGGGCACTACAAGATTATGATCTAAAATTTCCTTTTTAGAGAGTCCTGAATAGTAAGCCATTTTTTCTGCTACAGAATTCTTTTCCTCCTCACTTATAAATCCTCCTTTTGCTATTGCCGGAATCAATGTATTTATTGTATAAGCCTCTGATTCAGGTAAAATATCTAATAAATCTTTTTGTTGAAGATTGTTATCCAGGGCTTTCTGATACCAGGCTGCTGCAGTATAATAGGGTAAATTTAAAGCATTGCTTACAGGACCATCAGTTCGAATCACCTTAAAATCAGCCGGTGAAACCATAATTACTCCATTTAAATACATCCATTGCTGGTTTTGGAGTTCAAGGGCCAACCCCATTACTCTGGTGCCTCCGTAACTTTCACCAATAATATATTTTGGAGAACGCCATCTGTTGTTGCGGGTAACAAAAGTATTTAGCCATTCTGCCAGATATTTTATGTCAGCATTTATACCAAAAAATTTACTGCGATCTACTTCCTTGCCACTTTCTGGAATAGTACGTGAATACCCCGTATTAGCAGGATTCACATAAACTATATCTGCAACATCCAATATAGAATAAGGGTTTTGCTTTACCCCGTATGGTTGTACTGGATACCCTTCGTCATCAATCTTTAAAATTCGTGGTCCTGTATATGCTAAATGCATCCAAACTGAGCCAGAACCGGGTCCGCCATTAAAGGATATAAGTAATGGGCGACTTGCCCTGTCCTTTATATTGTTTCGGGTGTAATAAGTATAATGCAAGGAGGCTATTGGCTCCCCTAATTCATCCCAGACAGGTTGAGTCCCTGTTTTTGCCGTATAAGAAAATGCACTACCGTTAACAGTCACATTGTGCTGTGTAATTACAACAGTATCTAAAGGTAATTTACGATTTTGAGCTAATGAGATATTGAGACATAATATCCATAAAGCGAATAAGAACAGTCGTTTCATTCCTGAATTTTTTTGGAAAGGCCTAAAGTATGGAATTTGGCCGATATATCAGATAACCACTATTATTTAAAATAAAAAAGAATAGAAAATTCTTCACTATCTTTAGAATTAGCCAAGCAGTAACTGTAATCTAACAATTAAATCTAATAAATATGAGAAATATTTCCAGAAGGTCTTTTAATAGGACACTGTCTAAGGGTATTGGCGGTGCTGCCTTGCTTAGCGAAATGCCCTGGGCTTATGCAATAGGCGGACAAAAACAGGAAAGAAAGAAATTGGGTGTGGCTCTGGTAGGATTGGGAAGCTATAGTACTTATCAATTGGCACCCTCTTTATTAGATTGTGAATTATGTTATTTGGCAGGGATTGTTACTGGTACTCCGGAAAAAGAAAAGATATGGCAGGATAAATACGATATCCCTGATGAGAATATTTATAATTATGAGAATTTTGATAGTATTGCATCTAACGATTCATTAGACATAGTATATGTTGTACTTCCTAATTCTATGCATGCCGATTTCTCGATCAGAGCGGCCAGGGCAGGGAAACATGTAATCTGTGAAAAACCTATGGCCGTTAGCGTGGAGGAATGTGATGCAATAATTGATGCATGTAAAAAAGCTAATGTTAAATTAAGTGTGGGTTACCGTCTGCATTCAGAACCCTATACGCAGGAAATAAAGCGAATAGTTGCTGAAAAGGTTTTTGGGAATGTACAGTATATATCGGCTGAAGCGGCTTACCGGTCTGGTGGTAATCCGGATCAATGGCGATTAAACAAGGCACTTTCCGGAGGTGGGGCCTTAATGAATATGGGAGTTTATGCGATACAAAGCGCAATTTACGGAACAGGGGAGAACCCAATCTCTGTAACCGCACAGGAATTTAGTTCGAGACCGGAATATTTTAAGGATACCGATGAGACCATTACGGCACAATTTGAATTTTCCAGCGGAGCATTTGGTAATATCATGACATCGCATAATACAAATGTAAATCGAATGTATGCCAGCTGTGATAAGGGGTGGTATGAATTAAACCCTGCAAGTTCTTATGGACCATTGGCAGGGAGAACCTCCAATGGGGATTTAAGTTTCCCTCATGAACGACAGCAAAAACTACAAATGGATGATTTTGCACGACATATTTTAAAGGATACGCCAAATGCTGCTCCCGGGGAAATGGGCAAAAGAGATATGATAATTGTTGAAGCGATTTACGAATCGATAGAAAAGGGAAATTCCAAAATTGAATTGAATTTGGGCACATTGGGACTGTAATGAAAAATTCAATTTGCTATAGCCGATGCAGACGATTTAAGGATAGGGAGCTATGAGTTTTGCCTATAGAAGACAATAGGGTTTATGACTCAATCTCTAAAAAAGGTTCATCTTCATGGTCGTGCGTTAGCCATATTCTGGCATTTACTTCGGATACAAAAGTGCGAATCAATGCATTTCTGTTGGTGGCTACTTTCTGTAAGAATCTATTATGTTTTTCTCCATCACAGACCAATGCCATTTTAATATGGTCTCTCAGAACATTTGCAATGCGCTCACCCAGAAAAAATAGTTCAACAATAGGTATTTTACTTTTGGCAACCTGAATTACGTCTACTAAAACTCTGTACTTCTTTTCTTTCAGGCATTCGTTTCTTATGATCTTAGGATATTTTATAAAATCTTCATAAGAATAATCCCCGGTAATAGTCATTGCCAGGTAATTTTTTTCTTTTTTAAAGGAATATAGGCTTCCCATAAGAACTTCAATAATTTGCTCAGGTTACCATTACAGTAATGTGGCCTATTTATATCAACTAACTTAAATTTAAAAAAAAGTCTAAACCAATACATTTTTAAGAATGAATTTAACAAACTAGTCTAAAAAAGATCGTTATTAAACACACTAAAACTTTTCAAATACTCCTAGTCCAAATAGCGCAAAATCGTATTTAACAGGGTCTGAGGGGTCCATTTTACGGAGTAGTAAATCGAGTTCAGCAACGGCTTTTGAGTCATTTTGTTTCCTGATTAATAACCCAAGCTTCCTTGCTACATTACCAGAATGAACATCCAGGGGACATGATAAAATGGCTGGGGAGATTGAATGCCAGATCCCGAAATCTACATTGGTTGTATTATTACGTACCATCCATCTAAGAAACATGTTTATGCGTTTAGCCGCAGAACCCATTGCCGGATCCGAAACATGCTTTGTTGTTCTTTTTGGATGTCTTAATTCAAAGAAAAGCTGCTTAAACTTTGTTATTGCGGGTTGTGTGGAGGTATCTGAGGTATATTGGCTAAAAATACTTTCTAAACCGTCATATTGATTATATATATTTCGCAAAGCTTTAATGAAATATATTAAGTCGGTGCCATTAAAAGTGCGATGAACAAAGGGTTCAAGCT
>CP070778.1:1308388-1325123 GCA_020346245.1 Flavobacteriaceae bacterium | reverse complement strand
ATGTACCTAGTATTTTTGCTGAAAGACTTCAGTTTATACCTAATATTATTAAGGCGAATTAATCATATAGCTTTATCTAAAGAAATTGAGCACTGAAAGAAGTATTCAGTTATTTTCTAAACATGTCAATGGATTATTAAATAGGCCATCTTCTGTCCAAAAACTATGGTTTGGAAAACCACCACATTAGACATTAAGATATTTGTTGCCATGGTAGCGGGCACATAATCTATACTCAAAGCTAATAAAGCAATGCAGTTAATTGTGATGCCCCCCTTATTTTACCTTGTGTATCAAGGTAACGTAAGTGAAAAATAGCAGTTTTTGGTACTAAGTTTTAGGGCCATTTCTGACTATTAGTATGTTTATTAATTTGGGTGCTTAATCCGCGATAATATATGGGATTTAATAGCAGGCTTAATTATTTTCTTTTGGCCATTTAAAAGCATACCAAACAATTGTTGCAGTCAATATAGATTCTAAAATGGCATAAAATACATAAAAGCTATACCAGGGGGTTATTGATGTAACAGCTATTAGTAACATCATTAAAGTGAATAGAAGTCCAAATACAATATTCAACCATTTATTCAGATTAGGTTTCAGGATTAACGAAAGAAAAATCATTAAAGATGGAATTGCCAAAATTATTGAGGCAATTAGTAATAGAGTTGGACTACTTAAATTATTTTCTCCAGAAATCAAACTATCCACTTTTCCGGGTGCATATAATTCAAAATAGTCACCATAGATATATAAGAAAGTTACTGAAGTCCATAATGCAGCGAGCTTTATTTTTATGTTTACCGTGTAATCTTTCATGTAATTCGTTTTTAAGTGAATCTTTTAGTTTGATTATGCTTTATTTTTGACGCTCAAACCATTGAAATGTTACAAATCAACAGTTGATTACTTCTAGGACTCTGGTAAGTTTGCTGTCAATGATTATGCATTGTTACCCATTGCTTTTTGCGAAATTTAGTCTATTAGTGCCCATTACTAACAGCCACAAACAAATTCCAATTTCTCCAGGACTTGCAGGATATCCTACAATATCGGATATAATTGTTTTATTAAAATCCGAATACAGGAAACCTCCAAAAATTTTTATCAAATAACCAAAACAACCTGCCATTAAAAGGTATTCCCAGTAATTTAGGCAGAAAACCCGATTTATAAACTAAATATCCAAAAGGGAATAGCCATTGTCCTCAAAATATTTGAGAGATTTCAATTCCGTTGTAATAATTATCAATATGAAGCATTACCTGAGCTTGAAGTCCGGCTTCTCCAAGTCTTTCTATATACCCGACCTAAGATAAAAATGGATAATCTAGGATTTTTAGTAAAGGCAATTTTAATTCAGTTTCCCTGGTTTTCTTTGTAATTAAGATACATCAAATTACTGCAGTGGTCTTCTATTCCCATGTTCATGGATAATTTTCCAACCTTCATTCGTTTTCAAAAACACAAGCGTTTGACGAAGGTTAACGTTTTTCTTCTCATGATCCTGTTCAAAAGATACAAAGCGATAATAAGTTGCTATTCCAACTTCTCCAAATACATCGATCTTTAAGTCCTTTACTTCCTCTTCATAATTAGAAATTGTACCAAAAAATGCCAATTCAGATTCATTTGTGTCATCCACGTTTTGTCTTTCAAAACCCCGAGGACCAAATTTTGTGAATTTATCACTTACTAAATGGCTATTTTTTAATCCTTCCAAATTTGTTGTTTCGGCATCTTTAACTATTGTATTAACAACTTCTTTCAATTCATTTTGAGACTCCATAAAGTTATTATTAATAAGATCTACTTGATCTGATTTCTTTTCTGAGCATGATGAAAAACTTAAAAATAATAGAGTAATTATTAAAGATATGTCGTTAGGCTTTCTCATTTTGATGATTTTTATTATTCCTGAACTAAGATAAGTATTGAATATCTAAAATCTTTAGTAGTTAAATCTGAATGGGAAAATAAGATCGCTATATTGGATAGCATATCAGAAGAAATGCTCATTGGAGGCGAAGCTACCCACAATAATGGTAAGAATGTAATATATGAGATTATTGGACATCAGGTGTCATTAAAAAGGAGATAGCTTTCGGCATTACCTCTATGACCGCGGGGGCAAGGCCCACATATTCTCCATCAGCCTCAATACTGCAAGAGTCGTTGCTTTGAATCAATACTTCCCTGGCACTATGGTAGCAAACCTGCGGAAGGTTTATTTTCACTCCTTTTATTAAATTGCCGTAGTTTTTTAGATAGTCCCAAATGCTTAAATCCCCGAAGATAGAAACCTGAAACAACCCATCAGTAATCCTGGCATCAGGGGCAATACAGATGGCATTACCAAAGTAACGTCCGTTGGCCACTGTCATTTGCAACAACTTGCCTTTCCACTGCCATGTACTGCTTGTACAGCTAACCTCTTTTTTAGCATAGCTGAGAAACCCTTTTATAATGTGCTTGAAGTAATTGAAACCAGGGCCTAACACACTTGATGATTGTTCCAGATTTTGTGCCACTTCTGCGCCAAGCCCAACGCCGGCTATATTAATGAAATATCGGGTTTCCCGGGTCTGTTGTATTATTATTCTCCCCAGGTCTATATTTTTGGAAGTATTGGATTGTATTGATGCAATCAGTTCTTCAATAGAATTAGAGATGCCAGCCGTTCTGGCAAAATCATTGGCCGAACCAAACGGCAGTAGCCCTATGGTAGGGTATTCATTAGTGGGAATGTTACTTTGCAACACGCCATTGATAACCTCGTTCAAGGTGCCATCACCGCCAACGGCAACCATATAATCGCAGCCTTTTTCAGTAGCGTGCCTGGCTAACTCAATGGCGTGCTTTTTCCTTTGGGTGATTATGAACTGTACATTACCCAAATTTCTTTCTCCGCAACAATTGCGAAGTCTTGGGAGTACTTTTGCAAGGCGGTTGTTTTTGTTGTTGATTACAAAGACAATGTTCATTAAAGCAAGGTACTGTATTCCTTTATTTTAGACAATAAGAAGGTTAGTCTTAGTGATTTTCCGAATTTTGGAATTGCCCCAAGGCGGTTTTGTGACTTAACAAAAAGGCCAACATCAATTCAGCTTATTATTATCGGATGCAAAGCTCATTTATTTAATGCGTGAATTTTGTTCTAATTAGCACAACTTCTATGGGCCTTCTAAACATTTCATCATAAGATGCATTTCGTATTTAGAACATCCAACATCCAGCATCCTACTTTGAATTTTTAATCTCAAATAGGTAAGTGCTACTGCCACGGAGTTACTCCCGATTTTCTAATATGCTCCTGAAGTTGAAACCTGATTTGTTGAAAAATTTCAATTTCTGATGGATTGATTGGATCTTCTTCATATTCATCATTTTCCATATTAAATAATTGAATTGGCTCATATGGTGTATTTTGCAATATTTTAAAATTCTGATAACGTGCCGCATAATATGCTTGGCCACCATATTTTCCGCCTTCTCGCCTTACCCAAAACACATAGCGATTATCAGTCTTTTGCTCCTTACCTAGTAGTGTATGTAAAATACTGGTTCCGTTAATGCTTTCAGGTTTATTTATTCCCGCTACTTCACAAAATGTGGGAAACAAGTCCATTAGCATGGCAAAATTGTGTGTTTTTGTGGCTGGTTTAATCTTGTTTTTCCAATAGAAGAAGGCGGGAACACGAATACCACCTTCAAACATGTCCTGTTTACCTCCTCTTAATTTCCCGTTACTTTGTGCATACCTAAGAGCTCCACCATTGTCAGAAGTAAATACTACCAGAGTGTTATCATCAAACCCCGTTTCTTTAAGGCAGTGCATTATCCTCCCAATATTAAAATCCAAATGCTCTATAAAAGCAACATTTTTAGCTCTTTCTTCAGATATGTTCGATTGTCTAGCAATCACCTTATCTAGCCATTCCCGGGGTGGTTGGATTGGGAAATGTGGGGCGTTGTATGCTAGATATAGAAAAAATGGATCATCTTCTTTTGTTCGTTCATTTAAATATTCTAATGTCCATTCAGTGAAGATTTCAGTTGCATGACCTTCAGGATCAATCTCTTTTTTATTATGTCTCATCCAGTTAATGCCTCCTCTACGATGTGTCCAGTAGTCGTCCATCATGTCCCCCAGAAAACCTTTAAACAGATCAAAGCCTTTTTCATTAGGGATATCCGGACTCTTAAGTCCTAAATGCCATTTCCCGATCATAGCTGTATGGTATCCTCTTGTATTTAATACCTCCGAAATAAATAATGCACTATCTGCAAGATTCCCCCAGGAGTTTTGTGAATCTTGCCTGATTACTCCCGGAACACCTACCATATCCGGATATCTGCCTGTCAGTAAAGCAGCTCTGCTAGGTGAGCATACTGTGCTATTTGCGTAGAAATGTGTAAATATGAGTCCTTGGTTGGCTAAAGCGTCTATATTAGGTGTTTGCATGTCAGCAGCACCCTGAATGGAAAGGTCACCATATCCTAGGTCATCTACCATTATACATAATATATTGGGGGGATCTGGGTCAGTTAGACTTTGACCCGAAATATCAAAATTCACTATAACAGATAGTATGCATAGTAAAATAATTATTCGCTTCATAGATGATTAGTTAAGATAATTTTGCTTGTTTATAACTGCTTGAATAAACGATCGTTTTAATGGCTTTTATTTATTCTGGGCATTAGTTTTTATTTTTATATATGATTTCATCATTGCTATTGGGGGTTTATGTGGCCTTCCCGTAGCTTTTTCAAAATCAGAGGATACATCATTTACACCTTTCTTAATTCCATTGTAAATGCCCGCAATAACAGTTCCGATGAAATCACCTAACTCTGCTTTTCTCTCCTTTTCATAGATATCCACGGGTACTGACGTGTAAATTAGATTCGTATCAAACACCTGATTTATAAGTTCAGCCAATTGTGTCTGCGTAATTGCTTTGCCCACCAAATTATACGTATGCCCGTTGTGCTTGTCTTGCAACAGCATTTGTGAGTAAGCGAAACCTAATTCACCTCTGCTGGTATATCCACACTTGCCATCACCCGCACAGTTTCTTATCTCACCCTCTTTTACATAAGTATCAATATACTCCAGGTCAGGTTCAATATAAATTCCATTTCTACCAATAACCCATTTCATCCCTGATTCTCTAACATCTTTTTCAGTCTGACGATTGCTTTTTACTATAGGACTGAATGAAGTTTCTTCTTCATTACCTACAATGCTGGTATAGACTATCTTCCTTACACCATTTTGATTGGCAGCTTCGATTACGTTCCTATGTTGTTGAATTCTCTTTTCTGGGTCGTCCATTCCTGAAATAAGCAGGACGGAATCAATACCTTTTAAAGCAGAATTGAAATCATCACGACTATTGTAATCCCCCTTCCTAACTTCAATACCAAGGTGCGAAGCTTTTTCAAGTGTCCTGACAATCCCAATTACATTCTCTTTACCAATTTTTTTTATTAATTCATTTACGATGGAAGAACCTAATTGTCCGTTTGCTGCTGTAACTGCTATTTTCACGATCTGTTTTTAATTATGCGCAACACAGAAAAAAAGTGCTTAGGAACTTTATTTCATGTATACCCGGACTAAGATAAGAATTGAATATCTAAAATCTTTAGCACAAAATTTTTAATGAGAAATAAGACTACCAAACTTTCCTGACCGTTTAAACCCCAATCATAGATGTTGTTAACCCAAGCATAGTATTCCAATGTTTTTTAAAGCTATTGTACAAAATTTCACAGACATCAATCTATTTTAGTTTATGATTGAGATGAATCTTTAAGTTTCAATAATTTCCTGATAGCAACAATGAATAATACGGTTGACAGAACAACCAAGACAACGGTAATTATAAAGTGATTGTCTATGCCTGTCATGCTAATAGGTTTGCGCTCAAATGAACCAATAACATCTGACCACCAATAGGATACATTTATGATATCAAATGTGACATGGGCAATAATACCTGGAATAAGTGAATTGGTTGCATAGGCCAGGTATCCAATCATGAAGGAGATAAAAAAGGCCGCCACCAAAATGCTACTCAGCCAAGCTTGATTTAGATGAATAATAATAAAGACTATCGAGGAAATAGAAATGGCGGTAACTGCGCCATACTTCTGTTCTAGCGGTTTTTGCAAATAACCACGATAACCAATTTCCTCGCATATTCCTGCCACCATAGATATCCCAATGATAATTGACCAGGCCTGCAAATTTGGTAGATCATTTATAAAGCTCAAGGTTTTAAATACTTCGGGTTGAAATTCTACAATGCGAAAGGTTAATATTAAGCTGGAATGGAGAAATAAAACAATGAAAAAGGCAGCCACCAACCCCCATATCCACGCGAGTTTTTTGAGTTTGATTTGCCGCATACAAAAACGACGGAACGCTTGTGTGTTTAATGGCTTCCATTTACCACCGAAGTACATCCAGTAAAAAATTAGAACAATGCCCATTAGAACCGTAGACCAGGGTCCGGGAAGGCTTATAGCCACAATAGTCCAAATACCAACACCTAAAGTGCTGACACCAAAACCAATTAATATTGAACGGAGGACCAAGGGAACTTTCATCCAAAATCGACCAAAAGCATTTGAAGGATAGTTAGAATTCTTAAGTTGCTGCATAATATTTTATATTTTTAAATGATACAGCTAATATCTCAACTATTTGGACCAAGATCGACCGATATCAGGATGTCGAACGCATTTGTCAAATCATTTTTCGGAATTCGGTAGGTGTTAGCCCTGTTTCTTTTTTGAATGCAGTATTGAAGGAAGATTTAGAATTGAATCCAGCCTGATACATTGCCTCGAGAACGGTCAGTTTATCATCTGTTGATTCTTTCAGAATATTTTGAACTTCCTTAATTCTGTAGGCATTAATGAAGTCGAAAAAACTTTTGTCAAATGTTTGATTGATTACCTGTGACAGGTGCTTCGTAGATATGGATAGTTTTTCAGACAAATCTGCAATACTCACTTGAGGGTTCAGATAGGGTTTTTTGGTCCTGAGCAAAGTCAATAATTGATTCTTGTATTCTTCAATTTGACTTGGCGTCAAATTCGATCCCAGGTACTTGGTTGATTCGGTTTGGGTGATACCTGCAAAAATTTCTGGTTGCCGTAGTGCCTTAAGTATAACTTTATTCACAAAATAAAAGACAAAAATGAGGAGAAAAACCAAGGTGAACAAAAGCACAGATCTATTTCCCAACAAACCAATGAAATTGTGAATCAGTGATAAAAAAGTGAGTATTCCAAAGGTGTTAATAGAGAAACTTAGCCAATCCAGATTGATCTGAACTATTTGAGAATACTTGTTCTTTATGATATTACGATACTTCAAAAGGGACTTGTAGGACAGCCCGAGATAAACAAAAAAGTGGACATACATTAAAGCACTTATCAGATAGAACTGCCAGGTTAAATCGTTATTAATAATATCTTCCGTTGTTCTAGGCAATAGGTTTCTTGAGGATAAGAGTGAAATAGTAACTACAAAGTAAGGTATAAGGTGTAGTAGTTTAACTCTGGTTAAATTGAAATCTCTATAAATAACGCCTTGAGCGTATAGGTAAATTACGGGACCATAGAGAAGAAAAAAACCGTCATCGATATGTTGCAGGAATTCCAATTTGAGAACGATACCATTCATTTGTAGTGTGAGGTCTCCCATATTCCAGGCGATCAGGATGAATAAAGTGCCAAGAAGAATGTTGTTTCGATGGTTTCCTTTTTTATGCGTGATCAGAAAGACGCTGACAAATAGAAGCTGGAAAGTGATAAGAAAGGAAAGAAGAGAAATCAGACTTAGGTCCATAAGTTAATAGTAGTTGACAAAGCTATAATATAATTAATGTAGTAAAAGATAGAAATTAATTATAAGAACAAGTAATTTATCAACGCTATGGATATACCGTTCTATATTCCAAACCTGATGTTTGAGGACTAAAATTTCTTCAGCTCTATCTTGTCTTTATTTTTTCCAAATAGTAATTGGAAGCGAAATCAAAATTTCAAAAGAACAGTTTGTTGCTGTCAGAACCGAAATTTGGAGTTTGTATTTTGGAATTTAATTTGAGTAGTTTAGGTTGGTAACATTTCACTCCAAGGTGGTTGTCGATTTAAGAAAAATTATATTTCAGCACAACTTTACCTAAGGCGTTTGTATATTCAAAGTCGCGATTTTGTTCCTGACCATAATTGACTTGCCAATAAACAACCTAAGCGCAAGAGATGAACTTGCGCTTAGGTTGTTTACATACGAGATTTTTCGGAAAGTTATTCATTTTCTTCTTTTTTTAAAGGAGAGTGGTGTTCATGGACACATTTCCAGCCGTTTTCTGTCTTTACCAGAAGTAATGTAATTTGCTCATTCACTATAGCTTCATCTTCTCCGAATTTGAAATGAAAGTCCGAGTGAAAAGTGACATTGGCTACATTGTCATAAACGGCAATTTTAAGGTCGTCATATTCAAACTTTACCACTTCTGTTACATTGCCGAATACACCACGTTCATATTCTTCATTTTCTTCTGCATCATTTCGAGGTTCTCCATTCTTGAATTCAGTAAACTTCGGACTATAGGCATGGAATGAAATCAATTTGTCAATATCACCATCTTCAATGGTTTGTTTAAGTTGGGCCATTAGAGCCATGACTTCTGCTTTTTGCTCAGGGAATTCATCATTGACAAGGTCAATTTTTACCTCCTCAACTTCAACTTTTTGTTCTTTTTGTTTGCATCCGACTATCAATATCCCCAAAATAGTAATCAGCGTAAATGTCAACTTCGCTCTCATAATTTTATAATTGATTGGTTAATAAGTGCTGTAGAAGGTACGAAATTTATAATGACGAATTATTCGATATATGAATAAGCACCAAGGGAGAGTATACAGTATTACTGATGCCAGGAGAGTTGATTCCTTCTATCGGTCACGTCAAATACGCTATTTTTTTCCATACAAACGGAAATAATACCAGGAAGCGATACCGCCAATTAGGGAAAATAATGCCAGCAGCCAGAACACATGCTGATGACCCACTGCGCCCGGTGAATTTTCCAGAAGAACTCCTATTGCCGGCCCTGCAAATATATCTGGGGTATATCCTATGAGCGAAATAACACCCACGGCAGTGCCCGTGAGCACCAGAGGTATCTGCCCCCTCTTCATTACAGCGAAGTACAGAGAACGTGCAGCGTAAACTCCAGTTGCAACGATTAAAATAGATGTAAAAAACAATACTGTGGTTGAATTTGATATAATACCTGTAGCGAACAACAATGACCCCAGGAATGTAATTACAAAACTAACCACCAACCAATAGGTAGTTTCTGTTCGGTCTGCCAAAACCCCGATTAAAGCCCCAATCACAGGCCGGATGAACAACAAAAAAGTACCTACCTGGGCTGATTGCACCTGGTCATACAACATCACATCCTGGGCATAGAGAGATAATACATCTGTAATTTTGTAGCCTACATAAGCACATAAAATAATGATCATCAATAACCAAACAGACGGCAAACCAAGTACCTCTTTTATTTCAGATATCGTTATTTTATCAAGGATTATCTCTTCTTCTGCTTTTTGACCCATTTTCATAAAGAACCATACCATAAAGCCTATGAGAACCACTATTCCCGAACAAACTAAAATTACATACCTGAAGGCAGATTTGCTTTCATAAAGGGTCGTCTCTGAAATATCAGTAGTTATAAAGAGCGAAAAAATAAGTACACTCATAACCCCAAACAGGGCCCCAACTAATCCTCGTCCACCATCCAGGAACCCATACGCTTTACCCTGAGAAGTAGTCCCGCCCCAGACCCTTGTAGCCTTGATCATTGGGGACCAGAAAATAAATATGGTTGTAAAGCCCCAATAACCATAAAGTATTTTTAGGATCGTATAACTGGGAAAAGTAGAATAGACCAGCCCTCCCAGGGCAGTCATCCATAATGCCACAGCTATCGATTTTCTGGGCGGGTATTTATCGGCCAGGGGTCCTCCAAAAAGATAGGACAACAAGGCTACTATCCCATATACGGTGAAACAAATACCCAATTCCACATTGTTGAGGTCAAAGGCCTGCAGTACAGTTGGCCTAAAGACCCTTGAAAGCACAAAAGGAAGTATAAATACAGACTCCCCGGCTAATATAAGTAATAAGAGGAAGTACCACGGGGCTCTATTTGTATGCATTTAGTTTAGCCAATTATACGGAAGGATTTGATTGTTTTATTAATTATGTCCAACTTGAACCAACGAAGATAAGATATCTCAATTACACTGAAATTACTCTTCCCACTTCGCCCTTCCACCTTCTCCCATCAAACTTCCAACTTCAAAATTCCCCCTTCGGACCTCCAACTTCTCACTTACAACTTCCACAAAATCCACTCTAAAAAGCAATGAAATACATAATAATCACGTTTTTAATCGGTTAATAATTTGTAAAAGCCTATTTTCACCTTGTCTCAACTTAAACGAAATAGTATTTTATCTATGCAGCGAAGCAATATCCTGGGAGTCGTTATAATTTTTTCTCTTATGCTTTTGACTTTGGCTATAGGTGTTTATTCGAATACAACGACTTCTACTTCCGAAGAGACATTTTCGGCGGATAAATCAGCTAAAACCTTAGTGGATGAAAAAATGGTACAGCGCTATAAATGGAAACAACAAGAATTACGACTTGCTATAAAGGAATATTTTGATAAGGCCATTGCATCAGGACAAATAGTAGGTGCCGGCGTGAGTATTGTAAAAGGAGATTCGATTGTAATTTCAGATGGATTCGGCAAAAGAAATATTAACGTTGATGCCGGGGTTGACGGCCAGACGGTATTCAGACTTGGGTCGCTCTCTAAAGGATTTGCAGGGATATTGGCCGCCAATTTAGAAAATGAAGGCAAGATAGACTGGGAGGCAAAAGTTAGCGATTATATTCCGGAATTTCAGTTGGGAGATCCGAGGAATACAGATAAAATTACATTAGCCAATATCCTATCACATACTTCAGGAGCACCATACCATAGCTACACTAATTTAGTTGAGGCCGGTTTGCCATTGACAGAAATTGCAAAGCGGTTCAAAGAAGTAGACCCAATTAGTGATCCCGGTTTAACGTATAGCTATCAGAACGCCATGTTTGCCCTTTCCGGGGAGATGATGTACAAAGCCACCGGGCAGGAAATTACCACATCATTAGATGACAGGTTTTTTAAACCACTGGAAATGTGTTCCACCACAATGGATTATCAAACTCTGATACACACAGAAAATGTTGCAGTACCACATTCAAAGAGACGAAACGGTTGGAGATCTAAAAAGCTCAGGAATAGTTATTTTAATGCTATAGCTGCCGGAGGCATCAATGCCAGCGCCGATGATATGGCCAAATGGATGCGATTTTTATTAGGGCATAACCCCGAGATAATGAGCAAGCAAGCCCTAGAAGAAGCTTTTAACCCGGCTATAGAAATTAAGGGCCACTACAAGTATTACCAGCGCTGGCCCGGGCACCAGGCCTCTTATTACGGCTTTGGGTGGAGGATCCATAAATTTGTTGAGGACCGGACCAGGCAGGAAAAAACCATTTGGCATCACGGTGGAAGTGTAAACAATTTCAGAAATGAAATTGCGGTGTTTCCAGAGGCGGACCTGGGGATTTGTGTATTATTGAATAATAATTCAAGACTTGCAAGAACTGTAGTGCCAGATTTATACAAAATTATCAAAAAGGTATACGGCCAGTCTGCCACCGAAATTGCCTTTAATAGCGTTCCAAACAATTTGCTGCACCTATAAGTAGCTCTTTAATTTTATAGGTAGCATCATAATTTTGTTGCAAATCATTTAGACCATCCTTGTTAATTAAGCCATTGATTCGATAATAACTGAAGTCCATAATTTCTAGAGGTAAAACCAGTTGAGGGTCTTTATTAATTCTTATATTACCGTGTTCTAGTTTGGCAATACGTAAGGGCTGTTATTTTCCTAAGAAGTTAAAATTAGAATTAATAGATCAACCTTCAATGCGACTTCAAGTTAAAGTTCAGACCCGTTTTAGGTTCCCTTATGTAAAAAATCAAATTGATTTTCCATATAGGAAATTACGGTTTCCACTTCTTTTTTTAATTTCTTCTGCAAATCTATATTAACTATACATGAAAGACTAACAGCGCCAACAAGTTCAAATATTTTGTTATTAGACAAAATACAATAACGCAGGTAAGGAGAAAATTCTCCATAAGAATTAATTCCGTTTTCATAAACTCCTTTTACGCTGCTATAATCATGGCACTTACCGGTTTCCAGGCGTAAATCCTCCCGCACTTTTTTCGGCAACTGGTTAAACCGTTCAATATTGAGGTCAAAGGCCCCATAAAAATTATTTAAAAGCACTTTAAGGGAATCACCAAATATCAAAGTTTCGGTACCCCTTACCTTAAGACCATCCCAGGTATTCTCTTTGCGCTCAATAGGGATGATCTGCGTTAACTCCCAGCCAATATTTGTTGTCAGGGTTGCAGAATCTAAATTTATGGTTTCTTTTAGCTCAAGGGCATTAAGCACTTCAAATCCAATTGCATACTGATCGGATAATTTTTCTATGTTAATGGTAATATTCCTGAGGTCTGTCTTTAAATCCTTATATATAGCACGTACATAACTTTTTTCTTTAATAATGGTTTGTCGCTCCTCATTCCAGTTATTAATCTGTAATGCTATCAAAATCCCTATAACTACCAATAAAATTTCACCCATAGCATAGCGGGCATATTTCAGTATATTGTTGTCATCCGCAAGTTTTCTGCGAATTTTACTAAAGAATGTTATCATGAGATTAATATATGGATTGGCTCTTCTTCCTAAGGTAATAAATTAGTTTAAAACTTTAAGTCAATCTGTATTATTAAATAAAAAGAAGGATGCTTATGCTGCCATCTTAGAACGTACTTTAATACTTGGCAAAATTTCTATGTGAGCCCAAGAAATTATCACTCTACCAAAACCGAATACCGGTAGGTAAAATAGAATGGTAATTTTTAGTTACAACTTGTCGCTCTGTTTAAAAAAAAGGATCTAGACTAATTCTAAAATCGATATTTGGGAGGGGTAATATCTTTTAGCCTTAAATATAATGAGGCCTGGGCATTATGATGAGTGGCATGACTATATGCCAGCATTAATATTTCTGCAATGTTAAATTCTTGCCATGGAGCTTCATAGGGATATTGGTGATCGAAGGAGAATAGATCCTTGTCATTTAGTTCGCTAAAACCTCGCTAAAGTGACTAAAACCATTCTCAAGATAGGCCAAAACTTTACTATAACATTTTTATATGCTCATCATAGGCTTTGAACCCTGCTTTTTCATATAATTCCAGATACCTCGGGTCATCTTTCATAAAATCAAATCTTGAATCTCGTAAAAATGAAATTTGAGGCTCACGTTTATCATATGTTTCGTTTAAGTATTTGAGGGTATTCTCCTTATCTTCTATATAGGCATAGAAGACGGCTTTGATTATAGGACGAATAAGAAATTGTAGTTCAAATTCTCTATGATACGCGAACATCTTCTCAATGGCAGACTTAAAATCATTTTCCTGGAATATAATAGAGATTTCGTTTTCTCCTATCAATTCTGCGTATTTTGAAAAAGCTTTACCAGCTTCTTTATATTGTTTCAATCCTGCATGGCAAAGCCAAAGGAATTGGTATGTACCTACAGGAGCCCGCCCTTCTCCAATGAGTCTATTGCATCTTAATATTCCTTCTTTAAAGTTTTCAGCTCGGAACAAATCCCTTATATATTTCAATTCAGCCATTTCGTCCAAAGGATCCAGTTTCTTGGCTTCAAGGTCTAATTCAAGGGCTTCATCAGCTTGTCCAAATTGAGCTAAGAAAGAGGCTAGCATGAACTTTTCTTCTGAGCCACCGGGGTTGAGGGCAACGGCTTGTCTTTTTTCTTTCTCTGCCTGTATCCAATTGTACTCATGAAAATAATAACTGCCCATAGCCAAATGGGCACCAGAGCTCAGTGAGTCTATAGATAGAGCTCTTTTAGCAAGCAGTTTCCCTGAGTCCAGAGCTATTTCTCTTTTCTGGCTTTCCTCACCCGATATGGCCCAATCTGCCAGGTTGAAATAGACCAGGGACAAATAAGCATTAGCTTCGGCAAAGCTGGAATCCAATGCTATTGCGGATTCAAAGTATTTCTTTGCTTTAAAGATTTCATCTCGTTTCATATTAAGAGGACCGTTCACGAACTCTAACTTACCTTTTAAAAATGTTTCGTAGGAGAGGGGATCGATCTTTTTTCTGGTATATAATTTATTAGCACCAAGAGCAAAATTAGATTCTATTTTTTCAGCTATATCCATCGCTATCTCGGACTGTAATTCAAATATATTATCCAGCTCCTCGGTATATGATTCCGAAAAGATGGTATAGCCGTCATTGGAATTAGTCAACCGCACAGAAATCATGATCTTGTTTTGCTGCTTTTGAACACTGCCTTCCAAAATATTGTTGACATTTAGTTTATTTCCTATGCTTTTTATATCCTCGTTTGTGTTTTTAAATGAGAAAGAAGATGTTCTTCCTACCACCTTTAGTTCCTTGAATTTGCAAAGAGAATTTAGTATTTCGACAGCTATACCATCACTGTAAAATCCCTGGTCCTTATTAGGGCTCATATCCAGGAATGGCAATACAGCAATTGTATTATCTCTGCTTGAGTCATTAGTGGAGACTGCAGGTGGGTTCTGTGGTTCAGACGTATCAATAAAATTGACGGCTATGGCGATTATTAAAACTACCAGTATGACCACATTCAGCCGTTTGTTGGTTGATGATGTTATAGATTCATCTGTGGAGACATTAGCCGTCTTTTTTAATCCTTCAGGAGTTACTTCATAGACCCAGGAGAAAATCATCCAAATGGGTAAACCAACAGCCATTAAAATCATCAGGGTTTTTAATACCCATCCCGGTGCCTCAAATTCGGGAAGAATTATTGTTAAAACCTGAACTAATACCCAGGCAACAACTATGTAAGCCATAGTTGCTTTAATAACATTTCTGCGTTTAAGCTCTTCAAAAAACTTCATTCCTGGAATAGAATTGTACTATTTATAAAGGTTATTATTATTAATCTACAAAGGCAATGATATTTATCAGGTTTTTAAAAGGTTAGTATATTTATTGAGCTGCCATATTGAACCAATAAATATTAATTCGGTCTACATAATTTAAATAATTAGAAATACCTGATATTGCATTACAGCAATGGCGCTAGTAACCAGTTTTAACTTCACTCAATTCTTAGAAACCTCACTTTGCTCTGATTCCGGTAAATTTAGGGCAGTATTTTCGAAGTGGTATAGCCCAAAATAATAAGCCCAACCTGATGAAGGCTGGGCTAAATACGCTATAAAGTAATTTATTAACCTAAGGAATGAGGTTTCCCAAGCTGCAGATCAATCCAATATATTCTGCCGGGTCGATCCCCTCAAGTTCCTCTTCTGTGATAGTTTCAGATTGGCCGGCAGCTGTAAGGGTATAAGTACCGTTGCCATTATCACATATCTCCACCGTTTGGCCCTGTAGATCACAGGTTTCACAGTTTGTATCATCAGCACCATCACTGGAGCAGCTGCTAAAGCCAATAGCCACTAATGCTAACATAGATATTCCTAAAATAGATTTCTTAAACATAACTATCTGTTTTATAAAAGGTTTAGAGAACTAGAACGAATCTTTTAGCAATATATTTCATCATGGGCCCCGGATATAAAAAGGCACCCAGGAAATAATTAGATTATTCTAAGACATGAGTGGGATACTCTGGTTAGCAGAATAGGATCTTATAAGGCGGTCTTTAACCCGGTAATTAACTGTTCAATGTCTTCCATACTTGTGTAATGCAAAAAAGACATTCGTAACACCCCCGGCTCCAGGGGAATACCCATATCCATAAGAGGACGCACGGCATAGAAATCGCCCGTACCTAACATCAATTTATGGCTGATGAGGGCAGTATACACCTTCTCAACACTTTTATTAAGAGGAAGGATCGAAATTGTGGGGACCCTTCCACCAACTTCATGAGAACCTAAGATCTGAAGATCATCCCGGGATCTCAAAAACTCAAGTAAAGGTTCCAATAGGGATTTTTCTTGTGCACGAAATAAACCGTTTAGGGCCCTGTTTCTTTGAGAAGGGATTGCCTGTTCCGTAAAATGATGTGAATAAACCGCATCAAAATAATCCAAAATACCACTAACTGAGCCAATTTGGGCATGATCCGGACCAGCGGGGGTTAGCATACTTCTGGTGATACCTTCCTTAAAAAAATGCGACTGGTTTTCCATTTTTACTATAAGGTCTTTCTTAACGTACATCAACCCCAAATGTGGTCCAAAAGTCTTGTATAAAGAAAACAGATAAATGTCTGCCCCCAACGCTTTTAGATCAGGCAGGCCATGGGGAGCATAAGCAACCCCGTCTGCCACACAAAGTGCGCCATAGGCATGTGCCTTTTCACTTATTTCTTTTACCGGGTTCACATGGCCAATTACATTTGAGCAATGGGGAAATGCCACCATCCTGGTTCGTTCAGTGAATAATATATCCAAATCCTTCAGGCTTAGTAATCCTGAAG
>CP070778.1:1272032-1308288 GCA_020346245.1 Flavobacteriaceae bacterium | reverse complement strand
AGGCTTACGAACTTTAATGTTGAAGCCCAATGTACGCCAAGCCGAGCTTCTTTAATGACAGGACGTTATCCAGTTCGAAGCGGTAACACCTCCGTACCGATTACCACAGGTATGTATGGATTGACACAATGGGAACACACTATTGCAGAAATGCTATCTGAAAAAGGATATGCAACAGCCATGTATGGGAAGTGGCATTTGGGACACACGGAAGGTCGTTTCCCAACTGATCAAGGTTTTGACGAATGGTATGGCGTCCCAAATTCTACAGACGAGTCTTATTGGGCTGAATCTCAAGAATTTTTAGACGCAGCTAAAGAAGACCTAAGTCCATATATGGTTCCAGAATATATCTATGATGGCAAAAAAGGTTCCCTACCGAAAAAGGTAAAAATCTATAACCTTGAAGAAAGACGAGAAATAGATAAAACTTTAACCCAAAGAGCAATTAATTTCATAGAAAGAAATTCCAAATCTGAAAGTCCATTTTTCATTTATCTCCCTTATACCCAAACACATATGCCTGTGCTGCCTTCACTGGAATTTGAAGGAAAATCAGGAAATGGAAAATACGCAGATGTACTTATGCAACTAGACAATTATGTTGGTCAAATTTTGGATAAAATCGAACAACTAAATCTTAAAGAAAATACAATAGTAATTTTCACTTCTGACAATGGACCTGAAATGATACCTGGACATCATGGGTGGAATGGACCATGGAGTGGTTCTTATTTTACTGCGAAAGAAGGTTCACTAAGAGTTCCATTTATTATAAGATGGCCAAACAAAGTTCCAGCAGGGAAGGTGTCTAATGAGATTGTTCATCAAATGGATATCTACACAACAATTGCAGCACTTACCGGAGCCGATATACCAAAAGATAGGATAATTGATGGGGTAGATCACTCAGACTTTTTTCTAGGTACAAGTGAGAAATCAGCAAGAGAAGGATTTGTGGTATATGTTGGAGATTACATTTTCGGTGTTAAATGGAGAAATTGGAAGATGCTCACCAAAGAATTAGAAGGTGGAAGAGGCACTGGAAAAATTGTTGAATATGGGTTTCCTCATTTTTATAATCTCTATGACGATCCTCAAGAGGCATATCCTTGGACACCGGATAAAGGTGGTGTTTTTTGGGTCAGATGGCCAATGGCTGAAATTCTGAAAGAACATAGTTTATCGCTTCAGCAAGAACTTCCAATTAAGGCAGGAACGCCTGATCCATATAGTCCAAAAAAATAATACAGCATACAACTTTCTATATAGTGCATTGAACGCGCCTATACTTACCGTTGTGCATCATTAGATTAAAAAAACAGAATTAACTAAATAAACTAACCAGTCAGCCAAAAAATAAATATTCAAATATTCATTTTATATAATTGAATTTCAACGCTAACTTGGACTATTAGTCGAAATTAAAAATAGAAAATATGAATATCAGACTTTTACTCATTGCTGGAGTTTGCATTCTTTCAACAGCGTGTCAAAACAAAATAAAGGATTCTCTTAAAAGGGTTGAAACTGTGGCTTCAGAAAATCAGTTTGATTTACCTGATAGTTTATCGACCAGAAGAATTTCGTTCGTACTAGACCTAAAAAAATATGTTGCTGAAGGCAATTGGTCTGCCTTTGGCACAAAAAGCAATGAAGGTACTTTGATTTACTTCGATGAAGATCGGTCTGAAGTATTCTTTCCAGATTCACATGTGATTGAAAAATTGCACGACTGCAAAAAACACGGCGATGATTATTGCCTAACAGAAAGGACTGACAGCATTCCATATCACATGGAAGTAATGATCAGTTTCAACGAAGTGGATTCTTCAGAGTTCTTCTTTAAAAATCCTGTGGAACAATATTCCTCTGTAGAAGAAATTGGGAAATTTATTCCCTCAGTAGAAAGTACAGAAATGTGGGCAACCATGGTTCTTCATGAAATGTTTCATCACTTTCAATACAACAATGAAAATTATGCGAAGTACGCTGAATCCGTGGTTGGAATTTTACCTTTTGACTCCAGAAACTTGATAGCCTTATGTCAGGAAGACGAGCAATTCTTAACCCTTATTCAAGGTGAAAACAAAATTCTAATGAAAGCCATTTCAGAGGACAATAAAAGTAATAGCGACTCTTTAATTACATCATATTTGGACCAGAGGGAAAGGCGAATCAGTACGTACGGTTCAGAATATCCACATCTTGAACAGGTTGAAAACTATTATATCATTCAAGAAGGATCGGCCAGATACATTGAATATCAAAGCATGTTTACCCTTAAAAGCTATTTCAACAACTCTGATGCTCCAATAATCTTAAACGATCCTAAGTTTTATTCTTATTTAGAATTTGAAGAAATTAATTTAGAAAATGATGCTTTTAATTACTTAGTCTATGCCGGTCCAACCGACTATCACTATACTATTGGCTTTAATACAATGCGCCTTTTAGATAAGCTGAAAATTGAATATAAAAAAGATTTACTCAATAATCCAGAAAAAGGATTACACCAATATTTAGAGGACTATACTAATACTTTGCCTAACAAAAACTAAATCGCATTAAAACATAGTTTAGCCAGACCGTTACCACATTAAGATATAACATGAAAGATCCTATCGTTAATTTTCTATCAAAATATATTGAACTCACCAATGAGGAAATTCATGTTCTTTCAAATCAAAGCTTTATACAATCTCATAAAAAAGGAAATGTTGTTATATCGGTTAATTAATCAATGTGTGGCAGCAACGTGTATAGTTCATTGCTGATTAACAACAGTTTCTCTCCTATTCCCTATCTTAGAGCTAACCCAACGAAACCATACACGGAACGTTGGTAGTCATTAAAAACAGATTATGAAAAACATTAGAATTTTAGTTGGAATATTATTTATTGTTTATGCGATTATAGGATGCCGTCAGACTTCTGACAATAACTCAACTGATCAAAATCAATCCCATGAATACGATCTATCTGCTTCTACCCTTGAAGAGGTTGATTTGGATAAACAAGTTATTAGCGAACTCATAGATAGTATAAAAGCAGGGTTCTATCCTAATCGTCATTCTTTATTGATATATAAAGATGATAAATTGGTATTAGAGGAATATTTTTCAGGAAAGGATGAGAATTGGGGAAATGATCTTGGAACAGTTGAGCACAATGACACAGTTCTTCATGATATGCGAAGTGTTTCGAAAAGTATTGTTTCGGCTTGTATTGGTATAGCTATATCACAAGGAAAAATAAAAAGTGTTGACCAACCTATTTTTGATTTTTTCAAAGATTACCAACAGTTTAATAATGAAGGAAGAGAGGAAATAACAATTAATCATCTATTGACTATGACCTCTGGGTTAAAATGGAATGAAGAAGTTCCATATGACAATCCGGAAAACAGCGAGATTCAAATGATTAATAGCGAGGATGGAATTGGCTTCGTATTAAGTAGAGAGTTAGAGGCTAAACCTGGAACCGCTTGGAAATATAATGGTGGTACTACTGAATTACTTGCCGAGCTAATTCAAAGGGTATCTGGCCAAAATATTCATGAATTTGCAAAAGAGTTTCTATTTAAACCTATAGGAATTGAGAATTCGGAATGGACAATTTCGCCATCAACAAATTCCCCAGCAGCTGCATCTGGTTTAAGATTAACATCACGAGATATGTTGAAGTTTGGTGTTTTATATCACAATGGAGGTAAATGGGGAGAAGTGCAAATTATTCCTAAAAGATGGATTCAAGAGTCATTCAAATCTAGCCTTGAATTATCGTTTGGAGGTTATGGATTTCAGTTTTGGATTTTCAATATTGATGTTGACGGAAATATATTGAAAATACCCGCTGCTGTAGGAAATGGAGACCAGAGAATCTTTTTTGACCAAAAGAATGATTTGGTTGTTGTAACAACTTCAGGGAATTACAATAAATGGGACATTGAGAATAATGCGGAAGCTGTTCTCAAAAAGATATACACCTCTTTCAATTTAACAGAATAAAATTAATAACCCCTAGCAACAATATATATAATCCATTAAAACGGTTCATATACTTGACCGTTGGCATTCATTTTGACAAAGTGCATAGTAAATGTAAATTATTCATCTTTTGAATTAAACTAACCATGTTTGCAAAGACGACCCTAAATAGCCTTATCTCCTATCAAAATTATGCACAACTAGCGTACCGATCCATTCACCCAACTCTACATCTTTTATTTGATATTAGATAATATCGGATGAAATCATCAAAAATTAAAAGCACTGTAAACCAGTCAGTTAACAGCACTTTGATATCCACTAAACAGTGGTTCGTCGGGATGACAGGATTTGAACCTGCGACCACACGGCCCCCAGCCGTGTACGCTACCAGACTGCGCCACATCCCGATTAATTAGTTGTCTTCTATAAATCTCCTAATACCGCGTATTTTTATTTTCATTTCTAATCGAACTGCTTCAGAACGACTTCTGCACTTGTAACTTCTAATTAGTATCCAAGGAATTCCACGTGATGTATATTTCTTTCCCCCAGTATTATGAACATTAAGTCGCTTTTCAATATTATTAGTCTGCCCAACATAATATCCGTCTAATTTCTTACTATATAATATATAAACTTCATTGCTCATTTTTTATGCGACCATCCCGCCGGGGCGGGATACGCTACCAGCCTGTCCCGACACCGGTGGGAACAAGCCACATCCCGAAATTAAGACCGCAAAAATAGCAAAGTTTATTTTAAATGCCCTGTTCTTCATTACCATTATTTGGTATCCAAATAAATATAAGTTTGTAACCTTAGTTACGTTCAAAAGAATATTGAAAATTGGCAACTATTTATAACACATTGATTTTGTGTGTTTTAACTTTTTAAAAACATGATATTTGTCATAAAAAAATAGTATTTGCTGTCATACTTTTAACAGAAGATTAATAAACCGGTTAAATAGACAGTCTTATGAAAAATTTAAAATTATTAGGTTATCTGATGGTTTTTGCATCAGCTTTACTGTGTGTTCAATGTACCAGTGACGCTATAGGTCCTCCAGGGGCAGATGGGGCAGATGGTATTGATGGTATTGACGGAATTGACGGTGTAGACGGGGTTGACGGCACGGCCTCTTGTGTTAGTTGCCACTCCAATGAAAACAGAGAACCTTTGTTTGCTTCCTGGGAATTATCAAAACACGGCACAGGCTTTGTTAGTTTTGCTGCTCCGAGAGAAGATTGTGCACAATGCCACTCTGAGGAGGGGTACGTAGATTATATAACTACCGGGTCAGTCAGGGAATATACCTTAGATTTAATTGGTGTTGATTCTCTGGGCTTTGCAGTATATGATACTATTAACCCATATCCCAACGCTTCTCCATTATACTGTACAACATGTCATGACAAACACAGCAGCTTTGATTTTGAAAATGACGGTTACGATTATGCATTACGAAATTTTAATGCGGTAACTCTGGTTATTGATTCAGCTACCGTAATTGATTTTGGTAACGCCAGTAACAACTGTATTACATGTCACCAACCAAGAAACAGCTATGAGATTCCGTCTAGTACAGGAGATTATGAAATTACGTCCAAACGGTTTGGTCCTCACCACGGACCTCAAGCTACAATGCTTGAAGGAATCATGGGAGCCAATATTGCAGGTTCTGAACCTTACCCGGGTGTGGGAACCTTCCCACACAGAACAGGATCTTCGTGTGTAAATTGTCATATGGGAGAATCTGCCGACATTAACCAGGGATTACATTCCTGGATTCCGAAAGATGAAGCTTGTATCACTTGCCATCCCGCTGGAGCTCCTGATGAAATGAATGGATTCTCTGCGGATATGGCTACTTTAGAAGCCCTTCTAGCTGCCAATAATATGTTCGACGAGGATGGATACTATGTTCCCGGAACGTATTCCGCTAAATTGGCCCAGGCCGCATGGAATTACAGGACCTTGCTGGAAGATCAAAGTAAAGGGGTACATAACCCTGCCTATACGAGGGCATTGCTTAAAAACTCTATTGAAGCTTTACAAAATTAATAGTGGGATCTTCATTATGCTTTGGCAAAAATCATATGGCAAAACATAATGGAGGTTTTCCCCGGTTCTTTGGATACAATCTCGTGCTTTTCTTAAGAAGGAAAATATATGAGAGCGAAGGGCTGATTAAACAACAAAAACAAAATGAAAAAACTATTTCGATTAGCTCTGGTAAGCAGTCTAAGTTTAATGTGTTTTTCATGTTATTATGATGAACTATATATAGAAGAGATTCCAGAAATACCGGAGGATCAGATAGTTTCATTTCAAGATGACATACAACCCATATTTACCGCAAACTGTATTGGCTGCCATAACGCTTCTGTTGCAAATCCTGATTTAAGAGAGGGTAATTCCTATAACGCAATTGTACCTGAATATGTTATCGCAGGAGATGCTGAGAATTCTGAATTTTATCAAAAACTACCAGGTATAGGTCATCAGCCTGATCCCGGTTTTACTTTGGATGTAGATGAAATTGCCTTAATAAAAGGCTGGATAGACCAGGGGGCCGAGAATAACTAAATAAAAACATGAGAAATGAAAAACTATAAAAAAATCCTTTGTGTATTTTTATTTAGCCCCTTCTTGATCTTCGCTCAGGAAAAAGTTAAAGATACCGTACCTGTAAAATTGGAAAGAGCTGCATTTGAAGGTGCCTGGATCATTGATAACCCAACCAATGTACTCTACAGTAAAAACACCATGGAGATACAAATGGCGCACAGGTTTGGAACATTCAATGGAGGAACAAATGATTTGATAGGTATATGGGCGCCATCTAATATCAGAATAGGCGTATCCTATGCCGTTCATGACAGAGTAACGCTGGGATTCGGAACTACCAAATTTGACCGGTTACAGGATTTCAACTGGAAAGTGGCACTCTTAAGACAAACCCGTGGTAATGAAATGCCAGTTAGTGTTTCTTACTACGGTAATTTCGCTATTGATGCCAGTGGCAAAGAAAATTTTGTTAATGACCAGGATCGCTATTCCTTTTTTCATCAGGTTATTATAGCAAAGCGGTTTACCCCTGGCTTTTCAATGCAGATAGCGCCCAGTATTTCCCATTACAATAAAGTAAAACAGTCATCAATACCAACTGGAGTACCCTCAGAATACTTTACATACAATAGGAATGATAAGTTTGCTATTGCCCTTAGTGCTCGTTTAAAGGTAAGCCCTCAAACGGCCATTATTGTGGACTACTCCCAGCCATTTACCCATCATTTATTTCCTGAGAATGGTCGTTTTTATCCCAAACCAGGTATAGGATTAGGTGCAGAGTTCAGAACCTCTAGTCACGTTTTTCAGCTAATAATTGGTAACTACAACGGTATTGTGCCACAAAAGAATTATATGTTTAATAATCATGATTTTTTTGCCGGAGATATCTTAATAGGATTTAATATTACAAGACTCTATAACTTTTAATGTGCATTAACCATAAAAACAGAAATTCCTGAACAGAAAAGTATGAAAGATAAATCCAAAAACCGGCATAAAATATCAAGAAGACGAATCCTGCCCATATTGGGAGGTACTTTCTTAATGCCGTTTTTTGGATTTAATCAAGAACATTCCAGCCTTTCAGATCTTCCTGAAGAAGAAGAGTATGAAACTCTCTTGAAACCGGATGGTACTACTGTAAAGGTTAAAGTAAAAGCGCTGAAAAGTTCAAAGGTTTTAAAGAAAAATATTTCGAATACCTCCTTCCTTAACTGGTTGGGTAAAAAAATCTAAGGGTAATTAAGTAATTCTGATAATGGGCGATACTACAAAAAAAGAACGAAGGAAATTTCTTGATAAGGGATTAAAAGTTGGGATTGCCGCTGCTCTAGGTGGTTTGGGGATTTCTAAAATCACTTCTAACTTAAATGCGAAAACCATATCTGATTCTGGTGAGAAAATGGAATTAATGACCACTGATGGCACATTGATTGAAATAGACTCCTCGGAGGTTATGGAAGTACATCATTCTGAAGACCACGATACTAAATATAATGTTAGGGAAGGTATACCCAACCGAAAGTTTGTAATGGTCATTGACCTGGCCAAATGCAAGAATGCACTAAAATGCGTTATTGCCTGTAATAAACACCATTATATTACAGGTGAGAATGCGTGGCTGAAAGTTCACAAGATGCAGGAATCCAAGGACACAGCGCCATACTGGATGCCAAGAACCTGCATGCACTGTGATCAACCGGCCTGTGTTACTGTATGCCCGGTAGATGCCACTTTTAAAAGAAAGGATGGCCTGGTATTAATTGATAACGAACGATGCATTGGATGCCGTTTTTGTATGGCTGCCTGCCCATATTCTATACGGGTTTTTAACTGGGAAGAACCTAAACAAGGTGAAATGAGTGAAATTACTATGCATCTGGGTGGTGAAGCACCTTCTCCTGACTATGCCGGGATGCCTAGTCGAATGGGTACAGTTGACAAATGTGATTTTTGTCCGCACACCATTAAAAATAATGAGCTCCCACACTGTGTCACAGCCTGCCCAAATGGCGTATTCTATTTCGGAGATAAATATGAAGATACTGTTACCAATGGAGAGGAAACTTTACGTTTAAGTAAATTATTAACAGATAAAGCTGGGTATCGATTATTAGAAGAATTAGGTACTGCCCCAAGTGTATATTATTTGCCTCCGGTTGACAGGCTTGTGGATTTCGATAAAGGTCTGGAAAATTACAATGAGTACCAATCTGTTGAAAAACCTGAATAGTGATGACAAAATATGAGTCTCTAATCAACGATTTATCACCGAGAAAGTTTGGGAAACGAGGTACCATCTGGACCTTCATTTTATTGGTTGTTATAATTTTAGGGCTAATTGCTTATATAGACCAGGTAAATAAGGGACAAGTAGTTACCAACATGCGAGATTATGCACTTTGGGGAATTTATATATCCAATTTTGTATTTTTTGTAGCTACCAGCTTTGTAGGGTCTGCAACGGTTGCAGTTTTAAGATTGACCAATAATTCATGGAGAACACCGGTTGTTAGAATTGCGGAAATCATTTCATTGGCTTGCATTATTATGGCAGGTTTTACCATTATGATTGATATGGGACGACCAGACAGGCTATTGTACTTGTTTATTTATGCCAGATTGCAATCACCCATTACCTGGGATGTGATCATTATTCCAACTTCAATTATCTTAAGTTTTTTATTGCTGTATTTTCCTTTGTTACCTGATTTAGCAATCCTTAAGAAACATCACTTAAAAACAAAACCAATCTATAGTAAATGGTATGGTAAATTATCTTTGAATTGGACAGGGAGTAAAGTTCAAAAAGCCATTCAGTCAAAATCTATCAAAATCATTGCTATAATGGTCATACCCGTGGGTATATTGTTGCAAACCATTGATGCCTGGTTATTTTCCACAACCTACAGAATTGGGTGGGATAGCACCAATATGGGTGCATATTTTACTTCTGGAGCATTTGTTGCCGGTCTTGGGGCACTTATTACCGTTGTTTATGTTATAAGAAAAGTAAGAAGACTAGAACATTATATTACGGATTATCATTTTGATAAACTAGCCCAATATCTACTTCTTACTTGCCTGGTTTACGTTTACTTTAATATAAACGAATATTTGATTCCCATATTTAATGCTCCCGCAGAAGAAGATATTCATATAAATTCATTGGTCTTTGGAGAATATGCGGGATTATTTTGGTTTTCTCAGATAGTCGGATTGATTTTACCAATCTTCATTTTATTATTCAAAAAAGGTAGAAAACCGATGCCTGTGTTTATTGTAGGTATTATGGTGGTTTTAGGTTCATGGTGGAAGCGATATATCATTGTAACACCTACCTTGTTGCATCCATTTTTGCCAATAGAAGGAGTACCTGAGTCATGGCATCATTATTTTCCAAGTATGCATGAATGGTTAATTACCGGGGCAACGCTGGCAATGACTTTATTAATAATTACTTTATTTGTAAGGTTTCTACCTGTGATCCCTATTCAGCGCATAGCCGAGGAAAAAGGATTGTTCAAAACAGATAAAAAAGCAGAATCATGAAAAATATATCAACATCTGTGAGTGCTTTTTTAGCCTGGACTATTTGGTTCATATTTTGCCTGGGTTTATCAAATATATATGCACAAAATGATGAAAAATATAGGGTAAGATTAAGAGCTGATTATGTAAAGATAATAGAGGGCGATGCGTACTTAAATATCAAAGCAACTGCCAAGATTGGAGACGAAACTCTACCGGTACCAAACATTGAAATCTCAGTTTATAATGAGGTTGAAGGTGAAGAAATTATATTGGGGAATACTAAAACAAATATAAAAGGTGAAAGTAGATTTGTATTGATTAAATCAATGGATTTAAAATCTGACTCAACAAATACCTATAACCTGGGAATTTCATTTGATGGCAATGATTCGTTTAGGAAAGCTTCAAAAAGTACCAGTTTTAAAAATGCACATTTAGAAGCAAAGCTTATTACTAAAGATAGTATAAATTATTTAACAGCAACACTTAGGGAAACTGCCACAGATAGCCTACTTGCAGGGGAATCACTAATTATACAGGTGCAGCGATTATTTAATCCTCTAAAAATTGGTGAAGAGTTTAATTTTACTGATGAAAATGGTTCCATTCATGTCCCTGTTGAAGAAGGAATACCCGGTATTGATGGAAATTTAGTTATTGAAGTTGTGCTCGACGATAGTGATGACTACGGAACAGTTAAAACTATAGTTAATGCACCGGTAGGTATTCCTATTGTAGAGGAATTATCTTTTGATCAAAGAAAAATGTGGTCTGCAAGAAATAAAACACCTTTATTTCTATTAGTTTTTATAAATTTAATTATTGCAGTAATATATGGCTTATTTATATATCTAATTTCCAATTTATTCAGAATTTCAAAAAGTTAAACTTAAAAAAATGAAAACACTTAAAACGCTATTAATATTGGGCATTGTCTCCTTTACGTTCTATTCCTTTACCACTGTATTACAGGATAAATGGGTGGTGCCGGAGAAGTATGTAACTATGAAAAATCCAACCGATCCGGCTGCAGATAAGGCAATAGGAAAAGCTTTATACAGCAAGCATTGCAAATCCTGTCATGGAAAAGAAGGCTATGGAGATGGTCCAAAGGCAAAAGATGTAGAAGGTGATTTAGGGGATTTTTCATCTGAAGAATACCAGGCACAAACCGATGGGGAATTGTTTTACAAAACCAGTTTTGGATGGGAAGATATGCCTGAATACACCAAAAAAATGCCTGATGATGAGGACAGATGGCTTATTGTTAATTATATGAGAACTTTGGCGGAATAATGCCAAATAAAAATTTGAACACTTAAAACCTGGTATTTAGGTACCAGGTAAAGCAAATGTTAAGTTTAAAGATGAATCTTTTATTATGAGTAAGACCTTACGTTTTATAAGTATTTCGCATAAAACAGCTTCTGTTTCTAAACGAGAGGAATATCATATTTCAGACTGTGAGAAGAATAAATTAATGACCCTTATCCAAACTACATTTCCGGATATTGAAGGTTTGCTACTTCTTACAACATGCAATAGAACTGAAATTTATATAGAATCTGCAGAAACTACAGCCATAGAATTACGAGACTTTTTGGTTAAATTTAAAGACCGGAGGCTTTCCTTAGATAAAAACTTATTTAATCTGAGTAATTCAACTGATGGTACTGTAAAACATCTTTTAGAAGTATCATCCGGATTAGCATCTTCTATAGTAGGAGATGCCGAAATTATCCATCAGATCAAAAAAGCACATCAATTAGCAATAGCAAATCAATTTCAAGGATCAATATTGGAGCGGGCAATGCAGACCGTATTTAAAAGCCATAAACGTATAAGCAATGAAACAGAATTTAGGGATGGAACCACATCTGTGGCCTATAAATCCCTGAAAATGATAAGCGACACCTTTGGTAAAGGTCACAGGCAATCAAAGAAGATATTGTTTATAGGGGCGGGCGATATTGTAAAGCAACTCTTTAAGTATAATTCCAAGTTTGACTATAATGATATTTATATCAGCAATCGGACTGAAGAGAAGGCTGTCATCCTGGCAAAAAGATATGGTTGCAGTGTTTATCCATGGGAAAAAGTACTTCAAAATGAATTCATTGGTTTTGACGTATTAATCAGTGCCGCAAGCAACTGCCATCGACTCATAAATACTATTGTAAATGAGAATAGAAAATTACTATTAATTGATCTGGCGCTTCCGAGCAATATAAATAAAGAATTAATACAACAGAGCAATGTAACCCTTTATGATCTCGATACAATTTCTGTTGGATTAGAAAATACTCGTGAAAGAAGGATTGCATCTATTAGTAAAGTGGACAAAATTAATGAGGAAGAACTTCGTGCATTCAGTGTTTGGCATCGGGAAGCCCCTTTAAGAGAGTTTTTAGCCGAACATAAAATTTTAGTAAATAAAAAAGTAAAGGCCTATTATAAGGCTAATGGCATTAAAGAAGATGCTACAGAAATTACACAATCTACAAACAGAGTTATGAGAAAACTCCTTAAGCATTTCAAAGAACCATTAAAAACGGATGAATTGGATTCTATTATTGCCGAACACATTTTTTAAGAATTGAATTTAAACAAGAAATTAAGTATTGTAAATTCTGTTTTAACTTCAAAAAGCATACAATCCCTATGAATTACAAATCTATTCTTCTTATTCCTTTATTTTTTATTTTCTTAACCGGCTGTAAAAGGGGGCCTAAAACCGTAGAACCCTTTTCCATTGGTAAAAAAACTGCAGTAACCTCTTCTACAGATATTATAGATAAGGAAATTCACGAAGTAAAGATTCTTGAGATAATCCCTGCCTCCAAATATGTATATCTGAATGTTAAGGAAGACAAAGATCAGTTTTGGATAGCGACTAAAAAAAGAGAGATTAATCCTGACTCAACGTACTTCTATAGTGAGGCTTTGCTTAAAACTGATTTTGAAAGTAAAGTTCATGACAGAGTTTTCGATACAATTTATTTAGTCACTAAATTGGTGACACAGAAGCATGGTGCGAAGTATGCACCCAGGACCACTGATAATATTGCAAAAAGTGAAAAGAAAAAAGAAACCGCTGAAGTGGCTTCCGAGAAAGATAAAAATGTTAGCTATAAAATTTATCCTGATATTTCGACCTTCTTGAATGATCCAAATAAATTTGAAGGACAAGCTGTCCAAATAAAGGGAAAATGCCTTAAAGTAAATAACAATATCATGAATAAAAACTGGATTCACCTTAAGGATGAAAGCCAGGATGATTTTGATCTTATAGTAACCACCAATATGTCTGCACAGAAAGGCGATCTAATTACGATACAGGCAACGGTGGCTCTTAACAAAGATTATGGAGCTGGTTATTCCTATGATTTAATTTTAGAAAATGGTGTCATTATACAATAGTATCCCATTATTAAGTAAAAAGGTATCTATTATTTATAGATACCTTTTTTTATGAATTACCAGCTGTATCATCTATACAGTGTAAAATGTTCAACAGGCTGCCCTCTATCTTTATTGTTGAAATTCTTCACATAAGTTACCAATAAGGTTATTAGAAAATCGATATAAAATCAGAAGTGTCTATGACCGTTGAAGAAATGAAAGTGATGATAGCAGAACAATTTTCTTTATTGAAAAATTCTACTGTTAAAATAATTCTCTAGCTTCAAAAAACAATGAGCAACTCTGGCTTTTAGCCTGGGTTTTCTTTTGTGAAGAAAGAGGTTTATAAACATTATCATTATTTAATTGTTGTGGAATTAGCATAAAAATTACGTAAGCTCAAATTCGGATCTTTAATAGATAAGATTCTAAAAATAGTAGCATAAATCTATGTAACAAATATTACAAACATGACATATGTCATACAATATCAAATGATTAGATGTTAGATTTGAATGAACGGGATCATACAAGAACTACTTACATCATAATCTGATTTTTTCTTTAAAGTTCAAGCGATCTCTTTTTGATTTGATTTCTTATTTGATTTGATTTCTTAAAAGATATTGAGGCGTTTTGTCCATTTTCTTTTCACCTTAGTTTTTAAATATTACACTGGTTTTAAATTTAAAAAAGAGTCATGAAAAATGAAAATTCCAAAAATCCTACCCGAAGGAAATTTTTAAAAAACATATCTTCCGGAAGTGCATTAGCCGTGTCTGGTTTGGCATATTTTTCTGTTTCTTCTTGCAAACAAGTTTCTGACGAAAAAACTACATTATTAACAACAGATGGTAAACTGGTCCAGGTTTCTAATTCTGAAATTGAAAATCTTGATCATCGGCATCTTCCTGCAACTCGAGAAGAATCCCGTTTAGGGATTCCGGGGAAAAAATTTGTTATGGTTGTCGATCTGGCAAAATGTAAAAATGCAAAGAAATGCATTGAAGCATGTGACCATACGCATAATTTAACTCCAGACAGACCTTACATTAAGGTTTTGGAAATGCAGGATAATGAAAAATCTTCCCCTTACTGGATGCCAAAAAAATGTTTCCAATGTGATAACCCTCCCTGCGTAAAAGTCTGCCCGGTTGGAGCAACATATAAACGTACAGATGGCATAGTACTTGTAGATAATGAACGTTGTATTGGATGTCGATTTTGTATGGCTGCCTGCCCATATTCGGCACGAGTATTTAACTGGGGAAAACCACCAGATCAGGATGAAAGTATTCCTTATTCTCCTGAAACCAGTCTTCCAAGTGAAATAGGTACAGTAGGAAAATGTGATTTTTGCCCGGACATGCTACGGAACAATAAGCTACCGCATTGTGTTACTTCCTGTCCTAATGGTGTTATTTACTTTGGGGATGAGATCGACGATACTGTTACCAATGGAGAAGAAACGGTACGGTTATCTACTTTACTGAAAGAAAAAGCCGGGTATCGATATATGGAAGAATTAGGTACGGAACCACGTGTTTATTATCTACCACCTGTTGACAGGTTGTTTCCCTTTGAAGAGACCACCCAAGAAAACAGTGAGTCATGAGCAAACCGGATATAGAACTTCAAAAGTTTAGAACAAAAAGAGGAAAACGCCTCTTAAATCATTTAATTACAACGTCATTACAATATAAATTGTGGATTGGATTCTTACTTTTTCTTATTGTATTAGGAATGTTTGGCTATTATCGCCAATTAAGGTACGGACTTGTAGTTACTGCCATGAGAGATTATACTTCTTGGGGAATTTATATCTCTAATTTTGTTTTTTTTGTAGCTATTAGCCTAGTAGGGTCATTGTTTAGTTCCATTTTAAAACTCAACAAAAATTTGTGGGCCAGACCTCTTACCAGAATTTCCGAAATTATTGCGGTCGCTGCTATTATTTGTGCTGCCGTAATCATTATTGTCGATATGGGTCGTCCGGATCGTATTTTTTTTGTAATTACTCATTTAAGAATCCAATCCCCCATTATTTGGGACGTTATTATAATTTCTACTTATTTAGTTATAAGCATACTATTATTATATATTTCTTTACTTCCAGACATCGCCCTTTGTCGTGACCGATTAACAGAGATTCCCAATTGGAAAAAAAAATTATATAGAATTACAGCCATCAATTGGCATAATCATCCCAAGCAAATAGCCATGTTGCGAAAAGTAAACAAAATATTGGCAATTGCCGTACTTCCGGTGGCATTTGCGATCCACACAATTACTTCCTGGCTGTTTGCGACAACCTGGCGTCCTGGATGGGATAGCACCAACCTTGGTCCTTATTTTGTTTCAGGAGCATTTATGGCAGGGGCAGCCGTAATCATTATTGCAATGTATTTTGTTAGGAAACATCTAAAACTGAGCAAATACATTACACTTAATCATTTCGACAAGATGGGCAAACTACTGGTACTCCTTTCACTCGTTTACCTGTATTTTAATATTAACGAATATCTGGGGCCAGCTTTTAAAATGGTTGGGGTAGAAGGGGAACATATCACTGAACTATTTGTGGGAAAATATGCTCCAATGTATTGGTTTGTTCAGCTGGGGGGTCTTGTTTTGCCAATTGTATTATTATTTTTCAAACCATTGCGCAAACCACTACCAATTTTAATAATATCCATATTTGTGGTACTCGGGGCATGGTTAAAACGGTTTTTAATAGTAATCCCTTCATTGCAACATCCATATTTACCAATTCAGGGAGTTGATGAATCCTATTTACACTATAATCCAACCTGGGAAGAGTGGGCAATTACCATTTCATCTTTTGCTTGGTTATTACTGATTATTACAGTGCTTATTAAATTATTTCCGGTAATCCCTATTAAAAAATATCAACAAGGTTCTGAAATTGTCTTTAAACAAAATATTTTCTGAAATGAAATCTGAAACGAAACTTATTAATTATTTTTTAGAGATTATAATGGCCATAACTTTCATTTTACTAGCCATTACAATTAGTTACGGGCAAGATGATTTACAAGATGCCATTGTAACACTTTCCTTCATAGATAATAACGAAGCTAAAATAATCCAGGCAAAAGCTACAGACCAAGATGGAAGCCCTATTGAAGACCTGGAATTATATTTTTATGTACAAAGAACCTTCAGTTTATTACCCATAGGGGATTTTTTTAATACCACCGATGAGAACGGCATAGTTGAAATCCCATTTCCGGAAGATTTGCCTGGCGATATGGAAGGGCATGTTAAAATCATAGTAAAAATATTGGAATCGGATAACTACAATGATCTTACTTTAGAAACAATCAAAAATTGGGGCGTACCCACTCCAGTAGATCAATTTGAAGAAAAAAGATCTTTGTGGGCAGCGGCAGCCAATGCACCAATAACTTTAGTTATAAGCACATGCGTTATGATTCTTGCAATTTGGTTTATTATTGGTTACATTATTTTTATCTTGTATAAGATCAGTAAAATCAAAAGCGATATACATACCCAGTTTAGTGAAGAAAAATATTTTGAAGATATAATAGAAAGTTTTTGACTAGACAATAACTTAAATTCCTTAGTAATGAAAAAACAAGTTTTATTAATCGTGGCAGTATTTATTGGCAGTTTTATCCTGTTGTCAATGACAATGATAAAATCCAATCAACAGGATCCGTGGGATGTTCCTGCTAAATATGAAAAAATGAAAAATCCTTACGCCAGCGCCTCAGATGAGGATAAAATTGGACGCATATTATATGCGAAACATTGTAAATCATGTCATGGCTCTAAAGGGAAGGGTGACGGAACAAAAGCAAAGTCCCTAGACACACCAGTGGGAGATTTTACTGATGCTTCCTTCAAAAGTCAAAAAGACGGAAGTCTGTATTATAAAACATTCATTGGAAGAGATGAAATGCCAAGTTTTATAAAGAAAATACCAGATGAGGAAGAACAGTGGTTGGTTATAAATTATATAAAAGGATTATAATATAAAGCGGCTTTATGCAGGAGAGATGAAGGCTACTAGTGATACCTATACTTCTTATTTAAACAGACAGGTGTAAATTAATCATTTACACCTGTCTGTTCTTATTAGAACCCTATTCCTTATCTGTACAATGTAAAATGCCCAACATATTGTTGCCTTTCTTTATCATTGGCATTAACCACATACCAGTAATCCCCGGTAGGTAGTTCACTTCCATCATATTTACCGTCCCACGCAGATACCTGATCCAATACGGCCACTACCCTACCATAGCGGTCATAGATCTTGACATCGATATTTGGGAAATAGTCCCTGTTCCTTGGAAACCACACATCGTTGTTGTTATCTCCATCCGGCGTGAAGAAATTAGGTATTTCAAGCATCCCTGTAAAATCAAAAGGTATTGCTATAATTGCTTCACATCCACCCTGATCTCTAACCATAATATTTACTACAGCATCTTCATTTGTCTCATAAACATTTACATCACCAAAAGACTCTCCCTGGAAGAAATACTCATAACCTCCATACCCACCCATAGCAGTTGCGGTAATTTCATTTGGCCCGGTTTTTACAGCGGATAGTGTTAATGGTTCATAGGCGTCTGTACTAAAATCAACAAAGGCCGTACATCCATTAGAATGATATATGTATACAGTATGATCTCCTGCAGTTAAATCACCCCAGACCCTATCTGTGGTTGCCATGGCAGTAATTGCATCTGTAGGATCCGCAGGGTTGAGTGCAAAAAGCAATTCTGAATACTGGCTTGGATCCTGCATTTCTAATGTAACAGTGCTGTTGGGGAATATACCATCGCATCCATATTGAATAATTGGGGTAGCAATGAGCTCTACTCCTATTCCTATAGGAACAATCACATTTGTTTCACAGCCTCTTGAATCCCTCACGAAGACTACATACGTATCTCCACCAACAAGATTATCCCAGAACATGGAAGGATTAGGGGAAAAATCTACATCAGCAGAGGAATTTAAGGCAAATTCATAAGGAGGTGTACCACCCGTGACCTGCAAACTTAATGTACCATCCTGATCTCCCAGACAGGTTTCAGGAGTAGAATCTACAACACCTGCCACCAATTCCATGGGTTCGGTTATTGTAATAGTTTGTGTTATGGTACAACCTAAATCATCCTGAATAATAACTTCATAACTTCTTGGTCCAAGATCAGTAAACGTTTTTCTGTTAGGGAATAATGGGTCGTCGGCCTCAAAAAATTCACTTAACTGATCTGCAATAGAATAACGAATAACACCAGTACCACCGCTGGCTTCTATGATAAGTTGTCCATCCGTGTCACCATTACAACTAACAGGTAAAGCTTCTATATAATCAAGAACCAATGGTGGAGGATCTACAATGGTTATTGGGGTAGAAATGGCAGTACAGCCACCACTTTGGGCATATACCCAATAGGTGCCCGGACCAAGGTCTCTGAATATTCCGGAAGATTGAGCGCTTCTCTCTACATTGCTCCCTGAAGGGAATGGTGGTGTATCTGAATTAAGCAAAGAATATATATAATTACCTATACCACCAAAGGCTTCAGAACGAATAATCCCTGTTGCCTCACCGGCACAATTAATAGTTGCATTTGCTAAATCTAATGCAATTACCAAGGGTGCTGCGGGATCCAGTGATATTTGATTCGATTTTTCAAATGGACATCCATTTGAGTTTTGCACGTCATATTGAAATGGTCCGGGATCAATTGTTATATCCTCAGAAATCTGTACAGAAGTTGCTGTAGGATCAAGCGTATCCAGGGGTATAAAAGGATCTGTGGTACCAGAACGCCTGTAGAAATAACTTACTCCTGCTTCGGGATTCGTTACTGTTAATTCCATTATTCCCACATCACCACAACCTGGCGGCTGTAACTCAACAAGCTCTGCAATAACAACTTCAGGATCCATAATCGTTATGGGAACTGTGGTATAAGAGCAATCCCAGCCATCATAAACTGTAATAGTATAATCACCTGCTGATAAATTACCAAAATTGGTAGTAGTCTGTATCCCACTACTCGTGCCATCAATGAGTCGATTAAGCTGATACAAATAATTACCAGGACCCTGGCCACCACTTACATTAAATGCTTCTATCTCACCATTGTTGTCGTTGTTACACTGTAAAGGATTTATTACCTGAATATCAGCATATATAGGTACGGGTAATGCCAAATTAATGGTGCTACTTGATATGCATCCTTCCAGATCTCGTACATTAACTGTATACACGCCATCAGATAAACCTGTAAAACTATCGTTCGTATTTGGAAAATCCTGCAGAACCGTACTACCATCTGGAGCTATTAACTGGTATTCAAAAGTTCCCCAGCCACCATCTCCTACAGCAAAAATCTCTCCAAGTCCTGGTACTGCACATGTTACCTCAGCGGTTTGTGTTAGTGCAACCGTTAAGGCCCTGTCTGGCTGTCTAACAGTGGCTATATTACTTACGGCATCACAATATGGAATGTCCAATGCCTCAACATATACTAAAAGGTTCCCGGCAGGAAGACCTGTAATAATACCCGGGTTTTGAGCCGGAATATTACTGTCAAATGTACCGGTTACACCAGTTGTAGTTTCAACGCCTGCATTATCTCTTGAGAATACTTCATAATTATAGATTCCACTATAATTATTTATTTGAATGCTCATCTCCCCATCAGAACCATTAAAACAAGTAACCGGTTCAGTCTCAGCTATAAGCGCCTCTATAGTATTATAGTCCGGGACATTAACTATAGGTGTCAGATAGGTACAACCTGCATTTCCGACATCAGTAACTGCAAATATATAGTCTCCCGGTGTGCTTATAGACCAGCTTACGGTATCACTCCCTCCGGAATTCTGTACCGGTTCTGAACCTAAGGGCAATATCTCTACATCGTAGTTACCCGGTCCCTGATCAATAATAATATCTATTGACCCTGGATTCACTCCGGTACCTGATGCATCACAACTAATAGAATTTACATTGAATGTAAAAGTGAGACCTACCGGAGCATTGATGGTAACCGTATCTGTAATTTCACAGCCATTTTGATCCCTGGCGGTCAAAATAATGGTCTGGTCTGTACCATTATCGATTACTTCAAAAACATTGCCTGTCTGAAAATTAGTACCATCAAAAGCCGGAGTACCGTCATTCATACTATAGGTGTAGCTCGGAGTACCGGTATTGGCACCCGTACCATCTCCATTAGTATCCGTATAAATTGTTATTGTAGCTGTATTGAAACGGTTGCTGCTTGGATCACAAGTAAATTCCGTATTCGTGGTGGCTATTTGCAACGGTGTAGGCTCAAAAATCACAATATCGGCAGATCTCTCTGTACACCCTCTGTCCGATATTACCTCAGCCTGATAGGTGCCGGGAGGTAGATTGTCAAAAATAGCTGTTGATTGTGCAGCCCTAACCACAGTAGCCGTGCCACCATCATATAAGACATAGGTAAATGGATTATCTGTATCAGTGCCTGGAAGCAATTCAACTGAAATATAACCATCATTTGCACCATTACAAGTAATATCTCCCTTTGGAGTTGCCGATATAACCGGGGTGTTTACAATGGTAACATCAACAATTGCATTATCCACGCATAAGGGTATGGTGTTTGAATCCAGATCGGTAACCAAAATGTTATAGTTTCCGGGAAATACATTTGTAAAGACATTTGAACCTTGAGGAGGACCAATTGGATTTAACAAATTATCCCTCAGCTGAAACTCAAAGTTTCCACTACCACCAGTCGTATTTACTGTTATTACACCATCTCCCGCATTACAGGTGGGTTCTGTGGTCGCACTTGCCGTAATTGCAAAGAAGTCAAATACCCTTGCGACAATACTATTTGTACAACCATTTCCGTCTCTGACTATGATCGTATAGTCACCGGGGTTTGGTACTGTAAAATTCGGGCTTGTTTGGAACCCGCCACCAATATCATACTCAAAAGTCTCATCTGGCAGACCTGAACCGGTACTCAATGGGGCTGTCATGTTAATAGTATAATTAGCCACAGCCGTACACTGGTTAACAACATCTACAGTAGGATTGGGAACACCAGGATTTTCGGTGACAGTTACTGTGGTAAAGCTTACACAGCCATTGCTATCCTCAATATAAAAATCATAATCAGCAGGGTAAGGACCCGGAATCTCATAAGTAGTCTGTGCCGTAAAGACAACAGGAGGAGGATCACTGGTTGGGACATATGCAAAGTTATAACCAGGCGTACCACCGGTACCGCGTACCGTTACCAAAGCACCCACATTACAGTTTGCTGGTTCATTATTATCTACTACCAATGAAGGAATATCCGTTATGATATCTATCAGAGCACTGGCATCACAACTTGTATTATTATCATTTACCAGTATCTGATAATTTCCAGGAGGAAGCGCTATAAAAGAACCATTATAAGGAATTGGCTCATTATTTAATGTTATTGGACCGCTAACTATGGCTCCTGTATTGGTGTCTTGCAATTCTATTGTAATATCTGCAGGTGAAGCAATTCCGTCTACCTGATAATCAATTTGTCCATTACCTCCCGGTGCACAGGATGCTGTGGTCGCTGTTGCGGCAACTGCAATAGGCGAAGTCCCTAAAATTGGATCGATTTGTTCAATATATCTGCATCCTAAAAAATCTATAACCTCCACAAAATAGGTTATTCCATAAGCAATCTGACCTGTAAAATCATGGGTGTCAATATCCACGTTTGGAGCTCCCAGAGGACCACCCAAAAGACCTATCTGATAAGGTGCAGTTCCGCCTACAATATCTACGACATAGGTAAAGGCCGTTGTACAATCCAGTGGTGTCGTAGTTGCCACCGGAATAAGGTCTAATTGGTTTTGGGTAATCGTAACTGTATCTCTGTCCTCACAGCCTGTAGCATCCTGAGTTATAATGGTATAGGTACCTGGCGCTAAATTTGGAAAATTAACTGCCGTACTTGCAGTAGGACCAACAGTTGTCACAGTGGTACCACTAATATCCTGTACAATATATGTGTAATTTGGTGTGCCATTTGCAACGGCAGTCACATCTATAGAACCTTCAACAGTTCCTGCCGCGCATATCGCGTTATTGGCAACAACGGTCGCGTCAACCGGAGTGCTGGAATTAATAGTTGCAGATAATAATGGCGTAATACACCCTCGGCTATCCCTGATAACAAATGTGCTGTAAGTTCCCGGTGCAAATCCGGAGAAGATATTTTGTGAACTAAATGTAGCTCCACTGTCATCACTGTATTCATAAGGAGGCACTCCGAAATTAGTATCTGGAACCAGTGTTATAATGCCGTTATCATCACCACATGTAGTATCTGTTGGATTTGCAGATCCCACAATGCTCTCAGGCGGATCAATGGTTATTACATTTGTTTCTGTGGTACATCCCTGGCTGTCACTAACCAAAAACTGGTATGTGGTAGGTACTAAAATAGACCCATTGGGTATATCATAAATAAATGAATTACCGGTAATATTATTGGAACTGGAGGTATATGGAGCTCCATTAATACTTACTTCATAAACATCATAGTCTCCTCCTGAAGGGTATCCGTCAGTGATATTTACCTGAATCTGTGCAGAAATACCTCCACAGGTCAGTGGCCTGATTATACTGCCACTGGCAGTAATTTCCGGTTCTATGGTATAAGTTACGTTATCCCTGCAATCATTGGCATCTATAACTTCAATGTTGTATGTCCCTGGAGTAAGGTTATTAAACGTACTCGCCCCGCCTAATGGTCCTCCATTTACCCTGAATTGATATGGTGGAAGGCCGCCTGCAGCATTTACGGCAAGTGTAGCTGCATCTACATTGTCATAACAGAAATCCGAGGAAGCTGTATCTAATGTAAGTGTTGGGGAAGTTAAAGCTGTTAGCGTAAAACTATCAGTTACCGTACAACCATTGGCATCGGTTACACTTACCTGATACAAACCATCCAAAGACAGGTTCGAAAAAGTACTACCGTTTTTAGGTCCGCGGGTTGATGAATCTGGTTGAATTAATGTATATCTGTTACCACCCCAACCTCCAGTGGTGTTAATAGTCACTCTTCCTATATTACCATTCTGGCAGCTCATCGGGGTTACATTAAGGCTGGTGATAGCAAATGCGACAGCTGGTTCCTGAATGACTAAAGTGGCTGTATCAGAACAATTCGTGTCCTCATCGGTAACGGTAATTGTATAACTGCCTGCGGTTAATCCCGTAACATTTATTATTCCCCCGGATTGTCCATTAAATACCGGACCTGCATCAATCTGGTACTGATAAGTAGTATCAAACCCATCTACAAGGAAACGACCTTCACCGTCGCTATCACCAACACAGGTAACCACTTTTGTTGACTGAGCCTGGACTGCAATGGAACTAATATCGGTAATTGCAAAGACTTCATCGTAACTACAACCTTCATTGTCAGTTACCCTGAAGGTATAAGTTCCTAATCCCAAACCGGTAAAAACCGAATTGTTTCCATTATTAATGGCGCTGATAGCCGGTGCAACAATTTCATAGGTATAGGGTGCTGTACCATCCGTAACAGCAACTGTAACCGAAGCGCTGCTGGTTAAACAGTCAATACTGGAAATGGTGAAATCCATATCCGTGGGTTTGTCTAAGGCATTAAAGACTATAGGGGGAAGACTTTCCACGCAACCATTAGCATCCCTGATTTGTGGGGTATAAGTACCTACACCCAGATTGGTGTAAACTGTAGTAGGGCTAAAACCGGCGCCAATGCTATAGTCGTATGGGGGGGTACCACCAGCAACACCGGCAATTGTTATTTGGCCGCCGTTCTCGTTCAAACATGTAGGAATAGAATTGGCAGTAGCGTTGCCTGTAATTGTCGATGGTGTGCCAACTGTTTCATTCGATGCTGGAGTTGTACAAGTAAAAGACCCTTGCTGATAACGGATCATTACGTCATAACTGCCGGGGGTTAAATTGTTAAATACATTACTACCCTGGTAGTTAGAGCCGCTGTCACTACTGAATTCAAGATTGTATCCAAAGCCATTGGTTACATTTACAGTAATTCGGCCGTCATTGATACCGCCGCAATTCGCATCCTCAGTGGTAATTGTGAAAACAGGGGGTGGTAAATCTTCAACATCAATACTTGCGGTCTTTGTACATCCATTTGCATCTTCAACCAATATGTTGTAAGCACCCGCTGAGGTAACAGTAAACACCGCGCTACTTGCATAGGGCGCACTAAAATTAGTTCCTCCATCCAGACTGTATCTGTAGGGCGAAGTCCCACCTGAAGTATCGATTGTAACATCAACTGAAGCTGCTCCGCAACCAAAACTATCCGATGCAGTTGCTGAAACCGCCAAAGGGCTAATTCCACTTCCTATGTCTATGGGGTCATTATTGGTATCCAAGGTAATGAGCTCATTACATTTATTGGTTTCAACCCTAACACTATAAATTCCAGGACTTACATTAGCGAATGTATAACTACTGGCAGCGTCTGGTCCAAATGTATCTACAGTGACACCGGCTTTTATTAGTCTATAAGTATAAAACCCAGGAACACCGGCTACCTGTACATCTATACTCCCTAGCTCCCCACTACATAAAATATCATTTGCAGTAACATCTACAGTTATATCCAGATCCTGTACGGTTTGCATATTAGAAGGAAAAAGACAGGCGCTTCCTGAAACATTCTTTAAACGTACCCATACTATGTAATCTCCGGCTGTGGTTATATCAAAAAATGGGTCATCCTGGTAAGGACCACCGGAATTATTAAGGCTATACTCATATCCCGCAGGGACGTTGGTTACCTCTACTCTTCCCGGGTTTCCGCAAATAATATCCTCGTGAATCAGCTGTGGATCTAATGGATTTAAAGAGGATTTAAAATAGAAATATTGACCGCCATCCACACGAACCCGAAATTCTCCTGAAGAATCCAGATTATAGGTAGAGCCCGTGCCTACAGTATCATAACAGGTGTTATTTGTGTTAGCACAATCATCGATAACCGACAAGGCGCATCTGTTGGGGTCCAGTTTTTGCCATTCATAACTGCTACCACTCTGGCTTAGGGTTATTGTTCGAATATCACTGGTTCCGCACAAAAAGAATTTTGCAAGTGTACTACCATCATTTGGGCAAACTACTTCCTCATTTGCCCCCTGAATAATAGTCATGAACATTGGGGCGTTCAAATAAGATTCTGTCAATAATGGGCTTTGTATGAAATAACCAACCGTTTTATCTGTAGTTTCCGATAAAGAATTATCCCCATATTCTGCAGTGGATATCTCCGAAATAAGCTCATGAACTTTAGTGTTTGCAATAGCCGAAGCACCCACAATTAAAAGCGCCAACAATAGCACGGCATACACAAGTTGCCTTGAGTTTTTTTGGAGCATAGGTTAATTCGTGTTATGGCAAGAATATGCGTGATTTGGGGTCAGTATATTCTACAGCGTAATTATTTAAACTTATAATTTCTCTTTATCTTTAGGCTTTATATTACCTACTTATTTTAAATTTTAACGCTCAAATATGAAAAATAGTATCAAAGTCCTTTGTTTATTCGTTGTAATGACCCATCTATCTTGTGCTCAGAAGGCAGAAAATGAGGTAAATTCCCCTGTTGAAACCACTTTTATGGCAGAGTTGGTAGTTGACGGACTCCAAATTCCATGGGGAATGGTGTTTTTACCAGATGGCAGTATGTTAATTTCTGAAAAATCAGGCGAAATTATTCTCTTTAAAGACGGGCAAAAATCTACTATAGTAAATGGCCCTGAAGTATATAACAGAGGGCAAGGAGGTTTACTAGATATGGAACTTCATCCAGATTATGAAAATACCGGTTGGATTTACTTTTCCTTTGCCTCTGAAGAAGGGGTAGAGAAGGGTGGAAATACGGCTATTATGCGCGCCAGGTTAAATGGTAATTCACTAACAGACAAAGAAATACTCTATAAAGCTTCACCTAATACTACAAAAGGTCAGCATTTTGGATCCAGATTGGAATTTGACAATCAGGGTTACTTATACTTCTCCATTGGAGAACGTGGAGAGCGCGACATAAATCCTCAAGACATTACACGGGACTGTGGGAAGATCTACAGAATTCATGATGATGGAAGAATTCCTGAAGATAATCCTTTTATAAATGAACCAGACGCCAAAAAAGCAATTTATACTTATGGAAACAGAAACCCTCAGGGAATGACTAAACATCCGGAAACAGGAGACATATGGATCCACGAACATGGTCCTCAAGGAGGTGACGAAATAAATATTGTACAAAAAGGAGTCAACTATGGATGGCCTGTAATTACTTACGGCATTAATTATAGTGGCACCCCAATAACAGATATAACTGAAAAGGAAGGTATGGAACAACCCATTCATTATTGGGTTCCCTCCATTGCGCCCAGTGGGATGACATTTGTAACTTCAGATAAATATCCGGCCTGGAAAGGAAATTTACTGGTTGGCTCACTTGCTTTTCAGTACCTGGAACGCCTTGAATTAAATGGAAATGAAGTTACTTATCGGGAGAAACTCATGGAAGACACAGGTAGGGTCAGGAACGTTCGCCAGGGCCCTGATGGCTTTATTTATGTTGCGGTAGAAGGAAAAGGTATTTACAAATTGGTCCCTCTATAATAAAACGTTTAGCCTCTCTTAAATCGCCATTTCTATTAATTAATATCCCATGAAATTTTTAGTAAGCAGTTATTTCATTATAGTTTCGTGCCTGGCTTATTTTATGATACAGGACAAGGAGTTGAAAGAAAGCATGCAAAGAGGCGAGCAGATCTATACGGATTTCTGTATTACCTGTCATTTAGCAAACGGTGAAGGTGTAGCGTTTACATTTCCTCCTTTGGCCAAGTCAGATTATTTAATAAACAACAGGGAAGCTAGCATCAAAGGGGTAAAATATGGTCAGAGGGGGCCACTCATTGTTAATGGTGTTACCTATGATAATACCATGATGCCACTGGGCCTGGAGAACGAAGAAATAGTGGATGTAATGAATTACGTGCTTAATTCCTGGGGCAATTCTGGAGCCAAAATGGTTACCCTTGAAGAGGTAAATACCATTCTGAAATAGTCTCAATTTTTAAGGGCATCGAGTGCTTTTTTAACTGACCCGTAATGGTTGAGAGCTTTTTGAGCCTCTTCATAATTCATATTCAGACCCTCCATAAGATAACGTGTACCCCTATCGACTAATTTATTATTACTGAGCTGCATATTTACCATTTTATTACCCTTTACCCTGCCTACCCTGATCATTAATGCCGTACTAATCATGTTCAATGCAAGTTTCTGCGAGGTACCGCTTTTCATACGAGTACTTCCGGTAACAAATTCTGGTCCCACATTAATTTCAATGGGTATTTCTGATAAAGTGGCTAATGGAGATCCCGGATTATTGGTAATACCTGCCGTCAATATTCCATGTTTTTTTGCATCAGCAATGCCACCAAGTACATAAGGGGTTGTTCCCGAAGCCGCAATACCAATAAGAACATCTTTTTGGGTAATATCATACGATTTGAGGTCTATCCAGGCTTGCTTAGTGTCATCTTCGGCAAATTCTACCGCTTTTCTGATGGCGGAATCCCCACCTGCTATTAAGCCTATTACCCTATCATGCGGCATTCCATAGGTTGGAGGGATTTCTGAGGCATCTAATATGCCTAATCGTCCGCTAGTACCAGCCCCTATGTAAAATAAGCGCCCACCGGCATAAAATCGCTCTTCCAATGCGTTGACAAGCTCGGTGAGTTGTGGAATTACCTTTTGAACCGCCTCCGCCACTTTCTGGTCTTCTCTATTAATGTTTTCAAGAATAGACTCGGTACTCATAAATTCCAAATCTGAATAATCCGATGGAGTTTCCGTAATTTTAATATAATCCGACATATTAGAGAAGATGTATATCCTGGTTTCTGTAAAGGTTAAGAAGATTATTGTCTGGTGCTAATTCGGTAATCATTGTATTAATTGAGCTAATATCGCAGGTTTTATATTGATGTTGTGAATTAAGCTTTTCAGATATACACAAAAGTACCGTTTTTTTGGAAGCATTGATGACGGCCTTCTTTACCTGAACTATCTCCCAATCGAATTCAGTTAACCCGTGAATTGCATCAACATAACCGGTTCCTATAAAACTATAGTCAAATCTGATCTCAGCTAATTGATGAACCGTGTAGGCTCCGATTGAAATTTGAGCATCTCTTGAAATCTCTCCTCCTATATAAATTACTTTAATATCGGGGTTGGAAAGTAATTGCCATGCCACCGGGAGACTTAATGTAAAACACGTAAGCTTAAGTTGCTGGGGAATTAAGCGAACAAGTTCCAGACATGTCGTACCGCCATCAATAAAAATAACGCTTCCTTCAGAGATCAGTCCAATAGCCTTTTGGGCTATTGTTATCTTTTCCTCAAGTGCATAAATGTTTGCATTACTACTCGCCAGGCCTGTAAATCCAAGTGATATTGCTCCACCATGTACTTTCCGCAATTTATTCGCAGAATCAAGTTCTTTCACATCCCTCCTCGCGGTATCTATAGATACATTTAACTTTTCGGCTATATCGGTCAACAATATCCGATTATGAAGTTCTACTTCATTTAATATGGCCAGATGTCGCTCTTCTTTTAACATAAATCGAATACAATTGATTATCGTTTACAAAGATACTAAAATATTTACAGTTGCTGTTTTTTACTGTTTTTTTTATATAATATATAATTTATTGCAATTATTTGCAATATTTAATGCAAAATACTGCATTTATAGATTTATTTGACTATCTTTGCACTTAAGAATCTAAAAATACAAGTAGCTAAGATGGCAGAAACACTCACAAAACCAAGTGCAATGAGCTTTCCAACAGACGAAGAGTCACGGAAATTTGAAAAAATTAACACCGTCATACACGATAGTTCAGAGCAGGCATCATTTTTTGTTGCCAATGAGATTGCAGAACTAATCAGACAGCGACAGAAGCTGGGAAAAAATGTAGTATTAGGATTGGCGACCGGCTCCACTCCTACTAAGATGTATGAATTCCTTGTTAAATTTCACAAAGAAGAAGGTCTTAGTTTTAAAAATGTTATCACCTTCAATCTGGATGAATACTTCCCGATGGAATCAGATTCCATTCACAGTTATGTTCGTTTTATGAACGAGCATTTATTTGATCATATAGATATTAAAAAAAGTAATATCAATATCCCCGATGGCACTTTAGACAAGGAAGATGTTCGGGATTTCTGCATCAATTATGAGAAAAAAATTACTGATGCGGGGGGTATAGATATACAAATACTCGGTATAGGCCGAACAGGCCACATAGGTTTTAATGAACCAGGTTCTTCCCTCACCAGTAAAACCAGAATAGTCAGACTCGACAGAGTTACCCGATTAGATGCGGCAAGCGATTTCTTTGGTTTGGAAAATGTTCCTATAAAAGCAATCACTATGGGTGTAGGCTCAATTATGGCCGCAAAACGCATTATTTTGATGGCTTGGGGTGAAGGAAAAGCAGATGTCATTAGGCAAGCTATTGAGGGACCAATTAGAGAATCTGTTCCCGCTACTTTCCTTCAACATCATAGTGCATGTGATTTTATAGTAGACCATGCAGCGGCTTCTTCTCTTACAAGGGTGAGCACACCATGGCTGGTAAGCGAATGTGACTGGAATGAAAAACTGATTAAGGGAGCAACCATCTGGCTTTCTGAGAAACTCAATAAGGCAATCCTAAAATTGACCAATGAAGACTATAACGAACATGGAATGGGGAACTTAATTGCCGAGATAGGTTCTGCAGAACAGATCAATCTAAGGGTTTTCAATTATTTACAAAGGACCATTACGGGCTGGCCCGGGGGTAAACCAAATGCTGACGACAGTCAAAGACCGGAAAGAAAAGATCCGTATCCCAAGACTTCTCTTATTTTTAGCCCCCATCCCGATGATGATGTCATTTCTATGGGTGGTACACTTTTAAGGTTGGTAGATCAGGGACATGAAGTCCATGTGGCTTACCAAACCTCAGGCAATATTGCAGTTTTTGATGATGAAGTAATTCGTTTCCTTGACTTTGCAATGGATGTACAGCAAAACAATGTAGCCCTTTCAGAGCAGGTTAAAGAAGTTAGGGAGTTTCTTAAAAACAAGAAACCCGGACAAGTAGACAGTCCGGAAATTCAACAATTTAAAGGGCTCATACGGAAAGGGGAAGCACTGGCTGCATGCAGGTATTGTGGTGTAGATGAAAAGAATGCCCACTTCCAGAATCTTCCTTTTTATGAAACAGGAACTGTTAAAAAGAAACCATTTTCAGAAGAAGATGTTCAACTCACTTATGACCTCCTGAACAAGGTAAAACCTCATCAAATTTTTGCAGCAGGAGATCTTTCTGACCCACATGGAACGCACCGGGTTTGTCTTCAGATTGTTTACAGTGCCATAGACAGGTTGGTGCGCGAAGGATCTGATTGGATTAATGATTGTTATGTTTGGCTCTACAGAGGCGCATGGCAGGAATGGGATATAGCAGACATGGAGATGACAATTCCAATTGGCCCAATGGATATGGAACGCAAAAAGAGCGCTATATTTAAGCATCAATCACAAAAAGACAGTGCCATGTTCCCAGGAAACGATCAACGGGAATTCTGGCAAAGAGCAGAACAGCGTAATACAGAGACTGCCAGAAAGTACAACGCGCTGGGGATGGCAGAATATGAAGCCATGGAAGGATTTGTCCGCTATAAATTCAATTAATAATATTAGGCTTAAACAACCCTGCTTCTTCTTACCAAACAGACGAGAAGCAGGGAATTAAATCCAATTGATGCTAAAAAAAATTGGGATCCTTTTCTTAATCTCACTGTCATCTTGCAGCCTGATTAAGCATAAAAACAAGATACCCAAAACAGAATTCAGGGGAGTATGGATTGCCACTGTTGTGAATATTGACTGGCCGCAAAGAGGAGGTGACCCCTGGGAAAAACAGAAAGAGGAATACCTGCGAATTCTTAATTTTTACAAAGACCTAAATTTTAATGCCGTTATCGTACAAATACGTACTGCAGGTGACGCGTTTTACAATTCCGGCCTTGCACCCTGGTCACGTTTTTTAAGCGGAGAAGAAGGTGTAGCGCCGGAAACAGATCAAGATCCTTTAAAGTGGCTTATTAAGGAGGCCCATATCCGAGGTTTTGAATTTCATGCCTGGCTTAATCCGTACAGAGCAACATTCGATCTCAATACGGAGGTGCTATCGGAAAATCACGATTACTTTAAGCACCCCGATTGGATGATTAAATATGGCAAAAAATATTATTACAACCCCGGGATGCCAGAAGTACAGAAACATATGGTTTCTGTTATTGAAGAAGTGGTCACCCACTACGATATAGATGCGATTCACTTTGATGATTACTTTTATCCGTATACCATAAAAGGTGAAGTTTTTAATGATTCCTCAAGTTTTTTATCGAATAACCCGGCGAAATTACCCCTTGAAAATTGGCGTAGAAGTAACATTGACACTCTGGTAAAACAGACCCATAAAGCAATAAGGCAGCACAAACCCTGGGTACAATTTGGCATAAGTCCGTTTGGAGTTTGGAAGAATAATTCTACGGACCCAAAAGGATCAGAAACAAATGCTGGCCAAACAACCTATGAAGATCTCTATGCAGATCCGCTTTTATGGATGGAGAATGGTTGGATAGATTATTTAGTCCCCCAGATATATTGGAGCCTAAAGCTACCAGTAGCCTCTCATCGGATACTGATTGATTGGTGGGCAGAAAATTATAAAAATTCTAATCTATATGTAGGCAACGGTGCATACAAAGTAAGAAACAACAGTGACAAAGCCTGGAATAAGAAGAAAGAATTACCAAAACAATTGAGGTTGGCCAGACAAACCAAGGCTGTTCAGGGCAATGTATTTTTTAGTGCAAGATCACTTATGTCCGGGAATAAAGACGTCGTAAATACTATTAAGAAAGAATTATACCCCTACCCTTCCTTTACACCCGCTTCACCATTAATTCCCCAGGAAGACCACCCAGAGCCCGAATTGGATACTATTGTTGACAAAGACAACTATTTTACAATCAAATTCAAGTTCAAGGATAGTTCAATTATCCGATTTGCTAACGTTTATACTATCAAAAATCCTAAAAAATCACCTCTTTGCAAGCCTAAAAATAGAGTCGGGCAAATTTTCATGGATAACAAGGGTTCTTTTAATATAGGTAAAGGGCTAATTGACCAAAGAAAACTCATAGCGGTGACTTTTACCGATAAATTCAGAAAAGAAACCGAGCCAATTGTTATACATTTAAACTAAATAAACCAGCATGATACAAAAAAATAAAAACGCCTGGGTCTGGATACCTGTGCTCTACTTCACCCAGGGTCTTCCCTTCGTTTTAGTTGTCACTGTGTCTGTTATTATGTACAAAAAACTGGGTATAAGTAACGCGGACATTGGTTTGTATACGAGTTGGCTCTATCTTCCGTGGGTCATAAAACCGCTCTGGAGTCCATATATAGACATAATTAGTACAAAGAGAAATTGGTTTTTATTTACACAACTCCTGGTAGCTCTGGCACTTCTCGGAGTAGGCTTATTTTTACCTACCAACATATTTTTTGTCACTACTTTGGCGTGTTTCTGGATGGCAGCCTTTGCCTCCGCTACTAATGACGTTGCTTCAGACGGATATTATATGATTGGCTTAACACAGGATAGGCAATCTTTCTTTGTTGGAATCCGGAGTACATTCTATAAACTGGCGAATGTTACAGGACAAGGTTTGTTAGTAATTCTAGCGGGATTTTTAGAAAACTACTACGGAGATAACACCAAGGCATGGTCCATGACAATGATAGGCGCTGCACTTTTAATGTTCGGTTTAACACTATGCAATTATTTTACGACCCCAAAATTTGAATCTTCTGAAGCTATTGAAAAGCAGAAGCCGGCTGGATTTTTTGAAGTATTTTCCACATTTTTCAACAAAAAAGGAATGGGTATCGCATTAGCTTTTGTCCTCTTTTTCAGATTGGGAGAATCGCAATTGGTAAAAATGTCTGCTCCTTTTTTTCTGGATTCCACAGATAAAGGTGGTTTAGGTTATAGCACTTCTGAGGTTGGATACATATACGGTACAATCGGGGTTATTATGCTCACTATTGGAGGTATTTTAGGTGGAATACTTATTTCCAAAGATGGCTTAAAAAAATGGATGCTGCCCATGGTGCTTTCAATAAATGTTCCCAATGCCTTTTATGCTTTCCTCGCAATAACAAATACTACAAATAAGTTCGCGGTAATTACCACGGTGGTTTTGGAACAGTTTGGTTATGGCTTTGGGATAGCTGGCTTCATGGTTTATCTGATTTATATAGCAGAAGGAGCCTCTAAAACTTCCCATTACGCACTGGCTACCGGGTTTATGGCCCTTGGCATGATGCTTCCGGGATTAGTAAGTGGTTATATTCAGGAATGGCTGGGCTATGACGGTTTCTTTATTTGGGTGGTGATTGGCGCACTTCCGGCAATATTCATTTTAAAATATTTAAAATATCCGGCAGATTATGGAAAAAAAGGAGCGAACTCAGAAGCCTGATCTTATAGATTACCCAATAGCTGTAAAATCACTTACCTTAAAGGAGAAGGTCGGACAGTTTTTTATGCCTGCGGCTTTTATCAATGATAGTGAAGAAGAAATACTAAAACTGGAAGAATTAATAAGTATGCACCATATAGGAGGCCTCTGCTTTTTTCATTCCAGAGCTAGTGCTGCAACAAATTATGAAGGAAAAAAAGAAGTAGTTTATAATAAGGATAGTTATAAAGTTCTGAAAAGCCTTATTAAACGTTACCAGCAGGTTGCTAAATATCCATTATTAATTAGCATTGACGCTGAATGGGGATTAGCTATGCGTGTAGAAAATACACCACAATACCCATATGCAATAACTTTGGGTGCCGTATACAACCATGACGAAGATATTGTGGATGTTGGCAGGAACATTGCCAATGACTGCAAGAAGGCAGGCATACATTGGAATTTTACCCCGGTAGCCGACATTAATAATAACCCTGAAAATCCTGTGATAGGCTATAGATCATTTGGAAGTGATAAGCACAATGTGGCCAGCAAAGCTATTGCCCTGGCTAAAGGCCTTCAAAGTAATGGAATACTCACCAGCGCCAAACACTTTCCGGGGCATGGAGATACGGCTATAGATTCGCATCTGGGCCTTCCTCTTATCAATAAATCCAAAGAAGATCTTTTGGAAAATGAGCTATACCCCTTCAATCACTTAATGCAAAACGGGATAGATTCAATTATGGTAGGTCATCTTTCCGTTCCCGCGCTTGCAGGTGGTTTAGACGAGTCTTCTTCTATTTCCAAGAAAATTATTAAAGGATTTTTACGAGATGAATTGGGATTTCAGGGTGTAGTGGTATCCGACGCATTGAATATGCACGCAGTTTCCAAAATGTATGCGGATAAGGGTGATTTAGAATGGGCAGCATTTGATGCAGGAAATGACATTCTATGCTTTGCCGAGCACGTTACTGAGGGTATAAATACTATATTACAAAATGCAAAAGAAGAACAAATTGAATTGAGTTTTGCAAGAATTTGGGAACTAAAAGAAAAGGCCTTCAATAACGAAATGGTTAATTCGGGTCCGGAATTAATAGATCCGACTGATCTGAACCTTAGGCTCGCCCAACACAGTTTAACTATACATATAGGCTCTCCAATAGACATCAGCTCTTTTTCATTAAATGGTTTTACTGGCATTGAAATAGCAGACAAAAGTGATAATTCATTTTTTAGGAATATTAAAAAAGAGCTTGAATTTGATTATTTTTCCACTAATGAGTATACTACAGAATTAATAAGGGAAAAAGTATCAGAAATTCAAAATGTCCTAATTGCGCTGTATCCTCCAATGGTAAAACCGCAAGACAATTTTGGTCTTTCTGAGGATTATTTGGAGTTCCTGAATAGAATGATCAAAACAAAAAATGTCGTATTATATCTTTTTGGAAATCCCTATGTCCTAAACCTTTTTCAATTAAAAAAAGCAAAAGCTGTAGTAATAGCATATCAGGGTTTCGATGTTTTTCAACAGAATGCAGCACAGCATTTTTTAGGAAATGTTATTGCTGAAGGCCGTTTGCCAATAACTCTTAATGAAATAATCCCATGAAAATTCATAAGGTTTTAGGATTGATGTCTGGCACCTCGCTTGATGGACTTGATCTGGCCTACTGCCATATCTGGAAGAAATATGACCTATGGAAGTTTAAAATCATAGAAACGAGGACGATCAGTTATGACGATGAGATGCACGCCCGTTTAAAAAATTCAATAGCATTACCCGCGGATGAATTATTAATTTTTCACAACACTTATGGTAGCTGGCTGGGACAACAAGCCAAAGAATTCATTGAAGAAAAAGATCTTGATGTAGACATTATAGCAAGTCATGGCCATACTACGCACCATCAGCCACAACAGGGTTTGACCTTTCAAATTGGATCAGGACAGCACCTTGCCAATGTCAGCAGACATAAAACTGTTTGTGATTTCAGAACTAACGATATTGCGCTTGGTG
>CP070778.1:1256476-1271932 GCA_020346245.1 Flavobacteriaceae bacterium | reverse complement strand
ATTTACTGAAATTTTTATGCCTTTAGTTACTTGTGTAATCATTTTTTTCATACTAATAGATAACGGTAATTCTCTAAATGAGTAGCATATCCGTTATAATTGCTAAAATATAAAAAAACGAATTAGGCCTGCTCTATTTAACAATAGTTTGGATTTTTAGCCTAAAGATATTTTTTCTTTAAGCCTTATTCATGCAGGGAGAAAAACCAAACTTTTCACAATTCGCCCATTATAAATAATACAGCTTCAAAAAAACTTAGGTGAGCAAGATATATAATAGGGAGTGATAATGAAAACTTAAGATTGGATTATCGGTGTATGTATGTTTTTTTCTGATGAATTTCGGCCCCATACCCCATTAAATAATGGGTATTTGACGAATTTCTGTGGATAATAATGATTCAGAAAATGATTTATTATACCTGGAAGGTAAAATGTGTTGCTCTAAAATGATCTTATTCTATGGAACTGCCTAACGCTGGATTTTAAGAATCGAAGTGTGTTGAATTATTTTAGTAACAAGGGTTTATCGTAATTATCATTAGCTATTGGCTGCTAATCTCAGCGATTTGAGTTCTTTTATCTTTTTAGATTTTAATTTCTCCCGATTGTTTTTAGCAAAATCCGTGTGAAATTTATGATTTTCCAAAAATCTAATTTGCAGGTCTAACCACTGAATATTATCGGAAACGACCCCCAGATGCAAATATTCTTTGAAAAGATTAGTGCTAATTTCATCATAGTCTTTTCTTCCCAAGTAGTCTAAATCGGCATCTGCCAAAATTTCTTCATAAAAGGTCTTTGGCTCTTGTGGTACTTTCGTGGCCCTTATCATACCACTTATGATCTCTACTTCCTTGTCAGTGAGAATTGGAGCTAAAAAGTCATGTATAGAAGCAATGCTCTGTTCTTCATGATCTAGTGGAGATTCTATAAAACCATAATCATGACATATTGCCGCAATACGCAAAAGCTTAGCCTTTTCTTCCGGTATATCGTAATATTCAATATAGTCGTTGCATACGTTGGCAACATCTATAATATGATCTATAGAATGATATGAAAGATACTTGGGAAGTTTTTCTTTTAACTGCTCAATGATCTCAAAACATATTTTCGGATATGAATTTTTATTGCGAAGCATCATTTATCCCAATCCTTAGAATTTTAGGTGTATAGATTTAAACCCAATGTTAAGAAAATTATTGTAATTAAATGATTTTAATATCAGCAAAATTTTATTTTAAAATGAACTAAACAATTAAATAACAATGCCTTACAATATTGTTTAGTTGGTAATGTTCTCAGAGTTTGTAGTTCCTATTCCAATTATGCCATCGTATAAATCGCCAAAATTTCTGTAATAAACCAGTATTAAGTAATTGTTTTCGGTGAAATTAAAGTTGCCACAAACTTTATTAAGGTCAACTTCGCCCCCCTCATTTTTAAGCACATATTTATAGTTGTAAAACCCTTGTTTGAATTTGATTGTAGCCTCCATATTTCCTGTTTCGGAATTATAAATCATTTTGTTCTGTTCCTCAAGAGCATAGTTATTGTATTTACCATAGACATAAATCTCATTTAATCCAATATCCATTGTGTAGGGGAGACTGAAATGAATCATTGTATATTCCGATTCCCTCGACTGATCTTCACCTTGTAAGGTTCGAATTAAAAAATCGCCATTAATATCCGGAAAATAAGTATATGCCTTATCATATCTATAGTTGTCAGTAAACAGGTAATGATGGTAAAGATCATCATATTCAATACGGGAAATTGAAGAAGTGGGCGCTCGCAAATCACTGGTATCAAAGTTCAGAAATTCATTCCCTCCAAAGAAACTGGTTTCAACATCATATTTATAGGCCAGTGAATTACCCAATGTAAATTGTGGGGGTACATTTGTGATGGCGTTAGACCATTGATAATTTTGAATTATGGCAATTTTTACCTCCTTAACAGGATTGATAAGCTGAAGCTGGAATGGAGTAATTGTAAATTGGACTGATTGCTTCTGGTTTAGAAAATCAAAATTTCTGGAATTTCTGGTCGTGGCCGCAACCTGGACTAAATCCGTGTAAACCACGAAGCGCCTTGAAAATTGAAGTTCGTTGTAAGCATTATAAATTTCGAGTACATAATTACCACTTACTTTTAGACTTACTGCTTTATTTGGGATTTTCAAGTGGTAATTAGAATATGCCTCCAGTGTATTATAACTGTTCGTATAATTTATGATCCTTTGGTTATCTGCTCCTCTAATATATTGAGATTTTAATAGTTCCGATGGCGTCCAGTCATAATCACAATGAACAATTTTGAAATAATAATCTTGTTCACTTGCGGTCAGATCATCAAATTCGAGATAAATAGGATCTCCTAATTTAATGACAGGGAACTGGTCATCAGTTGGTCCTTTAAAAATAATGGTCTTTATATTTTCGGGTGGATTTATCTCTTCCTGTATCTGCGAATAACCATGGGTTGCGAGGAAAAGGAAAAATAACTGTTTAATAAAAAAACGCATTTTTAGCCTGTTTTTGAGGTAAAGGTAAACAAAATGTATACCGAAAAAAGTCATATCGGCGTAAAGCCCAAAATTATAGTTAATAATTATGAAAACAGTCTCATAAGTACTATTTTTGGTCGAAATTTTGATAAACTAAATGTTTACAATTTATGTCTAAAGACATTAGGATCAGGAAAGGATTGAACATTAATCTTGTAGGTCTTGCAGAACAAAATACATCCAAGGCAGTTCAAAGCAATGTTTATGCCATTAATCTCCTGGATTTTCATGGAATAATGCCTAAAATGTTGGTCAAACAAGGGGCAGAGGTAAAGGCAGGAGAACCCTTGTTTTACAATAAAGATAACCAGGACATGCTTTTCGTTTCTCCGGTAAGTGGAGAATTAATTGAAATTACGAGAGGAGCGCGCAGGAGAATACTTACGATTAAAATTCTTGCAGATAAATCCCAGGAGTACGTTAAACATACTACAATAGGTCCTGGAGCTGATTCGGAAGAAATTAAGTCTACCCTTCTTAAATCCGGGTGCTGGCCTTTTATTAAACAACGACCTTATGATCTTGTAGCAGATCCATCAGCTACTCCCAAGGCAATCTTTGTTTCTGCATACGTTACGGCACCATTGGCGGCCGATTTGAATTATACCCTGAATGGAAAGGAAGAAGAACTTCAGGCAGCATTGACAGCTTTGGGAAAACTAACACCTGGCAAGGTTCATGTTTCCATAGGTAAAGGATCGAATTCACCTTTTTCTAAACTCGAAAATATAGAATTACATAAAGTGTCAGGACCGCATCCGGCCGGATTGGTGGGCACTCAAATTAATAAATTGGATCCGATTAATAAAGGTGAAGTAGTCTGGACCATTACTCCCCATGATCTCGTAATTATTGGTGAGTTGCTTTTAACAGGTAAATTCAATGCCCAGCGCACTATTGCCCTTGCCGGATCATCGGTGAAGGCTCCAAAGTATTTTACAACAAAAATTGGTGCGGAGATAGCAACATTTTTGTATGCAAGTGGAGTTAATGATGAGAAATTTCGTGTGATTAATGGTGATGTTCTGACAGGGAAAAAAACAACTCCGGATGGATTTCTTGGTTTTTATAACAATACAGTTAGTGTTATTCCAGAGGGAGATGATTACGAATTTTTTGGCTGGAACAAACCTGTTTTTGATAAAATATCCACAACCAGAGCACTTACCTTTTCGTGGTTGCAGCCCAAAAAGAAATATGATTTAGATACAAATACAAATGGAGAACACAGAGCATTTGTAGTCACAGGTATGTATGAAAAAGTATTTCCTTTAGACATTTATCCACTTCAACTATTAAAGGCATGTATGGTTAAAGATTTGGATGAAATGGAACAACTTGGTTTGTATGAGGTTATTCCTGAAGACTTTTCATTAACTGAATTTATTTGTATTTCCAAGCAACCGCATCAAAAAATAATTCGGGAAGGACTGGATTTATTACAAAAAGAAATAGGATAAAAATGAGCAATAAACGATTGACCTTTAAGAAAAGATTGCATATTTTGAAACACAGGTATAGGGGCAAAAAGATGGCTCCAGCTTTTAATGCCTTTCATACATTTTTATTTTCGCCCGATGAAACCACGCATTCAGGTTCCCACATAAGAGTAGTCGACGATTTAAAGCGTACAATGAATACGGTTATTATGGCGTTGATTCCTGTGCTTTTATTCTCATTTTTCAATACGGGATACCAACATTATTCTGCTATAAATGGTTTTCCTGAAAATTTTTCAGTAATGCAACATTTTCTGACCTGGGATAACTTCTGGTTGGGATTTGTATTGGTTATGCCCCTTGTTATTGTCTCCTATGGCGTGGGATTGCTAATTGAATTCATTTTTGCTGTTATTAAAGGTCACGAAGTAGAAGAAGGTTATCTGGTAACAGGTATGCTGGTGCCACTGATTGTACCTGTAGATACGCCCCTGTGGATGTTAGCCGTTGCTGTGGTGTTTGGAGTAGTTATAGGGAAAGAGGTTTTTGGAGGTACGGGAATGAATATTTTAAATCCTGCACTGACTATAAGGGCTTTTTTGTTTTTTGCTTACCCCACCTGGATGAGTGGAGATAAAGTCTGGGTTCATGGCGCCGTTGAACGCGCAGGTACTGCAGATGCTATTTCTGGTGAAACTATCCTGGGATATCTTGCTCAGAACAATGCAAGTGAATATTCTTATTCAGTATCTGATATGTTTTTTGGTTTTATTCCCGGTTCAGTAGGGGAGACTTCAGCTTTTTTGATTTTACTCGGGGGTCTTTTTCTCATTTTCAGTAAAATAGCCAGCTGGCGAATCATGGTCAGTGCGGTAGCCGGCTCTCTGGTTATGGGCCTTATCTTTAATGGAATAATTGATCTTGGCTGGATAGGTCAAGGAAGTACATTTTATGGATTGATGAGCTTTGATTTCTGGAAACACCTCCTTGTAGGTGGCCTTGCTTTTGGTATTGTATATATGGCTACAGATCCGGTAACCGGGTCTCAAACTAATAAAGGTAAGTGGATTTATGGATTTCTGATAGGTTTTATATCGGTAATGATACGGGTATTTAACCCTGCTTATCCTGAAGGCGTGTTCCTGGCTATTCTCTTGATGAATGTTTTTGCACCAACTATTGATCATTATGTCATTAGGGGTAATATCAGGAGAAGGATGAAGCGTTTGAAGCAAGCAACAATTTTCCCGAAAAGTACGGACGGGAAAGCAGAAGAACTTAAGGTAGAAACAATTTAAGTATGGCATTCAATAAAGAGAATAATAGTTACACCATAGTCTTTGCCGCAATAATGGTCATAATTGTTGGATCGGTCCTGGCCTATCTTGCCTCGGCTTTAAGTGGCAAAATTGCAGAGAATGAAAGATTTGAAAAGCAGCAGAATATTCTCTACGCTATGGGAGTCAATGAAAATGGAGATGGGGGCAGTGTAAATTTTGTTCCTACAGATAGGGTCGAGGCTGAATTTTCAAAATATATCACGGAACAACTTGTAATAAATGGTGATCAAATCACACAAAATGACGAAGCATATCTTATTGACCTTAAAAAACAAATAGCGTCTATTAAGAAAGGTGAAACTGCTGAGCTCCCAATTTTTATAGGAGAAAAAGAGGGAAATAAGTACTATATCATACCCATGTATGGAAAAGGGCTATGGGATGCCATATGGGGGTTTATTGCACTTAATGAGAATATGGTTGTTCAGGGGGTTTATTTTGATCATAAGTCTGAAACACCAGGACTTGGAGCGAATATCAAACAGCGTTATTTTTTGGACGATTTTATCGGAGAGTCGATAGTGAGCAATAATCAGCTGAAAGGTATAGCTGTGGCTAAGGGAAATAATGATCCGGAAAACAACATAAAGGACGACAATGAGGTCGATGCTCTTGCAGGAGCTACAATTACCGGTAATGGGGTCTCGGCAATGATTAGGGAGAGCGTGAATTTATATAAGGACTATTTAGAAACTATTAGAGTTAATTAAAAATGGCATTACTTTCAAAGAAAGACACAAACCTGATTTTAGATCCACTTGCGGATAACAATCCAATTACAATCCAGGTTCTTGGTATTTGTTCTGCACTTGCTATTACGGCAGAATTGCAGGCATCTGTAGTAATGGCCATATCTGTTCTTTTTGTTCTAGGAGTAGGAAATGTCGTTATTTCTCTTTTGCGAAATATCATTCCTACCAAGATCAGAATTATTGTTCAGCTAATAGTTGTGGCGACCTTAGTTATCATTGTTGATCAGGTTCTGAAGGCTTTTGCTTATGAATTGAGTAAAACATTATCTGTTTTTGTTGGATTAATCATTACAAACTGCATCATCATGGGTAGGTTTGAAGCCTTTGCCTTGGGTAATGGACCCTGGAAGGCTTTTTTAGATGGTATAGGTAATGCCCTGGGGTATGGAATAATCTTAATTGTAGTGGGCTTTTTCAGAGAGTTACTGGGATCTGGAACCTTATTTGGATTTAAGGTTATTGGAGATCCGGTGGCTAAAACAGGATTGTATGCCACTGGCTATGAGAACAATGGATTTATGATAATTCCCCCGGCCGCCTTAATCGTTGTTGGGATAATTATCTGGGTACAACGCTCCAGAAACAGGGCACTAATAGAGGAAAACTAATTTACTTTTTAAGAGAGAATTATGTTAGAACATATAGAATTATTTTTTAAATCCATCTTTATAGACAACATGGTCTTTGCCGTCTTCTTAGGGATGTGCTCGTATTTGGCCGTGTCCAAAAAGGTAGCCACAGCAGTGGGGTTGGGAGCCGCGGTTATATTTGTATTGGCAGTTACTGTACCGCTTAACTGGTTATTGGATCAGTATCTCTTAAGGGATGGCGCTCTGGTGTGGTTGGGCCCTGAATATGCCGATTATAATTTAAGCTTTTTATCATTTATTCTTTTTATAGCCACCATAGCAACGATGGTGCAATTGGTTGAAATTGTAGTTGAAAAATTTTCACCGGCTTTATACAATTCCCTGGGAATATTTTTGCCATTAATTGCAGTTAACTGTGCCATTTTGGGAGGATCCCTTTTTATGCAGTCGAGAGAGATCGAAACATTGGGATTAGCTTTTAATTATGGAGTTAGTTCTGGAATAGGTTGGTTTTTGGCTATTTTGGCAATCGCGGCAATTCGCGAAAAGATCAGGTATTCAAATGTACCAGCACCATTGAGAGGCCTTGGAATTACTTTTATCATTACCGGTTTAATGGGAATAGGATTTCAAAGTTTTGGTGGGATGCTTACAGGTGGCGATGAAGCACCAGCAACGGTAGAAGAAACTTCGGCTGAAAAGATTGAAGAGAATAAAGTAATAGTTGAAGTTGAAGAAGAAATAGATGAGAAAGAGATTTCTTATAACGACCTAATAATAGAAGAGGAATGATATTAGCTACAAGTACCATTGGAACTATAACAATTACGGTTATTGCTTTTATGATATTGTTGTTACTGTTGGTGACACTTTTACTTTTTACAAAAGAAAAGCTTTCTCCGTCAGGCCCGGTTACCTTAACAATAAATGGAGAGAAAAAGATTGAGGTGCCTTCCGGAAGTTCTTTACTTGCTACCTTGGGTAATCAAAAGGTATTTCTTCCTTCGGCTTGTGGTGGCGGTGGTACCTGTATTCAATGTGAGTGCCATGTGCTTTCAGGCGGTGGCGAGGCACTTCCTACAGAAACACCTCATTTCTCAAAAAGAGAATTGAATGAAGGAGCAAGACTGGCCTGCCAGGTCAAGGTAAAGCAGGATATGGAAATTACTATTCCTGAAGAAGTATTTGGTATTAAAAAGTGGGAGGGTACAGTAGTACGTAATTATAATGTAGCTTCTTTCATTAAGGAATTTGTTGTGGAAATACCTGAAGATATGGGATACAAGGCCGGAGGATACATTCAAATTGAGATTCCGCCCTGCGAAATAAAGTACTCCGATATAGATATAACTGCGCACCCCGAAGAACACGAGACACCCGATAAGTTTCAGAATGAGTGGGATAAATTTAACCTTTGGCCTTTGACAATGAGAAATACCGAAGTGGTAGAGCGAGCATATTCAATGGCTTCTTACCCGGCAGAAGGCAGGGAAATAATGCTAAATGTCAGGATTGCCACTCCGCCATGGGACAGGTCTAAGAACGGTTGGATGGATGTAAATCCAGGAGTTGCATCCTCTTATATATTCGCACAAAAACCAGGGGATAAAGTTACAATCTCAGGACCCTATGGAGAGTTTTTTATCAATGAATCAGACTCGGAGATGTTATATGTTGGAGGTGGTGCAGGGATGGCTCCAATGAGATCTCATTTATATCACCTGTTTAAAACTTTGAAAACCAATCGTAAGGTTACTTACTGGTATGGAGGTCGTTCAAAAAGGGAATTGTTCTACATTGAACATTTTAAAGCACTGGAAAAAGAATTTCCGAATTTCAAATTTTATATGGCACTCTCGGAACCATTAGAGGAGGACAACTGGAAAGTTAAGGAGAGTCTGGATGCTCCTGGTGATGGATTTGTTGGGTTTATTCATAATTGTGTAATTGATAATTACTTAAACGACCATGAATCCCCGGAAGATATTGAACTCTATTTTTGCGGGCCACCACTGATGAACAAAGCAGTTCAAAAAATGGGCGAAGATTTTGGCATTCCGGATGAACATATACGTTTTGATGACTTTGGAGGCTAAAATATTTAAAAGAATCTAAATTAAAACCGATATTTTTAAATATCGGTTTTTTTGACAAATAAATTCTAAGATGAAAGCGCTAACGGAACAAGAATTACACAATCTTGCCATGAATATTGTGGGGAGGCAGCTCGAATCTGAAGGATATGAATTTATGGGTGTCAACAGCAAACCCAGGAAAAACCCTCAGTTCGTTTGTCTTAAAGAAAAACAACTGCATTTTATTGTCGTACGGAATATTCCCTATCCTGATGACATTAAAATGTATGACAAGGTTCTGATGATGAAAGTTAAACAACAGGCCGCCAAATTTGAAGCGAAGACTTATTATGCCGGGGTTGGTTTGTCTAATGCAATTGATCAAAACCTACCCGTTTATTTAAATGAATCGTACATTGTCAATTATGATGGACTTATTGAAGTATAGTATCAGGTTGTTATTTTTTATTTTCTTCCTAGCCACTGTTTTTTCATGCAGTTTGGGCCCGGATTCATATGTAAAAAACATCAGCTTTGGTGGTGCTTTAGGAACATCGTATAGTATTACTTATCTAACAGAAAAGGAGATTGATTTACAGAGTGAAATAGATTCTGTATTTCAAGTTATAAATCATTCAATGTCTACCTATATTCCAGATTCGGATATATCTAAAATAAATAAGGGGGATTCAACAGTCCGGGTAGACCAAATGTTTCGTGAAGTATTTCAACTTTCACAGGATGTTCATACCAATACCAATGGATATTTTGATCCCACCGTGGGTGCTCTGGTTAATGCATGGGGATTTGGACCGGGTGATATTGTTGAGATGGATAGTTCAAAAGTGGACAGTATTCTACAATTCGTAGGTTTGGATAAAGTCCGATTAAATTCAGATGGGACTATTTCAAAGAAAGATCCTAGAATATATATGGACTTCAATGCAATTGCCAAGGGATATGCCATAGACCGTCTGGCAGTACTTTTAGATCAAAAAGATATTGAGAATTATTTGATTGAAGTGGGAGGTGAGATAATTTCTAAAGGAGAAAACAAAATTAAAAATAAGTCCTGGATAGTTGGAATTGATGATCCCAAGATAGAAGAGGGCAGAAGATTAAAACTCACGCTTCAACTTGCAGACAAGGCTATGGCTTCTTCAGGTAATTACAGAAAGTTCAGGGTAGATTCAATTACAGGTCAGAAGTATGTTCATACGATTGATCCTAAAACTGGATACACAAAAGATTCCCAAATTTTGGCCGTGAGTGTGATTGCAAATACCTGTGCCAGGGCAGATGCTTATGCCACCGCAATGATGGCCATGGAATTATCTGAATCCAAAAAAGTGTTGGACTTGCATAAAGAGCTTGATGCATATATCATCTATCTTGAAAGAGATGGGGAGGTAGCAGAATTTATGACTCCGGGATTTAAAAAATTAGTGGCGCGTTAATTATTTAGTTACGAGTGGAATTAATTCTCCCTTTGCTAATCTATATTTTTCAATTTCAGCATCAGTCATCCTGGCTGTATAATCAACAGCTTTAACAATAAAACCGGCCTCTTCTAAGCGATCAAAATAATCCCGTCCATAAATCCGAACATGATCGTATTGTCCAAAAATTCTAGCCCTTTCCTTTTTAGCTGTAATAGAATTGTCTTCATAGGTAACTTCTCTTTTTAAATCCTGTGGTATTTGAAAAATACCCCAACCAGAGGGTTTAAGGATACGATAGAGCTCATTTAATGCTTTGCGGTCATCAGGAATATGTTCCAGTACATGATTGCACAAAATAACATCAAATGAATGGTCTTTAAATGGTAGCGCACAAATGTCTGCTTTCACATCAGCAAGCGGAGAGTTTAAATCTGTGGTGGTATATTCCAGATTTTTTAGCTTCTTAAATTTTTTATAGAAAGCCTGTTCAGGTGCAAAATGTAAAACCTTTAGAGGTTCCGTAAAAAAATTAGTCTCATGCTTCAGGTATAACCATAAAAGTCGATGTCTTTCCAAAGAAAGGGTAGAGGGTGACAGCACATTTTCCCTGGGGTTTTCATATCCATAAGGAAGGAAACTTTTGAATTGCCTGCCATCAATAGGATCGGTATGCTTATCCCCTTTAAGTGTCAGTGAGAGTATGGGTCTCGCCAGGTAACTCAGTTGAATTAATAATGGCCTGGGAATTTTATTGAGTACAAATTTGAATAGTTTTTTCAAAACCCTTGTGCTGCTCAGAGTTGTAATTTTTCAACCCTAAATTCATCTTCTTCGTTACTTGTTATGCCGAGGGCATCATAAATATATTGAAAGGTAGAAAGCAATTCCGGTTTTCCATTTATTAGGGCTACATTATGTTCAAAATGAGCGCTCGGTTTTCCATCGGTAGTTAGGATAGTCCATCCATCACGGAGTTGTTTTATGCGTTTGGTGCCCATATTAATCATAGGTTCAATGGCCACTACCATTCCTTCAACAAACTTCTTTCCTCTTCCCCGCTTGCCATAATTGGGCATCTCGGGCCCTTCGTGTAATTTTTTGCCCAGACCATGTCCTACGAGTTCTCGTACTACCCCATATCCATGGCTTTCACAGTAATTTTGAATTGCAAAACCAACATCACCAACGCGGTTTCCAGCCTTAAATTCTCTTATTCCAACATAAAGGGATTCCTTGGTAACCCTGAGCAGTTTTTTCGTTTCTTCTACTACATTCCCGACCTCAAATGTATATGCATGGTCTCCATAAAATCCGTTTTTTAAGGCACCACAATCTACTGAAATAATATCGCCGTCCATTAATGGTTCTTTATTCGGAATACCATGTACCACCTGAGCATTCGGGCTCAGATTTAATGTATTTGGAAAATCATACATCCCCAGAAAACCTGGTTCAGCACCATGATCACGAATAAATTCTTCTGCTAACTTATCGAGGTAAAGCCCATCCACACCCGGCTTGATCTCAGAGGCAAGCATTCCCAAAGTTTTGGAAACTACTAAAGCACTCTCTCTAAGAAGCTCAATCTCTTCTAATGTCTTTATCACTACCATGATGCAAATTTAGTACATTAGACCTAGATCAAAACGTTTTGGGTCATTAATGCCGGCTGAGGAATTCCCATTAATTTAAGAATTGTAGGAGCAATATCCCCAAGCACACCGTCATTTATTTGCTTTATATCCTCATCAACAAGTATCAGAGGTACAGGATTTGTGGTATGCGCAGTATTTGGGGTGCCATCCGGATTAATCATCGTATCGCAATTGCCATGATCTGCAATTACTATGGTAGAATATCCATTTTGCAATCCCGCATTAATAACCTCTTCTGCACACTTATCAACGGTTTCACAGGCTTTTATTGCCGCGTTCATATCGCCTGTATGCCCTACCATATCAGGATTTGCAAAGTTAAGGCAGACAAAGTCCACCTCACCTTTATTTAACTCCGGAATAATAGCATCTCTAATTTCATAAGCGCTCATTTCAGGTTTCAGGTCGTATGTTGCTACCTTGGGTGAGGGACATAATATTCGTTCTTCGCCATCAAAAGGGATTTCTCTTCCTCCGTTAAAGAAAAAAGTTACATGGGGATATTTTTCTGTTTCAGCAATACGTATCTGTTTTTTGCCATTTACAGCCAGGGTTTCACCTAAAGTCTCCTCAATATTATCTTTGTCATAAACAACATGCACGCCAATAAATGAATCATCATAATTTGTAAGGGTCACATAGTAAAGATCCAATTTATGCATGTTATGTTCATGAAGATCTTTCTGACTTAATACTTGTGTAAGTTCTCTGCCCCGGTCTGTCCTGAAATTAAAAAAGATAACCACGTCACCATCTTTAATTTTTGCCAATGGTTCCCCTGCTTTATCAACCAAAGCTATTGGTTTAATAAATTCATCAGTGATATCTTCATAATAGCTTTTTTGCATCGCTTCAGAAATGCTATCAGAGGGTTCTCCTTTCCCATTAACCAATAAATCATATGCCAGCTTAACGCGTTCCCATCTTTTATCCCTATCCATGGCGTAATATCTTCCGATAACAGAGGCTAATCTGGTATTTTTATCAGAGCAGAACTCTATCAGGTCCTCTAAAAAAGTAATTCCACTTTTTGGATCAACGTCTCTTCCATCTGTAAAAGCATGAATAAATGCATTTTTCACACCGTAATTCTCACTAACTTCTATAAGACCTTTTAAATGGTCAATATGGCTATGAACACCTCCATTACTTACCAAACCCAAAAAATGAACATCTTTATTATGAGTTTTAGCATATTGAAAAGCATTTTTTAGTTCTTTTTCTTCTTTTAGAGTGTTTTCTTTAACGGCAAGATTGATTTTTGCCAAATCCTGATAGACAATACGCCCGGCTCCTAAGTTCATATGACCAACTTCACTATTGCCCATTTGACCGTTTGGGAGGCCAACATTCATACCGTCAGTAAGTAGATTAGCATTAGCGTAATTTTTGTAAAGCGAATCTACAAAAGGAGTATTTGCGTTATCTATGGCCGAAACTTTTGGATCTGGAGATTTACCCCATCCATCCAAAATCATTAAGATTACCTTTTTGTTCATGGTCCTTTATTTAAAGAATAAGCAAAAGTACACTGATTTACCGTTGTTTGCCAGTATTCTTTCACGCTTTTTTTAAACTTTTTTGATAGGGTCAAATGGCCTTAAATATTCAACTGCGGATGAGGTTGAATTGTTAAAATTTAGTTATTTATATGTTAATACTGAAACAATTTCTAATAAGTGGCGTCTATTATAATATAATCAAAATCTATTCATCAATTAAAATCAATTCATCATGAAAAAAGCAATTCTGATTTTTGGAGCAGCATGTTTACTTGCTGTTTCTGGCGTTTATGCCGAGAACAACACAACCAGTGAATTTGCCGGAACAACTATCAATGTTAAAAACCTTGAAATTAATTCCTTTTGCAAAGCCATTCTTAAAGGCGATTTTGAGACCGTAAAAAAATTAATTGAACTTGGAGAAGACGTTAATCAAAAATCGTTGGGTATGACACCTGCCATGTTTGCTGCAAGGTATAACAAGGCTGAAATTTTAGAATTACTTATTCAAAACGGCGCCAACCTTTCAGCAAAAAATGATAAGGGATACACTGCAAAGAAGTTAGCAAAACTTTCAAAGGCAAAGGATGCCCTGGCAGTTTTAGAAGGGCACAATATCTAGAAAAAGAGTTTATTCATCAATCATAAAAAACCCTGACAATTTTGTCAGGGTTTTTGGTTTTAATCAATTAGTGTTCTTGTAAAAGAGTTTACGAAAATTCAATTACCTAAAATTCAAATCCTGTAAAAGCCCTGTAGAAAAAAGCATAGATGGCCATAGATAACATTACAACGCAGAAAAAGGAATAAATCTTCAGAAGTATTACAACAAATTCTGGTTTACAGTCATCAAATGCTTCAAAATAAAGACTTTTAAAATGCAATAGCGTTCCCATATAGTTTCATTTAAATTAAGCTATAAGGGGTTAAATTAGGGGCGTAAAAAGATTGGGAGGTAATGTCAAATATACAAAAAAAAGATTCACAACCTAGAAACAAACTGATAAATCTTATCCGGTCTGATCTTTATATTTCTCTATAGCTTCCTGTATTCTTTCAATTCTATTGTCAGGATCCGGATGAGTGCTTTGAAATTCCGGAACTCTATCTGGCCCGGCTGATGCCTTTAAAATCTTCATTACACCGATCATTTCTTCCGGTTGATAATCACTTTGCATCATAAACAATACGCCAAGATCATCGCTCTCCAACTCATCTTCACGACCATTTGTTAAAAGCGTATTTTGACCTATGCTACCTACCAGGTTCCCTGCATCTGCACCAACACTGGCACCCATGGATACAGTTTTCCAAAAGTTACTTTCCGCAATGCGCTCGGCCGAATGTCTGCCTATTACATGGCCAATTTCATGGCCAAGCACACCTGCCAACTGTGCTTCATTCAGTTGCTTAAATAATGCATAGGTAATAAAAATCTGGCCACCGGGCAGTGCAAAGGCATTAATAGTCTGGTCATCTGCAAGTAAATGAAATTCGTAATCATAAGGGGATTCCCGCGCAATGCTGTTTTGTACAAGTCGGTTTCCAACGGCATCAACAAGGGTTTGGAGGCGTTCATCGGGATATAAGCCACCATATTGCTGTGCCACTTCCGGAGCACTTTGAAGACCAATAGCAATTTCTTGTTCAGAGGTCATATTAATATTCTGAACCCTTCCAGTATAAGGATTTTCTTCTTTATTATTCCATCGTTGGATAAGTGCAATTGCTACTATAACTAAGCCAATAACTATTCGAATTTTCCAACTTCCTCTTCTCATAGTAAAATGTTCATTTTAGTTATTCTAATGTATAAAACAGACTACAAAAGCTCCGGATTTATATCCAGGATATTGTCTTCAATATATGTTTTTACAAATTCTGTAGTCAATTCATCACTTCCTAAAAAGTCTTCCGTTTTCAATTGTTTTAAAATATTTTTTAGTCTGAACGTTTTAAGCATGGGTTTGGATAGTGGGGCATAACTGTAGTGCCACGGTTCATATTTAAACCCTCTCCGTTTTGGATTATTTGTATAAACCAGGTAATAGTTGAACTTCTCAGAGTTTTCGTCCATCCAAAGTTT
>CP070778.1:1246101-1256376 GCA_020346245.1 Flavobacteriaceae bacterium | reverse complement strand
AAAGAAACAATATGATTTTGTGGAAAAGCTGAGTGGAGGGGAACGAAAGAGATTATACTTATGTACAATCCTAATCCAGAATCCCAATTTCCTGATCCTCGATGAGCCAACCAATGATCTGGATATTATCACCTTAAATGTCCTTGAGAGTTTTTTGCTGGATTTTCCAGGTTGCCTTCTGGTAGTATCCCACGATCGCTATTTCATGGATAAAATAGTAGATCATCTTTTTATTTTTAAAGGAGGTGGTGTAATTGAAGATTTCCCGGGAAATTATTCAGATTATAGAGCGTATGAAGACAGCACGGTTCTGGAACAGCGGGCCAGAAAAGGGAATGGTATCCAAAATAAGACAGCAAAAAGTTCCTGGCGGTCTGATGACAAAAGCAAAAAACTGTCTTTTGAAGAGCAAAAAGAGTACAACAAGTTGGAAAAATCAATTCATAGCCTGGAAAAACAGAAAGAAGAACTTCAAAATCAATTTGCTGATACTTCACTTTCAGGAGAAGAGATAGATGATTTATCTATTAAATTAAAAGATATACTAGAACAACTTGAGGATAAAACAGAGCGATGGTTTGAGCTTTCAATGCTCCTGGAGGGCTAGTATACAGTAAACAAATTTGAATATTCCAATTTATTGATAATTAGAATTTACTTTAATGTCTAATGCATTTGACTACTTGAAGTTTTGGTTTAAGGCAACTAACCAGCACGGCATCCATTCCCCATTTATTTATCGCTTTGTTACAAAGGGTCTTTATGACAAACATAAATACAGCAGATCAAAATCATTGAATACATTTTTAAAATGCATTAACTACTTCAACCCAAATAGTATTGATTTTGAAGCAGGAAATGAACTTATAAGGAATAAAGTAAAAGAACAATTCCCATCACTCTCTTTTGAAGGACCGTTTGATATGAAATTTTTTGGAGGGCTGAAAACAGAATCTCAAGTTTCGGCCATGGAACATTACGCCGAACAACATCCTGCAGGAATAATCTATATTGACAATATCAGCAAAAATAAGAATTCTAAAGAAATTTGGAATAAATTAATTCTGGCCGATTTTGTAATAGTAAGTGTGGATTTATATTTTGGAGGACTTCTTTTTTTTCATAAAACACAGGCAAAAGAACATTTTAAAATTCGAATTTAAACCCTTAACTTTAAGATAGTCTATTTAAATATTATGGATAACAGTATTTATTATATTTTAGCCGGCGTGGCCGTGGTTTATGTAATCATTTCTATTTTTAGCAAAAAGAGTTCCAAGAGAAGAAAATCCAGGAAATTCATGGATGGTTATGAGCGAAAGGATAAAAGAAAGTAATTACAAATCTATTAACACATCCTGTTTATCATTAAGGGAAAAATCTATATAAAGCCATTTTCCTACCTTGCAACTCAAAAGTTCCAAAAATAGCCTATGAAAATATATACCAAAACCGGGGACAAGGGTTCTACTTCACTTTTTGGAGGTACAAGAGTTGGCAAACATCATATTCGAATCAATGCATATGGCACTGTGGATGAACTAAACTCATGGCTTGGACTCCTGAGAGATCAGGAAATAGATGAACATTCCAGAGAGCAGCTTATTACCACCCAGGATAAACTCTTTACAGTTGGTGCAATTTTAGCTACTGACCCGGAAAAAGCACAATTAAAAAATGGAAAAGAGCGTCTTAATATCCCTTTGATAGACATTGCGGATGTTGAGCATTTGGAAAATGAAATAGACATGATGAATGAAACCTTGCCACAAATGACCCACTTTATCTTACCGGGAGGACACACAATTGTGTCATACTGTCATATTGCCAGAACTATTTGCAGAAGAGCGGAACGTATGGTATCACTCCTACATGAAAATGAGCCTGTAGATGCCATGGTTCTTACTTACCTAAATCGCCTTTCGGACTATTTATTTGTTTTGGCTCGGAAATTATCGAACGATTTAAAAGCGAATGAAATAAAGTGGATTCCTGAGAATAAAGGCTAATAATTACACTATTTCTTCGTTATGAAATTATCAAAACCCTAAAATGTTGATAAAATAAGTGATTTTACTCAGATTTTTCTTGGCATTTTGGGTTTAAAATTTATTTTTGCAAAAATTTTAAAATAAGACTTAAGCCATGTATTGGACATTAGAACTAGCATCTTATTTAAGTGATGCACCCTGGCCAGCCACTAAAGACGAATTAATAGATTATGCTATTAGAACTGGTGCTCCTTTAGAAGTAGTAGAGAATCTGCAATCTATGGAGGAAGAAGGTGGTGAGATATACGAATCAATAGAAGAAATATGGCCGGATTACCCCACAGAAGAAGATTACCTCTGGAATGAGGATGAATATTAAAGAAGTTTTCTAAAACCTATTAAAAGTCTCATTTGAGGCTTTTTTTTTATGTAATTTTGACAGACTTTAAGAAGTTTAAGGAGAAATATAAAATATGGAATACCTTTTGCTTTAGAAAGGATATTGCAATTCTATAGCAAATTGCTGATTTTAAGGCTTGGTCTATTGCACTATAAGTTCTGAACAGCATGCTATCAAAACATATATAATTTATGAGTATTTTAAATTCAGTCATTAAGGCATTTGTAGGTGACAAGGCTAAGAAAGATGTTAAGGAACTACAGCCTATTTTAAAGGAGATCAAATCCTTTGAGGCAACCCTGGAAAGCTTGGACCATAATGCCCTGAGGAAAAAAACAAATGACTTCAAACTAACAATAAAAAAGGCTACTGAAGAACTACAGAAACAGATTGACATCCTGAAAGAAGAAGTAAAAACCTCCCTGGATATCGACAGAAACGAAGAAATTTATGCAGAAATTGATAAACTCAAAGAAGAAGCCTATAAGATTACCGAGAACACTTTAAACGAAATCCTTCCTGAAGCCTTTGCGGTGGTTAAAGAAACGGCAAAGCGCTTTGTAAACAACAAAACTATTACGGTTAAGGCCACAGAATTTGACAGATTGTTATCAGGCTCCAAGGATTATGTAAGTCTTGAGGATGATAATGCAATTTGGCAAAATTCATGGGATGCCGCTGGAAAGGAAGTTACATGGGATATGGTACACTATGATGTACAGTTAATTGGAGGTATTGCCCTGCACCGGGGAAAAATTGCAGAAATGCAGACAGGTGAAGGTAAAACCCTCGTTGCTACACTTCCAATGTATCTTAATGCTTTAGCAGGAAAAGGAGCCCATTTGGTAACAGTAAATGATTATCTGGCCAAAAGAGATAGTACCTGGATGGCACCTATATTTGAATTTCATGGGCTTTCTGTAGATTGTATAGACAAGCATCAACCCAATTCTGAGGGGAGAAGAGCAGCCTATAATGCGGATATTACCTATGGGACCAACAATGAATTTGGATTCGATTACCTTAGAGATAATATGGCGCATACGCCAGGTGACCTGGTCCAGCGCCCGCATCACTATGCCATTGTGGATGAGGTAGATTCTGTACTTGTCGATGATGCCCGTACGCCTTTAATCATCTCCGGGCCTGTGCCTGAAGGAGATCGCCACGAATTTAATGAATTGAAGCCTAAGGTTTCAGATATCGTTCAAAAACAACGTCAGTACCTTACCGGAGTGCTGGCAGAAGCCAAAAAAGAAATTGCCGCCGGAAATACCAAAGAAGGTGGATTTCTGCTGCTTAGGGTGCACAGGGGCCTGCCAAAAAACAAAGCACTGATTAAATTTCTAAGTGAAGAAGGTATTAAGCAATTGCTTCAGAAAACAGAGAATTTCTATATGCAGGACAATAACAGGGAAATGCCTCAGGTAGATGCAGAATTGTTATTTGTTATCGATGAAAAGAACAATCAGATTGAACTAACAGATAAAGGTATCGAGTACATTTCCGGAGATCAGCAAAAAGACTTTTTTGTGATGCCGGATATCGGGAGCGAAATTGCGAAGATTGAAAATCAAAATCTCGAAATTGAAGAGGAAGCAGCAGAAAAGGAAGAATTGTTTAAAGATTTTGCTGTAAAGAGCGAACGTATCCATACCATGAGCCAATTGTTAAAAGCATATACCCTTTTTGAAAAAGATGTGGAGTATGTGGTTATCGAAAATAAGGTAATGATTGTTGATGAACAGACAGGTCGTATTATGGATGGCCGTAGGTATTCAGACGGATTGCACCAGGCCATTGAAGCGAAAGAGAATGTAAAAATCGAAGCAATGACACAGACTTTTGCCACGGTTACTTTACAGAACTATTTCAGAATGTACAAAAAGCTTTCAGGTATGACCGGTACGGCAGTAACGGAAGCTGGTGAATTCTGGGAAATCTATAAATTAGATGTTATGGAAATCCCCACTAACAGGCCAATTGCAAGGGATGACAGAAACGACTTGATCTACAAAACCAAAAGAGAAAAATACAATGCCATTATTGACGAAGTTACCCAGCTTTCTAAACAAAAAAGACCGGTACTTATTGGTACTACCTCGGTAGAAATATCAGAATTGCTATCACGAATGCTGGCTATAAGGAAAATTCCACATAATGTTTTGAACGCGAAACTTCATAAAAAAGAAGCAGATATCGTAGCAGAAGCAGGAAATGCCGGGGTTGTAACTATCGCAACAAATATGGCGGGGCGAGGTACGGATATAAAATTATCAGATGAGGTTAAAAAAGCTGGTGGACTAGCCATTGTTGGAACGGAAAGGCATGACTCCAGAAGGGTAGACAGGCAGTTGAGAGGTCGTTCCGGTCGTCAGGGAGATCCCGGAAGTTCGCAGTTTTATGTCTCCTTGGAAGATAACTTAATGCGGCTTTTTGGCTCGGACCGGGTGGCAAAAATGATGGATAGGATGGGTCTTGAAGAAGGAGAAGTGATCCAGCACTCCATGATGACCAAATCTATTGAGCGGGCACAGAAAAAAGTAGAAGAGAATAACTTTGGAATTCGTAAACGCCTCCTGGAGTATGATGATGTAATGAATGCCCAGCGTGAAGTAGTTTATAAAAGAAGAAGGCATGCGCTTCAGGGTGAGCGACTTAAGGTAGATATTGCGAACATGGTATATGATACATGTGAAGTAATTGCTGAAACCAATAAGGCGGCTAACGATTTCAAAAATTTTGAATTTGAACTCATCAAGTATTTTTCCATCACCTCCCCGGTTACAGAAGAAGAATTCGCCAAACAGAGTTTTCAGGAGATCGCAAATACGACCTATAATGCCGCTTACGAATATTACCAGAGTAAAATGGAACGAAGTGCCGCCACAGCGTTTCCTGTAATTAAAAAGGTATATGAGGACAGCAGCAATAAATTTGAGCGCATTGTAGTTCCATTTACAGATGGTATTAAATCACTGAATGTGGTTACCGATCTTAAGAAAGCTTACGATAGCAATGGAAAACAGTTGGTTACAGATTTTGAAAAGAACATAACCCTTGCCATAGTTGATGATGCCTGGAAAACGCATCTCAGGAAAATGGACGAATTAAAACAGTCTGTTCAGTTGGCTGTTCACGAGCAGAAAGATCCTTTGTTGATTTATAAATTTGAGGCTTTTGAGCTTTTTAAAAGTATGATAGACAAGGTGAACAAAGAAGTTGTATCCTTCTTGTTCAAAGGGGAACTACCATCAGCAGACACCAGCGAGATTCAGGAAGCCAGGAATGTACGCAGGCCAAAAGAAAAGTTGCAGACCACCAAGGAGGAAATCCCGAATAATGATGAATTAGCAGCCCGGAACAGAGCGGTTGGCCAGAATCAGGGAGGTAGGGCACCAATTACTGAAACCATTGTGCGTGAAAAACCAAAAATTGGCAGGAATGAAAAAGTCACTATAAAAAATGTTATGTCGGGTGAAAGCAAAACCGTTAAATACAAACAGGCCGAGCCCCTTATAAACAGAGGGGAATGGGTGCTGATTGAAGATTGACAAATTAATAGCAAATAGTAAAGAGGTGTTCGTTTAAGGACACCTTTTTTTATTTAAAAATACCATATCTTTAAGTATTAACCCTTTAATATTTAAAGATGAAATCTTCCAGACGTAAATTCCTGACCTCTATAAGTATGTTGGCTGCCTCTTCTGCAATGCCACTTTCACAATTTGATTTTGGATTGAATGAAAAATTAAAAATTGCCCTTGTTGGAACTGGTATTCGCGGAATCACTTTTTGGGGAAAACGTCTTGTTGATGAGTATTCAGATATTCTTGAATTTGTAGGCCTATGCGATATTAATCCGGGACGCCTTTCTTTTGGAAAGGAATATATCGGTGCCAATTGCCCCACGTTTGCAGATTTTGATATTATGATCCGCAATTCCAGGCCCAATCTTGTAATAGTAACTACCAAAGATGCAACGCACCATGAATTTATTATTAAGGCTATGGATATGGGATGCGACGTTCTTACCGAAAAACCCTTAACCACAGATGAAATAAAATGTCAGGCCATTCTGGATATGGAAAAAAAGTCAGGTAAAAACCTAATTGTAGGTTTTAACTACCGATGGAGCCCCTATAATACTAAAATAAAACAGCTATTGGCTGAAAATACCATAGGAAAACTAACTTCGGTTGACTTTCATTGGTATCTGAATACTTACCACGGCGCCAGTTATTTCAGGAGATGGCACGGACAGATGGAAAGCAGCGGGTCTTTATGGGTGCATAAGGCTACCCATCATTTCGACCTCCTTAATTGGTGGATTAATTCGGAACCGTCAGAAGTATTTGCATTCGGAGACCTGGAATTTTATGGCAAAAATGGACCTTTCCGAGGAGATAATTGCAGAAATTGTGACCATCAATCCAAATGTGATTTCCATTGGGACATTACCAAATACAAGTTTTTAACTGATCTGTACACAAACAATGAGAAATATGATGGGTATATAAGAGATAACTGCCTTTTTAGAAATGAAATAGATATATATGATAAGATGTCGGCCCAGGTTAAATACCAAAATATGGTGCAATTAAATTATTCGCTTACCACCTACTCTCCGTTCGAAGGTTGGCGTGTTGCATTTAACGGCACAGAAGGAAGACTTGAAGCCTGGATGGATATTCCATATTATAAAGAAATGAATATCGATCAGGCCGAAATGCATGACAAGGAAATGGAACAGAATGATAATGAATCTGATCATAATGAAACCATCATAGTGCACAAATTGTGGAAGGATTTCGAAACTGTTATGGTTAAAATGGAAAAAAGTGGGCATGGCGGAGGAGATAAGCGATTACAAGATAAAATGTTTAGAAGTACTGATTCTGTTGACCGTTTTGGCAGGACGGCAGGAAGCAGAGATGGTGCTATGTCAGTGCTTATAGGCATTGCAGCAAGAAAGAGTATTGAATCTGGTAGTGCTGTTAAAATCAAGGATCTGACAGATTTACGGCCTCAGGCAATACGGAACTAGCACTTTATATACTGTAAATAATAAAATTATTATTTGTTCGAATAGCTGTTGAATATTAAGTAAAACATATATAGCTTTACACCAATAAGGGTATTCGCTTCCCAAATACGGTTGCGATTTTCTACATGTAGCAAATCTGCATTAATGAAATAATTTAAATTATGGAAAGAGCAGTCAAACATCAGCACCGGAAACAGGACAAAATACGTCTGACCCTTAGAGTAAGTTATTTTGCTTCTATTTTTTCCTTGGTTTTTGGATTGATTTGTCTTTTTTTTCTGAACATTTATGAAGTAGTTCCTCATATATTTCTTGCCTTTGGTGCGGTTAGTATAATAAATAACCTGGCCTATGCTTCACATCAAAATCTGACCCTTACTTATAACATACTTTCTATACTCGGCTTAGCTTCCGCTACGGCTATAACCATGTTAACGGGTGGTATAAACAGTCCGTTTATTTTTGTCCTTGCTATTGTTGTATTTGCCGGATACGCAACAACGCGTAATTATGGAAAAATTTATCTGTACCTCACCATTCTTATCATTACTTTAATTTTTGTCCAGGAAATTTCAGATTTTTCATTAACCCGGAATGTAATACCCGCTGAGAGTCAAAATCTTTTTAGTTTTTTAAGTGTTATATTCTCCGTTTACCTTTTGGGCGGAGTACTTGGCAAAAACCTCTTAAAAGCACACCACAAGCTTTATAAAACGAAAATAGAAATTGAGGAACGGATACATGAAAAGGACACATTACTAAAAGAGGTACATCACAGAGTTAAGAATAATCTGCAGACTGTATCGAGCCTTTTAAGCCTTCAATCAAGGGGTATAAAGGATGAAAGAGTAAAAAATCTGATTAAAAGTAGTCAGAACAGAGTCATCGCTATGGCTATGGTACATGAAATGCTATATATGCGCGACGATTTGGCGAAGATAGATTATAAATCCTATGTTGAGGAATTAAGCGAATACCTGGTTAAATCAGTAAAAGGGGCCGATAGTAATGTTTCGGTTAACATAAATATACCTGAAATTGAACTTGGTATAGATACTGCTATTCCACTAGGACTCCTAATTAATGAAGCACTGACAAATGCGCTTAAATATGGCATAAAAGGTGATGACCAGGGGGAAATAAATATTGAGCTAAAGAAAATGGACGACAAGGACTATGTGCTCAATATTGGTGATAATGGCGTAGGTTTTTCAGAAGAAGTGAATTTTAAAAATACCCCCTCACTGGGCTTGAAATTAATTCACAACCTTGCCCGCCAACTCAAGGGAACAATAATCAGGGATTTTTCGAAAAAAGGAACCAACTATATCATAAATTTTAAAGAAATAGGTCAAAGCGACTTTCATCATTCTGTAGCCTAATGGATATCCCGTTTAATGAAGCTTTTGCTTCTTTCCGGATCAAGGAATACCCAATGTAAAAACACTTCTTCGTAAAGCAATTTATACCTATATTTAGCCGACTAATTCAAAAATTGGCCTCATGAGGAATTCTTTAGTAGTATGCTTTTTGATGTTTAGTACCCTCCTGTTCAGTCAGGATTATTTTTTAAAAAAATTCCACCCTTTTAATAGTGATATTCCCTCTCCGGAAGAATTTTTAGGTTATGGAATTGGAGAACGCCATACCAGGCATGATTTGATTGTAGCCTATTTAAATAAACTTGCTGAGCTCTCAGACCGGGCGTCTATTTATGAATATGGTAAAACATATGAAGGACGCAAATTGGTAATCTTAACCATAACTTCCCCTGATAATTTAACTAATCTCGAATCCATTAAGGAAAGGCACCTTGCATATACAGATCCGGGTAAATCCACTTCTACGGATGCTTCACTTCCTATATTCATTAATCTTGGATATAACGTGCATGGTAATGAGCCTTCCAGTTCCGAAGCGGCCCTTTTAAGTGCCTATACTTTTGTTGCTTCCAATAATCCTGAGATACTTAATTACCTGACCAATGCAGTAATCTTCATAGATCCAACCATCAATCCGGATGGTCGGGACAGACATACTCAGTGGGCTAATAGCTACCAGGGGAATCCACTTGTTGCCGATCCTCAGGATGCCGAGCACAACGAATATTGGCCCGGAGGAAGGACCAATCATTATTGGTTTGATCTCAACAGGGACTGGCTTTTGGCAATAAACCCGGAAAGTAGGGGTAAACTTAAATGGTATCATGAATGGTATCCTAATGTGGTTACAGATTTTCATGAAATGGGTTCACAAAGCACCTATTTCTTTGAACCAATGAAACCCAATGGATCACTCAGCCCTATTATGCCTAAAAAAAATTATGAGGATCTCAATACTATTTTTGGGAACTATTTTGCGAAGGCCCTTGATAGCATTGGTTCATTTTATTTTACAAAAGAAGCTTTTGATGGCACTTATCCCGGTTATGGTTCTTCCTATCCGGATATTCAGGGCGGACTGGGACTATTGTTTGAACAGGCGAGCTCCAGGGGGCATAAACAAAAAACTGCCTTTGGGGAAATAACCTTCCCCTTTACCATTCGCAATCAATATATCTCCAGTATTACAACAGTTAAAGCTGCTGTGGAGAACAAAGACCTGCTACGAGCCTATCAGAAAGAGTTCTTTAAGACAGCCATGATGAATTCCGCAATAAAAGGAATACAGGGCTACAGTTTTGGGGATCGTTATGACAAAAATCGGGTTAAGGCATTTATTGACAAACTGCTAATCCACAAAATAAACGTGTACAAGTACGGCAACGAATCTTATGTTGTACCCACGTCCCAACCCCAGTACAGGATGGTTCAGACGATGTTTGAAACTTACAAAAA
>CP070778.1:1241118-1246001 GCA_020346245.1 Flavobacteriaceae bacterium | reverse complement strand
TATATCAATTCTAATAATTACTACTATGAATTGATAAAAATAAGCCAGGAAAATGCGAGGACAAGAATAAGACAAGACGAAAACTTATTAGTGCAAATAGATGAATTGATTACAAGGTATTCAGATAAAATGGCCGCTGCAGATAACCAATTTACTGAACAGCGCATTATATTGGACAATGAGAAACAATTGAATATTACGGAACTATTTGAATTAAAAAGCAATCTTATTCGGGATATTGAAAGAAAAAAAATAGAGCTCCAGGAACAAAAAGACGCTATTAGCATTATTTATTTTGGGGAATCTCATATAGAACAAAGTTCCTTTTTTGGGAAGAAAATTGTATTGCTACCACTTATTTTTATTTCGATTTTCTTCTTAATCGATATAATCAAATATTTAAACAGAAAAGCCAGCGAAGTTTCAAATTGATTGTGTTATATGAAGGGCAAATGGATATTTTCATTTTTTATAGCAGACTAATGTAGATAGCCCGAAATAAAAAAACGTAGTTGTCATGAATATTTTAATTACGGGAGGAGCTGGATTTATTGGTTCACACGTTGTACGCAGATTTGTAAAGAATTATCCGGATTATCAGATTTATAATTTGGACGCACTAACTTATGCGGGAAATTTGGAAAATCTAAGGGATATTGAACAGCATCCTAATTACACTTTTCTAAAAGGGGACGTTATAGATGAACCTTTTCTAAATCAGATTTTTGAAAAGCACCAATTCGATGGGGTAATTCACCTTGCGGCGGAATCACATGTAGATCGTTCCATTACAGATCCGCTGGCTTTTGTTCGCACCAATATCATTGGGACCGTAAATTTATTGAATGTCTCTCGCGATCTTTGGAAAGAAAATAAAGACAACAAACGCTTTTATCATATCAGCACGGACGAAGTTTATGGCTCACTAGGCACAGATGGGTTGTTTACTGAAAACACACCATACGACCCTAATTCACCTTATTCCGCCTCTAAAGCAAGTTCAGACCATTTTGTGAGGGCCTATGGGGAGACCTATGGGTTGCCTTATGTGATCACCAATTGCTCTAACAACTACGGCCCCAATCATTTTCCGGAAAAGCTCATCCCCCTTTTTATAAACAACATCATTGAAAATAAACCTCTACCGGTTTATGGTGATGGAAAATATACGCGAGACTGGCTGTTTGTAAAAGATCATGCAGCGGCGATTGATTTAGTTTTTCATAAGGGTAAAAACCAGGAGACTTATAATATTGGCGGGTTTAATGAATGGCAGAATATAGAATTAGTCAAACTCCTTTGTAAGATAATGGATAAAAAATTAGACAGGCAGGAAGGAACATCGGAAAAACTAATAACTTACGTAAAAGACAGGCCGGGGCATGATTTAAGGTATGCCATAGACGCCAGTAAAATTAATAAGGAACTGGGATGGAAACCTTCTGTAACTTTCGAGCAAGGCCTGGAACTAACTATTGACTGGTATCTAGAGAATCAGGAATGGCTAGATCATGTTACCTCTGGTGATTATCAGGAGTATTATGATAAGATGTATAAATAGTGAAGTGCAAATAAATAGTTTTAAAAAATGAAAGGGATTGTATTGGCCGGAGGGTCTGGAACACGTCTGCATCCATTGACATTATCAGTAAGTAAGCAATTAATGCCTATTTATGATAAGCCCATGATATACTATCCCCTATCTACGCTAATGTATGCCGGCATTAGGGAAATACTTATAATTTCAACACCAAAAGACCTACCACTCTTTAAAGACCTTTTAGGCAACGGTAAAAAGTATGGATGCAGTTTTTCGTATGCAGTACAGGAAGCACCTAATGGCCTTGCTGAAGCTTTTATAATTGGAGCTGATTTTATCGGCCAGGATAAGGTTGCACTGATACTCGGGGACAACATTTTTTATGGATCTGGTCTTGCTAAACTCTTGCAGTCAAATAATGACCCCGAGGGTGGTGTCATTTATGCTTATAGGGTAAATGATCCGGAACGTTATGGTGTTGTGGAATTTGATGTTGAAGGGAAGGTTATCAGCATAGAAGAAAAACCTGAAGAACCTAAATCTAATTATGCCGTACCCGGGATTTATTTCTATGATAACAGCGTTGTAGAGATTGCTAAGAATATACCCCCGAGTAGCAGGGGGGAAATAGAAATAACGGATGTAAATAAAATGTATTTGAGTCAGGGAAAGCTAAATGTAAGCATTTTAGACAGAGGTACGGCATGGTTAGATACAGGTACTTTTCAATCCCTTTTGCAGGCCTCTCAATTTGTTGAGGTTATTGAGGAACGACAAGGTCTTAAAATCGGAGCGATAGAAGCTGCCGCTTATGAAATGGGCTATATAGATAGAGAACAGTTTAAAGATTTGGCAAAACCTCTCATGAAAAGTGGCTATGGAATTAACTTGTTAGGAATTTTAAATAAACATCAATGACTATATCGGAGACTAAGTTAAAGGGATGTTTTGTTTTAACTCCTAAGTTATTCAATGACGAGAGAGGTTATTTTTTTGAAAGTTTCAACAAACAGTCTTTTGAACAAGCTATTGGCAAAAGAATAAATTTCGTTCAGGATAATCAATCTTATTCAACTTATGGGGTAATTAGGGGGTTACATTATCAAACCGGTAAATACGCGCAGGCAAAATTAGTACGGGTACTCAAAGGAAGTATTTTAGATATTGTTGTAGACCTAAGAAAAAATTCCCCAACTTTTGGTCAACATCTAGCCTTAGAATTGACTTATATAGACAAAAAGCAACTTTTTATACCCAAGGGGTTTGCCCATGGCTTTGTAGTTTTGAGTGATACTGCAGAAATTTTTTATAAATGTGACAATTACTACAATAAAGAAGCAGAAGGTGGAATAATTTATAATGATAAGCAATTAAATATTGATTGGAAACTTCCCGATGATAAACTGATTATTTCTGCAAAAGACTTGACGCTCCCAACATTAAAAAATGCTAAAATGCCATGAATATTTTAGTTACAGGAGCAAACGGCCAGTTAGGCAAATGTTTAAGGAAAATTGCTGGAAATTATGATGCTTTGCATTTTAAATTCATGGATTCCAAAGCTTTGGACATAACCAATACAAGAAGCATAAACGAAGCCTTTGAATTTGAGCAATTCGATTATTGCATTAACTGTGCCGCTTATACAAATGTAGAACAGGCCGAAAAAACACCGGAAATAGCATTTGCCGTAAATGCAGACGGAGTTAAAAATATTGCTGTTGCATGCAAGAAGAACAATGTGGCATTAGTTCATATTTCGACCGATTACGTCTTTGACGGGGAGAAGGAAGGGGGGTATTTGACCACAGATTTGCCAAAACCAATCAATCAATATGGAAAGTCAAAATTGACAGGGGAAAATTCTATCCGCGAAATATTGGATAAATATTACATTATCAGGACCTCATGGCTGTATTCTGAATATGGGAACAATTTCTATAAAACAATATTGAATAAGGCTAAAACCGAAAGTGTACTTTATATTACAGACGAACAAATAGGGTGCCCTACAAATGCCAACAATCTGGCAAAATATATTTTAAATTTAATTGCTTCCAGTTGTACGGAATATGGCATTTATCATTTTACAGATGGGAAAGCCATGACATGGTATGATTTTGCAAAAGGAATATTGAGAGAAACTAACCTGGATAAGAAAGTCAGGGTAGAAAAAGCTAAGAATTATCGTACTTTTGCGGCTAGGCCAAGGAATAGTGTTTTATCACCTTAACCCTGATTTTAAACCAGAGTAGGAAACTAAGAGAATTTCCTCCCTGTTGGAGCCTGGAAATTTGGATTCGCTTAACAGTAAGATATGCTATTTAATTCTCTGGATTTTGCCATATTTTTTCCGGTGGTCTTCGTCTTTTATTGGATAGTCGCAAAAAATAAAACGGCCAGAAACGTGTTCCTGTTGGCGGCAAGTTACTTTTTTTACGGTTGGTGGGATTGGCGTTTTTTGTTTTTGATTGTCATCAGTTCACTGGTAGATTACGTGGTGGGTCATCAATTGTCTCAAACAAGCATTTACAAACGCCGCAAATTATTGCTAGGGCTTAGTTTACTGGTCAACCTGGGTTTTTTATGTTACTTTAAATATACAAACTTTTTTATTGAAACCTTTGTAGATTCCTTTAGGTTATTTGGTAAAAACATAGAGGTCAGCACCTTGAATATTATTCTGCCCGTTGGTATTAGCTTTTACACATTTCAAACATTGAGCTATACCATAGACGTTTACAGGAACCAGCTTAAACCAACCAAAGACATACTATCTTTTTTTGCATTTGTAGCCTTTTTCCCTCAGCTGGTCGCCGGTCCCATTGAAAGGGCGTCCCATTTATTGCCACAGTTTTACAAAACTTACAGGTTTAACTATGAACTGGTAAAAAGCGGTTTGCTGTTAATGGCTTTTGGGTTGTTCAAAAAAATGGTGATTGCAGACCGCGTGGCTATCTTGGTGAATCAGGTTTATAATAATCCATCGGAGTACCATGGGTATGAAACGATATTGGCTACAGTATTTTTTGCTTTTCAGATTTATTGTGATTTTTCCGGCTATTCGGATATTGCCATAGGAATTGGCCGAACCATGGGCTTTGATCTCATGAAGAATTTTGACAGCCCATATTTCTCCAAATCTATTACGGAGTTTTGGCGTAGGTGGCATATTTCATTATCAACCTGGTTCAGGGATTATGTGTATATCCCTTTAGGGGGCAATAGGAAAGGGGAAGCGCGAACATATTTTAATCTATTTGCGGTTTTCTTGATCAGTGGCCTCTGGCATGGGGCCGCCATGACCTTCTTAATTTGGGGCGCCATCCATGGTTTGATCATT
>CP070778.1:1215501-1241018 GCA_020346245.1 Flavobacteriaceae bacterium | reverse complement strand
TTGGAGGGAACAGATAAAATAGTCCTTATTAAAAACCCTGTTAACCCTGACCTTTCATTATGGCTGGGGGCAGTTGAGCGATTATCTAAAGCTAATATAAAAAAGCTGGGTGTAATTCATCGGGGGTTTTCTACCTATGAGAAAACCAATTATCGGAACATACCGGAGTGGCAAATGGCAATTGAATTGCAGACTAAATTTCCAGACCTGCCATTGATTAATGATCCTTCACATATAAGCGGGAACAGGGAAATGATTTTTGATATATCACAAACGGCCCTGGATCTGAATTTTGATGGATTAATGATTGAAACACATCATGATCCTGATAACGCCTGGAGCGATGCTGCGCAGCAAGTAACACCGAAAAGGTTAGTGCAAATCATGGAAGACTTAAAGATTAGAAAAGAAACGGATGAGGAAGCTGAATACAATCAAAAAATCAGCAACCTGCGGGCCCAAATTGATATTATTGATAATCAGCTTATTGATACCCTTGGCAAAAGAATGAAAGTTTCTGATGGGATTGGTGAATTAAAGAGACAGCGCAATGTTGCCGTTCTTCAGACCAACCGTTGGAACGCAATACTAGGTAAAATGATCCTGGAAGGCGAATCTAAAGGTTTGAGTGAGGAATTTGTATTGCGGATGTTTAAAGCTATTCACCAGGAGTCAATAAATCATCAGGAGAAAATAATTAATGCGGAGGCCTTAAGGAAATAAAGGTTGTTTTCTTAATAAATTATTTAAATAGTACTTCATAAAAGTGTAACAAAGAACGAATTCCATAGTCTTTAAAAAAACTTTTAACACATATAAATATGAAAACACTACTAACAATTTGCTTGGTGCTGGTTACGTTTAATTCCTTTTCTCAAAGTATGCTTGAGAAAGAGGTTGGTGACTTTCAGGAAATAAAGGTTTATGATTTAATAGAGGTAAACCTTATTAAGTCTGATATGAATCGGATAGTCATTAAAGGCCATAACGTTTATGATATCAAATACATGAATAAAAATGGTGTTTTAAAATTACGTATGGAACTGGATAAAAAATTTCAGGGTGAAGACACATTTGTTGAAGTTTATTATACAGACCTTCGGGTTATTGACGGAAATGAAGGGGCTAAAATTGTATGTAATGAACTTGTAGAAAAGGAAAATATTGAGATAAGGGCCCAGGAAGGAGCACATGTCAAAATTGGTATGGATGTTAAAAATGTGGAGATGAAAGCGGTCACCGGAGGCATAATTGAGGCATCCGGATTGGCAAAAAATCAAATAATTGTGTTAAATACCGGCGGAGTATTTGAAGGTAGGGAATTGTTAACAGAAGTGGCAAGCGTAAAAATAGCAGCGGGAGGCGAAGCGGAGCTATACGCTTCGGATAAGTTAGATGTGAACGTTAAAGCAGGAGGAGATGTATATGTTTATGGTAATCCAAAAGATGTAAATAAAACGACTTTAGCCGGTGGCAGAATAGTATTCAAGAACTAAAATTTGGACTTTAATTTAAAAACCCGGTAAACGCCGGGTTTTTTATTGTTATAGATTATTTTTAAAAATATAATGGGTTATGAAAATACCATTGGTGTCACCTTTCCCTGTACTTTCATCAGCACTTGTCACAAAAGTCAGTTGCCAGTCATCTTTAATCATTGTACCTTAACAAAATGAGTTTCGGTTAGAATTTGAAGGCAATAAAAATGACTTTTTTCATACTTTGTTGTTTAGATTATTTTTTTTAGGATTTTCCTGACCAAATATACCTTTCCAAATTAAAGTATTATCGTTTCTTTGTATTGAAATACAAACAATTATGCTTGGAATTGTTTACAAGTCTACCGGTAGTTGGTATACCGTAAAAACGGAAGAGGGAGATATTTATGAATGCAGAATAAAGGGCAAGTTCCGAATTAAAGGAATTAAAAGCACCAACCCAATTGCCGTTGGTGACAATGTGGTATTTCAAGTGGAGAAAATTGGTGATGAGATTATTGGTGTAATCTCACAAATTGAAGACCGCAAAAATTATATTATCAGAAAATCGGTTAAACTTTCCAAACAAACTCATATCATAGCGGCTAATATTGATCAGGTTTTTCTTTTGGTTACGCTTAAGAATCCAAAAACCTATACTATTTTTATTGATCGTTTTCTGGCAACTTCTGAAGCCTATGATATAAAAACGGTACTTCTTTTCAACAAAATAGATATGTACGATGATAATGAGCTGGCCGAAGTAAAGAATTTGGCTGCCTTGTACAGTAAAATAGGCTACACATGCATTGAGATTTCAGCAAAAACAGGAAAGAATGTGGATGTGGTAAAGGACTTGATGAAAGCTCATACAAGTATGTTTGCAGGGCATTCGGGTGTCGGTAAATCCACACTTATAAATTTTATAGCACCGGAGTTGAATTTAAAGACCACAGAAATTTCTGATCAACATCTACAAGGGCAACATACTACAACTTTTGCAGAGATGTATGACTTAAATTTTGGGGCGAGAATTATTGATACTCCGGGGATTAAGGGATTTGGAATTGTTGATATGGACAAGGATGAAATTGGGGATTATTTTCCGGAAATATTTAAATTAAAAAGTGACTGTAAGTTTAACGATTGCCTGCATTTAGATGAACCTAAATGTGCAGTTAAAACCGCATTGGAAAATGATGAAATTTCCTTGAGCCGTTATCGGAGTTATGTGCAGATTGTTACAGGGGTTGAAGATACTTACAGAATGGATAACTACGAAGAATTATGAGGGCAGTAATTCAAAGGGTATCTGCCGCGAGTGTTATTGTAAATGACCAAACCATTTCAAAAATTGGATTTGGTGTAATGGTATTGTTGGGTATTGAAGATTCTGATTCCTTGGATGATATTGAATGGCTCTCAAAGAAAATTGTGAACTTAAGAATTTTTATTGACTCAAATGGAGTAATGAACCTATCTTTAGCGGAAACCAGCGGAGATGCAATTGTGGTAAGTCAGTTTACATTGCATGCCGCAACCAAAAAGGGGAACAGGCCCTCTTATATTAGGGCGGCAAAACCAGATAAAGCTATTCCACTTTATGAAGCTTTTGTTCGTCAGATGGAAATGGATTTGGGTAAAAAGATAGGTACCGGCATTTTTGGTGCCGATATGGAAGTAGAATTGGTAAATGATGGTCCGGTTACAATAATTATTGACACAAAAAATAAAGACTTATGAAAATTGAAGATGCACAATTAGCCGTTGACAATTGGATAAAAGATCATGGCGTCCGCTATTTTAATGAATTAACAAATATGGCTCAACTCACAGAAGAAGTAGGGGAAGTGGCTCGTATTATTGCGCGGCGGTATGGAGAACAGAGTGAAAAGGAAACAGATAAGGAGAAGGACCTCGGGGAGGAATTAGCCGATGTTCTTTTCGTTGTTCTGTGTCTGGCAAACCAGACGGGAATTGATCTTCAGAAAGCTTTTGACCGCAAACTGGATATTAAAGCAAAACGGGACCATGACAGGCATCAGAACAATAAAAAACTGAAATAATAGTATCTTTGTATTCGGTTTTAAAACAGCACCAATTTGAAATTACAACTCTTAGGTCCATCCAATAATCTCCTGAACGCACATATTAAGATTACAGGTTCCAAGAGTGAATCCAACAGGCTTTTGTTGTTAAAGGCACTCTATCCGGGAATAGCAATTAATAACCTGTCTAATTCTGACGATGCTGCTGTAATGCGGCAAGGAATCAGTATGAAAGAAGGAAAAGTTGATATTCATCACGCAGGTACCGCAATGCGCTTTTTAACTGCTTTTTTTGCTTCTCAGGAAGGAGCGAATGTTATCCTTACCGGTTCAAATAGAATGCAGGAACGACCTATAAAAGTATTGGTAAATGCGTTGAATAAATTGGGTGCAGAAATTGATTATTTGGAAAATGAGGGCTACCCTCCTTTGAGAATAAAGGGGCGAAAACTAACTGAACCTAAAGTAAGCCTTCCCGCTGATATTAGTAGTCAGTACATCTCTGCTTTATTGTTAATTGCACCTGGTTTAGAAAATGGCCTGGAATTAGAACTAATAGGAAAAATTACCTCGGTTCCCTATATTAAAATGACCCTGGGTCTTTTAAAGCAAATAGGGGTTGAGAGTGATTTTTCTGGAAATATCGTAAGGGTTCTTCCAAAAAAATCTGCAAGTGATATAACCTTAACCGTTGAATCTGACTGGAGTTCAGCTTCTTATTTTTACAGTATTGTGGCTTTAAGTGAAATAGGTACTCAAATTAGTTTGTCGTCCTATAGGAAAGATAGTTTACAGGGAGATAGCATCTTGAAAGAAATTTATGAACTTTTTGGGGTTAAGACAGAATTTGAAGAAGATAGTATTACCCTGTTTAAGGCTGGCACCCATGAATTAAATACTATTAAATATGACCTTGCTAATGCTCCTGATTTAGCCCAGACCATAGCAGTTACATGTTTTGGATTAGGAATTGGTTGTCACTTAACCGGTCTACATACCTTAAAAATAAAGGAAACGGATAGACTGGTTGCATTAAAGAATGAACTTTCCAAACTTGGAGCAAAGCTTGCTGTGACGAATAACACATTAACTTTGGAATCTTCCGGGACTTTAGCTTCCGGCACGGCAATTGATACTTACAATGATCACAGAATGGCCATGGCATTCGCTCCACTTGCTTTAAATATGGAAATTGTAATAAACGATGCTGAGGTAGTTTCCAAATCATATCCCGACTTTTGGAAAGACCTGGAGCAACTCGGAATTAAGATTAAAGCCCTGTAAAGGTATTTAATAGCCTATTTACTTGACAAGCCCTACTTCAGGATTGTATATTTGCCACCGCAAAAAATGCGAACTAAAATTCACATATGAAATTATCACACTTTAGTTTTGAATTGCCAAAAGAACTGATGGCAGAATATCCTGCAGAACACAGGGACGAATCCAAATTAATGGTTGTTCACAGAGATACAGGTAAAATTGAACATAAAATGTTCAAGGATCTTATTGATTATTTTGATGAAGGAGATGTAATGGTACTTAACAATACCAAAGTATTCCCAGCAAGATTATATGGTAATAAAGAGAAAACCGGAGCAAGGATAGAAGTGTTTTTACTTCGTGAGCTAAATGAAGAACAAAGGTTATGGGATGTTTTGGTAGATCCGGCCAGAAAGATAAGGATTGGCAATAAACTTTATTTTGGAGAGGATGAAAATTTGGTAGCTGAAGTAATTGACAATACCACTTCAAGAGGAAGAACACTTCGCTTTCTTTATGATGGGTCTTATACCGACTTCAGAAGAAAATTAAGAGAACTGGGTGAGACACCTCTTCCAAAATATATCAAAAGAGAAGTGGAACCGGAAGATGAGTCGCGCTATCAAACCATATATGCAAAACACGAAGGAGCGGTAGCAGCGCCTACAGCTGGACTGCATTTTTCCAAACATTTATTAAAACGACTGGAAATAAAGGGGGTTCAATTTGCCGAGCTCACACTTCATGTGGGTCTGGGTACTTTTAACCCGGTAGAAGTGGAGGATCTTTCCAAGCATAAAATGGATAGTGAAGAATTGGTGATTGATGAGAAAGCTACAGAGATTGTTAATTCGGCAAAAATTAAGAAAAAAAGAATTTGTGCTGTTGGTACAACGGCTATGAGAGGCCTGGAGAGTGCTGTTTCCTCTGAGCATACTCTGAATACGTATGATGGCTGGACAAATAAATTTGTATTTCCACCTTATGATTTTAGCATTGCAAATGCTATGGTAACCAATTTCCATCTGCCAAAATCTACTCTCTTAATGATGGTTTCTGCATTTATGGGTCATGATCTAATGAAAAGGGCATACAAGGAAGCAATACTTGAAGGATATAGATTTTACTCGTACGGTGACGCTATGCTCATCATATAAATGATGTACTATTTAAATAAAGAATCCTGCCATTACCTGTTTTATAATAGGATTGGCAGGTTTTTTTTTAATTAAACAATGGTTTCAAAGAAAAAAGATATCAGGGCCCTTACCAAAGAGCAACTTCGGGAGTTTTTCAAAAGTCGCGGAGAACAAGCTTTCCGGGGGACCCAGGTCTATGAATGGCTGTGGCAGAAATCTGCCCATTCATTTGATGACATGACCAATATCTCTAAGGAAATACGTAAAACACTGGAAGAACAATTTGTGATCAATCATATAAAAGTTGATCAATTACAGAAAAGTTCTGATGGTACAATAAAGAATGCCGTTCGTTTACATGATGGATTGGTCGTAGAATCAGTTCTAATTCCATCTAAAGAAAGAACCACAGCATGTGTCTCCAGCCAGGTAGGCTGCAGTTTGGATTGCAAATTTTGTGCTACAGCAAGGTTAAAAAAGATGCGTAATCTTAATCCGGACGAGATTTATGATCAGGTGGTGGCAATCAATAATGAAAGTGAACTTTATTTTAACAGGCCTTTGAGTAATATTGTTTTTATGGGTATGGGTGAGCCGCTCATGAATTATAATAATGTTCTAAAGGCGATAGAAAAAATAACTTCTCCAGATGGACTGGGGATGTCTCCAAAAAGAATTACTGTTTCTACTTCGGGGATCCCAAAAATGATAAGGAAGCTTGCGGATGAGGAAGTTAAATTTAAACTTGCCGTTTCCCTTCATTCTGCAATAGAGGAAGTACGAACATCTATTATGCCTTTCAATGCTACCTTTAATTTAAAAGAGTTGAGAGATTCTTTGATATACTGGTATTCAAAAACAAAAAGCAGGATTACCTATGAGTATGTTGTATGGGAAGGTATTAATGATAAGGACAAGGATATTAAAGCACTATTGGCGTTTTGCAGATTTGCGCCTTCCAAGGTAAATCTGATAGAATATAATACCATAGATGATGCCAGATTTAAACAGGCATCTAATGAAGCTATTAATAAATATGTGGAGGCTCTTGAAAAAAATCGTATAATAGTCACAGTTCGCAGATCAAGAGGTAAAGATATCGATGCGGCATGCGGGCAATTAGCTAACAAATCTCTATAGTCAGGATTGTAATTTCATTGCGTTTAATAGGGCTTACCGGATATAAAAACTTGACTAAATTAAGGAACGGAATGAAATTCTTATTTCTTTATTCTCACTTCATTCCCCTACTTATTTTCCCTAAATTTATCGTTTATCATTGATAAAGTGAATTCTCTTGAAAATTGTTGCGCAAATAACGGAACCGATCAATGAAGAAATGGAACTTTTTGAAAAAAAGTTCCGTGACTCCATGTCCACTAAAGTGGCTCTTCTTAACAGGATCACTTATTATATTGTAAACCGGAAAGGAAAGCAAATGCGACCAATGTTTGTTTTTTTAACCGCAAAATTGGTTAATAACGGGGAAGTTAATGAAAGGACATATCGCGGAGCATCGGTGATAGAATTAATACATACGGCTTCTCTGGTACATGATGATGTTGTTGATGATAGTTACAAGCGCAGAGGTTTTTTCTCAATAAATGCACTTTGGAAAAATAAAATTGCGGTCCTGGTTGGGGACTATTTGCTTTCCAAAGGCATGTTGCTTTCCGTAGAGTATGAAGATTTTGATTTACTTAAAATTATTTCAGTAGCTATAAGAGAAATTAGTGAAGGAGAATTACTGCAGATAGATAAAGCCAGAAGATTAGATATTACTGAAGAGGTATATTACGAAATAATAAGACAAAAAACAGCAACCCTAATAGCGGCATGCTGCAGTCTTGGAGCGTGTTCGGTAAAGCCGGATAGCCAGGATGTTGAAACATTCCGAAGGTTTGGGGAGTTTTGTGGGATGGCATTTCAGATAAAAGATGACCTTTTCGATTATGGAGCGGAAAAAATTGGAAAACCCACAGGAATTGATATTAAGGAACAAAAAATGACCCTACCCTTAATATATGCACTTAACAACAGTACCCCCAAAGAGAAAAAGTGGCTTATTAATTCAGTAAAAAACTACAACAAAGACAAGTCACGCGTAAAAGAAGTGATTGCCCTGGTAAAAGCAAAGGGAGGTCTTTCCTATGCAGAAACTAAAATGAACGAATTTAAGGATAAGGCCTTGAAACTTTTAAATACCTATCCGGATTCTGAATATAAAGATGCCCTTAGACTTATGGTAAATTATGTGGTAGAAAGAAAAATATAATTTCTAATTATCACATTTACAAATTGTTATAAGCTTATTCTACATAATTTCGGAATTCGGGCAACGTTTTTGATTTTCAAAACGTCTATATCTATAGAAGACTAAAATGAAACGCTTGAAAATTATTTCTTTTTACAATAATGAAAAAGTGCTGATTAGGAAAGCAATTTCAGGCCATCCTAATGCACAAAGAGCGATATATGAGAAGTATTCACCTAAGATGCTAGGTGTATGCAGGCGCTATATCAGGGATCTTCAATATGCGGAAGATGTCATGGTCAATGGATTTGTGAAAGTGTTTAAAAATCTAGATTCATTTAAGTATGAAGGAAGTTTTGAAGGTTGGATCAGGCAAATTATGGTTAGAGAAGCCATCTCATATCTCAGGAAGAAACAATTTGTAGTCTTTGATGATGAGGTTTATGAGTATAACACTCCAAACCAGATTACCATTTCTTCCCCGATGGATATTGAATATATTCAGCAGCTCATAGACAAATTGCCTGAAGGCTATAAGATGGTCTTTGTTCTTCATGCGGTTGAAGGATATAAGCACTCAGAAATTGCAGAAATGCTTGATATTACAGAAGGGACATCAAAATCCCAGCTGTTTAAAGCCAGGAGATTATTGCAGGATAAGTTAAAAGAACAAAGGATACTCGGATATGGAACCCACTAAATTAGAAGATCATATTAAAAAGACCTTGAAGGAAAATGAAATTAAACCTTCTGAGGTTGCCTGGCAAAAAATTAAGGGACAGATTGGTCAGGATGCCAAACCAAAGAATACTGGATATTTCAGGTTTGCTATTGCAGCTGGTTTTATAGGAATATTAATACTATCCGTGCTTTACTTTACCACTTATGATACAGAGTTAAATCAGGAGTTACAAATTGTTCCTCAATCTTCAACCTCTGTTGCTGACATAGAAAAAGAAGAACTTTCAAAAATTCCTCTTACCGAAGAAGAAAACACTATGACAGAAGATGAAGATTACTTTGAAGAGGACGAAGAAAAGTCAGCTAGAGGAGCTAAAAAAGAATCTGAAATTCAAATGGTAGTAGCTGAAGATGCTCAGTTGGCAAATACTGCCGGTAACCAAAATGAAGCATCAGAAGATTCGAATACGCTAATTGATACAAAAATAGGGGAGGTAATGGCCATCGTTACCACATATGAAGAAAACAAAGAAAAACTTACAGATTTGGAAGTGGATTCCCTTTTAATTCGGGCACAAAAAGAAATTTTGACAGAAAAACTTATAAATTCTGATAAATCAGTTAATCCGGAGGCCCTCCTTTCCGAGGTGGAAGAGGAGCTGGATCAGTCATTCCGGGACAAGATTCTCGAGAAACTTAAGTCTGGTTATAACAAAGTTAAAACTGCAGTTGCGGATCGTAATAATTAATCTTTTTACCGGATTTTATAAAATTTCTTCAGATGATTTTAAGGAATCTTTGAGGAGTTTATTTATCAATCATCAAAAATAAATCAAAATGAAAACAATCAGTACCTATTTAGTATTCGTAATATTCTGTGTTATTAGCAATTCAGTAGTGGCACAGGACGATTACAATGAAAAGATTCAAGATCTGACAGAACAGAAAGAAATAATTACGCAAGAGGAAAAAGAAGCTTTAAAACACGAAGTAGAGGCCATTGACAAACGATTGGAGAATGGATATATTAATGACGAAGAAGCTTCTGAGCTTAAGGAAGATGCGGCAAGAAGACGCGCATTAAATATTGAGAACAGGCTGGCTATAATTGATAATAAGATTGCCTTGCTAGAAAGAAATGAGGAAATAGTTATAGTAGAGGAAGATGATTCATTAAACAGGGGCGAGGAAGCAGCTGTAATAATAAATATTGATGATGATGTTTCCTTAAAAATGGATGATGAAGAGTGGGATATTTTTATCAGCAAAACAAAATATGACCGAAGGACCTATTCAGATCTGGTTTTCGCTTTTGGACTAAACAATGCAATTATAAAAGGTCAGTCTCTTAATGACACGCCTTATAAGGTATGGGGAAGCAGATTTTTTGAAATTGGCTGGACATGGAGAACAAGAGTGTTTAATAAGACCAATTTCATGAGATTCCATTATGGATTTTCCTTTCAATTTAATGGTCTAAAATCACAGGATAATCTCTACTATGTGGTAGATGATGAAGGAAAAACTGTACAGGCTCCATTTGAATACCCTTTAAGAAAGTCTAAGTTAAAAATAGATAACCTTGTCATTCCGATTCATTTTGAATTTGGACCTTTTAAAACTATCAGATCCGAGAATAGGATAAGGTATTCATTAAAAAATCAATTTAGAATTGGGCTGGGAGCTTACGGAGGATTTAATATGGGAACCAGGCAAAAGCTAAAATACAATCAGGACGGATCAAACAGGAAGACGACATTAAAAGGTGGTTTAAACAGTAATCCTTTCATATATGGCCTTAGTGGTTATATGGGCGTGAATTGTTTCTCTGTTTATGTTAAATACGATCTTAACCCTATTTTTAAAAGCCCTTCTGACGAACAACGCAATATATCATTTGGTCTTCGCTTTGCTATCTGAAGGAATTAAACCCCCAAAATCTGTTGCTTTTAAGTTTTATCCCGGTTAAAACTTATGTTTGAATGCTGCTATTTGGCGTTATTTTGCAGATTAACGCTCAAAGGCAGCTTTCATTTCTTTTGTAAATTCCTCTTTATAATACCCTTTTTTACAATAATCGCAATATACTACTTGAGTTGTTGAGACCCTAAAAATAGGGATCCAGAATAAATGAAAAAAATTAGTGGTACTTTCACCGGAAAGCGAATTGTTTTGATTGCAATGAGGACACTTTACTTGTTTCAAGTCTATGTTTATTGTCCTGCCAGGCCTGATTCCAAAGAATAATATCATTATAAAATTTGTTATTTTGCCAATGCAAATTAATCATTTTCAAACGGGTTGAATTCTAAAAATACTGTATTGTAAAGTATTCAATTTTCTTATTTTTACAAGGTAAATATTTAACACATTGATTTCAAAATTCACGATAGATCAAGTTTATGAAACTGCGCGCCTCGAGGAGGTGATAGGTGATTTTGTGCAACTAAAAAAATCTGGCTCTAATTTCAAAGGGTTGAGCCCTTTTACTGATGAACGCACTCCAAGTTTTATGGTATCGCCTGTAAAACAAATCTGGAAGGATTTTAGTAGTGGTAAAGGAGGCAATGTAGTGGCATTCCTTATGGAGCACGAACATTTTACATACCCCGAGGCTATAAAATACCTGGCAAGGAAATACAATATAGAAATTGAAGAAACAGAGCGTACAGATGAACAAAAAGCCCAGGCAGATGAACGTGAAAGCATGTACCTGGTATCTGAATATGCAAAAGAGTATTTTGAAAATACCCTTTGGGAGAAGGAAATGGGTAAGGCTATTGGCCTTACTTATTTCAGGGAAAGAGGTTTTACAGATGAGATCATCAAAAAATTTGGGCTGGGCTATAGCCTGGACCAATGGGATGCCTTTACCAATTCTGCTCTTGAAGAGGGGTATCAACTGGAATTTTTGCAAAAAACCGGGCTAACAATTGTTAAAGAAGACAACAATAAGCCCGGTGTTTCTAAAAAGTTTGACAGATTTAAGGGTAGAGTAATTTTTCCTATCCATTCCATGAGTGGGCGTGTTTTGGGTTTTGGAGGCCGGATACTTTCCAAAGAAAAAAAAGCGGCTAAATATTTAAATTCCCCCGAAAGTGAAATATACCATAAAAGTAAAGTGCTTTATGGTATCTATTACGCCAAGCAGGCAATTGCCAGGGAAAATAACTGTTACTTAGTAGAAGGCTATACGGATGTTATCCAACTCTATCAAAGAGGAATACATAATGTGGTTTCTTCCAGTGGTACAGCTCTTACACCAGAGCAAATCAGATTGATAAATAGGCTGACTAAAAATATTACGGTTTTATTCGATGGTGATGCAGCCGGTTTAAGGGCATCCCTGAGGGGAATTGACCTTATTCTTGAACAAGGAATGAACGTAAGGGTTTGCACCTTTCCGGAAGGAGAAGACCCTGATAGTTTTGCGAAGAATAATGAATTGGAGGAGATCATACTTTACCTTCAAGAAAATGCCAAGGATTTTATACAGTTTAAAACATCATTGCTTGCCAGGGATGCTGCGAATGACCCAATAAAAAAGGCCGAAACTATTCGCGAAATAGTGAACAGCATTTCTAAAATTCCAGACAGGATAAAACGTGAAATCTATGTTCAGGAATGTGCCCATATAATGAATATCTCAGAGGATGTTTTGTTTAATACCCTGGCGCAAATAGGCAGGAAAGAGCGAAAAGATGCGGCAACTATTGCCAGACAGGAACAAAAAGCATTTTCGGTTGTAAAGCATAGTCAAAAAGCTGAGAAGCTCGATGTGCAATACGAGTTGGAAAAGAAGATAATAGAAATGCTTTTGCTGTACGGGAATGAGCTTCAGGAATTTGAAGACCTGATTTTAAAAGAAAATGAGGAAGGAGACCTTGTTCTGGAACCTGAAAATATGGAAGCAAAGGTATATGAAAAAGTCTTTTTGGATCTTCAGGAAGATGAGATAGAACTTACTCATGACAAATTCAGAAGTATCTATTACAAATTAATAGAAGGACTCAATGAGAAAGAAGACTTTTCCATAGCTGCCTTTATGACTGATCTAGATCAGGAAATGGTGGCTCAAATCTCATCTATTCTAATGGAAGAAGAAAAATATGAGCTGCATCACTGGGAGAGAAAGGATATCTATCCCAAGGACAAAGAAAAAAGTATTGCTCAATTAGTAAGCGAAACAATTTTAACTTTAAGATGCTTTCTAATTAAAAAACGGATCACCTCCTTACAGGAAAACACTGAGGATATTAACGGCGATCACCAGGAAACTTTAGAAGAAATAATGAATTACCTTCAGTTAAATAAACTCTTAAATAAAAAGTTGAATAGGGTGCTTTCCTGAAATCTGCCGATAACATATTGCAATTTACACCTTAGGAGTATAAAAAACCCCGACACAGTGGTCAGGGTTGGTAACAATTCTTTTCTTTATCCGAGCTTAATACAATTCCAGTGCCTTCGCTTGTTGAAGTAAATCTACAAGATTATCAACATTTAATTTCTTCATTAAACGTGCTTTATAGGTACTAACTGTTTTTTCATTCAAATTTAAACCCAAAGCAACCTCTTTATTTCGCTTTCCACTGGCTAGAAGCTTAAGAACCTCAACTTCTCTGGTAGACAATTTTCTAAAAAATCTGCGCGGTTTTTGAGTACCTTCATCGAAGGCTAGTCGCTGTGCCAATTCATTAGTAATAAACATATTGCCTTCACTTACTTTTCTTACGGCAGTAATTATGTAATCCAGGTCAGCAGTTTTTGAAAGATAACCGTACGCTCCTGCTCTAATCGTGCTAAGGGCATATACATCTTCAGATTGACCACTGTAAATTAATACCCTTAACTCCGGATATTCTTGTTTAAGTTTTCTCAAAGTTGCTATTCCATTGATTTCCGGAATGTCCATTTCAAGTATAATTACATCCGGATTCAAGGTCTTTAATTTGGTAAAAAGTTCAGTAGTAGTGGCAACATCACCAATTATATCAAAACCGGAAGCAGAATTTAAAACATTCTTTATTCCCATTCTGACTATTGGATGACTGTCTGCAATTAAAACTTTAGTCATTTAGATTGGTTTTGTAGATTTTAAAACTATTACACGTCTAAAAATACTGACATGCAATGTAAGGTTAAATAATCTAATTTCTTAAACAAAAGTCTACTTTTTTTATCAATAATTGCGAATAATGGAGCTATTATTCGTCTTAATTAACTGATTCTTAGTCAAGATGTTATTTTAGGTTGTCAGGAATTTCACAAACTGGTATGGGAAGCATCTTATGTTGATTCATAGTGTTGTACCTTTTAAAGATAAGAAAGACTTCTTTTTCCCTTCCACTGAAATCATCAGCTTGCTTTCCTTCATTATTCATTTCCATAGCCCATTCCAACTCAGGATAAGATGCTCCAATCTGGTCCTCATCTGTTCTTGAGTCGCCCCACAAACCATCTGTTGGGGGAGCAATAATAATTTCTTCATTAATACTCAAAAACTTAGCAACTTCGTAGACCTCAGTTTTAAGCAAATCCGCAATGGGACTAAGGTCAACCCCACCATCACCATACTTGGTGTAGAAACCAATTCCAAAATCCTCAACCTTATTACCAGTTCCTGCAACCAGATAATTCTTCAATGCGGCAAAATAATAGAGTGTTGTCATTCGTAATCTCGCTCGGGTATTAGCCAAAGACATGTATCTGTCTTCTTCATTATCTACTGCCGGTAATGCTGCAACCAGATTATCAAATACCGGAGTGAGATTTACAGGTAGTCTTGATACATTATCAAATTTCTGCTGTAACCAGGCAATATGATTAGCTGCCCGCGTCACCTGATTTGCACCTTGATGAATTGGCATTTCAATGCATAATAAGTCCAAGCCGGTTTTTGCGCATAAGGTCGAAGTTACAGCAGAGTCTATCCCCCCTGATACACCTATAACAAAACCATTGATTTTTGCTTGTGTGGCATAACTTTTTAACCAAGTTACAATATGATCTATTACCTTTTCTGTTTGCATAGGGTACATAATTATATGGAAATACTAACTTTGCTGCGATAAAAATAAACCCTGCAGGCTAAATAATAAAACTGAAGCGTCATTACTTTATATGAAAACAAGATTTTTTGCTCTTTTATTTATTTATTTCGGATTCTATTCCTGTAAAAATGACAAAGAAGTATCTGAAGATGTTTCCAAGATCCAGATAAATCTTGCTGTGATGCGATTTGACAGACAATTTGCTGAAGCAAAACCTGAAGATATACCTGTTCTAAAGAATGAATTTCCCTATCTTTTTCCCAAGCAGTATTCCGATAGTGTCTGGATTGCCAGACTGAATGATACTTTACAGAAGGAATTATATAATGAAGTAAATGCTGAATTTCCAAATTTTGCTAAGGAAACGGCAGATCTGGAACTTTTGTTTAAACATATTGTGTATTATTTTCCTGACTATAAAGTACCAAAGGTAATTACAGTTATTTCCGATGTAGATTATTCCAACCGTGTTATATTGGCGGATACACTATTACTAATTGGCCTTGATAATTATCTTGGTAAAGATCACAGGTTCTATGGTGGAATAGAACAATATATTGCAGCCGGACTTGATAAAGATTACTTGATGAGTGATGTTGCAAGCGCTTTTAGTAAAACCAAGATCCGTTTTCCTTCCGACCGTACTTTTTTAGCACAGATTATATTTTACGGAAAGGAGTTATACCTGAAAGATAAGTTGCTACCCCTTGCCTCTGATGCTCAGAAAATAGTATATACAGATGAGGACTTGGAATGGGCCCGGGTTAATGAGGAACAGATTTGGCGTTATTTTATAGAACGTGAAATACTCTACAGTACAGATAATATGTTATCTCCCAGGTTTTTAGATCCAGCCCCGTTTTCCAAATTCAGGCTGGAACTGGATAATGAATCTCCTGGCAGACTGGGCCGCTATATGGGTTGGCAAATAGTGAGGGCTTTTATGAATAACAATGAAGTCAAACTTAATCAATTACTCAACTTGTCTGCAGAGGAGATTTTTAAAAAGTCAAATTACAAACCGAAAAAATAGATCATGGGAAAATTACATACCTCACAAATAACACTTAAAGTTGGCCTGGATGAAAATCGTGTTCCGGAAGAACTTACCTGGTCCGCAGAAGATGGCGGGATTGTAAATGAAGAGGCTAAAGCCATGTTATTGTCGGTGTGGGACAGTAAGAACCAGGAGTCCTTAAAAATAGACTTATGGACCAAAGATATGCCTGTAGATGAAATGAAAGTTTTCTTTCATCAAACTCTGATGGCTATGTCCGACACTTTTATGAAAGCTACCCAGGACGAAAAAATGACTTCAACTATGAAGGATTTCTGCGATTATTTCGCGGAGAAGCTGGAATTAAAAAAAGATTAGTCCATAGTTATAGTTATTGGCCATCCTTCAAATTGAGCTGCGTCACCTCTGGTAACATCTGCATTTCTTGGCCAGCATTCAAAGGTTATATTCTTCTCTTTCTTATTAAATCTGATTAGGCCATAGCCCCCTCCACTGGATGGCCTTTCAGGATTTACGTAGGCCTTCATACTTATTTTATTTCCAAAACCATCTAAATAATCACCAGTCCAGGGTAGAGAAGTAATCTTATTAGGATTTGCACCGGCTTTTTCATCTTCAGGCCACCACCATCTGCTGTAATAGTCATTTACTATTGCCGGAACCACAAAGGCCCAGGGTCCATCCCCATAGTCCTGGATCCCATGTTGAATAACAGTAGCCAGGTGCTGGTCTCCTGCTATATGAACTGCATTGGCATTTTTAATCAACGTTAATGCTTTGTTTCTGCCACTTTGTGGCCAGCCGTTGGAATCCAGATCTGCATGTAATCTGTTATCCAGCGATCCATGGATATGGGCACCTCCACAAAATCCGGTTTGTGATAAAACCACTTTCATGGTCGCGGATTTTGAAGCACCCCAATCTTTTAAAAAGTTGAGTTGTCTTTTGCTAAGTAAAGTCAATCCCTCCAAATCAATAGATTTCGGATTATAGTCGGGATTCCTAATGTGATCTGGTCGCGGACCTTGTTGAGGAATTTTGCCTTTTGGCCCCGATTTGAATTTTCGGTCTTCTAATATGGCAAAATCAATACCACCCAAAATAAGATTTGTATAGTAAACACCAATGCCTTGTTCAATAGGTGTTGGGTCATAAGGATCCGGAAGATGACCCGTTTGGCACCTTTCTACCATTTTTACATATTCGGGGTGATACCTATACCCACCATCACTGCTTCCTTCTGCAGTTGATAATTTACCATTTTCTCCCCAAAGGTTACCCTGCCCAATATCGTGGTCATCAGGAATAGTAATACAGGGCCTGTTCCTGAAAGTTTCCCTGAATTGAAGTCCGAATTTAAGCCATGCGGCTGTATGTTCCGTATGATCATAAGATTGGTCACCAGCAAAAAACATGATATCCGGGTCCTGGTAATTTATATTCCTTACGTAATTTTTTCTCATACCCCGGTCCTTGTTTGAGTTACAGGAAAGTGCGGCCATTACTATTTCATTCTTATAATCTGGAGTTTTGCGGATTGTTCCTTCAAAATAGGCTCCTTCGCCGTGCATAATTCTGTATTTTGTATCTTTTGAATAGTCCCAGTTTTCCATCCTGAAAAGTGCGGACCATCCTAATTCATTCACATCTTGTTTTTGAACCACGCTCCATTTTCCATCTTTGAATAAGGATAAACTAATTGTCCTGGTTTCATTAGGATAAAGAGGATAAAGTTGAGCAGTTAATTTAAGGACATTGGCATGCACGGTATAGAGGCCGAAAGCCACAACACTATCCCTGTTTACTTTAAGATTGATAATTTCATTAGGAGCTCTGTTCCACCAGTCATTGGTAGCGAGGGTATCTATATTTTTAAACGGAGAGGACAATGGCGTCGCTTGAGCCTGTGTAAAGCCCGAATGGAATTGCAAGACAAACAATAGCAGACAACAGTTTATAAGTTTATACATGGAAGCGTTGATTTTAGATTTATGTTGTAAGGATTGAGTATTTTAAGGGACCGAAAAGTATGTTGTAAAATACAATTTCAGTACTTTTTAAATGTATAAATTTATTTATGGAAAACCACCAGGATGCCCGCCTAATTTTTATATACAATGCCAATTCAGGATGGAGAAATGCGCTTTTGGATGGTGCACATAAAGCATTAAGTCCGAATACATATCAGTGTAATCTTTGTGATTTGACTTATGGAGTAACTAAAGAGCGAAAAGCCTGGAAGAAATTTCGGGAGGAAAACAAATGGAGCATGGAGTTTTTGCATAAGGATGAATTTAAAAAGGAGTATGCTTCTAAATTTGGACATAAATTTAAGTTTCCAATTGTTCTGATAGGCCTAAAAGATCAATTACAGGTGTTTATTTCCACAACAGAACTCAATGCATTAAAAAATATGGAAGCCTTGATTGATTTGATCAATAAAAGAAGTAACGAAATTGTAGTGTAGGGGAGCGGCTTTACATTCTCTCAAAGAAACCTTTATTTATCTCTTCGATATAGTCTAAAACCTCTTCCCTTCCCATGCCATTTGACGAAGAAGTAACAAAATGTTTTGGAACTTCTTCCCACACTCCTGATAATAATTGATCTAAGTAGTTATTTACATTTCTTTCAATTGCTGCGGGCTTAAGTTTATCTGCTTTGGTAAATATTATAGAAAACGGAATACCGTTCTCACCCATCCATTGCATAAATTCAAGATCTATTTTCTGTGCTTCGTGTCTTATGTCAATTAATAAAAAGGCACATACCAATTGTTCTCTTTTTAGGAAGTAATCGGTGATATATTTCTGAAATATTTTTTTATCCTTTTTAGATACTCGTGCATATCCATATCCGGGAAGGTCTACCAGGAACCATTGGTCATTTATTTTAAAATGATTGATAAGTTGGGTTTTTCCAGGTCTTCCTGATGTTTTTGCAAGACTCTTGCGAGCGGTTAGCATATTTATGAGGGAAGATTTTCCAACATTAGATCTTCCAATAAAAGCATATTCCGGCAAGGGTTGATTGGGGCACTTCTCAACACTGGAGTTGCTCATTAAAAAGTCGGCAGACTTTATTTTCATAACACAAAGTGTATTAGAATTTGCGCTTTTGCAACCATTCATCCAGAATGACGTTGAATTCATTCGGATGTTCCATCATAGGGGCATGACCGCACTTTTTTATCCAGAACAGATCTGAATCAGGTAGTAATTCATGAAATTCACGGGCAACATTTGGGGGTGTTACTGAATCATTTTCACCCCAAATAATGCAAGTCGGGGTCTTCATTTTTGGTAAATCCTTGGACATATTATGCCTGATGGCACTTTTAGCTATAGCCAGTGTCTTTACTAATTTGCTTCTGTCGTTTACCGTGGCATATACTTCGTCAACAATTTCGTCGGTAGCAACTTCTGGATCATAAAATACATCCTGCGCCTTCTTCTTAATGAATTCATAATCGCCTCGTTTGGGATAACCATCTCCCATGGCGCTTTCGTATAATCCGGAACTTCCGGTAATAACAAGAGCTTTCACCATTTTTGGATAAAGCTTCGTATGTAATAAACCTACATGGCCTCCAAGCGAATTCCCTAATAATATTACATCTTTCAATCCTTTGTATTCTATAAATTTCTCAAGGAATATTGCAAAGTTTTTTACGTTGGTTTTTAATAATGGCAAGGAGTAGATTGGCAACTCAGGAATTAAAACTTTATAGCCCTTCTTTGGAAAATAATCGGTTACCCCGTGAAAATTACTGAGCCCCCCCATAAGGCCGTGAAGAATAATCATAGGAGTTCCTTCTCCTACCTCAATAAACCTATATTTAGCTTCTTTTTTAATGTGCTCCTCCATTAAATGCTTCTTCTGTCTTCAGTGGGCAAATATAGGCATTTCCATATAATACTTATACTTTTCGAAAAAAGAGAATACCTTTACAACACCTTATTTTATTTAAAAAATAAAGTCCTTCCGCAATTTTTGACAGCCTTTGAAATGGCTGGAATTTGCATTGCACTTCTCATTTTTTTCAGAATTTTTATCAACAAAGTGGTAAATTGTGGTAAATTGTGGTAATAATTTCTATATATTTGAGTTTATAATAGAAAACCAGCCGACTCAAGTGATAAGTTTTATAGGAACATATGATTGTAAAGCTGATGTTAAAGGACGGATAATGATACCCGTTACTCTTAAAAATCAGATGGCCCCTGTTCTCAACAAGGGCTTTGTCATTAAACGCTCGGTATTTCAGCCCTGTCTGGAATTGTATCCCATGGATGAATGGAATCTGTTAATGGAAAAAATGAATAAGAAGAACAGGTTCAAGAAGAAGAACAACGATTTTATCAGAAGGTTTTCAGCCGGGGTTAAACCCCTGGAAATAGATGGAACAGGTAGATTACTTATACCTAAAAACCTTATTTCTATTGCGGGAATAAGTAAAGAAGTGGTTTTGAGTTCGGCAATAAACATTATTGAAATTTGGGATAAGAATAGTTATGAAAAAGTAATTGATGAAACTGCAGAAAATTTTGCAGAATTAGCGGAAGAGGTAATGGGTGATGATGGAGACGAACTATCATAACCCGGTTTTATTGAAAGAATCTGTTGACGGGCTCAACATTTTGGAGAATGGAATTTATGTAGATGTAACTTTTGGCGGGGGAGGCCATTCCATGGAGATTTTAAGAAGGTTGGGTAATGATGGTGCTTTGTTTGCATTTGATCAGGATGAGGAGGCTTTGAAAAATACAATAGCTGATGACAGGTTTACCCTGATCAATGAAAATTTTAGATATATAAAGCAGTTTTTAAAGTTCTATGGCATTAAGAAAGTAAATGGAATCTTGGCAGACTTCGGGGTTTCTTCTCATCAGTTTGATAAGGCTGAACGTGGATTTTCAACCCGTTTTGATGCTGACCTGGACATGAGGATGAGCTTCAGAAATAAGACAAGTGCTTATGAAGTGGTTAATTCATATTCCTATGATGACCTGAGAAATGTTTTGTTTCGTTATGGCGATTTACGGCGTGCAGATGCAATGGCCAAGACAATTGTAGAGCATCGGGAAAAATCACCTGTGAAAACAACGGCTGACTTAAAAATGGTACTTAGGGAATTTCTACCGAAGTATAGAGAAAACAAGATTTTGGCTCAGGTATATCAGGCAATACGCATTGAAGTTAATCAGGAATTAGTGGCAATAGAAGAATTTTTGTTACAAACTCCGGAGCTAATGGATAGAGGCGGAAGGTTAAGTTTGATTAGCTACCACTCATTGGAGGATAGACTTGTTAAAAGATTCATTAGGGCAGGTAGTTTTTCTGGTGAAGCAGAAAAGGATTTTTACGGAAATATTAATGTACCCTTTAAAAAGGTGGGCAAATTAATAGTTCCTTCTGCCGATGAAATTGCCAGAAATAGCAGAGCACGTAGTGCAAGATTACGAATAGCAGAACGAATATGAATTGGAATTAGACTAAAAACAATATAAAACTCATGAGAAAGGGAATCATAGATATTTTAAAAGGCAAGTTTCTTGTAAGCGGAGACGCACCCAAAAATTGGCTCTTTATAATTTTTGCTTCCGGACTGGCTACTATAATGATTGCAAGCTCTCACAGTGCAGACAACAAAGTACATCAGGTTGCTGCATTAAATGAGGAGGTTAAAGAATTAAAGAACGAATTCGTGGATATGCGCTCGGATGTGCAACGATTGAAATTAGAATCAACCATTACGGAGTATGTTCAGGATGAAGGGCTTTATCCTTCTGAAGTACCTCCAAAAAAAATTAAAGTAAAAACTAATAAACAATAAGTGGCAATCACTGAAAAAAAATTACTAACCAGACTTTATATTGTATCAGCGTGTCTGTTTGTGTTTGCACTTGCCGTGGCAGTAAAACTCGTCAGTATTCAAATGGTGCATGGTAATAAATACAAGGAGATAGCGCTTCAACGTACAGAAAGGCTTTTTACTATTGCACCCAACAGGGGAAATCTCTATTCAGATGATGGCAGTTTGTTAGCCACATCAGTCTCCAGATACACAATACGTTTTGATGCGGTTACAGTAAAGAATTCAGATTTTGAGGAAGAGGTACAACCTTTGTGCGATGCGCTGTCAAACCTGCTCGGAAAACCTTCCGCCCATTATGAGCAAATTCTAAGAAAGGCAAAAGCCAATAAAAACAGATACGCTCTGGTAGCCAGGAATCTTGATTATTCAGATTATATCGAGGTAAAAGAATTCCCGCTTTTTAATAAAGGGCCAAACAAGGGAGGTTTTATTGCGGAACAAAAAACTGTCAGAGAACATCCTTTGGGCAAAATAGCAGAAAGAAGTGTGGGGTATGAAAGATTTGATGAAAATGGTTATGTGACCAGGGTAGGTCTTGAGGGTGCCTTTGGAAATTATTTAAGAGGGATAGAAGGGAAAAGACTAAAGCAGAAAATTGCAAAAGGGCAATGGAAGCCTATTGGCTTGGACAACATTGTAGAGCCTAAAGACGGTTATGATGTGGTTTCGACCATCGATATTAACATTCAGGATATTGCTCATCATGGACTACTGACGCAATTGGAAAAGTATAAAGCAGATCACGGATGTGTAATTGTAATGGAAACCAAAACGGGTGAAGTAAAAGCAATTTCAAATCTTGGAAGGACGGAGGAAGGTAAATATTATGAGAGATTGAATTATGCAATAGGCGAATCTCATGAACCCGGATCTACCTTTAAATTAATGTCACTGGTCGCTGCCCTTGAAGATCAAAAAATAGACACGAGCACTGTTATTGATACTGAAAAAGGACGTTGGAGAATATATGATAGGACTGTAAGAGACTCAAAACATGGAGGTTATGGGAAAATTTCCATGGCAAAGGCATTTGAAGTTTCTTCAAATACAGCTTTTGCGAAAATGGTTCACAACAGTTATAAAGAAGAACCATCGGTTTATGTAGACCGCCTTATGTCTATGGGGCTTCATCAGGAACTTGGGATGCCCATAAAAGGAGAGGGTAAGCCCGTAATAAGATTTCCCGGTGATAAGGGATGGTCCGGTATTTCACTCGCATGGATGTCTCACGGCTACGAAGTATCCTTAACTCCGCTGCAGACGCTTGCCTTTTACAATGCCATAGCAAATGATGGCCAATTGGTTCGTCCCAGATTAATAAAGGAGGTTAAGGAATGGAACAAAACCATTTATACATTTGATAAAGAAATTATCAATAGGGCTATTTGTTCCAAGGAGACAGCAAAACAGGTCAAAGACTTAATGAAAAATGTAGTCGAAAAAGAACATGGAACCGGACATCGACTTTATTCTCCTAATTTTTCAATGGCAGGCAAAACAGGTACAGCTCAAAAAAACTATGTAGCACGAGACCCTGATAAATTGAGATATATATCAACTTTTGCCGGGTATTTCCCTGCAGATGACCCAAAATACTCCTGCATAGTCGTGATCCATGAACCAGACAAAAGCGTGGGTTACTACGGTGCTGACGTCTCCGGACCTGTATTTAAATCCATTGCCAGAAAGATTTATGCCAACAATCCATTAATAGACGAAATAGAAACTCTCGAACCTTCAAATAATGATTTGGAGGCAAGTTTTCAAAGCTACTATACGGTAGCGCAAAAGAGTTACGATCAAATGCCGGATGTAAAAGGTATGAGCGGAATGGATGCAATTTCTATCCTTGAAAACATGGGTCTGGAGGTAGAAGTAAAAGGAAATGGGAAGGTTAAAAAGCAATCAATTTCTAAGGGAACAGATTTAAGAAAAGTAAAGAAAATAATATTGGAACTTTCATGAAGCCTCTAAGAGACATATTGTATGGTGTTAGTCTTACTGCCGTGAGCGGATCAACCGGGGTATTAGTGGGTACTATTTGTTTTGATTCCCGAAAAGTTACTAAGGATAATGTTTTTGTGGCTATCAAAGGTACTTTAACTGATGGGCATGAATATATTGATAAAGCTATTGCAGCTGGGGCTAATTCTATTGTGTGCGAAAATCTTCCAGGAGATTTAGTCAATGATATTACTTATGTGGAAGTTCTTGATGCCAACCAGGCCCTTGCCATTATGGCATCAAATTTCTATGATAATCCATCCAAAAATCTAAAGCTTGTAGGCGTTACCGGAACAAATGGCAAGACTACGGTTAGCAGTTTGTTGTATCAATTGTTTAAAAAAGCAGGATATAAAGTTGGTCTGCTATCTACCATCAGAATAATGGTCGATAATAAAGAATTTCCTGCCACTCATACCACTCCGGATGCTATGACCATTAATCATTACCTCACTTTGATGAATGAGGCCGGTGTTGAATTCTGTTTTATGGAAGTAAGTTCCCATGGCATTCATCAAAAAAGGACAGAGGGCTTGGTATTTGAGGGCGCAATATTCACCAATTTATCTCATGACCACCTGGATTATCACAAAACATTTGCCGAATACAGGGATACCAAAAAGAAATTGTTTAACGATTTACCTAAAAAGGCATTTGCCTTAACAAATATTGATGATAAGAACGGGCTTGTGATGCTTCAAAATACAGAAGCTAAAAAATACACTTATGCTCTGAAAAGCTATGCTGATTACAGGGCTCAGATTTTGGAAAATCAGTTTAATGGTCAGTTGTTGAAAATTGATGATAACGAACTATGGACAAGATTAATAGGCCATTTTAATGCTTACAATATCCTGGCTATATATGCCACAGCGGACTTGTTGGGATTGGAAAAACTTGAAACCCTAAGGTTGTTAAGTGAATTGGAAAATGTAGATGGAAGGTTTCAATATTTTATATCTAAAGAAAGAATAACGGCTATTGTTGATTATGCCCATACGCCGGACGCGTTAAAAAATGTACTTGAGACAATCAATACATTGAGGACTGGAAATGAAAACGTCATCACCGTAGTGGGGTGTGGTGGTGATCGTGACAGGTCTAAGCGTCCGGTAATGGGTCATATCGCTTCAGCAATGAGTAATAAGGCAATTTTTACATCAGATAATCCACGATCTGAACCACCCCTTATTATAATTGAAGAGATGGAGGCTGGAGTAGAACCGCAGAATATCAACAAGGTTTTATCAATTGAAAATCGAAATCAGGCTATTAGAACTGCCTGTCAGCTCGCAGTACCCAACGATATTATCCTGGTTGCCGGTAAGGGTCATGAAACCTATCAGGAAACAAATGGTGAACGAACGGATTTTGATGATTTTAAAATTGTAAAAGAAGTGCTAACAAGTTTAAATAAGTAACAAGAAATAGAAAACGTAATATGCTCTATTATCTGTTTGAATATTTAGAAAAGCAATACCAAATACCCGGGGCAGGTCTGTTCCAGTTTCAGACATTCAGGGCAGCTATGGCGGTACTTCTTTCTTTGCTGTTGGCAACCGTATATGGCAAGCGAATAATTCTTTTTCTAAAACACAAGCAAATAGGGGAAACCATTCGGGATCTTGGACTTGAGGGGCAAAAGCAGAAAACGGGTACTCCAACAATGGGTGGTTTAATAATCATAATGTCTACCCTGAT
>CP070778.1:1202473-1215401 GCA_020346245.1 Flavobacteriaceae bacterium | reverse complement strand
ATTGGAAAATATCCTGGTGATCACCGATGATTTAAACCTTCCCTTTGGGGCACTAAGGCTAAAGACCAAAGGCAGTGACGGAGGCCACAACGGTCTGAAGGACATTCAAAACAGCTTACAAACCACTAATTATAACCGATTGCGAATAGGAGTTGGCTCTGAATTCAGTAAGGGAAGACAAGTAGATTATGTCCTTGGAAAATGGAATGAAGAAGAAAAAAGTGCACTACCAGAACGCCTGGAGAGAGTCAGTGAACTAATTACATCTTTCATTCTTGCGGGAGTAAAGATAACCATGAACGAATATAATAATACGTAGTCTGCCAAATCTGAACTACAGGTATTGTCAAGAAAATTTCCCGGCTCTTATAGAGCCCTAAAAGAATAAATCCCAGAATCTGAAGTGTTTCCTTCAGCATCTCCACTAATCACCTTCCAATAATATACCTTATTCGGTATAATATTTACTTTAATACTGGAAACTGTTGCGGTTGGAGAAGCCACTAAAACCTGAGGTGGAGATACCGTATCAATATATATCTCATAACCTACTAAGTCATCATCCACATCTGCGCCTGACCATTCCAATTCAATTTCTGAATTAATGTCGCTTACCGCAGAAGCTCCGGATAAGGGCGCAACTATTTGTGCCGGAAATGGCGCATGTGAAATTTGGGACCCGGCATTAAAAAACTGCCAGGTTGCACTTGAAGCGGTTTCCTGCACCTGAGTATTTCTGGTAATAACCTCCCATGAAAACGGAGTGCCTTTTTCTATAGTTACTTCTGCACTGGTGGCCTGGGTTCTCACCGTTTGGGTAAATTCACCTAAGAGATTGGTAACCCTTAATTCATAAGTGTCTGTATTATTCGCAGTTTGCCATATAAACTCCACCCTGCTTGAAGTAGGTGTTATACTAACTCCTGTAGTGCACAAGGAATTTCGTTCGGGGAATATTAAAACAGCCGCCGATGGCGGTTTTGGAGAATCCTTTTTACACGCTGTGAATAGCAGACCAATAAAAATTATTAAAATAACTCTCATCGTTTCAATACTTTATAAGTTCCTTTACTTATTCCTTCTCTGATTATTACGTAGTATAAGCCCGAAGGTAATTCAATAAAATCGAGTGTGACTGTATCTTCATCTCCATCATACTTATGACTACGGATATGTCGGCCGTCTGATGCAAAAATCGTGATATCCACAGGATCCACAGTTCCGCCTAAAAAAATATTTAACGACTCAATCACCGGATTGGGATATATAACCGGGACAGCCGGAATAAAGACGGTTTCATCGTATGTTCCCTGACATGGCAAATTAGTAGAGACTCTTAAGGTATTCTGGCCCTGTTTCAAATCCAATACAATTTCCGGGGCTTCTGTCTGAATTAGACTTCCGTTTAATTCAATATTATATAATTGAGCGCCAGAGAAAGTCAGAACTGTCTGCTGTGCTCCAATAGAGACCACAGAACTCACGTCTAAAGGCTCTGGTTCATTAATTACTACATCAAAACAGATTTCTTCAAAATTATTTACGCCATCCGTTCCATTTATACAAACAGCATAAGTACCTGCCGCTAAATCTTCCAATTTATAAACTTTTAGGAAGTCCTCGGTTATGTTCAAGCCGTTACCCAATACATTAACTGTGTGGTCCATAGACATTACGGCCGTTATTTCAAATGATCCATTATCATTCGTAATGCAGGATTCGCTTTCAATTACCAGGTTGAAATTATCCGGAGCAAAACGAAAAACGGAACAGCCATCTGCGTTCACCTCAGTCCCCGGAGCTGTCCCCAGGCAAAGGTCATCTCCATCATCAAATACACCATCTTCGTCATCGTCGGGTCTCAATTCGCCTTCACCGCAGATCTCAAGGAAAAAATTATTAATAGTACCTCCATCGGCCGGAGCAGTATCAGTAACAGTCAATATCCATTCGCCAAAAGAAGATTCACCATTGAAAGTGGCCAATGAACCCAGAGGGCTTACTGTACCACTAATTGCTACTCCTCCACTACCACAGATAAAAGGATCTCCATCGTCATCAAATATGGCATCAATATTTTCCAATTCTCCACAAGAGTTAGAAGTTAAAATAACCTCAGTTCCCTGGGGCGAAGTAATACTTATTATGAGATCTGCCAGAAAGGTATGTTCCAGGTCCAACCCGACATTTACATCAGTAATTGGCAAATCATTTAAGAAAGTAATTTTTGATGTTACTGTAGGTGTGCCAATAGAACTTATTTCCACAGGCACGTCTTTAGCTATATCAATATCACAACTTATAGTTATTGTTGTAAAACTGAAAGGTGGCCCAAAAGTGCCTTCGCCACAAGAATTTTTTGGTTTTACCCTCCAAAAATACGTGGTTTCTTCCTGTAAATTTTGTGGTAAATAGGTGTTAAAAATAATATCGCTGGCAGATTCAATAACTGAAGTAAACAGAACATCAGATGCAATTTGTATATCGTAAGCACTGTACAGTGAATCCAACTCCCATATAAGTTGTTGTTGCAAGCCTACTCCCGTGGAGGCATCTATCGGAGTCTGTAAAACTACATCAGAGAAGTTGTCATCGCTAATGGTAATATTTAGTATTACATCTTTCGTGAGGCTCAGGGAAGTTGCAGTTATATTCACAGGATATTCTCCGGGAGCTACAAGGTTTGTATTTGAAAATGCAATAGAAACCGGTGTATTATTATCAGTTGCTATCGCCGGTGTAAAAACTGCCGTGAGCCCAGGAGGCATCCCCAAAGCACTAAAAGTAACTTCTTCATCAAATCCTAAATATGTTTCATAAATAAAAGGAACTATAAGATCATCGGGCTCACAAACATCATAATTGAGGTCAGCAAAATTTAAGATAACTTCGGAATCCTCAATGACAAAATCAGCAGAATTAATGCTGAAAAAAACATTGTCAGTTCCCTTAACCATAAAACGGGCCGTGGTAGTGCTATTGCCAGGAATTATAACCTCATGGTTGCCATCGTTTGGAACGGCGGCAGCGACCAGTATTGGAAAACTAAGGCCACCATCTGTTGAAAGAAATATATCTACCTCCTGCGTATTTATTGGTGTTTTGTTAGTGTTGGCAACATCCCAGCTAATTGTCTGTACAGATCCGGCTGTATACGTCTCTGCTGCATTTTGAGAAGTTACCACAAATGGCCCCGCACTGCTTATAACATCAAGCTTTACCAATTCTGAAGCTACCTGCCCCCCTCCTGCAGCGTTATCCCTGACGGTTAAGGCGAAGTTCATTTGGCGTTCTACATTGGAAACGGTCTCCCAGGCTGAATTAATCGGCGGGTTGGTTTGTGTAAGATTCCCCTGGATTACCTCTGCTAATTTTGGAAAATATCTGTGGGTATCGGTTGTGGGCCTAAGCGATCGAAAATTTGCGCCACTTGGATTATCGGGTCCGAAGTTTGCCGTAGTAACTATGCCGTCATCTATCTGTTCCCACGCGTAAGTCAATACATCTGTAGAATCTGGATCTGTGGCATTTCCTTTTAAAACAAATGGTGTTCCTTTGGGAATTATAAAATCTCCTATTGGGTTAATCACCGGAGGATTGTTCATTAAAGGGGTGATTTCGCCACAACTTATCGTTTGAAGATATTCTACAATTTGAAATATGCTGTAGTAGTGAAAATAGTCGTCCCCGTCTGGGGCTACATTTTCTCCCGGTATTATGCCCGCATATCCCATAATGGTGGTTCCTGTGCCCGGTTCTGCCTGTACCAAAGTACCTTCAGATTCAAAAGACCAGGTATGGTTTGCGCCAAATTGATGCCCCAATTCATGCGCAACAAAATCGAGATCAAAGATATCGCCCTGCGGATTTAAGGCAGCAGCATAAGCACTCCCTTTTTGGTTATCTCTGCACACAGACCCTATAAACCCTGCATTACCTCCATCTGTATCCTCATGAAACAAATGACCAACATCATAATTTGCTTCACCAATTGTTGAGGTAAGTGTACTCTGAACCTCTGAATTCAAATTTCCTCCGTAGGGGTCGGTATCCGGGTCATCAAAAATTACCAAATCTGTATTGGCAATTAATTCTAATGTTACGCCTAAATCGGTTTCAAAAACCTGGTTCACTCTGGTGAGCGTGGCATTAATCGCTGCTAACGCATCGGCTATAGTCCCTCCATGAAATTGGGTGTATTCGCCGGTAGCGGAAATTGCTAGTCTGTATTTTCTTAAGTTTTGATCATCCACCAGTTTCAAAGCAGAACCATCGATGCTTTTTTCAATCGCCGATTCTGTAAAACATATAAATTCACTGTCCAGTTTAGAATGCAGACTCCTGTCGTACACCACATAAGTACTTCCCTCATCCAGGACTTTCTCCATAAAAGTCGTTTTTTCACTTCCGGCATGCACTATCATACTTTGAACTCCCTTGTGTGAAATACTAAATCTAATTCTATCCTTTTTACCATCCAGACTATACCCTGAGTAGGATTTTATGCCAGGATATTTTTTTGCTAATTCTGGTGACAAGACCGCGTTTTCTGAAATTTTAAATCCTCTTAATTTCCCTTTTCTGTCAGGGAAATAAACTATCCCAGTAGTATTCTTTAGGGTAGATACAGATGAAAGTTCCTTATATAACGATGCCTGGTCCAATTGAAAAACCTTAACTTTAGATACGTCCGCATTGGATAGTGAAGGTGAAGCTATCTTAGTGGGTGAAATCTCCTGACCCCAATATTTGGATTGCGCAGATCCGTAAAAGGAGAGAAATATTATGGAAATTGATAAAACAAGACGTAGTTTTGTTAGCATCAAGGAAATTTTAAACTTTTAAAAGTAAGCCTTTTTATTATTTTATTTGTGTGGTCACAGTTCAAAGTATTTCCAATTACGATAAAAAGCACCCTACTGCTATAACCATAGGCACTTTTGACGGTGTTCACATAGGTCATAGAAAAATACTTGAACGCCTCATAAATGATGCCAAAAAAAATGGACTGCGATCTACGGTACTAACTTTTTTCCCGCATCCCAGAATGGTTTTGCAAAAAGATACCGAAATAAAACTTCTGAATACGGTCCAGGAAAAAGTCAAAATTTTAGAACATATTGGTTTAGATTACCTGATAATTCATCCCTTTACCCTCGAATTCTCACGTCTGTCTTCTACTGAATTCGTTCGGGATATCCTGGTAAATGAATTAAAAGCAAAAAAAATTATAATCGGTTATGACCATCGCTTTGGAAGAAACAGAAATGCCAATATCCAGGATCTTATAGCCTTTGGCAATACCTTAAATTTTGAAGTGGAAGAAATTGCAGCCCAGGAAATAGATGATGTTTCTGTAAGTTCTACAAAAATCAGAAATGCCATTATGGATGGAGATATGCAGACCGCAAATGAATATCTGGGTTATAAGTATATGCTAACCGGCGATGTTAAAAAGGGGAAAGGTCTTGGGCGACAATTAAATTTTCCCACAGCTAATTTATTCATCAAAGAAGAATACAAGCTCATCCCTAAAAACGGAGTTTATGTGGTGAGAAGCATTCTTAATGACAAGCTCTTTTACGGAATGATGAACATTGGTTTTAACCCAACAGTGGATGGCACCTCAAAAAGCATAGAAATCCATTTTTTTGATTTTAAATCGGATATTTATGGAGAAAATATTCAAGTAGATATATTTGAGCGGATTCGCGATGAACACAAGTTCAATTCATTAGAAGAGCTTAAAGCACAGTTACTAAAGGATAAAGAAACTTCTATAGCCATAATTTCAAGTTAGATGTTTACTGACTTTCTCTTTAAAAGAACAGACAATAGTCCCCTGATAATTTTTCGCATATTTTTAGGAATACTCGTTAGCCTGGAATGCTATGGCGCCATAATTACCGGATGGGTGCGGCGAAATTTAATAGAGCCGGAGTTTACCTTTTCTTTTATTGGTTTTGAATGGTTGCAACCCCTACCCGGATACGGAATGTATATCTACTTTTTCCTTATGGGCACCCTGGGTATATTCATTGCACTGGGATATAAGTACAGATTTAGCATTATTTCATTTACAGTGCTGTGGACCTTAGTTTACCTGATGCAAAAAACTTCCTATAATAATCATTATTATTTGCTGGTGCTGATTTCCCTGATAATGTGTTTTCTTCCCGCGAGCCAGGCATATTCATTGGATGCAAGGGCCAGACCACAGATCAATAATAACAGCATGTACAATTATGTAAAATGGGTTATTGTATTTCAACTATTTATCGTTTATACCTATGCCGCTCTGGCTAAGCTATATGCTGATTGGCTCGATTTTAGTTTTGTCCAAATTTTGATGCAATCCAAAGCACATTACTGGCTTATAGGGGATTTGTTGCAGCAATCGTGGGTGCATAAGATAATTTCTGTCATGGGAATACTTTTCGATTTATTAATAGTCCCCGCTTTGCTCTGGAAACCAAGCAGAAAAGTAGCATTTGGCTTCGCTATATTCTTTCACCTTTTCAATTCCGTTGTATTTCAGATTGGAATCTTCCCTTACCTTGCACTGGCCTTTACGGTATTCTTTTTTGAACCAGAAACGATAAGACAGCTTTTCTTTATAAAGAAGCCTTCCTTCAAATCTACCCCAACAACTATACCTGCCTACAAAAACTTTTTTATAGTTGGCTTCGGAATCTACTTTTTGGTTCAACTGATTCTGCCTGTTAGGCATTATTTTATTAAAGATGATGTTCTTTGGACTGAAGAAGGCCACAGATTGAGCTGGCGAATGATGTTGAGAAGCCGGTCTGGCATAATAAATTTTAAAGTCATAAATAATGATGATGGTAGTATCATAAACGTAAATCTCAATGACCATCTTACAAAGAAGCAAAAAGGAAGAGTTGCTGCTTATCCCGACTTTATATGGCAATTTGCACAACGCCTTAAAAATAGCTATTCCAAAAATGGTGAGTCTATTTCGGTTTATGTAAACTCAAGAGTCCGTGTAAATGGCAGTAAACTAAAACCCTTTATTGATCCGGAAGTAGATCTGGCCGCTGAACCCTGGGACCATTTCAGACATCACACCTGGATCTTCCCTTCCAATAAAGAAAAAGTCAAAAAAGATTCCGACAAATAGCTATTTTCCTGGCTTATCAATTAAATAAGGAAGAATAAATAAATTGTTGCTTCCTCAAATTGATACATTAATCAATTAACCCTAAATTTGCGGCTTAAAACATCTTAACATGCTGCAGTTACATGCCTTACGAACTAATAAAGATCAGATTGCCAAAGCCTTGAAAAAGCGCAATTTTGATGCAGAATTTCATTTGGATAAGGTACTTAGCCTCGATGAAAAAAGACGTGCACTGCAAACAGATCTGGATAATACACTGGCCGAAGGCAATAAACTTTCCAAAGAGATTGGCATTCTTTTTAAAAGTGGCAAAGCTGAGGAAGCAAATCAGATTAAACAAAAGACCACACAGCTAAAAGAAGAATCTAAAAGGTTGACAGAAGAACTGAATGTTGTTGCAAATGAGCTGGAGGAAGCGCTTTATCAAATTCCAAATGTCCCTCATGAATCTGTCCCTGGAGGAAATAGCGAGGAGGATAATGAAGAAGTCTTCAGGGAAGGAGATATTCCTGTACTAAAAAGCGATGCTAAACCACATTGGGAACTGGCAAAAAAATATGACATCATAGATTTTGAATTGGGTGTTAAAATTACGGGCGCGGGATTTCCTGTTTACAAGGGTAAAGGTGCCAGATTGCAGCGTGCCCTGATTGCGTATTTTTTGGATAAGAATACCGAAGCCGGATATACCGAAATGCAAGTGCCTCTTCTGGTCAATGAGGCGTCCGGGTATGGAACAGGACAACTCCCGGATAAGGAGGGTCAGATGTATCATGTCACTGAAGACGATCTTTACCTCATACCAACGTCAGAAGTCCCCGTTACCAACGTCTTGAGGGATACCATCCTGGATAGAAATGATTTCCCTGTTTGCTATACAGGCTATACCCCTTGTTTCAGGAGAGAAGCTGGGAGTTACGGTGCTCATGTAAGGGGGCTCAACCGCCTGCATCAATTCGACAAGGTGGAGATAGTACGCGTAGAACATCCGGATGATTCGTATAAGGCACTGGATGCTATGGTAGAGCATATAAAAAATATCTTAAGGGAATTAAAATTACCATTCCGGGTTTTACGCCTTTGTGCAGGCGATTTGGGCTTTACCTCGGCCCTTACCTTTGACTTTGAGGTTTTTTCAACGGCCCAGGAACGTTGGCTGGAAATTAGTTCTGTCTCTAATTTCGAAACTTTTCAGGCAAACAGGTTAAAACTTCGTTACAGGGATGAAAATAACAAAACGCAATTGGCTCATACGCTAAATGGCAGCTCACTGGCATTACCACGGGTTTTAGCCGGGATTCTTGAAAATTACCAGAGTGAAGACGGAATAGACATTCCTGAAATTCTGGTACCCTATACGGGTTTTAATAGAATAGATTAGTATATTTTGCCTGATTAACGGATTATGGGAAAACCCATAATATATGCCTTACATTGGTACTGAATAAATTACAGTAAAAGTTCAGTTCAGCGATATTATGTTTTCTTTGACAATGTTTTTTATAGAGCTTGGTTAAATTTGATAAATTTCCAATATGAGACTTGCCTTACTATTTATCTGTCTTATTTGCTCCTTACACTGCGCGGCACAGGAAGATTTTTTGGCTAAGCAGTATTTCAACAATGGTGAATTTAAGAAAGCGGTAGTCTTTTATAAAAATCTCACGGATAAAAACCCCAGGCGTACAGATTATGCCGAAGGTTTAGTTGCTTGCTACCAGCAGTTGGAAATGTACAAAGAAGCAGAGACTTTTCTTTTAAACAAAATAGCGACTCGTAATCCTTACCCAACCATTTATGTTGAATTAGGGTATAATTACCTGTTGCAGGACCAGGCAGAAAAGGCAAAAGAGTATTATGAAATTGCCCTTTCAAAAATAGACGAAAATCCAAATTTTGGTTATGGAATAGGATTCAGGTTTCAGCGCTATGCCCTATTAGACTATGCGCTCAGAGCCTATTCCAAAGCAATGGAATTAAACCCTGAGCTGGACTATAATTTTCAAATGGCTCGTATTTATGGAGAACAGGGAGACATTGAAAGGATGTACGACTCCTATTTAGAACTAATTGCTGCCGGCAAAGCCACGCAAACCAATGTACTTCGAAATCTTGACAGTTTTATAACATCAGATCCGGAAAACCCAAATAATCTCAAACTTAAAAAAATTCTTTTGCAAAAGGCTCAAAAGAATCCTGATCTCCTTTGGAATGAAATTTTAAGCTGGTTATTTGTTCAACAAAAACAATACAACAGTGCTTTCAATCAGGAAAAAGCGATTTATAAAAGATCAGGGGCGTTTTCGCTTCAACGTTTGATTGGCCTCGGTAATATTGCCTTAGAGGACAATGCCGTTGAAGATGCAAAGGCGATTATAACCTATGTGGATAAAAATTCTAATGATCCGGTTGTCAAACTAAATGCTCGCCTTAACCTTATTGATATTAAACTCTTGAGTGCAAGTAAAAAGCAATTAGATGAAGTAGAAAAAAAGTTTGAGTCACTAATGGAAATATATGGATATGAAAATCACACTTTGCAACTGCAAATTGCCTATTCCAATTTCCTTACTTTTAAAAAAGGCAAACCCCAGGAGGCCGTTACCATTCTCAAGAAATGCTTAGAACTACCCCTTGAGCGATTTAGTAAGGCATATGTTAAACTTGCCCTTGGAGATATTCTCGTCTTTGATCAGAAATTCAATGAAGCGCTGATTAATTTTTCACAAGTCCAAAAAAGTTTAAAAAATGACGTTTTAGGTCAGGATGCTCGATTTAAAGTAGCCCAGACCAGTTTTTACAAAGGTGATTTTGATTGGGCATTTACTCAGTTAAAGGTACTAAGAGGCTCAACTTCACAACTCATTGCTAACGATGCCATGCAGTTAAGTCTTTTAATTTCTGATAATTCTTTGGAAGATTCAACTAAGACTGCGTTAAAAAAATATGCCAGGGCAGACCTCCTTGCTTATCAGCAGAATACCCGGGAAGCAATTGAAGTGTTAGATGATATACTGGTAAATCACAAGGGAGAAAAAATAGAAGATGAGGCACTTTTAAAGCAAGGAGAACTTTTAGAACTTATTGGAGATTTTGAAGCGGCAGAATTTAACTATCTTAAAATTGTTGAATTTTATGGAAATGATATTTTAGCTGACGATGCTCATTTTGCGCTTGCCGAGCTTTACAGGCATATCTTAAATGAACCCGAAAAAGCCAAAGAGCATTACGAGAAAATTATATACAATTATCAGGATAGCTATTACTTTCCTCAGGCACGTAAGAATTTCAGAATATTGCGTGGCGATAGTATTAACTAAATTTTCATATTCTGACTTATAAATTTGAAGTATGATTATCTACAATGTTACCATTAATATAGATGAATCTGTACATGACAAATGGCTGGAATGGATGCAGGAAATTCATATTCCAGACGTCCTGGCGACAGGAAAATTCATAAATGCCAAAATGACAAAAGTATTGGTAGAAGAAGAAATGGGAGGCATTACATACTCCATACAATACACTGCCGAAAACAAGGAATTATTGGATAGATATTACGCCGAGGATGCAGAGAGAATGCGTCAGGAGGTGTCAAAACACTTCAGGGATAAGTTTGTCGCCTTCAGAACGGAGCTCGCCGTTGTAAAAGAGTTTAATGAAAATAGATTGAATGCTACAGAATATCTGTTTACTTATGGCACCTTACAGCAGGAAAATATTCAGCTAACTGTTTTTTCAAGAACACTTTCAGGTTTTAGCGATGTCCTTCAAGGGTATAAGCTATCTGATGAGAAAGTAGTTGGGGTTTACCCTGTAATGCATAGTTCAGAAGATCCTGCGGATATTGTTCAAGGCCGGGTCTTTATGTGTAGCAATAAAGAAATTTTGGAAGCTGATAAATATGAAGGCCCTGCATATAAGAGAATTAAGGTTGTCCTGAACTCGGGCGTAAGTGCTTGGGCATACATAAGCAGTACCCGGCAACCTAATTAGACAATGACCAAAAAACGCAAAAAACACCACTCATACAAAAAGAGCACCCGGCAGGAAGAAAGCCCGGTCAAAGCCAAAAAATATCTGGGGCAGCACTTTCTCAGAGATGAAGAAATTGCAAAGCAAATAGCGGATACGCTTTCAATGGATGGCTATGCCAATGTGCTTGAAATTGGTCCTGGTACCGGAGTCCTCACGAAATATTTACTGCAGCGCTCTGCCAACCTAATAGCTATGGAGTTGGATGAGGAATCTATTATATACCTTAAACATAGCTTTCAGCTGGAATACAACGAAATTCTTCAGCAAAATAGTTCTCTTGAAATAATTCAGGCCGATTTTCTTAAATACAACCTTTCAACTTTATTTAAGAATGAACCATTTGCCATTATCGGCAATTTTCCCTACAATATCTCAACACAAATAGTTTTCAGGTTGTTAGAAGTTCGCAACAGGGTTCCTGAATTTTCAGGAATGTTCCAAAAAGAGGTGGCTCAGCGTATTTGTGCCAGAGAGGGCAGCAAAACCTATGGGATTCTTTCGGTTTTGGTTCAGGCGTTCTATCATGCTGAATACCTTTTTACGGTTAATCCCGAGGTTTTTGATCCCCCGCCAAAAGTTGAGTCGGGGGTATTACGACTTGTAAGAAAAGAAGAATTTATGCTGGACTGTGATGAAAAACTTTTTTTCAGAGTGGTAAAGACTGGTTTTAACCAACGCCGAAAGACCTTAAGAAACAGTTTAAAAATATTTAACCTTTCTGATAATCTAAAAGAAGATGCTATCTTTGACCGGCGTCCCGAAGAATTGGCTGTCACCCAATTTATCACGCTGACCAAGAAGATAGATGATGACTCCATTTAAACTCACAGATGAACTACTGGCAGAAATTGAGCTGCTAATAGAATCCGGGAAAGACAACGATTTAAGGTCTTTCATGGAGGAGCTTCACTATGCAGATATTGCGGAAATAGCCAATGATCTTAACGAAGAGTCTGCTACATATCTTATTAAGCTTCTGGATAGTGATAAAACCTCTGATGTACTTATTGAATTAGACGATGATGTACGTGAATCCATACTTAACAGCCTGTCTTCCAAGGAAATAGCAGAGGAACTAGAGGAACTGGATACCGATGATGCCGCGGATATTGTTGGGGAATTACCTGAGGAAATAGTTGAGGAAGTAATTTCTGAAATAGAAGACCGGGAACATGCTAAGGATATTGTAGATCTGCTTCGCTACGATGAAGATTCTGCAGGTGGGCTTATGGCCAAGGAATTGGTAAAAGTAAATGAAAACTGGAACGTGCTTACCTGCGTTAAGGAAATGAGAGCCCAGGCGGAAAATGTAACCAGAGTGCACTCTATTTACGTAGTGGACGATGATGATAAACTAATAGGCAGGCTCTCCCTAAAAGATCTGCTGACGACCTCTACAAAATCCCCGATTAAAGATGTTTATATTCCAAAAGTAGATCGTGTTAATGTAAACGAAAAGCCTGAGGAGGTGGCCAAAATTATGTCAAAATACGACTTGGAAGCTATTCCCGTGGTGGATGAGATTGGCAGGTTGGTTGGTAGAATTACCATTGATGATATCGTAGACGTTATAAAAGAAGAAGCCGAGAAAGACTATCAACTGGCGGCAGGTATCTCGCAGGATGTAGAGGCAGATGATAGTATTTGGGATTTGACAAGAGCCCGTTTACCCTGGTTGTTTTTAGGTCTTTTGGGCGGTATTGGTGCGGCAGCCATCATGGGAGGATTTGAAGAAATGATAAGCAA
>CP070778.1:1197733-1202373 GCA_020346245.1 Flavobacteriaceae bacterium | reverse complement strand
AATTGATGTGCTGAATAACGGAGATTCAAAAGAGCGATTTGGTATTACTGTTGAAGCCATCCCTATGTACAATCTGAGGGAAGAAGCTAAAGCATTTCACCAAAAGGGAAGGGGAAATGGATATGTTTTAAATATGGGTAATCAACGATTATATTTCTCTGGAGATACTGAAGATATTCCAGAAATGCGCGCATTAAAAAATATTGACAAGGCATTTATTTGTATGAACCTGCCCTACACCATGACCGAAGAAAGTGCGGCAGGAGCCGTACTTGAATTTCAACCAAGAGAAGTCTATCCTTATCATTACCGCGGCAGACCAGATGTTAGTGACGTAAATAAATTTAAGGCATTAGTAAATGACGGTAATTCTGAGATTCGTGTTGTGCAGTTGGACTGGTATCCTAAAGATGATTTTTAGGAAATAGTCTTTTAAAAGCAAAGTTTAACGAATTAATTTCTTGTATTTTATTCTTTTGGGCATAATATCTGCTCCCAAACGCTTCTTTTTATTTTCTTCATACTCGGTAAAGGAACCTTCAAAGAAATAAACCTGGGAATCTCCTTCAAACGCCAGAATATGCGTACAAATACGATCCAGAAACCAGCGATCATGCGAAATTACAACGGCACAACCCGCAAAATTTTCCAAACCTTCCTCTAATGCCCTCAGGGTGTTTACATCCAGATCATTAGTAGGTTCGTCCAATAACAATACATTTCCTTCTTCTTTTAACGTCATTGCGAGATGCAACCTGTTACGTTCTCCACCAGAAAGCATACTTACTTTTTTATTCTGTTCACTTCCCGAAAAATTAAATCTGCTAAGATATGCTCTGGAGTTAACCTGCCTACCCCCCATCATAATCAATTCCTGACTTTCACTGAAGTTTTCCCAGATAGACTTATCTTTCTGAATATTAGAATGACTCTGATCTACATAGGCAATTTTGGCTGTTTCTCCTACAATGAATTCACCTTTGTCCGGAGCTAATTCGCCCATTATCATTTTAAAAATAGTTGTTTTTCCGGCCCCATTAGGCCCTATTACTCCAACTATTCCCGCTTGTGGCAACTTAAAATTCAAATCTTCATAAAGCAATTTATCCCCAAAAGCTTTGCTCACATTCTTAGCTTCAATTACATTGGTTCCAAGCCTGGGGCCATTCGGAATATAGATCTCCAACTTTTCATCAAGCTGTTTTTGATCCTGATTTAATAATTTGTTATAATTATTAAGTCGGGCTTTTTGTTTAGCCTGCCTGCCTTTTGCCCCCTGACGTACCCAGTCTAACTCTCGTTCCAGGGTTTTCTGCCTTTTAGAAGCTTGTTTACTTTCCTGCGCAAGACGTTTGGATTTTTGATCAAGCCAACTGCTGTAATTTCCTTTCCATGGGATGCCTTCTCCCCTATCTAACTCCAGTATCCAACCAGCAACATTGTCTAGAAAATAACGGTCGTGAGTTACTGCGATAACCGTTCCTTTGTATTGTGCCAAATGGTGTTCCAGCCAATGAACAGATTCAGCGTCCAGATGGTTAGTTGGCTCATCAAGCAATAAAATTTCCGGTTCTTGCAATAACAGCCTGCATAACGCTACACGCCTTCGCTCACCCCCGGATAGCACGGCAATTTTTTTATCCGCCTCGGGTGTTCTCAGGGCATCCATTGCAATCTCAAGTTTTGTGTCGAGTTCCCAGGCGTTCGATGCATCTATCTTGTCTTGTAACGCTGCCTGTTTGTCCATGAGTTTCTGCATTTTATCCGCATCTTCATATACCTCCGGCAATCCAAACATATCATTAATCTTGTTGTATTCGTCCAAGATAGCTACGGTTTCTGAAACGCCTTCTTTTACAACTTCCAATACAGTCTTATTTTCATCAATTAAAGGTTCCTGTTCTAAATAACCCACCTTATAACCTGGAGAAAATACTACATCTCCCTGATAATTCTTGTCAACGCCAGCTATGATTCTCAACAATGTAGACTTACCCGATCCATTAAGGCCCAGTATTCCTATCTTGGCTCCATAGAAGAAGCTTAAATAAATATTTTTTAGTACCGGTGTATTGGCATTCTTATAGGTTTTAGTAATCCCGGACATGGAAAAAATCACCTTCTTATCGTCAGACATAAACTCAATATGTTTTTGGAATAGTATTGATCAGACCGTTAAAAAACGCTGAAGTTTAATAGAAAAATATACCTGGAAAAAACCGGGTTTAGACCCGCCCTTTTAATGCGTTGAATACCCATGCTATTGCAAAGAAACCAATTCCCACAGAGGCAAAACCCCATCCGGCTACATCATCATAGCGAAACGCCCCTAGGGCAATTAATCCGAAGCCTACAGAAATCATTATAAAAGTAGCCCAGGCAAGGACTGTATTCTTGTTCATTCCCATGATAGTTAGTTTAGTTGGACCTCAAATATCGTAAATTTTATAAGATTTTTTCAAAGTAACTTCTTAAACTTTTACTTTTCAAAGGGAAATACCACTCCAGTTTGTTCCCTAATATCGTCCATAATTCTAATTAAATCAAACGTATGATTCAAAGACCAAAGGTCACTTTCCAACGCACCATTCTTTAAACACCTGTGCACCTCTTCTATTTCATACTCATATCCTTTTCCTTTTTTAGGCAACTGAAATTTTTCTAATTCATCTTTTTTTTCAATTGAAAATTCCTGAGTCTCGTGCCATCGGGGAGCTAAATACACTGTTCCTTCAGAACCGGAAATCTGTGCTTTCATTTCCGAATCAGAGGTAAGTCCGCTATACAAAATCGCCTGGGCATTTGGATATTCAAAAATCATTGAAGTTTGGATATCTACACCTGTCTTATAGATTTTAGACGTAGCCAGAATTTTTTCAGGATAGCCCAAAATAAGATATGCCAAAAAAATCGGATAGATCCCTATATCCAAAAGAGATCCCCCCGCCAATGCCGGATTTAATAACCTCCCATTTTCATCCCTGTCCAATGCGTAAAAGGCAAAATCAGCATGTATGTAAGCTATGTCTCCTATAATACCATCATCTAACAAATCCTTTACCTTTCTTATGGAAGGGTTAAACCTACTCCATAAAGCTTCCATTAAAAAAACCTTATTTTCCCTGGCTATAGCTATCATTTTTTCAACCTCATCTTTATTTATTCCCATGGGCTTTTCACAAAGTACATTTCTACCCTGCTTCATGGCCTTTATACTCAACTCTGTATGTGAAGTATGTGGTGTGGCAATGTAAACAACATCTACTTCTTTACAATTAAATAATTCCTGATAGCTGCCAAAAGCATAATTGGCATTATTCATTGTGCCAAAATTTTTGGCTTTTTCAAGATCTCTGGATGCTACCGCAATGAGTTCACCATCTGCCAATAATTTCAAATCATCTACAAATTTTTGCGCTATATTCCCCAATCCTACTATTCCCCATCGAATTTTTTCTTTCATATCTTACTGTTGAATTTTGTTAAAGTTAATCAATATTACTCCTTATCTTTAACCCTGATAAAGAAACTGAAGATAAATAATGGATATCAACTTCAATAAAAACGAAGATCGAAATAAATTACTTATATCAGAGCTTAAGAAAAGGCTTATAAAGGTAAAGTTGGGGGGTGGGCAATCCCGAATTGAAAAGCAGCATGCGCTAGGAAAAATGTCTGCGAGAGAGCGCATAGACTACTTATTGGATGATAAAAGTAATTCTATTGAAATTGGCGCTTTTGCGGGCGATAATATGTATAAGGAGCATGGCGGGTGCCCTTCTGGGGGCGTTGTCGTCAAAATAGGTTTTATAAAAAACAAGCAGTGTATTGTGGTGGCAAATGATGCCACGGTAAAAGCCGGGGCCTGGTTCCCAATTACAGCGAAAAAGAATCTCAGGGCTCAGGAAATTGCCATAGAAAATAGACTTCCAATTATTTATCTGGTAGATAGTGCAGGGGTTTATTTACCAATGCAGGATGAAATTTTTCCAGACAAAGAACATTTTGGCCGCATTTTCAGAAACAATGCCATAATGAGTAGTAAGGGTATAGTTCAAATAGCGGCAATTATGGGAAGTTGTGTAGCAGGCGGTGCCTATTTACCAATTATGAGTGATGAAGCGTTAATTGTAGAAAAGACCGGAAGTATTTTTTTAGCAGGCAGTTATTTGGTAAAAGCGGCGATTGGGGAAGATATTGATAATGAAACTCTTGGAGGAGCTGTTACGCACAGTGAAATAAGTGGAGTAACCGATTATAAAGCAAATGATGACAAGGATGCACTTGATACTATAAAAAACCTGATAGGCAAAATAGGTCTTCCTGATACCGCAGGATTTAACAGAATTGAATCTCTGAAACCTGCTGAGAGGGAGAAAGATATTTATGGTATTCTGCCCGGGTCAAGGACTGAGCAATATGATATGCTTGAAATAATTAAGCGCCTTGTAGACAACTCGGAGTTTCAGCAATATAAGGAAGGTTTCGGAAAAACTATACTGACAGGTTATGCGCGCATTGAAGGCTGGGCCGTGGGCATTGAAGCAAATCAACGAAAAGTAGTGAAAACCAAAAAGGGTGAAATGAGATTTGGAGGAGTTATTTATTCCGATTCTGCAGATAAGGCCACAAGATTTATC
>CP070778.1:1149352-1197633 GCA_020346245.1 Flavobacteriaceae bacterium | reverse complement strand
ATAGCAGCTTTTAGCTCATCCTTTGCCCCTTTTAATTCTTCAATATTATACCCTAACAAAGAAACAGAGACAGGGTCTCCTCCAAAATTTCTTCCTGAACCATAGATTAAACTCTCAACACCAATTACAGGACCCACCAATTCTCGGAGACGATTAGATACCACATCCGATGTAATTATATTAGGGCGTTCTTCACCTGGCAACAAATTGATAGAAAGTGTAGCTGCAGCAGAACCGGGCCCTACATTTCGAATAACATTTTTATAAAGTACTTTGCCTGTGCCTTTAAGATATTGTTCAGTAAGCTCCTGGTTGACTAATTCGGCTTTTTCCTCTATTAATGAAATTATGGAATCTGTTACACGCTCATTAGTTCCATTTGGCATAAGCAATTCTACCTGCACCTGGTCACTCGCCGTATTTGGGAAAAAAGTCATACGAATTATACCACCTCCTATAGATCCAAAGGTGAGTATTAAAGCAAATACAAAAAAAGAAAAAGTTAATAATTTATAGCGCATTGCAAATGCAAGTGTTGGAGTATAAGCCTTATCCCTAAACCAGGACATGACGTCGTCTCCCCACTTGTTAATTATCTTCAACCGCGCAAAAATCTTAGCCATTCCAGACTGATCATTTGGATCCTGTCGTTGCAAAGCCTTGGAATGTGCCAAGTGAGCTGGGAGTATTATCAAGGCTTCAAGTAAAGAAACCAATAATGTTATTATGACAATAACAGATACTTCAGCAAAAAATTCGCCAACCCTCCCATCTAGAAAAAGAAAGATAGAAAAGGCCAAAATTGTAGTTACTATAGCCGTAACAATAGGTGGGATTACTTCCAAAGTACCTTCAAGTGCCGCCTGAATGGCCGATTTTCCTTTCTCATAATGCTGATATATGTTTTCGGCTATTACAATCCCATCATCAACCAGGATTCCAATTACTATAATCATCCCAAATAAGGAAAGGATATTAATAGTAACGTTAAAGAACCCTGCGAAAACAAACATGGCTAAAAATGCAACGGGAAGGCCAAAGGCCACCCAAAACGCCAAACGCGTATTGAGAAAAACGGAAAGAAATAACAAAACCAAAATCATCCCCATAATAGCATTTTTGGTAAGTAATTCGGTCCGTTGAGTGAGAGTTACAGAAAGATCACGAACAACATTTAACTGAACGTTATTATATTTCTGATTAAACTCTTCAATATAATTTCTAACTTTTTCTGCAGATGAAATTAGATCTTCTGTATTAGTACTGGTTATAGTGGTAGTTACAGACAAATCTCCATTAAAGTAGGCAGCATTAGGTGATTCTGAAAAGCGGTCTCTTACTATTGCAACATCCTTTAAGCGTACCGTCTGTCCTGCGGCATCTGCCCTTATAATCAAATTAGAAAGTTCATCGCCATAATAAGACCTATTATTAGCTCTAATCAAATACTCTTCTGCATTGGTTTTAATATTCCCGCCGGTAACAAGAATATTGGCGTTTGCCACTGCTTGCGCTACATCCGCAAAAGACATGTCATAAGCAAGTAAATTATTCTCATTAACTGCTATTTCAATTTCCTCCTTCGGGTAGCCAGAAATACTTATTTGGGATATCCCATCAATAGCTCTGATATCATTTTCAATCTGACGAGCTATTTGTTTTAAAGTAGCAAGCGGAATATTGTTCCCACTAATTGCAAAACTGATAGTTGGCCTAACCGGTTCTAATTTTGAAACAACTAATGGTTCCATCCCGGTAGGAAAAGAGGGCACCCTGTCTACAGCATTTTTAACCTGCAGAAGCATGAAATCAACATTTCTTCCTTTTTCAATTTCTACATTTATCCTCCCGCTATTTTCCGTGGAAGTAGAAGTAACCCGTTCTACCCCCTCCAGACCTTTTAGATTATCTTCAATTTTTAATACAATTCCTTCCTCAACTTCCAATGGGGAAGCGCCTGGATAGGTAATTGTAATGAGAATGTTTTTTGAATCCGCCAGTGGGAAAAATGATGACTTTAATGATAAAGCACCTAAAATACCAAATACAAAAATGGCCAGAATAATGACATTCACCGCCACATGATATTTGATAAAGTATTCAATTATTCTTCTCATTGGTTCAGATTTTTGGCAGTTTCACCTTTATATTTTTTTACCAACATTCCGGCATAAGCTCCTACCACTGGTCTTGTAATTATCGTTGTTCCTTCCGGCACTTCTTTCAAAACTACTTTCTTATTCGAAAAGTAAACGGGATTAACGTCTATGAGATCAAGAATCGAATCTTTGACTACAAAAATTTGATTATTCTCTAGCAAGAGACTTCTATCTATTTCAATGGCATCCATTTCCTGTTTGGCATTAAGGTTTGCTTCGAGATACATTCCTTCTTTTAAATTTAGTGCCCCCTTCGCCCTAAATTAATGACTTCTTTTACCTTGTTTTAATTTTATAAACCTTGAGGGTTTTAGTACCTTTGACCTGTAAATTTAATTAACATAAAGTAATTATGGGGAAAGGTTTTTTTGAAGTACCGATGGCTATTAATGAACCAATAAAGAGTTATGCTCCGGGTTCTCCGGAAAGAGTTGAGGTTTTGAAGCAATATAAAGAATACTTCGAAGGAAGTCTGGAAGTTCCATTATATATTGGAAGTGATGAAATAACCACAGCCTCAACCCGTACAATGTCTCCACCGCATGATCATAAACACATTTTAGGCAAATATTACCTGGCTGAAAAAAGTCACGTTGGCCTGGCCATTGAAAATGCGCTCAAATCCAGAGAAGCCTGGGCGTCACTGGCATGGGAACAAAGAGCCAGTATTTTTTTAAAAGCAGCAGATCTTATTGCCGGGCCTTACAGGGCTAAAATCAATGCAGCTACTATGCTTGCTCAGTCAAAAACAATACATCAGGCGGAAATTGATGCGGCCTGCGAGTTAATAGACTTCCTCAGGTTTAATGTTGCCTATATGTCACAGATATATTCAGAGCAGCCCGAATCAGCGGATGGCATATGGAATCGGGTAGAATACAGACCGCTGGAAGGATTTATATATGCAATTACACCTTTTAACTTTACCGCAATAGCAGGAAATCTACCTGCAAGTGCGGCTATGATGGGTAACGTGGTCGTTTGGAAACCCAGTGACAGTCAAATTTATTCCGCTAAAGTTATTGTAGACGTTTTTAAGGAAGCTGGTCTGCCAGATGGAGTAATCAACGTGGTATATGGTGATCCGGTAATGATAACAGACACGGTTTTGGCCAGTGCCGACTTCTCAGGAATTCATTTTACGGGAAGTACTCATGTTTTCAAATCTTTATGGAAGCAGATAGGTAATAATATTGACCGCTATAAAACGTATCCAAGAATTGTTGGTGAAACTGGTGGTAAAGATTTTATAATTGCGCATCCAACAGCAAAACCTCAACAAGTAGCTACTGCAATCACCCGAGGAGCGTTTGAATTCCAGGGGCAAAAATGTAGCGCGGCTTCCAGGGTATATTTGCCAAAGTCTACTTCTGCGGAAATCTTGGATTTAGTAAAGCAGGATGTAGAATCATTTAATCCTCCCGGATCTCCAGAAGATATGAGCAACTTTATTACTGCTGTAATACATGAAGGATCATTTGACAAATTAGCATCATATATTGACCAGGCTAAAAAAGATAAGAATGCTAATATTGTTGTTGGAGGTAATTATGATAAATCAAAGGGTTATTTTATTGACCCTACAGTGATTCTCACCACTGATCCTCATTACTCAACGATGGAAACTGAATTGTTTGGACCGGTTGTTACTGTGTATGTTTATGAAGATAAGGATTGGTCCAAAACGCTAAAACTGGTCGATGACACCTCTGAATATGCCCTGACAGGAGCTGTTTTGGCAAAAGACAGATATGCTATAGATGAAGCCACCAGGGTCTTGCAGAATAGCGCAGGTAACTTCTATATAAACGACAAACCAACCGGGGCCGTAGTGGGTCAGCAACCTTTTGGTGGCGCCAGGGCTTCAGGGACAAATGACAAAGCGGGTTCAGCTCAAAACTTGCTTCGATGGGTTTCGCCGAGACTTATTAAAGAGACTTTTGTGACACCTGAGGATTATCGCTATCCGTTTTTGGGATAAATCTGATGCGTAATAACTTTTTTTAGCTGGTGCAAAGGACTATGCTATCCAAATTTTTGAACGGTTTAAGCATTTTACATTCAAAAAAATATCATTTCCAATTTTTGTTACCTTTTTTAACATAATTTCAGAGCAGGTTGGTTTATCTTATGGGTCCATTACCATTAACCAGGCGCAGCTATGAAAAATTTCCTGTTAATTTTATTTACTATTCCGTCATTCTTTTTGTATTCACAGCAGCAGCATCAGATAAAACTTGCTTCTGACATATATCCCCCTTTTACCGATGTAGACAGCGAAAAAGGCTTTGCACTCGAATTGGTAAAAGAGGCACTGAAACGCGGGGATGTTCTAATAGACCAGACTATTACCGGGTTTTCGGAAGTAATTGACGGAATAAATACAGGGGTTTACGATGGAAGTGCGGCTTTATGGAAGACAGATGACCGTGAAAATTATTTGCTCTATTCCGAACCATATCTTGAAAACCGTTTAATTTTAGTTGGAAGAAAAGGAAGTGATGTTAGCGCTAAATCCCTGAGCGAATTAAAAGACAAAAGAATTGCAATTATTTCGGGATATGCCTATGGCAGTTCAGTTTATACTTCATTAGATGTTATGCTTATTCCCGGCAAAAATCATCAGGAAAATCTAGAAAAATTACTAACATTCAAGACAGATTATATGTTGGTAGATGAATTGCTCATATCCTATTTACTAAACTATCAATTAAATGATATCAGCAGATTTCTTGAAATTGGCAAAGAGGCCTTTATGGTTCAACCTCTGCATCTTGCCCTTTTAAGGGATAAACCGGATACACATAAAATTATTGAAGATTTTAATTCCAACATAAAGAATATGATAGCTGATGGTACTTATAATAAAATACTGGAATTAAATTGGATTCAATCTGATGTTGATGGTGATGGAGTTCATGAACTGGTATTGCTAGGAGACAAAGCCGGAAGAGAAGCCCCTGCCAGCTACTATAGATTGATGACCAAAACGGCTATGACGGAAAATACCGAGAGATATTATATTAACGGGCAAGTCTATGATGGATGGCAGGTAGTCCCTGCCAAGTATAAAACGGATATCATTAAGGCAGCCAACATGAATTCTGCCTCCTCGGGATTTAAGTTAAAATTTTAAACCCTGAACTTTTCAATTACACCTTTTTAGTTCCAGTTCTCTAATCCTGCAAATTAGATATAAGGTAGGTTTTCATTTTAATTTAACAGTTAAAAATCAGCACTTTAGCCTTATAAAATTTACAATTATTAAAATATTTATGTAAATTTAACGTTAAGTAATTGTAAATTTATAATTATTAACTATGCTCTAAATCTTTGAAATGGAAAGAAATACTGATGTTATAGCAAAAAAAAGCACCCTAAAAAAATGGATTAAATATATCAAAACCTATGCTCAAAATTGTAGGTATTCCTTTAATATGATGCTGACACTTTAACTTTTGCCTTTATACTTTATTGGTAAATAGACCACTTTTTTAGTTTTAAAAAAATCCTCCTCGAAAAATTCGGACATTTCAAATATCTGAACGTTTCTATAGTCTTTCAACTCTTCGGATAGGTCCCCCCCTTTTAAATAAAGAATCCCATTTTTAAGTTCATGCACTGATTTTTTTCTGATACAGCCCTGAATCCATCTTACAAAGGTAGGCATGGCCGCAACCGCTCTGCTAACAATGAAATCGAACTGTTCATCCAGATCCTCAACTCTTTTATGATAGGTAGTTACATTTTTTATACCGAGGCCGGAAACCACTTCGTCTACTACCTTTATTTTCTTCCCAATAGCGTCTACTAATGTAAAATGTGAATCTGGAAAAAGTATAGCCAGGGGTATGCCCGGGAAACCACCGCCAGTTCCTACATCCAATATTGAGGCTCCTTTTCTAAAAGATAAAATTTTAGCAATCCCTAAAGAATGAAGGACATGTCGCACATAAAGTTCGTCTATATCCTTTCTTGAAACTACATTTATTTTTTTGTTCCAGTCCTGATATAAATTTTCAAGGAGTAAAAATTGCTCTTTCTGTATTTCAGATAAATTGGCAAAATATTTAAATATTATATCAGCTTGCATATGTACCTTTGTATTTTGCCAAAAATAATACATTCACTTCTAACGCCATTTTTTAATAATCGCACAAGGAAGGTATTATAAAGCAAGATATTACGTTATATTTACACAAATGATTTCGGTATATGGATACGACCACAATTAAATTTTCAAGAAAAGATTCGGCCCAGTTCTTTAAAACCTTGAATAAAAGAGTCAATGATTATTTCAAGGAAAATCAATTAAAGAAAACCGGTAATTGGCGTTTGTATTTTAAAACGGCCATTATGTTTGCTCTTTTTCTTGCTCCTTACTTTATAATTTTAACACTGAATTTGCCTAACTGGGCAAATCTGTTATTAACTATTACCATGGGTGTTGGCATGGCGGGTGTGGGCATGAATGTCATGCATGATGGTAACCATGGCTCCTACTCCACTAAAAAGTGGGTTAACAAGCTAATGGGCAGTAGTATTTATATTTTGGCCGGAAATGTCTATAACTGGCAGGTGCAGCATAATGTATTGCATCATACCTATACCAACATACATACACACGATGAAGATCTGGAGGCAGGAAGAATTTTGCGCTTTTCCGAACATGCTAAATGGCACAGGTTCCACAAATTTCAGCATTACTATTCTTTGTTTTTATATGGCTTGTTAACCTTTAATTGGGCCATAACAACAGACTTTATGCAAATGTATCGCTATACTAAACGTAAGCTATCGTATGGTAAGTTTCCAAACCCATTCCTTAACTGGAGTGTTTTGGTGGCCACAAAAATGATTTATGTAACCATATGGATAGTGTTACCTATGTTAATTTTAGACATAGCTTGGTGGAAAATCCTACTTGGGTTTTTTATTATGCATTATGTGGCAGGTGTAATTCTAAGTGTCGTTTTTCAATTGGCGCATGTTGTAGATGAAGCCGAAACACCTTTACCGGCTAAAGATGGTACTATGAAAAATACCTGGGCCATACATCAGTTGCTAACAACGGTTAACTTTGGGACAAAAAACAGAATTGTAAATTGGTTTACAGGAGGGTTAAATCATCAGGTGGAGCATCATATCTTTCCGAACATCAGCCATATTCATTACACAAAAATCTCCAAAATTGTTAAACAAACAGCAAAGGAATTTAATTTACCCTATAACGAGTATAAAACTACAAGAAAAGCTATAATTTCGCATTTCAAACACTTAAAGGAATTAGGCAAGAAGCCTGCATTACAGTACCAGTAAATTTATTGCAAGAATGAGTAAACTTTTATCCGATAGAATAAAAAACATGTCTACATCGGCCACCTTAGCTATGGCCGCAAAAGCCAGAGAATTAAGAACCCAGGGGAAGGATATTATTGGGTTGAGTTTGGGGGAACCAGATTTCAATATTCCGGAGTTTATCAAAGAAGCCGCAAAAAAAGCAATTGATGAGAACTATAGCAGTTATTCACCGGTAGACGGATACGCAGATCTTAAGCAGGCCATATCAAATAAATTTAAAAGGGATAATGACCTGGACTATGGGCTAAGCCAAATTGTTGTTTCAACCGGAGCAAAACAATCACTGGCCAATGTGGCAATGGTAACACTCAATGAAGGCGATGAGGTAATTTTACCTGCCCCTTATTGGGTAAGCTATAGCGATATTGTTAAACTTGCGGAAGGGGTACCGGTTGAAGTTCCAACCAGTATAGAATCGGATTTTAAAATGACTCCCGAACAGTTGGAAGCGGCAATCACTCCAAGGACCAAAATGCTTTGGTTTAGCTCTCCATGTAATCCAAGTGGTTCGGTATACAGTAAAGAAGAATTGGAAGGCATTGCCCTTGTATTGAAAAATTATCCTGATATCCTGGTCGTGTCCGATGAGATTTATGAACATATTAACTTTAGAGGCAAGCATGAAAGTATTGCCAAGATTAATGGAATGTATGAGAGGACAATTACAGTAAACGGTGTTTCTAAGGCTTTTGCCATGACCGGGTGGAGAATTGGTTATATAGGAGCACCCGAATGGATTGCCAGGGCCTGTACTAAATTTCAGGGACAAATTACAAGTGGTGCCAATGCTATAGCACAACGGTCTACTATTGAGGCCTTAAATGCTCCTGTAAGTAAAATTCAATTCATGATTGATGAATTTCATAAAAGACGGGATCTCTTATTGGAACTTTTAGGGGAAATAAATGGATTTAGTCTAAATGTCCCGGAAGGTGCTTTTTATGTTTTTCCCGATATTTCAAGTTTTTTTGGAAGGACCCTGAAAGGAACTACCATAAAAAATGCATCTGAATTTGCGCTATATCTGTTGGAAAATGCTAATGTAGCCACCGTTACGGGTGAAGCTTTTGGCAATCCAAACTGTATACGGATATCGTATGCTGCTTCTGAAGATGAATTAAGGGAAGCTGTTAAAAGAATAAAAGCGGTAGTCTAAACAGCTTTAGTCTTTATTAATATTTCCGAAAGATTATATCTTTTTCCAGAAATAGGGATTAAAAAGAATCAATACAGTAAATAACTCCAATCTACCTGCAAGCATAAGAAAACCACACCACCATTTTCCCAGCATCGGCAAGCTATTATAGTTACTTACGGGGTTAAGGTCTCCAAAAGCCGGTCCAACATTTCCAAGAGATGATGCCGCACCGCCAATTGCGGAAATAAAATCCAGGCCCAAAAGACTCAGTACAAGGGCTCCAATTATGAAAAGTAGCATATAAAGGACAAAGAATGCGATTATATTATATACAATATGCTCGTTCACCGTTTTATTATTGAATCTCACAGGAATAATGGCATTTGGATGTAAGGTTCTTTTAAATTCCAGCAATCCATTTTTGATAATTAGGATATGTCTCATTACTTTGATACCTCCAGCTGTGGAACCTGCAGAACCACCCATAAACATAAGCCCGAAAAAGAAAACAGTTAAAAAGGGAGTCCATGCCGTAAAATCCGAGGTGACAAATCCGGTAGTTGTGATAACAGCTGTAATTTGAAACAAAGCATGCCTGAAAGAACTTTCAGCTTCTCCAAATGGCATCGGGTGAAAGTTTGAAACTTCAACATTGGCAATATAATAGACCACTAATGCAGTAATTAAGGTGAAAATCAACATTAAAATACTGTAAAACTTAAATTCTTCATCCCTAAGCACCCTTTGGATTTTACCTTTAAAGGCAAAATAGCTCAATACAAAATTACTGCCGGCAAGAAACATAAAGAATATAATTATATATTGTATCAGAGGTTGGTTACTCCAATGAGCAAGACTTGCATTTTTAGTTGAAAATCCACCTGTAGACAGGGTAGCCATAGAATGGTTTATGGCATCAAAAAAAGACATCCCGGCTACACTTAATAAAATAGTTTCAGCTGCAGTATATCCAAAATAAATTAGCCAAAGTCTTTTAGCAGTGTCCGTAATTCTGGGGTGGAGCTTATCCGCGTTTGGTCCGGGAGCTTCTGCAGAGAAAAGTTGCATTCCTCCAATTCCGAGTAGAGGAAGTATGGCGATGGCCAGAACAATTATACCCATTCCCCCTATCCAGTGGGTAAGGCTCCGCCAAAATAGTATACCTTTTGGAAGAGATTCTATATCGTTCAGAATTGAAGCACCCGTAGTTGTATATCCGGAGATAGTCTCAAAAAAAGCATTCGTAATACTTGGGATAGCTCCGGAAAAAACATAAGGCAAAATCCCTGAGGCAGACATTACGATCCAACCAAGAGTAACAATGATATACCCTTCTTTTCTTTTAACTTCCTTATCATGCCCTCTTGTATAAAACATGGCCAGAATACCCAGTAATAAAGTTATAATGGCCGATAGGGTAATATCAAGCGTAACTCCATCATCATAAATCCCGCTAACCAAGGCTGCAATTAACATGAAACCACCATTAAATAATAACAGTAATCCCATTAAGTGGACAATTATTCTATAATTCAGACCTGTCATTATATAAAAAGCCTTTCAATTTTTGAAATGGAATCTGGCAGACAGCATACCACTACCCGGTCTCCTTCCTGAATCCTGAAGTCGCCCAGGGCAATATTACCAACTCCATCTCTTACAATCCCACCAATTATGGCAGATCCGGGAAATTCGATTTCGCGTATAATTTTTCCATTTACTCTTGAGGTAGCCGTTACTTCGAATTCCAGGATTTCGGCATTTAGGTTATTTAATCGGGTCAGAGCAACAACTTCACCCCTTCTGATATACCTGAAAATATTATTAGCTGCGAGTAATTTCTTATTAATTAAAGTATCAACCCCTATAGACTGGGAGAGTTGGAAGTAATCCATGTTTTCCACCAGGGCGATAGTTTTTTTGATATTCTTCGATCTTGCCATCAGACAAGACATAATATTAGTTTCTGAATTTCCGGTAACCGCAATAAATGCATCCATAGATTCCAGACTTTCTTCTTCCAATAATTCCACATTCCTGCCATCCCCGTTTATTACCAGGGCATTGGGCAGACTATCTGATATATCAAAAGCCTTCTCTTTGTTTTTCTCAATTAGCTTTACATTAAATTTTTTAGAACAGAGATCCCGGGCAGCATTGAAGCCAACTTTACTACCTCCTAAAATCATTACATTTTTTATCTCTTCTCTCTTTTTACCGGTAAGTTTATAAAGTTCATCAACTCCTTTTTTATCCGTCACAAAATATACCTGATCATTTTCTTTAAATACTGTATCACCTCTGGGCATCAAAGTGAACTGGGTTCCAATCCTTTGCATAGCAATAGGCATAAAATGCAATTCGGGAAATATATGTGCTGCATCTTTGACCGTTTTCCCAATAAAAGGTGCACCCTTAGGCAAGACAACACCAACCATTATCAGTGCCCCTTCTTCAAATTCATAAGTGTCAAAAAAAGCTGACTGATTAAGTAAAAGTTGTATTTCAGTGGCCGCCAACTCTTCAGGTGAGATCAATTCGTCAATTCCCATTTCTGAAAACTTAATCAGTTCTTTGTTATCGATAAATTCAATATTTGAAATTCTCGCAATGGTTTTTTTGCATCCCATTTGTTTAGCCAACAAACAGAGAGTAATATTTGTGGTTTCCGAAGAAGTTACCCCAATTACAAGATCAGAACTTTCAACTTTCGCATCGCTTAAAACTGAAATGGAAGTAGCATCACCTTTAAGTACTTTTATATCTAAATGACTGTCTGCGTAGGTTAAACTTTCCTTGTTAGAATCAATCAAAGTGATGTTCTGGGATTCATATGATAAAAGTTTTGCCAAATGAAAACCTACTTCGCCTGCCCCCGCAATAATAATCCTCATCTTTCGTATTTATTAATTTTCAAGAGTCTGAATATGGCGTAAAGGAGCTATTTTGAAATAATATAAGCCAATGAAGCTCATGTACGTTGTTTTTGCCAAGTTTGCAATGGCAAAATTACGTAAATTTATTTTGATTAATGTTTATCTTGGTGAGCAAAAACGGACTTTGAATCTATTTGGATTATCCTTGCAAATACCCATTTTCGAAGAAGGCTTTGTATTATATTTACCCGAAAATTCAACGTATGTCAAAAAAAGTAAAACCTTATAAAACATCGACACTTGGAAAAAAACAGCAGGTTACACAAATGTTTGACACAATTTCCGGTAATTATGATGGTCTGAATAGAGTAATCTCTTTTGGTATTGACATAAAATGGAGAAACAGAGTGGTGGCAATTTTAAAGAAAAGAAATCCAAATAAAGTACTGGACATCGCAACCGGAACCGGAGATCTGGCCATTAACCTTGTAAAAACAGGGGCAGAACAAATAATAGGCCTGGATATTTCCAAAGGCATGCTCGAAGTTGGGAAAAAAAAAGTGGCAGATAAAGGTTTGGATACAACTATTGAAATGGTTGTTGGCGATAGTGAAAATCTGCCATTCGAAGATGACAGCTTTGATGCAGTTACTGTAGCTTTCGGAGTTCGGAATTTTGAAGATCTCGAAAAAGGTTTATCTGAAATATACCGTGTTTTAAAACCTTCCGGCACCTTTGTTGTTTTAGAAACTTCTGTGCCAACCAATTTTCCCTTTAAACAAGGGTATTGGTTTTATACTAAAAGTATCCTACCGTTAATAGGCAAACTGTTCTCTAAAGACCGCTCTGCTTATACCTATCTTTCAGAATCTGCCGCCGTTTTTCCGTATGGTCAGGCTTTCAACAATATTTTGGGGAAAATTGGGTTTATAGCTATGGAGAACAAGCCGCAGACATTTGGTGTGGCATCTATATATGTAGCTACAAAATAGATAAATGAAATATATCTTAGTTTTTTTGATAGGTTTCCTATTGCTGGTCGCAAGTCCTTTGCATGCTCAATTTAAAGAAAAACCCATTATAAATCTTGAAAATGAGGATAAGGCCTTATTAAATTGGGGATATTATCTGGGGTTTAATCAATACGCGTTTAAATTTGAATATAAGAACGACCTGGATGATATTCTGACAGATAAATCTATTGGTTTCAATGTAGGCCTGATAGGGGAATTGAGGATTAACGAATTTTTGGACCTTCGGTTTGAACCCGGATTATTCTATACGAGTAGAACCCTGGGTTATAAAGGGTTTACCAATGCAAATGATGCCTTAAGAGAAATAAAATCTACTTATATTAATTTTCCCTTACTCCTTAAAGTAAGTGCTCAAAGATTTGGCAACTGGAAACCATATGTCATTGGTGGCTTATCTGCTTCTTTAAATTTAAGTGGTAATGAAAATAGTCTGGAAGATAATAGCAGTGGCACTTTTCGAATGACAAAAACAGTCTATAACTGGGAAATTGGATTTGGCATTGATTTCTACACGGAATATTTTAAATTTTCTCCTTCTATTCGTGGAATTTTTGCAATTACGGATGAATTGGTACCAGATAATGATCCGAACAGTCCATGGACCGGAAATATAGATACCATGAAAACCAGAGGGTTTTTCGTGAATTTCACCTTTGAATAAGCCGATGCACTTTAAAAGAATTTGACTTTTTCTGCCCCAAAACTTAGGTATTTAATTCGTTTAAGTTTTGCCTCTTCTAATTTCACTTAGAAAAATGGCTGTGGCCGTTGCAACATTGAGGCTTTCAGTAGTTTTTCTCCCATATTGAGGAATACTAAGTCGGTTTTTAGCATTTATCTTAAGGCCCACTTCCTCAGATATGCCTTTACCTTCGTTCCCTAATATTAATAGCCCATTTTCAGGAAGATCTACAGAATACACGGAATTACCTTCCATATATGTGCCAAACGCAACATTTTCGTTTTCTTCAAGCAAATCAGTAATATCGGTATAGACGATATTTACCCGGGCAATAGACCCCATGGTAGCTTGCAGGACCTTGGGATTATAACAATCTACTGTATCCGGAGAACATATCAAATGAGCTATTCCAAACCAATCGCACAGCCTAATTATAGTTCCCAAATTTCCTGGATCCTGAATAGCATCTAAAACCACAACCCAATCTGAAAAATTAACCTCCTGGGCTTCGGGAATCTCAAAAATCCCCAATACTTTGTTGGGGTTTTTTTGAAAACTTAATCTCGAAAGATCCTTTTCTGAAATAAAGTGAACTTCTACTCTGTCTTTTACCTTGAATTGGGGATCAGTACTATAGATACTATGAACTGCAATTTTAGAATTCATAAGCTCTGAAACGACCTTCATACCTTCTGCTATAAAAAGACCATTTTGAATTCGGTACTTTTTTTGATATAAGCTTTTTATAAATTTTAATTGACTTTTAACAACCATTCAAATAATGTATTTTTGGCTTCTATGAAGACCCTTCGGAGTTACGAAAAGAATATTGCAAAAATAGGTTTATTCTTGTTTATTGTTGCATTCACTTCCTGTAATACTCTAAGAAGGGTAGAAGATGACGAACTTTTGCTAACAAAAAACAACATCTACGTAAATAGCGAAAAAATAAAGAGTGAAGATATTCGGAGTCTTGTTCTACAGGAACCCAACAGTTCCTTACTAGGCTATCCTTTAAGGCTTAACCTTTATAATTTGGCAAAAAAAGATCCGGATTCCTCATTCCAGGCCTGGCTTTACAAAAAACCAAAAAGGGAACAAAGACTTGTAAATACACTATCACAAAAGCAGGTTAATAGGCTTGGGGAATCCTTTTTGGTAAAAGGATATAGCGATTGGCTTAAAAAGGTTGGAGAGCCTCCTTCCATTATTGATACTGTGCAAACTAAGAAATCATTGGAACGTTTGAGTGTCTATTATGGAAGTAAGGGATATTTTAATAATAGCACTTCTTATGAAATAGATAGTACGAAAAAAAAGAAACGGGCTGAAATAAATTATACGATTGCACTCGGAAAACCATTTATTGTCGATTCTATTACCAGAAATATAAGCTCTGAGGCAATTGATTCTATCTATCAACTAAATGAGGATAAATCCTTTATTGAAAATAGCAAACAGTTTGATCTTGTAGATTTTAATAATGAAAGAAAAAGGCTTTCAGAGCTTTTTAGAAATACCGGAGTCTATAATTTCCAGGAGAGTTCTATTGCCTATGATATTCTGAGAGATACCGCAAGGGTGAACGACGATCAAAAAATGAATGTCAAACTAAACATTGGCAACCTTAGAAAGCGTGGTGATACCAGCATAACTACTTCGGAATATAAAGTATTTCGTTTAGACAAGATCAATATTTATCCTGATTATAGTTTCAATGGAGATATCTCTACTTTAAAATCTGTAGAATACGAGAATTATACCATTTATTATAAAGATAAACTCCGTTATAAGCCCAAGGCGTTAGCCGATGCTATTTTCCTGGAAAAAGACAGCCTGTACAGAGACATTGATAAAATTCGTACTTACAGGCGAATTACCAATTTAAATACTTTTAAGTATCCTAACATACTTTTTACAGAGGATAGTACCCAATCAAAACTAGCAACAGACATTTTTTTAGCAACCAGGCCCAAATTTTCATGGGCCATTGATTTTGATATTACACACTCTAATATTAGATCATTGGGCATCGGTTTTAGTACAGCCCTGATCTCACGTAATATTTTCCGTGGTGCTGAAACACTTAGCCTATCTCTGGGAGGTACTTTTGGCTTGTTAAGCGATGAAACTTCAACGGAGAATTTCTTTTCTGAAATCGGAGCAGATGTCGGAATAACATTCCCAAGAATCTGGTTTCCATTTTTTAACTGGAAAAAAATAATTCCGTCCTATAAACTCCCACAATCCAGAGTTTCGATCGGTACAAGTTTTCAAAAAAATATTGGTTTAGACAAACAGACCTTTAATACAATATTAGGATATAACTGGGCTACGAATACTTTTAATAAAAACAGCGTAGAATTATTAAACATTCAATTTGTAAATAACCTTAATCCTGATCGTTTTTATAATGTTTATCAAAGCACCTATAATAGGTTAAATGATATTGCTGTGGATTATGCAGATGACCCTGCTCTAGAAGATTTTTACGTTATGCCTGAAGGTCCGGACGGGCCAGAACTAATAATCCCTGAAGGCACCACGGGTTTTACCAATGCTATTTTGAATGTTGAAGTTCCTTCAACTCCTGAAGATTTTGAAGATGTAGCCAGTATAGAGGAGCGAAGAATTAGATTAACGGAAAACAACCTGATTTTTGCAAGTAACTATACATTTAATAAGACCAATAGATCCGGTATAAATGACAACAGTTTTTATTCGTTCCGATTTAAAATAGAGAGTGCAGGAGCATTGTTGTCAGCTATTTCCAATGTCATAGAATTTGACAAAAATGATAATGGAGATCGAACTGTCTTTGGTGTGCCTTTTTCTCAATATATCAAAACGGAATTTGATTATATTAAGCATTGGGATCTATCCAGATCGAACGTACTTGCCTTTAGAAGCTTTTTTGGCATAGCCATCCCATATGGAAATTCTAATAGTGTACCCTTTGTTCGTAGTTATTTTGGTGGTGGTTCGAATGATAACAGAGCTTGGTTTCCCTATTCCCTCGGACCTGGTTCAACGGATAATATTAATGATTTTAATGAAGCTAACATGAAAATAGCACTTAATCTGGAGTATAGGTTTCCTGTTTTTGGGAATTTAAAGGGTGCTGTTTTTGCAGATGCAGGTAATATTTGGAATGTCTGGGATAATGTAGAGGCTCCTGCGGCCGTGTTTGAAGGGTTTGAATCCCTTTCTGAAATAGCCCTTGGCACCGGTATGGGGCTTAGATATGACTTTACTTATTTCGTATTCCGACTCGATATGGGCTTTAAAACCTATAACCCCGCACTCTTGGCCAGTGAAAGATGGTTTAGTCAATATAATTTCAGAAACGCAGTATTCCAGATTGGTATAAACTATCCTTTTTAGACCTTTAATTATTTTACTACATTTGCCACAACTCATAAAAAACTAACAGACCATAAAATTATGTCGCATTCAATAAAACCAGGTGTTGCTACAGGTGACCAAGTTCAACATATTTTTAATTACGCAAAGGAAAAGGGATTTGCCCTGCCCGCAGTTAACGTTATAGGTTCAGATACCATTAATGGAGTCTTGGAAACCGCTGCAGCTTTGAATTCTCCGGTTATTATTCAATTTTCCAATGGTGGAGCACAGTTTAATGCAGGAAAAGGCTTGTCTAATGAGGGGCAACAAGCTGCAATACAGGGAGCTGTTGCCGGTGCAAAACATATACATCAGTTAGCTGAGGCTTATGGTGCTACAGTAATTTTACATACAGATCATTGTGCTAAAAAGTTATTGCCATGGATTGATGGTCTTCTGGATGCAAGTGAAAAGCATTTTGCGGAAACAGGAAAATCACTCTACAGTTCGCATATGATTGATCTTTCCGAAGAACCTATAGAGGAAAACATTGCCATTTGCAAAGATTATCTTGAAAGGATGAGCAAAATGGATATGACTCTGGAAATTGAATTAGGAATTACCGGAGGTGAGGAAGATGGCGTGGATAATACAGATGTTGATGACTCAAAATTATACACCCAGCCTGAAGAAGTGGCTTATGCCTATGAGGAATTATCCAAAATAAGTCCAAGATTCACCATAGCTGCTGCTTTTGGAAACGTCCATGGCGTATACAAACCGGGAAATGTAAAGTTAACTCCAAAAATTCTAAAGAATTCCCAGGAATACATAACAAAGAAATACGGCGTTGAACATAATCATATAGATTTCGTATTCCATGGCGGCTCCGGCTCAACTGTTGAGGAAATCCGTGAAGCTATTGGATATGGAGTTATAAAGATGAATATTGATACAGATTTGCAATATGCGTTTATGGAAGGTGTTAGGGATTACATACAAGGCAAATCAGCTTACTTACAATCACAGATCGGAAATCCCGATGGGGCTGATCAACCAAACAAAAAACATTACGATCCAAGAGTTTGGCTGCGAGAAGGAGAAAAGACCTTTGTTGAGAGATTAAAAAAAGCTTTTGAAGATCTAAACAATATTAATACCTTGTAGGTAACATTCAGAATTAAATATTATTCCAATGACGGCTTGGTTCAAAAGAACAGAAAAAGGTATACAAACTGCAACTGAGCAGAAAAAAGATACGCCTAAAGGCTTATGGTATAAATCTCCCACAGGAAAAATTGTTGAGTCTGAAGAGTTAGCCAAAAATTTTTATGTTAGTCCTGAAGATGATTATCACGTAAGAATCGGAAGCAAAGAATATTTCGAAATTCTTTTTGACGATAACAAATTTCAGGAATTGGATCCGAAGTTAAGTTCTAAAGATCCCTTAAAATTTGAGGATACCAAGAAATATTCCGATAGATTAAAGGCTGCACAAAAAAAGACTGGCTTAAAGGACGCAGTAAGAACAGCAGTTGGTAAATCTTTTGGCAAGGATCTTGTTGTATGCTGTATGGATTTTAGTTTTATTGGGGGCTCAATGGGTAGTGTGGTAGGTGAAAAAATTGCACGCGGAATTGATTATTCCATCAAAAAGGAAATCCCCTTCGTAATGATATCTAAATCTGGTGGAGCCAGAATGATGGAAGCAGCTTTGTCATTAATGCAACTGGCTAAAACCTCGGCAAAGTTAGCACAACTTGCTGAAGCTAAAATTCCATATATTTCTTTATGCACGGATCCTACCACAGGAGGCACAACCGCATCATATGCCATGCTGGGAGACATTAATATTTCTGAACCTGGCGCGTTGATTGGTTTTGCCGGGCCAAGAGTTGTTAAAGAGGCAACCGGTAAAGATCTTCCAAAAGGATTTCAAACGTCCGAATTCGTTATGGAGAATGGCTTTTTAGATTTTATTTCCCACAGAAGGGACCTTAAAAAGAATATTAATCTGTATATAGATCTTATTCAAAATCTGCCCGTTAGAAAATAAAAAACCCCGAACATGAAAATTCAGGGTTATTAATAAATTATTTACAGGTTTTTATTATTTAAACCTCCTCAAAAATATTTCCTTATTCTCGCCGTCAGGATAAGTAAGAATTCCTTTGGAATCGCAACTACCATCTCCAAAATCGAGGCTCACAGTTGTATCATTTTTTGAAATTTCAAGTACCCCACTCACAATGAATCTACAAGATAATTCTCTTCTTAGTGGACTTATTGTTTCCTTAATAAAAACATTGTCCAATTTACCCGTGTAAGTACCTTTGCCGGAGATAAGAAAAACGTTATCACCCCAGAATCCACTTCCAAAACCTTCAACCCATTCTCTGGTTCTATTCCCAGTAAAACTGGCTGTAGTGCCATCGGGCCATTCTCCTGCAAAATTAGCAACAGCATCTGATTGTGGATTTCCATTGTCATTAGAGCGCATGCGTTGTACTGAAGCACTCCCCTCAACAAAAACCGCGTTAAATGTAAAATCCTCAAGGGTAAAGCTAAGCGTATTCATGGGCACATCCATGTCTTTAAGATAGCTCAGTATAATTTTACCACTTAATGAATTCCCATTGGGTAATTCACAACCCTCACCAAAATCAATAGTTTTTTCTTTACTGGTACTAGTCACCACAGTAGTAATTGTCACACAATCTGGTAAATAATCTGAATTGTAAGAACCCCTGGATGTAGCCTGGATTTCATCCGTGGCGTAAACATCCTCTCCAATGTTAATGATTTCCTCAGAAATTAATTCAGATTCATCACTTGCCTGTAGCTGCGCTACTTTAAAATTTTCTGTTTCACCGGTTTCAATTATTCCCGTAGATTCTTCTTTGTTACAGGAAAAATTAAATACCATTGCTAAAAGCAATAATCCCGCTAAATTCCATTTTTTTAAACAATTTTTCATACTATCATTTTTTTAATATTACAAACCTTGGACCCTGGTTATTCATAAAGGTTTAATTTGAGATCAAAAAAATTGAATGACATCTGCATTATTTAAATTTATTACTATCTTTGCGCTCGATTGAAAATCAATCAGATACATAAAAATCATTTAAAATAATATTGGAATGTATTTAACAAAAGAAGTTAAAGCTGAAATCTTTAAAAAACATGGAGGTTCGGAAGGTAATACCGGCTCCACTGAAGGTCAGATTGCATTGTTCACGCATCGGATTAATCATTTAACAGGACATTTAAAAAATAACCAAAAGGATTACAATACGGAAAGATCACTGGTAAGACTCGTTGGTAAAAGAAGAAGTTTGCTGGATTATTTGAAGAAAAAGGACATAGAAAAGTACCGTACCCTAATAAAAGAATTAAACATAAGAAAATAATATCGGGGGGAGGCATTGCTTCCCCTTTTTTAACAAAAGCCCTGTAATTTAGGGCCAACACAAAAAGCTTACACATAGTTTTTCATTGGTCGACAACACAACAACACAACTCAGACCGTCTTTGTAAGACGATTGACCATTGTTTAACAGCCTGATAGACAGTCAGGTTCTAATTAAAATTTATGATTCCAAAAACATTTAAAGAGGTCATTGACCTCGGTGATGGTAGAGAGATTTCTATCGAAACCGGAAAACTTGCAAAACAGGCCCATGGTTCTGTTGTTGTACAATCAGGGAACTGTATGTTATTATGTACAGTAGTTTCCAATTACAAACAAAGTGATGTAGATTTTCTTCCTTTAACCGTAGATTACAGGGAAAAATTTGCAGCTTCTGGACGTTATCCAGGAGGTTTTTTCAAAAGAGAAGCCAGACCAAGTGACGGAGAAGTATTGACAATGCGATTGGTAGATCGCGTATTAAGACCACTTTTCCCAAAGGACTACCATTCTGAAACCCAGGTAATGATTCAGCTGATGTCTCATGATGATAATGTTATGCCAGATGCAATGGCAGGTCTCGCCGCATCTGCTGCAATTCAACTTTCGGACTTCCCTTTTGAATGTGCAATTTCGGAAGTTCGGGTTGGAAGGGTGAATGGCGAATTCGTCATTAATCCAACCAGGGCACAATTACTTGAATCTGACATTGATATGGTAATCGGGGCATCTGAAGACTCGGTCATGATGGTAGAAGGTGAAATGGGCGAAATTTCTGAAGAAGAAATGGTTGAAGCGATCAAATTTGCACACGAAGCTGTCAAAGTACAATGTGCTGCGCAGATTAAATTAGCCAAGGCCTTCGGACAGAAAGAAGTACGTGAATACGAGACGGAAGTTGAGGACGAAGCACTTATGAAAAAGATTCATGACCTGGCCTATGATAAAGTTTATAAAGTAGCTAAGGCTGGTTCTTCCAAACACGAACGCAGTGCATCATTTGCAGAAATTAAAGAAGAAATTAAAGCCTCACATTCCGATGAAGAACTGGAAGAGATAGGGGATTTAATCAGTAAATATTACTACAAAGCTGAAAAAGCTGCTGTCAGAGACCTTACCTTAAATGAAGGTTTAAGATTAGACGGCAGAAAGACAGATGAGATAAGACCTATCTGGTGCGAGGTGGATTATTTACCTTCAACCCATGGTTCTGCAATTTTTACGAGAGGAGAAACCCAGGCATTGGCAACAGTTACGCTGGGTACTTCACGGGAGGCCAATCAAATTGATATGCCCTCATTTGAAGGTGAAGAAACATTTTATTTACATTACAACTTCCCGCCTTTCTCCACTGGAGAAGCAAGACCGATCAGGGGAACTTCACGTAGAGAAATTGGCCATGGAAATTTAGCCCAAAGGGCATTAAAAGGAATGATTCCTGAAGATTGTCCTTATACTGTTCGGGTTGTTTCCGAAGTATTGGAAAGTAATGGTTCTTCATCTATGGCAACTGTTTGTTCGGGTACCATGGCACTTATGGATGCAGGGGTACAACTTACCAAACCTGTTTCAGGAATTGCAATGGGTTTAATAACGGATACAGAAACAGGCAAATATGCCGTATTATCTGATATTTTGGGTGATGAAGATCATCTGGGAGATATGGATTTTAAAGTTACAGGAACCGCAGATGGTATCACCGCTTGTCAGATGGATATCAAAGTTAAAGGCTTATCCTACGAAATTCTGGTTAAGGCGTTAATGCAGGCAAGAGAAGGAAGACTTCATATTCTTGAAAAATTGACCAGTACAATTGCACAACCAAATGAAGATGTTAAGGCACATGCACCAAAAATGGTAACCGCTACGATTCCTGGAGATTACATCGGGGCATTAATTGGTCCTGGTGGAAAAGTAATTCAGGAGCTTCAAAAAACGACTGGTACTACTATTGTTATCAATGAAGATCCGGTCACTGAAGAAGGACTGGTGGAAATCCTGGGAACAGATCAGGGAGGAATAGATGCTGTACTTGCTAAAATAGACTCTATAACATTTAAACCGGAAGTGGGTAGTGTTTATGAAGTAAAAGTGATTAAGATGCTCGATTTCGGGGCTGTTGTAGAATATGTTGAAGCACCAGGAAATGAAGTTCTTCTCCATGTTTCTGAACTTGCCTGGGAGCGAACTGAAAAAGTATCCGATGTAGTTAACATGGGTGATGTATTTGATGTTAAATATTTCGGAATAGATTCACGAACCAGAAAGGAAAAAGTATCTCGTAAAGCTCTATTGGCTAAACCTGAAGGTTTTAAGGAAAGACCCCCAAGAGAAAATAAGGATCGTAACCGCGGAAGAAACGACAGGAATAGAGATCGTAAACCCAGAAGAGACTAATTAATTTTCTGTTGGTATATTTAGAAAAACCCCTTTAAAACAGGGGTTTTTTTGTGTGATTTAACCAAAAAGTTAAATTTTTATAACCTTATTGTAACATTTGCCGCTTTTTTACGTATAAGTATATGCAGCCCATGCACTTTGAACTTAACATATAAAGGAAAGCCTTAATGAGACAGCTAAAGATTACAAAACAGGTTACGAACAGGGAGACTGCGTCCTTAGATAAATACTTGCAGGAAATAGGTAAGGTAGATCTAATCACAGCAGATGAGGAAGTGGAATTAGCACAGCGAATAAAAGCTGGTGACCAATTGGCGTTGGAAAAACTTACAAAAGCTAATCTTCGTTTTGTTGTTTCTGTGGCAAAGCAATATCAAAACCAGGGGCTTACCCTACCGGATTTAATTAATGAAGGAAATCTTGGACTTATTAAAGCTGCTCAGCGTTTTGATGAGACAAGGGGTTTTAAATTCATATCATATGCCGTATGGTGGATTAGACAGTCTATTTTACAAGCCCTGGCAGAACAATCTCGTATAGTTAGATTACCGCTAAATAAGATTGGTTCCATAAATAAGATAAATAAAACTTTTGCATTTCTGGAGCAAGCACATGAACGAATCCCATCTGCAGAGGAAATTGCCAAGGAATTGGATATGACAGTTGAAGATGTGAAACAATCTCTTAAAAATTCGGGGCGTCACGTATCTATGGATGCACCTTTAATTGACGGAGAGGATTCAAATCTTTATGATGTTCTTCGAAGTGGAGAGTCTCCTAATCCGGATAAAGAATTATTACATGAATCCCTTCGAACGGAAATCGAAAGAGCTTTGGAAACTCTAACTCCCAGAGAAGCAGATGTTATCAGATTGTATTTTGGTTTGGCCGGACAACATTCGATGACCCTTGAGGAAATTGGTGAGACTTTCGACCTAACCAGGGAAAGAGTACGACAGATTAAAGAAAAAGCAATAAGAAGATTAAAACATACTTCAAGAAGTAAAATATTGAAAACTTATCTCGGATAAAGACGAGACATTAATTACAGGTTAAAATTTCCTTAAATTGGAATTTTGGTATAAAAATTGTAATTTGTGGTGGTAACAACAGTTTATCATGACTGTTCGTTTTTTGATTGATGAATAAACTCCGGCTGATTACCGGAGTTTTTCATTTTATACTAATTCTCCACCAATTTCTCCTTAGCATTAAGACTATTTATCCATTTCCACAACTAAAATATTCCCCCAAAGCAGGCATAATTTTTACTTCAATCGGGATAATATAGAAAGTCTTTTTCTTATTGATTCTACTAATAACATTTTGTGCCAATACATTTCTGTATATTTATGGAAGACAAAGTATTAATTTATAAAGCAATATTAATTCCCGATTATGAGCGACTTTTTTTCTGTATCCATGAAATTCCTTTTTATCGTGTTTGGTTGTCTCATTATTTCCTGTAATGAGACTAAATCAACCAGAGAAGGAAATGACACTTCTGAAGTACAATTTAATTTGCCCGAAAACTTTACACTTGAAGAGTTATACCATATAAGTGCCAACAAACAAGGTTCATGGGTAGCCCTGGCCGAAGGTCAAGACAAAACTATCTATGCATGTGATCAGCGTGGTAAGATCTATTATTTTAAAATGCCGGAAAAAGGTGATGCCGTACAAACAACAAAGGTAGATAGCCTGAATCTTGATATTGGTGAAGCCCACGGACTTTTATGGGCCTTCAATAGTCTGTATGTTGCCGTTAATAAGAACTGGGAGGATGATAATACAGATGAAGATCAAAGAGGGAGCGGTATTTATAGAATTACAGATTCAAATGGAGATGGAAATCTTGATGAAGTTAAAATGCTTTTGAAATTAGAGGGAGCCGGTGAGCATGGGCCACACAGCTTTGTATTAAGTCCGGATGGGGAATCTATCTATTTCATCGCAGGAAATCATGTGCTTATCCCGGAAATCCTTAAACAAAATAGTCGTTTACCTACAAATTGGGGTGAAGATAATCTGTTTACGCCTTATCTGGACGCCCGGGGACATGCCAATGACATAAAAGCACCTGGCGGTTGGGTTGCCGAATTTGACGCTAAGGGTGACAACTGGGAACTCATTTCTGCTGGCTATAGAAATCCATTCGATCTGGCATTTAATCAGGATGGTGAATTGTTTACCTATGATGCTGATATGGAATGGGATATTGGCATGCCCTGGTACAGGCCAACAAGAATATGTCATGTTACTCCGGGCAGTGAATACGGATGGCGGACAGGATCGGGCAAATGGCCGGATTACTATCCGGATAACCTCCCCGCAGTCCATAATCTTGAACAAGGTTCTCCTACAGCAATATTGTCTGGTGCTAAGCTAGGATTTCCGTCAAAGTATAAAAGTGGACTTTTTATCATGGATTGGAGCTTTGGAACCATTTATTACGCAAATCTTATACCGGAAGGAAGCAGTTACACTGCCACCAGAGAAGAATTTCTATCAGGTACCCCTTTGCCATTAACTGATATGATTGCAGGTTCAGATGGCAACCTTTATTTCGCAACCGGTGGAAGAGGTCTGGATTCTCACTTATATAGATTGAGTTATGACGGAGATGATCCTGAATCTTTACTTATGACCAATGAAAGCGGAAAAGAATTAAGAAAGATCAGGCACCAATTAGAGAGTCATTCTACTCTTGATCCCAAAGAAGCCATATCCAATGCATGGAACTATCTTGATCATGAAGACAGATTTATTAGGTATGCCGCTCGAAATACTCTGGAAAAAGTTCCTACGGAGCAATGGCAGGAGAGGTTCTACTTGGAAGAATCAGCGATAAAAACCATTGAAGCGGGCATTGCTATGGCAAGACAGGGAGCTAAGAAAGAAGAAGGAAAGATTCTGAAAAAATTAAATCAAATCAGTTGGGAAGAACTGGATGAACAAAGGCAAGTAGACCTTTTGAGAAATTATGCTCTTGTATTTATCCGTATGGGTCAACCCGAAAGTACATCTCGTTTGGACGTAATTAATAAACTAAAGCCTTATTTTCCTAATTCAAACAATATCATAAATAGAGAACTGGCGCAAATTATGCTCTATTTAAATGTTGAGGGCACGGTTAAAACCCTTATTGATTTATTAGAAAAACATACCGCTGAAAAAACGAATATTTCTAGTCAGATGCTCTCAGAGGAAACTACGTTGCGAAGTGAACAATACGGACCATTAATTAGAGAAGTAATTGCGAAAATGCCTCCTAGCGAGGCTATCTTTTACGGGATGCTGCTAAGCCATGCCTCTGAAGGCTGGAACAAAGCCCTCAGAGAGAAATACTTCCTATGGTTCTATGATGTATTAAGTGCAAAAGGAGGAATGAGTTTTAAAGCTTATATGGAAAATGTAAGGATACAAGCCATGTCAAATGTTCCTGAAGAAGAAAAAGAATACTTTGAAGAACTCTCAGGTATCTATTCACCAAACACTGTGGTAGAGAACCTTCCACAACCTGTTGGCCCGGGGGCAAATTATTCAGGAAGCACTATCAACCAATTTCTATGGGGTGAAAAGATGAAAAGTTATAATGGAACTTTGGCGGATGGTGAACGAGCCTATCAGGCAGCATTGTGTGTCTTATGTCACCGCATGAAAGGAGAAGGGGGTGCTACCGGACCGGATTTAACGCAGATAAGTACAAAATTTGGCAGGTACGATTTGTTATATTCCATTTATAGCCCCAATGATGAAATTTCAGATCAGTATGCCTTTACCCTTTTTCATCTTGATGATGGCAAAAAAATAGCCGGAAGAATTCTTTCTGAAACCTCAGATTCAATTAAGATTATGCCAAATCCGTTAAACACATCATACACTGTGCAATTGGCCAAATCCTCTGTAACAAAAAAAGAATTATCTCCAATTTCTCCAATGCCTTCTGGTTTATTAAATAGATTGAACGAAGAGGAAATAAAAGATCTCTTTGTCTATTTGTTAAGTGGTGCTGATGAATCGCATGAACTCTATAATAATGAGAACCTGGAATAATTTTGAAGTTATATTTAATGGCTCAGCATAAAACCATCGTGAATACCTATTTTTGTATCAAAATATTTTCAGCTATCAAATAATGAACAACATACGTATTGCACCCTCACTGCTCGCGGCCGATTTCGGAAACCTTCAAAGAGATGTTCAAATGGTCAATTCAAGTCAGGCAGACTGGCATCATATTGACGTAATGGACGGAGTTTTTGTTCCTAATATCTCTTATGGTATGCCTGTAATAAAGAGTATAGCGGAACATGCAACGAAACCGCTCGATGTTCATCTCATGATTATTGATCCCGATAGATATATTAAAACTTTTGCCTCTTTGGGCGCAAATATACTCACGGTGCATTATGAAGCCTGTCCCCATCTGAACAGAACTATACAAGCCATCAAAGAGGAAGGAATGATGGCAGGAGTAGCGTTAAATCCACATACGAATGTAAATCTCCTTGAAAATAGTATAGGGGACATAGACCTGGTTTGTGTAATGAGTGTCAATCCGGGCTATGGAGGTCAGAAGTTTATTGAGAATACCTTTGCAAAAGTAAAGGCGTTAAAATCTCTAATCGATGAAAAGAAGGCCAAAACGCTAATAGAAATTGATGGTGGAGTAAATGCAGACAATACGAAAGCTTTGGTAGAGGCTGGTGCAAATGTTTTGGTTGCGGGAAGTTTTGTTTTCAACTCGCAGGATCCAATGGCCACAATTTCACACATTGCAAATATTGCAAATGTTTAGCATTGTTTTAGAAGGTATTTAATCAGGTCAGTGGTAGTTACCATACCTTTTAGGCTACCATTTTCTACAACCGGTAAGGAATGAAATTCTCTCTTCACCAGTAATTCTGCCACCTCTTTTATAGTAGCATCGGGAGAAACGGTTTCCAGATTTCCTATCATTAATTGCCTTAAGGTGAACATATCATAAATTGATGATGAAATGTTTTCTTCTTCCCTGTATGCTCCATCAGCAAAACTTATACGGAGTAAATCGTTCATACTTATCATCCCAATAATCTTATTCTTTTCAATCACCGGGATATGCCTTATTTTATATTTTTTAAATAAATGTTCAGCTTTATCTAATCCGTCTTTTACATCAAGAGTTATAAGGTTCGTGGTCATTATACTAGAGACGGGGAGTTCAATTTGTACATTCATGACTTTCATTTTAAATATTATTTAATAAAGATCAGTTTTATCAAAAACAAAAAGAATGATAAAAGTCATGTTAGTTATGGTTAAAATTATTTCTCATTATTTATAACATAATTCCTATTATACCACATGAGTTTACTTTTTTTTGGAAGTCGTATTAGCTTTACATGTGTTCTTTTATTAGTTTAAGAATAATTTACATAGCTTTGCGCCTACCTGAAATCCCACTAAATTTTACCTCTGTAATTAAGAAAATATGGAACGCTTTGATCTTTTAATTGTTGGTGGTGGACCCATTGGAATTGCCTGTGGGTTAGAGGCTCAGAAAAACGGTTTGAATTATCTGATTATAGAGAAGGGCCCTATAGTTAATTCCCTTTTTAATTACCCGGTAAACATGCAGTTTTTCTCCTCTTCAGAGCGACTGGAAATAGATGACATTCCTTTTATAAGTAATGAGGCAAAACCGAAGCGCAATGAGGCCTTGGAATATTACAGAAGGATAGTTACATCTAATAAGTTAAAGCTACAACTTTTTGAAAAAGTTGAAACTATTGAGATAAGTAATGAAGAATTCGAAGTAGTAACAAGTAGTAACAGGTATTTAGCCGACAATGTAATTATTGCTACCGGGTTTTATGACCTTCCCAACCTCCTGGAGGTTCCCGGGGAAGAACTCCCTAAAGTTTCTCATTATTACAAGGATCCTCATTTCTATGCAAGCCAAAAGTTAGCCGTGGTGGGAGCAAGTAATTCTGCTATTGACGCAGCTCTTGAATGCTGGCGAAAAGGTGCCGAAGTTACACTCATTATACGAGGCCCTGAAGTAGGCAAGAGGGTTAAATATTGGGTTCGGCCCGATATTGTGAATAGAATTGAGGAAGGAAGTATTAAGGCTTATTTTAATACCTCTGTAAAAGAGATCCGTGAAAAAGAAATTGTGTTGGACACCCCTGATGGATCCTTAGTTTTAGATAATGATTTTGTATTAGCTTTAACGGGATATACTCCTAATTTTGAATTTTTGGGGCGTGTTGGAATTGAATTGTCCGAGGATGAGAAAAGATTACCCAATTATAATCCGGATACCATGGAAACCAATATAAATGGAATTTACCTGGCCGGAGTTATTTGTGGTGGCATGGAAACGCATAAATGGTTTATTGAAAATTCGCGCATACATGCCAAGATCATTATTAAAGATATTTTGAAGAAAAAAGTTTCTAACCCGGGTAGTTAAAAGTTATTTAAAGGCATGAAAAAACTTGCTTTGGCCATTCATGGTGGTGCCGGAACCCTTATAAAGGGCATGATGACCCCTGAAAAAGAACGCTTATATAAAGAGGTTTTAGGAAGCGCCCTTCATAAAGGGTATAAGACATTAGAATCTGGATTGTCTGCAGTAGATGCAGTCGAGGCATCTGTTAAAGAACTTGAAGATTCTCATTTGTTTAACGCAGGAAAGGGAAGTGTATTCACCTCTGAAGGGAAACACGAAATGGATGCCTCCATTATGGATGGAAAAACCCTTAATGCAGGTGCTGTTTCTTTAGTTAGTGGCATAAAAAACCCTATAAGCCTGGCAAGGGATGTTATGGAAAAAAGTGAACATGTTTTCCTCGCTGCTAAAGGTGCTATGCAATTTGCAGAAAAACTGAAATACCAATTCGAAGATGAAAATTATTTCTATGATGACCTTCGATATCAGCAATGGCAGGAAATCAGTGGCACAGAGAGTTTTAAATTAGATCATTCTGTAAAAAAGGATTCAAAATTTGGAACTGTTGGTGCAGTGGCATGTGATAGTCATGGAAATTTGGCAGCTGCAACTTCTACGGGAGGCATGACCAACAAACAATTTGGCAGAGTTGGCGATAGTCCGATGATCGGAGCCGGTAATTACGCCAACAATAAAACATGTGCTGTTTCCTGCACTGGAAGTGGTGAGTATTTTATTAGAGGGGTGGTAGCCTATGACCTTTCTTGTCTGATGGAATATAAGAACTTATCGCTTAAGGATGCCGCCAAAGAGCTTATCCAGAACCGTTTATTGAACATTGGAGGCGATGGCGGTTTAATAGCTGTTGATGCACTAGGTAATATTACAATGCCATTTAATACGGAAGGTATGTATAGGGCATGTAAGGCATCAGACGGCGCTGAGCACATCCGTATTTATACGAATTAGGAAGTAAGGAAAGGAGCGTCTAGTGGCAATACTTTCACCTTGCCTTTTTTCAAATTAAATCGATCTCCGTTTGCCAATACGTGCGTTTTAAGGTTTATCAGAGACATCGGCGTGCCTTTCTCAAGGATCTTTTCGTTATTGTGTTTGAGTTTTCTAGGATCAAACATGATAACCATCCCGGAACCTATTATCTCAAAAGTGCTGCTATTTTTAATAACCAATCCTGTATCTTCCGCAAGGCCTATGCCCATCATATCGGGATACTTAGCTACAGCTTCTGCAAGTCTTCCAAACCGACCACGACGAATAAAGTGGGAGTCAATTATTAAATTGGAAATAAATCCCATTCCCGTATCCATTTTTACAGCTCCTTTTATAAACGATTCCGTGCTACTGCCACCTGCTATCATTTCGCTGGACATGCACATTGCGCCAGCACTGGTACCGGCTATCACTAAGGCGTCTTTCTTGTATCGATCTAATAGTACTTCATGCAATTTGGTACTCCCTATTTTTCCAGTAATTTTAGATTGGTTTCCACCGGAAAACATTACGCACTGGGCATTTCCGATCAATTGCAGATTCTCAGGTCTTTCGGACTCTTTTCTGTCCCTAAGGTCCATGACATGCACTTTACTGCATCCTAATTTATCAAATGCCCTGAGATAACTATCACTCACTTCCCTTGGAATGCTTGAGGCTGTTGGAATAACAACAATTTGTGCCTCTCTACCCCCACTCTCATTTACTACTCTGGAGAGGATACTTTCCTGGATAAATTCAAGATGGAACTGCTCGCCGGTCTCTATCCCTTTATCTTCATTTCCTCCTATCGGAATTAAGGTGCCCATTACAGCCATAATTATAACTTTAGTAGGATGTAAAAATACAGCTATTGTTATAAAAAATGTCATATATTTATGAAATTACAGAGAACTTATCAAACTCATTTTAACAGCCAGCATAGTATTTAAGAGCTAATTGCTAAAATTTAATTCCTGGATTAAGAACCATAAAACAAAAGGTCATGAGAATAAGAGAAATAAATGCAATGAGGGGACCAAATTTTTGGTCAATTCGCCGTCACAAATTAATTGTTATGGTTCTGGATTTGGAGGAAATGGAAGAATTGCCCACCAATAAAATAGACGGCTTTGCAGAACGCATACGCAAAATGTTCCCGAGCATGTACTCCCACAGATGTTCAGAAGGATGTGAAGGTGGTTTTTTTATGAGGGTAGATGAAGGAACATGGATGGGTCATGTAATAGAGCATATCGCTCTCGAAATCCAAACCCTGGCCGATATGGATACAGGATTTGGGAGAACAAGAGGTTATGGGGAGAAAGGGGTATACAACGTTGTTTTTTCATATATAGAAGAATCTGTAGGCAGATACGCAGCTAAGGCCGCCGTTCGTATTTGTGAAGCATTGATTGCCGCTGAGCCTTATGAACTGGAAGATGACATACAGCGAATGCGTGAACTTAGGGAATCGGAAAGGCTTGGACCAAGTACGGGATCTATTGTTGCGGAGGCCCAAAGCAGAGGAATCCCATGGATAAGGCTAAATAGGTATTCCCTGGTGCAGCTGGGGTATGGTGCAAATCAGAAAAGAATACAGGCAACTGTTACCAGTGAGACTAGCAGTATAGGAGTTGAATTAGCCTGTGACAAAGAAGACACTAAATATCTTTTAGAACGGGCGGAGGTTGAAGTCCCCCGCGGTGATATTATCAGCAGGGAAAGCGGATTGGAAGATGCATGCCGTTACGTGGGTTATCCACTGGTGATAAAACCTATTGATGGCAACCACGGTAGAGGAATTACGGTAGATATCAAAAATTATGAGGATGCCCTTGAGGCATTCAAAATAGCAAAAGAAGTATCAAGAAGGGTAATTGTTGAGAAGTATATTACAGGCGAGGATTACCGCCTTTTGGTAATTAATCACAACTTTGTTGCTGCAGCAAAACGTACCCCGGCGCATGTTGTAGGTGATGGTAAGTCTTCCATAGCTCAATTGGTTGACGAAGTAAATAAAGATCCTCGAAGGGGATATGGCCATGAGAAAGTGCTTACGGCAATAACCATAAATGAGCTTACAAAAACAATTATTGCTGATGCCGGTTATACCACAGACTCGGTATTAAAAGAGGGAGAGCGACTAATTTTAAAGGATACGGCTAATCTGAGCACCGGAGGTACCGCAGAAGATGTTACAGATATTATTCATCCGGCCAATGTATCCATGGCAGAAAGGATTTCCAAGATCATAGATCTCGATATATGCGGCATTGATGTGATGACCAGTGATATTAGTCAGCCACTTTCGGATACGGACGGAGCGGTTTTAGAAGTAAATGCAGGTCCTGGTTTCAGGATGCATCTGGCGCCTACAACCGGCTTGCCAAGAAACGTTGCTGCGCCTGTAGTTGACAAATTATTCCCACAAAAAGGCGATACCGGAAGAATTCCAATTGTCGCCATTACAGGAACCAACGGCAAGACTACAACCAGCAGGCTTATTGCCCATATTGCCAAAATGAATGGGCAGAGGGTAGGTTATACCACAAGTGATGGCGTTTATATTCAGAACAGGATGTTGATGAAAGGAGACTGCACGGGTCCTGCCAGCGCTGAGTTTGTATTAAAAGACCCCACTGTGAATTTTGCTGTCCTGGAATGTGCACGTGGTGGACTTTTAAGGGCTGGCTTAGGTTTTAAAAAATGTGATGTTGCCATTGTTACCAATGTTTCGGCAGATCATTTAGGGTTAAAAGGAATCCATACAGTAGAACAACTTGCCAGGGTTAAGGCAGTCATACCGGAAACGGTTTTGCCAGACGGTTATGCTATTTTAAATGCTGATGATGATTTGGTTTACGAAATGCGTAGAAATATCGATTGTAATCTTGCGCTATTCTCAATGGACGAAAATAACCCAAGGATACAGGCCTTGCAAAGAATAGGCGGAATTACTGCAATTTATGAGAATGGTTATGTAACCCTGTGCCGGGGTGAGTGGAAAATGCGGTTGATGAAGGCAGAAAATATTCCTTTGACTTATGGCGGGAAAGCCCGTTTTATGATACAAAATATATTACCTGCTGTAATAGCCGCAAATGTTCAGGGTATTAGTATTGAAGATACTAAAGCGGCCTTAGAGACCTTTATTCCTTCTGCTTCAAGTACTCCGGGCCGTTTAAACTTGTTTAAGTTTAACAACTTTAATATTTTATTGGACTATGCACATAATCCTGCAGGCATGCGTGCGCTACAAAAGTTTACAGACAATCTCGAGGCCACTGTTAAAGTTGGCATCATTGCAGGTATTGGGGACCGCAGGGAGGAAGATAATAACGAGATGGGCAGTATAGCTGCGGAAATGTTTGATGAAATTATAATAAGGCAGGACAAAAATTTACGAGGTAAATCCGAGGCTGATTTAATCAATATGCTGGATGCCGGAATTAAAAAGCAGGATCCAAACAAAAAGACTACCATAATACCTTCAGAAAAAGAAGCTATTACTCATGCGGTGGCTCATGCGGAAAAGGGATCCCTGATAGTACTTTGTAGTGATGTAGTTCCGGATGCCTTGGACCTGGTAAAGCAATTAAAAGACCAGGAGGCGAATGGCGAATTGGCATAAATATAATCTTGCAATTCTGTAATTAAATTAGGATATATTAGACTCTAAAATTATCACCACAGTATTTATCCATATCTAAAATAGTAGACCGATGAAAAATTTTTTTAGCAATCTTTTTAAAAAGAAAAAGACAGATGAATTTGATGAAATTCCCACAGGGGTTTGTCCTAATTGCTGGGGAGATCAGGAATATGGCAACATTATACGTGAAAAATTTAAAGATGCCCAGATAGATGTTAATAACAGAGAAAGCAAGCATACTTTTATAAAAGACTTTGTGGTAACCCATTTAGATGGAATAAAACTAAAAAGTGCAGTGCACGGTACAGAATGCCCCACCTGTAAAGTAAAATATAAAGAATAAGAATCTAAATCCTAAACCTGTGGGCTGCTGGATGCAAGGCAGGGTTGGACAGCCCTGAACATAAAAGGTAAGCCGGTAATGGACAAAATGATGTATCTGCTGGCTAAGATTCTTTCCGTAGTCGGTATAAGTTTTTTATAGAGAAAGAACCGGATGATGGGAGTTATTTATGTAAATCAATCTAACCTTTGAAATTCCAACTGACAAATATCATGTTTTAGGACCGATTTAATTCGGAGTTTTGTAATGGCAAATTATGTTCAATTTTGATTCACGTTTGTCATAAATTAAATCTTACCATGACAAATGTCCATTCGTTTCATATTCCCGTAATGGGGATAGGCTTCACCATAGACACCCCTTTAAAAGTTGCCCGGTTTGGCATAGACTCCGTTATTTCTTTAGTTGATGATATCCTTATCGAAAAACTAAGGAAGATGTATTGTATTAAATTTGAACTTCCTTATTCAGAAATTACCGAAAATATAGACGATTTTAGGGCTAAAAGGATCACTGCTTATCTAGACCTTATTCATAATGAGAGTCTGAAAAAATTCGAAGAGCTTAAAAATATTACTGCTGACTCGGCTGTTGAACTGAAAAAATATTTTTCTATGCTTCCCGATACGTCAAATCTTAAAAATGAATTCAGGAATTTGACTAAAGACTCTTTTAGTTGGCCGGAAATCAAATCCTGGGTGCAGGATAATCTAACTATGGGTAGTATTGATGTAAACATCATGACCAAAGTTGATAAAGAAAATTATCGCAAAAAAGTAAAGTTACCTGTGGAATATAATGATGCCCATGCAGCATTGAGAGGCTATGCAAACAGTGTTCTTAATTCGTCATTGGTACTCTCTGCAGGAATGAATCCCAGATTATATACCTATCTGGAGCAATTCAAGGATTTTTATCCTGATGAAAATGGAAATATCAAAAAGAAGATCGTACTTAAAGTAAGTGATTACCGTTCAGCTCTGATCCAGGGTAAATTTCTGGCTAAAAAAGGGTTGTGGGTATCAGAATATCGGATTGAATCCGGACTAAATTGTGGGGGACACGCGTTTGCTACCGATGGTTTCCTAATGGGTCCCATCCTGGATCAATTTAAAAAAGAAAAAGAAAACCTGGCGCAATCGGTTTACGAGATTCTGACAAAAACGTTGGATCAAAAAAATAAGGTTATTCCAAAATCAATCTTGCCTTTAAAAATAACAGCCCAAGGTGGTGTCGGTACTGCAGAGGAACACAACTTTCTTTTAAATCATTATAAGGTAGATTCCGTTGGATGGGGAACACCATTTCTATTAGTACCCGAAGCAACAACTGTTGACAAGTCGACCATTGAAAAATTGGTAAAGGCTAAAGAAGACGATTTATATCTAAGTAATATTTCCCCGCTTGGTATTCCTTTTCACAGTTTAAAGGGAAACACAAAAGATTTGGAAAAAGCTAAATTAATTGAAAAGGGGAGACCGGGAAGCTCGTGCCCGAAAAAGTTTGTGGCCATGAACAAAGATTTTTTGGATACCGGAATTTGCACTGCATCAAGGCAATACCAGCATCTAAAATTAAAGGAGTTAGACAGTCAGGGACTTACGGATGAAGAGTATGACTACCAATATAACAAAATAACTGAAAAATCCTGTACCTGTGTAGGTCTGGGGACTTCTGCCCTACTCACTTATGGGCTCGACACAACAACTGAAGGTCAGGGTGTTTCTATATGCCCGGGTCCAAATATGGCTTATTTTAACAAAACCATGGAACTGAATGAAATGATAGACCATATTTATGGAAAGACCAATGTGATATCAAGGAAAGATCGTCCCCACATGTTCATCAAAGAACTCTATATTTATTTAGATTATCTTCAGGCCCGTATTGCAGAATCCAAGTTTGAAATAACTGATAAGCAAAGGAAGTATTTATTGACTTTTGCCGGCAACTTAAATGATGGAATAATCTATTATCAGGAATTATTCAATAACCTAAAAGAAGAATTTTCGGAGTCCAAAGGGCAAATATTGTGTCTTTTGGACGAAGGAGGAAAAATTTTGAGGAACTTAGTTCAGGAAATTGAAAACCTGGAAAATAACCTGGCCACCACATAACCAGATATCTGCATAAGGGAGTCAAAATGACTCCCTTTTCTTTAATACTAATTTTTGTACTTCTTTTTTCCTAGTTAGTGTATTTTCTAACCGAGTTCCAACTAGTTCTCTTACTCGCTTGAAAGCTGGAGAAAAAGAAAGATCCTTTTGATTTTGTGCTTTTATTTGAATGTCTCATGTTTCGTTTTGCTATTTATTTGAAAACATTAAGACGTAAAGACATTTAAAACGTTACAGTAAACCTGAGAAATTATAACAACTTTAACAGCTCCTGGAAAAGGTTATCAAATGGCTAATGACCAGGTTTTATATCAGTTTATGATAGCTATTCCATACTAAACAACCAGCTACCATCTTCCAACCACTTGTTATCAATAACTTTAAGTGCTCCTGCCAAATTAAAGGCCTGAAGATAATTTTCTATCAACGTATGAAAATGGAGATCATTAGCCGGCAAAGCAATACCTATAGGTTCTATATTCAATGGACCTTCAAGAGTTACCAAATCTTTACCCTGGTTCCGCATGATAGTAATTACACAAATCGGGTAATCTGCTACCATTGCATCTGCCTGATCATTAAGTATCATGGCAATACCTTCATCATATTTATTAACCGGTATGGACTGTGCTTTGGGCATATATTTTCTAACAAAATCCTCACTAGTAGATCCCTTTAAACAAGTTATTTTATAGGCTTCATTATTGGCTTCTTCGGTCCCCTTTAATTTGGACAAGACCGATGATTTCGCAAGAATGGATTTACCAGAAACCGTATATGGCCCGGCAAATAATGCTTTTACACTTCGTTCGGAGGTAACTGTCATTCCAGACATAACCGCATCTATTTTACCAGCTTCTAATGCAGGCAACAGTTCTGAAAAAGGCATTTCCACAGTCGTCAATTTCACGCCGATACTATTTGCCAGTATATTGGCTAGGTCTAATTCAAATCCCATTAATTCTCCAGACTTGGATTTCATATTATAGGGTGGCTGATTTCCTGTAAGACCAATCCTAATTTCTCCGTTTTTTAAGATTTTAGTAAGTGTCTTCTGTCCATTCACCGGAATGGCCAATGCAATAAAAAACAATAAAATAAAAGTTGTGCAAAATTTTTTCATAGTCCTAAGTTTTAAGTTGATTGTAAAAGTTATTAAGTTGATGAAGATAGTGCATATTCTTTCACAACCAAAAAAGCTTGTGACTACTGATTAAAATATAAAAACTGGCGCACTGCCGCACATATATCACTTTCAAGGTTTACAAGGACTTAGATGTGTTGTCCCCTTCTAGGCTCCGCCTTGAATAACAAGTAGGATTAGCTGCGCTTTTCCCTACAAGGCTCCGCCTTGAATAACAAGTGGGATTAGCTGCGCTTTTCCCTACAAGGCTCCGCCTTGAAAGTAAAAATCCCAAACTTACAAATTCAAGCAAGCTTGATTTGCCGTTTGGGATTTTTACTTATTCGTGACCCCGGAGGGATTCAAACCCCCAACCCTCAGAGCCGAAATCTGATGCGCTATTCAGTTGCGCCACGGGGCCTTTTCTTACTATAACCTCCGCCTAGTAGCTTGTAACACGAGGCATTGGTTTAGCGAGCGCAATTTACGCAAAAAGAGCTATTAGGTGCTAATAAAATTCGTTCAATTGGTATTTTCTTTTTACAATTTGGACAGACGCCAAATTCTTTGGTGCCTAATTTCTCGAGGTTTTGCTTTAATCCGGTCAGTCTTTCTTTGGCTTTAACCAGGGCTGCATCCATAACCCCTTTATTGTTAATGGCATCCATTCGTGATACCCTGCCAATAGCATTATCCGGAGAAATTGGCTGAGATAATTCTTCGTATTGCCTGATCTTATTTTCAGTCCGGGATATATCCGATTCTAGGCGTTCACGAATTTTCTGAACATTCATTTTAAAGCTATGTCAATTTTGCACGAACAATTCCCGAAATGGTCTTGCCGTCTGCCTGGCCGGCCAATTGCTTCGATACCATCCCCATCACTTTACCCATATCTTTCATGCCACTGGCACCAGTGCTATCAATGATCTGCACAACAACTTTTTCTATCTCATCCGTACTCAATTGAGCTGGTAAAAACTTTTCTATCACGGCCACCTGGGCTAATTCGGGTTCGGCAAGATCCTCTCTTCCCTGTTCCTTAAAAATAGCTGCACTGTCTTTTCGCTGTTTTACGAGCTTTTGTATCAATTTAATTTCTTCAGCATCAGACATTTCACCTCCTGCTCCTTTTTCGGTTTGCGCAAGTAATAAAGCAGATTTTATTGCCCTTAAAGATTGCAATGCAATAGCATCTTTGGCTTTCATTGCCGCTTTAATTTCTTCCATCACTTGATTCTGTAGGCTCATATTGTTTAGGATTTTAGAAGCGACAAGATAAAAAATAAACCCGAAAAAGTAGGGCCTTTTCGGGTCTATTCTAAGTTTGGGCACGTTACTCCGTAATCTGACTAATCCACATTATCATGTAAAAAGGAGTTGTTAGAACGCAACTGAATTTCATCATTGCTATCTTCACTTAAAGTGGTCCTGGAGACTTTACCCTCTTTGGGGTTTTCATTTAAATCTATGCCCTGACGTTTATAAGCCGGTTCCTTTTCAATTTCATCAATATTATTTACGCTATTCTTGAATTTGTAGTTAAAATCCTTTAGCTTTCTTCTTCGCTCATCAGCCCTTTCTTTTAGTATTTCTTCAATTGGAGTATTCATAGGATCTTTGTCATTGGTTTCAACTTCATCTTTCCCAGCTATTGTCTTTCTCTCAAAAACCAATTCATCTTCTACCAGTTTAGGTTCAAATTCCTCAGCTTTGGACTTTGCACCGGTTAAATTATTTTCCAGTTCCATATAGTCATCAAGACTGTAGCGTGTTTCTCCTTCTTTGTTGTATTCCAAAACAGGAACTACCTCTATATGTTCATTAACATCAAGATCATTTATATTTTCATCCAGACTGAAAGTAATAACATTTTCATTCTCTTCTTCGGCAGAATCTGTCAATGGCATATCAAATCGTAGCGCTATCTGCTCCTTGTCATCAATTTTACCTGATAATTCCTCTGGATCTATTACCTCAATATCCTTCAGATCTTTTTTAGAATCAATGATAATGAAATCTTCTTCTGAAACTTCTTCTGCAATAACCTCTTCGTAAAACACATTAAAATTTCTGATATAATTGGTTGTCGGAATCAGATCGATAGTCTCTTCTGTGTCCAAAGAATGTTTTATTACAGGCTCAAAATCTACCTCTTCCTCTTCTTCTTCCAACTGGTATACGACATTTTCATCACTTAAATCCTGCTCTGCTTTTTGCTCATCTTCAAGAGTGTGTATGATTTTTTTGGTTTCAGTATTAACAATTTCATCTTGCTGGTCAATATTAAAACCGGTGGCAATTACAGTAACAGCTATTGCCTCACCCAGGTTTTCATCCTCACCTACGCCCATAATAATGTTAGCTCCATGACCTGCCTCAATTTGAATATGATCATTAATTTCCCCTATTTCGTCAATAGTAATCTCCTGGGATCCCGAAACAATAAGCAACAGAACGTTTTTAGCACCTGTAATCTTATTGTCATTCAATAATGGAGAATCCAGTGCTTTCATTATGGCTTCCTGTGCTCTGGCTGAACCCGATGCCATGGAAGAACCCATAATGGCCGTACCACTATTTGATAGCACTGTTTTAGCATCACGTAAGTCAATATTCTGAGTATAATGGTGGGTAATTACTTCGGCAATTCCCCTGGCCGCCGTTGCCAGCACTTCATCTGCTTTTGAAAAACCTGCTTTAAAGCCCAAATTTCCATATACTTCCCTTAATTTATTATTATTGATTACAATTAAAGAGTCTACATTAGAGCGAAGTTTTTCGATACCAATTTGAGCCTGCTGACATCTCATTTTACCTTCGAACTGAAATGGCATGGTAACAATCCCCACAGTAAGGACATCCATTTCTTTAGCTTGCTTAGCGATAACCGGAGCTGCCCCGGTACCAGTTCCACCACCCATACCGGCAGTGATAAAAATCATTTTAGTGGTATTATCAAGCATTCGCTTAATTTCCTCCATACTCTCGAGGGCTGCCTGCTCTCCTACTTCAGGGTTGGCACCAGCTCCGAGTCCTTCTGTAAGAGAAACACCTAATTGTATTTTATTGGGGACAGGGCTATTTTGCAAAGCCTGTGAATCGGTATTACAAATCACAAAGTCCACTCCATTTATTCCTGCCTGGAACATGTGATTTATAGCATTACTTCCGCCACCTCCAACGCCAATTACTTTAATTACATTGCTCTGATTTTTTGGTAAATCAAAGGCTATATTTTCAAATTCGGTGTTCTTGCTCATGTTTTCTGTGTTACTTGTTATTAGGTGCTACTATTTAGGTTTACTCTGCGTTATCTAAAAAATCTTTAAGTTTCTCTGACCAAACATCAAATACATTTTTTCTTTCCCCCTTTGACTTTTCGAATGTTCTTCCCTCAGGATGTCCTTCTAATACCAATTCTTCTTCAGTCTTGGCTTCTTCCTGATAAATAAGGTTTTTTTCTTTATTCTCTATAGCATTCATAAGCAACCCTACAGCAGTTGCATACAGGGGGCTGGCAATTTCCTGATCGGAATCGCCTGCTAAATGCTCATTGGGATATCCAATTCTGGTATCCATGCCGGTAATATATTCTACCAGCTGCTTTAAATGCTTTAACTGGCTGCCACCCCCGGTTAAAACTATTCCGGCGATCAGTTTTTTCTTTTGCTCCTCGTGGCCGTAATTTTTGATTTCTACATATACCTGCTCAACAATTTCGACAACCCTCGCATGTATGATTTTAGAAAGATTTTTAAGGGTGATTTCTTTGGGTTCTCTTCCTCGTAATCCAGGTATAGAAACTATTTCGTTGTCTTTATTTTCACCTGGCCATGCAGAACCAAATTTCATTTTAAGAAGTTCTGCCTGTTTCTCAATTATTGAACAGCCTTCTTTAATGTCTTCGGTTATAACGTTCCCGCCAAAAGGAATTACTGCTGTATGTCTAATAATACCGTCTTTAAAAATAGCCAGGTCCGTTGTCCCACCACCTATATCAATTAAAGCAACCCCAGCTTCTTTCTCCTCCTGGCTAAGAACTGCATCTGAAGATGCCAGGGGTTCCAAAGTAATATTACCCAGGTCGAGGCCCGCACTTTTAATGCATCTGCCAATATTTTTTATCGATGAAACCTGACCAACAACCACATGGAAATTAGCTTCGAGCCTGCCTCCATACATCCCTATAGGCTGTTTTATTTCGGCCTGACCGTCTACCTTATATTCCTGAGGCAAAACATGGATGATCTCCTCTCCCGGTAACATAACCAACTTATATACCTGGTTACAAAGTTTATCCAGATCATCTTCATTGATTACTTCCTCAGAATTAGCCCTTGTAATGTAATCGCTATGCTGCAGGCTCCTAATATGCTGTCCGGCGATCCCAACAACTACAGAACCTATTTTTAATCCGGAATCGGCTTCCGCCTGTTCAACGGCCTGTTGAATAGACTTTATGGTTTGTGTTATGTTATTTACCACACCCCGATGTACACCAAGGCTTTTTGATCTGCCTATGCCCAACACTTCAATCTTACCATATTCGTTTTCTTTTCCAATTATGGCAACAATTTTTGTAGTACCTATGTCTAATCCAACTGAATAATTGCTATTTTCCATATTAATTTAAATTTTGGTGCACACTACCTGATTATTAAATTCTAAGCTTACTATATTATAGTTTTCCAATGTTTTGTCCTTGGCAGCTTTGGTATAAAAAGCTTTAAAATTGTTGAACTTCTGTTCCAAATTCTCCACATCGCCCAAATTGACAACAAAATTTTCTACGCGGAATTTTAACTGATAATTATCCTCATGTTCAATATGAATTCCGATAACATTTTTTCTTAAAAAGTCGTCCCTGTTTATGTACTTCAATATCACATAAACGTCTTCTAAACTCTTACCAGTAATATTGCCCGTGATGATTGGCACCCTTGCAGAGTGATTTCTGGATAATGGCATATTTTTACCTTCCTCATCCAGGTAAAATTTAGTCTTTCCCTCTACACGTCCGATTGGCTGCCTCTGTACAATTTTTGATGTAAGCTTGCCGTCTATAGTAAGATAAACTTGGGCACTTTTTACCATTTCATTGGTCTCAATGACCTTTTCTATAGTATCCAAATCTAATTTTTCTTTGGGCATGTTTTTAATGATCCCATAATTTTGTATTAACAATTTATTAACCATTGACTTTGTGAGGTAGAGATTGTTCTCACCAATGAATTTTAACGAAACCTCCTCTACTCTTCTCGTATCACTTCTGTGACCTGAAAATGCATAAAGACCTGTAATACAAATCATTAAACAAATAAATTTGACGTAATTCCAATTAATTTTCATATTCAAGTTCTTGTTCTATTTTTGATATTTCCAATCCAATATCTCCGGCACCCATGGTAACCAATACCTCCGGTTTTTGCCTTTTAATTTCGGCTATCAGATCAGTTTTTCGCATTAATTTTTTATTTGGATTCTTTATTTTACTCATTAGCCATTCAGAATTCACTCCTTCAATGGGCTTTTCTCTTGCCGGATAAATATCCAATAATAAAACACTATCAAATTGTGAAAGACTTAGAGCAAATTCATCAGCGAAATCCCTTGTCCTGGAAAATAAATGTGGTTGGAAAACTACCAGGGTTTTCTTGCTGGCGTGCATCTCTGAAATGGCATCATATACGGCATTTATTTCTGTCGGATGGTGTGCATAATCATCGATAAAAACAAAGTCTACTTTATTGATCCTATATGAAAATCTCCGTTGCACTCCCTTAAAGGTTTCTAAAGCTTTGACAAGAAGATTAGGTGGGGGACCAATCTGTATTGCCATTGCAAAGGCAACTAAACCGTTAAGCAGGTTGTGCTTTCCTGGTTTGTTAAACTTAACACCTTTAAGGGTAGTGTCTGGAGTTTCCAAATCAAATATGTAGGCGCCATGTATTATCCTTAAATTTCTAATGCAATAATCCGAATCATCATCTATTCCATATGTTATTCCTTCCAAAGGCAGGCCATTTCTAATGAAAAGCTTCCCGCCGGGTTTTAGTTTTTCTACAAATTCTTTAAACGATTTTCTAAGTTCCATGCTGTCTCCGTAAATGTCCAAATGATCAGCATCCATGGAAGTAATACAAGCAATATTGGGTGATAACCGTAAGAATGAACGATCATATTCATCGGCTTCCACAACGGAATATTCACTACCTCCGAACCAGAAATTACTATTAAAGTCTTCAGAAATACCTCCAAGAAAGGCTGTAACCGGAGTACCGGTCTCTCTTAATAAATGTGCCAGTATACTACTTGTGGTTGTTTTACCATGTGTTCCGGCTACTGCAAAACAGAAAGTATCTCGTGTAATAATCCCCAATACTTCCGATCGTTTTTTTATTTGAAAGCCTTCGGAAGCAAAGTAGTTGTACTCTCTATGGTCAGCAGGAATTGCCGGTGTGTAGACAATTAGGGTACCCTTTTTGTTTTTATATACTGTGGGAATTTTAGAAATGTCATCTTCATAATGTACCGCAATGCCCAAATCAGAAATCTCCCGGGTTAATGGTGTTTCTGTTTTGTCATATCCTGCTACATTCTTTTTTAGCAACTTAAAGTACCTGGCAAGTGCAGACATACCAATGCCTCCGATACCGATAAAATAAATGTTATGTATGTCTTTCAGCGTCATATTAAACTTTTAGCAAATGTTCTATTTCATCTACTATATTCTTTGTGGCATCGGGTAGTGCCAAGGCCTTTATATTTTCACTCAATGATTTCTTACGCTTTTCAGATTTACTCAGTTCTGAAAAAACGGTTTCAAATTTATCTTCCAGATCTTTTTCCTCCACCATTAATGCTGCTTGTTTTAAGACAAGACTCCTTGCATTTTTGGTTTGATGGTCTTCTGCAACATTTGGCGACGGGATAAACAGTACTGGTTTACCAACAATGCATAATTCAGAAACCGAACTTGCTCCGGCTCTTGAAATTATTATGTCTGCTGCTGAATAGGCAAAATTCATTTTGTATAAAAAATCGTGAACTTTTACATCCGCAGAATGATATTTTTTGTACTCCTTATAGTACATTTGGCCGCATTGCCATAAAAGTTGAACTCCTAATTTTGAAAAGAAATCTAATTCCTTTTCTATCAGTTCATTTATTTTTCGTGCACCCAAACTGCCCCCCAGGACAAGCAGTGTTATTTTTTCCGGATTCAAACCAAAAAACTCATAAGTTTCATTAACGTGCTTTAAGGGCTCTATAAGATCTGCTCTTACAGGATTCCCAGTTTTTACAACCTTGTCTGCCGGGAAAAACCTTTCCATATCATCATAAGCAACACAGATCTTTGCAGCCTTTTTAGCCAATAACTTATTGGTTATACCAGCATATGAATTCTGCTCCTGTATCATGCAGGGAATTCCTTTTCGTGCAGCCATTTTTAATACCGGTCCACTGGCAAATCCCCCGGTGCCAATAACCATATTGGGCTTAAACTTCGCTACTATTTTTCCTGCACTTATCAAACTACTTATTAGTTTAAATGGGAACATTAAATTTTTTAATGTCAATTTTCTTTGTATCCCACTAATCCATAAACCTTCTATCTTATATCCTGCATTTGGCACTTTTTCCATTTCCATTCTGTCCTTTGCTCCTACGAATAAAAATGCCGCATCCGGATATCTTAATTTTAATTCATCTGCTATGGCTATTGCAGGATAAATATGGCCTCCGGTTCCACCACCGGATAATATAAACCTATAGTTGTCCACTTAGTATTTCTAAGGGGTTAGTATTATCTATATCAGATTTTTTAGTATCAACCGTTTTAAATTTCCTGCTCGCACTCAACACTATTCCAATTGCCAGACAAGTCATCCAAATAGATGTTCCTCCGCTACTTATAAGAGGCAAAGTCTGTCCGGTTACAGGAAATAATTCTACAGCAACCGCCATGTTAATCAGTGCCTGAAAAACAATGGGCAGCCCAACACCAACTACCAATAATTTGCCAAATACTGTCTCATTTGAATTTGCAACAACCACAATTCGGAACAGCAAAAGCATATAAAAGAACATTAGCACAAACCCTCCAACCAGGCCGTACTCTTCAATTATAATTGCATAGATAAAATCTGACGAACTCTGAGGCAGGAAATTTTTCATAACACTTTTCCCTGCTCCATTCCCTATTATGCCGCCGCTTGCAATGGCAATTTTTGCTTTTTCTATCTGATAATCTGCCTCAGTATCGGCCGGGTCCCAAAAACTTTCGACCCTATTTATCCAGGTATCGACTCTGTTCGGAAAAAGATCCGGAAAAGCCTTTGCTGTTAGAATAAAAATGGTAAGTATTATTAAACCAGTACCCACTATACCTGAAAGATACTTTAGCGGATAACCCCCCAAAAAACAAAGTGTGAGCACCATAAAAAACAGAATGGCAGCTGTAGAGAAGTTGGCCGGTAAAATTAAAATCGTGACAATAAAAACAGGAAGCCACAAGGGTACCAGGCTTTCACTGAAAGTGATTGTTTTATCTTTGATTTTGGTCAGGTATCTTGCCACATATATCATGAGCACTACAGCTGCGAGATTTGAGGTTTGAAAAGTAATTCCAACTAAAGGAAGGCGTATCCACCTACTCGCGTTCGCACCCTCTATTGTTGTACCCTGTGCCAGTGTATATACCAATAGGACCAAAACAACCGGCAGAGCTATAATGGATAAGCCCTTAAAAAAATGTGTAGGGATTTTATGGACCCCATAGATTATTCCAAATCCTAAAATCAATAACATTCCATGTTTAACCAAATGGCCAATTGTAGTGCCATTTCCAACTACATAAACCAGATTGCTGCTGGCGCTGTAAACTGGTAAAAATGAAAATAGAGCTAGTAGGGCAACTACACCCCAAATGGCTTTATCTCCTTTTATATTTCCAAAAAACCCGGACATTTTTACAAGTCTTTTATTGCTTCTTTAAATTGATTTCCTCTGTCTTCATAATTTTTAAAAAGGTCAAAACTGGCACAGGCCGGGGATAGTAAAACAGTATCTCCCCTTTCGGCGATTTTATAAGCCACTTTCACAGCCTCACTCATTGCATACGTCTCGACCAGCAGATCTACTACATTGCCAAAAGCATATTTAATTTTAGAATTATCCATTCCCAGACAAATGATGGCCTTTACTTTTTCCCTTACCAAAGGCATAAGAATTTTATAATCATTCCCTTTATCTATTCCACCAACAATCCATACAACAGGAGTGCTCATACTTTCCAAAGCATAGTAAGTTGCATTTACATTGGTAGCCTTTGAATCATTTATGTACTGCACATGATGAATTTTTAAGACCTTTTCCAGGCGGTGTGCAGCTCCCTGAAAATTCTGAATACTTTCGCGAATAGTATCCTTTCTAATACCAACCAACTTTGCAACCGTTGATGCCGCCATTGTATTTTTAAGGTTATGTAAACCTTCTAATGCCAAAGAATCTGCTTCCATTTCTATTGTATTATTTTCTGTTCTAATTACTATTTTATCATTCTCTAACCATGCCCCTTCACTAAGCTTTTTCGCAATGCTAAAAGGCAATAATTTTGATCTAATTGGGTTATTTTCCAGCCAGTTTGTAATTACCTGATCATCAAAATCATAAATTAAACTGTCCTTGGTACTGTGGTTTTTTACAATCCTGAATTTTGAAGACACATAGTTCTCAAAAGAATGTTCATACCTGTCTAAATGGTCTGGGGTAATATTTGTTATTACCGCTATACTTGGTTTAAAATCAACTATTCCATCTAACTGAAAACTGCTTATTTCAAGCACATAGTAATCATAGTCGTTTTCCGCTACCATTTTGGCAAAACTATCTCCAATATTACCTGCCATTCCTACGTTTAAGCCTCCCTTTTTTAATATGTGATAGGTAAGCATTGTAGTGGTGGTTTTTCCATTGCTGCCTGTAATTCCTATAATTTTAGCGTCTGTGAATTTTGTAGCAAACTCAATCTCGGAAATTACGGGAACACCTTTAGTAATAAGCTTTTTTACCAGTGGTACTGTATCCGGAATACCAGGACTTTTCATTACAATATCAGCATTTAGAATTCTATCTTCCGAATGTTGTTGTTCCTCCCAATCAATCTCAAAATGTTCAAGAACGTCCTTATATTTTTTTTTAATCTTACCCTTATCTGAGACAAATACCAGGTAATTCTTTTTTTTTGCCAGAATAGCTGTTCCTACTCCACTTTCACCAGCTCCGAGTACAACCATTAGTTTCATTATCTCACTTTGAGTGTCACAATTGTAATTATGGCCAATAGAATTCCTATAATCCAAAACCTTGTAACTATTTTACTTTCGTGATACCCCTTTTTTTGATAATGGTGGTGCAAGGGTGCCATTAAAAAAATACGTTTCCCCTCTCCAGATTTTTTTTTTGTGTATTTGAAATAACCTACCTGTAACATCACTGATATGGATTCTGCAAAGAATATTCCGCACAGAATAGGGATCAATAATTCTTTTCTGACAATTAATGCAATTACTGCAATGACACCACCTATTGTAAGACTTCCAGTGTCGCCCATAAATACCTGAGCAGGAAATGCGTTGTACCATAAAAACCCCACCAATGAACCCACAAAAGCCGCTATGAAAACCAAAAGCTCACCAGCCCTTGGTATGTACATGATATCCAGGTATTCGGAAAAAATGATATTACCCGATACCCATGCAAAAATTCCCAGTGTGAGCACTATTATGGCCGAAGAACCTGCCGCCAGGCCATCAATGCCATCAGTAAGGTTTGCTCCATTAGAAACCGCAGTAACTATTAAGATTACAATGGGTATAAAAATTAGCCAGGCATACGATACTGCATTCTCACCCAACCAGGAGATGAGGTTACTATAATCCAATTCATTATTTTTAAAAAACGGAACAGTGGTCATTGTAGATTTAATATCTTCCCCTGTAATTTTTTCGACCTTATATTGTTCCGTAATTATAGTATTGGTCCTTTCGCGCATAGTGACTTCCGGATGGAAGTATAAGGTTGCACCGACAATTAGACCAAGAACAACCTGACCTATAATTTTAAACCTCCCTTTAAGTCCTTTTTTATTCTTTTTGAATATTTTGATATAGTCATCTACAAATCCTATAATACCCATCCAT
>CP070778.1:1143057-1149252 GCA_020346245.1 Flavobacteriaceae bacterium | reverse complement strand
TTGAATCATATTCTAAATAAAACTCCTGAAGAGCGTGTTTCTCAGGAACCATTCAACAATGAGTAAAGCCCCTGCTAAAAGAATCCATGGCCTGAATTTCTCCTCATATTTATAATACTTAAATTCTTCTACTTCTGTTTTCTCCAATTTATTTATTTCATCATAAATTTCTTCCAATTTTTCATTATCCGTAGCTCTGAAATACTGCCCACCCGTTGCATCGGCAATAGCTTTAAGTAATTCCTCATCTATTTCAACCTGCCTCATCCCATATCTATAGGATCCATCATCATTGTAAGCAACAGGTGAGAGCGCATTTCCGTTTGTACCCAACCCAATAGTGTAAGTCTTAATGTCGAATTCCATAGCAAGATCAGCAGCTGTTTGAGGTTCAATAAATCCTGAATTGTTAACACCATCCGTAAGTAAAATAATTACCTTACTTATAGATTTGCTTTCTTTTAACCTATTAACAGAAGTTGCTAAGCCCATTCCAATGGCTGTTCCATCATTCAATTGTCCATAAGTAATTTCTTTGAGGGCATTTAAAACAATCGATTTGTCACTTGTTATTGGCGTTTTGGTATAGCTTTCACCTGCATAAACCACCAGGCCAATTCTATCATTTGGTCTTTGTCTAATAAAATCTGCCGCCACTTCTTTAAGAGCTGATAATCTGTTAGGCTTTAAATCTCTTGCCAACATACTCGAAGACACATCAATAGCCATTACAATATCAATGCCTTTTGTGGTTTTTGTCCGGGTTGAAATATCCTCAGTTTGAGGACGCGCCATAGCCACTATAATAGATGTCAATGCTAACAAACGGAAAGCAAACAAAACTGGTTTTAGCCTTGGTAACAGGTCATTTGTTGTAAACCCTGCAACACTTGGAATCTTTAAACTTGCAATCTCCTCCTTGCGCTTGAATAGCTGCCATATCAGAGCGATTGGAAGCAATAAAAGCAACCAAAAAAGCTGAGGATTTGCAAATTCTATATTGTCTAACATTTAGGCCTCTGTTTTAACTTCTAATGAACCAATTATACGATTTACGATTTCTTCTGCATAAACATCTTTATCCAACCAGGATAAGATTAGCTGCTGTTGAAATCCATTTCCACCAAAAAGAATAATTGTGTATTGTCCGCTGACTAACTCTTTTGAATTGGGTAATGCAAAATTGCCCCGTCCAAATACTTTAATTCCTCTTACACCAGACAGGGTAACAAATTCTTCCTGTTTTGTAATAATATTTTTTGCGCCCTGGTCTTCAAAATTTTTCAATATTTGTTCAACAACCTGATTGAAATCTGGTTCTTCAGGTTTATTTAAGGTGGTTGATGTTGTACCAACAGTAAACAATCCTTTTTCACTCCTGTACATAAAAGCCTGTAGCTCTTTTATATTGGCCTTAGCCTCTGGGGGTAACTTAACCTCCTGCCGCACCAATACTTCAGGTGTTTCAACTATAATGGGGGGATATCCATACGAACTCGAAACCCACTCTCTTTCTAATAGAGTTTTTGTGGGATGTCCTGTAATAGTATCCCAAACATAAGAAGGGCCTAAATAGGTTATCAACCCTCCAATAGAAACCAGGATTACAATTGCGGCAGCAGATGCAATTGAAATTATTTTCTTCTTCCTTTTTTTCAAGGCAATAATTTCCTGATATTCTTCTTGTTCCAATAATTCTTCTTCTGTTGGTTCCGGAAGAGCTTCTTTAGTTTTAACAACAATCTCCTCAATAGCTTTTCTGTCCTGTTCAGCAACTTTTGTAGGTGGTTTTGACCTTGCAAATTTTACAAGATCCGCCGTTTGTAAAATATTTTCAAATTGCTTGATTGTATTGTCCTCCAACTTCAACTCACCTGCATCCTGCAGCATTTCCAATTTATCGATCAATTCACTGGTAGTGCTTTCCAGTGCAGAAATATGTACCTCTTCTTCCAGATAGGATCTTACTATCGCGGTTAATTCCGAATAGTATACCTTGTACTTGTCCTGAATTAGATATTTGGAATTTTCCAATCGTTTCAATTCTAAAAGCGCCCTGTCGTAAGGCGGTAGCAATGCCACCTTTTCTTCTTCGGTCAATGGTTTTTTCCGAATTATGAACCAATAGATAAGGCCACCCGCAATTAGGATAATAAGCAAGACTATCAAGAGGATTTTCCAAAAGTTACTATTGCTTTTTTGTACGCTAATCAGAGGTTTAATATCATACATTTTTTGGTTAACTGTATCTACAGCTACCGTAGCAACCTCAACCTGAAGTGAATCTGTGAAAAATCCATCCCCATTAATTTCAATGCGCTGAGCTGGTAATACATAAGATCCGGAATCAAATTGTGTAAGCGCGTATATTTTTTGTAGTGTTATCCTGTCTTTTTTCCGAGTTGTATCTGTTTTAAAGGCTTCAACCGTTTCCAAAGGGGAAAAAGTTTGCCCTTCAGGGAAGAAAACCTGGGCCGTTGAATCTGCCTCAACTGTAACGGTAAACTTAATTTGTTCACCAATTTTTATGTTCGTCGTGTCTGCTTTTGAATGAATGATGGGCTGCAACTGAGCAATAATCGGATTTGCAAAAAATAAAAAATATAAAAGCAGTACCGGTGCGGACCAGTCACTAATAATACGTTTTATTTTTGTCGAAATCGTATACATCTATCCTCTTCGCTTAAAATAACCCAATAATTTCTTTACATAACTTTCATCTACCCGGCAATCCAGAATGCCACATCCAGATTTGTTGAAGCTATCTTTAAAATAATCTACCCTATTTCTGTAATATTCGCCGTATGCATTGCGAACCTTTCTCGATTGTGTGTTAACAAGTTTCAGTGAACCGGTTTCCGAATCTAGCATTTGAACAACGCCTAAATTTGGAATCTTTTCCTCTTTTTCATCATAAATTCGAATTCCCGTAACATCGTGTTTTTTCCCAGTGATTTTTAGCGTCTGATCATAATCTGTTGCCATAAAATCTGAAAGCACAAATACAATTGCCTTTTTCTTCAAGACATTGGTCAGATATTTAAGAGCTTCTCCAATATTGGTTTTATTGCTTTTCGGGGCAAACTCCAATAACTCTCTTATTATTCTGAGCACGTGGCTTTTTCCTTTCTTTGGGGGTATAAAAAGTTCAATTTCATCGGAAAAGAGCAGAAGGCCTATTTTATCGTTATTTTGAAGAGCTGAAAAAGCCAGGGTGGCCGATATTTCTGTGATAATTTCTTTTTTAAATCTATTCGTCGTACCAAAAAGTTCAGAGCCACTAACATCAACCATTAACATCATGGTTAGTTCCCTTTCTTCCTCGAATACTTTTACAAAAGGTTCGTTATATCTGGCAGTTACATTCCAATCTATACTTCTTACATCATCACCAAACTGATATTGGCGAACTTCACTGAAGGTCATTCCACGACCTTTAAATGTAGAATGGTATTCCCCTCCAAATATATGATCTGAAAGACGACGGGTCTTAATTTCAATCTTGCGAACTTTTTTTAATAACTCCTTGGTATCCATTCGGGTTCAAGCTTTTTAGTTATATAAGCAAATGCCTTTATGACAATGAACTACATAAGATGAACTATTAAGGGACTTCAATTTCGTTAACAATCTGGTTGATTATTTCTTCTGAAGTAATATTTTCTGCTTCTGCTTCATAAGTAATTCCTATTCTATGCCTTAGCACATCATGCACAACGGCACGGACATCTTCTGGAACCACATAACCACGTCTTTTTATAAAAGCATAACACTTGGCGGCATTCGCCAGATTAATACTACCACGCGGCGAAGCCCCGAAGCTAATGAGCGGTTTGAGATCTGCCAAATCATATTTATCCGGATATCTTGTGGCGAAGACTAAATCGAGGATATATTTTTCAATTTTCTCATCCATATAGACTTCTCTCACAGCCTGTTGCGCACTTAGAATTTGTTTAAGTGAAATAACCGGTTTAACCTCCTGAAGTATACCCTGAAGATTTTGCCTTATAATAAGCTGCTCTTCATTCATCATTGGATAATCAATAACCGTTTTTAACATAAATCGATCTACCTGAGCTTCAGGGAGTGGATATGTTCCTTCCTGTTCCACAGGGTTTTGAGTAGCCATAACCAGGAATGGTTTATCCAGAATAAAAGTTTCGTCACCTATTGTAACCTGCTTTTCCTGCATGGCTTCCAAAAGAGCAGACTGCACTTTTGCGGGAGCACGGTTAATTTCATCAGCCAACACAAAATTGGCAAATATTGGACCTTTTTTAATAGAGAAATCGTTTTCTTTCATGTTATATATCAACGTTCCTACCACATCTGCCGGTAAAAGATCAGGGGTGAACTGAATTCTGCTAAAACTGCCTTTGACGGCTTTTGCCAGTGTAGTTATAGCAAGAGTCTTCGCGAGTCCTGGGACTCCTTCCAACAATATGTGACCTTGTCCTAAAAGTCCGATTAATAATCGTTCTATCATATGCTTCTGACCCACAATAGCCTTATTCATTTCCATAAGAAGCAGGTCTATGAAAGCACTTTCCTGTGCAATTTTTTCATTAACAGCACTAATATCTACAGTAGTATTTTCCTCCATTAAAAGATTTATTTTTTGGTTTTTAATATGTTGGTCTTACAGTACGGCGCAAATTGAAAATTTATTTATATAAGTGCTGTTAATGATTGGTTAAAAATTGGCCAGAACCCTAAGTTTTATGAAGTATTTAAGGGATTTATTTTATATTTTCACATACTTATGAAAAACCGGATAACTTATTCAAATATTATTGCTGGGACCATGACGTGGGGAAGTTGGGGGAAGAATCTTACAAAAGACGAAATGACCGGTCTTATTGCTTATTGTGTGGAAAAAGGAATAACTACTTTCGACCATGCTGATATTTATGGAGGTTATGATAATGAAGAAGCATTTGGTAACGCTTTTTTTCAAAGCTCAATTCCAAGGGAGCGTTTACAACTCATTACCAAATGTGGAATTCAATATGTCTGCAATGCCAGAGATAACAAAGTAAAGCATTATGATTATTCCAAGGATTACATTGTATGGTCTGCAGAACGTTCTCTGACCAAACTCAAAACAGACTATTTGGACCTTTTTTTACTGCACAGACCCAGTCCTTTAATGCAACCGGATGAAATTGCAGAAGCAGTTCTTCATCTTCAAAAAGAAGGTAAAATCCGGGAGTTTGGCGTGTCAAATTTCTCACCTTTTCAGATAGCATTATTGGAGTCGGCAGTACCGGTAACAGCTAACCAGGTTGAATTTTCCCTGACATCTGAAAAATTAATGTTTGATGGTACTTTCGATGATTGCATTATTTATAACCGGACTGCAATGGCATGGAGTCCGTTAGGCAGTTATTTCAGGGACGCTAACAAAAGAAAAAAACGCATAAAAAAAGTGCTAAAACAACTTAAGAAGAAATATAAAGCAAATAGCAGTCAAATTTTACTGGCATGGATTTTAAAACATCCTTCCAAAGTACATCCGGTTGTTGGCACCACCAGCAAGGAACGATTAGCAGATTCGGCAGGGGCAACTGAAATTGACCTGGAGTTGGAAGATTGGTTTTCATTGTTAGTGGCATCTCAGGGACATAAGGTACCCTGATTACTAATTTCCCAAAAAATTCTTATGAAGAAAACAGTGTTTATTACAGGCGCAACAAGTGGCATAGGAAAGGCTACGGCGATGCTTTTAGCCACAAAGGATATCCGATTAATAATTTGTGGCCGTAGAAAAGAACGGTTGCTTAAATTGAAAGAGCAATTAGAAACATTAACCGAAGTCTATACCTTGAATTTTGATGTGCGGGATAAAGAGGCCGTTTCAAACGCCATGGACTCATTACCTGAGGAATTCGGGCATATTGATATTTTGATTAATAATGCGGGAAATGCACATGGCCTGGACCCTATAGAAAAAGGGAGTCTTGCGGATTGGGATGCAATGTTGGACATTAATGTTAAAGGCTTATTATATGTCTCTAAGGCAATTTTACCACAAATGGTAGAGCGTAAATCGGGACAGATTATAAATATAGGTTCCACTGCGGGAAAAGAGGTCTATCCCAGGGGAAATGTTTATTGCGCCAGCAAACATGCTGTTGATGCAATTAATCAGGGGATGAGGATTGATTTGAATGCTTATGGAATAAGAGTTGG
>CP070778.1:1102318-1142957 GCA_020346245.1 Flavobacteriaceae bacterium | reverse complement strand
AGGAAGCGGTTAGTTATTCTTCCTAAGATAAGGAATTATTGTGTAAAGCGAGGCATGCTTTAACCTATGTTAAAATACTAATGGTTGACTTCATTTTAGTGGAAGTTATATGCTTTATACAAAGGGTTAATTTCCTATGGAAATAAGAGGCGCTACCGCGCTGGAGCCGTCCTTAGCCATACTCATCAGCATTTGCATAACGGCGAAGGTGTTTTTGGATTTCACATCCCGGTCGTCGATGTAGTACCAATGATCTCTGTAATTAATGCTCAGGTACGCATTTTCGGGCTTATTTTTCATGACCAGGATATGGATCAGGTCCGGATCATCGGGCCGGAAGGTCTCCAACGTCCGCCCTTCAATGATGTGTTCCTCAGGGACTTCAATGTACCAGGAAATGTTAGATATCATTTCCAGGATTGAGTGCGTCTGAACTACAATTTGATTTTTCCTTTCAACCACAACCCCGTATTCAATATCAAAAATGTTGATGTCCTGATCCAACTGCAAAAGATCCTTGAATTTTGCAATGGTCCTCCGAATAGAATCTGTTCGGGGATTCTCGGGAAGGATAATATCTACATCCACCTTGGGCCAATCACCTCTGAAATGCATGCCAAGTGCCCCGGCCCGCTGGAGCTGGTGAAGAACCTCGAGCAATTCGTTAAACTTGGGATCACTCTGCCTTTGTTCCCCTGGCGTACCAATCTCATTGTGGATGCCATTGATCATCGAATTGGTTAATCGCATCAGTCGTTCCGCAGACCATCCGGATTGTATCAGAAAAAAGATCACCGATGGCGGGAGCGGGGTAAGCAGACTTTGTGAAAACGCCTGCCCGGTCATGGGCGTATAGGTAATCGTAGGGCGGTCGGACCAATTTGAGGAAATGTTGCCGCCAATTGAATTTCCGACAGGGTTAGCACCCCCGCTTACGCCTGCAGCTCCTCCACGGGTATATGAATTAATGACGGAGGAAACATTCATAAAACGAGGCATTTCCAGATACCTTAGGCGGACGACATTCAACAGCATCTGTTCGTTCTCATGGTTAGCTATTCGCTGATTATAATTGAAGCTATCCTGCGGAATGGTCTTTGGCCCCATAGATTTACAGGACGATAAGGCCAAAGCAAGAAAGAGAATTACAGAGGTCGATGCCAGGCTCAATGCGGGCTTGTTTTTTGTAAAGGGGGTCAACAAAAATAATGACATTGCTGAAATAAGGTTTACGTTCTTGTTAAATATAATCGAAAGAAACCAAATAAGCAGGGTAGTAACAAAGATTTGAACAATAAAGAAAGATAACTTTCTTTTCTAAGATCCTTTTATTGCTGGTTTCTCATCTGAAATACCAGGGACGGGGTTACTTAAAAAATCGGACTTGATTACAATTAGACTTTTCTTTATATCCTGGAACTGATAATCTTACAATGAAAGGGAATCTTTTGGTCATTCCATTGCGCAGCTTCTTTATGAATTGTCGGATACTTTTGTAACTTGTATTTTATATCAGGAATAAATTAAGCAACCAATTGTAACCTCATTCAGTTTACAATTGGTCAACAACCCGGAAGACAAATAGTAAAAGGTAGATAGTATAGCACTAACCAACCCTAATTAATCCTTCAGAGTATGAAAAAAATTATCATTAATACCCTTATTGTCCTGCTAATTTTTCTTTTTGGTTCTTTTTTTATGATTTTGTCCTTTGCAGCTATAATGGGGGCCTTTGCAGATAATTTGGGGATTGAAAAAGGAACCGGATTTATCCTTAGCTTTTTAGTTGCCTTTGGCCTTAACTGGCTTGCTTTAGTAGCTTTTGAGAAGCGGATAGGATTTTCCGGGGTCATGGCGACCTTAGGAGTGGTAATTCTTGCCCTGATGATCTTAAATGGCTATAACACCACAATCAAATATAGTATCAAGATACTCCCATTTTATATCAATTGGTTACTTGGTTTACTGGCCGGTTATTATTACTATTCCGGAAAATGGCGAAGAAAGTATTTATTGATTGGCCTGGCCCTGTTTCCGGTAATAATGGCAGCAGGGGTTAACGATCTCTGGCATCATAAAATAGAATATGGCAATTGGACAGGTAATGTTGAAGCAGTAGCAATAGCACCGTTTGAATTTCTGGATAAAAATGAATCAGTAGTTAGCAACAATTCGCTTAAAGGCAAGGTGGTGCTATTGGACTTTTGGTTTGTGAGATGTCCGCCTTGTTGGGTTAAATTTCCGGAGTTACAAAGAATTTATGAAAATTACAGGGATCATGATTCATTTGCCTTATACGCCGTAAACAGGAATGACGACCCCGGGGAATTGTTTTCTAAAATTGAAGATAAAGGATACACTTTTCCTGTACTACGCGGAAATCAGGATCTGATGGATGCTTTAGGAATTTATAAATATCCTTCTGTAATGATACTTGATGAAGAAGGGAAAATGATCTTTTTAGGAAATCTGGATGATGCAGAAAAAAAACTGGAATACTTATTAAATGCTGACCCATAATTAGTAATTAACCAGGCACTCCTATTTTCAAGAAATATAGAAGAAATAGTATTTCTTACCTTTAGGCCTGAGTCATTACATAAATAGTTGTTTTTTATGCCTGAACTATTTCAGACCCTCAGTCTGCTGGTCCTCTTTCAGCTGTTTTTTATTAGTTTTTTCCTTTTCTTTTCAAAAAAAGGGAGAAAACTAAGCAATTACCTTTTAGCTTTTTTCTTTTTGAGCCTGTCTTCCGGATTACTCGACTATTATTTGCTCATTTCAGGATATTTTGAGGTCAATACCCAATATGCACTCCTTCTCAACAGCCTTGTCATCTTTCATGCCCCGCTCCTTTTATTATATACGCAGTCATTGACTGACGAAAAATTCAAGCTTAAAACTATTCATTTTCTGCATGCCCTCCCCTTTGCAATCGCGTTGGTATTGTTATTCATTTTCTATTACAGCCAGAGCCCGGAAATGCAGAAGTGGGTTTTGGAAGATGTTAAAAAAGGAAAGGACCTAAGCACCATTATGATCTCTGTTTTTGGGTTTATTTATGAGCTTTCCTATCTGCTGGCCATTAAGATCAGAATAAGGAATTACCGTGAGACCATTGTGGAACATTTTTCCAACCTGGATAAGATTAATCTAAATTGGCTGAATTTCCTGGTGAATGTATTTATCATTTCTGTCCTGGCAAGTTCCTTCTCCAATATATTGAGGCATAGTCAGCTTATCTCTTTTGATCAGGGGGCTATAGTTGTCGGATTGGTTGGGCTGCTGTTCTTTATCAGTAGTGTTTTGCTAAAGGGATTGCATCAAAACGAGATTTTTCTCGGCGCCCAACGCAGTTCTGTCGATGGAGCCGGTTCACAGGAAGAGAATAAATCGTTACTGGAAATGCTGAATACTCACATTACAAAAAACAAACCCTACCTTGATGCTGACCTTACCCTCAATGACCTGGCTTCACAGGTGCAAATCTCTTCCCGCCAACTGTCTACATTGATTAATGTGGAATTAGGCAAATCATTTTTTGATTTGATCAACGGCTATCGCATTGAAGAAGCGAAAAGGATATTCCGGGAATCCACGGACAATAAGCTTACTGTCCTTGAGGTTATGTATGAAGTGGGATTCAATTCCAAATCCAGTTTCAATACCGCTTTTAAGAAATATGCAGGCAGCACGCCAACAGCCTATAAATCGAGGTTTTCATAAATATTTAAGAGGTTCGATTTTCCGTACCGAATATCGAACGCATTTAAAGGGTACGACTTCATGTATTCAGTCGACTTTGAATAATGTATGTCATTACTTTGTTCAAAAATCATCACATCATGAAAACTTTAAAACGTTATTTATCAAATCCGTACCTGGCATTATTCCTGGGTATGTTCTTTATGACCCTTGGTTCTGCGAAATGGACCGTATTTATAGGACCCTGGCTGGGTCTTGCCTTTTTCCTTTATTTTACACGTATGGTCAAATTATGGAAGGCCATTGTATTTGGTTTTCTTGGCCTCTATGTGTCGGGCTTAGTAGGAGTCTATGAGGTATTTCCGGCCCCCCTTCCCTTTCTAGTGGTTCTGCTCCTTATAATTTCAGCCAAAGCACTGCTGCCTTACATTATAGACAGGCTCAGCAATGCCCGGGAAAGGGGTTTTCTGGGGACCCTTATTTTTCCTTCGGCATTTGTTGTGCTTGAGTACCTGAATACGCTCGAAAGTGGAGATGTCTGGAGTTCAATTGCCAACACCCAATACCAATTTACGGTAATACAGCAGATTGCCTCGGTCTTTGGTATCTGGGGAATCTCCTTTTTAATTGCGTGGTTTGCATCACTGGTAAACTGGATGGTGGCACAACAATGGAAATGGACCCGAATAAGAACCGGGGGCATCATAGCGGGAACTATTTATTTTATCGTTTTATCCTTTGGCATAATAAGGATATCATTAGTGGATTATGTTGAGGAAGAAACCGTGAAGATTGCAGGCATTACCATAGATAATACCAATGTTACAGAAACTATTTATCATGATGAGTTTGGCAAAACCATCACCATTAAACCGGATGCCTCACAGACAGCGCCCGAGCTTCAGGAAGCAAATAGGGCCATGGTACCTTTTATTGAGGATCCATTCACGGAGAAGTTCGCAAATACACGAAACGCATTGAATGCCAATCTGGATCTGCTTTTTAATAAAACAAGCCAAATGGCTGATCAGGGGGCAAAAATAATTGTATGGTCCGAAGCCATCGGGTTCATCATTAATACGCAGGAAGACGAGGTTATTGAAAGGGCAAAAGCCATGGCCAAAGAAAAGCAAATATATCTCTTCATGTCCCTTGGTGTTGTCAATCCAGGGCCATATAATCCCGAACGACTGTTGATGGTTAATAAAACCATAACCTTAACCCCGGATGGAGAGGTAGCCAATGTTTATCTGAAAAGCAATCCAGTGCCCTTTGCTGAACAGGAATACGGATCAGATGATATAATACCAGTCATAGATACCCCATACGGTAAGCTTTCCCCGGTTATATGCTACGACGCTGATTTTCCACACTTTTTAAAACAATCAGGCAAAAAAGGTACGGATATTTTGTTGGTGCCATCAGGAGACTGGAAGGCCATAGATCCTTACCATGCCTATATGTCCGGCATCAGGGGTATTGAAAATGGAGTGTCTGTAATCAGGCCGGTATCACGGGCCACCTCCATTGCAACGGATCCCTACGGTAATTTACTCGGGAGCACAGACTTCTATACCTCGGAGGAGAAAACCTTACTGGTCAATGCTCCGGTACACGGAATACATACTATATATAATCGTATTGGAGATCTCCTGCCTTTTACAGCTATGGTGTTTGTAGCATATATCCTATTTGAAATGGTATTAAAAATGTTTAAAAAAAGAAGAGCAGTATCGAATAAAGAAAAGGCAAAGGTAGTGGGTGTATAATAGAACTTAAAAAGGTTATCTGTTTGTGACCTTATGTTGCTTGTTGTTTACTCCTGAACAGGCTTCATAAGGTCAGTTTATTGATCATTGTCATTCCTACACAACCCAAAATAACATACGTTTTACGTTTTAGTGATGTGTTAAGATAATGCTTCGAATAGCTGAAACGCAGTAATTATAGGAGGTTTCCAGTATCTTTTTAGGGATATAGAATTTAGCAGGACCTCTGAGAATACCTTTCCCATTAATAGCTCCCATTTATAGATATAGGCGTTAATTTTTAAAAAGGTGCAACGTTGGGCATTAATTGGAGTCTTTATGATTTTAAAGACTAAAAACCATTTAAATGATGTATCGCCTATCCTTTCTTTTGTTAGCCCTTCTTTTTCTATTTAGCTATGAATCCCCAAGGGCCGGGAATAAATCAGACCCAGCTAAATTGAAGCCCTTCAATATAGATAAAACTGTTCACTCCATTACACTGAGCAATGTGCATGTCGTAGATATTGAGAACAGGAAGATCATAGAAAACCAGGATATAATCATTGAAGGAAGCCTTATTAAAGAAGTAAGGCCACACAAGCCAAACCAGGTATTCCGGACAGATACTATTATTCAGGGTAATGGTTCGTATGTAATCCCTTCTATCTGTGATATGCATCACCATATGACGCCTTCAGATTTTGATTTCAGCGGCAATACACCGGAACGCCAAATAGAGATCCTGGAAGATCAGCTTCAGTATGGAATCCAGGCTATAATGAATCCTAATATTTCCCTGGATGCCACTAATTTTATCCTTGATGAAAACAGGGTAGGGGCAAGTCCGTACCTTATCCTCACTGGGCCATCTATAGGCCCTAATAAGGGTTGGGGAGGGCATCAGGTTAGCAGCAAGGAAGAAATATCCAATATCATAGAACAACTTCATACCATGGGGATTCAGGTTGTAAAGTTTACCTACGACGACCTTAGTTGGTTAGGTGGCCAGATGCCTGTTTTGGAACCAGAATTATTAAAATATATTATAGAAACTTCCCATGGCAAAGGCATGAAAGCCATAGCTCATGTAGCTGACTTATCAAGAGCAAAAGAGTTGCTGAGAATGGGTCTCGATGGACTAGTCCATGGCATTGTATCGGAAAAAGTAGACGAGGAGTTTCTGTCATTGCTTAAAGAAAATAGGGCCTTCTATATTCCCACAACTGCCGTTTACGAAACCAGTTTTGGCTTTCAGGAATCTGTGAGGAAACAGTTTGAATATAATATCTGGGAAGAATTTCCTGAGGAATTTCGTGACTCATTAAGCAATGATGCATCCCGTGATATGTGGAACAGCTGGTGGCCAAAGGCTAATTCTTTGAAACACGGTTTGTCTAACATATATTGGAACACAAAAGCTGTTTATGAAAGCGGGAATCTTGTAATGATGGGATCTGATACGGGGACACCAGGGGTCTTACCGGGAATATCGGCCTATTACGAATTGGAATTGATGGAGAATTCCGGGCTCACCCCTTATGAAGTATTGGAATGTGCAACGGTAGCACCACTTAAATATCTGGGTTTATACCCCAAACAGGGTAAAATTGCGAAAGGTTCTAAGGCGAATATGATTGTTTTAAAAAAGGACCCCACTTCCAGTGTTAATAACATTAATACCTCATGGCTGGTACTTTACAATGGAGCGTTAGTTTCCAATTCAAGAGATTTAGTTGGCACTCATTAACCATTAGAACAGAGTTATTGCCTAAAGTACAAACTTAGTATAGTCATTTTCATAAATATATGGGAACCTGCCTTTGGTATTCTCAATATAATAGAATGTGCTTTCTTCCGTGGTATATACCTGAGCTAAATTTCATGGTCATTCTTCAGATTGCTCATTAAGTTTACCCTGGAGTATTGGAATCTCCAGACCGATTATAAATCGCCACCTTTCGAAAGTTATATAGTTTACGAAATCAAGAGCTCCATCATCTAATATATCATCGGGTATGTCAATGTCTTCTTCAAACGGACTTTTTGTTCTTGAATATGTGGCTCCTAAAACTATTTGACCCCATTTCAGGGATAGATCTGTTCCAAAGCCATAATGCCAGAAATCATTGAGTAGATTAACCTTGCCCTGGCTTTGATTTACAACGTCGAATAAGTTAATACTCGAGACTGTAGCTGAAAAGTCGGAACTAAAACTCATTATAAATTTTACGGAAGGAGAGATATAAATGTCTGCGCCAGCACCAAAATTTATAACGGATCTGAACTCCTCTTCAAAAGGTTCCAAATTGAATCTTTGGCCAGCTGAATCTAAAGCAGGAAGTTCAATTCTCTGATAAGGTTTCACTTTGGAGTACCAGCTGCTGTTAAGATGAATTGTGCTTTTCCCAACAGGGATTCCTGCTCCCACAGAAATGCTCGTAGCTGTTCTTCGTTTATTGTCTAAATCTTCTAAATCTTCATAAGCAAAGAAATCTTCTCCAGGTCCCAATCCAAACAAATTTTCCTGATATTGTAATGAAGCCCTTGTTTCAACCGGGATAAAAGGAAGATTCAGATTGGCGCCAATCTCAATATTGGAAAGCTGCCACGCCACGCCCATTTTAAGGAATAGCCCGTATGTTTTCTGCTCATAATTTAATTCAGAGCTATAACCCGCGGTACTGCTATCCTGGCGCTCGGCTGAGACATCAATATCACTGCTGCCTCTGTTTGTATAAATACTGCCATAAAGTGATGCGCCTACTCCCAATTTTTCATTTACCGGATAAGCCCAGGTGATGCCATACCATTCTTCCCGTAATTTGTTTTGAAAGCTTATGTTGGTTACCCGCCTTACTTCATTTTCGATGGGATCAATTTCTGGGTTATCTTGAATTCCTGAACTATAGTTCAAAGGGATATCGGAACGGTAGCGAGATAAAATGGAATAGGCGAATTTGTGCTTTGGCAGGAATTTCAGATTGAATGTTCCTGCAACAATACTGGGAATACCATTAAAATTAGAAGTATTTAGGTCGATTTCGGTTTCGAAGACATCCTCAAAAGTAAATTGACTCCATTCATAAGCCTTTCCGGCGATCACAAAAGAGGGTTTATCAACGAAAACGAGCCTGGCAGGATTGTAAAAAGCAAGCCCCAGATCTGTAGCGCTCCCGGTTACATTGCCATTAAGCAACATGGATTGGTTCCCGTAGTTATCAAACTTGTAATTACCCTCCTGACCTCTTCCCACAACGATCAGACATAGCAATGCTAAGGTTATAAGGTAATGGCAGGTTGGTCTCATAAATTGAAAGCAAGGTTTTAATATTGTTAAGTTAAAGGATTTTAGAAAAGTGGACAACTCTCAATGAACAAAATTGATTCAAAAAATTAAGGATGGATTTCATGTATATTCTTCGGAGACCATACAGTTATTTTTAGTAATTTACTTCACTAAAATCCGGGAAACAAAATGAGCCAGAATAATATGAATAAGGGTTTAATTCCTGTTATAATTACCATTTTACTGATTTCTTGTAAATCTGTAGGGCCAAAAACGCTACCTGCAGATCAATTTGACTTCAATACATCGATAAGCGACGCTTCCAATGAGCAATTGCTATTGAATTTGATACGACTTCGTTATAATGAGCCTCCTGTTTTTCTAAAAGTTAGTTCTGTGATCAATCAATACACACGCGCAGGAGGCGTGGATGCCAGAGCGGGGTTAAATAACGCCATTCCAACCGGAGCCAATAGCGCAACTGTTGGGGCTAATTATGCATGGTCCAATACACCTACCATTACTTATATTCCAATAAGCGGAAGGGAATTCTCAACCAATCTTTTGGTTCCACTTCCACCGGCTTCATTACTTGGCATGATCCAGGCTGGTTGGCCCATTGACCTCGTACTTGATCTCACCATTTTTTCAATAAATGGCATTAAGGATGATATTTCCAGACCCTCTGCACGCAGGGAAGCAACTAATGAGTTTTTTGAATTACTGGAGTTGTGGAACAAACTAAACAGGGCAGGGATTCTGGGTACTCGTAAAGAAGATAAAGAGGTACTTTTTTTTCAAAAAAATTTCCAAGAAGAGTATGAGGAAGATGTGACTCAATTCAAAAAACTGCTGAGTTTGGAACCTGAACTTAATGAGTTCACCATTAGCTATGGAGTCATCCAGAAGTCTTCTTCCGAAATAAGTATACTATCAGGCTCCATTTGGGAAATTATGCTTAACCTGGCCTGGAAGTTCGGGGTACCTGAAGAGCATATAGAATCTGGTCGCACAAAAGTTGCTTTCCGTCCTGCCTATCGGAATTATGTTCCTCCACTTAATATCAGGTATTCAAAGGAAAAACCGGAAAGGAAATTCATTTCTGTTTTCCTTCACGATTACTGGTTTTACATTGATGTAGATGACATGAGGACCAAACGTAACTTTTCTTTCCTTCAACTTTTGTTAAACCTTGCAGAGAATACTGCCAATTTGCAAGCCCCTGTGGTTACCGTTCCCACAAACTAGATGTCATCAGGGATGCAAATAAATTGCTAAAAAAGACAGGTATCGTTTGTAAGAGCACAATAGAAATTATGAAAGACGCGGATCATAAGAAACCGATTTCTAGTAATTCATTTTGATAAAAATTAAGGTGTCTGCGGAATCACTTTTTAAGGTTTCCAAAACCCGCTTTCGCTTGCTTTGTTTCTGATAACCAGAAATCAAAGCCCATAAGCCCAGGGTAAAAACTACTGAGAACATATACCCATAGCCACGTTTAATATAGGTCCTGGGGTAGTCTATATGCAATTTTGAGAGCCGATCTTTAATTTCCTTAGGCAGGCTGCTCTCCGCTACCTGATCGCGAAATCTGTGAAACTCTATAATTAGTTGATTTAGTTCATCATCTGTAACCCGTCTGTCCTCGAGGAACTTCTCGCATTCACGGTATACAAATTCCAGATATTCCTTGCATTTTTCTATGTTCATTTCATAGGGTTGTTAAGTTTATATCCACTTGGTGTAGAGTGCTTCAGTCCGCACGTTCATCCTACACCTTGCCGGCCTGGCATTATTTTCAGATTAGTACTAATTAAGTTCATTTTCAATCAATGAAATTATTCTTTGGGTCTCCTTAATGTTCTCATATTGCAATTCAGCAATAATATTTCTTTGTACAGTTACAGATTTAATCATAGGCAGGTATATTGAGTCTTGTAATAATGCAGGATAATTGTTTGGATAAATAGGAACATTAAAAGGGTCATTGGGATTATATTTATCAATCTCATAGCTAAAAAGTTTATCAATATAGAACTGTCTATCTGGTTGGAAAGATTCAAAATATTCCATTTCTTCCAGCAAGGCCTTGTATGTTAATTCAAAGAGCTCAACAATATTTTTTCTAAGGGTATCTGAGGTAATTATGGTATAGCCAACATTTTTCAAACCTTCATAACCTGCATAGGATAACGATAGGTTTGTTCCCGGTTTTCTGGCATCCTGAAAATGTTTATTCATAGTATCTGAATAGGCCGTACCGTCCTCTAGGGTATTGATAACGATATCACTTGATCTGTTCCAGTTTGATCTGTTTATAGAATCATAAATCATTCTATCGTAATTATGCTCTAAGGAAGTCAAAAGCTCTGTTAAAACTTTTCGTTCCAGTTTGCGTTCCTTCTTATACTCATTCCAATTGTTAATCTGAAGCGCAATCAGTATCCCAATAACCACCAATAGAATTTCTCCAAGAGCATACCTAATGTATTTTGAGGGTTTGTTATCGTTTGCGAGTGTCTTGCGTATTCGCCTGAAAAAATTAATCATGGGTATCTGGTGGTCGGTTCTTCTTCCCAAGGTAAGGAATTATTGAATATAGCGAACGCATATTTTCTGAGGCTGTAATGCATAAAGGGGATTTTATTTATCAGACCAAATAGCCAATTCATTCCCCGCAGGATCCAGAAAGTGAAATCTGCGTCCACCGGGAAATGAGAAAATATCCTTCGAGATATGTCCTTTTGATTGGATCACTTTATCCTTTGCCTGCTCCAGGTCTTCATGGTATAAAACCACCAGGACACCATTGGTAATAGGATCAGTGGTTTGTTCAAAACCCCCATCCAGGCCACTATTTGAAAAGGCCGTATAGGTTGGCCCATAGTCTGTAAAGGCCCAGTTAAACACTTGGTTGTAAAATGCTTTAACCGCTTCAAGGTCTTGGGCTTTAAATTCTATATAGTTAATATGGTTATTAGTTGTACCCATCTTACTTTATTTTTATTAGTTCCTTATAACGATGAAGACCACATGATCCAGGGTGTGGCAAGCAGGAAGATTATCGTATTCAAAACCGTAATGATTGCACCTTGTTTATAGATGTCTTCAGAGGGCAAAAAACCACTTCCGGCAAACAAAATATTAGAACTGGAAGCCTGAGGAGTGATGACCGCAAAATAATTGGTGGCAAAAGATAGCATAAAAGCCATTAGTGCGGCAGGCACCCCGGCATTTACAGCCACCTGTAAAAAAACAGCATACAAAGCCAGCAATTGTGCTGTTTGACTGACAAAAAGATAATGTATTACAACGTATAATACAGTCAGGAGTACATACACCGTAACCCAGTTATAATCACTGATTTGGGTAGCTATTTGAGCCCCCAGGGTTTTCATAAAACCCATGTCATTCAGTGCGGTACTCATCATATATAAAATTGCAAACCATACATAGGTTTCAAGCGCATCTCCGCCACCTTGTCTAATATCTTCAAGCGTATAAACATTAGCCAATATAAGGATGGATAATCCAAGGAAGGCAACAATAGCCAGGTCTATTTTCAAAACCGGGGAAAAAGCCCATAGAAGGATCATTCCAAAAAAGGTAATGCCCATAATCCATTCCTGTTTGCTCATGGGTCCCATTTCCTGAAGTGCATTCCCGGCCATTTTGGGAGCTTCCGGGGTATATTTATTTTCAGGGGGGAAGAGTTTATACAGTAGGAAGGGTATTAGGATCAGCGCAATGATACAGGGTACTGAAGCTACAAAAACCCAGTTCCCAAAATTCATGTTTACCCCAAACTGTGCGGCTATTCCTGCACCAACCGGGTTGGCGGCCATCCCGGTAAACCACAAGGCTGAACTTATCGTATGTCCGGAGATAGCAGTCATCATAAGATAGCTTCCGGTTTTCTTTCTGCCTTCTGGCGTAGGCAGAGACCCGGTGTCTAAGGATAATGCATGGGCAATGGGATAAAGGATTCCCGATCTTGCCGTATTGCTTGGAATGGCAGGTCCCAACAGGGTATCTGTTGCAACAATACAATAGCCCAGGTTTAAGGTAGACTTTCCAAATCGGCGAATTAGTAAGAAGGCAATTCGCCTTCCCAGGCCCGACTTAATTACTCCTTTTGCAACTAAAAATGCTGCCAGAATAAGCAGAATAAAGCTCTCTGAAAACCCTGAAAAAGCCTTTTCAGGAGTGAGAACCCTTAAAAGGACCACTGCCACCAACGCCAGAACGGATGCAGTAAAAATAGACAGGGCATCTATTAAGACCCCTATGATGGCGGTTATAAAAATGGCAAACAAATGCCAGGCATCAGGCGACAGGTCCCAGGGTATAGGAAGATGCCAGATTATTATACCAAAAACCAGGGTGATAAGTCTCTTTATCCAACGTAATTTCTGGTAGTTATCTGGTAGATTTCCCAATTTAGTTGAACTCATTTGGTTCGATTAAATTCCAAGCTATAATTTACCCACTTTTTAATTAATTCCCACTTTTACTTGCACTGAATTAAATGTTTTTCTTTTTCTAATTTTGTTGGGGCAGCCCACTTCCTTTTTATAGGGGCTTTCTTTTAAGCACTTTACCGTTGTGAATTTATGTTTTCAATTACTCAAAATTCAGTCATAATCCGCTATAGATGGAGGGGGTTCTATTTCCCAGGAATTAGTTGGATTGCTATTCATAAAATATTCCAATTTACCGCCCTCCTTAATTTCATTATGCCTGAACCAGGCCTTGTTTAAGGGTTTCCCATTCAACAGCACATTCTTTATGTAAATGTTTTCCTCCGAAAGGTCGTGAGCAATTATTTTCAATCTTTTTCCTTCATCCAAATCAATGGATATTTGCTTAAAATGAGGGGAGGTAATTATATAAACATCCTGTCCAGCATTTGGAAAGAACCCCATTAAATTAAATACTACCCAGGCAGACATAGATCCTGCGTCATCATTACCGGGGATTCCATTTTGTTCAGCAGTGTAACCTTCTTTTATGATATTACGAATAGTTATATTGGTTTTATCCTGTTTGCCGGCATAGGTATAAAGGCATGGCGTAAAAAAGCTGGGTTCATTGCTAACATTAAAATGTTGGTTCTTAAAAAACGTATCAAGTCGGCTAATGAAGCTGTCATTTCCCCCACAACTATCGATTAGCGATTGAACATCCTGAGGAACGTAAAATGAATACTCCCAAGAGTTTGCTTCATAAAAGAAATTTGACCAGCTACCTCCTTTGTTAACGGAATAATCTTCCACCCACCGGCCATTTTTTGTCTTTGGCCAAATAAACCCGCTAACACCCTCGGCTTTAATCTTGGTATTCCATAGGTGAGACCAGTTGGAAGCCCTTTTTTTATATTTTAAGTAATCTTTGGATTTTCCCATTCCTTTGGCAACCAATGCTATAGCCCAATCATTAGCAGCATACTCAAGGGTTCTTGTTCCTGCCCTGGCATAAAGTTTAGGAATATGGAGATCAGGGGCGCCGCTCTCGGGCTCGTATTCCGTAGGTACATAACCTAAGTCAATATATTCATTTATGCCCCCTCTTCCTTCCCTTTGCTGATTATCTCCGGGGGGTATTTCCGCATTTTTAATCATTGCTTCGTATCCCTTTTCAAAATCAATTCCTTTGAGCCCCTTTAAATAAGCCTCTGCAATTACCATATCGCAATTACTTCCTCCCTGTGTCCTTCCCGTATAGTTTCCACTTCGCGAATCGGGCATGTACCCTTCATAGTTATAGATGTCAATCAAGGAACGGACAATAGCTGCTTCGCGTTTTGGCTGAATCAATGTCAATAAGGGGTTGGTGGCCCTGTATGTATCCCAAATAGCATAGAAATCATCGTAATAGGGTTCTCCTGAATTCCATTTGGGGTTTTCACCGGTACGATCTGTTGGCATCAGCATGGTATGGTACATGGCGGTATAAAAAACCTTTTTTAAATCGTCATTGGCGCTTTCTATTTGTATGGTTTTCAATGCGTCGTTCCATTTATTAACAGCAGTCTTATGAGCCTGTTCAAAATCCCAACCTTTGGTTTCTTTTGTAATATTGTCATAAGCCTTTCCTGTGCTAATAAATGATATGCCCACTTTTACATTAATGATGTTATCGGTTTTATTATTAAAAAGGAAATAAGCTCCTGTTTTATCGCCACTATCATGCGCCATTTTGCTGCCGGACATGATTTCATCGTTCTTCCAGGTGCCATAGGAGTCCGCAGGAGTATCGAACAGGGCAACAAAAAAGACGGTGTATTCACCACCTTTATTCCATCCGCCTCTTACCCTGGAATATCCTTCAATCCTATTTTCTGAGATAATTCTGGTTTCAGACCCTATTAATTCCTGAGCTTCTCCGCAGCAATGACCCGCACCCAGAAAACTGCCTGAGTCAATAAGTATGCCTTTATCATTGTTTTGGTTAAAGGTATATTTATGAAACCCCACGCTATGGCTGGAAGTCAATTCAGCTTTTATTTTATACCTGTCCAAATCAACGGCAAAGTAAGCCGGGGAAGCATTGTAATTTTTGGGCTTTGATGAAATAGAGCCTGGCGAAATTTTTCCGGTAAAAGGCATAACCAGTATATTGCCATATTTAGCTCCTCCACCGGTTCCACTTACATGAGTGTGGCTGAACCCATGAATTTGGGCGTCGGGGATATATCCTGAATTGGAACGCTTATCACCACAATCAGGCCCTAGTTTAACCATCCCAAACGGAACTGAAGTGCCCGGAAAAGTATGTCCTTCCCCTTTAGTACCGATAAACGGATCCACATAGCTTGTTAATGATTGGACTTCCTGGTTATATACAAGGCCCGTAGCAAATAGCATCAGTAAAAAAATTACAATTCTATTCATTTTGAGGGATATTTATTAATGTTTTGGATTTCTAAGATTTTCCATGCACTGCATTTTCCCAGATTTTATCAGCAGCCCGCAATGCCAGTGCCATAATGGTTGATGTGGGGTTAACGCCTGCCCCTGTGGTAAAAGAACTTCCATCCACCACATATAAATTTGGAATGCCGTGTACTTTGTTATTTTTATCAACCACAGAATTTTTCTCACTGGTCCCCATTCGGGCCGTTCCCATTAAATGCGCCAGGTTGGTCGCCGGGGGAACAATAACATCTTTGGCACCGGCAGCCATTAAAACTTCGGTTGACTTCTCAACGGCATGATGCAGCATTTGTTTTGAATTTTCGGATAGGGAATAGGTTGCTTTCGCGGCTGCAATACCATTGGAGTCAACTTCTTTATCATCCAGTGTAACCGTATTGGTTTCTTCCGGCAAATCATCTGCAACCACAGTTAATCCTACCTGATGGGGAAAGATTTTGCCAAATTCAGCATGGTGATTTTTCCCCCAGGGGATATCCTGTGCCTGAAACAGCGGGCCAAATGTGCGCTCTCCCAAAAGCATATAGCCTCTTTTAAAACCACGACTTTCGTCCGTTTCATAAAATTCCTGACTAAAGAGGGGACTTCCCATAGGGCCTATATGGCCATCCATGGATTCTTCAAAAATACCGTTAATAAAATGCGTGGGATGAACCATGAAGTTTTTGCCAACAAAGCCATTGCCATTACCCAAACCATCCGGGAATAGATTGGATTTGGAATTAAGCAATAATCTGGGCGTTCCAATACCATTGCAACATACCACCACCACTTTGGCTTTTATTTCCTGGATATTTCCTTCTTTATCAAAATAAATGGCGCCTTTGGCTTTTCCGGTATTGTCAACCGTAATTTCTTTTACCCTGGACCAGGTTCTGATCTCTGCGCCTTTATCAATTGCAAGTGGCCAATATGTTCTATCCGTAGTAGCTTTTGCCCCCATAGGGCATCCAAACATACACTTGCCATGCAACATACAAGCGGCCCTGTCTTTGTATTGCTTTGAAATGATACCATGATCGTTTACCCACCAATGCCAGCCTAATTTTTCGAATCCTCTGACCAGTGTATTTCCCATCTTGCCCAAAGGCAAAGGGGGCGTTGGTCTTTTTGTTCGCGGTGGATTTGCCGGATCGCCGTTCAGACCCGAAACCCCGATCATTTTATCATTAAATTCATAATAAGGTTCTAAATCCCAATAGGAAATTGGCCAATCATCAGCAACACCATCGAGTGTTTTTACTTTAAAATCTGAAGGGTGAAAGCGGGGGAAAATACCCTGCCAATGAATCGTTGAGCCACCAACAGCATTGAACATCATAATAAAAGGCGGATTTTCACCATCCGTCGTTACAGGATAATCCTCTTTGCGATTTCTTAAGTTAGGGCTTAAATTAAAATCGCCTTCTCTTGTTAAGTGCGTTTCATAGTCTGGCTTTAACGATGGAAAGGACAAAGGATCAATCCAGCCACCTTGCTCAAGACAAACAACTTTTGCGCCTTTTTCGGTTAAGCTCCATGAAACAACGGCCCCTGCAGCACCCGCGCCAATTACTAAAACATCAATATCATCATTATTCATGGGCGCTATATTTTAGTAAACATGCTTGGTGTATTTTTTACTCTGTCCAGGAGTTTCTCATCAAGAGGCTCCATTTCCGGTCCTGTAGTTCCGGTTGGATATGGTTCATAGCTAATCAATTCATGTACTGTATCATTCGTATAATAACTTTCATAAGTGAAGTCTTTTAGTACTTTAAATAACTCGGGTTCTGTTTGTTCAATAGTTATTAAAACGGCAATACGCTTCTCGCTATTTATTTTAGAAAAAGCGGAACCGGCTTGTTGTAAACTTTGACCTTCAATTTTAGCTGTCAGGCTTATAAACAAGGGCGACAAATCAGGAAATTCTTCCACTATTTTTAAAATGTAGTTTACACCTCCTACTTTGGAAGCTGAGGGCATTTTGTCATTCGCAGGAATTATTTCATCCATCGCAAATTTTAAAGTCTGTTCTTGTGAATTGTCCAAAGGGGTATCACCTTCAGATTTGTTCGACTCTGCACATGCCATAGGTAGGGTTAACACCCCAGATGCCAGCAGCGCTTGTGCAGAAATCACGGCTTTGGTAAATTTTCTTCTCGACCAGTTATTTGAATTCATACGTTATTTTTATTTATTTTTTACTACGAGAAATTTCACCTTCAATTTGTTTCAATAGGTTTTCACTAGTAATTTTTAACTCCGCTTTTCAAGGCCATATCTTTAAAAATTTAAAGAACTACTAATCATTTTGGTGTTTTTTTCATTACCACCAACTAGTTGTATACGGATAAATGTACCTCAATATCGCAAGAATTTTCCGGATATGTACATCATCAAGGGGGTTATCTCCTTGCCATAAATCAGTTTGGATTGATTTTGAAGAAAGATTTACTTAATCAAACAACATACAATCCACTGCACTCTGTTTAAGCTCCTGAGGTAATTATCCGGAGCTTCGTTATATGGGCTGCGTTTCCTGAAAAAAACAATCCGGACCTGTATTTGAAAGGCATTCTTCAGAATGTTCTTTTAGGTCAGCTTGAGGAAGTGGTTTTTTCAAATCTATAGGGTTTCAGGACAAAATTCCAGGTAGTAGTTGTAGACTTCGTGTGCTTCTTTCAGCTCTTTGTTGTAAAGTGCATTCACCAGTTCGTCGCAGTCCTTGAAGTACTCCATTAGCCTTTTTCGTTTGAGCCCCAATACTCCCTGGGTTACCCGGACCATTTCGCTATACCCATCACGGTGGAATAGGGGATAAAAATCTAAATAATTATTGTCGTCATAGATGAATTCCTGCCGATAATAGGTAAGTCCTGCCTGTCTTCTTAAGACCATAAGGAAAACCTTTTCCGCATTTGGATCCAAATAATACCGGAATTTAAAAAAAGACGATTCCTCCCAAAGGGGTACCGATTCATAATCCCGTCCCCCCGCGCCATATCCCAGGATATCTTTTGGCCTATACTTCCTCCTTGAAGATCTTCCATCAGGCTTAAAGCGAATTTTACGATATAATTCTACAAATGGTTCCCGGGAACGATCCTTTACCTGCCCCAAAAGGGTATCTCCTTCCAGGGAAATAACGTAGCCCTGCTCAAATCCATTTTTCTGGGCATTGAGGGGTAACAGGCTCCAAAAAAGGAGCAAAAGAAATACTGAACGAAGATGGTTCCCCATGAGTACGGTTTTACAATAAGGTATCAAAGATTTTGCCAAAGTCATTTACCCCCTGATCTACCCTGGTAGAATGAATAACTCAAGACTAAGTAAGACCAAATAAAAAGCCTTCGTGCGTATCGAAGGCTTATATCATTTCTTTATTCCTAAGCTGAGGTGTTAGCTCAATACACCATAAAGACCGATTAAGACGCCTAGGGCTATTAAGGCAAGTACTACCTCTAAACTTAGATTTAAAACCGAAAGAATTGCATTTAATACAGGGTGTTTTTCTGAATTTGTTTTCATAGCAGTGGGATTTAAAAATTTAGTATTAATAAGTTACGATTTTATGTGGTGACCAGAAGCCTAATTGTTGTGAAAGCGCCAAAACCTGTGGTTTAGTCGTATTTTTTATGTATTTCATCGATGATTTTACCTCTGGCCAAAATTTTTAAGGCATACGCTCCTGCATGAAGAAGACCCATGTTCTAATTCAATTCCAACCTCTTTTGGGGTTTCTAATAAGATCTAACTACAATTAGTTAAACTAACTAATAGAATAGCCTTTTTACTTATTTGCGGATATGGGGCAAAATGTATGTTTATTTTGCATAGCTATCGAGCTTTATGCCGACAATTAACGGGGATAAATGAGTGAGTATAAAATCATAACAAGAGATGAAAAATCAGAGAAAAAAGACAATAATTTGCTACTTTTATAGGTAGTATAAAAAATAACAGAAATGGGAAAATTTGAAATTAAAAAAGACAAAGCGGGGAAGTTAAGATTTAACTTAAAAGCCTCTAACGGACAAGTAATCCTAAGTAGTGAAGCGTATAACTCAAAAGCTGCTTGTGATAACGGGATAGAATCCGTTCGAAAGAACTCACAAAACGATAAAATGTTTGAGAAAAAAATGGCCAAAGATGGCAGCCCTTATTTTAGTTTAAAAGCTTCTAATGGACAGGTGATTGGAGACAGCCAAATGTACGCATCTGCTTCCTCTATGGCCAAAGGTATTGCATCAGTTAAAAAAAATGCACCAAAAGCTGCGGTTCAGGACAATTCTTAAAAGGTTTGTTCTGGTAAGTTTTAATCAAATTAAAACAAAAAGGCAGCCATCTTGGCTGCCTTTTTGTTATCTGGTATTAGGTAATAGATTATGCTATTCCTGTTTTGACTTAAAAGCATCAAATTCTGATGGCACATCTACTTTGGGAAAGCTATTGTTTCTCATATCCGTATCGGCAAATTCAAAATTAGGATCTAAATTCACTTTAGAAACTTCTTTTTCTTTTATAAAGGTCCTTTTAATTTCATATTCGTTACCGCGCCAGACTTCTGCAGGCAGTGTATCAATTTCCTTAGATCCGTCTGTATATACCCATTCTATGGTTACAGGCATTACCAGACCACCCAGATTTTTAATAGTTACTACATAAATATTTTTACCGGCAAGCTGTTTCCGAAGCTCGGGTTCATCCATTCTTGATAAAAACCCACCATAGCTGGCATCAGGGGTAGAGGTCATGGTTATTGCTTCCGGGCCACTTGAAAAATCCTTTGCCTGTTCGCTGAAATTTTCACCTTCAATTTTCAATTTAACCGTTTTCTTCTGGTCTTTGGAATTGAGTTCTTCTTCATTGACTCTAAACCATTTTACATCCGTGAGTTCCATGTCAACATTGTCGGTGGTAAAGAACCAACCTCTGAAAAACCAATCCAGGTCTACGGCAGTTGCGTCTTCCAGGGTCCTGAATAAATCTGCTGGATTTGGGTGTTTATATTTCCAGCGATTGGCATATTCTTTAAATGCCTGATCAAATAATTCACGGCCAACAATTGAGTTTCTTAACATTTGCAAACCAACAGTTGGTTTCATGTAGAAGTTATTTCCAAACTGAGTCAGGATTTCATTGTCAGAGGTGGTCATTATAGGGCGCATTATATTTTTATCACCACTCATAAAAGGGACAATGGTTTTAGGGGTTGTATGGCTAAATTCCGGGTATCTTTCTGCTACAGTTCTCTGATGAATAAATGTGTTTAAGCCTTCATCCATCCACATCCATTTGCGCTCATCTGAACTCACAATCATAGGAAACCAATTATGACCAACTTCATGAATAATTGTCCCAATCATTCCCGCCTTGGCGCGATCGCTTATTTTGCCATTCTTTGGCCTGCCCCCATTAAAGCTAATCATGGGGAATTCTATCCCTATATTGGACGTATTAACTGAAATAGCAACTGGATATGGGTAATCAAAAGTAGCTTCCGAATAAACTTCGAGTGCATTTTTTATGGCTTTTGTAGATTCTTCTTTCCAAACCGGTAAGCCTTCTTTCGGGTAATAAGACATTGCCATTACCGTATTTGTAGGAAGTTTTACAGCCTGGGCATCCCAAAGAAATTTACGAGATGATGCAAAGGCAAAGTCGCGAACATTAGTAGCGCTAAATATCCATGTTTTTTGTTTATTGGATTTTACTTTCTCATTATTTTCGGCCTCATCTTTGGTAACGATCACTACGGGCTTGTCAAAGGAACTGGCAGCTTCTTTCAATCTTGCCTGTTGTTCTTTGGATAGCACGGCATCTCCATTTTGAAGGGATCCTGTAGAAGCAACAATATGATCTTCAGGAACGGTTAATTCAACATAATAATCACCAAATTCCAAAGCAAATTCCCCAAGTCTTTGAAATTGCTGATTTTGCCAGCCTTCCGTATCATTGTAAACGGCCATTCTTGGAAACCAATGTGCAATAAGATAAACTGTATTGTCATCTCCGGGAAAATACTCATACCCTTCCCTTGATAATAAAAACATGCTTCTGTCTGTAATTGGATAAGACCATGCCATAGAAAAACTTATAGATGCACCAGATTTAAGGGGCTCTTTAAGCACTACCTTCATCATTGTATTATTGACGAATGATGTCATTGGGCTGCCATTGGCATCTTTTACATATTTAATGGTGTAACCAGCGGGAAAATCAATAGCTCTGGTAAGTAATTGCATTTGCCGTGCATTAATTGAATCTTTAATGCTATTGAAAAAGGAACCAAAATCTTCATTTCCTTTTCTATTTACATTCTGTTCCAGCTGAATCCAGATATAGCTTAGATCATCGGGAGAATTATTGTGGTAGGTAATGGTTTCCTCCCCTGTAATTGTATTGTTTACTTCATCTAATGTCGCTTTAATTTTATAGTCGGCGCGTTGCTGCCAATAAGCTTTTCCGGGTGCACCGCTTGCTGCCCGGTAGCTGTTGGGCGGATCAATCATGTTATCAATGGGCTCAAATTTTCCCTGCCAGGGTTGGGTTTGAGCAAGAATTACCGCATTGAAAAGGATAAAAGAAAAGAAGAATGATATTTTTTTTAACATGCTTGTAATTTTTATAATGTATAATTCACCACCGGGTGAAGATACCTTCTTAGGCTTTGTTTTTAGATTGTCGAAGATACACATAAGATTTAAAATAATAATGAAACGTTTATATCCCGGTTTTTGGTTTCAGAAAGTGATTCCTATGCTACTGGTTTGGATATTATTTTAGGCACTTCTGGACAAGACCGGCATTGGGCTGTTGCAGAAGGTTGCCGTGGAAAAGAGAAGATAATAACTAAGTTGATTTTCCTGGAAATTACATGTTTGTACGGCATTAAAACCGCAATTCTTTGGGCAAACTAATTTATTTGTTAAATAAAAGGCAATATTCGGACATTAAATAGGGGTGTTCGTCCTCAAAATAATTTATTCCTGTTTAAAAAATTTACATTTAGGGATAATCGAAAATTTAAACCATTAATTATGAAGAAATTATCTCTACTACTTGTTTTATTCATCACCTGCCAAATAAGCGCGCAGGATGATTCAGCTTATGTGATGTACACTACAATCCATCTCACGCCAAAATCAGGCCATGTTAAACAACTTAACGAGGGCTTAAAAGCACACAACAAAAAATACCATACGGAGGGTGCCCAACAGGTTAATGTGTGGTCTATTGATTCCGGGCCACGGGCAGGCAGCCTTGTATGGGTAATGGGACCAATGACCTGGACCGATAATGACACCCCAATGTCAGATGCGCATTCGGAAGACTGGATGGAAAATGTGGATCCACATTGCGATATGGGAGAATGGGAGTACTGGAAGCTTGCAGAAGGCATGACCTATGCCCCCGAAGGCCAGTCCGCCAAAGTCATGCAAATCCGTTGGTTTGATATCAATGAGAACAAAGGGAACAACGCTCGTCATTTATTCGGAACGATCATAAAAGCCTATAAAGAATTGAATTACGACATGGGACTTCATGTATTCACTAATCAGGCCAACACAGGAGATGGACGGGATTGGGCAATTCTTTGGATGCACGATAATTGGGCCTCTTTGGATAAAGACCGGGATTTTGTAGAAAAGTATAATGAAATGTACGGAGATGATGCCTGGGACGAGTTTTGGGAGAATTGGCAGGAAGCCACCAATTTTAAAGGGATGGAATTTCACTCTTTCATACCTGAGTTAAGTGCGGCCGGATCGGATTAAACTTGCACTAGTAAATGCACTAATAAAAGTTAAAGGAGCCCTGGATGTAGTCCAGGGCTCTTTTATATTCTAACCCCGCAATTATTATCAGGATTTTATCTTTTGGCACTTCTATTTTGATTTGAGCGTCCAAACTCAATGTTTTTACAAGCATTTCTCTTTTTTCCTGACTCCATTACGGAGTCATACATCCCTAAATAACTATATATAAAAGCCATAGACCTTCTAGGGTTTTTATATAGGGATAATTCAATGAAATTATTATCTTGTAAAATGATCTTTCTCCCCGGGAATATTGCTATTAATTACAATCTATTCTGTTGGGAATTATAGATTAAAAATGAATTTTTTTTTATACATTTAGAAGAACTCTCCTGCAAAACCTATCTGCCTATGTCAGCACATGAGATTGAAATTATTTTAAGCCGGCAATTGGCAGATTGTCTCAGCGTTCCTGTTTTTATTGTAGATCCGGAAGGAACACTGGTATTTTACAATGAGCCAGCAGAAAAGATCCTTGGCCAACGATTCCAGGACACTGGAGAAATGAGGGTTGGGGATTGGGGTAATGCATTTCAACCGCATGACAAAAAAGGTAAGGCAATTCCCCAGGATGAGCTTCCGCTTGTTAGCACAATAAAATCACATGTACCCGCCCATAAGACATTCTGGATTAAAAGTCTGGAGGGCAAGTCTTTTAAAATCTCTGTTACTTCTATCCCAATCATAGGAAGATCCAAAGAATTTTCCGGGGCTTTAGCGATTTTTTGGGATAATGATCTCAAGGTATGAAAATCAAACTACATGGAACTCGCGGGGCATACCCCACTTCTTCAAAGGAGACTCAGAAGTTAGGAGGTAACACCTCATGTATTGAAATAATAGAAGAAAGTCAAAGACTTATTCTGGATGCGGGTACTGGCATATTGGAAATAGATTTTGACAGCTATGCTGCCTCCAAGCGCGTAGACATCCTGCTTACCCATTTACATATGGATCATATTCAGGGTTTGGGGTTTTTCAAGCCAATATTTAACCCGCAAAAGGAAATTCATATTTGGGGTCCTGGCGGTAGTTCCTACCCATTAAAAGACAGGTTGAACAAATTTTTATCCCCACCGCTTTTTCCGGTAATGCTTAGGGATATCCCCAGCAAATTGGTGATACACGAATTGCCCAATAAACCATTTAAGCTTGGAGAGTTTTTAATAACTGCCAAATTTGTTTGTCATCCCGGCCCGACAGTTGGCTATAGAATTCAGAAGGGATCCAAATCAGTTGCCTATATCCCGGATCACGAACCCGTACTAAACAGGCCCGAGTTATTTAAAGAGGATAGATGGATCTCAGGTTTTGACCTTTGCAATAATGCAGATTTGCTCATACACGATTCCCAGTTTAATCGCGAAGAATATGAAAACAAAGTGGGATGGGGACATTGTACAATGAGAATTGCAGCCGAATTATCTAAGAGGGCCAGGGCTAAACATTTGGTGATGTTTCATCATGATCCCGCCCATACCGATGAATACAGATCTGCAATGTTTACAGAATTTGTAAATACCCACACCTATGATTTTCCTGTTGAACTTGCTGTTCAGGGTCAAGAGATAGAGATTTAAGGGATACCTACAACAAATTTACTTCCGTTTTCTTTTGAAAATGAAAAATACTGCTTTCGGACATAATTCTATACCATTCATACAAAGTCATTTTACTAATACGCTTAATTTCACTATATTAAGGGTAGCTTTTTGATCCATGTCTGGTAAGCAATAGAAGAGGCAAAAGCATTTACGATAAATCCTGATTTTAAATTAATCAGGATCGGATTGCAGAACAAATTAATTCCCCCACATACTAACTTAAATAAAGTCATTATGAAAACAACCAATCTGCTTTTTATTTTTGTAGCCATTATGAGCCTAACATCTTGTGGCCAATTACACGTAGTAACCCTTTATGTAGACACCACAAATATTGAACAGGGGACAATTGCCGCTAATGCGAATTTTGGACAACCCATAGGTATATCAAATGAAGACTTTACAACTCATGTAAGAAAAAGAGATCGGATTATCTGGGATGCGGTTTCCGTCAGTAACCCCTCAGATAATGTAGAGATCACCTCGATTAATCATATATCAGGGGATAGAATTTTTGAGAGAAAGACGGGTATAATACTACCTGAATCGTTTACCGATAAGGGAATTACTCAATTACTCGTTGCTACGAAAATTAGAACCAGACCCGCTGCACAAAAGGCATATTTATTGGAAAAATATGGTTTGGAGTTTACGGTAACAGGTAAAGAAGGCACATTTTTAATTGATCCGGTTTTGAAGGCATATCGATAACCTCCTGTTAATTACCCTAATCTTGTACTTATGGCCAACTTTAATTGTGTTAAAAGGGTAGTACATAAGACAATATGTCTGCCATTATGGGTTTTATATTTTTTAGGGACTTTTCTATATGCCCAGGACCAATTTATTGCAGACAGTCTTGAAACACTATACATCTCAGGCCAATTTGAGGAAAAAGATAGTTTACAACTGCTGTATGACCTTGCTGTAAATAGCCTTGATCCGGATAAATCCCTTCAGTATAGCAATGAACTACTGCGCAGGGCAATCGAAGCCGATTCCACACAGCATATTATTGGAGCATATCAGGAAAGAGGAAGTGCCTTAAGGCTCAAAGGCGATTTGAACAAGGCACTGGAAAGCTTTTTCAACGGCATAAAGCTTGCAGAACAAGAAGAACTAAAACGCGAATTAGGAATTTTATATATAAATATGGGGACGGTTTATGCGGCTATGGACGATGACCAAAATGCCATTCTCAATTATAAGAAAGCCATCGACATTCATAAAGCGGAAAATGATTCCATGCAATATGCTACTGCTATGGAAAATCTAGGGGATTTCTATAATTTGAATTTGAACAAACCGGATTCCGCACTAATATTTTTTAAACAATCAGGAGAGATTTTTAGGGCCACAGATAATAAGTCTGGAGTGGCCAATAATCTTGGTAATATTGGCCTTGCTTATGCCTTAAAAGGAGATTATGACATCGCCGAAAAAAACATTGGACAAGCTACAGAAATGCTTGAAGAACTCGGGCATTATTACCCTATCAGTGTATATTTAACTTATATGTCTGACATTTATGCGGAACAGGAACAATGGGAAATAGCCTTCGGCTATGCATTTAAAAGTTTGGACCTGGCAAAACAACATGGGCTCAAAGAACAAATAGGGGATGCCTATTTAAAGCTTTCAGAACTTCATGAGAAGAGAGGAAATACTGCTGAATCTCTGAAGTACTTCAAAAACCATGTTATTTACAGAGATAGCTTGAATAATATTGATAAGGTGCAGGAAATGGCTAATTTACGAGCAGATTTTGAAGTTTCACAGAAACAGATTGAAGTTGATCTGCTACAGAAGGAGTCGGAAATACAATTGTTAAAGGATAAACGACAAAAAATTATTATTTATGTGACCGCCCTGGCACTGGTTCTAATCTTTGTGTTTGCCTTTTTTCTTTACAAACGCTATAGTTTTGTAAAAGAAACCAATACGATCATTGAGGAGGAAAAGAATAGGTCTGATGCGCTGTTACTGAATATCCTTCCTAAAGAAACCGCCCAGGAATTGAAAGAAACGGGGCAGGTAGAAGCCAAAAAATTTGAATCGATCACAGTTTTATTTACAGACTTTAAAGATTTTACCCGCTCCTCCGCTAATTTAAGTCCGGAAAACTTAGTTAGAAGTGTGGATTATTATTTTTCGAGGTTTGATGAGGTTATGGAAAAGCACGGTCTGGAAAAGATTAAAACCATGGGCGATGCCTATATGTGTACGGGCGGGTTACATTTGAATAAAGAAAATCATGCAACCAGCATGGTGCGTGCTGCCTTTGAAATAATTGAAATCACTGAAGCAGTTAAAAATATGGATAAAATGAATATAATGCCTTATGAAATCCGTATAGGTATTAACACTGGCCCTGTGGTTGCAGGAGTAGTGGGCACCCAAAAATTTGCATATGATATTTGGGGCGATACGGTTAATGTAGCTGCCCGCATGGAAACCAATTCGGAGACAGGCAGGATTAATGTCTCTGAAAACACCTATGAATTGATAAAAGATGAATTTGAATGCGAATACAGAGGTAAAATGAAAGTTAAAAACAAGGGAATGATGAAGATGTATTATGTAAAAAATCCAAAGCTTCAAATGGCTTAACAGAAATAAGATGTTCTTCATGGAATTTTAATATGAGAGAAGATAATTCTTTCTTATATTGCTAATGGCTTTTGGCCTTCCCCTTTTCCAAATCATGATTTCACATTAACCTGCTCTTGCATAAATACATTATTTCTTATCATGAGTAAAGGAGGAGTTTATAGAGTTGCTCGGGTTTTTAGGTTTTTTCTTTTGGTTTTTATAATGGGGGCATGTACCTCATCACAGACCAATTTTAAAAGGGAATATCGGAGGATTTGGAAAGAGACCGTAAAATCTGAAGCCTGGAGGAGATCTTTACAAAAAGACGGGCAATTGGCTCTGAATGACGCCAAAGAGTTTTATTCAAGCGTAGAAGAACAAGCGGTTCTCGAAGGAGACAGCTATTTGGAAACCGGCGTGGACACTTCTTTTGAAGAAAAGTACGCTTCGTTAATTTCCAGGGCATATTTTAAGATAATAGCGGAGGCAGAAGAAGCCGATGCCAGAATTGAACAGGACTATTTAAGGTTAAGTTCTCAAAAAGATGAATTGGAAAATCACAATAACAAAGACTATAAGAAAAACCTGGAACTTGCAAGGAAAAGATATATTGCCCACAGGGAGATACTCGATGGTCTGAAGTCCTGGAATGCATTTAGTGAATATGGGTCAGATGATTTGGAATTTTTTAAAGAGGAACAAGCTGATGCTGCTTATAAAATGTTTTTGAACGGTGAAAGTGAAGAGAACATTATTGATTTCCTAATCTATAAACTTGCCGATTTGTATCAGTATGAAGAGTAATCTATTACTAGATTGGCAAAAACTTCCCATCAAGAGGATAGAATTACTTCAGCACTTCCTTTAATGCCGCACCAGAGGCACCTGATGGGATCTTTATTCCAAGATAATGAGACAATGTGGTAGCAACGTCTACAGTTTCTATACGCCTATAGACCTTAAGGGCTTCCAGATCATTACCCACAAAAATTACAGGTACGTGCTGATCATATTTCCACGGAGAACCGTGCGTTGTAGCCACGGTTAACCCATCAAAATCGTTGATAAACCAAAAAGGCTCAAACACCAGATAGATTTCCCCCGACCTCCTCGGGTTATAATTACGCAATACGGAAGTATTCAATGGTGTATTGGCTACATTTCCTTCCAGGAGATCTGCAGAAGCAATGGCATTGGAAATACCCTTTTCTTTTCTCAGTTCAGTAGCCAGAACTCTTGAAACGGCGTCAATATCCAGATTATTCTTAGCAATAGCCTGTTTGTCTAAATACACATACGGGTGAAAATAACCTGATACCAATTTATCTGTAATTTGAAACTCTTCCTGCAACACTTTTTTAATGGCCAGGGTATCTATAGTATCAATATCAAAATACCCGGCATCCACTCCAAATTTTTTCATGTGGCCTGGTGCATCTACCCCTCCATGGTCTGCAGATAGTACAATTAGAGTATTTTCCAGGCCCACTTTCTCATCAACATAGGCTAGCAGATTAGCAAGGGTCCTGTCTAATCTGAAGAGATTATCTTCACTTTCCAGACTCGATGGGCCAAAGACATGACCTACATAATCAGTAGATGAAAAACTTACGGACAGGTAATCCGTAATAGTATCAGCACCAATATTTTCAGCTTCGATAAGCGTTTTGGCAAAATCTAATGTCAGTTCATCACCAACCGGGCTCAAGGTGAGAAAGGTTGTGAAATACTTGCTCATCTCTCCGAAAGGATGAGGAAAAACTATACCATAGCCCGGGAATTTCGTTTCCCAGGGCATATTATCTTCTTCGCCATAGGTATAGGTGGCCTTATCGTGCATGAGTTCCCAGCTGGTATTGAGATAGGAATGGATTTTCTTCTGGGCATTCCAGTTTTTTACCCATTCGGGATAATCTTCATAATAATAAGTGCTGGTAACAAATTCGCCTTTTGCTTTACTGAACCAGAATGCTTTTCCGGAATGGCCGGCCAGTGTAATTGCCCCGCGATCCTTTACTGAGACCGCGAAAATTTTGGCCTTGCCATTGGTAAACAATGCCAGTTCGTCACTAAAGGTAGTGCCAAGGATTGCGCTTGGTGATCTCCCGTCTGTAGTAGCCGCAGCCTGTGTTGGGTCTATTTCAGTTTTTTTATCAACGCCTCCACCGGCCCCTAAAAGGGGATAGTTCACATCCTGAACATTGTATACCGTTTGCCTGGTCTCCGTATCGAACCAGATGTTGCCGATCATACCATGTGTAGAAGGATCTGCCCCGGTGGCAAGCGTAGCATGCCCAACAACAGTTTCAGTGTTGGCATGGCGATGATAGGCATTTTCATATACAACGCCCTGTTCATAAAGGTGTTTAAAACCACCGGCCGGAAGTCTGTCGTAGACCTTAAGGGGTAGGTCTGCACGAAGCTGATCTACAGTGATTTGTAAAATGAGTTTAGGTTTTTGCTGCGCAAATAAGAACGAAATATTAAGTAAAATTAGAGAGCCAAATAATAGACAAACTTGTTTCATAGTTCAAATGTGTAGAAAGGTTATTGCACAGTAAAGAAAGAGATTTTTGATATATATACGATTATTCCACTAAAGAAGCATAAAGTCTGTACCTGTCAAATATCTGCACTACGTAATCATAGGGCTCTGCCCCTCTTACATATCCATATCGTACAGCCTCATGGTTATAGTGCTGTGGATCACTTAGCGCTAAAATCATTTTATCCACATTATCATCCCAGGTGTATTTATCCAAACCTCGAATTTCAGCCAGATTTTGAGCATCTTTGACATGCTGATATCCGCAATTATATGAAGCCATAGCAAATTTTATCCGCTGTACCGAGTCCTTTACCTGCTCAAAATTACCGGCAAGCTCTTCCAGGTAGGCAGTACCGCCCCGTAAACTCTCCTTTGGATCACCCCTGTCCTTAATCCCCAGTTCCTCAGCAGTAGATGGCATTATCTGCATTAATCCTTTTGCTCCTGCCCATGAACTGTCGTTTGGTTCAAATTGCGACTCCTGATATACTAATGAAGCCAACAAACGCCAATCCCATCCTAATTCCTGTGCATATTCTTTAATCAGCCTGTCGTAAGCACTAATCTGATTTTTATTTAAACTATAAAATTCACTTTTTGCCCTCCTGTTAAAACTCCTTTTATTCTCAAAATATTTGTTGTAGATCACATAATAATCAGAGCTCTTCTTTTCTTCTTTTATCCAACTATTGGTAGCTTCCAATAATTCCGGGGAATCTTTTCTAACCGCCCAGGCTATTCGCTGCGAAAAACTTAATGGCACACTGACATCTAATATAGGGTAATGTGAGGCATTTATTCTTGCCAGATTCCCGTCGGCCACAGTGTACTTAATTTTTTTATCTACTACCTGCTTTATAATTTCATCAGTGGAAAGCCCCCCCTCCAGGGAATCTATAATGATATCACCTCCTATTTCCTTTGATAAATTCAGGAGCCGCTTAAAATATGAAGAATTTTTTCTTACACTTACAGTATCCCCTATTAGCTCTATAGGGTCTTGTATCATAGCTTCCTTAATATTATCGAGAGTTAGATTGCGCCAATTATCAGGTTTTCTTTGTACCAATACCTGTTTGGTGAGGTATAAATAATCTACAAAAGACACTTCTTCTTTTCTTTCCTGGGTAACAGCCAATCCATGGGCTACAAGGTCTACATTTCCATTTTTAAGCTCATCCAGCATGTCATCCAGATTTCTGGATACCTTTAATTCCAGTTGAAGGTTTAACTTTTTGGCAAGGCGTTTTAGTAATTCGTACTCATAACCCATGGTTTGCCCGCGATACAGAAAATAACTGGTAGCACTATAAGCAATAAGGACCCGGAGTTTGCCATCGGCAACTATTTCATTCAGATCTCTGATTTCTACTGCCTCTTTTGAATCCGGTTTTTTCGTTTGACAGCCAATCAGCAGGAAGGCACAAATCACAAAAACTCCTAAACGGTTGGTCATAATCTTGAATCAGTGAATTCTCTAAATATATAAAAGAATTTAAATATAAGGAAGCAGGGCCTGGTTCATCCCATAGCAATAGTTATGGTTTATAGCTAAATATACCTTTGATCTGATTAATAAACCAAAATGCACATTGGGTTAAAATGCAGGGGCTGTTTTAATCAAAAAGACAGCTCAAAAGAGGTATAGTCAGACTCTACAGATCGCACACTTAGGTTGCCCCCGTGTAAATGCATAATTTGCCTGGAGAGGCTCAGCCCTATGCCTGTACCTGAATTTTTAGTTGTAAAAAAAGGAACGAAAATTTCATCTATTAATTCCGGGGGAATGCCGGGGCCATTGTCCCACACTTCTATGTATTTCCTTCCTTTTGTATCTGTTGTGGTAGTAATTTTAATAAGTCCGTTTTCTTGCTTACCCAGGGACTGTACTGCATTTTTACCTAAATTGATTAACACCTGTGAAATTTGTTTTTCGTCAATAAACAGTTCTATTTCCTCTGGGTTAATAACCGTCTCAATCTTTATGCTTCCATTTTTATTCTCTTGTTCCAGGAGCACTTTTACTTTATCCATCATTTTTTTTGCAGGAATCAGCGCCTTGTCAGGTGGGGGCAAATTTAAAAAGCTTCTGTAAGACTGTACAAATTGCATTAAATCGCCGCCTTGCTCTTTGATAACTTCAAGACCCCTAACAGTATTTTTGATCTGATCCTCGTCAAACTCTTCCACTCCTAATAGCTCGTTTCCCGATTTATAGTATTTTAAGATAGACTCAGAAATTGAAGTGATTGGTGTAATAGTATTCATAATTTCATGGGTAAGAACTCTAATAAGGCGAACCCACGAATCTGTCTCTTTCTCATCCAGTTCCTGATGAATATCCTGTACTACAACCAAAAGAAGATCTTCCTTGTTTAAGGTCAGGACTGTTGATTTTAATGCCAGTTGTTTTTTCCCCCTTTCATTGGATAGCTGAACCAGTTTTCGCTCAAAAGGGTTTAATTTGGAGAACAGGCTGTAAAGATCAGGATCTACCTGAGTAAGTTGTTTAATATGGTTCAGCGGCCTGTAACTTAAAAGTTCTTCAACTTTCTTATTGGCAAAGAGGATGTGCCCTTTTTTATTTATGGTCATAATGCCAATATCGGACTGTCTTATGATTTCCTGATAATACTGTTCCTGGATCTGTTTTTTAATATGAATGTCCTGTATCATGGAGTTCAACATGTTGAGGCTGTGGTTTAATTCTTCCATGGACTTTAAACTCAATTTTTCAGGAAACCGCAGGGTAAAATCTTCATTCTTTATTGCGTCGAAAAAATAGGCAATCTTTCGATTGGTGTGGTTTGTATAATTTACCAATGCGACAGCCTGAACGATCAATAACGCCAGTAGTAAAACAGCTAAAATGTAGAGATCTGAGAAAAATAAAAACGCACCTAGCAAGGCGGTAATGCATATAAGGCAGATTCGCACTACCAACTGCAAATAAATATTCTTGCTTACCATTACGGATTTCTTTTTTTCGTTTTGTTATAAAGTGTTTGCCTCGAAATGCCTAATTGTTCTGCGGCGGCACTATAATTTCCATCGTTTTGATGCAATGCCTTGCTGATCATCAGCCGCTCCATTTCTTCTAAAGTGTCGGGCCCGGTGTCATGCGTAATGGCAGTTTTCTCATTCAACAAAAAATCTGTAGGCTTCAAAACATTGCCATCTGCTAATATCACTGCTCTTTCAATTGAATGTACTAGCTCACGGATGTTTCCCGGCCACTTGTGGGACAAGAAATTATCGTAAGCAGCCTGGTTTATTCGCAATCCTTGTTTGCCGTATTTGGCCGCAAATCTTTTTAGGTAAAATTCCGCCAGAATTAAAACATCGTTCTCCCTTTCCCTCAGGGGAGGGATTTCCATTCGAATGGTATTTATGCGGTATAACAAATCTTCTCGAAACAGACCGTCATCAACCATTTTGTCCAGATCGCAATTGGTGGCACATATCAATCGAATGTCAACAGGAGTGGGTTTATTAGAACCAACCCTGACAATAAGTTTGTTTTGAATGGCAGATAAAAGTTTAGCCTGCATTTGTAAAGATAAATTTCCGATTTCATCTAAGAATAATGTACCTCCGTTAGCTGCTTCAAATTTACCGGCCCTATCTTCCTTTGCATCAGTAAAAGACCCTTTTGTATGTCCGAATAATTCACTTTCAAAAAGGGATTCGGAAATGGACCCCATATCTACTGCTATAAAAACTTCATTTTTCCTTTCTGAAATACGATGTAATTCTCTGGCAATTAATTCTTTGCCTGTGCCATTTTCACCCGTGATCAATACATTGACATCGGTTTTGGCAACTTTCCGGGCCAAATTCAGGACGGCATTTAGTGCTTTGGAATTGCCAATTATATAATTTCTATTTTGGTTGATAACTTGCTTTAAGCTGCTCTCCTTTTCCTTAAGTTGCTCAACTTCCTTCTGAGATTTACGCAAAGAATAAGCCGTTTTTAAAGTGGTTATTAACTTATCATTGTTCCAGGGTTTAAGGATAAAATCAGCTGCCCCTTCTTTAAGAGCTTTTACCGCCAATTCTACAGCGCCATAGGCAGTCATCATGATTACCGAAGTTGCTGGTGCAATTTTTTTTATTTCTTTTAACCAATATAGTCCCTCATTACCAGTATTGACCCCGGCAGAGAAGTTCATGTCTAAGAGAATAATATCAAAATGTTTTAAGTCGGGAAAAGTAGAGATTTGATTCGGATTGGAAATACTGGCTACCGCTTTAAACTCAAACTGCAATAAGATTTCCAAAGCGCTCAATACACTTTTGTTATCATCTATAACTAAAATTTTTCCGTCAAGCACAGATCAGATTTATTTAATTCTACACTATAAAGCTACGAATTGAAAATTGAATTTAAATAGAGGTGTCCAAAAATTGGACAAATAATGTATAATTATTTTACACCAACGGAGATCCTATTTAGCGAAGTGGATTGTAATAACTTGATAATGAGTACTATAATTTTTTGGCATGGCTATAGCTATAGTATGGACATACCAATACTATATGGACTTGAAGTATAATGTAATAGTTTTATTTTTTTTGACAGTTTCCTGGCACGGGTTTGCACAGGAAGCCTGGTCTTTAGACAAATGTGTAACCTATGCAATAGAGCATAATCTTTCCCTGAACGACTTTGAGTATACAGAATTTTCAAATGAAGAAACGTACAAGCAGTCTATTCGGAATTTGTTACCATCAATAAATGGCTACGCAGATTATTTCCAGAGTTTTGGGCGTGCTGCAGATCCAAATAGTAACATTTTTGTTAATTCAGATTTTTTTGCAAATAATTACTCCCTTACGGCTAGCATAGATTTATTTCAGGGTTTTCAGAAAATAAATTCTATCAGGGCATCAAAGCTTATTTATAGTGCCTCCCTGGAAGATGTAGAGCAACAAAAATTCTTGCTGGCATTCAGGGTTATGAAGGCCTATTACGACATCAAGTTTTTTGAAGGCTTGCTAACCATTTCTCAAGAGCAATTACAAATCTCACAGGATAATTTTGAGCTGGTAAAAAGACAAGTAGAATTAGGGCTAAAAGCAGGGGCTGATATTTATGAGGCAGAATCACTTTTGTTGACTGATGAACTGGCCCTGACCCAGAGTAAAAATAATTTTCAGAAGGCACAGCTTCAACTAATTCAGGAAATGAATCTCATAGGAGAATCAACGATATATCTTGAGCCCTTTTTAAGGGATAATACAAAATCGGAATTTGAAGTGACTGAAGTCCGCCAGGATTCAGTATATAAGAATGCCATGAGTTTCATTCCCATAATAAAGGCACAAAAATATAGGGCAACCGCAGCCAGAAAACAACTGGCGGTGGCAAGAGGGAACCTTTATCCTTCACTCTCATTGGTTGCAGGATATGGCACAGGCTATTTTGAAACCTTTGTAAATGATGCCGGTATTGTAATTCCATTCCGGGAACAGCTAAAAAATAACGCCTCCAAATACATAGGGCTGGCCCTTAATATTCCCATATTCAATGGATGGTCTGCACGTTCCAGTGTAAAACAACAAAAGATAGAACTCCTTAGGGCCGAGAACAATCTGGATCTTCAGGAACAAGAGCTATACCTGGTAATTCAGCAACTGATCCAGGATTATACTTCCCTGGAGGTAGAGATAGCTCAAAGCGCAAAAAAAGTAGAAGCACAGGAATTGGCATTTGAAATAGCTCAGAAAAGATATGACAAAGGACTGATCAGTGTTCTGGACCTCACACAAGCCAAAAATCTTTTTGCTACGGCTCAGAATGAAAATTTACAGGTACTCCTTCGCTTTTATTTAAGCAAAAGCACTTTAGATTTTTACAACGGACTACCTGTACTTAACATTAACTAAAATAATTAGATTAACATGGATATAAAACTGGAGAAGAAAAAAGGATTGCGACCCAAACATTATGGCTACATAGCGCTGGGATTGCTATTGCTTTTTACGGGATGGAAATTGTTTTTTGGTACTCAGGTATCTACCTTCAGAACTGATAAGGAGAAATTATCCATAGCTGAGGTTTCACAAGGCAAGTTCGATGATTATATCACCATTAACGGAAACGTAGCGCCAATTGCAACTATTTATATGGACGCCTATGAGGGTGGGCGTGTGACTGAAAAAATAATTGAAGAGGGAGCAATGGTTAAAAAAGGGGATATTATTCTGAAGCTGGAGAATAGGGCATTATATGAACAAATATTAGCTAGTGAGAGTAACCTGGCCCTAAAGCAAAATGACCTGCGTTCCACAAGGCTGGCTTTCGATTCACGACAAGTAGAGGGTAAGAAATCTTTGGCAACAGCCGAATATGAGTTACAACGCCTAAAAAGAAATTTTGCCCAGAACGAGGCTTTGTATAAAGATGAATTGATATCAAGTGAGGAATACCTTACGTCCAGGGAGAACTATGAGCTTTCCCAGAGGCAATATGAAATTATAAAGCTGCAAACAGAACAGGATGATGAGCTTCGAAGTACTTCATTGGCAACTTTGGATAGCGATTTGGCACGGATGCAAAAAACCTTGTCGATGGTCTATGAACGTATAGACCAATTGAATGTCAGGGCTCCGGCAGATGGTCAATTAGGATTTTTAGATGCTGAAATTGGGCAAAGTATTGCTCAAGGAGAACGCATAGGGCAGATTAATGTGCTGACCGATTATAAGATTGAAGCCATGATTGATGAGCATTATATAGACAGGGTTACCAGGGATCTGACCGCCATTCTGGAACGTAACGGCAATGAATATGCGCTGAGGTTAAGAAAGGTATATCCGGAAGTACGCAACGGAAGGTTTAAAGTAGACCTTGTTTTCAGTGGCGAGAAACCGGAAACCATTAGAACCGGCCAGAGTTATAATATTAAATTACAATTAGGAGAGTCTTCAAATGCCCTTCTCTTGCCTAAAGGCAGCTTTTTTCAAAGCACGGGAGGTCAATGGATTTTTGTAGTAAACCCGGATGGGGGCGAAGCCATCAAAAGGGAAATACGAATTGGGAAACAGAACTCAAGGTACTATGAGGTCCTGGATGGATTGCAGGATGGTGAAAGCGTGATTACCAGTAATTATGACAATTTTGGGGAAGCAGAAAGGGTAGTCTTAAAATAATAAAGAGCTAGGAATAACTAAATGTAACAATAGAACGAGAGGCAAGTCTTTTAAAATAGGGAGATATACCGGTAAAACGATATCAGATGTGATGATTCTGATTTGACTATATACAAGAAATAATAACTTAAAGTTTTGAATAAAATGACAAACAATCAAAAAATGATACAGATCCAGAATTTAAAAAAGAGTTTTAGAACCGAAGAAGTAGAGACCCTCGCTTTAAACAATGTAAACCTAAATGTGGAAGAAGGAGAATTTGTGGCAATTATGGGTCCTTCAGGTTGTGGTAAATCAACCTTGCTGAACATCGTTGGCATGTTGGATAACCCTACAGAAGGAAGATACCAGTTTGCCGGGCATGAGGTATCGGGCTTAAAAGAAAGGCAACGCACTCAATTGCGCAAAGGCAACCTTGGCTTTGTATTTCAGAGTTTTAACCTTATTGATGAGCTAACAGTTTTTGAAAATGTGGAACTGCCACTTATTTACCTCAAAATGAGTAAAAGTGAACGCAGGAAAAAGGTAATGGCTGTATTGGAACGAATGAAAATAGCACACAGGGAAAAACATTTTCCACAACAATTATCAGGGGGTCAACAACAAAGGGTAGCTATTTCGAGAGCTGTTGTCACTAATCCCAAACTAATTTTGGCAGATGAGCCAACCGGTAATTTGGATTCCAAAAATGGACTTGAAGTAATGAATCTGCTGACAGAGTTAAATCAGGAAGGCACCACCATAGTTATGGTAACGCATTCAGACCATGATTCCCATTTCGCACATCGGATTGTAAACCTCTTTGATGGTCAGATTGTGACTGAAAGCCAGAATAGAGTCATAGGCGCCATGATGTAAGATCTAAGCATTGTACCGGAGTTTATTCATCATCAAAAAAATCAATCAAAAATCAAAAAATCATGTTCAAAAATCACATTAAAATAGCCTGGAGAAGTTTAAAGAAGCAACCATTTTTCACTTTTTTAAACACCTTTGGCCTTGCTATAGGTATTGCGGGAGCCCTTCTTATTTCATTATATATCTATGATGAACTTAGTTATGATAAGATGTTTGCGGATGCAGATCGTATACACCGGGTTAATGCGGATATTAAGTTTGGTGGGGAGGCCCGCGAATTTGCGGTAACCCCTTCACCAATGGCAGAAACCATAGACAATGATTTTTCTGAAGTTGAATTAGTGACGAGGTTCAGAACCAGAGGTAGTGCTTTGGTCAGGAAGGTAGATACAGAAGTAAACATAAAGGAACTGCAGGTTACTTATGTTGATTCTACTTTCTTTGAGATGTTTGGAATTGATCTTTTGGCGGGAGACCTAAAAACAGCACTTAAATTGCCAAATACTTTGGTTATGACCAAGACCGCTGCTGAAAAACATTTTGGCATTGATGAGGCCATAGGTCAGAACCTTTTGTTGAATAATTCTGAAACGTATACGGTAACTGGTGTAATTGATGACTTACCGGATAATTCTTTCCTTAGAGAACATACTGTTTTTATGGCAATGGCCGGTTATGAAGATTCCAGAGTTGTGAATTGGGGGAGCAATAACTATCAAACATATATTAAACTTATTCCGTCATCTAATATTGAGGATTTACAAGAACCCTTGCGAAATTTTTTGGGGAAATATGTAATTCCCGGAGTACAACAGTACATGCCCGGAATAACAGAAGAGCAGTTTAAAGCAGCAGGCAACCATTTAATATATAGCACTATACCCATGACGGATATTCATTTGAAATCTGATAGGGTAGCAGAAATTAGCGCTAATAATGATATTCAAAGCATCTATATCCTTTCTTTTATAGCTGTATTCATTATTGTCCTGGCCTGTGTTAATTTTATGAATCTGTCTACGGCACATTCCCTTAAAAGAGCCAAAGAAGTGGGTATTCGGAAGACGTTAGGATCCAATAAAGGAGAACTTATCCGTCAATTTCTGATAGAATCTGGTTTGGTTTCATTTGGATCCCTTTTGTTGGCATTGGTATTTGCAATTATTGCCTTGCCTTTTTTTAATGAACTGGCAGACAAAGATATTTCCATGCCTTATACCAATCCATTCTTTTGGTTAATTCTATTGGCAGCCGGAAGTGTTTTAGGGCTCTTATCAGGAAGCTATCCGGCGTTTTTTATGTCCAAATTTATACCGGTAAAAGTACTTAAGGGTGATAGTGGTAGCCTGGGAGGCGGGAAAGTTCGAAACGCTCTTGTTATATTTCAATTTGCAATTTCTGTCTTTTTGGTTATTAGCACGCTGGTGGTTTATCAGCAATTGGAATATATTCAAAACAAGGACCTTGGTTTTTCCAAAGATCAGGTACTGATTGTTAATGACGTATATACCGTTGGCGGCAAAGTAGAATCCTTTAAGGAAGAGGTTAAAAAACTGGGCTTTGTTTTGAATGCCACCCTAAGTAGCTTCTTTCCAACACCTTCAAGCAGATCCGATAGCACTTTTGCGCCACAAGAGGGGGCAACAGACCAGGAGAATGCGCTTAGTATGCAAAGATGGGCTGTGGATTATGATTATGTCTCCACAATGGATTTCAAAATCATTGCGGGAAGAGATTTTAACCGGGAATTTAAAAATGATTCAACGAGTATAATTGTGAATGAATCCGCGATTGCCGTGATGGGCGTAACCCCTAATGATGCATTGGGATTACGCTATACTCCGGATTTTGGCAGTGAAAATCCCAGATACTTTACAATTATCGGGGTTGTAAGAGATTTTCATTTCTCCCCCTTTAGAGATGAAATTGAATCTTTGAGTCTGCATTTAGGAGACGACACATATGCACTGGCCGTAAAATTGGAGGAAGGAAATTTTGCCAATGCAATAGAAAGTATTGAGAATATTTGGAATAAGCTGGCTCCGGGGCAACCTTTTGATTATTATTTCATGGAAGATTCTTTTAACAATACCTACAAATCCGAGCAGCGATTGGGTCGGATCTTTATCATATTTACTATACTTTCCATTCTAATTGCCTGTCTGGGGTTATTTGGCCTGGCAACATTTAATGCTGAGAAGCGCACTAAGGAAATTGGCGTTAGAAAAGTAATGGGGGCCTCGGTAGGACAGATTACGTTCAGACTTTCTTCGGATTTCCTGAAACTGGTAGGCGTTGCTATCCTTATTTCTCTTCCAATGGGCTGGTTTGCCATGAATAAATGGCTGGAGGACTTCTCCTATAGGATTGAAATTGGCTGGTGGGTTTTTGTTCTGGCTG
>CP070778.1:1095145-1102218 GCA_020346245.1 Flavobacteriaceae bacterium | reverse complement strand
CACGAACATTTTTTAGCACTTCTTCATAAACAACATTTTCTCCCCGTGAAATTAATTCCTTATAGCGTCTAAGTGCCCTAATGTCAGGAGAAGCCGTCATAAAGATTTTAAGTTCTGCCTTGGGAAAAACAATAGTTCCAATATCACGGCCATCCATAACTATCCCTTCCTTGTCTCCCATTTCTCTCTGCATGCTAACTAATTTCTTCCGTACTTCCGGGATTACAGAAATTTTGCTCACTTCTTTCGAAACTCGCATACTTCTAATTTCCTTCTCTACATTTTTCCCATTTAGAAACATTTCTGAAAATCCTAAATCCTTGTTATACTGAAATTCGAGTTTTGCTTTTGGAAGCAGGCCAATTAACTTCTTAAAATCAATTTCATGATCTTCAATACAATTATGCTCTAAAGCAAATAAGGTAATAGCGCGGTACATTGCACCGGTATCAATATAGACATAATTCAAAGCCTGGGCCAATTCTTTGGCAATAGTACTTTTTCCCGTGGAAGAATAACCATCAATTGCAATAGTAATCTTTCTCATATGTTAAAAGTAAAGAGAAATGATTAAAGCGAAACTAAAAAAACCCTTCTACTCAATCCTAAGAAGCCAAGGTTAAATTAAGAATCGTATAATCATTTATAATTTCTTGGCGTTTTTTACTTTTTGGTCCGTAATGGCTATATCTATTACCTCACTCATATCCGTAACATAATGAAAAGTTAGCCCTTTTAAATATTCTTCCTTAATATCCAGAATATCTTTTCTGTTCTCCTCAGACAGTATTATCTCCTTTATCCGGGCCCTTTTAGCCGCAAGTATTTTTTCCTTAATACCACCCACAGGCAAAACTTTACCTCTTAAGGTTATCTCACCTGTCATAGCCAGGCTTTTTTTGACCTTTTTCTGAGCAAACAAAGAAACAAGTGAAGTTAGCATTGTAATACCCGCACTTGGACCATCCTTGGGAGTTGCTCCTTCAGGTACGTGTATATGCACATTATATTTATCAAAAACTTCAGGGTTTATACCAAAACTTACTGCATTAGATTTTATAAACTCCATTGCAATAGTGGCAGATTCCTTCATTACCTTACCTAAGTTACCTGTTATATTGAGGGTTCCTTTTCCTTTAGACAGAATAGATTCTATAAAAAGAATATCTCCTCCTACACTTGTCCAGGCTAATCCGGTAACCACTCCTGCTATATCATTATTTTCATATTTGTCGCGTTCCATCCTGGCAGGACCCAATACTTTTTCTATATCACTATTGCTAATCTTCACGCTATATGACTCCTCAATAGCAATTGATTTAGCTGCATATCGGACCATTTTTGCTATTTGCTTTTCCAGTCCTCTAACACCGGATTCGCGCGTATAGCCTTCAACAATTTTTTCCAGTTGGCGTTTTCCAATTTTTAGATCTTTCGATGAGAGGCCATGTTCCTTAAGTTGTTTGGGGAGCAAATGCCGTTTCGCAATTTCCACTTTTTCTTCAATAGTATATCCGTTAACATTTATGATCTCCATTCTATCACGCAAGGCGGGTTGAATCGTAGAAAGATTATTAGCTGTCGCAATAAACATGACTTTTGAAAGATCATAACCAAGTTCCAGGAAATTATCGTGGAATTCACTGTTTTGTTCAGGATCGAGTACCTCTAACATGGCAGAAGACGGATCACCCTGGTGACTAGCCCCTAATTTATCTATTTCATCTAAAATGAAGACCGGGTTGGAAGTCCCAGCCTTTTTAATACTTTGTAAAATCCTTCCCGGCATGGCGCCTATGTAGGTTTTACGGTGTCCTCTGATCTCCGCTTCATCTCGCAGACCACCCAAAGACATTCTTACATATTCCCTGCCTAATGCTTCGGCGACTGATTTTCCCAGGGAAGTCTTTCCAACTCCAGGAGGCCCATAAAGGCATAGAATTGGAGATTTCATATCATTTCGCAGCTTAAGCACGGCTAAATACTCAATAATCCTTTGTTTTACGTCTTCAAGGCCATAATGATCCCGGTCTAAAATTCTTTGAGCCCTCTTCAGATCAAATTTGTCCTTGGAATACGCATTCCAAGGTAAATCGAGAAACAAATCGAGATAATTCCTTTGTATGGAATACTCAGCTACCTGTGGATTCATACGTTGCATTTTTGCCAATTCCTTTTCAAAATGCTCCGCTACCTTGGCATCCCATTTCTTGTTCTTGGATTTGGTTTGCATTTCAAGAAGCTCCTCATCATAAGAAGCCGCTCCCAGTTCTTCCTGAATGGTTTTCATTTGCTGATGTAAAAAATACTCCCGCTGCTGTTGATCCAGGTCACTGCGGACTTTAGATTGGATATCTTTTTGAAGTTTCAATTTCTGAAGTTCCACATTCATATATTTCAATGTGGCCAGGGCCCTGTCCTGCAGGTTAGGAATCTCTAATAAGTCCTGCTTGTCTTTTACATCCAGATTGAGGTTAGAGGACACGAAGTTTATCAGGAAGGAATTGCTTTCTATATTCTTTATCGCAAAGGAGGCTTCACTGGGAATGTTAGGGTTATTTTTAATTATTTTTAACGCCAGTTCTTTTATCGAATCAATGATGGCAAGAAATTCCTGATCACCGGGTAAGGGTCTTACTTCCTCTGCTTCCCGAATTGTAGCAGTCATATAAGGATTCTCCGTAAGAACCTCAGCTATTTCGAATCGTTTTTTACCCTGGATTATTACTGTTGTATTGCCATCAGGCATTTTTAAAACCCTTAATATCCTGGCAACGGTTCCCAATATATTGATGTCTTTAATCCCCGGGTTTTCGGTTTCCTCATCCTTTTGGGAAACAACACCTATAACCTTAGATCCTTTATTGGCATCTTTTATCAAATTTATTGAAGTATCCCTTCCCGCCGTGATAGGAATTACTACGCCCGGAAACAATACGGTATTTCGAAGAGGTAAAATTGGTAAAACCTCGGGCAAGCTTTCGTTATTCATCTCCTCCTCATCTTCCGGAGTTAACAACGGTATTAATTCAGAATCTTCATCAATTCCCTGTAACGTCATATTGTCAAATTTTGAATACTTTGAATATCCCATATCTTTTTATTCGGTCATTCTGTCATTTGAGGACAGATTATCCATTATTAAATTCTATCTATACTAATTTAAATGACCCATATTTAGGCGTAAACCATTGTAAATACAAGCTTTTCAGAATACTTAAGACAATTCTTGTGCCAACAAAGAAATATTTTTCTAAAAAAAGTGTAACATTTCTTAAATTAATAAATCTTTAATACAAAGCATTTACTTTTTGAGCCAAAATAAAGTACATACTGAAGCCTTGTTACAATTGTGTCTGGAAGGTAAGCAGAGTGCACAAATGGAGATTTACAATCGTTATTACAAAGCCATGTTTAATACGGCATACAGGATTGTAAAAGACAGTGCAGAAGCTGAAGATGTTATGCAGGAATCGTTTTTGAATGCTTTTACGAAACTGCATACGTTTAAAGGTGACGTTACTTTCGGTGCGTGGTTGAAGCGCATAGTTATTAACAAAAGCATCTACCATTACAGAAAGCAGAAGAAAAAAAATGAGGTTGGATTAGATGAAATATTGTACAAGGTCGAAGATAATGACGGAATTGCTGAGGATCATGGGAATACAGAACGAATGGCTCAAAAAGTACTGGAAACCATGAAACAATTGAAAGACAATTACAGAATTTCTTTGACCTTACATCTAATTGAAGGCTATGATTACGAAGAGGTTAGTTCAATCATGGGTATAAGCTATGCGAATGCCAGGACGACAATATCAAGGGCAAAGGATAGTTTGAGAAAAAAAATGATAAACGCTTAATTATGAAAGAAGATCAAAAAATAGAGGAATTGTTTAACAACCTTCAGGGTTCTTTTGATATAGAAGAACCAGGAGAAGGCCATGAGGAAAGGTTCCTGCTGAAGTTAAGCAATTCTGATGGGGTAGTAAAATTAACACCTAAAAAGAACAATTGGTGGAGGCCATTGTCGATAGCCGCCTCCATTATGTTGCTTTTTGGAGTAGGTGCATCGATCTATACAAGCAGACCTTCAATTGATGAGCAAGTGGCCAAGATATCGCCGGAAGTGTCACAGACGCAGTTTTATTTTGCCAACCTCGTTGATGGGCAAATTAACGAACTGGTAAACGAAAGCACACCTGAAACCAAAAAATTAGTTGATGACACCTTGTTACAATTAAATAAACTGGAAAAAAATTATAAAAAACTCGAACAAGATCTGATTAACGGGGGAAATAGCAAACTAATACTTAGTGCGATGATTACCAATTACCAAACACGCATTGATTTATTACAGGAGGTTATGGACAAAATAGAAAATATTAAAACTTTTAAAAATTACGATGATGAAAACATTACTATTTAAATATCTTTTAATCGCACTTCTTATAGTGCCGGTAGCAGGCCAGGCTTCCAATGGAAAACTCAAAGGCAAGTTTACCAAAGAGAAAACGATTAAAAAGGAATTTGATGTCAATACAGACGCGCTTCTCAAGGTTTCTAATAGTTATGGCAATTTAACTTTAAGTTCCTGGAACGAGAATAGAGTAGTTATAGAGGTGCACATTAAAACAAGTGGAAATAACGAATCCAAAGTACAGGAGAAACTAGATAAAATTACTGTGGATTTTGAAGCCAGCAGCGATATGGTTTCAGCCAAAACCATCTTTAACAAGAATAAAAGCTGGGGCTGGAATTGGGGAAAAAATAACAGCGTAAATATGCAAATCAATTACATTATTAAACTGCCGGTAAAAAATAGCGTGCATCTTAATAATGACTATGGGAATATTATGCTCGACCGGATTGATGGGCATGCTAAAATTAGTTGCGATTATGGAAGGCTGGAAATTGGAGAATTGCATGGAAGGAATAATGAATTAAAATTTGATTACACTTCCAAATCCACCATGGAATATGTTCGAAGTGCCAAAATTTCTGCCGATTACTCTGGATTTACCATTCAAAAAGCCGGGGATTTAAGTATAAGTGCAGATTATACGGATACTGCAATTGGTGAAATGCAAAATCTGGAGTATTCCAGTGATTATGGGAAATTAGAAGTAGATGACGCCTATAGTGTGAAAGGTAATGGGGATTATATAAATGTAAAACTAGGCACTATTCATGGTAATGTGGATATAAATGCAGATTATGGCTCTGTGAGCATAAAGAACATGGCTGAGGATGCCGGGAATGTTTCAATACGATCAGATTATACAGGCATTAAAATAGGGTACGATCCAATGTATAACTTCAATTTTGAGATCACTACTGAATATGCCGGGGTTAGTGGGAAAGATGATTTTGAAATCAATATAAGTAAAGAAAAATCCAATGAACGATATTACAAAGGATTTTATGGCAGTGAAAACAGTGAAAACATGATTTCTATAACCAGTGATTATGGCAGTATCAGTTTTACTAAAAATTAAATAGCGCTTAAAAACAACAAATACTAATATAAAACAACTAATAATGAATAGAATACTAACACTTGGAATAGCTCTGTGCATGGTAGCAGTCACAAATGCACAATGGGGCAAAAAAATTAAAGGAAATGGAAATGTAATAACCATGGAAAGGTCTACAGATGATTATGATGCAATATCAGTTTCCGGATGGTTTGATGTTACCTTGGTTGACGGTAAAGAGGGTAAACTAAGTATTGAGGGTGAGGAAAATTTGCTTGAGTATATAAAAACTGAAGTAAAGGATGGCAAACTGGTGGTTAAAGTAAAAAAAGGCTATAACCTTCAACCTTCTTCATGGAAAAAGGATGGGGGAATCAACGTAACTATCCCGATAGAGAGTGTTAGTGCCGTTTCATTATCAGGATCAGGAGATATTGTTGGTAAAAATACCATTTCAACTTCTGAATTTAGCACTAACATGTCGGGCTCTGGAGATATCACACTGGATTTGGAATGTAAAACGGTTACTGCATCAATGTCTGGTTCCGGGGACATTAATTTAAGCGGCACCACGGAAGTATTTGAGGTTCAAATCTCGGGCTCCGGGGATATAAGGGCTTATGAACTAATAGCTGATAATGTTGATGCCAGAATTTCAGGTTCTGCGGATATTAAAGTTACGGCCAACGAAATGTTAACGGCACGCGTTTCTGGTTCCGGTGATATACATTATAGAGGAAATCCGAAAAAGATAGATAGTAAATCTTCAGGTTCCGGTGATATTACCAAAGGATAATAACACATCAAAAAACGAACAACAATCCTACCCTGGCAGAAATGTCAGGGTTTTTTATGTACCCTTGTCAATAAAAACATTCCACAAAGGAAAAACAGTCCAAGAAATATGGTTGCATTTCGCATGCTTCCAGTAAACTGTGCAATAAAACCGTATAAAAAAGTACCAATCACGATTCCAAGTTTTTCAGCGACATCATAAAAACTAAAAAAAGAAGCTGTATCCGTTGTTTCTGGAATAAATTTGGAATAGGTAGATCTTGATAAAGCCTGTATACCACCCATGACAATTCCTACACAGCCGGCAGCTATATAGAAATCGATTGGAGTAATTAAGAAATAGGCATAGATACAGATTATTACCCACAAAATATTTATCACCATAAGCGTCTTTATGTTGCCATATTTTTTTGATGCCTTTGCCGTCATAGTTGCCCCGAAAATGGCCACCAATTGAATAACCAGAATACTAACAATTAATCCCGTAGTTCGTTCACTATCCGAGCCCCAGTCAATCTCCTGCTCCCCAAAATAAGTGGCTATCAACATAACCGTCTGTACGGCCATGCTGTAGACAAAAAATGCTACCAGATATCGTTTTAGTTTTACCTCATTTCCTAATTGATACCATACGCCTTTTAACTCCTTGAATCCATTGAAGATAATATTTTGGCGCACTCCTGGCCGTTTTACCCCTTTGGGCAGGTAATAAAAGGTATATTGACTAAATAAAATCCACCAAATACCAACTGTTACGAATGAATATTTCATGGCTCTGATCTCAGCTACTTCAGAGGCATC
>CP070778.1:1074221-1095045 GCA_020346245.1 Flavobacteriaceae bacterium | reverse complement strand
CAGGGGGATTGCAAGGAGGTGGAATAAATTTTGATGCCAAAATAAGACGAAATTCTACGGATATGGACGATGTGTTTTATGCTCATATTGGTGGCGCAGATACCTTTGCCAGGGCTTTACTCATTGCTGACAAGATAATGACTTCTTCACCCTATAACGAAATGAGAAAAAAGCGTTACCAGTCTTTTGATTCAGGTAAGGGAAAGGATTATGAACTTGGGAAATTAAACCTGACTGATCTTTATGAAATTGCCAGGTCAAATGGTGAATTGGAATTACAAAGCGGCAAACAGGAATTGTTTGAAAATATTGTCAACCAATACCTATAGTACGAGGCTGAAAACCTCATATATTTCAAACCAATTTTGTAATCAAAGAAAAGTTTTTCCGAAATTGAGCAATTAGCTCTTAAAATACTAACAACCAACCAAACAAACTATGACATCATCTTTCGGGTTTTGGGATTATTTTATTTTTATCGCATATGCCTTCCTGATTTTGGGAGTAGGCCTATGGGTTTCCAGAGATAAAAAAGGACATCAGAAGAATGCAGAAGATTATTTCCTTGCCAGTAAATCATTACCCTGGTGGGCTATTGGGGCTTCCCTTATTGCTGCCAATATTTCTGCTGAACAGTTTATCGGAATGTCCGGATCCGGATTTGCAGTTGGCCTGGCAATTGCCTCTTATGAATGGATGGCGGCAATAACATTGCTTATTGTAGGTAAATTTTTCCTGCCAATATTTATTGATAAAGGTCTTTATACTATCCCGGAGTTTGTTGAGCAACGTTATTCCACAACACTGAAAACAATTTTAGCTGTATTCTGGATCGCACTTTACGTTTTTGTAAACTTAGCTTCTGTTTTGTATTTAGGTTCACTTGCACTGGAAACAATAATGGGAATCCCTATGGTTTATGGTGTAATCGGATTGTCATTGTTCGCAGCAGCATATTCACTTTATGGTGGCCTTTCTGCTGTTGCCTGGACAGATGTAATTCAGGTTATATTTTTGGTTTTCGGGGGATTGGTGACTTCATATCTGGCACTAAATACAGTCTCCGACGGGCAAGGAGTCTTAGCAGGTATAAAAGTTGTTTACGAAACTGTTCCGGAAAAATTTGTGATGATATTGGACAAATCCAATCCGGAATATAGTAATCTGCCGGGATTGGGAGTTCTTGTCGGAGGTCTGTGGGTTGCAAACCTTTATTATTGGGGCTTTAACCAATATATTATTCAAAGAACATTAGCAGCCAAGTCCTTACGAGAATCCCAAAAAGGGATTATATTGGCCGCTTTTCTAAAAATAATCATTCCATTAATTGTAGTTGTACCAGGCATTGCTGCTTATGTAATGGTTAAAGATGCAGAAATATTAAATCGCCTGGGAGATGCAGGACTTCAAAATTTACCTACGCTTGAACAAGCGGATAAGGCTTACCCATGGCTATTGCAATTTTTACCAACCGGGCTTAAAGGAGTGGCTTTTGCAGCCTTGGCAGCCGCTATTGTATCTTCCCTAGCCTCTATGCTAAATTCTACATCCACCATTTTTACTATGGATATTTACAAACAATACGTAAACAAAAATGCGACTGACAAAAGAACGGTGAATGTTGGTCGCATTTCAGCAGCCGTAGCACTTGGTATTGCTTGTGTCATGGCGCCACTATTAGGCGGGATAGATCAGGCATTTCAGTTTATTCAGGAATGGACAGGGCTGGTAAGCCCTGGTATTCTGGCTGTGTTTATGTTAGGCTTATTCTGGAAGAAAACAACCAATAGGGCAGCAATCGTTGGGGCACTAGTATCTATTCCTATTGCATTTTATTTCAAAGTGGCTCCAAGTGGCTGGTCTGATAGTGCAATTTTTGCTGATGTTCCGTTCCTTGACCAGATGGGATATACAACATTACTTACAATGCTGGTTATAGTTCTGGTTAGTCTTAATCAAAATAAGGGCAAGGATGATCCAAAAGGTATTCCACTTGCTAAGGGTTTGTTCAATACCAGTGCGAAATTTAATATTGGGGCCTTCGCGGCAATGATCATTATTGCAACCATTTACGCCCTGTTCTGGAACTAGTTTATGGTTTAATTTTCATATAAAATATAAAGAGTCGATTATTCCCGACTCTTTTTTTTAAATCACAATCCCACTTATTACAATGAGAAAAAAAGGCACATGCCACCTCTGCTTTGCGCTGCAAATTGGTTAAACATTAACTCGTATTAGACTCCTATTTCTGGTGATTTCATTATCTTGCCATCCAATTTTGGAGCATAAATGAAAAGGATCTCAGGACTTTTTTTAAGCGCGTTAATACTAATTAGCGCCTGTAACGAAAAGAAGGAAAAGCTGTTTAACAAAGTTGATCCTTCCCATTCCGGAATTTATTTCAAAAACCTGCTAATTGATACCCCAGAGCTTAATATTCTAAACTATCTGTATTATTACAATGGAGCCGGCGTGGTTTCAGCCGATTTTAATAATGATGGATTGACAGATCTTTATTTTTCATCCAATCAGGGGGAAGATAAACTATACATAAATAAAGGAGGATTAAAATTTGAAGATGTTACTAAAGCAGCTCAGATTGAAAATTCTGGAAACTGGACTACAGGCGTTACTCATGTTGATATTAACCACGATGGCTTGCTCGACATTTATGTTTGTAAAGTGAGCAATTACCGGGGGTTGAAAGGCAGGAACCTACTCTTTGTCAACAAAGGTATAGATGAAAAAGGTATTCCCAGATTTAGTGAAGAAGCTTCTTCGTATGGTTTAGGTTATAGTGGGCTCTCAACACAGGCAGCATTTTTTGATTATGATCTGGATGGAGATTTGGATATGTACCTATTAAATCATTCGGTGCATCCTAACCATACCTATGGAAAGGGATCGCAGCGTTTAGAAATCGATTCACTTTCTGGTGATCGCCTCTACAGGAATGATGATGGGTTTTATAAAGATGTTTCAACAAAGGCAGGGATATTCCAGGGAAAAATTGGATATGGCCTGGGACTTGGAGTAAGTGACCTCAATGATGATGGATACCCTGATATTTATGTTGGTAATGATTTTTTTGAGAACGATTATTTGTATATCAACCAGGGCGATGGGACTTTTAAAGACCTTATTTCATCTGACAACAGGCACCTTGGACATACTACGCATTTTTCTATGGGTAATGACCTGGCAGATTTAAACAACGATGGTCTAACTGATATCCTCTCCTTAGATATGCTTCCGGAGGATTTGGAAACCTATAAAACTTCCGGATTAGAATATTCATATCCTACCTACCATTACTATTTAAAAAATGGATATGCCCCTCAGTATATGCAAAATACCCTGCACTTAAATCTGGGTACTTCAAATTTTAGTGAAATTGGAAACTTATCCGGGATTTCGGCCACTGAGTGGTCCTGGAGTGTTCTTGCTGCAGATTATGACAATGATGGTTATAAAGACATTTATATTTCCAATGGAATTAAAGGCGCCACCAATGATATGGATTTTATAAGTTTTATAGCCAATGAGAATATTCAAAAAAGAATAAGTGCCGGTATGACGGAAACGGACATGGCTTTTATAAAAGAATTACCGGAAAAGAAAGTAGCCAACTACCTTTTCAAAAATGAAAAAAACCTTACTTTCAAAAATGTCACCAAAGAATGGTACAAACAGGAATTATCTTTTAGTAATGGTAGTGTTTATGCAGACCTGGACAACGATGGTGATTTGGATATTGTTGTAAACAACATAAATGAAGAGGCCTATCTTCTTGAAAACAGCTCAGATAAAAACACTGACACCAATTACATTCAGATTAACTTAACGGGAGGTAAGAAAAACAGGTTTGGTATTGGCACTAAAGTCATAGCCCATACAACGAATGGAATTTTAAAACAGGAAAATTTTGTAAGTAAAGGATACTTATCAGCTGTTTCCAATAAAATTCATTTTGGCCTTGGACAAGATACTTTGATAGATTCCATAAATATAATATGGCCCGGTGGAAAATACCAAACAATAAAATCTGTTAATTCTAATCAAGGGCTATTCATGGACGAGCAGTATGCGCGGGGTGATTTTTATAAGGAATCCCAATCAGAAGTGAAAAGTTTCCTTGTTAACGCTGCTGAGACGTTGGATTTTAAGCATCAGGACTCAAATACTCTTGAATTTAACCGAGACCCCCTGGTACCCTTTGCAAACACAAATGAAGGTCCTTCTATTTCTGTTTGTGATGTGAACAACGATTCTAAAGATGATTTCTTTATTGGTGGCGCTAAGGGGCAGGCTTCCGCACTCTTTATTCAGGATAGTTCAGGCAGGTTTTTAAGAAAACAGGAGGATGTTTTTCAACCCGATGCAATAAGTGAAGATGTATCGCATGTCTTTTTTGATGCCAATGGAGATCAATACGATGATTTATTGGTGGTCAGCGGGGGAAATGAGTTTAAAAAGGGTAAACCCCTTCAACCCCGCCTTTACTTGAACAATCAAGGCTCTTTCATAAAAGATACATTGGCATTCCGGAATATTCAGCTTAATGCCTCAATAGTCACTGCATCAGATTTTGACAATGATGGGGATCTGGATATAACTATAGCCTCTGACCAACTTCCATTGACATTTGGGGCAATACCCAATCAATATTTATTTAAAAATGACGGGCATGGTAAATTTGATGAAGTCACTGCTGAATTAGCTCCGGAATTTCAAAAAATTGGACTGGTCAAAGACTTGTTGTGGAAAGATCTGGACAATAATGGATATGAGGATCTTATTGCTCTTGGTTATTGGATGCCCGTTTCCGTTTTCATGAATGATGGCACAAAATTAAAATTGCAAAATAACAATGGTCTTGATATTACCAATGGCTGGTGGAATACCATCATAGCTGATGATTTTGACAATGATGGAGATATAGATTTGGTCTGTGGGAATTGGGGCCTGAATACTAAACTAAAAGCGTCAAAAGAAAAACCTCTTTCACTTTACAGCTATGATTTTGATGATAACGGTACTATAGATCCTATTGTTACCTACTTTCACAAAGATAAGGAGACTCCTTTTGCATCCAAAGATGAACTGGTTAAGCAACTGCCTTATTTAAATAAAGAATACCTTTCATATAAGAATTTTGCCAGGGCAAGCCTAAAAGATCTTTTTACTGCTGCGAAGTTAAGAAAGGCCGGTAAAAAGCAGGTATATGAATTGGCTAGCTGCTATTTTGAAAATGAAGGCAATGGAAAATTCAAAAGGAAAGAATTGCCGCTTCTTGCACAGTCTTCTTCTATAAGATCAATAGCAACAAATGACTTCAACCAAGATGGATTTCAAGATTTGTTAATTGTAGGCAATAATTATGAAATTAGCACTCAATTAGGTAGGATGGATGCCTTACATGGCTTAATTTTGCAAAATGATCAGAAAGGAGGTTTTGTGATGGTTAAACAGCAGAATTTTGATGTTTCCGGACCCGCAAGAGATCTGAAAAATATAACTATAGCAGGACGTGACTACTACATTGTGAGCATAAATAATAATTCTCCTATTATTTTGGCAAAAAATAACGAATAATCTATATGACAATATCAGGATTAAAAAGAATAGCTGGTCTTATACTTTTGCTTTCAATGGCCACTTCGTGTGTTTCAGAAAAGGACAGTACTGCGGAAGAAACTAGTAACGAAAAAACACTCTTTACCCTTTTACCTTCTGAGCAAACAGGCATAGATTTCCTTAACAAAGTTGAAAACCAAAAAAACTTCAACATCTTTAAGTATAGAAATTTCTATAATGGTGGCGGTGTGGCCATTGGCGATATAAACAATGATGGGCTGGCCGATATTTATATGACAGGCAATATGGTATCCAACAAGCTATACCTCAACAAAGGAAACTTAACCTTTGAAGATATTTCAGAAAATGCCGGAATTAAAGGATCTAAACCCTGGTCCACCGGGGTTGTTATGGTTGATATAAACCAGGATGGCTTGCTGGATATCTATGTTAGCAATGCCGGAAATATGAAGGCTAATAATCATGATAATGATCTCTATATAAACAATGGAGACCTCACTTTTACAGAAATGGCTTCCGAGTATAATTTGGCTAAAACCGGGTTTTCTACCCATGCCTCTTTCTTTGATTATGATAAAGACGGGGACCTTGATGCATATATCCTTAACAATAGCAACATCCCTGTTAGTAGTTTAGGATATGCAGAACAAAGAAATACCAGGGCTCAGGACTGGGAAGGTGTCCCCGATATTTTTAAAGGTGTAGGGGATATGCTTTTAAGGAACGATAATGGGAAATTTGTTGATGTAAGTGAAGAAGCAGGTATCTATGGAAGTCTTATTGGGTTTGGCCTTGGGGTAATGATCACAGACATCAACAAAGACCTGTACCCGGATATCTATATATCTAACGACTTTTATGAACGAGACTATCTGTATATCAACAATCAGGATGGCACTTTTAATGAAGAGATCAAAGATTGGACTTCCCATCTTTCTTTATCTGCTATGGGTATTGATATTTCAGATATTAATAACGACGGGAATGCAGACATTTTTATAACAGACATGCTTCCGGAACCAGATCAGCGGGTAAAATCGGTTATGGAATTTGAAGGTTACAATATCTATAAATTAAAACAAAGCAAGGACTTTTACCAACAGTACATTCAAAATACATTACAGCTCAACAATGGAAATGGATCCTTTTCAGAAATAGCCTATTTCAGCGGCGTAGACGCCACAGATTGGAGTTGGGCCGGACTTCTTTTTGACATGGACAATGATGGGCTAAGAGATATTTATATAACTAATGGCATGAATCACGATCTTACGGATCTGGACTTTAATGATTTTTTTGCTAATGAGATCATTCAAAAAATGGTTTTAACAGGTAAGAAAGAATCTATAGATTCCATTATCAATAAAATGCCCATTAGACCACAGCCCAATTATGCCTACAAAAACAATGGAGATCTTACATTTACTAATGCCAACAAAGACTGGGGGTTAGCTATTCCCAGCCTGTCCAATGGTGCTGCATATGGCGATCTCGATAATGACGGGGATCTGGATATTGTGGTTAATAATGTGAATATGAAATCATTCGTTTATGAAAACAATGCTACTTCACTCACAGAAAATAAGTATATAAAACTTCAGTTTGAGGGTACAAAGGAAAACAAATTCGCGGTTGGAACAACGGTAATGCTATACTATGATGAAAATGTAATTCTACAAGAATTGATCCCTTCCCGGGGGTTTCAATCTTCCATGGATCACATAATGACTATCGGATTAGGAGCAACAAACACAATAGATTCTTTGAGAGTTATCTGGCCTGATGATAAAACCCAAAAACTGGTAGATATTTCGCCAAATCAGTTTCTTACATTCAGACATGCTGATGCCACGGAGGTATATACTCCTGTAGTAAAAGAGAAAAAACCTTCATTGCTAAAGGAAATCCAAAATAATCAACTAATCGCGCACAAAGAGAATAACTACAATGACTTTGATTTTGAAGGTCTTATTTACAAACAACTTTCGCAGGAAGGCCCTGCCCTTGCAGTAGGTGATATAGACGGCGATGGAAACGAAGATATATTTATTGGCGGGGCAAAAAACCAAACTGGGATTATTTACAAACACAATGGAAAAGGCAGGATAGGTGTTGTACCTCAACGCGTATTGGAACAAGATAAAGAGTATGAAGATACGGCAGCAGCATTTTTTGATGCAGATGGTGACTTGGATTTGGATCTTATTGTAGGTTCAGGCGGGAATCAGGTTGGAGAAGAAAGGAGTTACAGAGCTCGCATTTACATGAACGACGGAAGTGGTAATTTTTTAAAATCAGACGCAAAACTGCCATCTGCATATGCAAACATTTCTACTATTGCTCCTAATGACTTTGATAATGATGGAGATGTAGATTTATTTATCGGTTCAAGAAGTGTTGTAGGCACCTATGGTATAGATCCTGATCATTTGTTTTTAGAAAACAATGGTGATGGTACTTTTCAGGATGCCACAGAAAGGTATGCTTATGACCTTAAAGATACCGGGATGGTCACCAACGCTATTTGGGCAGATATGGATGGGGATTCTAAAGAGGACCTCATTACCGTTGAGGACTGGGGAACCCCAAAAATCTTCAAAAATTCAGGCCGCCGATTGAGCCTGCGTTCTTCCGCACTGGACAGCCTTCATGGATGGTGGAATGTTGTGGAAGCCGTTGATATAGATAAAGACGGAGATAATGACTTGATTCTAGGTAATCAGGGAAAAAATCTGCATTACAAACCTAAGGAGAATAGACCAATGAAAATGTGGATTAATGACTTTGATGATAATGGTACTATTGAACAAATAGTAACGCAAAATATTGATGGTAAGGATCTTCCTATCCATCAGAAAAAGGATCTTACAGCGCAAATGGTTGCTCTAAAAAAGCAAAACCTAAAGGCATCTGAATATTCAACCAAGACCATATCGGAGTTGTTCCCTAAAGAAGTTTTTGAGAACTCAATTATGAAAAAATCGGCCATTTCTGAATCTGTAATTGCAGTCAACGAGGGTGGTGGAAACTTTAGAATTATTAAATTTCCTTCAAGGAGTCAATTATCCTGTATATGTGGCATCACCTGTACCGATGTAAATAATGATGGGAATTTAGACCTCATCCTGGGAGGAAATAATTTTGAATTTAGACCCCAGTACTCCAGATTAGATGGTAATTATGGCAATGTACTGCTAGGAGATGGTGCACTGGGATTTGAATGGCAGGACTATGAAACCAGTGGTTTCTTCATAAAAGACGAGATTAAGCACTTGAAGCAGTTTAAGGATAAAACAGGAAAGACCTTCATAATAGTCGCGATCAATGAGAATAAACCGAAGATATTTGAACTCAATGAGTAAATTCCTGACAGCTATTCTTGTGACTTTGGGTTTTATAAGTTGCACTTCCAGGGAAGGTGAATTATTTTATCAACCGCCTGCAGCAGAAACCGGAATATCGTTTGAAAATACCCTGAACGAAACAGATGATCTTAATATTTTGGATTATCTGTATTTCTATAATGGCGGAGGTGTTGCTGTTGGAGACATAAATAATGACGGCCTTACAGATATTTTCTTCTCAGGAAATATGGTTAATAATAAACTCTATTTAAATAAAGGGAATCTTAAATTTGAAGATATAACGGAACAAGCCAATGTTGCTGGAAATAGTAGCTGGAATACCGGATCTGTAATGGGTGATGTGAATGGAGATGGGTTGCTGGATATTTATGTATGCGCTGTAGTGGGAATTAACGGTTTTGACGGCTACAATGAACTTTATATCAATCAGGGAGATGCAACTTTTTTAGAGAGTGCCGCGGAATACGGCCTTGATTTCGATTCTTACAGTTCTTCAGCTACATTTTTAGACTATGATCTGGATGGTGATTTGGATATCTACCTTCTAAACCATGCCGTGCATACCCAGGAGTCTTTTGGCAAGGCAGACCTGCGATTAAAACGAAATTACCAGACCGGAGACAAGTTGCTGCGAAACGAAAATGGAAAATTTATCGATGTAAGTGAAGAAGCCGGAATTTTTGGAGGTGTTAATGGATATGGCCTTGGGGTTGCTGTTTCAGATTTTAATCAGGACGGATACCCGGATATCTATGTTGGGAATGATTTTCATGAAGATGATTACTATTACTTAAACAATGGTGACGGAACATTCACCGAGGGAATTAAGAAGTATTTTGGGCATACCACCAGATTCTCTATGGGCACTGATGTTGCAGACATAAATCATGACGGATGGCCGGATATTCTATCTTTAGATATGCTTCCAGAAGATGAAACCGTCCTTAAATCTTCTGAAGGCGATGACAATATTCAAACGCAGAAAATGAGAGTCGAAAAGTTTGGCTACCACTACCAGTTCACCAGAAATATGATGCATTTAAACCAACCGGGAAGTAGCTTCGCTGAAATTGCATTATACAGCGGCATTGCAGCTACCGACTGGAGTTGGAGTGGTCTTTTTGGGGACTTTAACCAGGACGGTGAACAGGACTTATTTATATCTAACGGTATCCCAAAGCGCCCTAACGATCTGGATTTTATAAATTTTGCTTCCAATGATCAGATTAAGCAAAAGATTAGCAGCACCAAACTTGTAGACCAACAGGCTCTTGATATGATGCCTTCGGGTGTTGTACATAATTACTTGTTTAAAGGAACTACAGACCTCTTATTTGAAGATAAATCGGGATCATGGATTGTTAATGATACACTTATTTCAGGGGCTACAGCTATAGCGGACTTTGATAACGACGGTGACCTGGATCTTGTTACCAATAATATTAATAGCCCTGCCAGTTTATATATCAATAAAACAAATGAAGAACACAATTACCTGAAAATTAAATTAAACTATTCGCCCCCAAACCCATCAGGAATTGGAACAAAAGTATTCTCCTATCATGGAGGTGTTTTACAGTACAAGGAATTATATCCGGTCAGAGGATTTCAATCATCTTCGGAACCAATATTTCATTTTGGTTATGGTAAAACCCCTAAGGTAGATTCCCTGCGAATACTCTGGCCTGATGGTCAATATCAGATGGTCAAAAACATTAATACCAATCAAACCTTAACTGTTTCACCCGAAAAAACGATGCCTTTTGATTATGCTTCACTTCAGCCCTCAAAGTATAGAATCTTCAGAGAGGTAGAAGATAATCTTGGAATCAACTTTGTACATAAGGAAGATAATTATGTAGATTTTAACAGGCAAAAGCTAATCCCCTATCAACTATCAGACAGGGGCCCGGCAACCGCAATAGGAGACATAAACAATGATGGCAAAGCCGATATTTTCTTCGGAGGTTCAAAATTTATTCCTTCCAGGGTCTTTTATCAGACAGACTCTTCATATACAGAAGAAATGATCCCTGAAATTCAAAAGGATAGCATAAAGGAAGATGTTTCGGCAGCAATTGCTGATTTTACAGGCAATGGTAAAACCGATTTAGTTCTGGGTTCTGGTGGCGGCGATTTTTACAATAAAATGACCCCTTTACTAGACAGTTATTACGTTCAGAATGATTCCGTTTTCGAACAAGCTCTACTGCCGGAATATTTTGAGAACGCTGCTGTGATTAAAGTAAATGACTTTGACAGTGATGCGGATCTTGACATATTTGTTGGAAACCAGGCCGTGACCAATGACTTTGGTCAAATACCAAATTCCTATCTACTTAAAAATACCAATGGCCAGTTCACTATTGAGCAAAATGAGGAACTGCAAAAAGCAGGAATGATTACAGATGCCTTATGGGAAGATGTGAATGGAGACGGTTCCAAGGATCTTATTGTAGTAGGGGAATGGATGTCTCCCAAATTTTTTATCAATAACAATGGTGTTCTTGTTGAAACGAAACTTTTAAACAACGAAATAAAAGGCCTTTGGCAAAGTATAGTTGCTTTTGATATAGATAAGGATGGCGACAAGGATTACCTGTTGGGTAATTGGGGAACTAACAATAAGTTCAGGGCATCTAAAGACTTACCCTTAAAACTATTTTATTCAGATTTTGATGGAAATGGAAGCACTGAAACTATAGTTGCCATACCCAAGAATGGAAAATACTTTCCGCTAGAAGGATTAGATGGTATTGCCGGGCAAATAATAGAATTGCGTAAAAAGTTTACCAACTACCGCGATTTTGCAGGCAAAACCATTGAGCAGGTATTTGATAAGAAAACCTTAGATAAATCTATTGTTTTAGATGTATCGGAATTGAGATCCGGATACCTGGAGAATACTAATGGTAAATTTAGCTTTGTACCTTTTGAAAATGAGTTACAGCGGGCTCCTATAATGGCGTTTCTGGCATATGACTTTGATCAGGATGGCACCGAGGAAGTTTTGGCTGCAGGTAATTATTTTGGGGTTAAACCTTATCATGGACGTTTTGGTTCTTTTCCCGGGGCTATGATTAAAAGCAAAAATGACGTAATTTTGGGGCATAAAATAGGACTGGATCTTTCTCAAAAATCAACACGTCATATTAATATTATTACTCTAAATAACAAACCTTATCTACTGGTAACCTTTAATAACGAGAAGGCCCGTGTTTATGAATTAATAAAACATAACTGAAAATGAAGAAGACATTAGGAGCATTATTGGCACTGGTAACACTTGTGGCCTGTAATAAGAACGAAGAACCCATTGTTGTAACAACAAATGAGTTGCATATGGCTATAGATAAAGTTACAGAGATTATGATACATGATATATTTTCTCCGCCGGTTGCCAGCAGAATTTATGCGTATCCGAATATCGCCGCCTATGAAATAATTGCGCAAAATGATGAAAATTACAATTCTTTGGCAGGTCAGGCACACGAACTAACTGCAATCCCCAAACCAGATACATCCAAACCAGTAAATTATGCTTTATCTGCCCTGGTAGCGCATATGGATGTTAGCAGCAGAGTAATATTTTCAGAGGAGAAACTGGCGGTCTTCAGAGATAGTCTATATGGTGTCTGGGAATCCAAAAACCCCAGTGAATTTAATGCGTCTAAAAACTATGGTCTGCAGGTGGCCGAACACATTGCGGAATGGATGAATAAAGATAATTATAATCAAACCAGGACCATGCCCAAATTTACAGTTGATACAGATGACCCTTCGAGGTGGCAACCCACCCCTCCGGCATATATGGATGGGATTGAGCCGCATTGGAATAAAATTCGCCCATTTGTGATTGATTCTGCCAACCAATTTGTGCCCGATCCTCCCCCACCATTTTCAATGGAAGAAGATTCAGAATTTTACAAAGAAGTAAAAGAAGTATACGATATTAGCCTGGAAATCGCTGAAAAAGGCGATACCTCAGAAGAAATTGCCATAGCACAGTTCTGGGATTGCAATCCATATGTTTCTGTGACACGTGGTCATTTGATGTTCGCCACCAAGAAAATTTCTCCTGGAGCACACTGGATTGGAATCGTCAAAATTGCTTCCAAAAAAACAAATAGTGATTTTAACAAGACCGTTTATGCCTATACCAAAACTTCCATGGCCATTGCAGATGCTTTCATTAGCTGTTGGGATGAAAAGTACAGGAGTAACCTTATCCGTCCAGAGACATTGATTAACGAGCACATTGATGAAAACTGGCAGCCGGTATTGCAAACTCCGCCATTCCCTGAGTACACCAGTGGGCATAGCGTTGTTTCGGGAGCGGCAGCAACAGCACTGACGGATATTTTTGGTGATAATTTTGCTTTTGACGATGATACTGAATTACCTTATGGCTTACCTGTAAGAAGTTTTAATTCATTTAATGAAGCCGCAGATGAGGCAGCAATTAGCAGAATGTATGGAGGAATCCATTATAGAAAAGCCGTTGCGATTGGTGTAAAACAAGGAAGAGATTTAGGCCAGTTTGTTTTGGAAAATCTTACAATGACGAATTAGGTATATGAAAAAAGTCATTTTTGTCTTAGTGCCAATTTTGATTGCTGGCCTTGTTTGGTATTTATTTTTAAAACCCTATGATTACCTGGTAACTTTTGAAGCCAGAACCTTTCCCGGTACCATTAACCAATCTATAAAGCTTTGGAATTCTACACTAAAAGAGGCCCAATTAGTGAACCAGGAAGATCTTACACATCTGGAACAAACAATAAAGTTCAGCGATTCTACCTATTCCTATCAATGGGAAATTATTCCCATAACAGATTCTACTTCCAAAGTAAAAGTCTACATTAAGGATCTTGACCATAGCCTTCAAAACAAAATTGCAATCCCTTTTTACAATACCGATTTTGAAAAACGCACCATAAGTACGGTTAAGGATTTTAATAAAAAGCTAAATGAACACATAGGTAATTTCAGGGTTAAAGTTACAGGCAGTAGTGAATTACCTGCTACATATTGCGCTTATGTTTCTGTGAAAACCGACCAATTTGGCAAAGCCAAAGGAATGATGTACAATTATCCATTACTAAATTCAATCCTTGCAAATAATGGGATTGAGCTTAACGGAAGACCATTCATAGAAGTGAAGCAATGGGACAGGGAAACAGATAGTATACACTATGATTTTTGCTATCCCATAATTAAATCAGATTCTTTGCCCCAGCATCCAGACCTAAAGTATAAACAATTCAATTCCAGAAAGGCGCTTAAGGCAATCTACAATGGCAATTATATAACTTCAGACCGGGCGTGGTATGCGCTTACGGATTATGCTGATAAAAATGAGCTTGAAGTTTCAGGTTTGCCTGTAGAAGTTTTTCATAATAACCCAAATATGGGAGATGATGCGCTTAAATGGAAAGCTGAGATTTTCATGCCTTTAAAGGAAAGAGATGACTAGGTATATAGCGCTCTTATTTTTTAGTCTCTTAACAAGTTGCACCAACTATGGTCAACTTACTTATATTACCAGACTTCCCAAAAAACTAAGCGAAAATTCAGGAATGGTTGTAGGCAAGGATTCAACTATTTGGATGATTAACGACAGCGGTGGTGCAGATAAAATTTATCAAACTAATTTTAAGGGAAAGTTGCTCAAAGAATTTGAAGTAAAAAATGCCAGGAATAAAGATTGGGAAGAACTGGCTATGGATAAGGAAGGCAACCTTTATATTGGAGATACAGGTAATAACAACAATAAAAGAAAAGATCTTGTGGTCTATAAAATCCCGGATCCAAATAAGGAAAAAGGAGACAAGATAGAAGCAGAAAGCATAGAATTCAGTTTTCCCGAACAAAAAAAATACCCTCCAAAAAAAAGTAAACACCTATACGACACAGAGGCTATCTTTTATGCTAAAGACAGTCTTTATCTTATCACAAAGAACAGATCACATCCCTTTAAAGGAGAAGCCCTGATATACAGAATTCCGGCAAAAAAAGGGAATTATAAGGCTACTTTCCTGGGAACCTTTATTCCATGTACAGAATTTTCGGTTTGTAAAATAACTGCAGCAGATATTTCACCAGACGGTAAAACTATTGCCCTGCTAGGCTATGGTAAATTGTGGCTTTTCACAAATTTTGAACTTTCTGAATTCTTCAAAGGTGAGCTAAGAACAATAGATCTTGGTATTAGAACACAACTGGAATCTATTGCTTTTCTAAATAATAGAACATTGCTGCTTTCAGATGAACAATTAAAACATAGAGGGAGAAATCTTTACTCTTATAGTTTTTAAACCTCATTGTTCTTTTTTTTAAATGTGAATTATTATTTTAATAGCTATTTTATTCATAAATTGAAATGATTTAAACACTAAAAAAATAGCACAGCAATGAAAATTACACATTCACTTAAATTTCTGGTTTGTACCCTTTTCCTATCCTTACTTATTTCTTCAACATCCAATGCTCAGGCAGGTTGGAATCCCGAGTTAGAGAAAGATTGTAATGAAGCAATATCTGAAATGAAAAAGGATGCGCCAAAGCTTGAAACTTTTTTTTCTAAGGCTTATGGTTATGCCATTTTTCCTAAGATTACAAAAGCTGGCCTTGGTATAGGCGGTGCAGGAGGCAAAGGATTGGTATACCGCGGAAATTCCGTTACAGGCGAATCTAAATTAGGACAGGCTTCTTTTGGACTTCAGGCCGGTGGACAGCAATTTAGCGAATTGATTTTCTTTGAAGATAAAGCTGCATATGATCGTTTTACAGGTGGTAAATTTAAATTTGGTGCTCAGGCATCCGCAGTAGCTATTTCGGAAGGTGGTGCGGCCGTTGCCCCTTACCAGGATGGTGTGGCAATTTTTACGCATGTAAAAGGTGGGCTAATGTATGAGGCATCTGTAGGGGGTCAAAAATTTACTTTTGAGCCAGTTAAATAGGATTTTACAATATCTAATCCTGGGTAATCCAGCATCCTAAGAAAAACATGGTCAACAATAAATTCTATTTTACATTATTCTTGACATTATTTTTGGGTGCTTCTGTTTATTCTCAAGTCCTTATTGCAGCAGTTTTTGGGGATAAACTAAATTCACCAGATTTGGAGTTTGGCCTTGAGGGAGGCTATAACTGGTCGGATATCTCGGAGCTGAATAACGGAAAAAATCTCTCTGAATTTAATCTGGGGTTTTATTTTGATATCAGACTGAAGGACCAATGGTTCTTTTATACGGGAGTACTGGTTAAGGGGCGATTAGGTGCCGGAGAGCTAAGTTCTGATGATCTCAGTTTACTTGGTATTACAATTCAGGACGAGGAAGGGACCTATGACCAGAAAATCAGTTACTTTATGGTGCCGGCCTTGATAAAGTACAGATTTAGAAACAGAGTTTATTTGGAATTAGGCCCTCAATTTGGACTAAGGCATAAGGCATTCGTAGAATTTACGGCTGAAGAAGGAGACATAGAGTTCCGAACGCGTCAAAATAACAAAGATGCCATAAACAGATTAGGAGCAGGATTGACATTTGGAACGGGCTACCGCTTGTCAGACAAGGCAGCAGGCATTACCTTAGGCCTAAAATATTACTACGGTTTTACCAATGTCTACAAAGATATAAGTGGCCCTAAAAACAGTTCTTTGTTTTTAAAATGTAATATCCCTATTGGAGTCAAAAAAAGTCAGGAATTAAGGAAACAAAAAGCCCTGGAAAAAGAAAATGACTTAAAAAAAGAATAAAAATGAAGCCCTTAAAAATCTTCTTATTTTTCATCTTCTTATTAGGTATTAAATCCCTTTCCGCCCAATATGCCACTACCAAAGTACGCTCAAAGCATCAGGCCTATACAGATAGTCTAAAGCAGGTAAAGTATGATAACATACTCCCTATTTGGGGTCAAAAAGCCTATAACAAGGGTTTTGATATACCCTATCCTACCGGGGCTATGATCAATTTTGTTTGGGTTAGACAAGGTTTGCTGATTGATGATATTTCCTTAGGATTAAAAACAGACAATACAGACATCCCACTGACAGAGGTAGACTTTATTGAATTTGGAAATAATTATTCAGATGCGAACACCTTATTATTCAGACCAGATATATGGGTGTTTCCCTTCCTGAATCTATACGGCCTTTTTGGTTTAGGATCTTCAAGGACGGAGGTTAATTTAACTGTTCCAACAGAATTAAGATCTGTGGTAGATCAGAGACTTACGACCTATGGTTTTGGGGCTACTGCTGCCGGAGGAGTCGGCCCTGTCTGGGTTGCTGTCGATGCCAATATCAGCTGGAGTAAACCAGAATTGTTGGAGGATCCGGTAACAGTTAAAGTCTTTGGAGTACGGGTTGGTCATAATTTTGTAGAGAAGAATAAACCCTATCGAAATTTTGGTGTGTGGGTAGGGGCCATGAAGGTAGCACTTGGCTCCGAAACTGTTGGGGAAATTCAACTAAAAGATGCTTTACCTCCCGAGGTTTTTGAACGCGCTCAGGAAATAGAAGCGAATTATTTTGAATGGTTAAATTCTCTCAATCCCAATAACCCTATTGATGCAAGAAAAATAGAAATAGCTAACGAGGTTCTAACCCCTATTTTTGAGCGTATTGGTGCTGCCGATGGAGATGCCATTGTTCGTTATAGCCTCGCAAAGAAAGTAAAGGAGCCATGGAATGGAGTAATAGGAGCTCAATATCAACTTAACAAGAACTGGATGTTCAGAGCAGAAGGTGGGGTTATAGGCGATAGAAAATCTTTACTTCTGTCGGTAAACTGGAGGTTTTTACTTTAAAAAATAGAACCAGATCTGTTACTATTCGGTATATACTTTAATTTTGACCTATAATAGCTTTAATTCAATACCCTTATATTATTTTTGTTATCGTTAGGACAGCATTAACAAGCTAAACAGCAACAGTACCAATTGAATAGGCATCTAACCAATTTAATACTAATAATTAACTTATAAATTGTCAAAAAAACCATTTTATGACTCGAACAAAAATAGTTTTATGCATTGCTGGCCTTCTTTTTCTCACTAATATACAAGCACAAGAGCTCAGTAAAGAGGAAAGAAAAGTTGAAATTTTTTCCTCGGAGGAAAAGGATAATCTTCAACTTTGGTTCCAGGATGAAGTAAAAAGGATGAACCTCAACGAGGAAGAAATGAGCCAATACAGCAGTATTATAGTTTACTATGTTGCTAAGATTGCAAGGTTAGACGATAAAGATAAAGACTATTCGGAGGAGCGGTTTAAAAAAGAATTGAACAGTTTGTTGGCCAAGCAGGATAAGGAATTAGAAGATTTACTCACCCCGGTGCAATTTGATATACACAAAGAGATTTATGGAGAATTTCTAAGGTCGGCTTATAGGAGATGGGGAATAACAAATGATTAATTATGATAGTTCTATTGAAAAAATTAAGTATTCTATTCCTGTTTTTTACAATTCCTTTTTTAGGGATTTCTCAGGTATTGGTATCCTATAACAAGGCTCCCGAAGTAGACTTTAAAAAATACAAAACCTATCAGGTTTATGGCCTTAATGTAACGACTATCCCTGAATTTGAACCAAAAAAAGAAAGTATAAATTTTTTGATTAAAGAGATTGACAAACAAATGGTGGACAGGGGACACCAAAAAGTGAAAGAGAATCCGGAATTAATCCTTAATATTGGGATTGTCATCACGGCAGAACAAAAAACAAGGCAAACTGATATAAGAGATGCTCCAAGATATATGGGCCAGCGGAGCTACCATTGGGAATCAGAAGAAATTGTTGTTCAAAACTACAATGAAGGAACCGTTATTCTGGATGTTGTGGAAAGTGAAAATAATAAGCTGATCTGGCAGGCAGTGTCCAAAGGAATGATATCAGGCTCTATGGATAAAAATATGAGCAGAATCACAAAAGCTGTAAAAAAAATGTACAATAAGTACCCGGTAAAAGTAAAAAAGTAATTCAAACTTAAACCGTTCACCAACCGTATGGGGATTACCAGACTATCTCTTCTTAAAAATATTTTGTTTGGCAGTTTTCTCTTTTACCTAACCCATTGCCACGCACAAGATGTAGAACCACGGCGTTGGAGTTCACTCCCTTTAGGAATTAATATTGTTGGTGCCGGATATGCCTATACATGGGGTGATGTTTTTTTTGATCCTGTCATAGGAGCAGAAGATGTAATTTATAGAGGTAACGGATTCGTTACCAGCTATGTTCGTCCCTTCAGATTGGCTAATAAATTAGCCCGGGTAGACATATTGCTGCCAGTTTCTTTTTCACGCTGGGAAGGCCTTTTAAATGGTGTCCCAACGAGCGCTGAACGAAACGGTCTCGCTGATCCCCGAGTTAGATTATCCTTAAATTTAACAGGACCTCCACCCACAGGCGCCAAAGAATTACAGGAATACAGAGCCGCCCACCCGGTTTTTACAACCTTTGGTGTTTCCTTAGCCATAACAGTGCCTTTAGGGCAATACTCTAATTCTAAATTGATAAATCTGGGCGGTAATCGTTTTATTATTAGACCCCAGGCAGGTATGGTACATTATTGGGGTCCCTGGTCCTATGAACTTACAGCCTCCCTGGTATACTTTACCAAGAATAGTGATTTTTTTAATGACGGTGAACTAAAGCAAAGACCTCTATTTGCCTTTCAAACACATCTTATAAGACAATTTAAGAAGCAATATTGGAGTTCCATAAGTGTCGGACATAATCAGGGAGCAGCCTCCATTGTCAATCAACAATTCAATGATGACCGAAGAGAAAACTTCGTTGGAGCAGCTTCAATAGGCGCCAGCTTTGCAGGCAATCAGGGTCTTAAATTAGCATATGTTTATTCGAAAACACTTAAGGACGTTGGTGCTACTACCAATACTGTTCTCCTGGCCTGGTCTATTTTATTTAAATAATTGATTATGGCTTTAATCCAGTGTAAACACAAGCCCCCCTTTTAAGCCTCCCATTATTGTTGTTGATGAAACAGCAACACCTCCTCCTATACCCCCCGGGCCTCCACCTACATAGACTCCTCCCCAGGATACAGGAAACAAAAGGTCTCCTTGAATTTTAATTCCAACTACATCACTTACATTAAATATTACCCCACCTTTAAAAGAAAAGGCAAATTCAGTAGTAGAATTTAACCTACGCGTGGTTATATCTGCATTCTCATTATTTGGGCTTAATATTACAACTCCGGCAGTTCCCCCAAAGAAAGGGGTCATCTCACCTGCGGTGCTAAAATAATTTGTTGCTCCAAGTTGAATCCAATCCATAGTAAGGTCAGCTAATCGTTGTTCATTTGGACTAATCACAAAATCCCTGATAAAAAGCTCTGTATCCATTCGCATATAGGTAACTTCAGCCATTAAATCCGGAGCAGTTTCAATACCAAGGCTAGCAGTCAAATATCCCCCATCTCCCGCTTTTAAATAGTTTCCGCCATATTTTAATTTGGTCCCAAATTGATAACCATAATCTACGGATAGATCAATGTGTTGGGCTTGTACTTGAAATACCAATGCAAATAGGGCAAGAAAACTTACGAATTGAAATATTTTCAATTGTTTCATGATATTTTCTTTTTGATAGTTTTTTTCCTTTTAAGTCAAAATATTTTCCGGCAAATATACAGTGAAAATAACAATTCCGGTGACCAGAATAAATAGGCGTTTTGCTAAAGAAAATAGCCATAATTTCATTAAATTTATACTTCAAAACCCAGGTTAATTTAATAGCAATGAAGAAATTCATAGTGTTTTACAAACTTTTCTTATTGCTATTCATCGCTTTTAATACTTCCCTGGTTTTTTCTCAGAATGCTGT
>CP070778.1:1035457-1074121 GCA_020346245.1 Flavobacteriaceae bacterium | reverse complement strand
TTTGGCTGGCGCCAACAAAAAAGCACGCAATTATGCGTGCTTTTTACTGTAGCTCCCACTCGCTACTCTTGTGGTACCTCCAGGAATCGAACCAGGGACACACGGATTTTCAGTCCGTTGCTCTACCAACTGAGCTAAGGTACCTTATTTAGGGTTTGCACCCTCCGAAGCACAAGCAAAAGTGAAGTGCGTAGGAGGGGGCAAATATACTTTCAAATTTAGGAACTACAAACAAAAAAGAAAAAAAAGCCTGCTGTTTTTTATCATTTTACAATCTTTGCGCTATGAACCTTATTGTGGATGTCGGGAATACCAATATAAAGCTGGCTGTTTTTAGCGAGAATACCCTCTTATGGCAACAAAAGATTCAACCTGAGGACTTTCCAAAAGAGGTAAAAAAGGTATTAAAAAAATATTCTGCTATACAAACAGCAATTATTTCATCTGTTGGACAATTTGATCAAAAATATATTTCGGTATTAGCCATATTTGTTGAGGTACAACTATTGAGTCATAGCACTAAAATTCCCTTTAAGAATTCCTATGCCACACCCCAAACCCTTGGAATGGACAGGGTAGCACTTGCTACAGCCGCATTCTATCATAACCCCGGTGCAAATACCCTGGTAATTGATGCAGGGACATGTATAACTTTTGATATGATAAATGATTATGGGGAGTATCTAGGTGGTGCAATTTCTCCGGGTCTGCGTATGCGCTACAGTGCACTTCATGAATATACATCAAAGTTGCCCTTGCTTGAGCCCCAGGAATTCTATGATATTATTGGAAATTCAACAAATGCAAGTATCCATAGCGGAGTTTTAAATGGTATTTGCAGAGAGATAGATGGGGTAATAGACCAATACCAATCGCGTTTTGAAGATTTAACAGTTATTTTAACAGGCGGTGACGCTCAAATTTTGTCTAAACGATTAAAAAATACCATCTTTGCGCATTCTAATTTTCTCCTAGAAGGCTTGAACTATTTGCTGGAATACAACAAACGCTAGATGGTAAAGAAAATCGTATTGCTTATACTCTGCATAACTGCAATAACAGCTTACTCCCAGAGTGGTAACGGAACTGTGTCACCTTATTCGTTTGGTGGTATTGGAGATTTTAGACCTCAGGCTACAGTAGAAAATCAGTCAATGGGAGGGCTAAGCATGTATACAGATAGTATTCATGTTAACTTAAGAAACCCGGCTTCTTTCGGAAAACTCAGGCTGGTAACTTATACAGCAGCAGGTGGCCATAAAGAAGTGAAATTGAAGGATTTTACAGAAGAGGAAAGTTCTTCTGTTACCTCATTGGAGTATATTGCTCTGGCATTTCCCATCTCGCCGAAGTTTGGTGTCGGGTTTGGAATTCTTCCTTATACTGCAGTAGGGTATAATGTTTTTTCAGAATCTACTAATGCCACCCAGGATACAGTGATAAATCAGTTTTCAGGGGATGGCGGATTAAATAAAGTGTTTTTTTCAGCAGGATATGAAATTACCAAAAACCTGCACGTTGGCGCAACCGTAAATTTTAGCTTTGGTAACTTACAATACCAAAGTGTTCAAAGTATTGACGGAGTACAGTATGGTACAATAGACATACGCGAATCTGAAGTAAATGGCTATGATTTTAATTATGGTGCTACGTATACACCCAGAATTAAAAATAAATACACTTTGTTTACGTCGGTCACTGTAAATACGCAGGCAAACCTGGTTTCTTCAAATACCGAAAGATTAGGTTCATTTTCATTGAGCACGGGAGAGGAAATTGAAGTTAGGGATGTAAATTTAGAACCTTCAAATCTTAGGAATACAGAATTGAAAATTCCAACGACGACTACCTTAGGGCTTGGTTTTGGACGGGATAGAAAGTGGTTTTTAGGGGCAGAATATAGTTTTCAGGGTGCCAGTTCATTTAGAAACGACTTTATTGATCCGGAAAATGTTACTTATGAAGATGCCAATACGCTAAGATTAGGAGGGTATTTTGTGCCGGATTACGCTTCATTTACAAGTTATTTGAAAAGAATAACTTACAGGGCAGGTGCGCGCACTTCCAGGACCGGTTTGGTGGTAAATGACAAATCTATTCATGATTTTGGCATAACTTTTGGTCTTGGTTTGCCAGTTGGGGGAGGTTTTTCTAATATGAATATAGGTTTTGAATATGGAAAACGAGGAACTACAGTAGCAAATTTAGTTGAGGAAACTTACTTCAAAGTCAGTGTAGGGCTATCATTCAACGATAAATGGTTCCAAAAAAGGAAAATAAATTGATAAAAATTTAGTACATTAACCACATTAAAATTAATATACAATGAAAAAGGAGTTTTACTGTATGATGATTGGCGTACTGGCAGTAATGGGCACAGCAAATGCACAAGCCCAAAACCCGGAGTGTATGACCAATCTTTCTATTTATGCCGAGCATGCAAAAGTAAAAAATTACGATGCTGCGTATACACCATGGAAAATGGTATATGAAACATGTCCGTCTATTAATAGGGCGAATTTTTCACTTGGGGAAAAAATTCTGTCTTATAAGATCAAAAATAGTTCCGGAGCAGAAAAAGATGGTTATATAAGTGACCTGCTTGCTTTATATGATAACAGCTTAAAAGTTTTCCCGGACAAGTTTCCTAAAGCAGTTGTTGCCATAGACAAGGCTTTGCTCTTATATGACAATAAAATGGCTTCTGATGAAGAACTTTACAATTTGCTTGATAGTGCTTTTAAAGAAGATGAGGCTAACTTTAAAAACCCAAAAGCACTCTATCTTTATTTTTCAAGTCTGGTAGATCTTTATAATGAAGGAAAAAAGGATCTTCAGGATGTATTTGATACTTATGATGATGTTACCGAAAAAATTGAAGAAGAGAATGTAAAATTAACGGATGTCATTAGCCAATTGCTTCCAAAGGAAGAAGCTGGTACCCTTACCTCAAAGGAAAAAAGAAAGTTGAAAGTGGCCACTACTAATTCTGAATCTTATGGAAAAATTGCCGGAAGTGTTGATTCAAAATTAGGTGCATTGGCAGATTGTGACAATCTGATCCCGCTATATGAAAAGAATTTTGAAGCCAAAAAAAACGACGTAACCTGGGTTAAAAGGGCAGTGGGTAGAATGTTCAGCAAAGATTGTATCGATGACCCTATGTTCCAAAAACTATTTGAGGCCCAACTGGCATTAGACCCTTCAGCAGATGCCTATGTGTATGGTGGAACCTTAAAGAAGAAGGCCGGTGATAATAAAGGTGCTATAGCAGATTATAACAAAGCACTGGAATTGGAAACCGATTCTAGAAAGAAATCTAATATTGCTTATAAAATTGCAACAAGTTACAGAAGGTCTAGTAAGTCTACAGCAAGAAGTTATGCACAGAAGGCTTTAGACGCGAATCCTTCAAACGGAAGGGCCTATCTACTTATAGCAAATTTATATGCGACTAGTGCAAATGATTGTGGAAGTACTCCTTTTGAGAAAAGAGCAATTTATTGGAAAGCCGCAGATATGGCTAGAAGAGCGGGAAGAGTAGATCCTTCATTAAGTGGAAATGCGAATAAGTCTGCAGCTAGTTATAGCGCAAAAGCACCCTCGAAGACAGATATCTTTAATTCTGGTTTGGCAGGTAAAACAATTCCATTTAATTGTTGGGTAGGAGGCAGTGTAACCGTGCCCAATCTATAACAATGGATACTCCTTACGGAAATAAATTTATTAGCATTGCCATGGTATTTACTGTGGCAATGTTCTTTTATGGCTGTAAGGATAATTACAAAAGGGTTGGAGAAGAAGCTCAGCAAACAATTTATCCTCAGGGGGTTGCTGAAAATTTTATTCTTACCTATACAGAGACTCCTGAGAAATTGGGAAGCGAAGACACTGATAATTCCAGAGTTATAGCTATTTTAAAAAGCCCGATGAGTGAAGATTACGACAATATGAGATTTAAATTCAGAACTTTTCCAAATGGATTAGAAGTGGATTTGTTTGATGTAGAGGACAACAAAAGTACAATTAAGGCAGATTATGGAATTATTTATTCCAACACAAATTTAATAGACCTGCAGGGTAATGTTGTAATAGAATCTCATGATGGAAAAAAGCTCGAAGCTCCACAGCTTTTTTATGATCAGTCCAATGAATGGATTTTTACCCAGCGGAAATTTAAGTTTACCAATCCGGAAGATGGAACAATTATGGATGGTGAGGGAATGGATTTTAACAAAGACTTTAGTTTCTTCAATGCCCATAAGACTTATGGATTAATCACAATTAAGGAAGATCAGACATGATTAAAATACTGAGATATACAGAATACTTGTACATGGTAGTGGCAATTATTTCCGTATATAAGATAATTGAACTTTGGAATAGCAATAGAGAGGGTACATACATCTTTATTTTCTTTGCAATAGTCTCCGTTGGAATGTTTATTTTCAGGCGTAATTACAGAAAACGTTTCGAAAAGAGAAAACGGGATAATCAGCAATAGCCGTGGACTCCAGCATACTAATCATTTGTATTTGTTTGGTGTTATCTGCATTTTTTTCAGGAATGGAGATCGCCTTTATTTCTGCGAATAAGATTCATATTGAAATTGAAAAAAAACAGGAAGGTATTCTGGCTCAGATACTAACCCGCTTAACAAATAAGCCTTCAAAGTTTATTGCCACCATGCTTATCGGTAATAATATTGCACTGGTGGTATATGGTTTGTACATGGGGGATTTATTGATGAATTGGTTCCAAACTAAATTACCTGCGGACAATAACTTTCTTCAACTGATGTTTACCGACTTCAGCCTGTTAACCCAAACACTTATTTCCACAATTATAATTTTGCTCACCGCAGAATTTCTGCCCAAAGTACTTTTTCAGATCTATGCAAACAAGCTGCTTAAAATTTTGGCAGCCCCTGCCTATTTTTTCTATTTGTTGTTCTCTTTTGTTTCTGATTTTGTCATAAAAGTTTCCGATCTGCTTCTCAAAACTTTTTTTAAGACGGATGGAGACGATGTGCAACTAGCGTTTAGCAAGCTTGAATTAGGTGATTATATTACTGAACAAATGGAAACGGTGATGGAAGAAGATGAGATAGATTCTGAGATTCAGATATTTCAAAATGCACTTGAATTTTCAGCTGTTAAGGCCAGAGAAGTTATGGTTCCAAGGACTGAGATTATTGCAGTAGAATTTCATGAAACTCCAAAGAACCTTGCTAAACTTTTTACTGAAACCGGCTTGTCAAAAATATTGGTTTTCAAAGATACCATAGATAACATCATTGGATACATTCATTCTTATGAATTATTTAAGAAGCCCAAAACAATAAAAAGTATATTGCTGCCGGTTGAACTAGTGCCGGAAACCATGTTAATTCAGGATATTCTCAATGTCTTGACAAAAAAACGAAAGAGCATTGCCGTAGTCCTGGATGAGTACGGAGGTACTTCCGGAATAATGACCGTTGAGGATATTGTTGAGGAACTTTTTGGAGAAATTGAGGATGAACATGATTCGACAGATTTAATGGAAGAGCAACTCAACAGTAATACCTATAAATTTTCTGCCAGGCTGGAAGTAGATTATCTAAATGAACATTACAAACTGGAACTTCCTGAAAGTGAAGAATATGAAACGCTTGGAGGCCTGATTGTCAATGTAACGGGTGAGATCCCAGACCAGAATTCTGAAATACTGGTAGAACATTATTTGTTTACTATCCTGGAAGTTTCCAGCACAAAAATAGATTTAGTGACCCTTGAAGTCAAAGAAAAGGATTAGACCAATAAATATCAATCAGATAGCCTGCTTTAAGTTTTTATTTCTTGATGGAAAATACTAATTTCGCCAACTGATTTTAAATAAATATAAAATGGCAATTCTAGAGAATATTAGAAAACGAACTACTGTATTAATCCTGATCATTGGGATGGCTTTATTTGCGTTCGTAATTTCTGGAATTTTTACCAGTAATGATTTTTCCGGTGGAAAGGTCGGGTCTGCTGTAGGTGAAATAAATGGAGACGAAATTTCCATCGATGACTTTAGGCGGAAGATTGAGCGGGCATCAAGAAGATCAGGCCCTACAAGTTCATCTATGCAGTTGGTAAATTCTGTCTGGAACCAGGTAGAACGAAATACCATATTGGGGCAGCAGATAGAGGATTTGGGAATCTATATTGAGCAGGATCAGATAATTAATGTAATTAAATCGAGTCCCGGGATAGCTCAAAACCCACAATTCACAGATGAGAATGGAATATTTGATGAAACAAAATTTAGGGATTTTATAGCAGAACTGAAATTCAATGCGCCTGCCCAATATAATGATTGGTTGCAAGATGAAGAGGCTATTATTCAAAGTGCAAAGGAGCAAACTTATTTTAACCTGATTAGGGCCGGAGTTGGAGCAACTTTGAAAGAGGGAGAATTGGATTATAAATTGACTACTGACAAAGTTGATATAAGATATGTTCGGATTCCTTATAATTCATTACCCGACAGTACTTTTATAATTACTAAAAAGGAAATTTCGGATTACATTAGCGAACATCCACAAGACTACAAGCAGCAAAGGTCCAGAGATATTCAGTTTGTTTATTTTGAAGATAAAGCCTCAGCTGAGGATGAAGCCCTTATAAAAGATCAAATTACAAAGCTTCTTGGCGATACGGTAGAATATTTTGAGGAACGCGATGAGACTGATACCATTCCCGGATTCAGAAATACAACAGACAACGCAGCCTTTCTTGACAGAAATTCGGATAGTAAGTTCGATACTATTTATAAATCTAGAAATGAACTACCTATAAAATTTGCCGATACCCTTATGGCTTTAAATATAGGCGAGTTATTTGGACCATACAATGACGGTGAAAGTTGGAGAATTACCAAAATGGTCGATAAAAAAGCCAACGGATCTGTAAAGGCCAGTCATATTTTAATCACCTGGGAAGGAGCCGAAAGGGCAAACCCCGAAATAAAGAGAACCAAAGAAGAGGCTGAAACAAAAGCAAATGATTTGCTGAAACAAGCTAAAGCAGAAGGTGCTGTTTTTGCACAGCTGGCGAGAGATAATTCTGATGGACCCTCTGCCCCCAGAGGTGGTGACCTTGGTTACTTTCAGGAAGGTGTAATGACACCTAAGTTTAATGATTTTGCATTTGGAAATACCGTAGGTCATATCGGATTGGTTGAAACAGAATTTGGATATCATATAGTGCGTGTAGATGATAAGCAGGATCTGGTTCAATTGGCAACACTTAGCAGGGAAATAGAAGCTTCAGACGAAACGCTGAATGCACTTTTTACGGATGCTACAAAATTTGAAATGGCGGCAACCTCCTCTGAAAAGTCTTTTTCTGATTTAGCGAAAGAAAATGAATATGTAGTAAGGCCAGTTAATAAAATAAATGAATTGGACGAAAACCTTCCCGGACTATCCAACCAGAGGGCTATTGTTCAGTGGGCCTTTAACCCCGAAACCGAAATAGGAGCTATTAGGAGATTCGGTATTAGCAACGGATATGCCGTTGTGCAGCTAACAGCAAACTATGAGGAAGGCTTAATGTCTGTTGAAGATGCTTCAGCTACTGTTCTTCCGATGATCAGGAAAAGAAAAAAAGCCGCTAAAATTATTTCTCAAAACCAGGGAAAATCTTTGGAGGATCTAGCTTCAGGTAACAACACCAATATATCAACGGCTTCTGCTTTAACGGTTAAAACTCCAACTATACCGGGCGCCGGAAGGGAGCCTTTGGTTGTGGGCACCGCTTTTGCCCTGGGGCAAGGGAGTATTTCAGATCTTATTGAAGGAGAGACCGGAGTTTTTAAAATTGAAGTAACCAAAAAAGAAGAAGCCCCTGCGCTGGATAATTATTCCACTTTTGCTAATTCTTTACAGGCCTCAAATGGAACCCTTGTGAATACAAGTGTATTCGACGCATTAAAGGAAAATTCAGAGATTGTGGATAACAGAGCAACTTTCTATTAAGAAAAGTAGTGCTTTTAGCCTATAATTTTTAGATATAAATAATACTAAAATTAGTATCATAAAAGAGCTTCTCATTTGAGAGGCTTTTTTTATAGAATCATTTTCTCATATGGAATTACAGTCTTATACCCCTTCTTAAAGAAGTAATCAGGGGTAGTAGTACCTCCTATAGCAAGTACAAAATCTCCACCCCATGCCCCCAGGCTTTTGACAGATCCTTCGAAGTCTTTAAATAGTTTTTCCTTTACTGGTGTTAGATCAAGGATGTCTGCCAGAAGTGATTCATGTGTATTCATTAATTCCTTAAAGTTGTTTACTTCAGTACAATGAATACATTCTTCAGTTAATTCTGAAATAGTCTTGATTAATGTTTCTTTATCAAATTCCTTTTCCCTGTATCTGGTTATACCCTCTCTGCTGTTCTGCTTTCTGTTGAGATGTACAAAGTATAATGCGTCTTTAAAAGGAGGGTTAAACTCAATTTCTTTTACAAATGGTTTTCCTTCCTTTACCTGATAAAGAATTGGATGATTATGCTGTGCACAGGCAATATCGTAACCACTGCCATTGAATGTTTTAGATAAAAGGGCAAAAGGATCAACTTTGGCCCACTGAGCAACATTATTAATTAGGGTAGAGGAAGATCCAAGACCCCAATCCCTGCGAAAACTCAATGATGTATGAACTTCATATCCAATTTTCCCCATTAAAAAATCCGGATTCAAGCTTTTTGCCTCAAGCAAAATTCTGAACAGCATTTCGGCTACTTTATCTTCAGCTGCCGGCAGGTTTTCCAATTCATTTGAAACGTCCTCTTGTGAATTCCTAAAAAGATCCAGGGGCAGCGAAGCATGAAACCATTTTTCACCCTTCTCGTTCAGGCTTGTCCAATGGAGTAATGGAGAATCTACCTCATCTATAGTGAGGGATTGGCCGTATTTGGTAGGGAATGCAAAGGATAAAGCACCATCCAGAACTGCGTACTCGCCAGTTAGTAGCAATTTTCCATTGCTGTAGAACCGTTGGGTCATAATTTGTTCCGTAAATTTTGAAGTGCTTCAACTACTGCACTATGAGTTGCGGCATTCTTCTTAAAATAGGCGACTAAAGTTTTCTTTTCGTCATCAGTGGCGTTCATTTGATTAAGAATATTCAGCAAATGCATTTTCATATGGCCTTCCTGAATACCAGTCGTGACTAATGATCTCACCGCTGCAAAATTCTGTGCTAATCCGGCTACCGCTACTATTTGCATTAATTCGCTGGCTGATGGTTTTTGTAAAATCTCCAGAGCTAGATTTACCAAGGGGTGCAGGGTGGTTAGTCCTCCAACGGTTCCCAGGGCCATAGGCACTTCAATCCAAAATTTGAAGATCCCATCTTCAATAGCCGCGTGTGTAAGGCTTTTATAAGATCCGTCCTTTGCAGCATAAGCGTGGATGCCTGCTTCTACAGCTCTGAAATCGTTCCCCGTTGCCAGTACAACCGCGTCAATACCGTTCATAATCCCCTTGTTGTGGGTAACCGCTCTATAAGGTTCAACATTGGCAATATCTACGGCCCTCACCATCTTTTCTGCAAATTCCCCAGGGGAAACAGACTGTTCTGCCTCTAATTTATTAATTGGGCAACTTACCTCTGCCCTTACAAGGCATTCCGGCACATAGTTCGAAAGAATACTCATTACCACTTCTACCTGCTTTTCATCCTCATTAAACAATGAGTAAGTCTGGGCCTCTCTTTTCAGTGTGGCAGAGAACTGTTCTAAACAGGAGTTTATAAAATTAGCGCCCATTGCATCCAGGGTCTCAAATTTACAATGCAGCTGATAGTAATTTTCAAGTTTATGTGTTTGATCCCTCAATTCTATTGAAGTTATTCCACCGCCGCGTTTTTCCATATTTTGGGTAATGGACCTGGCATCACTAATTAAAATTGGGGTGATTGCACCAATAAATACTTGCAACTTCTTTGAAGAGCCTTTGAAGATAAAATGTACCTGTCCTATCTTTTGGGTTCCTAATACCTGGGTCTTAAATCCACCTTTATCCAGCCAGAATTTTGCAGCTTTACTTGCGGCTGCAACAACTGAACTTTCTTCAATGGCCATTGGAATAGCATATAACTTATCATTAATTAAAAAGTTCGGTGCAATCCCAAAAGGAAGGTAGTAGTTGCTAATCGTATTCTCTATGAATTCGTCATGGAGTTTTTGCAACTCATTATCCTGATTCCAGTATTTTTTAAGAATTTGTATAGTGGTATCCGAATTATCAGTATAATTATCGGCAATCCAATTGATTTTTTCTTCTTTGGAAAGTTTCGAAAAACCCTGGATCGGTGTTTTCATGAGTTATTATTCTATAAGGGCAAAGATAGTGATTACACAATTATGTCAGGGAGTTTCTTCATTCCGGGCATAAGAGTATAAAGTTGCAATATTTTAAGTTTAAAGTTATTTTTTTCGCAAAAATATTAGTAAACTTGGTAGGTTATAAGCAATTTTTTAGAGTTTATGAATAAATCTTTCCTTCTGATTTTTCTTGTTATTTGTTTTATAGAGTATGTCCCTGCGCAACAAAAAAAGCTCTCACTGGAAGAACTTTGGTCAGGAGCTTATGTCACTGAAGGCATGGAAGCCATTTATCCTTTAAAAAATGGGAAACAATACACAGTACTGAATACAGATAAGGTTACAGGTATTGTCAGTATTGATAAATATGATTACAGTACCTTGGAGAAGTTAGAAACTGTGGTTTCTTCTGAGGAGATGCCTTCAAAAGCAGCGTTTAGCTCCTATACTTTTAGCGAAGACGAGTCCAAAGTACTACTTGCAACAGAAGAGACTCCGATTTACAGGCGTTCCAAAGTGGGGATCTATTATATTTATGATCTGGTGACTAAAAATATAATTCAAATTACTGATACCTGGATTCAGGAACCCACCTTTTCTCCGGATGGTAATAGGGTAGCCTTTGCAAACAATAATAATTTATACTTCTTTAATATAGCCGACGGCAACATAGCAAAAATAACTTCTGACGGGGAAAAGAATAGTATTATTAATGGCATAGCAGATTGGGTATATGAGGAGGAATTTAAAATTGTCAGGGCATTTGAATGGAACTCGGACGGCACAAAAATTGTGTTTTTAAGATTTGATGAAACCGATGTTCCCGAATTTGCCATGGATGTTTATGGAACAAACTTATATCCTTTTCAATATATCTTCAAGTATCCCAAAGCAGGGGAAAATAATTCTGTTGTCACCTTGCATTCGTATGATGTTGAATCGAAGAATATTTCAAATATTTCACTCCCGGACTCCTATTATATACCCAGGATAACCCGAATGAACAATTCAAATCATATGAGTGTTCAAACGTTGAACAGACACCAAAATAATTTAGATTTATATGCTGTAAACCTGCAAAATAATTCAGTATCTCTTTTACTCCAGGAAAAGGACAAGGCTTATGTAGATGTTACCGACAACCTCACTTTTCTGCCTGATGACAGCTTTATATGGACCAGTGAAAAGGATGGACATAACCACATTTATCTGTATTCCGAAAGCGGGGAGTTAATGAACCAGATTACCAGTGGCGAATGGGAAGTGACCAATTACTACGGATATGATCCAAAGGAAGAAAGAATTTATTACCAATCAACGGAAAACGGATCAATAAACAGAGATATCTATGGTATTGATATTAGCGCTAAGAATAAAAAGCGATTGTCTTCCGGCGATGGGACTAATTCTGCTGAGTTTAGTGCAGATTTTACGTATTTCATAAATGAGTTTTCCAACGCCACCACACCTAATCAATTTACACTGCACAAGGCTAAGTCGGGCGTTAAATTAAAAGATATCCTGGATAATAAGAAGCTTACGGGCAAACTCTCCGGATATGAGATGAGTCCAAAGGAATTTTCTACAATATCGGTTAATGGCAATGAATTGAATATGTGGATGGTGAAACCGAAAGATTTTGATCCTTCCAAAAAATATCCTTTATTGATGTTTCAATATAGCGGACCCGGCTCTCAACGAGTAGCCAATACATGGATGAGTAGTAACGACTATTGGCATCAGATTCTGGCATCGCAAGGATATATAATAGCCTGTGTAGATGGCAGAGGAACAGGCTTTAAAGGACGTGATTTTAAGAAAGTCACGTATTTGAATTTGGTAAAATTCGAAACTGAGGATCAAATTGCTGCCGCGAAAAAACTAAGTGAATATTCTTTTATAGACCCGGATAGAACAGGGATTTGGGGCTGGAGTTTTGGTGGTCATATGTCTACAAACTGCCTTCTGAAAGGCAGTGATACCTTTGAAATGGCTATTGCTGTTGCACCTGTTACCAGCTGGCGCTTTTATGACACCATTTATACAGAACGATTTATGAGAACTCCGGCTGAGAATACCGGAGGATATGATGATAATTCACCTTTTAATTACCCTGAGTTATTAAAGGGAGATTATTTGCTGGTGCATGGTTCCGGTGATGATAATGTACATGTGCAAAACAGCATGAGAATGATAGAAGCCCTTGTACAGGCCAATAAGCAATTTGACTGGGCAATTTACCCCGACAAGAACCATGGAATTTACGGGGGTAATACCAGACTGCATTTATATACTAAAATGACCAATTTTATAAAAACCAATCTATAAGAAACCAAAACAAACCATGGCTAAGACAAAAAAACCAGTACACCAGAGAGAACTCTTTGGACACCCTTCAGGGCTCTATATCCTGTTTATGACTGAAATGTGGGAGCGATTCTCCTACTATGGAATGCGAGGTATCCTTGTTTTGTACCTGACAGCTCAAACAAGAGGTGATAATCCTGGATTGGGATGGTTAGACGGAGAAGCTTTATCCTTATACGGATGGTATACTATGTTGGTCTATGTGGCTTCGATTCCCGGAGGTATAATAGCAGATAAGATAATTGGACAAAAAAGGGCGGTCATGATAGGTGGCTTTTTACTGGTAGCCGGCCATGGCATTTTATCCATAGAACTCATGTGGGCCTTTTACTCTGGTTTAGGGCTGATCATTGCCGGGGTAGGGATGCTAAAACCCAATATATCTACCCTGGTTGGGGGTTTATACCACCAGGGCGACGAACGCCGGGATAAGGGGTTTTCAATTTTTTATATCGGGATAAATACGGGAGCAGCCCTGGCGGCACTCGTAGTTGCCTGGGTAGCCGACATGTGGGGTTGGCATGCAGGATTTGGATTGGCTGCCATTGGTATGGTCCTGGGTCAGGTTATCTATCTGTCTGGGCAAAAATACCTGGTGAAGGTTGGGAATAAACCCAAAGAAAAGGAAGTGAATAGTGAGGATGTGTCTATAAAGGATATTTTTACACAGCAATTTAGCACACGTATCCCGCTAACCATAACCCTATTTTTAGCAGTGGCTTCCAGCGTTGTGGCATGGAATTTTATTGAAGACCAAAGGTTGGCCTATATAATTTTCTTTATTTTCCTCTCTGTTGTAGTAGGAATGATGTTTACCATATACCAGGACCTCCATAATCAGGTAGAAAAGGATCGTTATTTAGTACTGCTTCTTTCCTTTATTATTGTCATTGTCTTTTGGGGAGCTTTTGAACAGGCAGGCGGCCTTATGAATTTGTATGCTGAGAACAGGACGGACCGCTTCTTATTTGGCTATCAAATTCCTGCAGCTGCTTTTCAGTTTTTCAATCCTTTTTATATCATAGTATTTGCTGTACCTGTAGCTAATTTCTGGATGTGGTGGAAGCACAGGGGAAAAGAAGCCTCGTCTCTTTTTAAAATGGCCAATGGAGTAATAATCATGGGCCTGGGGTTCGTTTTTATGGTATTTGCTTCTATGCAGTATGAAACACTGGGTAAATCTGCCCTATACTGGTTAGCGTTGGCCTATCTTTTTCATACAATAGGAGAATTATGCGCCTCGCCGGTTGCACTTTCTTTTATAACCAAGCTGGCACCCATTAGATATGGTGCACTCATGATGGGTGTTTATTTTGCAGCTACCGGATTAGGCAATAAGGTAGCAGGATTAATTGGGGAATCCGCCTCAGAGGCTGGTGAGCTCAATATCTTTGCCGGGATTACTATCTTTTGTGTGGCCTTTGGGCTTCTTGTGGTCGCTATCCTGAAGCCTTTAAAAAGATTAACACATGGCGCTGAAGACGATGAGCGGGCCATCACCGATTAAGAAACTGTTTTTTAAAGAGGTTTACATATACTTTTAACAAACCAAACCAAAACTAATGAATACTGATATTGAGAATCTGTTTAAGGAGAAGGTCTTAGGCCATCCTGCTGGATTAATGGTCTTATTTTTTACAGAAATGTGGGAACGCTTTTCATTTTATGGAATGCGCATTCTTTTAATCCTTTTTCTTACCGCACCCTTTGCCAGTGATAATCCGGGATGGGATTGGCCTCGTGAAAATGCCCTGGCACTTATAGGCACCTATGCCTCTTTACTTTATTTAACCCCAATTGTAGGAGGTTATATTGCTGATAAACTTACTGGATATCGTATGGCTGTTGTAATAGGCTGTGCTATTATGACTTTGGGTCATGCTTTTATGGCATTAGAAACTACTGCTACCTTCTATCTGGGACTTGCATTTTTGGTTGTAGGAACAGGTTTTTTTAAACCAAATATTACTTCCATCATTTCCGAAATGTATAAAGGCAAAGAATCCAAAAAAGATGGCGCCTATACCATATTTTATATGGGTGTAAATGCCGGAGCCTTTTTTGGGATGATGCTATGCGGGTATTTAGCGGAAAATTTTGGCTGGTCCTGGGGTTTTGGTCTGGCAGGTATTTTTATGTTTTTAGGGATGATGCAATTTTTACTGGCAAAAAATTTATTTGGCAGTGTTGGTGGAAAACCGAGTAAAATTTATGAAGTAGAATTGCCGCAAAACATTAATGAAGAATCTCCGAAAATTATTGAAGAAGAAAAAGCAGCAGAAAAATTAAATCCGTTTTTAACTTTTGACTATATACTTATTGCTCTATCCGCTATTGGCGGATTACTTTACCTCTTCAACGACCCCATTGAAAAGATAAGCGGAGAAAATTTATTACCTTTTGAGTTCTTGGGCTTGTCGGGGTCCAATTTTATAGTGCTCTTTGCTTTAGTTTTATTTCTTATACTTCTGGTTTCAAGGATTTCACGATATATTCCATTAGTAAGAGACAGGATTATTGCCGTTGTATTCTTCGGGATTTTTACTGTGATTTTCTTTGCAGCTTTTGAACAGGCGTTGGGTTCAATGACTTTGTTTGCAAGAGATTATACCAATAGAAATTTAGTAGGGTCAGCAGCCATGGTTTTTAAGATTGTGGACGCCCTGCTTACAACAGTACCGCTCATTATTATTACCTGGGTTTTATATCTCTTGTTCAAAAAAACATATTCCAGAATTGCGTTATCAAATATTGTTTTGGCATTGGCATTTGTCGGGATTTGGGGATTGGTCGTTTATCGTTTGATTGACAAATTTTCACAAGAGGGAAATCAGATAGATGCTTCATGGTTTGGAATATTAAACTCTTTTTTTATCATTACCCTGGCCCCCTTGTTTTCACGATGGTGGGAGAGTAAATACAATCCCAGTGCCGCGATGAAATATGGTCTGGGTTTAATACTATTAGGCCTTGGGTTTGCAATTTTGTCTTATGGTTCTGCAGGCATTGAGCAGGGGTCAAAAACGGCTTCAGTAAGTATGATATTTCTTATTTTGGCCTATTTGCTTCATACTATGGGAGAATTATGTCTTTCACCCGTTGGTCTTTCGTATCTGAGTAAACTGGTCCCGGCCAGAATGATAGGCTTTATGTTTGGTATATGGTATCTTGCAATAGCCATAGGGCAAAAGACGGCGGGCACTATGGGAGGAATGATAGATAAAATTTCAGAGCAATATTCTTTAAGCACCTTCTTTTTGATGTTTACCCTGGTACCAATTGCATTTGGTGTTATTTCCATAGTACTAAACCCGGTTTTAAAGAGACTTATGCACGGGGTACGCTGATTTATTCTATTTCCAGAATAAATGCCCCTTTTTCACCGGTATGGTAAAATGGTAATTTTCTTTTTGAACAAGATTTTTTCCATCTTTCAATATCACTACTATAATTGCTTCCATCCGCGATTATGCTTTTAGGTTTCACGGAGTCCAGGAAGCGGTTAAAATTTACTTTGGGAGAATTACTGAGCAAAACATACTCAGTTTTCGGTAATTTATGAAAGGATAGCTGAGGGTTATTCAAGATCAATAAACTGTGATCTTTTATGCGATAGCTGTTTTTCAGCGTTTTGTAGTTAACTTTTTGGATCTTTTCTTCTACCTTAAGATTTTTAATCAGGTTTTTCACTGAAACGCAATCCGAACAATTTACTTCCAATGAAATTCCTTTTTGATATAGTAGCGCCGAGGATCCTGTTCTATGGAAGATGATGATTTTCTGTTGCCGGCTTTTGAGTATAGCAGAAGAAATATGCCATAATTGCAATGTTATAATGGATAATGCTACGGCCAGAATATTTTTAAATTTTTTCTCTGCTAGACTATATATGATAGCAATAATTAAAAGATAGCTTAGTATAAGCTGTACGGAATCAAATGCAATGTCCTTGAAAATAAAGGATTCCTGTTGAGCTACCCATGCTATTAGCTGATTCATCAAGGTAATTAGTTTGTTATACATTTCAGCCAGTGGTTCGGGGAGCATATCTAGCAGTACAAGGACTATGATCAGAAAACCTGCTCCCAGGATTACGCCCAAAAAAGGAATAATTATAAGATTAGAAATAAAAAATAGACCGGGGAACTGATGGAAGTAAAAAAGGCTTAGGGGAAGTACGCCAATTTGGGCGGCCAGGGAAACTGATACTAATTGCCAGCATTTTTTGAGAAAAAAATTTTCAGGATTCCAGTATTGCTGTAGCTTGGGAAATAACCAAAAGATAGAAAATACAGCAGCATAACTCAATTGAAAACCTACCTGGAACAATAACATAGGATCGTAGGTCAACAGAATAAAGAACATGGATAAGGCAAGGATATTAAATGTGCTGGTTGGCCGGTTCAGATACAAAGCATACGCAACAAAGGAGAACATGCTAACTGCTCTTATCACGGAAGGGGATAAACCTGCTAAAACGGCATAACCCCATAAAATAATCACAGTAATTATTAGGGCTATGGTCTTTCCCCCGGGAAATCGCTCCAGAGGCTTTAACAGAAATTTACAAAACAGTAATACTATTCCAATATGCAGCCCCGAGACAGCCAGTATATGCACTGCCCCTGCATTCTTATAGCTAGTATACGTTTCCTCACTTAATTCCTGTCGTTGTCCTAAAAGCAGTGCCTGGATAATACCAAGCTCGTCTTTACCAAAATTAAACTTTCCTAATCCGGATTTAATTTTTAGCCTAAAAGCGGTAACAAATCCAAATAAAGTTACGGAAGGATTTTTGCTGATAAAATAATCCTGACAGTCTAATTTAAGTTGATAATTAATTCCTAATTTTTCGAGATAATTATGATAATTAAATTGATGTGGATTTAGGGGCAAACCAATTTCTTCAATAAGATTAAGCGTATGGATTTCATCATCTACAATGAATTCAGGGTTTAGAGAGTCTTTTTTGGATATAAGAAGTATTCTTCCATTTGCTGCTGTACCATCAATCCCAATAACATTAGCTATATAACGTTCATTATGGTTATTTGCCTTAAGGATTTTTTGGATTTTGAGATGTAGATATTGTTCAGTTAGAAGTCTAAAGTTGGCGTAATATTTTGCACTGTTTTCTGGTAAAGTTAATGCCACGGTCATCATCCCTAAACAAATTGTGCACAATAGGGAAAGGAAACCGAATGGCAGATTATCCAGAATGTTTTTACGAGTCCATGATATACCCAGCAAAACTAAGAATCCACTAGTAAGACCTGTTGCTAGCCAAAGAGAAATATTGTAATAATACCCTACAAGTATCCCTAAAATCAGAAACAGAGTGAGCTTTACCGGAATAAAATCCAATAATTTCAAGGAGTTTATTTGGTTGATTGTACGAGCTCCTAAAGTAACATTCGGTACTGAATGTTAAGTTCAGTCAGAAAAATTTTATTGAAATGGACAATTTGGCCAAACAATCCATTGAAAATGAAGTATGAAATCAGAGAACTCTGGTGGCCTTCACAAAAGCATAATTCCAGAAACCTTCCTGTAAAGAAGAAACTATAACTCCTCTTGAAGAGGTAGCATGAATAAATTTAATATCACGCCCGTCTACAGCAACTACAAGCCCGACATGATTGATTTTTTTACCTTTCTTAGCGGTTTTAAAGAATAGAAGATCTCCTTTGGTGACTTTATTTAATTTAATTTTCTTACCCTCGTCAGCCATTTGGAAGGACACCCGGGGTAAGGGAATATCATTTTCTCCAAAAGAAACGTATAGCAGGCCCGAGCAATCCATGCCCTTTTTTGTAGTTCCACCATACTTATATCTTACGCCTGAGTAAGCCATGGCAGTATTAATAATAAGATCTGCTTTTTCGAGGACGACTACCTCTACGTCAGCCTCAGGAATATCTTCTGTTATGTTTAAAGTGTCTTTATCTGCTGCCGCAACAGTAACAGTTCGTTCCTTGCCATAGGTGGTTTTCTTTTTAACAATACCACATCCGGTTAGGAGTATGCTGACAACAAAAACAAAAATCTTTCTATTCATCCCGGGATATAAATGATCTACCAGGAACTAAAATTAAGCATTTTCTATAATAAGTGCAGCCGCTTTATCACTTGCGCCTTTACCGCCCAGCTTTTTTTCCAGCTCTTTATAAGCCTTCAGTTGTGCTTTACGTTCCGGACCATCCAGTATTTTGGTTAACTCCAGCTCTAGGTTTTTAGTAGTCAAATCGGCCTGAATAAGTTCTTTTACTACTTCTTTGTCCATAATCAAATTGACTAGTGAAATATAATCCAGCGTAATTATTCGTTTAGCAATCTGATAGGATATCCAGCTGCCTTTATAGCAGACAACCTGAGGCACTTTAAATAAAGCAGTTTCCAGAGTTGCAGTGCCACTGGTTACCAAAGCTGCGTGTGAATGGCTCAGCAATTCATAGGATTTGTCAAAAACAAGGCTTACATCATAATCTTTTAAGAATTCGGAATAGAAACCAATATCCAGGCTTGGAGCCCCGGCGATTACAAACTGATATTCTGAAAAGGAAGATGTAATCTTCAACATCAGACCAAGCATTTGCCGAACCTCCTGTTTTCTGCTGCCAGGAAGGAGCGCAATAATTGGCTTATCAGGAGATAGATTATGTTCATTCTTAAAATCCTGTGCCTTACCAATTTCTATTTGCGCTATAGCATCAATTAACGGATGCCCCACAAAATCTACAGGGTAGTTATGCTTCTTTTCAAAGAATTCCTTTTCAAACGGCAGAATGACATACATGGCATCAATATCTCTCTTGATATTTTTGATCCTGCCTTCTCTTGAAGCCCAAATTTGGGGCGAAATGTAATAGTTGGTACGGTACCTGTTTTCCCTGGCCCAGCGGGCTATTCTCAAATTAAAACCCGAAAAATCAATAAAAATGATGACATCGGGATTGTAAGATTTAATGTCTTTCTTGCAGTATTTTATACTTTTAAAGATGGTGTTTAGATTGGTAATAACCTCTGCAAAACCCATGAAAGCCATCTCCTTGTAATGCCTTACAAGTGTTCCACCTGCTTTTTCCATTTGATCACCCCCCCAACAGCGAATTTGGGCATTGGTGTCTTTAGCAAGAATTGCTTTAATAAGATTTGATCCATGCAAATCCCCGGAGGCTTCACCGGCGATGATATAATACTTCATTTTAGAAAATCTTATAATACAGAATTATCAAAGCAGTGAGTAAAGTGGCTATTAGTACTCCCTTTGCCCTTTGATCCCTTCTTATTTTTAGAAAGCCAAAAAAGGCGATAAGATTTAAAATTGCGCCCAGGGCCAGCAAACTTCCTATATGACCCTGTTGAATTGCTACCCTGAAGGTTTCTATAATTCCAAAATCGGAAAACAATAGTATGTACAAAAGTGTACCGGTAACATTGGCAATAATTCCTACTGCGAAACCAATTAATATTTCCTTTTTATTATTCATTTAGAGACCAGTTGTTTAGATCCTGTATGGCGTGATGTGCCGTTAAATCGAATTGCGTAGGAACTACCGAAATATAGCCATTACTCAGGGCCCATTCATCGGTGTCTTCACCCTTATCCAATAGTTCAAATTCACCCGTGAGCCAATAGTAGTCCTTACCCATTGGATTGGTTCGTTTATCAAATTTCTCCTTCCAATTGGCTCTTGCCTGCCGACACACTTTAATGCCTTTTACACCTTCACCCTTTGTTTTTGGAATATTTACATTTAGAACAACACCTTTAGGAATTCCATTACTAAGTGCTTCTTCAACAATTTTTTTCACTTCAGTTTCAGTACTCTTAAAATTAGCTTCCCACGAATAATCACATAAGGAAAAACCAATGGCCGGTATACCTTCAATTCCTGCTTCGATGGCCGCACTCATTGTTCCTGAGTAGATAACATTTATTGAAGAATTGGAACCGTGATTTATGCCACTTACACATAGATCAGGTTTTCTTCCTAGTATCTCCTGAAGTGCCAATTTTACACAATCGGCAGGAGTTCCACTGCAGCTGTACTCTTCATGTCCGCCATTTTCAAGATCTATGGTGACTTTCTTGGAGTAAAGCGTATTATCAAGTGTTATAGCATGCCCCATTCCCGATTGTGGGCTGTCTGGTGCCACAACAACAACTTCGCCAATTTCCTTCATGTAGCGAACCAAAGCTCTTAAACCAGGAGCTGTTATTCCATCGTCATTGGTTACCAGAATAAGGGGTTTTTGCATACTGTATACTTTCTGCGGTAAAAATACGTTTTTAATATGTTATTATGGCGCGCTTATGGAGGACCTGTTCAAAAACATGAGTTATGGTAAGTTCCTGAATATGTTTCCTCATTACTTAATAATCCAGTATAACGGGTTAATTATTTAGCCTATTGGAGACAAATCCTAATGGTGTTTAACAAAAAATTAATGCTGCTCGCTTGCAAAGTGGCATGGTTTTTTCAGTATCTTAGGGAATTCGTTGGCTTTGCCACGTTTTTGTTTATAATTTAAGTTTGCTAGAAAGTGGGTCAATAGTAACCACACCTAAAAAAAGATACATGAAAAGAAACCTCATACTTGGATTTTTGGTGCTACTTATTGCAATTGCATCATGCAGTTTTACCAATAAGTCATTTGAAAATGATGATAAGGATAAATTACTCTTAGATCTTATTACCTATATTTTAGAACGCGGACACTATGAGCCGAAGGAAATTGATGACGATTTCTCGGTTAGTGTTTTTGAAGATTTTATCGATGTTATAGATCCTACAAAAAGGTATTTCCTTGAGGAAGATATTTTGGAGTTTGAGAAATACAAATTTCAAATAGATGATCAGATAAGAAATACAGATATATCCTTTTTTAATATTGTTTATTCAAGGTTTATGAAGCGCATGGAAAATGCCAAATCGCTTTATGCGGAGGTTTTAAGTGATCCTTTTGATTATTCAATCGAAGAATCCATTAACATAGATTATAAAGACCAGCTATTTGCTACTAACAAAAATGAACTTAAGGAGCGATGGAGAAAACAACTTAAATATGCCACCATTGGAACTTTTGATTCTAAGTATAAGGTCCAGGAACAAAAAAAGAAAGACGATCCCAATACGGAAAGTATGTCGCTGGAGCAAATGGAATCAGAGGCCAGAGAATCTACTAAAAAGACGCTGGATGAATATTTCGACTTTGTAGACGACCTTAAAAGGGAAGACTGGTTCGTATATTATATTAATACAATTGTTGATGAATTTGACCCTCATACCTATTACTTTGCTCCTGAAGATAAGGATAAATTTGATATTAGTATGTCTGGTAAATTTGAAGGCATAGGTGCAAGATTGCAGAAAAAACCAGAGGGTGCGAAGATTGTTGAGATAATTTCTGGCGGACCTGTATGGAGAGACCAACAATTGGAAGTAGGTGATGAAATATTAAAAGTTGGCCAGGACGGAGAATTACCCGTAAATATTGTAGGGATGCGTTTAGATGATGCTATCAAACTAATTAAAGGCCCAAAAGGTACGGTAGTTGATTTAACCGTTAGAAAAGTAGATGGCTCAATAGAAGAAATTTCTATCATAAGAGATGTAGTTGAACTCGAGGAGAGTTATGCTAAATCTGCAACGGTTACCAAAGAGAATCAAAAATACGGGATTATTAACCTTCCAAAATTCTACGTGGATTTCAATGATTATGCCGAAAGAAATGCGGCAACGGATGTGGCCAAGGAGGTTGATCGTTTAAAGAAAGAAGGTGTACAAGGCCTTGTAATTGACCTTAGGGACAATGGGGGAGGGTCTCTTAAAACAGTTGTGGAAATGGCTGGTCTTTTTATTAAAGATGGACCTGTGGTTCAGGTAAGGTCTTCCGGAAAGGATAAGGACGTATATGAAGATAAGGATGAGAGGATTCAATGGGATGGTCCCCTGGTTATTTTGGTAAATGAACTTTCTGCATCCGCTTCTGAAATATTGGCGGCTGCCATGCAGGACTATAAGAGAGCTGTGGTAATTGGCAGCAAACAAACTTTTGGAAAAGGAACAGTACAAAATGTAATCCCCCTGGAAAATATTGTTAGAAGCAATGAGCATGGTGATCTAGGAGCTATAAAACTTACAACTCAAAAGTTTTACAGGATAAATGGAGGATCAACACAGTTGGAAGGAGTTAAAAGCGATGTAGTTGTTCCGGATAGATATAGCTATATCGACTTAGGGGAAAGAGATCAGCGCAATCCGTTGACCTGGGATAAAATATCTCCGGCGGATTATGAGCCGTGGGAAGGTTATATTGATTATGAAGCTACAATTGAGAATAGCGCCAAGCGAATGTCTGAGAATCCACAGATTGCTTTAATTGAAGAAAACGCCAAATGGCTTAAGGAGCAGCAGGATGAAAATGTAGTTTCATTGAATTATGATATTTACAAAAGAGAAGAGAAAAAGGATAAAGAAAGATCTGCATATTTTAAGACCATATCCGATTACGATTCGCGCTTAACATTTGAATCTCTCAAATACGAAGAAGAATTATTTACAAAAGACCCCGTATTAAGAGAAAAACGCGACCGTTGGCATAATAATCTTGCAAAAGATGTCTATGTAGAAGAGGCAATAAATGTGCTTCAGGATTTGAAATTAAACAATATCAAAAACGGTAAATTAGCCAGCGTTAAAGGCTAAGAAGTTCAATTTACTTTATAAAAGAAGAGCTCTGGTTTTTAATCGGAGCTCTTTTTTGTTTTCATTCTCCACTTCCATTAACGGCGAAGAAATATTTGAATTTGCCTGGATAAAAGCATTCAAGTTAATTGATATTTTTTCATTAAAATATCTAGCGGTACTATCAGAAACACCTGTAATAAACATTTTAGCCTCAGTTAATCCAAACCTCGTCTGACTAACTTGTACTTTTTAGTTTATCTGCATGTATTTGTCTTAGTTTAGCCAACTTTGGAGTAATTACAAAATTGCAATACCCCTGACTTTGGTTATTGCTGTAATAATTCTGATGATAGTCCTCTGCCTCATAAAATATTTTTAACGGACTCAATTCTGTTACTACAGGATTTTCATAATAGGAAGACATTTCAGCTATAACTTCTTCCGCCACTTCTTTTTGATTTTGATTATGGTAAAAAATGACAGAACGGTATTGTGTTCCAACATCTGCCCCCTGTCGGTTTAGTGTTGTAGGGTCATGGGTAGTCATAAAAACAAGTAATAGATCGCGAAAAGAAATAATGTCGGGATCAAAGCTTATCTGTATTACTTCTGCATGACCGGTAAGTCCAGAGCATATTTCTCTGTAAGTTGGTTTACCTGGAGCATTGCCCCCCGAATATCCGGAAACTACTTTTTCTACTCCTTTGATCTCTAATAAAACAGCTTCAGTGCACCAAAAACATCCTCCACCCAGTGTTGCTAATTCCAATTTTTTATTTTCCATCAAGAACTTCCTTTTCAATCACCATGGATTCTGAGTTAATACAATAACGAAGACCACTGGGTTCCGGTCCATCGGGGAATACATGTCCTAAATGTGCATCGCAGGTATTACAAAGGACTTCTACCCTTATCATTCCAAATGTTACATCTTTTTCATATTTAATAGCATTTTCGGCTATAGGCTGTGTGAAACTGGGCCATCCTGTACCTGATTCAAATTTTATAGTAGAATCAAACAGTGGAGTGTTGCAACAAACACAGGAATATTTACCTGCATCGTGGATGCTACACAATGCTCCTGAATGAGGCGCTTCGGTTCCTTTTTTTCGGGTTATTCGAAATTGGTCTGGTGTAAGTATTTCACGCCATTCATCTTCTGTTTTTTCAACACGCCTGTCTGGGGTCGGATTTCCGTTTACGGTAAAATTTATTATGTTTTTCCAGGTCAACATAGAATTTCAATTATAATGAATGCTTAAAAGTTTATACCAAAAGTCAAAAGTATTACTAATGGTAAAATAAGTAAATTAAGTCGGATATAATACCTCTAACTTACAATCTATTCGGCTAAAACTCCATTCGGAATAAACCAAAAATAAATTATGATTCGCGGAAGATCACAAAGTGTTAACAATAACATATATATTCCTTTGTTGATCCTTAGTAAAATGGGTTTTGCTTGCTTGAGAAATTTTTTATTACGGTATTGTAAGGCGTCTTCTTCGTCTTAGTATTTGAATCGTGATAGGAACGGAGCATAGAATTAGAAAATTGGAATTTCTAACCCCACTCATTTAACCTGTTCGCATCTAACTTCAGAAATATAAACAATAAAACAGTAAACCCTAAAAGACCAGATCCTCCGTAGCTAAAGAATGGTAAAGGAATCCCTATAGTTGGGAGTACACCAATGACCATTCCTATATTGATAAAATAATGAATAAGCAGTATCGAGATTGCTCCGTAGCCATACATGCGGCTGAAATCGTTTTTTTGCCTTTCGGCCAGATAAACAAGTCGTAATAGCAAAAAGGTAAAAAGTATGACCACAATCGTTGTACCCAAAAACCCCCACTCTTCACCGACGGTGCTAAAAATATAATCTGTATGTTGTTCAGGAACAAAATCTCCTTTTGTTCTGGTGCCTTCCAGGAAGCCCTTGCCAAAGAAACCACCAGACTCTATTGCTTTTTCAGATTGATAAGTATTATAGCCTATGGTTTTGCGAATTTGTTCGAGCTTGGTAGGGTCTTTTTCCAATCGAAGCCAGAGGCTGAACCTGTCTCTGTGGCGTTGTTCAAATACATTATTGAATACAAAATTTACAGAAAGTGAAAAAGCGATAGTAATAATAAAAACAACTATCAAAGGGAAGATGGGAACTTTAAAAGAGGCTCTTTTAAGTAAGAGGAAAAGAGCAATTATCAAAGCAAAGCCAATTCCTACCCATATAGTTCCGAACATTAAAGTAGTTATAAAAACCATCACGGCCAAAAAAGCAATACCCAGGTAATACAGAGGCAATCCTTCTCTGAAAAGAACAAAGACCAGGGCAAAAAACACCAATGCACTGCCCGGATCTGGCTGAGGGATGATTAAAAAGGCCGGTATCAGGATAATTAAAAAAGAATAAAATTGATCTTTCCGGTTTTTAATATCAGTCTGAATATCACTTAAATACTTGGCCAAAGCCAAAGAGGTGGCAACCTTAGCAAGCTCGGAAGGTTGAAAATTAAAAAACCCAAGGTCGTACCATGAGGTCGCTCCGGCAATAGTCTTGCCAAAGACAAAAAGCCCCAGGAGAAAAACCATTGAAATAATGTACAATATGCTGGAAAAACGCTCATAAAAACTAGCCTCCAGTGCAAGTAATGCTAGGATACTAATTAGGCTTAACCCAATAAAGATTAATTGTTTTCCATATAGTTCGCCAAAATCGAAAATAGAAGCGCTGCTTTCTGTGAATGTACTGGAATAAATATTTAGCCAACCTATGGCTACTAGCAAAAAGTAAATCAATACAGTAAGCCAATCAATTCGCTTATATGCTTTTCTACCAAACATACTCATTTATCTTGAATTCTTCTCCGCTGTAAGGTTTGGCATATTCATGTTCAAGAGTTTTTTCGAGCATTCTTTTTTCAAGGTCCTTTCTGGTAATTTTTCCTTTTAAGTATTTTTCTATTAAAAGAGACGCTATATGGCCGGCGTATCTTGATCCATAATAGCCATTTTCAATATAAACTGCCAAAGCAATTTGAGGATTGTTTACCGGTGCAAAAGCTACAAAAACGGAATGATCGGTAAGCTGGGTGCGGACACTATCAATTATTGTATAATTCTCTACAGTACCCGTTTTACCTGCAATTTCTATTCCTGGAATTTGTACCCATCTGGCTGTACCTTTATTATAAACATCGGCCATGCCCTTAATGACAGGTTCAAAATGCTCTTTGTCTATGGTGGTATATTTGGGCTGGACGTATTCCGGAATACTAATATCCTCACCTTCAACTTTTTTAAGGATATGGGGCGTATAATAATAACCCCGGTTTGCAATAGCAGCCGTCATGTTGGCCAATTGAACAGGAGTTGCCGCAACTTCACCCTGACCAATGGAATTGGAAATAATATATGAGGAAGCCCAGCGATCATCTCCATACCATTTATCATAGTAGGCTTTACTTGGGATCCTTCCTGGTCGTCCGGTAGGAAGATCATAGCCCAAAAAATTTCCAAGGCCAAAACTATTCATATGTTTTTCCCAAACATCCTGACCTTCATCTGTCGTCGGAAATTTTTCATAAAATTTTCTAAATGTACCTGCAAAGTACGCGTTACAGGAATTGTATATTCCACTATTTAAATTTCTTATTCCACCTCCGCAATGACACCCCCTTTTTGTTCTACCTACATAAAATCCATTGTAGCATCTAAAAGTTGTGCCAGGCCTTATTACCTCTTCCTGCAAAGCTACAAGGGCATTTAGCGTTTTAAACGGTGATCCGGGAGAACCTTCGGCCGAAATAGATCTGTCAAACAGGGGTTTGGATATAGTGTCATAATGCAGTTTACTGTAGTTTTTTGAACGTTCCCTTCCTACAAGTAATGCCGGATCATAAGTTGGTCCGGAGATCATGGCTAATATTTCCCCGGAGGATGGTTCCAGGGCAACTATGCCACCCCATTTACCATTCATTAATAATTCTCCATATTCCTGGAGTTCCTTATCCAGGGTAAGGCTAATTTCCTTCCCCTGCTCAGGAAGAGTGTCTAGTATACCTCCCTTATAGGGACCAATATCCCTATTGAATCTGTCTTTTTGTATATATTGAACTCCTTTTCTACCCCTCAGAATTTCCTCATATTGCTGTTCAACACCTTTGCCCCCGGTTAATTCTCCCTGAACGTAATATGGGTTTCTTTGCAGGTCTCGCTCATTTACCTCCCTAATATAGCCCAGGACATTTGCGGCAGCTTTGGTGTCGTAATATCTTAAAGATCTTTTCTGAATATAAAACCCCTCATACTTCCTCATTTTCTCCTGAAGCCTGGCATAGTCTTCCTTGGATAGTTGAGGTACTAATACTGAGGGTAATCGCGGCGAATAAATTCTGGCTTTACGGAGTTTTTGTATAAATTTTTCCTTGTCTATTCCCAAAAGGCTACAAAACTCAAGGGTGTCCAGAGGTTTTACTTCCCTTGGAATAACCATCACGTCATAGGCTGGATCATTTCCTACCAGAAGTTTCCCATTTCTATCGTAGATGTAACCTCGTTCCGGATAATCGTATATAGCCTTAATAGCGGGGTCTTCCAATACCTGGTCAGGTGAAAAGCTAAAAATTTGCAAATAGGATAGCCTGCCTATGAAGGTAATCCCGATAAGGATAATTATGGATGATAATAATACTTTTTTCATTGAAATTTAGCTTTCAATAATTAGTTGCTATTCTGATTTATTCTTTTTCAACACTGAAAAGTGAACCAAAAAGCAAACCTAATATGAGCGTGGCAATTCCTGTAAAAATAACTTTCTTCAAAATTAGCAGCAAATTTGATATACTGAAAATTTCCAAAGTAAAGAATATCACATGATGTGCTACAATTAATAACGTCAAAAAGGTAATTTGTTGTACCCGGGTAGTATTAGATAATTTGAAACTTTGAAATTCGTAATTAACCCCAAAAACAAAACGCATTATTGTAGGCCTCAGATAAGCTATGGTCAACGTTGATGCAGCGTGCAACGCCATAGTATCTGAAAAAAAGTCAATGGAAAAACCAAGTAAAAATCCTAAAAATATAAAGACTAACCTATTTTCCTTTATTGGATACCAATAGAGGAAAAGGATATATACCATTGGATTTATAAAGCCAAAAAAGTTTAACCTGTTAAATACCAATACCTGAACAAGCACAAGTAAAATGAATCTGATAAAATTGATATAGTAATAACTACTGGTCATTGGCAATTTTAGTTTCGAGCTCTAAGATCTCCGGTCTGTTTTTGTTGTAAATGATATAGACATTTTTAACATTAGACATGTCGTTAAAAAGTTCTACATCTATAGTATAAAAACTCTTGGATACGTTGAGGTTATATTTTTTAATAGTCCCGATTGGAATGTTCTCGGGAAATATACTCGACATTGCCCCGGTAACTATGGTGTCTCCAATTAAAAGAGGAACCAATCTGGGGATGTCCTCTAGTTTTACCTGGTTATAACTCCCTCCGTCCCATACTAAAGACCCAAAATAATTGGTATTCTTAATTTTGGCATTTATATTAGATTTAGTGTTCAAAATACTTTGAACGGAGGCATAATTTTTTGTGGTATGTTCAACAATACCCAGAATTCCATTAGCCGTAATTACACCCATATCTTGTTTAATGCCATGGTTTGTCCCCCTGTTTATAGTTATATAATTATTAGGGCTGGCATAACTATTCTTTATAATTCTACCTGGTGTTGTTGTAAAATCAAATTTCGTAGTATCTAATCGGACAGTATCCTCAATATTTGAATTGAAGAGCAAACTTCTTAGTTTTTTGTTCTCTTCAACCAGCTTTTTATTTTCCTTATTCAAATTAAAATAACGCCAAATTCCATCTGCGGTATTGTAGATTGAACCAGATATTCGGTTTGAAGAGTTAAAGAATTTCGATCGATGATAGGAATGCGAATCGATGGTAAAGGCCAGAGAAATTATCAGTAATAATAAGTAGAGCAGCGAGGTTTTATACCTAATGATAAAGTTGATTATCTGCTGCATTCACTTGTTATGTTAAACGTTTAAAATGAGATGCCAAGTCATAACTTAAATCCCAATGGGATTCTGGTTACTTAATAAGGATGCTTTTGTAGCGTTCCAGATTTTTAAGTGCTATTCCTGTTCCTCTAACTACCGCTCTCAATGGATCTTCAGCAATATAGACCGGCAAATCTGTCTTTTGCGATAACCTTCGGTCTAATCCGCGAAGCATTGATCCTCCTCCGGCGAGGTAAATACCTGTATTATAAATATCAGCCGCTAATTCCGGAGGAGTTTGTGATAACGTCTCCATTACGGCATCTTCTACCCTCAAAATAGACTTGTCCAGGGCTTTGGCAATTTCTCTAAATGAAATAGAAACCTGTTTTGGTTTTCCTGTAAGCAAATCCCGACCTTGTACAGACATCTCATCCGGAGGTGATTGAAGGTCCTCGGTCGCAGATCCTATTTTTATTTTAATGTTCTCTGCTGTACTTTCACCAACGTATAGATTATGTTGCGTGCGCATGTAGTAAATGATATCATTGGTAAATACATCACCCGCAATTTTAACCGATTTATCACAAACGATTCCTCCTAAAGCAATTACTGCTATTTCGGTTGTTCCACCTCCGATATCTACAATCATATTACCTTTGGGCTGCATAATATCCAGGCCAATTCCAATCGCTGCAGCCATAGGTTCATGTATAAGATAAACTTCCTTGCCATTTACCCGCTCTGCAGATTCCTTTACTGCACGCATTTCTACCTCTGTAATACCTGAAGGAATGCATATCACCATGCGCAATGCAGGAGGGAACCATTTTTTCTTCAATGCGGGAATGTTCTTAATGAACATGTTGATCATTTTTTCCGAAGCATCAAAATCTGCGATGACCCCATCCTTCAAGGGTCGGATGGTTTTAATGTTTTCATGGGTTTTTCCCTGCATCATATTTGCTTCCTTCCCCACAGCAATTATTTTACCCGTAATCCTGTCTCTTGCAACAATAGACGGACTGTCCACAACCACTTTGTCTGCATGGATAATAAGAGTATTTGCAGTGCCGAGGTCGATAGCTATTTCTTCAGTTAAGAAATCAAAAAATCCCATTCGCGTTAGTTTGGTTTCGGTTTAAAAGGTGTATTTCATCGACAAAAGTAGTAAAATTAATGCTTAAAATGACGTGTGCCCGTCATTACCATAGACATTCCATTTTCGTTACAATAATCGATGCTCAATTGATCTTTAATTGAGCCTCCTGGTTGTATAACGCTCTTTATCCCATTATTGTCTGCAATCTCAACACAATCTGGAAATGGGAAAAATGCATCACTTGCCATTACAGCCCCTTCCAAATTAAAATTAAAGGATTTTCCTTTATGGATAGCCTGGTTTAAGGCATCTACCCGAGATGTTTGTCCCGTACCACTCGCACACAACTGTTTGTTTTTAGCTAATACTATGGTATTCGATTTTGTGTGCTTACAAAGTTTAGAAGCAAAGATGAGGTCATCTATTTCTTCCTGGCTGGGTGTCTTAGCCGTTACATATTTTAAATCCTCCAGGGTATCTGTTTTAAAATCTTTGTCCTGAAGAAGAAACCCGTTTAAACATGTTCTCACCAGCATATCCGGCAGTGGTGTTTCTTTTTGAATTAAAACAATTCTGTTTTTCTTTCCTTTTAAGATGCTTAAGGCCTCATCATCATATTCCGGAGCAATAACCACTTCACAGAATAAATTATTTATTTCCTGAGCTGTTGGAACATCAATTTTTACATTACTGATCAATATGCCTCCAAAAGCAGATACCGGATCTCCTGCCAACGCATCAACATAAGCCTGGTGTATGGTGTTTCTGGTTGCTAATCCACATGCATTGTTGTGTTTAAGAATGGCGAAGGTTGGGTCGTCATTTTTAAATTCATTCATGAGATTTATTGCGGCGTCTACATCCAATAAATTATTGTAGGAAAGTTCCTTGCCGTGTAATTTGTCGAATATGGCCTCGAAATCTCCAAAATAGAATCCCTTTTGGTGTGGGTTTTCTCCATATCGCAAAACTTTGGCCCTGGTTTCGCTAATTTTTAAGGCCGGCTCTTTGTGCTCCTTGTTGAAGTAGTTGAAAATCGCGGTATCATAATGTGAGGAAACATTAAATGCTTTTGTGGCGAAATGCCTTCGGTCATTCTCAGTACTTTCCCCGCCGGTGGCAGTGATTAGTTCCAGGAATTCACTGTAATCTTCCATGGAAGAAACACATAAAACATCTTTATAATTTTTTGCAGCAGCTCTGATAAGGGATATTCCTCCAATATCAATCTTTTCGATAATTTCCTGTTCAGATGCTCCTCCGGATACCGTTTTTTCAAAGGGGTAGAGGTCAACAATAATTACATCCAATTGAGGGATATCAAACTCTTCGAGTTGAGCTACATCCCCTTCGTTATCCTGCCGGTTTAAAATACCACCAAAAACTTTTGGATGCAGTGTTTTAACTCTTCCACCCAAAATAGAAGGATAGCTGGTTACTTCCTCAACAGGGATTACATCAATTCCCAATTCCCTGATAAATTTTTCGGTACCCCCCGTGGAGTAGATTGAAATTCCGAGCTCGTCAAATTTCCTTACAATAGGTTCCAGACCATCTTTGTGAAATACTGAAATTAAAGCCGAGTTAATTTTTTTTGTAGTGCTCATTTTGTAGTGCTTAAATAGAATAGCTAAAGGAAACAAATGTAATTTTTTTGAAGCTATTTTTTTGATAGTGTTATTAACAAAAGAGCTAAAGTTTTAAAGAATTTTCGCCACCTCCTTATTTATAAATTCTAAAAAATTTTCATCTTCGCGTGTAAATGGGTTAAGGGTATTAGAATCGATATCAATTTGACCTATATTCTCGCCATCTACAAAAAGGGGAACAACGATTTCTGATTTCACATCAATACTACAGGCTATGTAATTATCCTGTGCCTGAACATCGGGGACAACAAAGTTTTCATTACTAAGGGCTACCTGGCCGCAAATTCCTTTCCCAAAAGGAATAATAGTATGGTCTGTATGAGCGCCGGTATAAGGCCCGAGTTTTAATTCTTCTTTGTTGCCATTTCTAAAGTAAAAGCCCACCCAGTCGTAATATGGAATGGATTCCTGAAGAAGATCGCATATTTGCTGGAGGCGCAGGCTTACTTCAGTATTCGAATGTATGATAGAAACAATTTTAGGGCGTAATTCACTCAACATATCTCTTTTTTTGGTAAAAATATTCAAATTGGAATTTTTAGTTGTGCGGATTATGATAAATCTTACCTCTTTATGAGCATAAATTAAATAAAATTAATTTTTAAACTTATGTTAATCAATGCAATAAAAGACAAATTTTAGTAGTTTTGTAATACAGATGAAGGAAACTTTGCGTCAAATAGCATCTTTTTGCATGGCTCTCATGGTCTTGTTCTCTACCCTCTCTTTTACGGTAGATATGCATTATTGTGGGGATCAGCTGGTTGATTACAGTTTTTTTGAGGCCGCAGACCGTTGTTCAATGGCAACAGGTTCTCCTGCATCATCGGGAGAGAATTCTGTTATGCAAATGGACATGGACTGCTGCACTGATTTAGAAATAGTAATGGAAGGCCAGGATGATCTTAAAATTTCGATAGATAATTTAACTTTCGAACAACAGATCTTTGTTTCAACATTCTTTTACACCTATATAAACTTATTTAAAGGAGTTGATAAAAACACAAATTCCTTTAAGGAGTATTCCCCACCCCTGCTGATCAGGGACATTCAGATTCTGGATCAGACCTTTCTCATTTGATTTTTAAACATTGAAATTAAAGCCCGACAGTTGATACTGCATACTGGGCTTAATGTGTTGATATAGATTTTTGATCAACGCTAGTTTCTAACTGTTTAATAATCAATTCATATGCTAAACAAGGGCATTAAATATCTTATAAATAATAAACTGGTTGCGGTTCTGCTTCTTATCTTTTTGGTAGGATTGGGCATTGTAAATTCACCTTTTAACTGGGACATAGGCTTTTTGCCACGCAATCCGGTGGCTGTAGATGCTATTCCGGATATAGGTGAGAACCAACAGATTGTTTTTACCAAATGGCCTGGTCGTTCACCACAGGATATTGAAAACCAAATTTCCTATCCATTGACAACTTCTCTTATGGGTATACCGGGGGTAAGAACAATACGAAGTTCCTCTATGTTTGGTTTTTCTAGCATCTATATCATTTTTGAAGAGGATGTGGAATTTTATTGGAGCCGTAGTCGAATTCTTGAAAAACTAAATTCCTTACCGACTAACTTATTGCCGGACGGAGTAAATCCTTCCCTGGGGCCAGATGCAACAGGTTTAGGACAGATTTTTTGGTACACCCTGGAAGGCAGGGATGATGATGGGAATGTTACAGGTGGCTGGGATCTCCAGGAATTGCGCAGCATTCAGGATTACTATGTAAAATATGCCCTTTCCTCAGCCAGCGGTGTTTCCGAAGTAGCCTCTATAGGTGGTTATGTACAGGAATACCAGATTGATGTTAATCCAGAATTAATGAAGCAATATAATATTAGTCTTCATCATGTGGTCAATGCAGTTAAAAAGAGCAATCGTGATATTGGGGCACAGACTTTGGAAATCAATCAGGCTGAATATTTGGTTAGAGGCCTTGGCTATGTGGAATCTTTAGACGATGTTAAGAATGCCGTAGTAACTTCGGAGGATTTCACTTCAATTCGTATAAAGGATATTGCCAATGTATCATTAGGTCCTGCTGTTCGGCGCGGTATTCTGGACAAGGAAGGTGCAGAAGTTGTGGGTGGTGTTGTGGTAGCCAGGTATGGAGCAAACCCACTTGAAGTCATTAACAATGTCAAGGGAAAAATCAGGGAGCTAAGTTCAGGACTTCCATCCAAACAATTAAGTGACGGACGCACCTCCCAATTAACGGTTGTTCCTTTTTATGATCGGACCGAACTTATAGAAGAAACCCTGGGAACTTTAAATGAAGCATTGACCCTGGAAATACTGATAACAATTTTAGTTATTGTTATAATGGTATTCAACCTAAGGGCTTCTATTCTAATATCAGGATTATTACCGGTAGCGGTTTTGATGGTTTTTATTGCTATGAAATTTTTTGGTGTGGATGCCAATATAGTAGCCCTTTCCGGAATTGCAATAGCAATAGGGACCATGGTAGACGTGGGTGTCATCCTTTCCGAGAATATTATCCGACATCTCGACGAAAATGGAGACAGACAACCAATAAACACTGTGGTTTATAATGCAACCGTAGAGATTTCAGGTGCTATAGTGACAGCAGTCATGACCACAATTATCAGTTTTATTCCCGTATTTACTATGATAGGGGCAGAAGGAAAACTGTTCCGTCCTTTGGCATTTACAAAAACCTTTGCCCTAACAGCATCCATAATAATCGCTTTGTTCCTCATACCACCATTTGCTGCTTTTCTATTTAGAAAGAAAAGCGATAAAAAAACCTTAAGCTATTTAATAAATGGAATTATTGCCTTTCTGGGAATTCTGGCAATAGGTTTTGGATACTGGACAGGATTGGTTTTAGTTGCATTTGGTATAGTAGGACTTATAAAGAACCCGGATCTGAGTTCACGCTTATTCAAAGGCTTCTCATTCACAGATAGAAGGGCAAATCTCACCAATATTGTCATTTCCGTTTTAACCATCATCTTTCTTCTTGCGGAATATTGGCGGCCCTTAGGTTGGGACAGGAATATTGCATCGAATTTACTGTTTGTAGCGTTTATCTGTTTTGGACTTTTGGCAGTATTTACAACCTTTCGTAAATATTACACAAACATTTTAAACTGGGCCCTTAGCAACAAATTAGTATTCCTGTCTGTACCAGCAATGATCGTATTCTTTGGAGTACTCATCATGCAAAATACAGGAAAGGAGTTTATGCCCTCTTTAGATGAAGGTTCATTTTTGTTAATGCCAACATCCTTGGCGCACGCCGGAGTAGATGAAAATAAAAGAGTGCTCCAACAATTGGATATGGCCGTAGCCAGCATCCCTGAAATAGAAACGGTAATTGGTAAGGCCGGACGTACGGAATCCGCACTCGATCCAGCTCCCTTATCAATGTATGAAAATGTGATACAGTACAAACCTGAATACATGCTTAACGAAACCGGTAATCGGCAACGGTTTAGGGTAAATGAAGATGGATTATTTGTATTAAAAGATGGCAATTTTACTTTAAACCCAAATACGGTGCTTGAAGAAAATACCAAAATACACCAGGAAGCAGAGATCGTAGATTTCTCGGAAATAAGTAATAATAATTTGATGCCAGACCCCAATGGTGAATATTATAGAAATTGGCGTCCGGAAATTATTTCGCCTGATGATATTTGGAAGGAAATTATAAGTGTAACAAGCTTGCCAGGGGTTACTTCAGCCCCTAAATTACAACCTATCGAGACCAGGTTGGTCATGCTCCAGACAGGAATGCGGGCGCCTATGGGTATCAAGGTCAAGGGGCAGGATTTAGGACAAATAGAAGCCTTTGGCATTCAATTGGAAAATATTCTAAAAGAGGTGAATGGGGTTAAGGATGAAGCCGTATTCGCGGATAGGATAGTTGGTAAACCTTACCTGATGATTGATATTGACAGAGAGGCTCTGGTTAGATATGGTATTCATGTGGAAGATGTGCAACAGGTATTGGAAGTGGCCGTAGGTGGTATGATATTAACCCAGACTGTTGAGGGTAGGGAACGCTATGGGGTTAGAGTACGCTACCCAAGGGAGCTGCGCGAAAATCCAATGGACATAAAGAATATTTATGTTCCGGTTGCTAAAGGCAGCCCTGTTCCTTTGAATGAATTGGTGAACATCCGATACGAAAAAGGACCTCAGGTCATCAAAAGCGAGGATACTTTTTTGGTGGGATATGTTCTTTTCGATAAGTTGGATGGTTTTGCAGAAGTCGATGTGGTGGAGAATGCCCAGGACCTTATCCGTCAAAAAATTGATAGCGGTGAATTGGTAGTTCCAAAAGGCATCAACTATCAGTTTACAGGGACCTATGAAAATCAGTTGCGGGCTGAAAAAACTTTGTCTGTAGTTGTACCTTTGGCAATACTTATCATCTTTTTAATTCTGTATTTCCAGTTCCGTTCAGTAACAACTTCGCTGATGGTCTTCTCTGGTATTGCGGTGGCTTTTGCCGGAGGCTTTTTAATGATCTGGTGCTACGGACAGGATTGGTTTCTGAATTTTAATTTCTTTGGTGAAAATATGAGGCAACTCTTTCAAATGCACCCCATTAATCTTAGTGTAGCAGTTTGGGTAGGATTTATTGCCCTGTTTGGTATAGCAACAGATGATGGTGTGGTTATGGCCACTTACCTGACCCAGACTTTTGAGAGGAACAAACCTAAGACCCTTGAAGCAGTCAGGGCATCGGTTGTGGAAGCGGGGGAAAAACGGATCCGTCCTTGTTTGATGACAACAGCAACTACCATCCTGGCCTTATTACCGATATTGACATCTACAGGTAGGGGAAGTGATATTATGATTCCCATGGCAATACCCTCTTTCGGGGGTATGTTGTTTGCTCTTATTACCCTTTTGGTGGTTCCGGTATTGTATAGTTGGAAAAGCGAATGGCAATTAAAAAAAATTAATGCATGAAAAATATAATGACCATAATTGCAGGATTATTGATGGCTACAGCTTTAAAAGCTCAGACCCTTGAGACTTATATTCTGGAGGCCGAAAACAACAATCCCGAAGTGCAGGCATTTGAACTACGATACGATATCTCAAAAGAAAAGGTCGAAGAATCAGATGCCTTTCCAAGGACCGAATTAAGTGCAGGGGTATTTGTAAGCGAACCTGAAACAAGAACGGGTGCTCAAAAAGCACGGTTTTCAGTCAAACAAATGCTTCCCTGGTTTGGAACCATTACATTAAGAGAAAACTATGCAAGCTCCTTAGCCGAAGTAGATTATTTGGATATTGTGATTACCAAAAGAAAATTACGTCTATCCGTATCACAATCTTATTATGAATTATACGCCATAAAGGAAAAACAAATAGTTTTGGAGGAAAACATCCAGCTTCTGAAAACTTATGAAAAGTTGGCCTTAACCTCTGTTGAGGTTGGCGACGCATCAGCAGTTGACGTTCTTCGACTCCAAATAAGAAGGAATGATCTGATGGAAGATAAGTTAATTCTGGAGCAGGAATTCCAGGCACTCCAAACACAGTTCAATAATCTTTTGAACAGGGATGAAGCTACTTCCATCACCCTGGTGGATGGCCTAGTAATATACGAACCCATTGAAATAGGGCTGAATGAATTGGAGCTGCATCCGGAATTGGAAAAATATGACAGGCTATATGAATCGGTAGCACATTCGGAAGTTTTAAATCAGAAGGAGGGAAACCCCAATATTGGATTTGGACTGGACTATATACCAGTGGCGAAAAGACCGGGTCTGGACTTTAGCGATAATGGGAAAGATATTCTTATGCCAATGGTATCCCTGTCCATTCCCATTTTTAATAATAACTATAAATCGAGAACCGTGCAGAATGAACTTCGACAAGAGGAAATCAATTCTCAAAAGGCCAATCGACGAAATCTATTGGAGTCCATTTTGAGTGATGCGCTTAATAAAAGGGAAGCCTCTTATATTAAACACAGAACACAACTAAGTAATTTGGAACAGGCGAAAGATGCAGAGGAAATCCTTATAAAAAACTATGAAACGGGGACTATAGATTTTAACGATGTACTTGATGTCCAGGAACTGCAATTGCGCTTCCAGTTGAAACTAATAGAGGCAGTAAAAGATAATTATGTTCAAACAGCGATAATTAACTACCTCACTAATCAATAGAAAATACAATTAACTAATTATAAATTTTAAATATAAATCTAAAAAAGCAAAATGATGAAACGAAATGTAACACTAACGATCACGACAATCTTACTTATTGGTTTGGCTTCATGTGGGGATGCCAAGTCCAAGCAGAATAACGAAATAAGTACACCGGAAGAAATTGAAACTAAAAAGGCTAACACCCCTGAAATTGTAGAAGCTTCCTTTTCCGATGAATTGACCGGAAAGGTATTCAATGCTTATCAGCAGATTCGTATTGCTTTAGTTAATTCTGATTA
>CP070778.1:992036-1035357 GCA_020346245.1 Flavobacteriaceae bacterium | reverse complement strand
CTTGAAGGTGATGTCAATGTATTGACAAATCAGAAATACGATATCATCATGGCGAATATTAATCGCAATATTTTGCTTTCAGATATCCCTATTTATGTTAAACATCTGAAAAAAGGAGGGGTATTGCTATTAAGTGGTTTTTATAAGGCGGATATTCCGCTTATATCAAAGGAATGCGCCACAAATGGACTTTCATTTCAAGAAAATTTGGAAAAAAACAACTGGGTTGCATCAAAATATGTATTTTAGTTTATACAAAAACCTATCTGTATGAGTACTAAGGAAAAAGTCTCCGAAGAACTGCTTTTGGATGAGGAGACGGTGAAACAAAATGAAATAGTACTGTTCAATGATGAAGTTAATACCTTTGAACATGTAATACACACATTAATTGATGCTTGTGAGCATACCCCTGAGCAGGCGGAGCAATGTTCATTAATAGTTCACTACAAAGGTAAATGTACTGTTAAAACGGGCGAGTATAAGGACTTAGAGCCTCGTTGTAGCAAATTGTTGCAAGCAGGATTAAGTGCCGAGATCGTCTGAGTTCTGATGTGCCTTTAGATTATTTATTCACATAATATGCTTTTTAACTCCAAAAGAATAGTTCCTTTATATACATTTAATTTCAGAATAAGCCATTATCTTCGGCTAACTTGTTTAACAGAACAAAGGTTAGATAGTTTAACTAACCTTTTTTTGATTAAATTGTGCAGGATAAGGTTGTTAGAATACTTTAGATAGGAAATAGAACGCAAGAACTATTTTGGAAAGTAGAATTGAATTAGTTCTTTATTATAACACCTGATTATCACCTTAATTAAAATCCAAACCTAAATGTCTCTTAAACATGGAACCAAGAAATAAACAACAGATGGTTAAAAGCATAGCCGCAATGCTAACTTTATCAATGATATTCTTTAATTGCACAACCAAGGAAAAGAAATCAACAGAGAAAATAGCTATGGAGCCTAAAACGAATATTATGGCTACAACAAATATGAATGCCAGTATTTATACCACCGCCCACAAGACAGATCTGAAACTAACTGAGACAGGGGCATTGACATTTAATGATTTCAAACAACCTTTGGAGACTGAAATTGATGTACTGGTTGATCCTTCCAAACAATTTCAGACTTTTTTAGGAATCGGTGCAGCTTTAACGGATGCAGCGGCTGAAACTTTCTACAAACTTACCGAAGAAAACCAGGCTAAATTTTTGGAAGCTTACTATAGTCGGGAAAAGGGTATTGGGTATTCTTTGGGCAGAACTATTATTCATAGCTGTGACTTTTCAAGTGGCAGTTATACCTATATCGAAGAGGGGGATAAGGAATTAGAAACGTTTAATATAGATCATGATAGGCAATATCGACTTCCTTTTACCAAAAAAGCTATAGAAGCCGCGGGAGGTGAATTAACTATGTATGCAAGTCCCTGGAGTCCTCCGGCTTTTATGAAAACTAATAACAATATGTTGCAGGGCGGGAAGTTAAAACCCGAGTTTTATCAACCCTGGGCTAATTATTATGTAAAATTTATTGAAGCTTACGAAGCAGAAGGTATTCCTATTTGGGGTCTTACCATACAAAATGAACCCATGGCCGTTCAACGTTGGGAGTCTTGTATATATACCGCAGAGGAAGAACGCGATTTCCTAAAGAATTATCTTGGACCTACCCTGGAAAAGGCAGGCATGGGGGATAAAAATATCATTGTTTGGGATCACAACCGCGATCTGTTATTTCAAAGGGCGAGTGTTATTTTAAATGACCCGGAGGCTGCTAAATATGTCTGGGGAACAGGTTTTCACTGGTATGAAGACTGGAAAGACGGGATTCCAATGTTCGATAATGTCCAAAATGTCAATGAGGTATTTCCGGATAAAAATTTAATTTTTACAGAAGGCTGTAACGAAGGTTATGATATTACCAAAATAGAAGAAGTAAGGCTTGCCGAACGATATGGAAGGTCTATGATAAATGATTTCAACAATGGTACGGTGGCTTGGACAGACTGGAATATTCTTCTGGATGAAACCGGTGGTCCCAACCATGTGGGTAATTTATGTTTTGCACCCGCACATGGCGACACAAAAACCGGAGAACTTACGTTAACCCATTCTTATTATTACATTGGCCATTTTTCAAAGTTTATCCGTCCCGGTGCCAAAAGAATTAGTAGTGTTTCAAGTTCAAATTCTTTGCTGTCAACTGCTTTTGTAAATGTTGATGGTAGCGTAGTGATCGTCGCTATGAATCAAAGTGATGCTCCCTTAGAATACAGTATTACAATGAATTCAAAAACAGCGAAAGTTGATATTCCCGGACATGGTATTCAGAGCATTGTAATGGCAGAATAGTAATTGTTCTTTTATACCAATAAACCAAACTAAATAACCAACCAAATAATTGCGTAAATCATGTCAGAATCCAGTCCAGAAGTTAAAATGAATAAGTCCTATACCATACTCATAAGCCTCATAGTGGCTCTGGGAGGATTTTTATTGGGTTTCGATAGCGCTGTTATTTCTGGAGCGGTCAAAGGTATTACCATTTATTTTGAAATGACCGAATGGATGCTCGGGTTTTCAGTGGGCTGTGTGGTCTTCGGTGCTATGGCCGGAAATTTATTGGCAGGACCAATGAGTGATATGTTCGGTAGAAAGAAGATATTAATTATTGTAGCGGCACTTTTTACTATCTCCGCTTCCTGGTCCGCTTTGGCAACCGGCTATACAGAGTTTATTATTGCACGGATTATAGGAGGTATCGGAATTGGAGGAGCCATCTTAATTGCACCCATTTACATTGCGGAAATAGCACCTCCAAAACTCAGGGGTAGTCTTGTCTCCTTCAACCAATTGAATATAGTAATTGGTATTTCCGTTGCGTATTTTTCCAATTATTTTCTTGTAAATATAGAAGGTGAAAGCTGGCGCTATATGCTGGGTGTTGAAGCTATTCCTGCAGCCATTTATTTTTTAGCACTATTTACTGTGCCAAGAAGCCCAAGATGGCTGATCAGGAAATTAAATGAAGTTAAACTGGCAAGAAAGATTCTTGCTAGGATTGGTGGTGAGGAATATGCTGAAGTTACCGTTGCAGAAATTCAACGAGGAGTATCAGCTAAAGAAGAAAAAGGAACCCTTGCAGATCTGTTTAAATACAGAAATCGTACTATCATGATAATCGCTATTGGGATAGCATTTTTTCAGCAGATCACGGGGATAAATGCGGTTTTTTATTATGCTCCTACGATATTTGAACAAGCTGGCGGTAGCACAGATTCCTCATTTTTACAAGCTATTGTAGTGGGGCTTACGAACCTTGTATTCACCTTGGTGGCAATTTGGCTAATTGATAAGTTGGGCCGAAAACCACTTTTACTGATAGGGACGACTTTTATGACTATTGCACTTTTGATGGCTGCTTTCGCATTTAATAATGCAACTTATGATTTTAATGAGAAAACGCTTGCTAAAATAAGCAACAATGAAATTAGAACCGCATTATCAGATTTCAAAGGCAGGTCGTACGAGAGCCAGTCTGAGCTTTTTGAAGAGGTTCAACCTGCCATGAATCAGGAATTGTTCCTGAAATTTAAGCGCAATGAAATTACTAATTTTATTCAAATCAATGCTACTTTGGTCTTAATAGCCATCCTGCTTTATGTTGCGTCTTTTGCCATTTCCCTGGGTCCGGTTATGTGGACATTGATTTCGGAGATTTTCCCCAGCAAAATAAAAGGAATTGCAATTTCAGCAGTGGGCTTTTTTAACTCTTTGGTAAGTTTTTCTGTCACCCAGGTATTTCCCTGGGAATTATCCAATCTGGGACCAACGGTGACATTCGCCCTTTACGCAATATTATCCTTCTGCGCCATATTCTTTGTTTATAAATTCGTTATTGAGACCAAAGGACGAACCCTTGAGGAAGTTCAGGAAATTTTAATCAGGAAATAAATCAATAAATGAGACAAATTATATTTTTAGTTTGTTTTTGTGTTTTTTTTTCATGCAAGGAAAATTCAACTAAAAAGGATATCACAGGTGATGCTGAATTCAACCCAGGCCCGGCCAAGGTGGAAATGATGTTCAGGGATGGTAAATATTCATTATTAGTAAATAAGGAACCTTTTTATATTAACGGGGCAGGTTTGGAATTTGGGGATGTTGCCTCTTTGGCACGCCATAATGGTAACTCCTTCAGGACCTGGCAAACTGAAAATGGTCAAAAAACGGCATTGGAAGTTCTGGATGAAGCTCGGGAAAATGGCTTAATGGTAACCATGGGTATTGATGTTGCCAGAGAACGCCATGGGTTTGATTACAATGATGAAAATGCCGTAGATGCACAATTGGAAAGAATTAAAAAAGAGGTGATGAAGCTAAAGGATCATCCCGCTTTGCTGATATGGGGTATAGGCAATGAACTAAACCTCAATTATAAGAACCCTAAAGTATGGGATGCTGTTAATGAAATTTCACAAATGATCCATGAACTGGATCCAAATCACCTTACTACAACAAGCCTTTCCGGTATCTCACAAAAAGAAATAAATTACATTATAGAAAGATGCCCGGATCTCGATATTTTGTCTATCCAGATGTATGGAGAATTGCCAGCGGTACCGAAACTGATCAGGGAGTATGGTTGGGAAGGACCTTATATGATTACAGAATGGGGGGCAACGGGGCATTGGGAAGTGCCAAAGACACAGTGGGGAGCTCCAATTGAAGAACACAGTTCACTTAAGGCAGCAAATTATTTAAAACGATATAAAAAGGGAATCGAAGCAGATACCCTGCAATGCATTGGTTCGTATGTTTTTCTCTGGGGGAATAAGCAAGAGCGTACACCAACCTGGTATGGTATCTTCCTGGGAAATGGTCAGGAAACAGAATCTGTAGATGTAATGCATTATATATGGAATGAAGAATGGCCGGACAATAGAACTCCTCAGATTGTGTCATTTACATTAGACGGGAAGACCGCTTATGACAATGTTGTTTTGCAAGCCAATAAGATGTACAATGCTGAAATTAAACTGGTTGATTTTGAAGATGACGCCATAAGCTATTTCTGGGAGGTATTACACGAAAGCAAAGAGACCAAAGAAGGAGGTGATTATGAAGAACGCCCTGCGGCCACAGAAGGAGCAATAATTTCACCAAAAGATGGGTCCGTGAAAATTAGAGTACAGGAAAAAGGGATTTACAGGTTATTTGTTTATGCAGATGATGGTAACAATCATTCAGCAACGGCTAATATTCCATTTATGGTCAACTAAATGACAGGGAAAAATCAGTATATCCGTTTAGAAGAAAAATATTAATTGAAAAGTTTTTAAGTTTAGAACAATCAAATTATCAATAAATGAATCAACAAGAAATATATTTAGGTGATATAAAAGCTCATTTTGAAAAACCCGAGATAAAAGGAGAACCGATACTCCTTCAAAATGAAAGTTTTTATAAAATTTCAAACAGCCATGCCATGAGACCATTTTTCATGAGTATTGTAAGTGATTCAGATCATTGGATGTTTATTTCCAGTAATGGTACACTGAGTGCTGGAAGAAAGAATAGTGACAGCGCCATTTTTCCATATTATACGGATGATAAAATCACAGAATCACTGGAGATTACCGGCAGTAAGACCATACTCCAAATCCATAAAGATGATAAGTCTCTACTATGGGAACCTTTCTCTGACCGTTATGAAGGGGTTTATGCAATTACCAGGAATTTATATAAAAACAGTTATGGCAACAAAATAATCTTTGAAGAAATCAATGAGGATTTGGGTTTGACATTTCGTTATCAATGGAATTCATCGGACCTGTATGGATTTGTTAAAAAATCAACGATTTTGAATCATTCAAAAAATGACATTCGGCTGACTATTTTAGATGGAATTCAAAATATATTGCCATACGGTATCCATGAGGGCTTACAAAATAATAGAAGCAACCTGGCCGATGCCTATAAAAAAAGTGAGCTGGAAGCAGAAATAGGACTGGGTATTTATGCTCTGAGCGCTGTAATTGTAGATAAGGCAGAACCAAGCGAAGCTTTAAAGTCAACTATTGCATGGTCTCTTGGGATGAAAAAACCCACCCATTTAATTTCTTCACTGCAGCTTAATGCTTTTAGAAAAGGATTACCAATAAAAGAAGAAATTGATATAAAAGCAGAAAAGAGCGCTTATTTCATTAGCTGCAAAATTGAACTTAGTTCTAATTCGGATAAAGATTGGATAATTGTTGCTAACTTAAATCAGGGACCATCCGATGTACAGGCAATATCTTCATTGTTGAGGTCCGAAAAAGACTTGTATAATAAAGTTTTGGAGGATATAGAATTGGGTACACGAAACCTAAAAGAATTGACCTATTCAGCAGATGGTTTGCAAGTCACTGCGGATAAACTTCAAAATACAAGACACTTTTCTAACGTACTTTTCAATATAATGCGAGGTGGAATTTTTGATGATGGTTACAACATAGAGAAGGACGATTTTCTTAAGTATCTGAAAAAGGCAAATACCAGAGTTTATGAGGATAACAAAAATTTATTGGAAGAAATTCCCGGTGTATTTTCATTAAGGGAATTACGGCAAATAGCAGATCAAAATCCGGATAGTAACTTTAAACGTCTTTGTTTTGAATACATGCCTCTAAAATTTAGCCGAAGACATGGAGACCCCAGTAGACCATGGAATAGATTTTCAATAAATACGCGCAGCGAAATTGATGGCTCTAAGGTCCTGGATTATGAGGGGAACTGGAGGGATATTTTCCAAAACTGGGAGGCTTTGGCACACTCTTACCCTGAATTTATTGACAGTATGATTCATAAGTTTTTAAATGCCACAACATTTGAAGGCTATAATCCATATCGTGTTACCAAAGATGGCTTTGACTGGGAAATTATTGAACCGGATGATCCATGGTCGTATATTGGTTACTGGGGTGATCACCAAATAATTTATCTTCTGAAGTTTTTGGAATTCATTCAAAATTATTATCCCTCCAAATTAGAAGCATACTTTAAACAGGAACTATTTGTTTATGCGAATGTTCCTTATAAAATTAAAAGTTATCAGGATACTTTAAAAAATCCCAAGGATACGATTGATTATGATCATGATCTCAATGATCAGATAGACAAAAGGAAAAGTAAATTGGGTGCAGATGGTGCTCTTTTGACTGTAAAGGATTCTGATATTTATAGCGTAAATCTCCTGGAAAAATTACTGGCAACTGTAATGTCAAAGTGTTCGAATTTTATTCCGGAAGGAGGAATTTGGCTTAATACCCAAAGACCGGAATGGAATGATGCCAACAATGCTTTGGTTGGCAATGGCGTCTCTATGGTTACCCTTTATTACCTCAGAAGATTTTTGAATTTTTTCCGGACTATACTTTCCAATGTAAAATTCACAGATGCTCTAGTCTCAGAAGAGTTGCTGACATTTTTTAAAGGTCTGACCACTACTTTAGAACAGTATTCCTATGCCCTTAAAGGTAAAATATCCGATACGGAAAGAAAACTTATTTTAGATGGCTTGGGTGAGGCCGGTAGTGCCTATAGAACCAATATATATGCCAATGGATTTAGCGGGACTAAAAAAGATATTTCGAAAACCGATATACTCAATTTTATTGAGCTTGCTTTAGAATATCTTGATCATTCTATTGATGCCAACAAAAGAGCGGATAATATGTACCACGCCTATAACCTGATGGCCGTTGAGAATGAAAATGAGATCTCTATTTCCTATTTAAGTGAAATGCTAGAAGGGCAAGTTGCTGTTTTAAGTGCCGGCTATCTCAATTCAGAATCATGCCTTGCAGTTCTTGATGGCCTCAAGGCAAGCAGCTTGTTCAGAGAAGATCAGTATAGCTATATTCTTTATCCCAATAAGGATTTGCCAAGATTTGTAGATAAGAATAATATACCTTCAGAAAAAGTAGAAAAATCTGGTTTGCTCAAGCAATTACTTAAAGATGGAAATAAGCAAATAATAGAAAAGGATGTTATAGGTAATTACCATTTTAATGGTTCATTCAATAATGCTAATAGCCTTAAAAAAGCGCTCTCTGAACTACCCAATGGGCAATACGATAAACTAATTGATCTGGATCGGGAATATGTGTTAACTATTTTTGAAGAAGTCTTTGATCATAAATCATTTACGGGAAGATCAGGTACATTCTTTGGTTACGAAGGCTTGGGTTCCATATATTGGCATATGGTGTCAAAATTGCTGTTGGCTGTTCAGGAATGTTGCCTTAAAGCTATTGAAGATAATGAAAATGATGAAATCGTCGGCAGGCTATTAGACCATTATTATGAAATTAACGAAGGCATTGGAGTGCATAAATCTCCTGAACTTTATGGGGCATTCCCAACAGATCCTTATTCACATACCCCGGCAGGTAAAGGGGCGCAGCAACCCGGTATGACAGGTCAGGTAAAAGAGGATATATTGAGCAGAATTGGCGAATTGGGAGTAATTGTAAATAAGGGAAAGCTTCAATTTAAACCTGATCTTCTAAGAAAAGAAGAATTTTTACAAAAGGCCGGATCACTTATATATACCGACCTTAATAATCAGCAAAAGGAGTTGAGCCTTGAAGAAAATTCACTTGGTTTTACCTATTGTCAAATACCAGTAATTTATAAATTGTCTGAAAAAGAAAATTTGAAGGTTGTCTTTAGCGAGGATTCCATTCTTGAATATGATGAATTGCTTCTTGATGAGGCGTCAAGCAAAAAAGTTTTCCAACGAACCGGAGAAATCAATCGAATAATTGTTTCCATAAAAAATAAATAGAGACATGAGAAAAGATATAAAAACAATTATTTACCTGATGCTATTGGTAATAACAGCTTTTTCATGCAAAAATAATTCTAAAAAAGAGATCAAAACTAATGCTGTGAAGGAAGTAAAAAGTTTAAGCGCAAAGGACATTCTGGGTAATCCGGATTTTTTAGCAATGTCATATGGGGGTTACAGGAATGTTGATCACGGTGTAGAACCGGCCATTGATGAACTTAAGGAAGACATGAAACTCCTGGCAGCAATGGGGGTTAAAATTGTACGAACTTATAAAGTTCACTTACCCCAGGCCACTAATTTATTGAAGGCTATTAGCGAATTAAAAGAAGAAGATTCCGATTTTGAAATGTATGTGATGTTAGGTGCCTGGATAGATTGTAAAAATGCATGGACAGCTGTGCCTCCTGATCACGAAGGGGAAAGTGAAGCCAATGCAAATCAAATTTTAGTAGCGTCATATTTGGCAAATCAATATCCGGATATTGTAAAAATTATCGCCGTGGGTAACGAAGCAATGGTAAAATGGGCGGCAACTTATTATGTGCAACCAAGAGTGATATTAAAATGGGTAACCCACCTCCAGGATTTAAAAAAAGAGGGTAAACTTCCGGAAGATTTATGGATAACAAGCTCTGATGACTTTTCATCATGGGGTGGAGGTGGTGCCGAATATCATACCGAAGATCTTGAAAAATTATATAATGCCGTAGACTATATCTCTATGCACACCTATCCCTATCATAATACACATTATAATCCTGAATTTTGGGGAATTCCCAAAGAAGAAGAGGATTTATCCGATATTGAAAAGATAGATGCAGCAATGCTTCGTGCTAAAGAGTTTGCAATGTCTCAATACGACAGTGTTTCAGGTTATATGAAAAGTATAGGGGTAAACAAACCAATACACATTGGTGAAACCGGATGGGCAACAACCTCTGATGGATTCTATGGTTCTTCAGGTTCCAGAGCCACTGATGAATATAAGCAAGCGCTGTATTATAAGCACATGCGCGAATGGACCAATACCGCTGGTATTTCATGTTTTTATTTCGAAGGCTTTGATGAACCATGGAAAGATGCTAAAAATCCAAATGGTTCTGAGAATCATTTCGGAATGATAAATTTAAAAAGTCAGGCCAAATATCCAATTTGGAGTTTAGTAGACGAAGGTGTCTTTGAAGGATTAACCAGAAACGGGGAACCCATTACAAAGACCTATGACGGAGATAGTGATGCTTTGATGCAAGATGTTATGGCGCCACCACTTGCCAGTGAAACCAAAGCTCCTTAATAATTCTAATCTACCTCGAGAGGATAATGATTAATAAAATACCTTGATCTATCTTTAACTAATTTATAGTTATTACAGGATGAGATTAAAATCTGAAATAAACCTAAAATAACTAATAGCAATCTAAAACTCTAAAAACATGTCAAATCAAAGTGCAGCAATAAAAAGTAAAGTCCCGTACGGGCAGAAAGTAGCTTTCGGGATCGGTATGCTTGCCAATCAAATGTTCCCTGCAGCGCTCGGTATATTTATGGTGGTTTTAGTACAGGATTTAGGTTTTCCGGGTTGGATGTGGGGGGTGTTGTTCTTTCTTCCCAGGGTGTTTGACTCCATTACCGACCCAATTATGGGTTTTATTTCGGACAATACTAAATCTAAATGGGGAAGAAGGAGGCATTACGTGTTTTTGGGTGCTGTAATTATGGGTGTTTCATTTGTCATTATGTGGCAACTGTATCGTGTAAATGGACTTGATTATAATTTCACCTATTTTTTATTATGGTCCTTTGTATTCTATTTAGGATTAACCATTTTCAGTGTACCCTATGTAGCCATGGGCTATGAAATGAGCAATGACTTTCATGAACGTACTGATATTATGGCGATTGCCCAGTGGATCGGACAATGGGCATGGGTGATAGCCCCCTGGTTTTGGGTATTTATGTATGATCAGGGATTGTTTGAATCAGCAGATGTAGCCACAAGGACCCTTGCTGTATGGGTAGGAATTATATGCATGATTTTTGCCATGGTGCCTGCCATTTTTATTAAAAGTGAATCTACTCTAAATGCAGATTATGCCCCTTTGAGTATAAAAGGTATTGGAGGAAGTTTAAAAAAGATCTTAGTAGGTTTCAAGGAAGCGTTTAAATCAAAGCCTTTTAGACAATTATGCATTGCTACGTTTTTGATCTATAATACCTTTTACACTATCGCAAGTTTTTCATTTTTCATCGTTGTTTATTATTTGTTCGGCGGTGATGCCGGAGCCGCCGGAGTTTGGCCTACTTTATTCGGTAGTGTTGGAGCTTTGGCTACTACATTTATTGTGATTCCTATTATCACTTTCATGTCCAAAAAAATGGGAAAGAAAAAAGCCTTTATTGTCTCACAAGCTATTTCTGTTTTAGGATATATAATGCTTTGGTTTCTCTTTATTCCGGGAAAGCCCTATATGTTTATTATCGCTCTACCCTTTTTCGCATTTGGTATTGGCAGTTTATTTACACTAATGATGTCTATGACCGCTGATGTGATAGATTTGGATGAACTAAATACTGGAGAACGAAGAGAAGGTATTTTTGGTGCAATATATTGGTGGATGGTAAAGTTTGGATTTGCCATTGCAGGATTATTAACCGGTACTATAATGTCTCTTGTAGGTTTCAATCCGGATGCGGCTGTTCAGCCCGATGGAGCGATACTGGGTTTAAGGTTATTTTATTCCGGTTTCCCAATTCTTGGAACTCTCGTTGCCATCTATGTAATGCGCAATTATGACCTTACTGAAGAACGTTCCAATGAAATTAGTGCAGAATTGGCTAAACGTAAGAATGGACAAAGCTAAAATTGACTTCCATCATAGAACCAAAAAATTATTTTCCCCGGGGTTAGTGGATATTGAAAAATGTTTGGGGTTATAGAATAATAACTAAAAATTAAAATAAATATAATATGTCGTATAGAGAGGGACATGAATTTTCACTAAAAGAAATTGATCTTACAGAATCATCCGATGTCGATTTTGGTAAACTTTCATCAGAACAGTTAAAGGAGCTATGGAGAAAAACCGTAGAGACCGGAATGCACGGATTATGTTTTAGTTTATATGAAGACGGGCAAAGGCCGGGGGATATTATTACAGAGGAACAAGTAAGAAGGCGAATGCAAATTATTCAGCCCTATACGAAATGGGTTCGTTCGTTTTCATGCACAGACGGAAATGAATTTATTCCCAAAATAGCTCGTGAATTTGGCATAAAAACCCTGGTAGGTGCCTGGTTGGGTGATGATCCGGAGATTAATGAAAGAGAAATTGCAGGCCTTATTAAATTGGCAAAAGACGGCCATGTAGATATAGCAGCTGTGGGTAATGAAGTTTTGTACCGCAAGGAATTAACGGAAGATGAGCTTTTAGATTTTATGTACAGGGTTAAAAAAGCAATTCCGGATGTTCCAATGGGCTATGTAGATGCTTATTATGAGTTTAGCGTTCATCCAAGAATAACAGAGGCTTCTGATGTAATTTTGGCAAATTGTTATCCTTATTGGGAAAGTTGTCCATTGGAATATTCCTTGCTCCATATGAAGCAAATGTTTGCCCAGGCCGTTGAAGCAGCGAAAGGTAAGAAAGTAATTATTACTGAAACAGGTTGGCCCAGTGAGGGGGGTAATTTAAATGCAGCATATGCCTCTGAAGTAAATGCTATGAAATATTTTATTAATACCCAGGTATGGTCGGCGAAAGAAGAGATAGATATTTTCTATTTTTCATCCTTTGACGAATCATGGAAAGTAGGAGCAGAGGGCGATGTTGGCGCTTACTGGGGGCTTTGGGATAAATATGAAAAACTAAAGTTTTAGAGTAAATATTCTAATAGTTTATAAAAGCTGTTATTGCAAAATGAGTTATACTAAAGAATTATATATAGAAGCAGGAAAGGCAATTTGTTATTCAGGTTTTAGAGAAGGACAGAGGCCTGGAGACGTTTTTCCTAGCTACGATGAAATCAAAGAGGATCTGCTACTTCTTCATAAACACTGGAGATACCTTAGATTATACGACTGTGACAAACACGCCCAAACAGTACTGGAGGTCATTGAAAAAGAAAAGCTGAATTTTAAAGTAATGCTGGGCGCCTATATTGTTGCTGAGGCCAATAATTATGGTTGTCCCTGGGGAGGATCGTATACTGAAGAGCAACTTGAGAAAAATAAAATTACAAATGTCGCCCAAATTAAGAAATTGATTCAGATGGCAAACAAGTACTCGGATATCATTTTCTCATTATCTGCCGGGAATGAGGCTTGTGTTGATTGGACAGATCACTATGTGCCTGTTGATGCCGTCATCAATTATGTGAAGATGATTAAAAAAGGAGCCAAACAACCGGTTACTTTCTGTGAAAATTACCTACCCTGGCTTGATAAGCTCAAAGATTTGGTAGAAGAAGTTGATTTCATTTCTATCCATACATACCCTGTGTGGGAGTATAAGAACATTCATGAGGCTCTGGAATATACCAAACAAAATTATTATGCTGTAGCGGATTCCTATCCAAATAAACCCGTGATAATTACGGAAGCAGGCTGGACAACTTTTTCAAATGGAAAAGGTATTTGTCCAACGAATGTTAGTGAGGAATACCAGCGGATGTATTACAATGATTTGGTTAACTGGTGTGAGGAAGATAATATTCTCACCTTTGTTTTTGAAGCCTTTGATGAACCCTGGAAAGGATCTAACGAGGTCCTCGAACCTGAAAAGCACTGGGGATTATTTAAAGTAGACCGAACTCCAAAACTAGTGATGAGGGAATTGTTTTCTAATGAAACAGCTAACTAAGGAGTATTGGCTTCTGGATGTACTTTTCAAAATAAATAGCACATGTCTTTAACAAAAAAAATATCAATAAAAGAAAAAGTTGGTTATGCCTTAGGAGATGGTGCGGCAAATATTGCCTGGAGAGGAGTAGCTACCTTTTTATTTATCTTTTATACAGATGTTTTTGGATTGAGCCCCGTTACTGTGGGTGTATTGATGCTGGTTGCTCGCTTTAGTGATGGTATTAGCGATGTGTTGATGGGTATTATTGGTGACAGGACAAAATCTAAGTACGGAAAATTTCGCCCTTGGATTTTATGGACCGCCATTCCGCTTGCTGCCATTCTTTCTTTACTATTTACTAGTCCTGATCTTGGATCTTCAGGTAAAATTATTTATGCCTATATAACCTATATTTTTTTCACATTAATCTATACCGCTAATAATGTTCCTTACGGGGCCCTTATGGCAGTAATGACCGGTGATGACAAAGAGAGAACAAGTTTGGGTTCTTTTAGAATGGTAGGAGCTTTTGGAGGTGGTATGATTGTTCAGGGAGCTTTACTTTTTTTAGTCGCTTATTATGGAAATGTTAACCCTATAGTAGTGGTTAATGAACTGGACAAGGAAAAATTCAGTGTAGTGGTTTCTGTTTCTGAGGATTTTGAGAATGTTAATATTAAGACTGAAGATGGAATTGCAATGTTCACATGGGATGATAATACTATGGATTATGAAGAAAATATTCCAACTCCCAGAAAGAGTTTTTCTATGGAGGCAAATAAGAAGTATGCCTTTATTGTCGAGGGAGAGCCTAGTATAAACGAAAGTAAGATTTCAATTATTGATCAAAAGCGTGGTTACAGTAATTCGATGTACTTGATGTCTGTTTTCATGGCTCTTTTTATGCTTATTACATTTTATACTACTAAGGAAAGAATTCAACCTCCAAAGGCACAAAAAAATAATTTAAAGCAAGATTTTAAAGATTTAATTTCAAATAAACCATGGCTTGTATTATTGGTCATCGGGCTATTATTCAATATATACAATTCTATAAAGCAAGGTATTGTTATCATTTATTTTACTCATTATTTAAATAATCAACTGTTAGCTGCATCCTTTTTGATTGGATTGATGATCGCTTCTGTGGCCGGTGCAATGATTACTACACCTTTAGCAAAGAAATTGGGTAAACGTAATTTATTTATATATGCACTAATATTTTCAGGTGGGGTTAACGCTTTGCTTGCTTTTTGCGGACCAAATGATATTGAAGCCATTTTTTCGATTGGGATTGCTTCTGAATTGGCAGCGGCTATTTTTCCTACTTTGTTTTTTGTAATGCTTGGTGATGCAGCAGATTATTCAGAGTTTAAAAACGGACGAAGAGCTACGGGACTAATATATTCAGCTGGGTCATTTGCAACTAAATTTGGAGGTGGCATCGCGGGTGCAATAATTGGTTTGATACTAGGTGCTTTTCATTATAACGGGCAGGATGCCGAAGCTATAAAGGGATCAGTGCCTGGAATCATAATGTTGATGAGTTGGGTGCCGGCAATCATTACGATCATAGCAGCAGGTTTAATGCTTCTTTACCCGCTCAATCAAAAAAAGCTCGATGCAATTACCCTGGAGTTGAATACGAGAAGACGAAACGAATAAACACCTAATAAGGAAATTTTAAATATCCGCAATATGAAGTACGGACACTTTGATGATGAGAATAGAGAGTATGTAATTACAAATCCCAAAACACCTTATCCCTGGATCAATTACTTAGGGAATGAAGATTTTTTCTCACTTACCTCCAATACCGGTGGCGGGTACACTTTTTATAAGGACGCCAAATTCCGAAGGTTAACCCGTTACAGATATAATAATATTCCTGTAGATAACGGGGGCAAATATTTTTATATTAAAGATGGTGATACCATTTGGTCTCCCGGTTGGAAACCCCTAAAAACTGAATTAGACCATTATGAATGCCGACATGGCATGAGCTATACAAAGTTCAAGGGAACCAAAAAAGGGATAGAGGCAGAAGTACTTCAATTTATTCCTCTGGGCTTCTGGGGCGAAATTCAAAAGGTTTCCTTAAAGAATTCTTCATCAGACAGTAAGCAAATAAAACTGTTTTCCTTTATTGAATGGTGCCTTTGGAATGCAGAAGATGATATGACCAATTTTCAGAGGAACTTCTCAACCGGTGAAGTTGAAGTGAAAGACTCCGTAATTTACCATAAGACAGAATTTAAGGAGAGGCGAAACCATTATGCTTTTTACTCCGTTAATAGCGCAATAACAGGTTATGACACAGACAGGGAGTCCTTTGTTGGCCTTTATAATGGTTTGGATGCACCTGATGTAGTTAACGAAGGAAAATCAAAAAATTCAATTGCCCATGGCTGGTCGCCAGTTGCATCACATTACCTGGAGATAGAACTTAAGCCCGGAGAGGAAAAAGAATTGATATTCATGCTTGGTTATGTTGAGGTTGAGAAAGATAATAAATGGGAAAGCAAATCGGTCATCAATAAACAACCGGCACAGGAGATGATCGCTGCCTATGACACTTCAGAAAAAGTGAATAAAGCGCTTGAAGACCTTAGGGTGTATTGGGATAATTTATTGGGTAAGATCTCAATTGAATCCGGAGATGCCAGACTCGACAGAATGGTTAATATCTGGAATCAATATCAATGCATGGTGACGTTTAATATGTCGCGCTCTGCATCCTTCTTTGAATCGGGCATAGGCCGTGGAATGGGGTTTAGGGATTCTAATCAGGATCTAATTGGCTTTGTACACCAAATTCCTGAAAGAGCCAGGGAACGTATTTATGATATTGCCTCTACCCAGTTTGAAGATGGCTCCTGTTACCATCAGTATCAGCCCCTGACAAAAAAAGGCAATGCTGCAGTAGGCGGCAACTTTAATGACGATCCACTTTGGTTAATTCTTTCAACAACAGCCTACATAAAAGAAACAGGCGATTTTTCCCTGCTGGACGAAATGGTGCCTTTTGATAATGATACGGCACGAGCCAAAACTCATTTTGAACATTTAAAAGCTTCTTTTTATCATGTAGTAAATAATCTGGGACCACATAAACTACCCTTTATAGGAAGAGCAGATTGGAATGACTGCCTCAATTTGAATTGTTTTTCTGAAGATCCCAACGAATCTTTTCAAACTACCGAAAACCAAAAAGGTGGTAGTGCTGAATCATTAATGATTGCCGGACTTTTTGTGGTATACGGTAAGGAATATGTAAAGCTTTGTAAACGGGTTGGCAAAGAGGAAGAAGCTGAAGCCGCTCAGTTACATGTAGATGATATGATTGAAGCTGTTAAAAAGCATGGTTGGGATGGGGATTGGTTCCTGCGGGCATACGATTATTTTGGAAACAGAGTAGGATCATCAGAGAATGAAGAAGGAAAGATATTTATAGAATCCCAGGGTTGGTGCACCATGGCAGAAATTGGCAAAGAAGATGGGATGGTTGAAAAATCATTAAATGCGGTAAAAAAATATTTGGATTGTGAATATGGTATTGTCCTGAATTACCCGGCCTTCACTAAGTACTACATAGAGTACGGTGAGATTTCAACTTATCCGGCTGGATATAAGGAAAACGGGGGAATCTTTTGTCATAACAACCCCTGGATCATGATTGGTGAAACCATGCTGGGTCGTGGAGATCAGGCCTATGACTATTACACTAAAATTGCACCCAGCTTTCTCGAGGAATTGTCGGAATTGCACAAAGTTGAACCCTATGTCTATTGTCAGATGATTGCGGGTAAAGAGGCACATAAGCCGGGTGAAGCTAAAAACTCCTGGCTTTCTGGTACCGCCTCCTGGAATTTCTACGCAATAACACAGCATATTTTAGGAATTAGCCCGGATTATGATGGATTAGCAATAAATCCTTGTATCCCTTCTGCATGGGACGGTTTTAAGATGAAAAGGGTGTTTAGGGATGTTACCTATAATATCGATGTCAAAAACCCGAAACACATTAGCAAAGGGATAAAACAAATCCTGGTAAATGGGAAAGAAATAAATTCTAACATTGTACCAATACTTGAAAAAGGCAAGGAACATACTGTGGAAGTAATAATGGGATAAAGATTATAAAAATTCCTCTTTTTATTAATGAGGCAGTTTACTTTTTAGTACACCATAGACAAATGTTCCAAATACAGCGGCAGCAATAACAATTAACATACTTATTACCCCAGTGCCGAATAAAACATATAAAGGTCCAGGGCAGGCACCTGCAAGGGCCCAACCCAAACCAAAAACAGTACCCCCTACAAGATAGCGAACAAAGCCACTGTCCTTTGGCACCAGGCTTATCCGGTTTCCTTCAATATTTTTAACACCAAATACTTTGAATAACCATATAAACAATACACCAAGAAAAACAGCAGAGCCAATGATGCCATACATATGAAAGGACTGAAACTTGAACATTTCATAAATCCTGTACCAGGAAACGGCCTCAGATTTCACAAGGACTATTCCAAAGAAAATACCAACAAATAAGAATTTTAAAATTTTCATGGGCTGAATATTAAGGGTAGTAGAAAATGTGTCATGATTAATCCACCAATAAAAAAGCCAATTACTGCAATTAATGAAGGCCATTGAAGATTACTCAGTCCGGTTATCGCATGACCAGATGTACAACCGCCTGCATAGCGTGTTCCAAAACCAACCAGGAATCCGGCAATGATAAGAATCGCCATTCCCTTTACGGTTAAAACATTATCCCATGCATAAATTTCAGAGGGTAAAAGCCCTTCACCTGCATTAAAAAATCCAAGTTCACCAAGATCCGAAACAGTCTGAGAATTCAGAGCTATTATAGAACCGTCAGACAGAAAAGTAACTGCTATATAACCGCCAATAATGGCCCCCAGAACAACAACAAGATTCCAGCGGTATGCTTTCCAGTCGAAACGGAAGAAATCAGAATATTTTCCCGCACCGCCGATACTGCACAAGGTCCTTAATGTGGTCGACATGCCAAATGTTTTGCCAAAATAAATCAGCAATAACATTATTAATGTTATTAAAGGGCCCGAAACATACCAGGGCCAGGGTTTAAGCAGAACTTCCATTTCTTTTATTTAAAAAAATATAACTCAATAATTGTCGGATTCATAGAGTATAAATTACACACGCGGACTTGATCACAAATGATTTTATAAACTTTAATCGCTTCAAAAGATAAATGATTAAATTATTGTTTTTCGTAAACTTCACTCATAAATCCCGGCAGATCTTCATTGGTTGTATTGGTTAACCTATCATCGCTTAAGTTATACAAGAACAATGTATTGTTAAAAAATAGAGATAATTGTGAATTTTGAAATTGCCAGACTCCTGAAGCAGTACTGCTTGTATTTGTACATCGAATATTAAAAAGAGTTCCGGTTATAGGGGTAATATCTAAATTAACAACGTTAGAATTCCAGCTACCATCACTGTTAATAATTAGTGTTCCTGTAGCACAGGGCAATTCGGTCAAAATATTAGAAGTAGTATTCCCATTCTCATTTATATCCTGGGGAGGATTGATATTTAGTTCTGCTAAAATCCACGTACCCACGACAGCATCATTATTACCCTCAACAGGGGCGTTGTCGTCTGATGAGCAAGCCGGAAAAACAAATAGGAATGCAATTAATGGTACTAAGACCTTGATCTTTTTCATTACTTTTTTGTTTTTTGTCATTATTCAAATGTAAATGTTTTTCATGATAATAAATCAGTTTTTGTAATTGGAAAAGATATTGCCAATAGGAACAGCAACAAATAATAGCGAGTGGATAGCAGAAAAACCATTAGATTTGGATAAATGTATTTTAATAATGCAGCTAATTTTATCTTTTTACTAAATACACTTCAATTATGAATAAAAGTAACTATCCCAGGTCATTTTCACATATTGGAATTACAGTTCCGGACATTAATAAGGCTGTTGTATTCTATCGGGAAGTGATGGGCTGGTATGTGATTATGCCCCCCTCAAAAGTAGTTAAGGAAAGAGATACTGCCATTGGTCAAATGTGTATAGATGTTTTTGGAGAGCATTGGGAAACTTTTGAAATTGCGCACATGGCTACATCAGATGGGATAGGAATTGAGTTGTTCTCATTTCCTAATATGGATAATAAGAAACCGGAATTCTCCCCTTTTACCACAGGACTATTTCACTTTTGTGTTCAGGACCCGGACATAGAGGCTTTGACTAATAAAATTGTTGAATACGGGGGTAAACAACGTATGCCAATTAGAACCTACTACCCAAATGAAAAACCATATAAAATGGTTTATGTGGAAGATCCTTTTGGCGTAGTATTCGAGATATATACTCATAGTTATGAATTGACATATTCTTCCGGAGCCTATCAGGAATAAAAAACGGAGATTAATTGGTTCCAAAACTAATTAGCTATATCGGTATAATGAATGGAACTTATCCGGAGTCATAAATTAATAGAAGATGAATAAATTAAAACCAATATTGTTCATTACTGCTATTTTATGTGCCATATCTTGCGGAGTTGTAAATACTTCCAATAGTGCTAATGCATCGGATGATTGGCGATATCTTTTTAATGGAGAGAACATGGAGGGTTGGGTAGTTAAAGTACATCACCATGATCTGGGGGATAACTATGCAAATACTTTTCGGGTAAGCGATGGAAAAATTCAAATTAACTATGATGACTATGATGCATTTGATGATCGATTTGCCCATCTATTCTATGATGAATCGTTTAAATCGTATCACTTGAAGTTTGAATATCGATTTACTGATCAATGGTTAAAGGATGCTCCTGTTTATACGTATAGGAATAGTGGCGTTATGTTTCATTCTCAGGATCCCAAAACCATTTTAAAAGAGCAGAACTGGCCTATTTCTGTAGAATACCAAATATTGGCTGATGAAGGTAATGGAGCACCGAGGCCAACCGGTAATATGTGTTCTCCCGGGACTGATGTTATCTATAATACTAAAATTGATCCGCGCCATTGTATAAATTCTTCATCAAAAACGTACAAATGGGACCAGTGGGTAAGCGGAGAATTAATTGTTTATGGCGATTCTCTTGTGACACATATTGTCAATGGTGAAGAAGTATTGCGGTATAGCAAGCCTCAAATAGGAGGAGGGGTGGCAGACGGATTTGACCCTGCAATCAAAATTGATGGCAAACTACTAAAAGAAGGTTTTATTGGTCTGCAATCGGAAGGTCAGGGAATTGAATTCAGAGAAATAAAAATTAAATTATTAGAATAAACATCCTCTGCATTATTTTTTAGCCTTATTGCCAAAGCAAAATAATTAAATTAAATGGGTAAATTCCTGATTGGGCTTTGGTCTGGAGGAGCTAATAAGGGCTAAAATTAGCTTCTTTTCCACGATGATAATTTCAGGCCAAATGTCATTCTAAATGACTATATTGAAGGAAATTATTACTGCCAAATTCTATCAAATACAACACCGCCATCAAGCATTAAAAGTAATGGTGGCTTTATACAGTTTAATTTTTAAACCTGTATGTTGATCCTGGCTCTCAATAATTGTCCTTTAAAAAAATAAAATTCAATTTCATATGGCAAATCAATATATTGATTTAGACACGCTCAAATTTTTACTTTACGAAGTACACGACCTCCAAAATGTTTTAGATCAAAGCCGCCATAATAATTATGATCAGGAATCTATAGAACTTTTTATAAATGCTGTCAAAGAATTTTCAGACAGGGAGATGTTTCCATTTTTTAGGGAAATGGACGAACAGCCTGCATATTTTGATGATGGTGAAATAGTTGTCCATCCACAAGTAAAAAACTACATCAAAAAAGGTGGAGAGATGGGTCTTGTCTCTGCATTATTTGACTACGAAATTGGAGGTATGCAATTACCTGGTATGGTCGTCACTGCCGCCGCTTATATTCAGGAAACCGCCAACAACCATTTACCGGGTTACCTGGGGTTGACCCTGGGAGCAGCAGAGTTGATCGTCCATTTTGGCAGTAAGGAGCTTAATGAAATATTTGTTCCCAAAATGCTCTCAGGCGCTTGGAGCGGAACCATGTGCCTGACTGAACCCCAGGCAGGAAGTTCTTTGTCAGACATTGTAAGTTCAGCAGAACCTTCTGATGATGGCTATAATATATCAGGGCAGAAGATATTTATCTCTGGCGGAGATTATAAAGGAGCTGAAAATATTGTTCACCTGACATTGGCTAGAATTAAAGGCGCACCGGCAGGCACAAAAGGGATTTCTTTATTTGTTGTCCCAAAAAACAGACCGTCTGGCAATGGTGACCTTATTCCTAATGATGTAACTACTTTTGCTGATTTTCAGAAAATGGGTCAAAAAGGGTATTGTACGACGCATCTTTTCTTCGGACATAATAACGATTGCAGGGGATGGCTTGTGGGCGAACCCAACCAGGGATTGAAGTATATGTTCATGATGATGAACGGAGCGAGGATAGCTGTCGGGCGGGGCGCTGCTGCCATAAGCATGGCCGCTTATCAGGCATCGTTATCCTATGCAAGAGAAAGACCCCAGGGCCGCAGTCTTACCAATACAGGTAAGAAAGATGTAAGTCAGGAGCAAACCCTTATAATAAACCATCCGGATGTAAAACGGATGCTTTTACTCCAAAAGGTTGTAGCAGAAGGTTCATTGAGCCTGATATTACTTTCCTCTAAATACCACGATTTGTCACAAACACATTCAGATCCCGAAGAAAGGGAGCGATACAAAAATTTGCTGGAGCTGCTTACGCCAATCGCTAAGACCTATCCTTCAGAAATGGGTTTGATTTCGGTTAGTAACGGCCTTCAGGTTCTTGGAGGTTACGGTTTTTGTTCAGATTTTATCTTGCAGCAATATTATAGAGATATCCGTATTTTTTCTATTTATGAAGGAACTACGGGTATTCAATCATTAGATCTTCTGGGAAGGAAGATTACTATGAATAATGGAAAGGGATTGCAATTGTTGTCTGCCGAAATAATGAATAGTATTAAAGCAGCATCTGAATTTGAAGATCTCATTTCATATGCCAGTGAACTCAAATCAACTTTATCCTTAGCGCAGGAAGTGGTACATTTTCTAATGGGTTTCGCAAAAAAAGGAGATTACGAACGCTTTTTATCCGACGCAACAGTTTTCATGGAGTTTTTTGGGAATATTGTCATAGGATGGCTGTGGTTGGATATTGCCGTGAACGCGCAAAGTGGAATGGTTTTGACTAATGCCAAATATTCATCGGTATTCTACGAAAGTAAGATCCATGCCATGAAATTTTATTTCAAATATGAAATTCCAAAAACAAAAGCGTTAGCTGAAGTTTTGATGGATAAGCAAGTTTTGACTACTACGGTTGAAAAACAATTGTTCACCTAAGGAATACTAAGTGGTGCAAGGGTTAAATAATTACCAAAATCAATAAAAACTAATGAAGCCAGGTATAAAATCAAAATTTGATCTCAGTGGCAAAGTCGCCATAGTAACCGGATCAAGTAAAGGAATAGGAAAGGCTATTGCAGGAGGACTTGCTGAAAATGGGGCCAAAGTTGTAGTAAGCAGTCGGAAACAGGCCGCAGTAGAAGAAGTTGCCGGTGAATTTGAAGAAGCAGGCCTTGAGGCGGTTGGAATTCAGTGCCATATTGGTGATTCTGAACAACGTGAAAGGCTTATTGCTAAAACTATAGAGCAATTTGGAAGAATAGATATCCTAGTAAACAATGCGGCAATTAACCCTTATTATGGTCCTCTGGAGGGCTCAGACGAAGCTGTTTTTGATAAGATAATGAATGTGAATGTAAAGGCGCCGTGGATCCTTTCCAATCTGGTCCTGCCGTATATGAAGAAAAATGGTGGTGGTAGTATCATAAATATTTCATCTGTCGAGGGAATAACTCCCGGATTTGGGTTAGGGTTGTACAGTGCCACCAAATCAGCTTTGATTATGCTAACCAAGAATCAGGCAAAAGAATGGGGTCGTCATGGGATACGGGCTAATGTATTGTGCCCGGGCCTGATCAAGACCAAATTTAGCGAAGGATTATGGTCGAATGACCAATTGGTTGAAGGGTTTACAAAGGCCATACCACTGGGCCGGATAGCCGCTCCGGAAGAAATGGCAGGCATGGTTATGTTGCTGGCTTCAGATGCCGGATCTTATATGACTGGTGGGGTATATGTTGCAGACGGTGGCTATTTAATATCTGGATAAAGTTTGATTACTGAATAAAACAAATGATATGAATTTTGAATACAGTGAAAAATCCATTGCTTTCCAGGAAAAGCTCAGACAATTTATTGCCAGGAATATATTGCCTGTTCAGGAGGAAGTAGCATCTTTTCACAGAGACCCTGACAATATTTGGAAAAGGTGGCCGGGTATTGATGCTATGAAAGAAAAGGCTAAAGATGAAGGGCTTTGGAACTTGTTTCTACCGAAAACTTATGGAAAATTAAGTCCGGGATTAACAAATTTGGAATATGCCCCATTGGCAGAGATTATGGGTAGGATATTATGGTCCTCAGAGGTTTTTAATTGTAGCCCGCCTGACACTGGTAATATGGAGGTCCTGGCTAAATATGGAACACCGGAACAAAAAGATACCTGGTTGTATCCTTTGATGCAAGGTGATATGAGATCTTCATTTTTGATGACCGAACCCAATGTGGCCTCCTCAGATGCCACTAAAATTGAGACGTCTATAGTGGCAGACGGAGATGACTATGTAATAAGCGGAAGGAAATGGTGGTCTTCAGGGGCAATGGACCCAAATTGCAAAATAGCCATAGTTATGGGTAAGACCCGTTTCGATGCACCCCGCCATCTTCAGCACAGTATGATACTGGTCCCAATGGATGCTCCGGGATTGGAAGTTATAAGGCCCTTAAGCGTGTTTGGATATTATGATTCTCAGGAAGGACATGAATAAATAGTTTTAAATAAAGTACGTGTTCCAAAAAATAATCTTATTCTGGGTGAAGGCAGGGGATTTGAGATAGCGCAGGGGCGTTTGGGTCCGGGAAGAATACACCACTGTATGCGATTAATTGGGATGGCACAGCGTTCCCTGGAGTTAATGTCCGAAAGGGCCACAAGACGCAGTCCGTTTGGCAGAACTTTGGATACTTACAGCAGTATTCGACAGGAAATAGCCCATTCTCGTTGTGAAATAGAACAAACGCGTCTGCTGGTACTATCTGCCGCTGATAAAATGGACAGGGTTGGAAATAAGGAAGCAAAAGACCTGATTGCCATGATTAAGATAGTAGCTCCAAATATGGCTTTAAAAGTAATTGATAGAGCTATTCAGATCATGGGGGGCAAAGGAGTAAGTGGCGACACACCATTAGCGCATTTTTATGCTTCAGCAAGAACTTTAAGACTGGCTGATGGTCCGGATGAGGTACACCTAAGTCAATTGGGAAAAAGCACTATTAAAAAATACACGGAAATTTAACAATGCCGGAAAAGGAACTAACCCAAACTGTTCGAAAAGGAGAAGAGCTTCATGCGGAGAACTTGAAAAAGTTCCTATTGCAAAACAATTTGATCGATTCTGAAAAAAGCGAATTGGTAGTCAGGCAGTTTTACAATGGATATTCCAACCTTACCTATCTGCTAAAAATAGAAGAAAAGGATTATGTTTTGCGGCGACCGCCATTTGCGGCACCAAAACGAGGGCATAATATGGGACGGGAATTTAAAGTACTAAGTAAGCTTCACAATGTATTTGAAAAAACACCGGTTACTTATGCATATACCGAAGATGTTGAGATATTGGGAGCTCCTTTTTATATAATGAATAAAGTTGAAGGAATTATTCTGACAGCGAGGGAGGCTAAAGGTCGGAACGTGTCGCCCAATGAATTTAAAAAAATATCCAATTCCTGGTTAGATACTTTTGTTGAGTTACACAACGTGGACTATAAGGCTGCCGGACTGGAATCATTGGGCAATCCCGAAGGCTATGTTGAGAGACAGGTTAAAAACTGGGGCAAACAGTATCTTGCCGCTGCAACAGAAGAGGTTATCTCGGCTAAAAAAGTAATGACCTGGATGGAAAATAATCAACCCGGAAATTATGATTACAGCCTAATCCATAATGACTACAAGTACGATAACGTAGTGTTTGTTGACGATCAATGGAAAAAAATAGCGGCGGTGCTGGATTGGGAAATGTGTACTTTAGGTGATCCAATGATGGATTTGGGCACTTCCCTTGGGTATTGGACAACGACTTCGGATGCTGATTTTTTAAAACAGGGACTTCCATCTCCAACAATAATGCCTGGTAATCCAACCAGGACAGAAATTGTAAATAAATATTCGCTTAAAAGTGGCAGGGATATTAATAATCTTACTTTCTATTTTGCATATGGTTTATTTAAAATTGCGGTTATTGCCCAACAGATATATTATAGATTTAAGCATGGGTATACAAAAGACCCTCGTTTCGAAGGCTTAAACAAGGTTTCGGCCCTTTGCTGCAATACCGCATGGAATGCGATACAAAAAGATAGCATTGATGAATTGTTTTAGTTTTTTAAAATTTAATTGGGTTTAGCTGTGAAAAGAAGATCATTTATAGAAGTAAATAAAGAGCAAATACAGGCATTAGCGGAGGTGCCTGGGGATCAGGAAGTGGTGATGCTTAACCTTTTGAGATATAAAGACCGGGTAGAAGAAACAGGATTGACAGGCGAGACTGCCTACAAAAACTATATTAGGGCGGCATCCCCTTTTTTTGAGAAAGTAGATGCTGAAATCGTGTTTTTCGGAAGCCCAAAACTTATGCTGATAGGACCAGAAGATCAGGAATTATGGGATGATGTTCTCCTGGTAAAATATAGAAATATCAGGGAATTTTTTAAAATGACTCAGGCGAAAGGATACCCATCAGATTTAAGGGAGCAGTCTTTACAGGATTCACGCTTGATATATTGTAAATCAAATACCATATAATGTTCAGGGTATTTCATTTATTTAATTAAAGTGATATGCATTTAGAAAACAAAGTTGTGATCATTACCGGGGGCGGAAGTGGAATAGGAGCAGCGGCCGCTAATTTATTAGCTAAACACAGGGCCTTGGTAATTGTAGCTGACCTCAATCTGGTTAATGCCAAAAGTGTCGCTGATCAAATCAATTCTGCCGGAGGTAACGCTTTTGCCATTCAGGTGGATGTGTCTAATTTTAATGAAGTTGAATTATTAATTAACCGGACGATTGAAGATCATGGTAAGCTGGATGTCATGATCAATAACGCAGGAATAGGGGGTGAAAATCAAAAGAAGACCGCCGAACATACGCTCGAGGATTGGGACAATGTTATTGCCGTGAATCAGACAGGGGTATTTTATTGTATGAAAGTTGCTTTAGGACACATGATGGAGCAGGGTTACGGTAACATAATAAATATTGCTTCCCTGGCTGGCTTAAAGCCTTCGGGGTACAACCTCTCTTATAGTGCCAGCAAATTTGCGGTGGTAGGCATGACTAAATCTGCCGCCCTGGAATATGGGCGTAAAAATATCAGAATAAATGCGATTTGCCCGGGTTATACCCACTCGGCACTTTTAGACAAACTACTAGCCAGCAGGCCGGATATGTCAGATACATTAAAACAACTGATTCCTATGGGACGTTTCGGTGAGGCAGATGAAATTGCAGAAGCAATTCTGTGGCTGGCATCGGATAAATCCAAATATGTCACCGGACAAACCATAACATTAGACGGTGGTACATCGCTATTATAGCCAACTTAAAAAGTTTATGGCTCAACAAATTAAAAAGATGGCTGAATGAATGCATTAAAGGTTTTAAAAAAAGAAGAATATACTATTGTTCAGATGAACCGTGGAAAGGTAAATGCAATTAATTACGATATGGTTCAGGAGCTTAGGCAAGTATTCCGGGATATTGAAAATGACAGTACAGTGAAGGGAGCCATACTTACCGGGCAACCACACTATTTTTCTGCAGGTCTTGATTTAATTGAATTATTTCAATATGACAAAAGGCAGATCAAAGACTTTTTTCGTGTTTTCGGGGCACTCTTCATAGAACTTATGCACATTACAAAACCTGTTATATCGGCTATTACAGGTCATTCCCCGGCGGGTGGCTGTGTACTTGCAGTGGCATGTGATAACAGGATTATGGCAGATGGCGAGCAATATATAATCGGACTGAATGAGGTAGCCGTAAATATTCAAATATCTCAGAACTTAATAGAAACTTATGCCTTTTGGATAGGAGAGGGTTTGGCTAGCAGATATATTATGGAAGGGAAGCTGCTTAATGCAGAAGAAGCTTTGTCAGCCGGATTAGTGGATGAATTGGTTCCTTTGGAGCAGGTATTGTCAAGGGCTGAAGCAAAGATGCAGCATTATTTGCAGGCAGATCAGGAGATACTTACTAACACCAAAAGGAAACTTCGCAAAAATGTACTTGCCAGACTTGATTTGGATGCCGAAAATTCCCTTAAGGAAGCTGCCACCTTATGGTGGAAACCAGAAATTAGAGCCAAAATGGAAGCATATGTAAAGAGTTTCACAAACAAAAAGAAAGGATAAAACTGAAATGAAAAATATGAATAAACAATTGAAATTTGTAAAGAGGCCCGTGGGAGAAGCCGATGCTTCGACCTGGTCATTGGAGATTAATCCCATACCCGACTTGGAGGATGGAGAAATTTTGGTGAGACAACATTATGTTTCCCTGGACCCGGCTATGCGAGGATGGATGAATGATTCCAAATCTTATATAGAACCTATGGCTATTGGCTCTGTGATGCGTGCCGGAGCTGTAGGGGAGGTTGTAGGAGTTAAAAATAACCCCAACTTTAAAATTGGTGATCATGTAGCCGGATTTGGAGGTGTTCAGCAATATGCGGTTTCAGATGGTACAAATACCCGAATTATAGATCCCGGGCTTGCTCCTCTTCCTACTTATCTAAGTACCTTGGGAATGACCGGTATGACTGCCTATTTTGGCATTCTCGAAGTAGGAAAAATTAAGGAGGGTGATATTGTAGTGGTCTCAGGTGCAGCAGGTGCAGTGGGAAGTATTGTGGGACAAATTGCGAAAATTAAAGGCTGTCGGGTTGTTGGTATTGCCGGGGGTCAAAAGAAATGTACTTATCTTTTGGAGGAATTGGGTTTTGATGCTGCAATTGATTATAAAAACGAAGATGTTAGAAGCAGGTTGAAGGAAGAATGTCCAAAAGGGCTGGATGTATATTTTGACAACGTAGGAGGGGAGATTCTGGATATTGCGCTGAGCAGACTAAGAATGCATGCCCGAATAGTGATATGTGGAGCCATATCTCAATACAACAACAAAATGGCTATAAAAGGTCCCAGTAACTATCTTTCGCTCTTGGTTAACCGTGCAACAATGCAGGGAATGGTAGTATTTGATTACGCCAAAAGGTACGGTGAAGCTGCGAGAGATATGGGAGCATGGCTTGCGCAAGGAAAATTGAAGGGCAAAGAAGATATTTATGAAGGAATTGAAAACTTTCCAAAGACTTTTCAAAGGTTGTTTTCGGGTGATAAGTTAGGTAAACTGGTACTAAAAGTAATCGAAGATGAAAGCCATACGATGTAAAGAATTTGGACCGCCGTCTTCGCTTGTTCTGGAAGAATTGCCCGGGTTAAAACCGGGTGCCAATGAAGTTTTAGTAGATGTGAAAGCCTGTGGAATAAATTTTCCGGACACTTTAATTATCCAGGGGTTATATCAATTTAAGCCAGAATTACCTTTCACACCGGGCAGCGACATAGCCGGGGTTGTAAAAGAAGTAGGGGAAGATGTCGGACATATTAAAGTAGGTGATGAAGTTTTCGGTTTTGTCTTTAATGGGGGTTTTGCAGAGGAAGTAGTTGTGCCGGCCAATACCTGCTTCCTGAAATCGAAAAAAATGGACTTTTCTATTGCAGCGTCATTTATGGTGGCATATGGTACGTCATACCATGCTCTTAAAGACCGGGCAAAATTGTCTGAGGGTGAAACCCTCCTCGTTCTTGGGGCGTCCGGGGGAGTTGGTTTGGCAGCTGTTGAGCTAGGAAAATTAATGGGGGCAAAAGTTATTGCCGCGGCCTCCTCCGAGGATAAGTTGCAATTGTGCCGCGAATATGGTGCTGATGAAACGATTAACTATTCCAAAGATGACCTGAAGTCGGAAATTAAAAAAATAACTTATAACAATGGGGTAGATGTTATCTATGATCCTGTTGGAGGCGACTATTCTGAGGCATCGTTTAGGGGAATTGCATGGGATGGCAGATTGCTGGTTGTCGGATTTGCTTCCGGGACAATACCTAAAATGCCTTTGAACTTACCATTGCTTAAAACTGCCTCTATTGTTGGTGTATTTTGGGGTGATTTTGCTATGAGAAACCCTAAACAAAATATGGAGAATACAAAGATGCTGATGAAATGGCATGATGAAGGCAGGCTTAGACCTCATATCCATAAGACCTATGAATTGAAGAATACAGCAAGGGCTTTGGAGGAAATAATGAACAGAAAGGTCAGGGGTAAAATAGTAATAGCGATATAAGTTTATCTTATTCGGGGATCATATTTTTCATAAGATCATAGTTCAGCAAAGTTTAAAGTATCTAATTCTTGAGAAACAAGTTTAATCAATTTACAATATGAGACTAAAAGACAAAATAGCCATAGTCACGGGAGGAGCCCGGGGAATAGGTCAGGCCATTTCAGAACTCTTTGCCAAGGAAGGGGCAACGGTAATTATTTTAGATCTTTTACCGCAAGGACAAAAAGTTGCAGATAGTATAAATGATGCCGGAAGAAAGGCAGAATACCATCAGGTATCCGTAACGGATAAAACAGCTGTTGAAGGGGTTTGCAAAAAAGTAAATGATAAATACGGTAAAATAGATATCCTGATAAACAATGCCGGAATTACAAGAGATAGAACCCTCGAAAAAATGAGTGAGGACGAATGGGATGCGGTTATAGACGTAAATCTTAAGGGCGTCTTTATTTGCACCCAGGCTGTGGTTCCCTATATGAAGGTAAATAAATATGGCAGGATAGTGAGCGCTGCTTCAAATGTTGGTTTAAGGGGTAATTTTGGACAAACTAATTATGCGGCTACTAAAGCTGGTGTTATTGCCATGTCCAAAACATGGACAATGGAATTTGGCAAGTATGGTATCACGGCAAACGCCATTGCTCCGGGCTTTACAATGACCGATATGGTAGAGAAGATTCCGGATGAGCATTTTGCTAAGATTAAGGAAAGTATTCCCTTGAGGACGGTAGCGCAACCTATAGATATTGCCTATGGTTACTTATACCTTGCTTCTGATGAAGCCCGCTTTGTTTCAGGGACATGTCTTACGATAGATGGTGGAACCTCAAGATAACCAGATATAATGGCGCAATTAGAATTAGAGAATATCGAATCTTTTAGAGAATTAGAGGGTAAAACTTTGCCGGCAGGAGATTGGCTTACAGTTACTCAGGAAATGATCAACGACTTTGCCAAAGCTACCATGGATTTCCAATGGATACATATAGATGTTGAAAAAGCGGCAAAATATTCCCCATTCAAAAAGCCTGTGGCTCATGGCTTCATGTCTCTTTCACTCTTGGCTAAGCTTTTGAAAGATGTTTTATTGATCAAATCTGTGAAAATGGGGGTCAATTATGGTATGAACAAAGTTCGTTTTCCAAGCCCCGTCTTAGTGGATAGCAGACTTAGACTAATTAGCACTATTCATAAAATTGAAAATTACGGAGATAATGGAGTAAAAATTACCTGGAATTGTGTCGTGGAGACCGACGAATCTGATAAACCAGCATGCGTTGCGGAGTTTATTAGTTTAATGTTCGAGTAATTTCTTAAATTTAACAATGACCCTCCAAATGAAAATAGTTTATTAGTAACTTAAGCCAAACCTAAAATAACAAACCAATGACCAGAGTTTTTGATCTTCTTTACCATCAATTAAATAATAACCCACTTGAAGCTTCCCTGAATACTCGCGATGCCAATGGTAATTGGAAATCCTTTAGCACGGAGGATGTAAAAAATTACGCGGAACAAGCAGCCTCTGGTTTATTGAAACTGGGTTTAAAGTCCGGGGATAAGGTAGCCATGGTAATCTATAAAAACAGACCGGAATGGGTTATAATGGATTTTGCCTTGCAAATGTCTGGCTTAATAAGTATTCCTCTATATCCAACAATAAGTATTTCGGAATTTGAATATATTTTAAACGAGGCAGAAGTAAAGGCAGCTTTTTGCGGAGGACTCGACCTTTATGATAAACTTTCCCTTACGAGCAAAAAAGTTCCGAGTCTAGAAAATATCTACACCTTTGACAAAACTGAAGGAAGGCCTTATTGGGAGGAAATTTTGGATACGGAAGGGGTAACCCAAATTGATGAAATTAAAAATCAATCAACAGGAGAAGATCTAATTACAATTATTTATACATCCGGAACAACCGGCAACCCCAAAGGGGTTATGTTAACAAATAGAAATATTTTGCATGCCATACTGGAGACTTCCCCATTTATAAAGATAAATCCAGGGGAAAAGGTGCTGAGTTTTCTGCCGTTGTGTCACATTTATGAAAGAGCCGTTTCCTATGCATGGTTCAATAAGGCCGCCAGTATATATTTTTGTGGAACGGATAATCTGAGCGGACCGAATGGCGATTTGGCTTCTGTGAAACCAGTAGTTTTTACAACTGTTCCAAGGTTACTGGAAAAAGTATATGAGGCAATTTATAATAAGGGCCTGACTTTGAAAGGTGTAAAAAAAGGACTTTTCTTTTGGGCACTTCGGTTAACAGATAATTATGATCTGGATCAAAAATTGTCTCCAATCAATAAAATAAAATGGGGGCTCGCAGACAAATTAATTTTTAGCAAATGGAGAGAAGCCCTGGGTGGAAATGTGCGCCTGATTGTGACTGGTTCTGCACCTTGCCCCTTGAAGATAATTCGTGTTTTTTGCGCTGCCGGGATTAATATACGGGAGGCATATGGCCTTACTGAAACCTCACCCACTTTAACCGTTAATAGTACCGAACCCGGAGGTGCCATTATAGGTACTGTAGGCTATGCTATTAATGGTGTGGAATTATATATAGACAGGTCTTCCGGGGAATATAATGATGACGAAGGGGAAATATTGGCCATTGGGCCCAATGTTATGTCGGGCTATTATAAGAAACCTGAGATAAATGCTCAGGTATTTAAAGAAATTGATGGCAGAAAATGGTTTTGCACCGGAGATATTGGCAAACTAATTAAAGGCCCGAATGGAAAGGATTTTTTAAAAATCACAGACAGAAAGAAGGAGTTGTTAAAAACTTCAGGGGGCAAGTATGTGGCCCCTGCACCTATTGAAAATAGGATAAAGGAAAATTTTGTTATTGATCAGATTATGGTTGTCGGGGATAAGCAAAAATTTGTTTCCGCACTTATTGTTCCGTCAGAAGATGGATTAAAGAACTGGTGCATTCATAAAAATATTAAGTGGACCAACCTGGAGGATATGGTGAAGCAGGATAAAATAATTGCGAAATATCAAAAAGTGATTGATAGTTATAATCCTGAATTCAGTCATATAGAACAAATTAAGAAATTCCGCCTCGTACCGGCCGTATGGCTGCCCATACACGAAGATGATTCTGTAGCTGAACTTACGCCAACTTTGAAGCTTAAAAGACGTGTGATCAGGGAGAAATACCAGCAGGAAATTCAGGAAATATATGCCTGATTCTGATTTTTTCTTTTGTTAAGAAGTTAGTTGATTATTATGGGTTTTGAATCTTCAGGGCATTCAGGCTGTCCATTTCCTTTCTGAACCTAAGGATTACCAATGAGTCTAATTGCCGTGAAATGCTGTCTTTCATTATTGCCCAGTTGGCTGTATTCATATTGGAATTATACTTTAGGATCATATGGAATTTCGCAACGATAAACCGGTTTGCTACCCACGCCGCTGCGGTACTCTCCTGGTGTTTTAGGTCCTGGAGGTATATCCCAATACCAAAGCCCATAACGACTACGACCAATACAATGACTAAAATTTTTGAGGTTTTGTGCATCTTTCAGGTTTTAGGTTCATAATATTAAATTATGATGGATTTGGGGTGTAATGGTATAACAAAGATACAAATCAGATTAATCTGACTAAAGCTGACTCTAAATAATCTTGAAAACTACCATAAAAGCCATGAAAAGTAGGAAAGCACTACCAAAGGTTAAAACTGCATTGATAATTTTAGATTTTCTTCTCATAAAAATAAAATTAGACTGGTCTGGCCCAACTCCAAAAAATTTCCGTTGAATTCTAATAAATATGGATAAAATGCTTAGGATATCTGTTTCTTCTTCAATTTCCTATGAAAATTTGAAGCTTCCGGTAGGTTTGGGTGTACTCGTTTTATAAGCAAGTGAAAGATTAAAATTAGGGTACAATTATCAATAAATTATTTTTTTAATTGCTTTACTAATGCCCTGGCTAAAACAGTGTCATATATAATTTTAAGTTTATTAATCATATTAAACGAATCAAATTCTATAATATCGACAACGTCAAATTCTACTTCTTCCTTATTTTTCAGTGTCCATTTATAGCAAAAATAAAGTGCCAGTTTATTGGAATCATTGTCCTCAAAAATTCCTTTTAGGAGCAGTTCAGAGTTACTTGTATCATTGTTTAACTTATGGTAAAATTCATCAGCCTTCATAATGCCGTAAATAGGAGAGTCAACAAACCCATTTTCATTAAATAGTTTTGTTATGTTCTCAATATCACCTTTGTCCAGATAATCTAAATATTTAATGGCGATTTCTTTTTTTGTACTCATTTACAATGTCAATTTAATATGCTGGTAACCTTTGGGGATTTATATTTAGAAAGTACTTCATTTAGTTGAATTGATTCTAAAACAGTGAATTTACAATAGTACTTCAAATGTAATGGAAAGGACAATTCATTATGGTTTGCAAGCATCTTTTAACTCTGCGTGATTCCTTTTGAATAAAGCACATTACGGCGTTTTGATTGCGTATAACACTTTAGAATGGGTCATAGTTATTTTCTATTAGAAAGCTATTTAAATGAACAAACATTTTGGTATTTTTACTATTGCAATAAAAGGTAACAAAAAATCGATCATATTATGGATAAAAACAAAAGTGAATCTGGTACTAATGGAACAAATTATGATGTTAACGGGGAAAGCAAATGCCCGTTTTTGAATGGTGAATTGCATCAGACGGCAGGTGGTGGAACAACCAACCGTGACTGGTGGCCCAATATGTTGAATCTGAATATCCTCCGTCAGCATTCTTCTTTATCTGATCCTATGGGTGATGATTTTAATTATACGGAAGAATTTAAATCGCTGGATTTAGAAGCAGTTAAAAAAGACCTTTTTGCATTAATGACGGATAGCCAGGATTGGTGGCCTGCAGACTATGGGCACTATGGGCCATTCTTTATCAGGATGGCATGGCATGCGGCTGGAACGTATCGAATCGCGGATGGTCGTGGTGGGGGTGGTACAGGAGCCCAGCGTTTTGCTCCTTTGAACAGCTGGCCCGACAATGCCAATTTAGATAAGGCAAGACTATTGCTTTGGCCTATTAAACAAAAATATGGGAAGAAACTTTCATGGGCAGATTTGTTGATCCTGGCCGGTAACTGTGCACACGAGAGTATGGGTTTAAAGATGTTTGGTTTTGGTGGTGGTCGTGAAGATATCTGGCACCCGGAAGAAGACATTTACTGGGGATCTGAAGCAGAATGGCTTGGAAACAAAAAAAGATATGATAAAGAAGGAGAATTGGAGAATCCCCTTGGTGCAGCACATATGGGATTGATCTATGTAAATCCGGAAGGACCTAATGCTAATCCTGACCCTGTAGCTGCAGCACATGACATTCGTGAGACCTTCGGACGTATGGCGATGAATGATTATGAGACTGTTGCTCTTATTGCAGGTGGCCATACCTTTGGTAAAACCCATGGCGCAGCCAGTGATGCAGAGTATGTTGAGGCAGAACCAGCAGGTGCTGGTATTGAAATGCAAAGTCTTGGATGGAAGAACAACTTTGGTTCAGGTAAAGGTTCAGACACAATAACAAGTGGTTTAGAAGGTGCCTGGACAGATACACCTACTAAATGGAGCAACAAGTTTTTTGAAAACCTGTTTGGGTATGAGTGGGAATTGACTAAAAGTCCAGCCGGTGCCCATCAATGGAAACCTAAAAATAATGAGGGAGCAGGTACAGTTCCGGATGCGCATGACCCGGGGAAAAAGCATTCTCCGTTTATGTTGACTACTGACCTTGCCCTTCGTATGGATCCCGATTACGAGAAAATCTCAAGGCATTTTTTCGAAAATCCCGATGAATTTGCTGATGCCTATTCGAGGGCATGGTTTAAACTAACCCACCGCGACATGGGGCCAGTAGCAAGATATCTGGGGCCCGACGTACCCGGGGAGGAATTGATTTGGCAGGATCCTATTCCCGCAGCAGATTACGAATTGATCAACGATAATGATAGTTCAGTTTTAAAGGCTAATATTTTAGCTTCAGGTTTATCAATTTCTGAATTGGTATCTACGGCATGGGCTTCAGCATCATCTTTCCGTGGGTCCGACAAACGTGGTGGGGCTAACGGTGCACGTATTCGTTTGGCACCACAAAAGGACTGGAAAGTTAATAACCCAAAGCAACTGGCAAACGTTTTGGATACCCTTGGACGTATTCAAAAAGAATTTAACGATGCCCAGTCTGGAAACAAAAAAGTATCCCTGGCAGACCTGATTGTCTTAGGTGGTTGTGCAGCTGTTGAAAATGCTGCTAAGAATGCCGGTCATGAAGTGGCTGTACCATTTACTCCGGGGCGTACCGATGCATCAGAAGAACAAACCGATGTGGAATCGTTCGAGGCTCTTGAGCCACTGGCGGATGGTTTTAGAAATTACGTAAAGGGTGAATTCTCAGTGGGTGCTGAAGAACTTTTGGTAGATAAGGCGCAGTTAATGACCTTGACTGCACCGGAGATGACTGTACTGGTAGGGGGCATGCGTGTACTAAATGCTAACTTCGATCAGTCCGGACATGGGGTGTTTACTAAACGTCTTGAGACGCTCACAAATGACTTTTTCCTCAACCTGCTCGATATGAGCACTACCTGGAAGGCAATTGGAGATTCTGATGAGGTATTCGAGGGTCTTGACCGCGCAACAGGGGCACAAAAGTGGACCGGTACGCGTGTAGATCTTATTTTCGGATCGAACTCAGAACTAAGGGCCCTTGCAGAGGTTTATGGATGTGAGGACTCTCAGGAGAAGTTCATTGCTGATTTTGTGGCAGCATGGGACAAAGTGATGAACCTGGATCGATTTGATTTGGCTTAAGTATAACTGGGTAAATTACTATAGGAATTTATAAGAAAGAGGTGGCTTGGAAAGAGGCCGCCTCTTTTGATTGTGTAAAAAAAAGTCCATTACCTACGTAATGGACTTTCTGCTTTAAGTGACCTCGGCAGGGGACAGAGCTGTCATCAAAGGTCTGGTAGACCTTTGATAGCGAAGGGCCTCCTTGCTCTGCCATAGCGGCTACGCGAGGGCGCGGCTGGTGCGCCGGCATCCTGCCTAGCAGGATTACTCGCTTTGCTCATGATCCTGACAAAACTCCGCTTCTAGAATCAACAAAAGAAAACTTCGCTTACAAAAAAACAAAAGCAAGCTATGTTTTTTAGCTTGCTTCGTTTTCAACATTTTGTTGATTCATTCGTGACCTCGGCAGGATTCAAACCTGCAACCTTCTGAGCCGTAATCAGATGCGCTATTCAGTTGCGCCACGAGGCCTTTTCTTAATATATTCCCTGCCTTTACCGGTTTTAAGAAACTTTTTCCTCTTTAGAGCTTCCTCCTTTGTTAGAAATGTTTCAAAAAACAACACTACCCATGGCAGATAGGGCTTTGTAGATTTATTTTTTCCAGCAAAATGTTGCCTAAACCTTTTAGAAAGGTTTTTTGTAAAACCTACATAATTTCTTTCAAATTTTGAACTTCTAAGAACGTAAACATAATATTCCATATGTTTCAGATGCGCTCCGACCAAGTCGGGCTCGTATTCAGCCTGTCCGCCTTGGGCGGATTGCGCCTGCCTGCCTGGGGCAGGCCACGAGGCCATAAATAATATGTTTCCCTAAGGGGCTGCAAATATATTTCTTTTTACATTTAAGGCAAAATTACAAGCGATCAAATAAATGGATTTTAAAAATTACATTCGGGATATTCACGATTTTCCGGAGAAAGGCATCACCTTTAAGGATATTACTCCCCTTTTGAAAGATGCCAAGGCTTTGCAGGCCGCGGCAGATGCCATGTTAGAAATGATCGGTGATGTAAAGGTGGATAAGGTAGTAGGAATGGAAAGTCGGGGATTTTTCTTTGCTCCCATCCTTGCGGCAAAATTAAATGCCGGATTTGTTCCTGTACGTAAAGCGGGAAAATTACCTTCAGATAAGATCAGCAGAACCTATGCATTGGAATACGGGAAAGATACACTGGAAATGCATGAAGACAGCATTAATCCTGGCGAGAATGTAATTATTCACGATGATGTTCTGGCTACAGGCGGGACTGCTAAAGCCACTTGTGAATTGGTAGAATCCCTGGGGGGAAAAGTATTGCAGTGTAATTTTTTACTGGAACTGTTGAGTCTTAAAGGAGCAGTGAAACTAGATGGATATGCCGTAAAATCCCTGGTAAGTTATTAATCCAGGGCGTTGGTAGTAATATAATATCGCCAGCCTATAATAGCCAATTGGTACTTGGATGCTTTAGATAGGTCCAGTCTCTTTTTTGTAAAGGAAGGCAACACCAGTTTATTGATCCTGGCAAGAAGCTTAAAAAGTGTTTTTTTTAGGTTTAACATATTACAAATATAATATCTTATATAAAACAGAAATGAACGCCATCAGCGTTCATTTTAAATACATTGCTCTAGTTCATTTTAGGTTATTATCAATATCAGGGATACCAATACTAATATTATTACTTTGGCAATTGTAATCATAACTTAGGGTTTATATAGTTAAATAATATTTCTTATTTCTAATTATGACTCGAAGATATGGGTATCTTTACCTTCTCACCAAAATAATCACAAGGAAATAATGCAATTACATACACTATTGTAAGTAAAAAGACGGTTTCAATAACAAATTAAAAATATCTTCCTTGCCGATAATTTTAAATCGAAGTTTAATTTATTCAATATTATTACAAATTATAACAATTGTAGGGGGTATTTTGAACTTTTTATAAAATGCAAGGAGATATTACGGTCAAAAATGACCTTTTTTGCCTAAACCGTTGTTTAAAAAAAAATACCGACCTATTTATGACCGGTATTCTAATTCGATAAAATTAAAGTCAGATAACTTTTTCTATTGGTTCCCCTTTTTCGTTTTAACTTCTACTACTCCGTCTTTTGCTTTTTCACCATACTTTTCAACGGCCTTTCCCCCTTTGTAAACATTTATGGTTTCAATCTCATCAGGAGATAAAGATTTGACCTCTTCTTTGCTACTTTCTTTACCATCAATTATAAAAAGTTGATCTTCATCAACATCAGTATCAATAAAGAAAAAGCTACTGCTATCTTCGCTAATTACTTCAATATCATCTACATCATCCGTATCCTTTATAACAAAAACATGAGTATTTGCACCAGATGTACTCTTTTTTTTCACTCTCACGTGTTTCCCATGTATTTGGTCTTCTTCCTCTATTTCTTCAAAAGCCTCTTGCGAAACTTTTTTACCATTAACAATAATAATTTCCTTACCATCATCTACTTCTATTTCTACATGCCTATGCTTATCATAATTGCTGTATACCTCGGTATTGATATCAATTTCTTTGTGTATAACCTTATGCTTTGACTTTTTATCACCCATAAAAAAGGAGTTGTTATCTTCATCATAAACGATGGTTACCGGATTGATGGGTTTTCCGTCATTGTCGAAGGAAGAGGAGCCTCTGAATTTTTTCCCTCCTTTGCTTTTAGATCGCATGTCAATTTCCAGTTCTATAATCTTTTTATTCTCGTTGCGCACCGCGGTGTAGGAGAAATCTATACCCTTGGCAGACAGATCTTTTTTAAGTTCCTCCAATTCTTCATTTGATGTATCCTTATTGATTAGGATCTCAAAGGTTTTTTGAGTCTCTGCTGTGGTATAGGTAGTGGTGGTGTCAGATTCCGCCTTAGGTACATAGATTGTCTTTGTATTAAAACTTAATAGGAAAACTGCTAAGGCTGGCAGGATTAATGCCATTTTGAGTAAGTTTCTTTTGTTTGATTTTGATTTGTGTAACATGACTATTCGTTTTTTGATTAATGAACTGTAAAAATTATTTGTAATTGGTGTAAAAAATTGATTTCCGGATACTTTTAGTAAAGCATATTTATAGGCCCTGTCTGATGCAACGCTTTGAATAGCCGTATCATCTGCCAAATATTCGAGATTTTGTTCAATATTCCTTTTGTAAAACCAGCTAAAAGGATTTGCCCACATCACAATGGTGACCAAATGTGCTATTAATAAGTCTATAGAGTGTATTTGAGTACTGTGAGCATGCTCGTGTTTTAAAATTGCTTCGAGTTCCAGGGGATTAAATTTATCAGGGGTATAAAAAATATACCTGAAAAATGAAAAAGGGGCAATATCCTTATCAGTTTCCACGTAAACGTAACCATCCTTTTTAATGGTTTTGTTGGTTCGTATAACTTTTCGGATTGCCAGAAGCTGAAATATAAACTTAAGCCCCAGTATACTTATGCCAATGCCATATAGTGTATAAATTAAATCCAGCCAATTGAATGAAGTGCCACTTATTTCCATGGAAGAATTTGCACTAAGGGAATTAGATGCAGTAATAGGCATGGCTGCTATTTCCACATACGTATTTATATTGACCAAAGGAAAAACAAAGGCAGCCATAACTCCAATGAGTAAAAAATGGCGGTTAACCAGGAAAAAGGTTTCTTTTTTTAGAAATAACTGGTAGACCAAATAAAATAATATGAGTATTCCTGAAGCTTTTAAAAGGTAGATCATTAAGGCATCCATCTATTTTTCTTTTTCAATTAGTTGAATAATTTCCCTGAGTTCTTCAATAGATATCTTTTGCTCCTTTGCAAAAAATGATACCATGCTTTTATAGGAATTGTCGTAATAATCAGCAATGGTGTTGGAGATAAAGCGTTTTCTGTAGTCTTCTTTGGCAATCAAGGGGTAATATCTGTGTGTATTCCCAAATGCTTCATGTGCCACATAATTTTTGTCCTCTAAATTACGGACGATAGTAGATAAGGTATTGTAATGAGGCTTGTTGCCCTTTAATTCGGCTCTGATTTCCTTAACAAATGCCTTTTCTAATTTCCAGAGAATTTTCATTATTTCCTCCTCTTTGTTGGTAAGTCTCTGCATGATAAAGTTAATTTTAATCAAACATATTACTAATAATTTAGTTAAACAACTACATTTATAGTTATTTAACTAATTTTTAAGTTTTTATACAATTAACAATTAAATATATCATCTTTCACCCAGGGTTTAACTGCTATTATATTCATCCAAAAAACAGGAACTATATTAATGATATACCGATCGTCGTTCCCCACCTAATTCTGCTATATTTGCCAAAAGCTTTCGGATGCTCAATTTATTGTTTATTGCAATTGGCTTGACTTTATTAATATTAGGAGGCAACTGGTTATTGAAGTCGGCAGTGGCCTTCTCCTTGAGACTGAATATATCCAGGATTATTATTGGCATGACCATAGTTTCCTTTGCAACTTCTGCACCGGAACTTATTGTAAGCGTAAATGCGGCATTAGAGGGTTTTCCGGATCTGGCGCTTGGTAATGTTGTAGGGTCCAATATTGCCAACATTGGCCTGGTATTGGCAATTATTATTTTGTTGGGCAATATAGATGTTCGAAAGGCCTTTTATATCACGGACTGGCCGGTTATGATGGCTGCGTCACTTTTGTTTTTTGGGTTTATATATTTTGACGGTATTCTTCATCCCTATGAAGGAGCAATTATGGTGTTTTTTCTTTTTCTGTTTTTGATTTTTTTACTTCGCTTTCAGAAAACGGCTGTAATAGAAGATCTCCATGAGGATAGCACGCCATTACCTTTATATAAGGCTGTGCTTTTCATGGGTTTAGGGGGGATTGCCCTTTGGGGAGGGGCGGAATTGCTTGTGAAAGGTGCAGTAGGCATGGCTACATTTTATGAAGTAAGTGAACGGGTAATTGGGATAACTGTAGTCTCTGTAGGTACAAGTATCCCTGAACTGGCCGCTTCTATTATTGCAATATTTAAAAAGGAAAAAGCAATTTCCGTGGGAAACCTGATAGGGTCCAACATTTTTAATTTACTGGCAGTTTTGGGAATTACCTCAATGATAACACCAATTTATGTAATTGATCAGGGTCTTTTGAATAGCGATATATGGTGGATGCTGGGCATTTCATTTATTATTCTTCCCTTGGTATTCTTTCCTAAAGGACTGCGCCTCGGTTGGCGCGATGGTCTAATTTTAGTTACCCTCTATATGTTGTTTTTATATTTTACGTTGTTCTAGGGGTGACTTGTTATTAAACAGGCTAATTCGTACAAGGATTGGATGAATACACCTTTATTAAAACCGGAAAATTAAAAAACCCGTCTTTATAAATCTATAAAGACGGGTTCTAATTTATAATTATAACGGCTAATTAATTAGCTACAGCTTCGATATTTGCCGATTTTACTGTTTTTATAATTCTACCTGCTATTTTATATGGGTCTCCATTAGATGCTGGTCTTCTGTCTTCCAACCATCCTTTCCAACCTTTTTCTACAGTTATTATAGGAATTCGGATTGAAGCACCTCTGTCTGATACACCATAACTGAAATCCTTAATAGATGCTGTTTCGTGCAAGCCAGTAAGTCTTTCGTCATTAAATGCACCATAAACTTCGATGTGATCAATAGCCACTGGTCTGAAGGCCTCACAAATTCTTTCATAGATTTCTTTAGAACCACAAGTTCTTAAAGTAGTATTAGAAAAGTTTGCGTGCATTCCACTTCCATTCCAATCTCCCTTAACAGGTTTTGGATGTAATTCAATATAATAGCCATACTTCTCAGTGAGGCGATTCAATAGGTAACGAGCAACCCAAATCTCATCACCCGCTTTTTTTGCACCTTTGGCAAAGCACTGGAATTCCCATTGTCCTGGCGCAACCTCTTGATTAATACCTTCAATATTAATGCCGGCTGCAATACATAAATCCATATGCTCTTCTACAAAGTCCCTACCCCAGGTATACCTTCCACCAACGGAGCAGTAATATTTACCTTGTGGTCCGGGAAATCCACCACGTGGAAATCCAAGAGGTAAATCCGTTTCGGTATCCATTAAAAAATATTCTTGTTCAAATCCAAACCAGAAGTCATTATCATCATCATCAAT
>CP070778.1:962534-991936 GCA_020346245.1 Flavobacteriaceae bacterium | reverse complement strand
TCAAGACGTTCATAACTGTCTTGCGAAGTATGGTAGTCAAAATGATCATCAATAAAGGCAAAATTAAAGCCTTCAATATCTCTGTCTTCCCGAAAAACAGTAAGATCCGTATCATTCGGGAGTAATTTATAAACACTATATACCAGGGAGTTTGCTACCGGAAATCCAGGGTCTGATTTTGTAAACTCTTCTATTAGTTTTTCATTCCCCCGGTTTGTTTCAATGAGCATATAAGACTGGCCGCCACTGCCCCGAGCCTCGAAATTCAAAACTAAACCTATATCTTTTGCCCTGGGATGTCTGTTTACAAATAAGTCCGCACCATTAAGCCCTAATTCTTCGGCGTCAGAAATGAGAATCACAATATCATTTTTAGGCACAGCATCGCTTGCTAAATAAGCCCGGATACCCTCCAAAATAGTTGCTACTCCGCTGGCTGCATCACTTGCCCCCAAAGAAGAGTGTGGATTGCTGTCATAATGTGAAAGTAGCATCAGGGCTTTTCCTGGCCGAGAGCCTTTTATTCTGGTAATTATATTCTCTGCTTTGCTAAAATTGCCCCAATCTCCAGCTGTATATCCTTTCTGAATTGAGGTCTCCAACCCCATTTGAGTTAATTGATCAATAATATATTTTTTTACCGTTTCATGGGCGTCAAAACCAACACCATGTGGCTGTTTAGATATGGCTTCGACATGTTTTAATGCACGGTCGGTTGAAAAAACGGTATGTGGCTTGTCCAAATCCGACGTATACTTAGGCATTACAGTATAAAAACTCAGGGATACAGCCAAAAGAATGAGCAGGAAAGAGATTAACCGGGCATATGTTTTCATAATTCGGAAATGTTAGTTAAAAGTATAAAATTCTTATGCTTTGGCTCATTTTGGCGAATATATTTAGTACTTATTCAGGAAATACGTATATTTAAGATTAAGCCAAAATTGAAAAGGTATGGGAATAAAGAGTTTTATGGGCCGAAGAGCCAAAGAAAGATCCAAAAAAAAGGAATATGATGCTCCCATTTTAGTGGAAGATTATATGTCCAGGAAGTTAGTAACTTTTAGTCCTGACCAATCCATACTTGAGGTAATGGAATCATTTGCAAAACACCGTATTTCTGGGGGTCCTGTAATGGATGATAATGGTTTTCTGGTTGGGATTATATCTGAGGCTGACTGTATGAAGCAGATTTCTGAAAGCCGTTATTTTAACCAGCCTATCCTGGATAAAAGCGTAGAGCGTTTTATGACAAAGAACGTGGAGACCATACCACACGATATGAGCATTTTTGATGCCGCAGGAATCTTTGACAGACATAATCGAAGAAGATTACCGGTTATGCAAGATGGTTTGCTGGTAGGTCAGATAAGCAGGAAGGATATTGTTATTGCCGCACTTAAACTCAGTGCTGAGAATTGGAAATAAGCCTTTTAAATGTAGCGGTTAAGAGACTTTTTGCTTAAAGAGTTACAGATAACTTAAGGTATCCGGTACTATTCTCTTTTAACAATCATGTAATAATCATTATCCAAAGGAAGATAACCCAGGTCGTATACAAAGTAATAAGTAGTGCCTTTTTTTGTGGTATACAAATTGGTTATATAATCAAAATCGAAACCTTTATCCATTAGCCGTGTCTTGGATGTGCGTGTTTTTCCATCCTTTAAGGTAAAACTATCCAGGATCCTGTAGTTCTTTCGAAGCCTGTTATTTATATTTCTCACAAGGTTTTTACTGTCCTTATTGAGCTTATTATTATAGGCATTTCGGCAATAATCCGAGCAGTATTTTTTATCTACCCGGCCTTTAATTATTTCTCCACATTCCAGACACTTTTTTTCTTGCTGATGTTCCATGTTTGGTAAAAGAAAGAGTTACTCCCTAATATCTTTAGGGTAAGCTAGTCTACTACAATATCGCATTTTCCAAGAAACCCTACAACTCCTTTTTTCGAGAATTTAGCTTTCTCTGGTTGATTTTGATCGTGGTCAACCAGAAATTGAGCATTTTCCTTAAATCAGCCCCCTCCCAATCATGTATTGCTCAGGTAAAATTTTGTTAAGTCCACTTCAATTAATTTACGCTTATATAAGCGATTACTTTTAAGCTACCATTGGTTATAAGCTTCAGGCTTTACTCCTTAAGTATTATTGCAGGCAAACCCAGATCTGTATACATCTTATTATAGGACACCATCTCAGTATTCACAATTGCTTTTTTCTCATCCTCATAGGTTTTCCAATCAGCCAGAAGATCTTCCAGCCTTTGTTTGGCCCCTTGTGTTACTTTTGGATCTGAATTGTCTACAAAGCCTTTCAGATGCATTAATTGGGCATTGAGTTGGTTGTTATAGTTAATGACATCCTGATAGGTTTTCTGATTGGGTTGGATGAGGTTTTGTTCCCAGCTGTCTATTCGTTTAATTAATTCCTCTCCTTTTTCCAGAAGTTCTGTTGCATTTTTGTTTTCTTTAAGCAGTTCTTTATATGTTTTCAATTGTTTTTTTGCCGATCGCATTATTGTTACGGATTCATGAATATTTTTAATGGTATTTTCAATCTGATCCAATACAGCTTGTTGTTCATCAAAATCAGATTCTGAGGCTTTTAATTTTGGATTGGGCAGAATGCGCACTTCAGTTTCGGTGACCACACCTTCTAGAGATAAACGAAAGACATAGTTGCCGGGAGCTACATGAGAACCGGAATAATTTCCGTAAACAAAAACTTTATCCACAGCGGGGAGTGTTTCTTTTCGAAAATCCCATGTAAATCTGTTGTACCCTTTTTTTGAAGGTAAAACCGCTGGTTTAGATGGTCCACCCGGCCAGGACTTAAATCCTTTTACTTTTTTGTTGGTAATTGTCCTTATTATTTTGCCATTTTGAAGCACTTGTAATTCAAGATTCAGGCTATCCGAATCCTCATTCAGATAATAATCAAAAGCAACCCCTTGTTTAGGGTTTTGACCCAGGCCTGGAACCGGTTTGTCCGAACTTCCGCCAAAAAGCAAATAAGTGTCTTTAGGTTTAAAGATAGCGAGTGCAGTATTATCCGTTGAACTATTCTGGATAGCTCCAAGATCATCTAAAACCCAAAATGACCTACCGGCTGTGGCAGCTACCAGGTCATTATCCTGAATTGTAAGGTCGTTTATAGGAACTACTGGTAAATTTAGCTGAAAAGGCTGCCAGTTTAAACCATCATTGAACGAAATATACATACCGGTTTCTGTACCGGCATATAAAAGCCCTTGGCGCTTAGGATCTTCACGAACAACGCGCACAAAAGTATGTTCGTCTGTTATGCCACTTACTATTTTGGACCAGGTTTTACCATAATCAGTAGTTTTAAATATGTATGGTTTTAAATCCATAAACTTATAGCGCATTACCACTGCATAAGCCGTGGCGGCATTATGTGGAGAGACCTCTATACTATTAATTATACCTTCCTCAAGGCCTACAGGAGTAACGTTTTCCCAATTTTCTCCTCCATTTTTAGATATATGAATAAGCCCGTCATCACTTCCGGCCCATAGTACCCCTTCTTCATGGGGTGATTCCACCAGGTACATCAGCGTGTTATAATTTTCGCCTCCTGCTGCTTCATTAGTGTAAGGCCCACCACCTGGCCCCTGCCTGCTTTTGTTATTTCGGGTGAGATCGGGACTAATTACGGACCAATTAATGCCTGCGTCCGTGGTTTTGAAAACTACATTTCCAGCGTGATAAATAGTATTTCTGTCATGTGGGGAGCTTATTATTGGGGCATTCCAATTGTAGCGAAATTTAAAGCTTTCCGGGGCATTTCCAAGAGCCAATTCCGGGTATTCCTTGATGGGTTTGCCCTCCCTTGAGGCTCTTACCCATTTTTCTATAATCCCTTGATAACAACCACCAAAAACAATTTCGGGATTATCAGGATCAAAAGCCAGATAGGCGCTTTCGCATCCGGCAACGGAGTACCAGTCTTTCCAGTCTATACCCGCATCATTGGTTCTGCTGGCAATAGCAATGGCAGAATTATCTTGTTGTCCACCATATATATTATAAGGCACCAGATTGTCTGTTATGACCCTGTAGAACTGAGATGTAGGCTGATTTTGCTGTGTACTCCAGCTTTTACCACCATTATTGGAAACATTGGCACCTCCATCATTGGAATTGATCATTTTTCGATTATCCAGAGGATTTATCCATAAATGATGATTGTCTCCATGGGGTGTAGGTACCTGGCTAAATGTTTTACCACCGTCAATTGATTTGGTTACCGGGGCATTGCAAACATAAACCAGATTTTCATCCTGAGGATCCGCAAATATTTCCATATAATACCAGGAGCGTGCAATATTTATACGGTCTTTATTCACCTGCTTCCATTTCTGACCTGCATCATCAGACCGGTATACCCCGCCTTTTTCTCCTTCGGCTTCCAACACCGCAAATACCCGCTCCGGATTTGCCCGGGAAACGGATATCCCGGCTTTTCCAAATTCTTCAGGTAGTCCGTCGTTTAATTTATCCCATGTGGAACCGCCATCTGTGGATTTATAGAGACCGGAATTTTTCCCGCCCGATTGCATAGTCCACGGATATCGGCTGTGTTCCCAGAAAGCGGCATAAAGAATTAATGGATTCTTCATGTCCATAGAAAGGGAAGAGGCCCCTGTTGTGTTGTTTACAAATAAAACTTTTTCCCAGTTAGTGCCCCCATCTTTTGACCTGTAAATTCCCCTATCTTCCGAAGGACCATATTGCGCTCCCTGGGCTCCAATAAAAATGATATCAGGATTTGTAGGATGTATCACTACATCTGAAATATGGCGGGTTTTATTCAGGCCAATATGCTTCCATGTCTTACCAGCATCCGTGGATTTATAGACCCCATCTCCCATGGAGGTCATTACACCCCGGGCAGCGTGTTCACCCATACCTGCAATTACTATATTTGGATTGCTTTCTGAAACGGCAATTGCTCCAACAGTTCCGGTTTTTAAAAATTTGTCGGAAATATTCTTCCAGCTAATCCCATCATCTGTTGTTTTCCAGATTCCACCGCCGGTGGTTCCCATATAGTAGGTCATGGGTTGACCTATCACACCACTGCTTGCTACACTCCGGCCACCTCTGAATGGTCCAATATTTCTCCACTTCAGGCCATGATAAAGAGAATCCTGAACTTCGAAATGTGTTGTAGTGGATTTAGTTTTACGTTTTTGAGCCTGAGCACTCAGAGGAACCAGAATCAGGCTGAGAAGAATTAGTTGGATGGTTTTCATATAAAAAAATATGTTTTAAGATAATAAATGTTTACTTCAATTCTTTGTAAATTTTCTGAATCTCTGATCCCGTCATTTCTCCTTCATATATAAGGAGACTGTACTTTAAGATAGTGGGATTTGTAGTAGAGACAGTAACACTTTTTCTTCCGGGAAAGACACAATTCTGCATGCTTTCTTTTTCTCTTAAGATCCATTTTTCTTTATCCTCCAGAGCATCCTGGTGAGAGAATATGGCAATTCCTGAACGGTTATTTTTATTGGTAAATGATCCAAAAACATTCATCCATTTCCCCCCTTCAACTGCAGTATTTTTTGCTGCGACGCTACCTTCAATTGATGAAAACCGGATATCTTCAGGAAGTTGTAGTCTTACAGAAAAACCTCCATAGCCTTTTTCATCCTCAGAGCCACCTATTTTTAAATTCTTTTCAAGAGCTAACAGAGCTATTTCAAATCGTACAATCCGGTAATTGTCCTTTCTGGGGTATATACTGATCTTCGTATTTTCTAACAAGAAGGGTTTTTGAGTTCCCTCCGGGCTTATCCATTTCGGAGATTGCCAATGTGTGGAAACCATGAGGTTAAGGTTTTCGCCGGATCTGGATATTTCAATGTTCTTAATATTCCATATAAAATCTTTACATGCCCAGGAATCTCCCAACTTTCTGTCTCCAATAACTACCTGATGCCATGCCCAGAAAACACCTCTGTGATGGGGGTGGTCTTCGGGAAAATCTTCTGTTAATACAGATCCATCAATTCCATAGAGGGGATGTATATAATTATTTCTTGAAAATTCTTCGTTGCGGGATTTTGTTTGTTTTTGATAAAAAAGGACATTTTCAGCACCTTCTTTTATTTGTATTCCGGCCTCAGACTCCTTATAAGTTAATTGGGTAGTTCCATATAAAGGGATTAGCAAAAACCCCAAAAAACAGAGGTAATAAAATCCCAACTTAGAGTGATGAGTTGGTTTAGTCATCGATAGCGCTAAATACCATCTGACGGAATTTCCAGGCAGTATTATCGTTTGTTGTGCCCTGGGTTTGTTTCATTAGGATTCCAATGACCTGCTCCTCAGGATCCGCAAAATATTGAGTGTTAAAATAACCACCCCAATCAAAGGTGCCCTTGCTGCCTAAGCCACCGGAACCTTCTCCTTTTTGGTTTACTACACCAAATGCCAATCCATAATGCTTGGGCCCGTCTTTCCAGATGTCACCAATTTGGTTAGCCATAATACTTCTAACAGTGGTTCTACTCAACAACCTAACACCGTTTAATTCTCCTTTGTTCAAATACATTTGAAGGAAGGTTGCATAGTCTTTTGCGGTACTGGAAAGACCTGCTCCACCAGAAAAAAACCTTTTGGCACCTTTTATAGGATAATCTGTATCATAGAAGGTAACCGGATATTTTTCCCATACCCCATCTACTTTATGCTGAACTTTTACCAGACGATCGTGCTTTGATTCTGGCAAATAAAACCAGGTGTCTGTCATGCCTAATGGATCGAATATCCGTGTTTTGAGAAATTGATCAAAAGGTAAACCGGATACTACTTCAATAAAGTAGCCCAGCACATCAAGCCCTTCGCTATATGTAAATTTCTCGCCCGGGGTATGGTGCAAGGGAAGGCCGGCTAGTTTCTTAACACTTTCTTCTATTGAAATATCTTCAGTGGTAAAGAGATCCGTAATACCGGCTTTATGATAAATTGCTTTGAATCTTGGATCACTATCAATAACTCCATAACCAATTCCGGAGGTATGGGTAATCAAATGCCTTATCGTAATTTCTTTTTCTGAGGATACACTGGTATATGTCGTATCCTGTTCATTAAAGGTATCCAGAATCCGGGCATTTTTAAATTCTGGAATGTATTTGGAAACAGGATCATCCAGTTTAAATTTTCCCTCTTCCCAGAGCATCATTACCGCAGTTGAAGTTATGGCCTTAGTCTGTGAAGCGATCCGGAAAATAGCATCGTTATAAATCTTAATTCCTGCAGAATTATCAGCCAGGCCGTAGGCACTGTGGAAAACTATTTTTCCATCTCTTGCAATTAGCGCTACAGCTCCAGGAATATCGCCATCCTTAACTGCTTTTTTAAGCATGGCATCTATGCGCTTCAACCGTTTATCAGAAATTCCAACAGTTGCCGGAGGAGCCGGACTAAGATCTGGTGAAATTTTAACAGATGGGGTTTGGGCAAAAACTATTGCCGCAAACATCAAACAAAAAAGGAAACTAATATTTCTCATAATTCAATTTTAATTTTGCCCGCCGGACCTGTCTGGAGAGCGGGGTTTTGGCCATTCTTTTTGTGTTCCTGTTTTCAGATTTGTTGGAAGTGTTGCCTTTTTCCTGGAGGTTTTTTCAGGGTCTTCGCAAGCCATATATGCAAGGATTGCAGTAAGAATAGCATTATTCCGAACATCGTCGAAAACAATTTTATCATAAGTATCTAAATTGGTATGCCAGGTATAATCTCCATAGCTCCAACTCAGTGAGCTTAGCGAAAATGCAGGAGCCCCCATAGCAACAAATGAGGCATAATCAGAACCTCCACTACCAGGAGATCCGGGAAATGTAGTTTCAATATGCCTTCTAATGTCTCGTGGTACGGCTTGCAACCAATGGCCAAGATAATCGTAGGCATGAAGAAATCCCTGGCCGGAAATTTTAACCACACGGCCTGTTCCATTATCCTGATTGAAAAGTGCCTGTAACCCTTTTACAACTTCAGGCCTGTCCTCCACAAAAGCCCGGGACCCGTTGAGGCCTTGTTCTTCGCTCCCCCATAGGCCTACTATAATTGTACGTTTAGGGTTAGGATATATTTTTTTAAGGATACGTGCAGCTTCCATCATGGTAATTGTACCTGTGCCATTATCTGTTGCACCCGTTGCGCCATCCCAGGAATCAAAATGAGCAGAGAGAACAACGTATTCTTTAGGGAATTTTGATCCGGGAATAGTGGCAATGGTATTAAATGTGCGCACCCTTCCCAATTCTTTTGATTTGGCAACTACTTTTAACACAGGTTTATTGCCGTTCTTAGCCAACCGGTACAACATTCCGTAATCCTCAAGGGAAAGGTCTATTACGGGAATAGTTTTGGTGTTTGCACTAAATATTTTGTTGGCGCCAAAACCTTCGGACCAGTTGGATTGAATAATTCCTGCCGCACCCGCTTTTTCCAACGCATCGTTTAGTGTAATCTGGTTATAGCCAGTATTCCTTATTTGTTGATACCAGGCCCTGCTCTGTGCTTTCCGATCGGTTTTCATTTTTTCAAAAGATTCCTCGGTGGCATATTCTTCCCAGTTGTAGTCAGGACGACCGGTGGGTTGATTCATGGAAACAGTTACAAATTTCCCTTTGACCTTTGGTAGCCAATTTGCAAAGTCCAGAGAATCTTCCAGTACCGGGAGGTTTATTACTTCTGTAGTTATTCCCGCATCTGAAGTACCGGGACTCCATGCAAGCTGCATTCCCTGAAGGGATACTACTCTGGGAGAAATCAAATCAATATGCGTACTACCCCGTTCCCAACCTCGCCAGGTACCCCACTCCTCATTACGGGCATCTATACCCCATTCGTTGAAAGTAGTTACAGCCCAGTCATGGGCTATAGCCATCTGGGGTGTACCCACCAAACGAGGCCCTATAACATCCATTAGTTCATGAGCGAGTTGTTCCAGTTGGGAATTTTCAATAGCCTCTTTTGTTATTTGATCTACGATTTCTTCGGTGGACTGACCAACTAAAAGCGAAACATTTAAGAGTAGAAAACAAAAAAACAAGTGGAGTGTTCTTGGCATTTTAAATAGGTATTTTAGAATAGTAGTCTAATATAGGAATAATTGCTTTTATTAAGATGACCATTCTACGAAATCAAACTTTACATTCTGGCTAAAACGACATCAAATGACTACAAACGATTACAAACGAAAATAAATATTTCCTAACCGAGTAATATTAAACTCCCGTTCTATGTTTGCAGTGTCGGAAATAAGACCCGATAGTATTAACTGTTTAATCCTTAAAATTAGAAATTATGAACGCACTTAGAAACAAAGTACAGTTGATTGGAAACCTGGGACAAGACCCTGAAATTGTTAATCTTGATAATGGCAGCAAATTGGCAAAATTTTCTGTTGCTACAAATGAGATTTACAAGAACAACAAAGGCGAAAAGGTAACAGATACCCAATGGCACAATGTAGTGGCCTGGGGTAAAACTGCCGAAATTGTAGAGAATTACCTCGCCAAGGGCAATGAGGTGGCTGTGGAAGGCAAACTCATTTATCGCTCTTATGAAAATAAAGAAGGCGAAAAAAGATACATCACCGAAATAAAATGCAATGAATTGGTGATGTTGGGAAAATAAATACGATCCCCTGAATTTAAAAAAGTGGAATTTTAATTAACCTGTAAAAGAGGATCTGCAAGATCCTCTTTTTTATTGTTGCGTGTCTGCCGCTGCACTTTCAACGGTGATTTGTTGTACATCCCTGTCAAAAAGGTAAAGCCCGCCCTTATCATTTCCAATAAGGTTGATTTTATCTAAAATAGTACGAGCAAGTGCTTCCTCTTCTATTTGTTCGGCAACATACCATTGAAGAAAATTATGGGTTGCATAATCTTTTTCCTCTAGCGCCACATGTACCAACTCGTTGATGCTTTTAGAGACAAATACTTCATGATCGTATAAATCCTCAAACATCTTTTGAAATGAATTGAAAACGGCTTTGGGTTCCGTCAAAGCAGATATTGAGGCCTGCCCTCCGCGTTCATTTACATATTTGATGAGTTTTAACATATGCATTCTTTCTTCATCAGAATGTTTATACATAAATAAAGAAATTCCTTCAAGCCCTTTTACCTCTGCCCATGAAGCCATGGACAAATATGTTTGTGAAGACTCCGCTTCTATCCTGATTTGATTGTTCAGGGCTTTTTCCATATTTTTTGAAAGCATGATAATTGTTTTTATCAAAGTTACAAAATCTTGTATCGAAGGACTTCTAAAACGACAATATTTTAATAGGGGGTCTAAATTTCAAAGAAATAATTATCTCGCCATAACAATCAAAGCGAGACCAATAATATAGACCAATAACATAATATTAAGTAATGTAGGAACTCCTTTTGGGGCACCTTTAAATTCTTTCCAGACAAAAATACCCCATAATGCGGCTACTACGGTAGCTCCCTGACCTAAACCGTACGAAATTGCCGGTCCGGCTTTATCTGAAGCCAAAATGCTGAAAGACATTCCCACACACCAAATGGCACCACCAAGGACGCCCATTAGGTGGTTTTTACCACCACCACCAAAATAGTCCTTAAAACTAACGGGCTTTCCTTCAAACGGTTTTCTCATCAGGAATGTGTTGAAAATAAAATTACTGGCCAGAATTCCGATTGCGAAAATAAATACCGCGGAATAAGGACTTAATTTTCCATCAATTGGACTAGTAAATTCAGGAAACATGGAATTAGCCACATACTTGTAAAAGAAACCCATTAATAAACCGGCTACAATTGCTAAAACCAAGCCTTTAGTAGGAACTTTGTCCTGACTTACAGAAAGTTTTTTATAGGCATTTGCATTAAGCAGCATGGCAATAACAATAAGTGCCACTCCACCAAAAAGCATAGTTGGATTGCCAACCGGTATATCCAGATAATTTACAACAACGCCTATAACCAATGCAAGACCAATTCCGACTGGAAAGGCTACAGACATGCCGGCAATTGTAATTGCTGCAACCAGGAGAATATTCGCTGCGTTAAATAAAATTCCTCCCAAAAATGCAGAGCCTAAATTCTCGGGGCTTCCTTGCATTAAGTCCTCTAAAAAAGGGCGACCTGCATCCCCACTGTTTCCTACAGTTAAGGCAAGAAATAACGAAAAAAGCACAATGCCAAAAACATAATCCCAGTAAAAAAGTTCGAAACGCCAATTGGCAGAAGCCAGTTTTTGCGTATTTGCCCAGGAACCCCAGGCTAACATGGTAATTATACAAAAGAAGACAGCAATGGGATACGATTCTATGATGAACATATTATTAGAGATTAGTTGATTTCATTGAGAAAAGGGGCCGAGGTTTGAGCACCCATTTTAGTAACAGCTATAGCAGCGGCTTTATTGGCAAATTCGATACTTTCTTTCCACGATAAATTCTGTGAAAGACAAACTGCCAGAGCCCCGTTAAAGACATCACCGGCTGCTGTGGTATCCATTGCATTTACTTTTTGCGCTTTAACTGTAAAGTGCAATTCACTATTCATGAAAAACGCACCCTTACTACCCATAGTTATAATTACATTTTTAACACCTTTATTAAAAAATTCCTTGCAGGCCGTGATTGCTGATGACTCGTTGGTAACTTCAATACCTGTGAGAATTCTGGTCTCCGTTTCATTAGGAGTAATAAGATATAATTCTTCCAGTACCTCATTCGGCAGACTCTGGGCGGGGGCCGGATTAATGATCAGTTTCTGATTGAATTCCCGGCAATGATCTGCCAATTGACTAACAATTGGTATAGGGGTCTCCAATTGTGTTAGAATGATATCCGAATTCTTGAGTAGCTTAGATACATTTTTTAAATGTGCTTTTGACAATAGGTTATTTGCGCCTGATGCAACAACAATCTCATTTTCACCTTCAGAATTTACGGTTATTAATGCCACACCTGAAGGTTCACCTTTTACTATTAAAGCCCCATCAATGTTTATCCCTTCTTTTTTATATCCTTCAAGGGCATTTTCACCAAAAATATCATCTCCTACACAACAAATAAAATTTATCTCACCACCTAAACGTGCGGCTGCCACAGCCTGGTTTGCACCTTTCCCACCTGGGAACATAAAAAAATCACCACCTAGGATAGTTTCACCCGGTTCAGGAAATCTTGGCGTTTTTACAACCATATCCGTATTGGAACTCCCTACGACTACAATTTCTGACATTTCTATTTCTTTAACTTAGTAATTGGTACCGGATTCTTCAGGCTGCCGTAGAAATCATTAAGTATTTCTTCCTTATTGAAGTTTTCCCAAATAGTAATTTTTCGTTGATTAGCCGGGCGTTCAATCCATTCGTTGTTTATAAGAATTGGAGCAGGAATTATTTTACGCTCCCCCCAGCTTTTATTTTTTAAAATAGCAACTGCAACCATATCAAAAAGTGATCTTGAGGGAGGATCACTGTGATAGTCAATATATTCAAACAGGCTTACGGAGTAGTCTCCGAAAGTGTTAAATGAACCACCATGTCTGCCAGTTATGGGCTCCTTTGCAATAGGCCCCAAACCGGGCATTTTTTGATTTATTTCTTCTTTTGTAACCTTAACGGCATCCGTGCCCGAGGGTTTACCATATCGCACCGTAACCATTTCAAAGGGTATGGTGCTGTTCAGCACGTAATTCATTGCTGTAGTATCATTGTCCTGGTTGTATTCACCCGGTTCGGGATAGTTAGATCCAAGCCATACTATTTTTGTTCGTTCTGCAAAAGAGGGATCCTTCTTTAATGCCAAAGCAATGTTTGTTAGTTTGCCAACCGCAATAATAATTACAGTATCTTGCTTTGTGGCCTCAAGGATATGATCTACACCTTCCCGGCCATCATAACTATCCGGATTCCACGCATCGGAAATTTCGGCAAAACTTCCATTTGCGCCTTTAAGTAATGGAATCTCATTGTTTAAATTACATAATTTCAGCACCCTAAGCGCTTCATCATAGTGCCCCTGTATGTCACCACCGTTATACGTGGCATTAACCGTAACAGCGTTAACGTTAAAAGTACCGCCATTAAATAGTAAATATGCAAGGGCATGCTGGTCATCCAATTCGTTATTGGCGTCCGTATCAAAAATCACATTTAGTTTAGAAGGTGATATGATAGTTTTTGCTTTAATTTTTTTGTCCTTTTTTTTATCCCCACAACTACTACCGAAAAAGCTAAGCATTGCAATGCTAAAAATCAAAGTAATGTTCGTGATTTGCCTAAGCCCCAATTTCATAAACGTGCTGTTTGGTTTGTGGGGTTAAAATACAAAATAAGTTTAAAGTGGAATGATAGGATTGTATCATCTATTACTATGATTCAGAAATACATTTGCTGAGCTAATCGAAATGTGTTGGCATGAGCTTCCACAATTCTTTTAATATCAGTGGAATAACCACCACCCATACTGCACTGAACCGGTATTTGATGCCGGCGGCAGCTTTCTAAAACCAATTCATCACGCTTTTTACAACCTTCTAAAGAAAGCGATAAGGTTCCTAATTTGTCTGTCTCCAGAATATCCACACCAGAAAGAAAAAGGACGAATTCCGGATCGACCTCTTTAAAAAGGTGGGCTAGTGCTTCTTTTAAAACAGCCAGGTATTCCTGGTCAGTTGTGCCTTTTTTTAAGGCGATATCAAGGTCCGATGACTCTTTTGTAAATGGATAATTATTGGCGCCATGCATGGAAAAAGTAAATACCGAAGGGTCATCTTTAAAAATCTCCGCGGTACCGTTTCCCTGATGCACATCCAAGTCAATAATTAAAATTTGATCTGCAAGTTTTTTAGATTGCAAGTACCGCGCCCCGATAGCCTGATCATTTAACATGCAAAAGGCTTCTCCCCTGTTCGAAAAGGCATGATGCGTTCCACCTGCAATATTCATTGCAATACCGCTCTTTAGTGCAATTTCACAGGCTTTTATTGTGCCATCTGCGATGATTCGCTCTCGTTCAACTAATTGTTCGCTGAGCGGGAAACCAATTTTCCGGGCTTCTTTATAGGGAATTTTCAGATTGAGTAAATCGTAATAATACTCGGGGTCATGTACAGCAACCAGGTATTTATCATTTGGAATTGAAGGCTCAAAAAAATTTTCGGAAGTGCATGTGCCTTCATAAATAAGCTGCTGAGGAAGAAGCTCATATTTCATCATGGGAAAGCGATGCCCTTGTGGTAAAGGATGGTTGTAAATTGGATGATAGGCTACCTTCAGCACTATCTTAATTTATAGTCTCTCCATTTTTAACCCCTTTTTCATCGGTATTTAGAAAAACCAATTTACCTTCTTTATTTTCAGTCATCAATATCATGCCTTCACTTTCTACACCTCTTAATGCCCTGGGGGCGAGATTTACCAAAACAGTTACTTGCCTTCCTATGATTTCCTCGGGACTGAAACTTTCAGCAATACCTGAAACAATTGTCCGGGTATCTATTCCTGTATCGACCTTAAGAACCATAAGTTTTTTGGTTTTTGGCATTTTTTCGGCTTCCAGAATTGTACCCACTCGCAAGTCCATTTTGGTAAAATCTTCGAAATTTATGGTCTCTTTTTGTGGCATAATGGTTTTGTTTTCAGATTCGTTGATTTTTTTTGTGGCTTCCAGTTTACTTAGTTGTGCAGTTATTTCACCGTCTTCTACTTTTCGAAACAGCAATTCCGGCTCACCAATTTGGTGGCCGTTGGGGAGAAGATTCTCTTTTTTTGATACATCGGGCCAGGTGAGTTGAACAAGAACTGAATTCTCAGAAATTACATCCTCTTCGATACCTAAAATTCGCTTCAGTTTAGAGGAAGTAAAAGGCAGAAATGGCTCGGCAAGAACAGCGAGTGCAGCGGCTATCTGCAGTGCTATATACATAATGGTCTGCACTCTTGCTTTATCCTCTTTAATGGCCTTCCATGGTTCTTCGTCTGCCAGATATTTATTACCCAGGCGTGCAAGATTCATTAGTTCCTGACTTGCTTCACGAAAACGGTAACGCTCAATGGAGTCTGAAATAATCCCGGGGTATGTTTGGGAGGTATTTAAAGTGTCTATATCAATTTGTGTAAATTGATTTGGTTCAGGTACCACACCATCAAAATATTTGTTGGTTAGCACCACAACCCTGTTTATGAAATTCCCAAAAATTGCAACAAGTTCATTGTTATTGCGTGCCTGGAAATCTTTCCATGTAAAATCGTTGTCCTTGGTTTCCGGGGCATTTGCCGTAAGGGCATAGCGCAAAACATCCTGCATATCCGGGAACTCTTCCAAATACTCGTGAAGCCAAACGGCCCAATTCTTTGAAGTAGATAATTTATTCCCCTCAAGGTTAAGAAATTCATTAGCCGGAACGTTTTCAGGCAAAATATAGTCCTTGTGCGCCTTGAGCATGCTGGGAAAAATAATACAATGGAAAACAATATTGTCTTTGCCAATAAAATGTACCAGCTTGGTATCTTTAGCCTTCCAGTATAGTTCCCAGTCTTTCCCTGTTCTGGCGGCCCATTCCCTGGTAGATGAAATATAACCTATTGGGGCGTCAAACCAAACATATAAAACTTTCCCCTCACCACCTTTTACTGGAACAGGAATTCCCCAATCCAGATCTCTGGTTACAGCTCTTGGTTTTAAGCCATCATCTATCCACGATTTACATTGCCCATAAACATTAGGTTTCCAATCATTTTTGTGACCAATTATGATCCATTCTTTTAAAAATTGTTCATAACGGTCCAGAGGCAAGAACCAATGCTTTGTTTTTTTAAGAGATGGAATGGCTCCGGAGATTGTTGATTTCGGATTTATCAGATCTGTCGCATTTAGTGAAGAACCGCAGTTCTCACATTGATCCCCATAAGCTTCTTCGTGCCCGCATTTCGGACAGGTACCGATTACAAAACGGTCTGCCAGAAACTGTTGAGCTTCTTCATCGTAGAGCTGAGCGGTTTCTTCTTCTAAGAAATCGCCTTGTTCATATAAGGTTTTAAAAAAATCTCCGGCCGTTTCATGATGAATTTGAGCGGAGGTACGAGAATAATTATCGAATGAAATCCCAAAATCTGCAAACGATTTTTTTATAATTCCATGGTATTTATCTATAAGTTCTTTTGGAGAAACCCCTTCTTTTTTAGCCTTCATTGGTATTGCCACACCATGTTCATCACTACCACAAACAAAGGCCACATCATTACCAGTTAACCTAAGGTATCTGGCATAGATATCTGCAGGGACATATACCCCGGCCAAATGTCCAATATGAATTGGCCCGTTTGTATAAGGTAAAGCTGCTGTAATTGTATATCTGGCAGGTTTATGCAGGAGTTCCGACATCAAAAAATAGATTAAGGCACAAAAATAACTATTATTTCAGACCAAACACTAAGTACCGTATAAAAAGAAAACCCCCGGAACACCAGATCCTTTTATAGGGGATTGCTGATGTCCGGGGGCAATTATGCAAAGTAGGGGTAACCTAGGCTACCATTATCGATTTAGACATTTTTTTGTCTGAAACTTGTATCCTATAAATGTATTTACCGGTAGACAAATGGCTTGGCAAATTTTCCCTGATGTTAATTTCGGCAGAACCTTCGGCCATAATCTGATTGTAAACAGTTCCAACATTTTGTCCCAGGATATTGTATAATTGAATATCCACATGAGCAGTAAAAGGCATTTCCAGGTAGATATGCGGGGTACTGTTAGTTGGATAAAATGGTTTGTGTACTATTGCTTCCAGTAATTCCGCAGTTGGATCTTCTGCAACCGGATCTTCAGGCATAGGGGGTGTAGGAGGATCATCACTGTATGCAATATCAGGAAATTCCACACCACTACAATTAAAGCCAAGATTTACCGGTGAATAAGGATGATCCAGCAAGTGTTGTTCTACCAGGGGTATTGGTACACAAAGCCACTCTGCCAGTACCGTGGCATACAAGTCCCTAAAATCCATAGTATATTCAAGGTTTCCACGCCCGTTTGGGTTTTCCAGGGAAGGGTGTTCCCCTACAAAGGCACTGCCATTGAGTCCTGACCCGAAAAACAGCGTTGGGGCGGCCTTACCGTGGTCTGTGCCGTTTGAGCCGTTTTCAAATATTCGTCTTCCGAATTCGGAAAACGTCATACTCAATACCTTTTCATCCTGTTGTGTAAATGCGATATCCTCATAGAAGTTGTTAATCGCGATGGACAAATTAGACATCAACCTTTCATGAGCAAGTGGTTGATTCCCGTGGGTGTCAAAACCTCCCATGGAGATCATATATACTTTTGTACCCAAATTACCTTTTATGAGCCTTGCCAAAAGTGCTAATTGCCTTGCAAATCCATTGTCCTGATACTCCACCTGATTTTGTCCTCTTTCATAAGCTTCATGAATAAGTCCGGAGTATTCATATGTAGTGTTAGCCACTCCCCTTAAGAACTTAAGCTGATCTCCATACATACAGTTGTTGAACAAGCTATCTTCAAGGCTATACTGAACTCCCGTTTCTGCAATTTCTTCCAGTTGATCAATGTTGGAGGTAACAAACGCATAATTGGTTTCTTCACCCTGGAATACCAAACTTCCAAAATTTCCAATTTGGATGGCGGCAGGTGCCGCTGGTGGGTTAACCAGGTAATCAGGATAAATATTTTCAAAATATCGGCCCATCCAACCCGTGTTCAGACCATCAAAACCTGTAGTTGTTAAATCGGTATTGGCATAAATATCAGATCCTGTAAAATGCGATAAACTTTGATTTTCATAGCCTACACCATGAACCGCTTTTACCTGCCCGGCACCCCACATGGGTTCCAGGGAATTCATGTAAGTAGGGATTCCAAACTCATCTGTAAGTTTTAGGATCTTACTTTCAGGAATATAGATATTGGGTCTTGCATTGGCATAGGTATCGTACTGTTCAATGGGAATAACGGTACTCAGTCCATCATTACCACCAGAAAGGCGTATCAGGATCAGAATGCTATCTGTATCGGCATTGGCTATAGCCGCGGTCAGTGGGGACGGTGCAGATGCGGTAAGCATATTACTGCCGAGCATCATTGAACCAGACCCGGCAATGCCTAATGCCTGTAAAAAGGATCGACGGCTCCAATATTTATGTTCCTCGTCGTGCCCATTGTTGTTTTTTATATTGATAGGTAAATGATTATTACTCATAGTCGTAGGTTTTATTTAAGTTGAAACTCCGGTTGTCTGGATAAATGCATAAGCAATAAGAATACTTGTGAAGGTACTTCCGGGCTTACCGAAAGCATCCATAATCCAAGTCCACCAGGAATATAATCCGAACCATAATAATTTTCGGGCACGTCTTCAATTTTGAAAACAGACATTGCATTTTCAAAATCCTGGGGCGTAAGCAATCCTTTGGGTGTAATTTTATCTATTATGGCACTGACCACAGTTTCGGGATTGCTGGTATTGCTGTCAGCGGCACCAACGGTATCCATTGCAAGGGTGCGGAACTGCTCGGGGTTATTCTGGTAGAACCTTTCCAGAAATACTTCAGAAGAAAGCCATCGCCCTATCATAAAATTGGTATTAATCCATGTCCTGTTTCTTTGCCATCCCGCAACATCCACAGGATCAAAAAGTTCCTGACCTAAAAGTCGGCTTGTATCAATTACATTGAGTATAGTTCCATTGTCATAGGCAAAATTGGTTTCATTAATAAGATTTAGGTAAATATCAAACGGACTTTTAATGATTACGCCTATTGCTTCATCATCAAAGAAGTGCTGACTGGAGAAAAGTTGGGCAAGTACAGGGGCAATTTCAAAATTGCTGGAAACAAAAGTATTTGCCATGCCTGAAATTATCGTTTGTGCATTACCGGCATCATCACTGGAATCGGGATGGACAAAATATTCGTACAATTTTTGGCATATAAAGCCCGCTATTTCATTTGGTCGTTGCTGGAAGAGGATATTTATAACATCATCATAACCCCAATTACCAGTCTGCCCTAAAATTGTTTTAGGCCCTGCGTCAAAGCTAGTAGGATCAAAAAGAACCGGCTCACAACCTATTTCACCCCTTTCAACATATCCCGTGAGGGCTTTTGCTGTTTCAATGATATCCTCTTCTGTATAACCATTTCCCTCGCCTAACGAGAAAAGCTCATACAACTCCCTTGCGTAGTTCTCATTTGGATTATTACCATTATTGTATACGCCATCAAGGTAATAAAGCATGGCATTGGTCAGGCCAATTTCACTAACAAAGGTTCTGAAATTGCCTATCGCATTCCTTTGAAGGCAATTGACATAGTAATAAAGAAAGGAATTACAATCATACACATCCAGCTCAGTAACAAAGTGGTTGCTCCAGAAAAAACTGAGTCGTTCCCTGAGATTATTATTCAACAAGCCATTGGTATAGCTTATTCTCCATTCCTCGCTTTGGGCACGTCTAACTTGTCTTGCCAGGTCATCGTCTGCCGGATAGTTGCTGTTGTTCCAATCTGCCCATGCAGGAGCAGGAGTAGGGGCCATAGTGACCGCCTCATTGATCAAACTATTTACTAATGTGCTGGCATTTGCGCCAACCGCATCATTGATAGTCTGCACTGAGGCACTAAAACCAAGTCTTCTGTACAAATGCGCCGCCCTGTATTTATCCAGGGGTGTTGTGTACGGCGCTAATGTAGAAGTATTACAATTAACGAAGTATTCCATAGTTTTTTAGGCTTTAAGAATGCTCATGTGTTTAGGGGCAAATTCTTAACGCTTAAACTTAATGGATATTATGACCATTCAATCCTTTTCGTCATTCTGCAAGGAAATTACAATCTTCCTACTGAAATTGCGATCAATTTGCCGATATTTTCGACAAACTGCGTTATTTTTTAAGAAATTTATGGGCACCCATAATGAATTTGGGAAGCAAGGCGAAGAAATGGCCGCTACTTATTTAGTGAAAAAAGGCTACCTTATTATATGCCGCAATTACCGCTATTTGAAAGCTGAAATTGACATCATTGCTCAAAAGGGGAATACCGTTGCAATAATTGAAGTTAAGTCGAGAAGTTCAGCATATTTTGAAAATATTGCTGAAACGGTAAGTAAAAAGAAAATAGGCTTGTTGTTATCTGCTACCGATAATTTCATAAAAACAAAAGAATTGGACAGGGATGTGAGGTTTGACATCATTACCATCCTTAAACAAAATGACAAATTTGTTATTGAGCATTTTGAAGACGCGTTCTATCATTTTTAAATATTTGTTTTATTTGTAACATTATGTTATTTTTACCGCAATAATTAAGATATGAAAACCATCTCCTCCGTTGTAGAACATTACATAAAAAAGAAACCCTTTTTACAAAGTGCGCTTGCCCAGGGAATAATTAACCTTACTTCACTGTCCCGAATCATTAAACCCGATATTCAGGAAGAATTGGGGAAAGATATCCGTAATGGAGCTATAGTAATGGCTCTAAAGCGTTTGTCGGATGATCTTGAATTCAGGGCGACCCATAAAATAGTAAAAGTCCTTAAAAATATTGGTGAAATTACAGTACGTTCATCACTTACCGATTTTACTTTTCTGGTATCTGATACTATCCTGGTAAACCAAACGAAGCTGCTGGATGAGGTAACTAAAAATAAGGAGGTATTTTACACCTCCTCCAGAGGGGTTAATGAGCTTAATATTGTAGTTAGCAATAGTCTGGACAGTACGGTAGAAAAGCTATTTAAGCATGAAAAGTGTACGCAAAAGGCCGAAAACCTGTCTTCGATTACCGTAAAGCTCCCTGCAGAGAATGTTTCCGTTCCGGGCATTTACTATTTCATTTTCCAGCGATTGGCCTGGGAGGGAATTATTCTATACGAAGTAATTTCCACAACCAATGAATTTACAATCCTTGTAAATGATGACCAGGTAGACATAGCATTCAAAACCATAAAAGATTTAAAATCTTTGTAACAGGGTAGCTAGGCTAATTAGGTTTAAAGGGTCCATATACGGCATCGCGGAAACTTTTGTGCAGGCCTATTTGATCATAAGGAAACAGCTGCACAAATAATACTGCCGTTAGTTTATTTACAGGATCTATCCAGAAAAGAGTACTTGCGGCACCATCCCAAAAAAATTCACCAACTATACCGTTGTTTTCTTCCTTGGATGCCGGCGGACGTAACCTCACTGCGAAATCAATGCCAAAACCTACCTGTCCCTTGCTAGGAAGGAAGGATCGTTTTTCAATACTTTCGTCTAAATGATTCGTAGCCATTAGTTTTACAGTTTCAGGCTTTAGAATGCTTACTGAATCTAATGTTCCTTCATTAACCATCATTTGAGCAAAACGCATATAATTGTCTAGTGTAGAAGTAAGACCAGAGCCACCCCTAGTTAAAGGCCAGTGCGTAAAATAATCAGACTTTGCCTCTTCATCGTGCAGTTGCCTGAGATGGCCCTCGGCCTCCCGGAAATATATTGCAGAAAAGCGCTCACGATCCTCTTCAGGGACATAATAACGCGTCTCATTCATACCTAGCGGATCTAAAACATTTTCCCTGACATATTCGCCATATGGTTGTCCGGAAATCCGTTCAACCAAAAATGCCTGAACATCCACACAGGGGCCATATTCCCATTGTTCTCCAGGATGAAAAAATAATGGTGTTTCGCCCATTTTTTGAGCCATTTCAACCAGGGTATTATTCCTGTTTAAAGCATCTGCTTCTTTTATCATTTTACCGAGACCCGGAATGTCTGCATTCCTTCCAAATCCGGCTGTATGGCGGGTAAGATCGCGGATGGTCATCGGTCTCCTGGGATCTGCAAGAATAGGATTTCCCATTGCATCTTCCCTTTCATAGACTTTCATATTGGCAAACTCAGGGGCATATTTGGAAACCGGATCATCTAACTCAAAGGCACCTTTCTCATAAAGAGTCATAAGAGCAGTCCCGGTTATTGGTTTGGTCATGGAATAGATTTGCACAATAGTATTGCGGCCCATTGGCATCTTCTTCTTACGATCTGCATAGCCAAAGGTGTTATAATAAACTTCATTGTTGTTTTCAAAGATGAGTGCAGAAACCCCTGCTATATTCCCGGAATCAACAAAACTTTTTAGTGTAGAGTCAATTCTTTGAACAGCTAATTCATCAATTACACCTGAAACCTTTTCAGATTCGCCAGGTGTGTTTTTAGATTGTTTACATGCAATACCAATTAGCAGGAACCCTGCAATTAAAAGCTTTAACCTATTCATTATTGATTCATTTTGGTTTAAATTAAGTTAATCACATCGTTAGTGTACTCCGTATTCTTAAAAATGTATAGTCGGAGATTAGATGTGAACGATCAAATTTCATACAGGAAAAAAGAAAACAATTTTACATTTCCCATCCTTTTCTATAGGTCCTTCCCACGAATTGGTTTGCCTCTTTAAGGTTGGTTATTTTCATGTTTTCACCATCCCATAACAATTTTTTGCGCCCGTAAAACTCCATATTTTGTTTACTTTTCCCTTTTCTCAACATATAGCTGCGAATAGCAAGGTTACCCATTAGCACTGTTTCTGTCATAGGACCGGCATAATCAAAAGAAGAAGTCAGGGCCAGGTGCTCAGTACTATTAAAGCCTGCCTTGCACGCATCTACCCATTTGCGCTGATGGCCGTATTCCGGTTCATCGTTGTCTTCTTTTTCAGGACCAAAATCAGTGGTTCCATCATTTAGGTACAGTTTGGGAGTTAATGGGGAACTATCATTTATGTTCGTAGAGATAATACCGTTTTCTCCTATTATCAGTACGCCATTATTACTTCCCGGCCCACCAATATCACTATCTGCAGGAATTATATCGGGATGAGATGGTCTTATTCCGCCATCGCTCCAGGTCATTTCAATTGCTGAGTTACTTTTTTCTGTGGCGTCAAAATGTAGCGTAATAAATGAAGAAGGCGGGCAACCTTCCGGGTGATAATCTGCGGTCCACATTTGGGAATAAACTGTCCCAACACTGCATTCTGCATCTGTGGGGTATTTGAGCCCCAGGGTTCTGAATGGGATATCTATTAAATGGCAACCTACATCGCCCAGTGCACCCGTTCCATAATCCCACCAACCCCTCCAATTAAATGGATGTAAATCAGGGGTGTATGGTCTGTATTCAGCAGGCCCCAACCAAAGGTCCCAGTTTAAGTCTTTTGGCTTCAAATTATCATCTGGTTCGGGCATGGCATAACCTTGTGGCCATACAGGACGATTTGTCCAAACCTGTACCTTGGCTATTTGCCCTAATACCCCGGAATCTACCCATTTTTGAACCATACCCAATAGGGGGTTAGATCCTCCCTGGTTTCCCATCTGGCTGACAATTTTATTTTGTCTCGCCATTTCGGTAAGCATTCTTGCTTCCCGAATATTATGGGTCAGCGGTTTTTGCACATACACATGCTTACCTCTTTCCATGGCAAAAGCGGCAGCAGGCCCATGAATATGATCTGGTGTGGAGATGGTAACTGCATCTATATCTTTTTCTTTGTCCAGCATTACCCGGAAATCTTCATATAGTTGTGCTTTTGGAAATTTTTTTACCGAAGCTACCGCAGATCCCGAGAAATCAACATCACAAAGTGCAACCACTCTTTCCCGGCCATTAACAGAAGCATTCAGGATATCACTTCTCCCTTTTCCTCCCGCGCCGATTGCCGCCAAATTTAATTGATCACTGGGGGCGGTATAGCCAATGCCTCCAAGCACATGCCTGGGTACAATGAAAATTGAGGAAGCCATAGCTCCTTTTTTTATAAATGACCGGCGTGAGGTGGTATGCGTTCTTTTTTCCTTTTCCATGATGGTTGACTTTTATGCGGTCCGGAGACCTCAGTAACTATGTGTTTAGTAAGTGTAGTTAAAGATAAGGAATACATTTTAGGGAAACCATCCGTAAATGATTTCCAAAGCGGACTAACTTAAAATAGAAAAATTGGATTATATGCTGATCTGCTCTTTTTTCGCCAGTGGTTCAAGAACTTCCAAAGCTTTATTTACAGATTTAATATTATCATAGATTAAAAGTAATCTAAGCCCGTTACGCGTTTGTTTTTCTTTTAGCCTGCATGTTTCTTTATGCTGTTGTACATAAGTAAGAACATTCGAGAATTCGGGACTTTGATAAAAAGCAGACTCCTGGTCGGAGATAAAATAACCTATCAGGATGCCCTTTTTTAAAACTACTTTCTCCAAGCCTATCCCGGTGGCAATCCACTTAATTCGCACTGAGTTCAATAAATCCTCTACTTGTGTCGGTAATGCACCAAACCTGTCTATTAATTGAGACTCAAAGTTTTGAAGATCTTCTTCAGTTTTAAAGGTGTTTAGTTCGGTATAGAGGTTTAATCTTTCGGTGGTATTGTTAATATAATCATCCGGGAAGAGCAATTCAAAATCTGAATCCAGCTGGGTTTCTTTCACAAAAATTTTATCCTTTCCATCGGTTTCCTCATAAAGATCCTTGAATTCATTTTCTTTTAACTCATCAATTGCCTCCGCCAATATCTTTTGATAAGTTTCAAACCCAATTTCGTTTATAAAGCCACTCTGCTCGCCACCCAGCAGGTCTCCGGCACCGCGAATTTCCAGGTCCTTCATTGCAATGTTAAAACCACTTCCCAATGCGGTATATTGTTCCAATGCCTGGATTCGCTTCCTGGCATCGGGGGTCATTACTTCATATGGTGGGGTTATGAAATAACAAAATGCCTTCTTGTTACTTCTGCCAACACGTCCCCTCATTTGATGAAGATCACTTAACCCAAAATTATTGGCATTATTAATAAAGATGGTATTAGCATTGGTAACGTCCAAACCACTTTCTACAATAGTTGTAGAGACCAGGACATCAAATTCACCATTCATAAAGGCCAGCATTAAAGTTTCTAGTTTTCTGCCTTCCATTTGCCCATGGCCAATACCTATTTTTGCATCGGGGACCAAACGTTGAATCAATCCGGCTACTTCCTTAATATTTTCTATTCTATTATGGATAAAGAATATTTGTCCACCTCTTTGAATTTCATAAGAGATAGCATCGCGTATAGTTTCTTCACTGAATTGTATAACATGACTTTCAATGGGATACCTGTTTGGAGGTGGAGTATTTATAACGGATAGATCCCTTGCTGCCATTAAACTAAATTGCAGTGTTCTTGGTATAGGCGTGGCCGTCAAAGTTAGGACGTCTACATTTTCTTTTATTGATTTTAATTTGTCTTTTACTGCTACACCGAATTTTTGTTCTTCATCGACAATTAGTAATCCCAAATCCTTAAACGCCACACTTTTACTGGCCAATTGATGTGTGCCAATAATGATGTCGATCTTACCCGATTTTAATTCATCCAATATGATGCGTTTCTCTTTTGCTGTTCTAAAACGGTTCAGATAATCCACTTTGACAGGCATATCTTTCAGTCGCTTTGTAAATGTTCTGTGGTGTTGAAAGGCAAGTATGGTCGTAGGTACTAGTACCGCTACTTGTTTGCCATTTACAGCTGCCTTAAATGCAGCCCTAATTGCTACTTCGGTTTTTCCAAATCCCACATCGCCACAAACCAGCCTGTCCATAGGCCTTTCACTTTCCATATCTTTCTTAATGTCCTCTGTGGCCGTACTTTGATCTGGCGTGTCCTCATAAATAAAAGAGGCTTCCAGTTCCAGCTGCAGGTAACTGTCCGGGGCGTATTGAAAACCTTTGTCGAGCCTTCTTTTTGCATAGACTTTGATAAGATCGAAGGCTATTTTTTTTACCCTTGACTTCGTCTTTTGCTTAAGTTTCTTCCAGGCTGTCGATCCCAATTTGTAAATTTTGGGTACTGCCCCATCTTTTCCATTGTATTTGGAGATCTTGTGTAACGAATGAATACTAACATACAGGATATCGCGTTCGCCGTACATTAATTTGATGGCTTCCTGTTTTTTACCTTCTACATCTATTTTCTGAAGCCCTCCGAATTTGCCTATTCCGTGGTCAATATGGGTTACATAATCGCCAATCTCTAATTTGTTGAGATCCTTAAGAGTAATAGCCTGTTTTTTGGCATAACCGTTACGCAAATGAAATTTGTGATAGCGCTCAAAAATCTGATGGTCTGTATAGCATGCTACTTTCAGATCATGGTCTATAAAGCCTTGATATAAAGGAATTACATTCGTTTTATAATGTACATTTTCATCTACTTCATCAAAGATGTCATGGAACCTCTTGGTTTGTACGTCAGAAGAGCAGAAAATATAATTTTCATAACCATTGTCCTTGTTATCGTTGAGATTGGTGATAAGCAAGTCAAATTTCTTATTGAAGGAAGGCTGAGGCGTAGTGTTAAAATCAATATTCTCAGAGTTTTGGGCAAACCCAAGATCCCCTATAGTGGCAACGGTAAAAGATGCTAATTGACTTTTTAGCAAACCGGAATTGGCAAATAATTCTGCAGGTTCAGACTGTTTTAATTCCGAATTAAGTTCGCCAAAAGCCTTTTTGGCTTTTTCAAAAAACAGATCTAACCTGCTGTAAATTAATTCGGGGTTATTAAGGAAAATTACGGTATTAGCACTTATATATTTAAGGAAACTTTCGCGACTTTCGTTAAGTTGTTTATTTTCGACATTAGGGATTATCCTGATACGACTTACTTTGTTGGTCGATAATTGGGTTTCTACATCAAAGGTCCTAATACTATCTACTTCATCTCCAAAAAATTCTATTCTATACGGTTCATCGTGGGAAAAAGAAAAGACATCCAGGATTCCACCACGTACGGAGAATTCGCCCGGCTCGGTAACAAAATCCACGCGTTTAAAGTGGTACTCGAAAAGCACTTCATTTAGAAAGTCTAATGAAAGGGTATCAGACTGATTTATTTTCAGGGTATTTTTGGTGAGTTCTTTTCTGGTGACCACTTTTTCAAAAAGTGCGTCGGGGTAAGTGACTATTACAGCGGGTTTTTTCCGGGAATTTATTCGGTTTAAAACTTCTGCCCTAAGTAAAACATTTGCATTATCGGTTTCTTCGATCTGATATGGTCTCCGGTAACTTCCCGGATAGAAAAGCACGTCATTTTCGCCTATAAGTTGCTCCAGATCATTAAGTATATAGGCCGCTTCTTCTTTATCATTCAAAACAAGCAGGAAAGGCCGGTCTGTTTTATTAAAGATTGCTGAGGTTACAAATGAAATAGATGATCCACAAAGGCCCTTTAAAGCAATATTAGGTTGGTTTTGGACAATAAAATCCTGCAGTTTCCTGAGTTGAAGAGACTGTGCATACAGTTGCTGCAATGAAGATTTGGTCAACCGTTAAATTTTGTGCAAATATATATGCTGAATCAATGTCAGACCAATAGTTTGCCTTAAATTTTTAATATAGAATTATCTGCAATTGCATAAACTTCGTCTGCCTGCTTTTTCTTAATAGTATGGGTGCCTGTAAATTTACCAAATGCCGGAAGGATTAGTTGATCTTGTGTTTTAAAAAAGCAGGGAAGGCGAAGGGATTGTTTTCCTTTTCCCCTTAGTTTAATTGCGGGATGAATATGACCTGAAAAATTAAAATAACCTTGTCGCTCTTCCGGATGGTGAGTTAGTAAGAATCTTTCTGAGGTTAATTCAGATACTACCTGAATTCCAATTCGCTCATATCTTTGAGGTGAAATGATATCGTGATTCCCACTGACCAAAATATATGTGAGATCAGAATTCCTGATCCATTTTTCGAAGAGTTCCCATTCCCGGTTTAATGAAGAATGAAACAAATCACCTAAAAAGCAAACCACTTTGGGGTTAAAAAAAGCAATAGTTGAATCGAGTAAATAAAAATTTTGGTAAATGGCTTTTTGGGGTACGGCAGCACCAAACTTTCTAAAATGCGAAATTTTACCCAAATGCACGTCACTTATCAGTGCGGTGGCTTGCTCCTTCCAGTATAAGGTGCCACTTGGATGTAAAATGAAATTCTGATCTAGAATCTGAATGGTTTGTGTCATTGTATCAAAGATAGATAATGCAATGATTATTCATTTACTTTTGGTTAAAATGGCAGTCATTCTCCTGATGCGGTCTGTGAGCTTTTCACTGGATAGTTTTTCTCTCAACCTGTCCGTGATTAACGGGAAAGAAAAGGGGGTGGGAGAAGTACAAGACTTCCATATTATCTTCTGTCCTGCAATGCGTTCAAGAGCAATTCGCAATCGTCCTTCTTCCAACTGATGTTCAAAGGTCTCTCTAAAGGCCTGCTGATATAATAGGTTATCCGATTCATAATCCTTGAAAACATCGAATAACAATTGTGAGTTACTCTGCAAATGCTTCATTTTGATTCCTTTTTCGGGGTAACCTGTAAAAACCATTCCACTAATCACTGCGATATCCCGGAATTTACGCCTTGCCATTTCTGTTGAATTCAAACTTTTTTGAAGATCATCGAGCAAATAGCTGGTTGTAAATAAATCATTATCAAGAACCTGTTGCATATCTACTTCCTTATCTGATAGCAGTTCAAAACCATAATCATTGAATGCAAGCGAAAAAGTAATTGGAGATAAAAGGCTAATTCTATAGCTCAGCAAACTGCCCATTGCCTCATGTACAAATCTGCCCTCAAAAGGATAAAAAATATGGTGGTATCCCTCAGGGGTTTGAAAAGTTTCGATTAAAAACTCATCGGGATTGGGTACAATACTTTCCGATTGTTGTCTGGTAAAGATTGATTTAAGCGACCTGATTTCAACAGACTGATCTTTTTCATCTAATTGTGCAGAATAAAGTTCTTCTCTAAGCAATTTTGACATTTGGGCGGATAGGGTTAATCTGCCTCCCATCCAGGCCGGAACTTTTGAGGATTTTTTGGAAGAATTCCAAACCTGAGCCTGCATTTCCTTTATGCGGATAAATTCCAGGTTTCTTCCTGCAAAGGTAAATACATCACCCCGCTTTAATTTAGAAATGAAATGTTCTTCAATAGTTCCGATATATCCACCTTTTTGATAGCGAACAGTAATATTGGAGTCGCCTACAATTGTGCCAATCTGAAAGCGGTGCCTCATGGCAACTCCGCGATTGGTTACTTTGAATTTACCATTTTCATCTACCTCTACCTTTTTGTATTCATCATAGGATTGAAGGCTCTGACTTCCGAGGACAATGAAGTTTAACAGCCAGTGCCATTCATCATCCGTGATACTTTGGTAGCAAAAGGTTTGCTTAATTTCCGGATAAATTTGGTCAGGAAAAAAACCGTCTGAGATGGCAAGAGTGACCAGGTACTGTATTAAAACATCGAAACTATTG
>CP070778.1:930809-962434 GCA_020346245.1 Flavobacteriaceae bacterium | reverse complement strand
GGTGGGAGAGTAGGCCGCCGCCTTCTTTAAAAGCACTTATCAATCCGTTGATAGGTGCTTTTTTTTGTTTATCTCAAGCGTCAGGAAACGAATTGACCTGAAATTATGAGTATTCTGTTTTCCGACAAGAAAAAACATCATTTGTGTCCCTTGCTTTTTTTTGAAATGGTTTTCATTTATATTTATAAGGAGAACCATAATATCTATGAATAACAATCCTCAAGACAAGAAATTCAAAGAATGGCTGGATATCCTTCAACAAGAGAGCTGGCAATTAGAACTAATTATTTCTGGTTTTGCTATTTATGGACTCTTTATGATTATCGAACCTATTGAACTAGCCGGTCTTGAAGCCCAGAATGAGCAGAATATTTATCGTGGCTTCTTAACTCAGGGCTTATTAATATCATGGTATATAATCACAATAAATCTTATTGCTCATGTAATTCTACGTGGATTATGGATAGGGGCCATAGGCCTTCGGTATGTATCTGCGGATATTGAATATGATATACTAAAATACAGCCCGAAATTTACCAAACACCTGATAAAAAGAGTTGGTTCTTTTGATAATTACGTTGCTACACTAGAAAAATACTGTAGTGTAATTTTTTCAATAACATTTTTGTTGGTATTTTATTTAATTGGATTGTTGGCAATTGGACTTATTCTTGCACTTTTAGGTCTTCTTATAGCTAAGGCTGAAACACCGGACTGGGTTCGTTATGGCATAGCCATACCTGTAATTGTTTTGATTCTCTTTGGCGGGATTCTTACATTTATTGATTTTATTACTCAAGGCTGGCTTAAAAAGAAGAAATGGACCACCTCCTTCTACTATCCGGTTTACTGGTTATTTAAATATCTTACCTTTTCATTCCTTTATCGCCCCATGGTATATAATTTCCTGGATAATAAATTTGGGAAACGCTTAAGTTTTATCCTTATCCCTCTTATTGTATTAATAGCTATACTTGCCGCCACCCGGTTTAGTACTTCAAACTATCTCGATAAGGATATGCAATCATCTTCTTTTGCTGCCAGCACAAAAAATTATAATGATCTAATCAGCCTTAATAATTCTTTTGCAGATCGTGCAAGTATTCCTTCTAAAGTAATTCAAACATCATTCCTGAATGTTTTTGTGGTATATGGCCGTTCTATAGAAGATGATGTGTTTTTTTTTAACAAGGAACTGGAACCTGAGGAAGACAAAAGAGGTATTTATTCAGCCGTATTTTCAGAAGGTACATTACCGTGGTCCGAACGTGGAGAACGAATACAGGACTACATGGATGAAGTTGAAGATATGTATACCTTAAGTGTAGACAGTATTCAGTTTAAACCCAATTTTGTGGTAACCAAAAATTTCCAGAATCAACTTGGTTTTGAAACCTTTGTAGATATCAGATCAGTTCCGGATGGAAAACACATTCTTAAAGTGGCAAGAAAAGACCATGATAAGGATAGTATATATATGAGAACAATAATTAAAATTCCTTTTTGGTATTATCCAGAAAATAAATAGGCAATTACAATGTTTATAAAAAATAGTTCTATCAAATATCGATTTCTAATTTCTATACTGCTGCTGAATCTATGTATTGGTTTTAGTCAAAACGAACAAGTTAAAGTCTTAATCGGCGGTACTCTCATTGATGGCTTCGGTTCTGATCCAATTAAAAACAGTGTTGTTATTATTGAAGGTCAAAGAATTAAGGAGGTAGGAACAATTGGCAATATCGACATACCTGCAAATGCAGAAATCATTTCCACTGAAGGAATGACTGTACTGCCAGGCCTATGGGATATGCATGTGCACACCATGATCAATGGGCACGCCGACTATGCATATTGGGATAAAACCTATCCTCCTCTTTTTAAAGATGTTATAATGCCCTCTTCTGCGCATCAATTACTGATGGCAGGCGTTACCAGTGCCAGAGATCTGGGAGCTCCTCTTGAAGAGAGCATAGCTGTTAGGGATGCTATAAATAATGGAGAAATCCCCGGGACCACACTTTATGTTTCAGGACCTTTTATTCAACATAAGCCTTATCCGGGGACAGAAGATTTCAGATGGGGCGTTGATAGCCCGGAAGATGGTAGGAAAAAAATACGAAAGTTAGCCAAAGCAGGAGTAGATGTCATTAAACTTATTGATCAGGACCAAATGACCATGGAAGAACTCAAAGCTGTCGTGGACGAGGCCCATAAAAACAATTTAAAGGTTGTGGCACACGGCCACAGACCGGAAGAAATTAGAAGAGGGTTGGAAGTAAATGTAGATTGTTTTGAACACACAGGTTTGTCTTCTGCGCCTAAATATCCTGATGATGTAATGCAAATGATTAAAGAGAGAACTGCCCAAATGAATTTGGGCCCCCTTTTTTGGTGCCCCACAGTTGAAGGACTTTATAATTATGAATACGTTCGGGATAATCCCGAAAAACTGGATAATGACTCCTGGCATCTTGGCTTACCAGATAGTATTGTGGCTGATATTAAACGAAGTATTGCACATCCTGACAGGCTGCCGTATTTTCAGCTGACACCATCCAGAAGGCCTACGTTAAAAACTAAAATTAACCAGTTACTTGATGCCGGGGTTGTCCTGCTCATTGGGACTGATAGTGGTATTCCAACAAAATTTCATAGTCAGTCTACATGGAATGAACTGGATGTTTGGGTAAATGAATTTGGAATAGACCCGATGTATGCAATTAGATCTGCAACTTATTGGCCGGCACTATGGATGGGAGTAGCAGATGAAGTCGGGACTTTAACCCCCGGTAAATATGCAGACATCATTGCTGTGAATGGCGACGTTTTGAGATATATAAGTTTATTGCAGGATGTTGACCTGGTTATAAAGCGGGGTAAACGCTATAAATAGTGGATTTAGATTATCATAAAGAAGAAAAGCTAAATGCCATATCCCACGCAATTGGGGTTTTGCTCGGTATCATTGGATTCTATTTGCTTTTAAAATTTAATACCCACAAAACGGAATACGCAACTATTTCCTTAGTTATCTATTGTATTTCAATCGTCCTTCTGTTTTTGGCATCTACACTTTATCATTATGTATCTACCCAATCGTTAAAGATGAAACTCAGGGTATTGGATCACATATGTATTTATTATTTGATAGCCGGCACTTATACCCCAGTAGCGCTAATAACTTTAGAGGAAGGGAATGGATGGCTAATCTTCTATACAGTATGGGGAATAGCCCTTGGAGGTACAATACTAAAACTATTTTTTACAGGAAAATTTGAGGTATTGTCACTATTATTATATCTTTTTATGGGCTGGTTGATCGTTTTTGATCTTCAAAGTTTGCTTTTAAATACTTCAAAATTGGGCCTCTTTTTACTGCTATTAGGGGGATTTTTTTATACTTCAGGTATTTTTTTCTATGCATTTAAACGTATGCCGCACAACCACCTCATTTGGCATTTCCTGGTTTTAGGTGGCGCAATAAGTCATTGGTTTTATATTGCCTTAGCAGTGATTTAAAGAAAATACGCTATTACTGTCCCGAGTACAATTGCTGTTAACTTTCTAATGTTGAAGGTATGTCCTTCAGAGCTTTCAAAAAGGATGACTGTAGAAATATGGAGAAATACACCTATGACCAGGGCTGTAATAGGAGCACTATAATTAGAAATAAAATCGAACTTTGAGGCAGCAAAACTTCCTAGTGGTGTCATAACAGAAAAGAATACCATAAACAAAGTTCCGGATATAAAACTAATTTTTGACCCTACGAGAAAGATACTTAATATTAGGGCTATAGGTATTTTGTGAACCAAAATGCCATAAATTATATCATTATTCTGGTTAACAGGAATGCCTTCTAAGAATGAATGAATACAAAGACTGATAAAAACCAGCCATGGAAAATTTCTTTCGTCACTATTAAGATGCACATGACCATGCTCCGCGCCTTTTGAAAAGAATTCTAAAAAAATCTGCAGTAGAATCCCCAGCATTATGAAGATACCTATGATTTTTGGATCAGACTGTTCATAGACCGAAGGCAGAAGTTCAAAGAGTGTGAGGGCTAATAAAAATGATCCGCTAAACGCCAGTAATAAACGAAGGCCTTCTTTCCTTTTAGGTTTTGCTATGATTACAAAAACAAAACTTAGGAGAACAGCAATGATTAGTAAAAAATAAGTCATGCTAATTTAATATGGTATTAGGGATACTATAAATCAATGTGGATAAAATTAGTGTATTTTTGTGGTATTCTTTAAATGTATTATGGGTTATAATTTTAAAATGGTTGCCAAGACCATGTTTGGTTTCGAGGAAATACTTGCAAAAGAATTACGCAACCTCGGAGCTGGAAATGTTGTCGAAGGGGTAAGGATGGTTTCTTTTGAAGGTGATACGGGCTTCATGTATAAGGCCAATTTATGTCTGCGTACAGCGATAAAAATATTAAAGCCTATTCATTCTTTCTATGTTAAGGACGAATCAGATCTTTATAAGAAAATTTATGCCATGGATTGGTCCAAATACCTAAACCCCGAAATAACCTTCGCCATAGACGCCACAGTTAATTCAGAAAATTTTACACATTCATTATATGTATCACAAAAAACGAAAGACGCCATTGTAGATAAATTTCGTAATACGGCAGGTAAACGACCTAATGTAGATGTTAAGTTTCCCGATTTACGAGTAAACATCCACATTCAAATGAACCAGTGCAATGTATCGCTTGATACTTCGGGACGCTCCTTGCATCAACGAGGTTACAGAACGGCAACCAATATTGCTCCTATCAATGAAGTTTTGGCCGCAGGACTTCTTCTGTTAAGCGGATGGGACGGGCAGTCTCATTTCCTGGATCCAATGTGTGGTAGTGGAACGTTTTTAACTGAAGCCGCTATGATTGCATGCAACATACCGGCAAATATTAACCGGGAAGAGTTTGCTTTTGAAAAATGGCACGATTTTGATAGTGAACTTTATGATAAAATTGTAGAAAGTAGTCTAAACAAAACCAGAGAGTTCCACTACAAAATAATCGGTTATGACAAAGCCCCTTCTGCAGTACAAAAAGCAAAAGATAATGTAGCAAATGCTAATTTGTCAGAATACATTACTGTTGAACGTAAAAACTTCTTTGAATCAGAAAAATTCTCAGAAAATCATTTGCACATCGTATTTAATCCGCCTTATGGAGAGCGCCTTAATATAGAAATGGAAGAGTTTTATGGCAAAATTGGAGACACGCTGAAACAACATTATCCTGGTACAGATGCATGGTTTATCACTTCTAACCTGGAAGCTTTAAAATTTGTTGGACTGCGTCCATCACGAAAAATTAAAGTATTTAATAGCCATTTGGAATCTCGGTTTGTAAAATATATAATGTACGAGGGTAGTAAAAAAGCTAAATACAATAAGCAACTAAAGCAATCATAACCCGGGGTTTAAGCCATATAGTTCCCATTTATGCTTTCAGAACAGTCAGGGCATTCTGAACTATTCTTCAGGAGGACTTTCGTTCTTCTTTTTCTTTGGCTTTTTTCTATATAAAGGAATGAAGTAAGAAATAGTATAATTATAACCCACTCCAAATTTACTATTGTCATTTACTTTATTGAATCCAGGTATCCATAGATTTGGGAAGTTATCCGCTTCTTTATTTGTGAATAAATAAGCCATTCTCACACTGGCTCCAAGGTATAAATTTGCAAATAACTCGACCTTTATTCCTAAAAGAAATTCTAACCAGGTAGCATTTAATCCCGTGAATTCCTGAGGAGCATCTGACCCCGGAGCAAAATTATTGGGATTCCAATACCTATTGCTATCATAAATAGTATAATTATTCAATGTCTGGGTAAAAGTACTGCCTGCATATCTGGCACCAAAAATTATAGCATTGGTCATCCCGTACCAATTCTCATAGGTATTAAAATCAATTCCGAGTTTTGCATAACTTCCGGAGGTTGTATAGTTGTATATCTCAACCCTATTAATGTCATCTACATTTTCAAGCGCTTCAAAACTGGTTTTTTCCTCATTACCAAACTCAGCTGCCAGATAAATCTTATTAGTAATACGATAGTCAGCTACAAATTCCAGTCCGGAATAATCACTATCTAATAGCGCCCTTATTGGTTTGCTTAAATCAACACCTATACGCAAGCCATAGCGATCTCCAAAACTTGCTGAATCTCTGGCGCTTAATGCCAGTGAATCGGTTTGAGCACTACTTATTAAGATGCTAAAAAGCAAGAAACAATTAATGAAATATCTTAACATGCGCGCTGTCTTGCAGTTTTATTAAAGGTGAAACTATTTCGATGTTTTGGATCCAATTATCGCCGTCTGGAGTAATCGTTTCACTTAAGTCATCATAATTGGCAATATAACCGCAGGCCCTCGAAATAAAAATTTCCTGTGTGCTATAGTCGAAATTGAGAGTGTCAATGTTACCTGTTTCCAAATCATCCTCATCTGCTGAATCAGAAATAAATATAAAACCGGTATTGATTTCATTTATTCGCAATGGCAGTGCCACAGAATCCAAAGAAGTTCTGTCTGCGATGGTATTGACTGTAGATGATTGCCCTAATCCAACAATTCTTAGATTGGGTACAGCTTTTAGTTCACCTGGATTTTCATTATCATAAAATCTAATGATCATAAGAGGTGTATCACCATCCACACAAATATCGTCTTTTTCGCAGGCAGAAAAGGAAATAAAAATCATTAGAAACAAGAGCAGAATCCTTATTTTTCCCATACCTATTTAGCAATGTTTTTAAGCATATCTGAGTTTCTTTTTCAGCGAATCCGTTTTTTCAAAAGTACAACATTTTCTACGTGATGTGTTTGTGGAAACATGTCTACCGGTTGTATTTTTTTTATCTGATATGCTTCTTTCATGAGTTCCATGTCACGTGCTTGCGTAGCACTGTTGCAACTAACATAAACAATTTTTTCAGGTGCAATTTCAAGAATTTGGTTCACTACATCCTTATGCATACCATCTCTGGGTGGATCGGTTATAATAACGTCTGGTTTTCCGTTAAGGGATACAAACTCATCGTTCAGAATGTTTTTCATATCTCCGTAGTAAAAGTTTACATTACTAATGTTATTCTCCTGAGCATTTGTTTGTGCCGCTAATATAGCTTCTGGAATAGCCTCGATTCCTATGACTTTTTTTGCTTCAGCAGCAATGAATTGCGCTATGGTGCCAATGCCCGTGTAAAGGTCATAGACAAGTTCCGTTTTATTTAAACCGGCAAATTTTCGTACCACTTTATAAAGTTCGTAGGCCTGTTGAGAATTGGTCTGATAAAATGACTTTGCAGTGATCTTAAATTTAAGACCCTCCATTTCTTCGTAGATAAAATCTTTACCGTAATAGGCGTGTACTTCCTGATCATAAATGGTGTCATTACCTTTCCGGTTAATAACGTATAATAATGAGTTAATTTGCGGAAACTTATTCTTCAGGTGATTTAACAATCCATTTCGTTTCTTTTCATCATCATCATAAAACTGAATTAACACCATTATTTCTTTCGTTGATGATGTTCGTATCATCAGCGTTCTGAGAAGCCCCCTATGATTTCTGGGGTTAAAAAAACTAAGTCCATTTTCCAGGGCATATTTTTTTATTTCCAGGCGAATTTCATTTGAAGGATCAGCTTGCAAATGACATGTTTTAATATCCAGTATCTTATCCCACATACCCGGGATATGAAATCCAATGGCATTTTTATCTGTTATTTCGTTTTGCGAATTAATCTCCTCCTGGGTTAACCACCTGCTGTCCGAGAAAGAAAATTCCATTTTATTGCGGTAAAAATACTTTTGATCAGATCCTATTATTGGTAAAATTTCTGGTATTTCCAGATGACCAATTCTCCTTAAATTGTTTTCAACTTCTTTTTGCTTGTAAAACAACTGGTGTTTATAGTCCATATGTTGCCATTTACATCCTCCGCAAATTCCAAAATGCTCGCATACTGGGTTTGTCCGCTTATCAGATAAGCTGTGAAAATTTGTAGCAATACCTTCATAATAGGCCTTACGTTTTTTTGTTGTCTGTATGTCTACAACATCACCTGGTACTCCGTTGGAAATAAAAATGACTCTACCATCTGGTGCTTTGCCAATAGTTTTGCCTTTTGCCCCTGCATCTGTGACAGCTATATTCTCAAAAATTTGACGACTCCTTCGTTTTCTCATCCCCCAAAAATACCATTTACAGCGAATCTTTAATATTATCTTTAGTAGGAATTAAATAAAAGGGTAAAAAAATTGAACTTTTTTCAAATTAGGCTGTCTCTAATGTAGGAATGGGTATGGGAAACGCTAAAAAAATATTCGAAGGATTATTGGTTTTACAATATCGATCAGGGAATAAGAAGGCATTTTCCTTATTAGTAAGTCGTTATAATTCAAAAATGTACAACCACGCCTATTGGTTCACTTATGATAAAGATATTGCCAAAGATATTGTTCAGGACAGCTGGGGGATAATTATCAAAAAGTTACCCTTCTTAAAAAATCCGGACAGTTTTGGTAGTTGGGTGATGCAAATTGTCACCAGAAAATCCATTGATTATTTGAACAAGAATAATAGAAATAGAGAAAAACTGAGGGAATACTTTAACCAGCCAAAAGCAGCTAATGAATCAGATAATAAAGAAGCTGATCTTTTAAAAGTTTATGGGGCTATCAACAGATTACCTCAAGATCAACAAATTGTTCTTAGGTTGTTTTATCTGGAAGAATATTCACTTCGGGAAATAAGTGAGATTATAGAAAAATCTGAGGGAACAGTAAAATCGAGATTATACCATGCCCGTGAAAAGTTAAAAACAATTTTAAAAAACAGAAATCATGACTAAGAAGACAGAAAAGATTGACGAACTAATTAAAGAGACTTTATCAAAGGAGGAGGCCGCCTTTTATGATGATCTGGAGGAGCAGAACCTTATAGGGAAAATAGGGGAGGTATACAGAGGAAAATTGGGATGGCTGGCGGCCATTATGAATGTGGTGCACCTGCTAATGTTTATGGCGTTTATTTATTGTACAGTCCGGTTTTTTAATACAGATAGCACCAATGAACTTATAAAATGGGCTTCTGCTGGTTTTTTAAGCATGATAGCCATGGGGATGCTTAAGTTGTTTGTTTGGTTGCAAATGGATAAGAATGATATTCTTCGTGAGCTCAAACGATTAGAACTACAAATTTCAACTCTTGGCAGAATGCAAAAATAACCTATAGAAGGAAGGATGACTTATTTTATAAATTGTGTCAAAATTCGTAATTTAGCCACACTGCATAGGATGATTTCTCTCCCAAAGAAGGAATAGCTAAAGTTTTATCAAAATTATAAGGAAAATGTCGGTTTTAGAAAAGATATCTTCCAAGGATGCTATAGCATTGGAAGAAAAATACGGGGCACAAAATTATCATCCATTACCCGTTGTATTAAGCAGGGGAGAAGGTGTTTATGTCTGGGATGTTGAGGGTAAAAAGTATTATGATTTTTTGTCTGCTTATTCAGCAGTAAATCAGGGACATTGTCATCCACATATAATTTCAGCACTAAAAGAGCAAGCTGAAAAATTAACACTTACATCCAGAGCATTTTATAATGATATGCTCGGCAAATACGAAAAATACGTTACGGAATACTTTGGATTTGACCGTGTATTACCAATGAATACAGGAGCAGAAGCTGTTGAGACGGCAATGAAGCTAGCCAGAAAATGGGGTTATGAGAAAAAAGGTATTCATGTAAATCAGGCCAAAATAATTGTTTGCCAAAATAATTTTCACGGTCGCACTATTACTATTATTTCTGCTTCCAATGACCCAATAGCAACAGAGAATTTCGGCCCGTTTACTCCGGGAATTTTCTCGATCAGATATAATGATATAAATGCCCTGAGTGAGGCTTTGGAAGATAAGAATGTTGCTGCATTTATGGTTGAACCCATTCAGGGAGAAGCGGGAGTTTATGTTCCGGAAGACGACTATTTAAAGGAAGCATATAATCTATGCAAAAGAAAGAATGTTTTGTTCATTGCAGATGAAGTACAGACCGGGGTCGCGAGAACTGGTAGATTATTGGCATCCTGTGGCAATTGTTCCTGTACGGATAAATTATGCAGCGGAACCCCGGATGTAAAACCTGATATATTGATATTGGGTAAAGCTTTATCCGGTGGGGTTTTTCCGGTATCGGCCGTTCTTGCCAATAATGATATTATGGACGTCATCAGACCCGGCAATCATGGTTCTACCTTCGGTGGAAACCCTTTGGCCTGTGCAGTTGCCATAGCCGCCCTTGAAGTGGTAAAAAATGAAAATTTAGCCGAAAATGCATATCATTTGGGTAAATTGTTTCGATCTGAAATGAGAAAATTAATCGAAAAAAGTAATCTTGTTAGGCTGGTTCGAGGTAAAGGACTTTTAAATGCCATTGTAATAAATGATGATGAAGATAGCTCTACGGCCTGGGATATTTGCGTAGCATTAAAAGAAAACGGGTTACTTGCAAAACCTACCCACGGAAATATTATTCGTTTTGCACCCCCACTGGTTGTGACGGAAGATCAGCTTCTGGATTGCGTTTCTATTATTTTCAAAACTATTTTGGAGTTTGAAAAGAAAATGGCTTAAAAAAACAGCTCTTGTTCAATAAAAAAACCCTGATAAATTATTTATCAGGGTTTTTTAATACTTTGAACTTATTAAGATCGAATTTCTTTAATCCTTGCTTTTTTGCCGGTAAGGCCTCTGAAGTAAAAAATGCGAGCCCTGCGTACTTTACCTTTCTTATTGATTTCAATTTTCTGCAAAGCCGGCATATTTAGGGGAAATATTCTCTCTACACCTATAGTGCCAGACATTTTGCGAATTGTAAATGTTTCTGTAGCACCCGTTCCTCTTCGCTGTATAACGACACCTTTAAAAAACTGGGTACGTGTTTTTTCGCCTTCCTTTATTTCGTAGTAAACAGTGATAGTATCACCTGCAGCGAATTGTGGAAATTCTTTTTTCGGAACAAATTCGTTCTCAACAAATTTTATTAAGGATTCCATTGATTTTAATTTTATTTTAAGTCAAAAGCAACATTCACGTATTTCGTCAGAGGTTGATTTCAAATCGTTTGCAAAAATACTCTTTATATTAGTACTTACAAGATATTTTACGCAATTTTTAAGCAGAACCATAATTTTTTACTCTTCCAATAAATCAGGCCTGCGCTTAACAGTGCTTTTCATTGCCTCTTCTTCACGCCACTTTTCTATTTCAGGAAAGTTGCCACTAAGTAAAATATCAGGAACTTTCAGACCTTTATATTCCCGCGGTCTTGTGTAAACAGGTGGAGCCAATAAGTTGTCCTGGAAAGTATCTGTTAGGGCCGAAGTTTCATCATTTAGAACACCCGGAAGTAGACGAATAACAGAGTCACAGAGCACAGCAGCTCCCAGCTCACCTCCTGAGAGCACGTAATCTCCAATAGATATTTCCCTGGTAATTAAAGTATCCCGTACTCTTTGATCGACTCCTTTATAATGGCCACAGAGAATGATAATATTTTTTAATAAGGACAGACTATTTGAAGTCTTTTGATTTAGGGTATCCCCATCCGGAGTCATATAAATGATCTCATCATAGTTTCGCTCTTTCTTGAGAGCACTAATGCATTTATCAATAGGTTCTATCATTAATACCATCCCTGCTCCACCTCCGAATTGATAATCATCTACCTGATTATAGCTTTTATCTGTATAGTCCCTTAAGTTATGCAGGTGTATTTCAACCAGTTTCTTGTCTATTGCACGCTTCAATATAGAGGCCTCAAAGGGGCTTTTTAATAATTCTGGTAAAACGGTAATAATATCAATTCGCATAAGCATTAAACTTATTTTATTTAGATAGAGCTATTTAGCTTCCCAAAAATAATGAAGAGAAGTGATGTTTTTTTTCCAACCCAGCCTTTCATATAGTTTTTGGGAAGGATTGTCTATAGCTGTTTCCAGGGCCAAACCCTTATATTTTTGCAACAGGCAATATTCTTTCGCATGGTTCAATAATACTTCACCTAAACCTTTATTTCTAAATTCCTTATATACATACAAATCATTTAAAATAAATATGGGTTTAAGACTTACTGAGGAAAAGGAAGAATACAATTGGGTGAATCCTGCAGGAGAATTGTCATAAAAAGCAATAAATATGTCAGAATCCTGATTTTTCATTCTACTTTCTAAAAATCTTCGGACTGCCTTTTCATCTGAATTCTGGTTGTAGAAAATTCGGTATTTATCCAGAAGTGGAATCAATATAGGAATATGTTCTTTTGTTGCCTGAATTATAGTAGTCATAATGTATTAGGCTAAAAAAAGCCCCTTGAAGGAGCTTTGGTCTATTTTGATTTTTTGTACTTATTTATTTCGTCCTGGAGTTGCCTGCTTATCCTTTGTTCTCTTTCCAAAGCTCTTCGCCTGTGATCCTCATATTCAGTTTCCAGTTCGGTTAAATTTGATTTCGCTTGCTGAGTTAAAATATTACTTCGTCTAAATTTAAAAACAAATAACAGGAATAATAAGAGTAATCCAATTATCACTGTCCACAAAACAAAATTATATGTTCCTTTGGAAACCATGGCGCCCATCAAGGACATACTGTCTTTCTCGTTGGTAACTTGTGTAAGGTTATCTGTTGTCTCTTTTAATTTGCTATTGAGCGAGCTTATAGAGGCTTCTTGTGCACTAATTGTGTTTTTTAGCTCAGTAGCTTTTTTATTCGATGCATTTATAGAATCCAGGACATTTTTCTTAAGTTTATCCAGGTTTATTTTGCGAACTACCTCATATCTTTTTCCTTCTGCGTTATAGTTACCTGATTTTTTGTATAAATATTGAAATTGACTTTCTATGGAACCACCATCTAGTGACAATTCTTCTTGTTTGGTATCCTGCTGTGCAAAATGTAGGTTACATGTCAGGAAGGCGATTAGGAAATAAACTTTGCTGAAACCTTTCATTTGAAATATTCTAAGTATTAATTTATGATTCAAGGAGGAAGCTAAAGTACTCTAATAATATTAATTAATAAAAAAAATTCGTTTAATCATACGATTGAATTCGAAGCTTGTAGCTGCATATCCCGGGACTAGGAATATTTAATAATATGTAAATCTTCTGACTTTCGCTATATATTTTGCCAATCTGATTACCTGATGTGAATATCCAAACTCATTATCGTACCAAATGTACAATACAATATTCTTGCCATCGCCAGATACTATGGTAGCGCTGCTATCATAAATAGAAGGTGCTGCGGTTCCAACAATATCTGTTGATACCAACTCATTGCTTAGTGAATATTTAATTTGTTCTACCAAATCACCTTCCAGAGCATATTTTTTTATAATTGTATTTAATGCTTCCTGAGACGTTTTATTTTTGATTTCTAAATTCAGTATGGCCAGAGAACCATTCGGAACGGGTACTCTTATTGCATTTGAAGTAAGTTTGCCTTCCAGCGATGGAAGCGCTTTTGCTACTGCACTTCCAGCACCGGTTTCTGTTATTACCATATTTAGCGCCGCCGCTCTTCCCCTTCGGTATTTACCATGTAAATTATCAACTAAATTTTGATCATTGGTATAAGCATGAATGGTTTCTAAATGACCCTTTTTAATGCCCAATGAATCATCAACAACCTTTAATATTGGGGTAATGGCATTTGTTGTGCAAGAAGCAGCCGAATAAATATCATTAGTATCCGGATCAAAATCATATTGATTAACGCCATGTACAATATTTGGGATATTTTTACCAGGAGCAGTCAGAAGGACTTTGCCGACCCCGGGGGCTTTCAAATGCCTTTCCAAAGAGTTCTTATCCCTGAATGCGCCAGAATTATCAATAATCAGTGCATTTTGAATTCCGAATTGGGTATAATCTATTTCTTCAGGTTTATCCGAATTAATAATGTGGACCGTAGTACCATTAATAAATAATGCCCTCTTAGCCATATCATAATCTACGGTTCCTGTGAATTGACCATGGACAGAATCTGTTTTTAACAAAGTAGCTCTTTTCTCCAGAATTTCTTCTGTCAATTCTCCTCTGGTAACAATAGCCCTAAGCCTTAGTTGATTTCCTTTTCCTGTTTTGGCCATTAGCTCCCGTGCTATAAGCCTTCCTATTCTGCCAAAACCATAGAGTACCACATCTTTTGGCTTAATTTCATTAGAATTATCAGCCTCTTTTAATTTGTAAAGAATAAATGTCTTCACATCATGCAAACTATTATTATCTGAATGATACTCATAGGTGAGCTTGCCTATATCTATCTTCGACGGAGGTAAGTTTATATCATTAATAGCTCGTAATAATTCTACAGAATCAAATATGGAAATTGGTTTTTGTACAAATTCGCCTGCGTATTCATGAAGGTTTATAATATCACTGACATTTTTATCAATTACTTGGTTCTTAAAAAGGACCACTTCAATTGCTTTATCATACCACAGATCACTAATTATTTTGATGAATTCGGTGGTTGCTTTTCTTCTGTCTGCTTGAAACGCCAACTCCTTTTCATAAGATTTGATAGGGCTCATCTTTGTTAAATCATTTTATTTAACAGCAAAATTATTGAATTCTACCGGCACTGCATAAGGAAAATATAAATAAAAAAGCACCCGAATAAGAGTGCTTTTATAAATTCTAAAGGTAATTGCTTCATTGAAATACGATACGTTCTTTCTCCCCATTGCTATCAATTAGCGTTATGACCGTTTTATCATACCTTGAGATAGCACCAAAGATGTTTTTTGCTTCATATATATCATTAACTTTTTCATTGTCAATTTCCAAAATAACTTTCCCATTTAGCCCATATCCTCTATAAGTTTCAGGTACTCCGGTTATTTTAACCCCGGTTTTTGTATTGTAAATTTCCTTATCGTTCTCCGTTAAGTTTTTAACCCGAAGGCCCATAACCGGAACAATTATGGATTGTCTTTCTTTTAGTTCAACGGGGACTATGATATCCTCTCCATTTCGATCAATGGTAACTTTAATTTTATCTCCCGGTCTTTTTGTGGATACATAACCAGTTAAATCTGCAAATTTTCTAACTTGAATATTATCTACCATCTTTATTATATCTCCTGACCTGAGATCGGCATCATCTGCACCTGAATCTTCTTCTACACCATCAATATATACGCCATCAATTTCATTTATCCCATTATTCACTGCATAAGGAGTACTCAGACGCGGAGAAGTTATGCCAAGGATACCTTTCTGTACGTTTCCATATTCCATGATGTCTTCGACAACCTTTTTGGCAATATTACTGGGCACGGCAAACGAGTATCCCACATAAGAACCGGTTTGTGAAGTAATCGCAGTATTGATCCCTATTAGATCACCATTGGTATTTACTAATGCACCCCCGCTATTTCCGGGATTCACTGCGGCATCTGTCTGTATAAATGATTGGTCTCGGCCTAAATCTCGGGCTTTTGCACTCACTATTCCAGCAGTAACAGTTGAGGTCAGGTTAAATGGATTTCCAACCGCCAAAACCCATTGGCCAATTTTGGCTTCATCAGAATCACCAAATGCAAGATAGGGAAGGTTCTCATCCACATCAATTTTGATCAATGCTATATCGGTATTTGGATCAGAACCGATAATTTCCGCCTCATAGGTCTTATTATTATTCAAGGTAATTCTAATTTCGTTGGCCTTTGCAATTACGTGGTTATTGGTTACTATATAACCATCTGGTGAAATAATTACACCGGAACCCGTTCCTATCTGTGGAATTTGCCGACTTTCAGAGCCATAGAAAAAATCCAACAAACTTCCTTTGCTACTATTTAAGGTAAGGTTTTTAACATGCACAACGGCATTAACGGTATTTTCTGCTGCAATAGTGAAATCAACTTCATTAATACCATTGCCTTTAAAAGACGCAGGTCTGTTGCTGGTGGTTAACAGGGGCATTTCGGAATTATCCGTTACTACAGTGTAATTTGTTTTTTCAAAAAACATCTTATAAGAAACAAGGGTAATCACCCCGGCAAAAACGGCGACTAATAATAAGCTTCCAAATCTTTTCATATAAATGATTTTTAAGTTTACAAAGTAAAAGTACTTGATTTTTTAAACTAAATATTTTCATTTAACTACTTTTTAACTGAATGAAACTGCTTAAATAAAGTCATATCTTTGTTAGCTGAATTAGGTATGGTAGTAGCATTTTATAAATACCAGGGAACAGGAAACGATTTCATAATGATTGACAATCGGCGTGGAGGATTTCCAAAAGCTGATAATCAGTTGATTTCATTTCTCTGTCACAGGCGGTTTGGCGTTGGCGCAGACGGGCTAATCTTGTTGGAAGAAGATAATTCATCAGATTTTAGGATGATATATTATAATTCTGATGGCAAACCGGGCAGTATGTGCGGCAACGGTGGACGATGCATAGTGGCATTTGCAAAATTCCTCGGGATTATCACTAAAAAGGCTGAATTTAAAGCCGTAGACGGATTACATAATGCTACTATTAATGATGAAATTATTAGTTTACAGATGCAAGATGTTGCCGAAATTATGCCAAAACCCAATTGTCTTTTTTTAGATACGGGTTCTCCGCATCATGTCCAAATGGTAACTGGTTTAGATGCTTATAGTGTATTGGAAGAAGGTGCAAAGTTGCGATATGGAATTTATGGTGAAGGAGGTAGTAACATTAACTTTGTTGAACAAACTTCAGAAAATGAATTTGCGGTGCGTACCTACGAAAGGGGTGTGGAAAATGAAACTATGTCCTGCGGAACAGGGGTCACAGCAGTTGCACTCGGAATGCATTATTGGGGCAATGCTAAAAGTGAGAAAGTAAATATTTCTACTAAAGGAGGTGAGTTATCAATTACGTTTAATAAAGGCTCTAAGGGATATGAAAACATATGGCTGCATGGGCCGGCTAAGCAGGTATTTAAAGGAACAATAGAGATTTGATTTTAAAGGGTAAGCATACCAGTTTGCGGGCATTGGAACCGGGAGATCTCGATTTTTTATTCGAACTGGAGAATAATTCTGATATCTGGGAAATTAGCGGTACGATTACACCCTATTCCAGACACGTACTCAAACAATACCTGGACAACGCACACCGAGATATTTATGAAGTAAAGCAGTTGCGCCTTGCTATCTGTAACGGCACCAATAAAGTGATAGGGTTTATTGATCTATTTGATTTTGACCCTAAACACAGAAGAGCAGGAATTGGGATCGTAATTCTTGATAAGTCTGACCGTAAAAATGGTCATGGATCTGAAGCTGTGTCTTTACTTTGTGAATATGCTTTTAAGGTACTTAATTTAAACCAGGTGTATGCCAATGTAGGCGAAGACAATCAGGCGAGCGTACAACTTTTCAAAAAGATGGGGTTTGAACTTGCCGGAATTAAAAAGGATTGGATCCTTGTTGTAGGAAAATTCAAAAATGAACTACTGTTTCAAAAGTTTGGAAAATAATGTATATCAAAAAAATCTTATTGACTATTGTACTTCTGGGATTAATTGCAGGAGGGGCCTTTGCATATTTAATTTATAATGCCCTCTTTACGCCTAACACAGCATTCAATAATGAAGAAGCTTACATTTATATTCCAACGGGCAGTTCCTATGATGAGTTAAAAGGCATTATTTTACCTCTCTTGTCTGATGTTGAGACTTTTGAGGCTGTCGCAAAACAGAAGAAATATGTAGACTACATAAAACCGGGAAAGTATATTTTAAAGAAAGGAATGAATAATAATGAGATAATAAATACTTTAAGGAGTAATAATACTCCGGTTAATGTCTCTTTTAATAATCAGGAAACCTTTGAAAAATTGGCCGGAAGAGTTTCTGGTCAAATAGAGGCAGATAGTATTTCTTTATTAAAGTCTTTCACAGATTCGCTGTTTCTGCAAAAGAATGGCTTTACCACAGACACCAGCCTTTCGCTATTTATTCCCAACAGCTATGAGTTTTTTTGGAATACCTCTGCAGCAGAGTTTCGCGATAGAATGCTGAAGGAATATCTTCGCTTTTGGAATGAAGAAAGACTAAAGAAGGCAGAAGTATTGAATTTGACGAAAACTCAGGTAATATCGCTGGCTTCAATTGTTCAAAAAGAAACAGCCAAGGTTAATGAGAGACCCAGGGTTGCAGGATTATATCTTAACAGGTTGAAAAAAAACATGCTACTTCAGGCAGATCCCACAGTAATCTATGCCTTAAAGAGAGAACTTGGCAATTTTGATACCATTATTAAAAGAGTCCTATATAAAGATTTAGAGGTCAATTCCCCTTATAATACCTATAAATATGCAGGGATACCTCCAGGACCAATAACGATGCCGGATATTTCCTCTATTGATGCTGTTCTAAATCCAGAAAAACATGATTACTATTATATGGTAGCAAATGTTGAGGACTTTGGCTACCATAAATTTGCCAAAAACCTCTCGCAACATAACCGGAATAAAACGCAGTATATCCGATGGATAAACGAACAAAAAATAAACCGGTAAACTGTTAATCCGGAATTTTGAACAGCTTGTCAAATAAAGGTGTCATTCAAAGAATTCTAAGGAATATTCGTACAAATCTGCTATATCTTTGATTTAGAAATTTAAGCATACCGGCTTATTTGGTAGTTAGTCTTAAGAAAACACATATATGAAGAAGTGGTCATGTATTATCTGTCCGCTTATCATGATTTTAGTTTTAGTTAGTTTTGGGTTTACCACAAAGTCTGAAGTTAAAGTCCCCGAAATTCTAAAAGTAAAAGAACCTACGCTGGTTCTGTTCCCCAAAAACAGAACAATTGAAAACCCATCCTTTGTAACACCTCCTTTTTTGGGAAGTTGTTATATAGGATTTAAAGAGGCACTTGCATTCAAAGAGTCTCAGGGAAATTACTTTATAATAAATACACTGGGTTATCTGGGTAAGTATCAATTTGGAATTGGAACACTGCAATTAATGGGTGTTTATAATGCTACCAGGTTTCTTAACGATCCAAGTTTGCAGGAGAAAGTTTTTTATACAAATATTTCGCGCAACAAATGGATATTGCGTAAATACATTAAATATTTTGTAGGTAAAAAAGTTAAGGGTATTGAAATAACTGAATCCGGAATATTGGCAGCTGCTCATTTGGCAGGTCCGGGTAATGTAATGCAGTATTTATACTCCAATGGCAGGAAGGAAGTAAAAGATGCCTATGGGACCGGTCTTTCGGATTATTTAAAAAAGTTTTCGGGATATGATATTTCCGAGATTATACCAATCCGGAATCCTAAAGTATGATAAAATAACTATACAGAGCTGATAAAATAACCCTGGTTTAAACGTCAGGGTTTTTTTATGCCTGAATTATAAAAATGGTTGGTCTTTTATGGAGCTCAATGGATTCTGTTAGCCAATTCCCAGCTAATTTTGTTGCGATAAATTCTGTGGGCAACGTAATGTCAGTAGCTATACACAGCCAGGTGTTTTTTGAAAGTGTCTTCACAAACTCTTCAAAAAGATTATTGTTTCTGTATGGAGTTTCTATGAAGAGTTGACTTTGATTATTTTCCCTGGATAATTTTTCAAATCTCTTAATAGCTTTTTTTCGCTCAGCAGTTTCAATGGGGAGATAACCGTTAAATGCAAAATTTTGACCGTTGAGACCACTTGCCATAAGGGCCAAAATTATAGAAGATGGTCCAACCAGTGGTACTACTGCAATTCCTTTCTGGTGGGCAATCCGGACTATTTCAGAACCGGGATCCGCAATTCCGGGGCACCCGGCCTCAGACAAAACACCTACATCCTCACCTTCAAAACAAGGATCAAGGAAAGAAGGAATGGTTTCCGGATCCGTAAATTTATTTAGAAGAGCAATGTCTAAATTGGGTTGTGATTTCCTGGGACTTATTTTTTTAATAAACCTTCTTGCAGATTTTTCATTCTCAACAATGTAATAATCAATTTCCTCGATGATTCTCTTAATGGAAATTGGCAATACTTCCAGGGGTTCATTTTCACCTAGGGTAGTTGGGATCATATATAACTTACCTTCTGAAGTATTATTATTTTGCATTTTATGAAGTCTATGGTAAATTTAATCTTTTAGCAATTGCATCACAAGCTTGATTTATTAGTTCAAAAACCTGTTCAAAACCATCTGTTCCACCGTAATAAGGGTCAGGTACTTCTCTCACCGGTAAAGCGACCTCCTCCAATAAAAGTTTAACCTTAGCAATTTCGCTTCTATCATTCGTTAAAGCTAAGATATCGTAGTAATTACTTAAGTCCATTGCATAAATAATGTCAAATTGAGCAAAATCGTCATAGTTAAATTTTCTGCATCTTTGGCCAGAGATATCAATACCATATTTTTTGGCAACCGCTACAGATCTTTGATCCGGATTATTTCCTATATGGTAACCCGCGGTCCCCGCAGAATCAACAAAAATGTGCTGCGAATCGGTTTTTGATTTTAATATACCTTCGGCTAATGGAGACCTGCAGATATTACCCAGGCATACCATAAGAACCTTAGTTTGCATAATTCAATCAGGAAAATTTCTTTGTTAAATCTTCGATGTATTTTCTAAACTGTTTATCTGTTTCAGCCAGATTATCGACTGTTTTGCATGCGTGAAGTACAGTTGCATGATCTCTTTTACCAATCTGAGAACCTATACTGGCTAATGAAGCTTTGGTAAATTTCTTGGCAAAAAACATGGCCAGTTGCCTCGCTTGAACAATATGTCTTTTCCTTGTTTTGGATTGCAGGGTAGCTACATCCATTTCAAAGTAATCTGAAACAACTTTTTGTATGTAGTCTATGGAAACTTCCCTTTTTGTATTTTTTACAAACTTTTCAACTACCTGTTGTGCCAATTCCAAGGTAACTTCCTTCTTATTGAAAGAAGATTGAGCAATAAGAGATATTATTGCACCTTCCAATTCTCTAATGTTTGTCTTAATATGTTTGGCAACATATTCAACTATTTCATCTGGCATTTCAACGCCATCCCTGTATAGCTTATTTCTTAAGATGGATATACGGGTTTCGTAATCCGGATTTTGAAGTTCAGCAGATAAGCCCCATTTAAATCGGGAGAGCAAACGTTGCTCAATATCCTGCATGTCTACAGGCGCTTTATCTGAAGTGAGGACAACCTGTTTGCCATTTTGGTGCAAATGATTGAAAATATGGAAGAAAACGTCTTGAGTGCCCGATTTCCCAGATAAGAATTGTACATCATCAATTATAAGTACATCGATTAATTGATAAAAATGAATAAAATCATTCCTGGTATTCTTCTTAACAGATTCTATGTATTGCTGTGTGAATTTTTCAGCAGAGATATAAAGTACCGTTCGTTCCGGATATTTATCCTTAATTTCTACACCTATGGCATGAGCAAGGTGTGTTTTACCAAGTCCTACGCCTCCAAAAATCAATAGCGGATTAAAAGAGGTTCCTCCGGGTTTATTAGCTACTGCCATACCCGCTGATCTGGCCAGCCTGTTGGAATCACCTTCCAGGAAATTATCAAAATTATAATTTGGATTTAGCTGAGACTCTATCTTTATATTTCTAATTCCAGGTATAACAAAAGGATTCTTTAATTCCGGATTTTTAGATTTTATGGGAACATCCATTTCCTGAGGATTAACACTGCCTCTGTTTGAACTTGGAATTTGTTCCGTGAATGGTTCTCTGTTACCATAAGTATTCTCCATCTTAATGATATAAACCAGTTTGGCATTTTCTCCAAGTTCTTTGGTAAGCGCAACCTTCAGAAGCTTTACATAGTGTTCTTCGAGCCATTCATAAAAGAATTTACTGGGAACCTGAATACTTAAGGCGTTTTCGGATAATTTTATTGGCTTAATAGGTTCAAACCATGTTTTGAATGCCTGCGGTTGGATATTATCTTGGATAAAAGCCAAGCAATTTTTCCAAACGGAATTAGCAGTAACACTCATATTAAAAATTATCTTATTTGGTTGGTTAGAGATTAATCTTAGTTGATCAAGGAAAACACCTATTTTGACATTCTCCAGAGCGAGACAAATATGTGAACAAATATTCTAAAAAAAAAATCATTTTAGGTTGAATTTTTTCTTTTTTTTTTGCATGTTCAACCCCCTCTTTAGGTCACTTAATAAATATATTGTTTTTAGCTGAAAAAATATGCATTTTTATCGATTTTCTTTTAGGGTTCGTTACGGAGAAACTGATCAAATGGGAGTGGTTTATCATGGCAATTATGCACAATACCTGGAGATGGGAAGGGTTGAATGGCTTAGGGATTTGGGTATTTCTTACAAGAGCATGGAAGAAAATGGAATTTTAATGCCAGTAATTTCCTTACAACTAAAATTTAAAAAATCTGCGGTTTATGATGATCTTATCACCGTGGTTACCAAATTGAAAAAAACTCCTTCTGTAAGAATAGAATTTGATTATGAAATTTACAATGAAGCAGCCGAACTTTTAGTAGAAGCTAACACTGTTTTGGCATTTATAAATTCCAGGACAAATAGACCAGTTAAATGCCCTGATTATCTGTTGAATAAACTCCTGGATCTCGATAATAATTCAATATGAAATTAGTTCTAATTCGACTAAAATTTCGTTCTCACTAGCCTTTTAATTTAGTAATTGAGACTCCAAGGACCCCTTTAAACATGTTTTCAGACTGAACTGCATCTTTAAGCAATACAGCTATTGCAATAGTGCAGGTCATTGACATGTCTTGTCTAATGATTTCTATTGAATTTTGTTTTATCAGACGCATTACTTTGCTTAGTAAGGGATAATCAAAACCCAATTCATATTTTACTTTAACCCATTTTTCAATAATTGTGGAAGATTCCAACGCCTGTTGTGCTGCTGTCCGATAAGCAGCTATGAGGCCGCCAATACCTAATTTCGTGCCACCAAAAACACGTGCTACAACTATCAGAACATTGGTTAATCCAAAAGATTTTATTTGACCATAAATTGGCATTCCGGCCGAGTTGTTTGGCTCCCCATCATCATTTGCTCTATACTTCTGTTTGTCTATACCCAATCTCCATGCAAAGCAAAAATGATTCGCTGTCGGATACTTTTTACGAAGATTTTCTATTATGGTTTTTATACCCTTCTCATCTTCAATTGGAAAAACATGTGCATAAAACTTACTCTGGCGATCTTTATAAAGTATACCGCCTGATGCCCTTGAAACTGTTTTATATATACCCACTTTATTTTCCATCAAAAAAATGTAACAAGCATAATACTTATAACTGCCATTACTATACCACCCCAGTTTTTAGCGCTGATTTTCTCTTTGAATAAAAGAATTCCGAGTAAGGTTGAAAACATAACAATAGCAACATTGTTTATTGTAAATATCGAGGCGCTGTTAAGCCCTTCATTTTGAAGTGCTCTCAATAAAAAGAAAATTGAGAAGAAATTTGGAATCCCCAGAGCAATCCCCCCCAAAACATTTTTGAAATTTAATTTCAAAGGCTTGTCAAAAGATTTTAAAAGGATAAACAAGACTCCGGTTAAAGCCGCGGTTCCAAATACGGTGGCAGAAAATAGGGCAAATTCATTAGGCGAAATATGGTTTTCCTGCATGTATTTAATACTGGCGTCAATAATGCCTGAACCTAAAAATACCACGATTGGTAATAAAAGAGATTTTCTTTGAATAGCTCTGGGGGTATCTTTCACCGATGCAAAATATACTGCAGCCATTGCCAAAATTATACCTAACGATTTTAAGAAACTGAGTTTTTCACTGTATAGTATTAGTCCCAATATCACAGGGATTACAAAGGACATTTTGGTAGCAACGGATGCCACCGATACCCCTAGACGTTGTGCCGTTTTTGCCATTAGATTAAAGATCAGGATAAACAGAACACCTAAAAACAAAGTGCCATAAAACCAATCATTTTCTGGAATCTCATAAAGTTTTACGGGTCTATTATAAAATAAAACGCCTACAAGACAGGCGGTCATATAGTTTATAATAATTGCATATAAAGTTTGGACTTTGTGTGTGTCAAATAATTTAAATATTACAAATATCAGACTCGAAAAAAAGATGCTTAGAGAAAGGTCTAACATTATGATATTTTGGATTTCAAGTCTAAAACATCCTCTTTCCCAACTTTAAGGTGCCAGCAGATAATACCCAATTCTGCAGCGGCTGTAGTATGTTCACTACTGTCGTCCACAAAAAATGTCTTTTCTGCTTTTAGGTTATTCGAATTAAGCACAAAGTCGAAAATGTCGTGTTCTGGCTTTCTCAAATTAATCTTATGCGATAAATAGAATTTTTCAAAGCAGTTTCTAAAGCGGGCGAACCTTTTTTCACCCATTCTTTGTTTTACATAGTCTATGTGCAGTTCATTCGTATTGCTTAAGAGGAATAGACGATAATCTTTCTCTTCAGCCAATTTTTCAATAAACTTTAGTCGTTCTTCCGGGAAATCAAGTATTATGGAATTCCAGGCGTGAATTAAATCCATTCTGCCTGCTTCAGGGAACATATGACTCGTTTGATCAAGAAAATATTCCGTAGTTATAAGACCTTTTTCATAAGCTGCAAACAATTTTTCAAGCTCAGGAGTAAGATGTTTAAAGCCAAATTTTTCCATTTCCCGGGCAGTTGCTTGTTTGTCCAGGTTTATAAAGACGTCTCCAAAATCAAAAATGATATTCTCAATCATTCAAGAGCCTTTTTATGGTATTCTCACCAATATTTTCTGTAGCTATTAGTTTGCCATCAATATATGGCGCTTTTGTGCCACTACCAAAGGCAGTATCTCCTTCAATAATTCTAGCCTCATCCCAAAGTCCGGAATTGATAAAAGTAGCCAGGGTTTTGGCACCGCCTTCAATTAGAACACTGGCGATATTTTTTTTAAAGAGTATTCTGCAGATTTCTTCCCCAATATTCTTCTCAAAATCTATAATGCTGTATTCAATACCTGCATGATACTTTGTATCATCTTTCAACTGAGTTAGAATAATAGTGCGACAGGATTTATCATAGATATTAAGATCTTTGGGTAGTTTTAGTGTTTTGTCAATAATTATTCGAATGGGGGAGGTGCCTGCCCAAAAACGAACATCCAATCTTGGATTATCAGCCAAAACAGTATTTGTTCCAACCAGAATAGCTTGCTCTTCGCTCCGCCATTGATGCACACGTTGCCGCGCATAGGAATTGCTAATCCAGTATGGTTCCGGATTCGCATTTCGCTTGTCTTTATCAGGTGCAATAAAACCATCCCTGGTCTCTGCCCATTTCAAAATAATATAGGGTCTTTGTTTTTCCTGGAAGGTCAAAAATCGCTTGTGATGCTGCCTGCATTCATCTCCGAGTACACCTGTTATTACTTCACACCCTGCTTCTTTAAGTTTCTTTATACCGTTACCAGACACCTTTTCATTAGGATCCTGAATACCTATAATCACCTTTTTCAGGTTATTTTTAATGATTAGATCGGCACATGGAGGAGTTTTGCCAAAATGAGCGCACGGCTCCAGGGTAACATATAGATCGGCTTTTTTTAAAAGTGATTTGTCAGTTACAGAATTTATTGCATTTACTTCGGCATGTGGTCCTCCATATCTACTGGTGAACCCTTCTCCGATTATTTTATCCTTATAGGTTATTACAGAGCCGACCATTGGATTGGGAGCGGCAGAACCTAAAGCCTTTTTGCCCAATTCCATACATCGACGCATATATTTTTCGTGTATCTTCACCTGGCAAAAATAGGACATTCCAAGAGAAAACGGATACCACTAAAATTAATGTGCCAGTACATTCAGGTAATGTCCGCTTTGAAAGAAAAAAAAGAATCATCTCAATGTTATTAAAGGATATAAAAGAAGTTTATCACAGGGAATTGGATGAAAATTATTCCAGGGAGGAAGTAGACAGTATGTTTTATCTTATGATAGAACATTTTTTGGGATTAGAACGATTTATTCTCGCGATAGACCCGAATATTGTCATTACCAAGGAGGAAGAACAATATATGTTTGAAGGTTTGTCAAAACTAAAGAAAGGCCAGCCTATTCAATATGTTTTGGGGGAGACCACTTTTATGAACCTGAAATTTATGGTAAATGCTTCGGTTCTTATTCCCAGACCGGAAACTGAAGAATTGGTAAACTGGGTGCTCGAAGATATTAAGAACAGGGATGATGATCTTGAGATCATTGACATTGGAACTGGAAGCGGATGTATCGCTATTTCCCTTGCTAAACTGAAGCCAAATGTCAATGTCACAGCTATTGATATTTCTAAATCTGCTCTGGAATTAGCTAAAAAAAATGCCTTGTTAAATGAAGTAAACGTACAATTCAGGGAAGTTGATATTCTAAAAGCCGGGTCATTAAGTAAAAAATATGACAGTATTATTTCCAACCCACCCTATGTGAGGGAAATGGAACGAGACAAAATGCATAATAACGTTCTTCAAAATGAACCTTCTGCGGCTTTGTTTGTACCAGATGAGGAACCACTTCTTTTCTATAGAGCGATAGCAAAGCAGGCGAGAGAGGGCTTAAAGGAAAATGGGGTAATTTATATGGAAATAAATCAATATTTATGTGAAGATGTAAAAATCCTATTGAAGGAGTTCAACTTTTCTGAAATTCAACTTAGAAAAGATATCTTTGGGAACGACAGGATGATCAAAGCAAAACTATCTTTGGTCAATTGAAAATGCATTTTTATAGTCTTTTTAATATTTTTAAAATCCCGGGAAAAAGCAGGAAATGAATAGCATTGTTGTCTTTTGTGGAAGTAGTGAAGGAAACGAACCCCTTGTATTGGATAAAGCCTATTCTTTGGGAAGACAGATGGCAGAGCGGTCTATTAAACTAGTCTATGGAGCGGCAAGAATTGGGGTAATGGGCAAGTTAGCCCAGGGGGCGCTTGATTTTTCCGGAAATGTGATTGGAATAATCCCAGGTTTTCTTAAACATAAGGAAGTATTCCATGATGGTTTAACAAAATTAATTGTAACGGAGAATATGCATGAACGTAAACTAAAGATGTATGAAATGTCTGAAGGAGTGATAATGTTGCCAGGAGGCTATGGTACATTGGAGGAATTTTTTGAAATGATAACCTGGGCGCAATTAGGCCTCCATCAAAAGCCAATCGGCATTCTAAATATCAACGGATTTTATGATGATTTAATGGGTATGCTCAAAACAATGGTAGCCCGGGGATTTGTCAAAAAGGAGAACTATGATATGATACTCATAGACCATTCCATTAATGGATTACTGGATAAGATGCGATATTATAAACCTCAGCATGTTCCAAAATGGATAAATAAAGATCAGCTTTAATGGGTATAAAGGAAAAAATAGAAGCCTTGCGCGAAGAATTACGAGAACACAATCATAAATACTATGTGCTCGCCAGCCCAAGTATTTCGGACTATGAGTTTGATATGAAACTAAAGGAACTGCAGGCACTGGAAGAGCAGTATCCTGAATTTATGGATGCAACTTCGCCAACAATGCGCGTGGGAGGAGCTGTTACCAAGAGCTTTGCGACTGTGGTTCACGAACACAGGATGTATTCGTTGGATAACTCCTATTCCAAAGAAGAGTTATTGGATTGGGAAAAGCGGGTTTTACGCATTTTGGGAAATTCCGAAGTTAGCTTTACCTGTGAGTTAAAGTATGATGGCGCTTCCATAAGCATAACTTACGAAAATGGTGAACTTGTAAGAGGAGTTACAAGAGGTGATGGATTTCAAGGGGATGATGTAACGGCAAACATAAGAACCATTAAATCTGTGCCCCTAAAATTACAGGGAGATTTTCCATCAAAATTTGATATTCGCGGAGAAATTGTACTCCCTCTGGATGGTTTCACTAAAATGAATGAAGAACGCATAAATAGTGGGGAGGACCCTTATATGAACCCGCGAAACACTGCAGCTGGAAGCCTTAAACTACAGGACAGTTCACTGGTTGCGGAAAGACCTTTGGAATGCCTTCTGTACGGAATTACCGGAAATAATCTCAATTTCTCATCTCAGTTTGAAATGCTTCTCAAAGCCCGGGAATGGGGTTTTAAAGTCCCTCCTGCTGCAAAGCTTTGTAAAACAACTGAAGAAGTAATGGAGTTTGTAGAATATTGGGATACCAAACGCCATAGTCTTCCCTATGAAACCGATGGAGTGGTGGTAAAGGTTAACAGTCTTCAACATCAAGAAGAACTGGGTTATACTGCAAAGTCACCCAGGTGGGCGCTTGCATATAAATTTAAGTCGGAACAAGCCATTACACTACTTAATGAAATTACTTATCAAGTAGGTAGAACAGGGGCCATTACACCGGTGGCAAATTTAGTACCGGTACTCCTGGCAGGAACTACGGTTAAAAGAGCTTCTTTGCATAATGCCGATCAAATAGCCAAGTTAGATATCCGAGAAGGGGATACAGTGCATGTAGAAAAAGGTGGTGAGATTATCCCAAAGATAGTAGGTGTTGATTTGTCTGAACGTCCTGCCAACTCTGAACCCACTCAGTACATTGAAAACTGTCCTGAATGTGGAACGAAATTGATTAGAAAAGTTGGGGAGGCACAGCACTTTTGCCCAAATGAAAACGGTTGTCCTCCTCAGATAACCGGGAGAATTCAACATTTTATTTCAAGAAAAGCCCTTGATATAGAAGGGTTGGGGAGTGAAACAGTAGAATTACTTTATAAAGAAGGTTTAATAAATAATTATGCAGATTTATACTCGCTTACCAAAGATCAGTTAATGCCTTTGGAGCGCATGGCAGAGAAGTCTGCAGAGAATTTAATTAATGGTGTTGCAGCATCTGTTAATATTCCTTTCGAACGTGTATTGTTTGGACTTGGTATACGATACGTGGGAGAAACTGTGGCCAAGAAGCTGGCAAAAGCTTATAAGAATATCGATGCATTAATGGCAGCCAAGGTAAATGAACTGGTAATGGTAGATGAAATTGGGGAGCGAATTGCCGAGAGCACGGTAAATTTCTTTAGTGAAGAAAAAAACAGGGATATTGTAAACCGACTTAAGGAGTATGGCCTTCAGTTTTCACTTACAGATGAGCAATTAGATGGACAAACTGAAAAACTTAAGGGTCAGAGCTTTGTGGTCTCCGGAGTATTTGAAAAAGTTAGCCGGACCGAATTAAAAAAGCATATTGAAGATAACGGGGGTAAAGTTAGCTCTTCAATTTCATCAAAGACTTCCTATGTGGTGGCTGGATCCAATATGGGTCCAAGTAAAAAAAACAAGGCCGAAAATTTGGGCATCCCAATAATCTCGGAGGACGACTTCTTAGCGATGATAAAATAAAAAACCCTCTTTGATAATAAAAAGAGGGTTGTAAGCAACTACATGTTGGTCAATTAATCGCCACTAAGGTTTTTATTATATACCCAAATTTCATCCCAGCTATTATCCATTACTTGATCCATATTGCGAACGAAAGCATCCCAGGAGTCATCTCCATGGACTTTTGAAAAGGTTTTCCTGAAGGTAGAATCCTCATCAAACTCAGCCCAATTTTTATAAAACCCAACAGTAGCAATATGCCGGCCTATTTTGGTTCCTTGTCTGAATTCGTTATAGTAAACCCCCCAGGCATTGTTACCCTCCATGGCTTTCACTGTTTTGCTGATAATTCCTAACATAGCCTCCACGTTATGGGAGTGTTCTAGGTTAACTTCCCAATATCTTATGAATTGAATGGGATATAGTGAAGGATCATCCGTTAACATATCCGTATTTGAGAGCTTCACATCGCCTTTCCAATATTCTCCATGTTCCATTTTCTTTACATAAGCCATCACATTATCTCTCCAGTCTTCGTCATGTCCACCTTCAGCAGGTCTGGAATCGAGATGTGCATATTTCAATGGCCCCATCATCCAAACAATTTTCCCAACATCCGGACCACTGGAAATATTGTAAACTGTAGCCTTATGGGCACCTTCGTTATGGTATTTTTTGTTATGTGCCCGCATATTTTCACCGAGAACTTTTAATTTAGTATTATCCGGTGTTAAGACTATTGTTTCCCACATGGGTGCTTCGGCATCCTGTGCCTTAACCGTTGTAAGTGTACCCAAAAAGAGCGAAACAATTAATAAAAAGGAAATTGATGTTTTTTTCATGATCATTGTGGTTAATTTTAAGTGATTATTTATAAGGCTCAAGTAAAGATTATTTGTTTTTTAATTCAAATGAAAAAGGACCAAACATGGGAAAACATGTCCGAACTAACCAATTAATTTATCTAAGCTCAAAATGAACAATCTAACTACCTTTGAAGATTTTTTAAAAGCGTGTCAAAATGATCACCCACCAAAGCTATGGTCGAAAGGATTACAGGCACTATGGTATGACGCTAAAGGGGAGTGGGATGCATCGCATGACATTGCCCAGGACTTATCTTCAGAATTAGGGTCCTGGATACACGCATATCTCCATCGTCAGGAAGGCGATCAATTTAACGCCAATTATTGGTATAGGAGGGCGAACAGGCCGTTTCCGAATCTTACCCTGGATGAAGAATTTAAACTTTTGGTGGAATATGTCATAAGGAGTTAGATGCTTAATTGGGCTAAATGATCTATGATTTCATTGATTAAAAGCCTGAGGCTTAATGAATTGAAGTTGTTTATCTTCAACTTCAATGCAAGCTTTCATTCCATACGCAAGCCCGGGAATTTTTGGCATGATTAGCTCAAGGATTGATTTTTCCTGAATATGATCAACTTTGGTATGTGGGTCTGGCATATAAATTAAACCTTTGTATTCTTTATCCTCAAAGTTTAGGATGACATCAAAAAAATAAAAATTTTCAGGGGGGATATAAGTAGACCAGGGGATAGCTTCAAAAAAATATTTCGGGTTTCCTATAACAAACTCATATGGGGCAATATCCAGATTGATAGTACCTGGAAAATAAGAAGACAGATCTAAGCCCCTTGCCTTAAAATAGGGGAATTGCTCATACAATGTACCCCTCGGATATCTATGATTGTCAGTTAGGCCAGAGGCCACCCCATGTCCTTCACATATCAGCCCATCTACCTTCATGACTTTTTAAAAATATACCAAAATAAAAATCATACTGTAATAGAGACCCCTTCTGACTTTCTATTTTTCTTAGAATCGAAATAAAAATCGATTCTTCCCAGATTTAGTCCATAGCAGCCTACCTGATTCACCAAAACGGATTTATCTAAACGGTTTTGTCTGGTAACGGGTTTATCTAAAAAAGTATGTGTATGTCCGCCAATAATGAGATCAATATTATCCGTTTTTGCAGCCAGTTGAAGATCACTTGGTCTTTGGGCATCTTTGTATGCGTAACCTAAATGAGATAAACAAATTACTAAATCACATTTTTCTTCATTTTTTAATAAAACGCTCATATCCTGGGCAATTTCAATAGGATTAAGATAAACAGTTTCCTTAAAAAGCTCCTTACCAACAAGGCCT
>CP070778.1:878510-930709 GCA_020346245.1 Flavobacteriaceae bacterium | reverse complement strand
AAAAGCGGCCTGAACCATTTTATAGGGATGGTCTTTGGTAGGAAAAGGTAAGCCTCCGGCGCACATATAGGCATCGCCAATGGTTTTGATTTTTTCAAGATCGTATTTTTCCATGATGGCATCAAACTTTGAAAAATAATAATCGACGGTTTTAACAAGTAATTCCGGGGATAAGTTCTGTGAATAACTGGTAAAGCCTTTAAAATCTGTAAACATTACGGTTACCGATTCAAATTTTTTGGCTTTTACCTTTCCATTCTGCTTTAATTCCAGGGCTGTCTCATCCGGGAGAATATTGAGTAACAGGTTTTCGGATCGGTTTTTCTCTTCTTCAATGATCTTATTGGTTTTCTTAACGTAGCGGTATCTTTTGTAGGACCCTAAAGCAATAACAAAGACCAAAAACAGGGATATTATAGTACCATAGATCACATACTTTTGCCTTTTTGCTAGCAATTGCGTAATCTCAGCTTCTTTCTCCAATAAACCTATTTCATCCTCTTTCTTTTCAAGATCAAAGTCGAATTGGAGCCCACGGATTTTGTCGTCGGTTTCTATATTAAACAAGGAGTCCTTTGCAGCAATTAATTGTGTTTGGTACTTAAAAGCATTGGTATAATCTCCCTGATTGGCGTAGGCCATGGCTAAACCTTCATAAATATCCTTTAATTCAAATTTGATACCCATTTCATTCGCCAGGGATTCCGCTTCCCGGAATGCACTCAGTGCTTTTGCAAAATCATCGTTTTGATAAACCTTTCCAAGTTCAATCAGAGTCTGAACCATTTGCAATTGTTGGTTGTTCTCTTTTGCATTTTGATAGGCCTGGTCCAGATAGGATATTGCTTTCTGTTTTTCACCCATTTTAAATTCTACGATCCCTAATTTGGTAAGGTTGTCGGTATTATCAGCAGTATTTAGGGTTAATGGCAGGGCATCCTGATAATATTTCAATGCTTCTCTGTAATTACCCTGTAATAGATAGATCTCACCTTCACCCATTAAATAGGAAGTAGTTATTTGGGGTTCATCTATTGCTGGTAAATACTTTGGGATTTGGTTAAAATATTCCAGGGCTTTATCATAATCATTGGGGTTATCACCATATACTCCACCAATATTTAATAAAGCAGAGGCAATACGCAAAGTGTCCTGTATTTTTTCTGCGATACTTAAAGATCGCAGGTAATAATCGATAGCCTTCGAATTACTGCCCTGGCTGTAATAAACGGCTCCTAAATTATTAGACAGGTTGGCTATTCCCTGGCTGTCCTCAATGAATTCAAAAATTTCGAGGGATTTTGTCCAGTGGTCCAGCACCTCCATATAATCCCCCTGATAATAATAGGCCATCCCAATATTCTTCTCCGCATATGCCTTCCCTCTTGGATATCCAAGTTCATCGGCAAGTTCTCTGGCTTGTCTGGAAACGATAAGGGATTCAGAAATATCTTCATTCTGAAGTATGGCCACGCTCAGAGCATTCAGGTTAATTACCTGTAAAGTATCCTTCTTTGCCAATCTTACAGCCTCCCGAAGACTATCTATTTGTGATTCCTGGGAAACTACCGAGCTTGCCGAAAATAACACACAACAGATCAGTGCTGCAATGATTGTTTTATTTCCCATTATACTCATATCGGTCCATGTAATCAGTCTTTTACCACCGTATAGACATTAACATTGTCTTTGGTAGTGATCCTTATAAAATACATGCCCTTAGGGTAGGCGGCCATATTTATTTCATGTGTAACTGGGCTATTTCTGCCATCTAAGGAAGTGTTAAGATATAAAATCCCATAGAAATCAAAGATATCAAGGGTAACTACCTCCGAAATATTCTGATCAATGTATAGAATCCCATTCACAGGATTCGGGTACAAAATGAAGGGCGCATCCTCACCTTCAAAGCCTGAATCACATCTATTGGAATTGGCATTGGCATTGGAAGTTGTTGAACTTTTATGAGTACTATCCCTACTTGTAAGTTCCCACTTCAGCGTATTACCATCAAAGCGAATTGAGAAAGTACCCTGGCCGGGTAAAAAGATAAAAGGTAATTCCCCGCTGTAGAGCGCTGGCCCGGTTAACTGATTTTCCGGCCCTACGGCTATATAAATAGTCTCGTCATTAGGGTTCTCATAACGATAATGTGCAATATAAATCAAACCATCAGGGTCACTGAAATTTTCTTCCACACAATCCAGGTAGGTCCTTATTTTTCTAAGGTTATTACCTGTTGGGTTTATATAAAGCGTACCAATAGTGCTATATTGAATATCATAATTTTGGGGGTCCGCTATTTTAATAAAATAGATTCCGGTTGCGCCAGGAGTATAGGCAACCCCATTGGCATCTTCAAAGAAATAGGGGATGCCGTCAGGAAACACATCTTCCTGAGTTTCATCATATTCATAGCCTTCAATGGTCGTGCTTATGAGAGAAGTGTCTATAACCGTTCCCTGATCGATTATCAGATCTCCGGTTTCAACTAATAATGTAGCCGGATTTACAGTAATTGTGCTGGAATCATAAGTAACATTAAAATTCGCTCCGATAGGCGCAAACAAAGCACCGGGATAGGAATAATGCACTTCCGGAACTGGGGTTACATCGAGTCCTGTAATAAGGTTAACGGAATAGAAAGTAGAGACGCTGCCGCCAGTTTCGGAATCATCGTCTGCATGAAGTACCGCAAATACCGGGGAATAATCATTCCCATCCTCAGTGCCTCCCAGGTCACCATCATTGACTACGGCTTTAAACCTGTTTTCAAAATACACCTCACCTGTCAACAGATCTTCTCCGTTGACGACCGCTTTGAATCTGTTTACCACAGCCTTAAATCTATTTTCTATATAATTATCAAGATCCTGTGCATCCAGATCAATAAGGTCCATTCCATTAACCACAGCTTTAAACCTGTTAACGAGCGTATTTTCAGTTGCCATCCAACTGCCGCCATCCAACAAATTTAAAAAGTCTGCTGTGTTCACGACGGCTTTAAACCTGTTAATCAAAGCCAGGGTATTATCTTCAAAAAAGGTTGCATTGTGTGCCTGTGAAATGGTGGCCAGGAATTCTGCATTATTTGATATTCCATCCTGGTTATAGATATAATTCAACTGAAGGTTAATGGCCGCCCCATAGGTTGTTACCACCGGATCCGGAATTATAATAAGGTCCTTTTTGGTCACCGTAAAAGACCCGCTAATAAAATTAACCTGATAGTTTTCCAATGCAGCCAATTGTTCATCAGTGGCATTTTCAAGGTCAAATTCAGGGAAAATGCGGTAATTGGCTACTTTTGGATAAGGCCCAACGGCTGTTGTTTCAAAAACTACGTTAGGGAGATCAATACCAATTTTAACATCTTCTGGAAGCCCTTCTACGGTATAATCAAACTGGTAGTCTTTCCCATATTCTATAGTCTTATCACTAGCTATCACATTAATAGCTAATACTCCTTCATCAAGCAAATAGATTGGATTTGATTTGCCACCATCAGTCCCAAGCGGGACTGTAGAATTGGTAAAAACAGTTACGGGTTCATTCCCGGTAAAAGGACCGACCAGCGCTACTATTTCATTTTCATTTATAGAGATTATCTCTAATTCTTCCTCATCTCCATATAGCACTTTGGGTGCTTCCGGGAAATATGCCCCATTTAGGGTAAGGATTAAAGTGTCTGCACTGATAATTCCTTCTCCATCTTCTGAAGTGAATTCAGTTGAAAAACCCGTTATAACCCCGGTTTGAGTTGCAATTTGATTGAAAGTGCTCGCGGCGTCAATTAACCCGGCTCCTACCTGGTCAGGATTACCAGCCGGGACTGCTGCATCTTTAAAGAGTTGTAATATGTCTACAAATTCTGTCCCATACCATGAAGGTAAAGCAGATTTCATTAAGGCAAATGCCGCCGCCGCATGCACTACCGAAGCAGAAGTGCCGAAGAAGTTTTTAAATTCATCTCCATCTACCGGTACGCCGGCTACGTCATCCTGCCCAATGGTAAGCACATTGGTATTTACACCGTCATAAGAAGCCAGAGTAGCTTGCGGTGAGGAGCCATCCGAAAGCGTACCGGCATAGGACGAAAATGGCTGAGGTACAGGACTGGCCGCTTTGCGAAAATCTACCGCACCAATAGCAAATGCTTCCGGTGTGAGGGCATGCCCGCTGATAGTTGGTGCGCCATTAAAATACTCCAATACCTCCAAACTGTTTGCAACAAAGATGATGTATCTGAATGGCAAGCTACCGGGATTTCCATTGGCACTGGTAATCAGAAAATTAGCTTCCCCATCTGCTGTTGCCTTAAAAGTGCTGTACTCAATGGCATCTTTGGTGTTGTTATAATAATTATTTCCTACGAGCAGTCTTTCCTGGTCATCTACAACCCAAAAATCCAGATCGTTGGTTGCCCCAAGACTGTTGTCTTGTGATGCAAAGGATTCAGCCCACTGTGTAACAATCATGTAGGTTTCACCTGCTTTTACCCTGAATCTTTGGTAAATATCTTCTGAACCATCCGGATTAGTACCAAACACATGAGCCACGGCATCGGCATCCGGAACAAAATCGGGGATATCAACGCCGCCGGATGCCTGAAATATGGCCTGGTAAGCGTTGTTGGAAAAATTCCCGATTGATGTGAAATAAAAGTTTTCACCAGAATTGGTAAAATCCTGTATAGCACGGCCAATATTGCTTAGACCAAACATAGGTTCTCCCGGAAACGTAATGTCATCGGTCATAACATCAGCTCCTGCACTACTTAAATTTTGCACAGCCAGTTCAAAATCCCTGGGGGATAATACTCCGGTGCTGAATGCCAGGCTGGCGCCTGGTGCAATATCATGTGCAATTTGAAGCATAGCCCTTCCTTCATCAGAGATTTGGGTAAAGGTGTATGGATAGTCTTTAAGTACCTGAACGGGCGTATCATACCCATTAGGGTTGCCAATTCCTTTTATACCCGGAAGATCCCCATTACCTACGTCTATGGCTTCATTGGTTGGTTGACCTGGCTCAGGGAGATTGGCATCAAAACTATTGGAAATCACCCCAATTTTTATACCGGTACCATCTACCGGCTTACTGCCTTCGGCTGTTACAATGCGGAAAGATTCGCGCACAATGCTCGTTGTTTGTGTGCTATCTCCCTGTGTTATTGCATCACCTGTTTTCTCTATTTTACCTGAAGTAAAAGGGGTGTACAATGCCTGTGCCGTTTTAATGATATCAAAATAATCTGCAAGGACAGGAACTTGAGGCTCCGAAGGCGGTTTTGGGAGTAGTCTGTTGATTGGAAAAAAGACATCTATCACCTCCAGGTCCTCCGAAATAATAACCGCTGGATCAATAATGAAGTCAGAATTTTGCAGATTTAGACCATCATAGGCAAGGTTAAATACATCCTCCAGCACATCAATTACAGCCTGAGTTTGCCCGTTAAAGGGTATTATTTGTATCAATACTTTTTCATTGGAATCTATCTGATAAATTACATCCGACGGATTATTACCGGCAGTTCCTGCACCCAAGGAGATAAGTTCAGGAGTAATAAATCCTAATGATTTTCCATTTCCCGGACCTATTACAGGTACAATAAAGCTATCTACTTCACAAAGCGGGGAGTTGGAATCAACCCTGATTTTAACCTCGTTAGATTGATCAAAAGCCACTGTCCATTTTGCGTGTCCGCCCTGCGCAAACACTACCGGAATTACCTTTTCATGGGTGCCCGGCTCAAAAATGTTGATGCCCGGAAATTTTTGAATCCCCTCATATTCAGACTCATCTATCCTATCACTTAAAAAGATATAACTGTCTTCAGGGCTGTCTAAAGTAATAGCTTTGTTGGTAGGGTTGTTGTACCCAAAATAGGCACGGTACAGCCCATTGCCAATATCTTCCATACAGGCAGTAAGAGTGACTTCTCTTTTGTTATTACCTTTTTGTGCGGTAATTGGAGAGGTTAAAAAACTTAATAACAAAAATAAACCCGCATATTTAAGCAATCCCACTTGTCCAATACGTGCCTGCTTAACAGGTAAAAAAGTTTTTGAGTAAAAGTGCCACATTCGACAAATTAGTTTTTGGTTATTTCTTTGAAGGATGAACATCTGATACATCCTATTAAATTGGGGGAAAATTCATGGATTCAAGACCAAATATATTTGTACTTGAATTAATTTAATAAATAGCCTAGAGGTAGGACTAAGTTACAACTAAATTTTATTTTCGTACCATTATCACAAATTCAGGCAAAATCCGGGGAAGATTGGATTGGACCAAGATATTAATAAAATTTGGGTATAATTATTTATTCTGTTCAGAAGCGGATGTAATGCCCCATTTTTAAGATAAACAACACTATTAGAAATTATTTTTGTCATAATGCAAAAATATGGGTTTGAAAATTGTGTTCTTTGCATAATTTCTGCAACTTAAATCCTTTATACTGGTTATTATAGGTGGATTTACAAGGAATTTAGGAATATTAAGATAATGGTGAGTAATTAGTAATATTATATCTTTGAACAGAATTGGAAAGAGCTAGATGAGGAAATTAATAATCCCCCTTTTACTATTGTTTTGGTGCTTTATTGGTAATGGCCAGGCCCTTTTTGAGGAAAGCTTAACCGAATTTGTAAATGAAGAAGTGCAATACGGATCAATACCTATTTATCATGGTCCGGGAATCTCTTTTATAGATTTTGACAATGATGGCTGGGACGATATTACCTTACCGGCCTCGGCAAACAGGGACTTTCAATTTCTAAGGAATACGGGTGGGCAGTTTGAAATCATTGAACTGCCCATTACTAGCGGAGGAACATATGCCCGCCAGGCCTTGTGGGTGGATTTCGACAATGACGGGGACAATGATTTTTTTGCTACCAGTGATCAGGGCAGATGTTGGTTTTATAGGAACGATGGCGGAAATACGTTCACAGATATTCTCTCTGCCTCAGGAATTGCCTCTCAGGCTTCAGAATATTGGGGAGCTTCCTGGGGAGATTATGACAATGATGGTGACCTCGACGTATTTCTTTCTGTAAGAGACCCCGACAGGGTAAATTATAATCTCCTTTACCGCAACGACAATAACGGCACCTTTACAGATGTGACATTATCTGCGGGCCTGCCATCGATTGGTTACCTTACCCAAAGTGCAGCATTCATAGATTATGATCGGGATGGGTATCAGGACCTTTTTCTAGCCAATGACAAGGACGAATTGCCTAATTTCTTATACAGAAACAGGGGAGACGGCACCTTCCAGGATGTAAGTAATGCCTCTGAGATGAATCTTTTTATGGATGGGATGTCCACCACAGTTGACGATTACAATAATGATGGATGGTTAGATATTTACGTCACCAATATTTACCCTGCGTTTTTATCCGGCAGTGTGCAGGGGAATGCATTCTTAATGAATAATGGAGATGGAACTTTTAACAATGTAGCACAGAGCAATGGTACGCGTTATGATGGTTATGCGTGGGGCGCAATTTTTTTAGATAGTGAAAATGATGGTGACCTCGATCTATATGTGAGCAGCCACCTGGATGGTACTGATGGCAGGCCTCCCTCTGCCTATTATGAAAACGATGGTGTTGGCAATTACACAATTCCTTCCAATGCGGGATTTATAAATAATATTAGAGCCAGTTATGGAAATGCTATTGGGGATATACAGAATGATGGCCTCCCTGATATTGCCGTGGTAAATATTGATGATCAGCCTTTAGACCTTTGGGTAAACCAGACGGTGACACAAAATAACTGGCTAAAAGTAAAACTTCAGGGTACTCAAAGTAATCGCATGGGTATCGGATCTTATATAGAAATAGGGGTGGGTGAAGAGGTGCACTACAGATATACCATGTGTGGTGAAGGCTTTATCAGCCAGAACAGTCTTTCAGAAATTTTTGGATTAGGAGCTGCCACTGAGGTAGATTATGTTGAGGTTACCTGGTTAAGCGGCTTAAAAGATCGTTTTGAAAATGTGACATCTAACCAATTAATCACGCTTGTGGAAGGGTCCAGCCCTGTTGAAAATAATGGAAATCCAAATGGCGGGGGAAATGGAGGTGGAACTACTAATCCGGATTGGTCCGTTGCGCGCCAATGGAATGAGGTATTATTAGAGGCCATTCGCCTGGATCTGGCCCGGCCTACGGTCCATGCCCGTAACCTTTTTCATAGCTCACTGGCCATGTATGATGCCTGGGCCTTGTTTGACGATACAGCTGAAACAGTATTTCTTGGGAAGACATTTAAGGATTTTTACTGTGAATTTGATGGCATATCGACCCCGGAAGACTTAGGGGTTGCCAGGCATGAAGTGTTAAGCTACGCCCTGTATCGATTACTTTCGCACAGATTCTCTGATTCTCCGAGGGCAGTTTCTGCATTACAAAATTTTAACGCTTTGTTTACGGAATTGGGCTATGACCCCACCTTTCAAGACATAGATTATTCGTCCGGGTCCTATGCGGCCTTAGGTAATTATCTGGCATCAAAACTCATAGAATTTGGCTATCAGGATGGAGCTAATGAAGAAAATGGCTATGAAAATCAAGACTACAATCCGGTAAACAGTCCGCTTTCTTTGGAAAATTATGTCGATGTTGTTGAATTAAACGACCCTGACAGATGGCAACCCCTTGCCTTTGAAAGTTTTATAGATCAGAGTGGAAATTTAATTGAAGGTGCTGTTCCTGAATTTTTAAGCCCGGAATGGGGAGAAGTAACTCCCTTTGCACTCAAACCTTCCGATTTGGAGATCCTAAACAATGGTTTTGATAGTTATGTATACAATAATCCGGGTGCCCCTCCAGGAATCAGCAATTCCGCTGAAAATGGTTTTACTGATCCTTATAAATGGCATTTTGCATTGGTGGCGTCCTGGTCTTCCCATTTGGACCCTGACGACCCCACTTTAATTGATATTTCACCAGGGGCGCTGGGTAATGTAGACATTGCATTGTATCCCGAAACATTTGAGGAATACCGGTCTTTTTATGACTTCATGGAAGGAGGTGATATTGGCACGGGACATAATTTAAATCCCGCTACACAGGCACCTTATGAACCACAGCTTGTTAAAAGAGCTGATTATGCCAGGGTCCTTGCGGAATTTTGGGCAGACGGCCCCGATTCAGAAACCCCGCCCGGTCATTGGTTCACTATTTTGAATTATGTAAGTGATCATCCTGAAACATTAAAACAGTTTGGAGGAGAGGGTTCGGTGGTTAGTGATTTAGAATGGGATGTAAAGTCTTATTTAGCGCTTGGTGGCGCAATGCATGATGCTGCCGTAAACGCCTGGGGCATCAAAGGATATTACGATTATATCCGGCCAATTTCAGCGATCCGTTATATGGCTTCTAATGGTCAAAGTACCAATGCCTCACTACCGGGTTATCATCCACAGGGTTTACCCCTTATTCCAGGAAGAATTGAATTGATTGAAAGTGGAGATCCCCTGGCGGGAATAGGAGACGAGAATGTAGGAAAAATTAAAATATTTGCCTGGAAAGGCCCTGATTTTATTAATAATGCGTCTACAGATATTGCAGGTGTTGATTGGATCCTGGGAACGCGCTGGTGGCCATATCAGCGTCCTACTTTTGTAACACCACCTTTTGCAGGCTATCTTTCAGGGCATTCGACTTTTTCACGTGCAGCCGCAGAAGTACTTACCTTGCTTACAGGTGATGCCTATTTTCCCGGAGGAATGGGAATATTTGATATTGAACAAAATAATTTCTTAGTTTTTGAGAGCGGACCCAGTGAGAACCTTAGCTTGCAATGGGCTACATACAGAGATGCTTCAGACCAGACCAGTTTATCGCGCATTTGGGGAGGTATTCATCCACCTATAGATGACATTCCGGGACGGATAATTGGCGATAAAATAGGTAAAGAGGCATTTAGTTTAGCACGGGAATATTTTGAAGGCCTGGTTACTTTAAAACCGGACAATTTTCTTGTTAAAACTATAGGGGAAAGTTGCCTCGATTTAAATGATGGGGCTATATCGGTTGAAGCTCAAGAGTATTATGATTATGTCGCAATTATTAATGGTCAGGAATATTCTTTTAATCGGGAAGTTGTAATTGAAAATCTTGTACCCGGGATGTATACTATGTGTTTAAGGGTTGAAAATGAGCCGACATTAGAACAGTGTTATGACTTAAATATCCCGGAAATGCAACCCTTAGATGTTACGGCAAAGACAGAATTTCAGGGATTATCATCTAAAACCTATTTCGAGATTGATAAAGGTACTCCACCCTTTGTGCTGACTGTAAATAATGAGCTAAAAGGGACATTTGAAAGTAATCAGTTCAGTTACCCTGTAAACAACGGCGATCATGTTAGTTTAAAATCCAGTCTGCCATGTGAAGGCGAATTTATGGAAATAATAGCCTTTGCAGACCAAATAATAGCATATCCCAACCCTACATCGGGCGATCTTTTCCTTCCGGGAACTACAGATAAAAGTATTATTTCAGTTCATACTATTACAGGACAATTGATAAAACAATTTAAAGGTAAAAACCCGCTGGACCTGTCTTCCTTAAGCAACGGGGTTTATTTTATTAATATCAGGGATGGAGAAGCCACTTCCCGGTTTAAAGTAGTTGTTTCCAATTAATCTAAATGGTGAATGATTCTTAGAACAAAAAATCAATTACTAGCCTAAAGGACTTTCTGCTTTAAGTGATCGCGACAGGGGACTGAACGGTAGTCAAAGGTCTGGTAGACCTTTGATAGTGAAGGGCCAGCTGGTGCGGTGGCATCCTGCCCATAGGATTACCTTCCTTCTCCGTTACACTATGGAGGACAAAGACGGTTTTCCTTTGCAACCTCATGTGAAAATAGAAAACTACTAGCTAACGCCAAAGTTTTTTGTTTTTCTCCAAAGCTTCAATCTTCGTTTGGCTTTTTGTTCTAATTTATTAACAGGATTACCTTTCGGTTTTCCTTTGCATTCCCCTTTGCAAATAGGATCCTATGAAAAGACAACGATTTGTCTATTGAATGAGGGGCAAGCTGATGTGGCGGCGTTTTAGGCAAACACATTACAGGATTACCTAAAGGTTTTCCTTTGCCCTCACATCTGAAAATAGAAAGTCCAGCTGCTAGCGCAGCTATATTTGTTTTATTCCAAGCTTTTGAAAACGAATTTTCAACGCTTTCCATAAAACAAAAATCCATTCGCAATGGCGAATGGACTTTCTGCTTTAAGTGATCGCGACAGGATTCGAACCTGTGACCGTCTGCTTAGAAGGCAGATGCTCTATCCAGCTGAGCTACGCGACCTTGTGTTGCGGAGCGAAGCGCCTGTCCGCCGCAGTAAAACGGAGGAGGAAGCTACGCGACCTTTTATTTTATTACTTGGTCTTTACAACTAGTTCACCGAAGCTTTAGCGAAGGTGAACGCGACCATACAAAACACTTAATTATTTTGCGGGGCAAATATACTAATGTATTGCTTACAATAAAACTTATTGTAAGCAATATTTATGGAACATAAAAAGTCATTTAAGTCTGGTTATCTCAACACTTAGACTAATGAGCCAGGGAAACAGATAGGATCTGCTCAAAACCGAATAGTCTAAACTCAAAGGATTTAAGCAAAAGTAACTCCAACAAGAACTTTCACTTTAAATGATGTTCGAATAATTACCCATATAAAATCCACACCAAACAGATGATTTTTGATATAGAAATCCCAGTATTTAGGGTTTTTGTTTTAGAAATAAAGTACATTTATCTATGGGAATCAGAGCTTTTGTTTTAACTTAATTTCTTTCTCTACTCAAAGTAAAGCGAATTAATTTTTATCTGGAAATTAAGGAATAGCTGAATTAGTACAATGCAAGATAAAATTATTAAGTACCGTTCCATTATTGTAATAGCAGCAACCGTTATTACCCTGCTTTCATTGCTCTTAGTTCCCAGGCTTCAGGTAAATGCCAATGTAGATGATTATGTGCCTGATACCATTAAAAATAAGGTTTACCTAAAAGAACTGGATAGTATTTTTGGTGGAAGTGAAATGATTTTACTTATGCTGAATTCCAATGATGTGGTAAAAGCGGCGACCTTAAACAGATTGGAATCCCTCGCCTTGGATTTAAGCACACTGGAAGGCTTAGACAGGGTTATATCACCTTTTAATGCTCAGGAAATTGCTATCGAAGACGGAATGATGTCTATGACACCTTTCTTTGAGAAAATGCCTGATAATCAAACCGGTTTTGAAGCGCTAAAGAAAAGAATTGCTTCAAACAGTATGACCAACAGGTTTTTTTCCGAGGATTTTAGCCTTGTTTCTCTGGTTCTGATAAAAAACACCGAGACTCCGGATATAATTATAGAAGAAATAAAAGAAGTGATTGCTGCGAATCCCGGCCCGGAAGAGACCCTTTTGGGTGGCTTGCCTTTTATAAGACATTCTATTTCTGGAAATATCTTAAACGATTTAATTGTTCTGCTTCCCATAGCCATGTTTCTCATGGTCTTTATGCTATATTTTTCATTTAAAGAATGGAAAGGGGTGTTTATGCCCTTTCTAATTGTTCTTATGAGTATTATTCTCTCATTTGGATTGATGGCCTTTTTAGGATGGAAGATTTCGCTATTCAGCATTCTGATGCCTATAATGATAATTGCCATAGCCAATGATTATGGGATTCACTTAATAGCACATTATCAGGATTTGGCCAGGGGTGAGGAAACCTTTACAATGAAAGAAATTTGCAAACAAATTTACATCGATCTTAAGAAACCCATAGTTATAACCGGCATAACTACCATTGGGGGTATACTGGGCCTTCTTAGTCATACAATGATGCCTGCGGCAGAATTAGGGGTGCTTACTGCTATTGGCATAGCCTTTGCCTTATTGCTAAGCCTATGGTTTTTACCTGCAATGCTCTCCTTTTTTAAACTAAAGGACAAAAATTCCGCAAAGAGCAAAAAAAAGAATGCTCTTCTGGATCAAGGGCTGGCGCGCTTGGGCAATTGGGTTACCAGGCATCCGAAAACCATCATTGCAAGTTCTATTGTTGTAACAGTAATAGGAGTGATTGGGGTATTTTTCCTAAAAGTAGATACCAATGTAGAGAGCTACTTTTCGGCTAAATCAGAGGTAGGGCGTTCAACAAAACTGATAAATGAAAAGTTTGGGGGTTCCCAATTTATTTCTTTGCTTTTTTCGGGCGATGTGCTTACTCCGGAAGTGATGAAAAGGATGGAATTTTATGAAAAAGAACTTATAAAAGACCCGGCGGTAGGGCTTGTTAGTTCCCCGGTTTCCCTGGTAAAAGAACTTAGTAAAGGGTTCTATGAACCAATGGAAGAAGGGTATAACGAAATTCCCGAAACCTCAGATGAGATATACCAGTTAATTGAAATGTTTTCACTTGGCGGGAATGAAGACGATATTTCCCAATATCTGGACTACAATTACGAAAACGCAAGAATTTTAATAAGTCTCAAAGATGGGAGTAATAGTGCCAATAAAAGAGTGCTTAAGAACCTTAATGCACTCACAAAAGACGACCCAAACGTTCAATATGCTGCCGGAGCAGGACTTACAGAAATTGAATTGGCGGATATAGTGGTAAAAGGCCAGATTAAATCTTTGATTTTTGCTCTGGCTGTAGTTTTTATCATTTTGAGTTTTGTTTTGCGTTCTCCAAAAGCCGGACTGCTTTCCGGATTACCTATAACTATTGCAATTGTGGTGCTATTTGGTTTGATGGGAATTTTTGGAATTGCCTTAGACATTGCCACAGCCCTGCTATCGTCTATTATGATTGGCGTAGGAGTGGACTATACCATTCACTTTTTATGGCGCTTTAAGTCAGAACGTTCCAGGGGTAATGATCACAGGAAGGCAGTGCGCATAACGCTCAACACCTCAGGCAGGGGTATAATCATAAATGCACTGTCGGTTATTGTTGGTTTTATGCCACTTATCTTGTCCAATTTCACCCCTTTAAAGTATTTCGGTGCTTTGATTGTTATCTCCATTACAACCTGCCTTATTAGTTCATTGTTTTTGGTTCCGGCGATAGTAATTCTTACCAGGCCAAAATTTCTTGAATAAATAATAACTTATGGTACATAATGGAATGGTCCTTGTAATAATTAGTCTGAGGATTATTAGTACTGTAAATCAGTTTTATTAAAAACTGTTTTACTATATAATATTGAGAAGAGTACTGATTTTCCTCAAAAAATTTGGTAATATTGTTATCTATGTTGAAGCTTAAATTAGCAGTTCTAGTTGCAGTCTTTTGTATGCCTCTAATGGGGCAGAATAATGCCCGGGATATTTTTGAAAAGGCAGCAGATCAGCTTTTGACTACAAATTTGGAACTGTCTCTTGAGATTAAGGAAGTTGCCAGTAATGGAAGGTTTAAAGAAAAGCAGTACAATGTCCTTATCGGTAAGTCAGAAGGAGTAGAAAGGACCAAAACCATAGTGCAACACCCTCCCAAGTTAAAAGGGATTACGATTGTTATTACAGATTATCCGGATGAGACAGGGCTGATAGAAATATTTACACCGGCCAATGGTAAAATCAGAAAGATGAAGGCAACTCCCAAAAATATGGAGTTGGTCAATTCCGGGGTTTCCATTGCTAATTATACTTCCAAAGACACCTCTGAGCTAAGTCTCGAGTTTAAGGGAACTGAAGAATTTGAAGGTAAATCCTGTTACAAATTGCAGGTTGTTGATATTTTGGATCTTGAGAATGGCAAAACGATGTATTTAATTGAAAAAAACACCTATCGAATTTTAAAAATTACTGCCTACAATAAAGACGGAACAGAAAAAAGCATTACGACTTATTCTGATTTTCAGTCAATTGGGGAGCTAAAAGGAAAAACCCAACCCATGTTTATGGTGAATAAGGACATTAAAAAATCGAAGCACAATGAAATAAAAATTTTGAAAATTAATTCCAGGCCCGATTTAAAGGAAGAGAATTTTACCATTGAACCAGTTATCAACTAAATAGAAATAGGCTTACGTCATGCAAAACAACCTATCATGTCCATAAAGAAATCTATTTTAAAGCCGGAAGAAATGGCCGCCCTTGTTAAGCTGAAATTAGGTGGTAAAAAAATCATGGGTCAGCATAAGAATGATCATATAAAAAATAATGAAAACCTTTTATTTTGCTATGATACACTCGATAAGGTATCAAGATCATTTGCCGCAGTTATAAGGCAGTTACCGGAAGAGATAAGTGACGTTGTTTGTCTTTTTTATCTCATATTAAGAGGGCTCGATTCTGTTGAAGATGATATGGATTTATCTATTGAAGCTAAAACTCTTCTACTTCGGGAGTTCTACACAAAAAATTTTGAACAAGGATGGAGTCTTAGCAATGTAGGTGACAAGCAAGAATACCGCGATCTGCTCGCCAATTATGATAAGGTAATCGAGGCGTTTTTAGTGCTTGATGAAAAATACCAAAAAATAATAACAAAGATCTGTCAAAAAATGGGGGCCGGGATGGCAGACTTTGTAGAATCTAAGATATCTACTATTGAGGATTACAATTTGTATTGCCATTATGTTGCCGGATTGGTCGGAATTGGATTATCTGAGTTGTTTGCAGCCTCCGAAATAGAGAGCATGGAATTGGAAACTAAAGATGTTCTTGCAAATTCGATGGGCCTCTTTTTGCAGAAAACCAATATTGTCAGGGATTATAAAGAAGACCTGGATGAAAATAGGATCTTTTGGCCGGAAGAGGTATGGAACCGATACAGCCCTGCATTTGAAAGTTTTTCCTTAAACCCTGAAAAACCGGAATCCCTCTCGTGCCTTAATCATATGGTAAACGACGCACTTTCTCACGCCACTGACTGCCTGGATTATCTGAAATTATTAACAAACGATCGTGCTTTCAGGTTTTGTGCTATCCCTCAGGTAATGGCTATTGCAACACTGGCTGAAGTTTATAACAATCACAAAGTATTTACAGAAAATGTAAAAATCAGGAAAGGCTTAGCAGCTAAACTAATTTTGAGATCCGGTTCTATTGAAGAAGTGGTTAAAATTTATAAGAAGATGGCGGCCACAATTTCGGGAAAAATTACAAACGGACTTATAAATTCTCAACGCACTATTGAAATAGTAGAGAATATAAATAACTATTGTGATCTGGCTTTATCAGAATCCTACAAACCGCATGAAATTGCCTAGTCGTTTTTAACTAATTTGGGCCTGTTTGGTTGTCCAGAATTGTTTATTTGGATTCTGGGTGGTTAATCTTAAAACACTTAATACATTTAATAAGCTACATTCTTTAACGAACTAAATAAAAAAATTACTTTTGCCGCTGAACACTAAATACCAGAATTGCCATAGGGTAATACTCCGGTAGAAAACAAAAACAAAAAATACTTTTATGAAAACATTTAAAATTTATGCCATTGCTTTATTCTTTTGTACAATCTTAACTTCTCCTTTGCTGGGACAGGAAGTAGATAGTACAATAGAACCCAGAGAAAGACTAAGTCTTGTTACAGCCCAGGGAACAGTTACGGATATCGTAAAGGAAACCCGCGAAGTAACCTTAAAAGGACCTGATGGTGAGCTCGTTACTGTGACCGCCGGCCCGGAAGTGGAAAGGTTTAATGAAATCGCTGTTGGTGATGAAATCAATTTTGACTACTATACCTATTTAAAGGCAGAGTTTAGAGCACCAACTGCTACTGAGCTGGCAGAACCGCTGGTTGTTTTAGAAGGTGAAGGGAAAGCTCCCTTAGAAGAAGCTCCGGCAGGGGCAGTTGGAGCAATGATTAAAGCTGTGGTAACCATTGAAATTCTTAACAGGCCTATGATGTTGGCTACTGTAGAAGGTCCCAATGGAAACTATTTAACTATTCCCATGACGGATGCAGCTTTTATGGAACAACTCCATATTGGTCAGGTAGTGATATTGACCTATGCTGAAGCTATGGCCATTTCTCTTACAAAAGTAGAAACCGAATAACAAAGGTAAATATATTTGTTTTTAAAAAAGGGAGTCAAAAAGGCTCCCTTTTTTTGTGACTTTAATCATGTTAAAAAAGTGTTTTACTTGATAAATTTGGCTAATAGGAAAGGTTCCCTACTTAACTAAATGCCAATGTGCAATAGGAACGATAAAGTCAGGCTCTGCGGTTTAGTATTAAAATTAGGAATACTTTTAGCTCTTGTCATACCATTGAATGGGGTTTCCCAGGAGCTCGAACCCAGGAGCAGGGTGAACTTGCCAAGGAATTTAAATTTTTTTGCTGCAGGTTATGCATATGCATCAGGAAATGTTTTGCTAGATGCGTCATTACCTCTGGATGATTTTAATGGCAGAATTAATACAATAGTCCTTGCCTATGTGCGCAGCGTTAATTTCTTCGGAAAATCAGGAAGGATTGATGCCGTAATACCTTTTGCGGGGGGAGACTATACCGGAGTTTTCGAAGGATCGGGTTTTGAAGATAGCTATACCGGTTTTGGTGATCTGCGTTTGAGATTTTCTGTAAATCTTACCGGTGCACCCTCATTAAAACCCGAAGAATTTAAATCATTTACACCAAAAACGATCACAGGATTATCTCTGCAATTTATAATTCCAACGGGTAACTATATTCCTGAGCAATTGCCAAATCTTGGAGCCAACAGATGGAGTATCAGAGGAATTTATGGGGTATCACATAAATTTAAAAAGTGGTTTATAGAAGGGCATACAGGGTTTTGGATTTTTACACCAAATAATGAGTTTTTAGTTGATAATAAATTAACCCAATCGCCTTTATGGGTGATTAAGGGAGACTTAACCAGAGCTTTTAACAAACAGGGGATGTGGTTGGCATTTTCCATGGGGTATGCCTATGGTGGTGTAAACACAATAAACGATGTAAAACGAGATGTTACAATTTCTCAATTGAGGCTTGGTCTTACCTATGCCCTTCCTTTTGGGAGAAAGCATACGTTGAAATTTGTTGCCGGATCCGGAATCCGATTTCAACAAGGCAGCGACTTTGATGTGGTAAGCGTTGGGTATCAGTATCGTTGGTTAGATGCAAAAGCAAAAGATCAGGCAAGGTCAAAGAACTAATTTTCCCTGCTTAATAGGTTGCAGAGAAATGTATGAATCATCTTTTAATTCTTTAAATTTAAAATTTGTATTCCTTAAATACTTATTAAATAGTATGACCCGGAAACTATCCTTCAAAATAGTATTAAAGCGGCTGCTGCTTGCCTTAGGGATACTATTGCTTTTGGGTCTGACTTTAGGAATAATCTATCAAAAAGAGGTCAAGGAATGGATTCTTGATGAGATTCAATTATATGTTTCGGAAATACAGTCGGGGGACCTGGAAATTGAAGAAATAGAGCTCACGTTATTCCACAATTTACCGGACGTTTCGGTTCGACTTAAAAACGTTAATTATTATGAACATAAAGACGCATTGAGAACGGCGGGGGAGCGTCCTATTCTTTCTGCAGAAACTTTAAATCTCTCCTTTGAACCCTGGCCGCTGATTAGAAATCAAAATCTGATAGTCAGCAGCGTTAGCATGGTACATGGCTCAATAAATTTTATCGAATACGAGGACAAAAAATTAAATCTTGAAAAAGCCCTCGAAAATCCCATATCCCTTCCGAAAAATCCCACTGTTAAGGATACTATAGTCCCAATAAAGCCCCAAAAAGCAAAAACAGCAATGCCCGGAACAAAAAGACCAGAACAGATTACAAAATCAGAAGTAACACCCAACTCATTAGAAATAGATTTAAAGGAAATTGAATTACGGGATATGGCATTCACATACCAGAACCGTTCAGAAGAGGAATCTATCCTGGTGGATTTGACCTTACTTAATGGAAATATTTCATTGAATTCAAAGGGCATTTCATGTAATCTAAGCAGTGATTTCCAGATCATGGAGAATACTAGTTTGCCTATGGTTACCGAGTTAGGGCCCACTTCATTGGAGTTGCAGCTGGATTTTATTGAAGCCGACCAAAAAATACTTGTAAATAATGGGTATTTGGAGGTTGAGGGATTTATTATTGATCTGAAAGGAAGTTATGATCATAAAAAGGGAAAAGATATTGACTTGGAATTTAATGCCTCTGCTAATGATTTTGAGGTATTATCAAGATTGTTACAGGAAGAAGTCTTAAAACATAACGAAGCATCACTCCAAAAAGCTGATATCATAATAAAGGGAAGGCTTTACGGGCAAATGGAGCATAATCCTCCGATTATTGATCTGGATTTTGGAGTAAAAGATTTAAGTTTTAAAGTTCCGGATGGCGTAGGGACTTTTAAGAATATTGGGTTTACCGGGGAATTTCATTCTGGTGAAATGGCAGATTATTCAAAAGCAATGCTGTCCGTTAGGGATTTAAAAGGCCAAATGCCCGGGGGATCTGTTTCCGGGAATTTTCTCCTGAAAAATTTTCTACAACCCTATCTGAAATACGATGTCAACGCTTTAGTCTTGTTAGACGGTTTTGACGATATCTTTCAATTCCCAAAAATTGATTCCTTGCGAGGGAAGATAAAATTGGAAGCTGAGTTTGACGGCTTACTTAATTTGCAGAACGAGCATTCGATGGATAGCTTAAGCAGGTGGTCACTCAATTTAGAAAATATTGGGTTTAAATTTATCCCAACGGATAAGACTATAAATTCGCTTAGCGGGGATATAGCGGAAGAGGGAAATACTGTGCACTTAAAAAAACTGGGGCTTTACTATGAAAACAGTGATGTAACCCTTGATGGACAGTTAAAAAACCTGTACCACTTTATCTTTAATAAAGAACAGGAACTTGAGGCCGATTTGGAATTAAGATCCTCTAAACTTTTCACAAAACACTTCATTCCTGATCCGGAAACAGCTCCTTTAGTAGATGATAGAATAAGCAACTTATTTGCTGATGTTAGGGTGTCTGGAGGAGAAAATAAATCTCTGGAAACCTATTTACCTTTTATTGGCATACAACTCAATCACCTTTCCTTTGAAATGGATAAACTCCCGGGGATACAAAATGTTCAGGGGATGCTCGAGCTGTACGAAACCCAAAAAGGCCTTTTAATAGATGTGAGCGAGATGCATGCAGAGCTACCAATAGGATCAGCAGATCTAACAGGTAATTTGGTAATAAGCGATAATGCTGAACTGTTGGATATTACTGCTGATTTGGTCATAGATACTATCCCGATTCAATATATCCTGGATTTGATTTATGAAATGAATGATCTTGAGTTACTCAACTCAAAAACAATGAACCAAGGTGAAATGATTCTCGTAAACGGGGATTTAAAACTATCCGGAACAATGGAGACCAAACCCTTTGCTTTGCAAAAGGCGACCATTACAAATAGCGACATTTCCTTACGCAAACCCGATTCAGTTCTTTATGAATCAAAGAAGATCAATCTTGAATTAAAAGGGCTGTATTTTCTTCATGAAGAGGGATCCAACGAAATAGTAGGGTTTCAAACCACTGAAGGTAGTTTAAATATAGATAGGATTAACACCCCAATATTTAAGTTTACACCAATTACACTCCACTTCACGGCCCTTAATGATGTTTTTAATATAAATTTTTCCAACCTCAGGAAGGTAAAGAATTTAGATGATGGATCCTTGTTACTGGATCTTTCGGAAGAACCGTCACGCTTTGAGTTAAATTATAATATAAAGGACATTCCCATTGAATCCGTAATTAAGAAATACAATTCAAACAAATTTATGGATGGTATGTTAAATGCGTCAATACAGTTGGGCGGGACTTTAGCGGACTGGGATGAAATGAATAAAACTATAAAAGGTACCCTCAGGTTTTCAGGAGATACCTTAAGACTTTATGGTATGGATATAGACGATTTATTAAAAAAATACAAACGCAGCCAGAAATTCAACCTGATGGATGTAGGCGCATTTGTATTGGCCGGGCCAATGGGTGCAGTGGTTACTAAAGGCGGTGATTTTGGAAGTCTGCTTAGCGCTAATCTTAAAGAAGATGATACCACGGTGGTTTCCCGGGCATTGGCTAACTGGAAAATTAGTGATGGCATCCTTGAAACCGAAGATGTAGCCTTCAGTACATTAGCCAACAGGCTTGCCTTTGATGGTAAATTTGATTTTGCAAATGATTCCATCCCTGGCTTCACTGCCTATGTAATTGATAAAAATGGTTGTAGTCTTATGGAACAAAATATCAGTGGGAAAGTAGATAGTCTCGAGGTAAGTAAATTAAGGATTGCCAAAACCCTGCTGGGATCGGTTATTAACTTTATTAATTCAGTGGTGGGTGTAAAATGTGAACCTGTTTACCAGGGCGCCGTACATCATCCTCTACCAATAAAAAAATCTAATTAACCTTGTGATAATAATCCAATACTAAAACACGCTTTTGATCAAAATTAATACAGTAATTTTAGTACTTTCATGCCAATATTTATAGTAATATTCCTGGAAAAGATATAATAAATGAAGTTTAAACCAATTAGCTTTCTACTCTTTCTATTGGTAATAATGCCCATATTGTCGCAAGAAAATGACAAAGAGGAGCAAACCAAACACAAGGTGGTTTTACTCTTAGGGCTGACGCATATTCCCGAGACTATTGAAGAAGGGGAATCACTCAAGTCTGAAGAGATACCTACCATTGGGCTGGATTATTTTTATAAATTCAATCCTAAATGGCAGATAGGCATAGTTGTGGACCTGGAACTTGGTAAATACGCTGTAGATTTTGGAGGTGAAAATATTCCCAGGGAGAATGCTGTAGTCACAGGTGTCGTAGCCGGTTATACGCTATTAAAGGGATGGAGTGTTTTTGCCGGTCCGGGTGTGGAGTTTGAAAGTAACAGGAACCTTTATATTTTCAGGGCAACTACGGAATATGAATTTGAACTGGGAAATAATTGGGGCCTGTCACCGGCTTTAAGCTTTGATTTTAAAAAAGAGTATAGTACCTACTCGTTTGGTGTTGGTCTTAGCAAAATGTTTTAAGGAATTCCATAAATATACCGGTATATATCTTACCCGATTGTCGTTTTCTTCAATGCAGCTGCACATACCTAATTCCTTTGCGCTAAATTATTCCTAAGAGTTTTATGATCACTGATTGCTTTAAAACTCAAATTAACCTATATTTATATAGATTAAGCAATAGAGCATTCTCCCCCCTAAATACTATTTTATTAAGATGTCAATTCTAAGGTTTTCTATCGGCCTGATTATGATATATATCATAAATTTATTTAGACAAAGTGAGCATTTTTGCAATTGATAATGAGATCTGTTCGGGTACAAACTTAAAGATACGCAATCGCTAATAACTAGTTCATACAATCAAATATTTATTAATAACTGGAACACTTAATTTTTAAAACTATAATTATGAAGAAAATTATTTTTTCAGGAGTACTGCTCCTTCTGTTTAGTGCATTTGTTTTTGCACAACAGACCAAAAAACCCAATATCCTGGTGATCTGGGGTGATGATATTGGGCAGTTTAACGTAAGTGCCTATAATATGGGAATGATGGGGTATAAAACCCCGAATATTGATCGCATAGCCAAGGAAGGTGCATTATTTACTGACTGGTACGGGCAGCAGAGTTGTACCGCTGGTCGTGCCGCCTTTATTACCGGTCAGTCGCCTATACGTACAGGGCTTACCAAAGTAGGTCTTCCGGGAGCTCCTGAGGGTATGAAGAAGGAAGATCCTACCATTGCCACACTCTTAAAAGCTCAGGGTTATGCAACGGGGCAATTTGGTAAAAACCATCTGGGAGATCTCGATGAAATGCTCCCTTCTAATCACGGTTTTGATGAGTTTTTTGGAAACCTTTATCACCTGAATGCTGAAGAGGAACCGGAGCATCCTAATTATCCGGGTGACTTTGTATTTCCCGATGGCAAAACCCTCAAGGAAAAATTTGGACCCCGTGGCGTGATACATAGCTATGCGGATGGCAGAATAGAAGATACCGGCCCCTTGACCAAGAAGCGAATGGAAACCGTAGACATGGAAGTAACAGACGCGGCACTTCGATTTATGGACGATGCGGTAAAGGACAATAAACCCTTCTTTGTTTGGTGGAATAGTACCCGCATGCACATTTTCACACACCTAAAAGAGGAATCTGTTGGAAAAACAGGCTTGGGTGTTTATGCAGATGGAATGGTGGAACACGATGCAATGGTAGGTCAACTCCTTGATAAACTAGATGAATTAGGAATTGCAGACAATACCATTGTTATGTATAGTACTGATAATGGAGCTGAGGTTTTTAGCTGGCCAGATGGCGGATCTACCATGTTCAAAAGTGAAAAAGCTACGCAATGGGAAGGTGGTTTTAGAGTCCCTACGGTAATGCGCTGGCCAGGGGTTATTAAACCAGGTACTATAGTAAATGAGATTGCTGCCCATGAGGACATGTTGGCAACATTAGTTGCCGCTGCAGGTGATCCCAATGTAAAGCAAGACCTCTTAAAAGGTAAGAAAGTGGGTGATATGACCTATAAGGTGCACCTTGATGGATACAATCTAATACCTGCCCTAAAAGGAGAGGCGGAGTGGCCGCGACATGAGTTTCTTTACTTTACGGATGATGGTAGTGTAGCCGCGCTCCGATACAATAACTGGAAGATTACCTTCCTGCAACAAGACGCAGAAGGAATTGATGTTTGGAGAAATCCATATACCCAACTTAGGGCACCCATGCTTACTAATTTAAGAATGGATCCTTTTGAAAAAGCACATGAAGAATCTATTGGGTACGAGCATTGGTGGGTAGAACATATGTTTATGATTGCACCCTCCGCAGCCTATATTGGCCAGTGGCTTCAAAGTTTTAGCGAATTTCCTCCAAGACAAGAACCGGGTAGTTTTAGTTTAGATAAAGTAATGAAAGCTGTTACAAGAGGTGCCGGGGATAAATAGTTTTTGACGATAGGAAAACTTTGCTTTTTATCTCATAATACACTGGTAAGTGCAATGTTTTTTGTGGACGTTAAATTTAATGCTATAATAGAAAATTGTATGCCACAAAATGTGGCATACAATTTTTCGTAAAGGAATATTTTCAAGTCATTTTGGTTGTCGTTATGGTAAATAAAAACGACAAGCTACACTTTAAATGTTTAGCACTATAAATGATATTTATCATAGGATCAATATCGACTAATGGGGACTTTTGGGTAAGTTCAAAGGTCTGTTTAGTTATTGTATCCCAGAAATAAGGCATGCTAGTAATATTTGTCATGCAAGGATTTAAATTAGGAAAATGAAAATACGGCTATATGGATGATTACCAAAATCAGGAGTTAATTAACACACAAAAATCCCAAGGAAAACTTCGCCTTGGCGCTGTGATTTTGGTAGTAGGATTTTTCAGCCCGCTATTAATTCCACTGGTGGTAGCCTCAAATTGGTCTGCTGCTACTAAGAGTATAATCTCCGGTTTGCTGGCTTTTGGCATACCGGAGGTTTTTATGATCTTAGCGATAGCTGTGATGGGCAAAAAGGGCTACGAATTAATTAAAGGAAAAGCAATTAAGTATTTAAAGCGATTCGCTCCTCCGGATACGGTTAGTCTTTTTCGTTACCGCTTTGGCTTGGCTCTTTTCAGTATACCTGTTTTAATAGGAATTTTGCAACCCTATATAGAACATTTAAGTAGTGTTTTTCAAAATTTACCATTATGGTTTACAATAGCTCTGGATGCGGTATTTATATGTAGCTTTTTTGTATTGGGGGGCGACTTCTGGGATAAAATAAGCAGTCTTTTTAAATATGATGTGCGGGTAACTAAAACACATAAATAACATTATGAAATAATTTATGGTTATGAAAAAACACGTATTAATTCCGTTTTTGCTACTAAGTTTAACCATTGGCTTTGCCCAGGAAGAGCCTGGCAAAACTTCCATTTCGCAAGAAGAAAATTCAGGGGAGCAGCAGAGTGCGGCTTCCAAGGCATTGGATGCCACAGCTACCCAATGGAGTTTTCAGTTTGCCTATCAATTTATGCCCAGTTATTACAGCGATATAGTAAATGGGACACCAAGACGAGCAGGGCTCGACAATTATGTACAACTACGAATCGTTGCTCCTATCCCCTTAAAAGGTCTTACGATTCTTCCAAGGGTAACCATCAGGCATTACGAAGATGTAAATAACGGGAAATCCGGATTTGGAAATACCGAGATCTTTGCATTAATCATTCCAAGTTTTACAGACTGGGGAACCGGTAGGGCCGGTATAGGTCCGCTGGTTACATTGCCAGGTAATAAAGATGTGGCAAAGGATGAATGGGGGTATGGACTATCCGGAGCTCTTGTTAATAATTCCGGCTTATGGTTCTACGGGGTTTTGCTTACACAATCCTTTCGTGCTATAGATCCCAGAACGCTTCCGGCGGGAACTTCAGATTCAAATCCGCTTGGTATTGCCCCCTTCCTTAATTACCGTTTTGGAGATTCGGGATATTACGCGGGTAACGGGGATATGGTAGCCCTCTACGATTGGAACACCAAAGGTTTTTACCTGCCCATTGGGCTTCGATTTGGTAAGGTATGGGTGATGTCTAAGGGTTCTATAAATGCTTATGTCGAATACCAAACCAGTGCGATTTACAAAAACTGGCAGGGCCCGGCCGTACAGAGCTCTTTTCGCCTTAATTTTACTTATACCATGCCTGTTGGTGGTGGTAAAAAATAAAGGCTTATTAGCTTAAATATCACTTTGATAAAAGTAAATCATATATGAACAATGAAATAAGATTAATATTTCTGCTTGTCTTTTCACTTTTCCTTCAAACTGCTATTATTGCTCAGGTTGAAACGGAAACAGATGCAGGACATTTAACCGAAGAGGAATCTGAAAGCGATGAACCTTTTTACAGATTGGGATCTCAGCGCACCTGGCCGTTTTTTAGTTATTTGAATGATCCTGGTGATGATGCCAGTACCCTGGGAATAGAGTTTGAGAGTTACCTTAATATCGGACAATATGAGATTAAAAACATCTCCTATTTTGAAGTGAATCAGTACCCCAGGGTAATTCCGGGGCAACCAAACGGTAATCCATCCGGTACAACAGATGTTGTAGTTCCTGCGGATGGGATCAATGATTTGCTCATGGGCTTTTGGTTTGCCAGGAAAGGGAAGCATCATGGTAAGCATCACCTTACAGGTGGCTTTGCCGCTATGTTCCCAACAGCTTCTGATAAGACACTTGGAAGTGATAAGTTTTCTTTAGGACCCAGTTTTGATTATGAATTTGAGAGCGGTCGCTGGTTTGCCGGGGCAATTGCCTTGCAGGTATGGTCCGTAGCAGGGCCATCAGATGTAAAGGCAGTAAACATGTTAATGATTAAACCCTTTGTTGTATTCAATGTGGTGGAACGATTTGATTTAATTTATATGCCCTATGGTATTTCCGTATATTGGAACAAACCAGAGGGTGAAAAGGTATACTTGCCATTGGGGGGAGGAGGCCAATACCAAATACCACTTGGAAAAAAAACAACATTGAACCTTGGTCTCCAGTTTTTTGAAAACGTCATCAGACCTACAAAAGGAACGGTCTATGATCTGCGTTTCCTGGTAGAATTTGTACTTTAAATACTGGATCTAAAATTAGATAATCTACTTTTATGTAACTTGGAGGATAAATAAACCAACCGTCATGAGTACACTAACAAATGAACCTGATAGTTTTTATTTACGCAGGCTAAGCCGCTTTATAGATGTAGTCTATGCCGTGATCTTCTTTCATATCATGAGTCAATACTTACCTCATTTTGAAGAAGGAACTTGGATGGGGAAACCTTATGGGCTTTTGAGCCATTTTTATGACAGCCGTATGGAGCTGCTAAGGATCATTATAGGGAGCGGGCTGGCTCTCTTATACTGGAACCAGAGTGTTGGCATCTTTAAACATCTGGTACGGACCAACTACACTCACGCAGCCCTTTCTTTGTTACAGTTATTCTTTGTGGTGTTATTTGTTTATTTTGCCATCGCCGATCCTAACCTGGAGTCTAAATCCTCACCTGCATTACAAGCAGCGAGTTTGGCCATTGCAGGATTTATGAGTGTTGGCCTTTGGAAGTATGCAGCAAAAAATAGCCTTATTCGGGAAGGTATGACCAAAGAGGAGATCAATCAAGTCACTAAAGGCAATCTGATGGAACCACTGACAGCTGTTTTTAATATAGGTTTAGCTTTTGTGGGGCCTATGGTATGGACCCTTGCCTGGTTTCTCCTCCCACCAATTTTTCTATGGATCTTGAAAAAAAGAAAGTGATAGTGCGGGTTAAGATTAATTGATCTATAAGAGGCGAAAGGAAAATAGTATGGTCAGCAGTCATTAAACCAAGCGTCAAATGGATATAATAAAAAAATTGAAGCGGCTCAATCCCAGGTGGATTGCGGTGCTGCTTTTACTGACCAGCGGTGTATTTGTTTTTGTACTCCCTCTATTGCAAACCAAATCATCACTCCTTGGTATTCTGCTCATTTCGGCCATTATTTTTCTAGCGGCATATAACATTTCCCGCAGACTCATCTTAATAGGTTTAATAGCTATTTTCATTGAGGTGGGTACCAGAACCACTGATTTTATTATTCTCAACTACCTAGCTGTAATGACTACAAATTTATTTCTCATTTACATCGTGGGCAATGTGGTTCTAGACATGATGCGTCAGCGTTCTGTGACTTTATTTACCCTGGTAGAAGCTGTAAACGGCTATCTTCTGTTGGGTATTATGTTCATTAGCCTGGTTGCTTTTTGTGAACTTACCTTTCCCGGTTCTTATTTGTTTAAAGGTGAAGAGGGTGTGGATCTTGTCTATTATACCCTGGTGACGCTTACGACGGTTGGTTACGGAGACATAATACCACAGCTGCCGGTTGCTAAATCGCTTTCGATGATTATTGCCATCTCCGGCCAATTCTATATCGCGGTGGTTGTGGCTATCATCGTAGGCAAATTTGCAAGCAAGAATTAGGTTAATATACATACCTTTAGCTCGTTATTAAGTGCTGTTAGTAATACCAAACCAAAAAGAATATGAATAAATCAAGCTCGAAGTTTCCTTTTATGGTAAACCTGGCCGCTTTTATAGTGATAATTGCAGGATTAATCTATGGTGCAGGCTTAATCACTCCGGTTTTAATGGCAATATTTCTTTCTGTTATTTGCACACCACCCATTAGGTATCTGGTAGGGAAGAGGGTGCCACAGAGCCTGGCTGTTTTAGTCGTGTTTGTAACGCTTATAGCAATCTTCATTGGTTTAGGCGAATTAGTGGGACGTTCCCTTGCAGCTTTTACCCAAAATGCAGGGTTGTATGAACAAAACCTGGATAAAATTGGTGCATCTGTTTTTGATTTTATAAATGAGAGGGGATTTAATTTTTCATTTGATAAAATGGATGATTTATTGGAACCTTCCAGGATCATGGGTTTTACAGCCAGTTTACTGAGTCAGCTTGGCGGGTTTATGGGCAATTTCTTAACCATCCTCTTCTTAGTCCTTTTTCTATTATTGGAATTGGATGATATTGAAATAAAGGTAGATGCAATACTTAAGGACTATTCTGTAAATTATTCATATTTTGATGAAATTGCGAATAGAATTCGTCATTACCTTTCAATTAAAACGCTTACGAGTCTTATAACCGGAATTTTACTTTGGATTGCATTGACAATTATTGGTGTTGATTATGCCATTTTATGGGGTTTAATAGCTTTTCTATTGAATTACATACCAACTATAGGGTCTTTTATTGCAGCCGCTCCTGCGGTTTTATTTGCTCTGGTTCAACTCGGATTTGGCGGTGCATTGGCTGCGCTAGTAACATTTGTTGCTGTGAATATAATCATAGGAAGTTTTATTGAACCAAAACTAATGGGACAAGGAATGGGCTTGTCCACATTTATTGTATTCTTATCCCTTATCTTCTGGGGATTTGTTTTTGGAACTGTAGGTATGTTTTTATCTGTTCCTTTGACGATGACTGTGAAAATCATGCTGGAGCACAATCCAAAGACAAGGTGGATCGCTATTATTCTTGGAACAAAAAAAGATGCAAAAGCCCTGATTGAAGAAAATGAATCGTCATAACTTTTAGGGAATTTAGCATCATAAGAATAAATGGACAAATTAGAATTAAAGCCATACCTAATCCCATTAATCAGTCCATTTGCTTTATCCTACTTTTGTCCATTTCACTAAAATCCGACACAGATAATAATGTAAATTGTAATCTATTGAGCTTCAAAACGACATTCTTATTTGTCCTGTTCACAATATATTATTACTACTAAACAGAGCAGAATAACTTTTTAATTTTCCATTTCCTGCAATTTAGTAAGCGCTTCCGATTTGGAATTCACATCCAGTTTTAAATATATATTTTGAATATGAAAATTTACTGTGCTTGGAGTAACAAAAAGTTTGTCAGCAATAAGTTTATAAGTTGCTCCCTGGCACAGATAATCAATTATTTCGTTCTCCCGTTCAGAAAAAGCATTATAAGATTTTCTGTGAAACATGGAGATTACCGCCTTTACTATGTCGTTGCTCATGGTGGCACCTTCATATTTGATAGAATTTAAGGCATTGTACATACGCTTTTTGGTCACCGGTTTGGTAAGGTAACCATTGGCCTGATTCTTAAAGGCTTTTTTGATAAGCTCAAAATCATTCTGTTCGCTTATCATAATAATTTTTACTTCGGGATCCTTTTTTCTGAATAGGCGTATTCCTTCTATGCCACAAACGCTGGGCATTGAAACTTCAGAAACAATAATATCTGGTAAAACATTATTAAAATCTTTTAAGGCGTCTTCTACGGAAACATAAACACCTTTAAGGGAATAATCCTGGTAGGTTTCAAAATAATATTTGTAGGCCGCATGAAACAGACGGTCATTATCTATAACAATTATATTGAGGATATTAGATTTCATATCTATTAGTATTTTGGGGTTAAAAAATAATAAAGAAATAAGAAATTAAATGTTTGGAAATGAACAAGTTAATAGGTTAATTTCATTGTTCAATAAGCAATTTCCTAAACCATAGTACATAGCGATGAACACTAGATATGGATACTAGTCATCTATCTCTTACCGTGAAGTAAAATGTGATGTTAAAACAAAAACACAGGTATTAACTGCATAAGTTTTAAGGGTGCCATGAAATAGCAATACATCATTGGTAATTGACTTATAAGGATCTGATAATACCAGATACAAATAAGTTAATAATCCAACAAAAAATGTATTTACGGTGGTTTAGAACGGAGCTTCCTTTAAGAAGGTTCCAGGGTGAGCTCTTGTTTTTGGCCTGCCATGCGGGCCATTTTTGGGGTAATTTTGAGTCTGCATATTATGGGGTTTTGGGGGTTGAGCGATCGTTATTTTGTTACTTTTATAATTTAAATATATATAAAAATTAGAAAGGCAATGATATAACGTAAGTATTTTCGTTCAAATGCAGACCGGTTGGTCGGTAATCTTGTCTGTTTTTCCTATTATTTTTACTCTAAAAAACCCCCTTAAGCCCAGTTTTTATTGGCAAGAACACTTTCTTGGTAGCATACAGAACCATGAATGGTCATTTAAATCGAATGAATTCGAATTTATACAATAACCAATAGAAAGTAAGCCTAATCGCCTATGTAGTAAGATTAATTATACTTGTTTGCATTCCATAAGCAGGTCTCAATTATTTGGGGATAAATGATTAACAAGTATAACAGACAAACTGTTTAATGTTCCTATTGTCCCTGAAAAATCACTAATCTTCATACATTAGATCTGCGGTTGCCGGGGGATTGTCAACCTGCATAATCCACTTTTCATCATTATATTTTCCATTTAAATCAGAAACATAAGCGACTTCGGCTTCTTCCTTAGCTTTAAAATCAGCCAAATAAACATAATACAAACCATTTTTCTTATTGTAAAATTGTTTCGCATTCAACCCCTGTTCATTCAGCTGATTCATAAAAGCATTTAAATATTTTTTGGTCTTATAAACATTGGCAATTACATAATAGCCAGATTGTACTCCAATTTCAGATAGATTTTGAATCTTTATAGGTAGTTTGATATACTTCTTGCGCTCAGCATCTGTTAATTCACTCGAAGTATTTATTTCTACGGTATTGGCTGTTTTAAACTCTATATTATTAGCTGCAGAATTCGTTTTTCCCTGATTTGAAGCCAATACTGTATTTTCCGGATTGTTGAAATCCTGTAAATTAGATTTTACGCTATTTTCCACATCATTTCGTAAAATACGGACGATCATTTCAAACTTTTTCTCGAATTGTGCATTACGCGCGTTCTCAATGGAATCCTGTCTTATAATCAATTCGTCCAGGATCAAGCGGTTTTGATAGGCAAGAGAGTTAGAATCTTCTTCTTGTGGAATGGTATATGCCACAAGAGTAGTTTCAGGTGTATTTCTTAGGTTCTTATTTTTAGTTGAAGAAGATTTTTTAGTATCCCCTTTTGATTTGTTTTGAGCACTGGTTAATTTTGCTATTTGCGCTTCATATTTACGCGTAAGCTCTTCAATCTGATTCCTGGTGTCCTTATTTTGATTTTCCCTCATTTGTGCTAATTGTTCTTCATAGTTCTGAACAATTTCATCAATTCTGTTTTCTTCTGATTTTACCACGTAACCGCCAATAGCAGATGGTTGGTTTTTAAAGGTATACGCCAGGGACAATTCATGATTCCAGCCAAATTCAGCACCCTGATCCAGGAAATTCTTTTCTACGAGATACCCCAGAGATAACTTTTTACTAAGGTTAAAACCTATACCCAAAGACATTCCGTAGGTGTCATCGAGAGTACTCTGAAACCAACCATATTTGGGTAATTCAAGTACAACCGAACCTACATAAGAAAGACTACCGTCCAGGTTCTGACCCAATTGCACAAGTGGCATTAACCTTGCATTGGCAAATAAGCCCGACTTGGTCATAAATGCATGCGTATATTGCAGAGACCCTTTTACAGTCTTGGCATTAAAACTTGTTAAAAACTCATTGGTGGTCTGACTGTATCTGATCAGGTTTTCTGCGTAGATTCCCAAGTCAAAATTGCCATAGGAGAATGTAATTCCGGGCTGAATGGCAATCTTATTTTCTAATTTCGCATCCAGAATTTCAGGGTCGTTCTCTGTAGCAACCGCACGGTTTTTATCAACTCCTACACTATAATAGGTAACATTTGTCCCGAAGGTTAAGCTACTTTTCGATCCCAATTTTACCGAAGTGGCATAGTTTGCATTAAATCCAAACTCCTGGATAATACCTATACGCTGACTGTATATACCTAAACCTAAAGCAGTATGGTCATTAAACTTATTGCTAAACCCCAGATAATAGTTTTGATTGTTATCTTCAAATGTGGCATACTGATTACGATGCAGAATATTAAGATAAGATTTGTTTTCCCTAACCAGTGAAAATGTGGGATTTATTAAGAACCTATTAAAAAACAACTGATTGTGATAGGTAGTGTTTGAGCTAAGATCAGAGAATGCTTCCTGACTGTACGAAGCCTGAGCACAAATGATAAGGCAAAACACTTTAAGTACGAAAACTTTCTTTATTATGGAGGTGTTACAGTTCATCTGATTGAAATTTAAATTTTTAATCTTAATACTTCTCATCCGATATGCTTTTCTAAACCAGTACTGATCCGAATAAATGATTCGAAAAATTTCGTTTCAACTACAGGTATTCTTTTCTGAATAGTTTTTTGAAATCTTCGATTCCGGGGCTACCAAATAGATCCGGGTTGTGTACCCATTTGGTTTAGATCTTAGCACTGCTATGAATTAATCATCGTCATAAACGGAACTTGCGAAATTTACTTCAACATCAGTACTAAAAACGTCTGCGAAGTTATAGTCACCATCATCCTGCTTTTTATCTTTTTTGGGATTCAGGAATTGGAAAGCCACTTGTTGAACAGCATCTTCAGTATTCCCTCGGTTAGACATTACATAGCCCGTTCCACTTCCGGTAAGGGAAATTGAGAAATCGTCTTTGTTACTATTAATAGGACTACCTAAATTTACAGACCAACCTACTTTTTTATGAAACACCTGTACCATAAATACATCCAGGCCTCCATGTCCTTTATGACCGTCTGATGCGTAGAAGAGGGTAGTACCTCCTGCAAGATTCGGATATAAGTCGTTCTTTTTTGTATTAACCTTTTCACCCAGGTTCTTGGCAACACCTATGCTACCATCCTTGTTTATGGCAGACACATAGATATCGTATTTTCCGAACGTACCTGGCATGTCTGAGGCAAAAAATAGCCGCTTTCCGTCTTTTGATACCGTAGGGTGCATACTGGAGTAATATTTAGGCGATAATGCCACTTCTTTAATATTTTTCCATTGTCCATTTATTTTTTCTGCCCTGTAGATTTTATGGACTAATTGCTTTTTGGAGAAAACGCCATATTTGGGTTGAATATAACTGGCTTTGCTAAAATAAGCCGTGTTACCATCTCCTGTTACAGAAATTGGAGTTTTATAGGCGTTCTTATAGTTAAATGTTTTATCATTCAAAACTACCGCATCATTTTCCCTGTCAAATACCTTATTTTCCAGATCTGTCAGGGATTCGTTGATAGGGTTTGGAAGTACCTCAACAGGCATGCCCCTATCCGCTACTGAATTATTTATATGATATTCGTCCTTAATTTGGGCTAACCAGTCTTTATCCCCTATTGTACCAGCAATAGCCGATCCGGAAACCTTTTGAAGCGCAAATTGATAGCGCTCTGAGCAGCCAGAATTGAGAATGCCATCTTCACTAATTGCTATCAGTTTTTTATACCAAAAAACAGCAGTTTCATAGTTCTGACTTAAGAAGTTGGCATTCCCTAGATCTTCATAAATTTCGTTTTCGGTATATCCTAAATTCAATAGCTCCTGATAATTACTAGCCCGTTTATTGGCTTCATAAATTTCCGGATGATCAGATTTGGAAATCTTAGGATTCTGCGAATACGATGAATAGCAAAAAAACGTTAGTAAACATCCTAAAGCTACTTTGTAGGTTAAAGTATTCTTCATAGGTCAAGATATTGGGTTATTATTGAATCCAAAGATCAAAAAATGTTTTGAGCTATGACCTAGCAAAAATTCATAGGTTTTCGATAAATCGATTCATTTATCGGATGAATGGAATAGTCAGCGGGCTGTTGTTTCTACTTTAGAAGCTCTCTTAAGTACTGTAATTATTAAGATAAGGTACTTTCTGGAATTAAAAAGACAGTGTGGTTGTTTTTTTTAAAAGTTACTTCCCGAAATCTGTTAATTTTTGAAGAAATGAGGAAAAACCTATCTTTTTTAACATATGCTATAGGTCAATTTTATAGCATTTTAAACGAGATGTTTAAGTAGATTATATATCTGAATCCGGATTTTTTTGGTTTTATATAGGTTCGTACCGGATGAATTTTGGGGCTAATTTAGGAGATAGTAATTAATGAAACTTAACTATCTTTAAAAAATTCATCCCAGGAGAATAACTTCATTTAAAGGATATTATTGTCAACCTGTATTTACAAAATGTATTTTGATAAACATTCAGGAAACTCCATTATAATCCAAACCATTACTAATTAAGACATTGCATGATACATTACTGGATAACAATCATAAAAATATTAGTACTTCGTAACTTTCAGAACCCTGTTGAACCCGGTCAAACTATTAGACGAACATTTAAAGTCAGGTTTTTCGATTGTGATGGCCTCCGTGTAATGACGGCCTGGAAATATCCGGCATATATGGATTTTATGCGTTGGGAACTAATTGGCAGGTCCAAATTATACAAGGCAATAGTAAAAAGAGGGTTAGCGCCTACTCTCGGTTCTCAAAAGATTATCTATAGGAAGCCCTTGAAATTATGGACAAAGTTCGATGTAGTGCTGAAAACTGCAGGTTGGGATGACAAGTGGGTATACCATCTCCATAATTTTGAGCAGGATGGCGAACTTAAAGCAATAGGGATCACCCGGGCACTGATTTGGAAAAGGGATGTACCCGGCGTTCTTTCAGAGATTATGCAGGAAGCAGGTATCTCTCAAACAAAAGAACCTCCTTCATGGGTTAAAGAATTGTATGCTAAAGACGCAGGTATTATTTATGATAATCAACCAGTTGCTAAAATATAAAAGACTTAATATTTCTTTCGTGTTTCCCTGTGATGTTGCAGAAGCTCCTTCAAGCTCTTAAGGTATTTAGTTAATGTGGCTTCATCAATATTTGGATGGTCAACTGCAGGAAGGGTCATTGGGTTTTCTTCCAAAAACCTTTAAAGCTCCTGATATTCAGTCTCCATAATGGTAGTGACTTCCATAATTTCTTTTAGAACATATTGCAGATCCTTCATGACACTGAAGCAGATAAATTTTGTACTTCAATAAATCTATAGCATTTTCTACCAAAGTCATATGATTCCTATCAAGTATTAATTAGCCTGGAGGGATGACCCTGATCATTGTCGCCTTGAAACTATTTCCTTTCTTTTGAATTACTATCTAAAGCAAAATACCATGAAAAATTTACTCTGTTTATTTGCGCTCTTGTTTTCCACACTTGCGATGGGACAGCATACAGCTGATAAAAGAATATCGATCTCGCAAAATCAGCCAGATGATATTTATCTGGCCGGAGAAACCATAAGAATAAATGCGATAGTTGACGGGGATGTTGTGGCGGCAGGAAGAAAAATTTCAATTATAGACAGCTTGCAGGAAGATCTTATTATAGCTGGTGCCGATATTAATCTAAGAGGCCCGGTAAAAGATGATATACGTGCTCTCGGGGGAAGGTTAGTCATTGATTCTGAAGTTGGAGATGATGTTATTTTAGCAGGCGGGGAGGTAACGATCACTGAAGATGCCATAATATATGGTAACCTGATCAATTTCTCCGGAAATATTGAAATGAACGGAGAGGTAAAGGGGATGCTTAAATCCTATTCGGGTGAAATTGTACTTAATGGCAAAGTAGGGGAGGAAGCTTACCTGTATAGTGAAACAATATTCATTAATGGTGAAATATCCGGGATCTCAAAAATTACAGCAGAGGAGTTGGATATTGGCAATGATGCCAGATTTCTTAGCGATGTGGAGTATTGGTCGGAAGACTCTGAAATTGATTTTAAAAACTCTTTAATAAACGCTAAAGCCACCTATAATGAAGATCTTAAGCCTGATGAAGAGCATCTTTCCTGGAATGCCTGGAAGGGATTTGGTTTGGTCGCACTCGGGCTCTGGATCTTTTATGTCATTTCTGCATTTTTAATTTTAGTCCTGCTGAACTGGGCTTTCAATGATTTTTTTGCAGATACAATCACTCATTTGGACAAAGAACTGTTGACTGGTTTTATCTATGGCTTGATCTATCTCTTAGGTATGCCTTTGCTCATTCTATTTACATTTATTCTGGTCATCGGCATTCCTATAGGCCTGTTTCTGCTGTCGGTATACATTTTCAGTCTTCTATTTGGACATTTAATAGTGGCCTTGTTAATAGCTCATTACTTAAATAAAAAACGTAATTGGAATTTCTGGACATTAGTATTAGTCTCATTAGGCGCAGCTATTGTCCTGCGATTACTTACCCTGATACCATTCCTGGGCAGTCTAGTTTCTATTATAGTCATTGCAATTGGTTACGGATTATTTTTCCTGGTTTACTTACAAAAACGAAAAAACAAACTTAAAATAGCGCAATAATGTTGTTAAAAGAAGAACATAAATCAATTGAAATTCCCTTGGGAAAAGTCGTATTAAAAGGAAATCTTTCAGTGCCGGATAATGCGAGTGTATTGGTGCTTTTCTCGCACGGTAGTGGTAGTAGCAGGTTGAGTCCCAGAAATAACTATGTAGCGGGTGTATTACAGCAAGAGGGGCTGGGTACCCTATTGTTTGATCTGCTAACCGAAGAAGAAGATAAGTTGTATAAGACCCGTTTTAACATTGATCTGTTGACCCGGAGGTTGATTGCCGTAACAGAATGGATAAAAACACATAAAGAGACCAAAGGACTTCAAATAGCTTATTTTGGGGCCAGTACCGGAGCGGCATCTGCATTGGGCGCTGCTGCGTACTTTGCTGATGAAATTGGTGCTGTGGTCTCCAGGGGGGGCAGGCCGGATCTTGCCATGTCTGAATTACACGAGGTTACTGCACCGACACTCTTTATTGTTGGCGGATGGGACAAAGTTGTAATTGGCTTGAATAAAAAAGCCTATGATAAATTGAGGTGTGAGCGGAAACTGGAAATTGTCCCGGGCGCCACACATCTATTTGCGGAAGAAGGTAAATTGGAGGAAGTTGCCGCTTTATCAGCAAAATGGTTTAAAGATCATCTAAAAATAAATTAGATTAAAATGTTCAGGGATAGAATTGATGCGGGGATACAGCTGGCAGATGAGTTACTAATCTATAAGGATCAGAACGTTGTGGTTTTAGCTATACCGAGAGGTGGTTTACCTTTGGGGTCAATAGTGGCAAAAACCTTGCAAGCCCCTCTAGATGTTGCTCTGTCAAAAAAAATTGGACATCCATATAACAGGGAGTATGCCATAGGAGCCGTAAGTATGGAACAAATAGTTCTGAATGATGTTGCCGGAGTACATCAACGCTATATAGAGGAAGAAACCACCCGTATCAGGGAAAAATTAAAAAAAAGGCATCAGCAATACTATAAAACCCGAAAGCCACAGGAATTAAAAGATAAAGTTGTGATAATTATTGATGATGGCATTGCGACGGGAAACACAATTCGTGTAACTGCAGAAATGGTTAAAGCGCATCAACCAAAAAAAGTAGTGGTAGCGATACCTGTGGCCCCTCCTTCGGCAATTATGAGTCTGGAAGCCTCATCCTTTGTTGATGATGTAATTTGCTTGCAGACCCCTAGAGATTTTATGGCTGTTGGCCAATTTTATGAATATTTTAATCAGGTTTCAGATAAAGAAGCAATAAAGTTGTTACAGGAAAGTAACGAATTAAAATATGACTAGCCTTTAATAACCACTACCGGTCTGAGTTTTGCCACTTTTTTAGCTATTCCTGAGGCGGTAACGGTATCGACAACAAGTTCTATATCCTTATAAGCAATTGGGGCTTCCTCGGCAATTCCCCTGTAGGACCCCTCTACCAAAATACCTATTTCCTGAAGCTCTTTTTTTAAAATTGGTGCATTAACTACTTTTTTAGCTGCGGTCCTGGACAAGTTTCTTCCTGCACCATGGCAACAAGACCCAAAAGTAAGCTCATGACTTTTGGAAGTACCTGCCAGCACATAAGAGAAAGTACCCATGCTGCCTGGAATAATTACAGGCTGACCGGTCTCTGTATAGTTTTGAGGCAATTCATCAAAACCCGGTCCAAACGCACGGGTTGCTCCTTTTCTGTGTACAATTACTTTTTGAAGTTCATTGTCAATACTATGGGTCTCAATTTTCGCGATATTGTGGGCCACATCATACACCAGTTTCAAAGAACTGTTTTCCCTGCCGAAAATAGTTGCCCATGCATTTCGAGCTTCCCAGGTAATGAGCTGTCGGTTGCACCATGCATAGTTTGCTGCTGCACACATCGCTTTAAAATAGTCTTGTCCTTCAGGGGAATTGAAAGGAACACAGGCCAACTCACGATCGGGCATTTTTATACCATATTTGGTCATGGCAGTCATCATTAAGCGAATATAATCCGTTGCAACCTGGTGTCCCAGTCCGCGAGATCCTGTGTGTATCATTACCGTAATCTGGCCTTTTTTTAAACCGTAGGTATTGGCAATACTATCATCAAATAGTTCAGTAACATAGCTTACTTCTACAAAATGATTTCCCGAACCAATGGTACCCAACTGATCACATCCCCTATTTTTGGCCATTGCAGAAACTGCCTCGGGTGAGACATCAGCTAATTTCCCATTACTTTCAATATGTTCCAGGTCTTCCTGGGTTCCATAACCATGTTCCACAGCCCATTCGGCACCTTTCACAAGAACATTGTTCATTTCCTCCTGAGTAAGCCTGATTTTGCCACCTTTGCCAAGTCCTGTAGGTATTTCCTCGTTCAATTCATTCACCAAATTTTCTAATTGATCTTTGATATCCTCTATTTGCAATTCGGAAACCAGCAGGCGAACTCCGCAATTAATATCATAACCTATTCCCCCTGGGGAAATTGCACCATTGGGGTGGGAAGTGGCCGCCACACCACCTATTGGGAAACCATATCCTTCATGAACATCGGGCATTACCAGGGATGCTTTTTTGATACCCGGAAGGCAAGCCACGTTTACTAATTGGTTTAAAGATCTGTCTTCCATGATATCATCCAAAAGTATTTCATTGGCCAATATCCAGGCCGGTACATGCATATTATGTCGAAAAGATTTCGGAATTTCCCATAGGTAATCCTCAATTTTCCGAAGTTCTGATTTTTCAACTTTTTTCATCTAGATATCAAAGATTATATGTGTTTCCCAGTTATTTTCGTCATTCTTTTTAACGCGGGCTTCGTGGTAGGTAACCCCTTTTATTTCCCTGTCGAAATGATCAAACCAAATTCCAAATAACTGCGCCTCTAACTTATTTTCTGTTAGTTCTGAGAAATAAACATTGCAAAAAAGTGATTTCTGAATATTTGAAAGGGACAATACTTCGGATAAAAAATCAATTAATAAACTGGTACAGTCATTAGCGGAAATAGCAACCCGTATGGAACAGTCAAAATGAGTAATGGTCTTGCAGCCACCTTCTTTTAGTATATCGCACATTGCGTCCAGACTTTTTGTAAAAAGTTCTTGCAGTGTACATCCACTGACTTCAATTTCAACATCGGCCGTATGTTTCACAAAATGGTTCACTTCTTTATTGCTTTGACCGTAACAAATGAACCTTCACCATGTCCTTTTTTTGGAACCTGAACTTCCTCGATCTCTTCCATGTTTCCAAATAGGGTCTGATTGAATTCAAAATCTTTAAAACCGGCATTTTCAAGTACCTTGGTCAGACGATCCACAGTATAAAACCTGGCATTTCCATAGAAATTACTCTGGTTCTTTTTAGCGATATACTGTTTTGCCACACTGCGCTCTTTGTCCAAAAAGCCGATGATAATGGCTCCATTGGGCTTGAGTACCCTATGTGCTTCGTGTAAGGATCTTTTTATATCGGTTAGGAAACATACAGTGACAAAAAGGACAAAATCGAATTGTAATGCGGCATAAGGCAAATGTTCGGCGGTACCTTCCATAATTTCAATACCTCTTTTTATGGCTTTTGCTGCCATTTCCCTCGATGGTTCTATACCTTCCTTAATTCCTAATGGTTTTGAAAATCTCCCGGTACCAAGTCCAACTTCTATACCGATAATGTTTTGAGGCAGTTCCAAAAACTGTTCCTGAAGGGCCAAAACTTCTGATTGATAGACCTCTGGATGATCGTTATACCATTTTTCATACTGAGACACATGCGCGTCAAATGTTTCTATAATTGCCATATCTTTTTGTTTTTCGTCAATATGACAAGAAAAAGGGGAATGCAAAATGACCTAAATCAGTCTAGTGGATTTTAACATACGATTAGATTATTTTTAGCAGGCCTTCAAAATAAAGGAACAAAAAAACCGCCCAAAGCTGAGAACAAACAATGAACGGTGTATTGTGTAAATTAAACAAAAGAACCTTTTAATCCATAATGGCAAAGGTTACCTTCGTATTTACACGATATTCGGCAATGACATTGTCTTTTACACTTACTTGCATGTCCTGAACATAGACGGACTTAATGTTCTTTACCGTTTTTGATGCTTCATTGATAACATTCTGAACGGCATCCTCAAAACTCTCCGTGGAGTTTCCTAAAACTTCTATTACTTTTAAAACTGACATAATTATTTATTTTAATTGTTTACAAATTCGGCAGGGCTTTTAACTGGTATTTTTCTCCCGGGCTCAATTGCCACTTTCATCTGCTTAAATCTATTATGGCTATGATTTTAGGGAACATTTAGCCAAAAGTATTTCTTTCATATGCGTCTCACAATGATTTGTATCATTACTGGGTTTCGTTTCAATTGGGTTTATCATTATATCCAGCCAGCAGGTCATGAAATGCACAATCAGAATACTTGAATATTTATTCAACTGATTAGCATCATTCCGTTAGTTTATCCATCCTTTTAAATTTGTTGTTAAACTGATCACTATATGGAAAAGATGACTATAGTCAAAAATGATAACATGATTAAAAATTTGGAGACTACAGAATGTATAGAGCTATTGAACAGTAACTATATAGCACATTTGGCTTTTATATCTCATGAGGAGCCTTATATATTGCCTATTACGTATTCCTATAATGAGAAAAGTAACACAATTACAGGGTATTCTTCTGAAGGACTTAAGATTGACGCGATGCGAAAAAATGATTTGGTCTCCCTTGAAGTTGAAGAAATAAAGTCAGTAAATAATTGGCGTTCTGTACATGTGCATGGTACGTTCGAAGAATTGCAGGGAATAGATGCAAAGTACCTGTTGCATGAGTTTACTCAAAAAGTAAAAAAATTAGTTGCCCAAAAAGAAGGGTCAAAGCCTGAATTTATCAGTGAATTTTCCAGTAAAATCTATGGACAAGGGATACCAATAGTATATAGGATCAATATTCAGGAGATTACAGGTAAATACAGAAATTCTTGAAATAATAGTAATATTTCATTATTTTATAAATGATCTATCTCACTTTTTGATCCCGTGCCTAAATATTTGGAAAATAGCTTAAATAACATTTGTGATTAGACGAACTAAAAGATAAGATCTACAATGTCAGCTAAAAGAAAACTAGCCGCAATTATGTTTACTGACATTGTCGGTTATACAGCTTTGATGGGATCCGATGAGGACAAAGCATTTGATGTTTTACAGATAAGCCGGGATATTCACATTAAAAGCATCAATCAGTTCAATGGTAAGCTGATCAAAGAAATGGGCGATGGTATGCTTGCTCAATTCGAATCTGCTATTGATTCGGTGTTGTGCGCTATAGAAATACAAAAACAATCGAGAAAACAAATCAAAGAGAAAATTCGGATTGGACTACATCTTGGTGACATTACTTTTGATCATAAAGATATATTTGGAGATGGAGTAAATATTGCCTCTCGATTACAATCAGTCGCTGACCCCGGAGGTATTTATATATCAGAATCCATCCAAAAATCTATTCGTGCCAAAACCTCTGTTAAAACGAAATTTCTGGGTCAGATTAAATTAAAGAATGTTGATTATCCGGTAAACGCCTATTCTATAATTGAAAAAGGACTTCCAATCCCATCTCCTGCCAAAATAGAGCAGCTTAAAGGAAAAAGCCTGTTCTATAAACTTAGCAGGTCTGTGTATACTTATATTATTATTTTACTATTGATTTTTGCAAATGGCCCCTGGATTAGAAATTCCTTCAAAACAGAAGCCCCGGGGATATCCTCTTTACTTATTCTACCCTTCGACAATTTTACAGGTGATTCCTCATTGGAATATGTTGTAGAAGGCATACATGATGCATTGATTGGTGATGTAGGCAAAATAAGCTCCTTACGCGTCCCTTCCAAGCGAACGGCCAATGCCTACCGGAATGTAGAAAAATCAATCCCTCAAATAGCCACGGAGCTTAATATAGATGCGGCTATAGAAACCTCCGTGTCTTGTTTAGGTGAGAAAATTTGTATTCAGGTAAGATTGGTAAGCGCCTTTCCGGAGGAGCAACAATTGTGGGTTCACGATTTTAACATTGATAAAGAACAGCTTTCGAATCTTTCTAAGAAAATAGCCAAAGAAATCTCCCAGCAAATTCATATAAATCTAACTCCTCTGGAAGAAAAACTGCTGGCCGAGGCCAGACCTATAGATCCTGATGCTTACGAAGCTTATTTAAGGGGTATGGCCTATTGGGAGTTGGGCACCAAACCAGACCTGGACCGTGCAATGGAGTATTTTCAATTGTCCAGTAAAATTGATCCGAATTATGCACTTGCCTACCTGGGTATTTCCAGAACCTGGGGAGCATATGTACAACATGGATTTTTACCCTATCATGAGGTTTCGGAGAAAGTTGATGTTGCCCGAAAAAGAGCCCTAATGCTAGATAGTTCGCTGGTAGAAATTCGTGCAGGAATGGCCACCAGATATACCTGGGGGAATTGGAATTGGCAGAAAGCTGAAAAAGAGTTTTTGAAAGCAATTGAAATAAATCCAAACTACGCTTTTTCGCATGCCTATTACTCACATTTCTTAGCAATAATGGGTAATCCGGAAAAAGGGCTTCCACATAGTGAACTTGCTATGGAGCTGGACCCATTTAACACCTTATTTATGTCTATTCATGGGCAAGCCCTTAAAAATGCCGGTAAATACAATGAAGCGCTTGAATTGCTTTTGAAACTATATGAAATAGAACCCGATCAAGGCATTGCACTCCCGGCTTTATGGGCCGTCTATCAGGAATTGGGAGATACCGAAAAGGCACTTGATATTGCAAAAAAAATATACATATTAAAGGAAAATGAACTGGCCTTGAAATCTCTTGAACAAGGATTTGAAGAAGGGGGCTACCAATTGGCCATGCAGCGTACCGCCGAGATGATGATCTCACGAAGGGATTCGATCTATTTTCCTTCGTGGCAAATATTCACCCTGTTTTGCCGTGCAGAAATGAAAGAGGAGGCCTTGTACTGGCTTGAAAAAGCATATGAAGAACATGATAACAACATGCCATACATCAGCATAGATCCCCTTTTTTCTTTTTTACATAATGAACCTGGATTCCAGGATATTCTTAAAAAAATGAACTTACCGATATTAAAAAAATAACATAGCAATAGATTATAAATTTCATTATGACAAACAGCTAATGAAGAAATACATCAAATATTTTAACGAAATAGGCATACAGGATGTTCCTTGGGTAGGTGGTAAAAACGCCTCCCTGGGAGAAATGTATAATGAACTTACTTCTCAGGGTGTTAATGTTCCAAATGGTTTTGCTATAACTTCCCTTGCATTTTGGGATTTTTTGGATGAGAATTCGCTGCGGCAACCTTTACTAAAGATATTAACCCAATTAGATACCAAATCCTACGCTAACTTAAATCAAATAGGGGAGAAGGCCCGTAATCTGATATTGGGAGGTAAGTTGTCCTCAGATCTTTCTCAAAAAATTATGGAAGCCTATAAAGGATTATCGGAGGAGGAAAATTGTGCAGTTGCCGTGCGAAGCAGTGCCACCGCTGAGGACCTGCCAGAAGCTAGTTTTGCTGGCCAGCATGATACATTTCTCAATATTGAAGGGGAAAGTGCATTGCTCGGGGCCGTTAAAAAGTGTTTTGCTTCACTTTATACAAACAGGGCAATAAAATATAGGGATGAAAAAGGTTTTAAACATGAGGAGGTGGCCCTTTCTGTAGGGATTCAAAATATGGTACGAGCAGATAAAGGCTGTTCCGGAGTTGGTTTTACCATTGAGCCTGAATCTGGTTTTGAGAATGTCATCTTGCTATCTGGTGTTTGGGGATTGGGAGAGAACATTGTTCAGGGGGCTGTGAACCCTGATGAATATTATATATTCAAACCAATCCTGGAAAGAGGTAAATATCCAATACTCCAGAAAAAAATGGGAGATAAGAAATTAACGATGATCTATTCAAGTTCCAGTGAGAATAGCCCAACAATAAATATTGATACACCCTTACCCAGACAGCGCCAATTTGTACTATCTGATGAAGAAATAATAACCCTGGCTCAATGGGCTTTAATCATTGAAAAACATTACCAAAAACCTATGGACATTGAATGGGCTAAGGATGGACTTACCAATAAGCTCTATATCATTCAGGCTCGTCCGGAAACCGTGCACCATAAAAAGAATAAGAAGCTTTATATACAATATAAACTACAGGAAAAAGGTAAAGTATTGGCTTCTGGGAATGCTGTAGGTTCCAAGATAATCGTTGGAACAGCACGTCTGTTAAATTCTCCAGGGGAAGCTAAAAACCTTTCTAAGGATGATATTATTGTTACAGATACCATTACCCCGGATTGGGACCCCTTGCTAAAACAGATTGGCGGCATAATTACAAATAAGGGAGGAAGAACGAGCCACGCTGCTATTGTAGCACGGGAACTGGGTGTTCCCGCAATAGTAGGATGCCTTAAAGCCACGACAGTTCTGAAGGAAAGTGATACAATTACCTTATCCTGTTCACAGGGTAAAACAGGTTACATATATCAGGGTAAACTTTCTTTTAGTGAGCATGAGATAGACTTTTCCAACATACGGATGCCACATACGGAAGCTAAAATGATTCTGGCAGATCCTGAAAATGCGTTTCAGTTGTCATTTTACCCAAACGATGGGGTAGGCTTATTGCGTATGGAATTTATAATAACACATTCCGTAAAAGTACATCCCATGGCACTGGTTAAGTTTGATGAGGTGCAAAATACCACGGAAATAGAAAAAATTGAAAAACTTACAGAAGGCTACAGAAACAAACAGGACTATTTTATAGATCAACTCTCACAAGGCATCGCCACTATAGCTGCTGCCTTTTACCCTAAAGAGGTCATAGTTAGGTTGAGCGATTTTAAAACCAACGAATATGCCAACCTCATAGGAGGTAAGGCTTTCGAGCCAAGAGAAGAAAACCCTATGTTGGGATTTAGGGGTGCGTCCAGATATTACAGTGAGCTCTATAAAGAAGGGTTTGCCCTTGAATGCGGCGCTATCAAAAAAGTACGGGAGACTATGGGTCTCGACAACCTTAAGGTAATGGTGCCTTTTTGCAGGACATTGGAGGAAGGTAAAAAGGTGGTGGCCATTATGGAAGAATACGGATTGAATAGAGGTGAAAATGGTCTGGAAATTTATACTATGGTAGAGATTCCCAGTAATGTTATTTTGGCAAAGGAATTTGCCGGGATTTTTGACGGGTTCTCTATAGGTTCCAACGATCTGACCCAACTAACGCTGGGAATTGATCGCGATTCAGAATTAATGGGCAAACTGTTTGATGAAAACGACCCTGCTGCCAAAAAGATGATTTCCATGGCAATAGCCTCTGCTCGAAAAACCAATACAAAGATTGGTTTGTGCGGTCAGGCACCAAGTGACTTTCCGGAATTTGCCAGATTTTTAGTAAAAGAAGGTATAAACAGTATATCCTTTAACCCGGATGCACTTATTCAAGGAATTGAAAACATTAATAGGGCTGAGCAGAGCATTATGTCTTTTGGACAGACTGCAGACAGCAATTGAAGGCATTCACTTTTAAGAATAATTAATAGCGAATGGTAAGAATCAGCTATTTTGTTTGCTGATTAAACAAAGTGGTAGCATCATAGCTTATCTTGCACAGAACAACCCTATGGTCCAAATTTCAGGAATCTAATCCGAAAGCATAATATTGTTTCCCGGGTATATCCTCATATACACCTTCCAACATTACACCACCTTTTTTGTTTTCCAGAATCGCAACCAATTCTTTTATATTGGTCACTTTTTTACCATCTACATGGGTTATGATATATCCCGGACGTATTCGGGTTTTTTGGCGTAGCAGACCGGGATAAAGGTTAACCACTTTTACACCACCATCCAAATTTAGTTTTTTGGCAGTTTCCCTATCCAGTGTTTCAAAATCGGCCCCAAGATAATTAAGCATTTCCACATTCTCCTTTTTTGTAATATCCGTAGAGCCCTTTACGTTTTCGAGGGTAACCTGATATTCTCTTTCCTTGCCTTTTCGGTTCACAACAACTGAGATTTTGTCTCCGGGTCTGTGACGGGCTATAATTTCCTGTAATCTTGGCGAAGTAGCTACATCTATTCCTTCTACTTTAACAACTACATCCCCGGCTTTGATACCCGCCTTCTCCGCAGCACTATCTTCGTTTACGCTTTCAACCCAGACCCCTTTAATGAAATCAACATTCTTTTCTTTTGCTAAGTTTCCGGTCATTGTAGCAATGGTTACCCCCAGGATGCCGCGTTGTACATTTCCGTATTTCAATAAATCAGCTACAACTTTGGTAACTATATTGCTGGGTATGGCAAATCCGTATCCGGTATAACTTCCGGTTCGGCTGGCAATTGCCGTATTGATCCCTACAATGTTCCCATCAAGGTCTACAAGGGCACCACCGCTGTTCCCGGGATTAATAGCTGCATCTGTCTGTATAAAGCTTTCAACAGCAAGTTTCGCGGGGTTAATATTTATATTACGTGCTTTGGCACTTACAATACCTGCAGTAACGGTAGAATAAAGACTATAAGGGTTTCCAACGGCCAACACCCATTCTCCTATTTCTACCTTGTCTGAATCTACAAACGATAAGGCTTTTAAATCCTTGCCTTTAATTTGTAGTAAGGCCAGATCTGTAGTGGGGTCGGCACCAATTACAGTGGCCTTATAGGTTTCATTATTGTGGAGCGTAACCTCCAGCTCGGTGGCATTTTGGATAACGTGATTATTGGTCACGATATGACCCTTTTTATCAATAATTACACCGGATCCCGAACCATACATAGGCTGCCTGGGCATATTCTCTGGCATTTGAAAACGGTCTCCGAAAAAATCACGAAATAAATCTGGTAAATCAGGAGGTAGCCTATCGGTATTATCGCTCATTGTAGTCTGAGTTGACCTGATATGTACCACAGCATCCAATACTTTTTTTGCGGTTTCCGTAAAATCAACCGGCCCTCCCTGGATTTCTCTTATGTCATTTTGGTAGGTCTGGCCACTGCTTCTTTGTTCGGCATAAAATTGTGGCAGATCAATATCATTACTTTCAGTTAAACCATTTATATCCTTACATGATGCCAGCGAAATAGTTGCCAGCCCTATCAATAGTATTTTGATACTGTTTTTTAGTTTTTTCATGGTTTTGAATTTTATAACATTATTATATCAACTTCTTCTTCCGGGTGTATTTCTATTGCTACTGCCCCTATTGGCATTATATTCCTCATGATACCTTTGGATATCATCGTTACGATATCCTTTTACACGTTCATACCTTGAACGCCGCAGATCTAAATTGCGATATCTTGGTGGCAATACCTCTCGCCTGACCCAAACGCCCCCGTCCAAATAGATATAGGTCCGTGCCGATAGGTCATAGTAAAAAAAGTATTCCGGGAAATAGACATAGCGAACTACTTCTACACGATTAGGATAGAACCATGGGGGTGGAGGCTCACTGATTCCTGTAGTCACTACAACCGGGCCGCAGCTACCAATGATAAATAAGGTATTAAGGGCCAACAGATATCGAAACATTTTAAACCTGGGCATACCTTATAATTTTGATTACAAAATAATAGCATGTCCGTAAAGTTTGGAATGACCTACATCATTTCAGGGATGGTTATATAGATATATTTTTATATCCGGTGAGTTGCGAATTATACTATTTCAATTGGTATCTGCTCATCCAGCCTGAATAAAAATTATGAAACAATCGTCTGATAAAAAAACGAATATTGATACCTCCAAAAAAGGGAAGCCGAAAAAGCCACGCGGAGGATATAACATCAATCTGGGTTATATTTTGCTTTTTACGACGCTTCTATTGTTTTATATTTTTTCAAATCCTGTTGCTGTTACCAAAGAAATAACCTGGCAAGAGTTTGAGCATACTATGCTTTCTCAGCATGAGGTTGCCAAAATTGTGGTTATTAATAAGGAGGTTGCAGAAATATATATCAAAGAAGAAAGTCTTACAGATTCAAAACACCAATGGATTAATGATAAAGCCATTAACTACAAGACAGGACCACATTATGCAATTAAGATTGGTTCAGTGGAAAGTTTTGAAAACAAAATGACCCTGACACAGCAAGACTTTTCTACTGAAGACGAAGTAGAGATAAGTTATCAGAACCGATTAGACCTGTGGAATATTGTTCCGTGGCTTTTACCTCTTTTATTTTTGTTACTATTCTGGGGATATTTTCTTCGAAGAATGCGCACAGGAGGAGGCTCGAATCCCCTGTTTAATTTTGGAAAATCATCACCACAATTAACGGAGAAAGGGCATAAAAGCAAAGTAACTTTCGATGACATTGCTGGCTTAAAGGAAGCCAAGACTGAAGTTATTGAAGTGGTAGATTTTCTCAAACACCCGGAACATTACACGAAATTAGGGGCAAAAATCCCTAAAGGAGTTATGCTTGTTGGTCCACCGGGAACAGGTAAAACCTTAATGGCAAAAGCAGTAGCAGGAGAAGCAGGAGTACCTTTCTTTTCTATGTCTGGTTCCGAGTTTGTAGAAATGTTTGTCGGAGTGGGTGCTTCCAGGGTTCGGGATCTTTTTAAGCGCGCTAAGGAAAAAGCTCCGAGCATAATTTTTATCGATGAGATTGATGCTGTGGGCCGTTCGCGCGGAAAGATAAATGCATTTCAAGCCAATGATGAAAGGGAAAGTACCCTAAATCAATTGCTGACAGAGCTGGATGGTTTTGGCCCTAATACAGGGGTTATTGTATTAGCCGCCACCAACCGCCCCGATGTCTTAGACAAGGCCTTATTAAGACCGGGCAGGTTTGATCGTCATATCTATCTGGAGCTACCCAACAAACAAGAGCGAATTGAAATTTTCGGGGTTCATATACGGGACCTCAAATTATCTAAAAATGTAAACGTTCAGGAGCTGGGGGCACTGAGTCCCGGATTTTCTGGAGCTGATATAGCCAATATATGCAATGAAGCAGCACTTATCGCCGCACGTAAAAAGAAGGAAGAGGTTGAGCAGGAAGATTTTATGGAAGCCAGGGACCGGGTAGTAGGCGGACTGGAAAGAAAGAGCAAAATAATTTCACCCAAGGAAAAGGAAATCGTGGCACATCATGAGGCTGGGCATGCCGTTGTAAGCTGGCATTTAAAAAATGTGGATTCCCTGGTTAAAGTATCTATTATTCCCCGGGGAAAATCTTTGGGCTCTGCCTGGTATCTTCCCGAAGAACGGCAAATTGTAACCAGGGCTCAATTTGTAGACCAGATTTGTGCATCCCTTGGGGGGCGGGCCGCAGAGGAAATTATTTTTAACGAGATTTCATCCGGAGCATTGGATGATTTGGAAAAAGTAACAAAACAGGCATATACTATGGTCGCCTATTATGGGTTGGATAAGGAAATTGGTCCAATTAGTTATTACGATTCCACGGGTCAGAACGAACGTATGTTTGGGAAACCCTATAGTGAGAATATGGCACAGTTAATAGACAAAGAGGTAAAGCACTTAGTGAACAGCTGCTACAATCGAACGAAGGATCTGCTTTTAGAGCACAGATCAGAATTGGAAGAACTTGCACAACTTTTGTTGAAAAAAGAAATAGTTGAAAAAGAGGATTTGGAAATGATCATGGGAAAAAGAACTGTTCCTGAATTGGAAGAGGATCAATAGGTAAAAAATAAAACAAAATATCATGGAAAAAGAAGTTATTTACAACACGGACCTGCACTTTGAGCACCAGCAATGGTGGTCCGAACTCGCTTTTTGGGAGGATGAACTGAGATCTTTTAATAACAGGTTGGGCGAGTTGGTAACCCGCTGGACTGATAAGGAAGTACTTGCGCAACTAGAGCATTACCAAAATGAATTTATCCTGCATAACGGCATTATCGACAAGCTAAAAGAGGCCATAGAAGTACATGAAACCAGGATAGCCGGCCAAAGCCAACAGGGACAGGATGCACTGGATACCGCGTTAGTCAAAAAACATCTGGAATTTCGTAATAAAATCGAGACACAACGGCAGATTTATGCAGATCTGAAAAGGGAATTCTTCCGTTTTCTTACCAAGTATATGTAGTTGACTCCTGATAATTTCTTTGGGCCGGGTATTTTAACTTGTATTGGGGAGACCTTTACCCGGAATATCATAGTTTTAATTCTATATGCTTTAAGTGAACTGCGCATGACTTCATTAGTATAAAATCATGCGCAGAATTTAAATTTGATTTTAAAATCATTTATTGAAATATTTTTTAACTATGATTCCTTAGCATATTCAAAGACTAACCTTTTGAAATCCCTGAATTCACCTTCAAATTTAGCCATAGTGCTTTTGACCTTGTCGTGCTGATTTCTATAATCAATGTCTGCCAAACCCTTTTCTCCTTTCTGCAACCGTGCCAAAAGACTTTCATGTCTCAGTATGTCTTCCGACATATAATCAAATATTTCCATGTGAATTTTGTCCAGGCTTTTAAGTATTCTGCCCAATTCAGATGTTCTATTTTCTTTAGTTTCTTTTTTCTGAAGAAGGTTTGCAAAAAAACGGATCTCATCCTTCCAGAATGCTATAGTTTCAAGCCACTCCTGGCTTTCTATATGCAAAGCATTCAATCCCGTACCTAATAGCACATCCGTTTTGGGGTTAGCATCTGTAGTTTTCATGTTGTTTCTTTTTTAAATCCATTTACAAATCTTTTATAAAAAGTGGTTTCAAGGCTGCTTCGCGCATCTTCCAGGAGTTGTTCAATTTCCCGAATCTCTCTGTTGAGTATTTTGGAGATTTCGGCTGCCTCAAATTGGTGTTCGGTAAAAAGTTCAAAAACAGTACGCATATCGGCCGGTAAATGATGTAATACCATTTCGGTATGCTTCCGAATATTCTCTTTGCCAATATCCTTATCCAATTTAGCCATCATATCTCTGCTATCCTCCAGGAATATGTTTTTTAAAATGTAGTCATGTTTTCTGTAGGAGATATCATCCAATTCTTCCATCATAACATAGTCGCCATCTCCATCAACACTGAATTTTTCAGCCATACTATCCCATTCTGCCCGGGCATAGGAATCTATATTATCCAAAAAAAGCGTATCGAACTCTTCGTCAGTCTTGATTTCGTCCAGCAATGAATCAGCTTTCTTAAACAACCATGGGTGAAAGTCTTCCTCATTCTTAATTTCATCAAATTGGTCATATACCTCAATAAAAAGCTGATCCATGATATCCTCAGGTTTGTATTTTCCCCTGGGAATCAGTTGC
>CP070778.1:860484-878410 GCA_020346245.1 Flavobacteriaceae bacterium | reverse complement strand
TAAATAGGCTGGAAGATTATTTAGGATTGGCTCAAAAGCACAAGATAAAGACAATGTTTGTTTTGCTTGATGATGTGTGGCATCCAATTCCAAAACTGGGCGTTCAGCCTGAAGCTATTCCACACGTCCATAATTCAGGGTGGGTGCAGTCTCCGGGAGCGGAAATTCTTGGAGATAGCACAAGGCACAATGAATTAGAAAGGTATATCAAAGGAGTGATTGGGCACTTTGCCAATGATAAAAGGGTCCTGGTTTGGGATCTTTACAATGAACCGGATAATGTCGCGGGTCAGCCCGGAAGAAGGGAACTGGAAGTAACCAATAAACATATTTATTCACTCTTGCTTTTAAAAAAAGTAATGAAATGGGCAAGGGAGGTAAATCCCGGTCAGCCTTTGACAACTGGTATATGGAAAGGGAATATTGACCACTGGGGTACTCCGGATAGCTTACCTGTGCTGGACAGATATATGCTTATGAATTCTGATATTATTTCATTTCATGCCTATGACGGGGAAATAGATAATGTGAAAAAGAAAATAACTGAACTCAAAAAGTACAACAGGCCCTTATTTTGCACCGAGTATCTTGCTAGAGGAGTGGGTAATACCTTTGAAACTGTGCTTCCAATTCTAAAAGAAAATAAAATTGCCGCTATTAACTGGGGGTTTGTCTCAGGAAAGACCAATACTATTTACCCCTGGAAAAGCTGGGATTCTACATTCACTTCGGAACCTGCAATCTGGCATCATGATATCCTTAGGGAGGATGGCACGCCTTATTCTATGGAAGAAACAGATTTTATAAAGCAGCTAAGCAGTAGCTCTGAATAATCCACAAATTTGCCAATATTTTGCCATGTAAGGGTCTTATTTTTTTGGCCAAAACAATAAATTGAGTCAGGTTAGGTGAAAGGAAACCAAGCAGAAGGTTGTTTATGGTAAATTCGAATTTCCTAATGATTCGGACCTAATTTGGAATAATCTACAATGGAATTCATTTATACTTACATATATTTTATTTTTAAATCGAGAATCTATCGTACACAGATTTAATTTAATAATTTTGCATCTTAATTTTTATAAAGAATGACTGAAGTGGGACGTAAGTACGTATTTGATTTTGATAGTACATTAACCAGGGTAGAAGCCCTGGATGTGTTAGCGGAAATGACTTTGCAGGGCAAGTCTAACAGAGATGATGTCATTCATGAAATTCAGGAAATCACAAATCTTGGAATTGATGGGGATATTTCATTTACAGAATCCCTGGAAAGAAGGATAAAGCTCTTAAAAGCGAATAAGGACGATTTGGCCCCTCTTGTTGATGAGTTACGTCAAAAAATTTCAAAATCTATTGCTGCCAACAAGGAATTTTTTGAAAAGTACTCTGAAGACATTTATGTAATTTCCTGTGGATTTAAAGAATTTATAGATCCAATTGTCATGGAATATAAAATTCCGTCTGATAGGGTATTTGCCAATACATTTAAATTTGACGAGGAAGGAAATATTATAGGTTTTGATGAAAAAAATGTACTTGCAACGCATAATGGTAAAATAGAATGTCTTAAGCAGCTCGATCTTGAAGGTGAAGTCCAGGTAATTGGCGATGGTTATAGTGATTATGTTATGCGGGAAGCTGGTATTGCCCATAAATTTTTTGCCTATACAGAAAATGTTCATCGCGATAAAGCGGCTGACAAAGCGGATCATGTTGCACCCAATTTGGATGAATTTTTATTTGTAAACGACCTTCCCAGAAGCCTTTCTTATCCAAAAAACAGAATTAAGATTCTTTTGTTAGAAAATGTTCATCCTGTTGCATTTGACAATCTTTCGGAAGATGGTTTTTCTGTAGAACTTATAGAAGAAAGTTTATCCGAAGAAGAGCTTATTAAAAAAATCAAAGGAGTACATGTCCTGGGAATTCGTTCCAAAACCAGGCTTAGTCCGAAGGTACTTGATGCAGCCGATAAACTTCTGGTGGTTGGCGCTTTTTGTATTGGGACGAAGCAGATAGATTTGGATTATTGCAAGAAGAAAGGAGTTGTGGTTTTTAATGCACCATACAGCAATACGAGGTCTGTGGTAGAATTGGCTATGGGCCAAATTATTATGTTGTTCCGAAATGTTTTTACCAGGAGTACTGAACTGCACAATGGAATATGGAATAAGACAGCTGTTAATTCAAAAGAAGTCCGGGGTAAAAATCTTGGTATTGTGGGTTATGGTAATATAGGGAAGCAACTTTCTGTGCTGGCGGAGGCTATAGGGATGAGAGTTTATTATTATGACATAGAAGACAGATTGGCTTTGGGGAATGCAATAAAATGCGATACTCTAGAAGATTTATTGAATGTGTCTGACGTGGTTTCCTTGCACCTGGATGACAACAAAGCCAATTATAATTTTATTGGGGAGCGTGAAATAAACCAAATGCGCGACGGTGCAATGCTATTGAATCTTTCAAGAGGTTTTGTAGTGGAAATACCGGCACTGGTGGAAGCTCTTAAAAGGGGGAAACTAAGTGGCGCGTCTATAGATGTATTTCCCCATGAACCAAAATCTAATGGACCATTTGCCTCAGAACTACAGGGAATTCCCAATGTTATTCTAACGCCACACATTGGAGGAAGTACTGAGGAAGCACAAAGAGATATTGCCGATTTTGTACCCAACAAAATTATGTATTATATCAATTCAGGTAATACCGTAGATGCGGTCAACTTTCCGAATATTCGTCTTCCCAAACAAAATAAAGCTCATAGGTTCTTACACATTCACAGAAATGTTCCTGGAATTATGGCTAAAATCAATGATGTTCTCGCTACCTATGAGATGAATATTTCGGGCCAGTACCTGTCAACTGATAGTGATGTAGGTTACGTAATAACAGATTTGGACAGGGATTATAATAAAGAGGTAATTAAAGCCCTTAAGAAAGTGGAAAACACAATTAAATTCAGAGTACTGTATTAAGTTCCTTTTTTAAGTTTTGATTAAATGGTCTCATTGGTGGTGATACGCTTCATTTCTGAGAATAGTACACGCTCTGTAAATTTGTTCAACAATAAATAGACGTACCATTTGATGTGAGAAAGTCATCTTTGAAAGACTTATTTTACCATTGGCTTTTTGTTTAATGGCATCACTAAAACCGTAAGGGCCTCCGATTACCAAAACCCATTCTTTAATACCCCTATTCATCTGCTTTTGCAAGAGTTTTGCAAAATCTACAGAGGTATATTCCAGGCCATTTTCATCCAGTAAATAAAAGGATTCAGCACTTTCAGCATGTTTCATGATTAATTGAGCCTCTTTTTCCATTTGGTCAGATACAGACAGATTTTTGGTGTTTTTAATATCGGGTAATACCTGCAATTCAAATTTAACATAGTGTTTCAATCTTTTCAGATAAACATCCATGAGCTTCTGTAACTCTCCACTATCTGTTTTGCCAATGACAAGAAGTTTTATCTTCATAGGTCTAAGTTATAATTTTAAGGAAATTGAATTTCTTTATTGGCATATGTTTTTACTAATTTAGTGCTCTACAAGTTGCAAAAATGATATCAGAAGAACAATTCCAAAAGGAGATATCTTTTATAATAGAAAATGCCATACGGGAAGATGTAGGAGAGGGGGATCACAGTTCACTCGCGTGTATACCCTCGGGAGCAATGGGCAAGGCTAAGTTATTGGTAAAAGATGAATGTATATTGGCCGGTGTAGAATTCGCTCGGCAGGCTTTTAATCATGTGGATAGGGATTTAAAAATGGAAATCCTCCTAAATGATGGACTAAAAGTAAATTTCGGAGATGTGGCATTTTATGTGGAAGGAATGTCACAATCAATTTTAAAAGCAGAAAGACTTGTCTTAAATGCCATGCAGCGCATGAGTGCTATAGCTACGAAAACCAATTATTTTGTTTCGCTTCTTGAGGGTACGAAAACAAAAATACTAGACACTCGTAAAACTACTCCGGGAATACGAGCTCTTGAAAAATGGGCTGTAAAAATAGGAGGGGGGGAGAATCACAGGTTTGCCTTGTATGATATGATTATGTTGAAAGATAATCACATAGACTTTGCCGGTGGCATCACACAGGCAATTGAAAAGACCAAAAGCTATTTAAAGAAATCAGATAAGGATCTAAAAATTATTGTGGAAGCACGGAATTTAAACGAAGTAGAAGAAATTCTTCAATCTGATGGTGTTTACAGGATTCTGCTGGATAATTTTAACTTAGATGATACCAGAAAGGCCGTAACGCGTATTGGCAATCAATGCTTGACTGAATCATCTGGTGGAATTAATGAGAATACCATTAGAAAGTATGCTGAATGCGGTGTAGATTATATTTCATCTGGCGCACTAACACATTCAGTATTTAACAAGGACTTAAGTCTTAAAGCGGTCTAGATGTCGGAGGAAATAGAAAGAAAGCTCGAAAGTATTCCAATAGTCAAATGGATAGTCAGATTACTTAAAAAAATTAAGCTCCCGGCCTTCGAGGGACTTTCCTTATATGACCTTGTTGAAATGTACATTATAGGTATCGTACAGGGGGCACTTTCAACCCGGGCAAGTTCTATTGCTTTTAGTCTTTTTATGGCTCTTTTTCCCTTGCTTATTTTCCTGTTCACGTTAATCCCTTTTGTTATTCCCTATGTGAGTGTAGGGAATGAAAATTTTGACAGTCAGTTTCTCGATTTTCTGGAGTCATTTTTACCATCTGCTACTGGTGAATATTTTGAAGTAATTTACTATCAGATTAAGGATCAGCAGAGCGGTGGATTGGTATCTTCGGCGTTTATTTTGTCTATATTCTTAATGACCAATGGCGTGAGTGCAATATTTGGTGGTTTTGAGGATTCCTATCATATAAATCTGACAAGGAATTTCTTTAAGCAGTATGCCTATGCTATGATGGTTGGCTTTCTTCTTTCTATCTTATTGATTGTTGGCGCAGTGGGTTATATATACTTTGAATTCTATATTCTTCAATATTTAAGTGATTGGGCTACACAAACCAGCGGAAGTAGTCTTTCAGAGAAGGATATTGTAGGAGCCCGAATAGGTAAAACATTATTTTTTATCCTGCTTTCTTATCTTACTACTGCCATCTTGTATTATTTTGGTACACGAGAAGGCAAACAGGCCAAATTCTTTTCTTATGGCGCCTTGATGACTACCTTGTTATTTTTATTAACATCCCTTTTGTTCGGCGTTTATATCGATAATTTTGCAAGGTATAATGAACTGTATGGGGCTTTGGCAGGGTTATTAATTCTCATGGTATATATATGGCTGAATTCCAATATTTTACTTCTTGGATTTGAATTGAATGCCACTCTCAATTACTTGAGAAAAAAGCATTCGTAATGAGGTTTTGCTTAATATAATAGACGGGATACCGGAATGGAAATATTTATTAATGTCATACTGCCAATTCCTCTGGAAAAGCAATTCACATATTGCGTTTCCGAATACGAAGCTGCACAATTAAAAGTTGGTATGCGTGTGGCGGTACCATTTGGAAAGTCTAAAATCTATACAGCGCTTGTCGTTGAAATTCATAACAGGCCTCCCCTGGTTTATGAGGCCAAAACCATCCATAATATTCTGGATGAACATCCTATTGTAACATCAAATCAGTTGAAACACTGGCAGTGGATAGCGGATTATTACATGTGCACCCAGGGTGAGGTATTTAGAAGCGCAATACCAAGTGCACTTTTATTAGAAAGCGAAACACTTATTTTACCAAATAAAGATGTCGTAATTGATGAAGATCAATTAAAAGATGATGATTTCCTGGTCTTTGAGGCTCTGAAATACCAAAATATCCTTCGTGTGAATGATATAATGGAAATTGTCGACAAGAAGAATATACTTCCTATTCTCAATAGGTTATTACAACTTAAGGCAATTGTATTAAAGGAAGAAATACATGAACAGTACAAACCAAAAATGGTACGATATGTAAGGCTGGGAGAGAGGTATGAGTCAGAGCCTGAACTTGAGAAATTGTTAAGTTCACTTACCCGAGCACCCAAACAAAGCCAGGTTGTACTTTCATTATTCCATCTTCAGGCGACTAAAAAAAAACCAATAAAGCTTGACGAACTGGAAATTGATAGTAAGTCGAGTAGAGCTGTAATACGGACTCTGATAAACAAAGAAGTACTTGAAGAATATTTTATTCAAACAGATCGTGTGGTATTTAATGGCGGTAAAGCGCTGGAACCACCTAAGAAATTAAATGAATATCAGGTATCGGCATTAAATACAATTAAACAAAACTTTAATGATAATAAGGTTACATTGTTAAAAGGCGTTACTTCTTCAGGTAAAACGGAGGTATATGTAAAACTCATTGCAGAATATCTGAGTGAGGGAAAACAAGCACTTTATCTGGTTCCGGAGATTGCAATTACTACACAACTCATCTCGAGATTAGTGGAATATTTTGGTTCTGCCATCTCAGTTTTTCATTCAAAATACAATATGCACGAGAAGGTAGAGGTTTGGAATAATGTTTTGGATAATAAACCGAAAGCACAATTGATTATTGGCGCTCGCTCTGCTTTGTTTCTCCCTTTTGCAGATCTGGGTCTGATAATTATTGATGAGGAACATGAAACATCATTTAAGCAATATGACCCTGCCCCTCGATATCATGCCAGAGACTCGGCAATAGTGTTGGGAAGTTTGTTTAATTCCAAGGTGTTACTGGGTTCCGCAACACCAAGTGTAGAGAGTTTCAACAATACCCAAACCGGTAAGTACGGATATGCACAAATAGACCGAAGGTTTGGAAATGTATTAATGCCCGATATGGAATTGGTAGATATTAAAAATCAGTATCGAAAGAAACGAATGAAGGGTCATTTTTCTGAACGCCTGTTAGAGGAAATTACAGAAACCCTTGACCTGAGAGAACAAGTAATTTTGTTTCAAAACAGAAGGGGGTATGCTCCAATATTAGAATGCACTACTTGCGGACATTCTCCTCAGTGCCCGAATTGTGATGTTAGTCTGACTTATCACAAGCATAGAAATCAATTAAGATGTCATTATTGTGGTCACCATATAGCTTTTCCAAGTAACTGCCAGGCTTGCGGAAGCAATACATTAGACACCAAAGGTTTTGGCACAGAGCAGGTAGAACAGGAATTAAATGCTTTTTTTCCCTCTGCAAAAGTGGCTCGTATGGATTTGGACTCTACCAGAGGCAAGCATGCCTATGCTAAAATTATTCATTCCTTTGAAAATCAGGAAATAGATATATTAGTGGGAACTCAAATGCTTACAAAGGGGCTCGATTTTAGGAATGTAAATCTTGTGGGAATTATGAATGCAGATGCACTTTTGAATTTCCCCGATTTCAGAGCACATGAACGCACCTACCAATTGCTTACACAGGTCGCTGGCAGAGCTGGCCGAACCAGGAAAAGAGGAAAAGTCATAATTCAGACCTTCAACCCTTATCATCAGATACTAAAACAGGTTACCACAGGAGATTACATAGGAATGTTTGAGGAGCAACTCTATGAAAGGGAGTTATATAAATATCCACCGGTTACAAGGATCATAAGAATTAGTTTTAAGCATAAAGACTACAACAAATTGAATGAAGCTTCTGCCTGGTTTGCGCAGGCGCTGAAAAATGCTGATAAAATTAAGGTATTGGGCCCCGAATTTCCATCAGTGGCCCGAATACGCAATCAATACTTAAAACATGTTATGATTAAGATTCCAAAAAGCGTATCCCTTCAAAAAACAAAAAAAAGCATCAAGAGAATTCAAAATTCTTTTGATGCTATTGCTAAGTTTAAAGGCGTTCGTATAATCTATAATGTAGATTATATGTAATTAAACATTGCTTAATGCTTCCGCCAATTCTGTTTTTTTGTTTCTGCTTAAAGGTATAGACCTTCCGCTTACTTCAACATTCTTACTGTTAAATTTCTCTATCTTTTCAAGATTAACTATATAAGACTTGTGAATACGCAAAAATTTATCTTCAGGCAATTGTTTTTCGAAAGCCTTCATAGTGGAAAGAATAACGATGTTAGCCTCATCCGTAACCAATTTTATATAGTCACCTAATGCCTCAATCCACTTAATGTCATTAAGGATTACCTTTCTTTTCTTAAGATTACTCTTAACAAAAATATGTTCTTCATCTTCATTTACCTTGTTCATTTGCTCATATTTGGCAACTGCTCTTTTTACAGAAGCGTCAAAACGAGCCATAGTAATAGGTTTATGAAGATAATCTGTTACATCGTAGTCAAATGCTTTGAGGGCATAATCCGGTTTACCTGTTATTAAAATTACCTGTGGGCTGTTTTCCAGGGACTCTAATAAGTCAAAACCGCTAATAATAGGCATTTCTACATCAAGAAAAATTAAATCAATTTCATTATTCTTGATTCCATTTTTGGCTTCAATGGCATTACTGTAATCAGCAATAAGGGCTAGGTTAGGATGATTGTTAACTAATTTTGCAACTGCCATACGTTGCATAGACGAATCATCAACAACAATACTTCTAAGTTTCATAAAGGGGTTGATTTGTGGGGTTAAATCATCGACAAAATACCGAAAAAATACGATTAACTGCAACAAAAGTTGTAAACATTGTTATTATTTCCGTGTAAATGGTAAATGATTATACGTTTAAAGTTTTTAGGTTAAGTTTAATTTCTATGATTCTTGATAGCTATAACGAAGAATTTTTCAATTTCTTGTATTTAGAACTAAATATTATTACTTTTGCGCTCCTAAAAAATATAAATCAGTATGAACAATTACGAAACTGTTTTCATTTTAAATCCCGTTCTATCAGATACTCAGATAGAGGAAACAGTAAAGAAATTTGAGGATTTCTTAAAGAAAAATGGGGCCAAAATGGTCGCCAAAGAAAATTGGGGGCTCAAGAAATTGGCCTATCCAATACAGAACAAAAAAAGTGGTTTTTATCACTTATTTGAATTTAGTGCTCCCGGAGAGGTTATTACTCCCTACGAGCAGGAATTCAGAAGAGATGAACGTATTATGCGCTTTCTAACCGTTAAACTGGATAAACATGCCATTGAATGGGCGGAAAAAAGGAGAACAAGACTAAAAACTAAAGCTTAGGTAATATGGCATCTATAGAACAACAGGCAAAAGGTAAAAAGGATGGTGAAATCAGGTATTTAACCCCCCTTAATATTGAGACGAATAAGCAAAAGAAATATTGCCGATTCAAAAAATCTGGTATCAAATATATTGATTATAAAGATCCTGATTTTTTAATGAAACTAGTTAATGAACAAGGGAAACTTTTACCAAGAAGGTTAACCGGAACATCATTAAAGTATCAGAGAAAAGTGGCCCAGGCCGTTAAGAGAGCACGTCATTTGGCACTTATGCCTTATGTTGGAGATTTATTAAAGTAAAAAACAACGGATCATGGAACTTATTTTAAAAGAAGACGTTCAAAACCTTGGTTTTAAGGATGACGTAGTTAAAGTAAAGAACGGTTATGGTAGAAATTACCTTATACCTAAGGGAGTAGCCGTACTTGCAACTCCATCGGCCAAAAAAGTACTTGCCGAAAATTTGAGACAAAAAGCTCACAAGGAGAAAGAAATAGTTGCTGCTGCCAATAAAACAGCCGATGCATTGAAAGAACTGAAGATTAAAATTTCAGCAAAGGTTGGTGCTGCCGAAAAACTATTTGGGTCGATATCAAATATGGATGTAGCAGATGCTTTAGCTAAAGAAGGGCATGAAATAGATAAAAAGTATATCATTATAAAGGGAGGAACTATTAAACGCGCAGGACCCTATGAAGCTCAAATAAGACTTCACAGGGATGTAGTAGTGGAATTCCCTTTTGAAGTGGTGCCCGAAAAGAAGTAAACCAAATAGTTAACAAACTAAAAAAGAGCTATGTTCAGATAGCTCTTTTTTTTTATACTTTTATTATTCCGAAATTTCTAACAACTAAACTCAAAACCAATGAAAATCTCATCACTTTTAAGTTTTATTCTATTATGTATAGGAATTAGCTCCTATGCTCAGGTGACCACCTCCAACATCAGAGGATCTGTGGTTGATGACCAGGGAGTTCCCCTTTTAGGGGCAAATATCGTGGCTATTCATACACCTACCGGAACTAAGAATGGTACTGTGAGTAATGAAGACGGCCGATTTAACCTAGTAAACCTAAGGGTAGGTGGTCCTTACGAAATTACAATCTCATTCATTGGATTTAATACACAAACCCAAAATGATGTTTATTTGTCCTTAGGTAAAACATTTAACGTAGATTTTAAATTGGTAGAAAGAAGCCAGGCACTGGATGAGGTTACGGTAACTTCTGACAGAGGTGGAACTTTTGGAAGTGATCGCACAGGTCAGGAAACCAGCATTGGGCGCAGGGAACTTACAAGATTGCCAACCATTTCAAGATCTGCTTCAGACTTTACAAGGCTCGACCCCACAGCCTCTGCAGGAGCTTCCGGGTCATCGTTTGGTGGTAGGAATGATCAGTATAATAATTTTTCTCTTGATGGTGCTATTTTCAATAATCCATTTGGTTTGGATGCAGCCACACCAGGTGGGCAAACGAGTTCCCAGCCAATTTCATTGGATGCCATAGATCAAATACAGGTGACTACTGCACCCTATGATGTTACCCAGTCCGGTTTTACAGGAGCATCTGTCAATGCAGTAACCAAAAGCGGTACCAATGAATTATATGGTACTGTATATGGCTTTTTTCGAAATGATGATCTTACGGGAGGAAAAATCAATGGAGATAAAGTTTTTAAAACGGGATTAGAACAAAAACAATATGGGGTTAGTATTGGTGGTCCTCTAATAAAAAATAAATTGTTCTTTTTCGTAAATTTTGAGCGTGATGAATTAACATCCCTAGGAACAGACGGTTTTGTTCCTAATACCGGGACTGGAGAGATAAATGAGAGTAGGGTATTGGAATCCGATTTTCAATTGGTAGACAACTTGCTTCGCCAGGTAGTTATAGGTCAGGATGACAGTGGAAATGACATTTTCTATGACCCGGGGAGGTATACAGGATTTAATTTTGACCAGGAATCTACAAAAGGGATCATTAAACTTGATTGGAATATTAATGATAATAACCGATTGGCAATTATTTATAATTTCCTCAATGCATCAAAAGGGAAGCCTGCAAATAGAGATGCAATTACCTTTAGGGGGCCAAATACGCAGACTTTACAGTTTGAAAATGCCGGTTATGAAATAAATAATAATATTCAATCGTTACAACTGGAACTTAATACCAGGTTATCCGATGAGGCTACCAATAAGTTGCAGGTAGGTTATACTCATTTTGATGATTTCAGGAATCCTTTTTCTACACCAGCACCGAGTATTGTAATTTTGGATGATACAGGCAGCTCAAATTATATTATTGGAGGTCATGAGCCCTTCTCAATTAATAATACCCTGGACCAAAAAGTTTTTCAGATAACTAACAATCTTAACTTTTTCAAGGGAGATCATACCTTCACAATTGGTTTTTCCTTTGAAAAATTTGAGTTTGACAACTCTTTTAACTTGGGGGCATACGGTGCTCAGGGAGTATTTTTTCCAACGACTACAATAACAGATTTTCCAAATTTTGCAAGTTCAGGAGCGCTTCAACAGTCGTTTGATGATGCCATTGCAGCTAATAGTGCGTTTAACGCTTCAGGAGTAGGAAACCCTGGTGGATGGGCACTTGCGGAAACCAATGTGGGTCAGTTATCCTTTTATCTGCAGGATCAATGGGATATAAAGGAGAATTTCAAACTAACTTATGGCATTCGTTTCGATAAGCCGCTATACTTTGATACTTCAGAAAAAATCAGGGAAAATATAGCTCGAAAAGGAGGGGAGTCCGGTACTTATATTCCAACAATTCAATATTTTGACCCGGCTACCAATGAACCTATATTTCTTGATTCAGAACAATTGCCAACCAATAAAGTATTGATCTCTCCAAGGGTAGGTTTTAACTGGGATGTAAATAATGACAAAACACTGCAGATCAGAGGAGGATCGGGAATGTTTACAGGAAGATTTCCCTTTGTATGGCTTGGGAACCAGGTTCAGGGGGTAGACTTTTTCTTCTATCAGATCGTAGACCCTGATTTCAGATGGCCACAGGTCTGGAGGACTAATGTGGGTGTTGACAAACTATTTGATGATGGGTTGACACTTACGGCAGATGTGTCTTATACCAAGGATATTCACGCTGCTCATGTTCAGAATTGGGGTCTTAGTGCTCCTTCCCAGACATTAAACGGAGTGGATAACAGGGCGGTATATTCAAACGATGATAAATCTCAAATTTTCGGTGGACCAACAAATGCCTATGTATTTACCAATTCCGATAAGGGCAGAATATGGAATGCCTCTGTCAAAGCTTCAAAAACTTGGTTTAATGGCATATACGCCATGGCAGCATATAGTTTTTTAAGTGCAAAAGAAGTAAACTCTATTGATGCTGAAATAACAGGGGATGCCTTTGCCGGTAATGCCATAGTTGGCGATGCTAACAAAGATGTACTTTCTTTTTCAAGGTATGGTGATACACACAGGTTCATTGGCGCTTTCTCTAAATCATTTAATTCAGGGACCACCGTTTCAGCATTTTTTGAATATGCAAAAAGTGGCCGTTTTAATTATATATATGGAGGAGATATCAATAATGACGGGTCTAGTATTAATGACCTGCTCTATATTCCAACGGCTTCGGAAGTGACCCAAATGAACTTTAGCGGCCCGGGGCAGGCTGAAGCTTTTGAAGCGTTCATTCAACAAGATGATTACCTTAGCGGACGAAGGGGGCAATATGCGGAGCGATATGGTGCCTTAGCCCCCTGGAGAAGTACTTTTGATGTAAAGGTATTGCAGGATATTAATATTAATGACAAAAACAAATTTCAGATAAGTGTTGATATTCTTAATTTTGGAAATCTTCTTAACTCTAATTGGGGAGTAGTTGAAGCTCCCAATTTTGATCAGTTAATGGGTGTAAGTGTGGATGATACCAATACACCTACATATACTTTCGACCCAAGCAGGAATAGTACTTTTGGAGCAGTTACTTCGGAGCTTTCAAGATGGAGAATGCAGATAGGGCTACGTTATATATTTAATTAAACAACATTTAATTAAAATTGGGCCGCACATTTTGTGCGGCCTTTTTATTTTTGTAAAATGAAATATGCCAGACTTACTAAGCAACAATTTGAAGAATTGCATAACGAGTTTATCAACTTTCTTTCTACGCAGTCCATCACGGCTGACGAATGGGAAACCTTAAAGAATACCAAGCCTCAGCTTGTTGAGGAGGAATTGGATGTATTCAGTGATCTTGTTTGGGAAGGTGTACTGGGTAAAGTTAATTACCTGGAGAACATTTCCAGACAGCATATGCATTTATTCAATTTAGCAGATAAGGAAATGAAACTGATTTCTGTAAAGGTATTGAATCCCGATATTGATTTAAATACCTCAATTGGGTTTAATTGGTTTAAAAAGAACTGGCAATCAGATTTTGTTGAATACCTGCAAGCTTCTAAATCTTATACTGAGGATAAGAATCTGGATAAGTTTAAATTGATACAGGAAGGTGCCGTAATTACAAAAGGAGAATTATACAAATGGTTTGATGACATAATAGGATAATATTATTGGTCCATCGTAGACAGGTTTGTACAAACAATTATATTTGCAGCAGTTAGCATAATTTATGGCACAAAAACCATCCATACCAAAAGGAACCAGAGATTTTTCGCCCGGTGAGATTGAAAAACGTAATTATATTATTCGAATAATTCAAAAACATTTCAAAAATTTTGGTTTCCAGCCCATTGAAACACCTTCATTTGAAAATCTCGATACACTTATCGGGAAGTATGGCGATGAGGGAGATAGGCTGATTTTTAAAATTTTGAATTCTGGTGATTTCATAAGCAAGGTGGACAATGTTACCTATAGCTCCAAAAACTCAAAGTCCCTTACTCCAAAAATTGCTGACAAAGCATTAAGATATGATCTCACAGTTCCGTTTGCGAGATATGTGGTAATGCATCAGAATGAAATAGACTTTCCATTTAAACGCTATCAGATTCAGCCTGTTTGGCGGGCAGACCGTCCTCAGAAAGGCAGGTTTCGCGAATTTTATCAGTGTGATGCTGATGTAGTTGGAATAAAATCCCTGTTTCAGGAAATTGAATTTATACAATTATACGATGCGGTTTTTACTGATTTAGGTTTGAGTAAGGCTAAAATAAAGCTGAATAATCGGAAAATCCTATCTGGTATTGCTGAGGTCATAGGGGAAAAACAACGCTTGGTAGATTTTACCGTAGCACTCGATAAATTAGATAAAATCGGTAAGGAAGGGGTTATTAAGGAAATGTTGCATAAAGGTATTTCTGCCAAAGCCATTGAAAAGGCAGCACCACTTTTTTCACTTAGCGGAACAAATATGCAGCAATTGGCAAAGTTGGAGGATTTTTTGAAAAATTCTGAAGAGGGAAGTAATGGGGTTGCGGATGTGTCTTTTATTTTAACGGCCTTAGATGAGTTGGGATTAAATTCTGCTCAAGTAAGTGTAGATGTAACCCTGGCAAGAGGATTAAATTACTATACCGGGACAATTTTTGAAGTAGCACCACCTGCAGAAGTAAGTATGGGATCCATAGGAGGTGGAGGTCGTTACGATGATCTTACAGGAATTTTTGGACTTAAGGATATGAGCGGTATTGGAATTTCCTTTGGTTTGGATCGAATTTATTTGGTTATGGAAGAATTAGGCCTCTTCCCGGATAATATTGGTCGGGCATTGGACGTGTTATTCCTGAATTTTGGGGAGCAGGAGGCACTGATGTCATTAAAGTTAATTGCGAAGCTGCGCAAAGAAGGGGTGAAGACCGATCTCTATCCGGATTCATCCAAAATGCAAAAGCAAATGAAGTATGCTAATAAACGAAATGTACCTTTTGTAGTAATTATTGGTGATCGGGAATTGGCAAACAATTCGTTTGTAGCTAAGAACATGTCCAAAGGAGATCAGAAGACCTATGACTTTAATAATTTAGAAGGGTTTCTCCGGGATCTAAAGTCGTTCCTTAATTGATTTTATAATTGTTTTATAATATTCGGTGCTGTGTGGAACGTATTTGGCAGTATTAGCCAGTCCCCAAACTTCATCGGCAAAGGTAATTAAAGGAATCATAGTCAAGGCTTCCACTTCACTATTCTGTTTTTTCAACGAATTAAAAGGAACCTTAAGTTCGCACAGAAAAGTATAGTGAAATTCATTATCGATGAAATTTTTACTATGCTCCTGAGTCGATTTAAAAACGCCAATCTTTTTAAGATCCTCTTTCTCTATATCTAATCCTATTTCTTCCTTCACCTCTCTCAGTGCCCCTTCATATATGTCTTCTCCGGCACCTATGTGTCCGGCAACAGAGACATCCCAAAGTAAAGGGTGGGTATCTTTGAATTCACCTCTTTGCTGTATCAGGACTTCTCCATGATTTGTGTAAAACCAAATATGTACTGTGGGGTGAAAGATTCCGTGCCGATGAGCATCAGATTTTAAAATGGTCTGCCCTGTATAGTTTCCTTGTTCATCCAGGCGGTCTACTAGTTCATCCATTTTCTGATAAATCCAAATTCATTTAAATAAGCCGCGTTAATCGAAATAACTGAATGTCTCTCCGGATTTTATGGTTAGCAGCGTTTCATAAATTAGACGAATTACATTTTCTATATCATCTTTGTGTACTGTTTCCACAGTAGTATGCATATATCTCAGAGGGAGAGAAATCAGTGCGGAAGCCACTCCTCCATTGCTATAGGCGAAAGCATCGGTGTCCGTCCCGGTAGCTCTGGATGCGGCCATACGTTGAAAAGGTATTTTTTTGGTTTCGGCCGTTTCTATAATTCGTTCTCTAAGTTTATTCTGAACAGCAGGAGCATAGGAAATAACCGGCCCGGATCCTAATTCGGTATGGCCTTGCTTTTTCTTGTCTATCATTGGTGTTGTTGTATCATGGCATACATCCGTAATAATTGCGGCATTCGGGCGTATAGTTTGTGTAATCATTTCGGCACCTCTCAGACCAATTTCTTCCTGTACGGCATTCGTTATATATAGACCAAAAGGTAATTTCTTGTCATTCTCATGTAAGAGTCTGGCAACTTCGGCTATCATAAATCCGCCTGCTCTGTTATCTATTGCACGGCAGACATACTTTTCCTTATTCAAAACCTGAAATTCATCCGGATAAGTTATTACACAGCCTACGTGGACCCCCATTTTCTTAACCTCTTCTTTGTCTTTAGCTCCTACATCAATAAAAATATTATCTAACTTTGGGGGCTCTTCTTTAGCACGGTCGCGTGTATGTATAGCGGGCCACCCAAAGATACCTTTTACAATTCCTTTTTTTGTGTGGATATTTACCCATTTCGAAGGTGCAATTTGATGATCACTACCACCATTGCGAATAACGTACAGAAGACCATTATCTGTAATGTAGTTTACATACCATGAAATCTCATCGGAATGACCTTCAATGACAACTCTGTAGTCTGCTTCAGGATTAATTACACCAACGGCGGTTCCGTAAGTGTCTGTAATAAAGGTGTCAACATAGGGTCTTACATAGTCCATCCACATTTTTTGACCTTCCCATTCATATCCCGTAGGAGAGGCATTGTTAAGGTATTTCTCAAAAAAAGTCAATGATTTTTTAGTGATAATCTTCTTTTGGCTCATGTATGTATATTTTGAATACAAACTTAACAATATTCACTTTTATTTAGTAATGCAGTCCAATGTTTATCATTAATTTTGGCAAGAAATTTGAAACTAAAATTTTGTGAAGAAGTACTTTCATCTTATTCTTATTTCCCTTTTAGGCTATATTGGGATTTCTCAAATAAAAGAAAAGCCTTTGGATTCTATTGCTGAAAAAATGATAATCGTTGAGGGAGATTCAATTTTCCGACAATCAATTGCCCTTGAAGAGGTCTATATATTTGGTAAGTTGGAGTTTTCATCTTATCAGGATAAGCTGAAATACTATATCCTGCGGAGAAAGACCTTTAAGGTTTACCCTTATGCAAAAATGGCTTCGGAAAGGTTGGAGGAGCTTAATGATAGTCTGTTGAAAATTAAAAGGAAACGAAAAAGGAAAAAGTATACAAAGAAATTACAAAAATATATTGAAGAGGAGTTTTCTGAAGAATTAAAAAAGTTGACGCGAACAGAGGGACAGATTTTAATAAAATTGATATATAGGCAAACCGGAAATACGTCCTATGGTTTAGTGAAAGAATTGCGCAGTGGGTGGCGTGCTTTTTGGTATAATTCTACGGCTAAAATGTTTAAGATAAGTTTAAAAGAAGAATACCACCCTGAAAGTATACATGAAGACTACCTCATTGAAGACATCTTGCAAAGAGCATTTGCGGCGGGTCAGCTCGAGCGGCAGGAGTCTGTTCTGGATTATGATTATGCTTCGCTAATTAATAAATGGGCTAATACAGAAAAGGAAAAAAAATAGTTGCAGATAACATTAAAATGAATTAACTTTATAAGCCTTTTTTTGCTTTCACACTTACAGCAAAAAGCTAGTAATAAGTACATTAAAAATTAAGGTAAAAATTATTTCATAAAAATTCTTGAAATTTATTTTTAATTAAAAAAAGTGCTCTATATTTGCACCCGCTTAGCTGGGCAGTATAGCAGGTTAAGTATCGGGGAAATTTATTTCTTTGATAATTGAAGTTCATTGACATATTGACAGACAGCGTTTTTCTGTTTATTTTTTCTTTTTTAAAGAGGGATTATAGACAGGGGAATTA
>CP070778.1:859253-860384 GCA_020346245.1 Flavobacteriaceae bacterium | reverse complement strand
GCAAAATAACGAAAGCTCTACTGATATTCCTTAATATTAATATTTTTTAACAATCAGAGAGAAACTTCTTTGTGCTGTACCAGGGCATGCAACTGCTGGCCAAAATAAATCATTCTTTTAATTTCCTGAACCCCCAGCAGTCGTTCTTTTTTTAAAATGAGCAAAGAAGAACCATTAGACTCTATATGGTAGTAGGGATGGCTTTCAAGGAACAACACCATTTCATCTGTGAAAAGATTTTGAATAGCATCTTCATTTTCTCCACTTAGGTTGAAGCGCCTGTTAAAATCAGCATGGTTTTCTATGGTTATAGCTTTAAACCCGGCCAGCGAATAAATTAATTGCAACAAGCCTTCCTTATCCAGCGTGAATACCGGGATATCAACATCCAATTTAATGTGCATCATGGTAGTTTTAACAACTTCTTTTGCTATAAAAGCACCTTCTGTCCACTCAAGGTCAAAAACACTACAACCATTTTTATCATCCTTCAAAAGATTATAGAAATAGCCAACTTCACGGGTATGGAAAAAGACAAAATTTTCCAAAAATGAAGTATTGGTGTTCTTTTTGGCGAGATATTTCCAGTCATAATCCCTGGCTGCTGCTTCCAGGTCTTTTTGCCTTTTGGTAAAATATCGTTCAATTGGTTTTAATGCTGCAACGGGTAAAATCTTGCGAATAGCAAACGGATGAAAAGAATCGGCCTCATGTTTGTCCAGGCCAATGAGTTCTATGCTCCCTCCTTTTTTGTCAAAAGCAGAACGATAATTTTCCAGGCCTTCCAGTACTGTGTGATCAACAAAATTGCACATCGAAAAATCAACAACCAGATCCATACTTTCCGGCACTACGTCCAGTTTATTCTTTAGCTTATGAAAATTAAGGAAACTGCAAAAATATTTTATGCTCAAATAATAATTCCCTTCATCTTCTTCTTTGAAGAGGAGAATATTAGGCTTAAACAAATTACTGATGAACAGGGAAATACTTTTATTTATTATCATATGAATGATAAAAGTAACCAGAATCCCTGCTGCTATTCCGGTAATAAGGTTGGTAAACAAGGTGGTGATCAGAGTGGTTAAAAAGATCAGGGTTTGTTCTTTCCCTATCCGCATAATTTTCCTG
>CP070778.1:858001-859153 GCA_020346245.1 Flavobacteriaceae bacterium | reverse complement strand
CAGCTACATCCACAAAAGCAGAATTTCTTTTCGTGGAAGTCGGATAGTTGGCTACAAAGCTTTCCATCAATCTGTCTGCACCAAGCTGGTTCAATCTTACAGCAGCATTGGCTACATAATAGGCACTATTGGCTTCTGTTTCAAAATCTTTGGTACTCTTTTGTACTTTTTCAAAGATGGTTTGCGCAGCCTGATATTGCTTATTATTATACAAAGCCAGGGCATCCTGATACTGCTTTTGATGATGTGTATAAATTTTTGATTCCTGGGTATATCCGGAAATAACAAAAACAATGAAATACAGAAGTAAGGCGGTTTTTTTCTTTCGCATAATGTTCTCTAGCTGTTAAGAAGTACCGTAATTTCCCATAATAACGTCAAATATTGTATTGAAGTATATCAGACGACTAAATAATAGAATTTTACTTCTTGTGAGCTCGAATTAAGCAGGAACTTATTACTTTTATATCAACATTTAAATTATGGGTGAGAGCATTCTGAATCTTAAAGACGTAGCCGTTTACCAAAAGGACAATATGGTACTCAATGATATTTCCCTCGAGGTAAAAAAAGGTGAGTTTGTATATCTGATCGGTAAAACCGGAAGTGGTAAAAGCAGTCTTATGAAAACCCTTTATGCAGATATCCCACTATTGGAAGGACATGGCCGCATAGTAGGATTCAATCTAAAAACACTTGAAGAAAAAGATATCCCTTATTTAAGGCGCAAACTTGGAATAGTTTTCCAGGATTTTAAATTACTGCCTGATAGAAATATCAATAAAAATCTATTGTTCGTGCTGAAAGCAACCGGTTGGAAAGATCCGGAAAAAATGAATGCCAAAATTGAGGAAGTATTGGATAAGGTGGGAATGAAGACCAAGGGTTTTAAATTCCCACATGAATTATCAGGTGGGGAACAGCAGCGGATTGCCATTGCAAGGGCCTTATTAAATGATCCGGAGATTATTCTTGCCGATGAACCTACCGGTAACCTGGATCCTCAAACAAGCGTAGAAGTGATGAAAGTGCTTCAGGAAATAAATAAGGCGGGAAGAACCATACTTATGGCCACCCATGATTATGCATTACTGCTTAAATATCCATCCAAAACTCTGAAATGTGATGGAGCCAAAGTATTCGAAGTAGTCC
>CP070778.1:856657-857901 GCA_020346245.1 Flavobacteriaceae bacterium | reverse complement strand
ACCCATGAACCTACCAAAGCCTATATTCAGGAACATGAAGCTGCCCCAAAAAACTTTGAGATTTACCAGATTTCGGCAACGGCAGAGAAACAGGAAGATAGTATAGTCCGGGTATTGCTAAATTTTGCCAAAAGGGAGAATGTAAAAGGCCTTAATGAAGATGTTTTTATAGACATCCAGGGCAATGACCTATCCGATTTCAAAATTCAAAAGATCACCCCGGTGGAGTTTCGGCCATGATTCCACTGGGTGTTGTTGAATGTTTAACACGAGCCTGCCTTGTCGGCAGACAGGCATGATCCTCGCGCTAGCGGGGAGAGATTTTGTTGGTGCTTGTGATTTGGAATTTAAACAGCTTTGTTTTTTCAAAGAAGACTGTAATAAAAACCCCTGATTTATTTCCAATTTGAAGATTTAAGGTCCCTGGTGGCTATTAAAATATCCTTTTGAGAAATTTGGCCGACCAATTTACCATCTTCAACAATTGGAAAACGTCTTCGTTTGGCTTTCAGGAATTTATCGGCGGCGTCAAAGATATTCATGTCTCCATCAATAGTTTCAACATTTTTAATCATGTTATGCTCAACCTTTTCATCTTCATGAGGCATATTATAATACCTGCTTTTGCTTATATGACTTATACAGTCTCCCTCCGAAATAACACCTACCAACTCGTTATTTTCATTCACCACCGGCCCTCCGGATATTCTTTTGGATATCAGTGTTTCAATAACTTCCTGAATAGATTGTTCCGGCTTAAAGGTGATTAATTCCTTTGTCATAAAATCGCTTACCTTAAAAGGTATTTCGTCCCCTGATGGCTGTGACATTCTGGGACCTTGAAAACTTTTGATTCCCATAGTATATGTTTTTTGGTGTTCTTATAAGTTACTATATCCGGGAAAAATAACCTAAAAAAATAGCAATATTTTAGGGAAAATTTCACATTTTATCATTTGTGAGTGCCTGATTATCAGTATTGTATAATTGGGGTTTGGTGCCTGGAAGTAAAAAACCAGAATGCCAAATCTCAAATATCAAAATCCAAAATCCAATGGTACTGTATGATGCCCTGCCATTTTTAAACTATCTTAACCTGGCAAAATGATTTAAATAGCCAGTCATGAAAACGCAGACCTTACTAGATGCCATACGCTTTATAAATACCCATGAACCTACCAAAGCCTATATTCAGGAACATGAAGCTGCCCCAAAAAACTTTGAGATTTACCAGATTTCGGCAA
>CP070778.1:855226-856557 GCA_020346245.1 Flavobacteriaceae bacterium | reverse complement strand
TCGTAACTTCGGCTTATAAACTTAGTAAGCTCTTCTCCCTTAAGCAGGCCTTTTGACAACCTGGCAAGGTCAAGGGACTGATTTATTAATCGATCTCTTTTTTTAGCCGTCTTTGTGCCAAGAATCTCAGTTACCAGCGGATGATTAATATTTACTATTAAATTGTACATTTCGGGCATATTACCCATGCCAAACATACCCCCGCCACCTGTCTGCTGCATTTCCTTCATACGCCTCATAAACTCTGGTTCGGTAATAATAAAAGGAGAAGCATTACTGTCCATGGCTTCTAATTGAATGGTATAACCTTTATCTGTAGTAACACTCTCAATATTGGCTTTCAGTTTTTCCTTCTCTTCATCAGACAATTTACTTATCTGAGTATCTTCTTTTTTAATCAGATTATCCAGGTGATCGGCATCAACCCTGGCAAAAGATAATTTTTCATTTGAAGTCTCTAATTTTTGCATCAAATGCGATATTATGGGCGAATCAAGAAGTAATACTTCATACCCTTTAGCCTTGGCGGCGTCAATATAACTGTGCTGGGCCTCTTTATCTGAAGCATATAGCACCACCAATTTATCGTCTTTATCTGTTTGAAGGGCTTTAATCTTTTCTTTCAACTCCTCAAATGTGAAATAAGTGCCATCAACTGTCGGATACAAGGCAAATTTGTCCGCTTTTTCAAAGAATTTTTCTTCGGACAACATTCCATATTCAATAACTATCTTGATGTCATTCCATTTTTTCTCAAAATCCTCACGATTATTTTTAAACAAAGAGGTTAGTTTATCCGCAACTTTTCTTGTAATGTATGAGGATATCTTTTTAACAGCACCATCTGCCTGAAGGTATGATCTGGAAACATTCAGGGGAATATCCGGAGAATCAATTACTCCTCTCAGCATAGTTAAAAATTCAGGAACTATTCCTTCAACATTATCAGTCACAAAAACCTGGTTCTGATAAAGCTGAATTCTATCCTTCTGGATATTCAGGTCATTAGTTAGTTTAGGGAAATAAAGTATACCAGTAAGATTAAAAGGGTAATCCACATTTAAATGAATATGGAATAATGGTTCTTCAAATTGCATTGGATACAATTCCCTGTAAAAATTCTTGTAATCCTCGTCATTCAGATCTGCCGGTTTCTTTGTCCATGCAGGGTTCGGATTATTTATTATATTATCTACCTCTTGTGTTGGAGCCGGATCTTCTTCTTTAGCACCTTCAGGCTTAGGGAGTGTCTCTGTCTTCATACCAAATTTAATTGGAATAGGCATAAATTTATTGTACTTCCGCAACAAGTCGGTTATCCTGTTCTCCTC
>CP070778.1:853714-855126 GCA_020346245.1 Flavobacteriaceae bacterium | reverse complement strand
ACTCCGGAGCACCAAGAGACTTATCAACATCTACACACCATGCCGGAATATCCGAACCAGCTAAATCTCCGGATGCAATATCTACCAGGAAATAAGATTCAGTACCCGGTTTAACAGTTGTACAAACATCTACCAATGCCGGAAGTGTTGGAGTTAGATTTACATCGCAATCCTGGTCCGATAAGCTACTGCCTTTGCCGTCAACGGCGTTAATACCATCATCACCCAAAGGCTCAGTTTGGCAGGCAACAAAAGCCAGGGTAATTGTTAGTAATAATGGGATGATTTTTTTCATTTTTCTTGTTTTAAGGTTATTTTTTCATTTTAATATATGAAATTACTAAAGAAGGGGGAGGAGGCCAAAAATAAAACGATAGAAAGCTTTTGAAATCGACAAACGGCACCGGGTTAAGAAATTTACTACAAATTGAACAGATAATAAAAAAAACCTTGTAATAATTTAGTTGGTAGTAGAATTAATTTAACCGGTAATTGAAAGAATCACTGGTTACTTACCGATACAGAAATTAGCAAAATTCTAGCCTTAAAGATCATTTGAGGTAATTTGACAGTGGTCTTTTCTGTTATTAGAACAAATGTAATCTGGATAAAAAAAAGCTTTCTTCATTTGAAGAAAGCTTTTTGATTATAGATTTTTGAAAATTTAATCGTCCAAAAGGTCAATTGCGGTTTTAATGCGCTCCCGTATAGTCTCGGCAAGGGCATTGTTTCCATCCGGATCTTCAGGGCTTATTTCAATGGTGCCATCTTCATTGCCATCTGCAGCCTGAGAAAGGTCCACTCCGGAAACCACATCAAAAACTTGGGAAAGATCAAATTCAATGGTGATGCCTTCGGTATTGCTTCTTATGGAAATGTCAAATTCAGGCTCTTCAAAATCTACTTCAACTTCATCTTCAAAATCATTCCAGAAAATAAAGGGGATATCGTTGATAGTTCCCTGAATTAGTACTGATTTACCAAACAAATCGCTGTTGGGATCAGTACTTCGGTCGAACTTAAACTCCAGTTCTTCAAAGTCACCATTTGGGACATCCACAGTAAGGAAGTTAATTTCTCCTGCCAGAAGATCTAACTCAAACGGACCTTCCAGTTCAAATTCGTCTTCATAATCGTAATATCCATCTATCTCCCATTCGAACTCAAATTCAGACTCACCTGATTCTATTTCAATTTCACCTTCAGCCTCATATTCACTTTCGTCCAGTTCCAGTTCAAATTCGGCAATATTGACCCGGAAATCGCTAACAAAGACATCAGTGTCAAGGGATTTGCTTGTAGAAGAAATTTTCCCAGAGGAGCCATTAATACCGGCTTTGGCGCTTAATCTTAAGGTGCCATTGCCATCGGTTTCATCACTGGAACAGCTTAATAAAAAAAGGGAGAAAATT
>CP070778.1:852184-853614 GCA_020346245.1 Flavobacteriaceae bacterium | reverse complement strand
GGGGAAGTTAAGGCAAATGATAAATTGGTTAATTCCAGAACCGGTGAGACTGAAATACTTAATCATCTTTATATTATGGATGGTAAAAAGCGGGAATCCGTGTCAAAATTGGAGGTAGGCGATATTGGAGCGACATTGAAGCTCAAAAATACAGAGACCAATGATACATTGCATGTACAAGGAAAGTCAATTACCATTAAACCTATACAATACCCTGAACCCAGAACACGTAAATCAATATCGGCAGTTAAAAAGAATGAGGAGGAGAAACTTAGTGATGCTTTAAAGAAGATACATAATCAGGATCCAACGGTAGTGATTGAATTTTCAAAAGAACTCAAGCAACTAATTTTGGGTTGCCAGGGTGAATTGCATTTAGCAACAATTAAATGGATATTGGACAATATCTATGGAATAGAAGCTAAGTTTGAAGCTCCAAAAATTGCTTACAGAGAAACTATACAAAGAGCATCTAATGCTAATTACAGACATAAAAAGCAATCAGGAGGTGCGGGTCAGTTTGCACAGGTACACCTTAAAATAGAACCCTGGCATGAAGGCATGCCTGAACCAGAAGGTTTTAACATCAGAGGCAAGGAAGAAGTTGACCTTCCCTGGGGTGGTAAGTTGGTCTTTTACAACTGTATTGTAGGTGGGGTCATAGATATACGATATTTACCATCCATTAAAAAGGGAATTTTAGAGGTTATGGAATCGGGGCCACTTACAGGCTCCTATATTCGTGATGTTCGTGTAATGGTTTATGATGGCAAAATGCATTCAGTAGACTCTAACGATATCGCTTTTAAAATAGCAGGGGCACACGCTTTTAAGGAAGCTTTTCTAAATGCCAAACCTAAACTATTGGAACCCATACAGGAATTAACTGTTAAGGTACCTGAGGAAATGGTAGGAAATGTTATGACGGATTTGCAATCCAGAAGGTCTATCATTCAAGGAATTGACAGTATAGATCACTATCAGATTCTGAAGTGCGCAGTACCACAGGCCGAACTTTATGGTTATTCTACCAATTTAAGGTCCCTAACTCAGGGAAAAGCTACATTTAATTCAGCTTTTTCATCTTTTAAGGCTGTTCCGAATAACATTCAGGCCAATCTGGTTAAAAATTAAGTAGGTTTTAAACCCTAATAAAAGCCATGTTGTAAATTTTTAAACGACATGGCTTTTTTATTATTTGGATTTAAATTGAAGATTAATTAACCGATATTGTGTTCTGTTAGTGAAAGCGAACCATACATAATATCTGCTTAATGACACATTACTATTTTGCAATTCGGTGAAATGTAGTAATTTTCTGTACATATATTTTACAGAACTCTAGTTCCTGTCAACAATGCATTTTAATGATGAGTATATCGATTTTCACTGTCATCCTTCCTTAAAACCGTTTGGAAAAAGTTTCAATT
>CP070778.1:850614-852084 GCA_020346245.1 Flavobacteriaceae bacterium | reverse complement strand
AATTAGCGCTAAAGCAGAGCTTCTGGTAATGGATTTTAATGTAATCATAGCATTTAGATTTTGTGGTTCATGAGTATAACAACAGAGTTGATGAATACCCTACCCCAAAAATGAATTTTTCGACGAACTGCTATTCCTAAATTAATTAGAGAGTGCTGAGGACATCGGGAAAAGATTACTTCCCGATACAAAAATTCGCAAAGATATTCCCCAGGAGATCATCGGAAGTAATCTCACCGGTAATCTCACCAAAATGATAAAGTGCCTGTCGGATATCTATAGCCAGGAGATCACCGGACAATCCTTGCTGCATTCCTTGTTGCACTTTCTTAATTTCTTCCAATGCCTTTATAAGGGCATCATAATGCCGGCTATTTGTAATTATAGTCTCATTATTTCTTAAGATCCCTGCATTTACATCATCCAAAAGCTTCGTTTTAAGTGCTTCTATTCCAAGTCCGGTTTTAGCAGAAAGTAATTGGTATTCAATTTTGTCCTTGTCGCTAAACAGATCATTCAATTTGCTCTTTAAATTCAACAATATATCCGCAGGAAGAAGGTCTGTTTTGTTAATCAGGGCAATTATCGGTTTTGAAGGGTATTTTGTTCTTATTTTTTTTAGTTCACTATAGAAACTTGCTTCATGATCCAGTACATCAGTAGCCGATATCAGGAAAAGTACCACTTCTGCTTTTTTCATTTTCTCATAAGTCCTTTCAATACCTATTCGTTCTACTTTGTCGGCAGTTTCCCGAATCCCTGCTGTATCTATAAATCGAAATCCGATTCCTCCAATCGTAATCTCATCTTCTATGGTATCACGGGTCGTACCGGCAATTTCGGATACTATGGCACGTTCTTCTTTTAAAAGTGCATTTAAGAGAGTAGATTTGCCCACATTGGGTTCCCCTACTATGGCGATAGGTATGCCGCTTTTAATTACATTCCCGAGAGCAAAAGAATCTATAAGGCCCTTAAGAACAATTTCAATTCTGTTTAATAAGGCCTCAAATTCCTTTCTATTAGCAAATTCTACATCCTCTTCTGCAAAATCCAACTCCAATTCAATCAAGGAAGCGAAGTTTAAAAGTTCTTCCCTCAACTGATTAATTTCATTGCTAAAACCTCCGCGCATCTGCTGTATGGCAATTTTGTGAGATGCTTCATTTTCACTGGCGATAAGGTCGGCCACTGCCTCAGCCTGACTCAGATCCATTTTACCGTTTAAAAATGCACGCAGCGTAAATTCTCCTGCATTGGCCATACGACAGCCATTCCTTATAAATAGCTGAATAATTTGTTGTTGTATATAAATGGAGCCATGACAAGAAATTTCAACCACATCTTCACCAGTATAACTGTTGGGCCCTTTGAAAAGGGATACCAAAACCTTATCTATTGTAACGTCTCCATCCAGAATATATCCTAAATGTATGGTATGCGATTTTACTTTTTTTAAATCCTTATTGC
>CP070778.1:849032-850514 GCA_020346245.1 Flavobacteriaceae bacterium | reverse complement strand
TAGCTTCAATGGTTTCTATTAGCGCATAAATATCGCCCCCGCTATCCGGATCAATTACAGGTATGCCATAAGTAACAAATATATCACCCATATGATAGATATCTGCATGCTTAAAATGAACAATAACATCTCCATCGGTGTGCGCATTTGGATAGTATTTCAGCTCAATGATCTCCCCTCCATCATAGTATTCTACTTTGTCTGTAAAAGTTAAATTAGGCAATGCCCCGATTGGATAAGGTTTTTGAACAACATTCCCAAATCCCCTTAACACTTGTCTTTGAGTCATTCGGAGTCGTGCATTGGCATGGGCTATTATAGGCACCTCTTCTTTCCTAAACGCCATATTTCCATTGGTATGATCAAAGTGAAAATGTGTGTTGACAATTAACTTTACAGGCTTATCAGTAATGGAAGTAATAATATCCTTTATACGAGGAACCAGAGGGGACCATTGATTATCTATCAGATATGTTCCCCGTTCACCTATAAAAACTCCAATATTTCCTGCAACACCTTCACCTGAAATCATGTAATAGTTTTTAGCAATGGTATCTAAACGGAGTTCTATATTTCCAATTTCTTTAGTAAGATCTGGGATGTAGTTTACATCTTCTTTTTTGGTTGATGAAGTCTGCTGAGCATGAATTTTAAATGAAAAAGTACTTATGGTGATTAAGATCCCAATTGCGATAGGTATAAATTCGCCTATTGTACAATTCAGATACTTGCCCAAATTGTCAGCTGTCAATACATATTTATTTTCAATTACTAATCGTTGCGAGATATTTCGAAAGAATTTCATCATTTGTAATTGGTTGGTCCCTATAACTTCTCCTTCATAATACTATTTATAAGGAGCTATAAGAACAAATTTCAATGGTCTCTTATATGCCATGTAACAGCAGGTATATTATAACAGGGTGCACTAAAAATTATTTAACTTAAAGCTAATGATTTTTTGCTTATAACCCCAGACATGAGCTATGCATGTTATCTGCCTTAGCTATTTTATTTCCCCTCTAATAGTGAAATGAATTCAGGTTCCTTTTTTAAGCTAAATAAATCGGGATCATGTTTAATATATTCATAATTACCAAAACCATTATCTATTGCTTTTTTAAGATTTTCAATTGACGCCGCATTATCGCCAATTAATGCATAAAAACAGGCTGCATTATAAATAATTATTGGGTCGTTAGCGTTTTGTTTAATCCCTTTATACATTTCCTTTTTAGCTTCTTCCAGGCGACCTAATCTTTTCAATGTAAAGGCAAAAAATTGTCTGGCGCGCGAGTCATCAGGGTTACGCAGTAAATAGGAGGGGTAAAATAATGCTGCTCGTTGAATAGTTTTCTGCAGATTTTCCTTGTCTTTCAATTTTTCATAGGACATCTGCAAATCTCCATAAGCTGAATGGAAATCACCATTGATATCTAGCACCTTATTGAAATCTACTATGGCCTCAGAGTCCCTGTCCAT
>CP070778.1:847378-848932 GCA_020346245.1 Flavobacteriaceae bacterium | reverse complement strand
GATTTCTGACACCAAATAAAAAAAGCCCGTTCTTAAGAATATTCCAGAACCATTTTATACCATAAAACCTGTCCTTATTTACTTCCATAAATATATTAGTTTTTAATATTAACAGCGTCCATAGCTTCCATTACCAGGCTCCATATTCATATCCCTTCTGAATTCTTCTGAAGTCATAAGTTCCCTTCCATTCGCTTTGGCAATGGTATGAATTCTTTCCACTAGCTCAACATTACTTGTCAATTTGGTTCTATTAGTATCAAACCAAATATTATCCTCAATCCCCACTCTTACACCACCGCCAACTGCAATAGATAATGAATTCATTTTAAGTTGAGCGTTTCCAATTCCTGCCATACTCCATAATGAGTTTTGCGGGAGGTCCTGTATCATGATGCCTGCATGTAGCAAATTGGCTTGTGAACATGCTATATTACCGAGTAAAAGATTAAAGTAATATGGTGGTTCTAGTAGACCCTTTTTTATTAGGTACTTCGAAAAATTAACTATCCCAATATCAAATGCTTCTAATTCAGGAACTATCCCTTTCTCTTTCATAATGAGCGCCAGATTCTGTATCATATCGGGAGAATTCATACTGGCAACTTTATTGAAATTTAAGGAACTCAGCGTTAAACTCCCCATATCCGGTTTCAGATCACCTTCAAGATTTAATACATCTGCACGCTGTTCCAGTTCTTTAAAATTTCTACCGCTCAGGGAAACGCAAATCACAAGATATGGATCAAATTTTCTGATGCCACTAATTATTTCGCCATAAATTTCCTTTTTATAACTTGGTTCTTCAGTTACTTCATTCCTGGCATGCAAATGCACCATAGTAATCCCGGTTTCAGTTGCACGATGGACATCTTCTACGATCTCCGATACACTGATGGGTACATGCGGAGTCATTTTCTTTGTTGGAATCATGCCTGTTGGCGTAAAGTTGATTATCAATTTATCAGACATATTATAGAATTTAGGTCGTGAACAGTTTTTATTAGGAATAAATTGCATGAACGTGCCACGTTCATTGTAGCATTATACGGTCTTCTATAAGCTAAAATAGATATAAACAAGGACAAGATTTATAAATAAAGTAATTACTAGGTATCTGGTTAAAAACTCAGTCGTTATACCAGTTAATGTGCAAATAATCAATAGGTTATCAATACTAAAAAAGACCTGACTGTTTAAAATATTACCTAAATATAACACCGTAGAACCTTTGGTTTACTGAAGCTATACTTAAAAAGGCCATTTCTTTTCAGGAAAACTTAAAAAGAAAGTTATAAACCGACCAAAGAAAACAAAAAATAAAAAAGCCATAAAGTATAATGGAAAGTGTAGCTCTTTTTTTCATTGGTTTGGTGTTTATTTATAGAAGATTAAGAATGCTATAGTAATAATTTTCCTTCGTGTAGGGGTATTAAATCCGATTTTAGACACATAAATTCGTTGAAAAGGGCTGTTCGGGGAGCATAAAGAATCTTATTTTCCTTTATTTCGCAATAATGCTCTCCAGGAAATCCCCTATAAAATAGGCAACTA
>CP070778.1:845546-847278 GCA_020346245.1 Flavobacteriaceae bacterium | reverse complement strand
AATGAAAGCAAAAAACTTATTACTCATAGTTGGAATGATTTTAATGATGAGTCCCACATTTTCTCAATCTTTTGATGATTACCTGGAGGTTGTAAGAGATGTATTGAATACCGAAAAGAAAGCGGTAGTTGCAGAAACCATGTCGTTAACTGATGCAGAGAGCAGTGCATTTTGGTCGCTTTACAATGAATACAATTCAAAATTGTATGAGGTACATACAGAACGGGTTAATATTATTAAGGATTTTGCTGCCCAATACGAATCAATGACAGATGAAAAAGCCGATGCCCTTGTGAGTCGTTCATTGGCCTATCAGACCAAACTTCTCAAGCTGAACAAATCGTATTATAAAAAATTCAAAAAAATTCTACCTGCCACCAAAGCGGCACTTTATTTTCAGGTGGAAAGTAAAATTGATGATTTGATTAATGCTTCATTAGCAGCTGAGATTCCACTTGTCAATACAAATTAAGGATATGGTTCTTTAAATTCAATACGCATATCCATAGATATCGGTTAGTATAACCTTTTCGCCCTTGCCATTTGTGAATTCCAGATGATTACATATTGTAATTTCTGTTTGCAGAGGAGCAAAATACTGACTTATGTTAATGTCATGTGTAATACAGATCCAACGGCCTGCGACGACATTTTTCTTGCTGTCATGAACAGTTTCCCTGCGCATTGGTTGTATTACTTTTTGGGTAATATCTAAGTTGATTATCGGAGGAAATGAAGCACCAATTCCTGATATGAGAATCCCAATACTAAGCAGTTGCTTTAGGGTCATCTGCTAATTGTTTTACTCTGGTTTCTTCGGACAGCTAAATACCTTAGAAAGCATAAAGTTAGTGTTCTTTAAGCACGCGGATCATGATTGTAGACAGGCCTGGGATATGACTTATATCATTTATAGTATAGCCTTTTACAAGTAATTTTGAGTTATCAGATCCACAAGAAAACTAACACCTATGAAAACGGTAAAACGAAGTTTGGGTGGAATAAGACAATTCTTTATTGAGATAGGAGAGCTTTCATATTTTGCAGGCCGCTTTTTTAAAGAACTATTCAAGCCTCCTTTTGAATTTAAGGAGTTGCTCAGGCAGTGTTATCATATGGGTAACCGTTCCCTGGTTCTGGTAATGGTTACCGGATTCATCATTGGGTTAGTGCTCACCCTCCAATCCAGGCCTACACTTATAGAGTTTGGTGCTGAATCCTGGATGCCCAATATGGTCGGGATTTCTATTGTTCGTGAACTGGGGCCTGTAATCACTGCACTGGTTTGCGCCGGGAGAATTGCCTCGGGAATTGGAGCCGAATTAGGTTCTATGCGGGTTACTGAACAAATAGATGCCATGGAAGTATCAGGGACAAATCCTTTTAAGTATTTAGTTGTCACACGAATCCTGGCAATTACACTTATGCTGCCATTGCTTGTCATCATGGGGGATGCCATTGCACTATACGGATCTGCTCTGGTTGAAAATTTTAAAGGAAACGTCTCATTCCAACTATATTTTAATCGTGTTTTTGACGCATTGGATTATCGGGATTTGGTTCCCGCAACAATAAAATCTTTCTTTTTTGGCTTTGCAATTGGCCTTGTGGGCTGTTTTAAGGGCTATTACAGTAAAAAAGGTACTGCAGGAGTGGGTTTGGCGGCAAATACAGCGGTAGTATTTACCTCTATGCTCTTATTTGTGATTGATTTTATTGCCGTTTTTATATC
>CP070778.1:843608-845446 GCA_020346245.1 Flavobacteriaceae bacterium | reverse complement strand
GAAAAACAATTATTAAATCTGTCTGATTCGGTATCGGTCTACTATGATTTCTATGGGATTCCTCACATTTATGGTCAAAATGAAGAAGATGCAATCAGAGCACTGGGCTACGTGCATGCCCAGGACAGACTCTGGCAAATGGAATTACTAAGAAGGGTGGCCAGAGGCGGCTTATCTGAAGTTTTTGGTTCTGAGTTATTAACAACAGATAAGTTTTTTCTTTCCCTGGGTATAGATGAGGCCTCTGCAAAAACTGTGGAAAAAAGTGATCGTACAAACGAGACAATACAGCTTACTGAGGCATATTTGGATGGGATAAATCAATTTATAGAAAATGGACCCACTCCTGTGGAATTCTATCTTACAGGCATCACTAAGGAACCATTTACCCTCAAGGATGTTTATAATTCTATTGGTTATATGGCATTTAGCTTTGCGATGGCCCATAAAACAGATCCGTTGCTCACGATGATCAATAATAAATTGGGACCCGAATATTTGAAAGACCTGGAAATTGGGGTAGATAAAAATACGGAATGGATAAAAAATTATAAGTCTGCAGCTGAAAACTCAAAAGAAGCTAAAATGGTGGCTTCCATTTCAAAGGCCCTGGCAAATTTACCTTTACCTCAATTGGAAGGGAGCAACAGCTGGGTGGTAGCACCGTCAAAAACAAAATCGGGCAAAGTGATTCTTGCCAATGATCCTCACATAGGATTTGCACAGCCCTCTGTATGGTACGAAGCTCATGTTAGTGTTCCCGGCTATGAGAAATATGGCTATCATATGGCTGGCATTCCTTTCCCAATATTGGGGCATGATAGAAATCTTGCCTATGGCATTACAATGTTTCAAAATGATGATGTGGATTTTTATTATGAGGAAACAAACCCGGCAGACAGTACCAAATACAAAACCAAAGAAGGTTGGGAAAATTATGAAATTGTTTCAAGACCCATTAAAATAAAAGATAGTGCGGATGTTGCCTTTAGTTATAGAAAAACACATCACGGACCTGTATTGGACAGCATATCCGAAAATATTAAAGGTGATAGGCCTATTAGTATGTCCTGGATCTATACCAAACTCGAAAATAGAGTACTTGATGCCTTATACGGTATTAGCCATGCGAATGATATTACGGAATTTCAAGAGTCGTTGCAAGATATTCATGCCCCGGGCCTGAATATGATGTATGGGGATAAAGAAGGTAATATAGCCTGGTGGGCAACAGCAAAGTTATACCAAATGCCGGATAGTGCACAGACAAAATTAATTATGGATGGCAGTAACGGTGCCTATGAACCTGTCCGGTTTCTGAAATTTTCTGAGAACCCGAGTGCTGTAAATCCACCCTGGAACTATGTATATTCAGCCAATAACCAACCCGATTCTATAGCAGGGATGCTATATCCCGGTTATTATTTACCCGAAAACAGGGCTAAACGGATTGTGGATTTATTAGACGGAATTGATGATTGGGACAAAAATGCAATGATGATTATGATTACCGATGGCACTTCATCAGTAAATGTTGAAATTTTAAAGAATCTTACCAAACGCGTCAATGTTAAGGAGTTGGATGAGGATGATATAAATCTGCTTGATAAGCTGAGCGCTTGGGATGGAGATGCTCATCTAAAGAGCATCGAAGCCACAATTTTTCACCGATGGATATACTTCTTTTTGAGTAATACTTTTGAAGATGAACTTGGTCCGGATCTCTTTCAACAATTTTTAACGACTCATTTTCACAAACGTCTTATAGCTCCAATGGCTCTTAAGAAAGAATCGGTTTGGTGGGATAATATTCTTACCGAAGAGAAAATAGAAAATAA
>CP070778.1:841503-843508 GCA_020346245.1 Flavobacteriaceae bacterium | reverse complement strand
TTTACTGGGTTCAATTTGAGGCCTCTTTAGAACAGTTTTCACTTTTGTGGGTGGCATTTTGGTTTAGTTGTTTTCTATTTTCTTTTGTACATATATTCCTGGTGATAATGGACGGTTGGTCCAGATTTCAAAATTATAAGAGGGCAAAAGATCTTTTCTTTATTCATGGATTCAATTCCAGGATACCTGAGATGTATGTTGGTTCAAAATGCCAAAGAAATGCTGCTATAGTCGCTGCAGAAGAATTGGGCTATAAAGATGAAATTATGGCCTATTATAACGGTAAGGGAATAAAATGGTATCATTATATACCCTATTTTATGATTCATGATCCAATGTTTTTATTTCGAAATTACTTTTGGGAAAGGACTTTTCTTGAAAAGGTTTATGAATCTAAATTTGACTACAGGGGCTTATATCTGGAAAGAGCCTTATGATACTTGAAGCCAGGAACATCTGCAAATCCTATGGTTCCCTTGAAGTTCTGAAAAATGTTACTATTGAATGTCACAAAGGTAATATTTATGGGCTTATCGGGGCTAATGGAGCCGGGAAGACTACCTTATTTCGCATCTTATTGGGACTTATTAAGCAAAACAGTGGACATATAGGGATAGATTCTGAAGGAATTAAGCCAATTGGCGGTATTGTGGAGAAACCGGCTTTATACGGATATCTATCTGCTTATGGAAATTTAAAGGTTTTTGCCCAGATTCAAAGATTGAAACTTACAAAAGAATTATTTTACCAATCCATGCAGCAGGTAGGGCTTTCACCAGAGCGAAAGGATGCTGTAAAAAATTATTCCTTAGGGATGAAGCAGCGTCTTGGTCTGGCTATTGCTTTATTAAATAACCCCGATTGCATTGTATTGGATGAGCCTTTCTCAGGTTTGGACCCTATGGGAATTTCCGCATTTCATAAATTGATTAAAAAGCTCAGCCGCGAAAATAAAATAACAATAATTATTTCATCCCACATTGTTCGTGAATTGTCGGATCTATGCGATATGCTCTATGTTCTTAATGATGGAGAAATTATTAAATCAGGACCTGCTGCTCAGTTGCTCAGGGAAAATGTTGCCACCTATAAAATTACGGGGAAGAATTTGGAAGTGTCTGATGTGCTAAAAAGAGTTGATACCGTTTTTTTAGACAACTCGGTGCTGGTTTCTCCAAAAGAGGCTACTATTTCTGAGGTTCTGCAAAGACTGGTTGAAGAGGGGGTGGTGGTGACCTCATGTATTCCACAAACAGATTTAAAGGCCTTATTTGGCAGAGAACCAGTATGATATCATTAATCCGTTCGGAAATTTATAAAATCAGTAAGCAAAGTAAAACGCTTTATGCCCTTGCTGCTATACTTATAATTGAAGGATTTGTTATAATGAGTGCTTATTATCAGGGTGCTGGTATAATAGATCTCTTACTTGATAATCTTAAAGATTCTTTTGAATTCCGGGGAAATCTTTTGAATGGAAACTTAATTATTTACCTGATTTTAAATTCGTTGTGGTTCCACGTCCCATTAATACTTATGATTATTATTTCGGGATTTTTAACTTCAGAATATAAAGATAAAACCATAGAAACGGTTATGCTTCAGCCAGTTAGCAAGCTATATTTTATTTTGAGTAAGTACATAGTTTCAATAGTATTTACGCTTTTAATTGTTCTGGTCCTGGCAGTCACTACTTTTTTAATTTCGTATTGGATTTTTGGATATGGGGATTTGGTTGTGTATTTAGACGGATTGAATTTTTTTGAATCGGAAGATGCATTTTACCGATTGATAAGTGCATTTTTATCTGGTTCAATAACAATGGTATTCTTTTCGGTAGTAAGTTTAACACTTGCCGTTATTTTAAAGGACGCGACAAAAACCTGGATTGTAGCTGCTATTTTTTTGATTTGTAGTAACTTGTTGTTGAAAATTGACTTTAATAATGAGATTATCAATGAAATATTTTTTTCCAAGTTAACAGATAGCTGGCAGTATTTTTTCT
>CP070778.1:839393-841403 GCA_020346245.1 Flavobacteriaceae bacterium | reverse complement strand
AGGGCAGGGCACCAATTAACAACAGTATCTGCTAAGTAGGTCAATCTGTACTTCAATAATAGTTCTTCCTGTTCTTTTGGATTCAGTTTTTTCCAATCTGCGGCGGTAAAATTAGGGGTGTCTTCGTCACATGCTGCCTTGATATTGATATTCCCCTCTTTCTCAAAAATCTCTTTAAGCTGTTCTATTTCTTCCGCTTTATCCTTGCTTATATTATACCAGGATTTAAAAAGCTGAATAAAAATCCATTGTGTCCATTTGTAATACTTCGGGTCAGAAGTACGGACCTCCCTGTTCCAGTCAAAAGAAAATCCAAGTTTATCTAATTGCTCTCTGTATCTCGCTATATTAGTCTCTGTGGTAACAGATGGATGCTGTCCGGTCTGTATGGCGTATTGTTCTGCCGGCAACCCAAAAGAATCATATCCCATGGGATGCAAAACATTAAATCCCTTGTGCCTTTTGTAACGGGCATAAATATCACTGGCAATATAACCCAAAGGGTGACCTACGTGGAGTCCGGCACCTGAAGGGTAGGGAAACATATCTAGGACGTAATACTTCTCCTTCTCCGAACCATCAATTGCTTTGAATGTATTATTTTGTGCCCAATATCTTTGCCATTTGGCCTCAATCTCCCTAAAATTATAGCTCATAATTTTTGTTTATAACCGATACCGCGCAAAAATAAGTTTATTCAATTTACTTTCCTATTTTTACGTATTCATATCCCGCTATGAGCAAATCTTTTGAAAGCTATCAAAAACGCAAATTGATCTCTTCCTACTTTTCAGTAGTTTTGAGTATAGGGCTTGTATTATTTTTATTAGGTGTTTTGGGTCTTTTGGTGCTAAATACCAAAAAATTAGCAGATCATTTTAAAGAACAAATCAAAATATCTGTTTTCTTAAAAGACAATGCCAAGGAAGTTGAAGTAGAACAACTACAGAAAAGCCTGGTAATGGCAGATTATACAAAATTTGCGTTATATGTCTCCAAAGAGGAAGCTGCTGAAGTGCATAGTGCCGAAATTGGCGAAAACTTCCTGGACTTTTTGGGTTATAACCCTCTTAAAAACTCAATTGATGTTACTTTAAAAGCAGATTTTGTGTCTACGGATCAAGTAGAGGAAATTGCCTCAGAAATAGCCAAAAAGGACTATGTAGAAGAAGTAAGCTATGATAAGCCTCTTATTGCCTTGCTTACAGAAAATGTAAAACGCCTTAGTTTCTGGATATTGATAGCCAGTGCGATTTTTACACTTATTGCTGTTTTATTAATTAATAGCTCTATCCGCCTGTCTATATATTCTAAACGGTTTATCATTAAAACCATGCAAATGGTGGGCGCTACAAAAAAATTTATCAGAAAGCCATTTATTTGGACAAACATTAAATTAGGGATGTTGGGTTCCATATTGGCACTAATAGCGTTGGGCAGTGTTCTTTATTATGTGAATTTGAATTTCCCCGAATTAAATCTTTTTCAGGATATCATGATATTAGGTGTCCTTTTCGTAGGCGTCTTTGTTTTGGGCGTACTCATTTCATTAATTAGTACTTATTTTGCCACGCAACGTTTTCTCAATCTCAGAACAGATGATTTATATTATTAAATTTGCAGCATGAGTCAAAAGCAAAAAAACAAACAAAGCCAGGTCCCGAAACCTGAATTTATCTTCCAGAAAAAGAACTATCTCTTTATGTTTATAGGGCTTGCATGTATTGCTCTTGGATTTATTTTAATGAGCGGAGGTGGCAGTGATGACCCCAATGTATTTAATCCGGATATTTACAACTTCAGAAGAATTAGGTTGGCGCCAACACTGGTCCTTATTGGTTTAGGGATTGAGATATATGCCATCTTGTTAAATCCACATAAGAAGAAAAATAACTAATTGGAAATCATAGACGCAATTATCCTTGGTATCGTACAGGGATTAACGGAATTTTTGCCTGTTTCTTCCAGTGGTCACCTGGAATTGGGAAAGGCAATTTTAGGAGATAACTC
>CP070778.1:837199-839293 GCA_020346245.1 Flavobacteriaceae bacterium | reverse complement strand
AAATCCGATTTTAGACACATAAATTCGTTGAAAAGGGCTGTTCGGGGACCATAAAGAATCCTATTTTCCTTTAATTCGTAATAATGCTCTCCAGGAAATCCCCTATAAAATAGGCAACTATCGCCGCTATTCCTCCCAATAATAAGGTTTCCAGAATGCCCTTCCAATACATTGTCTGATTTACAAAAGCTTTTAGCCAGCCAATTATTATAAAACCAATTGCCGTAAGAATTGAGGAAAGAAGAAAAAGATTGTAATTGGAAGGATATATGTAATCCATAACATAGACCAATAGGGGAATAACACCTATTAGGATAAAGGAAAAATATGTAACACCACCAATTACTACAGGAGATTTATCTTCATCAAACATTACCAGTTCCTCTTTCATCATTACATTTACCCAGCGATCCTTATCGCTCGTAATCACCTTTACTACTTCTTCCAATAGTTCGCCTTCAAAACCCTGATCCTTATAAATAACCCTTATTTCTTCTTTTTCCAGCTCTGGAAGGTTATCAACTTCCCAATATTCTATTTGCTTGTGTTTGTTGTAATTGTCTTTTTTTGTTTTATTTGATAAGTAGGCACCAACAGACATTGCAAAACCATCTGCAAGCAAATTAGCGAATCCCAGTATAATTATTATGGCACTATCGAGGCCTGCACCTACGGAACCGGCTACCACAGCGAAAGTAGTAACACAACCATCGATACCTCCATAAACAAACTCACCTAAATATTTTTCATATTTCTTTAAAAACCCAGCCTGTTCATGGAGTGTATTTTCGTCATGTGCTTCTGTATTTTCCATCAAATAGTTTTCAATTGAATGCCGGATTAAAAAGTATATGTCTGGAATAATAGATCCTAGCTCATCACTTGTTTTAATGCTTTGCCAAATGTTTCCATATCCTCTAATCTTCCTGTACTAATGCGTGCCCAATTGTATAAAGGCGGAAAAGGACGTCCAATAAGAACATTGTGCTTCTTCATATCATCTATCATCGTTTGAATTGGCCTCCCTGTTTTAAAAAAAACAAAATTGGTATGTGATTTTACATAGTCTAATCCTAGATCATCCAGGTACTGGTAGATAAGCGATTTTGCCTTAAAATTTTGTAATATACTATACTTGTAAAATTCATTGTCTTTTAAAGCTTCCTTGGCTGCCTCAATTGCCAGAATATTTGTATTTGCCATTACTGCTGATTTCAAATTACGGGCAATCTCCGGTTTAGCAATTAAATAACCTACTCGTAATCCGGCCAGACCAAAAACTTTGGAAAATGTTTTGGAGACAATAATATTTCTACCCTCTTTAACTAGCTCTACCATTGAGGGATATTCTGGTTCAGTTATAAAATCATAGTAAGCTTCGTCGCTAAAAACAACAGCATCTTTGTCGTGTGACTTGCAGAAATCGAGCAAACTCGATTTATTCAAAAGAGTGCCCGTTGGGTTATTCGGGTTACAAATAAATATTAGCCTGGTTTTCTTATTTACCCTGTCCGACATGGCAGGCAAGTCGTGCCCCATGTTTTCATCTAATGGAACTCTGTGCACTTTAGCATTAAATGTTTCAGCATATCTTAACATGGCCTGAAAAGTAGGGTCAGCAGAAATAATCTCACCGCCGTCTAATCCATATATAAGTCCTGTTGCCTTCAGCCCTTCAGTTGATCCTCCGGTTACAACTACATGATCTTTTGTGACCCCTTCTTTTGAGGCAATCATGTTTACCAGGCTGGATAAGCTTCGAAACGGGTAGCGACATGCTTCATCAAACGAATTTACCAGGATTTTCCGAACTCTTTCGGAGGGGCCGTAGGGATTTTCATTGGCATTCAGCAATACCATCGAATCCAGAGTAGTAATACGCTGTGGGAAATCAAGCGCCATACTTTCTAATCCCCCCAATAAAGCAAAACTACCGGTTAAGCCTACTGTTTTTAACCATTTTCTTCTATCTATATTTTTCATGTTCTGAAATTATGAAAAAATAAGTTACAAAGCAGACTTGAATGGTAAGATTGCTATTAGACTACCCAAAGGACTAAATAGTACAGGCTGGAGGTAACAATAAATTCCAAA
>CP070778.1:834930-837099 GCA_020346245.1 Flavobacteriaceae bacterium | reverse complement strand
CAAACGATGTCTGAATTTCTCCAATTTTGTCCCCCAAACCTGTTGAAAACATAATTCCCATGATACCCGCATAAAATGGATATTGAAACAATATTCCCGAAATATTGCTGCTCGCACGTTTCATGGAAATACTATAGCGAAGAGGCGTTTTGTGCAGAAATAGTCCAAGTATCAAAAACATGAAGATGATAATGTTGAAATTCAGATCAAAACCATTTTGGTAGAAGTAATGGCCGATATATATAAAGCCAAAAATTGAAATAGTAACTTGCAAAAAGGCACTATTGTTTAAAATGTCTGAGACTGCTTTGAAAGGCAATTTGTAGGAATCCGCCTCTGCTTTTACAGAAGATTCCTTTTGTGGATTGTCCAGGATCAAAAGATCAGATAATTCTTTTTGTTTGCTGTTTTTTGGGATTAAAGTGAAAAATAATAATGGACTTACTACAACAAATAACAGAATCATAACCAGGTTGAGTGAAGACCCCAAGGTATATGCAGTTGGTATTAATTCTGAAAGAATTCCCGCTTCAATCAAGAAGTTATCCTCGGTATTTAATAAAAGGGCAATAGAACTGGAAGCCCCGGCAACCCAGCTTCCCAAACCAAAATAAACACAAGCTATCATGAAAGGATAGTTTAGCCCTTTCACTCTTACCGCCAATTCTCTGGCCAAAATGGCTACAATGACGATCATTCCGAAACTGATTAAGGAAAACAATGCACTGAAAATCAATACAAATAAATAAACCTGATTGGGGGTTTTTATAAAACGCGCTATCCAATTTATTCCTTTTTCAACAGGATCGGATTGTGCTATACTATAGGCTGTAACAATAACCAGAATAATCTGCATTCCAAACGCCAATAAGGACCAAAAACCATCATACCAGCCACTTAGAACGTTCATAAAAGAGGCATCTGTCCAAATGAAGGCCATAAGACCAGTAAACAATGTGAGCAGCAATGCAAAAACATAAGCACTGGGCATGTATTTTATAAAAAGATCCGTAAAAATTTTGCCCAGTGTTGAAATCATTTCATTGCTTTATAAAGGCTGGTTATATCCCTAATTTTTGGTTTAGATTTAACAACTATTTCCATATAGTTATTAAATCTTAGAGTTTAAATATACTGTATTTTCCTCCCCAGATTACTTTTTTACTCCTTCTAATGCATACACCATGGGCAGTTTATTTCCAAGATGCTCAATCCTGTACTTCCCCGGATCCGATTCTATAGTGAATTTAAAACAATCATATGGTGAATAGTCATATTCCTTAAAGGAGGTTACTTCAATGCCATTACTAACCAAACTGGTTATAACTTCTCCCAGGCCGTGATTCCACATTACATATTCCAGATTAATATCAGCGTCCCTGTTAGCGTATGTCCCCGTTTCGGATTCTACAATGGGTCCTGAATTAAAATAGCGATAGGCAATTTTGCTAAATTCATCATCGAACATCCAAACAACCGGATGAAACTCCACGAAAATTAGTCTGCCCCCTGGTTTTAAATACCTTGAGACAACCGCTCCCCATTTGTTCAGATCGGGAAGCCAGCCTATGGTGCCATAGGTAGTGAAAACCATATCAAATTCATTATTTAAATGATTGGGCAGGTCGTAAAGATCGCAGTTAATGAATTTGGCATCAAGATTTGTTTTCTGAGCTAATTCTCTGGCCCTTAGAATAGCTTGGTCAGAAAGATCTACTCCTGTAACTTTTGCGCCCATCCTGGCTAACGAAAGTGAATCCAGTCCGAAATGACATTGCAAATGCAATATACTTTTGCCATTTAAGTCACCAAGGAGGTCTAACTCTATATTATTTAGAGATGTCTTTCCATTTAGAAATCCTTTTACATCATAGAAATCAGATTCCACGTGAGTATCCGTCTTGCGGTTCCAGGAGGCCTTGTTTATTTTAAGGTAATCAGATTCCGAATCCATAGGTTATAAGCTGGTTTTTATATTCTTAAGATACTGTTCTCTAGAAATTTTATAATACAAGGAGTTCTCTATGCCCTTGCAGCTATCTTTTTTCCAATATTCCATAGTGAGTTTTTCCAGAACTTTTATAGAAGCCGTATTTTTCATTGCAACTCTGCCAATGATCTCTTTTATATTAAGTTCCATAAACCCATATTCAAGACAGGCCTTTGCAG
>CP070778.1:832646-834830 GCA_020346245.1 Flavobacteriaceae bacterium | reverse complement strand
GACAGATACAGAATTAAATAGGCTTAATCCCGAATCATATGGTACTACAGTATCTTCTGTACCATGAAAAAATGCGATAGGGCAGTTTACTTGTGAAATATACTCATAAGTTTTTAATGGATATTTTAAAAACCATTGAACAGGCAAATACGGAAAACGAGTTTTACCCAAATCCAAAAGACTGTAAAAGGGTGTTTCAAGAATGAGTCGCAATGGTTTGTTTTCTGATGCTACCTTTGTAGCAATCCCGGTACCCAGCGAACGACCGTAGAGGGTAATTGCTGACTCATTGTAATGTTCTAACGCATATTCATAAAAAAGCTGGCCGTCCCTATATAGAGCTTCTTCGCTTAACTTGCCAGTGCTTTTTCCATAGGTTCTGTAGTCCATAATGATTACATCATAATTCTTTTCAACAAAAAAGAGTGCAATATCTCCCCAGCGTACAAGGTCACCGGCATTGCCATGAAAATAGACAATTACACCTGCCGGTTGTTCCCGTTTAAAATGAATGCCATTTAGTACAGCGCCATCAGCAGCAGATATGAAAATTTCTTCAAAAGGCTGAGTGAACGAATAGGTGTAATCTGCAGGTAATCTGGAAGGTAAAAAGATAAGTTTTTCCTGTAATAAATATAGCATAGCAGAAATTATTAGATAAGCCGATAATAGGAATAGGACAGCTTTTTTTAGTCTAACCATTTAAACCTTTACATTGTGTTTTACATGAATACTTGAACCCGTTAGATCAACTTTTACAGGTCTTTTGGTTATGATATCACCTAACATTTTATGGTAAGATTCGAAGGTGTTCAGGTTCTTATGTCCTCCCCCAATTACTGTATATAATGTAGTCAAAGACGGCTTTATTTTAGATAACTTAACACTGGTCTTGTAAGGAATTAACTTGTCATCTGTGCCATGAATTATATGGATTGGACAATTTACATACTGTAACCATTTATAGGTAGGCATAGGAAATTTTAACAATAACGAAAGAGGCATGAAAGGAATATACTTTTTAGCTACCTTACTTAAACTGTAGTAAGGAGCATCCAGTATCAACATTCTCGGGTTATTCATAGAAGCTAGCTTGGTGGCGAAACCCGATCCTAATGAGCGTCCATAAAGTATAATATATTTTTCATCTACATTTTCCTTTATTTTGTTATAGATTACCTGCATATCACGCTTAATAGCCTTCTGTGTGCGTCTGCCTGTACTTTTACCGAACCCCCTGTAATCAACCATTAGAACGTCATATCCATGTCTTGTAAAATCAACGGCAAACTTTCCCCAGCCTTTTATGCTTTTAGAATTTCCTTTTAGATAGAAAACGATACCTTTAGGTTGTTGCGCTTTAAATCTAAGCCCATTTAGTATCGCACCATCCCTTGTTTCAACATTGTATTCTTCTATTTCCTGGTGCTCATATTGAAATAGAAAATCCTTAGGGAGTTTTTCCGGTTTGAACATGAGGTAATCCTGCAGAAAATAAAGTAGTATGCTGATTACCACATAAACCAGAATCAATAAAACAATAATATATACCCAATTTGGCATTTAATGGCATTTTTTTCAATGTACAAAATTTCCGGATAAAGGATTTATTCAAATTCCAGCTTGTTCAATACCAGGCCAGATCCAGGAGCTATATATGGTATCGTAATTTCTGTATCTTCATTCAAAGAAAATTTTATTTCCTCAAGGCTGAGCAAACCCCGGCCTAAGAGCACCAGGGCCCCCATTACCATCCTAACCTGGTAGCGCATAAATCCTTTCCCTGAAATTCTTAGTACATAACTATGCTTAGGAAAAAAACTGGCACTAATTTCAGTATTCTCCATAATTGAGCAGGAAGTGAGCGTTCTGATTACTTGCTTATTCTCCCCATGTTTGGCGGTATATGCCTTAAAATTATGTGTACCCACATAAAGGGCTGCAGCCTCAATCATAATGTCTATATCAAGATCCTCTAAAATATTCGCCATAAAAGGAGCACAAAAAGGGTGATTCTTCTCACCGAAGGAAAAGAAATACCGATATTCTTTTGATTTACTATCCTGAATTATATTAAAGTTTTTATCTATATAATCTATTTTAAATATTTTAATATCAGATGGTAAGTTTTTATTAAATGTATTTATAAAATCTGATATGTCCGAAATAGGAGATTCTTCTAAA
>CP070778.1:830285-832546 GCA_020346245.1 Flavobacteriaceae bacterium | reverse complement strand
GCAGTCGCCCAAATAGCTCCGATTTTCCTGAAGAAAGAAGAAACTGTTGAAAAAGCCTGTAATGCCATATCAGAGGCCGGAAAAAATGGAACTGATTTAATTGTCTTCCCGGAGGCTTTTATCTCCGGATACCCGGATTGGGTATGGCTTATTCCGAATAGTAGAGGGGCCGATTTAAATGAGCTTTACTTAAAACTTGTTGAGAGTGCTGTCTCTGTTCCGGATAATGCCACCAGTAAACTTTGTAAAGCTGCGAAAAAGGCAAAAATTAATGTTGTAATAGGTATGCATGAGCGAAATACCGAAGCCAGCAACTCAAGTTTATTTAATAGCCTGCTCTTTATTGATCACAAAGGAGAAATACTGGGCAAGCACAGGAAGTTAATCCCCACCGGTGGTGAACGATTAATATGGGGACAGGGAGATGGAAGTACTTTATGTTCATACGATACTTCAGCCGGAAAAATAGCTGGGTTGATTTGCTGGGAAAACTATATGCCACTGGCCAGGAATGCCATCTATGAATCCGGAGCACAAATTTTAGCAGCCCCTACCTGGGACAAAAGTCCAAACTGGCTTCAGTCTATGCAGCATATAGCAAGAGAAGGGGGCATATTCGTAATGAGCACCTGTATGGCTATAAAAATAGATGATATCCCGGATGAATATGAGTTTAAAAAACTTTATCCTGAAGGGAGAGAGTGGATCAATGCGGGGAATAGTGCTATAATTGCTCCAAACGGACAAATTTTAGCGGGACCACTGGAGGCAGAAGAAGGCATTTTATATGCAGAAATTGATTTTCAGCAAATCATAAAATCGAAGCGCATGTTTGATGCTGTCGGACACTATTCAAGACCAGATGTTTTCTCATTTAATGTAAATTCGGCATTAAATAAAAACCAGCTTTAGTAATGTTAAAGGACATTATAACACCCTTGTTAACTTACAGTTTGGGTTGACTATATCAGTCTATTGTTGAAATCATTAAATTAAATCGATTTGCTTTTTTGTTTTTCTTCATTTCCATATTCGCTTCATTCATTCTGAATGCAAATAAAAATCCCGATTATCTAAACTATCACAGTCAAATCACGGAAGCAGAGGCGCTTATTCGTGATGAAAAATTCAGTGCAGCCTTAACCAAATATGAGGAGGTCTTTAGCTTATATAATTTTGTATTTTTAAGGGACTACCTGGTTGCTGCCCTAAGAACCGAAGGAAATTAAAATTGCAGACTTATGAAAATAAAAAATCTAATATACCTGTCTCTTTTAGTATTAGGGAGTTGTAAAAATACTACACCATCAGTGGCTTCTGAAAACCAGTACAGTAACCTTGTCGCCTCAAATCAATTTATTGATGCTTTCTATTCCTTTAAAAGAGATTCTTTGAAATCTACACTTTCCCGGGCTTTAGAATCCCAGCCAAGCATCTTATATTATCAGAAATGGGCAGAATGTGGAAACTACGAGGTTATTAAAAGGCATACTTGTATGGAAAAAAATGATTCCCTTGTAATATGCCCTGTGACGGTAAAGGATGATCTGATGGGTGCACTCAAAATCAATATGAATGTCACGGACACTTTTCACCTAACTATTAAAAAAGGACAAATTCTCGCGGTAGAGACTTCCTCAAACGACCCGGACCTGTATTATCAGGCAAAGGGTTGGATAAAAGAAAACAGACCAGAATTAATAGAAGAACCCTGTGAAGAGGCCTGGGAAGGAGGACCCACACCTTGTGAATGTGTTCAGGGAATGGTAAAAGGTTTTAAAGCGTTCAAAGCCAATGAAAATTAATCTAGATCCAGGTAATTCATATTTTCTGTACTAATGGTACTTATTAACCGATGGGAGAGCCGGCTGCCCACTTCCTTGTAAGAGCTCAGGAGTAATCCCGGGGTCTTTTTTTTGGAATAAACCGTTTGGAGAGCAGCTGCTAAGCCAAAGGACACGGGGCAAATGCCCTCCTCCCCTCAATATCAAGATAATCTAAGACACTGCTAAAAACAATCAGCATGCAATAAGAATTCCAAACTTTCTTTTAGATATGAAATTACCCAAAATTCAAACTATTGGGCGCTTACAGTGTAGCGCCTTGATTTATTGGGAGGACTACTCTGATGTATGTACTGTCATGCTCTATTCAAACCATTCCAAAACAGAACAGGAATGAAAGCAAAAATAGAGTTCGCTTAATACATTTTTTTAAACAAAAAAAATAGGAAAAAAATGATTTTGATTATTGTGGTCAGT
>CP070778.1:827916-830185 GCA_020346245.1 Flavobacteriaceae bacterium | reverse complement strand
AATCTCCTCCTGATACTCGCTAATCACCAAAGGAACATTCTCTTTTATAATCCCTGCCTTTTCTCTTGATATCAATTTCAATGTATTTCCCAGTAAATCTGTATGATCTAAACCAATATTTGTAATTAGCGAAGCTTCGGGTGTAATAATATTCGTTGCATCTAAACGTCCACCCAGACCCACTTCAATTATGGCAATAGATACCTTCTTCCTTGAAAAGTAATCAAATGCCATTCCCACAGACATTTCAAAAAAAGACAGTTTATTTTTTTCCAGAAATACTTTGTTATTTTCAATAAATTCTATGACACTCCTCTCACTAATGGGCTTTCCATTAATCTTAATCCGCTCCCTGAAATCTTTTAAATGGGGAGATGTATACAGCCCAACTTTATAACCCGCTTCCTGCAATATGGATGCAAGCATGTGGCTACTGGAACCCTTACCATTTGTTCCTGCAACATGGATACTCTTAAAATTTAAATGTGGGTTTTTTAAGTGTGTCGCCAAAGACTGGCTGTTCTCTAGTTTACCCTGATAAGCTTTTGATCCCTTTTCCTGAAACATTGGAAGTTGCGCGAACATCCAATCAAGGGTTTCCTTATAGGTCATGTATTATTCCCCTAATTTAAAGTTTACCACAACAAAACCAATTTGTTGGCTGGGTGCATTGGAATCCAGATTCCATTTGTGCAGAAATGCTGTTTTTCTGGCAGGGTCCAACAAGCAGGGATGATTATTGGTAGTACCCTTTACTCCCGGAGTGGCATCAATAACCTTACCATTTCTATCTACTGTAATTTTAACAACTACTCTTCCCTCTTCATTACATTCTTGCTGCACCTTACCCTGACTTATCAAAGAGCGTCCGCTGAGACCGTATCCTCCGGTTCCGCTTCCCGATCCCGGACTTCCATAATAGCTGGTTGCATAAGGGTCACCATCTGGCTGGCCCTTGTCACCAGCCCTGTTATCATCCCCTTCACTTCCCTGAACTTCCCCATCAGACTTGTTTAGGCCACCCATAAGTTCATCCAACTTTTTCTTTTTGGCTTCTTTTTCCCTTTGCGCTTTTTCTTCAGCAGCCTTTTGTTCCCGGGCTAATTGTTCTGCTTCTGCCTGAGCTTTCCTGGCCGCTTCTTCTGCCTCTTTCCTGGCGGCCTCCTGTTGCTTAATCTTTATGGATTCTTCGTCTTCCTGTGTAAGTACTTTCTCGGTAGCTTTCTCTGTTATATCTTCTTCAGCTACTTCTTCAGGCTGGGCTGCAGCTTTTTCTTCGACTACTTCCTCCTCCAGCTCTTTTACCGGTTCTGCAGGCTGCGATTTTATTTTTTTAGTCGGTTGCTCCTCACCCATACCAAATTCCATCGCCCCAAAATTCACAGTGATCCCATTCTCAATTGGTGGGTCCATATAAGTGAGGCCAATATAAAAAAGTAAAAGGAGGAGTACGCTTAACAATATAGTCGTAAGCGTAAATGATTTTTTCTTGTGTTCTGTGTCTAAAAATGGCATTAATTTGGCCGCACAGCCAGGATCACTTTATAACTATTCCTATTGGCTATATCCATTACATTAACCGCTTCTTTAATGGCTACGCTTTCTTCTGCCCTTAGAATAATTGTGGGCTTTTCCTGACCCTCAAGTGCTTTTTTTAATTCAATTTCTATGTATTCTCCGTTAATTCTTTCGCTGTTCACAAAATATTCCAGATTCTTATTAATAGTCACTGACACATTTTGGGTATTTGTTGATTTTCCTTTGGCCTTTGGCAAAAGCAAATCCAAAGCATTGGGCGAATTAGCCGTTAGCATAAAGAAAATCAGAAGTAGAAATACAATGTCGGTCATTGACGACATGCTGAATTCCGGGCTAATCTTATTTCTTCCTTTAATTTTCATAGGTCTGTCTTAAACAGGTTCGTTCAGTAAATCGAGAAATTCTACGGCATTTGCTTCCATTTTATGAACTACCTTGTCCGTTCTGTTCACAAGATGGTTGTAGCCCATGTAGGCAACAATACCTACAATTAAGCCGGCAACCGTAGTAGTCATGGCAGTATATATTCCTGATGCCAAAGCACCCATTTCTGCCTGCCCCCCACTACTGGCCATTTGATGGAATGCTATAATCATTCCAATAACCGTTCCTAAAAATCCAATCATGGGGCCTGCGCCCGCAATTGTAGCTAGGACATTTACATTTTTCTCTAATTTATAAACCTCCAGGGTTCCTGCATTCTCGATAGCTGTATTAATATCATCGAGCG
>CP070778.1:825511-827816 GCA_020346245.1 Flavobacteriaceae bacterium | reverse complement strand
TAAAGCGACCAAAATGCACTGCTCTCTGCATCAGTTAACGACATGGTTTCTGCAACTACCGCTTTCTTTTCGGTATTCAGCACATCTCGAACAACCTCAAGATAATCATCAAAAGATTGAGAAAATGTGGGACTCATCATTAAAATCATTCCAACTATGAGTAATAAGTTTTTTGCTTTCATTTTTTAAAAATTATGTTAGTATTAAAGCTAGAAAATAATAAATTTTGAGAATCACTCCATTCTTTTTTGTAATCCTCGTATGAGCGTTATTCCATCATTTATCCAATATAAGGATTCCCAATGAAATTTGTTTACCATATAGCCTTAGAAGTTCGCTGTTACCCCAAAGGAAGGTCCTTTAAATGTCATATCAAAACTACCATTCCATGAATCTTGTTCAATATTTGCATAGTAATTTAAATAATGATAGTTGGCACTAAACCCAATATTTTTAAAAGCCTGGAAAGTGACCCCCGGACTAATATTCCACAGGCCTCCGGATATTTCGCCAATTGTTATACCAAACCAGTCTACCGCGGCTGTAAATGCCCATTTCCGGGTAGGAGCCCAAATGTACCAAACCCCAATGTTAGGTAAGGGAAGAAATACATTTACTTCTTCTCTGCTAAATCCTATGGGTTCATCATTTACAAACGCATTACCCTCAACAAATGCATTAGTATTAAGTCCGTGAATACCTAGCCCTCCACCCAACTCATGTTTTTGTCCTGTGCTTATAACTCTCCCAAAAAAGACCCTGTATAAAGTAAGGCCATATCCTGCTTTAACGCTACTTCCTGACTGGAAAATAACATCTTCCCATTCAATATCTTCATCCAATACGGCATCGCCTTCTGTCGCAATTCTAAAAGTCTGACCGCGTACCGACCAAAGTTTGGATCTGGAGAATCTCCAAACAAAATCGATATTAAAAGTATTTTGGGCCCCACCCAGTCCAAAGGTTTCATCAAAATCAACATCACCCAATGCATCTGTTGTAATGTCTCCCTTTGCACCCGCTTCCACAGATCTTGAAGGTATGAACAAAGCTCCTCTTATTAAAAATTTATCAGTGAGTATAGGGTTCTTGTCACCATCAGTTTGGGTAAATGAGGAAGTTATCGTCAATAACAAAAATACTATTGGAAATATCTGTTTCATTTTCACTTATTTTAAATTTAGTTGCTAAATTCGGTCTTTGCCCAATAAATAAAAATGACTTTAATCATATGATGCAGGCTTTAGCTTCTTAAAAGTTACCTACAATACGAACAGAAGGACCGCTGAAAGACAAATCAAAACTACCATTAAAGTTAGTCTCGTCAATGTTCGCATTAAAATTTAAAAACTGATAATTGGCAGATAACGCAAGATTTCTAAGGATCTGAAAAGAAACGCCAGGAGTTACATTCCACAAACCGCCTGATATATTATCTATTTTTATTCCAAACCAGTCTAAACCTGCTGAAAATGCCCATCTTTTAGTAGGCGCCCAAATATACCAAAAACCTATGTTGGGCAAGGGAAGAAATGTTTCAACGTTACTTCTGCTGAAACCTGCCGAAGTATCTCCAATAAAGCCCTCACCTTCCACAGAAGCCTTAACATTAAGGCCGTGAATACCCAGGCCTCCACCCAGCTCATGCCTCTGCCCCGTACTTATAGCCCTCCCGAAGAAGACTCTGTAAAGACCAATCTCATAGCTAACTCTCGCTTCACCGCCTACAGGATACGTAATTTCATCCCATACTATCTCTTCTTCCAGAGTCACATTTCTTGTAGTCCCAACTTTAAAATAGTCTCCGCGCACAGACCATAATTTATTTCCGGAAAATCTCCACATAAAAGTTAAATTAAAGGTATTCTCGCCCTCCCTAAGTCCAAGGGTTTCATCAAAATCTATATCATCTGCATCTTCTATTTCTTCTAGATTTATATTGCCCTCTACCCCAAGTTTAACATCTCTGGCAGGAAAATACATGCCAGCTCCTATAATAAATCTGTCCTTGAGCAATGGGTGCTTAGCCTCTTCATTTTGAGAAAATGCAGAACTAAAAATGACTAAACAAATAATGATAGTTAATATTGGTTTCATTTTCATATGGTCTTTGATTACTCAGAAATTATTACAGTTTAGTACTAAACTAGTTTAAAAGTCCCACAATAGAAAGCATATTTGTTCTTTTATTCTGGTTAAAGTAGTCTTATCGTTAAACCCTATAATTAAAAATAACTATAATTGAAGTATGGGGACCAACTATGGTTTGTAGCGCAATTTTCTAATTCTTTGCATACTAATATCT
>CP070778.1:823073-825411 GCA_020346245.1 Flavobacteriaceae bacterium | reverse complement strand
CGAAGAAGGGGTTTACAATTAAAATATATTTACTATTAATGAAGTACGTGGCTATAATTTCAAGGATTGTTTGGAGGAATCTTCACTTATATTTAAGAGCAGGTTTTTAGTTGGTGACCATAAAATGTTAATCTTTGCGTTAAAATTGCCAATTTGGGTCATACAGGTCACAAACTTTTTTTATTTCATAATATTTAAAAATGAGCTTTATGGCAGAAACTTATTTTGGACTATCTAACAATAATTACTAGCTTATAATGGTACCTTATAAAAAAAGCTAAATAAAGTGGTTTATCCATTCATATTATACAGATGAAGTAGACTATTCTAAAAAAGGACCCAAAACTTAACTATATTTGTAGTATGCAAGCAATGGTTTTTTTATTTATCAGCGGAGCAGAAATATTCTTTATCATGTTTATTGTGGTAATGGTATTCGGAGCAGATAAAATTCCGGGAATAGCCAAAGGCCTTGGCAAAGGCATGAGGCAGTTGAGGGATGCCACGGATGACATAAAGAGGGAAATTCAAAAAAGCGCTGAAAAACAAGGGATTGACACCAGTTTTACTGACGATATAAAAGAGGAAATGAACAAAGTAAAGAAGAGTGTGGACGATGTTACTGGTACAATCAAGCGTAAATAGATGGGTTTATGCTCAAGCATCTTCTGGAATGGGATAGGAATACTTTCATATATCTAAATAATCTGGGGACAGAAAATTATGATTTGTTTTGGGTGATTGCTACCAATATAACTTCCTGGATCCCACTTTATATTTTACTTTTCACGTTAATTTTTCTTAAATACCCAAAAAAGGAGGCTTTTTTCATTACGTGTACCATTATCCTTCTTTTGCTTTGTGTTTTAGGCCTTACCGATATCACCAAGGCGTATTTTGAACGTCTGCGGCCTAATAATGACATTGAAATTAATTCTATCATCAGAATTCTAAAAAACCCTCCCGATTATAGTTTTTTTTCGGGCCATGCCTCTTCATCCTTTTCACTGTCTACTATATTTTATTTATTTCTTAGAAAAAAGTTATCAATTATCTGGTTGCTCTTTCTTTGGCCTTTTATATTTGCCTATAGCAGAATATATGTAGGGGTCCATTACCCACTGGATATAGTAACAGGCGCTACAATAGGCACTTTTTTGGGCATTCTGTTTTTCCTGTTTTATCGTAAGTTCATAGAACCCTACATAGTGTAAGTCCATCCCTTATGGATAGCAGTACTGTTTCTACCCTAGGATCGTTTTTTAACTTTTTATTGAAAGCCAGCAGTTTCCTGGTTACCAAATCTTTCTTATCCAGAGGTTCAACTACTTTGCCGGACCATAAGACATTATCGGTTAGTATGATACTTCCCGGATTTGTCTTTTCAATCACGGCTTCAAAATAGGCATCATACATCTTTTTTTCAGCGTCAATGAAAACCAGGTCAAAAACCTGGTTCATATCCGGAATTATTTCCAGGGCATCCCCGGTATGTTGAATTATCTTATCTCCAAATCCACTTCGGTTAAAATATTTGCGTTGTATTTCAGAAAGTTCTTCATTGATATCAATAGTATGCAGCAAGCCGTCATCGGGCAATCCTTCGGCCAGGCAAATTGCAGAATACCCGGTATATGTGCCAATTTCCAAAATCCTTCTTGGACGAATTATCTTGGAAAGCATGCTAAGAACCCTGCCCTGATAGTGTCCTGTAATCATTCTGGGTTGCACTACCTTTAAATGTGTTTCCCTGGTTAAATCTCGTAAAATATCAGGTTCATTTTCAGAATGAAGTGTAATGTAGTTTTGCAATGATTCCGGAAGAAAATGCATAAATCCTTTTTAGTAAAAATATGGATTTATATACTATCTTACCGTTAAATTAGTACAATAAGCATGGAGGAAATAACCATTAGAAATGCTACATTATCTGATTTGGATGTGCTTTTAACTTTTGAACAAGAATTAGTTAAGGCCGAACGCCCGTTTGATAAAACTATTCGCCGGGACCCTGTTTGTTATTACGATTTAAAAGGGATGATTTTGGATAACAAAGTGGCAGTGGTCGTTGCGGAAACAAATAACACTGTAGTTAGCTGTGGTGCTGCTGTAATAAAACAGGCAAGGTCTTACCTGGATCATAAGGAGTATGCCAATTTGGGTTTTATGTATACACTTCCTGCTTACAGGGGTATGCGAATTAATAAAAAGATTTTAGATTCCTTAAGGGAATGGGCAATGTCTAATGGATACAATGAAATGCGCCTAACTGTTTACTCAGATAATATTCCTGCTATAAAAGCCTATGAAAAAGCAGGATTTGTAAGTCATATCCTTG
>CP070778.1:820594-822973 GCA_020346245.1 Flavobacteriaceae bacterium | reverse complement strand
ATTTTTCTAAAGAAGTTGATCATGTAAAGGAAGCGGCTGCATGTTTTTCCTAAGGTAATAAATTATTAGAGTATTCCGTAAGAGTTATAGAAAAGAGGCTAAATGAGGGAATTTTAATTTTGTCGAAAACAATGATGAAATAACTCAGGAAGACTTTTTCATTTCAAGTCTTATAAATACTTACTGGGGAAAAGATGATAAGAAATGTAATTGGCATAACAATGAAAAACAAATGCCAGAAAAAATCTGGCATCCGTCTACAAATTTTTAAATTGAAACATTTTTTTCTTCATTTGGGCTATGGAATTTAAGTTTAAATGAAACCTTTCTAACTTTCAAATGAATTTTATTCAGGAAGATGATTTGTTATGCAGCTTTTTTGCTTCTTTATCATAGTTGTCCAATAGTTGTTTAAGATTATTGATAGCTTCCGAAGTTAATTCACCCTTTGCTCCTTCAATAATCCATCGGGCTGATGATATTAAGGTTGCTAATTCATATCCTGTCAATGTAATCTCAAAAATGTTTCTTTGCCCTTTTTTAATTTGCATGAGTGAGTTGTTTGGTTTTTAGGAAATTACCCATTTTAGTAAACTCGTTTGCAAATTCTTCATAATCGGTTCTCATGCCATTTAGATAAACACTCCAACCAACACTCATCTTGGCATAATGAACAGCTTCCTGTATTTCTTCCTCGGTAGCACCAAAAAGTTTAGCCGCTTCCGTGTGAAATAAAGTACAATAAATACACTTAGTCTCCGCATGAATTGCGATGCCCATAAGTTCTTTGTACTTATTTGGGATTAGTGTTTCCCCCAATTGAAGTCTTTTGAACATTTGCCATTCGTATTCGAGGTATTGATCGGGGATGCTTTTAAAGAAACTAGGGACCAATCCTAATGTTTCTTTAATTTCCATTTCCACCTCACTACGATTTCTTGTTGTAATCATGATATACGGTATTTAATTAATCCTGCTTTTTAATATTAACTTCAGGAAGAGAGGATGATACCTAACTAAAGCAAATTATCATTTTAATTTTAGAAGTCTATTTTATAGGTATGCGCGGGCGGAATATAAGATTTAGAAAAACTGTAGTAAATGATATTGGTCATGCCATGATGATTCATTGCCATTGGACTAATATGTGCAAGAAAGCTATAGATTAATAGACCACTACATTATATACGATAACAGAATTTATTTTCAGTCAACCTTTTTTGTCGAATTTTTTAAAAAATTTTATCATTGGTTAGCTACCCTTCCTAAGGTAAGGTAAATGAATAAAGAGAGAGAGAGACCTTTTCTGATATTACAATGCATTTAATTGACAGTCTGGCCTGTTATAAGATGCTTTGATCAGACAGCTGGTTTATACCAGGAGTTTCCGGATTTTGGTCAGGATGTTCAATTTTTCACTACCTTATTGACTTAATCATAAAAATCAACCAATTATGAAAAAAATTATTTTTGCATTTGCAATGTTTATCGCTTTTTCGGTAAGCGCCCAGGACAGCTATTACACGGTTTATACATTTGTTGTAGAACCACAGAACCAGGCCACCGTTTACAATTTGGTGGAAGACTATTATTCCAAGAACAAACCTGAGGGCGTTTTTGTACGCCTCTTTGAAATTCACTTTGCAGGGGGTGATGCCACCCATTCCATTGTTTTTTCTGGCTCCCAGGAGGCCCTGGGAAATATGTATGGAGGGGGCCCTAACGACTCTTTCTCTCTTTTTTTAACGCGCCTGAACCAGCATATTAAGGACGGGTCCGGCTCTGGTATGGGTAGGAATATTTCCTTAGTTGGGGAAACCAATGTGCGTTATCGTGCCCAAAGGATGTATTTCCTTGATGTCAAAGATCCGGAAGCCTTTGATGCAGCCCATAAAAAATTCCATTCTGCACATAACCCGGCAGGTGTGCTGGTAAACATGGGTGCTCCCAGCGTAGGAATGGGAACGGGCAACTTTAACCGCTGGGTAATGGTTGGGTTTAAAGACATGAAGACGGCCATTGGGGGAGTAAATAAATTGCTTACCGGTGATGCCCTCAAAGCCAGGGAGAAAGCCCGGGAAGATTTAAGAGCAAGTAACGGAGGTGCAGAATTGAAAGGATCAGGCCTGCGTTTACTTCTGGGAGCCTGGTAAGGGATAAAGCCATTTAAAATGGCATATTTAACAGGATTCTAAGTTCTTAATAGCTAAGACAGGTATGCTTTAAATGCCTGTCTTTGTTTTTATGGATATGTCAGATGGAACCAAAGTTATTTAAGCGGCTTAAACAGGCCTTACCATAATTGGCCATTAGATCACAATAGTATAAAAAGTTATGACTGTTTGTGCAGTTAGTGATTGTTGCTTAACGTTTCCTCCT
>CP070778.1:818088-820494 GCA_020346245.1 Flavobacteriaceae bacterium | reverse complement strand
TAAATCGACAATTTTGCTTACAAACAAAGTTCCATCAGCAGTTAGTTGTGGCCTACAACTTATCCCATCCTCTGTAAGCTTTATAATTTCGGTTTTGTTAGCGTAGTAGGCATCTGGAGTAAATCCACCTGCCGGCCAGTGAAAGAAGTAATAGCCATCACCCTTGGCATCCCAACAGGAGAACATGTGGTAACCATCTTCGGTAATTGATGCCAGAGGTTTCGGCTGGTCGCCATCAATATCAATAGCCATGATCTTTGCACCATTTTCTCTAAAACTGGTATAGCCTATTTTTTTTCCATTGTCAGACCATTTAGGCTCTGTATGCATCCCAACGGTATCTCTTGAAGTCAACTCCTTAATCTGTGAACCATCCTTATTCATAATAAAAATTCGTCCAACCGAAGGATCACTCTTTAGATAAGAATAAAATGCGATTTTTTGTCCATCAGGGGAGAATTGAGGTCCTAAATCAGATCCGTACTCATCACTGAGCATAGTTTTGGTATTCTCTTCTTGCCGATCAGTGGTCTTATCTTCTGCAATTGCATGATCCTTTTTGTTCATACAGGCAAGACAAGCACATAATGAAAGTAAACCCGTTATTAATGTTTTAAATTTCATAAATCAATTATTTAAATTATATATCAAATTTTTAGGCGAAGCTATAAGGTAGGGACGTCTGATTATATATGTTTGGGATAAACGGTTGGAATAGTGATGAATGCCGTCCTTTATCGAAGTAGTAGTGAACTATTTAGCCCTTTTTAAACCGTAGGTAACAAATGAATTTTATTAAATCTGTATAGCAAATAAATTTGGCACAAACTAAAATCAATTAGAATGAAAAAAGCAAAATTGCATATAGTGCTGATAGCTATACTTGGCATGACACAAAACATGACTCATGCACAGGTTAAACCAGAGAAATTATTATCTGCCTGGGATGCCATGACTACGATGGTAGTGGAGACAGCCCAAGCCATGCCCGCTGAGAACTATACATTTAAACCAACGGAAGAATTAAGGGATTTTGCCGATCAGATATCGCACACAACGGGGGCTAATTATCTCTTTGCTTCTGTGGTAAAATTAAATACTCCGGACCCGATGCCTTTAACAGATACCAAACAAAAGGATGAAGTAATTGGCCAGTTAAAAGGATCTTTTACATTTATTCGCGATGGTATTATAAAATTAACGCAGGCCGACCGTAATGAAGAGATAGAGTTTTTTGGCAATAAAATGTCGAGATTACAGTCCATCTTAATTATGACATCCCATCTTCAAAGAGAACACGGTAAAACTATGATCTATACAAGATTAAAAGGAATTGCTCCCGGGCCAACCGGCGGATGGTAATTTAAAATGTTATTCTTCGTCTGTGAAACCGGCTGAAACCACTTCCCTGTTTATTTCGTATTCCCTGTTTTTATAACACAGGCGTGTATGACCAACGGGGACTATTTCTTCCGGTTTTACAATATAGGCCCGGAACATCTCATTAGCTGGGTTCCCAGGAAAATTGAAACTGGTCCTAACCGCGGCCTTAATATTTTGTGAACTGTGAGAACTTGTAAGTGATAAGGCATCACCACATTCAGATTTTGAAGAAACGAATAATTCCACATCTGCTATGGCCTCCTGGCCAAATAAATCCCCATGGACGTCCATTCCGTATTCCTCTTCATTATGAAGAAGATAAAAGATCTCGGGATAAGTGAGTTCACTGATATCTTTGATGGTATCTAATGGATTTTTAGGGTCATCAGCTTGAGTAGAATTACGCTTTTGTTTACAGGCTAGAGTCAAAAGAACTATACAGAACAGAGATACTAAGTATTTTTTAAGCATTATTTATTAAACCAAATGAATATAATGTGCTAATTTTTGCAGCCAAGTTTGTATTTAGCAAAGAAACCAGCAATGTTTAGGAGCATCACTCAAAGCTACAAAAACTTACCCATTTCACCTTCTCTTTTAGGTGTTATCGCATTATTGCTCTGTGTTTTCCTTATAGGGAGGGAATATGCCAGTCATATTTTGAACGAATACAATTATCCTTTCAGTTGGTTCTTTACCAGTACTAAATTTGTAGTCAACTATCTAATTTGGATCTTATTAGCTCCTCTGGTCTATAAAATTACCCTGAGGTTGCAAAACAGGAATCTTACACTAGGAAATATTTTTTGGGTACTTATTGGAATTCTTTTACTTTCTGTAGCTCACCGCATCCTAACTTCACGGATAGATGATTCCGTATATTACATAAGCGAAGGCTATTTGAAAGATTTTCTAGGTGCAAATAGTGTTACTGGTTTGGTTATAGGTGGTTTTACCAGTTCTATAGAACTGTTGGTTCTTATCGCCATTTTCTTTGCTGTAGATTACCAAAAAAGATACATG
>CP070778.1:815564-817988 GCA_020346245.1 Flavobacteriaceae bacterium | reverse complement strand
CCTGCTGGCCTTATAGCTAAAGGGATATTAAATGATCCCATTCCACATTGTCATTTTGTTACGACTACAACTCATAAAACTCTTAGAGGACCAAGGGGTGGGTTAATTTTAATGGGGCAGGATTTTGAAAATCCTTTTGGAATTAAGTTGAAAAATGGAAATTTACGTAAAATGTCTGCTTTAATTAATCTTGCCGTTTTTCCAGGAAATCAGGGAGGGCCTTTAGAACACATTATTGCTGCCAAGGCTATAGCGTTTGGTGAAGCCCTTTCGGATGAATTTTTACATTATATGCTGCAGGTAAAGAAGAATGCTGAAGCTATGGCTGCCGCTTTTGTCGCAAAAGACTATAAGATAATCTCTGGTGGTACAGACAATCATATGATGCTAATAGATCTTCGCAATAAAAATATAACCGGAAAGGATGCAGAAAACTTATTGGTTAAAGCAGATATTACTGCAAATAAAAATATGGTTCCATTTGATGATAAGTCACCCTTTATTACTTCAGGAATTAGGTTTGGGACTGCGGCAATAACTACCAGGGGTCTCAAAGAAGCCGATATGACTGCTATTGTTGATCTAATTGATGAAGTTATTACGCATGCGGAGGAAGAGAAAGTGGTTGCAGGGGTAAAAGTTAAGGTGAATAAATTAATGAAAGATCTACCATTATTTGCCTAAGGTATGGTAAAAGTATTTAATGCAATAACACTAGCACTGTTTATTGATCTATCACTTTCTTCAATGATTTAGCATGTATAAGTCACCAAAAATGATAGATTTATTCTTGAGATCATAAATTAACGCATCTTTTTCTGACTCAAAATAGAGGCCCCAAAATTTAAAATAGTCTTTCTTCTTATTATTACCGGCTCTGATATTCTTTAGTTTGGATTCATTTTCAAATAGGTCTTCCTCAAAAACCGGAATATATATTTCATAAGGTGTTTCAGTAAGCCTTTTGGAAAAATAGACATAGTGTTGGGCTATAGTTTGGAGAATCTGCCGAAGTTGTTCTTCTATGCTATTTTCAAATATATTCTTAATAATAATGGAGCAGTCTTTTGAAAATATAGATAGTTCTTCAATATCTATTCTCCTGCTATTCAATGTATTCAATTGCTGCAAAGCCCTGGAAAATGGGGAACTTTTTGACCAGCTATTCTGTGCTGAGTACATGCCGCCCCAGGTACCTTTTTGTAGATGTGAAAGTATTTCAACCAGTTTGAAATTACAATCCATTTCAATAATCAAATTTTCTCTGACTGTATCTGAAGAACAATTTCTTACAGAGACATTTGAAAAATAATCTTTTTCCAAACTCTTTTTAAATTCAACTAAACCCTTTATTTGAGGGTTGTCGTCTAATTTAATCAGTAGATTATCTCTAAAATTAACCTGTTTCTTTGGCATGATAACAGAAAAACTAAGGGGTTTATACCAAAATTAATTGGAAAATTTAATAGTAGGCTATATAAAAACCATAGAATAACTAAGGTTTCACCATAACTACCAATTATTGAGGAATGTGAAAAAAGAGAATTAGGAATTATTGCTGGAGAAAAAAAGCAAAATTAGATGAATCCTCTGTTTCTGGACTCTGTGATCAAGGCCTGATCATTCTGTTTTTCAACACCAAATACAGCTTTCAGGTGTCTTTTTCTGTTTTCAATACTAGGAAGCGATAAGGATACATGGTTAACCATATCTTTAGTTTTAGTGCCTATAGACAAATAGTGAAGAATTTTTTTGTCCTTCTCATCCAGAACTATATCGTCATTAGCCATTTTTTTCCGAATAGCTGCCAGGGCTTTTTGAGTGTAATAAGGAGGATTGGTCATTACCGTCTGGACCATTGCCTGGAGCGACTTTTGATCTATTTCCGTTTTCACCATATAACCTTCGGGATCAACCGTTTTGAGAATGCTGTTTATTCGGTAATTGTCGCTAAATGATGACATAAATACAATTTTGGTCTTTGGAATGACCTTACGTGCAATAATCCCGATATCTTCACCTGTTTTTGCCGGGCCTTCAGCGGGCTGTGCTAATTGTATATCTAATAAAAGAATATCGTAGGCAAATGAATTAACTGAATTTTCAATTTTTTCAATGGTCTGATCGAATGATTTGGCAGTATCCACAAGGACCTTAAAATCATTAAACTGTGTATCCTCCAGAATAAATTTATAACCCAATGTGGTCATTTCGTGATCATCTACCGCTAAAATCCGAACTGTTTTCATGATGATGCTTTTTCTGCTATTATAGATTTTATATTTCCGTTATCCCGATCAATTTTTTCAGATTGTGCCAGTGCGTAAGGTACTTGCACGGTTACCATAGTCCCTTTGCCGGGCTTGCTCTTCATTTTCCATTCGCCGTTTAATTTGTGTACCCGGGAAGTAATATTTTTATGGC
>CP070778.1:813031-815464 GCA_020346245.1 Flavobacteriaceae bacterium | reverse complement strand
AGCCATTTCCTTTGAAAGCTTTATATTTTGAAGATCCTTGCCCTCCAATACATCCTTACCTGGTATCTTTTGTTCCAAAAGTCCCACTTCCTCAGCGACTTTTTGTGCAGTCTTCGGATGATCGCCTGTAACCATAATTACATTGATTCCTGCTTTCTTGTAAATATCTATAATGGCCTTTACATCTTTTCTTGGAGGGTCCATAAACCCAATTACACCGAGAAAAGTAAGCCCATTCGTCAGGTTTTCCTTTTTGGGTATTTTTTCTACTTTCCTAAAAGCAAATGCTAATGTTCGAAACCCCTGAGAAGCAAGATCATCAACTTTACGGTACCAATCATTTTTAGTATCGAAACTTTTAACCTGATCTTCCTCTAAAATATGAGTACAAGATTGTACCAGATTCTCAAAAGCCCCTTTTGCATATACATGATAACCGTCTTTTCCAAGATGTGCAGTGGCCATTAGCTTGCGATTGGCATCAAAGGGTAGTTCTAATTTTTCGGGGTTTTCAATCTGGATGGTTTTTATGTCATACCCAGCCTGATCTGCAAAATCCAGCAACCCAATTTCTATGGAATCCGACTGCAATCTATAGCCGGAATGAATGACGTTATTGCAAAGAATACTTGTAAGCATCATTTTATTAAATGCTTCATTTTTCTTTATAAGATTAAACTCTTCGCCTTTTTTTTGAACTACATTGGTCAAAGAAGTATTTGCCAAAACAATAGTGTGTACCTTAATTTTATCTTCGGTGAGTGTTCCCGTTTTGTCTGTGCAGATTAAGTTGGTAGCGCCTAAGGATTGTACGGCTTCCAATTTTTTAATGACAACCTTCTTTTTTGATAATCGCAACATCCCTTGCGCCAAAGCAATGGTGGCAACAATGGGCAGTCCCTCCGGAATGGCGGCTACAGCCAAAGCCACACCGGTTTCGATCATTAGGATTATATCTCTCCCGCGTATAATACCGGCAATAACAATTAAAACGACAAATATTAAGGTTAACCAGATCAACCATTTTCCAAGTTGTTTTAATTTTTTTTCCAAAGGAGTAGCTTCCTTTTCGGCCATCACCCCCATTTGCTGAATCTTTCCCAGTTCGGTATTTTCGCCTGTTGCGGTAACAATTGCACGCCCCGACCCGGTCACTATGGTTGTGCCTCTGAAGACCATGTTTTTTTGATCGGTAACTGGGGTTTCTTCCGAGAGGATAGCCGTACTTTTGCTGACCGGAACACTCTCGCCTGTTAAAGATGATTCCTTTACGGATAAACTATCAATCTCTATTAGACGTGCATCCGCAGATACTACATCCCCTGTTTCTAAAAGAACTATATCACCTGGAACTAAACCGGCTGCCTTTATCTTACGTTTTTTGCCTGAACGAATCACAAAGGTCATAACCTGGCCCAATTTACGAAGTGCTTCCAAAGAACGAACAGCTTGCAGCTCCATAAAAAATCCAATCGCAACCGAAATAAATATTACAATAACGATGGCGAATCCTTCCAATAAATCACTGAATAAAAAAGCAAGGATTGCAGCAGCAGTAAGAATATAGATAATTGGGTCTATAAACTGGTCTGCTAATATTTTCCATCTCTTTTTTGGTCCATCTTGCAGAATTTGGTTTGGGCCGAATGTTTTCCGTTGATTCAAAACAGTTTCCCTGTCCAATCCATTAGTTAGATTGCTATCGAGTCTGTCTGCAATTTCTTGTACGGTGAACGAACACGGCGCCTGGACCATTTAAATAAATGTATTACTGAAAATAATTCTATTGTTTAAAATTAAATAGTAAATAACAAATATGTATTGAAATTCTTAATTAAATTAAGCTGAATAGAAAAAAGGTAATTGGGAATATTTAAATTGACATAAGGGCAATGCCTTAGCCCTAAACCTATAAATGTTAAATCCATTTACCATAGAAGAATAGCTCTTTTAAGGAAATTTAAACACTATTTTGGGTTGGCGAGGTAATTTAATATGTTATCCTCAATTCTCTGCTGAATATTAGAAAGGTCTGCCTTTATGAAAGTCTCCCCGGTAATATTTTGATAAAGTTCTATATATCGTTCAGAGACCTGGTTAATATATTCATCCGTCATCTCTGGTACACTTTGTCCTTCAAGACCCTGAAATCCATTTTGTATTAACCATTGACGCACAAATTCCTTTGAAAGTTGTTTTTGACCTTCCCCCCTGCTCTGTCTTTCTTCATAACCTTCTGCATAAAAATATCGCGAAGAATCCGGAGTATGAATTTCATCAATCAGCAGAATTTCACCTGCTTTATTTTTCCCAAATTCGTATTTGGTATCCACTAGAAGTAACCCTTGTTTTTTGGCAATCTCTGTACCTCTTTTAAACAGGGCCTTTGTGTATTTTTCAAGTATTTCGTAATCCTGCGCTGAAACTATCCCA
>CP070778.1:810423-812931 GCA_020346245.1 Flavobacteriaceae bacterium | reverse complement strand
TTTAATTTACTTTCTGAGTCTGACGGTTCTGTTTTTATTCTTTGCAATCGTGCAATTAAAAAACCTTTCCAGGTAATGAAACAAAATAAGTTACTTACTATTGGTTTAGCCTTGTTGTCATTTATATTGATCAATATAATTGCAAGTTTAGTTTACACAAGAATAGATCTGACCGAAGATAAACGATATACCCTGTCTGAACAGGCAATAGAGGCTGCAGACGTTTTTAATTCCACTATAGTCATTGATGTTCTCCTCGAAGGAGATTTGCCTTCTGAGTTTGCAAAACTAAAAATAGAGACCCAACAGCTATTGGAGGAATTTGCGTCGAGAAATGACAACATAAAATTTAATTTTGTAGATCCCCTCTCAGATAATACCCGTACCGATGCCACCATCGCAGAATTACAAAGTCTGGGACTTACACCAGCGAATGTTACAGTTGAAGAAAACGGCAGGGTCTCACAAGAGATAATCTTCCCCTGGGCAATGGTGAACTATAACAATAAAACCATTAGGGTGCCTCTTTTAAAAAATAAATTGGGGGCATCTTCAGAAGAGCGGGTTAATATTTCCGTGCAAAATTTGGAATATGCTTTTGCTGATGCTTTCACCAAACTGACCATTCAAACAAAAAAGCGAGTTGCGGTAATCAAGGGCAATGGGGAGTTAGATGATATTTATTTGGCAGACTTTCTTACTACCATTAGGGATTACTACAATATTGGTGCGATTACCCTGGATTCTGTTGAAAAAAATCCGCAAAAAGTTTTTGATCAACTAAGGGAATACGATTTAGCCTTAATTGCCAAACCTACGGAGGCTTTTACCGATAAAGAGAAATACGTATTGGACCAGTTTATAATTAACGGTGGCAAATCTATTTGGTTAATAGATCAGGTAGCCATAGAATTAGATAGCCTTTTTAATCCGGAAGGTAGTTCAATGGCTTTTACAAGAGACCTCAACCTGAATGATTTTTTCTTTAAATATGGATTCAGAATAAATCCAGTTCTTATTTCAGATCTGTATTTTACACAAATAGTTCTCGCTACCGGCGAAGGGAATAATTCTCAGTACAATCCTGTACCCTGGTATTACCATCCCATGGTTTTTTCACAGAATAACCACCCCATCAATAATAATCTTGAGGCGGTTCGCTTTCAATTTGCCAACAGTATTGATACTATTTCCAATTCATATCGAAAAACTGTGCTGTACTCTAGTTCTCCACTTTCCAAAACCGAAGGCGTACCTAAACTGATAAGTCTGGACATCATAAACACACCTCCGGATAAGGAGAATTACAGTGATGGGGATAAACCTTTGGCTGTTCTTATTGAAGGGGAGTTTTCTTCTGCTTTTAATAATAGAATTACTCCTGATAAACTTGTGGGAGCGAAAACTGAAGGCAATGATAATAAGATGCTAATTATTGCAGATGGGGACGTAATAAAAAATCAAATAAGGAATAACAGACCCCTTGAGTTGGGATATGATAAATGGACCAATAACTTTTATGGCAACAAGGAATTTTTGGTGAATAGCATCAATTATCTTTTGGATGATACCGGACTTATAAACATTAGAAATAAAAAAGTAAAAATTGCATTGCTGGATCAGGAAAAAATAGCTAACCAAAAAACAAAGTGGCAATTGATAAACGTTGGCATTCCCGTGGTGCTTGTACTATTTTTCGGTTTTACTTTTAATTATTTCAGAAAGAAAAAATTCAGTGCCTAAGTGTTAATAAGTTTGTTTTAATCAAAAGGACATTTAGGATATATTTGTTTAATTGGATTCCTGTCAGGAATATAGCAATTTGACTATAGTAAGAATCCGTAAAAAAATCATAAATAACCAATGAAATTTATAGTATCGAGCACATATTTATTAAAGCAACTTCAGGTTTTGGGTGGGGTTATAAATAACAGTAATACTTTACCTATTCTAGATAATTTCCTGTTTGTACTAAGTAAGAACAAGCTTACAGTATCTGCCTCTGATCTGGAGACTACAATGAGTTCTGTACTGGAAGTAGATTCAGATTCTGAGGGTACTATTGCTGTGCCGGCAAGGCTTTTATTAGATACTTTAAAGACTTTTCCGGAACAACCACTGACATTCGTTGTGGAAGATAATAATACGGTAGAGATTAGTTCTAACCATGGTAAATATGCCCTTGCTTATGCCGATGGAGCAGAGTTCCCCAAAGCTGTTGAATTGGCAAACCCCAGTTCTACCGACCTTATGGGGGATATTCTGGCCAATGCAATAAACAAAACTATTTTTGCGGCCGGTAATGACGATTTAAGGCCCGTGATGAGTGGCGTGTTCTTTCAGTTCTCTTCAGAACATTTAATTTTTGTGGCTACGGATGCCCATAAATTGGTTAAATACCAGCGTAACGATGTTAAAGCTTCTGAGGTGGCAGAATTCATAATGCCTAAAAAGCCTTTAAATCTTTTAAAAGGTATCCTGGCGGGCAGTGAGGAAACTGTAAAAATA
>CP070778.1:807806-810323 GCA_020346245.1 Flavobacteriaceae bacterium | reverse complement strand
CCGGCTACGCCTTTTTTTATTGTAAAACCTTCATCACGCAACGTTTTTTGCAACAAAGAAGAACTCTTTTCTTCCAAATAGCCCATTTCCGCAAATTCCCAGATATTCTGCGCTATGCCTCCATAGACTTCAGATTTCCTGTTCATTTCAAGAAGTACTTCATCTTTCGTAAGCTGTGCCCTTAGGATATTCCCACAATACAGGATTAAAGCGCTAAGTAATATTAATTTTCGCATGTTTACTATTTTTAAATTTTGAAGATAAATATAATCAAACGCATAACTTCTGAGGTCATCATGCTAAGAAATCATCAGATACGGGAATTTTTGGATCCCACTCCTTAGGTCATACTTTGGCATCTTATACAAATATGAATCAGAGGTTTGATGTCCAGGTAGTACATGAATAAAGAACGGGATCCCTAGTCTTGTCTTGGATGATATTTATTTACGACTTCAGCCAGATGCGAACGATCTAAATGCATATAAACCTCTGTAGTTGTTATGCTTTCGTGTCCTAACATTTGCTGGATAGCTCGTAAGTCGGCCCCGTTTTCCAGTAAATGAGTTGCGAATGAATGTCTGAAAGTATGCGGACTGATGTTTTTAGAGAGATCAATTTTGACCGCAAGTTGCTTGATTATGGTAAAGATCATAGCCCGGGTAAGTTGCTTTCCTCTACGGTTGAGAAATAATATATCTTCAAACCCCTTTTGAATTTTTTGATGATTGCGCACTTCTTTTAAATAAATGGTAATGTATTTTTTATTTACATTGCCTATTGGAACAAAACGCTGTTTGTCTCCCTTACCAGTCACTTTAATAAAATCTTCATCAAAGAATAGATCCGAAATCCTGAGACCAATCAATTCCGAGACCCTTAAACCACAACCATATAGGGTTTCCAGCATAGCTCTATTGCGCTCTCCTTCAGGGGTAGATAAATCAATGGCTTTAATAAGGCTGTTTATTTCCTCCGTAGAAAGAGTATCCGGTAATTTCCGGCCAATTTTTGGAGATTCTATTAAATCTAAAGGAGTATCTTTTCGGTAATCCTCGAAAACCAAATAGTTGAAAAAACTTTTAAGCCCCGAGATTATACGTGCCTGTGACCTGGGACCTACCTCTTTGGCAACTTCATATATAAAAAGTTGCAATGTTTCACGATCCAGGGATACCGGAGTTTCTTTTAGTCCCTTATTTGCAAGGAATAGTCTAAGTTTTTCTACATCCCTTAAATAATTGGATATTGAATTGGCCGCTAAACCGCGTTCTATCTTCAAATAGTATTCATAATCTGTTTGGGCCTGCTTCCAATTCATACCATAAAGATATTGCTTGTTTTACTTAATTTGAAGTTTCAAATTTTTTAATCTCCTTAATTCAGATTCATATTTGTTAAAAGTAACAGTTAAAGCATTTTTTAAAATACCCGTGAATAAGCAGATTAACTGACTAAAAACATATTAAAAACATGGGTTATATTATAAGCTTTTTTGGCACTTTACATTTTATTACTTTTGGCCTATGAAAATTATTATAATTAACGGACCAAATCTTAATCTTCTGGGAAAAAGAGAACCAGCAATCTACGGAGGAAAAACCTTTGAATCTTACTTCGGTGACTTACAGTCCAAATTCGAGGATTTAGAATTAGAATATTACCAGTCAAATATAGAAGGGGAGCTGATAGATAAAATTCAGGAGGTGGGTTTTACCTATGATGGGATAATCCTGAACGCCGCAGCTTACACCCATACTTCTGTAGGTTTGGGGGATGTGGTTAAGGCTATAAATACGCCAGTGGTAGAGGTGCATATTTCCAATACACATCAGCGTGAAGATTTCAGGCATGTATCCTATATCTCACCAGGGGCAAAAGGTGTTATATTGGGATTTGGTTTGCAAAGCTATGAGCTGGCAATCCGGAGTTTTTTATGAAGCAGAAAGAGGCTTCAGGTAATACCTATCCATATAGAATGTACCAAAAGGTAATAGAGAGGCCAATACCAGCACAATTATTTTTTTGGGAGCTATTTTTCTTTCCATAGAAAAGGCTACGGCAAGAATCATGTAGGTTATAAATAGAAAACCATGCACATACCCAATGTAAATATTGGGTTCAGAAATATTTGCCCAATATTTTAAAGGCATGCTTAAACTAAATAAGAGTAAATAGGAGATGCCTTCCAGGATGGCACTCAAGCGAAATATTTTGAGCATTCTTATTTTTTTTGATTAGTAGGGGGTTATAGGTGGATAACTTCGTCATAGGCCTCCGCAACCGCTTCCATTACTGCCTCACTCATTGTAGGATGTGGGTGAACCGCCTTCAGGATTTCATGTCCGGTTGTTTCTAACTTACGGGCTACAACTGCTTCTGCAATCATATCCGTTACTCCGGCACCGATCATATGACATCCTAACCATTCGCCATATTTTGCGTCAAAAATCACTTTAACAAAACCATCGGCATTTCCGGAAGCTTTTGCCTTACCACTTGCTGAGAAAGGGAATT
>CP070778.1:805169-807706 GCA_020346245.1 Flavobacteriaceae bacterium | reverse complement strand
TTCTGTGCGTAAACTTTTTACAGGGTTAACAATTGCCGCTTTAATACTCTGGTAACTTACAGTAATGATAGCGATGGCGACTGCTAAAAAAGCAGCCAGTACAAAAACCCACCAGCCAATTTCGATCCTATAGGAGAAGTCTTCCAGCCACTTGTTCATTACATACCAGCCCACGGGTACAGAAACTAGTATGGCAACACCAACAAGCTTAAGAAAGTCAACCGTAAGTTTATATGTTATCTGACCTACACTTGCTCCCAATACCTTTCTCACACCTATTTCTTTTGTGCGCTTTTGCGCATTGAATGCCGCTAAGCCAAATAAACCCAGGCAGGCAATTAAAATAGATAATATGGTAAATACCATAAAAATTTTGCTCAATCTTTGTTCGGCCTCAAAGGTGGTATTGAAAGATTCATCCATGAAACGATAACTAAATGGTTGTCCGGGTGCAAATTCACTCCATATTTGTTCAATAATGTTGATTGTATTTGAAAAATCTCCCGCCTTCAGCCTAATTGCCATATTGCCGGTAGAATTGTTCAGGAACAGGGCAAGGGCTCCAATATTTTCGTGCAACGACTCGTAGTGAAAATTTTTAACTACACCAATAATTGTATAGTACTCCGGCCTTTCCAACTCTAAATCCCGAGAAAGCCGCATCCCTATAGCTTCTTCTCTCCCCACGCCCATTACGGACAAAGCTGCTTCATTTATAACCACCGACGTTGAGTCTGTGATAAATTGACGGTTAAAATTGCGTCCGGAGATAAGCTTCATCCCCAGAGTTGATAGGTAATCGTGATCAACATCCCATACTTGCATCTGAAGTGCATTTTCCTGGTCCATGGCACCCTCTTTAAAGTAAGAACTGCTGGAACGGGAAGAGGGTGTGGGTAAGAAGCTACTCAATGTAGCATTTTCCACCTGGCTCAAACCGATTACTTCTTCTTTAAATGCTTGTATTTGATTACCGGCTGCAAAGGCATCATCTATAAGAAGAACCTGATCTTTGGTATAACCCAGGTCCTTACTCTGAATGAAATTCAATTGTTGAAATACAACTAAAGTGCTTACTATTAGGAATACGGAAATCGCAAATTGAAAAACAACGAGGGAGTTCCGAATATTTCTTCCCCCAACATTATTATTTCCAGTACCCTTGAGAACTGTAACCGGAATAAAGCGAGACATAAAAAATGCCGGATAACTCCCTGAGAAAAGGCCCAAAATAATTGTTGAAGAAAGTAAAATTATCCAAAATAACGGGCTTGAATAAGGTATTGACACCAACTTTCCTGAAAGATCATTGAAATAAGGAAGAGCTATCATGGCTATTATCAGGGCGAGAAAAAGTGAGATAAAGGAAATAAGACCGGATTCCGTCAAAAATTGCCGAATCAATTCCGGCTTATTTGATCCCAAAGTTTTTCGAATACCTACTTCTTTTGCTCTTCTCAAGGAATGGGCTGTAGAAAGATTCATAAAATTCACACTTGCCAATACTATAAGAAAAAGACCAATAAACGAAAGAATATAGACGTTTTGAATACTACTATTGGGGCTCATTTCGGACTGACGATTAGAATGCAAATGGATGTCCGTCAATGCCATAGTATGATATCTCACATAGTTACCCGCCGCCTTAAAGGATTCCTCTGTTATTCCCGGAAAATAACCTTGTGCCCAGGGGAGCATATATTTTGTGAACATACCTTGCAGCGGCTCCTGAAAATCTTCAATATTGGTCTCCGGGATTAATTTAATTAACGTATAGTAATTGGTATTACCCCAATGATTCTCGCGAGAGTCTGCAAAGCCGGCCATCGCCATAAATACACTATGATTGCGAAGAAAAGAGTTTTTTGGTAAATCATCAATAACTCCGGTAACTGTATACGTATCGGTGTTGTTCAATATCAAGTCCTGTCCCAGGGCATTCCGGATTCCAAAATGTTTTTCTGCCGCCGTCCTGGTCAGCACCAGGGTATTGGGTTGCTTTAAAGCAGTATTAATATCACCAACAAGTAATTTAATATCAAACATCTCAAAGAACGTGGAATCAACAAAAGTAGCATTGAGTTCCTTGGTATTCATGTCTGTATTGCTTCTTCTAATAAGCATACTTCCCTGGTTCTGAAACCTGACGGTTGTTTCCACATAGGGAAAATCGTTTTGCATGGCACCAGCCATGGGAGCCGAAACTTCCGTGCCCTTTATTTCGGCTCCTCCAAATTTAATATCCGTGTCAATTCTGTAAATACGGTCAGCGTCCGTAAACATTTTGTCGTAGCTCAGTTCATCATTAATATACAGAGCTATCAATATACCTCCGGCCATCCCTATGGCCAGGCCGAAAGTATTCAAAAATGTATAAAAGGGCTCCTTTTTAAGACTTCTCCACGCAATTTTGATATGATCTTTAAACATGATATAATTTTTATTCTGTGCGTAAACTTTTTACAGGGTTAACAATTGCCGCTTTAATACTCTGGTAACTTACAGTAATGATAGCGATGGCGACTGCTAAAAAAGCA
>CP070778.1:802378-805069 GCA_020346245.1 Flavobacteriaceae bacterium | reverse complement strand
TTTTTTCCTGAATAGTTGGTGAATAGAGGTGTCAGAGACAATCGTATAGCTATGATTTCCACCTCAAACTCATCACCCCCCCCAACTGATGGTAAAAAGGGGCTATTTCGCGCCATATAAGTAACATCTCAATCCTGGTGGTGACGAGGCTTCCAGTTGATCTCAGCCAGGAATCTAAGACCTAGACATTATAGGAGTAAATCAAACCAAATGAGAGCCTTTGAATCCGCTTAGTTGACGATCTCTTTTCCAGGGTATCAAATTGCCACTCAGAGGTAATATGTCTTTCATGGGTTGTAAAGGGTAAAACTGATAGCCTTTTCACGGTGATCAACACATCCACAAAATCTATATGATTCTTTGAGGGGGTGTGCTTTGAAAAGAATTAATAGAATTTCACAAGGCATCCCGGCCTGTTAAAGGGCGCAAAACTACTACCAAATTGAATCGAACGTGCCCCCAATTCCGTCCCTACCAAGAAATCTCTCTCGTAACTTACTGGTAAACAAGAGTGATCGTTTGTATAAAGAGGTCGGTAGCGGAAGGTAATTAATTACCCTTTCTTAATTGAAAATGATAATTTAATCGTCTATGCCTTGAATATTAGGTAACTAACTCATTTTTAATTAAAAACAGTTACTCTTTTTTGCCCCAAAAGAGTAAGCTATTACCTTTTATTTTTAGGTTTAGGGTGATATCTTACACTTTTCAGATTGTGAAAATTGAATAATTTGGGGCAAAATCTTACAGATTAACCTTAATAAAGGAAGTAGACAATAAGGCTGAGAACGGAAGGTCTGAAGTATTTATAAATAAGAAACGCACCATTACTGGTGCGTCGAACCAAAGATGCTATCTTCAGTGCTGCTATTATCTTACAAAAGTAGTTGGAATTTCTGTTTCTCCTTCCATTTTTTATCCAAAATATAAGTATGATATTCATTTTTTTATTATTAATTGATATATTTGTGAATATTTTACTTATTATCGGAAGTGATGCAAAAAAATTATCTGTTAAGCTGGATAGAAGAATTACTGGCCAGAGGCCGGATTGCATTTGCTTATGATGACGTAAAGAATGCCTTCCCCGAAAGACCGGAGAATGCACTTACCCAGTCGCTTTCCAGACTCTCGCAAAAAGGTAAAATTGTACCTGTTTACAAAGGCTTCTACTTAATAATCTCTGCTGAGTATGCAAATAGAAAAATCATTCCACCAGTACAATTCATCGATTATCTGATGGAGTATATAGGCAAACCATATTATGTAGGTTTATTGAGCGCAGCTGCATTACATGGTGCTGCCCATCAACAGCCCCAGGAATTTTTTGTTCTGACCACTTCCAAACAACTTACAACTTACAAGAAAGGGATTAAAATTAACTATGTTATTAAAAGCCAGATCCCTTCCCAATTCCTCGAAGAAAAAAAAACGCAGACCGGCTATATAAAAGTCTCGTCTCCGGAACTAACCGCACTGGATCTTGTATACTACAACCTCAGGGTCGGTGGGATGAACAGGGTAGCAACTGTGCTAAGCGAATTGGTCGAGAGCATGAATACAGATAAAATTGAATCCGAATTGATCAAGTTATTTTCAATCCCGACGATTCAGAGAATTGGCTATTTACTGGAAACTGTACTCGAGGAAACCGAGTTAGCTAAAAAACTCTATACTGTTTCAAATGACTTGAACCTGAAATTCTTCCGGCAGCCATTGAGAACCGGGATGCCATCAACCGGTTATAAGACTGATCCCCGGTGGAAAATTATCATTAATACCGAGATCGAACCAGATATATGATCCCGATAACAGATATAAGGGCATGGGGCAATACAGTTTCCTGGCAGTATGAACAACAAATCGAACAGGATCTGGTTATTAGCAGGTCACTTGTCGAGATCTTTCAAGATCCCTTCCTTTCTGAACATCTCGCTTTTCGAGGAGGAACGGCTCTGCATAAACTATATCTTACCTCCCATGCCAGGTACTCGGAAGATATCGACCTTGTGCAAAAAGACCCCGGTCCAATTAAAGGTATTATAGACGCTCTCAGAAAAGCATTATTATTCCTTGGAGATCCGAGGATTAGGCAAAAAACAAATAATAATACTATGATCTTCAGATTTAATTCTGAGTCGGATCCTCCAGTTCCGATGAGATTAAAGATCGAGATCAATTGCAGAGAACATATCTCAATACTTGGATTCAAACAAAGCAATATTTCTGTTGATACCCGATGGTTCCAGGGATCAGCCCCAGTTCAAACATATTTTCTTGAGGAATTACTTGGCACAAAACTTCGGGCATTGTACCAGAGGAAAAAAGGAAGAGATCTTTATGACTTATATAAAGCGATAACCGTTTTAGATACCGATCAGGAAAAAATCCTGTCATGCTACAAATCGTATATGAAATTCGGTGGTTTCAAGATACCAACCAGAAAGCAATACATAAATAACCTTACCGCGAAGCTTTCAGACCTGGAATTTATCAATGACACCAAAGCTCTCCTACAAACAGGAGAATCATATGACCCAAAAGTTGCTTTCGAATTTATTAATGAGGAGCTGTTATCGAAACTTTGACTTCTCCTATCACTTGCCCCAAAACAAAATCACTAACACTCTAATTGTCTGAATGTTAGCGATAGTTGTGAGGTCGGTAGCGGAAGGTAATTAATTACCCTTT
>CP070778.1:799467-802278 GCA_020346245.1 Flavobacteriaceae bacterium | reverse complement strand
CTTTAGATCATCTAAGTGAATTGGCATTAGGCGGAACAGCTGTAGGAACAGGATTAAACACGCCCGGGGGCTACGATGTTCTTGTAGCCAAATATATTTCGGAATTTACCGGACTCAACTTTATAACGGCACCCAATAAGTTTGAGGCCCTTGCATCACACGACGCACTTGTTGAAAGTCACGGTGCTCTAAAGCAATTAGCCGTCTCCCTGAATAAAATTGCCAATGATATCAGAATGATGGCATCAGGACCCAGATCCGGTATTGGCGAAATCATAATTCCTGCCAACGAACCCGGAAGTTCAATAATGCCGGGTAAGGTAAATCCAACCCAATGTGAAGCATTGACCATGGTTTGTGCACAAGTTATGGGCAATGATGTTGCCGTTACTATAGGAGGTACACAGGGGCATTACGAGTTAAATGTATTTAAACCTGTAATGGCTGCAAATGTCTTACAATCTGCAGAGCTGTTGGGAGATGCCGCGGCAAGTTTCGATGTGAATTGCGCAATTGGTATTGAGCCTAACCATGATGTCATAAAAGAATTATTAAACAATTCATTAATGCTTGTAACAGCCTTGAATACAAGAATTGGATATTATAAGGCCGCAGAAATAGCAAATACCGCACATAAGAATGGTACGACCTTAAAGGTAGAAGCCGTTAACCTGGGTTATGTTACTGAAGAAGAATATGACGCATGGGTTAAGCCGGAAGAAATGGTCGGTGGTCTAAAATAGCATTCTCTCTTGTCTTACCACCAGATATGTTATTAGAATTCCTTAAAAGAATATAGGGAAGTTTAAATAAAAAAAGGGTCAACCGTAAGATTGACCCTTTTTTATTAATGGATAGTGTTTATTACTTTAACGCGAACTTAGATGTTCCCAGTAATTTTAGTTTATCATCATATACATTCACCATGTAATTTCCTTTTTGGAAATTGGCTGATGGCTTGTTTATAAAATCACATACATCCAAATTGTTATTCTCGTAGTAGAATTCAGTTTCTTTGCTATAAGATACAGTAGCTCCGTCTTCGCTAGACTTAGTCATTCCTCCTCCCAGAACGTTTCCTTGAGGATCTAAAACCTCAACCAGAAATTGTCTGTCACCAGCTTCGGCTATAACATTATCAGCAACTGTAAAACAGATTTTAAACTTATCCGTCCTATTTGCTCTTGAAGTAGAAACCAATTTACCATTATTACGTTCTCTTACTGCATCTACAGTGAAAGCAGATAAATTTAAAGCTGAACCTCTTTCCACGGCATCAGCCAACTGCGTATTTTGAACTACCAAAGAATCATTAAATACCGTTTGTTTCTCTAATTCAACAAAAGTACTGTCTCTTTGCATTGCAATTAACGTATTAGACTGAGTCAAAGAATCTACCTGACGTAATAATTCCTCTCTTTCTGCCTTAAGAACATTAACCTGCCTTCTATACCTTGAAAGGGAAGCAATATCGGCTTTCATTGTCTTAACAGAGTCAATATACTTTGCAATTCTATCTCTTGCGCTAACCAATTCTTCATTTGTAGCATTGCTTTCCAGGATAGCCTTATCGTACTCAGATTTTAAGCTATTCAAATCCTCTACAACAAGATCTTTCTCCTGTGTAAGAGCCATAGTTGTCTTTTTCTTATCCTGATAGAGACTAACAGTATAAATAATAGTAGCTAATAGAACTACTCCTAATAAGCCAGCTATAACTTTTAATCCATTGTTACTTTTTGTTTCAGTCATAATGTAAATATTAATTAACCTTTTTATTACTTTAAATAAAGTGTTTGTTTGTATCAGTCTATATACGGTTTAGATTTACTTTTAGATTTTTCTTACCAAAAATTAATTAATTAATTTTAACATGCATATCCCTATATTAAGTTTCGCCGTCCCTAAATTGTAAGGCGAATATTATCTATGAAAATTACACCCTTCAGACCGGGCCTTGCCAAAAACTTCAGAGATTTAAATTTATCATGGCTGGAGAAGTACTTTTACGTGGAACCCAAGGATACCGAATTGCTGGAGAATTGTGAAAGAAGCATTATTGACAAAGGTGGCTATATATTTTTTGCAGAGATAGACTCTGAGATTGTAGGCTGCTATTCTATGATTAAGTTAAAAGATTCAATATATGAATTTGGCAAAATGGCTGTTGACCAGTCTTATCAGGGACATAAAATTGGTCAAAAACTTATGATTCATGGAATTGCTTTTGCTAAAAGTCAAAATTGGAAAGAATTAATTCTTTATTCAAATACTATCCTGGAACCTGCCATATATATCTATAAAAAATTTGGGTTCAGAGAAGTAGCCATTGAAAAGGATACACCCTATGCCAGAAGTAACATAAAAATGCGGCTTGTTTTGCATTAACCAATTATTAAATATTTTTATTGAGCAAAACTATATTAATTTAAAAAAATACCATGAGATCGTTCATAATTCCAATTTCAGTTATTTGCTTATTATTCATTGCCGGATGTAAAGAAAAGGCTAAAACAACCTCTACTCCGGATTCGACCCCTCAAAATGGAGAGCAATTACAAGAGGCTCCTTCATCTCAGTCCGAAATTAAAATAATTCCAATAGAGCACGCCACAGCGGTTCTTGAGTGGGAAGATATTACCATATATATTGATCCTGTTGGCGGGGCTGAAGTATTTAAAAATCAAAAGCGACCAGATTTAATTATAATCACGGACGTACATGGAGACCATTTAAGCGTGGAAACACTTGAAGGGTTAAATACTGCCAATACAAAGATTTTGGTGCCGCAGGCCGTTGCAGATGAAATAC
>CP070778.1:796548-799367 GCA_020346245.1 Flavobacteriaceae bacterium | reverse complement strand
ATTTATGAATTTTTTAAATTCTTCATATAGGCCATATACCCCTAAACCAATCCACAAGGCGAAAATGTAAAAGGAACCAACGAGGGAATAATCCCGTTCCCTTGGTTGAAAAATATAGGGATTGGTATAGAATTGAATTGCAATTCCCGTAAAAATAAAAAATACAAAAAGCGCCCAGAATTGTTTAGGATTTTTAGTGAACTGGAAAACCAGACCAATAATTCCCAGAATTAAAGGCAAAAAGAAATATGTATTTCGCCCTTTATTTTCCAGAACGTCTTTAGGGAGATTTTTCTGACTTCCCAGGCGCAGGCTATCAATAAACCCTATTCCGCTTAACCATTCACCATTACCATTATACCTGCCCTGTACATCGTTTTGTTTTCCAACAAAATTCCACATAAAATAACGCCAGTACATATAACCAAATTGAAACTGAAACATATATTTAATGTTCTGCCAAACACTTGGGGGCTCTACCTCTAAATACTCCCCGAATTGGCGTAAAAAACCAATGTATTGCTCCTCATCTATCTCCCCATTGGCAAGACCAGATTTAACCTGTATAACCGCTTTGCGTAATTCTTCATTGGAGGTCCTCATTCTAAAATCCAAAGGACCAAAATATTTCATATAGTTCTCTGCGTTCTGATCACTCCACATTCTAGGTAACAAGCCCCTGTGATCTTCATTGGGTCCCTGCATTGCATTCTTGTATTTATTTACAATAATGTATTTACCCAGCTCTTCATCTTTTTCATATTTGGGCTTATCATCCTTTTCCGGACCTGCCGGGGCAAACGTATCAGAATAATACGTGCCATAGATCGGGCTATCTACCTGCGGGTACTGTTCTCTGTTGTAATATGCAAGTAATGAGCGTGCATCTGCAGGATTATTTTCATTGACTACTACATTGGCATTTGCCCTGATTGGTAACATGAGCCAGGAAGAAAATCCAAGGAACAAAAACATAGCACAGAGTACCAAAGTATTAGCTATTCTGTAATTGTTTTTTCTTGTATACCGTAATCCATAGTAAAAGGCACCGACAAAAATTAAAAGCATAATCACAGTCCCTGAATTAAAGGGCAGACCAATACTATTGATAAAGAAAACTTCACTCCAGCCAAATAATTTTAGAACGTAGGTCAACGAAAATTTATAGACCAACATTAAAATTGCAATTACGGTGATATTTGCCAAAAGAAAGTTCTTAACGGTAGTAGTCTTGTATTTTTGGAAATAGTATAATAAACCTATTGTTGGAATTGCCAAAAAGCCCATAAATTGAATGCCAAAGGTTAGTCCTACCACAAAAGATATAAGTATCAACCATCGGTTACCTCTTGGATCCTCAAGATCATCTGTCCATTTTAATCCCAGCCATAACAACAATGCCATAATAAAACTCGCCATGGCGTAAACTTCCGTTTCTACGGCATTAAACCAAAAACTATCTGAAAAAGTAAATGCCAAAGCACCAACCACGCCACTGCTCAAAACTGCAATGGCATTACTATTGGTAAACTTTTCTTTTTTGGATATTAACTTTCGTGTAATATTGGTAATGGTCCAGAACATAAACAAAATGGTAAAAGCACTGGAAACACCAGAAACATAATTCACCATTCGTGCAATCTGGTCGGGTTCAAAAGCGAACATGGCAAAAAAGGCTCCAATCATTTGAAGTAAAGGAGCACCCGGAGGGTGTGCAACCTGCAATTTAGCCGAAGTTGTTATATATTCACCTGCATCCCAAAAACTCCCTGTGGGTTCTACGGTAATAGCGTAAGTAATAAGGGCTATAAAAAAGACGACCCATCCAAGGATGGTGTCCCATTTCTCGAAATTCTTTGAAAACATGTACTATGAAGTTTACCAGTCTGGGCGAATTTACTAATTAAAATAGATATGGGCTTATAATATTGTCAAACCTTTAACAGCAGAGAGCGGTTCTTTTTTTGGTGGATTGTATCCAAAATATTTGTGCAAATAAAAGTTTGTCTTAAATTTGCAGGCTCTTATACACTAATGGCCTATGGTGTAATTGGCAACACAGCTGGTTTTGGTCCAGTCGTTCTAGGTTCGAGTCCTAGTAGGCCAACAAGGATTATAAGTTTATCCCAACGCTGCCAGTGTTGGGATTTTTATTTTGAGATATTAGTTTAAAACTTCAGGAATTTGCCATTTATTATAGATTATATGATGCACAGCAATGTTTTTGCCATCTGAAAAATCAATCAACATTTATTTACTTATAAAAAAAGAATTTACTTTTTGAGTGGTTCAATAATAAAGTTATGTTGCGTATTTGGAATGAGGCCTCTAATAGCTCAGGGTAGTTAAAAAAAACAGGAAACCGAAGTTTCCTGTTTTCCTTTGAAGTGTTTTTTGCTTTTTTGTTTACAAACATAATCCTTTATCATCTTATTTCTAAAATAATACATTATTACATTTGGCAAAGCAGGTATCAAACGCTTCATTTGACTTATATCTTCTAACAACTATATAAATCAATATTTTTAGTAAAGAAACCGGGGTGTCGAAACACCCCGGTTTCCAAGAAACTGTCAATCTTTCCCAATTACCGCTTACACTGATCCCTAATAGGAACTATCGCTAGATCCGTTCGCAATTCAAATGGTTTAATGAGCGTCCATGACGGCTTCTATACTTATGGATTTTCTTATCCCCACGATAAAAAATCCATTCTAATAATTTTAAAAAAGAAACCGGGATACCCAAATATCCCGGTTTCCAAGAAACTGTCAATCTTTCCCAATGACCGCTTACACTGATCCCTAATAGGAACTATC
>CP070778.1:793558-796448 GCA_020346245.1 Flavobacteriaceae bacterium | reverse complement strand
AGAAGTAACCCTTGTTTTTTGGCAATCTCTGTACCTCTTTTAAACAGGGCCTTTGTGTATTTTTCAAGTATTTCGTAATCCTGCGCTGAAACTATCCCATGCTTTATGATATCTTCTTTGGAAATATCCTCATCATGATTTCCTTCCTCTGCCTTGGTGGCAGGGGTAATTATGGGTTCATTAAAGCGATCATTTTCAATCATTCCTTCAGGCATAGGAACACCACAAAGCATTCTTTTCCCCACCTTATATTCCCTTGCCGCATGCCCGGAAAGATATCCGCGTATAACCATTTCTACTTTAAATGGCTCACATGCCTGTCCTACGGCTACATTTGGATCAGGAGTGGCAACTAACCAATTTGGAACTATGTCCGAAGTAGCCTTCATCATTTTAGTTGCAATCTGGTTTAATATCTGACCTTTGTAGGGTATTCCTTTTGGCATAACTACATCAAAGGCCGAAAGTCTGTCCGTTGCTATCATTATCAGTATATCATTCTTCAGATGGTATACTTCCCTGACTTTTCCCTTATAAACCCCTATCTGTCCGGGAAAATTAAAATTGGTAGTCATGATTGTCTCGGCCATACTTCTCCTCTAGTTTTGATGCTCAATATTCTTATAAGCGTCTATAACCTTTTTAACAAGCTTATGGCGTATTACATCCTTATCGTCTAAATATATAATTTCTATGCCGGGGACGCTTTTGAGGATAAGCAGTGCTTCTTTAAGTCCTGAGATTACTCGTCTTGGCAAGTCTATTTGGCCGGGGTCACCGGTTATCAAAAATTTGGCATTCTTACCCATGCGGGTAAGAAACATTTTCATTTGGGCGTGAGTTGTATTCTGAGCCTCATCAAGGATTACAAATGCATGATCTAAAGTTCGTCCGCGCATAAAAGCCAGTGGCGCAATTTGTATTGTCCCGTTTTCAATGTAATGAATAAGTTTTTCACCGGGTATCATATCACGCAGGGCGTCATAGAGAGGTTGCATATATGGATCCAGTTTTTCTTTCAGGTCTCCCGGTAAAAAACCCAGATTTTCACCTGCTTCAACAGCAGGCCGGGTTAAAATGATCCTTTTCACTTCTTTGTTTTTTAATGCCCTTACCGCCAGTGCTACCCCGGTATATGTTTTACCGGTACCGGCAGGACCAATGGCAAATACCAGGTCATTTTTTTCGGTAGAATCAACTAATTTTCTTTGGTTAGGAGTGATTGCTTTAATATAACGGCCATTAACCCCATGAACAATAATTTCTCCACTGCTCGCTGAAGATTCGTATTCACCCTTACCGTTACTTGCCAGTACACGCTCAATTACGTTTTCATTAAGGGTATTATACTTGGCAAAATGAGCCGTAAGCATATGAAATCTCTTATCAAATTCATCGAGCAGGGGTTCATCTCCATAGACTTTGATTTTGCTTCCTCTTGCTACTATTTTTAATTTGGGGAAATATTTTTTTAAAAGATTGATATTTTCGTTTTGGTGTCCAAAGAATTCCCTGGGACTAATGGCGGTAAGTTCTAAATTAAGTTCGTTCAAAGAATAGTTTTATTTAATTGTTGTGTACCATGAGATAAATTTCTGTAGGCTGTTTTTTTCATGTAATTTTGTGCAACAAACTTAAGTAAAAATCGGTTTGAATAGTTAAAAAAATATCAACAGTGCTGCATGGCAATCATCACTTTAACTACAGATTTTGGACATAAAGACCATTTTGTAGGGGCCCTTAAGGGGACTATTTATAAGGAGCTCTCGGATGCTAAAATTGTTGATATCACGCACACCGTAAGCCCTTTCAACATCCAGGAATGCGCTTATATCCTCAAAAATTCTTACAAAGCTTTTCCGGAAGGAACCGTACATATTGTTGGGGTAGATTCTGAACCTACTATTGAAAACCAGCATATTGCTGTCCTGGTTGACAACCATTATTTTATTAGTGCAAACAACGGGGTGATTAGCCTGATTACTTCCGAAATAGAACCAGAAAAAGTTGTAGAAATAAATATTCCCAATCCCATAGTTGGATCCTTTCCGGTACTTGATATATTCGTAAAAGTTGCCTGTCATATTGTGCGGGGGGGCAAACTGGAGGTGGTTGGGAAATCATTTGATGACCTAAAAGAACTCAAAGAATTTGCTCCAAGGATAACAAACGAGGGAAAGACAATAATTGGAAGTGTTATTTATATAGACAACTACGGAAATGTGATTACCAATATTCAGAGAAGCCTGTTCGAGGCGTACAGGAATGGCAGAAAATTTGAAATTAATGCCAGGAACAGAAAAATAAATCAAATCTATAACAGATACAGCGATATTATAAATTTCGACCTAGAAAAAAACCAGCGCAAGGGTCCCGGAGATCTGTTGGCACTTTTCAATTCGTCGGACTACCTGGAACTGGCAATCTACAAAAGTGATCTTAACACTGTTGGCGGAGCCTCTACCCTATTGGGTTTGGATTATAGAGATACCATTATAATAAACTTTTTATAAATGTTGATACGCATCGTTAAGTTGACTTTAAAAAAGGAAAATATTGCTAGTTTTGAGCAAATTTTTGAAGAAACCAAAAACTTTATCCGAAATTTTGAAGGCTGTCTTTCATTGGAGCTATATCAGGACAGAAAGCAATCAAATATCTTTTTTACTTATAGTACATGGGAGAAAGAAGAAAACCTGGATGATTATAGAAAATCTGATTTCTTTAGAAATGTATGGGGAAAGACAAAATTACTATTTGAAGACAAGCCCGAAGCCTGGAGTGTGAACAGAATTAAATCAGTACAATAACCTATGCTTGCCATATTCAAAAGAGAAGTACTTTCATTTTTCATGACCCCTGTGGGTTATCTAATCATTGGCTTTTTCCT
>CP070778.1:790505-793458 GCA_020346245.1 Flavobacteriaceae bacterium | reverse complement strand
ATAGCCCAAATACGTAATGATCTACCCCATTTATCTTCTGCATTAGAAGCTACCACATCTTCCAGCTGAATCTTACTATAACTTACATCCTGAAGAGAAACATGTTCAAATTCCTGGCCTTTTAATTTGAGTAAAACGGGCGTCCCATCAATAATATTCACAGAAAAATAAATGCTTTTTGATTTAGGATTCACGGCCATGTCATTTATTTGAATTTGATCTGCCGTTGTACCCAATGAAGAGGCTATTTTTTTATCAAATGCTTTCAGGTTTACTTCTTCTGCTTTGGCCTTCTCTTTGAAGTCCATAGTATTTATGGCATAAATAGAAGCATTTTTGGTATCACCAATCAAAAGTATACCCTCAGGTCCAAAAGCTAATTTATCCATTGATGCTATCCCGGGATTACCTTTGGTGAAATTTGCAGTTAATTCTAATGTCTTTTGTTTTCCGGCTGCAATAAATATTAGAATAATTCCTATGACGGTAAGTCCCCATTTTAATGCTTTCATGACTGTTTAGTTTTTTTAAAAATATCGATTTTTTGAAAAGCAAGCCCTCATGATATGGGAATTAACTAAAATTTAACGGCACTACAAAATCAGATTTAACCATTAGAAAAATCAGGTGGTAAGTTGTTCAAATTGTATTAAACAATAGATTAAATTTTTATAGGCTGCAATGATTTCTTCATTTTCTTATATTCCTTGAATTGCTTTGAGTCTAAAATAGTACCCATATGTTCTGTTTCCTGTTTAGATAATTCCATAAGGCTCTTTTTCTTTTGTTCGGCTGTGGATGTACTGTTTTTTATTGAATTTTCCCTAGCTATTACTTCAACTATTTTCTCATATACAGCAGATGCCTGTTCTACAGTCATCCCTACTTCTACCTGATAAGCTTGTACTAACTTTGCCGCTCGTTCTTCGACTTCATTTTTCGGCACAAATTGCGCACTTGCGGTATGAACACATACCAGGGCAAAGAAAATTAGTAGGCCTTTAATGAAATTTTTAAATGGATTTTTCATAATAGTGATTTGTATTCCAAGTTAAGAATTATAGTTCGCTGATTTATATAGGAAGTTAATATAATTTATATAATCCAATTACCATTCCAAAATTATAAAAACGATTCTTATATTAGCGAGCTAATTGCCATTTGCATGATAATCTGGGGTGCCTTTATCTTCCTTGTTCTTATTTTTCTTGCACTCGATCTCGGGGTCTTTAATAAGAAAGATCATGTAATAAGATCTAAAGAAGCCGCTATCTGGACTAGCGTTTGGTTTACTGTAGCAATGAGTTTTAGTGGAATGATCTACTGGCTATTCTCCAGAGGTATTATTGACAATCCAACTGATTTAACCCCGGGAGACGCAGTTTTAAAGTATATAACAGGATATTTAATTGAACTATCACTGAGCATTGATAATGTATTTGTAATAGCCGTTATTTTTTCAGCTTTTGGCATCCCTCCTATTTACCAGCATCGTGTATTATTTTGGGGAATATTAGGAGCAATTGTTTTCAGGGCTTTTATGATTCTGTTTGGAGTGGCTTTAGTTAACGAATTTGAATGGATAATTTATGCCTTTGGTGTTTTTTTGCTATATACTGCATTTAAGATGCTGAAAACAGGAAATTCAGATTTTAATCCTAAGGAATCTTTCGTATTCAAGCAGATTAAGAAAATATATCCTATAACCACTGTTGTCAGAGGGCATAATTTTTTTATAAAGAAAATGGGGCTGACGGTTGCAACGCCATTATTTGTAGCACTTATAGTGATTGAGATTACGGATGTGATGTTCGCTTTAGACAGTATTCCAGCTATTCTTGCTATTACTGCAGATCCGTTCATTGTCTTTAGTTCCAATATCCTGGCAATCCTGGGATTACGATCTATGTATTTTCTGGTTTCAAGGATGTTGACTAAATTTCGATTTATACATTACAGTCTTGTTGTAATATTGGCATTTGTAGGGTTCAAAATGATATTTTCGCATTACGTTAATGTCCGTGAATGGATCTCTCTAACGATTATTGTTGTGTCTCTTTTAAGTGGTGTTATAGCATCTTTATTAATCCCTCAAAAGGAAGAAATTACTGAAGATTTTTAATAATTATCCTTAGCAGTGTAATTTGGCCATGCCAATATATTCGAGCACCTTTAATTCCAGGGCTTTATAAGTTTCGAATTGCTCTCTTATCCTGTCTTTTGCATCCTCAAAAAACAACGTATGATCCTTCAAAGCTGTAATAATCTCGCGGTTAGAATTTTTTAATTTGGACAGACTATTTTTTAATGATTCCATTCTATCGTACAGGCTACGTGTTTTAGGCTCACAGACATACGATTTTAATTTTTCCTCCAGTGATAGCAGGCTTCGGTTGTTGCGTTCCAGTCGCAATAATACATCATTATTGCTGTAATTAGTGGGAACGCCTGAGATGGGTCCTGTTGCAGTCATAATATCAGAATTTTGGGGGTAATCGTTTTACTAATTGGTGCATTTAAGGTACGAAATTTTTGACAAAAGAATATGTATCAAAATCGTTTAATGATATTTTAACTATTTTCTAAAATGCCTAACTTTAATATAACTGCTGTAGCCTCAAAACTAAACAGAGTGGTATTGGTTCATGGCATTTCAAAAATTATTGTTATTCCCAATCATTAAAAAAGGAATGTTCTCCTATAAAATCCTTAAGACCCAAATAAATTTAGTGTGCTATTTCCTCAAATTCAAGGTCGGCAATTACCTTATTCCATTCATTGGAAAAAGGGGAACGGTAAAGCTCTTTAAGTAATCTGCGCCTTTGTCTGGTGGAGATGTTTAAAGTATCCATAATCTCCAGCCGCTGCTGAATGGTAGCCATTCGATCTAACTTTAGTTTCATCCTCTCTTCAGGAGAAATTACAAGATCTGTATCAAATCGCTCCAGGACTG
>CP070778.1:787410-790405 GCA_020346245.1 Flavobacteriaceae bacterium | reverse complement strand
TAGAGATGCTTTTTAAAAAAAAACTATTAATATCTATATCTGTCAATTGATGGAAATCCTCCGAATGGTAAACCGGGAGCATATACTCCATGCTCTAAATAGCGACATTTGCAAGCATTCAGGGTTTTGGCGCACATGTCTGCTCTCCATGAGGCTTGAGCGTAACGAGGATCTTCAGATGTTGCTACCTCCTGAATACATACGAAAAACTGATCAGGTCTGCTTTGTAAATTTTCCTGAGTGTCTGTTACTTCTTTTTTGGCAAGATTCTCTATTTTCGATATTATTCTTACGACATCTCCTGCAACATACTTGGTAGACCCTGCTACGCCATCACCTAAAGCACTACTTAATACTCCTGAAACTGAGGTATCCCCAGATTCAGCGGCAGTGTCAAGCTTTAAAGTTATATCGCCAGTAAATACGATAGTTCGATCTTTTTCTATATCTCCAGTTAATGCATCTATCGAAACTGTTTGAGCCACCGTTCCTGTTTCATCATCTACTACCGTGCCACTTAATACGCCAGAAACAGAAGTAGCACTTGCAGAAGCAGCACTAGTTAGTGTAAATTTAGCCCCATTAGAAAAAGTAATAACTTTTTCATTAGCTATAGCAACAGGAAGAGCATCAACAGTCATCGAGGTTGCCCCATCTGCATAACCAGAGCCATTATTAATTTTTACGCTAGATAACGTGGCAGCACCATCTGTTGTGACGCTTACGCTATCTTTTATATAATCACCGCACCATACTAACGTTAAATTATATCCTGTTGGAGTTGTAAACTTTTTATTATTTTCATCTGCAATAGGTATCCCTAAATTAACTTGATTATCATTAGCGAAAAATTGAGCCGGGGAAACCACACTACCATCTCCCATAATTACATTTTGATTTGAAAAATTACTTCTTTGCCCATAGCGACATCCATTTCCCCTGTATTGCCATGGACAATAATCAGCAATCATTACTCGAGCAGGAACTTGCACATCCTCTAATTCTAGCGGTGATATAAGCTCCCATTCTACAAAGTATTTATTTTCTGTAACTTTTCTATTTATAGTAAAAATGTCATCATCAAATCTTGAAGCAGGATCAGGAACTCCAAAGGGATTAAAATTGTTTGGAAAATTTTCATGATCTAAAAATTTCATGAAAATTCTTTTACGTATAATAGTATTACCGATTAAATCAGACCTTCTTTTTATAGCATCAGTTATAACTCCTTGAGGATTGGCCATAATTAATTTAGGTCTTGGCAACGAACCGTCGCCTTTTGTTTCCCACCCATCGGTCTCAATAGGCATTGGAAAATAAGTTTGAAGTTCTCCTTGCGAATCTCTTAATACAATATCATTTTCATTGTTTTTGCCCGGATGAAAACGATAAAGCCCATCTTGTTCACCTAAATCAATTTCATACAATTCGATCAGGGTATCGGGCTCTAAATCAAGTAAAGATGCGTTGTGTGCTTGTGTAGACATATTATTTTACCATTGCGGCCCCTCATTGAAACCGGCAAAACCATTTTTAAGAGATACAGTATTTCTTTTCGATTCTATAGGATATAAAGTGCCACTAGTGCTAGCAGGAACATCTGCAGACAAAGTGCCCCGAATCTTAACGTTACTACCTGACTGAGGGGCATCATGAGTAAACTTAAATACAGCTCCGTTTGAAAAAATAATTTTTCTTCCAGCAAATATATACTCTGGAGTTGAAGTTAGGTACATTATCATATCTTGCGCATTTGCCTTGTAAAGCGCTGCAAAAGAAGTGACAGTATAGTATCGCACTGCGGGAACTCTTAATTTTTGATTAGCTATATAAGAAAAAAGAGCAGCCCTTTCGTCTGGTAATAAACTTTTCTTAAACACTGCAATATCACTAATTCCTCCGTACCACCCCGCATAAATAACATTACCGTTAGCAGCATTTAATCCACTATTTTTCCCGATTATAGGTTCACCAAACCATTTAAACCTTTGTAAACCGGGCAAAACTTGAGAGTGCACTTTATTTAAATCATTGTAAATTTCGTAAGTGATACCCCCCGAATGCCTTGAAGCAGAAATGCTGTACATCCATGCCCTATTAGGGCTCTTACCATTTGTAAAATCCGAAAAATATGTAACCTTATTATTTAGCAAGCCAGTGTTTTCAGATATCATATTTTTTTCTTGATCTGTATAATAAAGCAACGCCGCTGGGCCTAAGGTCCATTGATGTAATCCCCATCCCATTCCTGCTGACCTACCGTTTCTCGTACCGGTGCCATTTGCAAAAAATTTACCAGAGAGCGGATTCCTATGGTTATTACCCTCAAATATTCTAAATGCACTGTTAGCCCAAGCTAATGCTAGCTGAGTAGGAGTGTCACCAACCATAGCGCCGGGATAAAGAAAATAAACAATTTCAAATCCATCCATATCCATTTCTAATTTACCACTTACATTTCCTAAACCAACGAGTTTACCTGCAGTGGCGTGTGTAGCACCAAAAAATACTATATTTTTTTCATTAAACGGTTTAGTGTAAGAAATTGAATTAGTCGTAGTGCCAGCTTCAATATATAAAGGCTTATTGTTATTTGAGCTACCAGTCCAAGGAAAAGTTATGTAAACATTTGCATCATTTTTTGATGTCCATTTATCTACATGTTTATATGAACCAGAGGTAGTTAGATTGAATTTAGATGCATCTGAGGATGTAAACCATGCTAACAAACTAGGAAAATTAGCAGTAGTAGGCTCCAATGCTTCAGGATAATCTAACAAAGAGTTAAGATTTGAATAGTTACTATTCCCAGCAATAATTTTTATTGCTTCGCCTCCCTTTCCACCAATGCCGGGTTTTTCGTCAAGTTCATTAGCAAATAATGCTCCTGCGTTAGCATTCAGACCATCTAAACCATCTTCTCCAAAAATTCCGCCATTTCCGCCGGGCGATAACTTAATGGTCATGTCAGCTAAAGAGCCATATCCTGCACCCT
>CP070778.1:784262-787310 GCA_020346245.1 Flavobacteriaceae bacterium | reverse complement strand
GCGTCCATGACGGCTTCTATACCTATGGGTTTTCTAATTCCCCCGATTTAAAAACCCACATATTAATATTTTTCAAAGAACCTTTTTTATATATTCAGCTAAAATAAACAGCGGTGCTGAGGTACGACATGATCTAGATCAGTTTAGGTGATTTTTTTGCTTTTTTAACATTCTGAGTAGTAATCCATATGTGTCCTAATGCTTTGTACTGGCAGAATAATCAGGAATTTTGGCCTAATTCATCGGGCAGCTGAGGGTCAGAGGGCTTGGGAAGATCACTTTGTTTGATCAATTCATTTTCTTCCTGTAATGTATCAATTTCCTTGTCGGCCAGATCCAAAATAGTGCTCATTTTTTTCTTGTCTTTAATCATAGCCCAGGTCATGATAAGACTTGTGCCAATGATTACAAAAAGCAGAACCCCTGGTTCAAATGTTGCTACCTGGGCCTCCGAAGGAATAGCATAAAAAAGGAGTATAGTAATAAGACCCCGTGGGGCAATAAATAATTGGGGTAGAATATCGCTACCTATAAATGTTCTTAAGACAACAAATCTTATGGCATAGATAGATAGGATAATAAGTAAACTTACAAGGGCTACCTGCCAATTAAATAAAGATGCAATGGCAATGGTCAAACCAAAAATAACAAAGAAAAAAGTACGAACAACAAATGCCGTTTCTAGGGTCACTATATGGAGTTCGTGATAAATGCGGTGCGCTTTTTCATACTCAAGAAAATGCGATAACTTCCCACCAAAAAAGAGCTTCATATTGGCTATAACCAAACCAAATATCAAAATGATTAGCAGGGAGGACAAATGAAATTGTTTGCCAATCGCATATAACAGCAGCAATACAGCAATGAGCAGGAACAGTTTAGCCTGACTTTTTATCTGCTGAAAAATTAGAATAATGGCATAACTGGCAATGAGTGAAATAACTATTGTAAGAAGAATATTAATGGCGAAACCTCCCGCACCTGAATCCTCAGCCGGATTTAACCCACTTACAAGGAAATAGAACATCATGATTCCCATAATGTCCGAAAATGTACTTTCATAGATATGGAATTCCTTTTTCTTTTCTGAAAGTTCACTAACACTTGGAATAATAATGGCACTGGATAGGATGGATAAAGGTGTTGCATACAACCATGCTGCCTGCATAGGCATATCTGGGATAAATTGATGTAAGATTAGGGCTGCTACCCACGCCGAACCTATGAGACCTGTAAGGGCTATGGCCATAGATTTTAATATAGGAATGAGTTTTTCTTTCTTTAATTCAAGTTCAAGAGCAGCTTCGAGAACAATCATAATTAGCCCAATGATTCCCAATACTTCTAAGGCTGGAAAGAAGTCGACTTCCTCGGATGTAAAAGTTTTTAATACAAATTGTAAAATAAAACCAAGAAGTATAAGTAGCAAGACAGACGGAATATTTGTTCTTTTTGATATCCCATTAAAAAGAAAAGAAAGAATAAGTATTATAGATGCTTCAATAATTAGGTTGTAGGAGTTAAAGATGTCCATTGGATAGTTTGTTAAAGCGATTAGAATAATTCCAGCTATTCTAAAGTTAGTATTAAAAATGAAACGTTGGTGATCTTACTATTAGTATCTGGTATAAATGGAATAGGCGTCTCTTTTAAAGTCAAAAAAAATTGTATATTTGCGCCACTGAAAGAATATAATTGTATTCATGAGGGGACAAATTGTCCCCTCTTTTGTTACTTATGGTTATGTTAAAGACACAAGTTGAAGAGCTTTTGGCCAAAGCACTGGAGGAGAATAAAAAATTGTTTTTAATTGATTTTTCAATTACTCCTGATAACACTATCAGGATCATCCTTGATGGGGATGAAGGAGTAAATCTTAAGGACTGTATAGCCGTAAGCAGAGCAATTGAACACAATTTAGACAGGGAGGAACATGATTTTTCTCTTGAAGTAACTTCAGCAGGTGCGGCAGAACCTATTGTGATGGCCCGTCAGTATCCAAAAAATATTGGCAGGAAGTTAGTTGTAAAAACAGCGGCTGAAAATTATGAGGGTGACCTCACCGAGGCTACGGAAAATAGCATAACACTGGAGTGGAAAGAACGAGAACCGAAACCGGTGGGTAAAGGAAAAAGAACCGTTCAGAAAAGAAAAAAAATAGCCATATCTGAAATTGATGAGGCAAAAGTTAAATTAAAATTTTAATTACAGGGCAAAATGGAAAATATTGCATTGATCGAATCTTTCTCGGAATTTAAGGATGATAAATTTATTGATCGGGTAACCCTAATGGCGATATTAGAAGACGTTTTTAGGAATGCTTTAAAGAAGAAATTTGGATCTGATGATAATTTTGATATCATTATAAACCCGGATAAAGGAGATTTGGAAATTTGGAGAAATAGGGTCGTGGTGGAAGACGGGGAAGTAGAAGAACCAAATGAGGAAATATCCCTTTCTGAAGCACGTAAGATTGAACCCGATTTTGAAGTTGGAGAAGATGTTTCAGAGGAAGTTAAACTTATAGACCTCGGAAGAAGGGCTATATTGGCTTTGCGCCAAAACCTGATATCCAAAATTCATGAACATGACAATACTACCATATACAAACAATTTAAAGACCTTGAAGGTGAGATCTATACGGCTGAAGTGCATCACATAAGACATAAGGCTATTATCTTATTGGATGATGAAGGCAATGAAATAATCCTTCCTAAGGATAAACAAATACCTTCGGACTTTTTTAGAAAAGGAGACAATGTGAGGGGTATTATCGAAAGTGTTGAACTTAAGGGAAATAAGCCAATGATCATCATGTCAAGAACTTCACCAGTCTTCCTGGAGCAATTGTTCTTTCAGGAAATACCTGAAGTATTTGATGGATTAATTACCATAAAAAAAGCAGTTAGAATTCCAGGTGAAAAAGCCAAAGTAGCCGTAGATTCTTATGATGACAGAATAGATCCGGTAGGAGCCTGCGTGGGTATGAAGGGTAGTCGTATTCATGGCATAGTGCGTGAGCTTGGAAACGAAAATATAGATGTGATT
>CP070778.1:781108-784162 GCA_020346245.1 Flavobacteriaceae bacterium | reverse complement strand
TGTATCTATGGCGTATTTTTCTGATTCAATAATGATTGCCATGATCTGGGATTTTGAATCCAATGTCCCTGTAATAAACTCCTACGCTGAAATAAAAAATACCGGCAAGGCTTCTTTAATTAGTAATCGCGAGATCCGACAAAAGTTTACCAATCTGGAATTAAAGATTAACAACCTTAATACCCTTGTAAAGGACCGGCTTACCGTGCAACAGATCAGAATTGATAACATTGTGCAAGATCACCTGAATTTGGTGCGTTTTACTGCGGATCCCACCAACAATCTGGAGGTCAACATACAAGGGGAGCCCGAGAACAATTATCTGGAAGTTTTAAAACGTCCGAGTGTGCGAAACCTATTGGCCATGAAGCTTTTACTTACTGATGATGTGCTAAAATTTAGAATGGAGCTTCAAAACGAAATTGACCTGATTATTGAATTGATCGATAAAGAGCTCCGGGCCTTCTAAACAGGAAGTATAAATTTAGGCTGTTTAACTCTTATAATAATTTCCTACCTTAGGAAGAATAATCAACCATTTACTATGATTAATTTTTCTAATTATTGTAACATTAAATCTATTCTTATAGAGCCAATATAATAGCATTATTAACCAACTAAATCATTGAATTATGGATTACAAAAAATCAATTCTCCACCTGGTAATTAGCCTGTTTCTATCCCCTATTATTGTTTACATTGTATTGCTGGCAGCCAAAACAGCCGGTGCCTCCTATGAAATGACCCATGGGGAAACATTTATTATCTGGTTGCTTATGGCAATTGTTATCAATCTGTCTTTGAAGGAGAAGACATAAATAAATACCGCGAGTTCATTGCCGGGATAGCGGAAAGCGTAAACAATAGATGTTTCCCTTGCCATAGCTCCAGAGATAACAGGCTTTGTCTACGTTGAAACTCTGAGCCACTATCTGAAATATAAGCTTATGAGCCAGAGAAGTCCAAATACATAAATGGCTTTTATATTGCGTGTAAATGCAATGATCAAGCAAATAACTATTCCAATAATCCGCAACCACAATGCCTCGTTGCTAACCCCAAAAGTGGGAATCAAGTGCGAGCTAACATAAAGTGCAGTCAGGCCAAAAACTATGGGGATCCGTTTCTTGAAATAAGCTTCCGTATCTTTTAATTCTACTTCAGGTGTAAACGCATGAACTAGTAACAAAAATAGGATGGGCTGAATTAGGAATATCCAGTATTCGTGGTAGGCTATAAGCGAACTATCCTGGATTTGAACCAAAAACAGGTAAACATTCCAAATTGCAATTTCCGTAAAAATTACGGTCGAAATTACATAAGGCCAGTATCTGTATTGTTTCTGAAAGAATCGGCGCCATTGACTAAACAATTCTGCCAGGGCAATCCCATACAAAAAGGACGGTAGAAACGCCAAAATTTCACCTGAGCTCATGGTTTGTTATTTATAGCACAAGTTAGCAATTTGAAAATCACTGGCAAACATGGCTTCTCCTTAATGTTGAAATGATACATCCATATTGTCTTTGGGTGTAACATCTTTGGTTTTTATTCGTCAATAGTGAAAAACAACCCATCATGCATCCCAAAAAAACACTTTCACTGGGCTGGATCACTGCCGTCTTGTTTATTGCAGGCTCTTTGGTGCTGGGCAGTATCCTGGCAGATTACAGCTTCATTTCCCAAACGGTAAGTGAAATAGGGCAGGAAGGATCTCCCCTTAAATTCATATGGCAGCTATTCAGCCTGCTTGTTGGACTATTACTAATTCTGTTTTCCCTGGGTATCATCTCCTTTGCCAGGCGTAATAAATGGTCTGTTGTCCCCGGGCTATTTGTACTCTTTGCCGGACTGTCGCAATTTGGAATTGCGCTTTTTCCTTCCCCGCATCCCCTGCATAACGTTTTTGGCCTGTCCATGACCATAGGCTACTTTTCCCCGCTTGTATTCTTTTTACTATGGAAAGACAAATTGGGTGTGGCCTTAAAATGGTATTCCCTGTTAGCTTTTATCTTAATCCAGCTGGGAATTTTCCTTAACCTGAGCCCGATGTTTGCCCCGGACCTGTATCCTTTGGAATACTACGGTCTTGTGCAACGATTTTTGCTATTTACCTTTTACCTCTACCTGGCTTTAGTAGCTTTAAATACCATAAAAGCTTCATCTTTTAACCGGGAAGGAATAAAGGCAACCAAAAAGGCCGGCTAAGACAATGCGCAATATGGGAATGGATCTCTTACAAGTTGCGGGTAAAAATTGAATATGGGTTAAATTATATTAAAAACTCCCTTTTCTCCTTAGGAGCTTCTTTACTGTTATCCCTATAAAAATTGTCATGGCAGTGACATGATAAAAATCATTTATTCGCCGGTTAATATCTTTTATATTACTTCCAAATCTTAAATATAACGTTATGAAACAGCTCATTTTTGCACTATTGTTTGTATTTGGAAGTATAGGACTAAACGCAAACGATGCCAATTACATTGAACCACAGGAAGTACAGGTTGGTGATATTTTAAAAATAGGCGACACTGATGCGCCAAGGTATAAGTACATAAATTTTCCAAGGGCCAATTTTATTATCAAAAGAGGCGGGGTGGTCAATTACAAAGGGTTGCCTGGAAACAAAGTGGTTGTCACGTCTGTAAAGGAAAAGATGGACGGCACCCTGATAGTAAAGATCAGAAAGGCAGATGGCGGACGGTTCTTCGGAAGCCACTGGGAAGTATCGGCAGATTTGAAGGGGGCACTGCAAACAGGTGAATTAATTGAAAATTAAAAAAGGTTTATACGGAAGTGTGGTAAATCATTAACCCTAACCAAAACCCTTTTAATAATCCATCCTTTTTTCTGCAAATATTGCGTAACCAAAAAAGAGTTGTATCATTTTCTTGATACAACTCTTTTCTTTTAGTGTGGCCTCGATTAGCCCAGTAGTATTATCCATTGGAATTTCTGCGACGTCTTTGCAAACCAATAAATCTTTCATTCTCTTTTCAACTGCAGGGCAATCAGATCAGGATAACCTCAGAGGAGTTGACAAATATCATG
>CP070778.1:777861-781008 GCA_020346245.1 Flavobacteriaceae bacterium | reverse complement strand
GATTCTAATATGGAATATGTAAGTGATGGCATTGCAGATGAAATCACCACCAATCTCGAGGAAATAAAAGAGCTGGATAAAGTGATTGCTTTCAGACAGACAACTTAAATATAGATATTATTGTACAGCGTTTTTAAGTTGCTTTCTTTTCTTGAGTTTTCTTAATTCTTTCAAGGTTAATTTAGATACAGATGCATGTTCTGCCAGACAAAAGATGATTCACCTTTTATAATAAGTGCCATGTTTTCCCGTTTGATTGTTTCATTAAATAAAAACTAAACATATTAATAATGAAAAATCTTTTAATTATTTTGATGGTATCAGGCGTTTTCGCATGGAATGCTCAGGGACAGGATTTGCATTTTGGCGTTAAGGCCGGTGCTAATTTTTCTAATCTGAAATTTTCATCTGATTTAGGAGATGCAACTCCGGATGGGGCCACCAGCTTTTATGTAGGTGGTTTGGCAGACATCGGGTTTTCTGAAAAATTTCATGTTCAGCCAGAAATTCTATATTCAATAGAAGGCGCTGAGGATGCCGATATTAGTTTTCTGAATATCCCTGTGATGATGAAGTATTACATTATCGGAGGGTTAAACGTTCAGGCAGGACCTCAAATAGGATTTGTACTGGATGCCGAAGGAGGTACAGACGGTTTAAAATCCAGTAATTTTGGCGTTAACTTTGGCGCTGCCTATGAACTGGCCGGTGGCTTTTTCGTAGATGCGCGTTACAATCTGGGATTGTCTGACATATCAGATATCGAAATAGATCCAATTTTTTCCGGGGATGTATCCTTAAAAACAAAAGGATTTCAATTAGGAGTGGGATACCGTTTTTAGTGAATTACTCCTATAATTTATACAAGCGAGGGCATTAGCCCTCGCTTTTTTTGTTCAAATTCCTAATAGACAAACGATTTGGAAGGCTTATAAGCACAAACAAAATCCCTATATTTCCCGGGCTTAAAAACATTTTTCGTTTAATCAGTTTTAAATTGCCCGCAAGGTATAAGCATATGGAGTGGACGTAGTGAAAGCAGGTCTAATCTTATATGCAATGTTAGTGGCTGCTCTATTATACTCAAATAAATTATATTTTTTGTTAAAAATGATCTTTTATCCATGATATCCATCGTTTGTAGACATCCTTTCTATGTATTGGATCTTGTGGGAAATGGCCAGAAATTGGATAAGCTATAAATTTGACTTCTGTCCCATTGTCTTTTAGGTTGTGAAATAATTTATATGATTGAGAAACAGTAACTCTTTGGTCCAATGTATTAGAAAGAATCAGGGTAGGGGTTTTAATTTGGTGTGCATAGGTTATAGGCGATTGCTTGCGATAATTTTCAGCATTATCATTAAGCCATGGTGAACCTCCCAGACCATAACCCGACCAAATATTCATGTCAGCCATAGTATACCAGTCAAACCAGTCTGTAACAGCAGCTCCGGCAACAGCTGCTTTCCATCCTTGATAATGTGAGGTCAGCCAAACAGTCATAAAGCCGCCATATGACCACCCTGATACAGCCATCTTATTTTCATCAATAAAACCTAATTTCTTTATGGCGTCTATTCCTGCCATAACATCTTTTCCTGGCCCTTCACCAGCATCGTTAATAACCGAACTTTGATATGCTTTACCTAAATTGTTACTTCCCCTGTAGTTCGGTTGGAAAACGACCCAACCCTGTGCCGCAAAAGCTTGTGCAAAAAAATTAAACCTTTCTAATGAAGCACCCATCGGTCCACCATGAATATATAATACCAATGGGTATTTTTTATTTGATGAAAAACCGGGTGGATAAGTGATTACCCCGTCTTCATAAAAGCCATCTTCTCCTTTCCAATTTATTGAGCTTACTTTACCCATATTAAATTGAGAAATAGTGTCATTAAAAGAAGTCATCTTTTCCGGAATGCTATTAACATCTTTCATATAATATAATTCCGATGGTTTCTGAGCGGTAGAACCAATAAAGACAATTTCATCTGAAGATCCTATATCCATACTCCCAACTTCAGGAATGACTCCGTGCGCATCCAACTTCTTATAAATGCCATTTATTTGCCCCTCCCAAATACTCACTTTCGTGCCATCAGGTGCTCCAACAAGGAACTTTTGGTCAGAGAACCATATATGATCAACAATGTTACGATCGATATCCAGTATTACATCTTTATTTTTGAGACCATTTTGATTTACAGAAAATAGTCCATGAGGATTAAAGAATGGTTCTATGCCCAAAGATTTACTATATAAAATGCTAGATCCATCATTGGAAAAAGAGGGATTAACCGGTACTCCGGGGCCTTCGTCCAGTAATGTAATATTCTTGGTTTCTATATCAATAAGTTGCAATGAACTGTTTAAAAATTCTGCTGAATGTGGTTTAGGCTGTGCTATATAAACTATTTTTTTGCTATCTTTTGACCAGTTCATACTTTCTGAAAAAACACTGTAGCCAGCTTTTCCAGAAGATAACTTATACGCATCTTTACCTTCACTGGAACAAATCCAAATATGGGCCGGCACTGATGCTTCCTCCGCGAGATACCAATCATAGCCTACTTCAAAAGATTTGTTATGCTTTTCAATTCCACTTTTTTGCACTACAGAATCCTTTTGGACATAAGCAATGAAAAGGTCGTTGGGACTTAATTTATATGTAATGACTCCGATTTCACTATTTGTAACTTGTTGAGCTTCTCCACCCTGAACCGGCATTTTAAATAGCTGCTTTTTTTTGTTCTCCCCAATTGCTAAGAAAGTTATGTAACTTCCATTAGAAGACCATTCTGGTTGACTTACTGAAGGTCTATCATGTGTTAGTGGTTTAGCTTCCTTGGTTTCCTTATCTACCAACCACAGTTGATTGACATACTTATTTTCTTTAATGTCAGCTTTTCTGTTAAGTAGCAAAATTTTTCTTCCGTCCGGGCTCACCTTTGGGCTCTGCAAACTTACTAACAGGTCATAATGGTCTAGTGTAATAGTAGGCGACTGGGCCGAAACTTTGTGAAGTTTCGAAGCGAAAAAAAATATGGATAATAGTAACAATAATCGGCCAGTAAGTTTTAAGTTTTTCATTTGAAGATGATTAAAATTTAGTTATAGCTTCTAACGGTTCAGTATATGAGC
>CP070778.1:774594-777761 GCA_020346245.1 Flavobacteriaceae bacterium | reverse complement strand
ATGTATCTCTCAATGGTTTGTAGCCATCTGCAAGTATTTTACCTCATGTCTGAAGAAGCGCATAATTTTGAAGATAGTTCTCCCAAATATAGAAAACGTAAAGAGCGCAGGTTAATGAGGTTTTATAAGGAAACATACCATATTAAAACCTTAAGGCGCAAGTGCTTCCAATTCATCGGACACCAGCTGAAGCCCATAGTTAAGTGTGCTTTCGAAATAGTTAAGTCTGTAAATGAAATTCGATGCCATATCCTGTTCAATTTTAATCCGGTCCACTAGTTCTTTTTTGTCAAGGATCCTGTTATCCAATGGGATGCTGACTAATTTATAGGTGCTGTCAGGTAGCTGTATCAAAGTACGTTTCCAGAGGGCATCGTGCATTGCGGTAATATCGTGGTCTTCCCGCAGTTTATCTATAAATTCATTTGTAAATTCTTCTACCCTGGGCAGGTCGAGCTCGTAAATTTCCGTGAGCCCTGTGCGGACAGAATCATTACTTATCTTATCCAGACCAACGGATTTGATGGTTTCATAAGGCCCAATGTTATAATTGAGGTAATATGAAATTGTCATTTTATTGTATGCCTTCAGAAGGACCGAATCCGGGTAGGATTCTTCAGACGCAACCATTTTGAGCATTTCCTGTATACCTTGTAGTTTTAACTCATTCCTCTCTTTTAAAAAATGGTGTATACCCAGATCATCACTAAAAGCCTTCCTTATTTCGGTGAGCATACGGATCTCGAATTTCCTTGACAGCCTGTCTTCATTCCAGTTATTTACTTGTAAAGCGATAAGTATCCCAACTACAACCAGTAAAATTTCCCCAATAGCATATAGAAGGTATTTGGATACTTTGTTTTGGGTAAGGAGTTTTTTGCGTATGCGTCTAAAAACACTTATCATTCTCTAATCTTGGTTATAAAATAGGCTAATACAGAATTAAGATGAATATGAACTTCCAATTTCTGTTAGCCGAGGGTTAATTATGGCTTAAATAATCTTTAACTACAACTTTTAGTTCTTCTCCTTTTTTTATTACTGTATCATACTGTCTTAGTATAATAGGGACATCCACTTCATATCTCAATAAAATCCCTTTAATTTCAGGATATTTATTTATTACTTCCAAAGCATCAATGTTGCGGTCAGATTTTTCCTTTTTATATTTCTTCATGAACGCCACCCGAACATAATCCCATATCTCATCCTGAAAACCATTTCGAAATAATTCTCTTTCAATTTCCTCAATCGTAACATTCAACTTGGATTCGGTATAGTTTAGTTGATTGATCATTTCAAAATATTCCACAACCAGTTTCCGAACAAATTTTAAGCTTTCGCTTTCGTATATTTCAGATGATTCGGTTTTTTCAAAACCGTTCAAATTACCCCTGAATTGTCTTTCAATAACAATCTCAAAAAATGATTCATTCCATAACTCGTTGCTGATTACCTGCGATTGTTTATACGTGTTAATAATGTCTGTGCAAGATGCCAACACTTCTTTCCTGACTTTTTTTAAATTTTCCAATTGCAGCCGGTTTTGATCGATATCTTCGAGTAAGTAAGACAAGTTACCGTTTAGCTTTACAATTTCTATTCGCTCCTGATTCCAGTTATTAATACTTAAGGCTATTAAAATTCCAATAACAACCAATATTATCTCCCCTATTGCATAAAGCAAGTATTTAGAAAACCGGTTTTCTTTGATTAGTTTTTGCCGGATTTTACGAAAGAATTTGATCATTGAAATTAAGTGGTTGTTTGTTTTAGCCAAGGTAAGAATTTATTGAATATGCCTTTTAGATCGATTTTGTCCAAACTCTATCAATTAAAAGGACATATTCCGGATTTCTCTTAAAATTTTTCCGGTAAGTAAGTATAAATCTGGATGACGCAGGTCATTTACTTCATCTTTCTTAGTCACTACATTTGTTTTTATCCATTGTTATGTTGGAGAATCAAATCCTTAATTTAAAACAACATCTTATGTCTGGTAAAAATAAAACTTTGCGCAAGCTGTCTGATTATTTACTGATGTTTATCCTATTATGTGTTGGCTTACTTATAAGCAGTTGCAATGAGCAAGCGATTGGATTTGCGTTACCTGAAGGGGACATTGAAGAAGGAAAAGCGACCTATATGAGGTTGGCCTGCAATGAATGCCATAGTATTTCAGAAATTGAGTGGAAGGGAGGAAGTGATAATCTTAATATACAACTAGGCGGAGAAGTAGCTCTTCAGAAATCCTATGGAGACCTGGTCACTTCGGTTATAAATCCTTCGCACAAAATTGCACCACGCTATAAACAAAAAACCTCTGCAGAAGCTACCGAAGAAGGTCTTTCAAAGATGAAGAATTACAATGAAGTTATGACTGTGCAGGAACTCGTGGATTTAGTTACTTTTCTTCAATCAGAATATGATGTAGTAGGGATACCAACATCAGATTACTATCCTTATCATTATTGAAGAATAACTGACCGTGTCGAAAAGACGATTTAGGCAGCAAGTGCTTCACTACCTTTCATTTCCATGATCTGAATCATTTTGTGGTTCTTGCTACATGTCTATTTTTATCCTTATAGGCAATATTAAGATGGATCCATCACTTACCCTGTTTCTTTGTGGCGATGTAATGACCGGGCGGGGCATTGACCAGATATTGCCAAATCCCAATGATCCGGTGATTTACGAAGGCTATCTGAAAAATGCATGGGACTATGTAAAACTTGCTGAAAAAGCAAACGGGCCCATCGAACGCCCAGTAGATTTTGCCTATATCTGGGGCTATGCCATTGGAACCATGAAAGAAGCCGATGCCAGGATAATTAATCTTGAAACAAGTATAACCAAGAGTCAGGATTACCTCAACAAAGGCATAAATTATAGGATGCATCCTAAAAATATTCCTTGCCTGGAAATTGCCAGTGTAGATTGCTGTGTCTTAGCAAACAACCATGTATTGGACTGGGGCCAAAAAGGGCTTTTGGAAACCCTGGAAACACTCGAAAAGGCAGAAATAAAATATTCCGGCGCGGGCAGGAATGACCGTGAGGCCAAAGCACCTTGCATTTTAACTGTTGAGGGAAAGGGCAGGATTCTGGTCTTTTCTTTTGGCTTATCCTCAAGCGGGATACCACACAATTGGAAAGCGACTGAGC
>CP070778.1:771241-774494 GCA_020346245.1 Flavobacteriaceae bacterium | reverse complement strand
AAAAAGGAATGCGAAGTATTTTTTATTCATATTGGTTTTTGTCATAGTATTTTGTTTAAACGGGCTATTCTAATTCTATCTTATCCAGGTACAATTCAAAATCTTCCTTTTTTTTGTTTCCAATTAAAATTGCAAACTGCTCCAGATATTCCCCTGGATAATTGGGAAGATCTACTTTATATCCCCTAAATGACGGGGTCATATCGGAGAACGGAATTTCCAGCGTCTGCCATTCTCCATTAGTCTTAATATAAGCGATATAAGAATAATAATCTGAAATCCTTGTTTTAACTCTAATCTGATATTGCTTCCCATCACCCTTAAGACGCAATTTTATTTTCTTGAAATCCTTCACCGATTTAGATTCAAGATTGTAGCGGACGGAAGAGAAACCACCGTTATTTTCTAGTGATACATACCCCATAAAAAGGGCATGGCCTTCATCGTTTAAAGAGAAGTTGCCTTTAGAGAGCCCTCCCATTACACCATCATTCACAACTATCCAGTTTTGAATATTGCTTTCTTCAGAGAAATCAAATAAGACAAAGGATTCAGACATCACGAATATGAAAATCATTAAAAAAAAGTATCTCATAAATACCAGATTCCGAATTTACTTCCTTTTAGTTTACCCAAGTAAAATTTTTCCTGACAAAAGCTCTTTAAATTCTTTTTGTTACTTTTTGGCTGCAATTATTCTATTTCAGAAAATAAGAGATCATTTTCTAAAAGTAAGGATAAAATTAAACTCAATTTTAATAAATAATACCAGTATTTTATCAATTTTTACGTCTATATAAACATAAAGGTGTTCCTATTGCTAATTTAAGGGTTCAAGCCGACCTTTTGATGATAAAAATCTCTGTAAATAAAATATTTGGCACCCAACACAACCATGCAATAATCTTATAAGCCGGAATAAAGTCAATATTCAGAGCGCCTGTGAATAGCGGCAGGTAAAGACGAAGTGTAACAGCGGCAAAACAAAGGGCATAACTTCTTATCATCCAGCGCTGATGAGCTTCAATATCTGGTTTTTTTATACTCGTATAGGCATTGGACGTGGTATAAAGCCAAAATATGGCCAATCCTGCAAACCCAAGTGCGGGAATAATACCACCGGTGGCAAAAAAAGCAATCCCCAATCCGGCCAAACCACTTAACAAGACAGCCGCAACATAAATTTTGCCCAATGCCCTGTGTAGTGCCGGTCTTTTCCTTCTTAGTTTTTTGTAAAACTGTGAAAACCCTGCAAGTAAGGCTAGTCCGCCTAAAAAAATATGTGTATAAAAAGCAGTTAAATAAAGGGAGCTATTAAGTAGTGTTTCCGATTTAGATCCTAAAAGACTTTCTTCATATGGAAGGCCAATAAATCGCAATGGATATAGCCCAATGAAAACGGCAAATAATCCAAGAAAGAAATAGCCGGTATTTAGTCTTCCTTTTTTTAAATCCATACTACAAAATTAACTGTGGTGTTTTTATTGTTCTCCTTTCCCGGCCGATTGATTTAAGCCAGTGTAAGCTTACGATATTATTGTCATATTTACAAAAACAATTCTTTAGAACTGATTGCATAGGCAAGGTTTATTTTTATAGTTTTATCGGGAATAATAGTTTTAATTAAAAGGAAGGAATTATGTTTTATTTTCTAATGGATCTATTGGGTACAGTGGCTTTTGCAATATCCGGTGTCCTTGTGGCAATGGATAAACGCCTGGATCTTTTTGGAGTATTAATTATTGCATTTGTTACAGCTGTAGGAGGTGGTACGCTCCGGGATTTACTTATTGGTAACACTCCTGTAGCCTGGATGCTTGAATCTACCTACATCATCACTATTATAGGGACGGTTATTCTGGCAATTATATTTAGGGAAAAGCTCAGATATTTGAGAAAATCATTATTCTTGTTTGATACTCTGGGGATTGGATTATACACGATGGTTGGAATAGAAAAAGGCCTGAATGCCAACCTGCTTCCAGTAATGTGCATCATTTTGGGAACAGTAACGGCTAGTTTTGGAGGTGTTATCAGAGATATCCTGTGTAATGAAATACCAGTTATTTTTCGTAAAGAAATTTACGCCACGGCCTGTGTTATAGGAGGGTTGAGTTATTTTCTGTTACGAAAATTACCCTTGGGTGATGAATACATTTATTTTGCATCTATCCTGATTGTTATAGGTATTCGCCTGGTGGCAGTAAAATACAAAATTGCACTTCCCGGCATTTATAAAACAGCATAATCATTCAATAATTTCTGCTTTAAGAATATAGATATTTTGCATGGGCCAGTCTCCGGTATCAACGGGTTGCTGATTAATTTTGTCAACCACATCCATGCCATTGATAACTTTTCCAAATGGGGTGAAATCACCATCTAAATGGTACGAACCGGGCTTAGTCACAACAATAAAAAATTCGTAGGGAGAAGCAAGCATATGAGGATTATCTATTTCACTACTTGGCATGGAAATTGTTCCTCTATGATGCTTATAACCTTTTCTAGTATCGGGAGGTAGGAGGTATCTGCCAATTTCTCTTCTTTTCTGAGCGGTTTCAACGTTGTCTGCATTTCCTCCTTGTATGATAAAATCTTTTACAACCCTGTGAAACATGGTATTGTCAAAATACCCTTTTTTTGTCAGATAAATAAAGTTTGCTTTGTGATATGGTACATTATCATATAACTGTACGGTAAAATTGCCCATACTTGTGGTGAGTTTTACCCTGGTGGTTTTTAGATTTTTTTGGTACTCAAAAAAGAAGTCTATGGCATTTTCCTCGGTAAGTACAAATGCTTCATTTTCTGTAATTTCAGTTGATGAATCAGTTGTTGTATCGATTAGAACCGAATCTGCATTGACGGCATTTTGATTTTCTATGCTGGAGTTCGAACTGGTTGTTTGCTTGCATGCACCAAAGAAAAATAATGGTAATATTGCAAGGCAGGTAAATTTAAAATGCGACATGAATTATTCTGATTTTGCACTACAGGTAGCAAAAATAAAAAAACTACCTCTTCCGGGAACATCTTCACACTACAAAATGGCTCCACAAATTCGCATACAGGAGTTAGCTGCCATGGAAAAGAAGAATACAAACCCAAAGAAGGCAGGTGTAGTCGCCTTGTTTTATCCTGATAAAAAGCAATCAACGAATTTATTGCTTATCCTGCGACATACTTATCCTGGGGTACATTCCAATCAAATTGGATTACCCGGAGGTAAAGCCGAAAAAAACGATAAAAA
>CP070778.1:767656-771141 GCA_020346245.1 Flavobacteriaceae bacterium | reverse complement strand
TGCTTTTTTAGCAGTCGCCATCGCTATCATTACTGTAAGTTACCAGAGTATTAAAGCGGCAATTGTTAACCCTGTAAAAAGTTTACGCACAGAATAAAATCAATCACAAAAAACGAGAACCATGTTCAAAAACTATCTTAAAATTGCCTGGAGAAACCTTATCAAGAACAAGGCCTATTCCATTATAAATATAGGCGGCCTTGCTTTAGGTATGGCTGTCTCCCTCACCATAGGGCTTTGGATACAGGATGAGCTTTCCCATAATGATTATTTTATAAGTAAGGACAGGATAGCCCAGGTGTATCAGGCGCAGACCTTGAATGGCCAAACAGATACTGGCCCAGCTATACCTATACCTTTGGAGAAAGCCTTAAGAGAAGGTTACGGAGATAATTTTAAGCGTTTGATCATGGCCTCATGGACCAATGATCTTTATTTAAAATATGGAGAGACGAATCTCTCCAGACCTGGAAATTACATGCAGCGGGAGGCACCAGAACTTTTGGAACTGCAAATATTAAATGGAGAAAAAGACGGCCTTCGTGAGATTAACTCAATCATGCTCTCGGAATCTACTGCCGGTGCACTGTTTGGCAATGAAGATCCTATTGGCAAGATTGTAAAGGTCAGTAATCAATATGATTTAATGGTTACAAGTGTTTATAAGGATATCCCTTTTAACAATACTTTCCACGATACAGAATACATCATACCATGGAATCAATACCTTGTCTCGAACGAGTGGGCCATGAGGGCTGCGACTGAGGAGCAGTGGGATAACAATTCTTTTCAAATGTTTGTTCAACTTGCTGAAAATACAACTATGAAAGGGGTTACTGCCAAGATTAAGAATGTAAAAAAGAACTTGCACGAGGACACTGCTGAATTTAATCCACAATTGTTCCTTTTCCCTATGGCAGATTGGCATCTAAAGGGCCATTTTGAAAATGGAAAACAGGTAGGAGGTCGCATTAAATATGTCTGGCTCTTTGGTATTATTGGTGCTTTTGTGTTACTGTTGGCCTGTATCAATTTTATGAACCTTAGTACAGCGCGATCCGAAAAAAGGTCTAAAGAAGTTGGCATAAGAAAGACTCTGGGGTCATTAAAAGGGCAGTTAGTCTATCAGTTTTTGAGTGAGTCATTTCTTGTTGTAGTTTTCGCCTTTATTGCGGCCATAGGAATAGTGTTGTTGTCACTAAATGGATTTAATGAGTTGGCGCGCAAGGAAATCGAATTTCCATGGGATAGCATCAATTTTTGGATAATGTCTATTCTGTTTATAATTTTCACATCGTTATTGGCTGGCAGTTATCCTGCATTATATCTTTCGTCGTTCAAGCCTGCCCATGTATTAAAGGGGACCTTTAATGTAGGCAGATATGCAGGTCTTCCAAGAAAGATATTAGTTGTGATGCAATTTACTGTTTCAGTAGCCTTTATAATCGGCACCGTTATCGTAATGCAGCAAATTAACTTTGCAAAGAACAGGCCGGTAGGTTACGACAAGGAAGGCCTTATACAGATTCCCACCTTTAGCCAGGATTTTGAAGGGAAATATGATTTGATGAGGAGTGAATTCTTAGCTTCCAATGCAATTGTGGAAATGTCGTCATCAAGCAGTCCAACTACCCGAATTTGGTCCAACAGGTCCGGATTTAGCTGGGAAGGAAAACCTGAAGGTTTTCAGGAAGATTTCACATGGACCGTGGTTTCACCCGAATATGCAAAGTCACTTAATCTTAAAATTGTAGAAGGTAGGGATTTCTCAAGGGAGTTTGCCTCTGATTCTATGGCTGTTCTTATTAATGAATCGGCCAAAAAGTATTTAGGCATACAAGACCCTGTTGGCAAATTTTTAAAGGATGATTATGATGAGGACCCGAGCTCGGATTTAAAAATTATTGGTGTGGTAGAGGATATGATTGCTCAATCTCCCTATGAACCTGTAAAGCAAGGAATTTATGCTTATGACAGGTTTTATTATTCTAGTTATTATAACCTGAGGCTGAATCCTGAGAAAAGTGCCAGCGAGAATATTTCGATAATAGAAAGAGTGTTTAAAGAGCACTTTCCTGATATTCCCTTTGAATATGAATTTGTGGATGAGCAATATGGCGAAAAATTTGCTTCGGAAGAACGTATCGGAACCTTATCTGGAATCTTTACTGCCCTTGCTATTTTAATTAGTTGTTTAGGGCTGTTTGGCCTTACCTCTTTTGTAGCGGAACAACGCACCAAAGAAATAGGAGTCCGAAAAGTATTAGGGGCTTCAGTATTTAATGTTTGGAATATGCTTTCGAAAGATTTTTTAAAATTGGTGGTCATCTCAAGTTTTATTGCAATTCCCATTGCCTACTATGTAATGAATGGCTGGTTGCAGGAATATCCTTATCGGGTGATACTTAAATGGTGGATTTTTGCTTTAGCCATGATTGGAGCTATGCTGGTTACCGTTTTAACGGTAAGTTTTCAGGCTATTAAGGCAGCAAAATCAAACCCGGTGAAGAGCTTGAGAACCGAATAGCACCCATAGCCGTTTATAACTGCAAAATAAAAAAGTCTAAACACCTAACCATATAAAAATAAATCAATGAGAATGTAATCATCAAAAAAACGAAAATCATGGGGTATAACGCTATCAAAATTGCGCAAAGGAAATTATGGAATAAAAAATGGAGTACGTTCACCAAGCTTTTCAGCTTGTCTATAGGAATTGTAAGTCTGTTTTTTATAGCAATCTACATTAAGGGAGAACTTGGGTATGATACTTTCCATAGTAAGCAAGAACAAATTTTTAAAGTAAATACCTCTGTAGTATCCCCTACCGGAGATCTTAGCCTGGGTCTTAGCGCTATTCCGGTAGGCCCCTATATAAAATTAAACTCGCCACAGGTGCAGGAATATGTACGTATTAATAAAGAATACGGCAGCCATGCTATCAAAGCCGGGGATAATTTGTTTTCCGAAAGTGAAAATATTTTCTACTCGGACCCGGATTTTTTTAAGCTTTTCGATTTTGATATGATATCCGGAAACAAAGCATCTGCACTAAACGGCCCGGACAAGATCATTCTCACAGAAAATTCGGCACGCAAATACTTTGGCACCAGAGATGCTCTTGATGAAGTACTTCTTTACGATGGGCAGCCTTTTACGGTTTCGGGAATTATTCAGAATATGCCTGCGAATTCTCATCTGCAATTCGACTTTCTGATCTCTATGGATACTTTTATGAAAAGCAGGCCCGAAGGTGATCAGAATTGGGAATGGTTTCCAATGAATACGTATTTATTGTTGGAAAGGAACGCCAGTTCTGACGCTATTCTGGGGCAGTTGAAGCAGGTTCCCCAATATCTGGAAAAAAGTGTAACCAACGACCAATATGTGTTGTCAATGGAACCGCTCAAAGGGTTGCATTTTAGTTCGCCAAAATTAGGAGAACTGGGACCAAAAGGTAAATTGGCTAACCTTTATGTTCTGCT
>CP070778.1:764015-767556 GCA_020346245.1 Flavobacteriaceae bacterium | reverse complement strand
TTTCCGAAATTCGAAAGGATAAAGATCAGGTCCCGGTCCTGGGTATAACTGGTACAGGGGGTTCTGGTAAATCTAGTTTAGTCGACGAGCTTGTCAGGCGTTTTTTAAGGGACTTTCCAAAGAAATCCATTGGTTTGATATCTGTTGATCCTTCTAAAAGGAAAACAGGCGGAGCTCTTCTGGGAGACCGGATAAGAATGAATGCAATAAATGATGACAGGGTGTACATGCGTTCCCTGGCCACAAGGCAATCCAATTTGGCTTTATCCAAATATGTGAATGAGGCAGTTGAAGTACTGAAAACGGCCGGATTTGATCTTATTATTCTTGAAACCTCAGGTATTGGCCAGTCAGATACGGAAATAATTGAACATAGCGATGTTTCCCTTTATGTTATGACCCCTGAATTTGGGGCTGCAACGCAACTAGAGAAAATTGATATGTTGGATTTTGCCGATCTGGTTGCGATAAATAAATTTGACAAAAGAGGATCATTGGATGCTTTAAGGGATGTGAAAAAGCAATATGTACGCAATCAGGGTTTATGGGAAGCAGATGATGATACATTGCCTATTTTTGGTACAATAGCTTCACAATTTAATGATCCTGGAATGAACCGTTTATACAAAGCGGTAATGGAGCAGATAACTGAAAAGGGAAACGCTGATCTGGTTTCAACCTTGATTGTTAGTAAGGAAATGGATGAGAAGGTATTTGTGGTTCCACCTTCCAGGGTACGATATCTTTCTGAGATTACCGAAAGTATTAAATCTTATGATACCAAAGTGTCATACCAGGTTGAAGTAGCCCAGCAATTATATGGAATATATAAAACTATAGCCGGCCTGTGCAAGATTAACCCCGAGTTAAATGTTGCGGGAATAAAGGTTGCCGGTACGGATGTGCCCGCAAAAGATGAAAAAGATAAATTAATTCAACTTTTAGTAGTTGAATTTGACCGTGTAAAACTCAATTTGGACCCTTATAACTGGCAAATTATCCTTAATTGGGATAGTTTGGCTAAAAGATACAAAGACCCCTCCTATGTTTTTAAAGTAAGAGATAAAGAGATAAGCATAGACACGCACATTGTGTCACTATCCGGCCTTGCTATTCCCAAGGTAATTTTGCCAAGATATAAGGCATGGGGCGATCTGCTTCAGTGGCGACTGCAGGAGAATGTGCCAGGGGAATTTCCATATACTTCCGGACTTTACCCGTTTAAGAGAACGGGCGAAGATCCTACACGAATGTTTGCCGGCGAAGGAGGACCCGAACGTACCAACAGAAGGTTTCATTACGTAAGTCTCGATATGCCTGCTAAGAGACTATCTACGGCATTCGATTCTGTTACACTTTATGGCAGTGACCCGGATCACAGACCTGATATTTATGGAAAGATTGGTAATGCAGGTGTTTCTGTTTGCTGCCTGGATGATGCCAAAAAATTATATTCTGGTTTTGATCTTAGTGATCCTATGACTTCAGTTAGCATGACCATAAATGGGCCTGCCCCAATGCTATTGGGATACTTCATTAATGCGGCAATTGACCAAAACTGTGAGAAATATATTCACGAAAATGGCCTTGAAAAAGAGGTAGAATTAAAAATCAAAGCCCATTATGGCGGAATATTGAAAAACAGGCCAAAATATGTGGGTAACCTGCCAGAAGGAAACAACGGCCTTGGACTTTTCTTACTGGGTATTACCGGAGATAAAGTGCTTGCACCGGAGGTTTACAAGCGCATTAAACAAGAGACTTTAAAAACAATTCGCGGTACAGTGCAGGCAGATATTCTAAAAGAAGATCAGGCTCAGAATACCTGCATTTTTTCAACTGAGTTTGCACTGAGACTCATGGGTGATGTTCAGGAATATTTTATTCTTAATGAGGTAAGAAATTTTTATTCTGTCTCCATTTCTGGATACCATATAGCTGAGGCCGGGGCAAATCCTATCACGCAATTGGCTTTTACTCTTTCAAATGGTTTTACCTACGTTGAATACTACCTGAGCCGTGGGATGGATATCAATAAATTTGGCCCCAACCTGTCATTTTTCTTTTCTAATGGTATAGATCCCGAGTATGCTGTAATAGGCAGAGTTGCAAGGCGTATTTGGGCGAAAGCGATGAAGGAAAAATATGGCGCAGATTCCAGGGCGCAAATGTTGAAATATCACATTCAAACCTCAGGTCGAAGTTTGCATGCTCAGGAGATAGATTTTAATGATATAAGAACAACTTTGCAGGCACTTTATGCAATATATGACAATTGTAATTCCTTGCATACCAATGCATACGATGAGGCTATTACCACTCCAACGGAAGAATCTGTTAGAAGGGCCATGGCAATACAATTGATTATCAACAAGGAACTGGGCCTGGCGAAAAATGAAAACCCACTACAAGGATCCTTTATTATTGAAGAACTTACAGATCTAGTGGAGGAGGCTGTTTTACTTGAATTTGACAGAATTACCGAACGCGGAGGTGTTTTAGGCGCAATGGAAACTATGTATCAACGCTCTAAAATACAGGAGGAAAGCATGTACTATGAGACTCTGAAACACACCGGGGAATATCCAATAATCGGTGTAAACACTTTTTTGAGCTCGTCAGGATCTCCTACTATACTTCCCGCAGAAGTTATTCGTGCTACTGACATGGAAAAAGAGCAACAAATTGATACCTTACAAGGTTTGCATTTAAGAAATAAGCAAATTGCTCAAAAACAATTAAAAGAACTGCAGGAAACGGCTATTAGGAATGAAAATATTTTTGAAAAACTTATGGAGGTCACTAAATACTGTTCATTAGGACAAATTACACATGCCTTGTTCGAAGTAGGAGGTCAATATAGAAGAAATATGTAGGGTATTTGTAGTTACCGCCTGGTAATAAACGAATAAATCCATGAATCTGAATTTTTCCTGGTGAGACTTATTTAGTAACCCATATAATCATTGAATCCCCAATTTGAGGCACCACCATTTTTACCAATAGACTTCCTCCATTTCTTAAAAGATTTTCTGAAACTATGGATTTCTTTTCGAAGCAAATCCACATACTCCCTTTCTTTTAATCCATCATTTTCCAGTCCGTTACAATAAGAGATTATATTTCCTATCATAATGTTGATGAATGAAGCACTTTTCATTCTAACAGTATACGATTCCGTGGATTCTGCTTGTGCTATCTGCTGAGGGATCAAAATGGCGTCAGTAAGTAAAGAATCCGCTATATTGTCCCTTAAACTGTTAGATTGGTACAATTTTAGTAAGTCCTTGTTGTGAGAAACAAACGAGGCTATTTCTCTGCTCATGGAGCAAAGTTCCATTGCTTTTCTATACACCGGTAAGGTTCTTAAGTTCTTGTAGGGCATTTTCTCTTTTAGCAAATATTCTACAATAAAGTTACGTCCAAATTTTAGATAATATCTTTAAAATATAAAGCAAATTTGTATTTTAGCTATGAAAAAGGTGTTTTTAAATACAATTTACTTTGAATAACAAAATAGATGAATTAAACTGGCACATAC
>CP070778.1:760210-763915 GCA_020346245.1 Flavobacteriaceae bacterium | reverse complement strand
GCAGATTAATAACTGGAATGAGCAGCGCAAAAATAACGACTTGGAAAGAGGATTTTTAAACGGGCTAAGAGCAGATTTGGTAACAGATAGTACCTATTACAGCAGACGCATCCAAGAAGCGGAAAATCAGATCAGGATTAACCGTAATTTTATTGAGGAGCTTTATGAAGAACAACAAAATTATGATGATGTTCAAAATTTATTTGAAAAATTAAGCCTGTACTCCGACCTACTAACCATACAAAAATCAACCTATCAGGAATTGGTTAATGACGGGAAATTAAATCTGATACGAAACAGGGAACTGAAATCAGCCCTAATTGATTATTACAGAGATACTGAGATAGCTGAAAAACATATAGAAGAATTTAATGTGTTTTCCATTAACAACCTTTTAATTGCCGTGGAGAAGATACCCAGTATGTTAAACCTAAAAAATAGAAATTACTTGAATATTGATAATAAATTTGACCATAAATTTAAGGGTCAATATGAGTTTATGAACAACCCACAATCCGCTAAATTTCAAATAAGTGAAAACGTAGCAACTCTTTATACTACAAAGCAAATGGTTTTTCTGACTTATTATGAAGGTTTGAAGGATCAAACCAATCATTTAATTGAATCAATTGACTCAATTTTTGAAAACTAAAAAAAGCAGGGCAGACTTAATTATGATTCTCCCTGGGGACCACCTATTACAAAAACATGATCAATTCTAGATTAGTCTTTTTAAAAATTAATATTAGGAATAGCAATATATGTTTGAAGGGGGAAAGAAAAATTAATGATATAGAGAATGAAATAAAAAAGTTAAACTAATCTTCCTCTATACATGGCTCTCTATGAAACAAAAACTCCTCAAAATATGAGGAGTCTTTTCAAATTTTAACCTAAATTAATCAATTCATTGCCGTGTGGTGAGTAAATCGCATTTCAAATCAAATCGCAATTTATTATGAAAAATGAAAGCAAGCAACTAGATAGAAATTTCCTACGGAATTGGATATTGGCCAATGGAATTGGATGGCTGGTTGGATTCATCGGTGCGTTGATTTTGTCGTATTTAGTTGTAAATATTTTCTACGACAAAGAAACAAATTTGATTGTTGGTCTATGTGTCGGTGCAAGTATTGGTTATGCTCAGTGGTTTGTTTTGAAAAGAGAGTTTAAAATAAGTAGCATGTGGGGCCTAGTATGCACCCTTTGTCTAGGAATACCTTTCATTATTGGTGCGATAATGAATGAAAACGATTATACTATTCCATACTTCCAAGGAGATTACGAGATTCTTGGTAAACTTATGTTTGGATTGATCGTAGGTTCAGTAATTGGATTACTTCAAATGCAATTTCTCAAACCATATTTTAATAAAGCATCTCGCTGGATACTTGCTAGTTCGGTTGGATGGGGTATTGGCTTCCTAACATTATCAGTTCCTCTGCCACTAGCGACTCTAGCAATGATATTAGGAGGCGTTTTATTGGGAGTTGTTACCGGTTATAGTATCATCTGGATGAATAAATCTGAAAGTTAATTTGTGCAATAGCAAAGCCTTAGAATGCTAACAAATTATAAGAAGCGTTCTAAGAGGACATCTAAAACTTCCTATATTCTACTATACTTTACTAATTTTCGTTCGTTATTTGTTCGTTGAAATTAAAAAAGACTCCTAAACATAGAGGTTTAAGAGCCTTTAAATGTACCTCGGGTGGGAATCGAACCCACACGTCCGAAGACACTGGATTTTGAATCCAGCGCGTCTACCAGTTCCGCCACCGAGGCAAAGGGATTGCAAAGCTAAAAAATAATTTCGTTTGCAAAACTAAAATAACCCACATTTATCCTTTAGCAACCAAAATAAATTTTTAAATTTGCACCTCCTTAAGAATCAGGGGTTTTAAGAAACTAGAAAACAAGAGATTAACCATGGCTTATCAAGTACCGGAACCAAAGATTTTTGCGTGTACCCAAAGTATGGAACTGGGTAAAAACATTGCCAAATCATATGGTGCAGAATTGGGTAATGTTTTGTTTTCACATTTTAGCGATGGCGAATTTCAACCATCCTTTGAAGAGTCTATTCGTGGAACGAGAATTTTTGTAATCGGTTCTACCAATCCAAGTTCAGAAAACCTTATGGAAATGCTGTTAATGCTAGATGCTGCAAAACGAGCATCAGCCAGGCATATTACAGCTGTAATACCCTACTATGGATGGGCACGGCAAGACAGAAAGGATAAACCAAGGGTTCCTATCGCGGCCAAATTAATTGCCAAAATGCTGGAAACTGCAGGTGCAACTCGTATTATTACTATGGACCTGCACGCAGATCAAATTCAGGGATTCTTTGAAAAACCGGTAGACCATTTGTATGCTTCCACCCTTTTTCTTCCATATTTGAAGAGCCTGAATTTGGATAACCTTACCATAGCATCTCCCGATATGGGTGGTTCTAAAAGAGCCTATGCGTATTCCAAAGCACTGGAAAGTGATGTGGTGATCTGTTACAAGCAGAGAGCAAAGGCCAATGTAATTTCGCATATGGAGCTGATAGGTGAGGTTAAGGATAGAAATGTTGTCCTGGTTGATGACCTGGTGGATACGGCAGGCACATTGGCAAAAGCTGCTGATCTTATGATGGAACGCGGGGCTAAAAGTGTCAGGGCTATTACCACCCACGCATTGCTATCAGGTAATGCATATGATAAAATTGAAAACTCGCAATTGTCGGAATTGATCGTTACAGATTCTATCCCAATTAAAAAAGTAAGTGGAAAAATACGAGTTTTGAGCTGTGCCGATCTTTTTGCAGATGTTATGCACAGAGTTCATCACAATACCTCAATAGCCTCAAAATTTTTAATGTAAATATTAATTAAACTTAGATAATGAAATCAATTACAATCAAAGGATCAGAAAGAGAAAGCGTGGGCAAAAAGGCAACGAAGGCCCTACGTAATGCTGGAAAGGTCCCTTGCGTGGTATACGGAGGGGAAAAACCATTACACTTTTCGGCGGATGAATTAGCATTCAAAAATTTAGTGTACACTCCAAATGCCCATACTGTTAAGGTTGATTTGGACAAAGGTGAAAAAGTAAAAGCCGTAATGCAGGACATACAGTTTCATCCTGTTACGGATAGAATTCTACACATAGATTTTTACCAACTCTTTGATGACAAGGAAGTTACGATGGATATTCCTGTTCGTTTACAAGGAAATTCCCCGGGCGTAAGAAATGGAGGCCGCTTATTATTCAGAAATAGAAAACTGACTATAAAAGCTCTGCCAGACAACCTTCCCGATTTCTTTGATATAGATATCAATTCACTAAAAATTGGAGATAACATCCTCGTAGAGTCCTTACTAAGTGATGATTTTACTATTCTTCAACCCGATTCGACTGTTGTAGTACAAGTTAAAACTGCTCGTGCAGCCATAGAAGAAGAACTTGAGGATGAAGAAGGAATAGAAGAAGGTGCTGAAGGCGTTGAAGGTGCTGAAGCAGCTGAAGGTGCTGAAGCAGCTGAAGGTGCTGCTGAAGGTGGTGAAAAACCCGCAGAAGGAGCAGCTGAATAAATTAGTTAAACTTATTCATACTAAGCATCCCGTCCGTATATATAAGGATTCGGGATGCTTTTGTATTTTTACCCTTGACCAACTGAGGGTATGAAAAGTTTATTTGAATTTATTTTTGGGAAAG
>CP070778.1:756373-760110 GCA_020346245.1 Flavobacteriaceae bacterium | reverse complement strand
TCAAAAAAAGTAGCACTTCCGGTTCTTACAGATTATGCCGTGCGAATACCGCCTGGAAGTAACTCTGATGCCTTATGTGAGACCATCATTACCTGGCAGGAAAACGGAAATGAATTTATTACCCGTGGCTTGGATTCGGATCAAACGGTTTCTGCCATCAAAGCAACCGAAAAAATGTTGAATATCATATAGCGTATATCAATAAAGACAATTATTTTCTACTAACTAGACTTCAAAAATAACATGAAATTAAATATAGCACTCTTAGCCGGTGACGGCATTGGACCCGAAGTAATCAATCAGGCAGTAAAAGTATGTGATGCACTGGCTGAAAAATACAATCATGAGATAAATTGGAAACCCGCTTTAACCGGTGCTGCCGCGATTGATGCTGTCGGCGACCCCTACCCTGATGAGACCCATGCTATTTGTGCTAACTCCGATGCAGTACTTTTTGGTGCCATTGGCGATCCCAAATACGATAATGATCCGTCAGCTAAAGTCCGTCCGGAACAAGGTTTGCTGAGAATGAGACAAAAGCTGGGATTGTTTGCCAATGTCAGACCTACCTTTACATTTCCGTCTCTCATTGATAAATCCCCTTTAAAAAGAGAACGAATTGAAGGAACGGATCTCGTTTTCTTAAGAGAACTTACTGGTGGTATCTATTTTGGAAAACGGGGAAGAGAAGATGATGGAGATACAGCTTATGATACATGTACTTATACGCGTAAGGAAATACAGCGATTGGCAAAAAAAGGTTTCGAGATGGCAGAAAAACGTTCCAAACGCCTATGCTGTGTAGATAAGGCAAATGTATTGGAATCTTCGCGTTTATGGCGCGAAACCGTACAGGCAATGGAAAAAGATTACCCTGAGGTCAAAGTATCTTACGAATTTGTTGATGCCGTAGCTATGAGACTTGTTCAGTGGCCAAGCGATTACGATGTATTAATAACCGAAAACCTGTTTGGTGATATTCTAACGGATGAAGCTTCTGTGATATCTGGCTCTATGGGCTTAATGCCTTCTGCTTCAATTGGTGAAAAGATTGCGTTGTACGAACCAATTCACGGATCCTATCCCCAGGCGGCTGGTAAAGACATCGCTAATCCGCTTGCAACAGTATTATCTGCAGCTATGTTATTTGATGGATTCAATTTGTCTGAAGAGGCCGATGCAATACGCAAAGTGGTTAATAAATCCCTTTCCGAAGGCATTGTTACAGAGGACCTTTCGGAAGGTGGCAGAGCCTATAAAACAAGTGAGGTTGGAGATTGGCTGGCTTCACATATCTAGGAGGAAACCCATTTAAGCTATTAGTAGTTCAAATATATTTTTACTCGATATTTGTGCTCACCGGAATTATAAAAGATAATCTGTACTAATAAAATTAGAAAGTTTGGTTTCTAATAGCTTTTCCAGAATTTCATTATTTAATTCCGTATCCTTTGAGGCTACAAAAGTCCTTATAGAGAAGGATCGCAATGCATCATGAACACTTAATGTGGCAACCGCAGAATCTTTTCTCCCGGTAAAAGGATAAACGTCTGGTCCGCGCTGACATGAACTATTCAGATTTACCCGGCATACGAGGTTAGCCAGGTTATCGATTAATGGTGCAAGAGCGTAAACATCACTACCAAATAAACTAACTTGCTGACCATAATTAGATTCAGCCATATCGTCTAATGGTTCCTGAATATCCTCAAAAGAAAGGATAGGTATCACAGGACCAAACTGTTCTTCTTCGTAGACCTTCATATCCTTGCTAACGGGATAAAGAACAGCTGGCCAGATATAATTTTCAGAATGTTCACCTCCTTTTCCATTAAGTATTTCAGCCCCTTTAGCTACAGCATCATCAATTAAATCCTGTATATATGCCGGTTTGTCTCTTTCGGGTAGGGGTGTAAGCGCTACTCCTTTATCCCATGGATTACCGAATTTAAGTTCATCTACTTTTTTTGAGAATTTTTCACAGAACTCTCCAACAATATCCTTGTGAACGTAAATTACTTTAAGAGCTGTACAGCGTTGACCATTGAAAGACAAAGCACCTGCCAGACATTCTTTTATGGCCAGATCCATATTGGCATCAGGCAAGACAATAGCAGGGTTTTTTGCTTCCAGTCCCAAAACAAGTCGTAAACGATTGCTTTTCGGATGCTGGTTTTGCAACGCATTAGCAGATGAACTATGACCAATTAAAGCCAATACATCTACCTTTCCTGTCTTCATTATAGGCCCCGCTATGGCTCGACCCCGACCAAATAGGATATTTACTACTCCTTTAGGGAAACTTTCTTTAAATGCTTCTATTAATGGAGCAATCAGTAAAACACCTTGCTTAGCAGGTTTAAAAACTGCTGTATTTCCCATGATAATCGCGGGGATAAGTAAACAGAAAGTTTCATTCAAGGGGTAATTATATGGTCCAAGACAAAGCACCACTCCGAGGGGCCCTCGTCTTATATGGGCATAAACCCCCCCGTTCTTTGCAAATTTTGCTGAATTACGATCTAATTGTTTGTAATCCTCAATGGTATCATAGATGTATTCAACGGTTCTATCAAATTCTTTTTCAGAATCTGGCAAGGTCTTACCTATTTCCCACATTAAATATTTGACCACAATATCTCTTTTGGTCTCCATTATGCGGACAAACTTTTCCATACATTCTATCCGATCCCTGACTTTCATTGTTGGCCATGCGCCCTGACCCTGATCATAGGCTTTTACAGCTGCATCTAGCGCATCTAAAGCCTCTTTTTCTCCCATGTCTGGAACCGAGCCCAATAAGGTCGGAGAATATTCTGATGTGATGGAAATAGTAGAATAGACTTCAGCCGTAGCACCTTCCCAATCCTTCAATTCACCATTTAACAAATAAGTCTTTTGATTAACTGGCTCGTTTATACGAAAAGATTCAGGAATTATCGATAGTGCAGTTTCCATATAATACTTTTGTTAGCAACTCAATATTTTTACAAATTGGGGAAATCATTTTTTTTAAACGATTGGCTTCATCGCTGTCATTGATTCCCTTAATCTGGTGCCTATAATCTCTACAGGGTGTTCACGAAGAGCTTTATTTACGGCAATTAATTTGGCATTATCCACTCCATTATCCTGGTTTTTGCCAAAAGTCGTACCTATTACATCAATATCCACTTTTTTCATGAAATCACCCAATAAAGGTTTGCAGGCATGATCAAATAAATAACAGCCATATTCTGCGGTATCAGATATTACCCTGTTCATTTCAAATAATTTCTTTCTGGCAATTGTATTGGCAATAAGTGGTGTTTCATGCAATGATTCATAATACGCAGATTCACCAATAATGCCAGATTCTGTCATAGATTCATAAGCCAGCTCCACTCCTGCTCTTACAAAAGCAACCATAAGAACCCCGTTATCGTAATATTCCTGCTCAGAAATTTCATTAGCACCGGCAGCGGTCTTTTCAAATGCTGTCTCTCCGGTTTCTGCGCGCCAGGTCAATAGGTTTTTATCATCATTGGCCCAATCTTCCATCATGGTCTTTGAGAAATGACCGCTCATAATATCATCCATATGCTTATGAAACAATGGACGCATTATGTCTTTAAGCTCTTCAGATAATTCAAAGGCTTTTAATTTTGCAGGATTAGAAAGTCGATCCATCATATTAGTGATCCCTCCATATTTTAAACCTTCCGTTACTGTCTCCCAGCCATATTGAATAAGTTTTG
>CP070778.1:752460-756273 GCA_020346245.1 Flavobacteriaceae bacterium | reverse complement strand
AATCTCCTTCAGGATCTTCGAGTCCTTCTACACTCATTGCTCCGTGAATATCAAAAAATAAACCGTCATAAGGTTTATTCCTCTCCAACATATCCAATGTCTTTGAGACTAAAGATTCATATGCTTCACGGGTGACCATTCCTCCCGGGAGGGCGTGCGCCCTTAATGTAGGAATCCATTCCGCACGCTTTCTATTCAGGGAATCCATGTTCAGGAAAGGATAGAACGAGAATACGTCTTCTGCAACTCTGGCATGGAACGCGTCTTCATCAGTTAAAGCGGGTGAAAAAGTACTCGATTCAATCGCTAATCCGGCAATTGCAACCCGTGGCAAACTTTCATTTGTCTCCTTCTTCTCCTTGTCCTGTTTACAACCACTGACTAAGATTAGAGATAATATTAATAGAAATATGTTTTTCATGCCGGGCAGTTTTGGTTAATTATCTAAATGTACAACAGAATTTTAAAGAAAATAATCCTTTCCGGATATCGGCATAATTGGAACAGGTTTATTTAATGTCTTTTTGCATGCTCTTCTGAACGGAAATCATAGATTGTTGCCCTACCTTGAATAATCCCTTTTGCGGGCGGTTAAGATCTACGATAAGGGTAGTAAGGGCAGCAAATGCCAATATCATTGGTATTACAGCAATCAGGCCTCTGGGTTTGGTAAATCCTGCTTTAATACCAATTGTTATCATGGTCATAAATGAAATGGCCATAAGTGTTAGCCAAATGCTAGTAGGAATCCGGTTGCGCAAACCGGCGGTGACACGTTTTTCATGCAAGTCAATGATGCTATTAATAGATTGTATCATCATTGACGTATTTGTATTGGGTTTTGCTAAAGCCGCCGCGGATACTTCGCCCCATAGAAGATCATGGAGTTCAACTGATTTTAGGACTTCGTTGTTAATATTTGTGCTATTAACGGCCTTTAAACGAGTGTCTGTATATTCCCTCAACAATTGCTTTACTTCTTTTTGATAAATAGTATCAATAAGGTCTGCCCTAAGATAAGCAGTTCCAATTTCGTTAGCCTCTTCAAGGACGTATTGCTTACGCTGGCTAAATTGTCCGGTCGCAATTGAAAAAGTAAAAGCGAGCAGAAAGCCCAGAACTCCTATTAGGCCACCAATCATGGTTGTCAGGGTGGCGGGTTCTACCTCTTCCATAAATACTTTGGAATGCCTGCTAATTTGATAACCAATTTCAAAACCGATCATTAACAAAATACAAATACATAAGTAAACAACAGGTATGGATAAGGAATCAAAAATGGAGGTATTCATATGTTCTATTCTGGGTTATTAGACGTCAATGTCATACTCACAGCCGGATTCTTCTTATAAATCTGGAGATTCCATCTCTGAAAGTAAGGTTTATCTAAAATAAAAAGAAAACTTAACATGAAAATCAAAAAAATATACAGTATCCCGTACCTGGCTCGTTCAAATAAGTTAAATGGATCTTCTATTAAATTTTTCGTTCATAAGGAGGAAAAACTGATCTAACTATTATGAATTTTCCTTGTGTGTATTCCGGGTTGTTTAAATAATATTGTCATTGCGCTCAATTCCAGGGAAATACAAATAATCAGGATCGTAGCTAAAGGTAACTGAGCCACCATTTATCCCGGTTACTACTCTTGTAATTATTAAACCAGTTGCATAAAGGATAGAGTCCAATGATAAGTATAACCCAAACAAGATATACGACCCAAAGACTAAAACCATAACCCTGCAATTCTGGTTCCTCATTTATCCAAAAGTCAATAACCATATCAGAAGCATTAAATCCTGTAAGTATGGCCGCTATTAAGGCCAGCAGATGTATAATGTATATATGGATAATATAAAAGAACATTGGGACCCGGCCAATAGTGATTAGTTTATCAAAAAATGAACCCTTCCATTTCTCTGCCAAAGCCAGAAAAATTATTGAAGGCCCCAGGGTGATCAATAAATATAAAAGGGAGGGCGGGTATTTGGTTAATTTGAAAAATGACATCAGGGTAAAATCAAATGACTTTTGTGTAGACCAGGGATATGGATCTCCATAAATATTTACAAATCGAAGTATAAAAAATGCCAGGGTGATGCTGACACCCAATTGCCACAATCTCTTCACTCTAAATTCAGAGCTTATTGAAGGCTTATAAAGTTCGCCAAAATAGTAACCCAGGGGCATAACAAACACCCATGGAAGAATGGGATAGGCAACAAAAAGCTGTATATTTCCTAAAGGGACTTCGCTATACACATGCAGAAAACTCCAGAGACCTGACATAAAAGAACCTCCGGGCATCATTCCATCTAAGGCGTTGTGCCCTAAAATAACCAAAACGGATAGTGCTATCATTGGTTTTTTAGGCAGATGGATAAAACCTGCAAGAAATATCATGCTTACCCCAAGAATCCAGATGACCATAAAAAGAAGCACGGAAAAATCCAGTTTAAAAAACCAAGCAAATTTTATAATGGTAAATTCAACAAATACCAACCAAAAACCTCTTTTTAAAAGCCAAACCGAAAGGGATTTTTTGTCTCTTCGCTGACCTACAAAAAAAGCAGAGGTTCCTGCCAAAAAAACAAATACAGTGGCACAAAAGTGCGTCAAAAACCTGGTCAGGAAAAGGGCACCATTGGTTTTAGTTAAATCTGTGGGTGCAAAGAAAAATGCATCATAATGAAAATAATCACGGATGTGGTCCAGCGCCATTAGTATCATGACAAGGCCCCTGAGCATATCAATGGAAGTTATCCTTTTGCGGGTAGTGGTTTTCATGGGATAGTGGTTGGGTTTTTATAAAGCCGGAAAGATACCAAATGCAAATGAATTAAAATGTAGCACTTATAAAAACAAAATATCCTTAGTTTGGCAGATACGTATTTTTTATTTGGTTTGAAGAACTAAAACCAGTTGCAATGGTTACTCTAGAATTCCTGAGCTCCTGCTAAAGTGATTGAAACATTACCTGTTTTTTGTCCTTTTTCTACATACCTAAAGGCATCTGCAATCTCTTCCAGCGGATAAGATCTATCAATTACGGATTTATACTTACCCTCCTCGATTAACTTCTTTACCAGAAGCACACTTCGTTTTATATTTGGCGGATAAGGAAATTTTACTTTTTTTCCTTCCCTTCCCGGTATTCTTCCAAGTATTACCGAGATAAGGGAGTAAAAAATATTCTGGGACCAGGGCCCCAATTCGGAGGAGATATATACTCCTCCCGGTTGTAATATGGGAAGGCATTTACCAAAAGTACTTTTCCCTACACAATCAAATACATAGTTATATTTTTCGGAATCTTGTGTAAAATCTTCTTTTGTATAATCAATAACTTTATTTGCCCCCAATGATTTTACCAGACCTATATTTTCTGTATTACAGACCGCGGTAATTTCCGCACCAAAATGCTTTAACAATTGAACCGTGGCGGTTCCTATGCCCCCGGAGGCGCCATTGACCAATACTTTTTGACCTTTTCTGAGTTCAACTTTATTAATAATATTATATGCATAATGAGCACCTTCTATACAAGCCCCGGCCTGGTGATAGTTAAAACCCCGGGGCATAGTTGAAATACCTTTGTTTGCCGGAAATACCAGATATTCAGCGTAAGAGCTCAAAACACTGTCGTCAAATCCAAATACCTTATCTCCCACCTTGAATGTGTCTACAGCCTTACCAACTTTTACAACATCACCTGCAAATTCTGTTCCTGGGATCTTTTTTTTAGGCTTAAAAAGACCCATAGTAAAGCGCATAATAAATGGCTCTGCCCTAAGGTTGGCACAGTCTGTCCTG
>CP070778.1:748368-752360 GCA_020346245.1 Flavobacteriaceae bacterium | reverse complement strand
TTACATTCAATGGTGCTTCTAATGTAATTGATGCCGATATCCTTGCTTCTAACGGCGTTATTCATACTGTGGATGCTGTTATTGATTTTCCTACGGTTGTTACTTTTATAACTACCGATATTAACTTTCAACAGTTAACCACCGCACTTACCACTGCAACACCCGGTACAGATTTCGTAGGACTTCTTTCAGGCACTGGGCCCTTTACGGTTTTCGCCCCGGCCGATACGGCATTCGATGCTTTGCTGGATACAAACGACAACTGGAATTCTGTTGACGATATTGAAGAGGGTTTGTTAACATCGGTATTACAGCACCATGTAGCCAATGGAAATAACCGTTCCGAGGATTTTACAGACCAATCCACAATTACAACCCTGGAAGGAGATGATATTACTTTTTCATTATCACTTGGTCTCATTACAATTACAGACGGTTCAGGTAATTCCGAAATTGTAATAGCGGTTGCTGATTTTCAGGCGGCCAATGGTGTTGTACATCTTATCACTGAAGTAATGATCCCAGATACTTCCAATTAGTATTGGAAGAGGATTCGAATTAAAAACTTTTAAAACTGCCATCTATTTGGCAGTTTTTTTATGTCTAAAAACTAACAAGAACTTCTATTTGTTTAAACTTTATGTTAATTTTTTTACGATAACATTAAACAAAAATAATTATTTCTTTTATCCTGAACTCTTCTTTTAACTACATTTAAAAGGATTATTATAGTATATTAAGGAGTATATAATGATTATAAGTGCATGTTAAACAAATAATAAAATTATTTTTCTGTTTAACTTTTTTTCTATGTTTGTTAAACATAAATAGTTTTAATTTAAACAGAAAATAAAATGAAATCAATTCCAAATTTTTTTAAAGCGATCCTGACTGCCGTGGTCTTAGTATTTTCATTATCATGTTCCAACGATGATAATGGTGATGCAGTACCTCTGCCGACCGAACAAAACATTGTAGAAATTGCCCTGGGAACACCAGAACTTTCGGCCTTAGTCTCGGCCCTGCAAGCTGCAGATGGAGATTTAGTAACTCTCTTACAGGGTGATGGGCCTTTTACGGTTCTCGCTCCAACAAATGCAGCTTTTGTAACCTTTTTAGCAGAAAATGGCTTTAACTCCTTAGATGACGTTCCAACAGATGTATTGGCTGAAATTTTATTGAACCATGTTATCTCGGCAGACATCACCTCCGGAGATTTAGCAGCTTCAGGAGCTGGGTATGCAAGTACAAATGCCTCAGGCGCCGGAGATAATAATATCAGTATCTATTTCAATACAGCTAATGGCGTACGATTTAACAACGTATCTGCCGTAACAGATGGTGGTGCCGATATCGATGCTTCCAACGGAACCATTCATATAGTAGATGCAGTAATTCCAATTCCTTCTATTGTTTCACATGCTGCAGCCAATGCAGACTTCAGCAGTCTGGTTGTAGCCTTAGGGTTGGCAGATGGAAATTTAATAGATGTGTTATCTGGTGATGGGCCGTTTACAGTTCTGGCTCCGGATAATGCCGCGTTCGAAGCATTCCTTGATGGAACTCCAATAGGAAATGTAAATACTGAAGCACTTTCTCAAATCCTACTTAATCATGTAATTGGAGACGCCGTTAATTCATCTGCCCTTGTTGCGGCAGGTGCAGGCTATACAAATACCAGTGCTACCGGCCCCGGAGATAATGCATTAAGTTTGTATTACAATACTTCTGACGGCGTTCAGTTTAATGGTATTTCAACGGTAACCTCTGCAGATATTGTAGGAACTAATGGGATCATACATGCTGTAGACACCGTAATTGACATTCCAACTGTAGTAACATTTGCTGCTGCAGATCCGAATTTCACTACTTTGGTGGAAGCTTTAACCACTTTGACGCCCGGAACTGATTTTGTGAATATCCTATCCAGGACTGAAGGCAGCAATGCTGATGGAATAAATCCTGATTTTACAGTTTTTGCACCAACGAATGATGCGTTTGAAGCTTTGGACGCGATTCCAGGAGAAGTTGCATTGACACAAGTATTATTGCACCACGTAGTGGATGAGGCAAACCTTGCATCCTCTGCTTTGAATGATGGTGATAATGTTGCCACTACCCTTGAAGGAGATGACATAACCGTAACTGTTATAGGTAACCCTGTTATTGTAACAGATGGATCCGGAAATGAAGCGGGAATCATTGCTACGGATGTCCAAGCCCGAAACGGAGTAATCCACGTGCTTGATGCCGTACTTCTTCCGGATACAACAAATTAGTTACCGTATTGATTTAGTAGCGACTAATTCGATTATTTGATAGCTGAAACTCCCTTGTAATTCAAGGGAGTTTTTTTGTAAGAAAAAAGACAGGGATTATTTTTAAATTAGGGTGACATCAAAATTGAAACTGTTAGCATACAAAAATTGAGCCTTTACAACTATTCTTTTTTTTTGGAAAAACTATAGTGCATCTTTGAAATCCCAAATCTTACCAAATTAAACCTACTTAAAGCTAGAAGCCCCGACAGAAATGTCAGGGCTTTTTGTTTTTAGGAAACCTGAGATGTTATTTGGTCTTTTTCTGCTGCTCTGCCTGTTCCATCATCTCGCGCATTTTTCTCTGAAATTTACTTTCCTTTTTTGGTTTCTTTTTATTCTCTTGTATCTGAGCATGAATTTTGTCCTCATCCAATATAAATTTCTTTATCGCCAACATGATAAAAATAGTAATGAGGTTTGAAACAAAGTAATATAAACTCAAGCCGCTTGCATAATTGTTAAAGAAGAAAAGCATCATTAAAGGAGACAGGTACATGATAAATTTCATATTTGGCATACCTGGTTGTGTTTGCATATTCTGCCCGGTGGTCATCATCATATAAAAGAAAATAGCCACTGATGCCAATATTGGAAATAAACTCACATGATCACCATAAAAAGGTATGGTAAACGGCAATTCTGCGATTGTGTCATAGGAAGATAAATCACTGGCCCATAGAAAAGACTTCTGACGCAATGCAAAAGATGTAGGGAAGAACATAAACAGCGCGTAGAAAATAGGAAGTTGCAACAATGCAGGTACACAACCACTCATAGGGCTAACTCCCGCCTTGTTGTATAGCTTCATCGTTTCCTGCTGCTTCTTCATTGCATTGTCCTTATACTTTTCAGTAAGCTCAGTAATTTCAGGTTTTAGGACCTTCATTTTAGCCTGGGACAAATACGATTTGTAAGTAACCGGAGACATTGCCAATCTTACCAGGATGGTCATCACAACAATGGCAATTCCAAAGGGTAAAAAAGAACTCAAAAAACCATAAAATGGCGTAAACACAAACCTGTTAATCCAACCAAAAATCCCCCATCCATATGGAATAGAATCGGCCAGTCCCAAATCCTTATATTCCGCCAACACTTCTATGTCCGTTGGCCCATAATACCAATTCATATTATAATTAAGTTCACCACCCTCCATTTTTAAAGGTGCAACTGTAGCAAATTCTTTGGTTACCCTGGCTTCTTTACTTTCCTCTTCTACTAAATTCCTTGAATTTAGGGTTGTGGTCTCAAAAGGTGTTTTTGTTGCAAGAATAGAACTAAAAAAGTGTTGCCTGTAGGAAAGCCAGCGAACCCCATTCTCAATTTCTTCATCATCACCGCTCTCAGATAGTTTGCTTATTTTATCCTCTTCATGTCTATAGGTAAGCCTGGTATACCTGTTCTCATATTGGATACTCTTATTATGCCTGATACCCCTTAGTTTCCATTTAAGATTTAGTGGTTGAGCATCATTTATTACCCTGCTTAACCCCTGAGAACGTATCGTGTAATCTACCAGGTATTCGTTTGGCTTCATTTCATATCGAAATTCCAAAAACTGATCCGAAGCAACTTTTGCCTTCATTGAAAGAACCTGATTGTCTCCATTCTTTGAAATTGCAGGTTCAAAGAACAGATCCTTGGAGTCTAATACCCGATTGTCCCTTGTTG
>CP070778.1:744103-748268 GCA_020346245.1 Flavobacteriaceae bacterium | reverse complement strand
GGGTTTTATCCAAAAGCCTTGAAACCTTAGGTGTAAGAGTAGACAGGCATTGTGAAAATGCACTAAAGGTGGCCCAATTTTTAGAAGGCAATAATAGTGTCAATTGGGTAAAATATCCATTTCTAAAATCTCACCCTCAATACAAGCTAGCTAAAAAACAAATGAAGGCGGGTGGATGTGTGGTCGCATTCGAGTTAAAAGGCGGGCTCGGGGCAGGGAAGAAATTTTTTGATTCTATTAATATGTTATCCCTTTCCGCTAATTTGGGAGATACTCGAAGCATAATTACACATCCGGCATCAACAACACATAGCAAGTTGTCTGAAGGAGAAAGATTGGAATGCGGTATCACGGATGGAATGGTTAGAATTTCAGTGGGCCTGGAGCACACGGAAGATATTATTAATGACATTAGCCAGGCGTTGGATAAGGTATGAAAACAGGAATATTCCTATTTTGACTATCTTCGCATAATGCTTTCTAAAAAGACGAAATACGGATTAAAAGCCTTGACTTATCTGGCATCTCAAAGTAAAAGAGAGCCCGTTCAAATTTCCGAAATTGCCAGGCACGAGAATATTTCTCAAAAGTTTTTAGAAAGTATTTTACTTACTTTACGAAAGGCAGGATTCTTAGGATCAAAAAAGGGAAAAGGAGGAGGATATTATTTACTAAAAGACCCTAGTGAAATTCCTATGACAACTGTGATTCGTGTGTTGGAAGGTCCCATTGCCATGGTGCCTTGTGTAAGCCTTAACTTTTACGAAAAGTGCGACGACTGTCCGGATGAAAATAAATGTGCTGTCCACAAATTAATGCTTCAGGTACGGGACAGTGTTCTTCAAGTTTATAGGAATAATACACTTGCCGATCTGATTACGGAATAAAATATCTTTAAAATACGCAGTATACTGATGAATCATTCGCAAAGAATGAAAGGTTTTTTAATAAATCTAGTAAAACTATAGGATAAAAGTAATATTCATTTAATTTTAACACCTCACTTATAATTATTGTTCTATTTTTGAATACTCTATTAAATCCATAGGAATAAAATTATATGAAATGATTGCAGACCAGTTATGGCTAAATAAGAACGCAGCAAATAGCACTTATAAAGCAGATAGTGTTTCTGAACAACCTAAAAGAAGCATTGCCAAGTCCTTAAGCTGGCGTGCTATAGGAACATTGGATACAATAATTATATCATGGATTATTACAGGGACACTTACATTGGCTTTTTCCATTGGTTTGGTAGAATTGGGAACAAAGATGGTTCTGTATTTTTTGCATGAACGAATGTGGAACAGTATTAAATGGGGAAGATGATATTAACTTTAAACATATAAGATATGAGTTTGTCTACACAGGATATAGAACATTTAAATAATCACTTTAGAGGAATTCCGCCCGAAGAGATAATTTCATGGGCTATACTATATGGTTCTAAATCTGTAGTGACAACCAACTTCAGACCATATGAAGTAGCTATTTTAAATGCCGTTACAGAGGTTAAATCGGATATTCCTGTTATATGGTGCGATACCGGATACAACACGCCCAATACCTATAAACATGCCGAAAAATTGATCTCTGGGTTAAATTTGAATATAAAATTGTTTGTTCCCAGGCAGACCACTGCACATAGAGATGCTGTAATGGGTATCCCTGATATTGATGACCCCAGACATAAAAAATTTACGGAACAAGTTAAATTGGAGCCTTTCAGGAGAGCAATGGCAGAATACAAACCAGATGTATGGTTTACAAACCTCAGAAAGGGACAGACTGCTTTGAGAGATACATTGAACATCTTGAGCTTAAGCGAAGAAGGAGTCCTGAAAGTAAGTCCCTTTTATCATTGGAATGATACACGCCTGGATGCATATTTGAATGAGCGGGGACTGCCCAATGAACACAATTATTTTGACCCAACTAAGGTTTTGGAAAACAGGGAGTGCGGTTTACACACATAGGATAAAAAATAGTTTACCGGGGTAAAGAATACTTGAAACCATTTCAGGCAAAATCTACTTAAATAAAATCTATTAAATATATAGGATAACTAGATAATAAATATTATGCAAAGTTTTAGAACCGAAATAGAAAACCCTATAGTAGAAAAAGACATTATTGAACTGGAGAAAAAAATCAGGGAGTTTAAAGGTGGTTCTATTAATGAGGAAAAATTCCGGAGTCTTCGCCTGGCACGAGGTATATATGGACAAAGACAGCATGGCGTTCAAATGATTCGCATTAAATTGCCCTATGGAAAAGTGAGCTCAAGACAACTCCACAGGATTTCGGATGTTGCCGATGAGTATTCAACAGGAAGATTACATATTACTACCCGACAAGACATACAGATTCATTATGTAGACCTGGAACGTACCCCTGAACTTTGGGCACAACTTGAAAAAGATGAGGTAACACTTAGAGAAGCTTGTGGCAATACCATAAGGAATGTTACGGCAAGTGAAACAGCCGGAATAGACAAGGATGAACCTTTTGATGTATCACCTTATGCTCAGGCTGTTTTCGAATATTTCTTAAGAAATCCTATAGGTCAGGAAATGGGCCGTAAGTTTAAGGTTTCCTTTTCGTGTAGTGATGCAGATACAGGACTGTCTTATATGCACGATCTTGGTTTTATAGCCAAAATGGAGAAAGGTGTTAAAGGGTTTAAAGTATTGCTGGGAGGAGGTCTGGGATCCCAACCTCGTCATGCAGATGAATTGTTTTCATTTCTTCCAACCTATGAAATAATTCCAATGATGGAAACTGTTGTCCGTGTTTTTGACAGATATGGTGAAAGAAAAAGCAGAGCAAAGGCAAGACTAAAGTTTTTAGTAAAAGATTTAGGCCTGGAAGCCTTTAAAGAACTATTAATTGCAGAAAAGACAGCGGTCCCTTTTAATCATTACCCTATTGATGTAAATTCCTATCCTGAAGCGGTTATTTCAACTGAACAGCCTCAGCAGGTAATTATTGAAGATATTGAAGCTTTTGAACAATGGAAAATCACCAATCTGGTTACCCAAAAACAATCTGGATTTGTAGCTATTGGCATAAAGGTAATGTTAGGAGATTTTTATACAGAAAAAGCCAGATTGCTCGCAGATTTGGTTGAATGGTATGCCGCAGGTGAAATTCGCCTGACATTAAGACAGAACATACTTATTCCCTATGTAAAGGAATCCTTGATTCCTTATTTCTATACAGAACTTAAAAAACTTGGATTTGCGGATGTGGGTTATAATAAGGCAATAGACATTACTGCTTGTCCCGGGACCGATACCTGCAACCTTGGAATTGCAAGTAGTACGGGAATTGCTTCGGAATTGGAGCGTGTTATAAAGGAAGAATATCCTCAATATGTTAATAATGCAGACGTAGTCATTAAAATTAGTGGTTGTATGAATGCTTGTGGTCAGCATTCTATGGCCAATATCGGTTTTCAGGGCATGTCTATACGAACTAAGGAAAAGTTGGTGGCACCTGCATTGCAGGTGTTGCTTGGCGGCGGCAATTTAGGAGATGGCCAGGGGTTATTTGCCGATAAGGTAATTAAGATTCCTAGTAAAAGAGGGCCGGCAGCTCTTAGACATATATTGGATGATTTTGAGACCAATGGCAAAGGGGCATCCTATGAATCTTATTATGCGCAAAAAGGCGAGTATTATTTTTATGAACTTCTGAAGCCACTTGCAGATATTGATAATTTGGCCCCTGAGGATTATTTGGATTGGGGAAGTAATAAGCGCTATCAGAAGGCAATTGGTATAGGAGAGTGTGCCGGGGTGGTAATAGATTTAATTGCTACATTGTTATTTGAAAGTGATGAAAAGCTACATGAAGCCAAAGAGACTATTGAGAAACAAAAATGGGCTGCAAGTATTTATTATTCTTATTCTTCTATGGTAAATGCGGCCAAGGCGCTTTTAACTTCAGAAACAACTAAAACAAATACGCATAGTAGCATAATAAAGGACTTCGATACCTATTTTATTGCAAATAGCAGAATAGTATTGAATCACTCATTTGAAGATTTAGTTCTACAATTGAACAAAAATGAACCTGATGAGACCTTCGCTAAAAACTACCTTGCCAATGCTGAGGAATTTTTAGAAAAGGTGGAAGCCTATAGAAAACAAGAGTTGATACA
>CP070778.1:739694-744003 GCA_020346245.1 Flavobacteriaceae bacterium | reverse complement strand
AGAAATAAACCCTTCGGATATCGAAATTACTACTTCCAGATCTAGTGGAGCGGGTGGACAGAATGTAAATAAGGTTGAAACAAAAGTACAGTTGGTACATAAACCTACTGGCATTCAAATTTCATGTTCTGATTCCAGGTCGCAGCACGATAATAGAGCTACTGCGCTTAAGATGCTCAAATCGCAACTATATGAGATTGAATTGCGAAAGAAGCAAGAAGCGCGCAGCGAAATAGAGTCTTCAAAAATGAAGATAGAATGGGGGTCGCAGATAAGAAATTATGTTATGCATCCTTACAAATTAGTCAAAGATGTACGCACAGGGCGAGAAACAGGTAATGTGGACGCTGTAATGGATGGGCAAATTGATGAATTCTTAAAAGCCTACCTAATGGCGATGGGACAAAAGGAAGTTTAGCTCAATCTAATAAAACAATAAAACGTAAGAATATAATATTTATGCAATAATGATAAAAATCTATCACAATCCAAGATGTCGTAAATCCCGCGAGGGTCTCGCAATTGTTGAAGCTTCAGGTAACGATTTTGAAATTATTAATTATCTTAAGGACGTTCCCGGAAAGAAGGAGTTGCGTAAGGTCTTAGATTATTTGTCTTTAAGTCCGGAACAGCTTATACGCAAAAATGAAGCAATCTGGAAAGAAAAATTCAAAGGAAAAACTTTATCAGATGATCAACTTATTGAAGCCATGCTTGAAAATCCTAAATTAATAGAACGCCCCATTGTAATTAAAGGAGATAAAGCGGTGATTGGCAGACCTCCCGAAAAGATTATTGAACTATTGAAGTGAGGTTTTACGAGAAAATGTTAAGGGGCTTATGCTCAAGATGGTAATAATATTTTAATTTTGTTTCAGGGCCCAAAGCTTTTAACAATGATTTAAACCATTAATAATTATACTTGGGTTATTTTTACTGAATATTGAAAACAATGAAGTTTAGCAGCAACTATTTTGTATTAGTCTTTTTGCTCCTGGCAGTAATCCCCTTTGCAAATGCGCAATACGGTTATAATAACGGGTATAATAATCCATATAACCGGGGTCGGCAGAGTTTAATACCCCGTGCCCCGGAACCCGAACGAAAGCCCGAAAACCTTACAGCAGAACAAATCGTGGATCGGGAAATGCCAAGAATAATTGAGGCAATAGACCTAAATGATTTTGAGCAGGCAGTAGTTACGGCAATACTTACCAAGTATGTACAACAAAGCATTGAACTTCAAATTTTGAAGTTGCCGGCGGATAAGGCAAGAGAAGCGGCTGAAAAAATACGTATAAATCAAAAAGCAGAGTTACAGGCAGGTCTTCCTGAGGATAAATTCAACAAATTAGTAGAGCTCCAGAAGCAAGGGTATAAAAAATTAAAAAAGCAAAAGAAGAAGAAAAAGAAAAAGAAAGAGAAAGAGCAAGAGAAATCTGATGATATAGAAAAGTAAGTTTTTAAAGCAGTCGTACTATCAGAAACTTTAAAGAAATTTGAGAAACGCTGCATAATCAAAACTAAACTTACTTGAAGTGCCATTTTTTTGCAAGTTATAGATCTTCACACCCCTTCTAAACAAGATTCTTCGCATTCAACTTAGTTATTTCCTAAAATTACACTTCACGTGGTTAGGGCGAAAACTTGCCGTTCACTGGAATCCTTATGTCGTTTAAAGAAGTTTGTTTCTGGTCTTTAGTTATTTATCACAACTTTGGATCAGGAAAAATATAATCCTATATCTTGATTTATAAAAATGGATCAATATAATTACTGGCTTATAAAAACTATGGGGGGGGAAACCAAACAAAATACAGGGGCTTACCAAATGAGAATTCTAATTGTTCTAAGTTGTTTATTTATCCATTTGAATACGTATTCTCAAAGACCCGATCCAATTAAAATTACAGGAAAAGTCATTGATTCAGAAACTGGCGAAGCACTTGAATATGCAACCCTGATTTTGCAATCAGTACGAAATCCGGAGGAAATTACTGGCGGGCTAACTGACGCCAACGGCCAGTTTAGTGCCGAAACCATGCCGGGACAATATAACATCAGAATCGAATATATTTCCTATAAGACATTTGAACTTAAAGCCCAGAACTTTCGTCAATCTACAGATCTGGGAACTATAGAACTCCAAATTGATGCCGAGCAATTAGAAGAAGTAGAAGTTATTGGGGAGAGAACAACTATAGAGCTTCGTCTCGACAAGAAAATATACAATGTAGGGCAGGATCTTACAGTCAGGGGTGGATCTGTAACAGATGTTTTAGACAATATCCCGTCTGTAACCGTAGATGTTGAAGGAAATATTAGTTTGAGAGGTAATGAAAGTGTTCGGATACTGATTAATGGGAAACCTTCTGCCCTATCAGGAATAAATCCTGAAACATTACAGCAATTACCGGCAGAGACCATTGAAAAAGTGGAGGTTATTACAAATCCATCAGCTCGTTATGATGCTGAGGGTACGGGAGGTATCATTAACATAATACTGAAACAAGGAAAAAATTCTGGTTTAAACGGATCTCTCAATCTATTTGCAGGCTATCCTGACAATTATGGCGGTGCATTAAGTTTAAATCTGAGGCGGAAAAAATTTAACTTTTTCATCAATACAACCTATAGATATAGAAATGCTCCCGGCAATGCGCTTTTTGAGCAGGAAAATTTTAACCCCGACGGCAGTACAGATAGTTTTCAAGATGAAATCCGTGATTACCAAAGGGAAAGGAAAGGATTTAATAACAATTTTGGATTTGAATTATTTATTAATCCCACCACCAGCATTACAAATTCCTTTGTTTACAGGACATCCAGCGGCGATGACTTAATAAATATTGATTTTTTTAATTTTGATTCTAATGGTAATCCAACAGTACAACGAAACAGATTCACAACTGAAAGAGAAGATGAAAATGATATCCAGTACTCTTTTAATTTCGCAAAGAAATTTGATGAAAAAGGACACGAAATGGTAATTGATTATCAGTATTCAACAGGCTCAGAAGTTGAAAATGCAATTATTAATGAGATTGTACTTAATGAGAATGAGAAACTTCCAACAGAGCAGACTATTAATGATGAATCTCAAATTAATCAATTAGTACAGATGGAATATGTGCTTCCTTTTAGCGAGGACAAGCAGTCACAATTTGAATTGGGCTACAGAGGGACTTTTAATACGTTTGATACAGATTTTAAATTCGGATTATTAGAAGATGGTTCATTAATTAGTGATCCCAATTTTAGTAACCGTCTTATTTATACGGAAAACGTAAATGCGGCATACGTTCAATTGGGTAGAAAATTCAATAAATTTAATGTTCTTGGGGGGCTGCGAATGGAAGCCTCTGATATTGGAATAGAACTGGTGACTACCAATGAAAAAAACGATAAAAATTACGTAGACTGGTTTCCTTCCCTTTTTCTAGGTTACGATTTTTCTGAAATGGATAAGATAAGTATGAGTTATAGCAGAAGACTGAGAAGGCCACGCTCCCGATTTATTAATCCGTTCCCTTCCAGATCGAGCAACACCAATTTATTCCTTGGAAACCCGGATCTTAATCCCACCTATACAAATGCTTTCAATTTGGAGTACCTGAAACGATGGGAAAAGGTAACTTTTACTAGTTCAGTCTATTACAACTATTCTACAGGTGTGTTCCAATTTATAACCCTTGAAACCGGAGGTTTTGTAGAAATTGAAAACCCTGATGATCCTGATAATCCGGTTTTAGTGCCTGTACAGGTAAGAACCCCCATAAATCTGGCAACCGATACCCGCTATGGAATGGAATTCACAACCGTCTATGTACCTAAAAGGAACTGGCGTTTTACTTTAAATTTCAATATTTTTGATCAAAAATTACGCGGGGATTATACGTACACCAATTCTCAAGATGAGGAAATAACACAAGTTTTTGATGCGGACAATCTTGCATGGTTCACCAGGTTTAGTGCTAAAATTCCACTTCCGGGAAAAGTCGATTTTCAGGCCAACCTGTTTTATAGAGGTCCAACCGAAAATGCCCAAAGCCTTAGAAAAGGAATTTTAAGTACCAATTTAGCATTTAGTAAGGACGTAATCAAGGACAAGGCTACACTTTCACTTAATGTAAGTGACCTTTTTAACAGTAGAAAAAGAAGAAGTGAAACCAGAACAGATAATATATATACCTATAGTGAATTCCAATGGCGGGAAAGACAAATAACCCTGTCTTTTTTATATCGCTTTAACCAGCAAAAGAACCAAAGAAACGGTAACAGAAGAAGAAATGGTAATGGAGAAGATTTT
>CP070778.1:735240-739594 GCA_020346245.1 Flavobacteriaceae bacterium | reverse complement strand
CCTATAATCAATATAAAGATCAGAGCTTTCATAAAATATGGTGGTGCATTAAAGGTTGGAAGAATAATATCAGATACCTGAGCAATTAACCATGCTACTATTAAATAGGTTATCGCTGACTTAAATACCTTACGCCTTTTAAGCTCTGCTGTATATTTTTTTATATTCACTTAACTTCAAGTTAGTTTATATTTAATAAGGCATAAGGGGTAATGCATGATTTGGCCGTCTGGCACAACTTGAGCTTAACGCGAAGCGGTTAAGTCGGAAGGAGGAAGAACCAAAATCAATCGACTTACCTAACATCTAAAGATATGAAATATTTTCCTTGCCCGTAATTTAGAATCCCAAATTCATAGAGCTTAAACCTTACCAAATTTTCTTAAACAAATTAACTAAGGGATAGTTGTTGGTTACAATGAAATACCAACGGTTAGTATAGGATGTGGTTTTCCTTGATTACGGTAGTTTTAGTAAGGGTGATAATGTCCCTTAAACTTTGGAGGTCCGAGTATTATTACGATTTTAAATTTCTTCTTTAAGTATATCCCTCAGCACCAAATCTTGCGTAATGTGAAAAATTATTACTGGAATAACCGAATCAAAAACAATATAAAATATTCCGAACATTAAGCCCAACAAGGTAGCTTTTATAACTTCCTTACCGAGGTAAATATGACCAATTCCAAACAATACTGTACTAATCAGTAAAATATGGATTATAGCAAGGTTTGGAAAAACTACTGCCAAAGCAAAGAAAAAATATCCTCTGTATAGTATTTCCTCGCTTATACCCGCGGAAACTGAGACAAGGTCCCATATGCGCCTTTCATTTTGGGTTGTAGGTAAAAAGGAACTAAAATCATCAGGAATACCTTCTGCAGCTTTGGCGCTGCGTTCTTCATTATATTTAAAAATTATGATCGAGTAAATGTTGTAGAATAAAAAAAAGAAGTAAAATCCAATGGCCGGAAATAAAATCCATTTACTAACTGAAGAAGTGTCTATATTGATCCATTTTATACCAAGGCTTTCTAAAGAAACGCCTGATATGGGCATCATTATTAAGATTAGGAATATAGGTATCCATGACCAAAATATCGTAGAGTAAAAGAATTTGATCTTCCCGTGGTTTTCTCCTTCAGCAATTCTCTTCTTAAGATTTTTTATTTTTAAATAACCTGAAATAGGAAAAAAAATAGTCACCAAAAAAACCAGTATAATAAATGTTATCAGAAAAAAATCAATACTCATTTTTAGACAATTTTGGTAAAATTACTTTTGATTAACCTGTTTTTATATTTGTTACCACCAATAACCTTTATATAATACCGTTAATGCATTTTTAGATCCTGTCTGGTATCGAGTAATTTATTCCCTAAGTTTAAACAACACATTCAGAATCTCAATATTCGGAGCTTCTACAATTTCATAAGCCTCTGGTATACTGGAGGCTAAAGCTGATTTGCCATAGGATTTTAATGATTCTTCAGAATCCCAGATATAGATTCCTCCATATTGTTGAGGTTGGTCTAATTTCACATAATATTTCTGTATAAGTCCGGGTAACGACCTAAACTGCGATTCCCGTTCTTTGGCTCTTCGTAACAATTCCTCTTCCGGAAGTTTCGATTTCAGCTTGATTATTTGAATTATCATATTTTCTGTTTTTTAAATTTATAGTCCAAGACATTTGTTTAACCTTGCCTTGAGCCGATGTATACGGTACCGAAAATCCCACAGGATTTTCGGTCCAGACTCCAGGCAGTTAAAAATAAGGGGTTTCTTTTGTAGAAAGCCTGTTATGGATCATTTAGCCCAACATCCTATATTCATTAGGCGTATACCCAACTTTATTTTTGAATAGCCTGGTAAAATGCTGTGGATACTTAAACCCCAACTCATAAGCAATTTCACTAAGCGATTTATCATGATCAACTATTCTTTCCTTGGCTACTTCAATGAGTTTGGCTTGAATATGTTCATGGGCACTTTTACCGGTTTCCTTTTTAACCAAGTCCCCAAAATAATTTGGGGAAAGGTGCTGTTCTTCCGCAAAATAACTGACCGAAGGTGTACCCTGTTTTTGAGGATTTTCGGAAGTAAAATAATCATCCAGGAGGGTTTTGAAATTTTCAACAATGCCCTGATTTACGGTTTCCCGAGTGATAAACTGCCGGTCATAAAATCGTATACAATAATCCAAAAATAGTTCAAGGTTCGCCACAATCAATTTTTTACTGTGCCTGTCAATGGTTTGCTCTAACTCAAATTGTATCTTTTCCAACAAACTTAAAATCACTTTTCGCTCTTTCACCGAAAGATGCAGCGCTTCATGGGTGGCGTATGAGAAAAAACTATAGTCATGGATTTTTTTACTCATATTCGTGCCCAAAAAAAGGTCTGGATGAAATAGCAGGGCATACCCTTCGGGCTTAAAACCGGGATCATAATTAGTCAATTCTATGCTCTGGTTTGGGCCTATAAAAACCAGTGTCCCTTCATCATAATCGTATGATTTTCCACCATACATCATTTTACAACCTAGGGCATCCTTTAAAAAAATAGCATAGCACCCAAAATGAAAGGCATCATATCTCCTTTTAGGATGACCTTCTGCACTTACTTTCTTAAAGTCAACAATCCCTACCAAAGGATGTAAGACTTCCTGTTTTCGCAAATTAAGGTAGTCACTTACCGTATCAACATTCAAAACATTTTTCATGCTCTATTTGATTTTTAATTAAAGATAAGTTATTGATCAACAGCGTATCAAACAAATTGCCCAAAATCTGTAATAATGGTAGGTAAAACCGTAAAATGGGTAAGTGAATTAAAATGAGTACTTTATACTTTTGGATAAGTACGATATTTTTTGTGCAAAAAATCTTTAGCTTACCCGCTAAATACGAACAAAACATGCATATAATTATCAATATAATCTGGAAAAGGATCAATACCTTCGTTCTCTTTGCTGCTTTAATCTGGTCAATTCCATCCACCAGTGCACAAAAAGAAACCATAGTCCTTCAAGATCAGGGAAGCTTTGCCGTAGGTGGTTCAGTCATTTCAAACCCGGGTATTTTCGATGCTATAAAGCGCACGCCTGAGGGACAGACATTTCATGGCGACCACGCCTATGTATTTTATCAGATTCCCGTTGATGCGCGCAAGTATCCGTTGGTGATGTGGCACGGCTTTGGTCAGTTTTCAAAGACCTGGGAGACAACACCGGATGGCCGGGATGGTTTTCAAAACATTTTTTTAAAACGTGGATACAGTGTCTATCTGATGAACCAGCCCAGGCGGGGAAACGCAGGTCGCAGTACAAAGGAAGCCACGATCACCCCTACTCCGGATGAACAGTTTTGGTTCAATGTCTTTCGCGTAGGAATATGGCCCGAATATTTCCCCGGCGTACAATTTGCAAGAGATGAGGAAACACTGAACCAGTATTTTCGCCAAATGACTCCGAATATTGGTGGATTTGATACGCAGGTAATCACGGATGCTGCAGCACAACTCTTTGAAAAAATTGGGGAGGCTGTCCTGGTAACACATTCCCATTCGGGGGGTTTTGGTTGGTCAACTGCCATAAAAAATAATAACATAAAAGCCATTGTCTCTTATGAACCCGGATCGGGATTCCCATTTCCTGAAGGAGAAGTGCCCGAACCCCTGGTAAGTTCAGCAGGACCTCTACAAGCTTTAGGTGTTCCTCAGGATAAATTTTTAAAGCTGACCAAAATACCAATAGTCATTTACTATGGGGATTTCATCCCTGAAGAATATGACCCAAACCCCGGAACAGATGGCTGGCGTGTGCGCCTTGAAATGGCGAGAAAATGGTGCGATGTGGTAAACAAGTACGGTGGAGATGTTACCGTGGTACATCTGCCGGAAATAGGAATCAAAGGGAATACCCATTTTCCATTCTCAGATCTGAACAATTTGGAGATCGCGGATCTGATGTCGGAATGGTTAAAGGAAAAAGAATTGGACTAATGCAAATAACAAAATGAGACTTCAAAAATTTGGATTGCTTTTTGTTTTAATTGCTATGTCGGCAGGTTCCTCTGCCCAAAAAATCAAAAAAGCTAGAAACGGTATCAATCCAGGTGAAATGATGGTAAGGATTGCAGAAATTGAAATTGATTCCAATTTTGTTGATGAGTACATTGCCATTCTCAAAGAAGAATCCGAAGCCTCGGTGCGTTTAGAGCCGGGGGTAATTTGTATATATCCTATGTTTGAAAAAGAAAATCCAACACAAGTCAGGCTTTTGGAGATTTATGCAAACAAAGAAGCTTATGAATCCCATTTACAAACACCGCATTTTAAGCACTATAAAGAG
>CP070778.1:730579-735140 GCA_020346245.1 Flavobacteriaceae bacterium | reverse complement strand
ACCTCTTCCAACAGAGCAACTATAACAGACGCCGAAGGGATATTTTCAATTGCAGCCAGACTTAATGACACTATCCTTTTCTCGGCAGTACAATATAAACGTGTGAACCTGGTCGTAACGAGGGCAATGCTCGAGAGCCGCTCTATCATTGTTCCCTTAGAGGAACTAATTAATGAATTGGATGAAGTGGTAGTGCGTCCTTATAATTTGTCTGGTGATCTGGTCAGGGACATGAATAGTTTAAAAACGGATAAAGTGTATGTAGCGGCTACCTTAGGGCTTCCAAATGCGTACGTTAAGCCTATAACCCAGGCAGAACGGAAGCTAAATGAAGCTACTACCGGAGGGGGTCTGGTACCCCTTAACCCTATTATGAATGCTATTTCGGGCAGGACAAAATATCTCAAGAAAGTACTGGCTTCGCAAGAAAAATATGCACGTACAATGAGAGTTCGGGAATATTATGCAGATTCTTTATTTGTAAAATACCTTAATATTCCGAAAAACAAAATAGAGGACTTTATGTATTATTGCGAAGTGGATAATGCTTTCAGTTCGGTGGTAGACAGCCATGATAAGCTTAAAATTTGGGAATACCTTAAATTGCGCAGCAATGCCTACTTAAGCGAGGCTACTGAAGAATAATTTTTACCTATGGCACGAATCTTGCAAAATTAAACATATGTATTCTTATAAAACCATACTAATGCGTTCGGGCTTGCTGCTTTTAGTAATACCCCTTTTTGCATTTTCAGTAATGCATAAGTTTTATGTAAGCGTTACCAATATTCAATATTCGGAAAAAGACAACTCGCTCCAAATTACCAGCCGTATCTTTATTGATGACCTGGAAAACGTCCTGGAGGAGCGCTATGGTGTAGAAATGAATCTGGCTACGAAGAAGGAATCCGGGGAGGCAAACTTTTATATAGAAAAATATATGCGTTCGAAATTGGTAATAAGTATGGACAACGCTACCAAGGATTTTGTGTTTTTAGGTAAGAAATACGATAATGACCTGGTCATTTGTTATTTGGAAGTCGAGGATATTGATCTGCCTAAACATGAAACTTTAGCAGTTGAAAATGACATTCTCACAGATTTGTTTGATGAACAACAGAACATAGTTCATTTTAGAATAAATGGCGAAAAGAAGAGTTTTGTATTGGTAAAGGAAAATAATAAAGGTATGTTAAACTTGTAACATTTTGAACTGCAAATAGTTAAAAAATCCTAAATTCGCCAACTCTTAATAGAATTCAACTACATGAAAAAACTTAATTGTTCCCTGGCAGGGATACTGTGCTTGGTTGTCACTTTGGGTTTTGCACAACAGGATATCAAAAAAGAAAAAGAACCGGGCCATACCAATCAAAGCAAATTTAAACAGCTCTACGAGGAATTTGCAACTCCAAATACGTACAGGTCTGCTTCCGGAATGCCGGGCCCCGACTACTATCAACAACAGGCCGATTACAAGATCGATATTGAATTAGATGACAAGAATGCTAAAATTTATGGCGAAGAAACTATTACTTATTTCAACAATTCTCCGGATGATTTGGAATACCTCTGGCTCCAATTAGACCAGAATGTACGGTCAAAAGATTCGAAAGCTCCACTGAGGGATGAAAACCCACTTTCAATAGCGTACAGCACGGAAAAATTTGTTAAGAATCTAATGCCAAAAACTTTTGACGGGGGTTTTAATATAGAATTTGTTAAAGATGCCAGTGGCAGAAGTTTGCCCTTCACCATAAATGAGACTATGATGAGAATAGATCTGCCTCAGCATCTGAAAAGTGGTGCTCAGGTTTCATTTTCGATAAAATGGTGGTATAATATAGTAGATCATACTATAGACCGTGCCCGATCTGGATATGAGTATTTTGCCAAAGACGGCAACAGGGCGTATGTGATAGCTCAGTTTTTTCCCAGGATGGCTGTTTATAGCGATGTAGAAGGATGGCAGAATTATCAGTTTTGGGGTAGGGGAGAGTTTGCTCTGCCTTTTGGGAATTATGAAGTAAATATTACAGTTCCGGCGGATCACATATTAGATGCAACCGGAAAACTTACGAATAGGAAAGAAGTATTTTCCAGGGAGATGATGCAGCGCTATGAGCAGGCTAAAAAGTCATATGACAAACCGGTTCTCATTGTAACCCAGGAAGAGGCGGAACAGGCCGAAAAAGGATATGCCGAGGATAAAAAGACCTGGAAATTCAAAGCTGAGAATGTAAGGGATTTTGGTTTTGCCACTTCCAGAAAGTTTATCTGGGATATGCAAACGGTTAAAATTGGGAGCAAGGAGGTTATGGCCGTTTCTTTATATCCCAAAGAAGGAAATCCGCTTTGGGAAGAATTTTCTACCAAAGCTGTAGCCAGTACTTTAAAATCATATTCTGCACACACATTTGACTATCCGTATCACAAAGCTATTTCAGTACATGCCAAAAGACAGGGAATGGAATATCCTATGATTTGCTGGAATTATGGAAGGCCAGAAGAAGACGGAACGTATTCTGACCATGTTAAATTCGGGATGATCAGTGTTATTATACATGAGGTTGGGCATAATTTTTTCCCAATGATCGTGAATTCTGATGAACGTCAGTGGGGCTGGATGGATGAAGGCCTGGATACTTTTATGCAGTATATTGCGGAACAGGAGTTTGGGGAGGAGAACCCCGGGGTTATAGCGCCCAATAAAACGTATCCTTCCAGAAGAGGGGCGCCGGCAAAGATAGTACCTTATATGAGCGGTGATCAATCTACCATTTCACCGATAATGTCTAATCCGGAAAACGTATTCCAATTAGGGCCAAACGCCTATGCAAAGCCTGCTACGGCCCTCAATATACTTCGTGAAACCATAATGGGAAAGGAATTATTTGATCATGCTTTTAAAACCTATGCCCAGAGATGGAAATTTAAGCATCCAACACCAGAGGATTTCTTCAGGACTATGGAAGATGCTTCGGCAGTAGATCTTGACTGGTATTGGAGAAGCTGGTTTTATACCACGGATTATGTAGATATTGGCATAAAAGGAGTTAAAAAGTATTATGTGAGTGATAAGCCTTCAAAGAAAATGAAAGAATATATGGATTCGAGAGGTTTGTCAGAAGCAAATTTTCCGCCATTGGTTTACCTGGTGGATGAAGAAAGTGAAGATTTTGAAGTAGGCCTTAAGGGAAAAGCACCTTCAGAAACTTCGCAGACATTGAAGGAATATATGATGGATAATATGACAGCACAGGAACGTGCTGATATTGAAGAGCCAAAATATTTTTATGAGGTTGTTTTTAATAAACCGGGTGGGATACCAATGCCCATAATTGTTGAATATACCTATGCTGATGGTTCTAAGGAGAATGTGACTTATCCTCCACAAATTTGGAGGAAAAATGATCAGGAATTCAAACGGGTTATCTCGTCTGATAAAGAACTAGTAGGTATTGTCGTAGATCCAAAATTAGAAACTGCAGATATTGACTCAAGTAACAATTCCTGGCCAAAAAAGGAACAGCGATCTGAATTTGAGCAGTTTAAACAAGATATAAAGGGCAAATAATTTTGCACCATAAGTCCAAGTCTAAGAAATAGCTTGGAAACCTGAATTATCATGGATGCCCTGGCTATAATAGATAACCGGGGCGTTTTTCTTTTGGAAGGTAGTAGGTTATTCGTAATGTAAAATCCAAAAAGGCAAATTAAAGCTATTCCTGCCGCAACAATTTAAAGTAATTTTCAGAGATTCGAATTTAGATAGTCAGTAAGCATCAGGAGATCTTCCTTCTGTGTTAATTTAATTTTATTCTGCTTTATATAGTCCTTTATATCTGCAGCCCTCTCCTGGCCGAAAAGCTCTGTCAGTTCTTTTTTGGAAGGTTTAAAATAAACCGGGAATTCATTATCTGCAGACAGGAAATATTCATACTTGTCCTCAAACTTTGGAGGATACGAAGGGTGCATAGAAGTGGCCGCCTTTTTACCTTCTTTATAAAGCTTGGAAAATTTTTGATAGAGGATATATTTTTGTGATGAATTCAATCTAATTAAATACCCCTCCTGTGCTATTCCTTTCTGGTTGATGTATTTGGCATAAATAAATTTTTCACCATCAATATCACAGCTTAATGACATGCTTTTATAAACAGATTCCATACTATTGCTTCCGGTTCTCTGAATTTCTACTTCATCGCTGAAGGCGTTGTATCGCATTGGGTAGTTGCCATATATTTTATCTAAATAATAAATGTTTCCGGGAATGAATTCCTCATTGTAATAGGGAGAGCCTTCAATATTCGAAACATCGAGGTTTTGATTGCTTTTGGCCGATCGAGCATTATTTGCATCATTTAACCATTTTAGCACACCATCCCTTTGAAGAGGACTTCCGGAAACACGTGTAGTTCCCGGAGAATTGTTTTGAGCTAAAAGTATTTGTGTATTTAGAAGGAGACCTAAAGTAATAAGCAAGGTTATTTTCATAGTTGAAATAATTTATTGATTGGCAAAATACGAAGAAGGGGTTTATAATTAAAATATATTTACT
>CP070778.1:725879-730479 GCA_020346245.1 Flavobacteriaceae bacterium | reverse complement strand
AATTTGGACCAATTAGTATCGCGTTCTGCCATATCTCTGAACGCAAGTAAATAGGTTAGACAGGGCATTTGCGGACCAGCAATTTTTTCCCCGAAAAAAACCGAATGAAGGCCTACTTCATCAAAAATGCCAAATTCACTTTCATTAAACATCTTCACTTTGCGTTGAAAGGCATCTTCATTATAGGCCTCATAGGTTCGCAATTCAAAGACCATGGAGCCTTCTGCTGGTTTTACTATATTAGGCAGTCCATCAAATGCCGTGAATAACGATGTAACGTATCGTTCAACAGGAAAGTCTTCCTGCGCCGTATTGCTATATTCTTTAGATGCCTGTAGAAAAACCTGATCTTTCTTGAGCCTGGCTAATATTTTCTGATAATCATCTAAATCATCATAGGCTATTAATAAATAAATTTTCTTTGGCAAGGCATCGCCAATTTCCTCAAATGCTCCGATATTGTTAATTCCCTGTTCGTTTAAAGCAGGTATCAAAGCTTTTTCAAAATAGTCATGCAAGACTTTGGCAGATTTTCCAAATTTTAATTCATATTCCCGGAATTCATATATTTCATTTTGACCGAACCCCAACACACCTAATAAGAGGACAATTCCTATCGCAATTTTTTTCATCATGTTTTCTAATTTTAGTTATTTTTATTTTATAAGCTATTTAAGCATTTTATAGGCGTCAAGTATATTTTCAATCCGCTTGTTATCCTCCCAGTCTATGATTTTCTTTTCAGGATTTTCATCAAGCCAATTCAAGGTCCTCTTTATACCCTCTGCAAAAGGGATTGTAGCTTTAAAAGCAGGAACAAATGTTTTTATTTTAGTATTGTCAAAAATTACACTTTCTGCCTTATCAGCAAGCAAAGTACCGGTATATGATGGTTCTATTTTACAAATAAAATCCGAAGCCATATGGACTACTTTAGCCTTGCAACCGAGACTATCCGCAAGGATATCATAAATCATGTTCCAGGTTAAAATTTCGTCTGAGGTAATATGAAAGGCATGACCTATGGCCTGGGACAATCCCAGTAACCCCACAAAACCTAATGCAAAATCATCAGAATGTGTCACGGTCCACAATGATGTCCCATCTCCGTGTACAATTATTTCTTTCCCTTTCAGAATTCGATCGGCTGTAGTATACTCCTTAAATCCGCCTATTGCTATGGGAATAACCGTATCATAAGTCAAAGAAGGCCGTACAATGGTTATTGGAAATTCTTCTTCCCTGTACTCTTTCATTAATCTGTCCTCACATTTAATCTTATCGTTGGAGTAGTCCCATAAACTATTGGATAGTGGTGTAGACTCGGTAATAATCGGATAACGTAATGGCGTCTGATAGCAAGATGCTGAACTAATAAAAATATATTGTTTGATTTTTCCCTTAAATAAAGCAATATCTCTCTCAATATCCTCAGGGGTAAAGGCAATCCAGTTAACTACAACATCCCAGTTGTGTTCTTTTAGCGTTGATAAACTGGCTGGTTTGTTGATGTCGCCTAAAATAGTTTTTACACCTTTTATTTCAATTTTATTAATTCCCCTGTTCAGATGATACAAGGTTATCCCTCTTGAAACAGCCAATCTGCTGGAAGCGCTGCTAATATTGCCTGTGCCACCAATAAATAATACTTTCATATTTAATCTTAATGGATTACAAAATACTGAATTATCGGGGATAGTCCACACTATTGTGCAACATTCCTCAATACATATTTTGTATACTACTTTTTAACTGGCTGTCAGCGAAATATTACGAAGGGCACTAACTAAGGTCTTAATGATAAATTCTTACCTTAGGGTGCTGAACAATAACCTGTCAATTCAAATAATGAATCGTAACAAACTAGTAAAACAAACTACATTTCTACTTGTGAATTTTAGAAGGTATTATGGCTTCATTAAAAACAATTTAACTTTCAATCTTAACCATACAAATTCTATTCTTACATTTTTATTAGTATTCATCGGATTTACAGGCTGTTCAGGAACATCTGAGAAAACATCAATTGATACGGTTGATACGAGACCTAATATTTTAATCTTAGTTGCAGATGATCTGGGCTATGCAGACCTGGGCTGCTATGGAGGCGATATTGCAACTCCTAATATTGATAGTTTAGCATCAAATGGTATTAGGTTTAGCAGGTTTCATACGGCGCCTATGTGTGCTCCTACCAGGGCCATGCTTTTAACAGGGAATGACAACCATATTGCTGGAGTAGGAAGGCAGGCCTTAAGTGCAGAGGTTTTTGGCTATGAGGGTTATCTGACAAACAGGGTAGCTACCATACCTGCGTTATTAAGAAAAGATGGTTACCATACCTATATGGCTGGTAAATGGCATCTGGGCACTGGCAGGGCGGCCAATCCTCACCAAAAGGGTTTTGAACATTCGTTTGTTCTTCTTGAAGGAGTTGGCAATCATTATAACAGTCAGGGGTTATTTAAAGGTATTCCGGTTTCACATTATACGGAAGACGGTAAATCTGCAAAATGGCCGGATGGGGAATATTCAACGGATCTTTATACGGATAAACTCATTGGCTTTATAGATCAGTATAAAGATGATGATCGTCCTTTTTTTGCTTATGCCGCATATACGTCACCCCATTGGCCATTACAAGTTGATGAAGCCTATTGGAAAAAATATGAAGGCCGGTATAACGATGGTTATGAAAAATTAAAAGAGGACAGATTTCTCAGTCTTCAGAGGGCCGGGATGATTCCTGAGGATGCGGTCTTACCTCCTTCTCATCCTGCGGTTAGATCATGGGATTCACTTTCAGAGAAAGAGAAAAAAAGAGAATCAAGAAAAATGGAACTTTATGCAGGCATGGTTGATAATCTGGATGTAAATATTGGCCGAATCATACAATATCTAAAAGATATCGGGGAGTACGAAAACACCTTGATTATTTTCATGTCGGACAATGGCGCCGCTGGGGAAGATTATTATAACAATCCCGGAATTAAACCCTACATCAATCCTTATTTTAATAATGATTATGAAACCATGGGAGAACCAAATTCCTTGATATCCTATGGGCCTCAATGGGCAGAAGCAGGTTCCTCGCCCTTCAGATACTATAAGGAATATGCTACTAACGGTGGAATTATAGCATCTATGATCATGAGTGGCCCTATGGTAGCGCATCAAAACAGTATTGCAGATAACTTTCTTACTGTTATGGATATTGCACCTACACTTTATGAAATAGCCAATATAGACTATCCTTCAGAATTTAATGGAACGACATTATTTCCTTTAAAAGGAGCATCACTAGTTCCTTTTGTTTCTGCTAAAGCAAACACAATTCATACTAAAGACTATGTTTTTGGATTGGAGCATAGTGGAAATACGATGCTGAGGAAAGGCCAGTGGAAAATTACTAATTTCAGTAATCCGTTCAGTTTATCAGAATTTAAGCTCTATAACCTGGCAGAAGATATTGGTGAAATACATGACCTGAAAAAAACCAACCCCCAAAAATATCAAGAAATGTATCAGGAATGGACCAAATTTGCCAGTGAAATAAAGGTACAATTGCCCGGAATTCAGTATGACTAACCAAACCTTTTAACGCATTGGCAGTTAGATCCCTTATTTATTAGATTTCAGGCAGTCAAATTTTTGCTTCCATTTATTATGCACCTTCTTTTTGTGGTTTGGGAGGTAATTTAAATTCCTCCGGTTGTGGCTCCATAGGCTCTAACTTCCTACTCTGTAATCCAGGATGATCTGCAGGGATAAAATTCGATCTGAATTGCCAGTATGCCAGAGGCATAGGAGAAACGGGTTCCCCGTCAGAATGATGTATATTCCCACGATAGGGATTCAAATATTCCCAGACAATTTCCCCTTCGGGTGTAACCTCAAAAAAGCGCCCTTTGGGTCCTTCATTGATAAATGTATTTCCATTTTTCATCCGTTGCGCTCCTGATATAAAACTGCCATAAAAAGAAAGTGTATCCGGAGCTATATACTTCCAAATGGGTTCCTTTGACCCAAATTTACCATCTTCTTCCCTAATATAATTCCCTTCTCGATCCATTGGCGTTTCCAATTCATAAACAGCAGAATAATCAAGGCTATCAGGCCCCATGGGAAGGTCATTATTGAAGACTGTAAGATTGCCTGCTCCGGGTAGTCCTTTTTCAACCCAACGCACATCATGCTGACCAAACAATTTCTGATCAGTAGAATCGCCATGGTTATAATTTTTGGGATTTCCCCAACGGTACAAAAAATCTCCACCGCGGCCCATACGGCCTCCACTGTGACCGGCAGCTTCTTCCGTAGTTGTACTGTGATCAATTATAAAAATTTCATCCAAACTCGGGGAGCTGAAGACGATCTGATCCAGTTCAGCATTGTAATTAATAGCATTAAAATGATAAACATCGGCTCCCCTGTTTTCAACAGTTTGGTTCCTCCATGCTCTTTTCAATTTATGCAACACCGCCATACTATCATGGGAAATAAGCGGAGGTATTTCACCATCTTTATTAAAGTCGAGAAGTTCTGGATGCGCTGCTACATCCCCATAATTATCTTTAGTTTCATCAAAATCCTGTATTAA
>CP070778.1:721025-725779 GCA_020346245.1 Flavobacteriaceae bacterium | reverse complement strand
ATTAGACGCAATTTTCAGGGATGTGATGCCGGTTTGTTCTGTTTCCCTTTTCAGCATCTGGTCCAGATGGTCCTTCCCGGTGAAGGCCAAATCCTTGAGTTCATCGAGCTCTGCAGAATATCCTTTAGCAATAACATTGCCTTTGAGAATATTAACAGGGGCATCTTCCTTCAACAGTTTTTTTATTTTTTCACGTACCTTATCACAGGTGTCTAACTGATCTCCTAATAGCCGTAAGGATTTGTTATCACTTTGCGTAATTATTTGTTTTATAGGTACAATGGCTTCCAGCGAATTTTTTAATTGTACGGTTTCCCTGGGATTCACTTTACCGGTAGCAACTTTTGAGATCAGTCGTTCAAGATCTGCTATATGTTTAATTCCATACTGCAGTTTTTGCAGTGAACCTTCATTTTCAATGAGATAAGATATTACCTCATGCCTGTTCCTTATTCTCTCTATATTCTTAAGGGGAAGGGCCAGCCAGCGTTTTAAAAGGCGCCCGCCCATAGCAGAAATAGTCTTATCGATAACGTCTATAAGAGTAACAGCATTTTCATTTTGTGAATGATACAATTCCAGGTTTTTTATAGTAAACCTATCCATCCAGATATATTCCTCCTCTGCTATTCTTTGTATCTTTTTAATATGCTGTAATTGATTATGCCTTGTATCAGAAAGATAATGCATCACTGCCCCTGAGGCTATAATGCCATACTTCAACTGAGCAATACCATAACCTTTTAAGGTTGTAGTTTTAAAATGGTTGGTAAGGGTCTCCTGGGCATAATCCTCCTGAAAGATCCAGTCTTCCAGAAAGAAAGTATGTAAGGCTGTGCCAAAGGCTTCTTTAAAATCTGCCTTATGTGCTTTGGAAACCAGAACTTCATTGGGCGCGAAATTCTGAAGCAATTTATCTATTTGTTCCAGGTTACCTTCTGCCGTTAAGAATTCCCCTGTAGAAATATCCAGAAAAGAAACTCCGTGGAGCTTAGTTCCGAAATGAACCGCGCAAAGAAAATTATTCGATTTGGCATTAAGAATATCATCGTTTAATGCTACCCCGGGGGTAACCAACTCGGTAACTCCTCTTTTTACAATAGTCTTTGTTAATTTAGGGTCTTCCAATTGATCACAAATGGCAACCCGTTGACCTGCCTTAACCAGTTTAGGGAGGTAAGTATTTAATGAGTGATGCGGAAAACCTGCCAGTTCTGTCCTGTCGCCCCCATTATTTCTATGGGTAAGCACAATCCCAAGAATACCGGCCGCTTTTACGGCATCTTCGCCGAAAGTTTCATAGAAGTCACCTACCCTGAATAGCAAAAGTGCATCAGGATATTTTGTCTTGATGGTATTGTACTGCCTCATAAGAGGCGTCACTTTCTTTATTTTACCGGAATTGGCCAAAGCAGTTTATTCCCCTATTTTTGTCGTTCAGGGAGTAAACGAAAATACTATTTTTCCCAGGGATTGTCACGTCTTGTTGATATTTTCGGATAACTTAATACAAGTATATCTAAAGGAAGGCGTACTCCCCGGATTTAGAAATCTTAGTCCATATGCGAAAACTTAAAAATAGTGAACTAGACCGCCTGGATATTGATCAGTTCAGGGGTGCACAAAAAACACCTTTGGTACTTGTTTTAGACAATATCCGGAGTTTAAATAATATAGGTTCTGTTTTCAGAACTGCGGATGCTTTCCTTATTGAAAAGATTTATTTATGTGGAATAACCGCTACTCCGCCACATAAGGATATTCACAAAACGGCCTTAGGAGCAACGGAAAGTGTAACATGGGAATATAAAAAGGATACTGTAGATTTAATTGAGGAACTTAAGAAAGACTATTTATGCCTGGCGGTGGAACAAACGGAAAATGCTATTCCCCTCAATCAGTTTATTCCAGAAAGTTCAACAAAATACGCCCTGGTTTTTGGTAATGAAGTAAAAGGGGTATCGCAGGAAGTAGTAGATTGTTGTCAGGGTGTTTTGGAAATACCCCAGTATGGAACCAAGCATTCTTTAAATATAGCTGTAAGTGCCGGAGTAGTCATTTGGGACCTTTGGTCTAAACTTCAGCAAGCCTCAAAAAATAAGTAAATTTCATTATGTATTTCGGCCTCTAACTACCTGAAAATAAAAACCCTGACAGAAAAGCCAGGGTTTTTGGATATATAGTTTGAGTTAGTTAGTTTCTCAAAATTGGAGGTGCAATAAAGTAATTCCTTCTCAACTATGCAAGAAAAATGCTAAATAAGTGTTAAAAAATTAAGTGCCTTTTCTTTAAAAACCAGGAAAAAAATAGCTTTAATTGGTCAGTGCCTGTTCAAGAATTTTGTCGATTATTAATTCATAATCCGTGGTATTTTCAATGAAATCCAGATCTGCAATATCAATGATCAGGCTTTTGCGATGAGGAAAACCCTTTAAAAAATCAAAATAGCCACGATTAATTTTCTCCAGGTATTCCTTGTCTATTCCTTGTTCATAAGAACGCCCCCTTTTTTTTATATTTTCTAACAAGCGTTCTGTTCTCTGGTAGAGGAAGATATAGATATCGGGTTTTTTTACTTCACTATACATGAAATTAAACATTTTCCGATATAGCTTAAATTCCTCTTTTTGGAGTGTTATTTGGGCAAAAATCAGGGATTTGTAAATATCATAATCACTTACCATAAAGTTCTTAAAAAGATCTAATTGGGAGGTGTCATCAGTAAACTGTTGGTATCTGTCGGCCAAAAATGACATTTCCAATGGAAAAGCATACCTGCTTTGATCATCGTAGAATTTAGGTAAAAAAGGGTTATCCGCAAATCGTTCCAACACAAGTTTAGCGTTGTGCTCGCTGGCTATTTTCCTGGCCAGGGTAGTTTTGCCTGCACCAATATTCCCTTCAATAGCTACCAAATGAAGTTGCGAGAAGAGTAACTCCCTGCTGGCGTATAATTTATGCGGGGTGTGTTGTAAGCTGGTCTTGTCTTTGCATTCCTGTAGCAAATTCCTGGTATCCTTGCCTAACACAGGGTGATAGAATTGTGGCGCAATATCTGCCAGGGGTTTTAGGACAAAGCGTCTTAAATGCATTTGGGGGTGCGGTACCCTAAGATCATCTGTTTGAATTATTTCGGAATTGTAATACAACAGGTCAATATCAATAATTCTGGACTGAAAACCTTCTACTTTTGATCTTAGCCGACCCATATCCTGCTCAAGTTTTAAGATAATATGAAGTACTTCGGTCGGGGTATATTCGGTTTCTGCAGATAAGCATGCATTCAGGAAGTCTTCTCCTTCAAACCCCCATGACGGACTCTTATAAACACCGGAAATTTTAAGTATAGTTCCAAGTTCTTTTTGCAGAAGCAGGACGGCACGCTGCAAATTGAAAAGTTTGTTTCCAAGGTTACTCCCAAGCGAAAGATATGTAGTTTTTGCTTCCTTCATAGTGTATAAACAAAGGTAAGCCAGATGATGACTAAATTACAATAATGAGCCTCTAATTATTAAGTGCCTGATGCTTCGTTAGCGAAGCGTGAATTATGATGATCTAAAAAATAACTAGATTGCATCATCTTAAGTTTGGTTATCTTTGACAACTAGTAAGTATAGTATTGTATGAATTTTTTAAGAAACCTTCTGGCCGCCATTCTGGGTACTTTGATAGCCTTCGGCATAATGTTCTTCATGTTTATGTTTTTCATAAGTCTTGTAAACACTGAAGAAAAGGTAACAGTTAAGAAAAATTCCGTATTGGAATTACAAATGAAATACCCAATTAATGACTATACCGGCAATAAAGAGGGAGATCCTTTCGATGTTCTTTTTGAGAGGGCTCAGGGTCTCGATGAAATTCTCCATGCAATAAAGGTTGCAAAAGAGGATGAAGATATTAAAGGGATCAGTATTAATAACAATTATATTTCTGCCGGAGTTTCGTCAACGCAGGCTATAAGAAATGCTTTAGCGGATTTTAAGGAAAGTGGAAAATTCATTTACGCATTCGGGGATTTCTATATGCAAAAAGACTACTATTTGGCAAGCGTCGCAGATAGTATTTTTCTAAATCCGGTTGGCGCCATGGATTTTAAAGGACTCTCTGCAGAAATATTATATTATAAAGATTTGCAGGATAAGACCGGCGTAAAAATGGAGGTAGTAAGGCATGGTAAATACAAGGGTGCTGTAGAGCCATTTCTTTCCAATGAAATGAGTGAGGATAACAGAACTCAAATCAGTGAGCTTCTAGGTACAATTTGGAATACCATTGTTTCTGAAATTGCCCTGGACAGATCAATTTCTGAGCAGGATATAAATGTAATAGCTGACACCCTGGGAGGCAGAAAGCCTGAATATGCAAAAGCTTCACGATTACTTGATGATGTTGTTTACTATGACGAATATAATAAACGATTAAAACGGGCCATAGGTATTAATGAGGATGATAAACTCAACGTTATTTCACTTGAAGATTATACCAGGGTTTCACGAAAAAAGAAATTGCTTGTTGGAAAAGATAAAATTGCAATCATTTATGCTCAGGGAGAGATATTTTATGGAGAAGGAGGACCCAATTATATTGGGCAGGGCATAATTAACAAGGCCATTATTAAGGCAAGGGATGACAAGGCTGTTAAAGCAATTGTATTAAGGGTAAACTCGCCGGGCGGTAGTGCACTTACCTCAGACATTATATGGCGCGAACTGGATATTGCAAAAAAGAAAAAACCACTTGTTGTCTCCATGGGA
>CP070778.1:715753-720925 GCA_020346245.1 Flavobacteriaceae bacterium | reverse complement strand
GTGGACTTGAAACTCCGCGGGCCAGGAGATCTGATGGGAACCCAGCAAAGCGGTATCCTGAATCTAAAAATAGCAGATATTGTTAAAGACAATGATATCTTAAAAAGCGCCAGATATTATGCCATTAAGATTCTTAATGAAGATCCCGGATTACAGAAAGAAGAAAACAAACAAATTAAATATACTTATGTTCAATTAATGAAGCATAAGAATATCTGGAATTATATAAGTTAAGAGCCGGAAAATATCCGGCTCTTAATTTTAAATCCAGGAAGCAAGTTATTTAGTTAATATCTTCTCCTTTTTCAAGCTTTGTTAAATTAGTGGCAATAGCATCCTTATTTATCTGATCAGGTGCTCTTTTTGCTGCAATTTTCAAATGCTTTATTGCGTTTTTATAATTACCCATAGCAGAATGTGCTCTTGCTAAGCCATAATCAACCGGCCATTGTCCTTTATTATTTTTTGCATTCATTTTAAAAACCTCCATGGCTTTTTCTTTTTCTCCCCGGGCAATTAATTGCCTTCCATAGGCATGAACTTCAAATACCGTTGCCAGCCCTAAAGCTTCATCCATAATGGCATCTGCTTCTGATGTTTTTCCCTGCTTTGTTAATATTCTTGCTTTTATACTAAGGTTATTAAACGTTTTTTGGCTAAAAAACATTCCTGAAATGGTTGCATCTATCCACCCCAAGGCCTCGTCAAGATCACCCCCATTATTTAGTGAATAGTTAGCTGCCTGTTCCCAGGTTTGTCGGCTAAAACCAGGAGAATTCTGCAGTTTATGTCGAATATCTGCAAGGACAATCTCAGAAACATCAACTTCAATTTTAAATGGTATCTGTTTCTTTTCCCAGTTTAAAGAAGCCATTGCAGAATTAGCACTAACCTCAGTAAAAAGGTAAGTAAGTTGTTCAACATGTGGAATTTCCCTGGTATCAACATCGACCCTTAATGCATCTTCATTCGGTTCGTAAAAATAGCTTCCCCAGGCCTCATAGTTTTTAGAGAAAATTACAGTTGCTTTATTGTCTTCATGAATTATCATGTGAAGTCCGTATCTGCCGGCACTCAATGGTTGCCCTTCGATCTTAACGTCATCTGTAAATTTAATTATGGTGTTTTCATTTGCTCCGGCGCGCCATGGAGATTCCTCGGCCGTTCCAAACCCCAGATTGTTCATACCATAAGGCACTAACTTTCCCCATACCTCCCTGTCATTTACGGCAGGTCTTGAATATGAAACGGAGATATCGGTTATCCCAATACGCTGTAAAACTTTTGCTTTCTGACTCCCCCTCGGTAAATCCAATTGTGCATTACCATTAATGCTAAAAAACATTAGGGTAACAAATAAAAGTAGTGAAGCTTTTTTGTAATTTTTGTTCATTAGTTTGTTTTTTAATTGTTTAATAAGCTATTAGATTTTTTAAAGATAGGCATAGCATTTGCATTGAATAGTTACATTAATGTTAAACCAAAGTCGGTCCTTGTTAAACCGGAAATACCCTAAAATACCATTGAATTTTTAACGAGCTGTGAAAATAGTCCTGCAGCCACCGTCATTAACATAAAGCTATTAAGTGGTTATATACTATATATATTATTGATTACCAATATTTTAGTTAAGAGTTAAGCTCATTGAACATCGTAATTTAAAGACACATTGTTTTACTCGATTTTGCTGGTATTTCATACATTTGTTGGCTGTGCTAAAAAGCTATTCCTTAGTTATTTAAATATTTATGAAAAAAACACTATTTGATAAAGTTTGGGACTCACATGTAGTCAAAAAGGTATTGAATGGACCTGATGTACTGTTTATTGATCGTCATCTTGTTCATGAGGTGACAAGTCCGGTGGCATTTTTGGGATTAAAAAATAGAAATATCAAAGTTTTATACCCGGAACGCACTTTTGCAACGGCAGATCATAACACGCCTACAATTAACCAGCATTTACCGGTAAAAGACCCATTATCTGCCAACCAATTGAAGGCACTGGAGCAAAATGCAAAGGAACATCAAATTCCCTACTGGGGTCTGGGTCATGAAAAAAACGGTATCGTACATGTAATAGGACCTGAAAATGGAATTACCCTACCCGGTGCAACTATTGTTTGTGGTGACTCACACACGTCAACACACGGCGCTTTTGGTGCTATAGCATTTGGTATTGGTACCTCTGAAGTAGAAATGGTTTTAGCTAGCCAGTGCATTATGCAGCCGAAGCCAAAAAGTATGCGTATTACCATAAATGGAACATTAAATAGTGCGGTTACACCTAAAGACGTAGCTCTCTATATTATATCTAAATTAAGTACTTCTGGTGCTACCGGATATTTTGTGGAATACGCTGGTGATGTTTTTAGGCAGATGTCAATGGAAGGGCGTATGACCGTATGCAACCTTAGCATTGAAATGGGCGCACGTGGTGGAATGATTGCTCCGGATAAGAAAACATTTGATTATATTAAAGATAGAGAGTTTACTCCTAAAGGCCTGGACTGGGATAAGGCCATGAATTATTGGAATACTTTATATACAGATGACAATTCTGTTTTTGATCATGAAGTTACATTTAATGGTGAAGATATTGAACCAATGATTACTTATGGAACGAATCCGGGTATGGGTATTGGGATATCGGGTGGTATCCCTAAATCTGATGCTATTAAAGGAGGTGCCGCTACCTATAAGAAATCACTACAGTATATGAATTTTGAAGAAGGTGATAATATGCTGGGCAAAGAAATAGATTTTGTTTTCCTTGGTAGTTGTACTAACGGCAGGATTGAGGATTTCAGGGCTTTTGCCAGTTTGGTTAAAGGACGAAGAAAGGCCAACAATGTTACAGCATGGTTGGTTCCAGGTTCCCACAAAGTTGAAGACGCAATTAAAAAAGAAGGACTCCTGGATATTCTAAATGAAGCTGGTTTTGAATTGAGAGAACCTGGCTGCTCTGCTTGTTTGGCTATGAATGATGATAAAATCCCTGCTGGCAAGTATGCCGTTAGTACCTCAAACAGGAATTTTGAAGGAAGGCAAGGGCCCGGTGCAAGAACACTTCTTGCCAGTCCTTTGGTTGCAGCCGCAGCAGCAGTAACAGGTAGGGTAACGGACCCAAGGGAGTTGATGATTTTTGAAACGGCCTAATTTTATATCAATAATTAACGTACAACAAAAAAATAATAATGGCATACGATAAATTTAAAATTCTGAGCACTACAGCTGTGCCTCTGCCTATTGAAAATGTAGATACGGATCAGATTATCCCCGCCAGGTTTCTTAAGGCTACCGAGAGAAAGGGTTTTGGTGATAACCTGTTTCGCGATTGGAGATATCATCCTGACAATACTCCAAAGGAACAGTTTGTACTAAACAACCCCATCTATAAGGGTAAAATATTGGTAGGAGGGAAAAATTTTGGATCCGGCTCTTCTCGAGAACACGCCGCGTGGGCTATTTATGATTATGGCTTTCGATGTGTTGTGAGTAGTTTTTTTGCTGATATTTTCAGAGGAAATTGCATGAATATTGGTGTCCTGCCTGTTCAGGTAAGTCCAGAATTTCTTATAAAGATTTTCGAAGCTATTGAAGTAGATCCTAATACTGAATTTGAAGTCAATCTTCCGGAACAAACCTTTACTATTAAGTCGACAGGCGAAAAGGAAAGTTTCGAAATAAATGATTACAAAAAGGAAAATCTGCTCAACGGATTCGATGATATTGACTATTTACTAAATATTAAAAATGAAATCGAGTCCTTTGCGAAGGGCACGCCGCTCTAAAAATTAAGTAATATATTACTTCACAAGTCATTAACCCTAGGCATGAATAAGAGGAAGATTGAAATAATGGATACCACATTAAGGGATGGCGAACAAACCTCTGGTGTATCCTTTACTGCTGCGGAAAAGCTTACCCTGGCAAAACTGCTATTGGATGAATTAAAAGTAGATCGCATTGAAATTGCTTCAGCCAGAGTTTCTGAAGGTGAATTTAAGTCTGTTGAACAAATAACTGAATGGGCAAAAAGTGTAGGGTATTTGGATCGTATTGAAGTGCTTACATTTGTAGATGATGGTCTTTCCCTAAAATGGATGGAAAAGACAGGTGCCAAAGTTCAAAACCTTTTGACCAAGGGTTCTTTGAACCATTTAACATATCAGCTCAAAAAAACACCGGAGGAACATTTTTCAGATATTGCCCGTGTGCTGGAACTTGCAGAAAAACAAGGGATCATAACAAACGTTTATCTCGAAGATTGGAGTAATGGGATGCGTAATTCACAGGAATACGTATTTCAATATCTAGACTTTCTTTCCACCCAACCAATTAAAAGAATATTGCTACCGGATACTCTGGGTATTTTGACTCATGGAGAAACCTTTGATTTTATCTCACAAATTGTCGCACGATACCCTAATATACATTTTGATTTTCACGGCCATAACGATTATGACCTGAGCGTTGCCAATGTTATGGAAGCCTTGAAGGGCGGATGCCATGGACTGCATCTTACAATAAATGGGATGGGAGAACGAGCCGGTAATGCTCCACTGGCTAGTGTTGTTGCAGTAATAAATGACTTTATGCCAGAGATTGAGATTAATGTAGACGAGTCTTCCCTTTTCAAAGTCAGTAAAATTGTATCAACATTTACGGGGTTTGGTATACCGGCGAATAAACCCATCGTGGGAGACAATGTTTTTACACAAACTGCTGGCATACATGCAGATGGAGATAATAAAAAGAATTTATACTTTAATGATTTATTGCCAGAACGTTTCGGTAGAAAGCGGAAATATGCCCTTGGTAAAACTTCGGGTAAAGCTAATATTCAAAAGAATCTTCAGGAATTGGGACTCACCCTAAATGATGAGGAAGTAAAAAGAGTAACTCAGCGTATTATTGAGCTGGGGGATAAAAAAGAGAAAGTAACAAAGGATGACCTTCCCTATATCATTTCGGATGTTTTGGATAGTGAACCTTATCAACAAAAAGTTTTTGTTAAATCATATGTACTTACTCATTCTAAAGGCCTTAAACCTTCTACAACCGTAGCTGTTGAAATAGAAGGTGAATCATATGAAGAGAATGCCCAGGGAGATGGACAATTTGATGCCTTCATGAATGCGTTGAGAAAAGTATATAAATCAAAAAAAGT
>CP070778.1:710182-715653 GCA_020346245.1 Flavobacteriaceae bacterium | reverse complement strand
TCTTTTAATAATAAAAGTTGCTTGTCCACGTTCAGGTTTATCCCGCTGATAAAATCCCGGTCTGCTTCTTCCCAAATTTGGTTTTCAAATTCAATGAGTTCGGCCTTGGATACAATCGGGGAATAAAAATGTCCTAAGGGATATTTGCTTAGCGGACTATATTTTGGCCATTTTATAAAAGTCCGGATGACTATAATTATAAAATTATATACTGATTTCATAGGCTATTATTTAAGATTGAAACATCATCATTGAAGAATTTTTTAGTACGCATCTGAGTAGCTAATATTGATAATAATAAGAGAACCCAGGTAAAGGAATAATGATTTTATTACATTTGGAATAGTCTTTTTCATACTATCCGGTTTAATGCTTCCAGCATTAATTTATTTCCCGGATCCGGTTTTTCGGAGAGAAGTAAAGGAGTTATAATGCCTATAGCATCTTTTACCATGGTAATAGATTCGGTAACGACAACTCCCGGTTTTTCTGCATTTATCTTTAATTGAGCACCATATCGTGCCATTGCAATAAAGTGATTCAATAACAACTTCTTGTCTTTGTTAAGTCCGGCTAAAATGGAGCAGGTTTCTTCGGCATACCTATCTCCTCTGCTAACATATTCAAAAAAGGCTTTTCTTAAATCAGGATTGTACACTACTCCATAAAGGCCGTCAGCCAAAATATTCGTAGTCTGAGTTCCCAGGTGACGCGTATCATAAAATTTTTGAATGGCTTTTCCAAGCTTTCTAAAGTTACTGAAATCGCTTACGTGTTCAAGATTATCACTTAATCTGAGTACATCATTAAAGGCAGCAGTCATTCCCCCACCTGTTAAAGGATGTCTCATATTCAATGCATCACCCAAAAGAACAGCTCGCTCTTTTTTTATAGGGCTTGCCGGTAATCTGTGATTGGGGAAAGTCTTAAATTTCCCTTCTTCAACGGCAGCTACAAAAGCAGACCGTGCAGATCCAGGAATTGCTTGTTCAAATTTTTCCAACAGAAATTTTTTAAAATCCCTGCCCAGCCTTGGTGGTTTCTCTCCTTTAAAATCTATTAATACCCTCCAGGACGTAGAAGTTACAGGATATATGACCATGGGAGGATGATCTCCTATTATAAGATGACCGTGATTGGCAAAAGGCATTTCGCAATTTTGCAATAACAAACCCAGGAAATATCCGTTTAGTTTATTAACTGGTTTGGACAATTTTTCTCTGAATTTAGACAGAGGGCCGTCCGTAACAACTGTAAGATTTGCATATAAAGATTCTTCCCCGGCGGTCAACTTTCGTTTATAATTTACCCCAACTATAGTATCCTCATCTTCAATCAAATGGGTAACAGTTCCTTCTATGACCCTAATATTATGCTGAGTTAATATATGTTTCCTGATATTTTGTAGAAAAGCTCCGTTTCTGAACCCAAAACCGCTAGGTTCACCACTTTTATTTGGATATGGAATAAGATAATCCCGATCTTCAAATATGATATCATAACCATAAACAGGCTGCGCATCAATATGATCTATAAAAGAAGTGAAACCCATTTCCCCAAGCTTTTGAACGCCTCCGGGTTGCAACAACTCACCTATAATGACATCTCTTTCACTAAGATCCCTTTCAATAACGACAATACTTTTTCCCATCTTGGCCAGATTGGCCGCCAGAGTAGCGCCAGCGACACCAGCACCTACGATCAGGACATCAATTTTATTATTTACCCCGTTATTTGACATTTGTATTTACTAAATATCTTAAAAGCTGGTTAAACCTTATACTTTGATCATAAAGCTAATTAAAGAAAGCTGACAGGAGGATATATGCACTTTCATTACAAATGTATTGCATTCAATACAAAACTTAAAATTTCATTTTTTTTCATTCTCATCAAAGTAAGAGAGCAATCTGGAAATTAATTTATTCAAGCCTAAATTAAATTATATTTACAAATTAATTTGAGCCTTTTAGCCTTTAATTAAGCCTCCTCGTACGGAGTACATTTATTTATTTGCCCTAAAATAAAACTAGTTATCCAATAATGTTCAATCCCAAGCAAAATATTGAACTGGCTATCCAAAAAATTTACGGTTGGATGGCAGCAAACCAAACCGAAGAAGGGACCTGGCCTGTACCCTATGATGGTCCTTTTTTTCTTTTACCGTTGTACATTTTTGCCCTGAGAATATGCGGAAGGCAAAAATCTGAGGAAACCAAAACCAAGATGAGCCACTATATCCTGAGGCATCAATTGGGAGATGGTAGTTTTGGTATTCATCAGGAATCTAAATCGGGTACTGTTTTTACAAGTGTAATTAATTATGTGGCTTTGCGCTTTTTAGACCATTCTGCCTCAGAACCAGAACTAAAAAAAGCTTTGAATTGGATACATACACAGGGAGGACCCTTATACTCGGCAAGTTGGTGCAAATTTATATTGTCATTTCTGAATTTATATTCTTATAATGGGGTTGCCCCGGTACCACCGGAACTTTACATGCTTCCCAGCTGGTTTCCGTTTCATCCCCGCAAAATTTCCGGTTACGTAAGGATTATTTATTTACCAATGTGTTACTTCTATCGGGAACGGTTATCTATCGAGACAGATGAACTTATTTTAGAATTGCGGAGCGAATTGTACCAGCAGCCTTATGACCAAATTAATTTTGCAAAGCACAGAGGTACTTTTGCCGATACAGATAATATCTTTCCTGAAACAACCATATTTAAAATTTCAATGTGGTGGCTCAAAAGAATTGATCCTTTAATCCCACGGATTATCAAAAAGAAAGCTTTAGCATTAGTTTACGAACACATAGAATATGAGGATGAAAATTCTAATTTTATTAGACAAGCCCCTGTCAATGCAGTCTATAATACCCTTGTATATCATTTTAGGGGTGAGAAGGAAAAACTAAGGAAGTCCTGGGAAAAACTGCCCTTATACTTATGGGAAAATGATGACCAAATATTGATGCAGGGGTTTACCAATACCTATACCTGGGATTGTGGGTTTTATTTACAGGCTATCGGCAAGGACGCCACAGAACCCGCTTTAAAACCTTTGGCCATTAAAACGAGAAAATTCCTTTTGGAAAATCAGGTAACTAAGGAACTTAAAAATCCATTTAAATACCATCGGCTACCCAGGGCTGGTGGTTGGACGTTTAGTTTTCAGGATAATGGATGGGTGGTTTCAGACTGCACAGCTGAAGCCATCAAAGCACTTCTTGCAACGGAAGGATTGGGTGATGAACCATTATCTGACGAAAGAATTAACAAAGCCATTTCTTTTATAATGCTGCTTCAGGGTAAGGATGGCGGGTGGACCAGCGTGGACAAAGCTATTGGGAGCCCAAAGCTGGAATGGTTCAATGCCGCAAATGTATTTGTAGATATTATGGTTGACCACTCTTATGTGGAATGTACTGCAAGCATAATTCAGTGTTTTGTTCAAATAAAAAAGAGCCGACCACATTTGTTCACTTCTGAAATGGAAAATGCCATGGACCGGGCAGTTAAGTACCTCTTAAAAGCACAATATGAAGATGGAAGTTGGGAAGCCCTGTGGGGATTGTGTTTCACTTACGGAACTTGTTTTGTTGTGGAAGGACTAACCCTGTATGGCATGAATAAAGACCACGAGGTAATACAAAGGGCGTGCTCTTACCTTTGGTCCAAACAAAAAGATGATGGGGGTTGGGGAGAAGCACAGGAATCTGCCCTGGCAAGAAAATATATTCAGGCTGAAAACAGTGTGGTAGATCACACCGCATGGGCCATCCTGGCCCTTTTAAATGGAGGTTACGCTGAGGATCCCCGCTTACTAAAAGCCATAAACTGGCTCATTGACCAGCAGCTTGAAGATGGAGATTGGCCGGTGCAGCCAATGAGTGGATTGTTTTATAAAACAACCATGATTTCTTACAGAAATTATAAACGCTATTTCTCACTCCTGGCATTAAAAAAATACCGGGAAAAACTAAATGCGAAAATTGTTTAAACTTCAGGATTTATATCATTTATAAAGTCTGGATCATAAAGAAATTACTATCTTTTGAGTCGACAATCTGTTACATTAAATCCAACCGCTTGTCCTATGAAATGACATAAGCATGTAAGGCAGGAATCACTATGTTGCAGAAGTAAATAAGAAGAAAATAAAAAGCATCCCAATTCCAAATAACCATTAATTCAAATCAGATAAACAAAATATACCATTATGAAACCAAATAATTCAGTTAAAACCAATAGAAGAAAGTTTATTAAAGGATCAGCTTTATTAGGTGCGGGAGTGCTCACTGCACCGCTGGAAAGCATGGCAAACACAAGATCTAAGTCTGGCGCAGATGGGTTATATATCATTGGTCCCAAAGAGGGGTATACACCTGAAATAGGCACACTATTATCAACAATGACTATGATGCGGGAATGGGTGGTTCGCAATGTAAAAGATTTGACGGTAGAAGAATTAGATTTTCAAATAGATGAACAATCGAATTCTATTGGTGCCATGTTGCTGCACCTTGCCGCAACAGAAAGATATTATCAGTTAAACACCTTCGATGAACTTGAATGGGGCACCTGGAATGATGAAATAAAAAAGGAATGGGATTTACCTATGAATTTGGGTAAAAAAGGCAGGGAACTGATTAAAGGTCATGAGGTAGGTTATTACCTTTCCAAATTGGAGAAGGTAAGAGAAATTACCAAAAAAGAATTTGCAAAAAGAGGAGATGATTGGCTTAACAAAACAGAAGCTTTTTTTGAGGAACAACCCACAAACAATTATTGCAAATGGTTCCATGTATGCGAACACGAATCCAACCACAACGGACAAATAAAATTCATAAAAAAAAGACTTCCTTCATAAAAACAAATAGTTTGGACAAGATTGACATAAACATTATTCAATAGGCAAGCATATGATAAATACTTAAGGGTAAAAAAGTAGAATAATTATTCTTTTTATTATCAATCCAAAGAAATAGGAAAAATGCTTAAAGGCATTTATCTTTCGTGCTTCTAATTCGTAATTTCTTCTTTTAAACACTATTATCTTAAATGATTATACTCCGTACTTTCTATATTTTCCTTATTTTTTCATTGCTGAGTGCTAATTTTTCCTTCCTTCATTCCCAGGACTTTTCTTCGCTGGAATATCGGAATGTAGGACCATATCGCGGCGGGCGCGTTACTGCTGTAGCGGGGATTACATCGCAACCTTCCACATTCTACATGGGTGCAACCGGTGGTGGACTCTGGAAAACAGAAGATTACGGCACCTCCTGGTCTAATGTTTCTGATGGCTTTTTTAAGACCCCATCAATTGGGGCAATTGCCGTTGCCCAAAACAATCCAAACATTGTCTATGTGGGAACCGGGTCTGATGGATTACGAAGTAACCTGATAGAAGGTAAAGGGATGTATAAGTCTATAGACGGAGGCAAAACCTGGTCAGAAACCGGA
>CP070778.1:704513-710082 GCA_020346245.1 Flavobacteriaceae bacterium | reverse complement strand
TTCCAACTACCAGCATTACGACAGCCAACGCAGGGAGTAGTACTTTTTTACTTAACAGAGTCTTCATTCGATATTTTAATTAAAAATTGTTTAAGAATTACCTTCATATGCCTTTCTACATCCTCGTATCTGGGCATTTCTTTTCCAAGGTATAAAAATAGAAACGCAAAGCTTCCCTCGATGTTGTTAAATTTTTTGTCTTTGTTTAACCTGTAGCTTTCCCGCAAAAGCCGCTTTATGCGATTTCGGTTAACAGCACTTTTAAAATTTCTCTTGGACACGGTAACACCGCACTTTATTTTAACGTCAGACGTACCATTTACAGGCAAATAGATGAGCTTCAATGGATAGCTTGAAATAGATTTACCTTCTTTAAAAAGCCTGCGAATATGGGTTTCGCTTTTTAACTTTTCTTTTTTTGGAAATTTTGAGGACATAATGCTGCTAAATTAAACAATAAAAACCATGCCTTGCGGCATGACAAAAATCATATTTATCCCTGAACTAGGATTTTATCTTACATTGGATTATATTTCGAGGTTATATACCTAAATGCTACTGATTATGGGGGAACTTAATGTAAAGAAGCTTACAAAGAACGAGGATAAAGTTGGATATATAGATCAATTGCTCACCGATATTGAAGCACTTGAATTTATGCTTGAAAACGGAATGTTTAAAAAAAGGCCTGTGCGCATTGGGGCAGAGCAGGAATTTTGCCTTGTCGATGAAAACTGGGAACCCACTAATAAAGCAGATAAAATCCTAAAAGACATCGATGACCCCCATTTTACTTCTGAGCTAACGCTTTATAACCTGGAGATTAACCTGGACCCTCTTATTTTGAATGATTTGTGTTTCTCTGAGTTACATAATCAGTTAAATGAATTGCTAGAAAAGGCCAAGTCAACCGCGGCAAAACACAAAACCAAGGTTATCCTAACAGGAATATTGCCTACAGTGGACAGCAAATTTTTAGAAGCTTCTTATATGACCCCTTTAAAACGATATCAGGTTTTAAACGAAGCTATAAAAGATATCAGGAAAGAAGATATAGAGCTGCACATAAAAGGGGTAGACGAGGTAAACCTTCACCACAATACCATACTGTATGAGGGCTGTAATACCAGTTTCCAGTCACATCTTCAGATTGATGCGGATGATTTTGCAGATACTTACAATTGGGCACAGGCAATTGCCGGACCAATACTTTCTATATCCGCAAATTCTCCCTTTTTGTTGGGTCAGGAATTATGGGAAGAGACACGAATTGCTTTATTTACCCAAAGTGTCGACACAAGAGCCAGTACCTTCATTCTCAATGAAAAGGAATCCAGAGTTGGTTTTGGAAATGATTGGGTCTCAGGATCTATTGCCGATTTTTACAAAGACGCTGTAATCAGGTTTAGAAGCTTGATAACCACCGACTTTGAAACCGATAGCATGTCATTGCTTAAGACCGGTAAAACCCCAAAACTGAAGGCACTTTCACTGCACAATGGTACTATTTATAAATGGAACAGGCTTTGTTATGGGGTAACAGACAATGTGCCACATGTAAGAATTGAGAATAGATATATGCCCTCAGGGCCTACTACCGACGATGAAATTGCAAATATGATGTTATGGGTAGGGGTGATGTTGGGGCGACCAAAAGCATTTGAAGACATTCATGAAAAAATGAATTTTAAAGATGCAAAAGGAAACTTCTTTAACGCAGCCAGGTATGGTATGGCAGCACAGTTTCATTGGGATGGCAAACTGCTTAGCAGCCACAAAATATTACTCGACCATTTTCTGCCAATGGCCTACAGAGGTCTATATAGCATGGGCGTAGCACCAAGGGATGCTGAACATTATTTATCCATTATAGAAAACAGGATTCGTTCGAATAATGGTTCCAGGTGGATGGTTAAATCATTCCGAAAACTAAAAGAAACCTATAAAATACCAGATGCTCTTAAGATATTGGTAGCAACCATGCATGAACGACAGGAAAAACACTATACCGTAGATGTCTGGCAATTGCCTAGAGGAGATGAATATTTGATCCCTGAAGATGAGCTTAAGGTAAAAGACAGAATGAACAGGAAAACACTGACCGCACAGGAAAACGACAGTGCCGAATTGGTTTTAAAAATGATGCTTTGGAAAAACATTCACCATGCTCCTATTTTAGATCACAATCTAGACCTGAGCGGCTTGCTGACCTGGACAGATGTAAAAAATTATATGGAGAATCCTGCTAAACTAAAAAGTAGTATTGGCTCACTAATGACACGGGATTTGATTACTGCTACCTCTGAAACACCATTAAAAGAAGCCAAAGAACTTATGAGCTCCAATAACATTAATTGCCTGCCGGTGGTAGAGGGAAAAAAGCTGATTGGAATAATTACGACCAATGATTTTTGATTCATGAATAAATTCCAAACGAGGTCTATAGAAAAACTAAAAACCGAAAGAATAATAGGCCATATTTCTGGTAAGGAAACAGGCCCAACCGTAGTTTTTTTTGGAGGGATACACGGCAACGAACCTTCAGGGGTTGAAGCGTTGGAGCAGGTGTTTAGACAATTGAAAGGCAGTGAGCTGCAAATAAAGGGATCCATTATTGGAATTAAAGGAAATATCCCGGCACTACTCGAAAAGAAACGTTTTTTAGACGATGATCTGAATAGAATATGGACACATTCCGGCATAGATGAAATTGAACAAAGAGACCATAAGGAACGCTCGGTTGAAGAGAATGAATTGACTATAATATACCGACTGATCTCTGACATATTTAAGACGGAACCGGCTCCTTACTACTTTATTGATTTTCATACCACCTCCAGTCCAACATTACCATTTATTACCATAAATGACGCCTTAATAAACAGGGAGTTTGCACAATTATTTCCAGTTCCGGTAATCCTTGGGATTGAAGAATATCTTGAAGGGCCGATGTTGAGCTATATCAATGAAAAAGGATACGTTGCCGTAGGGTTTGAATCCGGGCAGCACTTTACAGCGGAGGCCGTCACCAACTCGGTTTCCTTTATTTGGCTGGCCTTGATTTATGCTGGCATTATTGACAAAGAAGAAGCACCTGACTATAAGAGGCATCGCAATGTGCTTGGCACAGCCGCTAAGGACAACATCATTTTTTATGAGATAATTCACAGGCATCGAATTACTGAAGCTGATAATTTTAAGATGTTTCCGGGCTTCAGCAGCTTTGATAAATTACCAAAAGGCATAACCCTGGCGAATCATAATGGAGAAGAGATAACGGCATATAAAGACACGATAGTGTTTATGCCCCTTTATCAGGTTCAGGGTGAAGAGGGTTTTTTCCTTATACGTCCGATACCTAAATGGATCTTATCTTTTTCGGCATTTTTACGAAGAATTAAATTTGATTCTTTTCTGGCATCGCTTCCGGGGATATCCTGGGCTAATTCCTCAAAAGAAAAACTCATGGTAAATTTAAAGGTCGCCAGGTTTTTTAGCAAACCCTTTTTCCACCTGTTGGGCTACAGGAACAGGATAGTTGATGAAACACATCTGATTTTGTATAACCGGGAGCGGGCTGCAAAAAATGAGATGTACAAAGACACTTTTTGGTATAAAAAATAAAACCTCTAAAAAGAGATCTTTTCATACAGGCTGAAGCTTCTGATAATACTACTCAGAAGCCTGCCATATATTGTTTTCAAGGTTTATATCGGCCATTAGTTGAGAAGGGTCAATTACCACGGCTTTGACTGAGCTAACGGGCTTGTCAATAACAAATTCGAAGGAAGGATAAGCCCAGGGCCAATCTTGTAAAACTGTCCTCTCGATATTAGGATATGGATTATCTTTTTGGCCACGCATAATACGCAATGGGGTATAGAAAGTTTCCCTTGTTCCATCTTCATAAACCAGCAATATATCAATTGGCATGGGCATCAGCCCTATTCTTTCGAGGACTATTTTGGTTTTATTGCCTTCTGCCTGTACTTTATTTATTCCGTAGTCAATGGTATTTGTGGTTCCTGTCCAATCAGTAAGATACCAGTCTAATTCTATTCCGGAAATCTTTTCTGCTGTTCTTTTAATATCATTGGGGATTGGATGCTTAAACTTAAAATCAGCGTAATACGACCGAAGTGTTTCCATCAACTTATCCTGCCCAATGATATAGCCCAATTGCGATAAAAATATGGAACCCTTATTATAAGCAGAAATGCCGTAAGCCGCATTAAGTTTATACCGGTCTGCATGGGTAGTCTGTGGCTGTTCCTTATTGGATTGCGCTAAAGAAAAATAGCTGTTATACGTACTTTCAAACGGATTGTCTTTCTGCTGATTCATTATTTCGTTCATACATAAACTCGAAATGAATTGCGTAAAGCCTTCATCCATCCAGGCATGCTTTAATTCATTGGTTGCCAGTACATGCTGAAACCAGGTATGGGCCAATTCGTGGACCGTAACACCTACCAGGCTTTCAAATTTTCGCTCCCCGGTAATGAGCGTACTCATGGCATATTCCATTCCGCCATCTCCGCCCTGTACCACGGAATACTGCTCATAGGGATAGGGACCAATATTTTCACTGAAAAAGGTCATCGCTTCTGCGGTCTTGGGTTGCAAATTTTTCCAGTTTTCCAGAAGCTCCGGGTTATTCTTATAAAAGAAATGCAGGGTCGGACCGTTATCCATTTTCAGTGAATCATGAATATATTCCGGGTCGGCCGCCCACATAAAATCGTGTACCCTGGGAGCCTTAAAGTGCCAGGTAAGTGTTTTTCCCCTGACTTTTTTTACTTTAGTACCCGGAGCTTCGTAACCATGTCCAATTTCCTGTGGGTTTTGCAGGTATCCACTACCACCAACAGTATAATTCTTATCCAGAGTAAGCTTGACATCAAAATTGCCCCAAACCCCGTGAAACTCCCTGCCTATGTAAGGGTCTGCATGCCAACCCTCAAAATCATATTCAGCCATTTTGGGATACCACTGGCTCATCGACAATGCAATACCTTCAGAGTTATTTCTGCCAGAACGCCTTATTTGCAAGGGTACCTGCCCGTTAAATTCCATGGCAAAGGTGCTTTTTCCCCCGGAAGGAATTGGACTGGCCAGCTGCACTTCCAGAACTGTACCTTCAAGGCTGAAAGAAACATCCTCGCCGTCTTGTTTCAGGGAAGAAGCCCTAAGGTAGCCAATCTCGTCAGGCGCAAGGCTGGCAATCCTGCTTTGACCGTTTACCGACATCCTCCCGTCCGGATCCTTAATATTTTGTAATCGGATATCCATTTCGCTGCCCGGCTGAAAGGCATTGAAGTACATATGAAAATATACACGGCTTAATTCATCGGGCGAATTGTTTGTGTATACCAGGCGCTGCGTACCCGTATACTGATACTTTTCTACATCAAAAAACACCTCCATTTCGTAATCAACATGCTGTTGCCAGTAAGAATGATTGCTTTGGGCATTTAACCCCATCACACAGGCAGAGATTACAAAAATGAATTTGGGCAATAAGGTCTTTAAATACATGTATTACAAAATAAGAATTATAAACTTTTAG
>CP070778.1:698318-704413 GCA_020346245.1 Flavobacteriaceae bacterium | reverse complement strand
CCTCTATCTCATTGGGTTTTAACTTTATCTTCTTTTTGCCCTTTATTTTACCTTTTTTCAAATATTTGGCATACGTAGAAGGTGTTATATAAGTTATTGAGTTCTGGAAGCGTTGCGGATACCTATAATCTATTTGAACGTAGGCCTCGACAGATTTTCCATTTTTAAATGTAACAGATCCTTTTTGGTAGAGTCCCTGTGCCTGAAGGTTCACAGATAACAGAAACAAAAGACTGCTCAGGCAGGTGATAAGGAGATTCATAGGCTTTAGATTTGGGTTGATTTGATTCGCGAAATTAAAACGATATAATTTCCTGTTTATTGCCAATCAGGACATTGGATTGTACAATAAATAAAGGGAAGTGAAATGACTAACATTTCATCTTCCCCTCAGTTTCCTCTGTTGTTACCTTTTTAACTTAATTCCGTAAGTAAGGTATTATTATAAGAAATTTTAAGCTTTGGGTTTTATATTCTGATTTACCCTGAAGAAATTATCAGGATCATAAGTTTTTTTTATTTCGGTCAAACGATCATAGTTATGCCTATAGCTGGCCTGAACCCTCTCCTGACCCTCATCCATCATGAAGTTGGAATACGCCCCTCCCGAAGAATACGGATGTAAGGCTTCCCAATAGTCTTTGCACCACTGTGTTATTTTTTCAGCGTTTGCCGGATCCGGATCTACCCCTACTATAACCCCGGCATATTTTGCATCTCTGTAAGCCCATGGCGTATCTTCTTTACCAACCCTGCCGGCTGCCCCGCTAAGTGGATATAGGTGCATTTGAGATAACGGGGTGGGGATACTAGATCCAAATTTCAAATGTGCCGCCCTTGCCTCTGCTCCTATTTCATTAAAGAAATCTGCCCTCCAGTACCATTGTAATCCGGGAGGCATCAAACCATCAAATAAAGTTTGAATAGCCGGGTAAGGCATTTCTCCTACATGTTCAAATACGGGTTCCTTGTCCCTGACTTCCTGAAATAATTTGTCAAAATCTCCGGCATCGCCCGTATAACACCAGACAATTCCACAAAACATTTTATTGTGTAAAACATCTGGAAATGGGGGGCCGGGAATAATCATAGTCGCAATAAAACCATTCAAATCATCCGGGGTATTTAAGATAAAGTCATGATACCAAGACATAATTTCTTCCGTTTTCTCAATAGGCCATAAGGTTGGTCCACCAATAACCGTTTTTACCGGGTGTGCCTGGAATTTGAAGGAGGTGACAACCCCAAAATTACCTCCACCCCCTCTTATTGCCCAGAAAAGATCTTTATTCTGATCCTTGTTAACGGTAACAAAGGAGCCATCAGCCAATACCATATCGGCCTCCAAAAGATTATCAATCGTCAGACCATACTTTTTGGTAAGATGACCTACCCCACCACCTAGTGTTAATCCACCAACTCCGGTTGTTGAAATAATTCCTGCAGGAACAGCCAAGCCAAAAGGATGTGTTGCATGATCTACCTCACCCCATACATTTCCACCTCCAACACGCACGGTTTGATCTGCCAGATTTACCCGTACACTTTTTAATCCGGACAAATCTATTACTAACCCGTCATTACACAGCCCAAGGCCCCCTCCATTGTGACCACCACCTCTTATAGCCACTAATAAATTATTTTCCCTGCCAAAATTAACAGAGGCTATTACGTCTGCAACATCTACACAGCATACAATCATTCCGGGATGCTTGTCAATCATCCCATTGTATACTTTTCGGGTTTCATTGTATTCTGCGTCTGAAGCCTGCACGATATTTCCTCTAAGTTGCGATTGAAAGTTTTCAATTACAGAATCATCTAAATCTTTTATTGTTTGCTTTTTTTCTACCATTGGTTTTATTGTTTTTGTTTATTAATTGATTCTTTATTTAGAAAGTATCATTCCCTTCAATGACCAGAGAATATAGAGTACATCTTTCTTGGCCTCATCATTAATGTCATTTTTATCTAAAGCTACCAAAACATCATCAATTACATGCATATATTCGCCGAGACTAATGTTCATTCCTTTATGAGCAGTTTCCATATCCTGACCATTATAGACCGGAGGTCCGCCACTGCCGGAACTGAAAAATTCAATAGTATGCTGCTTAATTACTTTCAGGCGCTCTGGCTGTTCCTTTAATGGTAAAAACCGGGCATTCACTGCCGGATTATTCATATGCTCTTCAATAGCATCATCTACTATAGATGAAATACCTTCAGATCCACCTAATCGTTCATAAAGTGTTGTCATCTCAACTATTATTGGTTATTTCATAAAGTTAATCACGCAAAAACAGGCAGATTACCACTTTTAATCCAAAAAATTGCACTTTTAATTCATCATGATATAAAAACGAATTTTAAATCTGATACATCTGTGCATATTTTGAAGGCAGGATCCCAAACATTTCAAAAAAGGATTTTGAAAAATAGGCGAGACTGTTAAAACCACTTTCGAAAGCAATTTCAGAAATATTACCCTGTTGGTTGTGGATTAACTCCAGCGCTTTATGTAATCTGTATTCCCTGATTAAAGTAATTGGTGATTTACCAGTAAGCTTCTTAATTTTTCTATATAACTGAGATTTACTATGCCCTAGTTCCTTGCAAAGTGTAATAATATTAAAATTTGATTTATTCCAATTACGCTCGCAAAACTGAACCAGTTTATTAACAAATAATACTTCTTTAGGCCTCAAGGTTCTTATTAATTGGTGGTCTATTACAGCATTGCGATTCTCATTTTTATACAATGTTTTTACAGAAGGGGAAATAATAATCTGGCCCTGGATAAGCTCGCACATCTGTGTTGCCAATTTTATTGACTCTGAAAAAAGACCATCCTTTTCGGTTACCGGTGAACCTGTACAAAGGCCTATTTTTAGCCGCTGATTATCCCTCTCCAATTTAGGATAACTGTATTTAAAACTCTCCTGAATTTTTAAGGCACATAACACCGCATTGGTTACCGATTTAAAAGAGATTAGGTAGGATTTGTCATTTTCCCGTACGATACTTCCTTCAAAATGTTTAACAGATTTCGCAACGCTACGATGGAATTTCTGCGTAAACATACTCAATTGATGTGTGTCCAGCCTGTGAAGATAATCTGAGGTTTCCAGGACCATTATCACTCTAAAGGCAGGATCGTCAATAATATTTAATTCCTGGTTTTCATCCTTTTGAGGATCTTCAATACGCCCAAGGAAGGACTCCACTAAATTAGGATCTACTTCAATAATATCATGAGGAAAATCGCCATGAGCGTGGTTATGCATACTTTGTATGGCCTCTCTGTTAGGTGCTTCTATCAGGCAGAAAGCAGTATGTCTTTCAGTATCACACCAATAGGTCATTCCCTTACACCCATATAAATGCTGCACTTTCAAGTCTTCCTGGTGCATTAAAGCAACATGTTCTGCAGTAATTTCTGCAGGGATATCATGTCGGTCCATGTATATGGGCATCGGCGTTGTTTTCATACAATTTAAGAAAAATAATTAAATTTTACTCAATTATTTTTGCACTCAACTTTGCCTGAGTCTAAGACGTAAATTGGTATTAATCTCCACCTTGTTAAAATACGGATAGGAGATATAACTTTAGACATTTTGTTGTCCGGCGAAGTAATCCATTGCATGATCTCACCGCCAAATTCGAACAATTTTAATTCATTGGAATAACCTGTCCTGAGCCGGAAATATCAATATTTATTGCGGGACTGCCTTTGTAATATACATTACCACTACCTTCAATGCTGACATTTAAACTTTCAGTGCAATAGACTTCACAATCTCCTGAACCTTCAATTCGCAATGCCACATTCGCTGCCATAAACTCTGCACCGTTAATGGTTCCGGAGCCTATATTTTGAATATTAAAGTTATCTGTATGGCCTGCAATAGCAATATTTCCAGTCCCAATATTCTCAATCTCCATGGTTCCTGTATTCTGCAACTCAAAAACAGTGACATCTCCTGTACCTTCGTTTTTTATTCCTTTTAATTCCGGTACGGTTATATTGGCTTCCAAATAGGTGTTTTTGTAATTTCCATCTTCCAGGTATATTTCCAGTTTATCGTTGGAAACCTCTGTATTTACTTTGTCAATAATATTATCATCCGCTATAATCTCCAGTGATTGTGTTGACCCTTGAGTAATATTTAGAATGAAAGTACCATTACTGCTAATTTTGGTAAATGCATCTACAGTTCTGAATTCTGATATCGTATTTCCAGATCCTGTATAATTATCCTTGGAACAAGAAGTTATAGCAATTATGGTGATGGCTATCAATAATAATCTTCTCATGATCTAATGGATTAAGCTAAGAAATTTTGTTATTCTGTGTTTGTTTTGAAGAATGACGTCTGCTCATACTCCATCCATAACCCATATGATAATTTAAAGTCCGTTTAATGTAGTTCATGTCAAGTGTTCTCATGATGATTGTTTTTAATTGATGTATACTTAATAGACGACAACAATTAACCTTTGTTACAAAATCATAAGGTAACCTGGGCTTTTATCCGCAATTACTATGGGGCTTTAATTTAGATGCCACAAAAATTGAGTTCGGAGTAATTAGTTTTTATGGCACAGGATATTTCTTGAAGAAATCGCATCGAATTCGTCTGAAAAACAAATGACTAAACTGGCAAAGTCTATTTTATTCCCAGGATTCTTTTAAAAGTTCGAACCTCACATTGATAGAACCTGCATAAAAACGCTTTTAATTCTGAATACTTCTTGTCTGATTTCATCCTGATTTGAATAAAGTTGTTAACTATTAGTATTAGAGAACACTAAAAAATCACATTCAAATAAAGAAAATCTGAAAAATTTACCAGGAAACCAGTCTATTACGAGGGAAATTTGAAGTTATATTTTTTTAACCCTAACTGCATTAAGCCCTTTCATCCCTTTTTCCAGTTCAAAAGAAACCTTGTCGTTTTCAACGATCTCATCAATTAATCCGCTTACATGGCAGAAGTATTTCTCATTGTTTTCAGAATCGATGATAAAACCAAATCCTTTGGAGGAATCAAAAAATGAAACTTTCCCTTTTCTTACAGGATCTACTTCTTCCATATCTCCTTCTTCTTTCTTTGGAATACCAAGAATTATATCTTCTGCATCAATTTCTACTTTCAGTGAAGGATCCGGAGGAGTATCTGTTAAATTTCCATTATGATCTACATATGCAAATTCAATTCCACCACCTCTTTCTTTGGCTGCTGCTTTTCGAGCTTCTTTTTTCTTTTGTTTTTCTTCGCGCTTTTTGAGACGTTTTTTTTCTTTTTCCCCTTTACTATAGGTTTGTTGCGATCTTGCCATTAAATAGATTTATTTGGATATTACAGTTTAGTTTAAAAAGAAACGTGATTAAGAAATGAGCGCTTGGAAAAAGTAAGTGTGGTACGTTGAATACTCCAAAAAATTAGCCAGAGCGATAGTTACTATAGGTCGGTAGTCATCTTATTAAACTTCTACGAAGATAACACCTTGCGTTCTAATTTACAATTAAAAGGAGTGGAAAGCTTGTTCTTATCTTCAATCACTAACCATAAATTTTATCGCAATTAATGGATATTTCATTCACCATGGGTTATTTCCTAAACAAAATGTATATTGTTTTGGAAATGCTTATTTTTAAATACAGCTTTTAAGCCATGAGCTACTATTTTATTGTGGTTTGGTTTATTAAGTCAATTAAAATGGCCTTATGAGGTTACCAACCATGTGTTTACATCGTTTTGCAATACGTTTAATGTTATGTCTGTTTTTGTCCTGGGGTTTTCAGGCCTGTAAAGAAAAACATCACCAACATTCGAAAGAAGAGTCCGGATCAATTCCTGATTCCGCGGAGGGCTTTATTCCAATATTTGATGGTAAATCTTTAGATGGCTGGGAAGGTGATAAGACTTACTGGCATGCAGAAAATGGACTGTTGATTGGCGAAGTAACGCCGGAAACACCTTTGGAAAACAATACTTTTATTATTTGGCAGGGTGGTCAACCTGCTGATTTTGAACTAAAATTAGAATTTCGAATTACAAAGGCCGGCAACAGTGGTATTAATTATC
>CP070778.1:691989-698218 GCA_020346245.1 Flavobacteriaceae bacterium | reverse complement strand
ACCGCATTCCAGGTATGATTTTTAAAGGTCTGTTCTCCTTTTACAAATCGTATATCTGTCTTGGCAACGCCTACAATTACTTTGGATGGTAAGCCAAATTGCAGACATAGCTCATTTAGGATCAGGGAGTATTCCAAGCAAACTCCTTTACGCATAACAAAGGCCTTTTCTACCCAGTCCAATACCACTCTTCTAATCTGACTTTGCCTACCACTTTCGGAACGGTATGAGATTCTTTGATCAGTTCTAAAAATATCATCATAGCTTTTTTCATATACCATATTCTGAGTAAGCCAGACAAAAGCTGCACGGACTCGCTCTTCATCAGTGCTAAAATCATTTTGAATGCGGTATCCCAGGTCATGTACTTTTTTAAAAGCAGGGTAGTTCTTAACTTTCTGATCAACCCTTTCATATTCATTAGAAAAAGCAGCACAGCTAATCAGGAATAAAATAGAAAATAATAACTTAGGCATATCAACTTTTCCTTAAAGATATGAATCCTGCAGAAAATTACATACTGAGTCGGGAAGAACCGTTCAGAAGTATTCTTTTACACTTGCAATCTGTTATTGAACAAACCGTTCCGGAAGTGGATTTGAAGTACAAATATAAAATACCTTTTTACTACTTGCAGGGAAAACCTTTTTGCTATCTGAACCAGAGCAAAAACTACGTGGACCTGGGATTTTGGAAAGCTGCCCATCTCTCAGTTCATATAGAATACATGACCACAGCCGGTCGAAAAATTATGCGTTCACTCAGATATACCTCACTTGAAGATATTGATCATACTATTCTGGTGGAAGTATTAAAGGATGCCTACAAGATAAAGGATGAAAAGTATTGAAAAAATAGCTTCCTCAGTCTATCCAGCCTTTCTCTTTATATAGTTTAATGTATTGATTACTTAGGGAATCACTGTCTTTGTATTTTAACCGTACTTCTTCAAGTTTCTGTTTCATTTCGTTGACAACATCTGAGTATTTTGGATCCCGATATACATTGTTCATCTCGTGTTTATCCTTGTTTCGGTCATACAATTCCCATTCATCCACATCATAGTAGAAATGGATAAGTTTATAGTCTTTGGTGGCGATACCATAATGCCTTTTTACCGAATGTTCTGCAGGGTATTCATAATAATGATAGTATACCGCATCCCTATCCCATTTTTCTTTTTGTCCTTTGAGCAACGGCACTAAACTTTCACCCTGCATATCTGAAGGGGGTAAAGCGCCGGCCACCTCCAAAAATGTCTGGGCAAAATCCAGGTTCTGCACCATTTCGTCTTCTGTGATTCCGGCTTTTATTACATTGGGCCACTTAATTAACAATGGCGTTTTAAACGATTCTTCATACATAAAACGCTTATCGAACCAACCGTGCTCACCCAGATAAAAGCCCTGATCTGAAGTATAGACAAGCAGTGTATTTTTACTTAGGCCTTCTTTATCCAGATAATTTAACAGTCTCCCTACATTTTCATCAACTGCTGCTATGGTTCCCAGATAATCCTGTAAGTATCGCTGGTATTTCCATACCATAAGAATGGAATCATTCATACCGGGGTATCGTTTTCTAAAATCTTCATTTATTGGTGCGTAAACCGAATCCCATGCAGCTTTTTGGTCTGGTGTCATTTTTTTAAGGGGATCAAAAAGTTTTCTATCCTTAATCTGCAATTCTTCGATGACCTCCGGGAATACTTTATTGTCATAGTTTAGAACCATGTGTTCAAGGATGTTCATCTCTGCTGTTTTCGCTGCTTCACCTCTTGTTGCATAGGTGTCAAAAAGAGTTTCAGGCAACGGAAAGGTCTTTTTAGTAAACTCCCGGTAATGTCTTTCAGCAGGAAGCCATGATCTATGAGGGGCTTTGTGAAGGTACATTAGCAGAAATGGTCGCTCTGTATCCCTGCGTTTCTCCAACCAGTCTAAAGTCAGGTCCGTAATTATGTCGGTAACATAACCCACAATCGTGGTATCTCCTTTCTTAGTATTGAAAGTAGGGTTGTAATAATCTCCTTGTCCGGGGAGAATTTTGAATTCATCAAATCCTTTGGGATTGTTTCCAAAATGGAGTTTTCCAAACATGGCGGTTTGGTAACCCGCTTTTTGCAAAAGCTGAGGAAAAGTAATATTTGTGGTGTCAAAAGGGGAGAGGTTATCAATCTTTCCGTTAATGTGGCTGTGCTTTCCTGTTAGGATTACAGCTCTTGAAGGTGCGCAAATAGAATTAGTGACACTGGCATTCGTAAAACGCATTCCTTCATCTGCAATCCTGTCAATATTAGGGGTTTTAATTAAGTTATCGTTGTATGCACTAATAGCCTGATAGGCATGATCATCAGACATAATGAAAACAATATTGGGTCTTGTTGTTGCATTATCTTCTCTGGTCTCTGACTTGCAAGAAATAAAAAGAAAAAATAGGCCACCAAAAAATAGTGATAAACACCAGCTTGCTCTCATAGGTACGTAATGGAATTAATGAATTCCAAGGTACTGATTTTAACGAAATTTAAGTCTATTACCGGAGACTATTCACTGTTTTACGGAGCGTAGTTAAATTAGTAAGAAGCTTTTCCAGTTGATCCAAATGCAACATGTTAGCTCCATCGCTTTTGGCATTGGAAGGATCAAAATGTGTTTCGATAAATATTCCATCAACCCCCGTGGCAATGCCTGCACGGGCTATAGTACTAATCAATTCGGGTCGTCCCCCGGTCACTCCTGAAGACTGATTAGGTTGCTGTAAGGAATGGGTAACATCTAATACTACAGGTGCATATTGCTTCATTACGGGTATTCCCCTAAAATCCACAACCATATCCTGGTAGCCAAACATTGTACCCCTATCGGTAATCATCACCTGGTCATTATTGGAGTCAATTACCTTGTTTACAGCATGTTTCATGCTTTCCGGACTCATGAATTGGCCTTTTTTAAGGTTAACTGTCTTCCCTGTTTTGGCCGCGGCGACTAGCAAATCTGTTTGACGTACCAGAAAAGCAGGAATTTGAAGGACATCTACATATTCAGCAGCTAGTTTCGCATCTGTTACTTCGTGAATATCCGTTACGGTTGGAATCTGAAATGTTTCGGATACTTTTTTTAATATTTTTAGTGCTTTTTCATCCCCAATACCCGTAAAAGAGTCGACCCGACTTCTATTTGCTTTTTTAAAACTCCCTTTAAAAACATAGGGGATTTCCAATTTATCTGTGATCTGTACAACTCTTTCTGCAATCCTTAAAGCCATATCCTCACCTTCTATGGCGCATGGTCCTGCGAGCAGAAAAAAATTGTTGCTATTGACATATTTTAGTTGTGGTATGGAGGCGAGTTTCATATTCTAAAGTTAGGTTACAAAGATAATTGTTTTTTAAAGCTATTATCCATATTGTTAATCCCTCAAAATCAATACAATAAAAATAACAGAACTTTATAACAGTAAGCAAAAAATAGGAGTATCTTTGCGGGCTTAATACAAGAAAATGTCTAGCACTAAAAACATAGCGATAATTGCTCACGTAGACCACGGGAAAACCACACTGGTAGATAAGATCTTACATTTTTGCCAGTTATTCCGCGAGAACGAGAAAACCGGCGAACTTATTTTGGATAATAATGACCTTGAACGTGAAAGGGGGATTACCATTACTTCAAAAAATGTATCCGTACTTTATAAGGATACCAAGATCAATATTATTGATACTCCTGGTCACGCAGATTTTGGAGGTGAGGTTGAACGTGTTTTAAATATGGCTGATGGCGTTTTGCTGCTGGTGGATGCCTTTGAAGGCCCAATGCCCCAAACGCGATTTGTTTTACAAAAAGCAATCGACATGGGTTTAAAACCATGTGTTGTGATCAATAAAGTAGACAAAGAAAATTGTACACCAGAAGAAGTACATGAAAAGGTATTTGACCTAATGTTTGAGCTGGGTGCTGAAGAATGGCAACTAGACTTTCCAACTGTCTATGGTTCTGCCAAAAATAACTGGATGAGTGAAGACTGGCAAAATGAGACAACAAGTATAGAACCTCTTTTAGAAATGGTTGTAGAGCATATCCCAAGTTTTGAACCACAGGTAGGTACTACGCAAATGTTGATCACCTCTTTAGACTACTCTTCATTTACCGGCAGAATTGCTATCGGGCGTTTGCAGCGGGGTTCTTTAAAGGAAGGACAGCAGATCTCGCTGGTGAAACGTGATGGCAGTATTGTAAAATCCAAGGTTAAAGAACTATTTACTTTTGAAGGCCTGGGCCGAATAAAAGTAAGTGAGGTGGCGACAGGTGATATTTGTGCAATAGTGGGACTTGAAGGATTCGAAATTGGGGATACCATTGCTGACCTTGAAAACCCTGAAGGTCTAAAGACAATTGCTATTGATGAGCCCACAATGAGTATGTTATTCACAATTAACGATAGTCCATTTTTTGGTAAAGATGGAAAATTTGTTACTTCAAGGCATATCAAAGAAAGACTGGAGAAAGAACTGGAAAAGAACCTGGCACTGCGCGTGGAAGAGACAGATAGTGCTGAAAAGTTTATGGTTTTTGGGAGAGGTGTTTTGCACTTATCTGTGCTTATAGAGACTATGAGAAGGGAAGGCTATGAACTACAAATAGGCCAGCCGCAAGTTATTATTCGAACAATTGATGGCGTAAAGTGTGAGCCAATAGAGCAGCTAACCATAGATTTACCAGATGAAGTATCGGGAAAAGCTGTAGAAATGGTATCTATCCGTAAGGGTGAAATGACCAGTATGGAGGCAAAGGGAGACAGAATGGTATGTGAATTTCTGATTCCATCCCGCGGCATTATTGGACTGAGGAACCAACTTTTAACGGCTACCGCCGGCGAGGCAATTATGGCGCATCGCTTTTTTGAATACCAACCAATGAAAGGAGAGGTTCCTCAAAGGCAAAATGGTTCATTGGTCTCTATGGAAAATGGCAAGGCAATTCCTTATTCCATTGATAAATTACAGGAAAGAGGAAGGTTTTTTGTAGATCCGGGCGAGGACATTTACGAAGGTCAGGTTATTGGAGAGAATACAAGGGGTGATGATATGGTAATAAATATTACCAAAACCAAGAAACTTTCAAACGTGCGCTCTGCGGGGGCAGATGATAAGGCAAAAATAGTACCGGCCATCAAATTTTCTCTGGAGGAAGCATTAGAGTATATCCAAAAGGATGAATATGTGGAGGTCACACCTAAACATTTACGTCTTCGCAAAATATTTCTAAAGGAAGTTGACCGAAAAAGAAATAAGATTACCTAGAATATTGAGTCCGTTTCCGGTTTAATCTCTTGGTGCCTCATGTAATGCTGCTGCGGCTGCGCCAACAATCCCTGCCTGGTTTCTTAATTCTGCCGGAATTACAGGAGTTTCAATGGTTATATAATCTTTGTATTGATCAAATTGCTTTGAAGTTCCCCCGCCTAAAATTATACAGTCCGGTGATATTAAAAGATCTACATATTTCAGGAACACATTAAAACGTTTCCCCCATTGTTTATAGCTCAGGCCTTCCTTTTCTTTTGCCGATGCAGCTGCCCAATCTTCAATTTTTTTATATTTTTTGTAAGGAATCTGCCCTAATTCAAAATTAGGAATCAGTTCACCATTATAAAACGCTCCACTGCCAAGTCCGGTCCCGATGGTTATCATCACTACTAAACCTTCTTTGCCTTTCCCTATTCCATAATTCATGGTTGCATATCCTGCAGCGTCCGCATCATTGATAACCGTTACCGGAAGTCCGGTTGCATTGGAAAATAAATCGCGAACATTAACATTCTTCCATTTTTTATGCAAATTCCCTACAGATTTACATACCCCGTGCCTGATAATAGTGGGGAATCCAACACCAACAGGGCCTTTGTGATTAAAGTGCTCGACGATCTTTTTAACCACTTCTGCCATTTCTTTAGGTTTTCTGGATGGGGGTGTAGGAATGCGGTAACGCTCAGTTAGCATTTCACCTGTTAAAGAGTTCACTAAGGCACCCTTCATTCCGGAGCCACCAATATCAATACCCAATACTACCATATGTAGTTTTTTAATTTATATTTAGATTTAAAATTGGCACTAAAAGTAACGAAAAACTTCATGAGCTTCCATGAAAATTTATTTTAGATATCCTTTCTTATTAAGAAAATCGAAAATAAGCTTGTCTACCTCCGATACCATATTTCTGTCTGCATAACT
>CP070778.1:685474-691889 GCA_020346245.1 Flavobacteriaceae bacterium | reverse complement strand
ACCGTTGGCTGCTCTTGCTCCATAAATAGAAGCTGCAGCAGCATCCTTAAGAACTGTGGTAGTAGCAATATCGTCCGGGCTTAAGAATCCTATATCCTGAATAGGCACCCCATCTACAACATAAAGCGGTTGGTTTCCACCAAAACCACCATAACCACGTACCCTAACCTGGGATGCAGTTCCTGGCTGACCATTAGTAATTACAGTTACACCGGCAACCCTACCTGCTAATTGCTGTTCTACGTTACCAGAAGGAATTGCTGCCAACTCCTCAGCACTAACAATAGATACAGCAGCAGTGGTTTCCCTTTTTGTTTCAACGGTATACCCTGTTACTACAACTTCGTCCAAGGCAAGTCCTTCTTCAAGGGTTGCATTAATAACATTGGACGTTCCTACAGTTATTTCGGCTGAATTATAACCGGTGTAGGAAAATACTAGGACATCTCCCGGGCTGGCCTGAATGGAATAATTTCCATCAAAATCGGCCGCAGCACCAGTTGAGGTTCCTTTAATTACCACGTTGGCACCAGGAAGCGGAACTCCACTTGCATCTGTAATTGTACCTGTGATGGTAGATTGAAATGCTTCAATCGTTGTTACTGTTTCAAGACTCGTTGTTGGTGCTGCGATAGCAAACGAACAAACAAGACCCATAAGTAATGAAAAAATCTTGATACTGGACTTGCTAATTTTACCGGCACAAGATTTTAACGAGTGATAATCACTTTTTAGAATCATAATCGTTTAATGTTTAGTTAGCTTTAATTAATTGATTTTCAGGATTTTATTTAACTTCTTACACGAAATCGTTTTCGGTAAATGTTAAAATAAACCATAAATTTTGGATAATATTAATAAAATTATGTGAATTATATAATAATCTGTGACAATATTTTATCAATAATTAGTCAAATAATGAAATATTAAAGATTTGTTATATATATAAATTTAACATTTTGTTGTTTTTTAGCTCCAATAATAGAGACTTACCCCATTTCATTAATAAGGCAACACCTTTTGTGGTAAACCAAAAGGCATTGCTTAGAACGCTACTGGTGCAACCTTTACTAATAAAGGGTATCCAAACTGCAATCGTTTCCCATAGTTTTGCCAGTCAGATACTGGAAACTGGGCACTAATTCCAATAACCTAAGCGCAGGGAGGGAAACTATTTTTGATACTGCATTTCATTTCTTTCTATTAAGTTCAAAATGTTTTTAACAGATTCATTAGTCGAAAACCTGTCTGGAGGGGTGTTTTTACAATAGTCGACTAATATATCTATGGATGAACTTGCTACATGGGTTCTTGTATCCGAAGAAGCGTAATATATATATGGTACCGTCATTGTCTTCTATCCAGCCATTTGAAAAAAGTACATTACCCACATCTCCGATAATTTCTTTATCATTTGGAGCTATAAAATAAACCGCCGGTTGATAATTGATTTTGGATATATCCTTTAGATCTGTCATAAAAAGGTAAAGTACGTAGCGTAAACCGGCAGCCGTATTGCGAACTCCATGGGCCAGATGAAGCCAGCCTTCTTTAGTTTTTATTGGTGAGGGTCCCAAACCATTTTTTAATTCATATATAGTATGATACGCCTTTTGGTTTATAATAGTTTAATTGATTATTTCCGGATGGTTCATGTCTTCTATAAACCCCAGCCCAATGCCCCCTCCGGACCCTGTGTCAACAAACCCATCCTGGGGTCTGGCGTATATGGCGTATTTTCCCTGAACAAATTCCGGGTGCAATGTCACGTTTCTTTGTAGATTGGAGCCTGAGATTAAGTCGGGCAGACGGTCTCATTTTTTTAGATCTTTGGATCTTATAATGCCTGCATTGGCTAGTGCTGAATAGGTATCTCCCAAAGGAGCATCCGGATTTTTTCTTTCTTTACAAAAAATGCCGTAAACAAAACCATCTTCATTGGAGATCAGTCGCATATCGTAGACATTAATATCCGGATCATTTAGTTGTGGCAGTAGCAAAGGTTTATCAAGGAATTTAAATTTACCTATCCCATCCGGGCTGTCTGCAAAGGCAAAATAAGATTTCCTGTCGCCGCCTTCCACTCTTACTACAAGCGTATATCTATACTTCCATTTAATTGCCCCCGCGTTAAATGCAGAATTAACCCCTATTCTTTCCAATCCAAAGGGGTTGGACGTTGCATTTAAATCGTACCGCCAGTTCACAGGTACATGCTCAGCCGTTATTAAGGGGTGCTCATACCTGGAAAATATTCCGTTATTTTCGGGAATTACACGATTTGGCTTATTGATAAGTTGTTGGTAATGGCTCATAAGCTGCCCGTAATTCCAGATCCGTGGTGTTTTTTAGACTTCCGGTTTCCATCACATTACATTTGTTCATCTAACTTATCCCACCAGAACTTTTTAAGTATAAATCCACAAACCGCAAAAAGCAAAAGAGATATCGATAAGGATGTATATTCTCTGAGGATTAAATATATAGGTATGATTACCAATAGTGTCTGCGCAGCGGTTCCGATAAAAATATTGAACATATCCATTTTGAACATTTTGTTTTTTCGGAAATCAGGATCCTGAGCAAGTACTTTATCTTGTATGGGTTTCCAAAAACCCCATGGTCTTGTTTTTTTATAAAAATTAATAAGAGTGACTTCGTTTGCAGGCGGCCCCATATAAGTTCCAATTATACAGCCAAGGGTGGTAATTACAAGAAACAGAGGGAACAGATAGAGCTCCAGGGTTTCTTTAAAGACAAGTGGAAAAATAATGGCTGGTATCAGGCCCGATAACATACCCCAAAAATAGCCGTAACCGTTAAATCGCCACCAATGCCATTTTAGGGTATTAGATACTACGTAGCCTCCCCAAAGCGCCGAGACTATCCATTGTAAAACAGAATTTACATCTTCTACATAGAAACCCAGGGCAATACTTATGATTACAACGAGCAGACCACTCCCATAATTCATCCATTTTACTTCTTTTGGTTTTGCATCTTTTTTATACCTTAAATAAATATCATTTACAATATAGGCCTGAGCGGCGTTCAGGGTTCCCGCAAATGTTGACATAAATGCGGCCAAAAGGCCTGCCAATAACAAACCCATTAAACCAACTGGCACAAATTTATTTATCGCAGCCGGAAGAATATTTTCAAAATCGATTATCCCTGCGCGCTGGAGATCCAGCTGATCATAAAAAAGTATGCCCAAAACCGCAAAACCACCTATCATCAGGTATCTGGTGGGCATAAGTACAATAGATACAAAACCACTCATTTTGGCCGCTTCTTTTGGAGATTTGGCAGATAGTATTTTCTGCATATCATAGTTTGGTGCAGGTCCTGCAATACTGGTCAAGATACCTTTGAAGACAACCAGCATAAAAAACAATCCAAATAATGTATAGCCGTCCGAGGCAATTTTATCATTCACCTCAGCAATAAACCCCGTCCAGTCAATATCCAGGGTCCATCCAAAAAAGGGATCCATCCAGCCCTCGGGAACATTCAGGGTATTTGTTCCCATGGCCTGCCAGGCTATGAAAGCTATGGCAGATGAGGAGATTGTCATTATTGAAAATTGTAAAAGATCTGCCCATACAATACCAGACATACCTCCAAGTACAGAATAAAATACTGCAAACATGGTAAAAACAGTTCCATAGAAATGAGGGACATATTCTAAGGGTACGTCAAAAGGAATATAGATGCTAACTACTTCCCATGGAATGAATATTTCAACAAATTTTCCAAGGCCAATAAACCCATAGGCGAGAAACCCCAGACAGCTTATAATAGCAAAAGCAATAACAACAGTATGTGATAATCTGCCGCCTTTGCCTTCACCAAATCTGAATAATATCCATTCAGCGCCAGTGGTGACATTTGAGCGGCGCAGCCATGCACTGAGATAGATCATTAGAAAAATCTGGTTAAAAACAGGCCATAACCAAGGTATCCAAATGCTTTTTAAGCCATAAACAAATGTTAGGGTAACCAGCCACATGGTACCAGAAATATCAAACATCCCCGACGCGTTGGAAAGACCAAGCATATACCAGGGCAGGGATTTACCACCCAGCAAATAATCATCTTTGCTCCTCCTCGCTTTTTTACGAAGAATAAGACCGATGAGCACGGTGGCTAAAAGATATAATAGGATTATTGCAATATCTATTCCCTGAAGCATGTTTTGGGTTTTCTTAAAGATTAGGGATTAGTCAAATCAACAAGAACTTTTAATAATGCGCGTACTTTTTTGAATATTTAAAAAAATAAATAGCCATCAATTGCTAAATTATGGGTTAAATCTAAAATATTTGTTAATATTGTTTTGGTATTATTTTATCATATCACTGTATTATAACATCAGATCCGGTAATGAATAATGGAATTATTGAAGAGCATTCATCGTGAGATCACACCTCTTTCCAATGAGGACAGTTTTTTGGTTTTTGACAGGGTAAAAGATTTTTTTGATTATCCGGTGCATTTCCATCCGGAACTGGAACTGAATTTTATATCCAATGGCAAAGGTATTCGCAGAATTGTTGGTGACAGCATTGAAGAAATAGACGATTTTGAATTGGTATTGGTTGGCTCCAATCTTTTTCATGGATGGGAACATCACCGGTGTATACAAAAAAATATACATGAAATAACAATTCAATTTCACCATGACCTCTTTAATGCTGCTTTTCTTGGCCGCCGGATTATGAAACCCTTAAAGGATTTGTATGATAAATCTGCCCACGGAATCCTTTTTTCTGAAGAAGTTACACAAGCCATCACACCCAGATTATTAAAAGTGTCCAAACTTAGCGGGATCGATTATTTTATGGAACTTTTTTCAATATTATATGATCTGGCAACATCAAGAAATCAAAGGTTATTATCCACGACAACTATTCATCTGGAAAATTTTGAACATAATAATAGACTAAAGACATTGTATGATTATGTACAGGAAAATTATTCTTCCAAAATGACTCTCCAGGAGGTTGCGGATATTATGAATATGAGCGGTGTTTCATTTAACAGATTTATTAAGAGGCGTACCGGTAAGACATTTGTTGAATATGTTAATGACGTGCGCATTGGGTATGCCTCTAAGTGGTTAATAGAAAGGGATTTGGGTATATCAGAAATTGCATTTATGTGTGGCTTTAATAGCATAGCGAATTTTAACCGGGTATTCAAAAAGAGCAAAGGCAGCACGCCCTCGCAATACAGGCAGGATTTTTCGGGAATTCGAAGAGTATTATGATTTTGATGTATATATTACTATTTGGCACTTTCTTTGGCATAATACCTAAACTAAATTGTCAATTACCTATACATTTCTACCAAATAGGACTGGATACAAAATAATTGAACTAATTTGATGTAAATTATACTTCAAATTACAGATTAAAAAGACTAAGATTTCTAAAATATAGCTTATGCAAATAAAAGAATCACCAACGATGTATGATGCCATAATAGTTGGATCGGGTGCCGGCGGAGGCATGTCGGCTAAAGTGTTGGCAGACGCCGGTTTGAAAATTGCCGTTGTGGAAGCAGGGCCCTATTTTGATCCTGCAAATCCTGAACAAATGACCCAATTAAAATGGCCCTACGAATCCCCGCGAAGAGGCGCTAATACCACAAGGGATTTCGGAGAGTTCGACATGGCCTACGGTGGCTGGGAAATAGAGGGAGAACCTTATACGCGTGAAGAAGGCACCGAATTTGATTGGTACAGGTCGCATATGTTAGGAGGCAGAACCAATCACTGGGGAAGAATTTCACTTCGTTTTGGACCTAATGATTTTAAGCATAAGGACATAGATGGTTTAGGTGAAAATTGGCCCATTGGGTATGAAGATGTGAAACCGTATTATGACAAAGTAGATAAACTAATTGGTGTTTTTGGAACGAATGAAGGTCTGCCAAATGATCCTGATGGATTTTTTCTGCCGCCTCCCAAACCAAGACTGCATGAGCTGATGTATATTAAGGGTGCACGCAAATCCAATATTCCGGTTATTCCTTCCAGAATGTCTATGCTCACAAAGAAAATAAACAATGATCGCGGGGTGTGTTTTTATTGTGGTCAATGTTCACGGTCTTGCCAGGTTTATGCCGATTTCTCGGCTGGATCATGCCTAATATTTCCAGCACAAAAAAGCGGGGGACAGGTAGATTTATATGTGAATTCTGTGGTGCGCGAAGTGACTACTAATGAAGAAGGAAAAGCAACCGGAGTTTCCTATATAAGCAAAGACGACCGCAAAGAGTACCAGCTAAGAGGCAAGGTTGTAGTGTTAGCGGCTTCGGCCTGCAGTTCTGCTCGAATACTATTGAATTCAAAAAGCAAACAGCACCCTAATGGGCTTGGAAATAGCAGTAATGTTGTGGGAAAATATCT
>CP070778.1:678832-685374 GCA_020346245.1 Flavobacteriaceae bacterium | reverse complement strand
TCACCTAATGGTGATGGAACAAATGATTTGCTAAAGATTAATAATTTGGAGGATTTCCCCGGGAATTCACTTCAGATATTTAACAGGTATGGAAATAAGATATTTGAAGTTCAGGGCATGACAGATGGGAATACCTGGGATGGAACAAGAAATGGAGAACAGGTCCCCTCAGGTACCTATTTTTACATATTGGACTTAGGAGATGGTTCAGAAATTAGAAAAGGCTGGATTCAGCTCATAAGATGATTAAATTAATGACTTGTACCACAAGGAAATTTTTAAATTGTAGGGTCTTCTTATTGCTAGGCCTTGTACTGGCTATGGTTAATAAGAGTTATTCCCAGCAGGAACCACAGTATACCCAATATATGTACAATATTGGCAGTTTTAATCCTGCCTATTCGGCTACTGTGGAAAAATTGGATATTACAGGGCTCTACAGGGCACAATGGATAGATATTGAAGGGGCTCCCAGGACCATCAGGTTTGGACTTAATTATCCTTTGGAAAATGATAAGATGGGACTTGGGTTCAATGTGCAAAGTGATCAGTTGGGTCCTACTACGAATACTTTTGTAGATATTTCATATTCCTATCAGCTCATGCTGTCTGCCAATACAAAGTTATCTTTCGGTATTGATGTAGGCGGGTCATTTTTGAATGTCGATTTTTCTAAGGGAGATTTTGAGAATCCCGGAGAACCTATTTTAGGTCGAACCAATGTAAGCAATTTTTATCCTACGGTTGGAGCCGGGATGTTTTTATATCAGGACAATTGGTACCTTGGGGCATCAGCACCTAACTTTTTGCCCGGGGGCCTTTATAATGATGATGTAGCTCAGGTTTTAGATGATAAGCTGCAGTTTAATTTTATAGGAGGTTATGTTTTTGATTTATCTGAAAAGCTTAAATTTAAACCTGCATTTTTATTTAATCTTATATCAGGAGCACCGGTAACGGCAAATTTATCAGCTAACTTTCTAATTAATGATATATTGACTGCAGGGGCCTCATACAGGTTTGATAATGCAATAAGCGGTTTGGTAGGATTTCAGATATCCAATGGCTTGTTTGCCGGATATTCTTACGATTATAACACCAATCCAATAGGTGAATATAATAATGGTTCTCATGAAATAATACTTAAGTTTTATGTTGGTACAGGAGCCAGAGCCAAAAAGGAAAAAAACGAGAACCTTAAGGGCAAACCAAAACAAATAGATTCACCAAGGTTTTTCTAAAAGTACAGGCAATGAAATATAACTTCTTAATTCTGATTGCTTTTTTGTTTGTCAACAACATTTCTTTTGCCCAGGATAAAAAATCAAAAGGAGATGATTTCTTTTTTGAGTACAAATATCCCCAGGCCATTATTGAATATAAAAAGGAGAAAAATGAACATCCTTTAAGTAAAAGGCAATTGCTGAATTTAGCTGATTCCTATTTACATACGGAGAACTACAAAAATGCTGCCGACACCTATCTTGAGATATATAGAGAGGATACTGAAATAAGTACCTATCATTTTAATAATATGTTGCAGGCAATGGCCAAAACTTCCGGTCAGGATAGAGTAAAAGCCTTCCTGGCTACAAAAACTGATGTCCTGTCCAATGAATTACTGGAAAACGCAGAATTTAATTATGAACTCCAGGAATCTGAAAAGGCAAATGACCTGGTGTATCAAATTTTCAACATAAATGCCAATGGTCCTGCCTCTGATTTTTCACCTTCCTTTTACAAGGATGATAAATTGCTTTTTACCAGTACCAGAAGTCTTAAAGGGAATAAGAAAAAAGGCTACCGCGAAAACGAATACCTGGAAATATATGTAGCCAAAGTAGGGATGGATGGTCAGATCCTCAACCCAAATCCTTTTTTAGATGTTCCGGAATCAAATTTCCATCAGGCAACACCTTTTTATTCGGAAACCAGGGATGCCGTATTTTATGTAAGCTCCAATGAGGAATATGATCAGTTAACTTTTGATGAAAGTGGTAAGAACAGTCTGGCAGTTATGATGACTTCTAAGGATGGTACCGCTCAATATTTATTGAGGGATCCGAGTACATCTTTTTACTACCCCTTTTATGATGCTAAGACCAGCAGACTTTACTTTGCAGCTAATTTTCCTGATGGTTATGGAGGTACAGATCTGTATTATGTAGATACTAATGAAGGTAAAATTATGTCTGCTCCCATAAATTTAGGATCCAGAATCAATACACCGGGAAACGAGGTCTCGCCATTTGTTTTTGAGAATAGCCTATTTTTTGCTTCAGATATTTTTTATGGACTTGGTGGCATGGATATTTACAAGTCCGAATTGCAGAATGATGAATCTTTTAGTATTCCTGTAAATTTAGGAATGGGTCTTAATTCCGAGGAAGATGATTTTGGTTTCATTATCAAGAACAATAAAACAGAGGGTCTAATAGGTTATTTTTCATCGAATAGAAAAGAAGGCAAAGGAAAAGATGATATTTATGGATTTACGGTTGCTGATAAACCAGGTCTGAAAACATTGGTCCTTAGAGGTAAGGTAAATAATACAACCTCAAAAGAAGGGGTCTCAAAGGCTGCGGTCAGGGTATATGATACAGACTTAAATCTTATTAAGGAAGTTTATACAAATGAAGAAGGTACATACAGGCTGGAAATTCCGTGGAGAGAAACTCTTATGCTTGAGGCATCCAAAGAACGATATTCTGAAACAATCCGCTCTTTTGATGAAGCGGCAATTCAGGGTCTTGAGGATAATAATTTAGTTGATTTAGAACTCTTGTTTCTGGATGACCTGGTAGAAGAGAAGGAAGATCAGACTGTGATCAAAATGAAGAAGTTCTTTTTTCAAAAGGGCAGGTATGCCATAACCCCGGAAGTTGCTGCTGAGCTGGACAAAGCCGTGATTGCCGTAAAAAATTTCCCTCAATTGCAACTGCGAATAGAATCTCATACCGATAGTCGTGGGGGAAGTGCTACAAATTTCAGGTTATCACAACGACGCGCAGATGCCATTAAAGACTACCTGGAACAACAAGGCGTTTCACCTTCAAATATTTTGTATTCCATCGGTTATGGTGAGGATAAATTGATCAATTCTTGCAAAAGTGGGGTATTCTGCCTGGAACAGCTGCACAACCAGAATGAGCGGCAATTAATAGTCGTCTTAAATTACGATCTTTTATTTTAGGTTTATCCAATAATTATTGTTGTATACATACTGGCTGTAATGGTTTGGTAAATACAACCACCACTTCTTTTGCGAAAGCTCCAAAAAGGTAAATCAAAAAATTTACCTTACATGCCCGTTAATTATTGGGAATACTTATATTTAGAAAAAATAATTTTTAATGAGTCGCAATTCTAAAGCCAAAGGATATTGGAAAAAAAATCTGCAGTATCTCGCTGTTTTGCTGGGTATTTGGTTCTTGGTATCCTATGGGTTTGGCATTCTTTTAAAGGATACCTTGGATACAATTCAATTAGGTGGATTTAAACTGGGTTTTTGGTTTGCACAGCAAGGGTCTATCTATGTCTTTGTCGTCCTGATTTTCATATATGTCATATTAATGAACCGACTGGATAAGAAATACGGATTCGACGAATAAACCAGGCCAATCAAACGTAGTACTTGTATGGATGTACAGACATGGACACTGACCATAGTTGTCTTAACTTTTTTACTTTACATAGGAATTGCTATATGGTCCAGGGCTAGCTCCACTAAAGATTTTTATGTGGCCGGAGGACATGTTCCTGCCTGGGCAAACGGCTTAGCTACAGCTGCAGACTGGATGTCGGCCGCATCTTTTCTCGGTATGGCCGGTTTAATATCATTCAGCGGATATGACGGTTCGGTGTACTTAATGGGTTGGACCGGAGGATATGTGCTTCTTGCCCTTCTGCTTGCACCCTATCTAAGAAAATTTGGACAATTTACAGTACCTGATTTTATTGGAGACCGTTACTACTCCAATATAGCCCGCTCGGTAGCCGTTGTTTGTGCACTGCTTGTTTCATTTACTTATGTTGCCGGTCAGATGCGTGGGGTAGGGCTCGTTTTTTCCAGATTTCTGGAAGTTCCTATTAATACAGGTGTTATTATTGGGATGATTATAGTTTTGTTTTATGCCGTTTTAGGGGGCATGAAGGGAATCACTTATACTCAGGTAGCGCAGTATTGTGTCTTAATTTTTGCGTTTATGGTACCGGCTATTTTTATTTCTATTCAAATGACAGGTAGTTCTATTCCTCAATTGGGGATGGGAAGTAATGTAGTTGGAGAAAGTGTTTCCTTATTGGATAAATTGGACGGATTGTCAACCGCGCTTGGATTTGACGAATATACCAATGGCTCCAAGCCTATGATTGATATATTTTTTATTACTGCAGCTTTAATGGTGGGAACCGCAGGCCTGCCACATGTAATTGTTCGGTTTTTTACGGTCCCTAAAGTTAAAGATGCCAGGAAATCTGCTGGTTATGCATTGTTTTTTATAGCCATCTTGTATACTACGGCCCCTGCAATTGCAGTTTTTGCCAGAACAAATTTAATAGAGACCGTAAGTAATAAGGATTATGCCGGAATGCCCGCATGGTTCTCTAAATGGGAAACTACCGGCCTGTTAAAATTTGAGGATAAAAATTCCGATGGTATTATTCAATATGTTGCTGATCCTGAGATTAATGAATTGCAAGTAGACAAGGATATTATTGTACTGGCCAACCCTGAGATCGCTAATTTGCCCAACTGGGTAATAGCATTAGTGGCGGCAGGAGGCCTGGCAGCTGCTCTTTCTACAGCAGCAGGTTTGTTGCTGGTTATCTCCACTTCGATCTCACATGATTTAATTAAAAAACAATTTAGTCCAAATATTTCGGACAAAAATGAACTGATAATTGCAAGAATGTCTGCTGTCGCAGCGGTTTGTATTGCTGGTTATTTTGGAATTAATCCACCAGATTTTGTTGCAGCTACGGTTGCTCTGGCTTTTGGTCTTGCAGCTGCTTCCTTTTTTCCTGCCATAGTATTGGGTATTTTTTATAAAAAGATGAATAAGGAAGGCGCTGTGGCAGGAATGGTTGTTGGAATGGTTGCTATGTTATTTTATATGCTGAAGTTTAAATTTGATATGTTTGGGGGTGGCACATCAAAGGATTGGTGGTTTGGAATTTCTCCGGAAGGCTTTGGTACTGTAGCTATGTTACTTAACTTTATAGTATCCATAATTATCTCCTTTTTTACACCAGATCCTCCAAAAGAGGTGCAGGAAATTGTTGAGGATATTCGAATACCCAGCGGTGTTAAGGAGGCAAGTTTTCATTAAAATAGAAGTGGCATGAGTAATTATCACATTAAGCATTTAGAAGAGTATTTTCAGGTATACCGCAAGTCTGTGCAGAATCCGGAGGCTTTTTGGGAAGAAATAGCAGAAGAACATTTTGTATGGCGCTCAAAATGGGATAGGGTACTAAATTGGGATTTTACGAAGCCTGAAATTAAGTGGTTTGAGGGTGCGGAACTCAACATAACGGAGAATTGCCTGGACAGGCACTTGCCTACTAAGCGCAATAATACTGCAATCATATTTGAACCTAATGATCCTAAAGAAGAAGCACAGCACATCACTTATGGACAATTACATGAAAGTGTGTGCAGAATGGCTAATGTACTCAAGGAAAATGGAATAAAGAAAGGAGATCGCGTTTGTGTGTACCTGCCAATGATTCCGGAATTGGCCTATACGGTTTTAGCCTGCGCCAGGGTCGGGGCTATACATTCTGTTGTTTTTGCCGGATTTTCTTCAAATGCGTTGGCGACAAGAATTAATGATTGTGATTGCAAAATGGTAATTACCTCTGACGGTTCTTACAGGGGAAATAAAATTATAGACCTGAAAGGTATTGTTGATGTTGCCCTCGAAGATTGTCCGGGGGTAGAAAAGGTTTTGGTCACTAACCGTACCGGGGGAAAAGTAAAGATGAAGAAGAACAGGGATTTTTGGTTGAAACCATTGCTGGACGAGGCCTATGCCGATAATGACGCTGAACGTATGAAATCTGAAGATCCTCTTTTTATACTTTATACATCCGGGTCAACAGGGAAACCCAAAGGCATGGTGCATACCTGCGGAGGTTATATGGTGTATACGGCTTATACCTTTAAAAACATATTTCAGTACAGGGATGGTGATGTATATTGGTGTACAGCAGATATTGGCTGGATAACAGGCCATTCCTATATAATTTATGGTCCGCTAGCCAATGGGGCAACTACGGTAATGTTCGAAGGGGTGCCCTCTTATCCTGATTATGGAAGATTTTGGGAGGTGGTTGAAAAGCACAAAGTAAATCAGTTTTATACTGCCCCCACTGCGATAAGGGCCTTAGCCAAGGAAAATCTGGAATTTGTAGAAAAATATGACCTTACTTCTCTTAAAGTTTTGGGATCTGTCGGGGAACCAATTAATGAAGAAGCCTGGCATTGGTATAATAACAATGTTGGACAAGGCAAGAGCCCTATTGTGGATACCTGGTGG
>CP070778.1:672097-678732 GCA_020346245.1 Flavobacteriaceae bacterium | reverse complement strand
CTTCCTTCAAATTCGCCTACAATCCCTTGAGCCCTGTGTTCACTGGGTTCATTGCCAGAATGCTTTCCATAGAAATTCTCCTCTTCTGCCGTGGAAAGTGCTGTATGAGAGTCCGTGGAACCCACCATACCAAACTTATAAGGATTGGTCCCAAGCTTTTCTTCCAGCTTCAAACCATTTTTCAATGCTTCCCTGGCATACTCATATTGCAGCATATTATTTTGTTTAGGGACACTCAGATTCAGATTTCCCTTATCCCAAATTTCGTATCCTGCAAACTCGTCTGTCGTTGAGAGAAATGGATGTGTTTCTCCATCTCCTTTGATCTGGGTTACTTCATACATCGGTTCCCAACGGGCCCGATTAGTTGCGTATGATCCGGTTAATGCATTTCCTGTAGCCGGATTCGTCTCTACGGGAAACATGATTCCATTTGATAAATTTCCATTATGAGCCAGCGCCAATACCCTGCCACCGGTTTTGTTTTCGTATTCCTGCATCCAATTCCATAAGTCTTCCGGGTTAAAGCTCTCCGCGGTAGTGTAGGGAATCATTTGCCTGGCGATGTCGCCATTATCACGATACAATACATTACGATGCAGGTTATTTCCATTTTCAGTAGAAGTCCATTCATAACCTATGATTGTTGTAAATCTTCCTGGTTCATTGTACTTCTCGGCAATATCAACGTATTCATCCCAAATAGTTTTGCTAAATTCTCTGTCCTTAAGGACTTCCGGAATTTTACCCAGCGCAAAACTGTTGATAACATCCATAGTGGCCATAAGAGCCTCATTTCCACCTTTATTGATCCTAACATACCAATCTTTAATAACAGGATCTTTTAACAGGCTCACATTCCCTGCAACAATTTCATTCATGGCACCCATACCATCTGAATGATCTGCAACTACGAGCCAATCAAGTGGTCTGGAAAGTTTAACAGGCTGGCCATGGGTTGCAATTATTTCTTCACCCCTGGCCAAACGATATGCATCCTCCGGGCCACGCAAAACGCCAAATGCCCTGGCATCTAAAGAATTGCTGGTGTGCAAATGTGTATCGCCCCAATAAACCTGTGTTGGAAAATTACGCCCGGCGTATGGGGAATAATTTCTTTTTTTAAACGCCAATTCAGCATCCTGATCCGTGAGTTTCATTTCGCCTGCCTGTCTGTTTTTTTGCATGTCCGAGGATTCCGCCTCCTGCGCAATTGACCAACTGGTGAATAGCGCAAGGCTTAGCGCAATAATTACAATCTTTTTCATTTGTTTAAGGTTTGATTAATTATCTCTTTATAATTACTATTTAACGCACAAAATTAGCAAAGGTTACCTGTCTAATAAATGATAAAAATCAGTGAACTCCTAACTTCAGTCATAGCCTAGATATTCCACAAAAAGACCCAAATGAATATTCGAAATTCAATTTGCTGATTGCATTTAAAACTTGCTATTAGTTCTATTGTTCTATCTGGAGGAGTACTAAAATTAGGCATTCTGTACTACAAATGCAATACAAAAAGGACTCCTTTATCAATAAGACTAAAAGCAGAATTTTTGCACATCCATAACAACTCTAATAAAAATAATTAGTACCATCTTTGCACTATTGCTTTCAATAGTTTTTTACTACAGAAATTTATAAATTGGCAGAAATTAGTATTCAAGCTATGAAATCATTTTTAAGACAACCTCTGGTTCATTTTCTATTGATTGGGCTGGGATTTTTTCTTCTTTTCCAGGTCTTTGGGGATGAAAATGAAATAGATTCCAAAACTGTGATTGTGGATAAAGAAGCGCTCATGACCTATTTTCAATACCGTTCCAAGGCTTTCAATGCTGAAGTATTTGAAGAAAAGCTGGCCAGCTTGCCACAGGAGGAACTGGACAGGATGATACAGGATTATGTGCGTGAAGAAGTACTTTACCGTGAGGCTATGGCTATGGGGTTAGACCGGGAAGATTATATCATTAAAAACAGGATGATACAGAAAGTCGAATTTTTAAGTGAAGGCATTGGTGAACTTGCCACGAATATCACCGATGAAGAACTGAAAAATTTTTATGAGGATAATAAAGCTAAATATTACGAGCCTGCCCTGGTTACTTTTACCCATGTCTTTTTTAAGACGGATAATCGGGGTGATATGGAAGCCTCCCAACTCGCGGAAAATACCCTTAAGGAGTTAAACCTGAAAAAAGCGCCCTTTGAAAAAGCCCCTGCCTATGGCGAACGTTTCTATTACAACACCAACTATGTTGAAAAGGGAAGGGATTATGTAGCCAGTCATTTTGGCGAGGAGATGGCCGATGCTATTTTAGAAGCAGACCCCAACCCTTCACAGTGGATAGGGCCACTACGGTCGGAATACGGTTACCATCTTGTGCTCCTAGTCGGAAAAAAAGAAGGTCTTTATCCTGAAATAGAGGAGATAAAAGAACGAGTACTGCAAGACGCCAGATACGAACGGAAACAGGAAATAAAGCAACAGAGTATTCAGGCTGTGATTGACGGCTATACTGTTGAAGTGACCTATAAGCGCCCCGAAATAAATTAGGTGCCATGGATTGGATAAGGAATTTCTTAGTAGGTTTAATTTTCATATGCGGACTAAGTGTCATTAGTGCACATGAAGGCCGCCCTTTATTTGTTGAAATAACCGAAAAAAAGGCCGGGGTATTTGAGTTGCAGTACAAAATCCCACCTACCATTCCGGAATTCAACCTCCCGGAGATATTTCTTCCGGATTCATTTGAGGCGATTGACAAAATCACCCTTTATCAGACTTCAGGAGGATTTATTAAAAGGCAGAATTTTAAATCCGAATCAGCGCTCAATAGCGGAGATATCCAAATTCAATACCCTGTGATGAATCCTTCCGTATCCTGTATTATGAAGATTACACTGCTGAATGGCCAAAAATTCAATAAACTACTGGGTCCGGATGAACTGTTGTGGACAGTTCCTGAAGAAGAGAGCTGGGCCGGGGTAGCCAGGCAATATACCCAACTTGGCATCCAGCATATCCTGGAAGGCTGGGACCACCTGCTCTTTCTAATTTGCCTGATGCTGGTTGCAGGGGTAGGTAAAAAATTGTGGATTACAATAACGGGGTTTACCATCGCCCATTCTATCACCCTGGCCTTATCAGCGCTCGACGTAGTTCGTTTGCCAATCCCTCCTGTGGAAGCTGTGATTGCCTTAAGTGTGGTTTACCTTGCCGTGGAAATAGCGCTACAGAAAAAAGACTCCCTTACCTACAGGTATCCCATTACCGTTTCATCCTCATTCGGACTTTTGCACGGATTTGGGTTTGCAGCGGTATTGGCTGAGATTGGTTTACCACAGCTGGAGATCGTAACCAGCTTGCTGTTCTTTAATGTTGGTGTGGAATTGGGGCAGATCATATTTGTAGTGGGGATACTTCTCCTCTGGGTCCTTATCCGCAAACTATTTATAAATAAAAACCTGGTTGCCAAACTGCAGTTCAATCGGATTAAACTTGAAAGGCTGGCCGCTTACTTCTGCGGGTCAATTGCCAGTTTCTGGATGATTGAAAGACTTTATGGGTTTATTATTTGAATGCTATGCTGGTAGCCTATTGCGCAAATACTTTCTTTATTGATTTCAATTGCCACTGGGTTTATTGCGGATTCATCTAAAGAAGCTGATATTTTTATACGGGGCATTTTGTCTGTAAAAGTTGGGTCAAAACTTCAATTTCATTTATTATGAAATTATAAAGTTCAATTTGCCGTGCATTGGAGGAAATATAATAGAGGGCATCATTGTAAAGTCTTTTTTTCATGTCTTCAGCTATGATCCCGTCCTTATCTAATGGCATAGCCGCGTAAACGTCTTGCTCCATGCCTTTTAAAAATCGGTCCCTGCTCATATAAGCTTCAACCCAGCCATTGGCAAAATTATCCTGGTGTGAAAAGTTGATGGCCACCGCATGCTCTCCGTTCACTTTTATTACGCTGATAAAACCATCTACTTTATTAAAATAATTATTTAGCGCCCTGATTACACTTTTGTCCCGGATAATATTCAGGTTTGCTCCGGATTTCAGGTCTTCAAAGGCGGAATTATTAGGTTTAAAGTCGGAATATATAGCTCGTATCGAAAGGCTGATTTGCGTTCCTATTTCTTCCTTCCTGGTCTTTTCTTTTTGGAGAAGCCGCACCGCCTGGTTGGATGCTTTTAATCTGGCCTCAGACTGGGCTATTAAATTCGTCACTTGCTCCCTGTCCTGCATAACATCCTCCAGCAACCGGCAGTAATATTCTTTTTCTAATTTATTTTGCTTTTGCTGTTCATTCCAGGTATTGATTTGCAAGGCATGCAAAATCCCAATCACCAACAATACAATCTCCCCAATGGCTTAAAACATGTACTTGCTAAACTTGTTATCATTTAAAAGACGTTGACGTATTTGGCGGAAGAAGCGGAGCATTAGTTTTTGGAATAATTCTCAATTTCATTTTCTATTTTCAGAATTAAACTATCCAACATTTCAACCAACAAGTTGGCCTGGTTTGATCTATATGTTGATTCATCAATAATGGTTTTGAGTAATGCTACGTTAGTTGGGTTAGAAAGTAGTATTTCTAAGGGATCTTCCAGAAGATAAACATCTGTATAAGAATAACCTTCAGAAAGAAGAGAGTTTTTCAAAAGAGTCGTTGGGCTTGATTCTCCCATATCTTCAGGAGGGAAAGAAAAATTGTAAACAAAGTAGTAATAACGAAGTTCTTTTTTGATTTCCTGATTCTCAAATTCGGCATATAATCCGGTGTTTTTGAATTCATCAAGGGCATCTCTAAAGGGTTTTCTATAGTTATTTCTTAAAAGCCAAGAAAATCCTCTGATAATAAAGGCTTTGTCTGAAGAATCCGGTATAGGTCCACCATATAATCCATCTGAAGCTAACTTTGGGATTGGACCAGCCTCAGGGAATGTAATGATGTTCTCTGTAATACCATTTTGATTGAGCAGATAAATAGAAGTATGAACCCGAAAAGCGTGAAAGCTACGTACCCCCAGTAAACCTGACCTGTCGCCCTTCATATCCCTCAGTAAATTGGCGAGTTGAAATTTAATTTTTTCATCCTCTTGTCGCTTCCCATTCCAATTATTGATCTGTAAAGCAATCAATATCCCAATAACGACAAGTAGTATTTCTCCGATGGCATATCTGGTGTATTTGAAGAACTGGTTATCGTCTGCCAGTTTCTTGCGGATTTTTCTAAAGAAGTTGATCATGAAAGTAGCACACTTGGTTGGTCCTCTCTAAGGTAATGAATTATCAATTATGAGTTCATTATAATGCTTAAATGATTTACCTATATTTTATTACACTAGGTTACACAGATATTGAAAATTCATATCACGCTATTATAGGTTTTAAGCGTTTTTAATATCGCTATGGTATCTAGTGCCTTAATTAATAGATGGTGCGTAAATGGTTAAACGGTAACGCTTAGATTGGATGTTTCAATGCTTCATGAGTTTTGTAATTACTCATTGATATAGGTTTATTTTGCCTTCCTGAACAGGTTTAGAATAAGCTGTGTTCTATCCTGCATATAGTTGTAGATCCTCAATTCTTCTTTGCGGTTCGCCCGAAGATATTTTAACTGCGTCCTGAATACCGCATCCACTCTTAATTTTTGAAAGACCTCTATCTCACCTTGCGTGAATGCATCTGATTCTTCCGGATAGAACTCGTTGTTTATAAGATAACGTTGTAAATCATACGTTTCCGTTACGGTCTGACCGATCCTGAGGTAATGAAAGTCTGTCCATTGGTAATATTCATAGATGCGAAACATCAATTCGCTATCGTAATCCTCCGTGACTATTTTACTTGATAACAACTGATTGAATCCTGTTAAAACATAGTCAGGCCAATCTACAAAAAGCATTAACCTAAAACATGGGGCTAATTGATTTCCATCGATTTTTTCCTTTTCCCAGTGACTATCATCTAGGAACATATCCAAACATTCGATCTGTTTAATAACATCTGATTTGTCGCTCACCATTTCTATGGAATCTAACCTAATGTTGTTTTCAATTTCATTCATAATCTTTCTGTAATCCTCACTATCTTGATTCTCTTCTCGCCAATTGTCAGCGAGAAATGCCATCATGACGCCAATGAAAATAATTGAGATTTCAACAATATATTTACTGATTTTACGGAAGAATGGAAGCATTAGAAGTAAATGTTAGTTGTTCTTCCTAAGGTAAGGAATTATTAAATATAGCATAAAGGACATACTTGGTGTTGACATCAATATGAATATCTAAAAATGTGCCTTTCGAAAAGACAGTATCGTACTGGTCATTTTCGGAAAGCATTTTGTATTCGTAGAGAGTCATTTAAATGTTTACATTAGATAGAATCACAGATGTAGTATAGTAGTGGTTGGTATTTTTTGACCTAGGATGGACTAGGGTTTTTCATAGGACACATTGTTGTGCTTTCGTTATTTTCTATTTTTCAAATACTGCTAAAGAATTTAACCTTATTGTTATTCAAATAAAAGATAGTCCTCCTTGTTTTGTTTGAAGACTTTACTACATTGATTGTCTATCGTTAATTCTATAAAACGATTATTTGACAT
>CP070778.1:665099-671997 GCA_020346245.1 Flavobacteriaceae bacterium | reverse complement strand
CAATGCCAGTGATCAGGCGTTCCTATAACAACAAAATCAATATCCTTGTCATCCAGTAGTTCTCTGTAATCCTTAAACCACTTTGGTTTTTTAATTGCTGCTTTTTCCAGTTCAGAAGTTCGGCGGGCGAGTACATTTTCGTCAACATCACAAAGTGCAATTACATTAACTTCGCTAATTTTCAAAACAGAAAGCAGGTTACTGAAACCCATACCATTACAACCAATCAATCCTACATTAATCTGATCGTTTGCCCCTACCCTTTTTCGCATAGATGCGAGTAATTCAGCTGGAAACAGGAAAGAGGAACTTGATCCTAAAAGGAACAAAGAACTGTTTTTAATAAATTTTCTTCTGTTAGTGTTCATAGTGATGAATTATTGAAAAGTTGAATATACAGAATTTCAGCTAATTATAAGACCAAAAAAAAACACCGGTGTGGACCGGTGCTTTAAAAAGAAAACTCATTTAATTTTACTTTTCCTTGGGCGGAGCATTCAATTTGGAGCTCATTTCCATAGAAATGGCAGATCTGTCAAATTTCAGTCTTCCGGCCATGGTCTCGATGATACAGGAAAAATCCTTATCATTTAAATCCACGACTTTACCATGTAATCCACTTTTAGTAACTATTTTATCCCCTTTCTTCAATGCTGCTGCAAACTTTTTTTCATCCTTTTGTCGCTTCATCTGTGGACGTATCATAAAAAAATATGCCACGGCAAAGATGAGTATCATTGGAAGAAATTGTCCTATATCACCCATAATTTTGTATTGAGATTTGTACTACTTAGTTAACAGGGCCCAACGCTGCGGAAGGTCCACTATTTTTAGGATTAACAAATGCTTTAATTTTTAACATTTCCCTTCCTTTTTCCGTATTAGCTGTTACGGTAATAGTCTTGGTAACCTGGTTTTGTCCAGAACCATTGAACTTCACAACAAGTTCACCAGTTTCACCCGGAGCAATAGGGTCTTTAGGAGGATTTGGCACCGTACACCCACAACTACTGGTTGCATTTGTAATTATTAATGGCGCATTTCCTGTATTTGTGAAAGAGAAGATAGTCTCCTGGGGAGTACCTTGAGTAATAGTACCGAAATCATGTTCCGATTTTTCAAATTTCATTACAGGTAATTTTTTTGCCTGCAAGTCTCTTTCTGCTGCTACTTCAACGTTAGCAGTATTTACTTTACTGGAGGCATTCTCCTTGCATGAGCCAAACAATAAGGCCGTGGTTAATCCGAGGGCAATAAATAATCCTTTCATTATAATTTAAGTTTAAGATTCGGATGCAAAATTAAGGAATATTTGTTTATAATAATCCTCTCCCTGTTTTTTTCAATTTTCCGCTAATTCTGTATTCTTTTACTAATTTATCCAATATCCCATTAATAAAGATGCTGCTCTTTGGGGTAGAATACTCTTTGGCGATTTCCAGGTACTCATTAATGGTGACCCGCTCTGGTATGGAAGAAAAAGCAGTAAGTTCACAAATGGCCATCTTTAAAAGTATAGCGTCTATATCTGCAATTCTGTCCTTATCCCAATTGGGTGTTTTCAATTGAATCTCTCCTTCAAATTTTTTATCGTTTAAGAGCGTTTTTGTTAATAGTTGATTTGCAAAGATCATATCATCCGAATCCTTCAAAAGCTTTGGTAGAAAATAAGACTGGCCAGATTCCTTATTTACCTTTCTCAATTGTTTTAAAACAAAAGTATTCACTAAGGGTATGTCGTCTACCCAGGTTAATTTATCATCCTCAAAATATTCATATATCCTTTCATTTGGTGCAATAACCTCCTTAAAAAGACTAGCTATAATATTTTTATCATCTTCATAGCTACGTTCATTCTTGAGCATATATTGCTCAAAAAGTTCACTGTTTTTTATTTCATTAAATACTATTTTCACATAATCCTGGTGCAGATCCCAGTTGTTCAATTTCCTTTTTGCCAATTCATTTTGCAACAATGAATTATTTTCAATTTGCTTAAGAACTGAATTGTTTAGAAACTTTTGCTTATCCGGATACTTTTGGTCATCTCCATTCAAATATTTTTTAGAAGATAATCGAATGAAATTTTCTTCCATTTTGTGAAGTTCTATTAAAAGACTTAAAACAAGCAGGTAGAGAATATAGGTATTATCAATACTTATTCGGAGAAAGTTTTTCTGTTTTTCTAATGATTCATCGTGCGATAAGGTTAAGGCATAAATGCATTGCATCACTTTTACCCTGATTTGCCTTCGTGTAAGCATTTTAAAGAACCTTGTGTTAAATTAGAAATACGAAACGCCGCAAAAATACTAATCTATTTTAATTCCAAACCTAATTCTTAATTTATCTTATCAGTTTTATAACATTTGTTTTGTAGCCAATCAGCTATATTTGTCCATCTCTTAAAAACAATTTGCATTACCAGCCATTTTAATGAAAGAACTCAGGCACTTAGACAAATACTTCAAAAAATATTGGCTTAAATTACTCATAGGTATCATTATCACCATTATTGCCAGGATTTTTCAATTGGTAATGCCTTCCTATGTAAAAAAATCAATAGAGGTTGTTGAAAATTATGTGGCTTCACAAATTACAGAGCCCCAGGCCAGGGATTTGCTTTTGGAGTATATCCTGATCATCGTTGGTGCGGCATTACTTTCTGGATTTTTTACTTTTTTAATGCGGCAAACTATAATAAATGTCTCACGGTATATTGAATTCGATTTAAAAAACGAAGTATTTGACCATTACCAACTTTTAAGTCTGAACTTTTACAAAAAGAACCGTACGGGCGATCTTATGAACAGAATCAGTGAAGATGTGGGTCAAGTGAGGCTTTATACCGGGCCTGCAATTATGTATGGCATACAGACGCTTACGTTGTTTGTTTGTCTTATACCCCTCATGTTTATTAAGGCCCCAACAATTGCGTTTTATTCTTTATTACCCTTACCCATACTTTCAGTCTTAATTTATCAAATAAGTAAAATTATTCATAAACGAAGCACCAAAGTACAGGAATACCTTTCTACCCTATCAACCTTTGCCCAGGAATCCTTTTCCGGAGTTTCCGTAATAAAAGCCTATAACCTGGAACCCCAGATAAATAACGAAGTAATCGTTCTTGCAAACGAAGGGAAAGAGAAAAGTATGGATTTGGCCAAAGTAAACGCCTGGTTTTTTCCATTGATGATCCTGTTAATTGGAATCAGTAATATTTTTGTAATCTATGTAGGAGGTAAACAATATATAAATGGGGAAATCTCATCTATTGGCACCATCGCGGAATTCATACTTTATGTAAACATGTTAACATGGCCGGTTGCTGTTGTAGGATGGCTAACCTCTATAGTACAGCGTGCTGAGGCTTCGCAAAAGAGGATCAATGAGTTTTTAAAAGAACAGCCAGAAATAAGTAATGAAGTTATTGAAGAAACCCCTGTAAAAGGCTCTATTCAGTTTAAGGATGTTACGTTTACATATGAAGACACAAATATTACCGCACTAAAAAATATATCTTTCACAATTAATGAAGGGGAAACGGTTGCAATAATCGGAAAAACCGGATCGGGAAAATCTACTATCCTGGACCTCATTGCCAGGCTTTATGACACTTCTTCAGGGGAAATATTAATTGACGGTGTCCCAATTCAGAGATTGAACTTAGATAGTTTAAGATCCGCTATAGGTGCCGTTCCACAGGATGCGTTTCTGTTTTCTGATTCTATTAAAAATAACATCAAATTTGGCAAAGAAGACGCAACTGAAGATGAAATTTTGGAAGTAGCCAGAAAAGCTGCAGTTCATGAAAACATCATGGGCTTTTCTAAAAAGTATGATACTATTCTAGGTGAAAGGGGTATTACATTAAGCGGAGGTCAAAAACAGCGTGTTTCAATAGCCAGGGCGTTACTTAAAGACCCCAGGATATATTTGTTCGATGATTGCCTGTCTGCTGTAGACACCGAGACCGAAGAAGAGATATTACACAACTTAAAACTTGCTTCACATTTACGGACCACACTAATCGTGAGTCATCGTGTTTCTTCAGCCAAAAATGCGGATAAGATAATAGTACTTGAAGACGGAAAGGTACTCCAGGAGGGCACTCACAATCAATTGATAGAAATAGATGGTTACTACAAGGAGCTATATCTCAATCAGCTTTCGGCGAAAGAAATCTAGTAAAATGTTGCTGGATAAGCTTTTTTTTTACATTTTTGAAGGAATTTTAGGTATAGTAACTAACTAGATATTTGACAAATGAGCAGTAAAGATTTAATGGATCAGGAAGAAATTTTCTCAAAAGTTTTAAGAGCTGGGAGAAGGACCTATTTTTTTGATGTTAGAAGTACAAAGGCAGGGGATTATTATCTGACGATTACAGAAAGTAAAAAATTTACACATGATGATGGCTCCTTTCATTATAAGAAGCACAAAATATATCTCTACAAAGAAGATTTTCAATCCTTCAGAGAAATCATGGAAGAAATGATGGACTATATAATTGATGAAAAAGGACATGAAGTTATCTCCGAAAGACATCAAAAGGACTTTAAAAAGGCAGAGCCCAGTGAGAATGGAGAAATTTCTTCTACTGATAGTTTCACAGATTTGGATTTTGAGGATATCTGAATCAAAATCACAACAACTTATAAACGATCTTTGTTTTCAAAGGTCGTTTTTTATTTTTATACCCTAACACATTTAAATCTGCCTGGAATATTAGACAAACTACACTAAGCTTCTACTTATCTTCTCCCTTGTAGGACCGGCGCAACATAAGATTTATCTGAATTATTCTTTAACTTTTATACTAACTTCAGAGCCTTTTGGTACGGTACAAATAAATTCTTGATGAATGCTATTTTCTTTGGAAAAATAATGTAGAAGTTTCATTGTACGAGGTTACTTCTGTGTGGCTGCCAACCATTTAAAAATTAGAATAAAAAGGGTTGGTGAACTTATTTTTTTATATAATATCTACTAACTTTAATCCCGTTTAATAGAAAATCTTCAAAAGATGGCAAGAACACCAAGCACAATGTTGCCTTTGGGCACAGTTGCTCCTAATTTTAATTTACCGGATACCATAAGCGAAAAAACGGTAAGTCTTGAAAAAGTAAAAGGCGAAAAAGGAACACTGATCATGTTTATCTGTAATCATTGCCCGTTTGTGAAACATGTAAATTCCAAAATAACAGAACTGGCAGCTACTTATCAGTCTCAGGGAATAGCCTTTATAGCAATCTCCAGCAATGATGTGGTAAATTATCCTCAGGATTCCCCTGAACTGATGAAACAGACTGCATTGCAGGAAAAATATAGTTTTCCTTATTTATTTGATGAATCACAGGAAGTGGCCAGGGCTTATGAGGCCGCATGTACTCCGGATTTTTATCTTTTTGATGACGGCTTAAAACTTGTCTACAGAGGTCAATTGGACGATTCCAGGCCCGGAAATGATATTCCTTTAACCGGTTTGGATTTAAGCAACGCAATGGAGTCATTGTTAAACAATAAAGCCATAAATCCGGTTCAAAAACCAAGTATAGGTTGCAATATAAAATGGAAATAAAATTTGAAGCAGTATCAAATAAAACCTGCCTGCTGTACTGTGAATTAGGAACAAAGGCATACAAAAAGCACTATTTGCATTTATGGGAAAATAATGATCCAGCCCCCTACATTAAAGAAAGTTTTGCCATAGATGTTGTCAAAGATGAATTGAAGGACAATTCAGCATCGCTGTGGTTAATTTATAGGGGAAATACTGCAGTGGGCATTCTTAAACTCATAAAAGATACTCCGATAGCGTCTCATAGTTCCAAGGAAACTGTCTTACTTGAAAAAATATATATCTTAAATAAATTCTCCGGCAAAGGGATTGGAAGTTTCGCACTGAGTTGGGTTGAAACATACTGTCTGAAAGCAAACAGACAAGTATTATGGTTGGAAACAATGCAAAAAGGAGCAGCATTGAATTTCTATCTTAAAAACGGATATCATATAATTGGGGAAAAGCAATTGAAATTTGATCAGGTTTTAGCAAATCAAAAACCCATGTACGTGCTTTCCAAAAAAGTAAACCCACAGAACTCTCAGTTGTTTTTTAATTGATATTTTTCACCCTGCATTATGAATTCCAGCCTTCTCGTTGTAAAAGGTTTTTGATATGAGCATAATGATGGTTTCCATGCCAGACATATCGACCAATATTTTCTTCAATTGTAGTAGTCTCATTACTCTCGGGGTGAATAAAACTTCGTTTTAAATCTTCAGAAGAAAGGCCTTTAAGTAAATACACCAATTTAGCATGCACTGCACTGAGATGATTTAGTGATAATTCAATGGGAGCAGTCCTTGTATCAAAAAGTTCTGCCCATTTCTTTTCAAAATAAGCTTTAATAACAGGAGTTTCTTCTGTTAATGCCCACTTAAAACGGATATAACTATTATGGTGGCTATCTGCAACATGATGAATAAGCTGTCGCACGGTCCAACCACCAGGCCTATACCGTGTCTCTAACTGTGTTTTTGATAGTTCCTTTACCAGCAACTCCAATCTGTCTGGGAAATGTTCCAAAACACCAATCCATTCTGCAATTTGACCTTCCGATATTGAAGAAGGTAATTCAAACTTACCTATAGGATAACGTAATTCTTCAAGTTCTATATTCTCCATATTGTCAAAAATAATGATTTTAATTTCATAAAAGCCGGGCTAAGAACCATATTGCAAGCTCTTTAAATCTAAGCTTAAAAATTAACTCTTACCTCAGAATGATACCGGATATAAATTGGCCAAAAAGTCTTCAGAATCCAATAAAGTCTCTTGATCTAAGAATTGCCTAATAAGTTGATTAACTAAATTTTACATTTAATAAGACTT
>CP070778.1:658090-664999 GCA_020346245.1 Flavobacteriaceae bacterium | reverse complement strand
CAGAACAAAATCCGTTTCTGTAGAAGCGGATTTTTTTTTTAAAGCCATTTAAGATTATTATCATGTTAAAAATTACCGGTATATCTTTTGCCTATGACAAGGATTCGGTATTGGATGATATTGACTTTTCTGTCGAAAAAGGGGAACACCTTGCCATAATGGGTGAGAGCGGTTGTGGGAAAAGCACCCTTTTAAAACTAATATATGGTTCTCTGCAACCGTCTTCAGGGGAAATATATTGGGGTAAGAAAAAAGTTAAGGGACCCCTCTTTAAACTTGTTCCCGGTGAGTCCTATATCAAATATATGTCACAGAGTTTCGACCTAATGGGGGTAACTACAGTGGCTGAGAATATTGCTGAATATCTTTCTGTAATTTATCCCAAAGAACTAAAAGAGCGTACAGAAGAATTGCTTGGAGTCATTGAAATGACGCAATTCGCAGATACGAAAGTAAAGTATCTGAGTATTGGGCAGCAACAACGTGTTGCATTAGCGAGGGCTTTAGCTCAAAAACCTGAGTTGCTACTGTTGGATGAACCGTTCAGTCATATCGATAATTTTAGAAAAAACAGTCTGAGAAGAAACTTGTTTAACTATCTGAAGGAAGAGCAGATTACTTGCTTAACTGCTACCCATGACCACAATGATATATTGCCATTTGCAGACAGGGTACTTGTGCTTAAGGATAAGCAAATAATGGCTGATCGACCTATACTGGAGCTGTATAAGAGTCCCAGAAACCTTTACGTCGCTTCACTCTTTGGCGAAGCCAATTTGGTGCCTATAGACATTATAAAATCATATGCGGATACCAAAAGAAATATTATTGTATACGCTCATGAATTTAAAGTATCCCGAAATTCTGGCCTTTCCGTGCTAGTAAAAAAAACATATCCAATGGGAAGTCATTATCTTATTGAAGGGTTTACCGGAGAACAGAATATTTATTTTCATTCAGAAAGGAATATTGAGATAGGAACAGAAGTTTTTCTTAATATTTCTCTTGAGACAATTAATCAAAGGCTGAAGTTATAACGAACTTTCGGAGGATGAATAAAGATGTAATATTGCAGGAATTAAAGTTCAGGGCTGTCCGGAGCGGTGGGGCAGGTGGTCAGCATGTTAACAAAGTTTCTACAAAAGTGGAATTGATTTTAAATCTTCCAAATTCAAAAGCTTTAAATATATCTGAAAAAGAACGCTTATATAAAAACCTAAAGAAACGACTTACTTCAGATAATAATCTCCTGGTACAATGCGATGATTCAAGGAGCCAGCATAGGAATAGGGAAATTGCCGAAGACAGATTGTTAAAACTAATTGAAGAGGCCCTTAAAGTTCCTAAAAAACGTAAAAAAACATCGCCCTCAAAGGCTTCGGTAGAAAAACGTTTAAAAACAAAAAAAGCAATAGCAAAAAAGAAAATCAGCCGAAAAAAACCAGAAAATGAATAATTTAATTATTGGTCAACTGTATTTACTAAAGTACCAATCCCATCAATTTCAATTTTAATTTCATCGCCTTTTTTCAACGTAAAGTCAGAAGACGGAACTATCCCGGTTCCGGTCATTAAGAGACTACCGTTGGGAAAAGTGTTTTCCGAATAGAGGTAACTCACAAGATCTTCTAACTTCCTTTTAATCTGATCAATCCCAATCTCACCGGCAAATACCTGTTTACTACCCCTGCCTATTTCGAGCCTTATTTTTGTTGTTTTTGGAAGAGGTCCATCAGCAACCAAAATACAGGGGCCAATAGCTGCGGACCCGTCATAAGTCTTTGCCTGTGGCAAATACAACGGATTTTCCCCTTCAATACTCCTGGAACTCATATCATTCCCAATTGTATATCCAATAATCTTAGCTGTTGAACTAATTACCAGTGTTAACTCTGGTTCCGGGACATCCCAGTCAGAGTCTTTTCGTATTCTAACTTTACCCCCGGAACCAATGGCTTTGTATCCCATGGCCTTAAAGAACAGCTCAGGTCGTTCTGCAACATATACCCTTGCATAAAAATTACTTCCTCCTTTTTCTCTTGATTCTTCTTCACGTCCCAGTTTGCTGTTGAAATAAGTTACGCCACTGGCCCAGATTTCCTGCTTTCCTGCCGGCGCAAGGAGTTCTTCTTTTAAATAAACTTCAGCATTTTGAAGAGGCTTAACCGCGGATATCTTTTGCTCAATTTTTGTTAAAAGGTTATTATCATTAATAAATGAATCCCAATCTTCATGTTCCAATAAATAAAATTTCCCTTTATTCTCTATAAGAATTCCTTTAATCAGCTTATAAACTTTCATTTAAACATGGGTTAAGTAATCCGTTAATAATCCCTTTTGAGTACAGAACAATTTATTGAAAAATATATGATTCATAGAAGATTTTAAGAAATCATTTTAACAATGATGTCAAAGAATCTTTTCAATACAACTATTTTTTTGATTAAAGTCAAAGCACTGTCCTTCTGATTTTCCCAATAGTATTTTACCAATTGGACTTGCTGCAGAAACACAATATATCTGAGTAGCTCCTTTTTTGAAAGCTCCTGCCGAAATAGAAATGTAATAAGCGCTGTCAGAAGTGATCACAAGACTGCCCAAACCAACTTTGGTAGTGATTGCCGGGTTGCAAATACCAGTCAATACTTGTCCCATCTTTTCGGCTTCATAGAGCTGATTCCCGAGCTTCTCCATTTCAAGTTGAATCATGGCCCTTCCTGTCTCATGCTTATCTCCGGCGCTACTTTTGGTCTCGGAATTCAGGGAATCGTTTAAGCCTTTAATAGTATTTTTAATGCGGTAAATTCTTTCTTCTGCAAATGATTCACAAAATCTTCGCAATTCATCCTTGATACCTGATGAAATATTCATGTCAGCTTAAATCTGCTAAAGTTTTACCTACTAAACTCCCAATAGCTATCCCCATACCTCCGAGCCTTACACCACAAATTAAATTATCAGAAAGTTGCTTTACAATCGGTCTCTTTTTAATACCTACGCCCATAATACCGCTCCATCTGTGCTCAATCTGAAAATCTGTGTTGGGTAAAATGATTTCATGCAACATGGCATCCAGTCTATCCTGAATTAGTTCTGTTTGGCCAAATTCTGATGTTTCTTCCGTTTTAAAATCCAGATTTCGGCCCCCACCCAAAAGTATACGGTTTTCAATATTTCTGAAGTAATAAAATCCCTCGTCCAAATGAAAAGTCCCTTTAATATTAAGGTTGTCAATGGGTTTTGTAATCAAAACCTGCGCCCTGGCCGGCTTCACTTCCTGATCTAAAAGCTGGTTGGCAAATCCATTTGTGGCGATAATAAGTTTCCTTGTTTCGAAATCAAATTGATTAGTGCAGACTTTTACACTATCCCGGCCATCCTCAAAGGAAGTAACCTCAACAGAATTTAAAATATTAGCCCCGGAACGACGAACCAAAGACAACAAAGCATTCATCATAGAACCTGTATTAATTTGGGCTTCGAACCTACTGGAGATATAGTTATTGTGAATCCTGCCAAAATTAAAATTGTTGCGCTGTAAATAATATGCACCTTCCCCATAAACTGTTTCCAGCAATTTATTTACGTCGCCCATCGCCTCATAACACTCATTAAATAAATTAATGTCCTTCTCTAAAAATAGTTCATGACCTCCAAGTTGTTGAAAATCTATTTCGGAGTCACCAAGTGTATTTCGTAATAGTTGAATTCCTTCCCATCTGTTTCTCACCAGTTCAACTACTTCCTCCTCCGCATGGCTTTTAAGGTCGCTAACAATTTCTGAGATGCTGCCAAAACACGCAAATCCAGCATTTTTTGTGCTTGCCCCCTGAGGTAATACCCCTTTTTCAAGAATAAGAATTTTAGCTTTTGGGTATTTCTTGCGCAAATAATGCGCGCAATTTAGGCCAACAATCCCGCTTCCAACTATTGTAAAATCAATGTTGGACAACCATGTTTTGTATTCCCAATAACTAAGATTCATAGTATTATAAAAAACTCCGACATTGGCCGGAGTTTAATTCTATTCTTTTGGTTTAGGATGCATCTCAAAATCTTCCATGAATTTAGTAGTATAATTCCCTGCCAGATAATCCGGATTATCCATTAATTGTCTGTGAAAAGGTATCGTAGTTGCTATGCCCTCAATTACAAATTCGTCCAAAGCCCGTTTCATTTTATTAATTGCCTCTTCCCTTGTCTGAGCCGAAGTAATTAGTTTAGCAATCATTGAATCGTAATTTGGGGGAATTATATATCCACTGTAAACATGGGTGTCTAATCGTATACCGTGACCTCCCGGAGTATGCAAAGTAGTTATTTTGCCGGGTGACGGCCTGAAATCATTATAAGGGTCCTCTGCATTAATTCTGCATTCAATAGCGTGAAGTTTGGGAAAATAGTTTTTGCCTATAATAGGTACTCCTCCTGCTACCAGAATCTGCTCCCTAATAAGGTCATAGTCTACCACTTGTTCGGTAATCGGATGTTCTACCTGAATCCGCGTATTCATTTCCATAAAATAAAATTCACGATGTTTATCCACCAGGAATTCTACAGTGCCTGCACCTTCATATTTTATATATTCGGCCGCTTTAACAGCAGCATTACCCATATCCTCCCTTAGGTTATCCGTCATAAAGGGTGAAGGGGTTTCTTCGGTAAGTTTCTGGTGTCTTCTTTGGATTGAGCAATCTCGTTCTGAAAGGTGGCATGCTTTCCCATACTGATCTCCGATGACCTGAATCTCTATATGCCTTGGTTCTTCAATAAGTTTTTCCATATACATCCCGCCATTGCCAAAGGCGGCTGTTGCCTCCTGAACCGCACTTTCAAAAGCAGCTTCAAGATTCTCTTCTTCCCATACTGCTCTCATCCCTTTTCCACCGCCCCCGGCAGTTGCCTTTAGCATAACAGGGTAACCCATTTTCTTTGCTTCTTTTTTCGCATGGCCAACATCTTTCAGCAAACCTTCTGAACCGGGTATAGTTGGCACACCTGCCTTTTTCATGGTAGCTTTGGCGGTAGCCTTATCTCCCATTTTATCAATATGTTCCCCGGAAGCACCAATAAATTTGATTTCATGTTCCGCACAAATCTTAGAAAACTTTGAATTTTCAGATAAAAATCCGTAACCAGGATGAATTGCATCTGCATTAGTAATTTCTGCTGCTGCAATAATATTGGGTATTTTTAAATAGGATTCGTTGCTGGGTGCCGGGCCAATACAAACTGCCTCATCTGCAAATCGTACATGCAAGCTCTCCTCATCTGCTTTTGAGTAAACGGCCACAGTTTTAATACCCATCTCTTTGCAGGTCCTTATGATACGTAAGGCTATCTCACCTCGGTTTGCAATTAGTATTTTTTTGAACATAGCTTTTACTATAATATTCTTATAACACCTAAATCAAATACTTAAATGTGTTTTGATATCAAGTCCTTGTAACTAATCTTTATGAAGGATCTACCAGAAATAATGGTTGGTCAAACTCTACCGGTGAAGAATCCTCAACTAAAACTTTTACTATTTTACCTGAAACTTCAGATTCAATATCATTGAATAATTTCATTGCCTCAATTACACACAATACATCACCCTGTGATATATTAGCTCCAACCTCCACAAAAGGAGGTTTGTCTGGTGATGGTTTTCTGTAAAAAGTGCCAATAATAGGAGATTTAATAGTAATGTATTTGGAGTCTTCTTCCGTGCCTGAAGCATCTGCCTTGGCTTCAGCAGAAGCTTCTACACCTGACGCCGGTGCAGGTGCTAAAGATGGAGCTGCAGGAGCAGCGCCAACCGGTATTTGCTGCACGTAAGTAGTAGATTCCGGTTGTGTGTTAAATGCTCCGGTCCTGATGGTTATTTTGATTTCGTCGGTTTCAAGTTTCACTTCACTAGCACCAGATTTGGCTACAAATTTTATTAAACTTTGAATTTCTTTTATATCCATGGAATTCTATTTTTATTCGTTATTGCTATTATATGCCCATTTTAAATATATAGATCCCCAGGTAAATCCGCCGCCAAAAGCAGCAAATACCAGATTATCTCCTTTTTTTAGTTTCGATTCGTAGTCTGAAAGTAATAAAGGTAATGTTGCCGAAGTTGTATTGCCATATCTTTCTATATTCATCATCACCTTTGAGTCTTCCAATTCCATTCTATTTGCAGTGGCATCAATAATTCTTTTATTCGCCTGATGTGGTATTAACCAATCTACATCGTCATGTGTAAGATTGTTACGTTCCATTATTTTTGCAGCCACATCTGCCATATTCGAAACGGCAAATTTAAAAACCGATTTTCCATCCTGATAAACATAATGTAATTTATTCTTAATGGTTTCTTCAGAGGAAGGCATAAGAGAACCCCCTGCTTCAATCCTCAAAAATTCTCTGCCTGAACCATCAGATCTCAAATATTCATCCTGCAGGCCCAATCCCTCAAAATTAGGTTCGAAGAGAACAGCACCGGCACCATCGCCAAAAATAATACAGGTTGTTCTATCTGTATAATCCAGGATAGAGGACATTTTATCAGCTCCTATAAGAAGGACTTTTTTATACTTTCCTGATTCAATATAGCGTGCCGCCGTAGACATCCCATATAAAAAGTTAGAACAAGCGGCCTGCATGTCAAATGAAAAGGCGTTGACAGCGCCAATCTTGGTCGCGACATAAGCTGCTGTAGAAGCAACCGGCAAATCAGGGGTTGCTGTTCCAACAATTACCAGATCAATTTCTGCCGGGTCTAAATCAGACTTGCTTATTAAATTTTCTGCCGCTTTAATAGCCAGGTAAGAAGTACCCTTATCTTTATCTTTTAGGATCCTTCTTTCTTTAATTCCTGTTCTCGTGGTTATCCACTCATCTGTAGTATCGACCATAGTTTCCAATATTTTA
>CP070778.1:650584-657990 GCA_020346245.1 Flavobacteriaceae bacterium | reverse complement strand
CAATAGTTAATTATATTTTATCATAATTTTTTTTTCAATAGAAATTACGTATTTTTGTCAAGATTAAATAAGAGGATGGATTTGACTGATTGCAACCTCTTATGCAGAACGAATTTTATTGGATAGGTTTAAATTCTATGAAATATCATTAAGGTTCTGCAAAAGAAAAAATGCTAAAGCAGTTTCTACAGATCAATCTGACTTGTAAACTTCTTTTCCAGCATCCATCAAATTAATTTTAAACTTAAAAAGTAATTTTTTATGGCTTATTTGTTTACTTCAGAATCCGTAAGTGAAGGACATCCGGATAAGATTGCCGATCAGATTAGTGATGCTTTATTGGATAATTTTTTAGCTTTTGACCCTGAAAGTAAGGTCGCCTGTGAAACCTTGGTAACCACAGGTCAGGTAATACTGGCAGGTGAAGTAAAAAGTCATACCTACGTTGATCTTCAACAAATAGCACGAGATTTAATAAATAATATTGGATATACCAAAGGCGAATATCAGTTTAGTGGCGATTCATGTGGCGTGATATCATTGATTCATGAACAGTCTAAAGAAATAAATCAGGGTGTTGAACGGGAAAAAAGGGAAGAACAAGGCGCTGGTGACCAAGGCATGATGTTCGGATATGCTACTAATGAAAGTGAAAACTACATGCCATTGGCTTTAGACATTTCGCATCGAATACTTAAGGAGCTATCCTTGATGAGAAGAGAAAATAGAGAAATAACTTATTTGAGACCTGATGCCAAAGCACAGGTTACTATTGAATATTCGGATGATAACAAACCAGTTAGAATTGATACTATAGTAATATCTACCCAGCATGATGAGTTTGACAAGGATGATGATAAAATGCTGGCAAAAATTAAAGAAGACCTCATTACTATTTTGATCCCAAGAGTTATCGCAAAATTACCCCTGCGTACGCAGGACTTGTTTAATGATAAAATTACATATCATATTAATCCTACTGGTAAGTTTGTTATTGGCGGACCTCATGGAGATACTGGTTTAACCGGAAGAAAAATTATTGTGGATACTTATGGAGGTAAAGGCGCCCACGGCGGAGGCGCTTTCAGTGGAAAGGATCCTAGTAAAGTAGACCGGAGCGCCGCTTATGCAGGAAGACATGCGGCCAAAAATTTGGTTGCGGCAGGAGTTGCTGATGAAATATTGGTACAGGTAAGTTACGCTATCGGGTTGGCCGAACCTACTTCTATTTTTGTAGACACCTATGGAACTTCAAAAGTGGCTTTAAGCGATGGTGAAATTGCCCGGAAAGTAGCAGAACTGTTTAAAATGAGGCCATATGATATTGAAAACCGACTTAAATTAAGAAATCCTATTTACCTGGAAACGGCCGCTTATGGGCATTTTGGGAAGGAACCAAGAATAGTGTCAAAAGTATTTGAATCGCCTTATAATGGGAGAGTTGAAAAAACAGTGGAGCTATTCACATGGGAGAAATTAAATATGGTAGATGAGGTAAAATTAGCATTCAATTTGTAAATTTTTTTACAAATACTTGGAATATCCGTTTTTCCATACCTATATTTGCTTTTACTAAGTTCAATCACTTGTTGAAAAGTTATCAAGAAAGGTGGAGGGAATAGACCCTTTGAAACCTTAGCAACCCTTTGTTCCAAAATGCAAAGAAGGTGCTAAATTCTATCACAGTAAAAATGTGACAGATAACATTCTGGGAATTACCCCTTGTAATTCGTCTTTCTTTATAACGTTTTAAAATTGCCCAATTGCTCAGCGTAGCACTTAGGGTTCGATTGTTCTGCAACGGATATATAAAAATGATCCTAAAGTAGTTTTGAAAACAAATTGTATTAAGAACCAGTATTCATATTGAATACAAAGAAACAAACGTTATGAGTGAACACAAATTTTCTACTAATGCCTTGCACGCCGGACACGACACAAGTACAAATGCGGGTACACGGGCAGTACCTATTTATCAAAGCACCGCCTATGTTTTTAATGATTCTGAACACGCGGCTAATTTATTTTCCTTAGCTGAGTTTGGGAATATTTACAGCAGGATTAACAATCCAACGAATGATATTTTAGAACAAAGACTTGCTGCCCTGGAAGGAGGGATTGCTTCAGTGGTTACTTCATCGGGAACAGGAGCAATTAATACGGCCCTTTTGGTACTGTTGAAATCCGGAGATCATATTGTAGCTTCTAATAGTTTATATGGGGGTACTTATAATTTGTTGAGTGTTACCCTTCCCCGCCTTGGAATTACTACAACATTTGTTGATCCCTCAGACCCTTCTAATTTTGGAAAGGCGGTAAAGGAGAATACTCGGGCTATATTTGTAGAGTCGCTGGGGAACCCAAAGTTGGATGTTCTTGATCTAAAAGCCATTTCGGCCGAAGCAAAGGCTGCTAAAATCCCATTTATTGTTGATAATACCGTAGCTACGCCCGCCTTGTTAAATCCGATTGAGCATGGAGCCAATATTGTAATCCATTCTCTTACAAAATACATCAATGGTAATGGTACAGCATTGGGTGGGGCAGTAATAGATGCTGGAACCTTTGATTGGGCAAACGGGAAATTCCCGGAATTTACGGAACCTTCTCCAGGGTATCATGGTTTGGTGTATCATGACGCCCTGGGGCCTGCAGCGTTTATTGCTAAAGTCCGTATAGAAGGTTTAAGGGATCATGGCGCATGCTTGAGCCCGTTTAATGCATTTCAAATAATCCAGGGTCTGGAAACCCTGGAAGTACGCATGAAAAAGCATAGTGAAAATGCGCTTGAGCTGGCAGAATGGCTGGAAGGCAGGGATGAAGTTACCTGGGTAAATTACCCGGGCTTAAAAAGTAGTAAATATTTCGCCGAGGCTGAGGCGTATTTACCAAACGGACAAAGTGGCTTAATAACCTTTGGCGTTAAAGGAGGATATGATTCTGCAAAGAAAATAGCCGATGAAACCCAAATCTTTTCCTTATTGGCAAATATTGGTGATACTAAATCTTTGATAATTCATCCGGCAAGTACGACACACCAGCAATTGGATGATGAAGAGCAGGAATCTACAGGAGTGACAAAAGATCTAATACGTTTATCTGTTGGATTAGAAAATCTGGATGATCTAAAAGCCGATTTGGAACAGGCTTTTGCTTCAATTGATAAATCTGTTCCGGCATAGTTATTACACAATACTGATATAAGCTGAGTAGAGCGTGTTCAATTTATATAGAATCGCATCTGCTCAGTTTTAATTGAAATTACCCGGATGAAAAAAATGAATACGACACTTCAAAAAATAGAAATTCTGCAGTATAAAGCCATCGGGGGTGTTGTTCAGGATATGGAGTTGTCCTATCAATTGTTTGGCAAAGATTTACATTCTGCACCGATAGTCCTGGTAAATCATGCTCTTACGGGAAATTCAAATGTAGCCGGGGAAGATGGCTGGTGGGCCTCATTGATTGGAGATGGTAAATGTATTGACACTACAAAATATACGGTATTGGCTTTCAATATACCTGGAAACGGTTATGATGGTTTTGTGGTGGATAACTATAAAGATTTTGTGGCTGGGGATATCGCCAGGATATTTCTACTGGGATTGGAATCACTTAATATAGATCGTATTTATGCCATTATCGGGGGGTCTTTAGGAGGCGGAATTGCCTGGGAAATGGCTGCAATTAATCCAGGGTTAACAGAACATTTGATCCCTGTGGCTGCAGATTGGAAGTCAACAGATTGGCTTATTGCCAATTGTCAGATTCAGGAACAATTTCTGGTAAATTCAAAACAACCTGTTCACGATGCCAGGATGCATGCTATGCTGTGTTACAGAACCCCCCAATCTTTTAAAGCAAGGTTTCAAAGAAGCACGAATGAAGAATTGCAGGTCTTTAATGTTGAAAGCTGGCTAACGCATCATGGAAAAAAATTAAATGAAAGGTTTCAACTCTCAGCATATAAGCTAGCCAACCAATTATTAAAAACGATAGATATTACAAGAGATGGTGAAGAGGCATTTAATAACCTTCAAAACAGTAAAACCAACATTCACATTATAGGAGTGGATTCTGATCTTTTTTTTACAGCCAATGAGAATAAGGATACGTTTAAACAGTTAGCCCAAGCCAAAAGCAATGTTACTTACGGGGAAATACAGTCATTGCACGGGCATGATGCATTTTTGATTGAGTTTGAACAAATGCAACAATTGCTCAAAGGCGTTTTTGATACCAATGGGAAATCTGAGAGAATAAAAATTTTAAAATTTGGAGGTAAGTCCCTTTCAAACGGAGAAGGATTGGAAAGGGTATTGGATATTATATCTGCAAAAGTCAAAAATGGAGAAAATATTGCCGTGGTTTTATCAGCACGTGAAAAAGCGACAGATCAATTGGAAGCAATATTGGATAAAGCCGCAAAGGGATTGGATTACAGGAAAGATTTTGAAGATTTTGAAAGATATCAAAAACACACTTTTAAGAATATCAGTCTTTCGGAAGAATTCCTGGAATTGGTGAAATTATTTGAAGGGGTTACTTTGCTTGGCGATTATAGCCCTAAAATAAAAGACCAGGTTCTGGCTTATGGAGAGCTAATATCGGGTAAGTTAATTACAAAACTACTTATTGGAAAAGGGATCAATGCAAAATTACTTGATACGCGCCGACTAATAAAAACAGATGATTCTTATGGAGACGCAAAATTGCTGGAAGATGTTTCAAGGGAAAATGTAATCCATGAATTTTCAAAATTAAAATTAGATGAGGTGCCATTGATCACCGGATTCATAGCCTCTACGCAAGCAGATGAAACTACAACATTAGGTCGTAATGGCAGCAATTATACGGCTTCACTCATAGCAAATTTTCTGGACGCTGAAGAATTGCAAAATTATACTCATGTAGATGGTATTTTTACTGCTAACCCTGAATTTGTATCTGAAGCCCAAAGAATAGAACAATTGTCATATAGTGAAGCAAATGAACTTGCTAATTTTGGCGCAACCATTTTACATGCAAAGACAATTATTCCCTTAATTGAAAAGAATATTCCACTAAGGATACTCAATACCTTTAACAATGATAATGATGGTACGCTTATTAGTGCTAAATCTAGTAAAGCAGGAATAAAATCATTGTCTGCTATTGAAGATGAAGCCTTGATTAATCTCGAAGGGAGGGGATTATTAGGGAAAGTAGGTATTGATGCTCGCATTTTCAGGACCCTTAGTCTTAATAACATAAGCGTAAGTATCATCTCTCAGGGTTCTTCTGAAAGAGGAATTGGATTGGTTGTAAACTCAAAGAAGGCCCATTTGGCCAAAAGGGCCTTAGAAATGGAATTTGAAAGCGATTTTCAATCGCGAGATATCAATACAATAACTATTGTAGATGATGTTTCAGTTATTTCCATAGTGGGTCAGGATCTTAGCACTTTTCATAAACCATACAATGCTCTAATCAAGAATCAAATAGTTCCTCTGTTATTTAATAACACCATATCAGGAAAAAATGTGAGCTTGGTTGTTAAGAAGTCCGACCTTCATAAAGCACTTAATGTAATGCACGGTCAAATTTTTGGAATTAGCAAAAAAATTAATCTGGCCATTTTCGGACATGGGAATGTGGGGGGTACTTTAGTAAATCAGATTTTAGATTCCAGGCAGGGCATTGAAGAAAGAAAAGGGATAAACCTTAATGTATTTGCCCTCGCCAATTCTAAAAATTTGCTTTTAAACAAAAAAGGGATTTCTAAAAAATGGGAGGAGGAAATTGATGAAAATGGCATTCCTTATACTATTGATGATATTTATAATTATGCCAAAATACATCATCTTGAAAATTTGATAGCTATTGACAATACCGCAAGCCGGGATTTTGTGGTAAATTATTTTGATTTTATTGATAATGGATTTGATCTGGTCTCTTCAAATAAAATTGCGAATACCCTTGGATTTGACTTCTACAGATTGATAAGGGAAGAGTTGGCAAAGAAACAAAAACAGTACCTATATGAAACCAATGTTGGTGCGGGATTACCTTTAATAGATACAATAAAACTTTTACATCTGTCTGGTGAAAATATTACACGTATTAAAGGTGTTTTCTCAGGGTCTTTGAGTTATATTTTTAATACTTTTTCTGAAAAGGACACTTCTTTTTCGGAAATTTTGCAAAAGGCCATTTTAAATGGTTTTACCGAGCCCGACCCAAGGGAAGATTTATCCGGGAATGATGTAGGCAGAAAGTTGCTGATATTAGCCCGTGAATTGGAACTCGAAAATGAATTTGATGATATTTCAATTCAAAATCTCATACCGGTATCTCTTCGCAAGGGCAGTGTAAAGGAATTTATAACTGAACTTGAAGTACTGGATGATTTCTTTAGTAAAATTAAAACCAATCAGGAACCAGATCATGTACTGCGCTATGTTGGAGATTTATATGGTGATTTGCAGAAGGAAAAAGGAAATCTGGAAGTAAAATTGGTATCTGTCCCTAAGGAGAGTGCCTTGGGCCAGGTTAAAGGTTCAGATTCCATTATTGAAATTTATACGGAATCATATGGTGAACATCCTTTAGTAATTCAGGGTGCAGGTGCGGGTGCTGCTGTAACTGCCCGTGGTGTATTTGGGGATATTTTGCGTATTGCTGAAAAAATATAAGTAAGGATGGAATAATCCTGGTTAAATAAAAAGATGAAGAAAAAAAAATTTGAAACTGAGGCGATTCGCACACAAATAGAACGATCAAAGTTTTTGGAGCACTCCAGTCCGATGTACCTTACTTCCAGTTTTATTTTTGAGGATAGCGAAGATATGCGGGCCTCCTTTGCGGAGGAAAAAGACCGAAATATTTATTCGAGATATTCCAACCCTAATTCATCAGAATTTATTGAAAAGGTGTGTAAAATGGAAGGCGCAGAGGATGGATTTGCATTTTCTTCAGGGATGTCGGCTGTTTTTTCAACCTTTGCCGCCTTGTTGGATAGTGGGGATCATATTATTTCAGCACGAAGTATTTTTGGTTCAACGCATAGCCTTTTCACTCAGGTTTTCCCAAAATGGAATATTAGCCATAGCTATTTTAAGATTGGGGATCTAGAAAATTTGGAAAAATTATTAACTCCAAAAACCAAAATACTTTTTGCAGAATCACCTACAAATCCAGGGGTAGATATCCTGGACCTTGAGGCACTTGGAAGGTTTTCAAAAAAGCATAAGCTTATAATGGTTGTCGATAATTGCTTTGCTTCTCCTTATCTTCAACAACCCATAAAATATGGTGCAGACCTGGTAATTCATTCCGGCACAAAACTTATGGATGGACAGGGTAGGGTGTTGGCCGGCATTACCGTAGGTAAAGCAGATTTAATAGATCAGATTTATAGGTATTCC
>CP070778.1:642817-650484 GCA_020346245.1 Flavobacteriaceae bacterium | reverse complement strand
CCTTTATTAAGGGCTTCGTGATATATTTCAATCGCATAATCTGTGGTGCCGCCACCGGGGAGGGTTTTCCAGCTAATTAATCCCGGGTACCTTACACTTCTTACGTCTACCCCAAATTTATGGTAGTAATAAGAACACCATCTTTCACCAGATTGTTTACTTATGCCGTAAACAGTACTGGGTTCCATTAAGGTACTTTGAGGCGTATTATCTTTTGGGGTATTTGGGCCAAATACCGCTATACTGGAGGGCCAGAAAACTTTTTCAATTTTCCTTTCTTTTGCCAGGTTCAGTACATTGAAAAGTGAATTCATATTTAAATTCCATGCCCTTTCAGGAAATTTCTCAGCGGTAGCACTCAACATAGCTGCCATTAGGTAGACTTCTTCAATTTCATGATACATTACCACATCCTCAATAGCTTCATAATTGGTAGCATCGAGCAATTCAAACGGCCCCGAGTTCATTAAACTCTCACTACCTTCACGAATATCACTGGCCACGACCTGATCATTTCCGTATAATTCTCTTAAGGCAAAGGTCAGTTCCGTGCCAATCTGCCCGCAAGCTCCCAAAATAAGGATGGATTTATGCATAGTTGAAGGGTAAATATAATTCCATGGTAAAGATAGCTTTTATTAAAATTTGTACATTCGTCTTATGAGAAAATTGTTTGTCATTGGGTTAATTTCGTTGCTTGTGTTCTCCTGTGGCAACAAACAAAGTTCTGAACAAAGTATTGAGTCAGATGAGTTGGAATTTGATGTTCAGAACCTGCCAAAAAAATCAACATTAAATAGCGGGGCTACCGCAATTGTAGAGACATGGGCGGAATTTAAGGATTTGGATATAGCTTTTGACGGACTTTACACTGTTGAAAATAATGAAGAACTTATTCTCCTTATTGATGAGTTTATGGAAAAACAAAATGCACTTGCCGTTTCCAATTACCCGGAAATTTTTGATAAACCGCAGGTGAAAAGTCGGCAAAAAGTGTTTAAAACTTATATTTTAAAAGTAAGGGCAACCCTTGAATACCGCAAGGACCCGATGGAATCAACTATTGAAATGGTCAATGCTTTTAATGGATTACGCAATCAATTTAATGTGATGGTAAATTATAATTTGGACACAAAAATGATTTTAGATGAATAAAGTTTTAATGCTTACCCTTATGTTATTTGCAGGGCAATTGATTGCTCAGGAAGATAGCCGAAAGGAACTGAATGAACTGATTAATGAATGGCATAAGGCGGCATCTGAAGCCAATTATGAGACCTATTTCGGGATACTGGCTGAAGACGGCGTATTTATAGGAACGGACGCCTCGGAAAATTGGCAAAATGAGGATTTCAGGGCATTTTCAAAACCCTATTTTGATAGGGGTAAAGCCTGGAGTTTCAAAACCATTGAACGAAATATTTATGTGGATAAATCAGGAAATTTAGCATGGTTTGATGAATTATTGGATACCCGAATGGAAATTTGCAGAGGATCTGGGGTACTTTCCAAAGAAAATGGTAAATGGAGAATAAAACACTATGTGCTTTCTATTACTATTCCAAATGAAGATGTAGATAGGGTTAGTGAAATGAAGAAAGAAAAGGATAGCCTATTTATACAAAACAAAAAACTGCGCTAGTTAGTACGTTATGTCTTATGGCTTGATCAATTAGAAAATTATGATATTATGAAAATTTACAGAATCTTTCTCCCTTTTATCTTTCTATTTATCTTATCGGTGGGTTGCAAATCGGAACCTAAAGAGAAGGAAATAGATTATTATGCCTCACCATTATTTATAGATGTGCAAATGCAAGCCTTATTTGAAGATTCCAAGACTTTTGTAGATCTTGTTCCAAAGGATTCATATTATGCTCTAAACAAGAAATATGAGAAGGAAAAACAAAAGGAGAATTTTGATCTTAAAGCTTTTGTTACGGAAAATTTTGGTGATAAGTCTTCGGCCACATTAACCTTTGCCACAGACACTACCAATACCATGTATGAGCATATTAGTAGCATCTGGGTAAAATTAACCAGGGGACCTGATTCTATAATTCCATATTCTTCCAGAATATCCCTTCCTTATGAATACGTTGTACCCGGAGGTAGATTTAAAGAAATTTATTATTGGGACAGTTATTTTACCATAGAAGGTTTGTTGGTAGATAATCAGGAAAACATTGCCAGGAACATGGTTGATAATTTCGCTTATTTAATAGACACCCTCGGTTTTATCCCCAATGGTACCAGGAATTATTATTTAAGTCGTTCGCAACCTCCTTTTTTTACCCTAATGGCTTCCGCATTAGCTCGCAAAGACAGTATGATTTTAGTGGAATATTTACCAAGGATTGAGAAGGAATATGATTTTTGGATGGCGGGTAAAGATTTAATTGAAGAGCAGTATAAGGCTAATAAATATGTGGTTAAAGTAGGAGATGATTCCTTCCTTAATCGCTACTGGGACAGCAGTGTTACTCCTCGCCCTGAAAGCTACAAAGAAGATTATCATTTGGCAGCGGACCTGGCAACGGAGAAGGAGAAAACAGATCTATATGTCAATTTAAGGGCAGGAGCGACTTCCGGCTGGGATTTTAGCAGCCGATGGTTTGCTGAGGATAATTCTTTTGAATCAACCAATACCGCAAACTTATTGCCGGTAGACCTGAACTGCCTGCTTTATTTTATGGAGAAGCAGATTGCTAAGGGATATAGTTTAAAGGGGAATGAGCAATCTGAATTGCAATACAGTGAAATGGCATTAAAGCGTAAGGAGCTGATTCAAAATACCTTTTGGGATGAAGATGCACAGTTCTTTATGGATTATGAATTTAAAACGAAAAGTAATACAGATGAATATACACTGGCAGCTACTTTTCCTTTGTTTTTTAACCTTGCCTCAAAGGAACAGGCAGAAGCCGTAAAAGAAAAATTAATTTCCGATTTTTTAAAGGATGGGGGTCTTCTTACTACACTAAAAAAGACAGGCCAACAATGGGATGCGCCGAATGGATGGGCACCCTTACAATGGATGGCCGTTCACGGATTACTCAACTATGGATATGAAGAAGATGCTTTGGAAATAATGAAACGATGGCTGGCAATTAATGAAAGAGTTTACAGAAATACCGGCAAGATGATGGAAAAGTATAATGTAGAGGATACGAGCTTACTATCCGGAGGAGGTGAATATGAGACCCAGGATGGATTTGGCTGGACCAATGGGGTGGCATTAGGGTTTAAAGCATTAAAGGAACGAATGGAAACCAGGGAACAGATTCTGGAAACCGTTAATCCATAATTACTTGTTAATAATAACCCATGTTCATTCTCAAGATTTATTTGGATTTTGGTGAAAGTTTTAGATTTTTCCCAAACGTACTAGAAAGTAATCTTCTTTAGACAATTATTGCAATTATGGGCAAGTCACTACTTTTTATACCGGACATTTCGGGATTCACCAATTTTGTGCAAACTACTGAAGTTGCACATAGTCAACATGTTATTGCAGAATTGCTGGAAGTACTTATAGAGGCAAATACAGAGGGACTACTACTGGCAGAGGTAGAAGGAGATGCCCTTTTTTTCTATAAGGAGGGAGACCTGCTTTCACAGGAAAAATTACTTGCCCAAATTGAAACCATGTTTACTGCATTTGCAGGGCACCTGAAACTTTTGAAAGAGAATAGAATCTGTCCATGCAAAGCCTGTGCATCTGCTCCTAAACTGGAGTTAAAAATTGTTGCTCATTGTGGTGAGATTGAATTTCTGGAGGTACAGGGAAACAGGAAACCATTTGGGAAACAGGTTATAGAAGCACACAGGCTACTTAAGAATTCTGTTGAAAGCGATAATTACGTGCTTATAAGCAAGGAGCTCTCCTCTAGCATTGAGCTTCCAATTTATTATTATAGTAAGGTATTCAGATTTAAACAGGGAAAAGATATTTATGACCGGGAAGAGGTTGAATATATTTATTCGTTAATTGATAGCAGCAAACTCAATATAATTGAATATTCCCATGCTAAAGAAGTGGAATTTGATACACCACCCGACTTTGTTCTGGAAAAGAAGTTTTTTATACCGGCAGAAACTCTTTTGGAATATGTTACCAATCTTTCCTATAGAAATTTTTGGGTAAAAGGCGTTGATAAATTTGATTATAATGAAAAAGAAGTTACAAGAATAGGAACAGAACATGTCTGCGTAATAAATAATAAACATTTTAACTTTGAAGCCGTTAAGAAAAAAGTTGAGTACGGAAAATATGTCTATGGTGAAAAAACTACCAATATTCCTGTTGCGGATACCTTCTATCAGTTTTATACGATTACCACTGTATCAGAAAATTCCAGTCATTTAAAAGCAGAATTGTATTGGGAAACAAAATCTTTAAAAAAGAAAATATTGATGACCCTTTTTGGCAAAAGAGCATTAGTTAAAAACACCAAAAACGGATTGGATTTATTGTTTAATTTTAGCGAAGAAAGGCGTACAATGCCTAACTAATAGGGAAATGACATTTTAAATCAAATGATTAATGGCAACAAAAAAGCGGGCAATATTTGCCCGCCTTTTTTGGTATGTTTAAAAGAATTCCTAATTCTGTTTTTCGGAAGATTCGGCTTTTCTGGACTCCAGTGCTTGTTTGCTAAGACTCGCCAGGTGAAAGTTAGGAGCAATTTTTAAGGCTTCATCAATAGTGGTAATCGCCAGGTCTATATCATCCTTATTCATGTTGTATTGTATAAGACCTTTTAAATGCAAAAAGGCTGCCTTCAGTTGTACTTCATATGGCTGCTGTCTTTCGTAGAATGCATAATTCATATCATCTTTAGCATTAAGGATACCATATTCAATGTTGGTGCTGGCCCCGGTGTTATCCCCAACCTGAATTTTGAGATCTGCCAGTTCATATGCCAAATAAGCATTCGGTTGCCTTGAATATAACGCTTCAAACTGTTCAAGGGCTCTTTTAGGTTGATTTAAAGCTTTTAATGATATGGCCTTTACCTGGACCGCAAGATCAGAATCTGTATCGTTCTTTTCAATTCCAACTGTATTCAATGCCTGCAGATGCTGATTGTTATTGGCATATACATATGCCAGGGTATCTCTCCTTTCAATGGAAGGTGAAATTACATTCAGATGAGTTAGCGCATTAATAATGCCCGCTATATCAGACTGTTTTCTCATTTCGGTATAATATGCCTCAAAATGCTTCTGGAGGTCAGCGGAAGTCTGTGAGTAACCACTGTAAGAATATCCCAGACAAACAATAACAATAATTAAAAGTTTCTTCATTATCCTATAAATTTTGTGCGGCAAAATTAATACATTTTTTTTGGTCTTTATATAAGGAACTCTTAAAAGTAGGTTAATCAGGTTTTTTTAGCTTCTAACAACTACAAATGGACCAGTCTTTACTTATTTGTTTTTGCTATGCCAGGTTTCTTTATTCTGAATTATTCATTGATATCGGCGTAAAAGCGAATGTTTTTATTGAGGAATTTCCTGCTAATAATTATTTTTCCACTATTAATGGATTCAGAGGCCAGATATTGGGGCCTTGGAAGCTTGTTTTTATCGGCCATAAGTGAATAATAGTCTCTTTTCAAAGGGTGTTCCGGGTATACACCATTAAAAATTTCATTCCACCAATTGTTAGCTAAAACTGCTTTAATAAGATGAATACAATCATCTAAATGTATTAGGTTTACGGGTTCATTTCCGTTACTTAGATTTCTTTTGCCGGATAGCATGGTAACCGGATGTCTATTTGGTCCAATAAGACCTCCAAATCGTATAATGCTGGTTTGAATAGACCTGTCTTTTTGAAATATCTTTTCAACTTCAAGTAGTTGTCTGCCAGATTCAGTCATGGGCATGGGTAGTGTATTTTCTGTAACCTCACCCCCTGCAGCACCATATACCGAAGTGCTGCTTACAAAGAGTATTTTTTTGACACTTGATTTTCCAATTTCATCGTGTAAAAATTTCATCTTGAGCACATAACTTTCATTGTTCTTACCTCTTAGCTTAGGCGGTACATTTACAATAAGGATATGGAGTCCGTCTAGAAATTCTTTAATTGGGCCTGTTATGCCATCCTGTCCCAAACTAATCAGATAGGGCATTATTCCTTCCTCTTCCAGAACGGCCAATTTTAAGGTATTAGTAGTACTTCCACGTACCTGATAGCCGCTTTGTATAAGGGATTTTGCCAGGGGTAACCCGAGCCATCCACATCCAATAATTCCAATAGTATTTTTCAAAATTTAATTGTTTTAATCAATAAAATGGCATCATTAAGAACAAAGGGCATTGGCATGTATTCTTCTGCTCTTTCGGGAACCGAAAAAGAAGGATTATCCAGCAAATCATTGGAGGCCTCATATAGAGTAAGTTCTAATGATTCGTCTTTAGGAATCCTGAGATGTAATTCTGTATTGTCATTATTGCTTATATAATGCGTAATTAGTTTTCTCCCTATCCTGTTGCTTAGATAATGATCGGATAGTGCAATATTATTTATTTTGGCTTCCAAAATTCTTGTTTCATTTGTAAAGACATCCAATCTGTTTACATCTCGTTGGGGCATAATACAGAATTCCAATGCGCGGTGGTCCCCTATAATCGTATCTATTGTTACTTCAACCTTGGGTGGTAATAGTTCCTTTAATGGAGCATTTGCCACATAGGTAAAATCGGTATTGTATTTGCTGCTTATGGTAAGAAGGCTATCCGGTCTTTTTTTGTTTTCTCCCAAATATTGTGATGTCCAGGAAGATAGTTCATTTTCATAAGTAGCCCATTGCGCTTTGTTTTTATCTGTATTAAGAACATACAAGAGACTTGTGGGTTTCGGATTTTCACTATTATTTCCTGAATTAATATGGGCCGATACCATAAAACCCAGGAATAAAAGGAAAGACAAAGAGGCGATTCGTTTCTTATGTTTATAAGCTTCAAAAACAGGAAGGAGCAGAAAGAAGGTAAGGGTTGTAAGAACCGTAGATGCTACCAACATTTTTAAACCTAATCCTACCGGAAACATTTGAATAAAAGGGGTGTAGATCCAAATGGCCGGAAACGTCAGAACTACAAAAAAATAGAGATTTGATTTCTCCTTTTGTAGGCTTATTAATAATGACCCTAAAAGCGCATAAAGGGGTAATATAAAATAACTTGCGCCCGGCAAATAGGATGTTAGCACCCAACATATGATTAGCCAAATGATTAGTGGAGCGACCAATAGACTTGAAATCGGGATTTTCCTATATCGGTGATAAACCCGGAAACAAGTACCAAGGGAGAAAAACACAAAGGCAAGGATATACTTGTGCCCGTTGTATGTAAAGCCATGCAGGATATCATTGTACTGAGGGTAAACCCACTTTAAGGCAGACCAGGCATACCAGCCAACAATTCCGTTTATGCCTAATACAAGTATTAGCGGCAGGAATCCTCTGCCAATTTCGTTTAGATTTAGTCGCTTCATTTTAAAACCGAAAACCAATAGGGCAAACATCAAGGCGAAAGCCAAATAAAACATGGGCCAAATCCAGTCAAAAGGATATGAAATAAATTTGAATAAGGGTACATTAAAATAGATAGAGTCGTTTAAGCTCTTTAAGTTGGAAAGATCTGTTTCACTGAAA
>CP070778.1:634745-642717 GCA_020346245.1 Flavobacteriaceae bacterium | reverse complement strand
TAAACCAGCTCTAGCATTCCAGGATTAATGGTTCATGTATAATAAAAATGGGGGTGCAACCAAAAAAACATCCTCTCAGGGGTCAATTTAGTGAGGGTGCCTTTTGGGTGTTTAATAGATTCAATTCCTAGTTTCACTGAACCCGGAAAATGTCAAAGTTTTACAATATGTATATTAACTCACAAAATCCAAAACTCAATAAATGCATAAGGTAAAACACGGTTCTAAGCACTATTATATAAGGGGTTTTAATAGATTTAACTCAGCACATATTAATAAATTAATAATTCCTTTATCTCTGTAATATCTAGTCAATTTGCACTATTTTTATATAGCTAAAAAATCATTGTTTTATCATCAAAACTCAAATAATTTTGTAATGAAAAAAAACCTAAGCCTAATTCTATTTGCATCCATTTTCGTCTTCTTTACAGGATGTGATAAATCACAAAAAGAGTCCGAAACAGAAAAAGGAGCTCAAGTTGAGTTCAAAGGAAAAATTGCCAAAACCTATGAAGAATCTGTTGAGGCCTGGCCCGAGAAAAAAAGGCCTCCCAAGGATGCACCCAATGTAATAATCTTCTTGCTGGATGATGTTGGGTTTGCACAGGTTGGAAGTTTTGGGGGATTAATTGAAACACCAAATATAGATCAATTAGCGCATAACGGATTACGCTATAATAATTTTCACACCACCGCATTATGCTCACCATCCAGGGCTACTCTTATGGCAGGCAGAAATCCTCACATGATTGGATTAGGCAGTCATGCCCTTACAGCCATGGGATTTCCCGGTTATAACGCCATTGTTCCTCCATCGGCTAAATCGGTTGCAAATTACCTGGAAGAAGAAGGGTATGTTAATTATGCACTCGGGAAATGGGATCATACCCCTTTGTATGAAGTTTCCCAGGTGGGTCCTTTTGATCGGTGGCCAAGTGATGAAGGGTTTGCACATGCGTATACTTTTATGGCTGCAGATGTTCATCAGTTTATCCCGGTGATGTGGGATGACCATCATGCAGAGCCATACAGAAAGGCTGAACACCTGGATAAAGATCTAGCAGATAGGGCCATACAATGGATTACAGGGCATAAGTCACTGGATAAGGACCTGCCGTTTATGATGCTTTGGGCTTCCGGCTCTATGCATTCACCTCACCATGCACCGGATGAATATATTGCCAAGTACAAAGGCAAATTTGACATGGGCTGGGATAAAGCCAGGGAAATGATACTTGAAAATCAAAAAACGCTAGGTATAGCACCGGGAAATACAAACCTTTCGGCAAGGATAGACGAGATACCAGCCTGGGATTCTTTGAATGATGATGAAAAGAAATTGTATGCTAAACAAATGGAGGTTTTTGCTGCTCAAATGGATCATGTAGATCATCAGATTGGCAGAATAATTGAGACCCTTAAAAGAATTGGGGAATTTGATAACACCCTGATTATGGTTACAGCAGATAATGGAGCTTCTGGAGAAGGAGGACTTGCGGGAACCTTTAATGAAACCTACGTATTAAATGGAATGCAAACCCCGTTTGATGCCAATATGAGAAATTACGATAATTGGGGTCAATGGGATAGTTACCCGCATTACCATGCTGGTTGGGCAATGGCCGGAAATACGCCTTTCCCATACTTCAAACAATCGGAGCACAGGGGTGGGCAACAAGATGCCCTGGTTGTACACTGGCCGAATGGAATAAAGTCAAAAGGAGAAATCAGAAGCCAATATCATCATATCAGTGACATTGCCCCCACAATTATGGAGGCAGTTGGTGTTGAGAGACCGGATGAATACCATGGAGTAAAACAACAACCTTTTACGGGAGTACCCATGAATTACTCTTTTGATAATGCCGACGCACCAAATGCCAAAAAGCGCCAGTACTACGAAATGTTTGGAAACAGAGCTATCTGGGTAGATGGCTGGAAAGCTGTTACCTTGCACGCCAATAGAATGCCCTGGGATGTGAATGTAGTGCAACCCTTTGAAGACGATGTCTGGGAACTTTATAATGTTGAAGAGGATTTTTCTGAAAGCAACGATCTAGCCGAAGAATATCCTGAAAAATTAGAGGAACTAAAGAAAATATTCGAAGAAGAAGCATGGGCTAATCAGGTCTATCCTATGTATGACGACATGCTGGCAAGGTTAAATGCGGTTAACTATGTTCTGTTTGGTGACAAAAAAGAGTTTACCTATTATGCTCCGGGAGCGGTAAGAATTGCAGAAAAAGCATCAGCTCCTGTTAAAGGCAGATCACATAAGATTGAAACCACCATAGACCTGAAAGGAGATGAGGAAGGGGTAATTGTTGCCTGCGGAGGTATGACCGGAGGATATTCAATGTACATAAAGGGTGGAAAGCTGCACTTCGATTATAACTTTCTGGATGGTGTACACTATCATTTAACATCTCCTAAATTACCAACAGGACCAACAGATTTGAAGTTCAATTTTATTCTGGACAGATCTAAAATAGATGGAACTCTTAAACCATGGTCTGGAACTGGGGAACTCTATGTGAATGGAGAAAAAGTTGATGAGGATTATTTTGAAATGATGCATATATCTACCTATTCTCTGGCTGAAACGTTTGATATCGGAATGGATTCGGGAACACAGGTTGATAAGGATTATGAAGGCGATCCGTTTGCATTTACAGGGACCTTAGACAGGGTTATCGTCACATTAACGGACTAAATACTGATTACAACAATCTATAAGAGGGCATTCCCACCAGGTGAGGGGCAGGGAAATGCCCTTTTGTATTCTCCTCTGGGCACCCCATAATACTATCATTATGAATCGTTAAATACCATCTTACTTTTTATGATACTTTAAGAAGTTATATAGCAGTACAAAATTCAGATTCTCCAAAAAAAGCATGGCTCAAAATAAGCTCAGATTCTCCAAAAATCTCGGTAATTGTAAAATAATCCATTATATTCACAACTACAAACCAGACTGAGCGACAGCTCAATGAAAAAAGAAACCCCATACGGGCAACAGAATCAATACTTAATCCCTAAGCAAAATGAGTGATCAACATCAGGAATCCCCACACATTGAGAGTTACAATTTACCAAAGGTCATTTTTTTGGCTTTCGTCGCCGCGATAGGTGGATTTTTGTTTGGGTTCGACAGCGGAGTAATAAATGGTACTGTCGATGCCTTACAGGTTGCATTTGACTCGGATGCCACGGGCACAGGATTTAATGTAGCCTCCGTGCTCCTTGGTTGTGTTGTGGGTGCTTTTTTCGCCGGCACATTGGCAGACAGGTTCGGAAGAAAACCAATGATGTTGATTGCAGCTGTGGTTTTTATCATCAGTGCCTGGGGCTCCGGTATCTCTCAAGGTTCCCTGGAGTTCGTTATTTATAGATTAATTGGTGGGTTGGCTGTAGGTGCCGCCAGTATATTGGCCCCACTTTATATCAGTGAAATTGCCCCTTCAAAAATCAGAGGCCGCCTGGCCACTTTACAACAACTCATGATTGTAGTTGGCCTTTTTATGGCATTTATGAGTAATTACTCACTTGTAGGGATTTCGGGTGGTGCCGAAGAGGAGCTTTGGTTGGGATTCCAAACATGGTCATGGATGTTCTGGGCGGAAATATTGCCGGCATCTATATTCGTAATTGTGTTGTTTTTCATCCCCGAGTCGCCGAGGTATTTAGTGGCCTCAAACCGATCTGAAAAAGCACTCAAAGTACTTTCTGCAATTAGTAATGCAGCAGAAGCCACAGTAAAGGTGGCAGATATAAAATCTACGGTAAGAGAGGATAGCCGCCCTAAACTCGGTGACCTCATCAGTAAATACACCGGTAAAATTCATCCATTGGTTTGGGTCGGTATTGGGATTGCGGTACTACAGCAGTTTACAGGTATTAATGTAATTTTTTATTATGGTGCTACGCTCTGGCAAGCCGCAGGATTTGCTGAGGCCGATGCACTACTTACCAATGTCATTAGCGGTAGTGTTAATATATTTTTCACTATTGTAGCTATTGTTCTGATAGATAAGGTAGGAAGAAAACCTTTATTATTGGTAGGTTCTATAGGGCAGGCGGTCATGCTGGGAGTACTTGCCTATCTTTTCGGAACGGCCACCGTGGATAGTGCAAATAACCTTATTTTGGAAGGAAATAATGGCACCTATGCATTAGTAGCAGCTAATGCTTACATTGCCTTTTTTGCAGCCTCTTGGGGTCCTGTAATGTGGGTTATGCTGGGCGAAATGTTTCCAAATCAATATAGAGGAGCTGCACTGGCAGTTTGCGGAATAGCCCAGTGGGGATCCAACTTTACTATAACCATGACTTTCCCCATTATGCTTAGCTATTTAGGACTCGGTGTTTCCTATGGCGTTTATGCCGTCTTTGGCGTAGTGGCATATTTCTTTGTCAGGTCGTTTGTTAAAGAAACCAAAGGCCGAAGCTTGGAAGATATGTCTCGTGAACAGGATGAGGAGGAAAGAAAGCACGCTGCACAAATGGGGCAATGAAGCAGATTTTACTCAAAGCGTTGTCATTCATATTGACAAACGCAATAAAAAATGGAAAGTACCAAAAAGAATAGTGTATTTATTGCGACAAGTATTGATGGTTACATCGCAGACAAAAATGGCGGAATAGATTGGCTTCATTCCATACCAAATCCCAATAATGATGATATGGGATATGTAGAATTCGCCAGCAACATTGACGCCATTATAATGGGAAGAACAACATTTGAAAAAGTATGTAGCTTTGATGTTGATTGGCCGTATGACAAACCCGTATTCGTACTGAGTAATACCTTAGTTGAAATACCTGAAAGTCACAGGGAAAAAGCGTTTTTAATAAAAGGAACACTTAGTGAAATTATTGCGCAGATAAATGGCAAAGGATATAATCGTCTTTACATTGATGGGGGTACTACGATAGGCAATTTTCTCAAAGCTGATTTAATTGACGAAATGACAATTACTATAATTCCGATAGTATTGGGTGGTGGCTCACCTTTGTTTTCAGAGGTTCCCAATGAACTGAAATTCGAATTAGTTAAGACTAAAACATATTTGAATGAAATAACCCAGAGTCACTATAAACGAAAGAGATAGATGCAAAATACCAGGAGCATATTAGCAGTATTCCCACCTACCGGTAGGGCAGGAAAATAGCTGCTTAGGCCGTACCAATGTGAATCTTCAAATTAAATATCATGAAAATATCACTTTTAATCCTCTCATTATTTGTTATCCTTTTAACAGGTTGCCAGGATACGAAATCAAACTTAGAGTCCCGGGAGAAACTAAGAGGAAACCAAAATATTGTTCTGGTTAAGAAAATGCTGACAGAAGGAGATAATAATAATGTTGATTTCCTGAATGAGTTGTGCGCCCCGGACTACAAGTACTATTTCCCCAGTAACGCTAACCCTTTAACTGTAGAAGAACATAAGGAAATTTGGACAGGATTTAATCAAGCTTTCCCTGACCTTACCCATACAATAAAAGATATTTATGCGGTTGATGACATTGTTGTAGCCCGTTTAACAGTTAGCGGAACCCATAAGGGAGAATTAGGAGGAATACCGGCAACAGGACAAACCGTTGAGGTAGGGCAACTATTAATGCTTCGATTTAACGATTCCAAACTCATAGAGTTACGGGAAGAAGCCGATTTACTGGGTTTTTACACACAGCTCGGAATGGAACTTCAAATGAAGAATAATTAGTTCCGTATATTTAAGACCGCTCACAACAACTTTTGAGTAACATTAAAACCAATGCTTGGCTAGACCATTGTCATTATTAATTTACTTCGTATGAGGAAATCACTATTGTTTTGCTGTATTGTTCTTGTGTTTTTCAGCTGCCTGGAAAACAATAAGAAGAGTACAGCTATGGAAAATAAAAATGCGTTTAGGATAATAGAAGAAAATACAATAATCAATCTATATGATGCTTTTGGAGAGGATAAAGCAGATTTAATTAAAGATTTTGGATTTAGCTGTATTGTGAAATACAATGGCAAAACCATATTGTTTGATGGTGGAACAAATGCGGATATTTTTAAGAACAATGTAGAAGCATTGAATATTGACCTATCACAAATTGATTTTGCTATTGCTTCTCATTCCCATTTCGACCATATAAATGGGTTTGACTACCTGTTAAAGGTCAATCCAAATGTCAAAATCTACTTTCCATTCGACCTATTTTGGGGAGCAAACATACCGTTTGATGTTTCGGGGACGGATTCTACTGCAGTAGATTCACTTGACAAACGAATGCAATATTTCGGAGGAGATTTTAAGGATTATCATTTCAATCAAACAGGAAGGTTTTGGAATGCCAACATAGAGTTCATAAAAGAAAGTACGGAGATTCTGCCCGGAATTAAGTTGATAAGCACATCATCTCCTAACATGGGATATTTTAACAAGTATCCAAATCTGAACGCCTGTGAAAACTGCGAATCGCATAATGCAAGGTTTAACGGATTAAAAGAAATTTCGCTATCTCTGGAATCTGAAGAAGGAGAAATACTGTTTGTAGGCTGTTCTCATAGTACAGTTGAAAAAATCATAACTGAAACTAAGAATTACACTAAAAATAATATTGATATGGTCTACGGAGGATATCATTTACTTCCCTATGATAAAACTGCCTTAATTGGTTTAACTTCCAGACTTAAAAATGATTTAAAGGTCAGAAAGTTGGCTCCGGCACATTGTACAGGACATCTGGCATTCAAAATATTGCAAGATCATTATAGGGAAGATTACATATTTGCCGGACTAGGGGAAATAGTAAAATATTAAACGACCATACAGCCATGCATACCCGACAATAAATTTTCTGCTAATACTAAACTGTTGGAGATAAGAAGAAAATAGTTATAATTAATAACCTAAACTTTTATAAAATGAAGAATACCTTAATCTATTTCGTTTTTATATCAAGCTTAATACTAACAGGGTGTAGGGAATCATCTACCCAGGTTGGGGTAATGCAGTTCCCGGAGGGCACTGTTCAACATATTGTTTATGCCCAAGCTATTGAATGGAAACCATGTCCGCCCAACCTGCCTGAGGGCTGTGAAATGGCGGTTCTGGAAGGCAGCCCAAAAAGCAACGACCTTTTTACCGTACGTTTTAAGGTAAATGGAACATTTATTATGCCTCCTCATACACACCCCAAAGACGAACGTGCCACTATTCTCCAAGGCAAAGCCTACGTTGCTTTTGGGAAGGATGCCACCAGAGAAGATGCGAAAGAATTCGGGCCGGGCGATTATTATGTCAATGCCAGAAATGAGATTCACTCCGTTTGGGCCGATTCCAATACAATTATTCAGCTTACCGGTATAGGCCCCTGGGAGGCTAACTTTATTGAAGAATAATCAAATCCTGCTGCCAACGAAATTTATACTGCAATAAAACACAGTTTCACCTAACCATTGGCTATATAAAGGTTTTAGGTAGCACTGGTAATCCATTGATCAAAATAATTATATTTAGTTTTAAAAAAAAATAGTACTATGAATTCCATAAAGGAAAGAGTCTTCTTATTAATTTTATGTTTCTCCATTTCATTTGTGAATGCACAATATGAAATTAAGCCGGAAAAAGGATATACCCCTCAAATTGGTATTATGGTGGATATGCTAGAGGATTTAAAAAATCGGATTTCAGACATGGCTAAAGATTTAAACCAGGAGGAAACAGATTACCTGTTCGATGAAAAGGCCAATAGCATTGGAGCCATAATCATGCATATAGTGGCTACCGAATCATATACCAGGGTGGAAACTATAGAAGAACGCAGCTGGACTGATGAAGAAGGGGAATTTTGGGGAATAGCAGGTGGTTTGGGAGCAGAATCAAGAGACAAATTAAAAGGGAAACCTATAAAATATTATTTGGATCTTTGGGAACAGGTTCGAATAAAAACGCTCGAAGGCCTTAAAG
>CP070778.1:626455-634645 GCA_020346245.1 Flavobacteriaceae bacterium | reverse complement strand
TTTTCAGTATCAACAAATCCGGGTTTACCCAATGCATAATTATTTAGGCTAAAAATATTCACTTCTTTTATGAATTCCAGGATTTGCTTCCAATTTAAACCTCCGGCATATAAGGCCCCTATCACAGCACCAGCACTTGTACCCGCTATATGTGTAATCTGAAAACCAAATTCATTAAGAGCTTTTAGAACCCCTATATGAGCAATACCCCTGAATCCACCCCCAGACAAAACCAATCCTATCTTCATAATATAGCTATCAGTTCAAAGATACTCTATATCTATTAGTTGGCTGCATCGGAATTAGTTAGATATCTCATGATGAAAATTTAGTAAATAAAATACTGCACAAAAAAATACCATAGGAGTTTGCTATACGCCTATGGTATTTCTAAACATCTTCATTATTGCTATTCAGGCAGTCTTTTTTTCTTTAAAACCTTTGTCAAGATAAAGGGTACCAGTACCCTGGCAACAAAACCATCAAAACTTCTTATTAAATTAAAAGGATAGAAATACGTTTTAATTTCCTGGAAGCTATACTTAGTATATTCCTTATTTATCTCTCTTTGCAGCGCAAGAATTTTTAAATCCTCGTCAATTTCCCTAAATGAGTTGTATTTTTTGTTCATGGTCCATCAAAAAAGTATTCAGAAAACATTTTCAGCAGAGGTTTATTCAATTTATCCCTAAATCTGTAGCCAATAATTCCAAGAACCAGATAAATAAGTCCAATTATCGCGAATCCATAGGTTGCATTGTCCATTGCATTGCCAAGTGCAAAAGAAGCCGCCATGCTCAAAAACAGTAAGGCCAAAACAGCTATGGTACCTACCAGAACAACCTTTGCCATATAGGTAACCAAAACCATTGAGATCTTAAAACTTTTGAGCTTGGCGTATTCTATGCTATGCTCCACATAGGAACTAACATTTTCGTCTAATTCAGAAATATTTTGTCTTAATCCTTCGAAAGCCATAACAATCTACTTCTGTAATTGTGCGTTTTTCTTCCTGATCTCTTCAAGCTTGCGTTCTAATTGAACAATTATTTCATCTGCTTTATAACTCATGGTAGAGATGGTGTCTTCCAGTTTTTGTTCAAAAACTTCTTTTCTCTCATCAGCTACTTTAGTGAGTTCGTCTTTGGCATGAGAAATTCGTTCAGTTAAATCATGCTTGGTTTCAAGTGCTTTATCTTTAATTTTTTTTCGGGTCTTAATCCCTTCGTCAGGAGCATAAAGTATTCCTATACCAGCTCCTATTGCTGCTCCTGTTAAAAGAGCTAACAATACATTACTACTGTTGTCTGACATGATTAATCTTTTTAGGTTAATAATTGGTTAAGTTATGGCATAGACTTTCTTTACCAAATGATCTTTATCATTTCAATGATAATTTTAGATTAAATTGAACCCAATGCAGGAATTATACAAATTGATAATTTATTAAAGCCACATGGTTAATGCAGGCCAATAATTCTACTGTAATTGTAATTTAATCAGGTGTTCAATAACTTGAAAGATTGTTGTGCGATTTCCAATTCTTCATTTGTAGGAATCACTAAAATTTTCACACCAGAAGACTTCTTTTGTATTTCACGAAACTCAGAGGATTTTTGGTTATTCTTCTCCGTGTCCATCTCAATACCAAAAGAATCCATATCTGCGCATACCAGTGCTCTGAGGTAAGCAGAATTTTCGCCAATACCGGCGGTAAATATAAGGGCATCCAATCCATTCATAGCAGCACTGTAAGCCCCAATATATTTTTTAATCCTATATGCATTCATCTCCAATGCCAATTGGCATTGTGCATCACCGTCATTGGCTTTCTCCTGAATTTCCCGTAAATCGCTATAGCCGGTAAGCCCAAGCATTCCACTTTTCTTATTCAACAATTCATTTACCTCGGGTATACTATAACCCAGGGATTCTACCAGGTAAAAAATCAAGGAATGATCAATATCACCACTTCTGGAACCCATGATAAGTCCATTTGAAGGAGCAAAACCTAAACTGTGATCTATACTTTTCCCATTTTGCACTGCAGTAATACTGCAGCCATTGCCCAAATGAATACTAATAATCTTGGTTGTTATTTTATTCAAAAAGCGAAGAGCCTTTTCTGTTACATATTTATGACTGGTTCCGTGAAATCCGTATAGCTGAATTCCATGCTCCGTATAAAATTCATTAGGTATTGCATATTTGCGAGATTTTATAGGAATAGTTCTGTGAAATGCGGTATCAAAGACCGCAACCTGTTTGGCTTTTGGAAATAATTCTTCTGCAATCAATATTCCTTCAAGGTTATGTGGATTGTGTAATGGTGCCAACTGGCTCAAATCTGCAATCTTCTCTTTTACTTCTCCGGTAATCTCGGTTGTCTCAGAAAATGCGGTCCCCCCGTGTACTACCCTGTGCCCTACGGCTTCTATTTCATTTACATGGCCTATAGCTCCATTAACTGGATCTAAAAGCATTTCAATTACCCGTTCCAGTCCTTTTCTATGTGATGAAACCGGAAGTCTTTCATTAACTTCAAAATCTTTCTTCACATACCTCAAATTAGCATTATCCAAACCTATGCGATCTACCATTCCAGCGCATAGAACGGTTTCTGAAGGCATATGCATTAACTGATACTTTATAGAAGAACTACCTGTGTTAATAATTAGGATATTCATTGGAATGATTAAATTATACCGCCTGGGCCTGGATGGCAGTTATAATGACTGTATTAAAAATATCGTTTACGGTGCTTCCCCTACTCAGGTCATTTACCGGTTTATTTAGTCCCTGGATTATTGGTCCTATTGCCATGGCTCCTGTTTCTCGTTGCACTGCTTTGTATGTATTATTGCCTGTGTTAAGATCGGGAAAAATAAAAACACTTGCCTGTCCGGCCACTTCCGAATCAGGCATTTTAGTTTTACCAACTTTTTTATCTACCGCAGCGTCATATTGAATGGGACCCTCCACTTTTAAATAGGGGGCTCTTTTTTTAACGAGCTGCGTAGCTTCTCGAACTCTTTCTACATCTTCACCAGCACCTGAAGTCCCAGAAGAATAGGAAAGCATGGCAATTTTGGGTTCTAACTCAAAAGCTAAACTTGTCGCCGCCGAAGTAATGGCAATTTCGGCTAATTGTTCCGCATTCGGATTTGGGTTTATTGCACAGTCGCCATAAACAGTAACCCTGTCTTCCAGGCACATAAAAAACACGGAAGACACAATAGAAACATTTGGCTTGGTTTTGATTAATTGCAGTGCGGGCCTAATAGTATGCTGAGTGGTATGAACAGCCCCTGAAACCATGCCGTCGGCATCTCCTTTGTAGACCATCATAGTTCCAAAATAGGAGATATCCGCCATGAGATCCTTTGCCATAGCCCTGTCTACATTTTTATGCTTACGTAATTCATAAAGTGTGTCTGCATAATCCTCAAAATAGGCCGATTTTAAGGGATCAATAATGATTATTTTCTCAAAATCGAGCTGCAAATCCAGTTGTTTTGCTTTTTCTATTATTTGCACTGGGTCTCCCAAAAGAGTCAGATCTACGGCATCTGCATCAATTAGTTCTTTGGCTGCCCTAAGTATGCGCTCATCTGTACCTTCTGGCAAGACTATATGCTTTTTGTCACTTTGTGCCCTTTTAAGGAGCTTATACTGAAACATACGAGGTGTTATCCCATTTGCCTCAAAGGTTATAAGACGCTCAGTCAGGGCATTTATAGGAACAAATCTTTTAAAGTCCTGAATAGATTGCTCTATTTTTTGTTTATTCTCGGCATATATTTTAGGACGTATTGCCCCAACCTTGTTTGCAATAGAAAAGGTACCGCCCTGTACCGAGATAATCGGAACCACTTCTGAAAGACCTTCAATTAACCTAATAACTGTATCCTCGGGCACAAGTCCTCCAGTGAGTACAATCCCCGAGGCGGTTGGATAGTTTGAAGACAGGTTGGCCTGAAGGGCTCCAAGGACAATGTCAGATCGGTCACCAGGAGTTATGACCAACCCGTATTCCTTAAAATGGATAAGATAATTTCTTAATTGCATGGCACCCACACTAAAATTGCTCACCTGGTTGTTCAAAAAATCCTCACCAAAAAGAACATCACCTTCCAGTTCTTTAACAATCTCTTTCATGGTTGGATTACCCAGGACTGGATTTATAGGGATAGTACCAATCAGGACTTCTTCCGGAAGTGCTTTTAAAAGGCCATTGGTTACCAGATTTACATTTTTGGGTTGTACTTTATTGGCTATCACCATTAAAACTTCAACACCCTTATTGGTAAAGGAATCATAGGCGAGGTATAGGTTGTCAACAAGTTCTTCCAGGGTTTTACCTACGCCGCTTGCAAGAATAACGGTAGGGATTCCCAGATTTTTAGCCATGTACACATTAATATCCCATTCTATGATAGATCCTTCCCCTGAAAAGTCGGTCCCTTCAACCAAAACAAAATCAAAACGAGATTCAACGGTCTTATACTTTCCAATGATCTTGTCTAATACCTCATCATCCTTATCTTGATTATATTTTTGTATGACCTCACTTCTGGTGCACGCATAGGCCTCGTGATATTCCATTTGTATTCCAAAGTAGGAAATCACAGTATTAATGTGATTATCCTTCTCCCCGGGGCCGTAATCATCAATTATTGGTCTGAAATAGCCTACTTTGGCAGCTTTCCCCAATAATAAATGCATAAGTCCCAAGGATATTATCGATTTGCCGCTATTGGGCTCGGTAGTAGCTACATAAATGGCTTTGCTCATTGATACCAGGATTTTCAAAGTGCAAATTTATGTTATTCTGATTACTCAAACGATAAACTAGGCTTATAAATAGTTTCGGTTTTGGATATAGTCCTTGAATTGCATTATAGGTGGTTTTTTATGGGGCCTACAGAATAATTCTATTACTCTACTTCCGGAAGTACTAAAAAGGGAATCTTTGTTTTAAAAGCAACTTTCTTAATAACAGGTTCATGCGTTAACCCTTTAAAGAAACCATGCCGGGAATTAATCATTGCAATCATTCCCGCATTTTTCTTTTCACATAAGTCGTTAATTTTTAATGCGATATTCGGGTGATAGTCGAAGTCCTCAAAATCAATGTTATCTTCTCCCAATAAATCACGGAGCAATTTTTTTAATTGCAGTTGTTCTTCGTTGAGTTCCTTTTCCTCTATGACATGTATTACATTAATCCCGGCTTTGTGAAGTTCGGCAAGATCCAGCAGTGGTTGTAATTCAACCCGCTGATACAAGTGCTTAAAATTTGTCGCAAACAAAATTTCTTCGAATGAGCTAAAATCATACGTATTGGGAACGGCAATAACGGGACAAAAATTAATATTCTTCAAAACGCTAACCGTATTGCTACCCATAAAGATTTCACTTAAACCAGATGCCCCCTGGGTTCCCATAACAATATAGTCTGCATCCTTATCAATTACTTCGCGGCCTATTGCATTTAATAAAGAATCGGCTACCAGTTCGGCTTTAAACTGGTGTCCGGGAACCTTATTAATTCTATTTAAATGATTTACTATTTTATTAAGCTTTCGTTCAGATTCTTTAACCGTTATTTCGTGTAATCTGGTTTCTCGCTCCTTGTTTATTGCGCTTACTAAACCTGAAGGGCTCACCTGGTGTGCGTGAATAATAATAAAAGAGCAGGGTGATTGTTCAAAAAGAAAAGTCGCATATTTAATTGCATGCCATGCATTTTTAGAAAAATCTGTAGGTAGAATAATACGCATCATTATACTAAGTATTAGAATTCTTTTTATCTCGGCAACAAAATATTATTGCTCATTGAGGTAAAACCAGCAATGGGATTTTTGAATGAAAGCCCACTTTTTTCACGACAGCTTCCCGAGTTAGCTTCTCTATAAAAGTATGCTTGTAATTTATCATAACAATAATATCTGCCATCCTCTCTTCTGCAAAATTACTTATGGAGTCCGCTACGGTAGCCTTCAATTCTACATTGTGAAAAGAATGCGCAATTTTACCCAGTCTTTTTGTCAAAACCCATTTATTGGTTAATTGTTCTTCAAGTAAGGTAAATTCCTGGGCTACATAGCATATTAAAATTTCTGAGTCCCATATAGTTGCCAGTTCAATAAGAGGTTTGAGTTCATATTTTGTATAGGGTCTCGTGAACTCGGTGGGAAACAAAATTGTGCTCAGGTCTTTGAAATCATGCTTGCTTGGGACCGCAAATATGGGGCAGCAGTTAATCTTTTTAATTAGTTCTACTGTATTGCTTCCCATGAAAATTTCCTTTGCACCGGTCGCCCCTTTAGTTCCCATGATAATTAAATCAATATCCTTTTCATTGCATATTTCCTTTACAGCGCTAACTATATCATCTGATATGGATAGTTTTTCAAATGTGTGGTTCTTGTTGGAATGATTAACTTCCAGATAGTGCATAATCTTATCGAGTTCAATTGAGGAGTTTTTAGCAAGAGACTCATAAATCACCCCCAACCTCTCTTTGCTCTTATCTCCAAGAATATTAGCAAAACTGGGTTCATAAGTATTCAATAAATAAAAATTACATGTGACATGTTCATGCATTTTCAGTCCTGCGAAAATGGCATTCCATGCATTATTTGAAAAATCGGTAAGCAATAGAATATTTTTCATCTCAATCTGTTATTTAATAACCTTAGCTGTATCTCTAATAACCAGGAACGGTATTTTTATATGAAAACCTATCTGATCTACATTTTGTCGTTCAAAAAGCCGTTCAAAAAATGAGTGTTTTCTATTCATCATCATGAGAAGATCAATCTCATTCTTCTCGACATAATTTAAAATTGCATCTGGCATTAAACTACCCTTTAATTCCGTAAATGTTGTCGATAAGCCGTCTAAACTGCGATAGAGGGCCATTTTATTTTCCTGTTGCCCCTCGGTTAGATCATACTCTTCTTTTACATGTAAAACAATAAGTTCTGCTTTATTCATTTTGGCCATTTTTATAGCCGTATTCAATTCTTTTTCTTTATAATTTGTCAGATAATCTGACGGCAGCAATACCTTTTTAATTTTTTGGAAGGTATAGTTTTCCGGAATCACGAGAACGGGTGCAATAGCTTTGCGCAGAACATAAACCGTATTTGTTCCAAGAAAAATCTCTTTAGCACCTGTTGCGCCCTGGGTTCCCATTACAACCATATCAATTTCTTTCTCTACTGTTACCTCATTGATCTCATCTGTGAGCGTATTAAAAGCTGAAATAATGGAATAGGTATGCTTTGGATTATTATAGGTTTTCTTTACATCTTTCAATGTTTTTTCTAAACCGGCCAGTGAGATATCAACACCAGAATCAGGAATAGCGCTAAACAAAGGACCTCCCAACATATAATCCATCCTGTAAAATGAAGGAGTATAGGTATGAAGGAAGAAAAAGTTGCATTTTTCATTTTTAAATAACTCCATCGCGTAAGCTATGGCGTTGCAGGAATTTTTAGAAAAATCGGTTGGAAGAAGTACGTTCATAATCCAGGTATTTATAGCTCAAATTTACAGAGCATAGAACTTGTTAACAATGATATTAATCAGTAGGTTTTTTTGCGAAAAATGTCCTAACAATTCAATACCAGAGAATTGAATGATGAGGTTTCAGATGACCAAGATCATTTGTATTGTTAATGTTGATTCTCAACTTTAAGGTTCACATTAAAAACTACGATCATGGCACTAAATTTTAATCAATATGCAACGGAAGGAAACACTTTTCTAAAAGAATACACCAAGGAGATGAATCTTGGTAAAGACAGGGATAAGGCGGGAAGGATATTAGCTGCCATTCTCCATAGCTTACGCGATATTATTTCTACTGAGGAATCATTGCAGTTCATCGCACAATTACCAATGTTTTTAAAAGCGGTTTACGTAAACGGATGGACTCTTAAGGGTAAGAATAAATTGAAAATAAAACACATGGCAGAATTTATAGACCTTGTGAGAAAGCACGACGGTCCTGCGGCCATCAACGATTTTGAATACAGCGATGAAGTGGCCGAGCAGTATATAGATACTACCTTTATCTATCTTAGAAAATACATTTCCCTGGGAGAAATGGAAGATATAAGAGATGGACTTCCAAAGGACCTCAAAAGCATGATTTATTCAAATATAATGTTTTAG
>CP070778.1:617972-626355 GCA_020346245.1 Flavobacteriaceae bacterium | reverse complement strand
AGATTCAAATGCCTTACGCACCACCCATTTTTCCATACGTTCTCCATTTATCATCTTGTCTTTTGGATTAATTCGCATAGCCACATCCATAAATTCTTTGTCCAGAAATGGTACTCTGCCTTCAATTCCCCAGGCCGCCAGAGATTTATTAGCCCTTAAGCAATCATACATATGTAACTTGGTCAATTTCCTGACCGTCTCTTCATGGAAATCCTTGGGACTGGGTGCTTTATGAAAATACAAGTACCCACCAAACAATTCATCTGCACCTTCACCCGAGAGTACCATTTTAATACCCATAGATTTAATTACCCGCGCCATCAGATACATAGGTGTTGAAGCCCGAATAGTAGTAATATCGTAAGTTTCCAGATTATAAATTACATCCTTTATGGCATCAAGGCCTTCCTGAATAGTAAACTTAATTTCATGATGGACTGTGCCGATATGATCTGCAACTATTTGTGCAGCTGCAAGATCCGGGGAGCCTTCTAATCCCACAGAAAAAGAATGCAATTGTGGCCACCAGGCATCTTTGGTGTCATCAGATTCAATTCGTTTTTGAGAATACTTTTTGGCTATAGCAGAGGTAACAGAAGAATCAAGACCACCCGAAAGTAATACCCCATAAGGCACATCAGACATAAGTTGTCTATGAACGGCTGCTTCCAAAGCATCCCGTATTTCATCAATACTTGTCTGGTTTTCCTTTACTGCGTCATAATCCATCCAATCCCTGCTATACCACCTTTTTGGTTCCTCGTCACTACTATGCAAATAATGTCCTGGAGGAAAAAGTTCTATTTTGGTACATGTACCTTCTAAAGCCTTTAATTCTGAAGCAACATAAAAGGTCCCATTTTTATCCCAGCCCATATACAAAGGAATTATTCCCATATGATCTCTGGCTATAAAATATTCATCCTTCTCTGAATCATAAATGGCAAATCCAAATATTCCATTCATATCATCCAGAAATTCAGGACCTTTTTTCTGGTATAAGGCAAGAATAACTTCGCAGTCTGATTGTGTACTGAAATTGTAAGACCCTTCAAATTGCTTTCGTAGTTCCCTATGGTTATAAATTTCGCCATTTGCAGCTAAAATCAGTTTCTTGTCTTCACTAAACAAAGGTTGTTTACCTGATGCAGGATCAACAATAGCCAATCGTTCATGGGCCAATATAGCCTTCTCGTCTGCATAAATCCCACTCCAATCCGGACCTCGATGCCGCACTTTCTTGGACATTTCCAACAATTGGGGCCTCAGGGTTGCTGTACTTTCCTTTACATTAAATGCACATACGATTCCACACATTTTATCTATTTTTTATCAATTATTAGGCAAAGATGCTTAATTAATTATTAAATTGAAACATGTATAACCTATTTTGTTTCATATTGTAATTATATTTATCATAATTTATATGTTTATTAATCAAAACCATAGTTTTTGTGCTATTGAACAAACATATTGTAAGCAGTTAAAATTTTAACGACTTTTTATAAGACCTCAATGGGTTTACTAATTAGATTTGAAGAATATAAAAACAAACACAATTATGAAAAAAGTATTGACATTGACCATCATGGCCTTGGCCATAATTTTTACAAGTGAGATTAACGCACAGGATTTTAGCGGGATGGATAAAAGCCCGGCAGATATTGCCTCATATCCTTCAAGTTATAAAGTTGCTGACAAGTTGATAAAGGTTGTATACAGCAGGCCGCAGTTAAAAGGAAGAGCACTTTCCCAACTTGCTCCTGAAAATAAAGTTTGGAGAACAGGGGCTAATGAAGCTGCTGAAATTACCCTCTATAAAGACATGATGTTTGGCGATACTTCCGTGAAAGCCGGTACTTACTCGCTGTTTACTATACCGGGAGGATCTGAATGGACTGTTATTTTAAATAGCAAATTAAATCAGTGGGGCGCTTATTCCTACGATGAGTCTGCAGATGTAGCGCGTGCTAAAGCTTCTGTATCAATGGGAGAAGATTCACTTGAGGCATTTTCTATTGCTTTCAAAGAAGTTGATGGCGGAGTTCATATGGTTATGGGATGGGGTACTACCAGAGCTGCTGTTCCTTTTAGTTTAAGTATGTAATAGAATTATATTATAATGAGAAGCCGAAGTATATAACTTCGGCTTTTTTGTTTAAAATATGTGAGGATTTATTACGTAGTACCTCAAATTCGCCGATTTCCTACAAGCAGAAAAGTTCCGTCCGGAGTATAGCTTTCTCCTTCAAATGAATCCCCATTCATTATAAGGACAACCTCAACCATACTCCCTTCTATATCAACGGAAAAAGTAAGTTTATTTTTGGATACGTTTACATTATAGGTAGGAAGTTTACCTCCGGGCATCTCCAATTCTACGGAGTATTCCTTCCTTTTTTTAGAAACATGTAATATGCCGGAGCTGTATTCCAGTGGTACATCCTGAACTAAATAGTCCCAACTTCCTGTCCATTTCTTTTTTTTAACAAGAATGACAGAAACCACTTCAACATTATGCACACCCGTCATTTCAATTGCGTATCCATTCGAAAAAATGAAGAATATGAGAATGAGACCGAAATTATTATAGATTGACTTCATTTCAGAGGTTATTAAGTTTATGCCTAAATGTACTGTAATTTTTTGAAGTAAGAATTAGTCCTTTTTGGATATTACAAATGCTACACGCCTATTCTTCTGCCTGCCATCTTCAGTGTCATTACTAGCAATAGGTACTGTTCCGCCATGACCCTTCCAGCTAATCCTGTCTTCTGAAAGTCCAAGTTCTATAAAATACTGAGCAACTGCAGAGCAACGTTTATCTGATAAATACTGATTGTAAGTGCTGGTACCAATATTGTCAGTATGCCCGTCAACATTAATCTGAAGCGACTCGTTAGCGTCCAGATAGCTATAGATCTTTTCAACATCTGTTTTGGCAGCATCTAATAGCTTAAATTCATCAAAATTGAATAGAACGCTTTCAAAAATATGGATTTTATCGAGTTCATAATTTTCCGCTTTAAGATCTGTATCGGGCATTGAACTTGCAATAGCTTCGGATAATCGCACCTCCTTTAAAGCCACCATATCCAGGTAATAATAGGCCCCTTGTCTTGCTCCTTTTTTTGTCTTAAACTTTCTGGTACCAGCATTATTTTTAAAATTACCGATTGTCATATAATTTTCGGACCCTTTAGCTTCAAATCTGGTGCTAACCAATACCCAGTCTCTGGTGTCTTTATAAAAATTTGTATATCCAATTTCCATGTAATTATAAGCGTTACCCACAATTTTATATCTATGCATTTTGGAGAGTTCTTTCTTAATATTAAAGGATAAGCTATCCTTTGAAAACAGTACCCCAAAATCTTTTACAGCAAAATCCGAACGTTCTGCAAGGCTTACATAAAAAGTAACCTGGTAGGTCTTACCTTTTTCCAGGGTGTGCGTTAGAGGCACCTGCACATATTCCCTATAGTCATTAGGGGCATATAGATAAAGACCCGCATATCCACTGCCAAAATCTGAAGGCTGGGTTCCATTAAAATTTTCTGGTGTCCCCATTATTGTGCTGCAACCATTAAAATAATCTGTAGACCCCTTTGTTGGTGTACTCCAATGTGTAACATCGGATTCAAAATTGCCCAGACGTTCCGGGCATGCATTGTATTGCTCAAAACTGGGATTTTGTATAAGGTTTTGAGACAGCAGCGTTATATTACACCAAAAGAAGGCGAGTAATACGCAGTATGTATATTTTGCAACCAAAATCTTATGGGGCTATTAACTTCATCCTAAAATAAGAAATAATCCTCAAGTATAGGGATTATGCCGTTTAACAGTGTCTTTTGCAGATGACTGATCTTAATTGAACTTCTTTCTTTACAAAGTCGTTTAAAAATCAAACTTATAGGATACGCCGGCTAATACCTGTAAACTCTGTACTCTAAAATTAGCCCAGCGCTGGTATGCATTATTTGCAATATTATTTGCTTTGGCAAAAATGGTAAGATGCTCGTCGAAATGATATCCTACATGCGCATTTACATCAAAAAAACTGTCCAAAGTTATCAGGGTAGAAGGAAAATCTTCGGGCAGAACATTTTCTAATACCTGCGCACTAAGGTCCTGACGCTCTCCTACATAAAATAAATTTGCCCCCAGAAACCATTTATTATTAATCTGGTAATCCATAAGTAATGATCCTTTGATATCAGGAAGATTCCATGCAGGATTATTGGTCTCCGTATTATAATCAAAAAGTTCAAGGTTTAACCCAAGTGTGAAATCCCGATTTATATCCAAATTTAATTCGGCAAACAATCCAAGGGTTTTAATGTCATCATAAAATATATCAAATGAATTTCCATAATAATAGCCTTTTTCATCATCCCTGAAATCATTTTGGGGATTTAGTTTGTAAAGAGGTTTTCTATTTTCTGCTCTGTAGAATCCTTTTAGGTTATAACTTAGACTAGTCAGTAACTGTCCCTTTATACCAAGAAATCCATCATATTGCCTGTCCGTTGGGCGTATGGTCAGCGTAGGTGACACAAAAGGATTTTCTGCTACAAAACTATAATATGAATTTTGATCTAATCCCCCTTCTACTCCACCATAGGCAATTACCGTATCATCTAACAATCTGTAAGAGGCTGTGATTTGGGGATATATATAAAAATTGCTGTCGCTCTGTTCTGTATCTAAACCATAGATCAGTGAAACCCCAAAATTCAGGGTATATTTTTCCCCGGATAAGACCAAATTCGGATTTGCACCAAATTGCATCTGCCCGTAATCTATCCCTAATGTGTTTGTCGAACTATTTATACTGGCGTTCTTAAAACTACCTCCTACATAGTCAAAAAGAACGTTTAAGGTAACTGTTTCCGTAGAGACCGGAAACAGAAATTTAGGCTGGATCAGGAATCTATTCTCGCCTGAATCAACGGCATCCCAAAATCTTCGGTATAACACTTCCCCACCTGAAAAAAAAGAATCTTCCATCTGGAGCTGTGCACCAGCTTCAAGGCCAAAATAGTTTTGTCTTTCATCAATTGCACTAATCGTGGGGCCATCGAAAATGCCTTCAGGAAGCCCATACCAATTGTATTTCTGATGTTGAAATCCGATATCGGCGCGCCAATTCAAATCCCTCTCTTTTTGATTGTAGGAGGCATTTAATTTTGTATTGTAAAAATCGGTATCGAGCAGAACATCTTCCAGATCTGCCCTCGAGGAGCGATGATTAAGTCCAAAATCCACCCTTTTATTGCCCCTGTCTATATCTCTGCTTGTATAAAAGTCTGCGAGGGCATTGCTAAAATTTCCCAGGCTCACAGAAGCATAGGAATTATATAGTTTTTCGGGTTTTGCTTTTTGCACAGCGGATGCCTTGCCCTTTGAAGGAGTAAAAGTTGATGCCACAGGTACAGAGAAAATGCTGTAATCGATCTTCTTTTTTTGAAGAACTATGGAATCATTGAGGTTTGGAATTGATTTGACCTTAAATGCATCCGATACTGTCGGGGAATAGGGCTTCACCACTGTAACCGTCTCCGTACCAAGGTCCTTTTCTTCCTGGGCCGATAAGAATTGCACTAAACCTATTAAAGCAATTATTGTAACTTTTAATTCCTTTTGCATAATGTGTCCTTATCTTATTAATTTCCTTCCGGAATGATATCTGAATTTCGTTCGGCTTCTTTCGATTTTATAATAGCCAATTCTCCTTCTGCATCTGTAACAATTTGGGTATAGTTACCAAAATTTGCAATTACACTTTCCAGAATATAGGTAGCCTGATAGACGTCATCCAGGGCATAATAATTCTTTGCCATAATAATCAGGCCTTTACCACCCCATTCTTTATAAGCCGCATAATCTCTTGCCAACTTTTGTACGGAATTATTTGATGCCTCAAAAGACCCTGACTTTTGCTTAAAATAGGCGTCATAGTACAAAGCTTCGGCAGCTAACCCTCCACTGGCAATTTTTAAAACTTCTGCATAAGCTCCCTCTGCTCTTTCTTCATCTGCCGTTGCTATAGCAGATCTTGCAATCATGATTTGTGCATCACTTTTAATTCTATCATCAATATTATCTGTTGCCAGGACTTTTTCAGCATAAGCAATGGTCTGGTCATAATTCTTCTGCTCGTAATACCCCTTCATGAGGTTCGATTGCGCAAATGTTCTGTTCTGTGGAATATCTGCAATTGATTCTAAACGTTGAAGGAATGGAAGTGCAGGAGTATAGTTTTTAGTTCCTATATAAATCTCGCATACCCTGGCAAGGGCCTGTTCTGAGTATTCACTCGCCCCACTTTCTGCAACATAGCTGTACGCCGGAAGAGCCTTATCTTTATCTCCTTTCAAAAAATATAATTGGGCGAGTTTAAAGTTGGCATTTATAGCATGTATTCCGTTAGGGAAATCTCGGATATAATTTTCATATCCTTTAATTGCCGCCTCTTTCTTGCCTTGCAGATTCTGTTTCTCAGCAGATTCAAAAGTGGCATTGTCTAATTCAGTGTCAGATACCTCAACAAAATCTAATCCCTCTACCCATCTTGCAAATTCACTAACCTGACCAGTATCTACATAAATAAGTTTTGCCGTGGCCACTGCCTGAATTGCTTCCTGTGAGTTTGGATAATCACGAACAACTGTTTTAAACTTGCTTAAAGCCAGTTCATTTTTGTTGGAATTATAAAACACAAGTCCTTGTCTCAACAATGCCCGAGGGACTAATGTGCTACCGGGAAAATCATTTATAAGCCGGTCATATGTTTCCAATCCAATTGCCTCCTGGTTTTCTTTAATGTAGGAATTACCCAGTTCAAACAATGCATCATCCTTTAAACTAGATTTGGAGTACCTTGAAATAAAACCATTGAGTTCCTCAATTTTTGTGTCACTCCTATCAATAAATCCGTAACTCATTGCTTTTTGGAATGCCGCATAGTCCTTCTCCGGACTAGCAGATTGCAAAACTTTATTATAGGATTCAATCGCAGGCCAGTATTTGCTGGTCACGAAAAAACAATCGCCCAGGCGCACATTAGCATCATTTTTTTTATCAATATCCATTCCCTTATCGGCATAGGCCTGGAAATAAGAAATTGCATTGTTGTAATCTTTTAATTTAAAATAGGTATACGCCAGGCTATAATCTAAAGCATTAGCTTCATCCGTGCGCGATGCTGCAGGATAATTCTTAAATTGAAGATAGTCTGTAAGTGCATCCTCAAAAGCATTTAGCATATATTGAGATTCCGCCTTCCAATATCTCGCGCGTGCTTTGAACAATTCATCAGGAGAATTTTTTAAGGACTTAGCAAATAAGGCGTGTGCCGAAGCGTAATCTGTTTCAATAAATAGTTCAACCCCCCGATAAAAGGCTACTTTCTGATAGGTTGCTTTGCTGGCAAAACTGCTGTTTTCCTCCAGGAGAGCTAATGCCCCTTCAAAATTTTTGGAGGTAATATAGGAGTCAACCAATAATTCCTGGATTTCCTTGGTATGGGAGTCATTGGGATAAGTCTCCAGATAGTCAGTCAGCACTTTCGGAACCGCTTCATATGGATTCCCTATTTCATAACTCAAGCGGGCATAATTAAGATAAGCATCCTTTTGTATCTCCGCATTAAAATCCATTTGGGAAGCATTCCTGAAGGCATTCAGGGCTTCCTGCTTTTTATCCAGATTTAAATAGCACTCTGCTAAATGGTAATAGGCATTTTGGGCCACGCCATTGTTGCCATCAACAATTTTGTTGAATTCGTTAATGGCGTTTGCGTAGTCTTCCTGTTTATAGTAACAATACCCTAATAAATAGTGATCCGTATTGCTCCATTTACCACGTTTCCCTTTATATGCTTCCAAATAAGGTATTGCATTTGCATACTGCTCTAAATTGAAATAACTCTCACCAATAATTTTGTTTAGCTCAGAAACCTCCTGCCGGTCAGATTTTGCCAACTGCGATTTGGCCAGGTCAATAGCCTGTTCAAAATTACCCAGTTTGAAATTCATATCAGCCTGATAATAAGAAAGCTTATCACTTAACAATTCCTGATCTGCTATCTGATCGAAACGTTCGTTAGCCCCTTCATAATCATCTTCCTGATATGCAATATACCCCAGGTAATATTTGGCTTGAGAACCATAAGTTGGAGAAGTGGTGACCTTGCTTAAATATCGTTCTGCTTCTTTTGGCTTTTTGGAACTAAACAAAGAATACCCCATATTAAAGTTAAACCGTTCTTTTTCCTGAAGCGACATTGAATTTTGGTCTACCTTTTTATACCACTTAAGGGCATAGGGATATTTTCCGTTTTCAAAATAGTAGTCAGCCACATCCATAAAAGCAGAAT
>CP070778.1:609028-617872 GCA_020346245.1 Flavobacteriaceae bacterium | reverse complement strand
AGCATTCCTGCTTTAATACCTACGCGCATTTCATCTTCATTAAGGGTGCCTTTCTCAAAGAACAGCTCTAATAATTCTTCATCATTCTCCGCGGCTTTTTCAACAAGTTCATTATGCAATTCATCTGCTCTTTCTTTCTGATCTTCCGGAATTGCTAATTTTTCTGGTTTTCCACCTTCTGGTGAAAATTTATAGCATTTCATCTTCAGAACATCAATGATGCATTGTGCACCGTCTATCACCAATGGATATTGAATAATCGCCGCATTGTTGCCTACAAGTGCCTTTATACCTTTTATTGATTCCTCAAAATTTGCATTTGCATGGTCTATTTGATTAACAACAAAAAGTGTAGGCTTAGAGTAGTTATTGACATAATTCCAAATAATTTCAGTTCCAATTTCCACGCCGTGCTGAGCATTTAAAACTGTAACAATAGTATCCGCGACACGAATTGAAGAAATAATTTCCCCTACAAAATCATCCAAACCCGGTGTGTCTATTATGTTTATTTTGTAATTACGCCATTCTGTATGAAGCGGTGTAGCATAAACCGAAGTGCCCCGCTCGTGTTCTATTTCATGATAATCCGAAACAGTATTTTTTGTTTCTACTGTTCCTCTCCTATTAATAAGACCGGCTTCGAAGAGCATAGTTTCGGCAAGCGTAGTTTTACCACTATTGTGTGCTCCTACGAATACCACATTCTTAATGTGTTTGTCATCATATATTTTCATATGTCCTTGTTTTTGGGAATAAAATCATAAATCTAATATGGATATAAAATATAGCATATGACTTTTGTTAGGTTTTGGTTTGACCGGTTACTACAATATAAGTTTTAATTGCATTTTAACCTTAACTTTTTCGTCTTTTTTATAAGAATGTCCTAAAAAACAAATTTTAGCGTCTATAAACTTTAAAAACATGCTATTTTATTAAAGTACAGTATATCAAGTATATAACTCCAATTCTATATCATTGAAAGCCTAATATTTGTTAAAAATTGTATAAAACGGTACTATTCTATACATAGTACTGTAACAAAAATAAATAATTGTCGTCTATTAATTGTAGATCATTAAGATTTACAGTTTGAAAAAAGTAATTAAGGCAAATCAATAAAAAACATAAACGATGAGAAATTTTAGCAATTCAACTCCAACAGAATCAAGAAGGTATTCATTCTTTTCAAATTTTAAAAACAGTAAGAGAGTTCGCTGGTCAGAAGCAAGAAACTATACCAATTAATATTAATTTTAAAAACAGGCAATCATGAGACATTTTATTAGGCAAACACCAACAGAAGCCAGAAGGCATACGTTCTTTTCTAATTTTAAAAACAGCAAGAGGGTTCGCTGGGCAGAAGTAAGACACTATACGATTTAATAGTAATAGATAGGAATCAAAATATTAAAAATAAAAGAAATGAGAAATTTATTTCAACATTCACCTACAGATTCAAGAAGGTTTTCATACTTCTCTGATCTTAAGGATAGTAAACGAATTCGTTGGACAGAAAACAGAAATTATGTACGATAACGGAAAGGAAGTTTCTGGCCCGAAAAAGCCAGCAGAGATTTAACCAGGGAGGTAATAAATAATTAACCTCCTTTTTTTATATTCTTCTTATATCAATTATTCTTTCTGGTAAGAGGAACAAATCTTACTGCCATAACTGCCTTAGTTTTGATTTTCCCTGATTTATTAGTGATCAGCAGTAACTGACGGACTCCATTATGAGGCCCGACTGGAATAATCATCCTCCCTCCTTCCTTTAACTGTTTTAAAAGTGGTTGAGGAACTTCCTCTGCTCCAGCGGTAACTATTATTGCATCGAAAGGGCCTTTATTGGGCCAACCAAGGTATCCATCACCAGATTTAACCTCAATATTGTTATACCCTAATGCTGAAAGTCTGTTTTTTGCTGTAAAAGCCAAAGCTTCAACAATTTCGACGGTATATACAGAATCTACTATTTGTCCCAAAATGGCCGCCTGGTAACCAGACCCGGTGCCAACTTCCAAAACACGATGGTGATTTTTTAATTTCAGTATCTGAGTCATGTAGGCAACTATATAAGGTTGCGAGATGGTTTGTCCCATTCCTATAGACAACGGATGATCTGCATAAGCATACGCTTGCATATTTATTGGCACAAACTCGTGCCTGGGAACAATCCGCATTGCGTTCAAGGTAGCCGGATCTCTTATATCCCTTGCCAGCAATTGTTTCTTTATCATATTCTCCCGTAATTTTTTATAGTCTATTTGGCTGCAGCCAAAAATAGGTAGTAAGTAAATTATGCCTAGGACAAGAAATTTAAATGAAAAACCGGTCTTATATAACTCTGCTAGTGTTTTCACCGTATTAAACTATAGTCGACAGGAATTGTCTGACATTTTTAGCATATTTAGTTAATAGTTTCTTCTTTTATGGGCTTCAAATAGCCAATATAATTTATCGAAGACCTCGCACTGCTTATTACTTTAACAGTGGTCTGGCCGCCATAGCCTACAGTAAGAGTAATATCATGCCGCTCAGAACCGCTACGCACGCCTATTTTAATAATAGATCGTCTTTTTTTATCAATATATTTTACACTGTATTTATCCGGAACCCCCTTGTAGGTTATACCGGAGTTGGTATTATAGCCACCGGCCCCTCTTGCCGTACCAAAAAAAGGTAAATCTATATCAACCTCTCCATCTTTAACTATAAAACGATTTGGTATGGTTGCTAATGTTATTCCTGTTGAAATATAGTTTGGATCGAACAAATAATTTCCAGAATCAATCAGTTCCTGCATAGCATTATATGCTATATTTTTTTGATCTTCCTTTTTTTGATGTTTTTCATCCTTTTTTTGAGCAGTCAAAGTTCCGGCGATCAGAATCAAAACTGCCATAGTTAGTAACTTGTGCTTCATAGCTAAAATATTAATTAGAAGTTGTGGTATTCTTTCCTAAAAGTTAGTAAAAAAGATTGTTATTTACGAAGATATCTTGTTATTAATAATCGCCTTTTACCCCGGTCTCTTTCCAAATTACACATCCACAAACCCGGCAGTTATCAAATTAATTTCAGAAAAAATGCTATTTACTCAAATACATTCCGAAATATCAATCCGAAAAGATCAGTCAAACCCTGTAAACTGGTATACTATTTATTACTATTGATTTCTAATGGCATTAAATAACCACTAAAACTAACTGATTGCCTTGAACTACTAATAACTTTCACTTCAGTTTTACGCCTATAATTCACGGTTAGGGTTATATCATGGCGTTCCATACTACTCGTCACTTTTATTTTAATGACTGATCGTCTTTTCTTATCAATATGTTCCACATTATATTCAGCGGGAATACCCTTGTAAGATATTCCAGGGTTGCTATTATTGTATCCATATCCATATGAACTTGCTACACCAAAATAGGGTAAATTTAGTTCCACTACTTCTTCCTTTACTATTACACTGTTCTTTTTGGATTCCAGTGATATTACCCCTTGATTTATACTTGGCGAATTAGTGGTTTGTGCATCAAATAAATAGTTTCCTGAGTCGATAAGCTTTTTGGTTGCTTTATACGCTTCATTTTTTTGTGCAACCTTTTTTTCTTTCTTCTCTTTTTTGGACTGCCCCAGCAAACTGCTTGAACTCAACAACAATAAAAACAACAAATTATAATGAACTATTTTCATGATATACCATTTTATTGTGACTTTTAAATCCATTTCAGTCCGGTAATCAATAGAATTAGGATTGGGGAAGTACGCCTATCATTAACCATATTCTTTTATCCGGATCTTCTTCCCAAAAACCAAGGTCCTTTTCCAATTGTATGATGGCAAAACCAGCCTTTTTCAATTCATTTTTAACATATTCTGGTGAAATTGTATGTGCCAAAGTTTGCTCTTGTCTGGATTTCCCTATCATTTCGCTTTTAAGTTTTTCCAGGACCAGTATGCGGCCATCCGGTTTTAGCGCTTTCTTTACATTCAGGAGGATTTGTTTATAATCCTTCATTTCATGGTAGGCGTCAATAATAAAAGCTACATCTATACTTTGTTCCGGTAATTTGGGATCGTCGTAATCACCTAAAATAGTACTGATATTTCCTATGCCTCTTTCCGTAGCGATATCATTTAATTTATTTAATCGGTCTTCCCGGACATCCACAGAATATACTTTCCCGGTCTCACCAATATATTTTGCAAGCCTAATGCTTAAATAACCCTGATGGCAGCCTATATCGGCAACAAAATTGCCCTCTTCAACGCCAGCCATTTCAAAAATATCCCCGACTTTCATCCATTCATCCCTGTCTTTCCAGTCACTCTCTGAATATTGGCCGTACAGACCAGGAATGATCAGTAGCATTAAAAGAAATCCTATCGTAATGGCTTTATTTCGCATTGATGTAAGGTAGTACTTTCAGAAGTATAAGACTCCTAAAATTCTCATAATTCTATTCGTACAATTTTGCACTATAAGTAATTGGATACGAGTAAAATATTATAGTTAAATATGAAGACTATTCTTGGGATATAGATCTATAATTCATTCTATTTTCAGCCTTCAATCAATAATAAAGTATCAATATTCCCTATCGTTTTAGCATAAAAAAGCCTACCAATGCGCTGCCTTCTGTAGTTTCAATCCGGTACCAATAAGAATCTGATGCCATGGGTTTTCCATTAAAACTTCCATCCCATCCCTGATCTGGAAATAATTGTTTTAACAATTGGCCATACCGGTTAAATATATGTATAGTACTGACTTCGATTTCGGGTGTTGATGTAACTATCCACTGGTCATTAAAACCGTCATTGTTCGGTGTAAAAAATTTAGGAACGGGCAATTCCTCCGGCGCGGTCTGAAATCCAGTTGTGGTAAAGGACTCCTCCCGGCAATTTTCAGCCAGTAAATTAAACCTATAGGGAATAACTCTTACGTAAATAGTACTGGCCTCAGGAAGGGGCTGATCAAAGCCGTAATTGGTTGTATTACCAACATCTAGATTGTCAACTATATCTGCCCCACCTGGAAACGTTCCTACATATAAAATATACCCCAGGACATTACTCGCTGATGCCCATTCTATGTCGGAATTTAAATCAATATTATCAGAACCATTTTTTGGACTTACAAGATTCGTACAATCAGGAGGTACAGGAGCTGCACCCGTTGTAAAGGAAATAGGCTGACAATTTTGTGCTGCTCCCAGGTCATTATAGGGTGTAATTGTAACAAAATACAGCGTATTACCTTCAAAATCCGGGGGCTTAAAATTTGTCCCTGCACCAACATCAAAATTATCGAGTATTTTAACCCCGCCAATTGCTGATTTCTCAATAGTCATGCGATATCCTGAGGCGTTAAATTCTCTAATCCAGGTTATATTTGACGTTACCGAAACAAATTCACCTTCGTCTACCGGATCTATTATCTCGGTACAAATTGGCGGATTATTTCCCCTTGTTCTAAAAGTAACTTCAGCGCAGGAAGGAGATTCATTTGCACTGTTATAAGGTATTATAGTGATATAAATACGTTGTGCAGGCGGTAAATCGGCCGGGGGATCATAAGTTGTAATATTTCCTACATCTTCATTGCTTAAAATGTCATTTAAACCGGCACTCGTACCAATATTCAAAATATATCCTGTAGCTTCCGGCCTTCCGGTCCAGCTAATATTTGTATCAGGGGGAACTCCATAAGAACCTATAGCAGGGCTGGAAAGTGTAATGCAGCCCGGAACAGAACTTGCAAGTCCTGTTGTAAAACTTTCTTCAATGCAATTTTGGGCATCGCCAATATTGTTATTTGGAATTATGGTAACAAAATAGGTCGTGCTGGGTATTAAGCTTGTGGCAGGTGTATAGCTAAGATTGTTACCCACAGGTTCTCTATCTAAAATATCTGTTCCTCCCGGACTGGTGCCTATAAAGAGGAAATAACGGGTGGCATTAGCTACTGCCTGCCATTGCAGTTGGGTATTTACAGAAATCCCGGTTTCACCATTGGAGGGAGATGTCAACATAGTACAATCGGGAGGTGCCTGTGCGGATAAGTCGCAAACAAAACCTAAAAATACTCCTATCAACAGTATTTTTAGTGAGTACTTTTTTATGCAAATTTTATATGGTACAACTCTAAGATCCACCTTTAAAGATAGTAGAATTATTAAATATGATCTATTATCTTAGGTTGGTCTCAAAAAAATACCAAAACTTTCAAGCTCAGGTTTTCATAATAGTTTTATTAGGAACCATTTACCAGATCAGTGCCTAAGGACTAAAATTTCCTGTATTTGATGTGTCGCATCTTATTGGCGGCACTGTTAGCTTTAAATTTTTCCTTATCAGGGTTCCAGTGAAGGGTTTCACCAAGGCTATAGGCAATATTTGCAATATTACAAACACTGGCAGACCGATGGCCCGTTTCGACATCACAGATAGGTTGGGTTCTGTTTTTTAAAGCATCTATCCAATCCTGGTAATGGTCTTTTTTTACTTTGTATAAACGTGTATCTGTATCTTTTAATACCACATTCAGAATACTTGCTGGATCGGTTTCCAGAAAACTACGACTCACATCCATTTTGCCTTCGGTACCATAAAAGCGAACGCCCCATCCGCGTTCAAAGTCTTCATGGACAACTTCAATACCATTGTCGTAATACATTTTTAAGCCACGTACCGCATTTTTGTCAGCCGGTGGGACAAATTTCACAGGTCCAGTCCTGTCCATTCCCAAGGCCCATTGAACGATATCAAACATATGTGCCCCCCAGTCGCATAGAATACCGCCACCAACTTCCTGATAATATCGCCAGTCTGGCCAGAAATCAACATCATTATTTGAAGGTGCCAGGCGGTGATTATAGTTCAAAAGGGGTGCCGGGCCACACCAATTATTCCAATTTATTTCCTCGGGCATAGGCTCTGCAGCTAAATCATATGGCCTTGCAGGATCACCTACATTTACCAAAATTTTCTGAATATCTCCCAAATAACCATTTCTTACCAGTTCGCAAGCTTTTCGAAAGTTATCCCATGAGCGCTGCATACTTCCGGTTTGGACAATACTGCCCGTTTTATTAGCCCATTTTACCATTTCTGAACCTTCCTTCAGCGTATGTGTCAAAGGTTTTTCACAAAATACATCTTTTCCGGTCTTCATGGCGTCAATAGATTGCAAAGCATGCCAATGGTCCGGGGTTGCAACTACAACCGCATCTATTTCTGATTGATCCAAAAGCTCTTTATATTCCAGATATGTGCTTACACCATTGTATTTTGTTTGGTTTCGATGTTCCGCATATACCTTTTCAACATGTCCCTTGAACCAGGAATTTTTAGTGGTCCAGACATCACAACCGGCTATAATCTGTGCATTTGTATTCTCAACAAATCTTGAAGCCAGTCCCCTGCTCTGCTTTCCAAGACCTATAAAACCAAGATTAACTTTATCACTTGGGGCAACAAAACCTTTTCCTAAAACATGACGTGGTACAATTGAAATCGCGCCCAGCGTAAGGGCCGAATTTCGAATAAATTTTCTACGTGAGAGATTTGAATATTTGTTTTCTTGTTTGGACTTAGAATTTAGCTTTTTGCCTTTCATGTCTGGTAATTTTGCTATTAATGAAATGGTTGTAATTAGCATTTAAATTACGAGAAAAATTTAAATTATTGATTATAAAACTGTATAATTCAGCCCTATTTTATCATAGATTTAAAATCATATCAGACTTAAGCCTTATTTGTTAAACCAGTAGGTTAATTTTAATGTAATTGACCATATCCTCCCCTCCAAAGGTGCCAATAATTCATTGTTGGTATATACAAGAAATAAATCCGAAGCCGGTTTGTAACGCCATTGAAGCCTGGAGTTTAGATTGAAGTTTTTTGATTGTTCATTGTATTGGAATAAGTTGGCAAAAAATAATTTATTGGTGAAAGTAATATCTATTTCAGATCCTATTAACCAAAATTCTGTAATGTTCCATGGTTGGGGTAATTTTATGTTATTATAGCTAATATTTGAACTTAGACTGACATAAGGCTGAAAACGATAGCCCAATTCACTTGTAATACTGGTAAGCTTGCCTTCTTCGTAGTAACCGCCATATCTTCCTCCTGCAGTATAGGTAAACATACTTTGTGGCCTGGACTTGTATTCGAACCTGAAGGCATTCCACCGATGTTTAGTTCCTGTGGCCAGTGAATCTTTGCCTGTTCCTGTAGGATCAAAGGGTGCCAGTAATTTAACATACTCATTTATTCCCTCCAGACTTATACTACTCCTATTGCGAAAGTTGATTTGGTATTGCAGTATATTCTGATGATCCGTTTCCTTGATTTTCTCATCAAAATAATAATTCAATTTTCCAACAGGCCCATGGCTTACTACCGGCCCGTCATCAGGGAACCACAAATGACCCAAAAAGGTACTGAAATTAAAATATCCCTTTCTGGGTACGAAACCAACTTCTGCCGTATAAGTACTATCTACATACTCTTCTTTTATCCCCCAATTCCACTTTCTACTCTTGTATTCAATGTTTGCAGCTTGAGTTATACCGTTGCCCTGCTTATCGGGTGTAAAGGATTTGAGTAAAAAGGCTTTTCCATTCCATAAATTGTCAGGTGAGGCCAAATTATATTCCAAACCAAAATTTCGATTGAACTTTGGATAAATTGTGCGCAGAGAGTCGCTATCCTGTGGATAATTAGTTGATTGTTTATTTACAAAAAGCAGTCCTATGGTAGATCTGCTAAACACTTGTCGCTGTAAGCTAATGACACCAAAATTCTGACCTGGTAGTCCGGTTG
>CP070778.1:600000-608928 GCA_020346245.1 Flavobacteriaceae bacterium | reverse complement strand
ATACATAGCCCAGAAAGCATGGTATTTTTTGTAATAAGGGAAATATTCATCTGCAGTTTCCAGAACCCTGAAATAAGTAGGGAACTCTTTTGGCTGATAACTGTCTTTACCAAATAATATTCGATCCTGGTACTTAATAAAGAAATTACGCGCGTTTCTGGGTTGCCTTCCAAGCTCTGCTATTACTGCTCCAATTCCTACATACATATTTGGCATTTCTTCCATAAGTTCTGCCAGCTTTTGTAAATTATTCGCGTACCATCCCATGTGAGCATTGATGAATTTTGTTTGCGGATGTTTTTTAAACATATTATGCTGTTCTCCAATAATTTGTTCCCAGGGGGCAGGATTAGTTGCTGATCGTTTCCTCCGTGGCCTTGTTTTTAATTCCAACCATCGCTCATTACTACTGTCCATGGGATCCCAGAAAGACTTAGGATCAGCAGCATGGATGAGAACAGGAATTCCCAATTCCCCGCATTTGGCCCATACAGGATCCAGGCGTTGGTCATCAATTCGTATTCTATTTCCGTTAATATCTTTATTTCTTAAACCCAGGCTTTTATATATTTTTAATCCTTTAGCACCATTTTTTACATCCTGCTCCAATTGTCTCACTGCATTGTCTGCCCAATCGGGATTACCTACACCTTCAAAATTTACATTTGCAAAAACGACAAATCTGTTTGGATAGTTACGGTTTATGTTATCCATCATATTTTTAAGCCCTTCCCCGGACCCGCCGCTTAAATTAACCATAACAGCCATATTCATGTTATCCATTGAAGCAATCAACCCGGAAAGGTCCTGGGTAGCCATTTGAAAATGATGACTGTGAATATCAATAAATGGATATTTAGCCTTTTCCACAATATTTTCAGCAACCACTAGTGTAGATTTCGGGCTGTACTCTTCAAAACTCATTTCCTGAGAATGTACCTGTAATAAAAAAGCAAAAAGCGTAAATGTCAGTAGCTGGATTTTAATTTTGTTCATTCAGTTGTTTTTTAGATGTTCCTAATGTACTATAAATCTAACACGCATATTATTTAATTCTCATATAAAACCATTTAATTAGTCTTTGTTAGCAGACATTTTCAAAAGGTTATTATAATCTTCCAAAGTGTCAACATCATAGGCTTTACCTTTAGGGTTCATACCTAAAACTTTAGCATCAAGTTTTTTCAACAATACCTGTGCACCGCGATCACCATCTAATTTCAACAAATCAGAAAAATATGGACGTTCAAATAAAGCTGGAACACCAATTTTTTCTCCATATTCGGTACCAATTATACCACTTTCTCCAGAGCTATATAAATCTATAATTTTATCAACATACTCAGTATTCATCAATGCCTGATCTCCTAAAAGTATAAGTGCAGCATCAGCCTCTTTATTGTTATTCAATAAGTAGTCAACACCACATGCTATAGAAGTGCCCAGGCCTTCTTTCCACTTCGTATTTTCAAGAAAAACCACTTCGGTTGTTTCTATAGATTCCTGAATTAGTCTGGCATTTGAACCAAGGACGACAATTACCTCTGAAGCCTTAGATAATTTAGCTATTTCAATAGTATGTCCCAGAAGGGTAGACTCCTTCCATGGTAAGAGTTGCTTAATTTTTCCCATTCTGCTGGAAGATCCTGCGGCAAGTATTAGGACAGATACCGTAGAACTCATCAATTATGAATTGTGCCCAATTTATTTCTTAAAAGCATAGGATCTTTTTTACGCACTACTGCAAGGATTTCGGCTACTATGGATACCGAGATTTCCTGTGGTGTTTCTGCTCCAATATTTATTCCGGCTGGCCCGTATATAGATTCAAAAAAGTCGTCTGAGATATCCATGTTGTATTCCATAAGTTCATTTAATAGTCTTTCTCTTCGGGTTGAAGGGCCTAATAATCCCAGATATATAGGTGTAACTTCCATTAAGCTGACTAAAAATTTAAGGTCTTTCACATAACTGTGGGTCATTAACACTACTCCGGTTTGATCATCTATCATCTGTGGCTGAAATTCCTCAGGAGATAGTGAAAGGAATTCCATGGCACCGGGGAAATCATTTATCCCCTTTTCTTCAGATGGGGACGCAATAACGGTAACCTCCCATCCTGTCATGGAAGCATAAGAACATAATTGCACTGCATCGTGTTCAGAGCCGATTATTACCAATTTAAAGCATGGTCTTAATTTTTGTTGAAAGACTTCGGTTTCTTTTTTACCTTTAAAATTGGGCCTTAGTAATAATTCACCTGTATCAACTTTGAAAAGTGTACCCAAATCTTCGTTGTTATTTTCCTGCCGCGTGTAATAGGATTCCAGCTCAAAGGTTTTCCTGTCTTCAATGGTCTGCCAAAAAGTATTAACAGTTGCTTCATTAGGCATAAATGGTTCTAAAAGCATATATAAAATACCTTCACATCCCAAGCGGTAACGACCATCATAGGTCATCATTTTTGGCATTCCGCTACTAAAAACACTTTCTGCCTGTCTTTGTATTTCTTTTTCGACACAACCGCCGCTGACAGCTCCTACCATTTTGCCGTTATCCAGGAGTAACATTCGAACACCCGGCCTTCTGTAAGAAGATCCATCTAGCGCAACAACGGTTGCAAGCACTGCCTTGCCCCCGGATTGCTGATGCGTTTTGTATGCGGCGAATATTTTTTTTAATTCATGAGTCATTTATAAAAGCGTTCTGGTGTTTATAAAAGTTACTTTCTCATCAATGGCATATGGTACTTCCCTGGGGTCTAATTTAATAAATCCATCCGATCTTGATAAACTCGTAAGGTCTCCTGAACCATTATCCGGAACTAATTTGGCTTTTAATATCCCATTGGTACATCTGACTTTCACTCCCAGAAAGCGGGTCAGGTTACCTTTTACGGTAATATTATCTTCCAGAAAAACTTCAACTTCAGGAATGGGTAACCCCAATGATTTTTGTAACCAATGTTTAAAATAAATATGATAATTTACAAATGTTGATATCGGGTTTCCGGGGAAAGAAAATATTAGGGCATTCGTATTTTTATATACCCCAAACCAGAATGGTTTACCGGGTCGTTGCGAAACACCATGAAATATTTTTTCCACGCCCAATTCCTCAAGTACTTTAGGAATAAAATCAAATTTCCCTTTTGATACACCTCCGCTCAACAATAAAACATCCATTTCCTGAATGACATATCCTAATTTTTGCCTTATCATGTCTTTATCGTCCGATAAGTGCAAAAGCAAGGGTTCTATTTGCTGCTCATGAAGCGCTGCAAACAAGGAATAAGAATTTGATTTTCTTATTTGATGTGGTAAGGGATGGTCTTCTACCTCAACCAGTTCATTTCCTGTAGAAATAACAGCGATTCTGGGAAGTTTTTTAACATCAACAAATGATTTTCCAACCGATGCCAATACACCTATTTCGGCAGCTGTTATTTTTGTCTCCTTGTTGAGAACCAACTCACCTTTTTTCTTATCACTGCCTTTATCATGAATGTTTTGCCCTCTTTGAACCTTCATATTGAGATTGGCTACTCCATGTTCAATAGTAATATCCTCATACATGACCACAGTATCTGCTTCATATGGGACAACTGCCCCAGTCATGATTTCGACACAATGTTCTTGCTCAAGAAATTTATAGGTCTTTTGACCCGCGGCAACTGTTGCTTTGATGTCAAAGGCTTTTCTACCATTTTCAATGGCATTGTAATTAATTGCTATTCCATCCTTGGTAGCACGATTAAATGGCGGGAAATCCCTGTCGGCATGTATATCCACTGCGAGGACCCTGCCAACGGCCTTTTTCAGCGACACTGTTTCTGTTCCGTAGTCCTGATTATGATCCAGAATATGATTATAAGCATCTGAGAAAGAGATCATAGTAATTTATAATAGTATATGCAATGAATACCCTTCCTTAAGTAAAACGAAAGACTAGTACTATTCACAATTAAATGAGTAATGTTTTATATCGGTTTAGACCTCCCAAGATATTATAAATAAAGGATTTACTAGAAACTCTTAGTAATTTTTCTTGTGCAATTCTGCTTCGGATTCCAGATTGACAAATAATATATAAGGGACGAGTAAGGTCTATTTCCTTAATACGAGTTTCAAGGTGCTCAAAGGGAATATTTATTGAATTTGGTAAATGATTTTGTTCATACTCTTCTTTTGACCTTACATCAACAAGTTGAATAGGCTCGCTTCGTTCTAAAAGTTCAAAAAATTCCTCGGAAGAAATTGAATTGGTTGATTCACATTCATCCAAATAATAATTATCCAGCACTTTAATTTTTTTGTTCTCATGAATAAGAGGAAAATTCATTTTAAGAAATGACTGATCTAAACCATTGTAAATGAGTAATTGACCCGACAGGACTTTATCATTACCTGTTATTATTTTAACAACTTCCAAAGCTTGTAAACTACCAACAATACCGGGAATAACACCAAGAACCCCATTTATATTACAATCCGGGATCTCCACACTGGAAGGCATAGTTGGAAATAAACATCTATAAGTTGGCCCCTCCTGGTAATTAAAAACACTCAGTTGAGCTTCAAATCCATGCAGTGCCCCATATACAAAAGGTTTGTCCAGGATAACACAGGTATCGTTAATAAGATAACGTGTTGGGAAGTTGTCTGTAGCGTCTACCACAACATCATAGTCAGCAAGAATTTCCAGTGCATTGTCTTTGGTTAGGAAGGTATCATGCCCTATCAGAACCGTGCCAGAATTTTGAGAACTCAAGCGTTCCAAAACTACTTCGAGTTTTCCTTTTCCAATATCTTTTTCGTTATAGATCACCTGTCTTTGCAGGTTAGTAAGCTCCACCTTATCACCCTCTACAATTCCCAGGGTGCCTACCCCCATGGCGTTTAAATATTGAAGCACAGGAATACCCAGGCCGCCTGCTCCCACAACCATAACGCGTGATTTATGCAATAAATCCTGTGATTGATTACCAAATTCTTTAAGCGAAGTCTGACGTATGTAACGATTTGAATTCAAATGGATTCTATTTTGGATATTACTTCCCTATAGTCTTCTTCCGAGTTTGCATTCATTAAAACAATATCATCCTTGGGAAAGACCAATTTTATATCAGAATTAATCAAATATTTTCGCGGACAACTGCTAGTGGCATGCTCCAAATAATTTATGGATCCGGCCAAACCACCTGGTTCCCATATTGCTGCCAGAGGCTCTGGCAGGCCACTTTCCCTCGTAGCAAATGCAGTAGCAACTTTTGCTGGATCTCTTAAATTCATCAATTGATTCAATGCATTCAAATCTATTAATGGAAGGTCGCATGCTATCACAAACCAGGCAACTTCCGGATACAAAGAATGAGCCGTCAGCAAGCCATTAAAAGGTCCTCTGTATTCATCTTTGTCAACTATGGTATCAACGTCCCTGGAAATATCAACGGACTGATCTTTTCTTATGCTCAAAAATGTTCTTGCGCATACCTCCGAAAGCAAATTATACAAATGCTCTCTCTGCGGAAGATCATGATATTGAATTGCTCCTTTATCCTGCCCCATCCTTGTACTCTTTCCTCCCGAAAGTACAAGTCCGTATAATTTTGTTTTTGAGATTTTATCTTTGATCACCATCATTCTTTGGAATTAACCCCCTATGGAGGTCATGGAATTATCAAATACGCCATTGTGTTCTTTCTGGGCCTCAAAGCCCGTTATTGCTCTCTTTCCGACAACACCCTGTATGGCATTTTTAATATTATCATCGGTAGAATTGCCCCTTATAATTTCTCTAAGATTAATCTTAGGAGGGCCATATAAACAAGTAATAACATCTCCCAATGCCGTTATGCGAAGTCTGTTACAACTTCCACAAAAAGTTCGGCTGAACGAAGGAATTAGTCCAAAATTACCTTTATGGCCTGCAATTTTATAATTTATTGAAGTAGAAGTTTTAGGGGATGGCAATAATTCAATGGATGGAAATGTACTTTTTATGTACGATAAGATAGCTTTATAGTCCCATTTAATAGCATTGAATTTCTTAGATCCTCCATTAAACGGCATTTCCTCTAAAAACCGGACACTCACCGGATAATGTTTTTGTAAATCCAGGATCGGAATTATGTCCTGCACATTTTGGTTATCCAGCACAATAAAATTAATTCGAACATTAAATCCTTTAGTAATAAGCCTAATTAAATTGTTGTGAACGACATCATAGTGATCTCTGCGTGTTATGCGTTCAAAAGTAGCCTTATTGATGGCATCCATACTTACATTGACATCCTTTATACCAAGTTCTTTTAATTCATCAATATGAGGACCAATCAATGTAGCATTCGTTGTTATAGAAAGTTCTTTAAGGCCTTTATTCTTCTTAAGGTTTCTGAGAAGTACCATTAAATCTTTTCTGACAAACGGTTCGCCCCCAGTAATCCTGATTTTATCAATACCCATCTGAACAAGAATTTCACCAATCTTTGAAAGCTCCTCATTAGTTAAAAGCTTATCTTTCTTAGCAAAATCTATACCCTCAGATGGCATACAATAATTACAGCGCAAATTACAGCGATCTGTTACGGCCAGGCGTAAGTAGTTTATTTTTCTATTGTGATTGTCAATCAGCATATAAAAACTATACTTTAAATTTCTTATCTAATAGCCGTTACCCCCCACTTACGGGAGGAATCAATGCTATTTCATCAAAACTATTTATCGCAACATCATCCGTTGCATAATTGTTGTTCACCGCTACCGCCAGCGAACTAAGCCTGGCTAGTTCAGGGTAAGCACCGGCAAGATAGGATTTTAATTCTCCAACATTCTTCATTTTTACCGATTTCACAGCGGGCATGGACAGCGTTGAGCTGCCCACTATATCTTTGGTTATGCCAAATAATAATATCGTCATATTAACCAATTATTTCTTTTTGAGGTCCTTTTAGTAATTCTGGATACTTGCTAAAAGGTTGTTTGTACAATCTCTTCCCTGTAGCAGCTTTAAAAGCATTTGCTATGGCACCTCCCGCGGGAGGTAAGGTAGGCTCCCCAAGTCCTGTTGGTGAAAACTCATTTTTCATTAAGTGGGTTTCTACAATAGGAGCTTCTTTTATCCGAATTAGTCTATACTTATCAAAATTAGTAGCTATTGGCACACCATCCTGGAATCCAAAATCACCGTACATTGCATGGCCAATACCATCAATAACACCACCTTCTATCTGATTTAAAGCTCCTAAAGGATTTATAACTATTCCGCAGTCTACAACACAGGTTACTTTTTTAACAACAGGAATTCCATTCTCCAAAACTACATCAGCTACCTCTGCCACATGACTATTATGGCAATAATAATTCACAAACCCCTGGTAGACGCCTTCTGGTTTTGTTCCCCAGCCAGATTTCTCAACTGCCGTCTTAATTACCTTTTCCATACGTTCAGGGGAATACTGGATACGTTCATCTGTGGTTCCTTTGACTTTCTGCAACAAATCTAATCTGAGTTGTATCTTGTCTACATCCATCATTTCTGCCAATTCATCAAAGAAACTTTGTTCTGCGAAAGCCAGGAAATTAGTGTAAGGTGCTCTCCATGCCCCAGTGGTAATGTTACTTTCGTATTTAGCAACATCAACCTGGTAATTTTCAATTGCCCCGGCTGGGAAAAAGTTAGGTATCAGGCCATACATATTAGAATTAATAGCCGCTTCTTTTAAATGGTATCCAGTAACATTTCCATCTTTAACAGCTGCTTTAATCCTGTACTTTATTGCCGGTCTGTATATGCCATCAGCCATGTCATCATCCCTTGTAAATACAACCTTTACTGGCTTTTTGGCCAGATTGGAAATCTCTGCAGCTTCTATTGCAAAATCGCCATATAATCTTCTCCCAAAGCCACCACCCTGCCTTGTCATTTCTAAATGGACGTCTTCAAAATCACGTTCCAATAATCCTGCAATACGCTTGGCAGTGCCTTCCGGAGTTTGAATGGGGCCTACCAAATGAATTTTTTCTGCTGTTACATTGGCATAAAAATTCATTGGTTCCAAACAGTTATGTGGCAGGAAAGGAGATTCATAGGTTCTTTCCAAAACCTTATCAGCCTGCGCAAAAGCTTTCTTGACATTGCCATCAGCACGGAGTGTTTCAAATTTGTTCCCATCTAATAATCCCAATAATAATTGGTCGTGATCTTCCGTACTTTCCAATTTTGAGTCTGCTTTCCATTCTGCCTTTAATGCTTTTTTACCCTTCATTGCCGACCAGGTGTTTTTGGCCAATACGGCTATTTTATCACCAAACTTCAATACTTCTATTACACCGTCAACCGATTTGGAGGCAGTATCATCATAAGATTCCAGTTTTTGTCCAAATGCAGGAGGGCGCATTACAGAGGCAATTACCATACCCTCTGATTTATAATCTAACCCGAAAAGAGGTTTCCCTGTAATTATTTTATCGATATCTACATTAGAGGCATCAGTTCCTATTATCTTGTAATCTTTTACATCCTTAAGGGTAACTTCTTCAGGTATTTCCAGTGCAGCCGCCTCATTGACAACTTCCCCATAACCCAATTTATCTCCGGCAGAGTTGCTTATTACGCCTTCATTCGTAGTGCATTCAGATGGATCAACCCCCCATCTGGCAGCAGCAGCGTTAATAAGCATTTGTCTTGCGGTGGCGCCTGTTTCCCTCAAAGGATTCCATCCAAATCGAATAGACTGACTGCCCCCTGCCACTTGTCTTGTGTAGTTATTGGTATCCAAAATACCCTGTTGCACATAAACGTCTTTCCAGGCAACATCTAATTCCTCTGCAATAATCATTGGCATGGAGGTTTTTACTCCTTGTCCTATTTCAGGATTAGGCGAAAATATAGTTACTGCACCATTATCTGCTATTTTTATAAAAGCGT
>CP070778.1:590941-599900 GCA_020346245.1 Flavobacteriaceae bacterium | reverse complement strand
GGTAAGTTTTTTGAGATCATTCAAATCCGCTTTCATATCAAACAATACCTTGTAAAGTATCTCTCTTTCATTGCTAAAGTCATTTTCCTTTTTCCCCCGTCCAATTACGGCCGGAAGATTGGAGTCGCTAGCATGCGGCAAATAACCATTTAATGTTGTTAAACTTATATTTCTTTCGGATTCGAGCACAGATATTTGTTCGGCAACATTTCTTAATTGCCTGATATTTCCGGGCCACCTGTATTTCGTGAGTAGTTGAATAGCATCATCCTGAAGCCTTATAGTTGGCATTTTATATTTCTGACCAAAATCAGAGGCAAATTTTCTAAATAATAAATGTATATCCCCACTTCGATCTCTTAAGGGCGGAATATGAATTTCTACCGTACTTAACCTGTAGTATAAATCTTCCCTGAATTTACCTTCTTTTATGGCTTCTATCATATCCATATTAGTGGCTGCCACAATACGAACATTTGTTTTTTGAACCTGGGAAGACCCCACTTTAAGGAACTCTCCATTTTCCAAAATTCTGAGCAGTCGTACTTGTGTTGTAAGCGGAAGTTCTCCTACTTCATCCAAAAAGATAGTGCCGCCATCTGCAACTTCAAAATAGCCCCTTCTGGTCTGTGTTGCACCGGTAAAAGCTCCTTTTTCATGACCAAATAGTTCACTGTCTATTGTTCCTTCCGGGATGGCACCACAATTTACAGCTATATATTTTGCGTGTTTTCTATGGGATAAAGAGTGAATGATTTTTGGAACCGCTTCTTTTCCAACCCCACTTTCACCAGTAACCAAAACAGATATGTCTGTAGGGGCAACCTGTATGGCTTTTTCCAGTGCACGATTAAGCTTGGGATCATTGCCAATAATCTCAAAACGTTGTTTTATTGCCTGTACACTTTCCATACTTAGTTATTTTCAGAATATCCAACCGCCTTGCCCAATAAAGTAGCAGAGGTACAATCTTCTATTCGCACCATTACAAATTCTCCAAAAGCATAGTGCTCTTTGGGAAAAACCACCACCGTATTTTGAGAATTTCGTCCCATCCACTGTAATTCAGATTTTTTCGACGTTCCTTCAATAAGGACTTCTTCAATCTTACCTAAATGTTCTTTTGTTCGCTTTAAGCTATGTTTTAATTGCAGATCAATAACCTCACTTAACCTTCTTTTCTTGACTTCCTCAGGGATATTGTCCTCTAGTTTCCTGGCTGCCAAAGTACCAGGTCGTTCAGAATAGGCAAACATAAAACCAAAGTCGTATTTAACGTAGTCCATTAAAGATAAGGTATCCTGATGGTCCTCCTCCGTTTCGGTCGGGAAGCCCGTAATTATATCCTGACTTATCGCGCAGTCCGGTATAATCGTTCTTATATTATTTATTAATTCAAAATATTCTTCTCTGGTGTGCAATCTGTTCATTGCCTTTAGTATCCTGTCACTGCCACTCTGTACTGGCAGGTGGATATATTTACAGATATTTTTGAATCTCGCCATGGTTTCAATAACATCAAGGGTCATATCCTGAGGATTTGAAGTAGAAAAACGAATTCTCATCCTGGGCTGAGCTTCGGCAACTAAAGCTAACAAATTGGCAAAATTCACGGCCGTGGCTTTCTGCATATCTGAGGCAGCATCGAAATCTTTTTTAAGACCCCCGCCATACCACAAATAACTATCTACATTCTGTCCTAACAAGGTTACTTCCCTATATCCTTTCTCCCAGAGTTCCTTTACTTCCTGCACAATTGATTGTGGATCCCTGCTTCGTTCACGACCCCTCGTAAAAGGAACTACACAAAAAGTGCACATATTATCACAGCCACGGGTTATAGATACAAAAGCGGTTACCCCGTTTGAATTTAATCTCACCGGTGCTACATCCCCGTAGGTCTCATCCTTGGAAAGTATAACATTTACTGCATTTCTTCCTTCATCAACTTCACGAATAAGATTTGGAAGATCTTTATAGGCATCAGGGCCAACCACCATATCTACAATACGTTCTTCTTCCAATAATTTACTCTTCAGCCTTTCCGCCATGCATCCCAAAACCCCTACTCTGATATGTGGCCTGGTCTTTTTAATGGCATTGAACTTTTCCAGCCTTTTTCTGACTGTCAGCTCTGCTTTTTCGCGAATAGAACAGGTGTTTACCAAAACAAGGTCTGCCTCTTCCAAAGAGTTCGTAGTATTAAATCCTTCTTGCGCAAGGATGGAAGCAACAATTTCACTGTCTGAAAAATTCATCTGACAGCCATAACTTTCTATATATAAATTACGGGTGTTTTTCCGGTCTTTTTCCAGCGTAAGTGCAGTGCCCTGATTTTTTTCTTCAATAATTTTCTCCATGCTAGTGTCTCTTCCAGAGATATCTCAAACAGTCTGCAAAGATAATACATTCTACATACTAGTGACAAATTGACAGTTAATTATTTGTCAATGTTTATAGCACGATAAAACATCTATTTATTTCCATTAGAACTAAATTCAGATAGCTTGAAGGCGATATAAAAGTTAAGAGATACGCTAAATAAGTATTAATTCGTAGAAATCATTTTAATCTGTTTATCTAATACCCGACTATTAATCTTGTTTATATAAGCCTCAAACAAATTGTTTAAGCTGTTAATCTCTATATCCAATTCCTTTTTAATATCCTCGAAAAATGCAAGAGCCTGATCCGTTGGAGGGTAATCCCCTCTTTGAGAATCTGACATCAGAAAAGCCAAGCGGTTATTTATTCTTATGCCATAATTTAAAGGATCTTGCCTGCTTTGATTTTTTGTCATGTGAATCCTGTTTTCAACCATATTTAATTCGGATTTAAATTGGTCTAAAAGTTTTTTGAACTCCTTGTCAGTTGTAACCTTTTCCATTAAATAATCCAAATCCTTTTCAACAGAGTGGATATCAATAATCGCCTGATTGGCTCTGTTGACCTGGTCTCTTACCTTAATGAGGAAATCAAATTGATTTTTAAAATCGGCCTCTGTGTTTGGGAGTCTTGGATCTTTTACTATTGTAAATTCCTTTTCTGATGCCACCCCATTATAGGTTAGTCGTACCGTATAAGTACCCGGAACTGCTTTTGGACCTATATTAGGGGAAGAGTACAAAACCATTCCTTCAAAGCTTTTGAAGCCGGGATACCTTAAATCCCAGATAAAGCGATTTCCTCCTGTGACAACTTTCAGGGGTTTTGTTGCTGAAGGATCATGTTTGTCTGCTTTAGAAGAGGTGTTATACTTTTGAATTAGGGTGCCTTTAGTATCGAATATCTCGAGCGCAATGGTATCAGTTTCTTTTTTATCTTTTATATAATAATTTATAATGGCCCCATTAGGATGATTTTTACCTTCTAACTTCAAGTTAGGTTTGCTGCTGCTGGAGGACTGTTGCGTTCTATAAGTAATATCAGGTTTATAAAGATAAAAATCACTTTTGGCCATTTCTTCGGTAAGCTGATGTAAGGGGGTCAGATCATCAATCATCCAAAAACTTCTTCCATGTGTGGCAGCAATAAGGTCGTTATCACGAACCGCTAAATCTCTTATTGAGGTCACCGGAAGATTTAGGTTAAATGAAGACCAATGCTGTCCATCATCAAATGAAATGTACATTCCCCATTCGGTGCCAGCATATAATAAGCCTTCTCTTACTTTATCAGACCTGATAGCTCTTGTATAATGATTGTTCTTTATCCCATTGGTAACAAGTGTCCAGCTCTCCCCATAATTAATGGTTTTATAAAGGTAAGGGGTATAGTCACCAAACTTATAGGATGTCGCAGCCAGGTAGGCAACACCTTCTTTAAAGGGACTTGGTTCTATACAATTAATCATATTTAATTTAGGTGATAGTTGAGATGGGGGGGTAACATTCTTCCACGTTTTCCCATCATCTCTGGTTATATGTACCAGACCATCATCGCTCCCTACATAAATAACCCCTTTTTCTAAGGAAGATTCTGCGATCGCAAAAATATTAGAATAAAATTCTGCCCCGGTATTATCCTGTGTAATTGGCCCTCCGGAGGATTTTAAGGTTTCCGGCAGACCCCTGGTCAAATCGGGAGAGATTACCTCCCAGGATTGTCCTTCGTTCGTAGAAATGTGCAAAAAATTGGATCCGGCATATAGGCGATTTTTGTGATGCATACTGAACATAACAGGATAGTTCCAATTAAAACGATACTTCATAATTTCTACTCCGGAGCCCGCAGGATTATCCGGCCAGACATTGGTAGACCTTGTCTGATCTAATGTGTGGTCCAATCGCATCATATATCCTTTGTAGGTACCGCCATAGACAATATCATTATTTTTTGGATCAACAGCTAAATGAGCACTCTCGCCTCCCGCGGTAGGCTCCCAATCTTTTTCACCAATACTGTTTCCGGAGCTTCTGTGGGAGATTCTAACCGTAGAGTTGTCTTGTTGTGCCCCATAAATTCTATATGGAAAAATATTATCTGTTGTAACCCGATAGAATTGTGCAGTAGGCTGATTGTGATAGGTTGTCCAATTGGTTCCTCCATCATTTGATACCTGAGCCCCGCCGTCATCCGCAATAATCATCCTCTGATTATTGGTGGGGTCTATCCATAAATCATGATGATCTCCGTGAGGGGCATTTTTCAAGGTAAAAGTTTTGCCGCCATCCGTAGACACTCCATAACTTACATTCATTACATAAACTTTATCCTTATCCTGGGTATCTGCATAGATTCTACTATAGTACCAGGCTCTCTGCCTAAGTGCTCTGTTTTCGTTGATTTTTTTCCAGGTTTTTCCCGCATCATCAGATCTAAAAAGCCCACCATTTTCAGCTTCTATTATTGCCCAGACTCTATTGGAATCTACCGGCGATACGGAAATACCCACAATACCCCAGGGTCCTGAAGGAAGCCCATCATAGTCCGAAATATCAGTCCACGTAATACCACTGTCAGTGCTTTTATAAAGTTTACTATCTGGTCCTCCGCTGTCCATTCTATAACCATTTCTCTTCATTTCCCACGTTGAGGCATAGAGAATTCTGGGATTATTAGGATCAATAATGAGATCACCCGCTCCAGCCTTATCACTTATATAAAGTATCCTTTCCCAGGAAGAACCACCGTCAATACTTTTGTAAACTCCTCTTGTCTTATTAGGAATCCATAGATTTCCGATTACGGCTGCATAAACAATATCCGGATTGGTAGGGTGAATGCGTATTCTGGCAATGTGTTCGGAACCCTCCAGGCCAATAAATTTCCATGTTTCTCCGGCATCTACACTTTTCCAAATCCCATTTCCTGAAGAAACGTTTCCCCGTAGCGTTTGTTCTCCTTCTCCTACATAGATGACATTAGGATCAGATTCTGAAACAGCAACGGCCCCTATGGAGCCTCCAAAAAAGCCATCAGAAATACATTCCCATGTGCTTCCGGCATCGGCAGTTTTCCAGACACCGCCACCGGCCGTTCCCATATAGTAAAGCAAATCATTATCCTTTACACCCGTAACGGTTCCGGCCCTGCCACCTCGGAACGGACCTACTAATCGCCATTCTATTGAATTGTAAAGCGCTTCATTAAATATAGCAGCGTTTTTGTCTTTCGTTTTTCTTTGCGAATTTGAAGTTATAGGAATAATTAGAAAAAGGACAAAAACTAGTTTAGAAATATTTTGAAGCATAATATGTGGGTTAGCGATTTGCATAAAAGTAACATATTTTTTATTTCTTTTTGCCAATTAAAAACAATTCCTGAATGCGTTATATAAGGTGTAAAATCACTTATAATTTGGACTTGAAAATGACCTGGATTTTCGATCTTATCAGCCAGAATAAAAAATTTCATATACTTTTGTTTTTTCAAAAACTGATGAATGGCTAAGAATTTAGTAATCGTAGAGTCGCCTGCAAAGGCTAAAACAATAGAAAAATTTCTTGGGAAAGATTATAAAGTTGAATCTAGTTTTGGGCATATAGCAGATCTTCCTTCCAAGGAGCTCGGAGTTGATGTTGAAAATGATTTTAAACCTAAATATATTGTCGACCAGGAGAAGAAGCCTGTGGTAAAAAAGCTGAAGGACCTTGCTAAAAAAGCCGAGACCATATGGCTTGCAAGTGATGAAGACCGTGAAGGGGAAGCTATTTCCTGGCATTTGGCCGAGACACTAAACCTTGATCGATCCAGAACAAAACGTATTGTATTTAATTCCATTACCAAGTCGGCTATCCAAAAGGCAATTGAAAACCCCAGAGAAATAAATTACAATCTTGTTAATGCCCAGCAGGCGAGAAGAGTTTTGGACAGGTTGGTTGGATATGAGTTATCCCCTGTTCTGTGGAAAAAAATTAAACCCGGTTTGTCGGCGGGAAGGGTTCAATCTGTAGCTGTTCGATTAATTGTTGAAAGGGAACGCGATATTGATGTTTTTAAACCGGAAGCTTCCTATAAGGTAGTTGCGGAATTTAAAACAGAGAATGGGAATGTGTTTGGCGCAAAACTCTTAAAGAATTTTCAAACAAAAGAAGAAGCACTTGCATTTTTGAATAAAAATGCGGGAGTTGATTTTTCTGTTGCCTCGCTGGATAAAAAACTTGCTAAAAAATCCCCGGCGGCCCCATTTACGACCTCTACATTACAACAGGAGGCATCACGCAAGCTGTATTTTTCAGTAGCAAGAACAATGCAGGTTGCCCAGCGTTTGTATGAAGCTGGTCTTATTACGTATATGAGGACAGATAGTGTAAATTTATCAGGGGAGGCCATAGGAGCGGCTAAGGACACCATTATTAAAAATTATGGTGAGAAATATAGTAAAGTAAGAAACTACAAAGGCAAATCCAAAGGGGCCCAGGAAGCACATGAAGCCATACGACCTACGGATATGAATTTACAATCTCCCTCATTGGAGAGAGATCAATCCAAATTGTATGAATTGATTTGGAAGCGGACGCTTGCCTCTCAAATGAGCGATGCAGAATTAGAACGTACTAATGTAAAAATAAAGACCAACTCCTATCAGGAGCAATTTTCTGCGAATGGCGAAGTAATTAAATTTGATGGCTTTTTAAAAGTATATCTTGAGGGCAAGGATGAAGAGGATCTGGCTGAAGAACAGGGAGGACTGCTTCCTGCAATGAAAATCCGCGATCAGCTATTCTATAATTATATAACGGCAACAGAACGTTTTACAAGACCTCCTTATAGATATACAGAGGCTACATTGGTAAAGAAATTAGAGGAACTGGGGATAGGAAGACCCTCTACCTATGCACCAACAATATCTACTATTCAAAATAGAGGTTATGTAGAAAAGGGTACTATTGAAGGTGAGGAAAGAAAGTATTCACAACTAATATTGAAATCAGATGAAATAGAGGAAAAATCACTTACTGAATTAATTGGTTCTGATAAAGGAAAGCTGGTTCCCACAGATATTGGGATGATTGTCAATGATTTTTTGGTGAATCATTTTGCACATATTCTGGATTATAACTTTACCGCCAAGGTGGAGAAAGATTTTGATGAAATTGCCGAAGGTCAGGAAGATTGGCAAAAGGTATTGAAAGACTTTTATAAAGATTTTCACCCCAATGTACTCGATGTTGAGGAGAATGCTCTGCGTGCCAGCGGTGAACGTGTTCTGGGGACTGACCCTAAATCGGGAAGACAAGTTGCAGTTCGTTTGGGACGTTTTGGCCCTATGGTGCAAATTGGCACGGTTGAGGAAGAGGATAAGCCATTATTTGCCAGCCTTCTCCCTGAACAATCCCTTAATACGATTACCTATGAGGAGGCGATGGAGCTTTTTCAATTACCCAGAAAGTTAGGAGCATTTGAAGGAGAAGAAGTAGAGGCCAATGTAGGTAGATTCGGTCCCTATGTCAGATACGGTAAAAAATTCGTTTCACTGGATAAAGGTGAAAGTGCTTTTGATGTCGATTTAGAAAGGGCGATAGAATTGATTCGCGAAAAACAAAAAGCAGATGCCCCTATTGCGGTTTATGAAAATAAAGATGTCATCAAAGGAAAAGGTCGTTTTGGACCTTTTATCAAATGGGATGGGATGTTCATAAATGTGAATAAAAAGTATGATTTTGACAATCTTTCTCAAACTGATATAGTTGAGCTGATAGAAGCTAAAAAACAAAAAGAGGCAGAAAAGCTTGTCAGGGAATGGGCTGATGAGGGCATCCGGATTGAAAAAGCAAGATGGGGAAGGCATAACATTATTAAGGGAAAAATAAAGGTAGAACTTTCCAAAGATGTAGATGCTGCCAAGATCTCGCTGGAAGATGCACAGGCATTGCTCGAAAAGAAAAAACCCTCAAAAAAGACCAAGAAAACCTAAGATTAGCATATATGGCGTTTGATTTTTTGCTTCCCGTAGATGATATGGCCCTTGCGCACTGTGAGCTTTTACCGCCACAATCTCTTGGCAGAAATATTAACAAGCATACCGAGAAAAATGGTTTACCTGTTTTAGCCAATGCTTCTTTTGCCTTAATGGGTGTTCTGGAATCCAGGAATGCATTTGAAAAGAAATCGGAACGTCTGGATACATCTGAGATCCGAATTCAGCTTTACAAGCTAATGATGGGCAATTGGAATTCAGTTTTTGTAGACCTTGGTGATATTGATGAAGGAGAATCAGTTGAGGATACTTATTTTGTAGTAAAGGAAATCGTAGCCGAATTACTTGAAGAAAATGTTATTCCTATTATAATTGGGGCTACCCAGGATATTACTTACCCTACTTATAGGGCCTTTGATAAAATTAAGGACATGGTAAATCTGGTATCCATAGACAGCAGGTTCGATTTCGGTGCAGATGAGGAGCTCATTTCTTCTCATTCCTATATGAGTAAAATAATTACAGATAAGCCTAACAACCTTTTTAACTTTTCAAATATTGGTTATCAAAGTTATTTTAATGCCCAGGAGGAAATAG
>CP070778.1:581589-590841 GCA_020346245.1 Flavobacteriaceae bacterium | reverse complement strand
ACTCATTTATAAATACCCGAAAAATAAGAGAAGTGGAGATAAACATATCATTGTGGAGGATATGACGGATATCAAAGTCATAATTCCCGCATATAACGAAGCAAATTCTATTGCCAAGGTCATACAGGACATTCCATCTACGGTTTCTGAAATAATTGTTGTAAACAATAATTCAACTGATGATACGGCTATAAACGCAAACAGAGCAGGGGCTACGGTATTAAATGAAACAAGAAAAGGTTATGGCTATGCATGCCTTTGTGGTATGGATTACATAGCAAAGAAGTCCAGAAAGCCCGATATCATCGTATTTATCGATGGAGACTATTCAGATTACCCTGAAGAGTTGAATAAAATTGTAAAACCTATTCTGGATGATGATATGGATTTGGTGATAGGGGCAAGAACAAAAGCTTTGCGGGAGCAAGGCTCTATGACCCCTCATCAGATTTTTGGTAATAAACTGGCCACATTTTTAATGAAGATATTTTTTGGGTCAACATTTACAGATTTAGGACCTTTTAGAGCAATAAAGTACGATAAGCTTCTGGCGATGGAAATGGAAGATAAAACCTATGGGTGGACCATTGAAATGCAGCTTAAAGCACTCAAAAAGAAAATGGCATATATCGAAATACCAGTGCGTTACAAGAAAAGAATTGGTGTATCTAAGGTGTCGGGTACAGTAAAAGGTAGTATCTTTGCAGGATTAAAAATATTGGGTTGGATTTTTAAATATAGTTTGAGATAATATGGGACTAACAATTGCTTACATCATTATTGGGATTTACAGCACGGCGCTCCTACTGATCTTTTTTTACAGTCTGGCACAATTAAACCTTCTGGTTAATTATCTCGGCAATAAAAAGATAAATGAGGTTGCTCCAAAATATAATTTACTGGACCCAAAAGAGATTCCGTTTGTAACTATTCAGCTGCCAATCTACAATGAAGAATACGTGGTAGAGCGATTACTGGATAATATCTCAAAAATAGAATATCCGAAAAGCAAACTGGAAATTCAGGTATTGGACGATTCTACAGATAACTCTGTTGAAGAAACAGCGTCAAGAATAAAAGCCTTACGTGAAACAGGATTAGATATACAGCATATTCGTAGAGAAAACAGAACTGGATTTAAAGCCGGGGCGCTCAAGGAAGGGCTGCAAATAGCGAAAGGTGATTTCATCGCTATTTTTGATGCTGATTTCCTGCCGGATGGTGACTGGTTGAAGAAAACGGTTATTTATTTTAAAGATGAAGAAATAGGAGTTGTTCAAACCAGATGGGGGCATATTAATAGGGATTATTCCACACTTACAAAAATTCAGGCATTTGCACTCGATGCTCATTTTACGCTTGAACAGGTTGGAAGAAATGCCAAAGGCCACTTTATAAACTTTAATGGCACTGCAGGTATCTGGAGAAAAGAATGTATCCTTGATGCAGGAAACTGGGAGGGTGATACCTTAACGGAAGATCTGGATCTTAGTTACCGGGCTCAGTTAAAAAACTGGAAATTCAAGTATCTTGAAGATGTTGAAACACCAGCGGAACTCCCTGTAGTAATAAGTGCTGCCAGATCTCAGCAGTTCAGATGGAATAAAGGTGGTGCTGAAAATTTCAGGAAAACGGTTTGGAGTGTAATTACCGCTAAAAATATTTCATTCAAAACCAAATTTCACGGAGTAATGCACCTGTTAAACAGCTCCATGTTTCTTTGTGTGTTTATAGTAGCTATGTTGAGTATTCCCATGCTTTACATAAAAAATAGCTATGGCCATTTAGGTTGGATATTTGAGGTGACAAGCTTTTTCATTTTAAGTACTATAATCTTATTCATTTGCTATTGGTTCACTTATAAAAGTATTCAGGGGAGTAGTTTTGACAATTTTGTGGATTATATAAAACTATTCTTTACATTTTTCTCGGTAGCCCTTGGTTTCTCCTTACACAATACGGTTGCCGTTCTTGAAGGTCATATGGGAAAAAGAAGTGAATTTGTGCGTACCCCAAAATTCAACATCAACAACCTTACAGACAGCTGGAAGGGTAATAAATACCTGGCTAAAAAGATATCACCAAATATGGTAATTGAATTCGGCCTTATGATCTATTTCCTTTTTGGAATGTACAGTGCTATTCCACTAAATGATTTTGGTTTGTTCCCATTTCATTTTATGTTGTTCCTTGGGTTCGGTTTTGTAGCTTTTAAATCACTGACAGCTAAAGCATAACACTTCATTATTTTAACCAAATGCCCGGATGTATTAATGTCTTTAGATATTTTTCCCCTCCCTTTCGTATGAGTTTTTGGTACTTGAAAATTGTCTTTTTTTGTGTACTTTGTGAAGACCAAACTATAAAGACCAATGACTTCAAGGATTTCTTCTTATTGGAATCTTCATAAGTTCTCAATTCTATTGGTATTGGCAAGTCTATTGTTCTATACCAGCTTCGCATACGACCTTGTAAGGACAGATTTCATTAAGCTTATAAGCCTTTTTTTTGCACTCTTTTTTCTTACGTTCAAATTAATTCAATTTGAAAAGTGGAATTTTAGTTTTCTTCTGATTTCGGGAATTCTTTTTCGATTGATTTTTTTAATGGTAGAACCAAACTTATCTCAGGACTTCTATAGGTTTATCTGGGATGGTGAATTAATACTAACTGGTCTGAATCCATATTTACAAACGCCTGATGCCATTATGGAAAACGGCCAGATACTTTTACCTAATGCGTCTGAACTACACAGTGGCATGGGCTCATTAAGCTCAAGGAATTTTAGTAATTACCCCCCCTTAAATCAATTGTTTTTTACTATTTCTGCCTTTTTGGGCGGGAAGAGTATTATGGGGTCTTTAATTGCCATGAGATCTATTATTATACTGGCAGATATAGGAATATACTATTTTGGAAAGAAATTATTGCGGCACTTAAATAGATCACCACATCTTATTTTTTGGTACTTTTTAAATCCTCTGATAATCGTTGAACTTACAGGAAATCTTCATTTTGAAGGAGTGATGCTCTTTTTCTTTATTTGGGGCCTGTGTTTTCTCACAACAAATAAATGGTTGTTTGCGGCCATTGTATTTGCATGTTCTATATCGGTTAAACTTGTCCCCTTAATGTTCCTCCCTTTATTTATTTCCTACTTTGGGCTTAGGAAAAGTATAAAGTTCTATGCAGCACTGGGGTTATTTATTTTAATAGGGATTCTGCCATTTTATTCCCCCGAATTCTTTAACAATTATGCAAAAACTGTTGGCCTGTGGTTTTCCAATTTTGAATTTAATGCAGGCCTCTACAACGTCATTAAACAGATCGCCATAAATTTTGATGTGAAACCCTGGAAGTTAATAAAGACCTATGGAAAATTGGTTCCATATATAATGATTGGTTTTGTTATAGTACTTACTTTTCTCAGGGAAAACAAAAAATTGTCCACCCTCATAAGTTCTATGTTTTGGGTACTGGCCCTGTATTACTTTCTGTCTTCGACAGTACACCCATGGTATATAATTTTCTTGGTGGGATTGACTGTTTTTACAGATTATCGATTTCCTCTTGCCTGGTCATTGGCAATCATTTTAAGTTATTCCGCATACGAGAATCCTGAATTTAAGGAGAATCTTGGTATTCTGTTAATTGAATATTTAATAGTTTTTGGGTTTATGGCTTACGAAATTTACAAACTGAAAGGCCAAAAATTGCTAATTCGCAAAAATTAGAGTTCAAATTATAATAGTTCAATTTAATTTGTACATTTGGTCTGCAATGGAAATATGCACAAACATAATATTACCAACCTGGAATTCTATTCCCGTACGCTCCTTGGTACGCCCACGCCCGTAAGGGTGTATTTCTTTCTTGGAAATAGGTGAGTCCATTTCCGCACAATCAAATAAACTATTTTTTACTCTTATAAATAAAGCTAGCAATGGAAATATTAATTGCTAACGAATCTCACTTTAAATACGCCAAAATAATTAGCGACACTATTACCGAATCGGCTAGTGTAAGGGGAACCGGCATTGCCCAAAGAACACCCCAGTACATTATAAAAAGACTGGAACATGGGAATGCGGTCATTGCCCTGGACGGTGACAAATTTGCCGGATTCTGTTATATAGAAGTATGGGGACACAAAAAGTTTGTTGCGAATTCAGGGCTTATAGTTCATCCCGATTACAGGAATCAAGGCCTGGCAAAAAAAATTAAAAAGGCAATTTTTGAACTCTCTTTAAAAAAGTTCCCGGAAGCTAAAATCTTTGGTATTACAACTGGTCTCGCAGTAATGAAAATGAATTACGAGTTGGGATATAAGCCCGTTACATTTTCAGAATTAACTGATGATCCTGCCTTTTGGAAGGGATGTCAAACATGTAAAAATTTTGATGTACTTACCCGGACCGAACATAAAATGTGCTTGTGTACCGGCATGTTATATGATCCCGCCCTTGCAACTGCAAAAAAAGAAAAACTTAACGATAAGGCTTTTAAAAGGCTTAAAAGAATTAAGGAACGATTACTTCTTAAAAGAAAGAACAAATGAAAAAATTAGTCTTGGCATATAGCGGCGGACTCGACACTTCTTATTGCGCCAAATATTTATCACGGGAAGAAGGTTTTGAAGTACATGCGGTAAGTGTAAATACCGGTGGGTTTTCCGAGGAAGAAATAAAAGTGATTGAGGAAAAAGCCATTCAGCTAGGTGCTTCCAGCTATACTTCCATAGATGCTCTGGAACATTTTTATGAAAAGGTAGTAAAGTACCTAATCTTTGGAAACGTTTTAAAAAATAATACATATCCCCTCTCCGTAAGTGCGGAAAGAATAGTTCAGGCCATTGAAATTGTAAACCATGCTAAAAGTATTGGTGCGGAGTATATAGCTCATGGCAGTACCGGTGCCGGTAATGACCAGGTGAGGTTTGATATGATTTTTCAGACTCTGGCACCTAATATCCAAATTATTACTCCGATAAGAGATAAAAGTTTGTCCAGGGAATCCGAGATTAAATACCTTCAGGAAAAGGGTATTGAGTATTCCTGGGAAAAGGCCAAATATTCCATAAATAAAGGATTATGGGGTACTTCGGTTGGTGGTGATGAAACACTTACTTCTGATTTGCCTTTACCGGAGTCTGCATATCCTTCTCAATTGGTTACTACAAAACCAAAGGATATTAAGCTGGGGTTTTTTAAAGGAGAATTGGTTTCCATTAACGGTCAAGAGGGAACTCCGATTGAAAATATTATTGCACTGGAAGCTATGGCTTCAGCATATGCCATAGGAAGAGATATTCATGTAGGTGATACCATCATAGGCATCAAAGGAAGAGTAGGATTTGAAGCTGCGGCATCGATGATTATTATCAAAGCCCATCATTTATTGGAAAAACACACCCTTAGCAAATGGCAGCAATTCCAAAAAGAACAATTAGGCAATTTTTACGGAATGCTCTTGCATGAAGGGAATTACCTGGATGATGTAATGAGAAACATCGAAGCCTTTTTGGGAGATTCACAAAGAAATGTATCAGGGGAGGTTTCAGTAAGTTTACACCCCTATAGATTTGAATTGAATGGCATTAGGTCTGAGAATGACTTAATGAATGCCTCATTTGGCAATTATGGAGAAACAAATAAGGCCTGGTCAGCAGATGATGCCAAAGGCTTCATTAAAATTTTATCCAATCCAGGTAAAATAGCCAATCAAATAATTAAGAACCATGATTAGAGCAGGTATTATTGGGGGCTCAGGATATACAGGGGGAGAGCTTATCAGGCTTTTAGTAAATCATCCCAAAGTGTATATTGACTTTGTATATAGCAGGACAAAAGCCGGCAAAAAAATTAGTGCAGCCCATCCTGATTTGTTGGGTACTTTAGATTTAACTTTTACAGATTCCATCAATTCTGAGGTCGATATTCTTTTCCTGTGCCTGGGGCATGGAAATTCCAAGAGTTATCTGGACAAGTATTCTTTTTCTTCTAAAACTAGGATTGTTGATCTAAGCAATGATTTCAGATTGATGCAAGATGCTTCTTTCGGTGGAAAAGAATTTGTATATGGCCTTCCTGAATTAAACAGAACCACAATTCCCAGTGCAAAAAATATTGCTAATCCGGGTTGTTTTGCAACCTGTATTCAGTTGGCTTTACTTCCCCTGGCCGGTGCTAAGTTGTTGGATTCTGAGGTGCATGTAAATGCAGTAACCGGAAGTACTGGGGCGGGAATCATGCCATCTGCAACCACACATTTTAGCTGGAGAAATAACAATGCATCCTGGTATAAAGCTTTTACACACCAACATCTTGGAGAAATAAATGAAAGTCTGGAATCGCTGCAAGGAGACATTGGAGAAATCTATTTTATACCCAACAGGGGCAACTTTTCCCGTGGTATTCTGAGTACAGCATATACCAGGTTTGAAGGCAGCGAGACAGAAGCTTCAGATCTGTATCTTGATTTCTATAAAGATGCGGTTTTTACACAGATTTCAGAAGAGCCTGTTCACCTTAAGCAAGTGGTGAATACGAATAATTGCCATATCCACCTGCATAAACACAAAAATATTCTGCTAATAACATCAGTAATTGATAACCTTCTTAAAGGGGCATCCGGACAAGCGATTCAGAACATGAATTTAATGTTTGGTTTTGATGAAAGCCTGGGTTTGAATTTAAAAGCGACCGTTTATTAAAAGGAATGCGAAATAGAAACTAGATCTTAAATAAGTAAATATGAAAATAGCCATTATTGGAGCAGGAAATTTAGGTTTATCCATTGCTAAAGGAGTTTTACATAGTAATGGAGCTACCACAATGTATTTGACCAAAAGACATGTAGACAGTATTAAGAACTATGAAAAATATGGAAATGTAACTGTAGGTTCAGACAATAGAAAAGCAGTAGAAAAATCTGATATTTTAATTTTTGCTGTACAACCACGCGATTTTGCTATGATTTTAGAAGAAGTTAAGGATCTTCTAACTGATAAACATGTAATAATCTCAACCATAACCGGCTTTAGTATTGAAAAAATGGAAGCCATTCTAGGAAAGGAAAAGCACATTATCCGAAGCATGCCTAATACGGCTATTTCCGTTGGTAAATCTATGACTTGCGTGTGCTCTAATACAGCTGGTAAAAAACGTATAGATCTGGCAAAAGCCATTTTTAACCGAATGGGGTATTCCCTGGAAATACCGGAAAACCAAATGCAAGCAGCTACTGTAATATGTGCAAGCGGGATAGCCTTTTGGATGCGTCTGATAAGAGCAACCACACAAGGGGCTATTCAATTAGGTTTCGATGCTAAGGAAGCTCAGGAACTGGCCATGTACACATGCAATGGTGCAGCGGGATTGCTCATAGAATCAGGAAATCATCCGGAAGAAGAGATAGATAAGGTAACCACTCCTATGGGTTGTACTATACAAGGGTTAAACGAAATGGAGCATCAGGGCTTAAGTTCTTCGCTCATAAGAGGAATAGTAGCTTCCTTTGAGAAAATAAATGAATTTAAAACGAAAGACTAGGTATTTGGATTAATTCCTTATCAACCCTTTCTAAAAAGAAATTAATGGAACTATTTGATGTGTACCCTCTTTATGATGTAACCCCGGTGAGTGCTAAGGGTATTGTTGTAACAGATGATAAGGGAGATAAATATCACGATTTTTATGGCGGGCATGCCGTTATCTCCATTGGCCATTCCCACCCCCATTACATTACATGCATTAAAAATCAATTAGATAAAATAGGCTTTTATAGTAACTCAGTTAAAAATCCATTACAAAAGCGACTGGCTGCCAAGTTGGGACAATTATCCAATTGCGAGAATTATAATTTATTCTTATGCAATTCGGGAGCTGAAGCCAATGAGAATGCCTTAAAACTAGCGTCATTTCATACTAATAAATTACGGGTAATTGCATTTAACAATAGTTTTCATGGCAGAACCTCCGCTGCAGTAGCCGCAACGGACAATGAAAAGATAAATGCTCCCATTAATAAACAACAAAAGGTTACTTTTTTACCATTTGAGGATCTAAAAGCCTTTGAGACGGAAATTAAAAAGGGTGATGTCTGTGCTGTTATTTTAGAAGCTATTCAAGGAGTCGGAGGTCTTGATGAACCATCTGGGATGTTCTATCGGGAAATTGCTGCATTATGTAAAAATTATGGTGTAGTCCTAATAGCCGATGAGGTGCAATCCGGTTTTGGTCGCAGTGGTTCTTTTTTCGCCTTTCAGCACCATGATATTGTGCCAGATATTATTACCATAGCCAAGGGTATGGGGAATGGATTTCCGGTTGGTGGTGTATTAATTCACAATAGCATAGAGGCATCCTATGGCATGCTTGGGACTACTTTTGGTGGTAATCATCTTGCCTGCACAGCCGTTTTGGCAGTTTTAGAGGTCATGGAAAAAGAAAATCTAATTGAAAATGCCGAAAAGCTGGGTAAATATTTCAAACAAAAAGCCACAGAAATACCACAGGTTAAGGAAATTAAAGGAAAGGGACTTATGCTTGGTTTAAAGTTTGATTTTGAGGTTGTCGATTTACGAAAACGATTAATCCACAACCAACACCTTTTTACCGGAGGTGCAAAAGACAAACATGTTCTTAGGATTCTTCCTGCATTGACAATTAACGAAAAGGATATGGATCTATTTTTTGTAGCCTTAAAAAATGAATTACAATGAAGCATTATCTTTCTGTAAACGACATTGATTCGGTTAATGAATGGGTTGAAGATGCCTTGATTCTTAAGAAAAATCCATCAGCATTTAATACGCTTGGAAAACAAAAGACCATTGGGTTATTATTTTTTAATAACAGTTTAAGAACGCGTCTGAGCACACAAAAGGCTGCAATGAACCTGGGGATGAAATTCATGACTATGAATTTTGGCAAAGATGGTTGGGCACTGGAGTTTGAAGACGGAACTGTCATGGATAAAGGTAATGCCGAACATATAAAGGAAGCCGCACAGGTAGTCTCGCAATATTGTGATATCCTTGGAGTTCGTGCTTTTCCATCACTAAAAAACAAGGAAGAGGATGAATCGGAAATGGTTATAAACTCATTCAGGAAATATGCAAGTATCCCCGTCCTGAATATGGAGAGTTCGTTAAGTCATCCTCTTCAAGCTTTGGCAGATATCATAACCATTGAAGAAAACAAGAAGAAAACAAACCCTAAAATTGTATTGTCCTGGGCTCCTCATCCCAGA
>CP070778.1:572181-581489 GCA_020346245.1 Flavobacteriaceae bacterium | reverse complement strand
CGTTGTAGTTTGTTACATCAATAATTCCGGCAGTGGGGAAATCGGGAAACAGCTTAAAACGTTGGCCTCTCAGATGCTTAATGGATCCATCAATAATTTCATTAAAATTATGAGGCAGAATTTTGGTAGATAAGCCTACGGCAATACCCTCTGCACCCTGAGCCAGCAATAAGGGAAACTTAACGGGAAGGTTTACAGGTTCTTTCTTTCTGCCATCATAAGATGATTGCCAATCCGTTATTTTTGGGCTAAAAACTACGTCTAATGCAAATTTGGAAAGTCTGGCTTCAATATACCGGGATGCAGCAGCACCATCACCAGTTAAAATGTTGCCCCAGTTGCCCTGGGTATCAATAAGAAGATCCTTCTGGCCTATCTGTACCATGGCATCAGCTATACTCGCATCTCCATGAGGATGGTATTGCATTGTATGTCCAACCACATTGGCTACCTTATTATACCTGCCATCATCCAGCTCTTTCAGCGCATGCATAATTCTACGCTGTACGGGTTTAAATCCGTCTTCTATAGCAGGTACTGCCCTTTCTAATATCACATAAGAAGCATAATCCAAAAACCAATCCTTATACATGCCCGTTACCCGGGTAAGTGCTTCCTGGTCATTACCTTGGTCTTCTTCATTCACTTCATTTACTTCCTCATTCTCCTCCATAAAGAAAGAATAGTATTATTCTTATTTATAATTAGTTAGTTTCTATTAAGTCTACTTCTACTTTAAGGTTTTCAATAATAAATTCCTGACGATCCGGAGTATTTTTTCCCATATAAAATTTTAAAAGTTCTTCAATGGACAACGCTTTATCGAGCATAACCGGCTCCAATCGTATATCATCTCCGATAAAGTGTTTAAATTCATCCGGGGAAATTTCACCAAGTCCTTTAAATCGTGTGATTTCTGGTTTCCCTTTAAGCTTTTCAATAGCCTCTATTTTCTCTTCCTGACTGTAGCAATAAAACGTTTCTTTTTTATTTCTTACCCTAAACAAGGGGGTTTGCAAAATATACAAATGATTCTCCTTTATTAACTCAGGGAAGAATTGTAAAAAAAATGTAATAAGCAATAATCGTATATGCATGCCATCTACATCCGCATCGGTAGCGATTACAATATTATTATAACGCAAATCCTCTAGAGATTCCTCAATATTCAAAGCAGCCTGAAGTAAATTGAATTCTTCATTTTCATATACTATCTTTTTGGACATTCCATAGGAATTCAGGGGCTTACCACGAAGACTAAAAACCGCCTGCGTATTTACATCTCTCGATTTGGTTATAGAACCAGAAGCTGAATCACCTTCAGTAATAAATAAGGTCGATTCTAAGCGTCTTTCACTTTTCATATCTCCGAGATGCAACCTGCAATCGCGTAACTTCTTATTATGCAAACTTGCTTTTTTAGCTCTTGCCCGAGCTAGCTTTCTAATTCCCGATAGCTCCTTGCGTTCTTTCTCGGCCTGAACAATCTTCCTTTGAATTTGCTCTGCGGTTTCTGAATTCTTGTGAAGGTAATTGTCTAGTTGCTTTCCAATAAAATCATTGATGTAGGTTCTTACCGTTGGGAGTCCCCCACCCATATCAGTTGAGCCTAATTTGGTTTTTGTCTGACTTTCAAAAACGGGCTCCATAACCTTTATTGAGATAGCGGAAATAATTGATTTTCTAATATCGGAAGCGTCGTAATTTTTGCCATAATAGTCTCTTATGGTTTTGACGATGGCTTCTCTGAATGCCGCCTGATGCGTACCTCCCTGAGTAGTATGCTGTCCATTAACAAAAGAATGGTATTCCTCACTATATTGGGTTTTGCTATGTGTAATGGCTACTTCAATATCATGCCCTTTTAAGTGAATTATGGGGTATAATAAATCTTCTTTAGTATTATTATCTTCAAGTAAATCCTTTAAACCATTTTTCGAAATAAATTTCTCCCCGTTAAAAACAATAGTCAGTCCCGGATTCAGATAGGTATAATTTCTGAGCATGCGTTCCACATACTCATTTCTATATTTGTATTTTTTAAAGATAGTTTCATCCGGAATGAATGTAACCTTGGTCCCCCTTCTTCTGGAAGTCTCCTCTAAAAGTTCTTCATTAACTAATTCGCCGGTTTCAAATTCAGCAGATTTAGATTTACCATCCCTGTTAGACTCTACTTTAAAATAAGTAGATAATGCATTAACGGCTTTTGTACCTACCCCGTTAAGACCGACAGATTTTTTGAAAGCACGGGTATCGTACTTACCACCGGTATTCATCCTAGAAACAACGTCAACAACCTTGCCTAAAGGTATCCCTCGACCATAATCCCTGACAGTTACTTTCTCGCCATGTATGGAAATTTCAATCGTTTTACCTGCACCCATGACAAACTCATCAATACAGTTGTCAATAGTTTCTTTTAACAAAATATAGATGCCGTCATCAGCAGAAGAGCCATCACCGAGTTTACCAATATACATGCCAGGACGAAGACGGATATGTTCTTTCCAGTCAAGTGACCTTATATTTTCTTCGGTATATTGCAACTCTGCCATACTATTTGGGGATTATCCCTGCTAATATAAAATTTCGGGGCAGAAATCAAAATGTAGGTAATAGAAAGTAATTAACAATAAAACCCTCCTTATTGTTGATAGCGGCTTTATTGAACAGATACAATTGATAAAATCAGTCAATTAAGCAATTAAACATTAAACCTAAAATGCATCACATCTCCATCCTTTACTATATATTCTTTTCCTTCCACACGCATTTTTCCTGCTTCTTTGACTTTTGCTTCACTTCCGTAAGCGATATAATCGTCATATGAAATAACCTCAGCACGAATAAATCCTTTTTCAAAATCCGTATGAATAACCCCAGCCGCCTGCGGTGCGGTAGAACCCACCTTGGTGGTCCATGCCCTGACTTCTTTCTCACCTGCCGTAAAATAGGTTTGAAGGTTCAACAATGAATACGCAGCTCTAATCATTTTGGCTGAGCCCGCCTCTGTCAACCCTAGATCTTCTAAGAACATTTGTCGTTCTTCATAGGTGTCTAATTCAGTAATATCTGCTTCCGTACCTACAGCGAGGACAATTACCATTGCATTTTCGTTGGCAACTGCAGTTTTTACATTTTCTACATAAGAATTTCCGGAAACGGCTGATGCTTCGTCCACATTACAGATATAAAGAACTGGTTTATCCGTTATAAACTGCAAGGGTTTTACATAATCGTTTCTGTCATCTTCTTCCATGACAATTGCTCGCACAGATGTTCCGCTCTCTAAACCCTCTTTTACAATTTGCAATATTGCAGCCTCCTTTTGAGCCTCTTTATTTCCTGTTCTGGCTGCTCTATTTACCTTGTCTAACTTCTTTTCAACCGTCTCAAGGTCTTTTAGCTGCAATTCCATATCTATGGTCTCCTTATCCCTAATAGGATCTACAGAGCCATCTACATGAACGACATTATCATTATCAAAACAGCGTAAAACATGCAAAATAGCATCGGTTTCCCGTATGTTTCCTAAAAATTGATTCCCCAAACCTTCTCCCTTGCTCGCGCCTTTTACGAGTCCGGCTATATCCACAATTTCAACGGTTGCAGGTACAACCCTTTCAGGTTTAACCAGTTCTTCCAATTTTTCTAACCTTGGATCCGGTACGTTAACCACACCAATATTGGGTTCAATCGTACAAAATGGAAAATTGGCACTTTGTGCCTTTGCATTGGATAAACAATTAAAAAGAGTTGATTTTCCAACATTAGGGAGACCTACAATACCTGCTTTCATCTATTCTATCTTAATAACATCCTGACCAGCCAAAATGAGCTTGGCGTAATTTGGGTGCAAATATAGTTTTTACCTGTATATTTAGAATCATTAAACTGCCATTATGAAGAAAATTACCCTGCAGGGAATTCTATATGATGATAAGTCGTCTTATTTAAAAGGTCCTGCACTGGCACCCCCCAGGATCAGAAGTTTGTTTAATAGTCCATCTGCTAATTACTTTGCCGAAAATGGCATGGAAATAGTTCCTGAAATCTTTGATGACAAAGGAGACTTTGAAATAAACACCTATTTTGATATTGAATATTTAACTTCTAAAAATCTGAAGAACAGTGAACGCTTATTGACTTTAGGAGGAGATCATTCGATTACTTACCCCCTGATAAAGGCTTTTTACAAATTTCATGGCCCGGTGGACCTTATTCATATTGATGCTCATGCGGACCTATATGACATATTTGAAGGAGACACATTTTCCCATGCCTGTCCGTTTGCACGAATCATGGAAGAAAAATTGATCAATAGATTAATTCAAATTGGCATCAGGACACTTTCAGAGCATCAGCGCGAGCAGTCAGAAAAATATGGTGTTGAAACCATTGAAATGAGGCAAATCCGCAAAGCAACTTCTTTAGAATTAAAAAATCCGGTCTATATATCTTTGGATTTGGATGCTTTAGATCCTGCATATGCTCCGGGAGTTTCTCATCACGAACCTGGTGGTTTGAGTACACGCGAAGTGCTAAATATTATTCAGGCTATACATGTTCCCGTACTGGGAGCGGATATTGTTGAATACAATCCAACAAGAGATGTAAATGACATAACAGGAATGGTCTGTGCAAAATTGCTTAAGGAGATAGCAGCGAAAATGATTGAAAACAAATAATGAATTCTCCTTATTCGGGATGCATAAACCGTTGCTTGGCCAAAAGTTCATGCTCTGTTTCTACTCTATCTTCATCGGGCACACAGCAATCTACCGGACATACGGCAGCACATTGAGGTTCTTCATGGAACCCCATACATTCCGTACATTTATCTGGTGCAATGTAGTATATTTCGTCACTTATCGGCTCCTGTACTTCATCCGCATCTACTAGATTTCCATTCGGCAATACTACCTCGCCTTTGAGGGAGGTTCCATCTTTGTAACGCCATTCATCCGCACCTTCATATATTGCAGTATTTGGGCATTCCGGTTCGCAGGCACCACAGTTAATGCACTCGTCTGTAATTATAATAGCCATAATTTTCTTTTTCCTTTAATATGCAATATACTTGTCCTGATTGTTGCTACAATGTCCAAGCATGTATATTTTTGCGCAAAGGTAAATCCTATAACACTATTGCACAAATATAATGGCCACACTGGATCAACGATTTAATGCTTTTGTTAAACTTGGAGAATTTCTTAGGAGTTTTACCAAGACTTCAATGGATAATTCAGATTCCTCAAATGACAGGAATGAATGGCACCTGAAACTTGAGAATGCAATCTCATTAGCCGGGCATAAAAATGGTTGGTTTACTAAGCAGCAGGTAATGTTTGCTATAAATGCGTGGGCGGAACAGCTTGATGACGCAAAACTCCGTGAATGGCTCTTGCCTTATCCCCTTGAGAATAATACTCATAAAACCGTGGCAATAATAATGGCGGGAAATATTCCCCTTGTTGGCTTTCATGATTTCCTGGCGGCAATAATCAGTGGAAACAGGGTTTTGGTAAAATGCTCCTCTAACGACAATATTCTCTTACCTTTTATTTCCGATTTTTTAATACATATAGAACCCGAGCTATCTGCTGAAATAGCCTTTAGTGAGGGTAGATTAACTAATTATGAGGTTGTTATTGCCACCGGAAGTAATAATACAGCTCGTTATTTTGCCCATTATTTTGGAAATAAACCCAATATCATTAGAAAAAACAGAAATTCCATTGCCATTGTTTCGGGAAAGGAAACTAAAGAACAACTTAGTGAACTTGGAGAAGATATATTTCGCTATTACGGATTAGGGTGTCGTAATGTTTCTAAATTATTTGTGCCACAAGACTACAGTTTCGATAATTTTTTTAAGAGTATTGGTACTTATAAATACTTAATTGACCAGAATAAATATGCAAATAATTATGATTATAATAAAGCCGTTTATCTGATGAGTGAATTTGAATTTCTGGATAATGGTTTTTTCTTACTAAAGGAAGATAAGGGATATGCCTCTCCTATTGGTACAGCATTTTATGAGAGATACACAACTGTTGAAGATTTGAAAATAAAACTAGTCGAGGACAGAGATCAGATTCAGTGTATTGTTGGAGGTAATCTGATTGAAAATTCCATCCCATATGGTAAAACACAAAAACCAGAATTGTGGGATTATGCAGATGGGATTGACACTGTTGAATTCCTGTTAAAAACATAATGGAAATAATCTGTAATACTGATTAGTTTTTCGGTATTATTTATGACCTTTAGAGCCTTAAAAAATAGGTTAAAGATGAAAAAACATAATTTTAGTGCAGGTCCTTGTATATTACCGAAAGAAGTAATGCAAAAGGCTTCTGAAGCAGTAATTGAATTAGATGGTATTGGTCTTTCGCTTATTGAAATATCACATCGCAGCAAAGAATTTGTTGCCATAATGGAAAAGGCAAGGTCTTTAGCCCTTGAACTTTTAGGTTTGGAAGGAAAAGGATATAGTGCTTTGTATTTGCAGGGTGGTGCCAGTTTGGAGTTTCTTATGGTGGCGTACAACTTTTTGGAAAACAAAGCAGGCTATATAAATACCGGAACCTGGAGTACTAAAGCAATAAAGGAAGCTAAGTTACTGGGTGATGTATTGGAAGTTGCTTCTTCAAAAGACAAAAATTTCAACTATATACCGAAGGGATATGTGGTTCCTAATGATCTGGATTACCTGCATCTCACTTCAAATAATACAATATTTGGAACACAGATAAAGGAATTACCTAACACTAAAGTTCCTTTAATTTGCGATATGAGTTCCGATATTTTCTCAAGACAAATGGATTTTTCCAAGTTTGATCTTATCTATGCCGGAGCGCAAAAAAATATGGGTCCTGCAGGTACCACATTAGTAATCGTGAAGGACGATATTCTTGGACACGTATCAAGGAAGATCCCCTCTATGCTGGATTATCAGGTTCATTTGAGTAAAGATAGTATGTTTAATACCCCTTCTGTTTTTGCGGTCTACACGTCTATGCTAACCCTCCAATGGTTGAAAGATTTGGGTGGAATAGCAGCTATCGAAGAAATCAATGAAAAAAAAGCAGGCCTTATCTATTCTGAGATTGATCTTAATCCATTATTTAATGGGTTTGCCTATAAAGAAGATCGCTCCAGTATGAATGCGACATTTACCTTGACCGACGATTCTCTCAAAGATATTTTTGATGAAATGTGGAAAGAAGCAGGAATAAATGGTTTAAATGGTCATAGATCTGTAGGTGGTTACAGAGCATCAATTTACAATGCCCTTCCCCTGGAAAGTGTTGGCGTCTTGGTTGATGTGATGAGTGATTTGGAAAGGAGAGGTTAAAAGCCGGATTATAATATCAAACAATTTTGAAAATTTACTAAGAACATCAGAGGATGAAAATACTTGCCAACGACGGGATATCACAAAATGGAATTTCAGCATTAGAAGAAGCTGGATTTGAAGTAATTACAACAACGGTTGCTCAGGAGCAGTTGATTAACTATATAAATTCAAATAATATTGTAGGGATCCTGGTTAGAAGTGCTACTCAAGTTCGCAAGGAAATCATAGATAACTGCCCTTCTTTAAAGCTTATAGGCAGAGGTGGTGTAGGGATGGATAACATTGACGTAGCCTATGCCAAAGAAAAAGGTTTACATGTTATCAACACGCCGGCGGCTTCATCAGAATCTGTAGCCGAATTGGTTTTTGCTCATTTATTTGGCGGGGTTAGATTTCTATATGATTCCAATAGAAATATGCCGCTCGAAGGGGACAGTAATTTTAAAAAATTAAAAAAATCCTATGCCAAAGGCGTAGAGTTACGAGGTAAAACTCTTGGAGTAATTGGGTTTGGAAGAATAGGACAGGCTACTGCTAAAATTGCTATTGGCATTGGTATGAACGTCATATTTCATGATCCATTCATAGATTCTGCAACTATTAAATTGCCTTTCTTTGACGGACAATCTGTTAGCTTTGATTTCGAAAATAAGACTAAGGAAGAAGTATTAAGAAATTCAAATTTTATAACGGTCCATGTTCCGGCTCAAAAGGAATATATAATAGGCAAAAAGGAATTTGACATCATGCAGAGCGTTGTGGGTATTGTTAATGCTGCCAGAGGCGGGGTTATTGATGAAGTTGCCCTTATTGATGCTTTGGAGAGTGGAAAAGTTGCTTTTGCAGGCCTCGACACTTTTGAATCTGAGCCTACTCCGGAAATTAAAATTCTAATGCATTCAAAAATTTCACTAACACCTCATATAGGTGCGGCCACGGCAGAAGCTCAAGATCGGATTGGCCTTGAATTGGCCAATCAAATTATTGCGCTTTTAAAATAATCCGGAGCTACTGATAAAACTTTTTAGTTGAAATATAAAAGAAGTTTGATTCTAAATCTTTTAAGGCCACTACTTTTCAGACATATTCAAAAAAACTATCTTGCAATTTGAACGTCTGATAGTGTTAGAAAGATCTTACCAGATTTGGATCCCTCCTGTTTAATGGCTTTTCGATCAACTTCAGTCTCTTTCCCTAGAAATCGCAAAGGTATTTTGACATTATTAACAGCAAACTTAACCTCTATTACCGTTGGAAGAACATCAATTTCATTCTTATAATCCAAAGAGGTAGTAAAGACCCCTTCCATTTTCGTGCTTATTTCGGATTTCACAATTCGTTTTATCCTTGTATCCATAAATATCGTCGCAATAGAGAATTGAGATTTAGAAGAGGTCGGAATAAGGTTAATAACCTTGCAGGACACCCCTTTATAATTTTCTCCCCCCCTATTTACAGTAATAAATGGATGTTTAAAGAGCTCATTTAAAGTAAGATCCAATCCACGTTTTGGAAGCATTATAAAATCCCGGGAAGTAACTTTGGCAGGTTCTCCTTTCTTATATTGAACTTTCCCATATTTCGAAGGCATATTAATAAAACTGATGTCTACATCAAGTTTTAATTGTGCTTCATATGACTTGATAGAATCCATACGCTTCTTAATTAGAAGCAGATCATTATCAATCTCCTGCCCATTAACAGCGTTCAGACATACAAAAAATAGCATTAAAAGATATATCCTTTTCATCCCTGTATATCCCTGCGTTTAAATATTAGTACTCCGATAACCATTACCAGGATGGAATAACCCAACAATAAAATATTTTTAAAGTAAATGGTTGAATACGGTACTTCGTAAAAGAAAAAATACTGCCAGCTATCTGTTAACTTGGAAAAAAATATTTCATTGATAATCTCATTATTAAAGTCAATTTTC
>CP070778.1:562714-572081 GCA_020346245.1 Flavobacteriaceae bacterium | reverse complement strand
GGTTATAATAGGCCGGTACAATGGCCAAATCCTTGTTGGTTCCTTTTTGAATATGTACCGGCGGTACTTTGTCTATATCAGGAAAATAATGTCTTGCCTTGTGTTTAACCTTCAACTTTAAGGCATTGTATTTTTCTAATATTTCATCGTTGTATGATAAGAAATGGGTGTTATCTTCCAGCTGCTTTTTAAAGGATTTATCATCCATACCCATGCGTTTTTGGATTGCTGCCATTGCCAATTTCACATGTTCTGTCTCTTTCAAGCCAAATTTATAAGCAGCATCAGGAGCTAAATCTTTATCTATCCATTTCTTCAGGAAATAGACATACCAATCTTTACCCAAAGGTTCATCGTAAATACGCGAGCCTTTTATAGAGTAGCCTCCTGCTAACCATTTGTATTCCAAATGAATTCGTGACAGGTTTAAATCAATTTCATAAGACAGCACTTGGCATACCACTTGTTCTTCTTCAGATAGATTTTGGGTGGAAAGCTGCTCCAGTAATTTTAGGTTCTTCAGGAAGAACCGTTTTTGTTCTCTCAATTCTTCTATAGAATTAATATTTTTGAGATTGTTCACATAACTGAGTTCCAATGATGGAATATTCAGTTGTATATATTCAATTTCAAAATCATTGATCAGCTTTTGGAACGGATCTTTGACAGTTTGGGCATTAAGCAAAGAAGTCAATAAACAAAGTATGAGAACAGACTTAAACCTCATAGGCATTATTTGGATTGTTGATTCATCCATTTCAAACTTTTATTGGCGATATCTCTATTGAAATGTGTTGTAAAAGTTTCCGAATAACTGCCATCGTTCATTACTTGTAATAGTTCTTCTCTGGAATTGAACTGTAAGAAAGCGTGTTCGGTCTTTGGAAATAATTCGAAAGTGGCAATTCCTCCATGATTGTTTACATTGGTCACAATCATTTCTCCGTATTTCGGGTGGATAGCTTGAATATCATATTCTCCATGGAGTACCAAAACAGGAGATTTTACCTTTGCCCAGGCATTGGGTATATTCACATCAGCAAGGGTTTGCCAATAGTGATAATGTCGCATAATGTAATAGCCGTTTGCCAATTCAGCAGCCGTACCATCTTCTTTTAAACGGGCACCATAGACGGGACTTTCTATTAACTCGGTATTTGTTTTTTTATGAACAAGCATATCCTCGATAAACGGTAAAGAATATTTACTATCCTCTTTTATTTCTTCCTCAGATGTGCCAAATAGCAAGGGCTGTTCGGTGTAAATATCAATCATGTAATCGTACCAGTTCTTTCCAACTATTCCAAATACCATAACACCAGCAGGCGGCTGTTCATTTGCCAATAACGGGGCGATTATCCCACCCATTGAGTGGCCAAATAAAAAGATCTTATCAGCATCGATTTTTGTGTTTTTGCGCAAATCTTCATACGCTTTGGAAAAAGCAAACAATTCCTGGTCAAAATCAATGTCCATACAAGGTGTTTTACTTTCGCTATCACCCATGCCCGGCTTCTCTGCCAGAAAAACCGCATAGCCATCTTTAATCCATGAATCAATGAGCTGCTTGGCGGGATTGTTATTGCGCATTTCAATACTTTGGCAGGTATATCCCTGAATAAAAAACACTACCGGTGGTTTTTCAACACCATGGGGCAGGTAAAGGAGAGAACGCAGGGTGTTGTCCCTATAATTAATTTGTCCGTACGCTACACGGGCATGAGGATGCTCTTGGAGTGGTCTCCCCACCGCCAAACCATGGTAGGTTTTACTGTGTCCGTTTTCATACACAATTACCTTTAGATCATCCCCTGCTTTAATACCAGACATTGCTCCACTCAAATCCGCCATGGACCGGACAGGTTTGCCATTAATTTGCTGAAGTACCGTGCCCAGGGGAACAAACATTTTGCCAAAGCTTCCGTTGGGTAGTATTTGTGAAAGGTATAAGCCTGAATCTGTGCCGGTATGCTGTTCCACCGCCGATAATTCCATCAATTGTGCACCTAAAAAAACACTTCGCTTAAGGGTTTGACCCTGAAGAATATTTCCTGATACAAGAAGGAAAAAAATAGATACAACCAGTTTTGGTTTAACGAATACTTTTATTTCCATATAAAGCCTGTTTTACGTGTAAGACAAATACAAAAGAAACGTGTTTACAGGAATTTTCCGGGGTAAAAATTGCTAATTTCTACTTCAATTCCATTTTTTGGATTGCTTTTCTAAGGTTTTTGCCATCTGAAAATCCAATAAGCGTACTTACTTCACTATAGGAATAGTCCAGGGATAGGAGGTTCCGGGCATGTTTCAGGCGCAGCTGCAATAAATATTGATAAGGAGATAGGTGAAACATAGCCTTAAAGCTTCGGGAAAAATGGTATTTGGATAAGAAAGCCTCCTGCACCAGGTCGTCCAAACTAATTTTTTGGTTATAGTTATCGTCCATATAATCTTTGGCATTGGCCACCCTTCGATAGAGTTCTTCTTTTGTTGCCTTTTTAACAGATAAAATATTTTTGAGTTTACCCTGCAGTGCGAGCTGGTCATCAATCATGCACTCTGCAAGTCCGGCATAGAAGTCATCAAAATCTAAAGCCTCACTTTGTTTCTTTAAGTGAATAATGGCAGGAACATAATGCTTTAAGAATCTGCCTGTCCTGTTTTCGTTATACCTGAATTGATTGTGGACAAGGCTTATTTCATCATTTTCAAAGGGGTTATCCAATAATGATTCGTTCGATGAAATCCTGGTTTTTGCTACCTCATTGAGCAGATCTTTATTTGGAAATATGCACACCCCTTTTACATCTCTATCGGCGTCAATATTTATTTCTACCTTATTGTTATTATCTACAATAAGAAAACGCTTTAGGTCTAAAGTATAGTGGCGACCATTGACTTTATAATTCTCGTTGCCCGACAAAACCATTTTTACAGAAGGGCTGGCAGAATAGGCCTTGCGTTCCAATTGCTTGATATTGGATAAAATAAAATTTCCCCTGCTGTTGCCGTCCGATATGTTCTCTAATCGATTCAAATTATTAACGCTTTCTTGTTAGTAGCTAAATCAGGTGTTTTGTTACTCATTGAAAGTTGTAAGTAGTTTATAAGATGTTCGGAGGTATCATTAAAGGGGGGTTTCCCGCCCTTCTCTCAGAAGGGAATACACTTTTATTAAATTGTTCACAGCTATGGCATGAATATTAACGGTGCGCACCACAAAATGTTTCTGTTCCAAGGCATAAGCACTCCTGCAATAATAGACTGTGGTTTTAATACAGCTTATTTTTTGTCTGGTGTATTTTCAAATGGTTCCATCACCGGCCGCATTAACCCGCTTCGCATAACATGAGAAATGGAGCGCATATTTTCTATGGTTTGGGATGGATCTTTTTCCAATACGATCAGATCCGCGATTTTCCCTTTCTCCAAAGTCCCGAGATCATCCATTCTGTCCATGGCCAAGGCACCATTTTTAGTTGCCATCGTTATAATATCCAGAGGAGGAACACCCGCCTCCTGCATGGCGTTCATCTCAGGATAGATGGAAATTCCATGGAGCGTACCCGGATTGCCTGCATCTGTGGCAACTGCAATGGTAATACCCGCATCGTAAAGTAATTTCAGATTTGTGGCTCTAATCTGTTCTCTTTCTTTTAGGTAGCTATCAGAGCGCTTCAGGTATTCATCAATATCATATTGCTCTGAGGACCAATATTTCATAAAACGGGTTGATGCATTTAAAAGGCCTTTCGTCCTTTCATCCACAACATCATTGGGGTCTTCATATTGAAATCCATATTTCAAAGCTCTATATGCGTCATAATATCCTCTACTTACAATAAGTGTAGGACAGTAAATGACATTTTGACCTTTTGCCAACGCTAAGAATTCTTTTGTGACGATAGTATCACCTACACTATGCACCAATACTTTAGCCCCCAACCTAAGGGCTTCCGTAGCCTGGTCCAGGGTGGTTGCATGTACGATCATTTTATTGCCCAGACGGTCAATCTCTGTTTTTACGGATTGAAGGTTTGTCATAAAAGTCGAATCTTTGAGATTCAGGCTCCAGATCTTAATCCCCGTGGCGCCTAAGGCATGATTATTATTGACCACTCTTTTACCCTGTTCAGATGATGTAATAGAATACATGACTGTGTCCTTAGAGGTGTTGAAGGTTACGATACGCTCAGCAGGCACAGGAGTTAATAAAGGTCCTGATGCAGCTACATGCGGGGCGTTCAAATTATTTTCTGCCAACTTAGGCAACGCGAGACTCCAGGGAAATCCGCCAACATCATAGACGGCGGTCACCCCGGATCGAAGATAGGACTCAAAATACCGTTGGGGATTTGTTCGTACAAAATCCTGTAACTCCTCATAATTAATGGAATCCCGGATATCAAGGGCATCTGGCCGGGAATCAAAAAAGCCGGTCTGAAAAAAATGGACGTGAGCATCAATCAGGCCGGGAGTGATAAACTTTCCGGACAAATCAATGATGGCAGAATTGCCTGGTATGGGTATGGATTCATCACCTACTGCCTCAATTTTACCATTTTTAATTACAATAATTCCATTTGGTATACTATTTCCATTACCGTCGAAAATAGTTGCTCCTTTCAGCGTCTGATATCCAGGTTCAGCTGGTTTGCTGCAGCTAATCAAACTTATGGCTATAGCCAGGAAGACGGTAAGTGTTATGCTATTTTTCATAATTTATTTCAATTTTAATCTATCAATCTCTTTTTCCACGTCTACAATAAGTTGCTCTAAATTTGTACGAGCAACGTGTTGCCATTTTAAACGCACTAATAACCAGTTCTGTAATCTGATAATTACATTTTTAAATATGGCGTCCTCCCTTAAGGATTCTATATTTTTAGGTGTATTTATAGCTTCTACAGCAAATGAAACTGACTTATCAATTGTTGGAGATGATAAAAAGCGATCATTCATAAGTGGGATTAATTCTTCATTAATAATTTCCCGATTTATATTTTCACGAGTGAGGATATTTTTTAAATGACGTTCATACATTTCTGTGACTCTAATGCGTAAGCTATCATTGCTCAAGCTATTAATACCCTGGCTTTCAATAAATTTATAGGACGTGTTTGAAATGTTGAACAGACCATCCATATTAATATTTTCGAATGCTTGTTTTAAGCTATCATCCACTGGTTTTGCCTTTTCAAAATAGTCTAGAATAAGGACAGCCGATAATTCTCTGTGTCTGGTTGTGACATAAGTTTCTATAATTTCGTTTAAATTGGTTTCCAGGTCATTCTTTAGTTCGTTTAAAATTTTGATTTCCTGCTTAGCCGTTTTTTTATCTTCATTCCAATTGTTTATTTGCAGGGCTATTAAGATTCCAATGACAACCAAAACTATTTCTCCAATTCCATATAGTAAGTATTTGGTAAACCTATTTTCGGCTAGTAGTTTTTGTCTGATTTTCCTGAAAAAATTAATCATAGGTTTTTCCTTTTGCTTTTGCTTACAATTATATAAAACGAACTCCTTAAAATTACGGTAATCTTTGACATTTTTGAGTTTTATTCATTTGTCTGGAAACAAAATATTTCCCCATACGTATCTAAGCTTGATTCAAGTATCTTGATAAAAAGCTATAAAGGTGCACATATCCCAAAATATTGCGGGATATTAAGGTATATTAGTACACATATAATAAGTTAGGCACAGTAATCACATCAATATGAAAATAAGAACTTTGGTAATTGCAATTACATTGTTGATTTATTCAACTGGGAATGGACAATCAGAAAAGAGGACGCAAATATTAATTTTACAATCTTATGATCATCATGATTCTGAATTTCAAGCGTACACGTTCGAGAAAATTTTACATCAAACAGGTAATTATCATATTGACAAAATAGTCGGGACTGAAGAAAAATTCTGGTATGATCAAGAAATTAATTTTAAGGATTATGACCTAATCGTGTCTTCCGGGCTGGGCCATGATAATATACCAATGGACATTGCATCGAAGCTGGAACAATATATCAAGGAAGGAGGCAATATGGTTCTGGTTCATCAAGGTGTCACATCTTTCGCATCTCAAAATTGGCCAGTATTTCAGAAAATTATCGGATTTGGATGGTATGGTTCGGCCAGCGGGACGCACACCTATTGGGATGATAGTACAAAAACATGGATAGAGACTCCTCGATTTCATGGAGTTGCACCAGCACATGGAAAACAGCACGAATTTGTAGTGCAAGTTAGAGATACAGAACATCCAATTACGAAAGGGATCCCGCTAGAATGGATGCATGGAATGGATGAGTTTTATCACGGTATGAGAGGATCTAAAGAGAATGTGGAGATTTTAGCAACTGCATTTTCAGATATAAATATGTGGGGTTCTGGTCGCCATGAACCAATTGCATGGACGTCAAAATATGGTGCAGGAAGAGTATTTGTAACGGTACTTGGACATGTATTTCAAGAGAAATATGCCGATGGCGTACCTGGAATTAACTCTTTTGAAAATAAAAATCTGGCAATCCATTGTGTTGGTTTTCAAAGTCTTTTCGCCAGAGGAGTTGAATGGGCTGCTACGGGCAGTGTCTCAATAGGTTTTCCATGGAATTTTCCAACAAAAGAAAAGTCAAAATCTGTTGATCCGTCTGAAATTGTCTGGAAGAAGTAATATAAACTAGTGTCTAACAAAACCTAAACTGCATTGAAACGCAGTTTAGCTAAAACGTTAGCCTTCATTATGACCAACCAACAAACCAATGATAAAATTCTTTAGAAAAATTAGGCAAAATTTGCTTTCAGAGGGCAAAACAGGAAAGTATATTAAATATGCTCTTGGAGAAATTGTACTGGTCGTTATTGGAATTTTGATTGCACTTCAAATCAATAATTGGAATACCAACAAGAATAACAGGAAAATAGAAGGAGAATATCTAACTAATCTTGTTAATGATTTAAACGACCAGCTGAATTTAATTAATGATCAAAAATTGCATGAGAACGATAGATTAACGAAATGCGAAAAAGCCTTGAAATTAATACAGGAGTATCCAGTTAATATAGAGGAGCTTGGGAATCAAGTGCTCATAATAGGTAGAAAAACGTTCATTGTTCCAAAAGCATCATTTGAAGAAATAAAAAATTCAGGAAATTTATCATTAATTAATAATGAATTAAGAAATGAGATTATGAAATATTATCAATATTCTGAATATATCGAGAAAGCAATCTCTAACATTAACATTAATTGGGTAGACAACTTTGAATTATTTTTGTTAAACAATGTTTATAATGATCTAGGGAGAAACCAGGAGAAGCTTCGCTTATCAGACTTTTCTAACTATGACATGACTATAAACGCAGTTCCTTTCAAGGACAGTCAGGCCATAATTAAAACCGAGCTTGATGATCCATATAAGAGAATCAAATTACACAATAATCTAATTTCAAGAGCAAGAGTTTCCAAATTAAATATCTCATTTTTAAAGGATTATGAAGGAAAAACAGAAATATTACTGAATAAAATAAAGAATGATTTTAATAACTCAAAGAAATAAGACATTAATAAATAAATCAATTTAAAGATTACACATTATTTGAGTATCGGTCTTAAGGATTGAAAAATAACGAAAGGCAAACAATATATATAAACCATTAAAAGGATCCATATAAGAGACCGTTAGCGGTTATTATGATACAAAATTTAAAATAATGGAAAAAGCATATAAAAATTTGGGGTTCCTCTTGATACTATTAATTCCATTTACATTTCTGGGCTTTTACAAAACCTATTTTAATCAGTTTCCAACATTTGAAGAGACTAATACCTATATTCATATACATGCCGCAATTGCCTCAATATGGGTTTTGATGCTTATAGCCCAACCCCTATTAATAAGAAAAAAGAAATATAAATTACACAAGCAAATAGGGAAAATTTCATACTGGGTTTTCCCACTGCTTATTCTATCTTTTATTCCGGGAATAATTAGAATTTTTAATTCGGATAGTCCAACAATTTTATTTTTTCCATTGTCAGATGTTATCATGTTGATTATTCTGTATTCACTGGCAATTTATCACAGGAAGAGTACGCCAAAGCACATGAGATATATGATTGGCATTGCATTGGTATTTCTTGATCCAACTTTAGGGAGAATTGGTATTTTTTGGCTAGAGCTGTCAGATAAAGTAAATCAGAATGTTCTTTGCACGGTGATATATCTTATCCTGATCGGTTTAATATTTCTCGATAGAAAAAATGACCGGAATTATAAACCATATTTGTTGATCATCTCACTATGGTTAATCCATCAAATTACATTCAATTTGATATTCTGACCTTTCAATTGCCAAAGGCAAGTTTTTAAATATTCATTTTAATGGCAATAACAAGTATGTCCTTTATGCAGTAGATATGTTCTTCGTTGAGGTTATTTGGGATATAGCGGAGGATGAGGTTATAGGTCTGGGACAGTTCAAAGAAGGATATAGCCTGGACAAGTATAGTAATGTTCCTAAGGAGATTTAGTTGATCAAGTTTTTTCAAGTAATCTACCCATTCTTGTTACTATATTGTTACTATAAAAATAATAAAACCCTCAAAATCAGCAGATTAAGAGGGTTTAAAAGTGCTCGAGGCGGGAATTGCACGGCCCTTGGCCTCGCGAGTCCCGGCCCGAACGTCTTGAAGATAAAAACCAAACCTAAAGGTTCTGCTTTTTAATTGCTCACTTATTTGTCAAAACAAGTTTTGCCAATCGTTCACAACCAAAAAACCAGTGCATTTGCACTGGTTTTTATCTATTCGTACCCCTAACGCTCCCATTCTCGAACTCTTTTTATGACAATGTCCGGGAAATCTACTATCTCGGGGATATACTAGCAGATAGTGGTTATACAGATAAACACTTCCCAAACCCTATTGTTATGGGTAGGAGGTAAAAATCAATACTACATACAGGGAATTAAACTATTAAAGAATAAAGTAGTATTGGCTAGTACATCCTATGAAGCATAAGGCCGTTATTCCTAAAGGCCCAGCCGGGACCTCCGGCCATCTGATCACCTACAAATCTATACACCGCTCTGAGGCGGTAATAAGAAAACTTATCCTTATAGAACAGGTGGCCAAAATTTCCACTAAAACTATCTTTTTGAGAATATTGAACGCTTAAAAGGCTATCCTGAAGCACGAATCTATCCTTGAAGTTAACCCCTAAAGCATGCCCCGCATATTTAGGAGTCCATACATCTATGCTCGATCCATCGAACAAAGGGATCCATTCCTCTTTATCCGGATCGTTTTGATGAGGAGTACAACCCATTGAAAAATAGGATAACCAACAAGATC
>CP070778.1:553154-562614 GCA_020346245.1 Flavobacteriaceae bacterium | reverse complement strand
AAATCTAAAGAAAGAAATTAACCAGCAAATTACGGAACATATTGGTCCTATTGCTAAATTAGACAAGATACAGTTTGTTCCGGGTTTACCTAAAACACGAAGTGGCAAAATCATGAGACGTATTTTGCGTAAAATAGCCTCCGGGGATACTGAAAACCTGGGTGATATTAGCACGTTGTTAAATCCCGAAGTTGTAAAAGAAGTTATGGATAACGCGCTGTAATTTTTGGCGATTTCATTAAAAAATTAGCATCCAGCAATAATATATTGCAAATAGCGAAAGAAATATAATTCCGGCAAAAGTCAGGACCTGCAATCCTTTACCTGGATGAAAATGGTTAGGTAGATCATGGCTCATTACGTTTTTTAGATTCATATAACCCACTATCGGTGCCAAAACAAAAGAGACAAAAGTTGCAAGGGCTACAAGGGCCCCCATATTTGCTCCAAACGCTGTAATTACTATGAAGTTAACCATTGCCAAAAGAACAACTCCTGAGGCGTAATACTTTCTCCCTGAAAAATCTTTGTTTTTTGGTGTAAGCAAACCAACTATGTCAATACTAACCCTTGATATTGCATCATGGGCAGTCATGCAGGTGCTAAACATTGTGGCGAAGGCAGATACGGCAATAAAGATATAAGCCCAGTTGCCTATATGTGTAGTAAACAATTGCACTACCTGATCTGCAAAAGTGATAGCATTACTGCTTAATTCCGTATTTGTGCCATAAAGGGTCATCCATCCGATTATTAAAAAGAATATGGCGAGGATGGCAGTCATCAAATACCCGGAATTGAATTCATGCAATGCTTCTTTTAATGAGGGTTTAACCTTATTCAATTTATATTTTTCAAGGCTCCATAAGCTAATCCAGCTAGAAGCTTCAACCGCTGTTGGCATCCATCCTATTAACCCAATTAAGAACAAAATACCCACCTCATTAAATATTGGAGGTGGTACAAAATCCGATTCCGGTTGTACCTGCCCTTTGTATATTACCAATAATGTAGTCACAAGCAATGCCACAAATAAAATTGAGATCACAAATTTTAAGGAAATTTCCAGAAAACGGTAACGACCTATGATTAGCAGGGTACTTATAAATACGAATAAACCGAGGGCGACAGAAGCAACAGAAATATTCTGAACATTAAAAAGGTTAATAAATAAGCCGGCAGTCACCACATAAAGAGCAGCGAGGATTGTAAAAGTGGTTACCAGAGTTATAAAGGCATATAGCCATAGGTACCCTCGGCCCCTGTTGAGATATCCCTCTATTAGGGTTTTATTGGTGACATTAGTATAACGTATTCCGAACTCGAAAAAAGGGTATTTTAAAATATTGGCCAGGATGATAGGTATCACCATAACCCATCCATATTGTGCACCGGCCTTAGTAGATAATACCAAATGTGATGTTCCTATTGCCATACTCGCAAACAAAAGCCCGGGGCCAAGGTTTTTAAGCAACGATTTGAATTTGGACATATATGGTTGGGTTAACTTTCAGGAACTAAAATAGGTTATTTTATGTAAAAAGGGCGACACCTATTTTATCTCAATTTTTTCACCGTAGAAGCGGGGTTGTGTATTTAGAATAAGATCTATAAATACTTTTACCCTTGCAAAATATTCCCTGAACTGAACTTTGACGCCTTGTTTGCCCGAAATCCCCCTGGCATTGAACCCAATTGCATTCAGGCCTTTTTTTCTTGCCAGATATACGGCCCGTTCATTGTGAAATTGTTGGGAGATAACCGTTACACTATCAAGGCCAAATATATATTTTGCCCGTACCATGGAATCAAGGGTACGGAACCCGGCATAATCCAGGAATATCCTTTCTTCCGGGATACCCCCTTTAACCAGATCTTTTTTAATTGTAGTGGGTTCATTGTAATAGATGCTGCCATTATCTCCGCTAACCAAAATATACTCTATTTTACCTGCTTTATATAGCGTTATAGTTGCGTCAATGCGATGCTTGTAATAAGGGTTTACACCTCCTTCCACCAGCATTCTTGATGTGCCCAATACAAGGCCGACTTTGTTTTTTGGTGTAAGGGCCGGATCAGTAAACGTTTTTCCTCTTGCTGAAATTTCGATGACAAAATTGGAAATTACTACAGCTATAATTGATAAGAGTATCGCTATGGCTATAAAAAAACGATATTTCCTTTTTATGGATATTTTCATTGCAATTTTAAAGGTAAGGAAACAGTCTTTATTTTTTTGGGCATATGGATAAAATCAAAACAAAAAATTATTGCGACTAAATTATCACCGGATAATTTTTTAAGAATGGATCTTTATTAATGTTTTAACAATACGTGAATGAATTTCAGAAGTTTGATATTTTTGCGTACTTCGTAAAAAATTTCAGAAATGACATTATTTATTGACATGGATGAAGTGATTGCAGACACCTATAGGGCGCATATTTCACTTTATAATAAAGAATTTGATGAAAACCTGACTGTTGAGGAGTGCATAGGAGGTGAAGTATGGCAAAGTGTACCGGAAAGTCGCAGAAACAGGATTCACAGGCATTGCCATGAAGTGGGGTTTTTCCGGTCTCTGCCTCCTATAGAAGGAAGTAAGGAAGTAATAAAGGAGTTGACCAAAAAATATGATGTTTTTATAGCTTCTGCTGCCATGCAATTTCCAAATTCATTAATTGAGAAACATTATTGGTTAGATGAACATTTTCCATATATAGATTGGAAACGGCGCATCTTATGCGGGGATAAGCACATACTTAGGGGAGATATACTCATTGATGACCGCAAATACAACCTGGAAAATTTTAAGGGCAGATCCATTATGTATAGCTCACCTCATAACATACATACAAATGGATTTGAGCGGGTTGACAACTGGCAGGAGGTTAGCCATAAATTATTGTAAACCTAACCGATTAATTTTTTTTTAAGACGATAAGTAGGAATATATCCTTTGAATTCCACATTTAATCAATTACCATTCCCAGCCAAACGCCAGTTTCCAGTAATAATCAGAATCACTTGCCCCATCTGTGGGTCGGTTATCATAATTTAAAGTAATCCCTGTTTTTACGTAGAAGTCAAGTGGCAGGTCATACTTCAAGTCAAAATTCCAGTCTGCCCGCCAACGACCGCTTTCACTAAAACTGGGATATGTTATTAAACGCGTGATCAGACTTAAATCTTTTGCGTCAAACATATTGAGTTCAGTTCCTAATATACCTTCAATACTCGATCTATCTTCCGCATCACTGGAAAATTGTTCGTTATTATAGGATAAACCGGTTAATACGCCCCAATACATTTTATTGTTATTAACAAGGTATTTTCCGACTCCCATAGAAACAATGGCTCTTAAATCCAATAGTTGTTCAGTATTGGACAATAGTGATACCTGAGGTGACAAATACCAATCTTTTGGAAGAAAATAATTAAAAACAAAAGCGGCGTCTTCCCTTCTGATATCGTCAGCATTATCCTGTGTAGAACGCAGCATATTGGCATTAATCAATGCCGACCATTTGTCTTCAGTGTATTTTAGGTTAGTACCAAAGGTGAACTGTCTTAAATTGTTAGCTTTGGTAAAGCTTATGCCAAAATCAACGGCGGCATCAAGCCTGCTCAAAAAACCCTTATTAAGAGGCTGAAGGAATACTATTTCCCGAACCTGCACTTCTGCTTCAACCGCTCCTTCCCTGTTAGTAACAGTAATGGAATTATCTTCATTGGACTTTAGGGTGCCAATAATGCGACTACCATCTGTTAGGCTTGTCAAAAAAACGGATTGGGTATATATTTTTTTAATTTTCAGCCATTCAATAGTGAAATCCGAATCACTGTAGTTGGTTTCTATAGTTAAGACCCCTCTATTCATAGATTTAACCTCACCCACTATTACAGTATTCGTATCTAAATGCAATGTGTCTATTTGTGCATGACCTGCCGTACATGCACTAATTAGGAGGATTATGAAAAGAGCTATTTTTTTTATCAAAAGGAATTATTTTGGAGATATAAAAAAATAAATTTTTATTGGAAGCTAAAAGCCTACCATTAACCCATAATGCCGGACCTAAGATTTATTATAAGCCGAAATTAATGAATTTTAATACTAATAATTCGGGTATAGACTAATCTACTCTCTTAAATCCACCTTCCTTAAATCGATAGCGTGCCATGATTCCCCAATTGCTGGTGTAAAAATCAAAATCATTGGTCACTGCAAAACCCGGCCTCCAGTCAAAACCGATAGTCAGTGGAAATTTAAAGGAATATTCCACACCGAAATTACCGGCAATATTAAAATCAAAATCATTTTCAAAGAAAAATTCAGGTCCCACCCCAGGGTAAAATTTTAGTCCGGAAGGCCCGTCAGAAAGTGCAAACATCCAGTCAAAATAGGTGCCTACACCAAAATAATCCAAATATACTGTTGGGTGAAGCCGTGGCGAAATTCCAAGTGGTATAGTAGCATCTATACCGGTATTATCACCAAAACGAACACCGGCTTCAATATTGGTTTGACTAAACATTGTAGTGCTAAATGCTAAACATAAAATTAGCATTGCGAATAAATTCTTTAGCTTTTTCATTGAAATATGTATTAGTTTATATCTGATTTAATTAGTGTTAAAATTAAGTGAAAAAGGCCAATATAAAAAGGAAATATCTGAAATATTTAACATTTAAATAGAGGTTCGGGTTATGATTGATTATGCTTTAAAACAGTGATATTTAACAATATAAGTAGACAGAATAATTACTTGATATAATTCTGTAGTTCTGCAATTTTATCAGGAGAATTAAATTCACCTCCATAGAATGAAGTTATAGTGGCTGAAGTATCGTCTTTTATTCCTCTGGAGGAAACGCACAAGTGTTTTGCATCAATAATAACAGCTACGTCGGGAGTATTTAGTGTAGTTTGCAATTCATGTGCTATTTGGTTTGTTAGTCGTTCCTGAACCTGCGGTCTTTTGGCAAAATACTGTACTATCCGGTTTAACTTGGATAGTCCGATTACCTTCCCCGTAGAGATATAGGCCACGTGCGCTTTGCCAATGATAGGAACAAAATGATGTTCGCAATTAGAGTAAAAGGTAATATCTTTTTCTACCAGCATTTGGTTGTACTGATACTTATTGTCAAACAAAGCAACTTTTGGTTTGTTTTTTGGATCTAAACCCGAAAATATTTCATCTATGTACATTTTGGCCACACGTTCCGGCGTGCCCTTGAGTGAATCATCTTTGAGATCCAGGCCCATAACATCCATAATCTGTGCGAATAATCGCGCAATGCTTTCTTTCTTCTCTTCATCACTGGCAACAAAGGCGTTTGGTTTCATAGGAGTATCCAATCCGGTATAAAGGTGGTCATCGCCAATTTCTTCATGAGAGTACCCGTTTAATAATTTTTCTGATTCAAAAAGTGTATTTAATAGCATATCCTGATTTTTCATTTTACGGTATGATTAATTGGTTTCATTTTGTTATTTGAGTAAACTAAAAGTTCTAATGGGGAACTAAATTTTTAAAACTTGAATAGCTTGGTGGGATAAATATAAAATTATTGTTTAATATAATATGTTAAAGAATAAACAAAAAATTAAACTTCGTAAAATAAAATCCTATTATTCTTCCATTTATAGAATATTCTATTGTTCTTGAAAAATTAAACGTATAAAAAAAACAATAAAAAATTAAACGTTTATTATTATTACGATTCTAATGAAACAGTTTCAAGGAATTGCATTTTTTTTCAAAAACCAATAATATATTCATAGCCCATTTGTCCGGTCCAAAGGATGATGTGGCTCTTTGTGTCCGCTGTATAGATCAGTGAAATGTACTATTTGCCATTCGGCAACTAGTTCCATAGTCTTTTTTACTGAAGAAGGTTTTATTTACTGAGTCTGAGACGGGGATGTAACTGCATATAAGACAAAGATTACAATAATCTTTAGTGAATTCATTTATTGTGGGTTTTCGCGTCTATTATTCTTTGAACTTCGTTTAACAATAGCGGAAATGCGGGTTCAGTCATGGCGTGCCCATATCCATCTAACTCATAGAGTTTGGTTTCTTTATGACCTGAAATTTTCATCATTCGCATTAAGTATGCATTTTCCTCATACCTTCCCAATAGTTCCAATTCCCTGTCTCCGGTAATTAATAATAATGGTGGAGCATCGGGGCGAACATGAAATAGTGGGGCTAAACTGTCTATTACAGGTTGGATACCGGGAATACCCCTTTCTTCTCTGACGGTAAAATGAGTAATAGTATGCCCGCTAAAAGGGATAAGGCCGGCAATCTTATCTGCCTCAATACCATATTTACGCAACCAGGATTTATCTAAACCAATCATGCTGGCCAAATAGCCTCCTGCCGAGTGGCCCGACACAAAAATTAGTGAAGGATCTCCACCCATATCAGCCACATTTTTAAAGACCCAACTAACTGCAGAAGCCGCATCATCAATATATAAGGGGGCCTTTACTTTTGGGTACAAACGATAATTTACTGCAACTATACCAACTCCTTTTTCCATAAGTTGTACGGGAATTTCTTTATTACCACCCGTTAATCCGCCTCCATGGAACCATATAATGGTTGGAAAATCTTTTACATTTTTAGGATAATAAAAATCTAAAACACAACGCTCAGTTGTGTATGCATCAGCCTGTCTAATCGAAGCATTATAATAAGGAACATTCTGTTTGGTTTCATATTGAATTTCCTGCGAATAGGTCGTCAGGACTACACAGAATGCCAAAGTTGATAGTAACATTAACCTATATTTAATGGATATTTTCATAAAATGAAATATTTTAAACTTTTATGACAAAGATCCTCCTAAGATAGGAAATCTTAAGTCTCTTAAGTATTATAAACAGTTTTAAGATTCAATCGCAGGGTTTTATGAAAATAGATATTATAATAGCCCTTGCTATTAGTTTCAAAAACCTTAACTTAGGGAAGATAAGATAAATAAATGTCCACATTGGGACATAAAATCTAAGGTTTAGTCGCTTTGAGTTTGGTTGTGCTCAAATATTAGCTAGAATGGGATATCAAACCAGGAATTTTACAGATTCTGACAGATTTACCAATCGTTAGAAGATTTGAGCTTTAGTGATTAGTATGCGAAAAACTAATATTTAAGTTAAATACGGATGAGTAGCAGATGGGTTATTTAATTCTTAATTATATATCCGTTTTAGTGCAGGCTTTTTATGGTTTGCAAGGCAATCAGGGTCCTGTTGATCGCTATTTTACGCTGGAAGGGCTAAGTGAATTGGTCACGGTTCTTCTTCTTTTTTGTGTTACGCTGATTGTTGTTGTTACCCCTATTCTTTTACTATTTTGCTGGATTTATTATTCACAGGACTATGTAAAAAAATACAGGAATAAAGATGCTTTAGCAGAAACAATATTGGAAAACAGGCTTCATTCTAAGGAGGAAGTACTAAAATCAGACAGAATTGGATACATTAAAACATACAGCAGAATGTTTGGGTTTGGCCTGAGTATTATAGCTTATGGCCTTTCCAGCAACATTTATATGTTCCTGACATTTAGCGAATACAAGGAAGCGCTAATAAATTACTTTAGTTTCCCTTTTAAAGTGTTTAGCAGTTTCAGGATCCTTGAAAGGCTACCAGAAAATAGTATTCCCCTTACGGATGTATGGAGGGCAATGCTGCTTATTGTAACCATAGCTGCAGTTGTTTTTTTTGTTGGTTTTTTTATTGGTAAACTTATTGCTACCGCACGACTGGAAGAAAAACCCCGTACTACTTAAACTTTTAATACCAGGCTTAGATTGAAATGATTTAGGGGCTGTTTCAAATTACTTACGGTCATTTACTATAATCATTACAAATAGTTATTCATATTCAATGACCTTTGTCATTTTAAACATTTAACATTGGTGAGATATTTGTATTGGGGATATTTCAAAACATTTAGCACAAAACGAAGAATCATACAATATGCGTATATGGGATATTTCAATGAAAGAGGTTATTCTAATTGCTTAGAAAATTGATGATATGAAAACATCGGAAAGTTATTCTCTGCCACATTTACAGAATTCTCTAATACCCCTGGCCTTTTCCCCTAGCAGAAAGACTACTGTAGCAGGTAAAACTATTTTAGCAGGTGACATTGGGGCAACGAAAACCAACCTCGCACTTTTTGAATTTATTGGCGGACATTTTACTTTATTGAAGGAGCAATCATACCACACAAAAGATTTCAACGCCTTTATAGAGATGGCGCAAACTTTCCATGAGGATAAATTGCCTGAAATAGATGGAATTTGCCTGGGCGTAGCCGGCCCGGTTACCCGGGGCAAGGTCATAGGCACAAATTTTCCGTGGGAAATAGACAGTGAAAAAATCAGCACTGAACTTGGTGTTGAACCGGTTGCCCTTATCAATGATATGGAGGCCAATGCATACGGATTGGCGGCGCTCGGGCAGGGGGATTTTGAACTACTAAAAGAAGGATCGGACATACCGGGGAATGCCGTAATCATTTCACCGGGCACGGGCCTTGGAGAGGCAGGCTTATATTGGGACGGCAGTAAGTACCATCCCTATGCCACCGAAGGCGGGCATTGCGATTTCTGTCCACGAAATGATCTGGATTGGGAATTATGGAAATCTTTGCATAAAAGGTATGGCCATGTAAGTTGGGAAAGGGTAGTCTCCGGCCTCGGAATAGTAAATAGCTACAAATTTTTAAGGGATTTCAGGGGAATTTCCGAACCCAAATGGTTGCGAGATAAAATACAACAGGGAGATGCGGCAGCCGTTATCACCACTGTTGCCCATGAAAGAAGTGACCCAATTTGTGAAGAGACCCTGGATTTATTTGTACGATATCTGGCCATAGAGGCGGCTCAGTTTGCTTTAAAGACCAAGGCCACAGGAGGCGTTTATATAGGAGGCGGGATTGTCCCAAAAATATTGCAGATGATTAACCGGGAAGTATTCACTGAAAACTTCGTTTCGGCAGGCCGTATGAATCCTTTGCTCCGGCAAATGCCGGTAAAAGTAATTTTAAATGCTAAAACACCACTCCTGGGAGCAGCTTATTATGGGGCTATGGCACTTATGAACTAGTATTAGTCAATATATAAAACGAATTTGGATTTAACTTCAGGGGATTATTCTATTGGCACCAAACTTACTGCGGCTCCACCACCGGCTGCCAGTTGGAGTGTTAGTGTAGTTGTATTATCTACCTCTTTCTCCTCAATTTTTATATCGAGCGGATTATCATCCCAGTGGGCATTTTCCCCATCGGAATACAAAATGGCTTTATATTTCTTATTCGGAGATAAAAAATCCAGATTAATGGTAACTTCACGCGCATTTTCGTCGGTAATAGACCCAACAAACCATTTTTCGGTACCCCGTTCCTGCCTGGCTATAGTTACAAAG
>CP070778.1:543352-553054 GCA_020346245.1 Flavobacteriaceae bacterium | reverse complement strand
AGTAATTGGATTGTTTTCTGCATGTGCAGATAGCAACAGTCCGAATTATCAGTATATGCCAAATATGTATGAGCCGGTTGGTTATGAAACCTATCAGCAAGTTCGTTTTCTTCCGAGCGGAACAGAAGCTTTAACCCCTCCTGAAAATACAATTCACAGAGGGTGGCTGCCTTATGAATTTGCCAATGATCTTGAGGGCAAGGAAATGGCGAGAATGCAACCAAGTCCATTGGATACTTTGCAAATGGAGGCAAATCTTGCTAAGGGCAAAGAACTTTATACCATTTATTGTGGCATATGTCATGGCAACCAGGGTAAAGGGCAGGGGACTTTGGTAAAAAGAGAAAAAATTCTAGGGGTACCCAGCTATGCCGATGCCGCCAGGAATATTACCGTTGGGAGCACCTATCATGCCATTTATTACGGGCTTAATTCCATGGGTTCCTATGCAGGACAACTTGATTATGAAGAACGTTGGCAAGTATCAGAGTACGTAATGCAATTGAAACAAGACTTAACAAAATAATACATAGACCTTTAATATGTACACGTTTTCAAACAGATTAAAAATAGCTTCCTTTATTCTCATGGCCGTTGGGGTATTGGGAATTGGTATTGGCTTTGTGTCTACACCAGCTACTGTAGAGGAAGCCAAAGCTATGGTAGCCGCGCATGATGACGGACATGGCGATTCTCATGGGGAGGAAGCATCCCATGCAATGGCTGCTGATCACGGCGAAGCCGCTGATCACAATGGTGATCATGATGAACACTTGTTACACCAACTACAAAACAGACCCTGGGCTGCTTTATATGTTGCCGCTTTCTTTTTCTTTATGATTGCTTTGGGTGTTCTTGCTTTTTATGGAATTCAAAGGGCTTCACAAGCTGGATGGTCGCCTTTGTTATTCAGGGTAATGGAAGGAATTACAGCATACCTCGTTCCCGGAGGGATAATTGTATTTGTAATTCTGGTACTTTCTGTATTGCATTTTAATCATTTGTTTACCTGGATGGATGCTGATGTTGTTGCTCATGACAAATTGCTGCAAAATAAAGCCGGCTATCTTAATCCTACTTTCTTTCTGATACGAGCTGCAATCTTCCTTGGAGGATGGATTGGTTATCGTGAAATATCACGAAGACTTTCTATTGCTCAGGATAATGCTGATGATAATTCCAATTTCAAAAAGAACTTCAGGTTTTCAGCTGCTTTCCTTGTATTTTATCTTATTTCAGAATCCATTATGTCGTGGGATTGGATTATGAGTGTTGACCCACATTGGTTCAGTACACTTTTTGGGTGGTATCTTTTTGCGAGTATGATTGTTTCAGGCATAACAGTTATTGCGATGGTTACAATTTACCTTAAATCAAAAGGATATTTACCGGATGTTAATGACAGTCATATTCATGACCTGGCAAAATTCATGTTTGGCTTTAGTATTTTCTGGACTTATCTTTGGTTTGGTCAGTTTATGTTAATATGGTATGCAAATATTCCTGAAGAAGTTACGTATTTCGTTACGAGGATTGAAGATTATAACCTGCCATTTTTTGGTATGGTAGCAATGAATTTTGTATTTCCATTGTTGTTGCTAATGAACAGCGATTATAAAAGGGTGAATTGGTTTGTAATAATGACCGGTATCGTTTTACTTGCCGGACATTATTTAGATATATTTAATATGATAATGCCGGCAACGGTTGGCGACCAATGGTATATTGGGATTCCGGAATTGGGTGCGATCTTCTTTTTTGCAGGAGCTTTTATTTTCTGGGTTTTCCGGGCATTAACCCAAGCTCCCTTGCAGCCTAGCCGTAATCCTTTTATAGAAGAAAGCAGGCATTTTCATTATTAATAATTTTAAAGTATAATTTCAATACATACAATGACTACATTATTGATCTTAATTGTTTTAGTACTAGTGGCAATTGCAATTTGGCAAATGACCAAAATTTTTGAATTGTCCAAACTAAAGACAATAGATTCACAAGTGGCGACGGATAAGGATAACAAGTATAATGGTTACTTGTTATTTGCTTTTTTGATATTTATTTATGGGATAACCATCTTTAGTTTTTATAAATACACTAAAGTGTTATTGCCTGAAGCTGCTTCAGCCCATGGAGGGGATTATGATTACCTTATGCTTGTTTCGTTCATGATCATCTTCTTTGTTCAAACCCTTACACAGGCATTATTACATTATTTTGGGTATAAATATCGCGGTGAAAAGGGAAAAAAGGCCTTGTTCTTTGCAGATAATGACAGACTGGAATTCATATGGACGATAATACCGGTGATTGTTTTAGCCGGATTAATCTTATGGGGTTTATACACATGGACCAACATAATGGATATTAATGATGAGGACGATCCTCTGATTGTAGAACTTTATGCACAACAATTTAACTGGACAGCAAGATATGGTGGTGCAGATAATGTTTTGGGAACAGCCAATGTTAGAATGATAGATATTGATAGGGCAAATGTTTTAGGATTGGATGAATCTGACCCTAATACCCAGGATGATATTATCGTAAAAGAATTACATCTGCCTGTTGGCAGAAAAGTAAATTTTAAAATGCGTTCGCAGGATGTATTGCACTCTGCCTATATGCCTCATTTTAGAGCACAGATGAATTGCGTGCCCGGAATGACCACGGAGTTTTCTTTTACACCTACCATAACTACTGCTGAGATGAGAATGAACCCGGATGTAGTAGACAAGGTGAAGAGGACAAATGAAATTAGAGCGGAACGTGCTGCTAATGGGGAGGACAACTCTGATCCATGGGAATTTGACTATGTTTTATTATGCAATAAAATTTGTGGTAAATCGCATTATAATATGCAGATGAAGATCATAGTAGAAACTGAAGAAGAATATAATGCATGGATAGAAAGTCAGCAGACTTTTAGTCAGACCATGGCATCGATACAATAAATAAAGCTATATAAAAGAAGATTAATATTAAAAAATTTAATTATTATGTCTGTTACTGCACATGCCCAGGTTGATGATCACGCAGATGATCATGTACATCATCATAAAGAGACATTCGTAACAAAATATATTTTTAGTCAGGATCATAAGATGATTTCAAAGCAGTATCTTATTACTGGTTTGATTATGGGTATAATCGGCATTGCTATGTCACTTTTGTTCAGAATGCAATTGGCCTGGCCCGGAGAATCTTTTCCTATTTTCGAGACATTTTTAGGAGGTTGGGCACCCGGAGGTGTTTTGGATGCAGATATGTACCTGGCATTGGTTACCATACATGGTACCATAATGGTATTCTTTGTCCTTACAGCTGGCTTGAGTGGTACATTTAGTAATCTTCTGATACCATTGCAAATTGGGGCTAGGGATATGGCTTCAGGTTTCCTGAATATGCTGTCATATTGGATGTTCTTTTTGTCTAGTGTAATCATGGTTATTTCGCTTTTTGTGGAGGCAGGACCTGCAGCTGCAGGATGGACCATCTACCCTCCGCTTAGTGCACTGCCCATGGCGCAGCCGGGATCCGGGATGGGAATGACGCTATGGTTGGTATCCATGGCAATCTTTATTGCATCTTCCTTATTGGGATCATTGAACTATATTGTAACTGTAATAAACCTCAGAACCAAGGGGATGTCTATGACAAGGCTTCCGTTAACCATATGGGCATTTTTTGTAACAGCAATAATCGGAGTAATTTCATTTCCTGTGTTATTATCAGCTGCTTTACTATTGATAATGGACAGAAGTTTTGGAACTTCTTTCTTTTTGTCAGATATTTTTATTCAGGGTGAAGTCTTGCATTATCAGGGAGGCTCCCCTGTATTATTTGAACACTTGTTTTGGTTTCTAGGGCATCCTGAGGTATATATAGTACTCCTGCCCGCACTGGGGATTACTTCTGAAGTTATGTCTACCAATGCCCGAAAACCTATATTTGGTTATAGAGCCATGGTAGCATCAATTTTAGCAATAGCATTTTTATCTACCATAGTTTGGGGACACCATATGTTTATTTCTGGAATGAATCCATTCCTCGGATCGGTATTTACATTCACCACACTCTTAATAGCAATCCCGTCTGCAGTTAAAGCATTTAATTATATCACAACATTGTGGAAGGGAAATTTACAGCTTAATCCTGCAATGCTTTTCTCTATAGGATTGGTGTCAACCTTTATTACAGGAGGATTAACCGGTATTATTCTTGGGGACAGTACCTTAGATATTAATGTTCACGACACCTATTTTGTTGTGGCTCACTTCCATTTGGTAATGGGTATTTCAGCCTTATATGGCTTATTCGCAGGGGTCTATCATTGGTTCCCAAAAATGTTTAAGCGAATGATGAATAAGAATCTGGGCTATGTACATTTTTGGGTTACAGCAATCTGTGCTTATGGGGTATTCTTTCCTATGCACTTTGTGGGTATGGCAGGCGTCCCAAGACGTTACTATGAAAACACGGCCTTCCCTATGTTTGATGAATTGACAGATGTGAATGTTCTTATTACTGTTTTTGCCTTGATTGCCGGACTAGCCCAATTAGTTTTCTTATATAATTTCATAATTAGTATTTTTTATGGAAAACCCACGGAACAAAATCCATGGAAATCCAATACATTGGAGTGGACTGCACCAATAGAGCACTTCCATGGAAACTGGGAGGGAGAGATTCCTCATGTACACAGATGGGCATATGACTATAGCAAAATTGATGAAAATGGGGAATATATAATTCCTGGTCAGGATTTTGTCCCACAAAATATACCACTTCAACAAGATGAAGAAGAACTGAATCATTAAGAACGAAGTTGAAATTTGAATATTTTAAGGCCCATCCGTTAGGATGGGCTTTTTGTTGCCATTGATGTAGGATTATTTATAAGCCGTGTATAAAATAATAAGCCAGACTTACTTTTAGCGGGAATAATTATTAAATTCGTTATCGTGAAAAACTTGATTATATTTTTTTTAGCATTCACCACTTTGGGGGCTAGTGCCCAGAGAAAACCTAAAATAAAAGGCAATAAATCTGTTGTAAATGTTAATGAAGACCTGCCTTTCTTTAATGCGATAGAAGTTCAGGATGATCTTGAAATCACTTTGAATGAGACCACCATTCCAGGATATTCAATTACCGCAGATGATAATTTGATAGATATTTTAAGATTTGATGTCACAGACAGCACCCTTATAATACGATCCTATTACAAAATCACAGCCAGCAAACAACTCGATATCACTGTTAACTACAATGATCTCGAACACATAGTATTGAAGCAAGGGAAACTTGTCACAAAAAACGTGCTTAATGCCGATGCGCTTAAAATCAACACATTTGGAACTTCTAAACTTGAATTAAATGCAAATGCTTCAACTGTTCATATAAATATGGAAGGAACAAGTTCAGGGAATTTGAACGTACAATCTGATTCTATAGATCTCGTGCTAAAAGAAAAGATAAACCTCAATATTTATACTACAACCGCTAAAGGTACTATTGAAATGCATAATAATTCCTACGCAGTGGTTGAAGGCACTGCAGATACTTTGAATATTAAATTATCTGGAGGTAGCGACCTTAGGGCCCAAAAAATGGAGGCCGGAGTTATGAGCGCTGTATTAGAAGAGACCGCTAAAGCAAGAGTATACTCCTACAAAAGCATAGAGCTCTCATCTAGTGGCTCATCTAAGACTTATTTATGGGGAAACCCCAAGATTATTTTGAATGAATTTCTGAATACTTCGGAGTTATATAAGAGAGAGGAATAATAGTTTGATTATATACTATAAAAAACCCCCATCATTCAATGATGGGGGTTTTGCTAAACTCAACTTGGTTAGGACTGCAGAGAAAAGTCTGCTTTGGGACCAGCCTCCACAATTTCGGCATTTACATCAGCTTCAAACTTTTTAAAGTTTTCATTAAAAAGCTCTACTAACTTCTTCTTTACTTCCTGGTATTGCTCTTTGTCTTCCCATGTATTCTTTGGTATGAGAATCTCAGAAGGAACATTTGGACAACTTAGTGGAATTTGAACCCCAAATTCCGGATCTGTAACAAATTCAACATTGTCGAAATCATTATTGTGAATTGCATCAATCATTGCCCGGGTATATTTCAGGCTCATCCTGGATCCAACACCATGCGCTCCACCAGTCCATCCTGTATTAACCAACCAGGCGGTAGCCTTGTGTTCTTTGATTTTTTCAGCCAGCAATTCTGCATATTTATTTGGATGCCACATCATAAATGCTGCGCCAAAACATGCACTGAATGTTGCCTGGGGTTCTGTCACACCCATTTCGGTACCAGCTACCTTTGCCGTATATCCTGAAATAAAGTGATAACTAGCCTGTTCGGGAGTCAGTTTACTTACCGGAGGTAATACACCAAAGGCATCACAGGTAAGGAAGATTATATTTTCAGGATGACCAGCTACACAAGGTATTTGCACATTATCTATGTACTCAATTGGATAAGAAGCTCTTGTATTTTGTGTTATGGTCGTATCTGTGTAATCTACTTCCCTGGTAAATTTATTGTATACCACATTTTCCAGAACTGTTCCAAACTTAATGGCATTATAGATATCCGGCTCTTTTTCCTCCGAAAGATTTATAGCTTTCGCATAGCATCCTCCTTCAATATTAAATGTGCCCTTATCAGTCCAGCAGTGCTCGTCGTCTCCAATTAATCTTCGTTTAGGATCGGCACTAAGAGTGGTCTTTCCCGTTCCTGATAAACCGAACAAAATAGTTACATCATCCTTTTCGCCTACATTTGCTGAACAGTGCATAGGTAATACATTTTCCAGAGGCATTAGATAATTCATAACAGAGAAGATACCTTTTTTCATCTCACCCGCATACTGGGTACCCAAAATCACAATTTCTTTGCGTTCCAGGTTAAGATCTACACTGGTTTTAGAGGTCATTTCAGAAGTATACCTGTTAGCCGGGAATCCCCCTGCGTTAAGAACAACATAATCTGGTTCTCCGAAATTTTCCAGTTCCTCTGCTGTTGGCATGATCAACATATTCTGCATAAACAACGCGTGATACGCTCTTGTGCATATAATTCTGACTTTAAGCCTGTATTTTGGATCCCAACCGGCAAAAGCATCAACTACGTAAAGGTGATCGCAGATATTTAAGAAATCTAATGCACGTTCATGATTTACCATAAAAGTATGCTCATCCAAACCAATATTGATCGGACCCCAGTCAATATTATTTTCAGAATCGGGGTGTCTTACGATTCTTTTGTCCTTTGGGCTACGACCTGTTTTTTCGCCAGAGTAGGTCATAAGTGCGCCTACATCGGAAATGGCCGTTCCTTTTTCTAATCGAAGTCCTAATTCGTAAAGAACGGGAACACTACTATTCCTATATATCTTTTCCGTTTCTATACCGTATTTTTCAAGATTAAAAGATGTTTTCATTGATTTTTTGTTTTTGAAGATTGTACTTTCCTAACTAGTGATAATTTAGTGATAATTTCTAATTTCAATGCAAAGAAGGCAATAAATCTTTGTAAAAAAGATGACAAATATCATGTGCTTCCACGGATTTGTCCTAATATAAAGAAGTAGGTATATTTTGTGATATTTACCGCTTTTCTTTTTTACTATCTTTGAAAATATGAACGACAATCTCGATCCCACTGGCTCTTCGTTTTCACAAGAGGAATTGGATATAGAACGTGCTTTAAGGCCTATTACCTTTGATGATTTTACAGGTCAGGAGCAGGTATTGGAGAACCTGAAGGTTTTTGTACAGGCCGCCAACCAGAGAAGTGAAGCTTTAGATCATACATTATTTCATGGCCCCCCGGGATTGGGAAAAACCACACTGGCGCATATACTTGCCAATGAATTGGGGGTTGGAATAAAAATTACTTCAGGTCCGGTTTTGGATAAACCAGGAGATCTTGCAGGACTTTTAACCAACCTGGATGAACGAGATGTTTTGTTCATTGATGAAATTCATAGATTGAGCCCTATAGTTGAAGAGTATTTGTACTCTGCCATGGAAGATTATAAAATTGATATTATGATAGAAACCGGCCCAAATGCCAGGTCGGTACAAATAAATTTGAACCCTTTTACATTAATCGGGGCTACCACACGCTCCGGATTATTAACCGCCCCTATGCGTGCCAGATTTGGAATAACAAGCAGGCTTGAGTACTACAGAACTGAATTATTATCTACGATAGTAATACGCAGTGCGGATATACTAAAGGTTCCTATTACAGATGATGCAGCAATTGAAATAGCAGGAAGAAGTAGGGGAACACCAAGAATCAGCAATGCCTTGTTAAGAAGGGTTAGGGATTTTGCGCAAATAAAGGGAGATGGGAATATTGATATTAGTATATCCAGGTATGGATTGAAAGCCCTGAATGTGGATACCCATGGATTAGATGAAATGGATAATAAAATTTTAACAACTATTATCGATAAGTTTAAGGGAGGTCCTGTAGGAATTACAACATTAGCTACGGCGGTATCAGAGAGCGCAGAAACAATTGAAGAAGTCTACGAACCTTTTTTAATACAGCAGGGATTTATAATGCGTACACCCAGGGGCAGGGAAGTAACCGAATTAGCTTACACCCACCTGGGCAGGATTAAAGGCGGTTCCCAACCAGGTTTATTTTAGCTTATTTATTGCATGTCAGGCTGAGCGCAGTCGAAGCCCAAACAAAACAGAAAATGTATAGTTATTACGTTTACATATTAAAATGTTCAGATAAATCCTATTATACAGGGATTACCAATGACCTTGATAAAAGAATTGAACAACATCGATCGGGATTTAATAAAGACAGCTATACCTTCAAAAGAAGACCTCTTGAACTTGAATTTTATCAGGAATTTAGAAATGTATTACAAGCTATTTATTTTGAAAAGAAAATAAAAGGGTGGACAAGAAGAAAAAAAGAAGCTTTGATTCGTGGTGATTGGCAATTACTTCAAATTCTTTCGGAGTGCAGGAATGCGACACATTATAAATACCATGATAGTTACAATTAATGGCTTCGACTGCGCTCAGCCAGACAAATAACTTATAGGTGAAAGACCTCCCAACAATTTCTCAATTTCAGGTTTATAAGAACAGAAAGACAATTCTGAAAAACCCTTTGCCTTTCCACAGGGCTAATTTTGAAAAATATGGGGATATTTTCAGGGTAAGGGTTGGCTTTCGGAAGGCTGTAATCTTTACACGGGATGCTACCATTATTAAGCATATATTACAAAAACAGCATAAAAAGTATGAGAAGTCAGAACTCCAAACCGTAGATCTTGCAAAATATATCGGGCATGGAATCCTGACTTCGAAAGGGGAACATTGGCGGGTACACCGCCGTATGGTGCAACCTGCATTTCATAAACAGAAACTCAGGGGTTTATTGGGTATCATGAAGCAGGCAATTGACTCAGAATTAAAAAGGATAGAACCCTCAACAACTCAGGATGTATTTCCTTTAATGGGCGATTTGGCGTTCCAGGTAGTGGCGCAAGCACTTTTTAGCCGTTATGATATACAGCAAAGCATGGAACAGCTTCAGGATTATACGGAGCGCAACCAGAAGATGTTAATCAGGGAAATGCGGCAACCATATCTTAATTGGTGGTTTATACTAAGCGGAAAAATTAAAAAACACCTGGACCTGGCCGAA
>CP070778.1:532915-543252 GCA_020346245.1 Flavobacteriaceae bacterium | reverse complement strand
CATTTTATCAAAACAAAGAATAGATCCTGTCTGTAATAAACCACACAGAATGGTTTGTTCTCCCATTAAATCAGATTTAACTTCAGCAACAAATGAAGACTCCAATACACCCGCTCTATGGCCTCCTGTAGCAACAGCGTATGCCTTAGCCTGCTCATACCCCTTCCCTTCCGGGTCATTGTCCGGATGGACGGCCATAAGGGTAGGAACACCAAAACCTCTTTTGTATTCTTCTCTAACCTCAGAACCCGGACATTTAGGTGCAACCATGATTACAGTTAGATCTTCCCTAATTTGCATACCTTCTTCCACAATATTAAACCCATGCGAATAAGACAGTGTTGCTCCTTTTTTCATTAAAGGCATTACTGCATTAATAACAGAAGTATGTTGTTTGTCCGGTGTTAAATTAATAACAAGATCTGCATCCGGTACCATTTTTTCATAAGTTCCCACATTAAAGCCATTCTCTGTAGCATTTTTATAGGATTGTCTTTTTTCGGTTATAGCGGCCTCTCTGAGTGTATAAGAAATATCCAATCCTGAATCTCTCATGTTTAAACCCTGGTTTAAACCCTGTGCTCCACAACCCACAATAACAATCTTTTTAGATTTCAGAGCTTTAACTCCTTCAGAAAATTCGGCTGATTCCATAAACCGGCATTTACCCAACTGCAATAATTTATCTCTTAGGGATAGGGTATTAAAATAATTTGTCATGTTAAATTTTAATATTGGTTAGTTTATAATTATCTAAAAAATTAAGATTGATAAAATTCATTTATCATAGAAGTAATTGGCATTTCCGCTTTTGTAACTGTAATTCTCCCTGAGCGCACAAATTGCATTATACCAAAAGGTTCGAGGTTATCATGCATCTCATCAATTTCATGTCTTCTGCCGGTTTTGGCCAGCACAAAATATTCCCGAGATACAGTTACAATTTTAGATTTACTCTCAGAAATAATATTTTGTATCTGAGGTTCATCAAATAAAAGATGTGAAGCTATTTTAAAAAGAGCAGATTCCTGATAGATAGTCTCCTCATCAGTGTGGTAAAAAGCTTTTATTACTTCAATTTGCTTTTCAATTTGTGCAACAATTTTGCGTGTCCAATCTTCAGTTGTATTTATTACAACAGTAAATTTTGACACATTCTCAATTTCTGATTTTGAAACATTTAAGCTTTCAATATTAATGTGTCTCTTTAAGAATATACCTGAAATTCTATTGAGTAATCCAACATTATTTTCAGCGTATACCGATATGGTAAACCACTTTTTCTCCATGTTAATTTATTTTAAACGAATATCTGAAACAGATGCACCGGAAGGGATCATAGGAAAGACATTGTCCTCATTTTCAACAATCACCTCCAGAAAGAAAGGCTCCTTTGAGGCCATCATCTCCTGAATAGTTGACTTAAGATCCTTACGTTGATTAACTCTTTTTGCTTCGATTTGATATCCTTCAGCTATCTTAACAAAATCGGGATTAGTCATTACGGTTGATGCATACCTGCTTTCGAAAAATAATTCCTGCCATTGTCTCACCATACCAAGATGACCATTGTTTAATACAACAATTTTTACAGGAGTTTTATTCTGAAAAATAGTAGCTAACTCCTGTATCGTCATTTGGTAGCCCCCATCGCCTATAATTGCTACTACTTCTCGGTCCATTGCGCCCATTTTAGCACCAATGGCCGCCGGGAGAGCAAATCCCATTGTTCCAAGGCCCCCTGAAGTTATATTGCTTTTCGTTTGTTTAAATTTAGCATACCTGCATGCTATCATTTGATGTTGTCCCACATCCGTAACAATGACTGCCTTATTTTCCGAAGCCAGATTAATTTCCTCAATCACCTCACCCATAGTAAGACCTTCTTTCGATGGATATAAATCGTTTTTAATCACTGCTTCATATTCTTCGTCGTAACACTTTTTAAACTCATTATGCCACTTATCATGCTTATTTTCTTTTATTAATGGGAGCAATAAGTCGAGTGATTCCTGGGCATTCCCCAAAATAGCAATATCGGCCTTAACATTTTTATCAATCTCTGCAGGGTCTATCTCAAAATGTATGACTTTGGCCTGTTTGGCATAAGTATCCAGATTCCCTGTAACCCTGTCATCAAAACGCATACCTATAGCTATAAGCACATCACATTCATTGGTAAGCACATTTGGACCATAGTTTCCGTGCATTCCCACCATTCCTACATTCAAGGGATGATCCGTATCCATAGCAGATAAACCTAAAATAGTCCATGCAGCAGGGATACCCGCTTTTTCCACTAATGCTCGAAGTTGATTTTCTGCTTTTCCTAAAATTACACCATGACCAAAAACAATATATGGTCTTTTCGCTTTGTTTATAAGTTCTGCTGCAGATTGGATTTTTTCCATATCAGGTTTAGGGCTCGGTTTATAGCTTCTAACCCCAATGCATCGACTATAACTAAAATCAAACTCCTCAAATTGAGCATTTTTGGTAATGTCAATTAATACAGGCCCGGGACGACCCGATTTGGCTATATAAAAGGCTTTCGCCATAATTTCCGGAATTTCAGAAGCTTTGGTAATCTGATAATTCCATTTCGTTACCGGGGTAGATATTCCAATGATATCCGTTTCCTGAAATGCATCTGATCCCAGTAAATGCCGTGGAACTTGACCGGTAATGCAAATCATTGGCGTGGAGTCTATCTGGGCGTCAGCAAGACCTGTGACCAGGTTCGTTGCACCAGGTCCTGAAGTTGCTATTGCAACCCCCACTTTTCCTGTGACACGGGCAAAACCCTGTGCAGCGTGGGTAGCTCCTTGTTCGTGCCTTGTGAGTACATGATGAAGCTTATTCTGGAACTTATATAACTCATCATACACGGGCATTATAGCACCCCCCGGATAGCCGTATATCAGATTTACATCCTCCGCAAGAAGACAATGTATAATTGCTTCGGCACCGCTTATCCTAATAGAAGTCTCATTGTGGGCCTCCGGTTTTTTTTCCTTTAATGTTTGCATACACCTTCAATTTTATTAAATGCTCTAGCCTTAATAGATCTAACGTAATTCCTACCTGGAATGACAGCTTAAAATTCATCTGTTACGCAACCTTGAGAGGCTGAAGAAACTGTTTTAGCATATTTATACAGGCTTCCCCTATTAACTTTAAGGGCAGGTTGTTTCCATTTTACACGCCTATTGTTAATTTCATTTTCCGATAAATCTACTGAAATACTATTTTTTTCAGCATCAATAGTTATAATATCGCCGTCTTCCAATAAAGCAATAGCACCACCTTCCTGAGCCTCTGGTGATATATGCCCCACGACAAAACCATGAGTTCCACCTGAGAAACGTCCATCGGTGATTAATGCCACGTCTTTACCTAGTCCGGCTCCCATTATTGCAGCGGTTGGTTTCAGCATTTCCGGCATTCCCGGACCACCTTTGGGTCCTTCATATCTTATTACAACAACATCTCCTTTATTTACCAGGCCTTTTCCTATGCCTTCATTTGCTTTAAATTCATCATCAAAAACTTTTGCGGGACCAGTAAAATAAAGCCCTTCCTTTCCTGTGATTTTGGCAACCGCACCATCCTTTGCCAGGTTCCCATAAAGAATACGTAGATGCCCGGTTTCCTTTATAGGGTTTTGCAGCGATTTTACAACTTTCTGCCCGGGTTTCAGACTTGGTAAATCTGCTAAGTTTTCGGCAATTGTCTTACCGGTGACTGTTAAGCATTCGCCATGAAGCATCCCATTATCAAGCATAAATTTCATTACGGCAGGAGTACCCCCTACACGATGGATATCTTCCATTAAATATTTTCCACTTGGCTTTAGGTCTGCAAGAAAAGGAGTAGTATCGCTTATTTTTTGAAAATCATCCAAAGTGAAATTAATTCCAGCAGCTTTTGCGATTGCCAAAAAATGTAAGACTGCATTTGTAGAACCTCCCATCACGGTTATTAATCGAATTGCGTTTTCAAACGACTTTCGGGTAATAATATCGCTTGGTTTAATATCCTTTTCTATTAAATGCCACATCGCCTTTCCTGAATTTATACAATCTTCATTTTTTTCCTTCCCGATGGCCGGATTTGAAGAATTATAGGGCAATGCCATCCCTAAAGCTTCTATTGCAGAGGCCATAGTGTTAGCGGTATACATTCCACCGCATGCTCCTGCTCCGGGGCATGCATTTTGAATAATATTTTTGAATTCTGAATCATTCATAGTCCCGGCAACTTTTTCGCCCCAGGCCTCAAATGCAGATACTATATCGAGTTTTTTATCCTTAAAACAACCTGAAGCAATGGTCCCTCCATATACCAGTATAGAAGGCCTGTTTAAGCGAATCATGGCCATCAAAGCCCCTGGCATATTTTTGTCACAACCAACAACGGTAACCAACCCATCATAATTCATAGCCTGAACCACTGTCTCCATTGAATCGGCTATGATGTCACGAGAAGGCAATGAGTAGCGCATTCCGTAAGTTCCCATAGAAATGCCGTCGCTTACCCCTATAGTATTAAATACAAGCCCAACTAAGTTATTTTCCTGTACCCCATGCTTTACTTCCTGTGCAAGATCATTCAAATGCATATTACACGGATTTCCTTCATAGCCGGTACTTGCAATACCAATAAAGGGATTTTTTAAATCCTCCTCTTTTAATCCGAGTGCATACAACATTGCCTGGGCGGCAGGTTGAGTTGGATCCTGGGTTACATTTTTACTGTATTTGTTCAATTCCATTAAAAAGGTTCTCTTTAATTCCAATAGCTCTTAATGACTATAGAATTCAAAGATAATTGTTTAAAAAAGTTGATGATTTTAACATTTAGTACTGGTTCAAATTCAAGAAAACAAATATTTACTTAGTTTGCTGATATTCAAATATATAAGCATGAATAATATCCCATATCCAATAAATGCCCAAGCTTGTTTTATCATTCTTTTTTGGGCTTAATTTTAGGTCATTGTCTGTATTTGTTTCTGATAATGTATAATCCTTTCTTTGTAAATGAGTTCTAAACCTTAAATATGGAAACAGAAAAAACAGTTACAGAAGCTATTACCTACAGAAGGTCAGTACGTATTTATAATCAAGAGGAAGAAATTGACACTAAAATTGTAAAGAAATGTATAGAGAATGCGGTTTTAGCACCAACGAGCAGCAATCTGCAATTATGGGAATTTTACCATATAACGAGTAAAGATTATAAAAATAAAATAAGTACAGCCTGTTTTAACCAACCGGCTGCAAAATCTGCTAAGGAATTAGTAGTAATCGTAGCTAGAAAAAATCTATGGCGTGAAAGAGCAAAAGCGAATCTAAATTTTATAAAGACGAGTTTTGGTGATAAGCCGGTTGACAAATACGAACCTAAGGAAAAATTTGCCATCTCTTATTACAAAAAGCTTATCCCGTCTTTATATACAGATTTTTTGGGTATCCTTGGCCTTATACGCTATGTATTTTTTAGTCTGTTAGGACTCTTCAAACCTGTTTATAGACAGCTCAGAAAATCTGATATGCGTATAGTGGCACACAAAAGCGCCGCTTTGGCTGCACAGAATTTTATGATTTCCATGGCAGCCATTGGTTATGATACCTGTCCAATGGAAGGTTCAGATACCTTACGAATTAAAAGAATATTGAATTTGCCTCGAGGTTCTGAAATCAATATGGTTATAGCTTGCGGTGTGAGAGATCCAAAAGGGATATATGGTCCACGCTTCAGGGTTCCTTTTCAAGAGGTTTACAAAGAAATCTAATGTGATAGAAATTGAAAGGAAATTTTATCTCCAAACTTTTTTTGAGCTAACAAGGCAATAGATTTAGATGCCAACTGGAGTACTCTTGGGTATCCTCCGGTAGTTTGCCCATCACGCATCAGAATAATCAATTTACCATTAGGTGTTAACTGAACAGTGCCGGGCAGAGTTGCAGAAGTCAGCATTTTGTGAGATTGCTCTCCTATTAACTCTTCAAGTTGATAGGCCATACGATTATTCTCCTTGGCTATGGTAAATTTATTAGTAGATAATAACTTTAATTGATCATCAGTCAGTATTTCATATTCGGGGCCTTTGAATACATCTAATTCATTTTCCTTGTGCCAGGCTTCCGGTTTTATATGGCTTATTTTTGGAGAATACTCCGAACACTCCTCAATGGGTATTTCCATGAGTTCCTTTATACGATTCTGCTCGGTAATTGGTTTATAAAATGACCTGCTCATCAGCTTCAAATCTGCAAGGAAGCCCCCTTTAACAGCCAAATAACTCCTAAAACCATTTATTAATTTTCCAAAGGATAGGATGTCTCCTTCATTGGCTTTGTGCACTTCATAGGAATTTATTGGAATACCATTCAAAGCTGGAGACATTTCAGCTCCGGTAACAGAAAAAAAACTCGAAGCATGAAATTCTAGATTAGGACCTGTCATCGTAATTTCCATAACAGCGTCCATTTCTTCATTCTCTAATAAAGAATTTGCTATAGAGGCAGAATAATTATCCATACACCCACAAACCGGCACCCCTTTTTCCCGATATCCGAATCTACCCATATCCTGAATTGTGGTATAAAAGCCGGGTTGAATAACTTTAATCATCTAATTTGATTTTATCCAGGTTATAAATTCCAATCTCTGTTTCTATTTTGTGTAAGTCATATTCTGCCCGGTTAATAGCATAAAATTGAATTTGATCTCCCACACTTACGAAACAGGGGTTTTCCAGGTTCGCATTAAAAAGAGTTATGGGACAATTCCCGATAATATTCCATCCACCAGGTGATTCTTGCGGATATATCCCCGTTTGTTTCCCCGCAAGACCAACAGAACCTTTAATTACCTTTAACCGGGGCACAGATTTCCTTGGCGTTTCCAGGTCTTTTGGCACCCCCCCCAAATACATAAATCCAGGTAAAAACCCAATGCCATAAACAGTGTAAATGTGTTTAGTGTGCGTCTCAATAATTTCTTTAATACTGCAGCCTAAAGTTGAAGCTACTTCTTCCAGGTCAATACCAAATTCAAGATCATAACAAACCGGTAATTTCCACAAATAACGCTGTGGAGTACCACTGGCCTTCCTGTTTTTATAACATTCCAGTAGTTGACATCTGGTTTTAGAGAAATCTATTTTGGTTCTCCGATTAATTAATGTAACTGAATTATAAGCAGGAACCAATTCCCAATCCTGAGAATCTTGAAAATCCAATTTGAAACTTTCAACGAAATCAATTATGTCATAAAGGACTACTTCTGAAACCTCATTTGGCCATTCTATCAAAATTGCATGCTCTCCAAAAGGTCTAATTGATATGGGATGAGAACTCACTTTTTTAGAAAAATTTGTTGCTTAGGCAATTCATCCGAAAGATACATTAATATTTGTAAAGCTGTAGTTGTATCGCTATGAATACAATAGGTGTCTGCATTAACAGGAACTTTATCTCCGTTCAAAGTAATAACCTCCTTATTAATAACCATTGATAAAAGATGATCCAAAACCTTTTTTGGTTGTTCTATTATTGCCTTTGATGAGCTACGGGAAACCATACTTAAATCTTCATTATAGTTGCGATCGCCAAAGGCTTCAAGAGATATCTTAAAGCCTCTATTGCGCGCTTCATCTTCAATTACAGAGCCATAAGGCAGATATAGCAAAACCTGATCTTTATATCCCTGGATACTTTCCAAATAATTCATTGCTAATTCCAAATCACCTGCAGTATCATTGTAGAGAGCGCCGTGAGCTTTAATATGATGCAGTTTCATATCGGTACCGACTAATACAGATTCTAATTCTTTGATTTGATCTTGAATACTGGATATAAAAACTCCCTTTTCTATTTTCATCGATTTGCGCCCAAAATTTTCCTTATCCGGATATGATGGATGTGCTCCGACTTTAATTCCAAACTTTTGTGCCAGCTGGACTACTTCAAGCATAGTGTTTATATCACCTGCATGACCTCCGCAAGCTATATTACAGGAACTAATATGAGGAAAAAGCTCGCTTTCATTGCCTATACCCTCTCCTACATCACAGTTGATATCTATATACACTTTGCCCATTACACTATTCCAAAAACACTGAATATACTTTTAGCTCCGAGAACTATTACTAAAATAATGATAATAATTGCGGATATGTTCAGCCAAATGGAATTCTTAAAATTTCCAAGAACAGACGTCTTATTTACTATCCAAATCAATATTATTCCCATAATGGGTAGTAGAAGTCCGTTGGCGACCTGAGCAAATTGAATTATAACTATTGGCCTGATTCCAAAAGAGAGCGTAATCACACCAAAAAACAATACTACCATCCAAACAATGCGAAATCGCAAGTCAGTTGCTTTTGCATTCCATGCAAAACAACTGTTAGCTACATAAGCAGCAGCTAAGGGCGCTGTAATAGCCGAAGTAATCCCTGCTGCGAAAAGTCCAATTCCCATTAAATATTTTGCGCTTTGACCATAGAGCGGTTCCAACCCCCTGGCTAAGTCTAATGCGTCCTTTACTTCCGTAGAAGAAATTGCAGCAGCGGAAATAATAATTGCGATTGAAATAATTCCTCCGAGCCCTATAGATAAAAATGTATCCCTTCTGACATTTAGAAGGTCGTTTGAAGAATTCCATTTTTCTTTCACCAATGATGCATGCAGAAACAAATTATATGGAACCACAGTAGTGCCTACTAAAGCAATTATAGTAATTAAGCTATTTTCGGGTATAATTGGAACTAGCAGGCCTGCCAGAACTTCCTTAATGTCCGGTTTAGTCAAAACTGCGGTTAATAAAAAAGATATGCTCATCAATAATACGAGCGAAATAAATACCTTTTCAAGTATCTTATAAGATCCCAAATACAGCAATAAAAAAGCAATAAATCCAATTATCCATGGATATATGAAAGTGTTGTTCTCCCCCATCAAAACTTGTAAACCCAGGGTAGCACCGCTTATGTTACCTGCCTCGTATGCGGTATTACCAATTACTATAGCGCTGAGAATTATACCCATAACCAGGTAACGTAACCAGGATGTTACTAACTGTTCTCTTATAACTTCTGCAAGCCCCTTCTGTGTAATGACTCCCACCCTGGCAGACATTTCCTGCAAAATAATGGTAGCAATGATGGAAAGCAGCATAGCCCATAGCAATTCGTATCCAAAGCCAACGCCAGCAATTGTACAAGCCGTTATTGTTCCCGGACCTATAAAAGCAGCAGCAACTAATACTCCCGGGCCTAGTTTATTAAACATTCCATTCATAATAAGTTATAGTTGAAAGAGTAAATATAGGCTCTTTAATCCTTAATACTTCTCCTGAAATTTATTTTAATTGAAAGAAATGTTAGCTAAAAAAGTGCAGTTCATCTAAAATATTGCAGTTCATCTAAAAGTGGGTTGCCATACGTCGAAAAAATATAATATTCCAAAATTCCTGCGGTTATAACTATCCCAAATTAAATATTACCTACTTACCCATGAATTGTATAGACTGTAAAAAAGAGCTTAGTTATTTGGATCATAAAAAGGCCATGGAATCTTATGGTGTTGAATTATGTTCCAAGCACAAAGGGCTTATGGACAAACTAATAAGGCAAAATAATACTCCTATAGAAGCAATTAAACTCTATTACGGACTTAAACAAGCAGGAGTACATCCTATGTTAGAATGGTGGGATGGTAAAAAATCAGTTGATATTGCATTTTCAAGGGTAAAACTGAATATAGAAATCGACATGGAATATCAAATGCTTACCCATGAACAAGCTATGAACGATCTGGAAGAAACCATGCACTCATTTCAAAATGGCTTTACTACCTTAAGAATTCCTAAATCACTTATCAAGCATTATTTAAATGAAACCGTAACTAATATTTTGGGAATAAAAGAAGGTTTAAGAGCAAATATCAAAGCAATCTAATTTTGTTTTAACTAAACCCCTGGAAATTATGGAAGCTAATAATTCATATACGGAAAGATCATACAAATTGAGCAAACTGATACTTTTTCTTCTAACTTTTGCAGCTTTTGCTATTGTAGTTAACATTAGTCCTGTTTTTTCAAGATATCTTTTTGGACTACCTATAATCCTTTCAGGAATTTTGGGCTTAGTTGGCACGATTATTCTTTATAAAGGCCGCAATGAACCCATAAATGAAAAGAAGATAATTGCCATCACGGTTAATTCGGCAATGGTAATTCTTATTTTAACTATTTTTATCTCGAATACCCTTTATTAAAATATAGCTTTCTATTCCAAAGCCTTCAGTTAATTGTAGTCCGGTAAT
>CP070778.1:522086-532815 GCA_020346245.1 Flavobacteriaceae bacterium | reverse complement strand
CCTGATAATGGTTTCGAGTTATACCTATATACGACAGGGATTTATGAAAGTTAAGCTGCAAATGACATTTTATCTGTTATTACATATAACTATTTTGTGGATAGCAACCAGTGAACTAATAAATTTATTGGATCTTTCAGGTTCTCCTCAAAACTATAAACTTGGCATCAGCATACTTTGGGGTATATATTCATTATTACTTATCGTCTTAGGTATCTGGAAGCATAAAAAGTATCTCCGAATAGGGGCAATTTCTTTGTTTTCAATCACTTTGATTAAGCTTTTCTTTTATGACATCTCACATCTTAATACAATTTCCAAAACCATAGTTTTCCTTTCATTGGGAATACTACTTTTGATTATTTCATTTTTATATAACAAATTCAAACACAAAATTGCCGAATAATTTGAAAATCAAAATCAGTGCCTCCATATTGCTGTTAATTTGTTCCTATTCATATGCACAAATAGAACAGCATACTTTTAAAAGAGAACTAAAGGGAATTACGAACCCCTGGCATAAGGTAGTATTGCCTGAAAACATCTTTGGAAAAGTTTCATCAGGTTTCAATGATATCAGAATATTGGGCTTAACTGAATCCAATGATACTATTGAAGCTTCTTATATGTTACAACTTAAAAGAGAAAAAGTTGTTAGGAGCGAAGTAGAATTCAAATTATTAAATACTGCTCATAATGAGCAAGGGTACTATTTTACGATGGAAGTACCTACAGAAAATCCTGTAAATGAACTAAAACTGAACTTTAAACAGGATAATTTTGATTGGCTTTTGGCACTTGAGGGAAGTCAAAATCAGCAGGAGTGGTTTAGTATTGTAGATGATTATAGAATTTTATCAATTAAAAACCCTGAAACCAATTATCAATTTACCAAAGTAACTTTTCCAAACACCAAGTATCGTTTTTTTAGAATTCATATAAAAAGTAAAGAAAAACCAGATTTGTCCTACGCAAAAATTGCCCTTAATAAGGTTATAAATGGCAGTTTTAATCAGTACGAGATCAACAAAATTGAAAGGTTTGAGGACAAAGCGCAAAAACTTACGATAGTGGAAGTCCGTTTAAAAGCACCCGTTCCTGTGAATTCTATTAAAATTGACATTAACAATACATTCGACTATTACCGTCCGGTAACCATATCCTATCTGGCAGATAGTATAAAGACAGAACAAGGTTGGAAATACAGGTATCAGCACTTAGCCTCCGCAACACTTAATTCCATAGACAAAAATGAATTTGTGTTCACAAGTACAATACTCAATAAACTAAAAATTAGTATTCATAATCAGGACAATACACCTTTGAGCATTAATACTATTACTGCAAAAGGTTATGTTCATGAATTAATTGCCAGATTTACAGAACCTGCATCCTATTTCTTAGCCTATGGAAACAAACAGGCGGCAAAACCAAACTATGACATTGGACGCTTCACATCAAAAATTCCAAATAAACTAGTGGCCTTAAGTGTTGGGAAAGAACAGCTGGTAGTTAAAAATAAAGTTTTTTCAAATGAACCATTGTTCAAAAATAAAAATTGGTTGTGGGCTTTGATGATCATAATCATTGTGGTAATTGGCTGGTTTTCGATTAAAATGATAAGAACAAAATAACGGTCGAATAAGCTATTACAAAGATTTACTTTCCGGAGAATTCAGAACGAAGAGTGGCTGTGATCGCAATTTTGAATCTAAAACAGACCCTTTTTTAAAAATGCCAATAAAATTTCTTTTTCTTTTTTAAGCAAGTTATGATCAGATATATTTGTACAAAATTGAATTTGTGATCCGGTACAGGCTAAAAACCCTTTGTTTTTTTTTCTTGCTGCTGCCTGTTTGGATTTATGCACAAACGGAAGAAGAAACCCCTGCCAAAAATATAAATGAGCAATTTCAAACCTGGATTTCACTTAACAGTGTTTTTCAATTCACAAAACATTGGTCTGGTTTAGCTGACCTTCATATTAGGCGCAGCGATTATATAACTAACCCGAGTTTTAATTTTATACGTTTCGGGGCCCGATACGGTTTTAATAACAACCTGAAGATCTCCGCAGGCTATGCCCATCTCTGGCTGGCCAAGGAGGAGAACTGGACACTCTATCTAAACGAAAACAGAATCTACCAGGAATTTATACTCGCAGATACATACTCCAAGTTTAGTGGACTGTTTAGAATACGTACAGAACAACGTTTTTTTAACAATGTACAGGATGGGATATCTTTGGAAGACAATTACTTTATTAATCGTATTCGATTTCTGTTTAGTATTAGCATCCCCTTTAAACAAGGAGGCAAAACATCCTTTTTGGTAGCTGATGAAATACACCTTAATTTTGGGAAAGAAGTTGTATTCAATACTTTTGATCAAAACCGATTTACTATAGGGATCAAACAAAAAATTAACAAGAGCTGGAGTTTTGATTGCGGCTATATGTTGGTCTATCAGCAATTACTAAGCGGTATAGATTATAACCTGAACCATACTTTCCGGCTGTTTTTTTACGGGAATTTCGATTTGCGAAAAAACAAGAATGAATTAATCAGGCATGGACAAACGATTGATTAGCACAGTTTTAGAGACTAAAATTTGCCATAATCCCCGCCATGGTTCCGTAATCCTTTATTGAACTTCCATTATTAGAATTAGCTAAACAAAAATGTGGATTTATTGTTGAAAAAATGGTATCTTGTAGGTTACTCCCCCGGCAACACTAACCTTTAAAAATCATAACAATGAAAACAAAAATTTTTGGACTTCTGATTTTAGCCGTATTAACGCTCTTTGCCTGCAAAGAAAAAGAAACAGAGATGGTAACGGAGGAAACTACAGCCCCGGATACGTCTGAATATGACAAAAAAGTCGCTGTGGTCCGTGCCTTTTTTCAGGCACATTGTGACGAGGATCTGGATGCGCTAAGTTCCATACTTGCAGATGACATGAAATGGAGCCCCCCAAATTATAATGGAAACCAGTGGTTGGGCAAGGAAGATCTCCTGGCAACACTTAAAAACTACCATGATGGCTTTGAAAACATAAAATATGCAGAAGGCATCGTCATGCCCGATTCTACAACTAATGGCTTCTGGTCTGGTTCCGTCTTTCCGGTGCAAAATGCAAATGCCAGTGCCGGTATTTTACGCATATATGGCACCTGGACCGCTACACACACAGAAAGTGGAAAAGAGATTGGTGTTAAATTTTTCAATCTTTCCTCGGTTAATGACGAGGGGAAAATTGTTCAGTCTTCTGACTATTTTGACGCAAACGGTATTGCTGCACAGATAGCAGCGGAAGACTAAACTTTTATAGAAATAAAATTTAAGGTGGTCACTTTTTGATCACCTTTTTATTTTGCCTCTTATTTTTATTTTCCAGAATATACTAAGTTGCAACCTGAATAAGTCATTGGATAAATGAATCAATTGAACAAGCACAAAAACATGAAGAAAAAATATTTATTATTTAGTAGTACCTTGATACTCCTTTTTAGCGTAACTATGTTTTCACAAAACCAGCCATTTGTCCCTTCAGATTTTAAAATTCCCGATACATTGGAAAACCAACACTTCCGTATAAGGATGTTAACGGTAAATGATGTGGTTAAGGACTATGATGCCGTAATGACCAGCATTGAAGATTTGCAAAAAATGTTTCCATTATCGAGCTGGCCCTCCAGTGACCTGACCTTTGAGCAAGATCTGATAGATTTGGGGTGGCATCAGAAAGAATTTCAAATGAGAAGTTCTTTCGCCTATACAGTGGTTTTGCCAGATGAAAGTGAAGTTATTGGTTGCCTTTATATTAATCCCAGCACAAAAGGCGATTATGATGCCGAAGTAACAATGTGGATCCGAACGAGTATGCTCGATAAAGGATTAGATGCTATTCTATTTAATTCTGTTAAAGAGTGGATTGAAAAAGACTGGCCCTTTAAAAAAGTTGCCTATCCCGGAAGGGAGATAAGCTGGGACAACTGGAAATCCCTGAAATAATTATGTCTTCTAATCTATCATAAATCTTGTATCCTTTCTAATCCGTTTTTATGAAAAATATATTACTGTTTATTAGTGTTATCATTTCCCTAAGTTTTTTAAATGCTCAAAATCCTATTTCTCCATCTTTTGAAGATATTATTTCCTTGCGCTCGGTCTCCAATGCAGTTATCTCACCAGACGGCAACAATCTTGTCTTTGAGTCACGCTCCACAGATTGGAAAGAAAACAGGTATGATCGTGAATTATGGCTTTCAAAGAAAGGAGATAGGCCAATTCAGCTAACTAATAACCTTGAGGCAAGTAGTACTGGTCCTAAGTGGTCACCAAATGGCCAATGGATCGCTTTTTTGTCTAAACGGGGCGAAAAAACACAAATACATGCCATTCGTTTTGAAGGTGGAGAAGCTTTTCAGGTAACACATACTAAAAGTAATATTGAAGGTTTTGATTGGTCACCCGATGGTCGGAAAATTGCTTTTCTTCAATCTGAAGATAAGACAGAGGAGGAAAAAAAACGCAGGGAAAAATTTGGAGGTTTTGAAATAGAAGACGGGGAATACCAGTTAAAACAAATCTGGCTCACAGATTTTAACCCTTCTCAACTAAACTATAGGTTAAGGCCAGACCAATTAAAAGATACGGTGTATACCAAAACCCTGGAAGCCAATATAATTATGGATAGTGTACCATTTTCCATTAATGGATTCAAATGGTCCCCGGATGGCAAAAAGATTGCATTTGAACATCAGCCAGATCCCTTAATAAACAGTTTCTTCAAAGCTGATATTTCCATCTTCGATATCGCTACAAAAACCTATAAGAACTTGGTGAATAACACAAGTTATGACGGTCTTGTGGATTGGTCACCCGAAGGAGATGCAATTCTCTATCAATCTAACCTCAAAGATAGCACATCTAATTACTATTTAAACAGGAAGCTATTCAGAATTAACACGGACGGCACCCAGAATAAACAATTGGCATCAGATTTTGATGAGAACATCTACGGATTGAAGTGGACCCCTAACGGCATATTCGGTATAGCCTGGCAAAAAACGCTGCGTCCGGTTATAAGAATAAATCCTGTAAATGGAAAGACCAAAGTAATGGCTGTCAACGCGGAGAGAATCTGGAATTTCTCGTTTTCAAAAGATGGTGAAAAGATGGCCTACGCAGCCTCAAATAACAATGATATTACTGAAATTTATCATAGTTTATATCCATTTAAAGAATCAAAAAAAATTACGGAATCCTCCAAACAACTGACGGGTTGGTCTGTTGCAAATAGTGAGGTTGTTTCCTGGAAAAGCAAAGATGGTGCACTCGTAGAGGGTGTACTGCACAAGCCTCAGGATTATGACCCTTCTAAAAAATATCCGCTCCTTGTGATCATTCACGGTGGGCCTACAGGAATTTCCATACCCGGCCCCACCCCGTCATATGTCTATCCTATGGTGCAATGGCTAAATAAAGGAGCTCTGATTTTGCGTCCCAATTACAGAGGTTCTGCAGGTTATGGGGAAGATTTCAGATCATTGAACGTTAAAAATCTAGGGGTTGGGGATGCCTGGGATGTATTATCCGGAGTTGCAGACTTGGAAGATAAAGGTATCGTAGACGGCAAAAAAGTAGGTGCCATGGGCTGGAGTCAGGGTGGTTACATTTCTGCCTTTTTAACCACAAATTCTACTAAATTCAAGGCTATTTCCGTAGGTGCGGGCATTTCAAACTGGATGACTTATTACGTAAATACCGACATACATCCATTTACCAGACAATATTTGAAAGCAACACCATGGAGTGATAAAAATATCTATGAGAAAACGTCCCCTATGACTAATATCAATAAAGCGCAAACTCCAACACTTATCCAACATGGTGAATTCGACAAAAGAGTGCCAGTAGCAAATGCATATGAATTGTTTCAGGGGCTTCAGGATAAAGGAGTAGAGACGGAATTAATTATCTATAAAGGTTTTGGACATGGCATAAATAAACCAAAAGAGCGACTAGCCGCTACCTGGCATAACTGGAAATGGTTTGGAAAGTACATTTGGAATGAAGAAATTAAAGTACCTGGGGAATAAACAATATAAACTAAATGAAAATTGAAAGCTTTATATCTATTTTCAAAAATTATATTTTCCTTTTTGAATTGTAGCTTTAAATCAGAAGAATATTACTTCAAATGACCGCCCTCATATGTTATATCGTATTAATTAAGTATATTTCTACTCTATAAATTACAGGAAGAATTTCCTGCTATTGGCGTCATCTCAGGAAATATCCGAAACTAAAATTTTATGAAGTATGAGCTATTATTTTAACACCACTTTAAAAGGAAAAAGCTTTGAAGAAGCGATTGAACTGGTTACTGCAGAACTTAAAAAAGAAGGTTTTGGCGTACTCACTGAAATTGATGTAAAAGAAACATTAAAAAATAAAATCGACGTTGATTTCAAGAAATACAAGATTCTAGGCGCCTGTAATCCTCATTTTGCACATAAGGCTTTAGAAAGTGAGGACAAGATTGGTGTTTTCCTTCCTTGTAATGTAATTGTTGAAGAACATGAAAATGGTGAAGTTGAAGTTTCTGCCGTTGACCCCATTGCATCTATGAGCCCTGTTAAAAATGAAGCCCTGGGAAGTCTGGCATCCGAGGTAAAGGAAAAGCTTATTAAGGTGATTGAAAGCCTCAATTAAAATTTTGCATAAACCCTATGATTAATTCCCTAATTAATAAGCAAGGATCAATTCTTGCGCTACTACTTTTATTTTTCACAGTTATTTCTTCCAATATCTATGCCCAGGATACGCCTGAATGGATTGAAGAAAGTAATAGTTATACCGCGAAACTGCTTGATGTTATTGCAAAAAATAGCCCGGAATCTGCTGCAAGACTTGGAATAGACGGACTGGATGATCAGATTACAGACTTGTCTGAGGGCTTCAATGAACGGGCAGTTTTGGATTTAAACCAGGTAAAAGAATATTTAGATACCCAATTGGCGCAAACTGACAATGAATTGGTTAAACAAGATCTCTTGATTTTAATTGAAAGCACAGAAAACAATATTGAGGAAATTAATTTAGAGGAAACCTACCTCTTACCTTATTACAATGCCACAAGCATGATCTACAATGGCATTAGAGGTTTATTAGACGATCGGATTCCTCAGAAACGAAGACTGGATGCATTAGTGCGATTAAAAAAATATGTGGGCAATGAAAAGGGCTATACCCCTCTTACTATTCTAGCACGTGAGGAAATGGAACGGGAGTGGAATAGAAATAGCATTAGGATAGGACCATACAGGGATGAAGTAGAGCGTGACCTACAAACAAGCAACGAGTATATCAAAGAAATTGAAGACCTGTTTAAAAAATATGAGATCAAAGGGTTTGAAAAAGATTATGCGAAGTTGTTAGCGCAATTGGAAAGTTATCACAGTTATATCGAAGAGGAGATATTGCCTAATACCAGAACAGATTTCAAACTCCCCCTTGCTATTTACTCATTTAATTTAAAGGAATATGGGGTGGATATGCCTATAGAGGAATTGCAGCGAAGAGCTATGGTTGCCTTTAAAGAACTGCAGACCCAATTACAGGTCCTGGGCAAAGCTATCGCAACCAAACACAGCTATCCGTCCGATGATTACCGCGATGTTCTGCGTGAAATGAAAAAAGAACAATTAGACAGCGTAAACATTTTAACGGTTTACAGGCAACAGATCAAGGAAATTGAAGGAATTATAAAAAACCGGCAGTTACTAACTTTACCCGACAGGGAAATGGTAATTCGTTTGGCTTCACCAGCCGAAAGTGCAGCAGCCCCTGCCCCATTTATGAGTCCGCCCCGTTTAATTGGGAATACTGGCGAATACGGGGAGTTTGTATTGCCTTTAAAGGCAACCGGAGGTTCAGACGGAACTAGTTTAAAGATTGACGATTTTACACACCTTGCGGCTTCCTGGCCGCTGACTGCGCATGAAGGTCGTCCCGGGCACGAGTTACAGTTTACAGCAATGGTAGAGCGCGGAGTTTCCCAGGCACGTGTAATCTTTGCGGCCAATAGTGTCAATATAGAAGGCTGGGCCTTATATGCCGAAGAAATAATACAACCGTTTCTCCCAATTGAAGGACAGTTTATGACCCTTTGGAGCAGGTTGGTACGTTCCGGCCGCGCTTTTCTGGACCCGGGATTGAATTTAGGAACAATTACGGCAGAGGATGCAAGATACATTTTAAGTCACGAGATAGGACTTTCTGAAGCTTTGGTAAGATCAGAATTAGAAAGATATCAGTTCAGGGCTCCCGGACAGGCTACCTCCTATTTCAATGGCTATTTAAGATTAATGGAACTTAGGGCCGAAACCGAACTAATTCTCGGAGAAAAATTTGATCAGCTCGCATTTCATGATTTTGTTTTAGGACAGGGATTATTACCCCCCCGATTAATTAAGAAGGCTGTTTTGGAAGAGTTTATTCCTTCTTACAACTAAATTGATTTGAATGAAGAAGCTATATCCTCTTATTTTTGCCTGTTTGCTTGGATGTAATGAAACAACAAAAAAAATAACAAAACCTGCAGTTGTTCAAAATGCTCCTGACCGAACTTCTTTGATAGTTCTGGGCAATGTACAGGATGCAGGTTCGCCACATATTGCCTGTAAAAAAGAATGTTGCCGTGAACTATTCCTAAATCCGGATGAAACTAGAAAAGTTGTCTCACTGGGTATTGTTGATCCTGAAAATAACAGGAAATATCTGTTTGATGCCACCCCGGATATGCCCGAACAGCTAAAAATTTTGAAGGATTTCCTGCCAAAAAATACAAATGAGGTAGTAGATGGAATATTACTTACCCATGCCCATATAGGCCACTATACAGGCCTTATGTATCTTGGAACAGAGGCAATGGGTGCTTCCAATGTAGATGTATTTGCAATGCCTGTAATGGATTCCTATTTAAGGAATAACGGCCCCTGGAGCCAGCTTGTTGGTAATCAGAATATTTCTCTGCAAACTATAAATAATAAAGAGGAAATTTCTCTTAGTTCTAATTTAAGTATAATCCCGTTTCTGGTACCACATCGGGATGAATATTCAGAAACAGTGGGCTTTAAGATAATTGGTCCCAATAAAAAAGTACTTTTTATTCCGGATATTGATAAGTGGTACAAATGGGAAACCAATATCATTGATGAAATAAAACAGGTGGACTATGCTTTTCTAGATGCCGGGTTTTTTAGTGAAACCGAGATTGACAATAGGGATATTTCAGAAATTCCACACCCAACGGTATTGGAGAGCATGGAACTATTTGATAGTTTATCTTCTACCGAGAAAGATAAAGTTTGGTTTATTCATATGAATCATACCAATCCAATGTTAAATCCTGAAAGCGAAGAATCCAGATTGGTAATATCAAATGGATATCACATTGCCCGGTTTAAAGATATATTTCCACTATAGAAAAGTTCAATCCATCTGAGATATGGCATTCGTTTAAATATATCTAATAATTTGGGAACCAAATTATGAGAGCATCGTGGCTCTGTAACTTTGCTATTTCAGCTGCGAAAACTTTCGTATTAATCAACCTACATAAGTGAATTTCCATTGTAATAAACTTCAGTTTAAGGTGGCTGAATTGCTACACGCTATAGCACTGATGCCACTTCGGATAATCGTTCCCTTCATTTTGCAGAAAAGATTGCTTGCAATTTTAATAATGAAACCGGAGATCTTGAAATAGATGAAGGTATCGTTGAAAGAAGTGCCGCTTTAATTTCGTCGGAAATGTTGACAGATGACAGGAATTTATGGAAAGAGATTCCTACAGCCATGCCGTATTTATTGATAGTGATATGCAAGTATCTCTACATAAATTGAAGGAAGTTAAAGACTATGCATTGACATAGGCACAATACTTGCAATGGTATTTTAAATTCATTTTAAGCATAATATTAGCTTTAATGTAACATTAGTAACTTTTCTTTTGCGAAAAAATACTTATGTTGGCCGCTGGAAAATTGATGAATATCAGAATAAAATCATAACAACCTTATAATTCTATTTAATAACGAATTGAAATTTTAATAACATGAAAAAAGATTTTGAAACCAAATTCACAGGATGGGCATTTATTTTGGCAGCAATATTATTATGGGGTGGTTGGGCCCTTTCACCGCACCATATAGGCGAGTATATTGTTGCTTCAGATTTTAAAGCAGTAAGCGAAGATCTGTGGTACTGGATTTGGATGTTTCGGTTTCATATCTTTGGCTGGGTTATCATGGCGTTATCCATATTTGCCTTTGCATCAATTACTGCTAAAAAACCATCCAGGGTTGTGCTCGTACCGGGAGCAGGAATGGTAGTTATAGGAACGATGACCCTGGCTATTGCATCTGCGTTTTATTATAATTTTGGGGCCTGGGGAGTTGGCAAGACAATGGGACTATCAGCTGCTGAAATTGAAGAATTCATGAATAATGTCCTTTTTACAAACCAATATGTTACTTGTTTTGTCCGCTTCGGACGCGTTTTCTCGGGTGTTGGACTGGTATTATTGGGGGCTGGATTAATAAAATGGAAAATTGTCCATAAAATACTAGCATGGTTTACATTACTATTAGGATTCGCGGCTATTGTCATTATTATGGGAATTCCTGATAATTTTGAAGTCTACAAACCTGTTTTTC
>CP070778.1:511015-521986 GCA_020346245.1 Flavobacteriaceae bacterium | reverse complement strand
ATTAAACTCAAATTTGACCTGTAATCACCGCTATTGAACCAGGTCCTGAACCCAAATTCTATTAGATTCTTGGCAAATCTCCTTCTCCTTTAAGGGGTAAATAGGATTTGCCCATAAGATATGTATCTATGTGATAGGCAGCTTGTCTCCCCTCAGAGATAGCCCAAACAATCAAGGATTGTCCTCTTCGCTGATCCCCCGCAACAAATACTCCCGTAACATTAGTCTTGTAGTCTTTTACAGATGCTTTTATGTTCGTTCTTGGATCGGCCTCCAATCCTAACTGCTCTGCAATAGTCATTTCAGAACCAGTAAAGCCCATAGCTAACAGAGCCAGTTCACAAGGCCATTCCTTTTCTGTATCGGGGACTTCCTTTAAAACAGGACGTTTACCTGGCACTTTTTCCCAGACTACCTCGACGGTTGTCAGACTCTTTAGGTTTCCTTGCTTATCTCCTTTGAATTCCTTTGTTGAAATACTGAAAAATCTTTCAGCACCTTCTTTGTGAGAAGAACTTGTTCTCAATCGCATAGGCCAGAAGGGCCATGGCTGATCCTCTGGTCTATCAGGGGTAGCTTTGGGCATAATTTCAAAGTTTATTACAGATTTTGCCCCTTGTCGGAAAGATGTTCCTATGCAATCTGAACCCGTATCGCCTCCTCCAATAACAATAACATTTTTATCAGTGGCTTTTATTTCTTCTCCTTCATACTTCAAGCCATCAACTCTGCGGTTGTTTTGGCCTAAAAAATCCATCGCCTGGACAACCCCTTTTAAATCTGACCCTTTTATAGGTAAATTTCTCCGTACAGTAGCTCCGCCGCATAAGACCACAGCGTCATAATCTTTGTACAGTACCTCGGCCTTAATATCAATACCAATATGAACCCCGCAATTAAATTCAATACCTTCTTCCTGCAAAATTTGGAGCCTCCTGTCAATAACATGTTTCTCCATTTTAAAATCTGGGATCCCATACCTCAAAAGCCCACCAGGTTTTTCATCGCGTTCAAAAACCATTACAGAATGGCCTGCCCGATTGAGTTGCTGGGCTACAGCCAAACCTGCAGGTCCCGAACCAACAACTGCTACCTTTTTACCGGTTCTTGTTTCTGGGGGAACGGCTTTAACCCATCCTTTCTGGAATGCGGTCTCTACAATATTTTTTTCAATATTTTCAATTGAAACAGGATCTTCATTGATTCCAAGAACGCATGCTTCCTCACATGGTGCCGGGCAAAGCCTCCCGGTAAACTCAGGAAAATTATTGGTTGCATGTAAAATTTCTGCCGCCTTTTCCCATTTACCGCGATATACGGCATCATTAAAATCCGGAATTAAGTTGCCCAAAGGACATCCACTATGGCAAAATGGTATGCCACAGTCCATGCATCTGGCACCTTGATTTTTGAGTTCTTTTTCCTTCATAGGAATTGTAAACTCTTTGTAATTCTGAATGCGCTCATCTACCGGAGCATATGGTTCCACTTTTCTATCGAATTCCAAAAATCCTGTTATCTTACCCATCTATCGATTATGTTATTTGTAATTTTTCTCTTTCCAGACGAATTAATGCCTGCTTGTATTCTTCCGGGAATATTTTAATAAATTTTGGAAGGCAATTTTCCCAATTCTCAAGAACTCTTTGAGCAAGCGGACTTAAAGTGGCATTATAGTGATTTTCTATAAGTGTCTTAAGTTGCTTTATGTCATTGTCTTCTTCTACTGCCAGCAGGTTCAAAGCTTCCTTATTACATTTTTTCTCAAAAGATTTTTTCTCATCAAAAATGTAAGCAATGCCTCCACTCATACCTGCGCCAAAGTTTCTTCCAACTTCACCCAATATTACGGCTACACCTCCAGTCATGTATTCACATCCATGATCTCCAATTCCTTCAACAACGGCCTGCGCACCCGAATTTCTTACGCAAAAACGTTCACCGGCTTTACCATTTATATATGCCTCTCCTGAAGTGGCCCCGTAAAGCGTTACATTTCCGGTTATGATATTATTTTCTGGTTGTAAAGTGGATTTATCCGGAACTTTAATTACCAGCTTAGCGCCCGATAACCCTTTCCCCAAATAATCATTAGTATTACCATTAACCACCATAGTAAGACCTTTGGTAGCAAAAGCCCCAAAACTTTGTCCTGCAGAACCAGTAAAATTCAGTTTCAAGGTGTTTTCAGGAAGTCCTTCAGCACCATATATTTTGGATATTTCATTGCTGATAATGGCACCTACTGCCCTGTCTGTATTATGAATTGGAAAATCTAAAGATATTTTTTCTTTTCTAAACAATGCAGGGTGTGCCTTTTCTATGATCTCAAATTCAATACTATCATCAATATGATGATTTTGTTTTTGGGTGTTGTACATTTTTGTATTCTTGGGAACATCAATCTGATGAAGAATAGGCGTTAGGTCTATTCCCGCCGCCTTATAATGATTAATTGCGGCTTTTCTATCTAATTTTTGAACCTGGCCAACCATTTCATTAACAGTACGAAAACCTAACTGAGCCATTATTTCCCTTAATTCTTCAGCTACAAAATACATGTAGTTCACCACATGTTCAGGCTTACCTTTAAACTTCTTCCTCAATTCCGGATTTTGTGTTGCAATACCCACCGGGCAAGTATTTAAATGGCATACACGCATCATTATACATCCGGAAGCTACTAACGGTGCCGTAGCAAAGCCAAATTCCTCTGCTCCTAAAAGGCAGGCAATTGCAACATCCCTTCCGGTTTTTAATTGACCATCACATTCAAGTACAATCCTGTTTCTCAGGTCATTCATTACCAGAGTCTGTTGCGCTTCAGCAATTCCTAACTCCCATGGCAGACCCGCATGTTTAAGGGAGGTCAATGGGGATGCCCCCGTACCACCATCAAATCCGGATATGAGTATTACATCGGCCTTGGCTTTAGATACCCCTGCGGCAACTGTTCCCACACCTACTTCAGAGACAAGTTTCACATTAATCCTTGCCTCGCGATTAGCAGATTTCAGGTCATAAATTAATTGCGATAAATCTTCAATGGAATAGATGTCATGATGCGGTGGAGGCGATATAAGGCCTACATAAGGCGTGGAATTACGTGTTTCGGCAATGGCCGGATTTACCTTAGGACCTGGAAGTTGACCACCTTCCCCAGGCTTGGCGCCCTGCGCCATTTTTATCTGGATTTCCTGAGCGTTGGTAAGATAGTTAGAAGTAACGCCGAATCTGCCAGAAGCAACCTGTTTAATTGCGCTATTGCGCCAATCCCCAGTCTGATTCTTATAAAATCTATTCGCGTTTTCTCCACCTTCTCCGGAATTACTTTTACCCCCAATTCTATTCATAGCTATCGCCAGATTTTCATGAGCTTCTTTGCTAATGGAGCCATAAGACATTGCACCTGTTTTGAATCGTTTAACTATTTCAGTCCAGGGTTCTACTTCTTCAATAGGGATTGGGTCATAATTTGAAAATTCAAATAAACCTCGAATAGTCATTAAATTTTTGGATTGTTCATTTACCATTGAGGCAAATTCTTTGTAGGTATCAGGTTCGTTATTTCTGACAGACTTCTGGAGTTTTGCAATGGATAATGGATTGAACATATGTTTTTCTCCATCACGTCTCCAGCGGTACTCACCTCCAATTTCAAGATCAAGGTTAGCAGCTACATGTTGATCCTGATAAGCTTTTTTATGCCTTTTAGCTACTTCTTTCTCTATTTCATATAAGCCAATTCCCTGTATACGGGTTGGTGTATTTGGAAAATATTTATCCACAACTTTTGTATTAATTCCAATACATTCAAAAAGTTGAGAACCACGGTATGAATTTAGCGTAGAGATACCTATCTTATTCATAACTTTTAAAATACCCTTTCCAATGGCCTTGTTATAATTTTTAATGGCCTCATCAAATGTGTATTCCGTAATATCATGTTCTTCAATTTGTTCCGCAATGATCTCATTTACCAGATAAGGATTAATTGCACTTGCACCAAACCCGAACAATAGCGCAAAATGATGGACCTCCCTTGGCTCCGCAGATTCAATAATAATGCTTAATTTGGAACGTTTCCCCAATCTTTGAAGTCCACTATTTATATAAGAACAGGCAAGTAATGCGGGAATTGGTGCATTATCTTTATTGGAGTTTCTATCCGATAAAATAATAATGTTTGCTCCGTCATCTATGGCTTTCTCTGCTTCTCTTAAATTGTTTTCAAGAGCTTCCTCCAAACCATTATGTCCTCTGGCTATGTTATAGAGAATAGGAATTGAAACCACCTTGTAATCAGGGCTTGCATCGTAATTCTTAATCTTATCAAGATCTTCTTTAGAAATAACAGGGTTTTGGATTTTTAATTTCCGACAACTCAATTCGGTAATGTCAAAAATATTATGATCACTACCCAGGGTAAGGGAAATATCTGTTATTAATTCTTCGCGAATTCCATCCAATGGTGGATTGGTAACCTGAGCAAAAAGCTGTTTAAAATAATTATACAAAAGTTGTGGACGCTCAGACAATACCGCGATAGGTGTATCTGAACCCATTGAACCTATGGGCTCCTTTGCATGTTGCCCCATTGGAAGAATTAGGGTGTTTATGTCCTCCAGGGTATAACCAAATACTGCTTTTCTTTTCTCCAGAGGAGCTTCGTTTAGAAAAAGGGGGCAATCATTGTATGGGATTTTCTTCAGGTGAACCAAATTGGAGTCCAACCACTTTTTATATGGATACTTTTTTGCTATTTTTTCTTTAATCTCTTCATCATTAACGATTCTCCCGGCTTCCATATCTACCAGAAACATCTTTCCCGGTTCAAGTCGGCCGTGGTATTCAATATTTTCAGGAGCTATATCTAACACACCTGTTTCAGAAGACATAATTACATAACCGTCTTTGGTGACGGAATACCGTGATGGTCTAAGGCCATTTCTGTCCAAAACAGCACCTATGTAACTGCCATCGGTGAATGGTATAGAAGCAGGTCCATCCCAGGGTTCCATAACACAGGAATTGTGTTCGTAAAAAGCTCGCTTCGCCTCTGACATTTCTTCATTCTTTTCCCAGGCTTCAGGTACCAGCATCATCATAACTTCCGGAAGAGATCTCCCTGTCATTAGCAGCAATTCTACAACCATATCCATTGAGGCGGAGTCGGATTTCCCAGGTAAAATTATGGGAAGAATATGTTTTAATTCTTCTCCAAACAAATCACTTTTTAATAAAGCTTCCCTGGAACTCATGCGCATTACATTACCTCTTAATGTATTGATTTCACCATTATGGCACATATACCTGAAAGGTTGGGCGAGATCCCAGGTAGGAAAAGTATTTGTGGAAAAACGTTGATGAACCAAAGCTAATCGTGTAACTACCCTTGCATCCATTAAATCTTTAAAATAAAGCTTAATATCATTAGGCATTAAAAGCCCTTTGAAGATGATTATTTTTGTTGAAAGACTGGGTACATAGAAAAATTTACTCTCGGATAACTTAGAGTTTATAAGAGCATGCTCTGTTAATTTACGAGCGATATAAAGTTTAAGGTTAAAATCAAAATCCTTTTGTTCCTTACTTCCTTTGCCAATAAAGACTTGCTTAACAAATGGTTCTGTTTCTCCGGCAATTCTTCCAGGAATAGCTTTATTGACCGGAACGTCTCGCCACCCCAGTAAATGTAATCCCTGCTTTATTATGTTTTCTTCAAACAATGAGATGCAATAGTCTCGTTGGTTTTCCTTTTTAGGTAAGAATACATTGCCTACTGCATAATCTCCTGCTTCGGGAAGTGTGAAATCACATTCATCCAGGAAGAACTTATGTGGAATATCAATCAGGATACCAGCACCATCTCCGGTTTTTCCATCGGAACTTACAGCACCTCTATGCTCTAATTTATCGAGGATTTCCAGCGCTTTGTGAATAATATCGTTTGACTTTTTCCCTTTTAGGCTGCAAATAAATCCAGCACCACAGTTATCATGTTCAAATTCAGGTAGATATAAGCCTTGTTTTTTCATCATCGTTATTGCCGTATTTGCCCAAAAATATCATTTTTAATAAAATATGTACATCATTTAAGAAGATAGTGTACAAAATATTTAACGTTTGCAAAAAAACGTTAAAATATATTCAATTTGGAATTTTTACCCCCTTTAAATTGAGATTATAATAATACAGAAGTAAAGTGCAGTTGCAAAAGATAAGCTCGGGGGGTAAGAACGGTCAAAATAGTACTTATATACATTTTAACCCAATCATTACCAATATTGTTGATTAGAAATACTGCATTTTTGAAGATGCCCCCTGAAAATTTCAGGGCATGTGACAATTAAGGGACTATGAAATGTTAGTTTTTGAGTATGCTCCTTGATATTACCATTTTTTGTATTTCTGAGGTTCCCTCATATATTTGGGTGATCTTTGCGTCCCTCATCATTCGTTCAACATGATATTCTTTAACGAACCCATTTCCTCCGAATATTTGTACAGCCTCAATGGTAGTTTCCATTGCAACCTGTGATGCGTAAAGCTTGGCCATAGCCCCGGAAAGGTCATAATTATTACCCTTATCTTTATCTGTAGCCGCCTTGTAGACCAAAAGCCTGGCCGCCTGAATCTGGGTATGCATGTCTGCAAGTTTAAATGCAATTGCCTGGTGGTTTGCTATCTCTTTACCAAATGCCCTTCTTTCTTTTGAATATTTTTTTGCAAGTTCATAGGCACCTGCTGCAATTCCCAAAGCTTGTGCTGCGATACCAATTCTACCCCCGGCAAGGGTTTTCATGGCGAATTTAAAACCAAAGCCATCATCACCAATTCTGTTTTCCTTGGGTACTTTTACATCATTGAACAACAAAGAATGTGTATCACTCCCCCGTATCCCTAATTTATTTTCCTTGGGACCTATTTCAAATCCGGGCATACCTTTTTCAACTATAAAGGCATTTATGCCTTTATAGCCTTTTTCAATATCAGTCTGAGCAATGACCAGATACACCGATGCCGAATTTCCATTTGTGATCCAATTTTTTGTCCCGTTCAGAATGTAATAATCACCTTTATCAATTGCGGTCGTTTTCTGAGAAGTAGCATCACTGCCTGCTTCTGGTTCTGAAAGGCAAAAAGCACCAATAATTTCACCGGTTGTCAACTTTTTCAGGTATTTTTCTTTTTGCTCTTGTGATCCAAAAGTCTCTAAGCCCCAACATACCAATGAATTATTTACGGATACAATAACCGATGAGGACGCGTCTATTTTTGAAAGTTCCTCCATGGTTAGTACATAGGACAAAGTATCCAGACCACTACCGCCATATTCTGGATCTACCATCATTCCCATGAATCCAAGTTCACCCATTTTTTTGACTTGCTCGGAAGGAAATTGTTGTGTTTCATCACGTTCAATTACACCTGGCAACAATTCTGTTTGGGCGAAATCTCTGGCCGCCTGCTTAATCATTTCCTGTTCTTCTGTTAGTGTAAAATTCATGCCAATATTGTTTGATAGAAAGTACTGCAAAGATACAAGTATGGAGGAAAATATGAATGGATACATTGGCTAATTTACTCTAGCGAATGTGCCTTTTTATGGATTACATTTTTGTGCCCATGTATGATTCAAAAAACTTTTAAAGTAGTACAATATTTTTATATTTGTCAGAGGGCTTCCTATTTCTAACAATATCAAATAAATTATGAGACAACACTAGCTTCATTTGGATTATTATTGGTCAATTACAGATTTATTATTCAGGTCAATTAATTAGATGATTAACAAATGAAAGAGCTATTAAAAAAATATGAAAATAAACCACCGGAGATAGTCTTTAACTGGAAAGACCCGGAGACTGAAGCTGAAGGATGGACAGTAATTAATTCTCTCAGGGGCGGAGCAGCCGGAGGTGGAACCAGAATGCGAGAGGGTCTGGATATGAACGAAGTGTTATCTCTGGCAAAGACCATGGAAGTTAAGTTTACAGTCTCGGGCCCGCCTATTGGAGGAGCAAAGTCTGGAATTAATTTTAACCCACATGACCCAAGAAAAAGGGGTGTATTGGAAAGGTGGTATGCCGCAGTTTCACCACTGCTTAAAAGTTACTATGGAACGGGTGGAGATTTAAATGTAGATGAAATTCATGAGGTAATCCCTATTACAGAAGATGTGGGTGTTTGGCATCCCCAGGAAGGCGTATTTAATGGACATTTTAGACCCACAGAAGCCGATAAAATTAATAGAATAGGCCAGCTGAGACTTGGTGTTATTAAGGTTTTAGAAAGCAATCACTATTCACCTGATATAAGCATGAAATACACCGTAGCCGATATGATTACCGGTTTTGGTGTGGCAGAAGCTATAAGACACTATTATGATATCTTTGGAGGAACTGTAATAGGGAAACGTGCCATTGTACAGGGATTTGGAAATGTAGGAGCAGCAGCAGCGTTCTATTTGGCCCAGATGGGAGCAAAGATTGTTGGAATTATTGATCGTGTAGGTGGCGTAATTAATGAAGATGGTTTTTCATTTGAAGAAATAAAGACCTTTTTCTTACATAAAAAAGGAAATACTTTGATAGCAGATGCAGATAAAATGATTCCTTTTGATGAAATGAATGAACGTATTTGGGGTTTACCAACAGAAATTTTTGCGCCCTGTGCCGCTTCTAGGTTAATCACCCAGGAACAGATTGCTGAAATGATTGATACAGGCCTTGAGGTTATTTCATGTGGTGCAAATGTACCCTTTGCAGATCCTGAAATATTTTTCGGCCCAATTATGGAGTATACAGATGAAAGGGTAAGTCTTATCCCTGATTTTGTTTCCAACTGTGGAATGGCCAGATTATTTGCCTATTTCATGGAGCGAAGAGTAGGTATGGATGACGAATTAATTTTTAATGATACTTCAGATACCATTCGAAAAGCAATTTTGAATATCTTTAAAGAAAATGTAACAAAAAAGAACATGAGTAAGACGGCATTTGAAATTGCCCTCAAACAACTAATCTAAAAACCAACCAATATGGAGAGCATTATTATTATCGTATTCTTAGCCGGTTATTTGGCGATTACCCTTGAGCACAATCTAAAAATAGATAAACTCATACCGGCTTTGGCCATGATGGCCATTTTATGGGCAATTATTGCATTGGCTCATATGCCTGTTTTTGAGGTAAACACCGACCTAAAGGAGCTGGAACCCTCACACATAGATGAAATGTTGTTGCACCATCTGGGTAAAACAGCAGAAATTCTCGTTTTCTTACTAGGGGCAATGACCATTGTGGAAATTATAGATTATTTTGATGGATTTGCAACTATAAAGGGCTATATACGTACAAGAAAGAAATCAAAATTATTGTGGCTTTTTTCAATATTGGCCTTTATTCTGTCTGCAATTATTGACAATTTAACAGCAACCATTGTTCTTGTTACTATACTACAGAAGGTTATAAAGGAAAGAGAGGTAAGGCTTTGGTTTGCGGGCATGATTATCATAGCGGCTAATGCCGGAGGGGCATGGTCTCCTATAGGAGATGTAACCACAACAATGCTCTGGATTGGTAATAAGGTAACCGCGTTTGAACTTATTAAACATGTACTATTACCATCAATAGTTTGTATGATTATTCCTGTTATCGTTGCATTGAGGTACAAAGTTTTTCAAGGCAATATTAAGGCGGAGTTGCAAGAGGAAAAACCCAAATCCCCCTATGGAGCTACGATGTTATATCTTGGTTTAGGTTCCATCGTTTTTGTTCCATTTTTTAAAACCATTACTCATTTACCGCCTTATGTAGGGATGATGCTTTCACTCGCTGTTGTAGCTGCTTTTGCAGAAATATATACGAGCGCAAAATTCAGTATTTCCAGTGTGGATGGCGCAGAGAGTCAGGAAGGAGCTCACCATAGTGCTGTGCATTCCTCTCTATCCAAAATTGAACTTCCAAGTATACTATTTTTTCTTGGGATACTTTTGGCTGTGGCTGCTCTGGAGTCTTTAGGGATGTTATTTGAATTTGCCGGCACCTTAGATTCTACCATGCCATTTCTGGGTACTGAAATGGTTAATGGTTCAGTTTCAGATTTAGTAATACTGATATTAGGGGTTGGTTCAGCGGTGATAGACAATGTGCCTTTGGTTGCTGCTAGTATGGGCATGTTCTCAATACCAATTGATGATCCGGTCTGGCATTTTATTGCCTATTCAGCAGGAACAGGTGGTAGCATGTTAATTATAGGTTCTGCAGCCGGTGTTGTAGCTATGGGAATGGAAAAAATTGATTTTTTCTGGTACTTCAAAAAAATAGCATGGCTGGCATTCCTTGGTTTTATTGCCGGTGCCATAGCTTTTGCTGCTATGAGAAATTTAGTATTACACGCATAATTTAATTGAGAATCTACCGTTATAAGGGCAACTTTTAAAAGGGAAAAATATGGTATTGTTTCAGGATCTTGTTGATGAAACACAAGTTGGGGAAATTGTTTCAGAAGAAAAAACACTTTCAGTAATAGATCTTATCTTTAATGGGGGCACAGGTAGTATAGTTATTATATCTGTTCTTTTTGTAATGCTGGCGGTTGGATTATATATTTATTTTGAACGTCTGCTGGCCATAAAAGCCGCGTCGCAAATAGATAAGAATTTCATGAATCAAATACGTGATCATGTTATGACCGGCAAGCTGGAATCGGCCAAAATATTATGTGCCCAAACAGATTCACCGGTGGCGAGGTTAACAGAAAAAGGGATATCAAGAATAGGTAAACCGCTCGATGATATTAATACAGCTATCGAGAATGCAGGAACCCTGGAGGTTTATAAATTAGAGAAAAATGTAAATGTCCTTGCTACAATTGCTGGTGCAGGACCCATGATTGGATTTTTAGGAACGGTTATTGGAATGATTATAGCATTCCATCAAATGGCCAGTAGTGGGGGGCAGGCAG
>CP070778.1:499645-510915 GCA_020346245.1 Flavobacteriaceae bacterium | reverse complement strand
GAGTTCTTCAAATTCAGAAGGCCTGTTTTCCGCCAGACTTATCAACCGTGCTATGGTTCCTGACTGTTTGCTCTTTAATGCCTTGATCAGGGTAGTTCCCTTATCCAATTTTAAAGGTGGGACCGGAGTATCACTTTGCTTTACAAGATCGTTTATCATTCCTTGTAATCCCATAGTTCTTCCATCGTCTGGCGAATATATCCTTGTAATTCCATATTTCATGAGGGATTCAATTTCCTCGGGCAGAATTACACCTCCCCCACCACCAAATATTTTGATATGACCGGCACCTCGTTCTTTTAAAAGGTCATACATATATCTAAAATATTCATTATGACCTCCTTGATAAGAAGTCATGGCAATGGCATTCACATCTTCCTGAATTGCACAATTCACAACCTCATCAACACTTCTGTCATGGCCTAAATGAATTACCTCTACACCGGTAGATTGAATAATGCGTCGCATAATATTGATTGCCGCATCATGACCATCAAACAGAGAAGCCGCAGTAACCACTCTTATCTTATTCTTTGGCTTATAGGCGATTTCTTGTTTCATTGATAATTTTTAGACTATTTAGGGTTAGCAATTTAAGGAAAATGCAAAAAAAATCATCTTATAATCAGAATTTTATAAAAATTATCAGGTTTTATATGCCTTGGTTCGTAATATTATAATTTTACGGGCTAAAATACATCATTTTGAGAAACACAATTCTTATTCACTGTCCGGATCAATCCGGAATAATAAGCGCAATAACGGGGTTTATTCATAATAAAGGAGGTAACATCGTTTATCTGGACCAGCATGTTGATGAAGAGCTCAATGTTTTCTTTATGCGCCTGGAAAGTGAATTTACGGATGATACATTTGAATTTTCCCAATTCATAGAAGAGTTCGAATCAACATTGGCTATCCCATATGAAATGAAATGGAGTATTCATCCCGGAAACTTAAAACCGCGAATGGCAATTTTTGTATCCAAATACAATCATTGTTTGTATGACCTCCTGAGTCGTTATAAATCTGGTGAATTGGCATTGGAAATCCCTTTCATCTTAAGTAATCATGACGATGCCAGACATATCGCCGAACAATTTGAAATTCCCTACTACTTTATACCTGTATCTAAAGAAACCAAAGAAGAGGCAGAGAAGCGACAATTAGAACTTTTAAAACTTCATAATGTTGATTTTATAGTATTGGCAAGATATATGCAGATATTAAGCAGTAAAATTATAGATCATTTTCCCAATAAAATCATCAACATTCATCATTCTTTTCTTCCGGCCTTTGCCGGAGCCAAACCTTATCATGCTGCATTTGCGCGTGGGGTAAAAATTATTGGAGCAACAAGCCACTATGTAACGGAAGACCTGGATGCCGGCCCAATAATTGAACAAGATGTCACAATGGTATCTCACTCGCACAGAGTAAAAGATTTTATAGCCAAAGGACGTGATCTGGAAAAAATAGTGCTATCGAGGGCGGTACAACTTCATGTAGAAAGAAAAACCATGGTTTATAATAATAAAACTGTAATCTTCTCATAAATTCGTCTGAAATAAGGCCTTTTTACACCGCTAATTATTTAGTATATTAACAGCATATTAATATGCAAAGGCATGCTCTTATGATTAAAATTGCAGTTTTAGGGCCTATTCCCAGAGATACCATTTACACTCATCAGGAAGAGGTAATACAAAAATACGGTTGTGTGACGCATCCGGTAATCGCTTTATCCAAACTATTGGGGGATGATGGCAGGGTAATACCAATATCGCACGTACATCAAAAAGACTATAAACCCATCCTGGAAGTGTTTGAGCCCTATTCAAATATTGAAACTACTCTTATAGGCAATAAGGACGACAGAGGAACGATAATAGAACTAAGGTTTATAGATCAAAATAATCGATTGGAAAAGCAAACGGCTTGCATGAAACCTATTTTGCCGGAAGACATTCCTGAATCAGATGATATTGATGCCTATGTTTTTGTTCCTATTACAGACTTTGAAGTTTCACTTAGCACGCTCAGGCATATTAAGGAACATAAAAAAGGTTTAATAATTTTTGATGCTCATGGACCAACTACGACAATGAGCATGACCGGAGATCGATATCGAAAATTCTGGGTTGATATGGATGAATGGCTTCCTTATATTGACGTTCTTAAAATGAATCTCGAAGAATCCCAGGCTTGTTGGTTTAAAAACGAATACGAATATGAAGAAATGACGAGTTATGAAGAAGATAAGACGGATCATATCGATGCAATGGCTGAACACGTCCTCTCCAATGGGGTATCTTATTTTTATGTTACGTTAGATTCCAGAGGTTGTGTTGTCTATTACAAGGTAGATAATGCTACGGTCAAAAAATTTATAAAATCTGTCTTTATGAAAGATGTTATAGACACCACAGGATGTGGGGATTCTTTTGCCGGTGGACTAGCCTATGGGTTTTCCCTGTACAAGGACCCCATAAAAGCTGCACAATATGCAAACACACTTGGAGCATTACGTACTCAGGGGAAGACTTTTGACGTATTTAAAAATAAGAAAGAAACCGAAAAATTAATTTCCGATCACTATTAAAAATAGTTCGGTTAATATTAAGTATCAATGGAATTTTTTATTCCTGACCGTGTTGTGCAATAAATAGTGTACAATTCAAAGGATTTGTCAAAAAAATCTTAAAATCCTTGCAATAAACAGAAAATTTTAACGTTAAAAATTTGAAGGTAAGTCACTACAATGTTCATATCTTGTAGTTCTGCTAATTTATAAGGCAGCTATCTTTAAACGAATTATTTGAGTTAGTATTTTTTGAGTTAGTTAGTTTAAAACCGGTGGGAGCACCGGTTTTTTTATACCTAAATCTTTTTAGATTATATCATTCAACTTTCCGGTACAGACCATCAAAAGCTACATTGGCGACGGTACCATTATGCAGTATTTCCCAGAGCTGTCTTACAGTTCCATCCTTGTTCAGAGTCCATGTAATTTTATTGACATATTTCTTGCCATCTTTATGTTCAAAAGGCAAAGATTTCATTATCATTTTATTTTCAAATCTATTCCCGGTTAGCTTTAAATGACTTCCTGTATTATCTATCCAAAGCTGTTCCCATTGGTTCGCTTTATTATTATAAAAATTAAAGCTGGTACCAGTGTATTGACCATTAGTACTAACCCAATTTTCCATGAGGATGCAGCCGTCCTGAATTTTTACTATGGTATTGTTGCCTGCATCCGTTCCATCTATATTGGTCACTTCCCAATTGCCTTCCCAAAAATCGAAATCGTCATGATTCTCAGAACAGCAATTGCAATTTGGAGATTGTGCCAGTAGACCAATCCCTGTTGCCAGGAAAAAGAACATTATTATATAATATTTCATGCTTAAGTATATTAGGATAGTTATAAATATGCTAATTATTATCTGTTTTGAACCCAGTTTTCAATGGATCTTTAAGGAATCTTCAAACTTCAGGAATTTTAAATTTTCCGGCATTTCTGAGGCATCTATTTATCAATTTAGTTAAAAATTAGACATATTGCCTGATTTTTAGGTGAATACATGCAATTCCCACATCCAAACCTTCATTTAAGCCGTATATTTGTAAGAACAAAGAATGTGACTATGGACAATCAATATTGTAAAGTTGGAGCGATTACTCCAATAACGAGTGGACATAAGGCTTTGGCCCAAATGGAATACCAATATCAGAACTTTTTAAATAAGGCATCCTACTTTAAGACTTCGGACGATAAACTTGCAGCGTTTTTCGAATTAAAGGCACGCAAGCTTAAGAAAGTGTTGGAAGATTTTGTAAAGTAACTAAGACGTTTTTTGGAGTTCCAGCGCCATTTTATCTCGTAATTCAGAGGCTTTATTCGCAGCAATAGTTGCAAAATTTTTGCCGGATGAAGCATAGATAATGCCCCGAGAAGAATTCACCAATATCCCAACGTCTTTATTCATTCCGTATTTACAAACTTCTTCAATGCTACCACCCTGTGCTCCTACCCCCGGTACCAAAAGAAAACTATCTGGGATTATTTTTCGTATATCTACCAAATAACTCGCCTTGGTAGCACCAACAACGTACATTAGATTTTGAGAATTTTTGTACGATTTCGAGGTCTGCAGGACTTGCTCATATAATGTCTTTTCCCCAACTAATTTTGTTTGAAAGTCAAAAGCACCTTCATTAGAAGTCAAGGCCAGGAGTATGGTATGTTTATTCTCGAAAGACAAAAAAGGTTCTACTGAATCTCTTCCCATATAGGGTGCGACAGTAATAGAGTCAAAATCCAAATCCTCAAAAAATGCCTTGGCATATCTGCGCGAGGTGTTTCCAATGTCTCCTCGTTTTGCATCAGCAATAGTGAAAAGTTCCGGGTAATTCTCATTAAGGTATTCAACCGTTTTCCGCAGGGCTTCCCAACCGACTGAACCATAAGCCTCATAAAAGGCTATATTTGGTTTATATGCTACACACAGATGATGGGTGGCATCAATAATTGCCTTATTAAATGAAAAAATGGGCGATTCCTCCTTAAGGAGATGAGCAGGAATTCTTTCCAGGTCGGTATCCAGACCTATACAGAGAAAGGATTGTTTTTTATGGATCTGCTCAACTAAGTGTTCAATTTTCATCCTGATTTCTAAAAAATCTCCGAAGCCTCTTTTAGTTTTTCGGTATTATCAACCAACATCAACTCATCAATGATCTTTTGAATATCACCATTGATTATATTTTGTAAATCGTAGAGTGTAAGACCTATCCTATGATCAGTAACCCTGCCCTGCGGATAATTATATGTACGAATCTTAGCAGAGCGATCTCCGCTACTGACCTGAGAATTTCTTTTTGCCGCATCCTCTTCCTGTTTTTTTGCCAATTCCATATCGTAAAGTCGGGAACGCAAAACCTTAAAGGCCTTATCCTTGTTCTTGTGCTGTGATTTTTCATCCTGGCACTGCGCTACTAATCCTGTAGGAATATGGGTCAAGCGCACTGCAGAGTATGTTGTATTCACAGATTGACCCCCGGGGCCTGAGGAACAAAAATAGTCAATCCGTACATCCTTGGGATCAATATGTACATCAAAATCTTCTGCCTCCGGCAAAACCATTACAGTTGCTGCACTGGTGTGAACCCGGCCTTGCGTTTCGGTCTGAGGCACCCGTTGTACGCGATGGACACCTGCTTCAAACTTCAATGTCCCGTATACGTCTTCTCCGCTTACTTCAAATTGAATTTCTTTAAAGCCTCCACTGGTACCTTCGCTCAAATCTATGATATTTGTTTTCCAACCTTTGGATTCGCAATACTTGGAATACATTCGGTAAAGATCTCCTGCAAAAATACTTGCCTCATCTCCACCTGTCCCTGCACGTATTTCCATCACCACGTCTTTCTCATCCTCAGGATCTTTTGGAATTAACAATAGCTTTATCTCCTCCTCCAGTGCAGGTAAAGCCTCCCTGGCCTCTTCCAGTTGCATTTTTGCCATCTCAACCATCTCTGAATCACTGCCGTCAGCAATGATTTCTTCCGCTTCATTTATATTATTCGTCAGCTCAATATAATAGTCTCTTTTTTCAATAAGTACACGTAAATCCTTATATTCTTTATTTAACTTAATGTAGCGCTTTTGATCTGCAATAACATCAGGTTGAATAATAAGGTCTGACACCTCATCGAATCGCTGCTTTACAATATTTAGTTTATCTAACATTCAATCATCTCTTAGGAATGCGAATTTACAAATTTTTAAAGGTATATTAACCTCATCACCAGTAATGATAAAAGAGTTTTTGTAAAATGTAAACAAGAATGATTATTCTATGGTATCCAGAATTATTCCATTGCTGTTAAACATCTGATTAAACCTGTCTACAATTATTACTTCGGTATCACCAAGCTGATTTATCAAAGAAATCCCCTTTTCCTTCCCTAAAATATAAACGGCAGTTGCCAGGGCATCGCATAGCTCAGCCCTTTTAGCCAGTACAGTTACCTTGCTAATACCGGTATTTGGATATCCCGATTTTGGATCGATATAATGCGCATATTTCTTTCCATTAAAAGATACATATCTGCCCTGATTACCCGTAATTGATACCGAAGATTCTATTAATGGCAGCCAGGTAAATATTTTACTATTTCTCCTTGGGTGGTCCACGCCTATCAACCATTTCTCTCCGGTGGCCTTTGTACCCCAGGTTGTAATATCGCCGGAGGCGTTGATCATGCCAGCAGGAACCTGTTTGGACACTAATAGTTCTTTAACCTTATCTGCGGCATAGCCCTTGCCAATTGCCCCAAATCCAATCTTCATACCCTTTTCCTTTAGAAACACCGTATTTTCTGCTTTGTTAAGAGCTATTTTTTTATAACCAACTTTGGAAACTGCGCTACTGATCTGCTCCGGTGTTGGAAAGGTAGTCATAGATCCATCAAATTTCCAGACCTCTTCCATGGCAGCTACTGTAATATCGAAAGCTCCGTTTGTAATTTCAGAAATCTGAATAGAACGCTCTATCAATTTGTAAAGCTCCGGACTTACTTTAACGGGCTTAACACCGGCATTTCGATTAATTTCTGAAGTTTCTGAATCCGGATCCCAGGATGAAATCAGGCTTTCAATACGTTTTATTTCTGCAATAGCCTCTTGCAGATTGATATAACCAATATCCTCATTATGAACTACTACAGTTAGCTCAAAGGAACTGCCCATTAATTTCAATGATCTCTTTACAGTGACATATTTTTGGGCATGACCACAAACAGAGGTCATGGCAAGAATACCAAAAAATAGCACCACCAAACCTTTCACTTACTGTACTTTTTTTAGTTGTGAAAATATTGGTCGTGTGGTTTTAGAGTGCTTTTTAATAGAACATAATGCACAAGTAAAAACGAAAAGGTTCAGGGCCAAACTTTTCATGTAAATATCAATATATGACTAATCGATAATTAATCAAAAACACGAAGTATATTACCGTTTAGTTCTGTGTTAAAAATCTTTAGTGGGTTGTTCGTAATTGTGTTTAATGGGGTCCCGTTCTGATCAAATACGGACCCATGCGTAGAACAACGAAAAATTCCTCCATTATCTTCAAAAAACCTTACCTGATCTGTTTGCTGGTGGCTGCATATCTGACTTGCGGCTATAAAATTGCCTTCAAGATTCTTAACCACGACTACATCATTCTTTAAAATAAAATCGCCATTATTCTGCAATCCTGCACCTTCCTGTGAATTAAGGTCTATGGTGAAGTCAACTCCAGTAGGTACTGGTATCATATCCGAATCTCCATCATCACTTGAACAGCCGTTAATACAAGGGAAGGTTAGCGCAAAGGCGGCACCTGCTCCCAGGCTTCGTAAAAAATCCTTTCTCTCCATAACATTTATTTCGTTAGCTGTAACTAAAATTACCACCCGGAATTCGGGCTAAAAACTATTATAAAAAGAACGCAGTAATAGAGCGATTCGTATACCTTAATAAATAAACGTGCCGTATTCGCTCTTTATTGTCAGTTTTTTTGTGGTATTTGGTTCTACATGGCCCACAATCCGGGCATCTACATTAAACTCCCGGGATATTGCTATTAGGTCTTTCACAATGCTTTCATTTACATAAAGTTCCATACGATGACCACAATTAAAAACCTGATACATTTCTTTCCAATCTGTCCCGGATTGTTCCTGAATTAATTTAAATAATGGCGGTAACGGAAACATATTATTTTTAACAATATGGAGGCCTTCAATAAAGTGAAGAATCTTAGTCTGAGCCCCACCACTACAATGCACCATGCCATGAATGTCTTTGGCATCGTATTTTTGAAGAATTTTCTTAATAATCGGTGCATAAGTTCTGGTAGGAGACAACACAAGTTTACCGGCATCCAAAGGTGAATCCGGAACAGCATCCGTAAGTTTCACATTGCCTGAATATACCAATTCCTCGGGCACATTGGAGTCATAGCTCTCCGGGTATTTCGTGCTCAAATATTTTGAAAAAACATCATGCCTTGCAGAAGTTAGTCCATTGCTTCCCATCCCGCCATTATATTCAGACTCATAGGTAGCCTGCCCGAAGGAGGCCAACCCAACAATTACATCTCCCGGAGAAATATTAGCATTATCTATAACATTAGCCCTTTTCACCCTTGCGGTGACGGTAGAATCAACTATTATTGTGCGTACCAGATCGCCTACGTCGGCAGTTTCACCGCCTGTTGAATAAATAGTGATCCCATGATTTGCCAAATCTTCTATTAATTCCTGAGTGCCATTTATGATAGCTGAAATGACCTCACCGGGTATCAGGTTTTTATTTCTCCCTATAGTCGAAGACAGCAGTATATTATCTGTAACACCAACACATAAAAGATCATCCAGATTCATGATCAATGCATCCTGGGCAATACCTTTCCAAACAGACAAATCTCCTGTTTCTTTCCAATACATATAGGCAAGCGAAGATTTAGTGCCTGCACCATCTGCATGCATTACCAAACAGTATTCTTCATCCCTGGTTAGGTAATCCTCTACAATCTTGCAAAAGGCATTTGGAAAAAGGCCTTTGTCAATATTTTTGATGGCATTATGAACGTCTTCCTTTGAAGCGGAAACTCCTCTTTGGTCATAACGTTTACTGGTAGACGAATCCATGGGTTTTGTTTCCGCAAAAATAGGATAAACCATAAAAAAAGCCCACATAATGTGAGCTTTTAATTATTTGCTTATTTAATATACAATAGTTCCCTGTATTTAGTCAATGGCCAGGACTGATCATCAATAAGTTGTTCCAACTTATCGCAATGATATCTTATTTTATCAAAATAGGGCCTAACGTTATCACAGTAAGCGAAAGCTTTCTTATTGAGATCCTTTAAATTATTGGCAACCTTTCTTGCATTGGTCATATCATCAGTATTCTTTTTTATTTCTACCATATGCTCCCCAATCTGTTCAATTAGAGTTAGATGGCCCTCAGACAATTTTTTATGAGCTGCTCCATAAATCTCTTTTAGGCCCAGAACATTCTTAATAATTTTATTTTGGTACTCGATTGCCGAAGGAATGATGTAGCTATATACCAAATCATTAAAAACTCTGCCTTCAATTTGGGTTTGTAAAATATAGGTCTCCAGTTCAACCTCATGCCTTGCTTCTACTTCAGTAGTATTCATTACGTCCAATCCTTTAAAAAGCTCCAAACTCTCTTTGGATTTAAGTACACGGACTGCCGAGGGGGTATTCTTATTATTACTTAACTTCCTTCTTTTGGCTTCTTTTTCCCATTCATCACTATAGCCATCCCCATCAAAACGAATTCTTTTGGATGACTTAATATATTCCCTTAAAACATTAAAAACTGCCTCATCTTTTTTTAATTTCTTTTTATCAATTAAAACATCTACTTCCTTTTTAAATTCCAATAATTGATGAGCAACAATAGTATTAAGAATCATCATAGGTTTAGCAGAATTGGTTTTTGAACCAACTCCACGCATCTCAAATTTATTACCTGTAAAGGCAAAGGGTGAGGTTCGATTTCTATCTGTATTATCCAATAAAATTTCGGGGATCTTCCCTACAACATTAAGTTTTAACTCTGTTTTCTCTTCAGGTGAGAGTTTTCCTTGGGAAACTCCTTCCAATTCATCCAAAACGCTACTTAATTGAGAACCTATAAAAATTGAAAAAATGGCTGGTGGAGCTTCATTAGCACCTAATCTATGATCGTTACTGGCGGAAGCAATTGAAGATCTCAAAAGCTCCTCATAGGTATCCACAGCTTTAATAGTATTGATGAAAAATGTCAGAAACTGGAGGTTTTTCATTGGTGTAGATCCCGGACTTAGAAGATTGACCCCGGTATCTGTTGCCAGCGACCAATTATTGTGTTTCCCTGATCCGTTAATTCCTGAGAATGGCTTTTCATGGAAAAGAACTTTAAAATTATGCCTGTCTGCGACCTTTTCCATAATATCCATGAGAAGCAAGTTATGATCAACTGAGAGGTTTGCTTCTTCAAAAACAGGAGCCAATTCAAATTGATTGGGTGCTACTTCATTGTGTCTGGTTTTTAATGGGATTCCTAGCTGAACGCATTCTTTTTCCAGTTCCCGCATAAAGTTTATTGCCCTGGTTGGAATTACTCCAAAATAGTGATCACTCAACTGTTGTCCCTTGGCTGCAAGATGTCCAATAAGAGTCCGTCCGGTAAGAACTATATCAGGGCGAGAATTCGCCAATGCTTTATCAACCAAAAAGAACTCTTGCTCCCACCCCAGGGTAGCATGGACTTTGGAAACATTTTTATCAAAATATTTGGCCACAGCCGTAGCGGCAATATCCACAGCATGCAAAGCTCTTAAGAGAGGGGCTTTATTATCTAGCGCTTCCCCTGTATAGGAAACAAAAATTGTGGGAATACAGAGTGTTGTACCGTAAATAAATGCCGGGGAAGTAGGGTCCCAAGCAGTATAGCCCCTTGCCTCAAAGGTATTTCTTATCCCTCCACTTGGGAAACTTGACGCATCCGGTTCTTGCTGTACAAGTTGGTCACCACCAAACTTTTCAACCGCCCTACCGTCAGGTCGTAGGTCAAAAAAGGCGTCATGTTTTTCTGCAGTTGATCCCGTCAGAGGTTGAAACCAGTGTGTATAGTGCGTAGCACCCATAGAGATTGCCCATGCCTTCATGGCCTCAGCTACTTGATCTGCTATTTTTCTATCAATTTTGGTTCCCGCAAATATTGCTTCATTAACACTTTTATGCGCATCCTTTGTAAGATATTGCAGCATCCTGTCTTCATTGAAAACATGAGTGCCAAATAATTCTGATCTGCGCCCTGTTTCTACTACTGAATGCTGTTGGCGCTGCAGGCTTTCGGTAATTGCATTTAATCTTCTTGTAGACATTAATTGAATTTTAAGATTTTAGTTAAAACAATATTAAGTATTTCATAGAAAAACCGCTTAATTATGCAAATATTGCAAAATACCCTTTAAAAATCAGGGGTGTTGATAAATATGTCGAAATTTTTAATAAATACCCCCTATTTTTTAATAGATATAATTAAAATAATTTATTTTTGGAGATCGCAAAATTGAAAAATTAACATTGAAGATTATGAGTAAGACAAAATTGGAATACATTTGGTTGGATGGCCACGAGCCAACGCAGGAGTTGAGAAGCAAAACTAAGATTGAAGAAGATTTTAGTGGTAA
>CP070778.1:487994-499545 GCA_020346245.1 Flavobacteriaceae bacterium | reverse complement strand
AAATTCTACATCAGGCTTATCATGGAATGGAGCTCTTACCACACATTGGTTGTCTACATTGATAGGCTCAAAATTGCTTTCCCACTGTTCATTCCAGTTTTCCTGTTCTATTTCCGATACTTCATAATTAATACTACAATTTTCATTGGAAAGTATTTGGACATTTTGCAATGCTAAGGGGTTCCAGTTTTCCTTATTAACATACGCAAGTAATCCCTTCTGTGTTTCCACGAAACTGTCGAAACCAAGTTCGCTAAGTTCAGCTATTAAGATATCCGTACCCGGCTGTAAGGGATTTACAGAAAACCGATATTCAAGAAAGAGCTCTTGCATTAATGTTCAGATGGCCTTTACAATGGCAATGAAGTCATCAGCCACTAAAGCTGCACCTCCTATGAGCCCACCGTCTACATCGGGTTTTGAGAAAATCTCCCCGGCATTCGATGGTTTTACGCTACCTCCATATAAAATGGATACTTCATTGGCTATAGAAGCGTCATAAGCTTCTGTAATGGTCTTTCGTATAAAGGCGTGCATTTCCTGGGCTTGTTCCGGGGAAGCAGTCTCTCCCGTACCAATGGCCCAAACCGGTTCGTAGGCAAGAATAATCTGCTCCCATGCATCAGCGGGTAATTCAAAAAGGCCGTTTTTTAGCTGGGATTCTACCACATTAAAATGATTGCCAGATTTTCGCTCCTCCAATTCCTCGCCAAAGCAAAATATTACACGTATTTTGTTTTCCAGGGCAGCCTTCACTTTTTTGGCTAAAAGTTCATCTGTTTCACCAAAGTAAGCCCTTCGTTCCGAATGTCCTATAATAACAGTATCTACATTGATATTAAGAAGCATATCAGCCGAAATTTCACCAGTAAAAGCTCCGTTTTTGGCATAGTGCATATTTTGAGCTGCAACTTTAATCTTAGATGATTCAAGAATGTGGGCTGATTCTGCAAGATTTACAAATGTAGGTGCTACTATAACCTCTGCTTCAGTATCCGGTAATTTATCTGATATCTCGCCCAATAAACCTTTTGTTTCACTTAGGTTCTTATTCATTTTCCAGTTTCCTGCAACTATTTTACTTCTCATCTCTAGTTCTTTTTTGTTTAAAATATATGTTGTTAACTTCTAATTATTTTCGAAAGTTAGTCTTATTTGATTACCGGGTAAATCTAATTAATCTTCAAATCCGCTATATCTTTATAGTGCACTTTTTGAGTTATTGTACCTTTTTCAAGGGTTAATATTCCAGGGTTAGACCTAACTATAGTTTTTAAGGTAGTCTCATCCGTAAAATAAAATTCAAACCCCAACTTGTACTCTTTAATAAGATTACCCGTCCATTCCTCATTTGATGCAGACATTCCGATAATTTTATATCCCTTTATTCCGGCTTTATCAGTAATTTCTTTTACTTCTTTAAATGCTTCATAATCACTTTTAGCCAAATCATAAGCCACTACAATTAATAATTTTTCCTCCTGCATTAATATAGAAGTAAAATCCTCACCTTGCAGTTCTATGGTAAAATCGTGTATTGGTGGTTCGTACCCCTTCTGTATTTCCTTTGTTTCCACCCCAATAAAATCTCCTGCTATATCTGGATAATCCCCATTAGTTACCAGTACTTTTTCTTCTCCATTTACATCAAATTTCCAGGCGTATTCAAACACGGCTTTTGGAGCGTCTTCTGGTACCTGCATCCCTTCCTCTATGTTGGCGCCAATCTTATAAGGCCTGAAATCTATTACTGGTAAGTGATTTAAAACGTAATTCCCATATAGAACACAAATAACCACGGCTCCTATAGCTATAATTTGTCTGATGCGTGGATTAAAAAGAGTCTTGATATACCTACTCCCAAAATATAAATTCAGAATAAGTACCAAAAGAACAACATCTTTTGTAAAGGATTCCCAGGGTGTCAGTTTTATTGCATCTCCAAAACAGCCACAGTCTGTGACCTTATTGAAGTAAGCCGAATAAAAGGTTAGAAAAGTAAAAAACAAGATCATGAGCAAAAGGCTCCAAATTGTAAAATTCTTTTGATACCCTAAAAGCAGAAACACTCCCAGTACTACTTCAAAAATCACTACAAAAATTGATATGGCTAATGCATAGGGCATTAAAAAGGGTAAATCCAGGACTCCCTGACTAAAATATTCCTCCAGTTTAAATGAAAAGCCAACCGGGTCGTTTAGCTTTATTAAACCACTGATAATAAATAAAACCCCAACAAATACTCTGGAAAAGCCTACTAAGTGTTTCATGCAATTTTATAGAATTTTTTAATCATCAGATTCGTTCATGTGAATCAGCGCAAAAACAGAATAATTTATTATATCCTGATAGTTGGCTTCAATTCCTTCACTCACCAAAGTTTTACCTTTATTATCTTCTATCTGTTTTACTCTCAATAATTTTTGAATTATCAAATCCGTTAAAGAACTAATGCGCATATCTCGCCAGGCCTCCCCATAGTCATGATTCTTCATTTCCATTAGCGATTTTGTAATACCAATGTGCTTATCATACAACGCTATAGCCTCCTGAGATGACAGATCGGGTTCCTGGGCAATTCCTTTTTCCAATTGAATGAGGGCCATAATGGCATAGTTTATAATTCCAATAAATTCCGATTTCTCCCCTTCATCTATTTTTCGGACCTCATTTTCCTGCAAACTTCTTATGCGCTGCGCCTTAATATAAATTTGATCTGTTAAGGAAGGGAGTCTCAATATTCGCCAGGCACTTCCGTAATCTTTCATTTTCTTTGAAAATAAGTCCCTGCAGGAAGTTATAACGGCATCGTATTGTTCGGAGGTATGCTGCATGTAGATTGTTCTAATTTGCGTAAATTTCACCCAAAGTAATGGAAATCTCAAAGTTCGGAGTTTAATCTTGGTCTTCAAAATAATTTGCGATCCAAATAGTTTAAAAAAATCCTATGACCATAAATTGTAAAGGTACCCTGATTGATTTTACAAAGCCTAAAGTGATGGGGGTTTTAAATCTTACTCCAGATTCCTTTTATGACGGAGGCAGGTACAAGGATGAGGCTTCTATTTTAAAGCAAACAGAAAAAATGCTGAATGAAGGAGCTGCTTTTATAGATTTGGGTGCTTATAGTTCCAGGCCGAATGCTTCAGACATTGCTGAAGAAGAAGAATTGAGAAGAATTTTGCCTGTTGTGGATCTCTTGCTCAATAATTTTCCAGACATCTATTTGTCCATAGATACCTTTAGAAGTAAGGTAGCCCGAAGTTGTCTTGAAAACGGCGCTGCAATAATCAATGATATTTCAGCAGGAAATTTGGATTCCAAGATGATGGCAACCATATCAGAATTTAAGGTACCCTATATAATGATGCATATGAAGGGAAATCCACAAAATATGGCGCAAAAGGCAACTTACAACAAGCTTTTGCAAGATGTCTTATATTATTTGTCCGAAAAAGTAGCTCTCGCCAAATCTTTTGGCATCAACGACATAATCCTGGATCCGGGTTTTGGGTTTTCCAAGAATACATTTCAAAATTTTTCTCTATTACAACATCTGCATCTCTTTAAAACTTTTGGCCTACCGCTACTCGTTGGTTTAAGCAGAAAGTCTATGATTTATAAAACATTGGGCAACAGGGCGAGTGAGGCATTAAATGGAACTACTGTATTAAATACCTATGCTTTGACCAAAGGCGCCAATATTTTGCGGGTTCATGACGTTAAAGAAGCAGTGGAATGCATTGAATTATTGGAAGCGTTAAGGCAAACTGAAGATTAATTTTTTGTTTATCTATTTTTTCTAATTTTACAAAAACTACAAGGATTGGACTTTTTTAACTTTCTGGATTTTAAAATCACCGACATTATAGACATCCTCCTTGTGGCTATACTTCTTTATTACATCTACAAACTGGTTCGGGGTACGGTTGCCATTAATATCTTTATTGGTATTGTCATTGTTTGGGGTTTTTGGAAATTAACCCAATTGCTGGATATGAAAATGATAAGCAGTGTGGTTGGCGGATTCATGTCTGTGGGTTTAATTGCATTAATTGTTGTTTTTCAACAGGAAATTCGAAAATTCCTGCTAATGATAGGTTCAACCAATTTTGCCAGAAACCGGGATTTTGTTAAAAAATTTAAATTTTTAAAACAAGAAGGTGTTGCTTCAAAACTGGATATTGACGCCGTTCTTAAAGCCTGTGATAAAATGAGCAGAAGCAGGACGGGAGCCATTTTAGTCATAAAGCGAAGTAATTCTCTGGATTTTGTAAAATCTTCAGGGGACGCCATGAATGTGGAAGTCAACCAGCCTATCATTGAAAGCATTTTTTATAAAAATAGTCCATTACATGATGGAGCAGCCATTATTGAAAATAATCAAATTACAGCTACAAGGGTCATATTACCATTATCTACTGAGCGTAATATTCCTTTGCGGTTTGGGTTGAGGCACAGGGCCGCTATTGGAATTACGGAGCGAACAGATGCCGTTGCCCTGGTTCTAAGTGAGGAAACCGGATTGATCTCTTATATAAACAATGGAGAATTTGTTTCATACAAAGATTTATCCGATCTGGCCAATAAGATTAAATCCGACTTAATCTAGTCATGGAATGTAAGAATTGCAGCATGGTTATACCAACAGATTTTAATTTCTGTCCAAACTGCGGTGCCAAAGTAATACGATACAGGCTAACATTTAAAAACCTCTGGCATGAGGTTATTGAGGATTTTTTTGACCTTGACAATACTTTTTTCAGAACCTTTATTCATTTATTTACAAAACCGGCGGAGGTAATTGATGGCTATATTTCGGGTATTCGAAGAAAGTACCTGAATCCTATAAGTTATTTTGGAATTGCACTAACACTTTCAGGTCTGACAATTTATTTAATGCAAAAAGTTTTTGATGTTAATTTGGACCTTGATGTCTTCAATCAAGGAGTAAATCCTGAATTATATCGAAAGATTATGCCCATCATTATGGACTTTTCGGCTTTAGTGTTTGTTTTATTTATTCCAATCTTTGGGATTGCGGGCTGGTTAACTTTTAATAGGAAAGGCTATGTATTCTCGGAATACCTTATCGTTTACATCTATACTTTAGCACATTGGAGTATTTTTTCTTTCCCTATAAGCCTTATTATGATAATTTTTGCTCCCAATAATTATATGGAGCTATCTACTGTTATGCTCCCGGCGATGATAGCATACTCAATATATGTAATGCAAAGGATACATAAATTTAAAGCGGGGAAATTTGTTCTTAGAATGTGTCTTTTTCTGATTTTGGCTTCCCTTGGTTATTTAGGGATAGTAATAGCTTTTTATGTAATACTTTTTGCAACCGGAACAATAACCATTGAGGATATTCAACCTGTGAAAAAGTAACTAAGCGACCTCTTCTGCCAAAAACTGAGCTTCATAAAGCTTGTTGTAATACCCTCCTCTTTTAAGTAACTGCTCGTGAGTGCCGCTCTCAAGAATTCTACCAGCATCCATAACCAGGATCTTATCTGCTTTTTTCACAGTAGCCAGCCGGTGGGCAATAATTATTGAAGTTCTTCCCGAAGTAATCTTATCCGTCGCTTTTTGGATCAGCTGCTCAGAATAGGTGTCTACCGAAGAAGTGGCTTCATCCAGGACCAAAATACTCGGATTGCTCACATAAGCACGCAAAAAGGCGATTAATTGCCGCTGACCACTGGAAAGCATAGTTCCCCTCTCTTTTACATTATACTGATAGCCACCAGGCAAGCTGCTGATAAATTCATGTACCCCTATTTGTTTGGCTGCCTCCTCAATACTTTCTAATGACACTGCTTCGTCTCCCAGGGAGATATTCTTGGCTATGGTGTCTGCAAACAGAAAGACGTCCTGCAGTACAACTGCAATATTCCTTCGAAGAGATGCCAGCTTGTAATTGGTAATATTTACATCATCTACCAATATTTCCCCGGAATTAATTTCATAAAAACGATTCAAGAGATTTATAATGGTTGATTTACCAGCTCCTGTAGCACCGACAATTGCTACGGTCTGACCTACTTTTACATCAAAAGAGATACCATGCAATATTTCCTCATCTTCTAGGTAGCCGAAGTGAACATTTGAAAATTTAATATTTCCCAGTACCTGATCCTTCTCAACAGTCCCTAAGTCTTCTATATTGCTATCCGTATCCAGAATTTTAAAGACCCTGTTTGCTGCTACCATTCCCATTTGAAGGGTATTGAATTTGTCAGCTATCTGTCTGAGAGGTTGAAATAGCATGCTTGATAAAAGGATAAAGGCAAAAATTATCCCGTATTCATCTAATTCAATATTGGTAACATTTTGAAGACCCCCGTACCAGACAATTAGTCCTACTGTAATAGATGAAACAATGTCGGCGATAGGGAAGAAAAAAGAATTGTACCAAACTGTTTTTAGCCAGGCATTCATATGTTTTTTGTTAATCTCCCGAAACTTATCGCTTTCAATTTTTTCTCTTGTAAAAAGCTGTACTATTTTCATTCCTGTAATACGCTCCTGGACAAATGAATTGAGGTTGGAAACCTGAGCCCTTACATCTATGAAGGCCTTCTTCATAGCACGCTGAAACAAGCGGGTAGCGTAAATAATTATAGGTAAAACAGCGAACACAATCAGAGCCAGTTTCCAATTTATGATCAACATAACCACAGCAACGACAATCATTTTAAGCAGATCGGATACAATAACAAAAAAGCCCTGACTAAAAATTTCACCTATACGTTGTAAATCAGCCACCGCCCTCGTAACAAGCAGACCAATAGATGAATTGTCGAAATATTTCATTTTAAAACCAATCATTTTTTTGAAGAGGTAAATCCGGATATCCCGAATTACAGATTCTCCAAGCCAATTGGCATAGTAGTTAAAACAAAGCTGGCTGATTACTTGTCCGAAAAGTACGGCAGCCATAGTTAGGATAAGAAATAAAAGCTTTTCCGGATCGGCTTGCTTCACAGCACCGTCTATAATTTCACCGACTATCAGCGGAGTTAAAACCGCAAATGCAGAAATTAAAATAGCAGCTAAGGCCACGCCATAAAATGTAAGCCTATAGGGTTTGGTATAGGCCAATACTCGTTTAAATAGTCTAAAATCAAATGCTTTTCCGGTGTCTTTATCCATTAAATTCCAGAATGGTTGAAGGGTATGAAACTTTTGTCAAATATAACCCTTTTGCCGGGACGGAAGCACCGGCAGTCCCCCGATCCCTGCTTTTTATAATAGTCTTAACATCTTCCGGAGTCATTTTTTCAAGTCCGACATCGAGCAGAGTTCCCACAATGGCGCGCACCATATTTCTTAGAAAGCGGTCTGCCGTAATTGTAAAAACAAGCTTATCTTCTTTTGTTTTCCAGGCCGCAGATTTTATTTTGCACAAATAGGTTTTAACATCCGTATTTGATTTGGAAAAACATTCAAAGTCCTCATACTCCAACAAAATGCCAGCTGCTATATTCATTGAAGAAATATCCAGCGGGTGTTTTATGTAATGTGCCCTGTCCTTATAAAAGGGGTTTTTTTTCTGAACGATCCAATATTCGTACGTTCGTTCCAATGCATCAAAACGGGCATGGGCATCTGCAGGAACCGCAAAAACCTTTTGAACAGCAATATCCTCGGGCAAAAAGGCATTTAACCGATAAGTGAGGTCTGCTAAATCTAAGTTTTTCGAAAAATCAAAATGTGCATACATATTTTTTGCATGCACCCCCGCGTCCGTTCTGCCGGCAGCAACAAGGCTTATATCGGTTTTTAGCAATGTACTGAATGATTCCTCCATCAACTGTTGAACAGTTAAGGCGTTTGGCTGCCGCTGCCATCCGTGATAGGCTTGTCCGAAGTAAGAAAAAGCGACAAAATATCTCAAGCTATTATTCTATTTTTGTGAGCGGTAAAGATAGCGAAGAAACCCTTTAGAATTAAGGACCTTCCCATTTGCCCAAATCTAAACAAATTCTATATGAGCCTACAACATTGTTATTGGGAACCTGAATGCCGTTTTAATTAATTACTGATACATATGACCCGCATCTTACTTCTTTCGGATACCCATGGTTATATGGACGAGACCATTCTTAAATATGCCAGGCAAGCAGATGAAATATGGCATGCAGGGGATATTGGGTCCTTTGATGTTACTGATGCACTTAGTGCATTAAAACCGGTTCGCGCTGTTTATGGTAATATTGATGATCATGGAATACGAAAGGAATTTCCATTAGACGACCGATTTAAATGTGAGGATGTAGATGTTTGGATGACCCATATTGGTGGCTATCCCAATAGATATGACAGGAGAATCAGGGAGCAAATTAAACAGAATCCTCCTAAACTTTTTATCTCCGGACATTCCCATATTTTAAAGGTGATGTGGGATAAAAAACTAGATCTGCTACACATGAATCCAGGCTCTTGCGGCAAGAACGGATTTCATCAAATAAGGACTATGCTCAGATTTGATATAGATGGGAAAGAAATAAAGAACCTGGAGGTAATAGAATTAGGAAAGCGCTAGGGAATGAGGTATTGTTGGAGCTCTTGCACATTAGATGCAAAGCGACTACCGAATGCCCGGTCCTGCGGAGCCCGAAAATTTTGAGGGCGAAGTAGGGAGCGCCCAAAAACCCCCTGCTTAAAACGTAAAACCCTGAAGTATAAAAAAACTTACTTCAGGGTTACGCACTAATACTACTAAGATGTTAGGTTTAACGTAAGCGATCAACAGATTTTACAAGATCTTCATCCTTCTTTATGGCCCTGTTGGCCAGGACCAAAAAAACGATAGAAAATACAGGAATCAGCATCCCAATACCCTTCTCAGAGACAGAAGTCTCTCCGGATAAGTTTAGTGATCGGTAAACGAAAAATCCCAGTAAAAAAAGATTCAATATTATATTCAACCTGTTAAAAACAAATTGATTTTTACGGTTCTTAAATAAAAAAATGGTTACTACTGCCAAGGCGGAAGAAGCTGCAAATACCGCTGCAACCCAACCCATATCTTTTGCAAAAACCGTATTTCCTTCAGTCCCGATCCAAATGCTCAAATAAAAGGGTAAAGCGCCGGTAAGCAGAGCTACCAATATTAAATAAACGGTTTGTATGCGTTGAATCATAAATTCATGAAAAAATGGAAGTGCAAAAATACATGTCTTTTAAAACATTTCCACACTATTTAAAATAAAAATGACTTTCAGTAAATTAAGATTATGGAAGCAGCTATTCTCAAGTGTCTTAAAAACAGTCTGTTTACTCTAACCTTTTGCCCATACAAAAATGAACAGAGATAAATTAATTAAGCAATAACAGACGATTTGTTTAAAATAATTTGTAATATTGTGACGTTATTGGTTATAACACTTACCTATTGGGGTCTCAATCCCATGTAATACCCAACAATAAACTATATACTTCAATTTTCATATACGATAATTTATTTTATACTCAATGTTTGAGATTTCAGATTTAAAAGCAAAAAAGCTGCCTGAGCTTCAGGATATTGCTAAAGAATTAAGTGTCCCCAAATACAAGACCTTAAAAAAACTGGATTTGGTTTATCAAATCCTTGATCTACAGGCCAGTAATCCCAAAGCTGTGCAAGCAACTACCGTGGGAGTGATTGAAAAAACTCCGGTAAAACAGCACAGGCCAAACGTTCCTAAGGAAGGTTTTAAGAAAGTGCCTCCTAAAACTCACAGTCAAGGGGAAAAAGTGGCCAAACATGAAACAAAAAAAGAAGGTTCACATCAAAAAAGCCCATCAAATCAGGGTAATAAAGAGCATCAAAAAAATAAACCCCAGCATAGTAAAGGCCAGCATAGTAAAAAGACTCAGCATCACAAGAACGGGCATGATGGCAAGACCAGTAATTTTGATAAGGACCTGAAAAATAAATACAAGCAGCCTGAATACGAGTTTGACAGTATTATTGAAAGTGAAGGCGTTCTTGACATTATGCAGGACGGGTATGGATTTCTGAGATCTTCAGATTACAATTACCTTTCTTCGCCTGATGATATTTACGTTTCCCAATCGCAAATAAGGCTCTTTGGCCTCAAGACCGGGGATACGGTTTTAGGTAATGTACGCCCGCCTAAAGAAGGTGAAAAATATTTTCCCTTAATAAAGGTGAATAAAATTAATGGCTTGGATCCTCAGGTAGTGCGAGACAGGGTTTCTTTTGAACACCTGACTCCTTTATTCCCTCAGGAAAAATTTAATTTGGCAGAACGGCAAAGTACCATATCTACCAGAATCATTGATTTGTTTTCACCTATAGGAAAAGGACAACGAGGAATGATCGTTTCCCAGCCAAAAACAGGAAAAACAATGCTTTTAAAGGATATAGCAAATGCCATAGCGGCCAATCACCCAGAGGTCTATCAGATTATCCTTTTAATAGATGAACGCCCGGAGGAAGTTACTGATATGCAGCGTAATGTGAGCGGTGAAGTTGTTGCTTCCACTTTTGACAAGGAAGCCACAGAACATGTTAGGGTCGCAAATATTGTATTGGAAAAGGCAAAAAGGCTGGTAGAATGTGGACATGATGTGGTTATCCTATTGGATTCTATCACACGTCTTGCAAGAGCATACAATACTGTTCAACCTGCTTCTGGTAAAGTTCTTAGTGGTGGGGTTGACGCGAATGCACTACATAAGCCCAAACGATTTTTTGGAGCAGCGCGAAATATTGAGAACGGCGGATCTTTATCCATTATTGCTACTGCCCTTACAGAAACCGGCTCCAAAATGGATGAAGTTATCTTTGAGGAATTCAAAGGTACCGGTAATATGGAATTACAATTAGACAGAAGAATTAGTAACAGAAGAATATTCCCTGCGATAGACCTTGTAACTTCATCTACAAGAAGAGATGATCTTTTATTGGATGAAAATACAATTCAGCGTATGTGGATAATGCGTAAGTACCTTGCGGATATGAATCCGGTTGAAGCCATGGAATTTATGGAGCAACGTATAAAACAAACTAAAAACAATGAAGAGTTTTTGATGACCATGAGTCAGTAATAAAGTTCTTTTAAATTACTAAATCCCAATGGTTTATTATCATTGGGATTTTTTTTATCTGCCTTAAACCAAGAAAAAAAGAAAGCATCAATCGCTGCCCCATTTCCATCTTTTTAGCACTATTCTAACCATAAAAAAAGCCCCAACAGTTAAGTCAGGGCTCTGAAAGGTTATTTTGTTAAAGCTTATAACGTGGCAATGTGCCTTGTAAGTTTACTTTTCAAGTTAGATGCCTTATTGGCGTGAATTATATTGCGTTTTGCAAGCTTGTCTATCATACTCACAACAGCAGGCAAGAGAGCTTGAGCCTTCTTTTGGTCGGTTTCACTCCTTAATTTTTTAATTGCATTTCTTGTTGTTTTATGCTGATATCTGTTCCGTAATCGCACAACTTCGTTTCTTCTGATTCTCTTTAATGCCGACTTGTGATTTGCCATTTTTTTATATTTTATTTATTCGGGCTTTACATTTTTTGTAG
>CP070778.1:476265-487894 GCA_020346245.1 Flavobacteriaceae bacterium | reverse complement strand
ATAAAAAAATATCTAAACCTGTAACCATTAAGGAAAAATGTTCGTCATATGCTATGAACAAATTGTATAATCCATTAAAAACTAAATAAAATGGGAGGAGAAATAATTATAGTTGCACTAGTATTCGGGGCAATCTTTGGAGTTTTTTATTTATATTTTTCGACAAGAAATAAAGAACGACTTGCATTAATTGAAAAAGGTGCAGATGCAAGTATTTTTGTCAAAGGAAAACGCGGACATGCTGCCCCTTTCTGGAAGGTACTGATCCTAAATTTGTCATTATTATTAATAGGGGTTGGGTTGGCCATATTTATAGCCTCTGTATTTGTAAATGCTATGGGCATGAATGAAGAAGTTGCATATCCGGCAACAATCTTCTTAATGGCTGGCCTTGGGCTTTTTGCCGGTTTTACCCTTACAAAAAAATTGGACAAGGAGGAATAAATCAGTTTACATTATAGTCTTGAAAAAAAACCATCGTACAGCTTTGCGATGGTTTTTTATTTGTTTGTCCAACAATTTGGTTAAAAGCCATAGTTTAAGGAACTTTAAGGTACATAATCATAGTTAAATTCAAGATGAAGTTATTTCCTTAGTCCATGCCATTAGGGATTAAAAATTTATGGTATTTGAACTTAAATCAAGGGTCTAGTCTTCTTTCGATCATTTAAATTGCTTACAAATCACATTCACTTTTCACAATCGGGGTATCCTAAAGGAAATCAAACGCATTGATTTGTATTTAAAACACAAGCGTGTTATCTTCAAAGCATGCGTGTACTATCTACTAATATTGGAAATTTAACTCAAATTACATGGAATGGAAAGCAACTCCAGACTGGTATTTTTAAATCCCCTACGAATTCACCACTGTTCCTAAAAAAAGAAATCGTGGCAAATGATGCCATTGCCAACCGTAAAGTTCATGGAGGAATATACAAGGCCTGTTACCTATTTTCCACAAAACACTATCCTTATTGGGAAAAGCGTTATCCGAATCTCAAATGGAATTGGGGGATGTTTGGGGAGAACCTTAGCGTTAGTAATATGGATGAAACCCAATTGAGAATTGGAGATATCTATAAAATTGGCTCTGCATTAGTGCAGATATCACAGCCAAGGGAACCCTGCTTTAAATTGGGAATCCGGTTTGGGACTCAACAGATTTTGAAAGATTTTATTAACCATGGTTTCCCCGGAACCTATGTCAAAATACTGGAGGAAGGCGAAGTCTCACCGAAAGATGAACTAATACTGATTAAACGATCAGACAATTTATTAACTGTTCATCAGTTTTTTCAGTTGCTTTATGCAAAGAAAAAAGATAAAAATCTTTTAAAACTAGCCATAGATAATATCGCTCTTCCGGAAAAAAAAAGAGAAGGCCTAAAAAAGTACTTATAAAAAAAGGGGCTAAAAAGCCCCTTTAAAACCAAACTAAACAATCTACTAATTAACTACTATATCTTCAAAGTAGATATTTTTACCTTCTTTAACTACAACGGTGTACTGGTCTTCAAAGGCCCCTTCGAAGTTAAAGGCTTTTGTTATTACTGTTTCGTTCTTAATTACCTCTTTGTATAAAGTGCGGTTATTACTGTCAAAAACTTTGATTTGCACATCTTCACCCTCCAGATTAAGTAAATTAAGAAAGAGTCTATCTCCCTTTAACCGGAATACAGGCTTTGTGTTTTCAATTCTTTTCAGAATTTTGACCTCTTTATTCTCAACACTTATAGGGTAGACCAATGTCCTTAAGGCATCATCTACTTCAAAGTAATAAGAACCACTTTCAAGTTCATTAAGATCAAACTTCTTTGAATAAGAGGTTTCTGAAACTTTCTCAGAAAATATGATGTTCTGATCTTCATCTATTATCTTAAGAAAGGTCTTGTCGTGTTGCGTGTCTAATTCTACAACTAAGCTTTTGGATTCACCATTTGTTATCAAGCTTAATTTAGGTTCTCTTGCCATGCCAACTACTGTAGTAAACATTAAGGCAATCATTGCGGTAAATTTCAAATTTGTTTTCATAACATTACGTTTTAGAGTTAATGAATAATTTACAGGGCAAACTTACCTCCAATGCGTTTCAGGAAATACAACCAGGTTGTCAAATTTATATCCTATTTTAACTCTAGTTTAAGTATTTAGCTAAACATAGGTTAATATTCCACATATTTTAGGTAATTTTGCAACATTCCCAAAAAAGAGGGTTGCGTAATTTTACATTATCAATCATCAAAAAAATGAAAAAGTTTAAACCGGCTTTTGAAGCCATTGCCCCTAATTTCGGGCATTCATTTACCTATCAAAAATTTGATTCTACAAAGCACAACAAAGACAACCTTTGGCACTATCATCCCGAAATAGAACTGGTATATGTAAACGGAGGGGCCGGCAAACGTCAGATTGGAAGTCACGTATCATGTTATACTGAAGGTGACTTAATTTTAATTGGAAGTAATTTACCACATTGTGGGTTTACGGATAAGTTTACCGGTAATAAAAGTGAAATTGTAATACAAATGAAGGAAGACTTTTTGGGCAATTCCTTTTTTGATATTCCCGAGATGAAGCAAATCCGGACTTTATTTGAAATAGCGAGGGGTGGTGTTGCTTTCTTTGGCGAAACCAAAGATATTGTAGGTGAGAAACTGGAAAACCTTAAAAATGAATCAGATTTTGAACAGTTGTTGTCCCTTTTGTCCATTTTGAATGAGCTGGGAAATTCTAAGGATTTTAAAGTATTAAATGCAGAGGGGTTTTCATTTAAGACAGATATAGAGGATAATGACCGGATAAATATCGTTTTTAATCATGTAAGAAATAATTTCAAAGAAGAGGTTACGCTGGCTGAAATCGCAGATAAGGCAGGAATGACAATTCCATCTTTTTGCAGGTACTTCAAAAAAATTACCAACAAAACCTTTATTCAATTTGTAAATGAGTATCGCCTGGTACACGCATCAAAATTGCTTGCTGAGCAACCTATGAGCATTACCGATGTGTGTTATGAAAGTGGTTTTAATAATTTTTCGCATTTCAATAAATCATTTAAGGCATTTACGGGTCAAAGCCCATCAGAATTTCGCAACAGGTTAAAAAAAGTGCTTCAATAATAGAAAAAACTTTTAAACATAGTTGAAACTGCAACTTCCTGATAGTGATATTACCTATTTCTCCAATTTTATGGAGCATGATAGAGCCAGTTCCTATTTTAAGAAGCTTAAATCTTCAGTGCCCTGGCGTCAGGATGATATAAGAGTTTATGGTAAGCTATATCCGCAACCCAGGTTAACAGCGCTATATGGCAATAATAATCGCTCTTATTCCTATTCAGGTATTGTTATGAAGCCTTTGCCATTTAGTGATGCATTGTTAGATATCAGGAAAAAAATATCCGTTTTGACTAATGTTGAATTTACAAGTTGTCTTTTAAATCTTTATAGAGATGGTAAAGACAGTAATGGGTGGCATTCAGATGATGAAAAGGAACTGGGGGAGAATCCGGTGATTGCATCAGTTTCGCTTGGTCAGGAGCGGTATTTTCATTTAAGACATAAGAAATTAAAGCAATTTAAACATAAGATTCTTCTTGAACATGGAAGCCTGCTCCTCATGCGCGGACAAACCCAACATTTCTGGCAGCATCAAATACCCAAAACAACCCGGCCAATAGGAGAAAGAATTAACCTCACTTTCAGAGTCATCGCATAAAAAAAATCGACTCAAATAAGTCGATTTTTTTATACCACTTGTTTTTAGTGTTGTGTACTATCTTCAACATTTTTTGGTATACAATGTCAATTTCCTCACACACAACCCTAATACAATAACTTACAAAAGGAATTAAAAGACATAAAGCATCGTCAAAACTCCTGATTATTAGACAAATAGCATCTCTAACCAATTTATTTTTAAGAGTTTAGCTAAATATCTCATTTAATACTCCGGCCAAACGCAATCCACCTTTTTGTAATTGTTTCTCTACGATGTTCCAATATTTATAGCTGTATGAGTACCCCAACTTTTCACCTTTTTCAACTGAATCGTATATTTCATTAGCCAATTCCTGCGATTCAGCTGCCCAGTCCAGAATTGTCCCTTTTTCTATTTCCATGATCTGATCTTTATTAATAGCCAGGTAAAAATTTCAAAGAAAAAAACTAGCTTAAAGTTCAATACGTTGAAATTTTGGTGATCTTTTAAGACATTAATCTTGTAAAATTGTTTTCTTTTATTTTCTTATAAAGGTTATAAATCAATTAAAATCCTAAATAGAAATACCCTAAAAAATGTCGTTCACAATAGAACCCGGGTCGTTCGCAGAAAAGGCAATGAGCTGTAGATAAAAAGGAAGATCTTTATGTCATATTTACTTATTAATCACGATGTTTATAATTGTCCTGAAATCCTTCAGTGTCTAAACCATTTTAAATGTTAAAAACGCTTTATTGTTTAGCATTATTCCTTACTTCTATGGCTCTATACGGGCAAGTTGGTATTAAATCCTCTATTTACACCGGGCAAAATCAGAGCAGGTCTTTTGTTGTTAAAAAAATTGATAATGTCATCATTCCTGATGGTATTTTAAATGAACCTGTTTGGGAAACAGCCAATAGCGCTGAAAATTTTTGGCAATATTTTCCATTAGATTCTGTACAAGCCAAACAACAGACAGAAATAAAAATGCTTTATGACGATAAAAACCTTTACATCGGAATAGTAGTATATGCTTTGGGCAGGGATTATGCAATTCAATCGTTAAAAAGAGATTATCGTGCCGGAAACAGCGATAATATTAGCTTGATTTTTGATACATTCAGCGATAGCAATAATGCCTTTTTATTTGGCATTAACCCTTATGGAGTTCGCAGAGAAGGTCTTGTTTCGGGAGGCGGCCAGGACTTCAGGAGTTTCACTACAACATGGGATGTAAAGTGGAAAGGAGATTCGAAAATTTATGAAACCTATTACACTTCTGAAATGGTTATTCCTCTTTCTTCATTTAAGTTCAAAGAGGGTGAAACAAAATGGAGGTTTAACAGTTACCGGTTCGACAAGCAATCCAATGAGACGAGTACATGGGTTAATATTCCCCAAAACCAGAATGTATGGGGATTGGCATTTATGGGGGAAATGATTTTTGAAAAGCCTCTTGGCAAGTCCAAAACACCCTTAGCTCTTATTCCCTATATAAATGGAAGTGCACTCAAGGATTTTGAGGAAGACAATACCACTAATAAGCTTTCTGTTGGTGGCGATGCTAAGGTTGCCATAGGTAGTAGTATGAATCTGGATATCACCATAAACCCGGATTTTTCTCAGGTTGAAGTAGATGACCAGGTTACTAATCTTACACGTTTTGAAATTTCTCTTCCAGAAAAAAGGCAGTTTTTTATTGATAATAACGATCTGTTCGGAAGTTTTGGTGATCAAAGAGATGCGAACCCTTTTTTTTCAAGAAGGATAGGGATTGCAAAGGATACTGCAGGTAATACTATCGAAAATAGAATTATAGGTGGTATTCGATTAAGTGGAAAAGTAAACAAAGACCTCCGGCTGGGTTTTCTTAATCTTCAAACTGCTGCAGATGAAGAGAATGAAATCCCATCTAACAACAATATGATGCTGGCATTGCAGCAGAAAGTTTTTTCCAGGTCAAACATTGGTTTCTTCTTTATTAACAGACAGTCTCTTAGGGATTACGATTTTATCTTACCGGAAGACGAATACAACCGGGTCCTGGGAATAGAATATAATTTAATTTCAAAGGATAATGTATGGAATGGGAAATACTTTTTTCAGAAGTCATTTCAACCAGAGAGTAATGGTACAGATTTAGCCACGGGTGCCCGTCTGGAATACAATTCCAGAAATTACAATATCTCGGGGAAACTCATATATATAGACGAAGATTTCAGATCAGATTTAGGTTTTGTACGGCGTACAGATATTCTAAAAAACTTTGTCAGATTAGAACGCGTATTTTGGCCAAAAAATAGATTTATTCAAAATCATGCCTTCCAGTTCCTGCCAATTTTTATTTGGAGCCCGAGTATGGATTTAAAGAATACCGATTATGATTTCAGGGGCCAGTGGGAGGCGAGGTTCAGGGACCAATCCAGGTTTAACGTGGAATTCTCAAATAAGTATACTTTTTTAATCGATGACTTTGATCCAACAGGTACAGATGGTGGGATTCCCCTACCCGGGAATCGAGGTTATCATTACAACAGTGTTAAAGCCGAGTATAACTCTGACCGCAGGAAAATTTTTGCATATTCACTAGAACCTTCCATAGGCCAATTTTTTAATGGGAACCGCTTTTCTGTCCAAGGGGGAATGACTTTTCGCTTTCAACCCAAAGTATTTCTTTCCATGATAATGAGGTATGATAACATTGAACTGCCAGACCCCTACCCCAGTGCAGAAATTTGGTTGATAAGTCCAAAAATTGAAGTTACATTCACTAAATCAATTTTCTGGTCAACTTTAATTCAGTATAGCAACCAAAGAGACAATTTTGGTATCAATTCCAGATTGCAATGGCGTTTTGCTCCCCTTTCAGATCTTTTTTTGGTGTATAATGATAATTATTTTGTAGATGGTTTTGCGCCAAAGACCAGATCTATTAACCTGAAAGTTACATATTGGTTAAATATTTAGGTTCATTTTAATAGTGAGCAGCCCCATGTAAATTCATTATATTTGAAGGCTTTTCACAATTAAATAATCTTCCATGAACCATTTACCAATCACTGATGACACCGTAATTTTTGGTTTATTATGTCTCTGTCTGGGTTTTGTATTTTACACTTCTTCAATTAAAACCGGATTTTGGCAAAAGTTCTATAGGGTTATCCCAACCCTTTTAATGTGCTACATGTTACCTGCAATTTTAACCAGTATAGGACTAATCTCTGAGGAAAATTCAAAACTTTACTATATAGCAAGCAGATATCTGCTTCCGGCAGCATTAGTACTCATGACAATAAGTATAGATCTTAAGGCAATAATGAACCTTGGTTCCAAAGCCCTCATTATGTTCTTAACAGGAACTGCTGGAATTATTATTGGCGGTCCTATAGCTATCTTAATTGTCTCCATATTTTCCCCTGAAACGGTTGGCGGGAATGATTTTGACGCGGTATGGAGAGGTTTAGCTACAATTGCCGGAAGCTGGATTGGCGGTGGGGCAAATCAGGCTGCTATGCTAGAAGTATTTTCTTATAACCCTAAGAAATTTGGGGACATGGTATTGGTAGATATTGTAGTTGCAAACATTTGGATGGCTATAATTCTTCTTGGTATAGGCAAGTCTGCAAGAATTGATGCGTGGTTAAAATCAGATACTTCTTCTATTGAAATTCTTAAAACAAAAGTTTCAGAATATACAGCAAAAATTACCAGGGTAACAACCCTTCACGACTATATAATAATGTTGAGTTTGGCATTTACAGCAGTGGGAATTGCTCATTTTTGTGGGTTCCATTTTTCAGAATTCCTGCAAGAAAATTTTGAGGTCATCCGCAATAAACAAAAAGCCCTTTCTTCTTTGGGTTCAAAATTTTTATGGATGGTTGTTTTTGCGACGACCGTAGGCATTATCCTGTCCTTTACAAAAGCCAAAAACTACGAAGGTGCGGGAGCAAGTAAAATTGGTGGTTTATTTATCTATATCCTTGTAGCCACTATAGGTATGAAAATGGATCTGGGAAGCTTTTTGGACAAACCAGGTTTAATAGCAGTAGGGCTAATTTGGATTTCCATACATGCTGCATTGTTGATTCTTGTTGCAAAAATTATTAGGGCACCTTATTTTTTCCTTGCTGTAGGAAGTCAGGCAAATGTAGGTGGAGCGGCATCGGCACCCATTGTGGCGGCAGAGTTTCATCCATCACTTACTTCTGTAGGTATTTTGCTTGCTGTTTTAGGTTACGTTGTAGGTACCGCCGGTGCATATATATGTGCTTTACTCATGGAAATTGCTTCAAAAGTTTAAATTTCCAATAAACTTTATTGATATTTGCCGCAGAATTAAAATACCATGAGGAAACTTATAATTACGCTGCTCAGCTGTGCCGCAGTAGTATCTTGCGGGAAAAAGGATACTGAAAATACCATGACGGTTAGTGGTAATGTAAAAGGGTTAAAAAAAGGCACACTTTATCTTCAGCATATCTCGGATACGTCTCTGGTAGTAATAGACTCTTTAAAAGTTGACGGTGATGGCAACTTCATGTTTAAAACTGAACTGGAGAGTCCGGAGATTTTCTATTTATATCTTGATAAAAAAGACAATAATGATATAAATGACAGGATTACTTTTTTTGGTGAACCCGGAATAATTACAATTAACACCAATTGGAACACCTTTGATACCAAGGCCAAAATTGAAGGTTCTGATACACATAAGAAACTTGAGGAATACAGAAAAGTGATGTCTCGTTTTAACACTACGAATCTCGAAATAATGAGAGCCGTCTACGATCCTGAAACTCCTACGGATTCGCTAACCCAGGACTCCATACAAAAAGCAAGTGACAGGAATATTCGTAGGGGATATCTCTTTGCTCTAAATTTTGCGCTTAATAATAAAGAATCTCATATTGCACCTTATATAGCTTTAAAAGAGGTGCCAGATGCCAATAGAATTTATCTGGATTCTATTAATAATTCTCTCAGTCCTGAAGTGGCCAAAGGTAAGTATGGCAAGGCTCTGCAAGAATATCTGCAAGAGATTGAAAATGAATAATACGAAAATTAAATACCTAAGGTAATTTATTGAGTTTATCTACGAGGGCTCTGGCTTTTTCTTCCAGTTCTTTACGAACACCCTTTAGGTGCTCCTTCCTGTTTTCAACGTCTTTTTTGTTAACTTTTGAAATTAATTCATCAAAAGTAGAAATCGCGCCATCAATAATTTCAGACCCTTCTTTGGAGCCTTGTTTGTCATTGGCAGCCTCTACAATATAGACTGCTTCAATAATATCTCCTAATACGTAATTTATATCTTTTTTTAATTCTCTAATATTTGCCATCGCTCACTAATTTTGTGTAAAAGTACACTTTTTCAAATAGTAATTTCCAGAAGTTTCGCTCGCTCTGAATTCAAAAGAATATAGCTGCTAATTGCAGGTACCAAAACGGTCTCCCCTTTTTTAATCAGGATAGATCCAAAATTATTTTCTATTAAAATATCGCCTTCAATGCACATGTATATAGTAAAGCAATCCCTGTCAGATATATCAAACCGCATATTTTTATTTAAGTTGATATAACTGGTTTTAAAATAAGGACAATTTACCATAGGATTAGCAATGTTCATTTTCCGTGCATAGCTAACTCTAAAATCATCTCGTTTTTTATAATCAATGGCATCCATAGCCAACTCTGTATGCAATTCCCTTAGATCTCCCTGCTCATCCTTACGATCGTAGTCATATACCCTATACGTTTGGTCAGAAGTTTGCTGTATTTCTGCTATTAATACCCCTGCGCCTATTGCATGTATTCTACCTGCATTTATAAAAAAAGTGTCGCCTTCACTTACGTTTTCAAAATTTAACAGTTCAGTTAATGTATTATTTTTCAGCCTTTCTACAAAAGTCTCCTTTGAAACATTCTCTTTAAATCCGATGATTAACTCAGCGTCTTTATCAGAATCCATTACATACCACATTTCGGTTTTGCCAAAAGAGTTATGACGTTTTTTCGCAAGTTCATCATCAGGATGTACCTGAATTGAAAGATCTTTTTGGGCATCAATGAATTTAATCAAAATAGGGAACTCTTTCCCAAATCGTTCAAAAACACTTTTCCCAAGCAGAGCTTCAGGAAATTGGTCAATTAAATCTGTCAGGGAAGTTCCTTTATAAGGACCATTGGCAACAACTGATACGTCTCCGGCTACGCCAGATAGTTCCCAGCTTTCTCCAACCAGATCACTTTCCAATTCTTTACCTAAAACAGTGTCCAGTTTTGTACCTCCCCAAAGGCGGTCTTTTAGTATGGGATAAAATTTTAATGGATATAAACTCATTTAGAATTTAATTTTTTCACCGCGTTTAAAGCCTTTTCCATGTGCTTTGAGGCATTAATACTATTAAACACCATCTGTATATGACCTTCCTTGTTTACTACATAGGTTTCTCTGCCAGGTAGTAAATTAAACAACTTGCTCTCTACTTGAAACAAACTATATACATTCTTTTGTCTATCGGCTAAAAGTTTGAATGGTAACTTATATTTTGATGCAAATCTACGATGTGTATTTTCAGAATCAGAACTAATGCCGATGACTACCGCTCCAAGTTCAGTGAATTCTTCATAACTATCTCTGAATGAACATACTTCTATTGTACAGCCCGGGGTGTAGTCCTTGGGATAAAAGAATATCACCAGGGTTTTCTTACCTACTAAGTCATTACTGTTAAATAACTTGCCATCCTGGTCCTGCAATGTAAATTGCGGCATAACCTGTCCAACTTTCAGGCCCATGATCTATCCGTTGTAGGTGACAAAATTACGAGGAGTTTCATAAAGTACAACTTCGAGCTCTCTATTTGAATCTATATGGGGTCGTAATTTATTGTAGATAACGATAACGATATTTTCCGCAGTTGGATTTAACTCCTTAAATTCAGGAACTTCAAGGTTTAAATTTTTGTGATCCAAAGCATCCTCTATCTCCGACCTGATCAAATCTTTCAGAATTTTCATGTCTATCACAAACCCGGTTTCCGGATCAATTTCCCCGGTAACACTAACTACTAATTCATAGTTATGTCCATGAAAATTGGGATTATTGCATTTACCAAAAATCCGGTTATTCTTATTGTCATCCCAGTCTTTGCGATACAAACGGTGTGCGGCATTGAAATGTGCCTTACGACTGACTTTTACTTTCATACTATCTGGTGATTCATTACAAGATGATCATAAAATTTTTCAAATATTATTTTAAACCATACCGTATACAATTCCGGATTATCTGAAATATCTTTTTTGATTTTTTCAGGACTCATCCATTTCCAATCTGCCACTTCATCTTTATTTATATCAGGAGTGCCTTCATAATATCCAATCATAACATGGTCGAGTTCATGCTCTGTTAAACCATTGTCAAAAGGAGCTTTATAAATAAACCAGAAAAGTTCTTTTAGTTCTGTTTTAAACCCCATTTCTTGCTGAAGTCTTCTTTTACCTGCCTCCAAACTGGTTTCGCCCTGACGTTGATGACTACAACAAGTGTTTGTCCACAATAAAGGAGAATGGTATTTATGTTCGGCCCTTTGCTGTAACATGGTCTCCCCCTTTTTATTCATAATAAAAACAGAAAAGGCCCTGTGAAGCAAAGCTTTTTCATGCGCCTCCATTTTTGGCATTATACCAATCTCTTCATCCAATTGATTTACGAGAATAACATTTTCCTCTTTTTTATTTCCCATTATGTAAAAGTAGCACCTTTATACAAAATTCCGGGTTATGAGGATCAAAAAGTTGATTAAGCAGGGTGGCTATGGCTAAGATAATCCTAAAAGAAGCGCGGAGACTTTAGGTTTCCTTTGACTTTAATAAATTCATATCGCAATATTATTTCAAAGGATCCATTATTAAATGC
>CP070778.1:464422-476165 GCA_020346245.1 Flavobacteriaceae bacterium | reverse complement strand
TAATATACTGATTTGGCAATGCGCATAAAGACTTATTTGTAACTAATAGGACATAGCTTAATGCGTTTGCAGATATTCGTAAGTAAGCCAAAAAAAGTACATTTTACTTGTTTTTAAATGGTACGTGGCGTTTCTTTGTGCCAGTTCATTACAACATTGACAACGTTATCAAGAAAGGTGGAGGGACTAGACCCGTTGAAACCTTAGCAACCCTTTAACTATAAAGAAGGTGCTACATTCTACCACTAGGCTGCTTTTATATTGCAACTAAGGCTAGATAACACAACGTAAAGATTATGCGTCTTTACTTATTTTTTCTTGATAATATTATAGAATAGTCCGACAGTTACATCCAACAAACAGAAGTTGCTTATACTGTTATTAAGTTATTATTGTATAATCGGACAAATTTTGAAGTTGTTAAAATGTATTTCCTAATAAAACGGAAACATATGGAGAAGATACAGAACATACTGGAGGAACGAATTATGATACTGGATGGTGCAATGGGTACGATGCTTCAACGGTATAAATTTACTGAGTCAGACTTTAGGGGGAACCGTTTTAAAGACTGGCCTTATCCATTGCAGGGCAATAATGACTTATTGACGCTGACACAACCTGAAGCTATAGCAGAAGTTCATGCAAAATATTTTGAGGCAGGAGCCGATTTAGTGGAAACGAATACATTTTCCGCCACTTCTATCGCCATGGCGGATTATCATATGGAAGGTTTGGTTTATGAACTTAATTATGAGTCGGCCAGAATAGCGAAGCGGGTAGCCAGGGAATTTACTGAGAGGGAACCCAATAAGCCGAGGTTTGTGGTGGGAAGTATTGGACCAACGAATAAAACGGCAAGTATGTCCCCCGATGTAAATGACCCGGGTTTCAGGGCAGTTTCATTTGAGACATTGCGATTAGCTTACAAACAGCAGGTAGAGGCACTTTTAGATGGAGGTGTAGATATTCTGATGGTAGAAACTGTTTTTGATACGCTTAATGCAAAAGCTGCGCTGTTTGCAATTGAAGAGGTAAAACAGTCTCGAAATATTCAAACTCCGGTTATGGTTAGCGGAACCATTACAGATGCCTCAGGGCGTACATTATCAGGGCAAACCGCAGAGGCTTTTTTAATATCTGTAGATCATATTCCTCTTTTATCTGTTGGTTTTAATTGTGCATTGGGAGCAAAGCAGTTAGTGCCACATTTAGACGCTATTTCAGATAGGACAGAAGCTGCGATTTCAGCACATCCCAATGCAGGCTTGCCTAACGCTTTTGGCGACTATGATCAAACGCCAGATCAGATGGCAGAGCAAATCAAGGAATACCTCGATAAAAGCCTGGTGAATATAATTGGTGGATGCTGTGGCTCAACACCTGAACACATAAAGGCAATTGCTGAGTTGATAAAGGATTATAGACCCAGGAAATTTGCTTTTTCTGAATTAAAAGGGGTTCAATTATAAACCATGAAAGATGCAACCAACATACAAGTGAATTCAGGAAATGAACAGGAGGTTGACAATGATGCCATTGTAAAACCAAGATTCCTTAAGCTCGCGGGTCTTGAACCACTCGTTATCACCCCTGATAGTAATTTCATTAATGTAGGAGAAAGAACAAATGTTGCGGGTTCAAGAAGGTTTTTGAGACTAATTAAAGAAGAGCAATATGAGGAAGCCCTCGAAATAGCCAGGCACCAGGTAGAAGGTGGAGCCCAGATTATTGATATAAATATGGACGATGGCCTAATTGATGGAAAACAAGCCATGATCAGGTTTCTGAATTTAGTTATGGCAGAGCCAGATATAGCTCGGGTTCCTATTATGATAGATAGCTCTAAATGGGAGATTATTGAGGCCGGGTTACAACTAATTCAAGGTAAATGTGTTGTTAATTCCATAAGTTTAAAGGAGGGAGAAGAAGAATTTATTCGTCAGGCCAGGTTAATACGTCTTTATGGAGCGGCTGTTATAATAATGGCTTTTGACGAAAAAGGCCAGGCAGATAATTATGAGAGACGCATAGAAATAGCCCAACGGTCCTATGATATATTAGTGAAGGGCATAAATTTCCCTCCGGAGGATATCATTTTTGATCTTAATATTTTTCCTGTTGCCACAGGAATGGAGGAACATAGAAGGAATTCTGTAGATTTTATTGAAGCCACTGCCTGGGTACGTAAAAATCTTCCGCATTGTAGTGTAAGTGGAGGAGTGAGCAATGTTTCTTTTTCTTTTAGGGGGAATACACCTGTTCGTGAGGCCATGCATTCGGTTTTCTTGTATCATGCCATACAGGCTGGTATGAATATGGGAATCGTAAATCCTGCTATCCTGGAAGTCTATGACGATATTCCAAAAGATTTACTGGATAGGGTGGAAGATGTTATTTTAAACAGAAGGGATGATGCTACGGAAAGACTTCTTGAATTTGCTGAAACGGTTGTGGGTAAGGCAAAAGATAAGAAATCAGATGAATCCTGGCGTAAAGGACCACTTCAGGAAAGAATTACACGGGCTTTGGTAAAAGGAATAGATCAATATGTTGTATCAGATGTGGAAGAAGCAAGATTGGCTGTATCTAAGCCAATTGAAGTTATTGAAGGTCATTTAATGAAAGGTATGAATGTGGTAGGGGACCTCTTCGGTAGTGGAAAAATGTTTCTGCCGCAGGTGGTTAAATCTGCAAGGGTTATGAAAAAGGCTGTTGCCTATTTATTGCCATTTATTGAGGAAGATAAAGACAATGTATCACAGTCTGCGGGTAAAGTCTTAATGGCTACGGTTAAGGGAGATGTACATGATATAGGGAAGAATATTGTAAGTGTGGTACTGGCATGTAATAACTATGAAATTATTGATTTGGGAGTAATGGTGCCTCCTGAAAAAATAATTCAAAAAGCGAAAGAAGAACAAGTAGATGTAATAGGGTTGAGCGGCCTTATTACCCCTTCTCTGGATGAAATGGTTCATTTGGCCAAAGAAATGGAACGCCAGGGATTTGAAATACCTTTATTAATAGGTGGTGCAACGACCAGTAAAGCACATACCGCAGTAAAGATTGATCCTCAGTATAGTGCCTCTGTTGTTCATGTAAACGATGCCTCACGAGCCGTTACAGTCCTGGGTGACCTTTTACAGAAAGACTCTTCGGATGATTATAAGGCATTGGTTAAAACCAACTATTCTTCTTTCAGGGAGAAATTTATGAATCGCGGTAAACAGAAAGAATACCTTAGTATCAAAGATGCAAGAAAGAATAAGTTTCCTATAGACTGGAGTGTTTCTGATATTATTGAACCTTACAATTTAGGGATAGAGGTGATTGATGATATAGACCTTCAGCTTTTGGAAGAATTTATAGATTGGACACCTTTTTTCAGAAGTTGGGATTTGCATGGAAAATACCCTAATATTCTAAAAGATGAAGTTGTAGGGGAGCAGGCTTCTGAGTTATTTAAGGATGCACAGGCAATGCTGAAAAAGATATTCGAGGAGAAACTATTGACTGCAAAAGCGGTTTTCGGACTCTTTCAGGCCAATACGATTAATGATGACGATATTGAGGTGGTAACTCATCTTGAAAATATAGATATCCCCGGAGAGAATCAGAAAATTAATCATTATATATTTAGGACCCTGCGCCAGCAATCTAAAAAAAGACAAGGTGTTCCAAATATTGCCCTGGCAGATTTCATTGCTCCTAAGGAAACGGGAATTCAGGATTATATAGGCTGTTTTTGCGTAACAGCTGGTTTTGGCACCAATGAATTAGCAGCTGCATATGAAAAAAATCTTGATGATTACAATGCGATTATGATCAAGGCATTATCCGACAGACTCGCGGAGGCTTTTGCGGAGTATTTACATAAAGAGGTACGAATTAAACATTGGGGGTATGCACAGAAGGAACAGCTCTCTAATGAGAATTTGATAGAAGAAAAGTACAGAGGAATAAGACCAGCACCGGGATACCCGGCTTGTCCGGATCATACTGAAAAATTGACTATCTGGGAATTGTTGGATGTACAAAAGCACATTGGAGTGAAATTGACAGAAAACCTTGCCATGTTTCCTGCGGCTAGTGTTAGCGGTTATTATTTTGCACATCCACAAGCGAGATATTTCGGATTGGGAAAGATAACAGAGGATCAAATTATTGATTATGCCCGAAGGAAAGATACTGAATTGAATAATGCCAGGAAATGGCTTGCCCCAAACACAGCTGACGAATAAGTGAAAAATCCTGATGAATATGAATAAGAATATTGACAAGTAGTAATTGTAAATGAAAGTTACCGAACATATAAAAAAGGCTAAAGGGAATACACTTTTCTCTTTTGAAATCATTCCGCCTGTTAAAGGCAGACATATAAAGGAATTATACGATAATATAGATCCTTTAATGGAATTCAATCCACCCTTTATAGATGTAACCACTTCCAGGGAAGAGTATATTTATATAGATAAAAATGGACTTTTGGATAAAAAACTTACGCGTATGAGACCAGGTACGGTAGGGATTTGCGCCTCAATAAAGCATAAGTATGATGTAGATACTATTCCGCATGTGCTTTGCGGGGGGTTTACCAAGGAGGAAACGGAATATTTACTGGTGGACTGTCATTATCTGGGGATAGACAATATTATGGCGCTTCGGGGAGATGCTATGAAAGAAGAAAAGTATTTTGAACCTTCTGAGGGGGGACATGTTTACGCATCAGAACTTGTAGAACAGATACATAATCTAAATTGTGGGCAGTATTTACATGAGGTGGTGGAAACGGACTATTGTGCAGATTTTTGTATTGGCATAGCGGGTTATCCTGAAAAACACATGGAAGCACCTTCTTTACAAACAGACTTGAAATGGCTTAAGAAAAAAATTGAACTTGGGGCTCATTACGTGGTAACCCAGATGTTTTTTGACAATAAAAAGTATTTTGATTTTGTGAAAGCTGCCAGAGATATGGGCATTACGGTTCCAATAATTCCCGGAATAAAACCCATTGCGGTAAAAAGGCATTTGCAATTGTTACCTCAGGTATTCAGAATAGACCTCCCCCAGGAATTAATTGAAGCAGTAGAAGCTTGCAATAACAATAAGGAAGTAAGACAAGTTGGGATTGAATGGGCAATAGCCCAGTCAAAAGAATTAAAAGCGGCTGGTGTACCTGTCTTACATTACTATTCCATGGGTAAATCCGATAATATTAAAGCTATAGCAGAGGCAGTATTTTAATTAAAAAATAAATTTTTATCATGTGAAATCATTGACTGCATTAAAATATTGACAGATTAGATTTCAATATTTGTCTAAAATTACTTTCCCTTGATAAGCTGAATATAACACTTAAAATTCAGAGTTATTTCCTGGTATTATTTCCTATTTTTACACCCAATGGACACCAGATTTTTTTATGTATGCCTACTTAGCTGTCTATCGTGTTTTTCGCAAAAGGAAGAAATACCGAAGAAGTTTACCATAGACGCCAATCCTTTTTATGGTTCCATAATGCTTCATAATACAGATATTTCTCATTTAATTAATGCGCATCCTGCCGGGATTATTCTTGGGTTTAACAAAAAGAATTTCGGATCTAAGGAATGGCATCAGGAATATAACTATCCTGATACTGGAATCTCTTTTGTTTATCAGGATATGAATGATGATATCCTGGGTAAAAATTATAGTTTGTACGCACATTATAATTTTTATTTCTTCAAACGAAACATGCAGTTCAGAATCGGACAAGGCTTAGCTTATAATACCAACCCATACGATAAGAATGAAAATTTCAGGGGTAATGCCTATGGGTCACATATTATGAGTTCCACTTTTATGATGCTCAATTATCATAAGGAACAACTATTTAAAGGTTTTGGCATTAAAGCGGGAATATCTATAATTCATTATAGCAATGCCAATGTAAAAGCCCCGAACACTTCTACCAATACATTTGCTTTTAATGCGGGACTTGTCTATGATTTAAATAGAAATGAAGAAGTTTTCTATGTAAGGAACTTTGAAAAGAAAAAAGTTACAGAACCCATAAAGGCCAATCTGGTTTTTAGATCTGGGATTAATGAGAGTGATGTAATTAACTCAGGTCAGTTTCCATTTTATATTTTCTCGGCTTATGCAGACAAGCGATTATCCCGAAAAAGCGGAATACAGTTAGGAGGAGAAGTGTTTTTTTCAAATTTTTTGAAAGAATTGATTCGTTACCAGTCTATTGCTTTTCCAGAAATGAATGTTAATCCTGATACGGATTATAAACGAGTAGGTATGTTTCTGGGATACGAGCTCTATATTTCTAAATTAAGTGCTATTGCTCAGCTGGGCTATTATGTTTATTTTCCTTTTGATTTTGAAGGAAAAGTGTATAATAGAATTGGCTTAAAGTATTATTTTGGCAAAAAGCTTTTTGGAGCAGTCACTTTAAAATCGCATGGGGCCGCGGCGGAGGCTGTAGAGTTTGGACTTGGAATACGTTTGTAAAAGTTACAAACAATAAATTGTTTAGGGGCATGAAGTATATGAACATTAATTTTAAGTTAGTACTAGGTTCTATCGGACTCATTCTTTTGATAAGCTGTAATGGAGATAGCGTACCCGACTGTTTTCAAAATACAGGTAGTATCATTAGAGACGTGATCCCGGTGGAAAATTTTACAAAAATAACAGTTAATGAAAATACTAAATTGGTCCTAAAAGAAGGGAGTACAATCTCGGTTGAAGTTGAAACCGGGGAATTCTTGCGTAACGAGGTAAATGCTGAGGTTAGGGACGGTCGACTTTTACTGACAGACACGAATAATTGTAATTTTTTCAGGCCATACCGTTTAACTACATTTTATGTTACCGCACCTAATATCACAGAAATCAGAAGTAACACTGGTTTTTCCACGGTGAGTGACGGGGTGTTGACCTACCCTCGCATTACGCTTGTTTCTGAGAGTTTTAATGATCCCGAGAACCTTACAACAGATGGTGAGTTCGACATTCAGCTTGCATCGCAGGATGTAAATATTGTTGTTAATGGAATCGCGTATTTTAAGCTAAACGGTAGTTCCGAAAACCTTAGTGTAGTGGTTGCAGCGGGAGATTCAAGGGTTGAGGCCGCTTCATTATTAGCCCAGAATATAACCCTTAATCACAGAGGCAGCAATGATGTGTTTGTTAACCCCCAGGAATCATTGAGAGGTACAATAAGAGGAACCGGTGACGTACAGAGTTATAATCGTCCGGAAATTGTAGAAGTTGAAGAACTTTATAAAGGAAAATTAATTTTTATCGATTAGCTTATTTAACTGTTTGTTAATTCTGCAAACAAGACTTCCAGATTTTTGTTCTTTCGGCTGAGCTGTAACGTTTTTAGTTTATTGTCATGGGCAAAATCAAATACAGCGGGTCGCATATCTTTAGAGGTGCCAAAAGTAATTTCATATACGAACCCTCTGGTGTTGACTACCCTGATAACATTGGGTAGCCCTTCCAGGAATGCCTCTTCCACACGATAATCAAATTCAACTTCTATTAGCTGCTCATTCTCCTCCCTCAGATCGGCAAGTTTTTTATCAGCTACCAGAGTTCCCTCATTAATTATCAGTACCCTGTCACAAACAGCTTCAACTTCTTTCATTATATGAGTTGATAACAGAATAGTCTTTTTTTTGCCGATATGTTTAATAAGCTTTCTTATTTCAATAAGTTGATTAGGATCTAATCCTGTTGTAGGTTCATCTAAAATTAGTACTTCAGGATCATGCAAAAGAGCAGCGGCGAGACCTACACGCTGTTGATATCCTTTGGATAGGGCGCCAATTTTTTTGTGGGCCTCCATGCTTAATCCCGTTTGTTCAATTGCCGGGTCAATTCTATTTTTAGATATTTTGTAAACCTCAGCATTAAAAGCAAGATATTCCTTGACATACATATCCTTGTACAGTGGGTTATGCTCTGGTAAATATCCTATACACTTTTGGACTTCTCTGGGCTTTGTAAGTACATCAAAATCATTAACAAAGGCTTCACCCGTGTCTGCTTTGCTGTAAGTCGTCAGAATCTTCATCATGGTAGATTTCCCAGCGCCGTTTGGCCCTAAGAAACCCACAATCTCTCCTTTCTTTATCTCAAAAGACACCTTATTCAGTGCTTTTTGCGAACCAAAACTCTTAGAGATATTTATGACCTTTAAAGACATGTGCTAAAATTTAAGCAAAAGTAACAATTGCAGGTTTAAGCTAGAATTTCACCAGCATAATTTTAAATGATAAGTTGAAATATGAATTGATGAGTAGTATTAAATAATTTAAAGGAATGATAAATTCTCAAAAATAAATTACATTCCAAAAATTATCCGCAAATAAATCGGGTATACTATAAATATTCAAAAAAATAAATTTATAAACATCAATATTTAAATTTAATATTTACCTTAGCCACAGAATTATAGAAAAATGACACGCAATTATTTTTGGAACGGAACCTATTTTTATTTCTTTTTTAAAAGAAGTATGGGACTGTTTTAGAATATTGTGAACAATATATCAAATAAGGTCCCGTGAAATACGGGATTTTTTTTTGAGGGTAACTTAACCATATGGGTTTTAAAATAGCGATACAAGGGGTTAAAGGTTCTAATCATCATCAGGTGGCTTTGGATTATTTTGGTGATGATATAGATTTAGTGGAATGCCAGACATTTCATTCTTTGGTAGACAAGTTGCTTAATAATTCTGCAGATAAAGGAATAATGGCCATTGAAAATTCAATAGCCGGATCTATAATTCCCAACTACGCTCTGGTATATCAAAATAATTTACACATTATAGGAGAATATTATCTTAATATCCATCACAACTTAATGGTTTTGAATGGACAGGGATTGTTAGATATCAAGGAAGTGCGTTCCCACCCTATGGCCCTGTTGCAATGCAGGGAGTATTTAAAATCGCAGCCTCATATGAAGATGGTTGAAGATTTTGATACGGCAGAAACAGCAAAACAAATTCAGGAAAACCAATTAAAAGGAGTAGCTGCAATTGCTCCTGCAGTGGCAGCCGATCTGTATGATTTAAAAATTGTTGAGCCTGAAATCCAGACTATAAAGAATAATTCAACAAGATTTATAATCGTAAAGACAAAGAATAAAGAAATTCCAAAAGAAGAGATCAATAAAGCTTCTATTCGTTTTATCACAGATCATAAGAGAGGCAGTCTGGCTACTGTTTTAAATGTTATGAGCGATTGTAACTTGAATTTGACCAAAATACAGTCGTTACCAATTATTGAAACACCCTGGAAATATGCATTTTTTGTGGATATAACTTTTGAGGAGTATAATCATTTTGCGAAAGCCAAATCATTACTGGATATAATGTCCGAAGATTTTAAGGTTTTGGGAGAATATAAAAATGCTCGATTATGATACAAACTGCTGATCGTTTACGATCTATAGAAGAGTATTATTTCTCGAAAAAATTGCGGGAAGTCAGAGGAATGGCTGCTGCCGGAAAACCGATAATAAATATTGGTATAGGCAGCCCGGATCTTCCACCCTCTGAAGCTGTAATTAATTCTTTTCGGGAATCGGTAGGACATGCCGGTGCACATCAATACCAAAGTTATCAAGGACTTCCCGAGTTAAGGGAAACAATAGCACAGTTTTATAAAGAAAAATTTGAAGTAGATATAGACCCTTCGAATGAGGTATTGCCCCTTATGGGTTCCAAAGAAGGGATTATGCATATTAGCATGGCTTTTTTAAATGAGGGAGATAGGGTATTAATTCCAAATCCCGGCTATCCCACCTATACTTCAGTCACGAAATTGGTGGGTGCTGTACCAAAACAATATGATTTGGTGGCCGATAATGGTTGGTTTCCAGATTTAGAAAGTCTGAGACGGCAAGATTTGTCTGGTGTGAAACTTATGTGGGTTAGCTATCCGCATATGCCCACTGGGGCCAGGGCCAATTCTTCTCAATTTCAGGCATTGGTGGCCTTTGCAAAAGAGCAAAATATCTTGTTAATAAATGACAACCCATACAGCTTTGTTCTAAGCAATAATCCATTGAGTATTTTAAGTACAAAGGGAGCCAAGGATATAGCTATAGAATTAAATTCTCTCAGTAAAACCTTCAATATGGCAGGGTGGAGAGTTGGGATGGCTTTGGGAAGTGAAGAGAATCTAACAGCGATTTTAAAAGTAAAGAGCAATATGGATTCCGGAATGTTCTATGGAATTCAGAAAGGAGCAATAGAAGCACTAAAAAGCGGGAAGGACTGGTTTGATAAATTAGATAATACATATAAAGCCAGGAGAAAGTTAATGTTTGAGTTGGCAGAGAAGTTGCAATGCACCTATGACTCTAATGCAGTTGGGATGTTCGTTTGGGCTAAATTGCCAAAAGGATCACTATGCTCAGAAGATTTTATAGATAGAATATTGCAGGACAAAAATATTTTCATTGCACCAGGGACTATCTTTGGGAGCAATGGGGAGGGTTATATCAGATTTTCGCTTTGTGTAACAGAAGCAAAGATAAAAGAAGCCATAGACAGATTTTAAGTTAGATAGATGAACGCAATAATAGTAGGTATCGGATTAATTGGGGGTTCCATGGCCAGGGACCTGAGATGCAAGTATCCGGAAGCACTGATCTTTGGGATGGATGCAAGTGCAGCCCATCTTGAAGAAGCTATTAATCTTGGTCTTATAGATGGTATTGCCGGCTCCAGGGAATTTTTGGAGGCTGATATTGTTATAGTAAGTATCCCGGTCGATGCTATTGTTGAGGAACTTCCAAAACTATTAAACACCATTGGAGATGATACGTTGGTGATAGATGCCGGGTCAACAAAGTCAGAAATTTGCAGTATAGTGGCAGATCATCCTAAAAGAAGAAATTTTCTGGCATGTCATCCTATTGCCGGAACCGAATTTTCTGGTCCTTCTGCTGCTATATCAGAACTGTTTGCAGGTAAGACAAATATAATTTGTGAAGTAGAGAAAACAGCCTTTAAACTCCAGGAAAGGGCATTGAGCATCTTTAATAACCTGGGGATGAGAATAAGATATATGAATCCAGAAGCACATGACCGTCATATTGCCTATGTCTCCCACTTATCACATATAAGTTCATTTATGCTGGGTAAAACGGTAATTGAAAAAGAAAAAAATGAGCGAGATATTTTTGATATGGCAGGTAGTGGTTTTGAGAGTACGGTGAGATTAGCAAAAAGCTCACCGGCCATGTGGACCCCTATTTTTGAGCAAAACAAAGAGAATGTGGTGGAGACTTTGGATGAATATATTCAAAATCTGGAAGCTTTTAAACAAAAACTAATTGCTAATAATTTTGAAGGCATATATAATGAAATGGACAATACGAATAAGATAAAATCAATATTAAAAGGAATACCACAAAATAAAGACAGATAATAATGGAGAATTCAAAAGAGTTAAGATCATGGCTAGATGATATGAAGTTATCACATCCTCTTGTAATTGCAGGGCCATGCAGCGCAGAAACTGAAGATCAGGTATTAGGAATAGCTCATGAGCTTAAAGATACAGATGTAAATTACTATCGGGCCGGTATATGGAAACCGAGGACCAGACCTGGAAACTTTGAAGGAGTTGGAGCTATCGGCCTTAATTGGTTACAAAAGGTAAAAGAAGAAACAGGACTTAAGACAGCTACCGAAGTGGCAAACAAGAATCATGT
>CP070778.1:451376-464322 GCA_020346245.1 Flavobacteriaceae bacterium | reverse complement strand
TAAGTAGATTTCTTTGGCTCAGGGATATCTATTTGCGCTTTCTGTTCCCTGCATGAGAACAGGATCACGGAAAAAACCAAACCGATAATAAAAAAGGCATATTTCATACTAAAATCATTTTTCTGGCCAGTTTCAAAAGATCGTTTTTTTCACTAATGGTTCTTTCCAGCGGTAATTGTGCGAGGCCAATTAAGCGTCTCATAATTTCAATCCCTGCCACCTGTGATACCAGGCCGGAATCTGCGCCTGCCTTATAAAGGTGCATTACTTTTTTCAGGGAAGAAGAATCCATAGTAGCCATAATTAAATGGGCTGTCATAACACCCAGATCAAATTCTCTGAAACCAATAAAACTAAACTCCGGATCTATGATGTAAACTTCATCCTCCAACTGCATCCAGCTTCCGGGGTAATAATCGCCATGGATCAAAACATTTCCTTTGGAAAGGTACATATCTCCAAGTTTATTAACAACCGCTTTAATTGTATAGTCCCTTTTATAGGGAAGTGATAATTCCTGCAAACCTTCTTGCACATCGTTTAATTGAAACCCATTGTCTTCCAGAAATGGCAATACAAAAATATGGTGGTGGTTTAACTTCCTGAGGGCCATATTTTCGGGAAAGTCATTTAAAGGACCTACTTTGTGGATTGCTGCTGCTATGTTGATCAGTTTTCCAAGGATTTCCTGTGTAATGCTACGATCATGGTAACAAAACGTCATGTCTTCACACTGCCCCAGGTCTTGCATTTGCATGAGGTAATTTTTTTTGTCAAAACCTAAAATTTCAGGAATGTGAGATGTTATAGATGCTTCCTGGATTGCTTCATAGAACCTGTTCTCCACTTCTATTCTGTTAAGCGGTGCTTCTATTTGCTGATACTTTTGTACGTATGGCCGGGATTGTTTTAAAATAAAGGAACGTTGATTGGTAATAACACGAAGGACAACATTCATATTGCCTTCTCCCGGCTTGGACAGTGCACTTATTATTTCATTTTTATTCAACCAATTATTGGATTTCAGTAATTTCTGAAGGGAGGGTATGGATGTATGGGTATCTATAGCTATCAAAGAGTGATAATTTTACTGCAATATAGTCCCAAAAAAAAATACTTACGCCATTCCCGGATTTTTTATTTCGGCTTAGAGACATGCTATTTGCATTGCTATTTATGAAATACTTCAAACAGCTTTTTTGTATAGCAAAACCGAATTTAGCACCTTTTTAATCTATTGCCGTATCTGGTAATTGAAATTTATTCCACAAATAAATTGAGGCAAGAGACATCCGGTTCGGCATTTGGGTCGTTCATGAAATCAATTACAACCTTATCTTTGCAATCCCGGTTTCCGCCGCCATGCCCTCCTTCATCAAGTACTAGGAGTGTTCCGTTACTGAGATTTTCTTTAAAAAGATATCCGTTTTTTGGAGGGGTAACAGGATCATACCTGTTTACGAAAATAAGGGTGGGCACTTCAGAATCCTTAAATTTTCGATCTTCCATGGGCAAATTATTGGAGTGCCAATTCATTCCGGCAATATAGAAAGCATCAAAAAAGCCCATTTTAACTGGAATCAAGGGATATTTTTTATAGTTTTCCAGGATAACTTCAGGAGTATTAGCCGGATTAAAATTTTCGTATTTTTCTACTGACAATAACATCGTAAGATTGAGTCCGCCTGTTAACTGGTATTCAAACGACAAAACTTCATTAATTACATCACCGCCTCCCTCAATGAATGCTTTTATAAGTTCAGGGGCTTTTTCCCTGGAGTTACTTTGATATAACAATCTCCTCAATAAATAGATCCCGTCCTGGGCATTAATAGTTACATTTATAGAATCATTTAAGCTTGTTTTTAATGGCTTTTCCTCTAAAGTAGATATAGCTTTGAAATAGTCCTTTTTAAGACCGGGATATTTTGTTTTGCAATCGGGATCGTTATCACAAAACTCAAAAATCCTACCCAGGGCCAGTGAATAGCTGTCGAGCCTATTAACAAGAAAATCACCGCTTAGTGGCGCAGGTGAATCGAGGATTGAACTATGAATATAGTCCGGGAACATATCCTGCACTACCCGTGCTATGCGAGTGCCATAAGAACCTCCAAAAAGATTGTATTTCTCATAGCCCAAATGTCTAAAAAGCATTCCTACGTCCCTGGCATTTTGTATGGTGTTATAATATTCCGGGCTAATTTCCTGCTCCTCACACATCTTTTTATATTTACTTAACATACTAACAGTTAACATCAGTTCTTCTTCTTCATCAGCATCTTCGGCCATAATTTTAAAAGCATCAAAAGACATATCCGGCATGGCAGATGAATACCCAATACCACGCTGGTCGAACAAAATAATATCACGTTCATTTCTCAGGGGGTGCTCCTTTAAAAATTGCATCATCCCAAGGCCAATCGTATTGCCTCCCGGACCACCGGAAAAGAAAATCATTGGAAACTCATTGGAAAGAGTGTCTTTAGCTTTTAGTACTATATAAGTAATCTGAATTTTTTTTCCATCCGGGTTATCATGATTTTCCGGTACCAGGATTGCACCTGCCTTAAATTCATCACTGTCAGGAAGCCAGTCCAGGCCTGAGGGCTCAACAGATACTATATTGTTCTGAGTCTGACAGGATATGACTATTAAGAATGCTACGATGTAAAAACCAATTTTCCTCATTTAATTATGCTATTATTAAGTTCTGTTATTTACTGTAATCTGATTTTACAATTTCCTTTATTCCGTCCAGATAGGGGGTGACTTTAAAATCGAAATGTTTCTCAAACTTATCCGAATTAAAGATATAATCTCTGTCGTACTGATACATCATTTCAGGCATTTCCCGCATCAGGGGAATAAAAAGTCCTAGCAGGCGTACTATAAATTTAGTAGCCGTCTGACTTCTGGGTTTAACGCCCATTTCCTTTGCAATTGCTTCAATCCATTCTCTTCCGGTATAAGGGCTTTTCGCAGTAGGAAGATGCCATACCTGGTTATAAGCCTTTTCAGAATTGCCAAGCAGCGCTGTGGCTTTGGCGGCATCCTGGGTATAGGTAAAAGAGTGTCTAAAGTTTAAGGAAGCCATCCAGTTTGCCTTTTTTCCTGAATTCGATATAAATCATCTGTTGCTTGTAAGATCTTCAACCTGAGTTGCAGATTTAGATTGGGATTAGCATCGAGAAACTCCCTTAAGATGGTATAAGCCTCACCGGATGAATACATGCCAATGGTATTGTCTAACCATGCTTTCGGGAAAAATATGTCCCCGGTTTGCTGAATTTCTTCAATTAGTTTTAAGCTAAGGTCCAGCGATTTAATGGTTGTTTCTTGTCTTAACGGATGGTGGATGTAATAGCAGGCAGACAGCACCCAATTTTCCTTTTCCCGATTCTCTTTATCTGTGAATGACCTGAAAAAATCCATCCTGACTTCATTTTCTGCAGACAATGCCGGCATGAGGAAATCAAATCGTTTCACCTTATTAGAATCCTTGAGGGCAGCCCGCGAATCGATAAGTATTTCAGATGCTGCCTTGTGTTCATAAAGGGCCAATCTCATTGCAATTCCGGTGAAGTCGTCCTGATTCAGCAGCAACTCAGGAATTACTATTTCCCCACGCCAAATTTTGTAGAGTCTATCCCGTGCAATCCCGGTATAAGCAAAGGATAGAAATGTATTAAACAGTGTTTTTTTAATACTCGGTTCTTCATCCTGTTGGAGCCGGGTAAACAGGAGTTCCTCTATTTTGTTTTGTTGCTTTATTCGCTCCTCCTCTGAAAAATAGGTCCAGAATAAATGAATTATTTGGTTGGAGAGCAATGATAACAGCAACTCGTTTTTTTCTTTTTTTAAACCTTCCTGAAAAATGCCGAATGCTTTATTTATTAAAATATTACCGTTTAATGTATTTTCATAACAGTTAAGGTATATGGTTGCCCGGGCTATTTCATCCTTAATTTTTGATGTAAATTCTAACGCTTCATTTGATACCGGAAATACACCATATCCCAGTCCATTGCTATTGTATATGACGAAATTTGGTTTTGCCAAACCTTTTGCCTCTGCAAGCCGGATTTTTCGTTCTTTCAGACCAACCTTTATTACATGCACGCTGTCCGGATAAATAAGTGAAACTTCGAATACCTGAGGCCAAATATTTCCGGAATCATCTTCTGACTGCTGCTCAAGAACAAAGGATTTTATGTTATTTCCATCATCATAAAGAATAGTGCTTTGAACAAGGGGACGCCCGGGTGAATTAACCCAAACATTACTCCATTCTTTCAAATCTAACTCTGTGTATTTATCCAGGATATTTACAAGATCAATCCAGTCGGCATTGTCATTTTCGAACGTTTTTATATATTCTATTATGCCTTTTTGGAAATTTTCTTTCCCGACTAGGGCCTCCAGTTGGCGCATCATTATTGGGGCTTTATGATAGATTATGTTGCCGTAAAGCGATCCTGCGTTGCTGAGATTGTCGAGATTTTGGCGAATGGGATTTGCCCCTGTACTTCGGTCTATGTTATAGGCTGCCGGATAGTGATCAATAAAGAAAGACAAATTGTGGTTTATATTCTTAAACTGTGGATTTACGATTTTGTCTGCCATAAAATTAGCAAAGACCTCTTTTAGCCAAACATCGCTAAACCATTGCATGGTCACCAAATTGCCAAACCACATGTGGGCAGTTTCATGTGCTATTAGTTTAGCACGCCTTAATTTTTGGTTTTGAGTGGCACTTTTATCCTGGAAGAGAGGAGATTGGCGGTATTGGATGGCCCCGGTATGTTCCATGCCACCGTAGGGATGACTAAATATGGAGGCATAATCCAATTTCTGAAACGGAAAATTATATTTCGTGTACTTTTCTAAATAGTCAACGGATTGTTGATGCAAATCGAATATTCTGGAAGTGCTTAATTGAATTTTAGTACTGTCTTTCTCCTGATGAAGTAAAGACATTTTGAACCTTGTGTTGGTTGAGGTTACTTGATCAAATTTTCCCGCGACAAATGAGAATAAGTACGTACTCATTTTATCAGATTCTTTAAATTGATATTCTACAAAACCAGCCCTGTCTCTAGTATTGTCTAATGGCGAGCCACATAACACTTTCCAATCTTCCGGGGCACTTATATTCAAAAGGTAGGTTGCTTTAATATTGGGCTGATCAAAACAGGGGAATAAAGTTCTTGCCCGGTCTGGTACAAGTAGGGTATACAGATAGTCATCGTTTCTGTTCAATGACATTTCCCCGGCTATGAATTCGATTTCAATTTTATTGTTACCTATAACCAAATGTTCACCGGGGATAATTAAATGTTCCTTTTGATAGTGAATTGGAACACTTTTGCCGTTTACAATCGATGATTGAGGTATTTTTTTGTTCGACTTAAAATCTAAAATCAGAGGTTGCTTTAAGTCGTGAATTGACAATTCTAAAATGAGTTTGGAATTGATGGAGTCTTCTTTTATTAATGGGATTTTAAAGAAGAGCTGGTATTTGACGCCTGAAACCTGGTTTTTTCGATAAGATGCAAGTTCTATGGAAACTCCTTCTGTAAGGTCAAATTCCTTTTTAGATTTCCTATCACAGGAAATAAATAAGAGGATAGCCATACAGAGCAGAATATTTTTCATGTTTTTTAGCAATTATGATGTATTACCCCTACCACAGGGCTACAACTGGTAAAGCTCCGGGTTTTTAATATTGGGTACCTAAGGTACACAAAACAAAAAACATACAATTGGGCTTTGTCAAATTGCTCGTAGCTGAAGATGCTGCTCGTTTAACTCCATGTGTGGCAAAATATCACCAAAGAGGAATAGATCCCTTAACCTGCTGTCACATGGGATTTGGATTGGCATATTCAATGAATATTATCCATTGCTTATAATTTGTTAGCTACAACCCTGAAATTCTCGTCTTTAAATTCCATTTTATGGTCTCTTCCATTTTCTTCAAATTCTATTTCAAAATAGGAAGAGTAGGCCCGATCATTTGTTGGAAACCAATCTTTGATATTCTTATTAATACAAATAAACAAACCAACCTCATCACCTATTGCACAAAACCTTTCAAAACCACCATCAAATATTGGAATATCAACATAACTTTTTAAGGTTTTATATGTTTTTTCAATGTCATTTGCTGGAGTTCCTATTTCTGATATTTCCAGGAATGATTTTGAACTAAATAATTCTTTACTCTCATTTTTAAGGTTCTTTCGTGCAATTAACTCTACAATATTGTTATCCATGTCGTAGAAATAAATGGCTTTTGCATTCCAAAAGTCGAAGTCCTGAATTTCATTTTTTCCATCCTTTAAAATTGTTACTCTAGATTTTAACCATTTAAGTGCTTCTTCCTCTTTATTCGAAGGTATGTTTATAGCAAAATGATATGGCTGGAATTTGTCGTTTTCTATTAACACCAGAATGGATTTACCAATCTGTAACCTGGCTTCGAATTCAGTTTTTTCAATCAAATCCAAGCCTATTTTATCTACGTAAAAATCAGTTTGTTTGGGAAGGTTTGGCGTGTATATTTTTAGTTCTTTGATTTTCATTCGCTGTGTTTGAATCTTGCGATGGCTTTTATTAGTGGCCGTGTGGGTTAGCTCTTAACTTTATTAGCTTGCCTGCCGCAGATGTTTGTCTATTTAAAAAATTGTGTTACAATTAAACTATTTTATAGTTTACTTTGATAGTTAGACTACAGTTGTAACTAAAGGTCTAATACTGAATTTTAATTTTCAAATTGCTACTAAGGATCTTGCATATGCAACGTAACCATCAATTGCCATCAATGATAGTCATAAATTGTTATCAGCGTTTAATTATTGCTCTAATTGATTTAGCACGATGTTTTTATACCAAATTTCATATGGACCCCCTGAATGTGCCTGTAGGCATATATAACCGTTTGAAGGTATGTCACCTTTCTCGGTGTATTGGGCTGTTGTAACTCCGTTGATTTTAATTTCAATATCCGGGCCATTGGCCTTAATACTAATCTCATTCCAATCAAACGGATCAATAATTACCTCCATAAGTTCTTCATCAGCTACCTTAAAAAATATGACAGGAAAGATATCTGGCCTTGGGTATCGCGAAGTATCGGGCCTGTTTTCATCTACAAGACTGCCCCAAAGTGGATAAAGGCCCGTTGTGTCCTTTGGTGTAAAATCAGAAAATTGAGCAATTGCAGGGGCATCAATATAGCCTATGTCAGCCTGGTAGCCCATTACTTCATTAGAATTAGGTACGCGTTTAGCTCTAAAACTAATGCCCCCATTAGTATTTATGTCATTCGTTATAAATTTAGCAGATAATTTTAATTCAAAATTTTCATACTTCTGTTCCGTACAGAGGTAGTAACTTTTATCGATTGGATTTTCCAGGTTACCTCCAACTATTGCTCCCTTTTCTACTCTGAAAATAGTATTAGACCCTTCCCAGCCTTCAAGTGATTTGCCATTAAACAATTTAAGTTCGTCTGGTGTCCCGCAAGACGTGAACAATACAATAGAAAAAAAATATCCTAGTGGTTTTAAAATTTTTTTGATCATTATTCTTGTTTTGTGGTTACCAAGGGTTTGTCTATAATTTGTTGCGTATGTAAGTAACTAATTTAGCAAATAAAAACCGGATTAAAATGCCTGGAGTTTTCATTAATAGACAAGAACCAGCAAGCTGTCCTCCTCTGGCGGATTAGTTTAAATCGTCGCTGTACGCGAATTTTACCATTCTCTAACTTTTCCCTGATGCCAAAAATTCCCACTTTCGGGGTTTTTTCTCAATAAATCTCTAATATCTGCAGCAACTTCAGTAGGTTTTCTTGAGGCGTCATTTCCGCCCATATCAGTTTGTGTCCATCCTGGGTCCAGAGAAGAAACAATCAGGTTTTGTTCCTCAAGTCTTTTTGCGAGTAATTTTGTGTACATATTCAAAGCTGTCTTTGACATTTTATAATGTGGCTGAAATTCATCAAAATTATTTTCGCTGAATGAACCCCAATCAGATGTAATATTGATTATATGTCCGTTTTTTTCAAAACTGGGAATCAGCTTTTCGGTTAACTCAATTGTACCAAAGAGATTTACATTAAATGTCTGCCTTAATTGTTCAAGATTAATTACTGAGTCATTTCCTTTTTCAATTAAAATTCCGGCGTTGTTGATAAGAAAATCAATTTTTAGTTTTTTAACCTTATTTACAAAGGTGACAATGGAATTGCTATTGGAAAGATTTAAAGGATAACATACAAAATTTGATTTTGAAATGGTACACTTCCCAGAGGTAGAAGTTCCAATAATTTTAAAATTTTGATTATCCGTAAGCAATTCAGTTAATGCATACCCTATTCCTCTGCTACATCCTGTTATTATTCCGGTTTTCATTTTCAATAAGTTTGTTATGTGCTTAAGTTTTAGTTTATTCGTCTTTTTCGCTCTTTTATGAAAATTGGTTTCTGCATAGGGCCTATGTGAATCACTTTTTATCTTAATCCGATTTTATAAAAGGATCATAATTGGGGTTTGGCTGCATCATTTGGGCTCCTATTTCTTTGCGCCATTTGTGTAACCTCTCCTTCAGTTCAGTGGTTTTTTCAACCTCAATTTCAGATAAATCTGTTTGCTCTCCTATATCATCCTTAAGGTTAAAAAGTTGGACTTTACCTGTTTCATAATATTCAATTAACTTGAAATCTCCGGATCGGACAGCGCCTCCTGCGCTTTGCATTCCATGGTTGCTGTAATGTGGGAAATGCCAGAAAATGGCTTTGCGATTTAGTATTGTATCGCCATTTAACAAAGGCACTAAACTAAGACCGTCATAGTTTTCCGTATTTCTGATACCAACCATATCCAAAATTGTGGGGAAGAAATCGGGACTTGTAACCGGAACATCACATATAGCTTTTTGTAACTTTTTCCCAGGCCATTTGATGATTAATGGAACCCGAATTCCACCTTCATACATCCAACCTTTTGCTCCCCGCAAAGGAAGGTTTGAAGTGGAGTAAGCTTTGTCTAGCTCTTCTTTGTAAATTACCCTTTTCGGGTCCCAAAAATTGGCCGCAGACATACCTCCATTATCTGAATAAAATATTACGATAGTTTGGTCGTCTATCCCTAGTTCATCAAGTTTATCGAGTACGCGTCCAAGGCTTTCATCCACACTCTCAACCATTCCTGCAAATTGCACATTATCCTGATGTTGTTTGATTTTGACCGTTTGATTTGGAAATACCTTAAAACCACCATATTCCGATTGCTCAATTGCTTTATCAAGATCGGTTCTTGAAATTGGGTTTTCTACGCCCGGTTTTCCTTCTAAAATAAAAGGAGGACTTTCAGGAAGGGGTATGTTTGCCAGTTTTTTCTGATACTTTTCAACCAAATCAGGCCGACCTTCAATTGGATCATGGACTGCAAAATGTGATAAATAAAGAAAGAATGGCTTGTCTCTGTTTTCTTCCATGTATTTTAAAGCCTCGCTGGTCATCCTGTCGGTAAGGTACTCGCCTTCATTACCATCTTCCAACCCCTTCATTCCATAGGGGAAATAATAACCATTCTTTGGCCAACCACGATTCCAATCGGGAAGATGAAGATCAAATCCCTGTTGTGCCGTAGAAGCCGAATCTTCTCCCAAATGCCATTTTCCCAATATTGCTGTTTGGTAATCATTTTCTTTCAAGACTTTAGGAAGGGTTTGAATATCATAGGGCAGGTGTTGATTAATTTTCGGATTTAAAAGTTTCTGAAATGGAAAATCTCTTCGCCCCGGCAGCCAATCGGTTAAATTTATACTTGCCGGATACCTGCCGGTTAATATACTGGCTCGGGTAGGAGAGCAAACATGGCAGGCGGCATAAGCACTTGTAAAACGAACTCCTTCTGCGGCCAGTGCATCAATATTAGGAGTTTCATAAAATGAACTCCCATAGCAACCCACATCAGTCCAGCCCAAATCGTCAACCAGGAAAAAAATAATATTTGGTTGCCTGTCTTCCTTTTTGCAAGATATAAACAGGATGGTAAATAGTGATATAACCAGAAAGGAGGTCTGATTTTTTTTAATTGTTTTCAAGCCCATGATACCTATAGGTTTTAATTTTAACCATTGCAAAATAAGTCTCAATATCCAAAGCATTAATCAAGATTGGAACTATCTGTTTCTTAGTTGAATTTATTGCGCATAACAATTTTGTGTATAAAAGGGAGTGTGTAAAAGCGCTTACTTTTCAGATAAACACGGAGCCAAATTTAAAAATTTGGCGGTCTTCCCAAATAAACACGAGCCTTTCGATTTAGCGATTATTAGCTAGGGTTTATACATTGTTAGAAATAGTTTTAATATGATAAATTGTATGTGCTCAACCTCCTATACATTCATACTTTGAAATTACGATTATCCTTTTAAAATAGTTGTCAAAAAAGTTTGAATGGATTCGGATTTTCCAAGAGGCTCCAGTAAACATGTATATAAATTGATACCTACAGCAAGATAGGTTGCGGGATGTCTAAGTTTTCCATATTTCTTCGCTGTAAGTAAGGTCAGTCCAATGATAAGGAATTGGGTAAGGTATAGCGGCGCCATAATATCAATATCCGGCCAATCTTTAATGTTCATACCAACGTAGACATTTTGTATTCCGCGGCCCAACGCCGGCATCATAATAATAAATACAGTTGATATAAGCCACCACGAATGATCTTCCAATTTTTTTCTGTTTATAATACTCTTTATAACAGCAAATCCAAATGCCAGGATCATAGGAATTTCCACGGCCGCAACACCAAAGAAGAACCATGGCTGAAAGGGACCAAACCTATCGGGCATTTCCAAAGCATTTTGTGTAGTCACGATATCTCTATGGAGCATGCTGAAAGCTGTTATACATACACCACCGGCTAAAAACATTCCAATTATACCATTTGTACGATGTTTTTCCATTTTTCCATGGGTAGCATAATACGGCTGAATTATTAAATATAAATACCAAATAGTCCCGGTCCAATAATGGATATGAACAGACCAGGCATTGTCTGAAAAATCACCCCAATAGTCCATAAAAATGCCTAACTGCATTAATATCATTGGGATAATCATCCATTTATATAAGTCTTTATACCTTTCCATATCCTTGGTTCTTTAAGATTTTACATTTTTATTTTAAGACTAATTATGGTAAACGGTTAGTGTTAGAAGTGGTGGCGATAAGCCTCTATGACTTCATACACCTTCTTAATCTTTGGTTATTTTATTTCATTATCAATTAATAATAATATGTTATCTATTTCTTCAGCTAAATTGGGATAGTAACTATAATTGAGATTCCGGGACATGGTTGCTAAACCGGTCATGTGACCATCAAAAGCAACAGATTTCAATAATGGGAGATTTTCTTGCTCAAATTGAGTTTGTTTAATCCCCATTTTTTCAAGAAAAGGACCAAGCGCCTTTCTTAAGTTTGCTTTGTTTCTCACCATTTCTATAGTTCTGGATCTCATAATGAGGAGCTCTTGCTCTTGCAACCTTACTCTGTTTAAGATTCCACTCCAAGATGATAATGCAAATTTCAATTCCTTACTGCTGAAAATACCTAGTTTACCAGAATTAATAATTTCATCTAAAACCCCCTGATTGGGGTCAAACCGGGTTTCTCTTGATAATGATCTGGTCAGTAATATTCCAAACTGTTCATCAGTTATTTGAGGATTCTCAGGTCCCGTATAATCAAGTATTTTTATTGAATTTTCAGAATTCAATTTATTGAGGTTCATTATGCTTTTTAATTCAACCATATTAAAGCTGAATTCTTCCTTCAGGTCCAATAAATATTGTTGTTCAGTATTTCTTAATTTTTCATTTTCATTCCAATTATTAATCTGCAGTGCAATCAAAATCCCTATAACAACAAGAACAACCTCTCCAATGGCATATTTAAAATACTTTCCAGTTTTCCCTTCTGAAAGTAAATTTTGTCTAATTTTTCTAAAGAATTTTATCATTAGTTATTGGTTGGTCATAGTTTCTATTCCGAAGCTTCAGCGTAGGAATAATGAAGTACACCGGTCTAGTATAAACTATGTTTTAGTGTAGTTTATACATTGCAGCAAGTAGTTGTTTTTTAATTGCATGGATTTTACAAACTACCTTAATCTTTTTTTATAATAGGCACTGCATCAAAAGGTTCGACCATAGCGACAAATAAAACACAAGGGCCATTATTTAGGCATTTTGCTTTATGTGGTTTTCCTGCAGGACCATAAGCATAAGAGCCAGCTTTTAATACCACTGGTTTTTCTCCTTCGTATTGAACCTCCAAATCTCCTGAAATTAAAATCATTCTTTCAGGAGAATTATGAGTATGATTCACAACTTGAGTATTAGGTTCAATTTTAAAGAAAAAATCCAAATTAGGTTTAGATATATCTCCATGAAGTATTGTAAAGGAACAATCTGGAAAGAACTCTGGAGCAGGAAGCCAATTCAAATCCTTATTATCTATGGTTGTGTTAATAGAAGTTTCTGAGTCAGAAAGATCGTTGCTCTGAGCATTCAAGCCGATTGTTAAAAAAACAAAGGCAAGCATGATAGTGTTTTTTTTGTACTGTTTAATTTTAGTGATTTTCATTGTGTTGATTTTTAAGGAATTAAGCAAAGAAAAAATTTAATGATGGTTAAATATAATTAATCTATTTATTTACAATTACTTGCAACTCGTTATATGCATACTAATATACCTCATTATCGTAAAAATTTTCCGGATAAGAATAACTTTTGTAACTACATGAGTAAATATCATGGCAATCTTGCTTGAATTTTAGTTCTATTGTTGTTTCCAGGTTCTAGTGAAGATAACTCCCTTCTTCCATATCTGAACAAATAAAAAACCCACTCCTGTACAGGAGTG
>CP070778.1:438227-451276 GCA_020346245.1 Flavobacteriaceae bacterium | reverse complement strand
AAAAGGACTTGAAAAATTGGGAATAAGCGCTAATACGAAAGACCCGGAAGGCGGTCTTATTCGAAGAGAGCAGAACTCAAATGAACCAAATGGCGTGCTTGAGGAATTGGCCGCTATTCCTTATATGCTCGAGGCAATTGGCCCTAAATCAGAGAAGGCTGGTTTAAAATTCTTTGAGGCAGGGCAGGCTATGGCTTTGTCCTATGGATATACGACTGCCCAGGAAGGCCGTGCCATGCAAAACCATGAATTTTTAGCTACAATGGCTGACAGTCAAAAACTAAAAATTGATGTTGTTAGTTATATCGACTATTTATTTGTGGATAAGTACATGAATAGTAAATGGAATAGCAAAAAATACATAAACAACTATAGAATTGGTGGCATGAAAGTCACTCTGGATGGCTCCCCACAGGGTAGAACAGCATGGCGAACTCAGCCATATTTACTTCCGCCGGATGGGATGCCTGAAGACTATAAAGGATATCCTGCAATCCCGAATGACAGCATCTTATCGTCAATTTATGAGAAAGCATTTGTAAATAACTGGCAAATCTTGTCTCATACTAATGGAGATGCTGCTGTTGACCAAATGATAAGGACGTTAAAACCTTTAAATGATAAATATGGCAATGAAGGAAGACGTGATGTTATCATCCATGGACAATATATAAGGGAAGACCAGTTAGATGAAGCCAAAAAGATGAATATGATAGCATCACTTTTCCCGCTGCATACTTTTTATTGGGGCGATTGGCACAAAGAACTAATTGGTGATTCACTTGGTAACAAAATTAGTCCTGTAAGAACAGCGCTAAACAAAGGTGTTAAAATTACGATACATACCGACGCACCTGTTGCGCTACCCAGTTTAATGCGAGTAATCTGGACCGCCGTAGAGAGGACATCCCGTTCTGGTAAAGTGATAGGGGAAGATGAAAGATTAACCCCTTATGAGGCATTAAAAGCAATTACCATATGGTCTGCATACCAGCACTTTGAGGAAGATAAAAAGGGAACACTCGAAAATGGAAAACTTGCTGATTTGGTTATTTTAGACAAAAACCCTTTGAAAGTTAAGCCTGATGAAATAAAAGATATTCAGGTGATACAAACTATTAAAGAGGGGATTCCTGTATTTAAAAAATGACTATTGCCAACAATTGACAACTAATAAAATGACGGAAAAAGAAAAAATGCTTAATGGCGATTATTACAAATCAAGAGATCCCGAATTGATAAGAATTTACCATAAGGCAAGAAAACTTTTAAAGGTTTATAACAATCTTGAATCTGAATTAATAGCCGAGAGAGAACAGATTTTAAATGAATTATTTGAATTTAAAGGTGATGGCGTTTGGATCGAAGCCCCTTTTTTCTGTGATTATGGAGAAAATATCTCCATTGGAGACAACACTTTTATCAACACCAATTGCATGTTCCTGGACAATAACAGAATAACTATCGGCAAAAATGGACTTATTGCACCTTATGTTCAAATTTACACAACAAGCCACCCATTAAAAGCTTCAAAAAGAATAGTTAAAAATGGAAAAGAATCTGCTTACCTGACCTCTGCAAAACCGGTAACAATAGGTGATAATGTATGGATAGGTGGAAATTCAATAATTTTCCCGGATGTAACTATTGGTGATAACGTAACAATAGGCGCCGGAAGTGTGGTTACCAATACTATTCCTGATAATGTCTTGGCCCTTGGAAATCCATGCAAAGTGGTTAAGGAATTATAAAAAGCACGTGCTTACCATGGCTCTAGGCAAAGGGCTATCAGGAAATATTTAATTGCATATGTCCTACCCTGTATTAGCTTCATTATTATAGCTTTTATCATAGATTGATAAAAGGATAAACTGATACAAAATGCTCAAGTGCTTTAAGCTGATTTTTCCTAAATTTGTTAGTAATGATAGGAAAATTAAACAAAGTAATCCTATGCTCTTTTTTGTGTGGAATATGTCTTCATCTTTCTGCGCAACAATATGGATATATCCAATACAATACTGCCTCCGGAGCTCCATTCGATAAAGTTTCGTCTGTGATTAAGGACAAAGAGGGGTTTATATGGATTGGCAGCCAAAGTGGTTTGTATAGATTTGATGGCGTCCAATTCGATATCTTTAGCCTCCACACCAAAAGTCAGAACGTTCATCAGCTGCATGAATATGGAGATGACCTTCTTTTTGTCAATGACATGAGTATTTATAAAATTGACAACTTACACTCCAAACCGGAAATAAATGCCTTGCTACAAGGTACTATCAATGAAAATGATTCGCTTCCTTTCTACCCCAACGATTTTGTCCGGGATAGTAATCAGGAGATATGGCTAAGTCAATCTAATCACAGCATAGGCCGTTTGCAGGGAGATAGTTTCAAAACCTATCGGTTTTCCGAATCGGATAGGGCTCAAAAGCTTGAAATTCACCAAGACTCAGACGGAGGTATCTGGGTGCTCAGTCCACTGGATGGATTGTTCTACTTTGACAAATCTGCTGATTCCTTTGAGAAAAAGCTGAACATTAAAAATGGGGATGCCCTGTTACTCCATAATGATTATTTGTTGGTAGGAAGTAATGGCCTTAATGTCTACAAAATAAGTGGAAATAAGCCTCGGTTGGTTAAGGCGTTCCTGATGGAGGAGGACCTCGTTACTGCGATCCATGTAGATCAAAAAGATCAATACATTGTTGGGACCAAAAAAGGTAAACTGTTTAAATTTTCAGATTTAGATAACCCCCCTCAAACCATTTATGGTGCCAATGAAGCCCATCGCGTGGAAGAATTGGATTTTAAACATATTTATGAAATTTATGTGACAACAGATAGTATTGGCAATAATGATAAGCTTTGGGTATGTTCGGAAACCGGGCTCTGGTTACTCCAACAACGATTTTTCAAAACGGTCAAAAATTTACCCATGAATAACCCAATCAGTATTGCTATGGGATATGAAGAGAAAGCATGGGTACCCATGAATTTTCTATATGAGATTACGCCCAATAAAGACCAGTTCATAGCCAGCCCGATCTATAATAATGCGCAAGTAAATGCCGTTGCGCAGGACGCTGATGGGTTCCTCTGGGTGACCAAGACTACACCAAAGGTTGAATTATTAAAATATGATAACAATAAGATCATAAAAAGATATGATTTCCATGACCGGGGAGAAGCCATTTTTTCCCTCTATCCTGACAGTAAGGGAAACCTGTGGTTTTGCCAGGCACCCCTGAACAGGCCCATTGTTGGTCTTGCCAGGATTAATGCAAAAGGAGAAATTGATTATTATGATGATAAGAAAGGATTTTCCAGCAGGGTCCTGGCGATAAAGGAAAGTTCCCGTGGTGAAATCTATGCCGTAGGAATAGGTGAAAATAGTTATTTATACCGCTACGATGCCGGGCAAGATCATTTCGTAAACCTTAGCCCGGACCTACCGTTTACAGCCTTGCTAAATTTTGAAACCCATGATTTAACCATCGACGATCGCGGTGTTGTTTGGCTGGCTACTACGGATGGTTTACTCCGCTACGATTCCGAGAAAATTACACTAATAGAAAACGACATTTTAGGCCAGGAAGAGGTAAGGGGCGTTACACATTATTCAAACAATAATATTTGGATTGCCACGGCGACAAAAGGACTGGTCTTTCACCAGGAAAATACTTCTACTAGTTTAGGTGAACAGGAAGGGTTGCCATCTGTTATAAGTGCCTATCGGTGTATCACTACGGATACCAGGGGGCGTCTTTGGGCCGGCACCCCGGAAGGCCTGGTATACTCTCGTATCTCTGCCGCTACACTGCCCTACTCAAATTCTCCGCGACTAAGAAAAATAACTACTGATGAGGCAGAGATTACTGAGGATTTTAATCAGATCATCAGGCTTAATAAAAACCAACAACTCCATTTACAATTTACCAATTTATCCTTTCCTGCAAAAAACGTCCAATATCAATACAGATTAATGCCCAAAGAGGATAGACAAATAATGTTAGAAGAACAACTATGGCTACCCAATGGAAATAACAATACACTGAGACTGAGTCAAATGGAACTTGGCGATTATTTCCTGGAACTTAGGGCCAAACAACCCGGTGGCTACCAATGGAGTAAACCTTTGGAACTGCAAATGAATGTATTTCTGCCCTGGTATATGCAATCCTGGCTTTTATATAGTTCAATTGGCCTGTTAATTTTATTAACCGCTTATTACTTTAGGTTTTATGTAAAAAGACGTTTTAAAAGGTTGCAACAAATACTGCAATACTCCAATGAGAAACTGGCCAGTAAAGAGGAGCAACTTCTTCAAAAGATACAGGAATTTGAAGAGCAAAAGGAAGAACTGGCCAATGCCAATTCCAACATTCAAACACTTGAGCTATTTATCAAAGAAATCCCGGAAAAAGCTTCCTGGAATGACATTATCACAGCAATGGGTAAAGCTGTAAATCAATCTGATGACGTCAATGCTTTTGAGATTGCTTTTATGGAAAAAGATGAAATTGTTCATAGGGGGTATTCCGACCAGGAGCGAAGCGGGTATACCTTCAGAAGTAAGCCCTTCGACATAAAAACCAGTCTGACCTGTTGGGCGATGACCAACAATCAGGAAGTCTTAATAAATGATTTCAATAAGGAGCATAAGATGTACATTGGGGAAAAAGCTGCTTACCGTTTCAATTCTTTGTTATTTATTCCTTTCACTCTGGTCAATAATCAGTCTGTTGTATTATGCGCCTACAGCGTCAAGAAAAATGATTTTGATCATAATGATCTGGTCATGTTCAGAATTTTAGCCGAATTTATTCACTTTTCCATTCGCCACGAATTAACCAAAAAGCTATGAGGGGCCTATTTTTTTATGTGTTAGCTATAGTATTGCTTTTTGGAGGCAGGCAACCAGCTTATGCCGAATCAGACACACTTGTCGTTGGTATTTACCATAATCCCCCTTTTGTAATAAAAACCGATGACAATAATTATGAAGGTTTGAGCATTGAACTGTGGGAAAATATATCCGCTAATTCCAATCTCAATTTCCGCTACGAACAATACTCTGACTTTATTGGTATTTTAAAAAGTCTGGAGTATAAGGAAATCGATCTCACAATTAATCCAATGGATGTAAATGATTTGAGGGTTAATAAGTTTGATATGACGCAACCTTATTTCATTTCCAGTATTGGGGTAGCCATTCCCTACCTAAATCGTTCTGCATTGAGCGTTTTCATTAGTAATATTTTCTCATTGGCATTTTTTAAAATTATACTGCTCCTCATCCTTGTCATTTTTGTTTTTGGATTTTTCCTTTGGCTTGTAGAACGGCGCCATAATAAATTTCAATTCCGTCGTGGCTTTTTAGGTTTGTTTGATGGCCTCTGGTGGTCTGCTGTTACAATGACTACTGTGGGTTATGGTGATAAAGCCCCTAAGTCTAACCTGGGTAAGGCAATTGCCATTATATGGATGTTTACGGCCGTGATCATTATTTCAAGTTTTACGGCGGGAATTGCTTCCACACTAACCATTAGTGGTTTACAGACAGATATTAAAACTGCCGAAGATATTCGGTTGGTGGAGAATATTTCAGTAGTAGGCGCCTCGAGCAGTGAGACCTTACTGTTACAAGAGAATCTGTCTATCAATCAGACTTATGCGTCACCGATTCTTGCACTGAGAGCACTCGCCAAAAAAGAAAATGATGTGCTGTTGCATGATCATACCATTTTACAATATTACATCAACAGGCTTTCCCTGAATGAAAAGGTAAAACTGCTGCCCATAACGCTAAGGGAGCACTATCAAAGTTTCATGCTGCCCAAAGACCACCCGGTATTTGATGTGATCAATGTTGGTTTGATGAAGGAAATCCATAATTACAGATGGGAGGAATTACAAAGGAAATATGGGGTTAAAGCAAGGTAATGTTGCAAAATTATCACTGAACAACAACCCCTGCAATATGCATTAGGACAAGTTTTACTACATTGTGCATTGATAATTAAAACAAATTAAATTTAGCCCGACAGCCAAATTCATAACCATCACCGGTTTGATGTATTTGGATACGCCAGAAACTGGCAAAAGAACTTATAAATGATAAAACTTAAATTTCCAACGGCCCAGACCATTCTGATACTTATAGCTGTTTTTGTAACAATTTTAACCTGGTTGGTGCCTGCAGGAAAATATGATAGCCTGGCTTACAATGCCGCAAGCAATACCTTTACAAAAACAAGTTTGGAAGAAACCATAGAATTGCCTGCCACGGGCGAAACCCTGGATGACCTCAACATCAAAATTCCCATTCAAAAATTTACAAGTGGCGATATCTATAAGCCTATTGGTATCCCTGACACCTATAAAGAACTGGAACCAAAACCACAAGGCCTTGGAGCTCTGGCAAAATCACCTGTAAAAGGGATAATAGCAGCGGCAGACATCATCTTTTTAATACTCATAATAGGTGGCTTAATTGGGATTATGAATCTAACAGGGGCTTTTGATGCCGGAATTTCCTGGCTTGCAAAAATTTTAAAAGGCAGAGAGTATATTTTAATCGTTGTAGTTACCACACTTATTGCAGCCGGAGGTACAACCTTTGGTCTGGCGGAAGAAACTATGGCCTTCTACCCTATTTTAATTCCTGTATTCCTTGCAGCAAAATATGACGGAATGGTTGGGCTTGCCTGTATTTTCCTGGGCTCCGGAATAGGGTCAATGTGCTCTACTACGAATCCGTTTTCAACCATAATTGCTTCCGATGCGGCGGGAATAAATTGGACAACAGGCCTTAACAATCGTATAGTTATGCTGCTTGTGTGCCTTACCATTACTATTATTTATATCCTTCGATATGCAAAACGCGTAAAAGATGATCCATCCAGGTCGCTTATTTATGAGCAAAAAGAATCTTTAGAGAAGCTGTTTGGAGTGCATGATGAGAATACAAGAACGGAATTCACAAACAGGCTGAGACTAATTATCACCGTATTTTCACTGTGTTTTATCGTTATGATAGTTGGTGTGTCATTCTTAGACTGGTGGTTTGTAGAAATGACATCCACCTTCCTTGTGGGTGCAATCCTTATTGGTATTATTGGAAAGGTCAGAGAAATTGATTTTGTGGAAGCCTTTGCGAAAGGTGCGGCCGATTTACTAAGTGTAGCCTTTATTGTAGGTATTGCCCGCGGTGTTACCATTTTGATGGAAGACGGACTTATTAGTGATACCATTTTATATCATGCAAGTACAATAACTGAAGGGATGAATAAAGGGGTGTTTACGAATGTCATGCTCTATATATATGGCGGTTTATCCTTTTTCATGCCATCGTCCTCCGGAATGGCAGTATTAACCATGCCCATTATGTCTCCATTAGCAGATACGGTAAACATTGGAAGAGAGACTGTCGTTAATACTTATCAGTATGGCATGGGACTCTTTTATTTGATAAATCCTACAAGTTTAATTTTGGCAGCATTGGCTATTGTTAAAATTGGGTTCAATAAATGGCTGCAATTTATAATGCCGCTTCTTGGATTGTTGCTAATAGCAACCATGATCTTGTTGACTATTTCAGTTTACTAACGGAAAAAAGTACGTACAAAGTCATTCTTATATAAGGGAATTACTTAAAAATTTATTAAGACATTTGCTCATATGTGCGAAATCATATTCTTTGGTAAAGGTAAATCGACTGAGCACCCAACTTAATATCAAGATTACATTTTATGAATTCAATGAACTTGTATACAGAGGCCCTAATCCAAATGCTTGTGGCGAGAACTAAGGACGGAGTTCAAATGTCAGAGGTGTTTTTAGTTGCCTGTGGAGGTTCCCTGGTAGATCTCTACCCCGCCAAATTCTTCCTGGCAAGTGAAAGCTATCATTTGCGCTCCGAACTCTATACAGCAAACGAATTTGTTCATGCAGTACCAAAGGTGCTTGGAGAGCGATCCGTTGTCATCCTTTGCTCCCATAGCGGGGATACTCCCGAGGCCGTTGAAGCGGCAAAAGTTGCAAAAACTGCTGGTGCACTCACTGTTACAATGACCCACAATAAAGCATCAGCCATTGCTAATTATACGGATCACAATATAGTATATGAGTGGGGTGATGAATCCAGTGTAAAAAATAATCCGATGGCAATTACACTGGCACTTTGTCTCGAAATAGTGCAACAGACAGAAGGTTATGCAAATTACAAGGAATTTCAGGAAGCATTGCTTAAGATAGACGGTGTTGTAAGAACAGCAAGAAGCAAAGTAGGCGATCGGGCAAAGACATTTGCGGAGACTTATCAGAATGAGAATTTGTTCTATATTTTGTCTAGCGGGGCAAGCTACGGACACGCTTATGGCTTTGCCATCTGTTCCCTTATGGAAATGCAAAGGTTGCACGCGAGCTCAATTCACTCCGGTGAGTTTTTTCATGGTCCTTTCGAAATTACAGACAAAAAAACCAATTTCATTGTGTTGGTAAATGAAGGGCGTACAAGACCGCTGGATCAGAGGGTGATCACTTTCCTTAAAACTTATGCCAAAAAATATGTGGTTATAGACGCGCGGGAGCTGGGTATTGGCGTAATTCCGGCATCAGTTGTAGAATACTTCAATCCGGTAATGTTTTACAGCGTGCTGTGTGATTATCGTGAAGCATTGGCAAAAATTCGTAATCATCCGCTTGAAACACGTCGCTATATGGGTATAGTTGAATATTAATGCAGATGATGGGCAATGAAACACTTAAAGTTATAGGTATCGGGGACAATGTTGTGGACAACTACATTGACATTCGTTCCATGTTTCCGGGGGGCAATGCCCTCAACTTTTCGGTATATGCGTCCATGTTGGGTTGTGACTCTGCATATATGGGTGTTTTTGGCAGCGATGACAGCGCCAGGCATGTGCATCAAACACTTGCCAGCATAGGTGTAGATACTTCCCATTGCCACATTGCTGACGGACCAAACGGACAGGCAATTTTGAAAATCCAGGATGGGGAGCGAGTTTTTATTTCATCTAATGAAGGTGGAATCAGCAAATCCGTCCCAATGGAATTCATTTTTGACGATGTCGATTACCTGCAATCATTTTCAATAGTGCATACCGGTGCATACAGCTATATGGACGGTTATCTAACCAAAATGAAACAACTGAAGCCTATGATCAGCTACGACTTTTCGGATGACTTCGACAGGGAACATGCACTATCCCTATGTCGGCATATCGACTTCGGGTTTTTTTCCTGTAGCGAATGGACTGAAGAAGCGGCGATGGAACTTCTTGAGGAAGCGGTGAATCGGGGCTGTACCATGGCGGTCGCCACGCGTGGTCCTCAGGAAGTAATTTTATTCAACGGAGAATCCAGGTTTAAAAAGGCTCCCCTGGAAGTGACAGCAACAGACACGCTCGGAGCAGGAGATGCCTTCATTACCGGATTCCTTATTTCCTATTTCAAAGGCAAAGACAATGCCAGTATTGCTGTGGACTCGTTGATTAAAAACGCCCTTGGGGAAGCTGCTTCATTCGCAGCAGAGATTTGCAAGGTGCAAGGTGCTTTCGGACACGGGTTACCCTATTAAACAGGTCATATATAAAAAATCAGATGGTTCAGCGAGCGCAACAGTAAAGAATTTAATCAACTATATTTGAAAAATCTATAATACTAGCTGTAATGAAATTAAATATCCTTTCCATAATTCTACTGTTTTCAATTTCCGTTTCTGCCCAGGAAAAGAAAGAGACTACAAAACCGGTACCGGAAGCAAAATCGTTTGTTACCAATCATCAAATAACTAACGGCGGTAAACTTATCAGATATAAGGCTGTTGCATCGGAGACTTATTTAAAAAATGATTCAGAAGAGCCCGTAGCAACTATATGGTCCGTAGCCTACATTCAGGAAGGAGTAAGCGACTTGACCAAACGACCGGTTACTTTTGTTTTTAACGGGGGTCCCGGATCGGCATCAGTATGGTTACATATGGGAATGCTTGGCCCCAAATTGGTAAAAGTTAACTCAGATGCTAAAGAAGATGATGGAGCAGCACCCTATGACTTAGTGGATAATAAAAATGGAATATTTGATTTGACGGACCTTGTTTTTATAGATCCGGTTGGTACCGGTTACAGCCAGGTCATTGGCAAGGGTAAAGTCAAAGACTATTGGGGCTTAAATGAAGATGCTAATTCTATCGCCAAATTTATAAGACAATGGGTAACGAAAAATAATCGCTGGTTTTCACCAAAGTTTATTGCCGGTGAAAGTTTTGGGACGGTAAGGGCTGCTGCAGTAGCTAATACCCTGGAAGAAGGGGGTCAGAACATGTCATTGAATGGTTTAATCCTTATTTCCCAAGCCTTGGATTATGCGGGCTCAACATCCGTTCACGACAATATAACGTCTTATCTGACGTACCTCCCCAGCATGGCTGCAACCGCCTGGTACCACAAAAAAGCAGGACAGGGAAAATCGCTTGAATCATTTATAGATGAATGCAGAAATTACACCTATGATTCATATGCCCCGGCGCTATACAAAGGCTCATTGCTTAGTGAAGCCGAGCAAAACAAAGTTGCTGAAAGACTAAGCTATTTTACGGGTCTCGACAAGGCGTATATACTAAAGTCTGATCTTAGGATATTAATGCATCGCTTTCAAAAAGAATTACTTGCAGATCAGGGATTAGCCCTTGGCCGGTTAGATGGTCGTTTTATGGGAGATGAAATAGATGACTTAACTGATGGCCCACATTTGGGAGACGCATCCAGCTATCAGATAAGCGGGGCTTATACCGCCGCCATAAATCATTATATGTCCTCAGATCTAAACGTAAGAATGGATCGTCCTTATATTACCTCTAATGATAAGGTCTACAAAAATTGGAAATGGAGACCTATTCCGAAAGGGGAACAATGGGAACCTTCCTTTGTCAATGTTACCCGAAAACTGGCGGAGACCATGCGGCGGAATACGGAAATGAGAGTAATAGTTGCTAGTGGTTATTATGATTTGATTTGTCCGTTTTTTGATGCTGAGTATACCTATTCCCGTAATGGAATAGACAGAGAAAAAATAGAAATGACCTATTATGAAGCAGGACACATGATGTATACTCACGAACCTGATTTCTTAAAATTATCAAATGACATTCGGGAATTTTTATCAGATTAAAATCACAATAAAACATCGTATAAAGAAATAAAAGGTTTCCAGGGAATTAAACCATTTAAAACACAAAAGAAATGAAGTTTAAAACATTACTATTTATAGCAATAGCGGCTATTTTAATGCCTCCAAAAGGTAATGCTGCACCATGGCATCATTCTAAAACTATAAACTTCAATAAAGATAAAGACCTGCTTTTAGTTCAGTACGACTGCAAAACCGACGTGGATGACCTTCATTCCGTAGCTGCCTTTATTACACTTATGTCTGATCCCGACTTTAAGAAAGTTAACTACCATGCAGTTGCAGGCACCTATGGCATTCAGGAAGGGCTGTATGTGCCACCCAATGATTTATTCAGGCTTGCATTTGGGGACAACTGGACAGACGCGCATGAAAATTTAAAAGGTGCTGTTGAACGAGTTAAAGGACTTGCAAAAAAAACCCTGGCAAACCAAGGTGATATTTGGATTGCAGAGGCTGGCCAATCCGATTTTTCTGCTGCGCTCATTAAAGCGCTTCAGCTGGATCTTCCTGAAATAAATATTTCGCAGCGTATTCATGTGGTTCAGCATAGCGATTGGAATGAAGAAGTTACCTCACCAGCCAGCCTGGATTTTGTAAAGAAAAATACTGCCTATCATAAAATCGCTGATGGTAATGCCGTTGGAAACGGAACCCCCGGTTTTCGTACCCCGGATTATACGAACTGGAAAGATAAAATTACAGACCTAAAGCTGGTTGCAATATGGCAGCTTGCTATTGATTTAGGGAATAAGTACAATGGAAAAGAGGGGCGTTATAATAATGAAGCAATAGCTGCAGGTGGATTGGATTTCTCAGACCTCTCCGAGGTATGCTGGATTTTAGGATTACAGGATATAAAGGATACAGCACATTTTTTTAATCTTTATTCTAACTAAAACCACAAGCAATTTAACAGTCAATAATTATAGGATGAGATAAGAAAATATCATTGTTGGTATCTTCATATTTTAGCTGTTGAAAAGAGGCTTTTTATTAGAAATTGCAGGGTTTATGTTGTATTTTTATAGTACTCAATCCTATTGTATTTAATTAACAATAACTTAAAAAATATGACCAATGAGCACTTCTAGTTTTAAGTCAATTCCCGGGAGTAAGATTCGTGTTTTTTTAGTTATTCTATTAGGCCTGTATCTGTTACCGGTTAGTGCTCAGGATCAACCGGCAAAAGCCAGGAATTGGGAATACAATATAACCCCTTATCTATTATTCCCCTATATGAACGGGGATGTTGCTATAAGAGGAATTCCGGTAGATGTAAATGCAAGTCCCGATGATATATTTAGTAATCTAAATTTTGGCGCTATGTTGTATTTTGAGGCTTCAAGTCCGAAATGGGCTCTGGTCTTAGATGCGCTGTACATGGACCTAAGTAAAGATGGGCAAACTCCCCTGGTAAGTCGCGATGCTTCTATTGGTGCTGATCAACTGGCAATATCCATATCAGGAAGGTATAGGGTTAATGAATGGGTAGATGTAGGTATAGGTGGACGTATTAATTCAATTGGATCATCCGTAAGAATTGCCGCCGGGGATTATATCCTACCAGGTACTGATTTTTCTATGAATGAAACATGGTTTGACCCTTTTATAGTGGCAAGAGCTATGACCAATTTTAATGATAGTAAATGGCGCCTTGGCATATCTACAGATATTGGAGGCTTCGGAATTGGCTCCGACTTTGCATGGCAAATCAATCCATTTACGGGCTACCAGTTTACAAAACTATTTCAATTAGGACTTTCTTATCGCTGGTTAGGAATGAAATATGAGACAGGTAGTGGAACGGATCGTTTCTTATATGATGTTAC
>CP070778.1:424444-438127 GCA_020346245.1 Flavobacteriaceae bacterium | reverse complement strand
AAGGATATGGCTGATGCGCCTTTGCTCGACGCCGCAGTTTTCGCACGAGTTACACCCCGGCAGAAGTTAGATCTTATTACGCTGTATCAAAAAAATGCCAATATTGTTGGCATGATAGGAGACGGGATCAATGATGTACCTGCCCTGAAAAAAGCAGATGTAGGCATTGCCATGGGTATACGAGGCACTGAAGCGGCAAGGGAAGTCGCAGATGTTATTTTAATGAACGATAAGTTTACGGCTATTGAAATGGCTATTCGACAGGGGAGAGTGGTATTTCAGAATATTCGCCAGTTTGCTATTTACCTTTTGTCTTGTAATTTGGCCGAAATTCTGTCTGTAGGCGTTGCTGCTTTACTAAATCTTCCATCTCCTCTGTTACCTTTGCAAATATTATTTTTGAATTTGGTGACTGATGTCTTCCCCGCTTTGGCACTGGGCCTAGGAAAGGGCGAAGAGGATATTATGGAGCAACCGCCACGGGATCCTAAAGAGCCAATATTAACAAGAAAGGATTGGTATGCCACCATGGTCTACGGATTAAGCATTAGCGCTTCCGTAATCGGAATTGTGGTCTATGCAAATTTTGCTTTGAAGTTAAATTGGGATATTATCAATAACATGGCATTCTATACTTTGGTACTTGCCCAGCTGTTTAATGTGTTCAATATGCCGAAACGAAAAGCGTCTTTTTTTAAGAATGAAGTAACAAAAAATGGATGGGTGTGGGGAGCAATTGCCCTTTCAGTATTAATTACTCTGAGTGCCTATCTGGCACCTCCAATTGCCGAGGCGCTTAAGTTACTGCCAATATCTATCGAGCAATTGAGTGTAACTGTTATGTTCGCATTTGGTTCCATAGTCCTATCACAATTAATTAAGCGATTGACAAGATAGTCGAGCAGTCTGATTTTTCGCTCTTAGATTTTCCTATTTATAGGCCTAACTGCTATTTGGACCCCAGACTTTTCTTTATTTTTAGAGGACTCCAGAGTACTAACTGCTAATCATAATGTATAAAGGGCAGAATACAAAAAACAGGAAGATAGTTTTGTTTAAGCCTACTTTCTATAAGGGCCCGCTTGTCATAAATTTTATTATACTATAGACGATATAGAGTAAGACCAAAACAAAACCTTCTCTTTTTTGTAATCCTTTCTTTCTGCCTAAAAACCAAACAAAGACAAAACTAATAAGCAATAACATGGGCATATCATACCAAAGCACGGTATTATCTACCCGTATTTGCGAAATGAGCGAACTAATACCCAAAGGAACCAGGAGATCAAAAATATTGCTGCCTACAATATTGCCGACGGAAAGACTGGCTTTTCCTTCAGATAGGGCCTTTAGTGAAATTGCCAATTCTGGCAGGCTTGTTCCAAGTCCGATGATAATAGCACCTACAAAAGATTGCTCAATGCCCCATTTTTGAACCATAATCAGGGCATTTTCCAAAGTGATATGGGAACTGAGGATAACGATTCCCAAACTGCCTGTTAACAATAGTACAGTTAGGGCAATTGGTAAAACCTGAGGTTTGTTATTGACGTCTGATCTATCACTTTTTGCCGTTTTCTTTTCCCTTCGGTACAAGGTGAAGATGTACATTAAAAAGGCAATAAGAAGCAATGCTCCATCATTCCAGGTGATAACATTGTCAAAAGCAACCAGTGCCAAGAGTATTACGGATCCTATAAGCTCAGTAGCGATTTGTCTTTTCTGGATCTCTCCGGTAGTGACATAATAGAATAACGCGATGAAACCGATAACAATACTTATTTGGGCAACAGAACTACCAATGGCGTTACCAACGATTACCCCTGATGCATCTGTACCGGACAGGTTCTTAAAGGCCCCATCAATAGCAACGACAAGTTCTGGTAAATCTGTACCGAAGGCCAGTATAGTAAGACCAATGAATAGCTCAGATATGTTAAAATGCCGCGCAATTTTTATGGCATTTCTGACTGTAAATTCAGTGCCTAACCATAAGCCCAAAATTCCCATAATAAGATATACAAACGGATCCATCACCTACAGTTTGAAATTTGGTAAATAGCCAATTTACATCTAAGCTATACATAAGGAACAAGAAACCCTAATCTAAAGAACTCACTTCTTTATTTACCAGGTCTAGCCATATATAGAACATAAAAGGAAATCCTGTTTTATGATTTTTTATAATAGTGTGGCAATTCGTCACAAATTTAAAAAGAGAATATTTTTTATTAAATGATTTGAGTCATTCCATCCCTTTGAGGTTTTCGACTTTTTTTCTTCAATACATGATATGACATTAGTCATTCCGAATAATTAAATATAAAGCTACATTTGAAGTTATAGGGAATATCCAGGTTAAATTGGCCTGCCAATTACTGGACATAAAATAAACCGGTAATACGATGTTATGAAAAAATACACCATTCATCTGCCCAACGTTTTTTATTTTTTTGGTTCAACTGCATTACTTGTTTACTTACTGCTTGAGGGGCGGATTATTCTTATTCCTCTCATCTTCAGTTTTTTTTTACCCTGATGTTAAATCCACTGGCTTCTTTTTTTGAGGCTATTTTACATAACAGAATTCTTTCCATATTGGTATCATACCTCGTTACCGTTGTACCACTTTTGGTTCTATTTTTCTTTTTCTTCAACCAATCTCAAATATTTTTCCGTGAGGTTCCATCAATCAGAGAGAAACTAAGCAACTTCACCATGCGGTTTATGGATTGGTTCAATCAATATTTTAACGTGGATCCTGAAGCTTCATCCAGCTGGATATCTGAAAATCTTCTTTCCGCATTCGATACTCCTTTTGGGTTTATACGTGAAAGTTTTGAATCTGGCACAAACATCATTGCAAATATTATATTGATTATTCTAATCACTTATTTCATGCTTCTGTATAGAACGGCCTTCAAGAATTTTGTTCTATCACAAGTAAACCCCAAATACAGAACTAACACAGAACAACTTTTTGAACAGTTACAAAAATTGGCAAAACGTTATATGATAGGGCAGGGTCTGGTTATTATAATACTAGGGTTACTCATTGGATCCGGCCTTTGGGTCATTGGAGTGCCGTATCCTTTTTTTTGGGGGTTTTTAGCAGGTTTTCTTGAGCTCATACCCTATGTAGGTACGACTATCGGTGCTGTTCTACCCTTTACCTATATGCTAATAGTTGCTGATACGCTATGGCAGCCATGGGCTGTATTGGCATGGTATATAATGGTTCAGCAGTTAGAAGGTAATCTTATTTCCCCCAATGTGATGGGTGCAAGTGTAAAGATTAACCCTTTGTTTATTATAATCGGGCTTTTTTTGGGAGCTTTTATCTGGGGCATACCAGGTATGATATTGGCGTTGCCAATCCTGGCCATTTCAAAAGAGATATTTAGAAGTTTTGAGGTTTTGGCACCTATTAGTTACTTAATGGAAGATGGACTATCGCGGAAGTCGAATATTTTCTTAGAGAAATTTGATAAGGACGAGAACCGATTTTTTAAACTTTTTTTTAAAGATAAGAATGATACGTAATAACATCCAGATTTCCCAATTTCAGGGTTCAGTTTAATCAGACCTCTTATATCCAATAAATTTTATATAGCATGAAAGCAATGATTCTCAATAAATTAACATCTCTGAAGACAAACCGGCAACCCCTTGAGTGCGTTGATATACCGGTACCCAAACCTAAATCTAATGAAGTACTGATTAAGGTGTCGGTTTGCGGGGTTTGCCATACCGAGCTAGATGAAATCGAAGGAAGAGCTTCCCCACCTAAATTACCAGTGGTTCCGGGGCATCAGGCCGTGGGAACTGTTGTAAAATTAGGTACGGAAACCATCAAATTACGAATAGGCGATCGGGTAGGGGTGGCATGGATATTTTCCGCATGCGGAAAATGTAAGTTCTGTATTGAAGGAAACGAAAATCTCTGCAACGAATTTCTGGCTACTGGCAGGGACGTAAACGGCGGTTACGCAGAATTTATGGTAGCCCCGGAAAAATACGTACATTCTATCCCCCAGGTATTTACCGATGACGAAGCTGCACCGCTTTTATGCGCAGGGGCAATAGGCTACCGATCGATTATGCTGACTCAACTAAGGGACGGGCAAAAGTTAGGGCTTACCGGTTTTGGTGCTTCGGCACATTTGGTGCTCAAAATGGTCCGGTATAAATATCCCAATACATCCGTATATGTATTCGCGAGAAAGGAAGAAGAGCGAAATTTTGCAAAAGAGCTGGGAGCTGTCTGGGCGGGAAATACTGCAGAACCTTCCCCGGAAAAGCTCGATAGTATCATAGATACCACACCTGCCTGGAAACCTGTTGTAGAAGCCATGGGTAATCTTGAAAAAGGGGGCAGGCTGGTCATCAATGCAATCCGAAAGGAAGAAGTTGATAAAGACTACCTCCAAAGGCTATCGTATCCTGACCATCTCTGGCTTGAAAAAGAAATCAAATCGGTCGCGAATATAACAGGAAAGGATGTGACCGATTTTCTGGAACTGGCGGCCAAAGCTTCAATTAAACCAGAAACCCGGCTATTTCCATTAGAAGAAGCCAACAGGGCATTATTGGAATTAAAGGAAAAGCATATTAAAGGAGCGAAGGTCCTAAAAATACAATAGGTTTGTTTTGAATCCTTTAGGAATATCTATTCAAAATTTTTGACATTCAAGTATTTGTATCTTCATTTCTTATCAGCAAGGAGAATAGCGGTCAGATTCAATATAATTAAGAGTGGTTTATTCTAATTGTAATTCATAAATCCTGGATTCCTCTCCCCAGGGATGGTACCCCTGGCCTATATATTTGAAATCATATTTTTCATAGTATCCATTATGGCTCGTACACAAATATAAATATTCAAATCCGGCTTCTTTGGCATCTATCTTTGCCTTTTCTATCAGCAAAGAACCATAGGCATTGCCTCTATGCTTTTCTTCAATGAAAAGTGCGCAAACCCATGGATACAGATCTCCTCTACTTATAAAGTCATTTGTTATAAGTCCGGCGCAGCCTATAATGGAATTACTTTTTTCCAGTAAATACCATTGGGGTAAAGGGTTTCTCGCTTTTATGCTATGCGAAATGCAATCTTCATATATTACTGGTAACACACTTCTCCAAGCTCCCTGAAAATATTCTATGGCTCTATCCTTGTAGTCCGGGTTTTCTCTTACCGATATTATTTTCATTTTCTTCTTTACTGCAATGTTTGAATTATTCCATCCTAAGGTTTAAATGGGCTTAAACAGTTTAGTCATAATTTGGTTTAGCTTGGGGCGTGATGAACAGGCCAATCGGAAGGCAGGTTAAAACCATTGTTTGCAACTTTCTAATTAAGAGCAATTTCCACCGCACTTTCTGCATGAATTCTTGTAGTATCAAAAGTTGGGATATTTACATCACCACTTTTAATTAACAAAGGAATTTCCGTACAGCCCAATATTACACCTTCAGCACCATTTTTTATTGAATCATTGATTATTCTCTGATACGTTCTTTTTGATGACGATTCTATTTTTCCATGAACGAGTTCCTTATATATTATATTATGAACAATTTCCCTGTCTACTTCATTAGGTATAATTACTTCAATATCAAATTTGTTTCTTAGAATTTCACCAAAAAATTCTTTTTCCATTGTAAATTTCGTTCCAAGCAACAGCACTTTTTTAATATTGTTTAATTTGATTTTGTTTCCGGTTGCAATTGCAATATGCAAAAAGGGGATGTTCACATTTTTTATTATCGCCTCAGAACATAAATGCATTGTATTCGTGCATAAAATTATGAGTTCTGCTTTGGCATTTTCTAAATTCCTCGCTGCGTCAACCATAATGCTATTTAGAGACTCCCAGTTGCCTTCATGTTGAAGTCTTTCTATTTCAGCGAAATTAACGGATTCCATAATACACTTAGCCGAGTGAAATCCTCCTAAAACTTCCCGCGCTCTCTCATTTATGATTTTATAATAAACGAGGGATGATTCCCAACTCATTCCTCCAATTAATCCTATTTTTTTCATATTTTATTTCAAACCTGTAATGATCATTTTCATCTTTAATTATTACCAGATGAACAAAGGATCTGGAAACATTAGAGCAGTATGATTGAGCACTTTATAGGCAGCTGGTATTATTTTTTAAACTCATTTTCAATTTTCCAAAAAGAAATTTCTGGTGGACCAGTTAAGAAGTTTCTGGAATTTGCTATAAATTCCTGTAAATGGGCAGTATTCATGTGCTCCCCATTATAGTAAGGCGCATCGTTCCATTCTTCTTGAAGTAAAATATTTGTATTGTCTTTTGGGTCGACAAGAAGCTTCACGGTTATAAAATGAGGCTCCTGTTTTACCTTTTCAATTAGTTTGGTAAGTTCTGATACGGCCATAACACCTTTATCCGGTTGAGCTTTATATTTTACAAGAACAATTATATTTTCTTCTGTAGCCGTATCAACCTCTCTACTACTAATACCATATCCCATTAGTATGAATGCTGACATCAGGAGAATCAATTTAGCTGACATTATTGGAATTGTTTTCATATTTGATATTTTAAAGAATAATATTCAGGAGAGTTTCGCTTGTCAAAATTATAAGAAACCATTCATATAATATTATTTTTTGCCTATATAAAGGCATAAAAAAGCACAAGGGATTAATTTCTTGTGCTTTAGAAGTTATTATCAATATGCGTTGGTGGTTGACTTTTTTAATCCGGAATACTGATGGTTACTTTGTTTACGTACCCGGTAAATTCAGAATCTTCCGAATTTTTAAATACTTTGTCCGCCACCTGGGTAGCATCATCCCTTCCAACATCTGCTGTTTCGTCAGCCGAAAAAACAGCAGGTACTGTTTTCTCAACTCTACCTTTCGCTGCTAAACTACCGTCAACATAGAGTTTTGCTATTCCTCCTTTCCCGGTACCACCGCCATCATATTCAAACTCTAATTTAATTTTAGCATTTTCTCCACTAATTGCTTTGGGAGCCTCTATTGTATAACTATTTAATCCAAAGTAATTATAGGTGTAAGCCGGTTTGCCATTGTTCATATACAAGGCCCATCCACCGAATTTTCCTCCCTGACAAAGAATGATACCATTGTCTTTACCAGTTAATGAGACATCTGCTTCAATTGTTTTAGAGGAATTTTTTACATTCAAGAAGGTGTTTTCTAAAATACCTTCCATGCCTTGCCCCAATGTCAATGTTTTTCTGTCTCCCATTAAATCTGGACGTCCAGCAATAGCAGCATTGAACCGTTCATAAAGCCTGTCATCTAACGGATATACGTTGTTAGCTATTGCTTCCTTTTCGAAAAGATTCTGCATCTCTTTCAGCTTTTCAGGATTTTGTTCAGCAAGATTATTCACTAAACTGAAATCTTCTTCGATGTTATATAATTCCCATTTTTCTTCTGTAAATGTTGCTCTAGGTTTTCCAATCCAAGGTACCATATGCACAACCCTTGCTAACCACCCATCGCTGTAGATGGCCCTATTTCCAAACATTTCGAAATATTGAACTTTATGCTGATCTTCTGCGTTTTTATCATTAGCCGCATAAAGCATACTTACCCCATCCATAGGAATTTGTTCAATTCCATTTATCGATTTCGGTAGAGGTAAACCAGCTGCTTCCAATACGGTCGGTGCCACATCGTTAACATGATGCCATTGTGATCTTATTTCACCTTTAGCTTTTATACCTTTAGGCCAATGCATTACCATTCCGTTTCTTGTGCCTCCAAAGTCAGCTGCCATTTGTTTAGTCCATTTGAAGGGCGCATCTGTTGCTACGGCCCATGCGGCGGACATATGGGGGAAAGAATTAGGGCCACCCCAATCGTCTGCATGTTCTAACATGCTTTCAACTGTTTCTTCATCGAATATTCCATTTAAGTGGACGAGCTCATTGTAAGTGCCTTCCAGGCCTCCTTCAGCACTTGAGCCATTGTCTCCCATGATATAAATAAATAGCGTGTTGTCTAATTCTCCTATTTCCTCAATTGCATCCACTAGGCGTCCTACTTCTACATCAGTATGTTCGGCAAACCCTGCGAAAGTTTCTATCTGCAATGCAAAAAGACGCTTCTCATCAGAGCTTAGTGCTTCCCAGTCTTTTATGTCAGAAGGCATTGGTGCCAGTTGGGCATCTTCAGGAATTATACCCATTTCTTTTTGGCGTTCAAAAGTATCTTCACGAAGTTTTAACCAACCGGAATCAAATTTACCTTTGTATTTCTCAATCCATTCTTTTGGTGCATGATGTGGTGCATGAGTTGCTCCTGTTGCATAGTACACCATAAAAGGTTTATCTGGTGTCATTGCCTGTTGAAATTTTACCCACTCGATTGCCTCATCTGTCATATCTGTTGTAAAGTGATAATCAGGGGTATCTTTCTTAAGGACTTTAGTAACACCATCAAAGATCACTGGGTCCCATTGGTTGGTTTCCCCACCGATAAATCCATAGAATTTATCAAACCCGGAATTAGTTGGCCAGCGATCATAAGGTCCGGATACAGAAACTTCCCATGTAGCGGTTTCATGCCACTTTCCAAAAGCAGCTGTGCTATATCCATTTTGTTTAAGCGTTTCAGCAAAATACTTTGCATTGTCCGGCCGAATTCCTTGATTTCCATAGAAGCCTGTTGCTATTTCCATTACAGACCCTACATTTACATTGTGATGGTTTCTTCCTGATAAAAGTGATGCACGCGTTGGAGAGCACAATGCAGTAGTATGAAAACGATTAAACCGCAATCCATTCTCAGCTAATCTGTCGAAGGTTGGTGTATTGATTGCTCCACCAAAAGTGCTAGTAGCACCAAATCCAATATCATCAATTAAGACCACTACGACATTTGGAGCACCTTTCGGAGCATCTACTTTAAAAGGTTCAGGCTTTACAGCATCCCTTGCATCCATAATAGTCACAGGATCATGTGGAGGAGGTTGAATAGGTAATACTGTCCTATTTATATGATCCTCTCCTGAAGTCAGTTCTTTTTGTTTGTCATCAGGCGAACTACAACTTAAAATTACTCCAAAAAGTACAAGGAAAATTAAAACTTTTGATCTCATTATTTCTGAATTAAATTAATTATTTGACTCTATTTGTTGACAATAAAATTTAGTTATGGCTATTAACCTATTTTGATACTCAAAGATATCAATTAATTAGGGTAAATGCATGTAAAAATTGGTGGTTTTGGTAGAAATTGATTCCCAAAAAAATTGAGTTTACCTTATATTACTTTTTAGTTGTAAAAGATCCATTACGAGGCAATGCCTTAACATTGGAGGAGATACTATCCTGTCAAAAATCACCCTCTTCATTGGTCAAGTCAGTAATTTTCAAAACCAATTAAAAAAAGAAGACTTTTTGGAAGAATTTAAATTGGTATGGGCGAAGAAAAAAATAAGGCAGCCACTGTTTTAAGTAACTGCCAAATTTATAAGTAGCGAGAGGGAGACTTGAACTCCCGACCTCAGGGTTATGAATCCTGCGCTCTAACCACCTGAGCTACCTCGCCAAAGATTTCAAAATGGCTGCAAATATAAAGGTTAATTTCTTGTTCGTCAAAATTCGGTGATCAAAATTAATATGTCAGTTTTATTTTTTTATCATATATAAATATATATATTGTCCAACCTAAATATGTTGTGGAATGAATGATAAAATAAAATTTGAAATTGAGTTTGTAATACAGTCTTCCCCCCAGTTATTATACCAATATTTGTCTACGCCATCAGGACTGTCTGAATGGTTTGCGGACAATGTGAATTCCCGAGGTGAAATTTTTAACTTCATGTGGGATGGCTCTGAAGAAGAGGCCAAACTAATAAAAAAGAAAACCGATGAGTTTATTAAGTTTTGCTGGGCCGACACTGAGGATGATAGTTTTTTTGAAATGCGGATTATTGTAGATGAAATTACCAAGGATGTTTCACTTTTTATAACGGATTTTGCTGAAGAGGATGAGATTGATGAGGCAAAGATGTTATGGGCCAACCAGGTCTCTGATCTTAAACAAGTGTTAGGTTCAAAGTAATATTAAACCAATAATAACAGTATATTTGGCCTTGATTTCAAGGCCTTTTTTTATGGTTAATTACAACGGACAAATAGTGGATGACAAGGCACTCTATCTCAATGTGAATAATAGGGGGCTGCTATATGGTGATGCCCTTTTTGAGACGCTCAGGGTTGTGAACGGGAAGCTTATTTTCTGGGAAGATCATTATTTAAGTTTAATGTCCGCCATGCGGATTTTGAGAATGGAGATACCCATGTCGTTTACCATGGAATTTTTGGAAGAGCAAATATTAATGCTGCTGCCGGGAGAACAAAAAAACCAGTCTGCTGCAATAAGGATAACCGTTTTTAGAAATAATGGCGGCTCATATACACCAGAAACTAACGATGTTTCTTATATTATTTCATCAGACCCTTTGACCAATCCATATTATATTTTAAATGAGGAAAGTTATGAGGTGGAACTATTTAAAGATTTTACTCTGAGTAAAAATATGCTTTCCAATCTTAAGACCAATAACAGAATCCTGAATGTAGTGGGTAGTATTTACGCAAAGGAAAACGGGTATCAAAGTTGTTTGATGCTAAATGATTCCAAGTCTGTCACGGAGGGACTAGACGGAAATATATTCCTTGTAAAAGATAATGTTATACAAACACCACCTATAGGAGACGGTTGCATCAAGGGAGTTATCAGAAAAAAAATACTGGATATTCTATGCAATGTTGATACTTATGAATGCCTGGAAAAATCAATTTCCCCATTTGAACTTCAACAGGCAGACGAACTATTTATTACAAATAGTATCAATGGAATACAACCCATATCAAAATATCGCAAGAAAACTTTTGGGACTACAGTCGCCATGGATATATTGGGCAAATTAAATGCTGCTGCGAGATTTAATTAAGGCCTGGATTTTCGGGGGCATTGGACCACAATAAATAATCGCCACCGAGTTCCAGCATTTTTTCTTTCCAGAATTCCAATGTTGATTTTTCAATGATATTACTCTCGTATTCATTCTTTACAACAATCCATGATTTAGAATCCAGTTCCTGATCAAGTTGCAGTGAAGACCAGCCTGAATATCCCAGAAAAAATCGAATTTCCGCATTGGTGATTACTTTTTGGTTAATGAGTTGTACGGTTTTATCAAAATCTCCACCCCAAAAAATCCCATCAGATATTTCAATACTATTATCAATTAGATGGGGTACCTTGTGAATAAAATAAAGATTGTCTTGTTCTACCGGTCCTCCATTGAATATCTGAAAGGGAACTTCTATACCTTCGATAAGATCACTGATATCATAATTCAATGGTTTGTTAAGGATAAACCCTACAGAGCCCTCATCATTATGCTCTGCCAAAAGAACAACAGATCGATTAAAAGAAACATCTCCTGTGAGTGCAGGTTCTGCAATTAGCAATTTCCCTTTTTTAGGTTTTAAACTTGTCATAGCTTTTTTTAGTACTCCCTAAAATAAGATAAATCTATTTAATAACAAAAAGGGCTATAAATTAAAAAAGCGCCCCGGAATTGGAAGCGCTTTTATATATTTTTAAAGGATGGCTTAGTTTACAGCACTGCTTAAATCTGAACCCGCTTTAAATTTAACTACATTCTTAGCTGGAATTTGAATTGTCTTACCAGTAGAAGGATTTCTTCCTTCTCTTGCGTTTCTTCTAGACACAGACCAGGATCCAAAACCTACTAGAGATACTCTGTTACCTTTTTTAAGAGAACCTTCTACATTTCCTAAGAAAGACTCCAAAGCCTTTTTTGCCGCTGCTTTAGTGATGCCAGCACTGGCTGCCATGGCATCAATTAATTCTGTTTTGTTCATAATTTAATTAAATTAAGTGTTGTTAAATAATTTTAAGCTTAAACAAATTTATACGGATTTGCGGTTAAGACAAGTAAAACTGGGGTAAATCAACGTTTTTGTTAATAACTTAAAACGTTTGTTGATAAAGTTGGGCTTTTTTGGGTGATTCTCCCAGCCCAATGATAATGGGCCTTTAGGTCATATAGGCTGATTCTTCGATTTTTAGACCATTTAAAACATCTTCAACAGCCATCCTTCGTTTGCCAGGCAACTGTAATTCCAATAAATAAATATAACCTCCGGGAGTAGCAATTTTTAATTCCTTTTTAGTGAAATTTATAGTTCCAGGTTTTAAGTTATGTACTTCTTTTTGCCATTTTGCCTTGTATATTTTAATAGGTATTAATTCATCATTATTTTTCAAATAGGTCCACGCTGTTGGGAACGGACTTAAACCTCTGATATGATTATAGATTTTCTCGGCAGATTCTTTCCAATTTACTTTACATGTTTCTTTATGTATTTTATCTGCAGTTTTATACTGACTTTCCTGTGGCTGTTTTTGTGGTTCAACCTGGTCTTTTTCTATCAGTGATACCGTTTTCAAAACCAGTTGTGCACCCAGGGTCATTAATCTGTCGTGCAAATCTCCTGCAGAGTCCTGGGGTCCTATTTCAGTTTTTTCCTGCAGGATTAGCTCTCCGGTATCAATTTTCTCATTGATATAAAAAGTGGTAACGCCTGTTTCCTTCTCACCATTAATGATAGCCCAGTTTATGGGCGCCGCCCCCCGGTAATGGGGCAATAATGATGCATGAAGATTAAATGTGCCATATTCCGGCATAGCCCACACCTGTTTTGGCAGCATTCTGAATGCCACTACAATTTGAAGATTGGCCTTAAGTGAACTTAGATCATCAAGAAAAACCTTATCCTTTAGATTAGTGGGCTGCATAATGTATAGGCCAACTTTTTTTGCATATTGTTTAACCGCAGATTCATGTAGTTTTCGGCCTCTTCCTGCAGGCTTATCCGGTGCTGTAATTACACCGACAATCTGATAACCCTTTTGCACCAGCATTTCTAATGTAGCCACTGCAAAATCTGGGGTACCCATAAATACAATTCTCAAGTTTCTCATCTTAGCAGTTTATATTCATTTTTTGAATTTATACTAATATTACCATCTTCAAGTAATTTTTGAAGTACTCTCAAGATCAAAAGTTCATTTTGGTGTAAGTCCTGGATTATAGTTCTTGAGCTACTTTCTTTCTGTCCAAGCAGTGCAATTATGTCGCTTTTTATTTCAAGAAAGCTTTGTTTATCCAGTTTTACCGGAGTATTACAAACATCACAATTATTGCAATTTTGATCGTTTTTTTCTCCAAAATAGGATAGCAACTGACGATTTCTGCAAACGCTGTCATTTTTAATGTAAGCAAGCATGCTATCTACTTTGCTCGTTTTTGTCTGTAACTGCATCTTAACTTTTTGGGAAAAATTATTAATTGTTATATCATCTTCCCTTGGTACTAAGAATACAAGCTCCAGATCTCTGTTTCTTGCCTGTAGACTAACGATATTATCTTTATCGAGCTGTGCAAGGGCCTTTAATATTTTTTCTTCCGGCAGCGCAGCTTTTTTAGAAATCAAAAACGCATTTATTTTTGTTTCAAAATCGAAGATCCCCCCATAGGTCCTTAAAATAGTTTGCACTAAAGGTGCAAGTTGCTGATGCCTTTCCAAATAGTCTATAAGGGCCTTTTTTGAAACCAAAAATTG
>CP070778.1:409961-424344 GCA_020346245.1 Flavobacteriaceae bacterium | reverse complement strand
ATACAAGAAAAAGAGATTTCTAAGAATACTGAAACTGGCAAAGGCGAGGTTATCATACATATAAAAGATTTATACAAGCGCTTTGGGGATAATAATGTCCTCAACGGTTTCAACCTCAAATTGTATAAAGGGGAAAATTTGGTGGTCATGGGGAAATCTGGTTCTGGAAAATCTGTGATGATCAAATGCCTTGTAGGGCTATTGCAACCCGATAGCGGTTATATTGCTGTTATGGGAAGGGAAATAAAACTTTTAGACAGGACAACCCTGGATATTCTGCGCTCGGAAATTGGATTTTTGTTTCAGGGAAGCGCTTTGTATGATTCAATGACCGTAAGGGAAAATTTGGAATTCCCAATGCGCCGACATAAAGAAAAGCTGGGTGATATTACAGACACATCTCCTTTGGTCCTTGAGGCTTTGGAGAGTGTAGGCCTTGCAGATGCCATAGATCTTATGCCAGAGGAGCTTTCCGGTGGAATGAAAAGACGTGTGGCTTTGGCAAGAACCCTGATCCTCAGGCCTAAAATTATCTTATACGATGAGCCAACCAGTGGTTTAGACCCCATAACGGCTAAAGAAATTATTGAATTAATGCGAAGTATTCAAATTAAATATGGCACATCTTCACTAATAATTACGCATGACGTGGACTGTGCACGGGTAATTTCAGAACGAATGATTCTACTGGTAGATGGTATTAACTATGCCGAAGGTACTTATGACGAACTTGTTAAATCTAAAGATCCCAAGGTAGAAGCATTCTTTAAAAAATAATGATATGGAAAGAACTAGCTTAGAAAAATTGAGACTGGGCATTTTTGTAATCCTGGGAACGGCATTGTTGGTAATTGCTGCCTATCTGATAGGAAACAGGCAAAACATGTTCGGCAATACTTTTACCATCCATGCAGTATTTAAGAATGTCAACGGACTTCAAAAAGCAAACAATGTACGTTACTCAGGGATCAATGTGGGTACCGTAAAAGATATTATAATGGAAAATGATTCTACCATAGATGTGGTAATGCTCATTCAGGACAATATGCTTGAACATATTAAAAAGGATGCCATAGCAACTATTGGCTCCGATGGTTTAGTTGGTAGTATGATTGTAAACATCGTCCCTGGTAGCGGCTTGGGAGAAATGATAAAGTCCGGAGATCAAATTTTATCTTACAGTCGGATTGGGGCTGAAGATATGATGAGTACGTTAAATGTAACTAGCGAGAATGCGGCCCTTCTAACTGCTGATTTGCTCAAAGTAACCTCTGCTCTTAACAGGGGTGAAGGAACATTAGGACGACTGCTCAACGATACCGTCATGGCAAATAACCTTGAAAAGACCATTTTGAACTTGAAACTTGCCAGTGCCAATGCCAGTAATACACTGAATGAAGTGAACAAACTGGTAACTGCTGCCAACTCTGAGAATTCTGTGGTTGGGGTTTTAATGCGCGATTCCCTTGCCGGACTCGAAATAAAGCAAATCATTCACAATCTGGAATCGGCCAGTGATAGAATGCAAAAATTAACGGTTAATCTGGATAGTATAGTTACTGGGATAGCAGAGGGTGAAGGAGCCTTGAATTACATATCCAGGGATACCATTTTTGTTCAGCGCCTGGAAGCTACTATGAAAAATATAGAAGAAGGTACGGCCAGGTTTAATGAGAATATGGAAGCATTTAAACATAGTTTTTTAACCCGGGGTTATTACAAAAAAATGGCCAAAGAGGAAGAAAAAGCTGCGAAAAAGGAGAAAGCAAAAAATTGAATTCAGTTCATCTGCTCCATAAATTCAATAACATGGTTGCCTGATTATAGTCTTCCATTTTTCCGGAGCAGCCCTTCTAATGTCTGAGAGGTAAATTTCATGATGTTTCCCGTGAAGTTTATAACCGTTTTCGGTAATGAAGTTATGAACTTTTTTGATGATTGGACCTTCTTCTGAAAATGGCCCTATATGCAGGGTTTGGACAGCTTTTCCCTCTTTAAAGGCTTCGAATCGAATTTTGGATAATGCTTTGGGATTCTTTTTTTTGCGAACTTCTTTTGTGGCAATGGCCACCATGTCTCTGGTTACCATTTCAGGCTGCATAATCATTGCCGTCCATTTCCAATCTTCCTTTTTATTTTCATCAAATTTTGACATATCCTCCACCCACCAAAGACCCTCTAGTGGCATAACACCGTAATCAATACCCAACGCTCCTCTTTTTATCATAAATTTAAGAGAATAGGATAAGCCGAAGAGTGCCTCAATAGCTTCCTTATAAGCTATTGAAGTATTTGGGTCTCCGGCACCATCAATCATTAAAAAATTCATTTCCGGTACTTCCCTGAATTCAATTTTATGGGGAGATGGTTTGTAGAGATGTTTAAGTTCTCTTTTGTAATCTATCTTTTCCACCCTGAATGGTTTAGTGCATATATTATTTTAAGTGTAGAAATTATGGAGCTCCAAGAATGGCACCTTGTTCTAATCCAGGTCAGGCCTGAGGACCGTTTTGTTCAATATTAAGCCGTCTTTTGTCCTTTAAGGCCCAATAGATTCCTTTGACACCCGCTACCCACTTGTCATATAAATAAATAAGTGTTATCTCTTCAATTGTTTCTAAAACCCCTAAAATGATCATTACATAAAACAACCAGTAAACGGGGCCAAAGAATAATAACCATAGTATAAAAATACCCTGAATTACAGCAGATAATTTAGCCAGGTAAGTGTGGAAGGCAGTGGCTTTTCCATATTTTCGGAAAGCAATTATCATTTGAAAAATATAGGGTACAAACGCGATTAAGATTAGGGGATAGTTCTCCAGCATAAATTCAGTTTCAAATACTATCAGCCCTATTAAACCTACTACAAGCGTCACCTGGTCCCCATAAGAGTCTAATTGAGACCCGCGAGCACTGGTAATTTTAAGTTTTCTTGCCAGAAAACCGTCAATGGCATCAGTAGAATAGCTAATTAGTAATAGCCATGTAAATATCTCCCGTTCATTCCACAATATCAAAATAAGTAGAAAGGGTACTGCTGCTATGCGGTAAAATGAAAACCAATCTGCAATATTAAATTCTTTAAATTTCGGCATTACCTAGTATTTAAATTCTTTGTCAAACATATTTCAAGATATTATATCCTTAGTATATCTGTAGGGGTCTCAACCAATATGGTGTTATTTCCCCGGATTGCTATGGGTTGTTTCATTATTTCAGGATTGTGTCTTATCATTTTAATCCAGTCTTCAGAAGAAAATTCGTGTGGTTCAAATTTGGAGGTATAGGCCGGATGACTTTGGTTAACCAGTTCCTTTACTTCCAATCCTAAACGCTCTGCCAATTCGGCAATTTGAGTTCCGTTGGGAGGAGTTTTTAATATATCAATCTCATGTATAGGCCAACCTTTTGCTTTTGCATAAGCCAAAGTTTGCTTGGCCCTTTTGGACCCGGAACTATAAAACAGCGTAATTTGCCTGTCTGAAGTAGCTATTTCGCCCATAATCCTGGTATTATATCGTTAATTATAAATTTAATTCATTTGTCCAGCAGCTAAAATGACAATTGTCATATAGCAGTTTTCTTACAGGATATGACTTAGGTCATTTTTTTTTGTTTTTCTTTTAGATAGATTCATCCTGCTATTTCAAAATTCCTATTCTATGAAAACAATACTATGTGCTACGGATTATTCTGATAATTCAATTTCAGCATTAAAGTTAGCTGATATCTTTTGCAAAAAACTTGATGCCGATCTTCACATCATCCATGTTTTCGATATTTCTGCAACCTTTATTAGTACGGTAAGTTTGGCTTACGCACGTTTGGAGGAAGCAGCATTCAATAGTCACCGGGAAAAACTAGATGCTTTTTGCTGGAAGCACCTTAATTTAAAAGATGAAAATAAGCGCCCTGTAATTCATGTAGTAGAGAATAGCATAGAATCTTTAGGAATTATGGAAATGGCAGAAAAAATAAAAGCAGATCTGATTTTTGTCGGAATGACAGGAAGCAATATTGTAAAAGACCTGTTTATTGGAAGTACAGCCACCGCTTTGATAGAAAAATCTCCTGTCCCCGTGTTATCTGTCCCTGGCAATTCAAAGGTTACAGAATTAAGTACTATTGTATATGCAACTGCTTTTGAAGAAGCAGATATCCTTGCTATTGAAAAGATTTCAGCGTTTGCATCTGCCTTTAAATCCAAAATTAAACTAATACATGTTTCAACCAAAAAAGAATATGCGGCAGAAGATCAGATGCTCTGGTTTAAGGAGATGCTCAAGGAAAAAGTCACGTATAAAAATATCAGCTTTGAATTCAGGCAATCAGATGATATTCTTGAAACCTTAAAGACCTATTTAAAGGAATCAGATGCTGATATCCTGGCAATGCTGGAACGGGAAGGGAATAGCTTAATTACGAATCTTTGGCATTTTGACCTGGTAAAACGCATGAAATTAGAACGACTTGTACCCCTTTTAAGCTGTCATAAAAATAGTCTGGTGAAGTCATAATCATTGAAGCTTGATAATTCCTTATTTTTTTTAATAAAAAAAAAGGGTACAATAAACCTGTTTAAATTGCACCCGATGATCAATGCTTGGTCTTAGGTTCTTTCAAAACCTGAACAATGCATTCATGGTCCTATTTTTAAACGGCATTTCGTCTGCTTCAAGAATGTAAACATTTCCACCCTGAAGAAAAGTATTTATTACAGCCATATTTAATAGGGATATATTTCCCGTTTCTTTGTGACCATCCAGAATTAAACACCCTTTTGTACGATGATAGGTACCAAAAAGATCTTCATTTTTTTGAACAAAAAGGGTGTCCACTTTTCCTTGAATTGCTGCTGGGATAATTTCCGAAAGTTGATGAGAAGTTTTTGAAGTTTGAGATTTTGCATGGAACTTTTCCAGTTTTTCTCGCTTTGTTGTTGCAAAATAGGGCTGAATTAAATTCCAGGATTCCTTATGTAAATCACTTTCCCCTTTAAATTCAGGATCTCCACTTAGATTGGTATTCCATAAATTGCTGTGTGTATTTATATTCTTGTAAATAGGGAACAATTCATCTGTACATGCTAAGATCAGGGGAGCGTTTTTATGCGATAGGACCTTAGTGACGCCTTCATTGATTTTTCTGAAGAAGTGAATCAGTTCTTTCTTTTGATCTTCTTTACCCTCGCCCTGACCATGAAACGATCCTGCCGGATGCATCATTTGCCCCGTTCTGTACTGTAACATCTTTTGCTCAAAGTCATAGCCAACGGCCTCTTCCAATTGTGTAGGAGCAATTTTTTCTATAGGAATATCCCGGAAGTAATTCCTGGTGCCTTCATATAGTTTTACATGATCACGACTTAGACTTAAGAGATAATAAATTCCGTTGTTGTGAAATAGGGGTAGTAACGGGAGCAAATAGAAATGATCAGCAACGTAAGTCTGTAATTCAAATGAATAGGGTAACTTAAAATGTCTGATTCCATTAATTCTATCTAAAAAAATTACCAGACCATCTGATGGGTTTCTCCAAAAACCTAATTCATTAATAAGGTTATTTATTGGTGCAAGATAGGTGTTGATCATAGATTTATCATACCCGTCTTCAATTAAATCTGAATGTACTTTTTTCAGACATGATTTTAAGTTAGATTGCCCCAGGGCTTGGTTCAGTTCTTTACCCTTTTTATACATTGGCAGATAAATAGAAACGCAATGCGAATCTTTTATTTTAGCTAATTTCATAAAAGTATTTTCCGTAAATGTGTGGGTTCTAATAGTATTCATAATCCTAATTTTTGTCAATTTATTAAATGGTTTAGAAAGCTGAAATGATAAGGATCAGGGGGGTAAAGATTATTTATGTCTTTGCAATAAAATTGGTCTTGAGCATGAGAAATTCGCTTACGTTATTGGTATCTATAGCACCAATAAGTTTGTTGGATTTGTCTATTACCGGAAAAAAGCGTTGTTTCTCACTATTGATTAAATCAAAGAATTTTATTAGCTCGTCCATTGCCTTGATGGTTTTAAACTTTGTGGCCATAATGGACCTTACTTTGGCTGAACCATTTTTAGCATTTTTAATAATATCCTTATGACTTAATATGCCAACGATATTTTCATTTTCTGTAACTACAAAATCCTTTTCCGTTCCGGAAAGGATTATCTTAAAGACATCTTCGAGATTATTTTCAGGATTTAAAGGCGTAATGTTAGTCAGCAAGGCTTCCTTTACAAAATGCCCTTCAACCAGAGATTTCTGCTTCACCATTTGATTTTCACTATAGGCGGCCAGAAAAATGAAGAGTGCAATTAATATTAGAAAGGGATTGAAAAATAAGCCCAGCATGAAAAAAACCACAGCCAGGGCCTGTCCTATGGTGGCAGCTATTTCAGTGGCTCTGGCTCTATCCATTGCAAATGTCAGCAAAGCACGAAATACACGTCCGCCGTCCATGGGAAATGCCGGGATTAAATTAAAAACTACCAGCATTACATTGGCGATTAAAAGATAAAATAAAAGTGTCTCCAGCCTGGGTGCCGCTAACAGCTGTGCCAGACTATCGGCATCAAGGCCAAAATAATTTTTAAGAGGTACTACAAGTAAAAGCAGCATTGCAATTACCACATTTACAGCAGGCCCGGCCAAAGCTACGATCAATTCCTGCCCCGGCTTCTCAGGCATTTTTTCTAAAGATGCCACACCACCAATAGGCAACAACGTTATTTTTTTTGTGTTTATATGAAATCTCCTTGCAGTTAAGGCATGTCCCAATTCGTGCAGAACTACGCAAAAGAAGAGCAATAGAATCAAAACAACGTTCATCAAAGCGCTAGAGGTTGTTCCGCCACGTTGTATATCCAGAAAAACCACCCATATCAATAAAAGAGTAAAGGTCCAGTGTACTTCTATTCTAATTCCGGCAATTTTTCCAAGCTTCAATACACCTTTCATCCTTTGGTTTTTTATGAAAGTATTTAGATATGGGAATATTAACAATGACCAAGGTCATTACTTGTTTATTCTATGGTTTGTAATTTTAGAATTAGTACTCTTCAAATCATCTGTTATGAACACTTTAGAGCAAGATAAATATATACTCCTGGATAATATGACTTCCATCTGGGATCAGGTTTTTACTGTAGCACCTTTGGTTGTAATTGGCACCAAAGAAAGGCAAGGCCATGATCTTGCACCAAAGCATATGGCTATGCCATTAGGTTTTGGTAATTATTTTGGCTTTGTTTGTACCCCAAGGCATAACACATTCAGTAATATACTGGCCACCGGCCAATTCACCGTTAGTTTTCCATTACCAGACCAAATTATCGCTACTTCTCTGAGTGCCAGTCCGCGAATGGAATGCATTTCAAAATCGAAGGGGATAATTAATGCTTTACCTGTCTTAAGGGCGCCCTCAATAGATGCGCCTATTATAGCTGACGCCTATTTTTATCTGGAATGTGGATTATATAAAATCATTGATGGCTTTGAAGATTATAGTATTATAACTGGAACAATCAAGGCTGCTTATGCCCATAGAGATTATATGAAAGTTTCGGAAATGGACGAACAGGAGCAACTATCAAAAAACCCATTACTTGCATATATAGCCCCGGGGAGGTTTGCCAAGATTGCGGCGACCAATGGTTTCCCTTTTCCAAAAAATTTTAAAAGATGAAAAACCCGGAGAAAATAGAGGCCACGGCTCAGGAATATCTCTTGACACATGAAGAAGAATTGATTCTCTTTCTACAGGAATTGGTGGGTTTTGAATCTCCTTCTGATAGGATTTATTCGCAGCACCAAATATTGGCATATTTGAAAGATAGATTCGTGGCAATGGGTTATTATGTAATTCATGTGACAGGTAAAAAAACAGGCGGGTATTTGTATGCAAGACCCAAAAATAGAAATAAACTTTTACCCATTCAGCTTATGATAGGTCATTGCGATACGGTTTGGCCGCTAGGGACCATAGAAGAAATGCCTTTAACTTATACCAGTGGCAAAATTAAGGGGCCTGGTATTTATGATATGAAGGCTGGGATTACACAAATAGTTTTTTCCCTAATGGCCTTGAGGGAGATGAATATCTCGCCAATGGTAGAACCTGTTGTATTTATAAATTCAGATGAAGAAATAGGAAGCAGGGAGAGTACTCATGCTCTTAAAAGATTGGCAAAACTTGCAGACCGTGCCTATGTTTTGGAACCACCATTGGGGTTGAATGGAAAATTAAAAACTGCAAGAAAGGGTTTGGGTCGTTTTACCATAACCGTTCGAGGGAAGGCAGCGCATGCCGGATTAGACCCCACAAAAGGAGTGAACGCCATAGTTGAATTATCACAACAGGTACAGAAGCTCTACGCTATGAACGATCTTGAAAATGGGATCACAGTGAACGTTGGTATGATAGAAGGAGGTATCTCACCGAATATGGTAGCACCTACAAGTAAAGCCGTGATTGATGTCAGAGTGCTTCGGGAAGCCGATGGCGATGCAATAACAAAAAAAATAAAAGAATTACAGCCAATACATAAAGATGTTGAAATGGAAATTGAAGGGGGGATAGGTCGACCGCCCATGGAGAAAACTCCCCGAAATCAGCATTTATGGAAATTGGCTAAAAAACAGGGACAAGAATTAGGACTGGACCTTGAAGAAGCAACTGCCGGGGGAGGTTCAGATGCGAATACAACCAGCTTGTATACCGCTACTCTTGATGGCCTGGGGACACCCGGTGATGGTGCGCATGCCACGCACGAGTATATTTTACAAAATAAGATTGTTGAAAGGACAGCACTTTTGACACTCTTATTATTATTAGAACCTTTATATAAAGTAACATGAATCATCAATTTATTTATACGTCACTAACCAGAATTTCTGATTTGGCTGCAACGGAATTCAACATTGAAAAACTTCACAGGGAACATTGGGAAACAGGCGATTACGTTGTAAGTAAGATTCTTGATCCGGGAAGTAACACCTTAAATTTGGAGCTTCCAACGGGCAGAATGCGGGGAGTAATTGGAGGGGAGTCTGTTGTTGGAGCGCTGGGGGAACGTTTTGCTACTTTGGAAGCCACAGGGACATGGCGAAAAGTTAAATCCGATCTTAGGATGAATGTGTTAACCGGAGGTGGCCTGATGGGAAAACTAACCTCAAAATCTGTTTTCATACCAAACATGATGGAAGTAGATTATTCAGGTCATGTATTCAGAAACGGTAAAAAAGTTACCATGAACGATTTTGTGGAGACAGTTGAACCAATCCCATTTAACACTCCTGTCATCCTCTTCGTAGGAACATCTATGTCTGCAGGAAAAACTACTTCTGCCAGAATTGTAACTAATCTTTTTAAGGTAGCCGGATATAAGGTGGTAGGTGCCAAATTGGCCGGTGCCGGGCGTTATAAAGATATTCTGGCAATTAAGGATGTAGGGGCAAATGCAGTCATGGATTTTGTGGATGTTGGACTTCCATCTTCGATTTGTCCGGCAAACGTATACATGAAAAAATTAGATCAGCTATTGAGCAGAGTGCAACATCAAAATGCCGATGTTGCCATTATTGAAGTAGGTGCATCTCCTTTAGAGCCCTATAATGGGGATCTTGCTATTAACACATTAAGGGAACATATTAAATGCACAATACTAGCTGCTTCGGATCCTTATGCGGTATACGGATTAATGAAAGCTTTTGAAATTGTTCCGGATATTGTAACCGGCATTGCTTCCAATACGCTGGCAGGAATCAATATGGTTGATAAACTTTGTAATGTGAGGGCACTGAATTTGATTGATGCTTCGACTACTGAGGAATTAATGAAGGTGTTGTCAGCAAAAATGGGTTTTTCTTTATCAGGAAAAAGGGGTGTTTATGGATAAGACACCCTAAAGCTGATAAATATCATACTGAAATAATTTCTTGAGTTTTATCTTGGAAATGAAAAATAAAATTAGTTAAGCATGAAAACTTCAGAAAAGAATATTTGTCAGAGTTGTGGTATGCCAATGAAGAATATGACGGATTTTGGGACGGACAGAGATGGAAGTATAAATACGGAATATTGCCATCATTGTTATGAAGAAGGTCAGTTTACCGATCAGGGGATTAGCCTTGAAGAAAAAATGGCCAGAAATATTAAGATTGCAGAAAAACTCGGAATGTCCAAAACTACCGCTTCTAAATTGGCCAGAAACACAATTCCTAAACTAAGGCGTTGGAGAAAATCAAGTAAAGCCAGACAAAATAAGGAATAACGCTGAAAAGCTAAGGATGGGAACGATTTCACTTAATGAAAAACGACGGTCGCGCTTTACACTGCTTCAGGTTATGGAAGGAGTAGAGGGAATACTTATAATTATTGCTGGTTATTTAACCCTGTTTTTTAAACCGCTAAGAGATCGATGGGGATTGAATTACAAGGAGGCCAATTCTCCATTTCCTGGAGATCATCTGGTACCACAACCACGATCAGAATTTGTTCACGCCATAGAAATTAATGCCCCTGCAAGTCTGGTTTGGCCTTGGATTGCTCAAATAGGGCATGGAAGAGGTGGTTTTTATAGCTATGAGGCGTTAGAAAATATATTTGGCTTACAAATCTATAATTCGGATAAAATTATACCTGAATTTCAACAACCCAAAATAGGTGATTTAATCTCTTTTAGTCCAAAGGTTTCATGCCCTGTGGTAATTTCTGAACATGGAAAAGCTATGGCCATTGAAAATTGGTTTGATATAAATAAAAATTCTATTTACAATCAGGCTTTGGAATCCCCGATGAACTATTTGCATCTAAGTTGGTTGTGGATGGTAGAACCGCTTGATGACACCAGGTCCAGATTTATCTCCAGAAATAGAGTAGATTACAGTCCTTCCCTCAAAAACAGTTTGCTATTTGGACCCATGGGCGAACCTATTGTGTTTGCTATGGACAGAAAAATGTGTTACGGCATAAAAAGAAGAGCGGAGAATTTATACAGGACTACTCTACAATAATAATTCATCCCCTGAGCACATTATTAACCTGGAATACGATAGGCTTATGAAAATAGATATACTCCCGGTAGTTCCCAAACCTTCTGTATTGCTTGTACCCCTTGTTGGAATGCTACTTTTTGTTATGTTATATATTTTGGCAGCTATTAATTATCCGGGAGGTTCATGGATTGTATTGGATCAGGAGGGATTCAACTTTTGGAACAATTATCTCTGTGATTTATTAGACAGGAATGCCATAAACGGGGAACTAAATCCTGCACGTTTTTTTGCCAGGGGCTCGTTGGGTGTGCTATGTGTAAGCTTATTATTGTTGTGGTATTTCTTGCCGGGATTATTTTCAAAGAGGGGCATAAATGTTTATGTGATGTGGCTGGCAGGGATTCTGGCACTGGGGGTTACAATGTCTTTAACATCGGGGACACATGATATTACAGTACGTATTGCCGGAATTTTTGGAGTAATAGCCTTTATCAGCTGCTTTATAGAACTATATAAAGCGAACTATTTCTCGCTCTTTTATTTCGGTATTGTTTGTCTTTTGATCTTTTTGGTTAACTATTATATTTATGAAACAGGAACTTTTATAAAAAGCCTTCCTGTCATCCAAAAGGTCACATTTATTTGCTTTATTCTTTGGTTTACATTTTTGGATATTTCCTTCTATAAATTCGTGAAACTAAAAAACGAGAAAATCAGGATGAGTCGCTAATAAGGGTTTAAATATCAAGCTTTTCTAAGTATTTAGAAGAACGGCTGAATCACTGTTTTTAGAAGCCTAAATGTTTTGTTCCGGCTTATATATTTTGTAACTTTAAAAGAGCTGTTATCCAGCCCGAATAAGGACTTTTTCTTACAGTACTATTGCTTAGAAGAATCTTAGAAGGCTAAAAAAATAATAAATGGATCTTAGGAATTATTTATAGGAAAATTAAATATAACTTAAAAATTGCACCATGAACCCATTATTTGTATTTACCATAGTTTTAGTACTTTTTCTGTTTGCAGGAATTAGAATAGTCTTTGAGTATAAAAGAGCATTAAAATTTCGATTCGGAAAGTATGTGAAAACCTTAATGCCTGGTTTCAGATGGATAATACCCATAGTAGACACCATTCAGGTTGTGGATATCAGGGTGATAACCATTAATATTGTTTCTCAGGAGGTAATGACAGAGGATAACGTACCCTGCAGTATAGATGGAGTGGTATTTTTTAAGATATATGATCCTGAAAAGGCAGTTTTGGAGGTCGAGGAATTTTCCTTTGCCATAACACAACTTTCACAAGCGGCATTGAGGGATGTTTGCGGGAAAGTAGAACTGGATACTATTTTATCCAAACGTGAAGAAATGGGTAAGAATATCAAGACCATTGTTGAACAGGAAACGCATGAATGGGGTATAGAAATTATAGATGTTAAAATCAAAGATATTCAGCTACCTGAAAACATGAGGCGGATGATGGCCAACCAGGCTGAAGCCGAAAGATCCAGAAGAGCAAGAATCATTTTGGCTCAGGCTGAAGAACAAGCTGCCGGGAAACTGCTGGAAGCTGGCTTGCAAATAGATAAGTCGCCTTCAGCGATAAAGCTGAGGTTATATCAGACATTATCCAATATTGCTGCAGAGAAAAATTCTACAATACTCTTTCCATTTCCTGAAGAGGTATTGCCGAAAATTCCAAAGAAAGAAGACTCTTAATTGTAAATTTCCAAGTGGTTCTGAAGGCAATCCTAAAATTTTGCCTGGGGGATCACCATTAAGACTAAGTCAGGAGTAATAGCACTAATAACTTATTGAATGATAATAATAAAATAAGACGGTATTCCGTAATAGATCTGTGGTTTGTTAATCTCTGCTATTTTTATACAAATAGTATATTCCCCATAACCCATAAATGGTGATTAGACCTAAAACAATGGGAAAGGAAATATATTTTTCCTGGTTCAATGTAATCGCTTCAGTATCAATATATATGGCATATAAATGTACAATAGGCCAATAAATGGTAATTCCCAGGGCAACAAGCATTAAAAAAGTCCCCCATTTTTTTCCTTTAAGCAGCCCAAGAATGCCAAGCACGAGAAAGGGGATATAGAATATAGTATCTCCGAAAGCGAAACCTTTGGCAAATGCTATTCCAACCTTACCAATTTCTTCTTCTGATTCTTGCAATCCCAGGCTTAACGCCAGATCATAATCTATTACCGAGAGGGTTTGGCCAATTATCAAAAATACAACTAAAACCATAGCTACCAGGATTAAAGCCCAAAAACCAACTCCTTTTTTGTTTTTCATTTTACTTAGAATTATTCTGATTGCAATACTCTATATTTCTTCTATTGAGCGAATAGTACTATGAAGTTATGCCCTGCATTTTTCGCGCGTTTAGGCAGTACGGAGAATGCACATAATATCTCACCACCTCTTATTCACGTTTCTGTAAATAGGTATCCATTTGTTTTGGGGATGTCATTAGTCACGGATAGATAAATTTGCGACATAAAAGCTCGTGGATATGTAAGTAATACTAGGATATCTTCTCTATTGCCTGTATGTCATTTTGAATCTTCTCCCAGTTTCATCATTTTAAAATGCTTATTACTTCTAATGTATTTTGGTTAAATTCCAGAACTCGTCAGCCTCTTTTTCCATTTTCTCTAACCTGGTGTAGTAATCAGGAAATTCTTTTAAATGCGCCCATGCAATTTTACCTGTAAGGTATTTATCATCATCGGTAACATTGGTTTCTGGAAACCGGGTTCCATGTTCAAATTCTACATTAATTCCATTAGTAAATTCATCCAGACTTACTTTTTCCCAGTTGATGCCAAGTGATAGTCCAATCTCTTTGGCCTCATGTTTTCTAATTTTTTTCATTTTCCTTATGGTTTTTAAAATTCCTTGCGTGATTGACGGGAGCAACTGAGTTTTTAACCGGCCATTAATCCGCCATCTATTACATAAGTGCTGCCGTTTACATATTTGCTTTCATCGGAGGCGAGATATAGGACAAGATTAGCAATTTCTATAGGTTCTGCGTACCGTGAGAATGGCACAATTGCCTCAAATCCTTTTTTTACCTCTTCCGAATTATCAGGAGAAATATCCGTTTCAATTCGGCGCATCATTTGGGTGTTTACCGGTCCGGGATGTACCGTATTTACGCGTATATTCCTGTCTGCAAATTCTAATGCAGCCACCCTCATTATACCAATAACACCATGTTTACTGGTTACGTAAGCTCCTAAATCTTTGAACCCTTTTAAGCCGGCCACCGAAGAAGTAATGATCACGGAGCCACCCTCAACCATTTTCGGGATGACGTATTTACATCCATACCAAACTCCTTTTAGATT
>CP070778.1:394612-409861 GCA_020346245.1 Flavobacteriaceae bacterium | reverse complement strand
CATTGATACTTGTATTCATTCTTTTCTCAATAGGAAGCCTCCATACTGAACCAAATAAGTAGATAAAATACACCAGCTGGAAAAAATGTAAATTAAAGAAAGTAGTAAAGTGCCTGAAACCAGGGATTAGTTGTTTTCATTGACCAGGGTCATTAAATCCACATCATTTCCCAATAGGACTTCGTTACTTTTGATACGTCCTTTTAAGGGGCCATTCTCAAGCTTCAAAACACCTCTGGGACAGACCGCAGAGCATATACCACAACCTACACAGCTAGAACGCACTATGTTTTCCCCTTTCTGGGCGTAGGCGCGCACATCAATGCCCATTTCACAATACGTAGAACAATTGCCGCATGAAATACACTGACCTCCGTTTGTAGTTATTCTGAACTTTGAAAACAAACGTTGTTGAAAACCTAAAATCGCGGCCATAGGGCAACCAAAACGACACCAGACCCGATTCCCGAAAACAGGATAGAAGCCTGTGCCAATAACACCAGAAAATATACTGCCAATAAGAAATCCGTATGATTTTCTTAAGGTTTCCGATTTGAAAAGGAATACATTGCCCTCCCCACTAAGAAAGTGAAAACCAATTAAGGCCATGATAATCACGAAATACCCTATTGCACCGTAACGTGCATCTTTTTGAAACTGCTCTCTTTTGAATACCATGGCAAGAACAAAAATCGCTGTTAATAAAAGGGCGACACCAATTAGGAATGTGTTTTTTGTCAACCAATACTTGCTGGTGTCGTTACCGAGATAAGAATAAATTACGGCCGTTGTCATGAGTGTAACAAATACTACAACACTATGAACTACCCAGCGCTCTACTTTCCATGCAGATAAGTTTTTATCGCTTAGCTGCCTAAAGGCATCACCGGCCGTTTCTGCCAATCCTCCACAACCACAAACCCAGGAGCAGTACCAGCGTTTGCCATATTTATAGGTCAGGATAGGGGAGATCACAAAAACGGACAATATGCCGAAAAAGAGCATAGCCATACCAACATCTCCTGAATCTATAAATGCGTTAATACGGTATCTTTCAAAATTGTAATAGTTTAAAGGCCATATATTCTTTAGATCATAATAGGGGAGTTTTCCATTTAATCTGGCCATTATTTCCGGAATCATAAATGCAAATGCCAGCTGAAAAAACATAACACTTATAGTTCGAATGATCTCGTATCTGTTATGTCTGTATTTTGAAATAAATTTAATGCCGAAAGCCAGAATTGCTACGGTATACAGTGTTCCGTAGACAAACCATTGGCTGGCGGAATTTCCGCTCAATAATTTGCTTAAAGGATCAAACAAGGCAATGATGCCCGTATTTGCACCATTCTTCACTAACCCCAGAAATTCAGGAAAGAAATAAAGGACGATATAAAATCCGGTAAGTGTTATTCCTGTTATCCAGCCCCATAGTCCTTTAGAGGATATGGATTTAAACCAAACGCCATCATTCTTTATGCCCTTAAGTTTTTTATCATATGCCTCTTTTGTAAACCAAAATACTCCAATAAACATAGCTGTGAGAGAAATGATCAGCCACATTCCTTTATTTGGAAAATTTGTATTAAACCCGGCGAGGAGAATAATGAAAAGACCCGATAATCCAAGGATTACAGCAACTTTTTGAAATCTACTCAAAGCCACTGGAGGCTGACCTGCCAGTTCCATACTTTTATCTAAAGTGCTCATATATTAATTGAGTATTAGTAAGGTTTTTAGATCACATTTTAGAGTTATCCGCTCATCCAATTGCAAAAATTCGTTTCCAGTTTTTCTTTTCCGGTTTAAGGTTTGTACCAAATTCTGAATTAAATTTAGCTGCAATTTCATTTTCATATACAGCGTAGAATTCAGGATCAAAATTGGCGTCCTTAAGATATTTTATCACATGCATAACATCCCGTTCTTCATTCAGCCACTTATCGAAGATCTCATGACGCATCCGAATTCCAAATGTATTTATCCCAAGGAATTTCCTGGTTTCTTTATGAAAAGCAATGGTAAGACAGATATATTCAGAGGGATGTCTCCAATGAAAATGTTGTTCGTGCGCTTTCTTGCCCTGGGTACTAAATACCCAACCATAAGTTTGGTATTCTATATCCAGAAATTTAGCAGAATTAAACCAGTGCCCGGGTTTGTATTCGGTCCTGTTTCCACAAATAGATTGTGCCACCGTTTCTCCCATCATACGGCCCGTATACCAGACTGCTTCCACAGACCGCCGATTTCCAATAGGCTCATGTTGTTCTGCGCAGTCTCCTATAGCATAAATATCCTTGACATTCGTTTCAAGAAATCGATTTACCTTAATGCCCCTTCCCAATTCAATTCCTGAGTCGTTTAAAAAAGAAACATTAGGAGAAACCCCAGGTGTTAAACCCACCATTTGACATTCAATGATTTCTTCCTTATCTGTAATTATTGCCTTTACCCTGCCATTTTCATCAGCCAGGATTTCGTGTAAATTGGTCTCCAGGCGCAGGTCTATATGATGGTCCAGAATATGTTCATTTATCATTCCCGATTCTCCATCGGGAAGTACAACATCCCAAAAGCTTTTTTCACGCACCAGAAAGGTTACAGGGATATCCCTGCTTCTTAACATTTCGGCTAATTCAATTCCTATTAATCCGCCTCCAACAATAACAGCTCGTTTGCATACTTCTTTATTCGGGGCATTTATTTCTAATAGATCCAGGTCTTGTTTGGAATATAATCCCTGTACTCCATGGAGATCCTGGCCCGGCCAACCAAATTTATTAGGTTTTGATCCGGTAGCCAGAATTAACTTGTCGTATTTTAAAGTCCTGGCATCCTCAATCTGAAGTTCTTTTTTTTGATGATCAACCTTGCTAACATAACCTCTCAGGAGTTCAATCCTGTTTTTTTTCCAAAACCAGTCTTCATAGGGTTTAATATGTTCAAACTTCATATGCCCCATATAAACATACATCAATGCTGTTCTGGAAAAGAAATGATCTGTTTCAGCGGAAATTATTATAATTCTCTTGTTGGAGTTCTTACGGATATGTCTGGCAGCTGTTACACCTGCAATTCCATTCCCAATTATTACAATATTTTCCATACTGTTAATAGGTTGATAGCTATTATGTCGAATATAAAGAAAATTACTTAACCCTTTCTTTAAAATTATATCAAGTTTTATTACCTTATTTTTGAAATGGTTCTTTTATATCAATTATGAAAAGATTCGGGTTTTTGCTATTGATCTTTCTCCAAATTTCTTGTTCCAGCCAATCGGTGAATAAGATCAATGGAATAAGTTTTGTTGCTTCCAGGGATAAAGCCATGCAGGAACATGTAGAGGCATTCCTGAAGATTCATGCGGATCATGCTGCTGTAATGCCTTTTGGTTTTATCAGAGATATAAAAAGTCCGGAAATAATTTTTGATACGGATCGTCAATGGTATGGTGAAACCCAGGGTGGTGCCCGACAATATATTGAACTCTTGAGAGCAAACAAAGTTAAGGTGATGCTAAAACCGCAAATCTGGATATGGCGTGGGGTATTTACCGGGGGCTTAAAGATGGAAACAGAAGAAGACTGGAAGATTCTGGAGGAATCCTATGATAAGTTTATACTTACCTATGCCAAATTGGCCCAGGATACCAAAGCTGAAATTCTTTGTATTGGCACGGAATTGGAGCAATTTGTCGTGAACAGACCGCAGTATTGGAAAGACTTAATTGTAAAAATCCGTAAGGTATATAAAGGTAAACTTACTTACGCTTCGAACTGGGATGAATATAAGCGAACGCCTTTTTGGGAATCCCTGGACTTCATTGGAATAGATGCTTATTTTCCTTTATCTGATGCCAAAACCCCAAGCGTAGAGCAATTAAAAGAGGGATGGAAGCCCTGGAAAGAAAATATAGCTGCTTTGGCAAAGAAAACATCACGGCCGGTACTTTTTACTGAATTCGGATATAGAAGTATGGATTACACCGCAAAAAAACCCTGGCTCGTTGATCGCAAGGAAGAAGGGGTTAACCTGGTAGCCCAGGTAAATGCCAAAAAAGCCATTTTTGAAGAATTTTGGGAGGAAGAATGGTTTGCAGGCGGGTTTGTTTGGAAGTGGTTTATTAATCACGAAAAAGCCGGTGGCGGAATGGACAACAGATTCACACCTCAAAATAAACCGGCCGAAGAAATCATTAGATTGTTCTATCAAACCAATTGACCAACTAATTGTTTTTAATTTTTCCTAAGCGGATGTATTTGCAATTTGGTAACATTTTTGATAATCTTTGTAAAAAAGATTATTGTGCCTCTGAAATCTATAAAATCCCTTTTAGTACTTCTATTGTGTTTTCCCTTAGCTATCTTAATCGCCCAGGATTCTCTGAATACGGTCATTGCCCAAAAAGGAGATGGTATATATTCTTTATTGCGCAAGCAGGGTGTTGATCCTTATATTACCTACGATGACTTCATTGCTTTGAATCTCCCAAGACTCAGGGATAGTATGCATTTATACGAGGGAATGTCCTATATAATTCCCGAAGTAGCCGGAGAAGGTCTGAAAACAGCAAAAGATGAAACTAAAGGTGACGGATCAAAAAATTCGGCTGGGGCTAATTCCTATGATATATTTGGCGAGAAATATGCTGAGGTAATTAGTAAAAGTGAGCGGTTAAAAGAAACGGTATATTATTTAATTTCAGGTCATGGTGGTCCGGATCCTGGAGCCATGACGCAAACTGCTGGGAAGTCCATTTCGGAGGATGAATACGCCTATGATGTCACTTTACGCTTAGCCAGAGAATTACTTTCCCATGGTGCATTGGTATATGTTATAGTAAGGGATCCCAATGACGGTATCCGAGACGATCGGATACTGGAAATGGATAATGATGAGTTAGTCTTACCAAAACAGACCATCCCATTGAACCAAAAAGAAAGACTCGACCAAAGGGTAAATGCAGTAAATAAATTGTATTTAAAGCATAAAGGCAGGCATCAACGTTTGGTAGTTACCCATGTAGACAGCCGTAGTAAAGGACAAAATATTGATGTTTTTTTCTACTACCACGAGAAAAGTAAGAATGGTAAAAAACTAGCTGAAAGTATTCACAATACATTTAAAAAGAAATACAAAAAGTACCAGCCAAATCGAAGTTATTCGGGAACCTTTGAGGACAGGAGCAATTTATATCTGGTAAAGAAAACCTTACCAGCTATGACTTTTATTGAAATTGGGAATATTCGTAATAAAAAGGACCAGCGTCGCATATTGGACTACGATAATAGGCAGGCCCTGGCAAAATGGATTTCAGAAGGAGTAATTCTGGATTACGAGGCCAAGTAAATACTAAAAATTACAACCGGGATTAAGTTGAAATTTTTCTTTTATAGTATTGGTAAAGCTGTTCGGGATCTGCCCCCAAATAATTCTTAAGATGAATTATTCCAAAATAAAATTGAAGTTTGAAGTTGCCAATTCGTTCATATTTTCTTGCTGAGGTTTGTACCTTATCAGGAAGAATCGTAAAATCTGTAAGCTTATAGAGGCGACTTATAAATTCATTATCCTCATAGATTTTATAGGCTTCATCAAAGCCACCCGACTTATTAAATAATTCTTTGGTAATAAAGAGTGATTGGTCTCCACCCCTGCATATTTTATGGTTTATTCTGCTAAACCAGGAGAAGAAACTCAAAAACCTACTATCACTATCAAATTTCACTCTAAAACAACCCGTTTTAGTACCTTTTTGAATGGCATTTAAAATTATGTGGTCAAAGTTTTTTGGTGGAAAAGTATCTGCGTGAAGAAAATATAGTACTTCACCCCTGGCATTTTTAGCCCCTAAGTTCATTTGTCTTGCACGGCCCTTTTTGGAATGAAGAACCAGAACATCATATTTAGAAGCGGCTTCTTCGGTTCCATCCGTACTGCCACCATCTACCACAAGAATTTCTTTGATATTGGCAGTGCTCGAATTTTTCTGAATATATTCTAAAAGCTTTACTATGCAGCTTTCTTCATTTAGAACAGGTATTATTATGCTGAGACTGGGATTATTACTCAATTTCATTTAAACTCCAATTGTATTTAATGTATTCAATATTCGTATCCGGACTTATTGAAGATTTCAAATATTGGTTCAAATAGGATATTAAGGAACCGTTGTTTTCAAAATCTTTTTTATACCATTTAAAGATCTTGGACAATTTTACTTTGTTTTCAGATATAATATTTCGGCTGGGGTCGTTTATAAATTCTTTCGCAGCCATATCTAGTTGCTGATTCAGTTTATTCTCTGTATAGGCTTCGTTTAGTAATTTCGGACATGAAAATGAGGCACAATTTAGTGCAAAATGAATACGGGGTTCATTCATTTTTCTAAGGATTTTATGCTCAATTTCTCCTAAGGAAATGAAAACGCCACCATGTTTGATCCATTTTTTGTCCCAGGGCTTTTTTATGTCTGTTATACTTGTCAGCGGATAGTTATCCAATATCAGTTTTACCGTTGCGGCATTGTAAAGATTAATATAATATGTTAGCTTTTTTTCTCGGGACCAGTTTTCATTAACTGTAACACTACCCAATTGATTCAGGTACAGGTTTAAAGTTCCTGATTCCTTCTTAAAGCCAATATAGTTGACGTTCCCATTCTCGTCAACGAAGCTATTTAGCAATCTGTCCCAGCTTTTATGGTCTGCATTGGTACAAATCTGATCATTTGAAATTGGAACTATCTCTTCTGAGTCCAATAAAAATAAAATGGGCTGCAAAAGAAGAAATATAAGAAATGAGCTTATTCGGAGCATTGAAAATTTTAAATTATTAGTTGAACTTACCGCTTAAACCTTACATACTATTCTGGTTGTATGCAGTGTGTAATTGTAGGTATTCGCTTTTTATAATTTAATGTTGCAGATCACGCAATTATAATTCTTTAATCAATTCTAAAAACAATTTTATCATTTTGGGCTCGGTTTCCTCAGCGACTTTAATTATTTCCGATATATGTACCGGTTCCAGATTATCCGGGTCACATTCATCTGTGAGTACGGAGATAGCTATCACTGGGAGGTTTAAATGATTAGCAACAATAACCTCGGGTACTGTACTCATGCCAACGGCATCTGCCCCTATGGTTTTTAACATTCGATATTCGGCTTTAGTTTCGAGCTGAGGCCCAATAACCGAAGCATATACACCATTTTGCAAAACAATATTTTCACGCTGCGCAATTTTTTTAATTTTCTCACACATTTGCGTATCATATGGCTGACTCATATCTACAAATCGAATTCCAAAGCTGGCAACATTTTTAAAGGCTAAAGGTGAGCCACCCTGGAGATTAATATGATCTTCTATGAGCATTAGTTCACCCTTTTTAAAATTCAGGTTAATAGCTCCGGCGGCATTGGAGATGAACAATTTCTTTATTCCCAGTTTTCGCATTACCCGAATAGGATAGGTAACGTCATCAAATTCATAACCTTCATAGACATGAAAACGACCCTGCATAACCACTACTTTTTTATTCTCGAGTGTTCCATAAATAAGCTTGCCACTATGAAATTCTACCGTGGCTAAGGGAAAAAAAGGAATGTTATGGTAATGGGCAACAACAGCAGATTCAATATGGTCAATTAACCTGCCAAGACCGGTGCCAAGCACAATTCCAATTTCCGGATTTTCAAAGCCTTTATTTTTTAGGTATAAACAGGATTTTTCAAGCTGATCTTGGGTCATGGACTTATGCTATTAAAAAGGTTTCAAAAACATCAATATCCACTAAATCCTCATAGACATCAATGTCGTTTTTAGTTTGCAGTAGTTTTACATTTTTATTCCCAAGGCTATTAAGTGTTTCCTCTAAGACATTATTTGTTCCCCACTTCTTGTTAAAGAATAGCTCTTTATTCATTGATTTCATCCCCAGAAGATAATAACCTCCATCTTCGGCAGGCCCGATTACATAATCGGCGTCTTCTAATTTTGCAAATGCTTCTTCAATGGTTTCGGTGTTTAAATCATATATATCACTTCCTATTATGACGATCTTTTGATAACCCTTTTGAAATCCGCTTTTAAAAGCATTGTACATTCGCTCTCCCAGGTCTTTGCCCTTTTGTAAATGTTTGGAATAGGTCATTTTATCCCATAGATCATTAGACGACGGTTCCTCAGTATAATGAACTTCTTTTGAACAATTCAGGTCCTTAGTAATCTCAGCGGTGTGTCTTAGTAAGATCATATAGACATCCAGTGCCGCCTGATCTCCTATTGATGCTGCTAACCTCGTCTTACACTTTCCTAATTTGGGATTTCTTGTAAAAATAAGTAGTAATCTTTCTTTATTTTCTTCCAACTTCATCTGTGAATTAATCCTAATATACTTTTTCTGCCTTGGTCAGGAATTTTCCCCATAGCTTACCATAGGCATGTACTTTTTTCGTTTTTTCGCCTTTGGTGTTATAAACAGGGTATCCCTGATTGGTCCATTCAAAAATACCTCCATATAAATTTTTGGTGTGGGAATAACCGGATTCCAAAAGTTCTTCACCAATATTCTCAGATCTTACCCCAATAGAACAGTAGACAACAATAGCTGCGTTTTTATCTGGCAATTTATTTTCCAGCTCTGATATGTTGAAATTATCATAACCTACCCATATGGCATTTTTCAGATGACTTACATTGAATTCTTCCCATTCTCTGGCATCCAGTATAATTTTGTTCTGAAAATTTTGCATGTCCGTAACCGTAATATAGGGGACACTTCCATCATTATACCTATCAAGGGCCTGATCTATTGATGATTGTGCACAGGCAGAAAGTAGCAGAAAACCGGAAAATAAAAAGTTTATGAAATACCGCATTATATTAGAAAATACACCAGATGTAAAGATACTCATTTAAGTAAAAATTTACCCGAAAGTTCCGGTTTTCAGGTCCAATAAATATAATGTAGTTTTATATGATTTAAGCATTTACCATGAGAACCAAATTCATATACACCTTTATATGCCTGCTTGTAGTTTCCATATTTTCATGCAAGAATAAAACAGAGAATAAGAATACTGAAAAAGCTATTATGCCTGAAGTATCATTATTTAAAGAACCTTACAGGCCGCAATTCCATTTTACACCTTCAAAGATGTGGATGAATGATCCTAATGGACTGGTTTACAATAATGGTGTATATCATCTTTTCTACCAGTACTATCCTGAAGATATTGTTTGGGGGCCTATGCACTGGGGCCACGCTACCAGTAAAGACCTATTGCATTGGCAACATAAACCTATTGCTTTGTTCCCAGATGAGAATGGTTATATTTTTTCGGGGAGTGCCGTTGTTGATAAAAATAATACTTCCGGATTGGGAACACCGGATAACCCACCTTTAGTGGCCATATTTACCTACCACGATATAAATAAAGAGAAAGAAGGTTCCGATGAATTCCAGACACAGGGTATTGCCTATAGCCTCGATAATGGCGAGTCCTGGACTAAATATGAGGCTAATCCTGTATTGGGAAATGAGGGTATACGTGACTTTAGAGACCCCAAGGTTTTTTGGCATGAGCCTACGCTAAGTTGGATATTGGTACTGGTTGCGGGCGACCATGCACAATTTTACAGATCTGACGACCTGATTTCCTGGAGCTTTTTGAGCGAGTTTGGGAAAGAATCAGGTGCCCATGGCGGAGTTTGGGAATGCCCTGATCTTTTCCCATTAAAGGCCCCCGACTCCGGGGAGGAAAAATGGGTTCTTATTATTAGTATAAATCCCGGTGCACCAAACGATGGTAGTGGCACCCAATATTTCATTGGTGAATTTGATGGCACCAATTTTACATCTGACCAGAAGGAGGAAAAATGGATAGATTGGGGAACGGATAATTATGCCGGGATAACATACAATAATGAACCAAACGACCAACGGATCTTTATTGGATGGATGAGTAACTGGGCCTATGCCAGGGATACACCAACCAGGGAATGGCGTAGTGCTATGACCGTGCCGAGAAGTTTGTCACTAATTAAATCGGGAAATTCATATGAATTGGCGAATTACCCACTCCCTAATTTAGAGACTCTTTTTGAACCAGAATTGAAAAAGGACCTTGAACTGCCCGCTGAGGGTTCGGAAACTATTTCCTTTGATCATTATAATCAGGCGGAAATTAGATTTAAAACTCCCAGCCGCAATTTTGAATTTTTCTTTAGTAATAGTATAGGAGAACAACTGTTACTAACCTTAGATGGGGATCAGGAACTATTTTTGTTAGATCGCAGTAAATCTGGTAAAACCGATTTCAAAGAAGAGTTTGGAAAAATTATTCAGAAATCTCCAATGGCTTATATACCGGAGGGGGAAATTGAACTCAGGGTTTTGATGGATTGGTCATCCATCGAAGTTTTTATCAATAATGGACAGCGGGTATTGACGGCACAGATATTTCCCAATGAAAACTATACAAATCTAGGCTTCAAAAATACATCTACTGAAAATTTGAAGATCAATGGTTTTGAAGTTAGCAGGGCAAAGTCAATATGGTAAGCCTTTAATTGTTTTGATTTAAAATACCATACATAAGCCCTCTTAATTCTGCCAGACCTTTAAGACGGCCAATACCGGGATAACCTGGATTGGTCTTCGAGTTAAGGTCGTTTAAGATTTGTTGGCCATGATCCGGGCGCATAGGTAGTTGCTTCTTTCTTTTTTCTTGTAATTGAAGGAGTTCATTCACTACCTTATACATAGGTACATCTCCTTCCAGGTGGCAAGCCTCATAGAAATTACCTTCTTCATCTCTTTTCGTGCTTCTGAGATGAACAAAGTGAATATGTTCTCCATAATCTCTTACGATTCCTGCCAGGTCATTATCTTTCCTTACCCCGAGTGAACCCGTACAAAATGTAATTCCATTATTTGGACTATTATTTTCGGAAAGGATACGTCTAATGTCTGCTGTTGTACTCATAATTCTTGGCAGACCGAGAATTGGATATGGCGGATCATCCGGGTGGATAGCCATAAAAACATTATTTTCCTCAGCAACAGGTAGTATCTCATTTAGAAAAAGATGCAGATTCCTTTCTAAAGTAGCACGATCGATGTTCTGATAGTTATCCAGTGCCTGTTGAAATTCGTCCAGGGTATAACCAACTTCTGCCCCCGGGAGGTTATCCAGGATGGTGCTTTTTAACTTTTCTATCCGTCTGGCATCCAAACTTGCGTAATAAGATTCGGCCTTCTTAATAATGCCGGCTGGATAAGATTCCATGGCACCTTTTCGCTTGAGTATAAAACAGTCAAAAGCGGCAAGAGCCTTCATTTCAAAATTCAATGTTCTTGCACCATTGGGAAGCTCATGATCCAATTCAGTTCGAATCCAATCTAAAATGGGCATAAAATTGTAACAGATGACAGTGATATCTTCTGAGGCCAGGTTTATGATTGTTTTCTTGTAATTTTCTATAAGTTCCTGAAAGTTGCCACTACGCTGCTTAATCAATTCGTGTACAGGGACACTTTCTACAACAGACCATCTAAGTCCGGCATCTTCTATAAGACCTTTACGCTTTTGTATTTCCTCTACGCTCCAAATCTCACCATTTGGAATTTCATGCAACGCAGTTACAATGCCTGTTGCCCCGGCTTGTCTTATATCACTCAGGGTTACGGGATCTTTTGGCCCGTACCATCGCATAGTTTGCTCCATTGTTTTCATACGCCCGAATATGCATTAAAACCACCATCAACCGGGATAATTGTTCCGGTAACAAATTTTGAAGCATCACTGCATAGCCATTGAAGCACACCAAAGAGTTCATCGGGATTACCAAATCTACCCATAGGGGTATTCGCTATAATTTGGTTACCGCGTTTAGTTAATTGGCCGTCTGCTTCGGTAAGTAGGGTACGGTTTTGTTCCGTTAAAAAGAAACCCGGAGCAATGGCGTTTACTCTTAATTCCGCACTGTGTTTATTACAAAATTCAGTGGCCAACCATTTTGTAAGGTTATCAATAGCCGCCTTGGCTGAGCCGTATCCCAGCACTCGAGTAATTGGCCTTTGAGCTGCCATGGAAGAAATATTTATGATACTTCCTTTTAAATCTTTCAGAAACAAGGGTAAAAATGTTTTTATGGGAAGGAAGGAACCCATATAGTTTAATTCCATTACTTTATTCAGATCATCTATTCCGGCATCCAATATGGTTTGCTCCGGGGTTATCACGGCCCCGGTCATATTCCCACCTGCCATATTGATCAAGACATCTATTTTTCCGAATTCATTTTCAAGTTCCAGTTTTGCGTGTTCCAAATCTTGCTCATTGGTTACATCGGCAATCAAAGCAGTTACTTTATGCTTTGTTCCCGTAATTTCCCCGATTAACGTATTGACTTTATCCTGATTTCTTCCCAAGGCTACTACTTTAGCACCTTGATCCGCCATATAAGTTGTTATAGCAGAACCCAATACACCTGTAGCTCCACTAATGACAATAATTTTGTCTTCTACAGAAAATAAATCAGACATTGATTAAATATTACTTATTACTATCAAATATAACTTAAGAAAGTTAAATTCCTGAAAGACTGCTAAAACTAAAATGGAAAATAGGCCTTTGCGTTGTGGTAACAAATATCGGATACAATTTTGCCCAACCATTTTTCATCTTCCGGTAATTCACCATTTGCTACGTCTTTGCCAATAAGGTTACAGAGTACTCTCCTAAAATACTCATGTCTGGGGAATGACAGGAAACTCCTGGAATCTGTTAACATCCCTATAAAACAACTAAGCAGGCCAGTGTTGGAAAGAGAATTCAACTGTTTTTCCATACCATCTTTTTGGTCCAGAAACCACCATGCCGAACCATATTGAATTTTACCCTTTACACTCCCATCGTTAAAATTCCCGATCATAGCGGCGATAACTTCATTATCTGCCGGGTTTAAATTATAAATAATGGTCCTGCATAGCTCATCAGTGCCGTCCAGATAATCCAGGAAATTACTTAGGGAATTCGCCTGTGAAAAATCGCCGATAGAATCAAATCCGGTATCCGGTCCCAGCTGCTGAAGCATTCTTTGATTATTATTTCTGAGGGCGCCCAGGTGAAATTGCTGTACCCAGCCCTTTTTATGGTAACACTTGGATAGAAATTTTAATACATCCGATTTAAAATAGGCAACTTCATCCGTATTAAGTGACTCTCCATTTTTTAGGGCATTAAAGATTTTAGAGACATTGAAAGTTTCGCTCTTATAAAAAGGCAGGTAATCCAAACCGTGATCAGCCAGTCTGCAACCATTTTCATGGAAATAGTTTATCCTTAACTCCAGGGCTTCCAGAAAATTGGTGTAGGTATAGATTGAAGTCGAAACAACCTCTTCCAATTTACCTAAGTATTCAAGAAAAACGGTGGTGTTTTCAACTGCGTAGGCTTTATCGGGCCTGAATGCTGGCAATAGTTTTAAACCATCCTTTTCACTCGCTTTTTGGTGATATTCAAGTGTGTCCAGAGGGTCATCTGTGGTGCACACTACTTCAACATTCATTTTTTCCAGTAGGCCCACAGTACTATAATCCGGACTTTGTAAATATTCAGAGCAAGTGTTGTAAATTTCCTGTGCATTATTTTGGTCCAGGAGCACATCGATATTGAAATAGCGCTTTAATTCAAGATGTGTCCAGTGATACAAGGGGTTGCGAACTGTATATGGAACAGTTCCCCCCCATTTCATAAATTTCTCTAAATCTGAGGCATTCCCGGTAATATATTTTTCATCGATACCCAATGCTCTCATTGCTCGCCATTTATAATGGTCACCATGCAGCCATACCTGAGAAATATTGTCAAAGCTATAGTTTTCAGCTATTTTTTTGGGGGACAAGTGATTGTGGTAGTCAATAATGGGCAGATCTTTGGCATAGTCATGGTACAGCCTGCTCGCAAAAGAGGTCTGCAATAAAAAATCTTCGTGTATAAAGTTTTTTTTACCCATATTAATTTGACGTTACTGTTTCCGGTAACATTGATTCAACCATCCTGGATGCAAGTGCCTCCAGATCTATTCCCAATTGTTCCTTATTAACCTGTAGTACTTCGGAACGCAATTCCAGTGGTAATTTTTTAAACCCGTCTTTTGCGCCAAGGATCATTCCGGCGACCGCGGCTACGGTATCATTATCTCTGCCATAATTTACAATAAACTGAATGCTCTTTTCAAAATCGCCTTCCCCGAAAGCCAGTCCGGCTATTAATATTTGCCAGATCTCACCTGCATGAAAAGGGACGGCCTTTTCATCTTCTTCCAAAAGCGCATAAACAAATTCCTGCTGTGCCCAATCCGTTTTTGTCCCGTTATAGTGATCAGGCATTTTCATTTCTGTTAAATCCTTTGACAAGATGGAATCTGATACTTCTATTTCCCTGGACAGATTTACATATTTTCTTGTAGCATCGGCGGTATTGTATGAAAGCCGTCCTACAAGCCTGCTATCCTGATAACGCATAGGATCTATAAAAACAGCCGTGTTGAGTATAGAATCCATATTTGTGGTTTGCATAGCCATTTGTGTCATGGCACCTACCAGTCCCGAAATGTCCTTAGCATATCCAATATCAAAAAGAGAATGCTGGTAGGCTGTGAGATATGCAATCTCGGGGTTGGGTTCCAGTAAACCAAACATAGGGGTGTATAACATGCCTGCACAGGACATTTCACCTCCGTAAAACCTATTCTGAGCTTCCAGATACTCCTTGGTGCTATTCTGATAAGCCAGTGCCACCCTTGCCCATTCTTTAATCCAGTCAACCTTCTCCAATCTGGAATCCAGGGCATCTGGCGAGGCCAGGATTGCTTTATCACCAAGCTTTGAGGCGATGGATTTATAATAATCTATAATAAATTTTGTAAAATTCTTCGCATTGAGGTCGGGCGAATAGGCTTCAATATAAGAAACCATGAAGTACTTCCATCTTGTATCATCTGTAGTAGCCCCGGCGTTGAGGTTATGCTCCCAGGTTCCTTCGGGAGATTGAATCCGCTCTGCCGGTGTGAGTCCTGTGATATATCCATATTTATTCTGAATGTCAGATCTGTGCCACATCTCAGTAGATGCACCCATGGCATCTCCTATTGCCGAACCAATCAATGCACCCAGAACCTTGTCATAGAGTTCTTCTTTGCTTAAAACAAGAGAATCCTGTGCATAAG
>CP070778.1:378910-394512 GCA_020346245.1 Flavobacteriaceae bacterium | reverse complement strand
AAATTCAGGAAATTTATCATATCGTGAAGCCAAAAGAGAAGGATCAGTAGAGAAAAGTTTTCCCCAATGTGGACGGTATTGGAATGGTTCCAGTTCTGTTTCGATCATCGAGATCAATTCTGTTACTTCTTTAGGGTTTTGCTTCCATGTAAAATGAATTGCCACACAATCCTGGAGGTAACATGGGCTCATCCATAAATTATCGGCGGCAATTGTCCTTATTTCTGTTATCATTAATTGGGGATGTATCTGCTCCTTCTTTTTTTCTATGGCCAAAATAGCATCCAAAGCTCTTTCTCTGGGCACAAAAAATTCCGATTGTAATTCCTTCCCACTACTTGGGGTAAAGCCCATTTTAAAATGGGGTAATCTGTTATACCAAGGCCCTGGAACCCCCATTTGTTGTGTGCAATTTTCAGCAGAAAGTTCAGTTATCGGGTGTAAATTTCGTTCTGCTGCCTTAGCGCCATAATAATCAGATCCTAAATCGGGCATTTGATCATTTACCTTTCTTTTTACCCATACCTGACTCACCAATTCGTTTTGCCAATCGGTAAAGAGGCTTACGCTATAACCACCTGACAGTATCGCGTCAAAATTGACCTTTAAGGATTCAAGAGTGAGGTTTTGGAACACATCTTGCCGCACAACAAAGGTCTTTTCAATATCCAGTGTAACTTTTGTAATAATACCCAAAGCACCCAGATTTACCACGACGGCATTTAACATATCCCGGTCTGTGTCTCTGTTAATGTTTATAATTTCTCCATTTCCGGTCACTAATTCCACACCAGCAACTGAACTGGCGAGATTTCCATTCGTCACACCCGAGCCGTGTGTTGCAGTTGCACACGCTCCTGCTACTGAAATATGTGGTAAGGAGGCCAGATTATGTAGAGCATATCCTTTTTGATGAAGTTCAGGTGCGAAATCACCATATTTAGTGCCTGCCCCCACTGTTATGGTCATTTTCTCCTCATCAATACCTATTACTCCTTTTAAGTTTTTGGTAGAAATCTGATTCAAGGGGCTATCGGCAATATTATTAAAGCAATGGCAAGAGCCTAAGGCCTTCTGCTCCTGGAGTTTTTTGATAAGAGCCTGCACTTCTTCTACAGTTTTAGGCTCATGTAAGTTTTTAGCTTTGTAAATGTAATTACCAGCCCAGTTTTTACGTAGCATCGGAGGCTCATCTTCCGTACCCATTTTTTTCTTGTCCATATTACAAGATACCATAGGGGTCAGCGCTGTACCTGTAGCGAAAGTCATGGTTGTTTTTATAAATTCTGTTCTTTTCATAAAAAACTCCTATTTAAAACCAATTTTTTTAAGCCCTTCATGACTTATTTTAATGGCATCAATTGGTTGCAGGTCATCAAAGGTCATATCCTGCTCAACCATGTAGTATTTCATGCCAGATAGTTTTTTCTTCTCAAGGATACGCGCAAAGTCTATTGTTCCTTTACCCACTGGCGCAAACCTCCCTTTCTCATCCATGTCCTTTACGTGCCAGATTTTGAAACGCCCTGGATATTTTTCAAAATAAGCAACAGGGTCAGCACCTGCCTTTGTAACCCAAAACAGGTCCATTTGAAAATTTACATATTTGGGATCCGTATTTTCCAGTAAGTAGTCCATGGGAACAATACCATCGGCATCTTTCTTAAATTCAAAATCATGGTTATGGTAGAGTAACTTAAGTCCGGCTGCCTCGCATTTTTTACCCAGGGTGGTTATAATTTCAGCCAGGTTGGCTGCACCACCGGTCATACCCATCGTCCTGGTCTGCTCGTCATGTTTAAAAAGTCCCATGGGCGGTATAGGAATCACAAAATACTTAAAGCCTGCTTCCTTAACATGGGCAATCATGGAATCGGCATTTTCAAGGCTTACAGATGCCTGATGGGTACTAATTGGATTTAAACGAAGCTCTTTGAGCAATTTTTTAAAATTGGCAGGAGACATACCATAGAATTTACCATCCTCATAACCCGCTGCTTCAATGTTTTTATAACCCGCATCCGAGACTGCCAATAGGGTCGCCTTTGCATTCGTGGTCATGTCATCCCGAACTGTATAAAGTGCCAGGCCTCCTGATTTCTGTTGTGCCTGGCAAAGGAATGAACCTCCTAAAAAAAGGAGAGACAAGAAAAGTCTAAGTGAAGTAATTTTCATAAGATTCTAACTATTGATGATTAGTATAATTGAGTATTTAAAGGAAAAGAGTTGAACAACGTCAATTAATAGTTATCCATGTTAATAATGTTCAATTGGTTCTTTATTCTTAAAACTATATAGATATGGGGCCTTATGGGCTCCTCCTGTAAACAATTTCTCATGCCTTTTTAAAATGTCAAGGCCCAATATTTTCCTTTGAAATGTTGTTCTGCGTAATTTCTCTCCCAGCACAGCCTCATACACCAATTGCAGTTCCTTCATGGTAAATTTTGAGGGTAATAAATTCATGCCCACTAATTTTTTCTCCAGATTGTTCCTCAGCGTTTCAAGGGCTTTTTCAACTATTTTCCCATGGTCCATCATTAAAGGGGGCAATTTGTCTATAGCATACCAATTAATAGAATCTGAAAGTTCATCGGGCTTAGGCTCCACATTGTTATAATTAATCAAAGCGTAATAGGCTACGGAAATAAAGCGGTCTAATAGCCAATTTCCCTCTTCAACTTTATGATCGTTCGCTTCCAAAATAGTACGCATAACAGCCGGATTTGGTCTGGATATGTCCCCAAACGTATGAAACTGTTCGAGATAAATTTTATCCAGTCCGGTTCGTTCTTTTAAACCCCTTTGAACAGCATCATCCAGGTTTTCATTTCGTTTTACAAAACCTCCGGGTAGTGCAAATAAACCTGTATTATGGTATTCAAGAATAAGAATTTTTAATTGTTCTCCATTAAAGCCAAATATTACAGAATCGTATGCCAGGTGCGGAATGTATTCGTCAATGCTAGGTAGAATTTTGCTCATTTATGCCAAAGAAGATTAATTTTCTTTCAAATAAATGATAAAATATCAAGAAAAAAAAGTATTATTGTAACAAAATGAGACAATAATAAAACTTTAACACTTTAGCCCATGAAAACCGTCGCGATTTTTTCTGTGTTCTTAATGCTTTTAAGCTCTGCTGGAAAAGCACAAAATAATAATGCATTCCCTGTTCAGGTTATGATAGAGAACGGCGTAATTGAGGGGAATTATAATACGCATACAGGCATTCAGACTTACTTAGGTGTGCCTTTTGCCAAACCTCCAACTGGAGAGCTGAGATGGAAGGCTCCACAACCTCTAGACAATTGGCAGGGTGTTAAAGAAACGAAGAAATTTGGGCCACGGCCTATGCAAACACTGGTATTTGGCGATATGAAGTCGCGTTCCAATGGTGTAAGTGAAGATTGTCTGCATCTTAATATCTGGACACCAGCAGATAGGAACACCAAAGGCCTGCCTGTATTGGTCTATTTCTATGGTGGGGGTAATGTAGCCGGTGATGCTTCTGAATACAGGTATGACGGTGAAAGTATGGCCAGGAAAGGTATGGTGGTAGTTACAACCAACTATCGCCTCAATATATTTGGATTTTTAGCTCACCCGGAATTAAGTGCAGAAGCTCCGTATAAGGCTTCCGGCAATTATGGTGTGCTGGACCAGCATGCGGCCTTAAAATGGGTTAATAAAAATATTGCTGCTTTTGGGGGCGATCCTGGTAAAGTTACCATAGCCGGAGAGTCTGCCGGTTCCATAGCTGTTAGTGCCCAAATGGCATCACCGCTATCCAGGGATTTGATAGCTGCTGCAATAGGGGAGAGTGGCGCTTGTATTAATCCCACTTTGGCTCCCGTTTCTCTGGAAGAGGCTGAAAACATAGGGCTGGAGTTTGCACAAAACGCAGGATACCCTTCTATTGAACAGCTAAGGAAATTAAGTACAAGAGACATTTATGAAATTTATAACGAATCTAAGCGATTTGGTTTTCCAATGGTGATTGACGGTTACTTCTTACCAAAATCCTTACCTCGGATATTTAATGCTCAAGAACAGGCTCAGGTTCCTTTATTGCTAGGGTGGAATTCAGCTGAGATTCCCGGAATGGCATTTATGCAGGGACAGCCTTATTCAGAGGAGAATTATGTAGCCAGGGTTAAGGAAGCTTATCCTGATACCTATGAAGAAGTTTTAAAGCTTTATCCTCATAGCTCCTTGAAGGAAATAGAACAATCTGCCACAGACCTTGCCTCAGACCGATTTATTGCATACAGCACCTGGAAGTGGTTCGACCTGCATCGTAAAAATAGTAACCAGTCTGTTTACAGATATCTTTATAGCAGAATAAGACCACCACTTAAGGATGAGAATTTGGAACCTGGTTTGGCGGGAGGTACGGTCAAAAAAAGTGAAGATGCACCAAAGAGGCCTGAGCCTATCGGTGCTGCCCATGCTTGTGAGATAGAATATTGTATGGGAAATTTACAGCTCGTAGATGACTATGCATGGACAGAGGATGATTTCAAAGTCTCAGAAACCATGCAGAATTATTTTGCCAATTTTATTATGACGGGTAACCCAAATGGGGAAGATCTGCCTGAGTGGCCTTCTGTGGAGGCCAATGACAACACACCACCGGTAATGATCCTTAATACAGAGAGTATCGCCAAGGATGCAGTAAATGATGCCCGCTATGAGTTTTTGGATAAGGCCTATGGAAATTGAATGCCGGACTTGAAGAACTGATAGCAAAGTTCAAACAACAAAACCGGCTTTTGAGCGGGTTTTTTGATGATTTATTGCGTTTATATGGCAATAATTTGCCGGTACTTATATCCGTACAATAGCTCTTTATTTAAGGTTCTTATTAAAAAAATCAATGGTTCTTTTCCATGCCAGTTCCGCTGCTTCTTTGTCGTATCGCGGTGTAGTTGTATTGTGAAAACCATGATTGACATCAGGGTAGGTATAGGCCACATATTCCTTGTTATTTGCTTTCAGCGCCTGTTCATAAGCCGGCCAGCCTTCATTCACTCTCTTATCCAAGCCTGCGAACTGCAACATCAAAGGGGCATTGATTTTATCAATATCTTCTTTGGGTTGTCCGCCATAAAATGGCACTGCGGCTGAAAGGTTGGGTACTTTTACTGCCATCATATTGGAGATCCATCCCCCAAAACAAAAACCAACAACACCAATTTTACCACTACAGTCCTTATGTGCCTTTAAATATTCATAAGCAGCAATAAAATCTTCCAGCATTTCATTACGGTCCCTCTTTCTTTGCATTTCACGGCCTTCATCATCATTTCCCGGATATCCGCCAAGAGGAGTCAGGGCATCCGGTGCAAGAGTAATGAAACCTTCTAAAGCCGCCATTCTGGCCGTATCTTCAATATAGGGGTTGAGCCCCCTGTTTTCATGAACCACAACTATGCCCGGCAATTTTCCTTTGGTATCAACTGGCTTGGAAAGCAGCCCTTTAATTGTTCCGCCTCCTTTTGGAGATTCATAGTTGATATAATCAGAATCCAACCTGGGGTCATTGGCAGCTACCAACATGGTATCCTTGTAATTGGGCATCAGAAAACTCATCAATGACGCCACCGTAATACCTCCCACAGCATACAGAGAAAGTCTCTCAATAAATTCGCGTCTTTGTAATTTGTTGTGCGCGTAATCATCATACAAGTCAAAGACTTCTTGTTCAATATCTTCCTTTTTAAGTGGTTTCATAATAGCGTTCTCGTTTAGTTCAACAAACTTTTCATAAAATTTTCTTTAAAGGCTCTTCCAATAGGCGCCTTAATATCTCCGGTTAAATAGGCCTGGTTGCCAATGATTTTTTCAATTTTAGAGGTGTTAATGATAAAAGACTTATGAATTCTGAAGAAGTGATTTTGGCTTAACTGTTCTTCCCAGAATCTTAAGGGCTCTGAAGATAAATATTTTTTTTCTGCAGTTATGATTTCTGTATAGTCCGTATCAGATTTAATGTATACAATATCCTCTATAGTTATTTTAATGTGCTCATAGCCTGATTTTATGAAAATTTCTTTGCGATTTTCCTGAATCTCAGATTCTGTGATATCTGCTGTTTTAACAGTACTTTTTAAAGGTATTTTGGCCACAGCTTTTACGAAACGCTGAAATGAAAAAGGTTTCAATAAATAATCTATAACACTAAATTCATAACTCTCCAGGGCATAGTCTGAGAAGGCAGTTGTTAAAATAACATGGGGTGGATTGGGCATGGTTTTTAAAAAGTCTATCCCTGAAATCTTTGGCAAATGAATGTCCAGAAACATAAGATCAACCGAGTTGGATTTTAAAAATTCCATAGCCTGGATGGCATCTGAAAAAACGCCTACCAGATGCAGCGTACCTATATCCTCTATGAATTTTTTAAGGATGCGCTGAGCCGGGGGCTGATCTTCAATAATTATACAATTCATTTCAAACTAATTTTCTGCAATTCCATTTTCAAATCAACTTCAAATTTATCAGGGGTTTCATTGATTTTTAATTCATGTGCATTGGGGTATAGCAATTGCAATCGTTTTTTGACATTGTCTAAACCAATACCCTTGGTTAAGTTTTCAGTCTCGGTTATTGGCTGAAAATTGTTCTTACAATTAAAATGAAGGGTATCTCCGTCCATTTTAATGTCTACGTCTATTCTGATATTGCTGGATTGACCTGATTGACTGTGCTTGAATGCATTTTCTATGAAGACTAGGAGGATCAAAGGAGCTATTTGATAGCCGGGTTTAATAGCAGTGGCTTTAAAACTTACCTTCCCTCTTTCTTCAATCTGAAGCTCATTAAGTTGCGTGAAATTTTCCAGTTGTTCAATTTCCTTGGATAAGGGCACAAATCTTTCTTTGCATTCATAGAGCATATAACGCAAAACCGAACTTAATTCCAAAATTATGGTCGGAGTCTTAGGAGAAAGTTCAATGGCATATGAATAGAGATTGTTAAGGTTATTGAACAAAAAGTGGGGATTAATCTGGGACTTTAAAAATTGAAGTTCACTTTCCTGCATTGTGGTTTTTAACTTCTCGACTTCACTTTGTTTGCCAATGGCGTCCCAGGCAAATTTAAACCCGGACAGGATTGCAATTATCGGGAGTACGTTAAATATGGCAAAATAAATACCCGTAAAATTTGCTCTTGGAGTACCTGGATAGAAGACAACTTCTAACAACTCTTCTGCTATTATTACAATTAAAAGGACCATAACTACAAAGCCAAAGAAATGCCAGTATTTCTTGTTATATAAAAATTTAGGCATTAAAAAGTAGGTGATAAAAACGGAAGCACAGGCATATAACAAAAAGAAAACCAATTGAGCTAACGTAATACCAGGGTCATTCCTGTCAAAGGAATAAAAAAGGAGAACCAGTATATACAATACAAATTGAAAGAAAAGTTCTTGCCAGCTAATACGTGTAGTTATCTTATTCATATTCACCCTAATACCACAAATCTAAACTATTAGATACATTCCCAAAAATGACTAAGTGTAAACTGCAAAAACAAACCTGCTAACGACAATTGTTATAGTGTGATGTTATAACATGCTGTTGGCCATAGATCTTATGTTGTTTACAGCAGAATATTTTCTATGACTTAAATGAAAATGGATCTTTGGTTTAGGAAAATAGATGATATCCTGGTGATCTTATTATAGAGCCGAATTTATATTTAAAAAACAGCAAATAATGGGAAGAAAAACAGAACAAAAAGTACGAACCTACCACAGGTATCTTGGGTTCTTTTTGGCCGGAATTATGGCAGTATATGCTATTAGTGGTATTGTATAAACCTACAGGAATACGGATTATTTAAAAAAGGAAGTACTTGTTGAAAGCAAACTTGCTATAGGTTTGCAAGACGAAGATTTAGGCCGTGCCCTTGGAAAAAGAGCCTTTAAGGTAGACAAGACAGAAGGCAATCTGGTCTATTTTGAAGGAGGAACCTACGACAAAATTACAGGACAGGCGAGCTATATTGAGATGAAGATGCCACTTATTTTGGATAACATGAACAAGTTGCACAAAATGCATTCCGGGCATCCTTTGTATTGGTTGAATATATTTTTTGGGATAGCATTACTGTTTTTTGCTGTTTCAGCATTTTGGATGTTCAAACCCAAAACACCAATATTCAAAAAAGGGTTATACTTCGCATTAGGAGGTATTGTCCTTACTGTAGTACTGCTTTTTGTTTAATTTCTAGCTATTTTTAGTGAAGCAAACATTATATTATATCAGGAAAAGATTTCAATTATGAGAAGAGTTATTTCACATTTACCCGGGACATTTTTTATTTACATAATCACGGTAATTTTTTCCGTGAATTATCTCCTTGCACAACACGCTGTAGAAAATCCGGAACTGGACAAGAAAGTGGAGGCATTTCTGAAAAGTAAAAAAAACGAATGGCGTGATTTAAATGTGCCTGATACGGATGGCAAATTACTTTATGATATAATAATTAAAAACGGTTATACAAAGGGATTAGAAATAGGGACATCAACAGGTCATTCTACAATATGGATTGCCTGGGCTATGAGTAAAACCAATGGAAAACTCATTACCATTGAGATAAGCGAAAGACGCTATAAGGAAGCCATTGCTAATTTTGAAGAAGCCGGGTTGTCAAAATATATTGACGCAAGATTGGCTAATGCACATGATCTCGTCAAGAAACTTCAGGGTCCGTTTGATTTTGTTTTTAGCGATGCGGATAAGGATTGGTATACGAACTACTTTATCGATGTAGCTCCTAACTTAGAAGTTGGGGGTTGCTTCGCTGCGCATAATGTGCGTCCCCCTGGATTAGGTGGCATGTCAGCTACGAAGGCTTATTTGGCTTATGTCATGGATCTGGAAAACTTTACAACAACAGTTAACAACTCTGGAGGAGGGTTGGCCATAAGCGTAAAAAATAATTAGAAGAGGGCGATTGAAACCATGGAGTTATGAGAATAGCTGGTTTCAATGCAAAGCACAGTGGTACTATTAAGCATACGGAACTCGGATTAATCAATTTGTTGGAAATACTGAAATTCTAAAAATTAAATATTCAATATGACTAGAAAAACAATTTTGCGACTCATTTTTATGGGTTTAATGACCATTCCTTTAATCCTTTTGGCAAATAGGGATCACACAAAAAAAGCAACAGCTCCTTTCAGTGATAATGATGGGGAATATAACTTGATTATTGATGGCTATGATTGGGGTCCTGCTGTTAGTAAAATAATTCTTTTTATGAAGGAACCAACGACTGAAGTTAAAGCAGAAAATTTTACGGTAATGGCAAAAAGAAGTTATGACGGTGTTGAAATGAATCCTGAAGAAGCCATTGGGGGTAGGAAAGTTGTCTATGCCTATGTGTCCGATGAAAAAGGAAATAAAGTTGAGCAAGGAAATCATATAACCCTGGTGATGTTTGTTGGTCCGGAAGATGTCTTGGGATCGCCTATTAAATATATTCGGGTAAATAATAGAGGCAGTAATAAATGGATAAATTATGAATTGACCATTACCGATTCAACCACAAAGAGGGTATGGAATTCTGAATCTAAAAGGTTTTTACCATTAATAGACAAGTTTAATTTAACCGGTAAGTACTCACACAATGAGGTATCACTCTCATTTGCCTCGTTTGAACCTGAGAATGACGATCAGAAATTACCTCTAATCATTTGGTTGCATGGTGGCGGGGAAGGAGGAAATGATCCAAGTATTCCATTGATAGCGAATAGGGCTGCTAACTATGCGTCTAAAGACATTCAAAGAATTTTCAAAGGTGCTTATGTTCTGGCACCCCAGAGTCCGACTTTCTGGATGCAATCTTCAAGTGGAGCTTACACAAGGGGTGAAGAGAATGATATCTATAATGAAGCCTTACTGGCGCTGATAAAAAAATATGTGGCTGATCATCCTGATATTGACCCTAACAGAATATATGTTGGAGGCTGTTCCAATGGGGGTTATATGGCACTTAAACTGATCCTTTTAAACCCCAACTATTTCGCTGCGGGTTATATCAGTGCTTTGGCGTATCAAAACCAATACATTACCAATGAGCAAGTCGAGAAAATCAAAGATGTGCCTATTTGGTTTGTACATGCTAAGGACGATGGGACAACTGTTCCAGAAAAGACGGTAGTACCCTTATATAAGCGATTAATTAATGCGGGTGCCATCAACGTCCATTTTTCCTTTTATGACCATGTAACTGATATTACGGGATTTTTTGGAGGAGATGATTATTATTACAATGGGCATTGGTCCTGGATCTATTCTCATGCAAACCATGCCAATTTTGATTTTGATGGGAGTCCTGTATTGCTCAATAACAGACCCGTGGCAATAATGGAATGGTTGGCCGAACAAAGGAATGAGCCATGAGGTAAGGAGAAATAAAAATTGAATTCTGAAGGTTTATTTCTCAATTATGTTTTGTAAACTCCATTTCGAATGAGTTCTGGGCTTGGTTAATTTGTCTTATCGCCAACTGGTATGGCTAATTTTTCATTCTTTCTTGTGTCGCGCTTATATTTTCGGCGAAGAAGTCTATCCTCTTTCATTTGAGTTCCGTATGAACTAAGTATACTTCTTTCTTTATAATATTGCCTCTCAGATAAATGAAGTTTGTATTTAATCTTATTTTTTTTATCGCTTTTAGCTTCTATATATATTTTTTTACCGGCCTGTACATACCCCGTTTTTTTTGGTATGTTATTAAGATCTCTACTTTTAAAATTGGAAAGGGGTATACCTGTCCAAAGATTGGTTGGGACTTCTTCAAAACCCAAATGCCCTGCCACAAAAAAATCGAATGCCGTGGATTTTACCTCCATCAGGGGGAACTCAACCGTATTGTTGGCAACATAGAGTACATTCTCAATAGACCCGAACTTAATGTCTTCCAATCGTTTTTTCTTAAAAACTATATTCCCCAACTTAATAATAGGATCAAAACCCTTTATTTCCATTTCCTCCAGATCAAACCCAATAGTTCCCTTTATTGAATTGGATATTATCCCTGTGCTATCTATTAAATCGCCTTCTATTTGCGTATTAACACTTACTTTTCCTGCTATTTTATCAGCTTCCTTTATTGAAGGGATATTAAAATAATCAAAGGAAGTCAATAGTTTTTCCAAATCCAGGTTATCCGTAGTAAAACCAATTGAAAAAGCAGTTTTTACCGGATCTGTAATATCTAAATGAGCATCGAGGCTAACTTTACCTTTATAAAAATCAAAACCGGTATTCTCCAGATAGAGTAGATCTTTATTTTCGAAATAAAAACCAGTATTAAAATTTTTAACTAAAAGCTTATTAAATACAAACTCATCAATAGAAATAGAGAGTTCTGGTTCATATTTTTTATAAAAATCTTTAACGGCAATTTTTAGCGCCAGGTTTCGATTTGTAACTTTTTTACGGTCTAAGGTATCTTTGGTATTAAACAGTTCCAAAAAGTCGTCGAACCTCAGTTTTTTTGAGTAAATATTGAGTTTTGAACTCATTCCTGTGCTATTCGAACTATTTTGAGGTATAATGGAAGTAATGTTATCCAGTTCTCCGGAAAACTCTAATTCATCTCCGGAAGGCAAATCAATTTTAAGAGTTTTAAGAATAGCGTCATCATCTTCAATATCTATTTCCAGGATACTGAATGGGATCTTTGTCTGACTTGGGTTATGAATCAAGGAACTATGTTCAATTATGAACTTGCTGCTTGAGGAACTTATCAGTTCATTCATTTTTTCAATATCACCATTTATATTCGCAGACAGTTTTAAAGACCCGCCCTCAACCAAAAAAGTATCATAATTGAGTATATTATTTAATTGAGATGGGTCTGCCTTGACTTCAAAATCTACGTTTACATGGGTTTTCCCCTGTTTAGAGATATCCAGCTGAGCTGAAAAGTCTGCCTGACCATTAGAATTAAAATTAAAACCACTTTCTTCCAATACCAGATTATTCATGTCTTTATAATGAAACCCGGTCTTAAAATTTTCCAGGGTCAAAGCGTCTTTATATTCAAACTTATCAATAGTAATTGCAATATGTGGGTTAAAATCTGAATAGATTCCCCGCAATGTTTCCTTTAATCTACTTTCCGGGTCCTTTTTTTGACTCACATGCTTTTCACTATCATGGGCAAAGACTTGTAAAAAATCATCCCATTGTAATTTGTCTGAATGTAATAGGAGTGATGTGTTTACTTGATTTTTTGAGTTGGGTGAGATAAGGGTCAATAAGTCATCTAATTCACCCGAAAAATTTAATTTATCTTCTGAGCCAACTGCAATTTCTAAAGAATTAAGAATTGCACGATTGTATATTATTTCTACATCAAGGAGATCAATGGGTACAATCAGATCCATTGGCTTATAAAAAACACTTCCCTTGTAAAGGTTTATAGAGCTTTTGGCTTCCAGAATCAGACTCTCTAAGCGCATTAAGTCGCCGGTTATATCTGCTTTAAGATCAAATCGGCCGCTTTTGAAGAGAAATGTATCATTATTAAATAAATCATTTAAAAAAACCGCACCGCCTGACGCATCAAAATCTGCACTAACCAGGATCTCTTCATCTTTTTCATAGTTCAAATCGGCAACAAGCTTTACCTGCCCGGAGGGAATATCAAACCCCATATTGGTTAGGTGAAGATTGTTTTCATCACTAAAAGACAAATCGGTTGAGAAGTTGTCCAGAACTAGTGTTTCATATTGAAATTTTTTAATGGCTATGTCAATGTCAGGGTTGAATTTTTGATATATTTTTTTAAATATATCATGCAATACAAATTGGGGATCTTTTATCTTTTCTTTGCTGTTTTTTTGTGGGTTATCAAAAATTTCAAGGAAGTCTTTCCAGTTCAATTTATTTGATCTGAAATTTATTTTTGAAGAAACTAAATTTTTTGATTCTTCCGATAAAAGAGCTGAAAAAGGGCCTGCTTGTCCTTCTATTGTCAGCTTATCTCCTGAAGTCATTTGCAGCTTCATTATATCTAAAACTGCATTATCCTTTTCTAAATGAAGTTTTAATTCATCAACAGGGATTGTAATTTTATTTTCGTGGTCAACCAATGACGTCTTAGATACCTGCAATTCCATTGTGGATGAAGCAAGTAATTCTGTTGCAGAACCGGCATCCCCCTTGATATCTGCCACAAAGTTGAAGCTACCATCTTTAAGGCTAAAAATGGGGTCATCTAGTATTGAAATCAAATTCTCCGGTTTACCACGGGCATTCAGGGCTGCTTCAATATATGCTTTGGTTTCAGGAGTACTTTTAAAAAGACCATCCTGTATCTCAAAAGCTGTCTCTTTGTATTTGCCAACAATGGTATTGAAAATTAATTTTAAGTCCTTTTTATCTTCCGTTTGAGCGCGTTCATCTTCATAGATCCTGTTTTTAAAACTTCCTTCAAATGCCAAAGAATCCAGGACAAACTTATCCGCTATATTTACCGAATTATCGGTTGTCTTAAATTCAATATGGACCAATGGATTGGAAAATGGCGCAAAACTTCCTTCCAATGTGGTATAGGTATAAAAAGCATTGTCAATCAAATAATTGCCGAGTTTTTGCTGAATATTGTCCGCCAGCAGACTTACCGTAGATAAATATTCTGTTTGTTCATTCTCAATCTTAAATAAAAAACTACCCTTGTTGGCAGTATCCAAATCAGCTGTGAATTTAAAAACCTGATCATTTATAGTTAAGTCAAAGGTTGGAATATGGATCTTGTTGGACTTTAAATCAATCACAGGTTTCATTGAACCTGAAATTCTTGAATCTTTTAGATACCCCCCCTTCTCAAGGTTGAATCCCAATTGCTCAACCGTAGCGTCCAAATCCAATGAAGAAGTAATCTTATCCTGCTCAAAATTAACCATTGATGATATTTCGTCCAACTTAAATTGTATGGCTTTGTTACGTGGAAGGTTTTGAATATCAACGGTAACATCTTCAATGTCCAGATTCATTTTAAATGGAATAAAAGGTTCAGGCGATCTCCTGTCAGAAACCGGTGTTTCTTTTTTTAGAATGGTATCTGGAAGCGTCTCCTTTTTTATTATCGAAGTATATTTTGCACTGTTTATTTCTACAGATTTTACCTGAATCTGATTTTTAAAAAGACTCTTGACGAATATATTGACATAGGCATCCTCTATTTCTAAACGGGCTATTTTATTCTCAGTGGAGTCCAGAAGTACCATATTTGTAATGTGGAATGCGGGATTTGAAAATCTGCCCCAGCTTTTCATGGTCATGTCTTCAAAACTCATGGTGCCCCTATGATTCTCTGAGATTGTATTTGCAATGAAGTTGGCAACCTCTTCTTTATGACTTGTTACATAAAAGTAGGTTGCCAGGAATAGGATAGCCAGAATCACCAATAATCCGGAAACAAATTTTAAAAGTTTTTTAAGCATGGGACCCTTTCCTTAAGGTGAAGAAAGCTAAAATTAAGCAATTTTAAGTTGAGGGCTGTATCGTTATATGATAATAATTATAGCTTTTAGTCAACAAAGAACCCTATCACTTACAGCTTTTGAAATATCCTGAACCTGAAAATATTTTCTAGGACTCTTGTGTCGCTATTGGAAAAGATTTCGGAAGTTTGGAGGACATAGTGAAATTCCAGGCGTAGATTTTCTGATACCTGATAAGACAGGGCGGTGTCCCAACGAAAATTGTTCGCCAGAATCTCCGTAACTCCCTTTCCCAAAGGGAAAAACGGTTCCAGGCTCACAAATACGGTCCAGTTTTTTTCGCCACCCATACCAAACTTGTCTGTACGCGTACCTATCAAATACCTGCCTCTGAAACTAAACTCATTGTCTATATCATTGTCACTAAAAGTAAAAAAACGCTGTTCCAGCCTTATACGATGTATAAAATTAAAAGGCCCTAGCTTGGGACCCCTGAAATTGGCATCCTGGTAGATGCGGAATTCAAAAACGTTGCTAAAATCGTTGCTAAATGTATTAAAGGAACCAAGCCCGAAGGTTAGATTGAAGAAAGGCAATACCTTGTAATTGATATTGGGCCTGACATAGAATAATTTGAAATTACCGCTGTTAAAGGCCGCTCGAAACCCACCATCTCCTCCAACGGTCCATTTATCATTGAGAGCCTTCCCAAAAGTGATATCAGTCCAGAATTCAGAATAGTTTTCATCAAGCTCTTCGACATCTTGTCCCAGGGAAATTTGTACCCATAAAACAAAACATAGAAGAAGGCTCAATAGGAATCTCATACGGCAAAATATTGGTTGCTAAAATTCATATGGCTTTATAAAAACAAAGATATATAAATTTGCTGCCCTCAATCTTTGGAATCTTTTTTGTACCCCACCATTCCTGGTTTTTTCTTTCCACTGGTTAGGGTAACGAAAACAGCCAGAGAAACTACAACTGCCCCAATACCTATCCCGATATTCAGTATGTCCTTAGGGTTGTCTTCTGCAGCCTGTCCGAGAAATGACACTGCAAGGGCGGCAACGATCACTCCAATGATCTTGCTCTCTAATTCGTTTAAATTATTTATTTG
>CP070778.1:363090-378810 GCA_020346245.1 Flavobacteriaceae bacterium | reverse complement strand
CAAAAGTTTCGCGTTCATTCAGCTTAATTTTTTGCTTCACAATATATGCGGTCTCAATTTCCCTGCCGTCACCACGAACAGCTTCTGTTACTCATGAAATAGGGATTGCTCCTTTGCTTCATAATTCCTCGTTAAGCACAAGTATCATTTATTTTGTTTTGGTTTTCGTTTTTGTAATGAACCGCACAAAAATATTGGATATAATAGGCAAGTATTTAACCCCGGGTATTATTCTTATCCTTTTAGCCATAATGGGTATTACACTATTTTCCTTTCCGCTGGATTTTGGCACAAATACTTTCATAAATCCATTAACAGAGGGGATTTTAGAGGGTTATCAAACCTTTGACGCTATAGGGGCCATTGTAGTGGGAGGGGTAATTATAACCTCAATTAACCTTACGGACAAAGAAGCTACTTATGAACAAAAAAAAGCTTTACTTGGAAGGGCCGGATGGCTGGCGGGACTTGGTTTAATATTGATATATTCCGGATTAATTTTTACGGGAGCTGTTATGCAGGGGGAATTTGATCCAGCTATTTCACGCACATCACTTATTACCGGAATTAGTAAAATTACTTTAGGGTCTACGGCTAACTTATTTTTGGGAATATTAGTAAGTCTGGCTTGTTTTACAACAGCCGTAGGAATTGTTGCAGGAACTGCAGATTTTGTAAAATCGCGTTTTCCAAAATCAAACAAGGTCTATCTTATTACTGCTTTGGTCAGTTGTTTCCTCGGAGTACTAATGGGGCAATTTAAAGTAGATTATATTATCGCCATTGCATTGCCGATTCTAATGTTCATATATCCAATTACCATAGTTTTAATCTTGCTCAATGTAATTCCGGAAAAATTTGGTTCCTCCAGGGTTTTCAGAGCAGTTGTTTTCACTACCATCCTTTTTAGCATTCCCGATTTTTTAGGAAGTATTGGTTTAAGCAGTTATATAGAATCCATTACAAGGTGGATTCCCCTTAGCAAATTAAGTATGGGTTGGGTATTACCCGCTTTGGTTGTTTTTATTTTGGCCAATATAGGTAAAGGGGATAATCCCAGGGCTTCAGGGATTTAACCTAATTAATGACAAGGTTTGAAAGATCAACTCTGAAATGGGTTTCAATTACTTATTCATAAGATCTACTATCTCATCTATTTCTATTGGAATGTCCCGCATTAGATTGAAGGGAGATCCTTCTTCCATAATAACCACATCATCTTCCAGGCGAATGCCCATTTTTTCATCCGGGATATAAATCCCGGGCTCTACGGTAAAAACCATATTCGGTTTCATAGGTGTTTTTAATGCTCCATAATCATGGGTGTCTAATCCCATATGGTGACTTGTGCCATGCATGAAATACTTTTTATACGCCGGCCAATCCTTATTTTCATTTTGTACATCCGCCTTATCAAGTAACCCTAAACTGAGTAGTTCCGAAGTCATTACTTTGCCCACTTCTATATGATATTCAGCCCATAAGGTACCCGGTACCAGCATAGCTGTAGCTTCATTTTTAACCCTGAGTACAGCCTCATATACCTGACGCTGTCTTTTGGAAAATTTACCATTTACCGGAATGGTCCGGGTCATATCACTTGAGTAATTTGCATATTCGGCTCCTACGTCCATCAGGATTAAGTCGCCATCTTTACATTGATTGTTATTTTCTATATAGTGCAAAACGTTAGCGTTATTCCCTGAAGCAATTATTGGGGTGTACGCGAAACCCTTTGAACGGTTTCTAATAAATTCGTGCAGGAATTCTGCTTCTAATTCATACTCCCAAATACCCGGCTTTAAAAATTTTAAAACACGACGAAAACCCTTTTCAGTAATATTGCAGGCATGCTGTATAAGTTTAATCTCCTCTGCCTCTTTTACACCTCTGATCTGTTGTAAAATTGGATTGCTCTTCGCCCAACTATGGGCTGGAAAATCTTTCTTGCATTTTATAATAAAACGGTCTTCCCTGGTTTGGGTCTCTACGGACTGTCTGTAATGCTCGTTGGTGTTAAAATAAACACACTCGGCTTCGGTCATAAGACCAAAAAATACCTTATCAAAATCTGTTAGCCAATGTACAGATTGTATTCCCGAAACCGCAGTTGCCTGTTCCTTATCCAACTTTGCTCCTTCCCAAATAGCTATATGCTCATTTGTTTCCCTTACAAATAAAATTTCCCTGTTTTTTTTATCAATGGCATCCGGAAAAAGCAAGAGGATGGATTCTTCCTGGTCTACCCCACTCAGGTACAAAATGTCCCTGTGCTGTTGAAATGGCATGGTGCTGTCTGCACTAATTGGATAGATATCATTGGAATTAAAAATCGCAATACTCTTTGGCTTCATTTGTGCCATAAATTTTGCTCGATTTTTTTTGAACAGCTCGCTGTTTATTTGTTCATATTTCATAAAACGAAGTATTTTCTCAAAAATAAGCATAAGCGCCATCACTTCAAACCGGAACACATTTTAAAAAAGCATTCCAGCTCGAATAACTCAAGGCTTAAAAAACAAATAAACTACAGCCTATGAGTACCTTTTGGTTTGCACAGCCTAAAAGTTAAATTTTCATACGATAATCCCTTTTATTTAACCCCATAAAATTAAAGCTGTTGCAAATAGTATTTTTACTGTTTTTAAGATGTCTGTCTGTTCATTCTCAAAATATTGAAAAGGCCCTGCTAAATAAAAAACAGAAAGAATACTATTTATTATAATTCTTATAAATTCAATTTATCCCGGGTTTATAGCCCTTTTATGAGTGAAAGTTGGTTACCCCCTTTGTATTTGCTTAAAATCAATCTAAATACCATTCTAATAAGTCTGGAAATTTGTTAATGATTCCCTCTTGACTTAAATTTGGTCACCTAAACTATAACTAATGAGTTCACTGATTAAATCGTCCATAGCCCGGAAGGTGGTAATGGCACTTTCGGGTCTTTTTTTGGTATTGTTTTTGGCACTTCATGTAACCATTAATTTCACCTCTGTAATTTCTCCCGACACTTTTAACCAATGGTCCCACTTTATGGGCTATAATGGATTAGTGCAATACATAATGCAGCCCGTTTTAATACTTGGTGTTATTGTGCATTTTGTAATGGGTATTATTCTTGAATATCAAAATACCCGGGCACGATCAATAAAGTACACCAAATATAAAGGAGCGGCCAACTCACCCTGGGTTTCACGTAACATGATAATCACAGGTTTGGTTGTCCTTGCCTTTCTCGGCTTACATTTCTATGACTTTTGGATTCATGAAATGACGTACAAATATTTGGAAGCTAAGCCCGAAGATCCTACCCGCTATTATATTGAAACCGTAGAGAAATTCGCTCCCATATGGAGAACTGTTATTTATATAGTGTCATTTGGATTACTTAGCCTTCATTTATGGCATGGTTTTGCTTCATCTTTTCAAAGTATGGGCTTAAACAATAAATACACTCCTTCTATTAAATCATTTGCTAAAATCTATGCAGTAATCGTTCCTTTAGTATTCGTATTTATTGCAATATATCATCATCTTAACCCTATAACGCATTAATTATGGGCATTCTTGATTCAAAAATTCCATCAGGGCCATTGGCTGAGAAATGGACAAAACATAAAAATGAAATAGATCTGGTAAACCCTGCCAATAAAAGAAATATTGACATTATAGTGGTTGGAACGGGGCTAGCCGGAGGATCTGCTGCCGCATCTTTTGCAGAACTAGGGTACAATGTTAAAACATTTTGTTACCAGGATTCTCCCAGAAGAGCACACTCCATTGCTGCACAGGGTGGAATAAATGCTTCTAAAAATTATCAGGGAGATGGGGACAGTGATTACAGACTATTTTACGATACCGTAAAAGGTGGTGACTATAGATCTCGTGAGGCCAATGTTTATCGCTTAGCAGAAGTGTCTGGTAATATTATTGATCAATGTGTTTCTCAGGGAGTGCCATTCGCCCGTGATTATGGAGGACTTTTAGACAACCGATCTTTCGGTGGAGTTTTGGTGTCCAGGACTTTTTACGCGAAGGGGCAAACAGGACAACAACTTTTATTAGGTGCTTATGCTGCAATGAACCGCCAAATACACCGAGGCAAGATTAAATCCTATACAAGGCATGAAATGCTTGATTTGGTACTTGTTGATGGCAAAGCCAGAGGAATTATAGCAAGAAATCTCATCACAGGGGAAATTGAGCGTCACTCTGCTCATGCAGTTGTTATAGCTTCAGGTGGATATGGTAATTTGTTTTTTCTCTCTACCTATTGTATGGGGGCCAATGTAATGGCTGCCTGGAGAACACATCGCAGAGGTGCATTTTTTGCAAATCCCTGCTATACACAAATCCATCCTACTTGCATCCCGGTTTCAGGGGATCATCAGTCCAAACTTACTCTAATGTCTGAGTCTCTCAGGAACGATGGAAGAATATGGGTCCCTAAAAATTTAGATGATGCTAAGGCTATCCGGGAAGGTAAATTAAAACCAACTCAATTAAAAGAAGAAGACAGAGATTACTATTTAGAACGCAGATACCCGGCATTTGGAAATCTCGTGCCTCGGGACGTAGCCTCAAGAGCTGCTAAAGAACGTTGTGATGCCGGCTACGGTGTGAATAAAACCGGAGAGGCTGTATATCTCGATTTTGATGCGGCCATAATGCGATATGGAAGTGAAAAAGCACTCACAACTGGTCTAAAAGATGCCGATGATGCCCACATTAGAAAACTTGGGGAAGAGGTTGTGGAAGCTAAATATGGCAACTTATTCCAGATGTACGAAAAAATTGTGGATGAAAATCCATATAAAACCCCTATGATGATATATCCTGCTGTGCACTATACAATGGGGGGGCTTTGGGTTGATTACAATTTACAGACAACCATTCCGGGATGTTATGCTGCAGGCGAGGCAAACTTTAGTGACCATGGAGCAAACAGACTTGGAGCTTCTGCTTTAATGCAAGGCCTGGCAGACGGATACTTTGTTCTGCCATACACTATAGGTGATTTCTTAGCCGATGATATTCGTACAGGACCCATACCAACAGATTCGGAAGAATTTGATAAGGCCGAGAAAGATGTCTTGGATAGGATCAATAGATTAATGTCTGCCAAGGGAATAAATTCTGTTGATTACTATCATAAAAAATTGGGTAAAATAATGTGGGATAAATGTGGAATGTCGCGTAATGCAGAAGGATTAAAGGATGCTATTAAAGAGATAGCTGCCTTGAGGAAAGATTTTTGGGAGAATGTAAAAGTACCAGGAGCTGCAGATGATAAAAATCAGGAGTTGGAGAAGGCTGGCCGTGTAGCAGATTTCTTAGAGATTGGAGAACTTTTTGCCATGGATGCCTTAGAACGTAATGAATCTTGTGGAGGTCACTTCAGAGAAGAATATCAAACACCTGAAGGAGAAGCATTGCGCGACGATGAAAATTTCAAATTTGTGTCGGCCTGGGAATATAAAGGAGAACCAAAAGATGCCCAATTGCATAAGGAGAAATTAATTTATGAAAATATTGAAGTAAAGACGCGTTCCTATAAATAAAAAGCTATGAAAATTTATCTTAAAATATGGCGTCAAAAAGATGCTTCCTCAAAAGGAAAAATAGTAGACTATACCATGGATGGGGTAGAAGGCGACATGTCCTTCCTTGAAATGCTTGATATATTAAATGAAGATTTAATTGCAAAAGGCGAAGTGCCTATTGAATTTGATCATGATTGCCGTGAAGGTATTTGCGGGACATGTTCCCTTCAAATTAATGGGCGTCCGCATGGCCCTGACAGGCTTATTACGGTATGTCAATTACATATGCGTAGTTTTAATGATGGCGATACCATTGTTATTGAACCCTTCAGAGCAAAAGCATTCCCGGTAATTAAAGATTTGATTGTAGATCGAAATGCTTTCGAACGCATTCAGCAGGCTGGTGGTTTTATTTCTGTGAACACTTCAGGCAGAACTGTTGACGCAAATAATATCCCTATAAGAAAAGAGAATGCGGATAAGGCATTTAATGCAGCGGCTTGTATTGGTTGTGGCGCATGTGTGGCAGCATGTAAAAATGCCAGCGCCATGTTATTTACTTCAGCCAAAGTATCCCAGTTTGCATTATTACCACAAGGACGTGTTGAAGCCGCAGAACGTGTACAAAACATGGTGAAGCAGATGGATCTGGAAGGATTTGGAAATTGCACTAATACTGGTGCTTGTGAGATAGAATGCCCAAAAGGTATTTCATTGGAGAATATTGCCAGAATGAACAGAGAGTATTTGAGTGCTTCTATAAAAGGATAATTGAGAAATGTATATCTATATGAAATCCCGGGTAGTATTATCCGGGATTTTTATTTGTAATGGTGCCCTCTCTTTTTTGCTATTTTTACCATAATATTATCCCATGAAGTCATCTGCACACAATATTAACTCCAAATTACCAAAGCTGCCCGAATCTATATTTACTACTATGAGCCAGCTTGCAAAGGAGTGTAACGCTATCAACATTTCACAGGGCTTTCCCAATTTTGAGCCAGATCCTGTTCTTATTGAATTGGTTGCAAAAGCAATGAGAGACGGGCATAATCAATATGCCCCCTTGGGGGGCATCTATCCTCTTAAGGAGGTAATTGCTGAAAAGATCGCCCTTTTATATGGTGCCAACTACCATCCACAGTCAGAAATAACTGTTACGGTTGGAGCAACACAAGCCATTTTTACTGCTATTTCGGCAATGGTATGGCCCTACGACGAAGTAATAGTTCTTAAACCAGCCTATGATTGCTATGAGCCTGCTATAAAAGCAAATGGCGGTATTCCTGTGTTAATTCAGTTAAACGAAAAGGATTATACCATAGATTGGGATGAGTTTAAGGCACATCTTAATGAAAAAACCAGGATGGTTATTATTAATACCCCACATAACCCAAGTGGGACGGTATTTTCTGATTCCGACATGCTAATGCTCCAGAGTTGCCTAAAAGACACAGATATAATTTTGCTAAGTGACGAAGTTTATGAACATATAGTATTTGATAAGCACTCTCACGAGAGTGCTTCCAAATACCCCGATTTGGCATCTCGAAGTTTCGTTTGTGCCTCATTTGGTAAAACTTTTCACGCTACCGGATGGAAAATGGGTTATTGTGCAGCACCGTCAGAACTAATGAAAGAATTTCAGAAAATCCATGAATTCAATGTGTTTTGTGTTAATCACCCATTCCAACATGCACTTACCGAATATCTTAAACAACCTGCCAACTATTTGGATTTAGGTCCATTTTACCAGGAAAAACGCGATTTGTTTTTATCTTCAATCCAAAATTCCAGATTTAAGTTTACCCCTACTCAAGGTACTTATTTTCAACTACTGGATTTTTCAGAAATCAGCGACGAAAGTGATATTGCTTTTGCCGAAAGACTCACCAAAGAGTTCGGTATTGCAACTATCCCAATTTCGGTTTTTAATAAAGACCTGGTAGATAATAAACAGATTCGAATATGTTTTGCAAAGACCCCCGAAACTATCTTAGAAGCAGCTGAAATTATTTCTGCAATTTAACTGACTTTGTTAACAGGTCTGAGCTCTCCTTTTAACAATTCGTAGTCTAATCTATTGCATCCTGAATAAGACTCATCAAATCGCCAATTTTGGAGGGTTCCAACCATCTTGTAACAACAACAAGGTCATTGGCCTTGTCAATAACAATAAAATTTCCGCCAAAACCAGCTGCATAATATATGTCTTCTGAAAGTCCCTCCCAATGCCGATCTCCCTTTTCGTTAAGCCACCACATATAACCATAGTTGGGATTAGGTACTGAAGGTGTAATTGCCTCATTTATCCAGGCCTCACTAAGAAGCTGTTCTGAATTCCATTTTCCATTATTAAGAAATAGTAAGCCAAACCGCGCCATATCTGCTGCACTTATAAAAATCCCTGCCCCTGAATGACCACCTCCCGTAACGGATTTCATTTTTATTCCGTCTATTACTGTCCAGGCATTTTCGTAACCATACCAACGCCAGGTAGTTGAAGCTCCGATTTTATCCATTATATGCTCTTTGAGCACTAAAGGAGCAGGCTTTCTCCAAACGTGCGTCAAGGCATAGGCCAAGACATTTACACGTACATCATTGTACTCCATTACCGTGCCAGGCTCATTGAGTTTTCTGAATTTCCAATCGTCCAGGCCTCCCTCTCTGGGTGGTCTGTCTGCCCAATCTTTGCCTTCCCATAACTCTCCGGACCAATCTGAGTTTTGTTGTAATAAATGCTTCCAGCTAATTTTACTATTATGTTCTCCGGCAAATGTCCCATCCCAGACATAAGAAGAAACTTTGTCGTCTGTGCTTTCAATTAGAAGATTGTCTACTGCGAGGCCTGCCACTGTAGACAAAAAACTTTTGGTAACACTAAAAGTCATATCTACTCGTTTTATATCGCCCCATTTTTTTACGATATATCCATTTTTCAAAATTATTCCCGCAGGACCTCCTCGTTTTTTGGTAGGTCCTAAAATTTGATGAAATGGTTCTCGCTCAAAACCCTTTAAAATTGCAATGCGCAAATCTCTCGACCCTTTATATTCATTATTTTTGGCAAAATTGACTGCCTCGCCAAGTTTCTTTTCATTAAGATTAAAAGAAGATCCAGAGCGTTCTTGCCAAGTAGCATTTCTTTCGGGAAAATAATACGTGTGCTGACTTTTTGCAATATTGATTGATAATAACAATAAACCTAAGGCAAGGGCTTTTATATGCATTGTCTATTTATTTATTTTTCCAAGTTAATCAAATTCAGTTTCATTAACCAATCCATTTGTTTATCCTTGCCAATATAATAAGGGTGCTTCCCAAACTTTACAAATCCATTGTTTTCATAGAATCTTATTGCTTTGCCATTTTTCTCCCAAACTTTAAGCCAGAGATACCCTTTATTTTTACTAACCGCAATACGTTTAATATTATTTAGCATAAAACGGCCTATTTTATTTCCCTGAAATGTACTGACTACATAAATTCTTTCTAATTCGATAGCATTTTTATCCTTTATATCTCTTTGGGCTTCATCTTCATTTAATTTAAAATATCCTATGGGCGCATCTTCAGAGCTAACCAGGTAAAAAGATATCTTAGGGTTTGACAGTTCCCTAGATATTTGTTCTCTGGAAAAAGCTGATTCCATATAGGATTTAAAATCATCAGAGTTATTATGCTTTTCAAAAGCATCAATAAATGTCTTTCTGGAGATCGAAATAAGTGTATCCAAATCGGAAGTTGTACATTTTGATAAATGAAGATTCATGCCACTATTATATATCCCCGAAAATAAAAAAAGGAGTAAAACTAATTGCTTTACTCCTTTTATTTTTTTTTATAATCTACTATAACATAAAAAGTTTTCTTGTCAACATTATTATGCCGCTAAAAAACTCGTTTCGGTATACCTGGATTTCTTCTTCAATAGGTGCTTGGTTAATTTGTGCGTCCATAGCTTTTAAAAAATTTATATAAATGAAATTTGGGGTTGAAAAATATTGATATAAAGATAATATGTATGATTCAGGCCTCTAAAGTTTTGTTGTGAAGCATCTCCATATTGTTGTGAAATTAGTATCTCATTTTAATGTGTCGGTAAAGTGTATACTTTAATCGTTAAACTGTCATCTCTGGAATATCTCCTTCAACAATTAAAGCACCCTCCGTTGCACTTTTTATAACTTCAATACTTACTCCGGGAGCTCTTTCAAGTAATCGAAATCCTTTGGGTGTTACCTCCAGAACTCCGAGGTTAGTTACTATTTTTTTTACACAACCAACACCGGTTAGAGGGAGTGAGCATTTCTTTAAGAGCTTTGATTCTCCTTTTTTATTAGTATGCATCATGGCTACAATAATATTCTCTGCCGATGCAACAAGATCCATTGCTCCGCCCATACCTTTAACCATTTTTCCGGGTATTTTCCAATTGGCAATATCCCCGTTTTCCGCTACTTCCATAGCCCCAAGAATAGTTAGGTCAACATGTTTCCCACGAATCATTCCAAAACTGGTAGCAGAATCAAAAAAAGAAGCTCCGGGTAAAGTGGTAATGGTTTGTTTCCCGGCATTGATAATATCAGCATCTTCTTCGCCTTCATAAGGGAATGGACCCATACCTAAAACACCATTTTCACTTTGAAATTCAACGCTAATATCGTCTCTGACATAATTAGCTACCAGCGTAGGAATCCCAATCCCAAGATTTACATAATACCCATCTTTTACTTCTCTGGCTATTCTTTTAGCTATCCCAATTTTATCCAGCATAATACTGTCCTTAATTCGTTTTTAGTTTCTCGATCTAACAGTGCGTTGTTCTATTCTTTTTTCATAGTGTTCCCCCTGAAAGATTCGTTGTACAAAAATACCCGGAATTTGAATTTCATTTGGATCGAGACTGCCGGCCGGCAGCAGTTCTTCTACTTCCGCAACAGTGATCTTAGCTGCGCCGCACATACAAGGATTGAAATTTCTTGCTGTCCCTTTAAAAATTAAATTTCCGGCTTCATCTCCTTTCCAGGCTTTGACAAATGCAAAACTGGCCTCGAAGGCGTGCTCGAGAACGTGCATTTTGCCATTAAAATTGCGCGTTTCCTTGCCCTCCGCAACTTCTGTCCCGTAACCTGCTGGCGTATAAAAAGCTGGAAAGCCTGCCTGAGCCGCCCTGCATTTCTCTGCCAATGTTCCCTGGGGCGTTAATTCAACTTCTAATTCTCCACTCAGCATCTGCCTTTCAAATTCCTCGTTCTCCCCAACATAAGAGGAGATCATTTTTTTAATTTGATGTTTTTGCAACAATAACCCGAGACCAAAATCATCTACCCCTGCATTATTGCTTATGCAGGTGATATCCTTTACTCCCAGCCGAACAAGTTCCGAAATTGCATTTTCAGGAATCCCACAAAGGCCAAAACCTCCTAACATAAAGGTCATTCCGTCTTCTACTCCAAGCAATGCCTCCTTCACATTGGCCACTGTTTTACGTATCATAAGCTAATAAATATTGTTGGTTTCCTATAGCTACTAAATTACATTTTTAAATAAAAAAACCCGCCTTCCGGCGGGATTAGTTTAATAGTTTAATTCCTGAGAATAATTAAAAATCCAGATCATCAAGGTCATCATCAAGATCATCATCAAGCTTATCTTTCTCAATTGTTTCTTCAGTTTCTTTTGAGCAATCAACACTAATAGTCAGCTCTTCCGGTTCTGGAAATTCCTCCATAGAAACGCCTAATTCCTCATCCGCATAATTACTTTTCATGTATAAAGCCCATATAGGCAATGCCATGGATGCTCCCTGACCATATGCGATTGTTTTAAAATGAGTGGCCCTGTCTTCGCCTCCAACCCATACACCGGTCACCAGATTGGGAACCATTCCCATAAACCAACCGTCACTTTGGTTCTGCGTTGTTCCTGTTTTACCGGCAATTGGGTTTGTGAATTCATATGGATAACCTGTAATTATTTCTTTATATACCGTTTGGTCTATATTTGAAGAATGCCTTAATCTGGTACCTGACCCCCCCTGGGTAACCCCCTCCATTAAGTTCACCATAGCATAGGCCACTTCTTTACTAAGTACATCTTTTGTTTCCGGAACGTATTCATAAAGTACTGTTCCATTCTTGTCTTCTATTCTGGTAACCATTACCGGTTTTACAAAAACTCCCTGATTAACAAAAGTGCCATAGGCTCCTACCATTTCATATACATTAAGATCAGGGGTTCCCAGGGCAATTGAAGGCACCTCAAGAATTTCTCCTTTTATACCAAGGTCCTTAGCAATGGCCACTACTGGTTTCGGACCCACCCTGTCAATTAGTTGTGCAGTAACTGAGTTTACCGAGTTTGCAAGAGCTCGCTTTAAGGTATACATATTTCCGGAAAATTTACCATCAGCATTCTTGGGGCACCAAGGTTCCGGATTGCCATGTTTTCCCGCTTCGATACAATATTGACTATCCGGAAGTGAGTCACATGGTGATAACCTCAATTGATCAATGGCAGCGGCATATACAAAAGGTTTAAAGGTTGAGCCGGCCTGTCTTGCGCCCTGGATAACATTATCGTATTGAAAATGTTTGTAGTTGAGTCCACCAACCCAGGCTTTAACATGACCTGTTTGTGGCTCCAATGACATCATTGCGGCCCTTAAGAAAGTTTTATAGTACTTTATGGAGTCTAAAGGAGTCATAATCGTATCCTTCTCTTCGGTTTCACTATTCCAGTCGAATACTGTCATTTCAGTCTTTTTGGTAAACGAAGCCCTGATTTCTTTATCAGATTTACCATTGGCCCTCATAATGCGCCAGCGCTCCGAATTTTTCATGGCACGCTCCATAATTCGGTTTGTCTCTTCAGGATTCAGTTCCAGAAAAGGAGTTGTACTATTTCGTTCTGGTGTATTTTGATGAAAAAACTCTTTTTGAAGTCTTTTCATATGTTGCTTAACCGCATCTTCCGCATTTTTCTGCATGCGGTAATCTACGGTAGTATATACTTTAAGACCGTCTAAATATATATTCCATCGGTCTCTTTCCCCTTCAGCTGCGGGTTTAGGGTTTTTGTCAATCCAATCATTCAGAAACCCTTGTAAATACATTCTGAAATAAGTCGCCAGGCCATCCCTATGAGATTCAGGTGTGAAATTTATGTCCATTTTTACGGACTGCAGAGAATCCTTCTCTTGTTCCGTAATGAAGTCGTATTTCGCCATTTGCCCCAGCACGGTATTACGTCTGTTTAATACAAGTTCTTCTCTTCTCAGAGGATTATACAAGGAAGAATTTTTGAGCATCCCAACCAAAACGGCAGACTCCTCAGTTTTTAGGTCTTTAGGTTCCTTCCCAAAATAAATTCTGGATGCAGAACGTATTCCGTCAGCATTGTTGATAAAGTCATAGGTGTTTAAATACCAGGCAATAATCTCTTCTTTGGTATATTGTCTTTCCAGACGTATTGCGATTACCCATTCCTTTATTTTTTGAATGATCCTGCCTGGAACCCCACCAGATATTCGTTTGGTAAATAGTAATTTAGATAATTGCTGAGAAATGGTACTTGCCCCCCCTCTTTTTCCAAGAAATACCATTGCTCTCAAAGTACCTCTTGCGTCTATCCCTGAATGGTCAAAATACCTTGCGTCTTCTGTGGCAACCAACGCATTCACCAAATTGTCCGGCAACTCGTCATAAGAAACCGGAGTTCTGTTATCATCTAAATAAAACTTTCCAAGGGTTTTACCATCTGAAGAGATAATCTCTGTCGCTAAATTTGTCTGCGGATTTTCTAGTCGTTCAAAAGTTGGCATTTCTCCAAAAAATCCCCATGAAGCAAGAAGAAAGACTAAAAAAATCATAAATAGTCCTGAAGCAAACAGAATCCAAAACCATTTAATAAACTTAGAAAAATTGGAAGAAACATTTTTTTTCCGGGCTTTTGCCATAACTTATTTACGCTTTTCAATTAAGAAACCAACATCTGTGATGCCTTCCAGTTCCATGATCCCATCTGCGTTGCCATTTTTTCGCATAGCATGGGAAATTTGTAAAGTATATACGCCCTTAACGGGAAAAATGATGTTTTCCTTATACCAAAGTTTATTTTCTTTTAAACTGCCATAGCCTTTCCCCAGCCATTTGCCATCTGGCATGGCCATTTCATACTCTAGCGTATCCCTTTGGACATCGCCATTTGGGTATTTCAAATCTGCTATCAAAAATAAATTACTATAAGGGAAAGTATCATCATTTCTCACAGAAATAAATAGGTCTCTGGCGTTAATAGTGTCATTTTCTGTGAAACTAAATTCCTTAGTGTCATTTTTGACCCATATTCCACCAGGATTAGGCTGAAATTCTGAATGAATCAGCTTATTATTACATGCCCATACCAATAAAATTAATATGGAGTAGAAAATCCTTTTAGGCATTTTTAGCAGGTCTTTTTCTGTTATTCCTTCTATTTTTACTTTTGCTTCTCTTATTTTTTCGCTTCGGGCGGTCAAACCTGGTAAGACTGTCCTGCCCTACAACATTTTCAAAAATCAACTGTTCTTCTTGAATATTTTCAACGGCAAACTCCTCAAGGCTAGCTACAGGTTTTTTAGCTTTATTCCTATGCAGTATATCCTGAACCTGTTCTTTTGTAAGTATATGCCAATTAGAAGGGTCATCCTTATAGGAGTACCACAATAGCCCTTTAAAAATGTCTGTTTTTTGACAAAATGCAATTCCTTTTTCAGTGAATAATTTACTGTCCTGAGAAGGGAAATCTTCCAGGGCCTCTAAATAAATATCCAGCTCATAATTCAAGCAACATTTGAGTTTCCCGCATTGGCCGGCTAATTTTTGGGGATTAAGTGAAAGTTGTTGATAACGCGCTGCCGCAGTACTTACGGATCGGAAATCGGATAACCAGGTTGAGCAACATAATTCCCTCCCGCAAGAACCAATACCTCCTAACCTTTGGGCCTCCTGCCTATAGCCAATTTGCCTCATTTCTATGCGAATGCCAAAGGCTTTGGCCATATCCTTGATCAATTGTCTGAAATCTACACGTTCTTCTGCCGTATAGTAGAAAGTTGCCTTGGAACCATCTCCTTGAAATTCTACATCCGAGATCTTCATCTGCAATTTTAGCAAAATAGCCATTTCGCGAGCGCGTTTTTTTATCTCTTCCTCCTTATCCCTGCATTTCTGCCATTTGTCAATGTCTTTTTGAGTTGCTTTGCGATATATTTTCGGGATTTCTTCCTGTGAATCAGGAACTTTTTTTCGCTTCATCTGCACCTTTACAAGTTCTCCCGTTAGCGTAACAAGACCAATATCATGGCCGGATTTAGCCTGTGTAGCGACTATATCGCCTATAGATAGAGATAGATTATCTGTGTTCCTGAAAAACTCTTTTCTGCTATTTTTAAATCGAATTTCAACACAATCAAATGGCTGAGAACCACTTGGCAGAGACATATTAGAAAGCCAGTCAAATACAGTCAATTTATTGCAGCTATCCGTGCCGCATGTCCCATTATTTTTGCATCCACGTGGCTGCCCATCCTTGCCGGTTGAACAACTGTTACAACCCATATTTTATATCTTGATTTAGCAAAACCAAAAATTGGATTTGCTAAAATAGGTTCATAAATAATTATTGAAGGTAAAGATAGTACTTTTTTACTGTGATGGAAAGTGGCAAATACTTAATGAAATATTGCGCCATATCAATTAAAATTGAGCAAAAGGATTCTAAAAATGAGAGTGCCTTTTTTCTGAAATTATGCTAATCAACAAATACGAAGGGTTATTTTTTGAACTTTAATACTTCCGATCTCCCTTTCTTAAAAATTTTATTGCTGACAACTTTCCCTTTCCTAAGTATTTTTTGCTCTTCAAAGGGAAGTTCATGAATTTCTTTACAGTGGTCCGAGCAACAATTGTTCATTTTATCTGCACAAGCATCACATTGAATAAAAAGAAGATGGCAGGCTTCATTAGCACAGTTAACATGTGTATCCCAAGATTTACCACATTGATGACATTTGGCAATAACATCCTCTGTTATACGCTCACCCCTTCTGTGGTCAAATACAAAGTTTTTACCCAGAAATTTATTTTCAAGATTCTTAGCTCTTACCTGGCGGGTATATTCTATA
>CP070778.1:346199-362990 GCA_020346245.1 Flavobacteriaceae bacterium | reverse complement strand
GGCAGCATTCAATTTCATGGTACAAGAACCTAAAGAGATCATGGACTGATTCAGAGCCAAATCTTTTCGTTCTAACTTTTTAAGATAGCGCATCAATTCTGTCTCAGAATGATACGAATTAAAGACCTCGTTTTCCAGGAAAGGGGTACTACGCAATAACGAATATGGAATAACATCCTTTATTTGGGCATCTAGAGTGTAAATCTCATTAGACCCTGTTAATTCATTAAAACAACTGGCAATTAGTTTTAGATCATCTTCACTTGTTGCCTCATTGACGGATATCGAAACAGTATTACTGTCAATATAGTTGAAGTTTATACCTTTTTTTTCAGCAATAGATTTTAAGGACCCGGTGTTGGAGACCAGAACTTTAATGGTGTCAAAAAACGAGGTATTCAGCTGTTTAAAGTCCTGTTTTTCCAGAAGCTGACTTAATAACCTGGCATTATGATGAACTTTGTTTGCAATAGACTCCAATCCTTTTGGGCCATGGTAAACAGCATAAGCCCCTGCCATGACTGCCAGCAAAACCTGCGCAGTGCAAATATTAGATGTGGCTTTATCCCTTTTAATATGCTGCTCTCTGGTTTGCAAAGCCATGCGCAATGCCGGGTTGCCATCTGTATCTCTTGTAAGCCCTATAATTCTTCCGGGAATATTTCTTTTAAAGGCCTCCCTGGTTGCAAAAAATGCGGCATGCGGGCCACCATAGCCCAAAGGAATTCCAAATCGTTGGGTTGTTCCAACAACTACATCCACACCAATTTCACCAGGTGGGGTTAATAAAACTAAACTAAGTATGTCTGCAGCTACCGCTACTTTCATCTCTTTCTCCTTCGCTTTATGAACGAAACTTTTATAGTCGCATACCTGTCCATATTTTCCGGGGTATTGCAGTAAGGCCCCATAAAAGCCCTCTTCAAACTCAAATGTTTCATGATCACCGATTACCAATTCAATTCCAAGTGGTTTGGATCTTGTTTGCAGTAATGACACGGTCTGCGGCATTACTTCATTGGATACAAAAAATTTAACAACCGCATTTTTCTTTTGTTCCCTGGGCCTTACGTCATATAGCATGGTCATAGCTTCGGCAGCTGCGGTACTTTCGTCTAAAAGTGAAGCATTAGCCAGCTCCATGGAGGTAAGATCACAAATCATGGTTTGGAAGTTTAACAAGGCTTCCAATCTACCCTGCGCAATTTCTGCCTGATATGGGGTATAAGCTGTATACCATCCTGGATTTTCAAGAATGTTTCTTTTAATAACAGATGGGGTAATGCATTCGTTATATCCAAGACCGATAAAGGTTTTGTATATCTTATTTTTTTGGGAAAGTGAATTTACATGTGACAAGAACTCATGTTCGCTCATTTCCCTGCTGAGATCCAGGGGCTTTTTAAGCTTTATTTCGCCAGGAATAGTCTCATCTATTAATTGATCTATGCTTTCAACACCAATTGTTTGAAGCATTTTAGGTAGATCATCTTTGCGTATTCCTATGTGTCTTGAAGCAAACAGGTCAGTCACCATAATACCGAATTTTATAGCTAAAATAATAGTCAACAAAATTAGGAATTAATTCTTGTAAAATTCGCTAATTCATAGCGCGGTAACCTAAAGTTTTTAACCAAAAGGATACGTTATGAACAGTTTGGCTATTTTTGTTTAATGGGTTGGTTGGGCCGAATTTTTGGTTTTTATCTGGATGCCAGTATTCATGTTGCGTTTGCAGTAATAAGTCTGCTAATGACAACCAATATTTTCTTAAACATTTTACCAGAACAACATCTAATTCTTTTCGTTTTTTTTGGATCTGTTCCAACTTATAACTTCATTAAATTCGGAACTGAAGCCAAAAAGTATATCCTGGCAAAAAATAACTATCACAGGCAAATACAGATTTTTAGTTTGGTATTTTTAGCCCTAGCAGGATATCACTTCTTTTTTTTAAGCTATAAAGTTTGGCTCATTTGTATTGTGTTAGCCGTGCTGGTAGGGTTGTATGCGTTACCCGTTTCTCCCAGGCACAGGAATTTAAGGAATTCAGGTATCATCAAAGTACTGCTGGTAGCTTTTGTTTGGACGGGAACTACGGTTGTAATCCCGGTAATTTCTTCAGCTCTATCATTTTCATGGGATATAGTTCTTCTGATTCTACAGCAGTTAATTTTGATACTCACACTGCTAATTCCATTTGAGATAAGAGATCTTGAATATGACGAATTGCATCTTCAGACCATACCACAGCGGATTGGAGTTTCAAAAACCAAAATCCTTGGAGCCCTCTTATCCATTATTTTCCTGATATTAACTTTCCTAAAGGACGATTTAAGTCGGTTAGAAATTATCGGAAGGATATTACTTTTTTTGATTTTAAATGTTATGCTGCTATTGACGCATAGAAATCAATCTAAATATTTTGCTTCATTTTTTGTGGAAAGTATACCAATTTGTTGGCTGGGACTGTTAATTATACTGGAGAATTATTTTTAGCTACTGCTCGCAATCGTTTCTTTCATTTTAATCTTTTCCTGCTCAGAAAGGAGTTGTAATTCAGCCTTATTACAAAGGATCGTTAGTTTTTTGTTCTTCCTGGAAAATGAAGAACAAGCTTTACAAAACATCAAGTGAAGACTTAGCTTTAATTGTTCAAGAAGTGTAGCTTCTTTGTATTGCTTTTTATTGCAAATTGTACTTGCTTGCTCGCAGTTAATCATAATTTAAACCAATTTTCATTAAGACAACCCATAAGACTTATTCTGGCTCTGTGGACCATTACCCATAGGTTAGACGGATTTATTCCCAGCTCATTACAGATATCTTCAGTACTCAATCCCCGAATCGTTTTCATCACAAATACAGCCGACTGCTTTTTTGGCAGCTTAGAAATACATTCTTGTATAGCCAGTCCCAATTCCTCATTTTCAATTTCATCATTTTCCAGTGTGCTAAAAGGATCTGCTACATTTTCCTCCAGCCAGTCTCCTGCTGAATCACTTTGGTTACTATAAGTAATCCGCACCTCGGCTTTGCCTTTCTTTGAATTAATTTTTCTATAATAGTCAATGACTTTACGCTTCAAAATGGCAATAAGCCAGGTACGCTCTGCCGCAGCACCCTGAAAATTTTTCGCCGATTTTAATCCGGCAAGGAACGTTTCCTGAACCAAATCCTTGGCGATCTCCGCATCACTTACCCGGGCCACAGCATAGTTGAATAGATAGTCGGCATATTTGTCGACCCATGAATCAGGATTTAGGTTATTTTCCGCCATTTTGATACTTGTGGAAGCCAAAAATAAATTATTTTTAATGAAAATATTGAATTTAAATATAAACAAACCAATTATGAGAAATATCAGTTATCTCTTTCTTTTGTTATTCGTCCAATTAAGCTGTACTCAAACTAAAACCATGTCAATCACAGAATTGACACCTGAGGATGTTGAAAATGCAGTCCTGATTGATGTTCGAACACCACAAGAATATGCTGAGGGTCATTTGGATAATGCGGTCAATATTAATTGGTATGATGAGGATTTTATCAATCAATTCAAGACAATAGAAAAGGATAAAACCATTTATGTCTATTGCAAAAAAGGAGGCCGCAGTTCAAGTGCTGCAGAGTTGCTCACTTCCTCCGGATACAACAATGTTATAGATCTTTTGGGGGGCTATGATGCACTCGAGGAAAAAAATTAAATTAAGCCGTCTTTTTTAATAATCCGGCACGCTCTAAAAGAGCTTCTATTTTAGGCTCCCTGCCTCTAAAACGCTTATAGAGTACCATTGGTTTTTCAGTTCCTCCTTTGGAAAGAATATGATTCTTGAATTTTTCTGCAACTTCACTGTTAAAGATCCCTTTTTCTTTAAAATAGTCAAAGGCGTCCGCATCTAAAACTTCAGCCCATTTGTAACTGTAATAGCCCGCGGAATAACCACCTTGAAAAATGTGGGCGAAAGATACACTCATACAGGTCTCCGGAATAATTGGGTAAAGCAAAGTATCCTTGAAAGCTTTGATCTCGTGTTTCTTCACATCTGAAATGCCAGTGGGGTCAGACGCATGCCATGACATATCAAGGAAACTAAAACTAAGTTGTCTCATCGTAGCCATTCCTTCCTGAAATGTAGCAGATTTCTTTATGCTTTCAACGTAAGACATAGGAATAGGTTCCTCTGTCTCATAATGCCTGGCAAATAGTTCAAGAGCGTCTTTTTCATAACACCAGTTTTCAAAAATTTGGCTGGGTAATTCAACAAAATCCCAATATACGGAAGTACCCGATATGCTTGGATAACTTGTATTGGCAAGAATGCCATGGAGCGCATGCCCGAACTCATGAAATAGCGTCGTAACTTCATTAAAAGTTAACAGTGACGGTTTCTTTTCTGTAGATCTGGTAAAATTGCAAACGTTAGAAATATGCGGTCTTTCATTCTTGTTTTTCAATTTGTACTGTGGCTTAAAAGAAGTCATCCAGGCACCGGCTCGTTTCCCTTCTCTTGGATGAAAATCTGCATAGAATAAGGATACAAAGTTTTTGTCGCGATCATAAATTCTATAAGTTTTGACTTCCGGATGATACTTGTCTATATCCAATACTTCTTCAAAAGACAAGCCGTATAGTCTTTCAGTAATGGTAAAAACGCCTTCAATAACATTTTCCAGCTTAAAGTATGGCTTAAGCTTTTCGTCATCAAGGTTAAATCGTTTTTGCTTTAATTTTTCAGAGTAATAGGCCCCGTCCCAGGTCTGCAACTGGTCAATTCCGTCTAATTCTTTTGCGAACTCTGATAATTCCTTAAATTCCTGTTTTGCAGCAGGCTTAGCCTTTAACAGCAATTCTTTTAAAAAATCATATACTTTTTGGGGGGTTTCGGCCATTCGTTCTTCCAGGATAAAATCTGCATGACTTTTATAACCTAATAAATGGGCTCTTTCATACCTCAGATGGGCTATTTTGATGACATTAGCCCTATTGTCCAATTCATCATTGTGGAATCCCCTGCTTCCAAAAGCGATTGACAACTCTTTTCTAAGTTCTCTGTTGCGTGCATATTTCATAAATGGAATATAACTTGGGTAATCCAATGTAATAAGCCACCCTTTTTTACCTTTATTTTTTGCTAACTGCGCAGCAGTATCTTTTGCACTTTCCGGAAGTCCATCAAGGTCATCCTCATTGGTAAGGTGCATTTCATATTTATTAGTTTCCTTTAGGATGTTTTCACCGAATTTTAATTTTAATGTCGCTAGAGTTGCATCTATCTCCCGAAGCCGTTTTTTTTGTTCTTCTTTGAGGTTAGCACCATTTCTGCTAAAATTTTTATATTTTTTGTCAAGTAAGGTATACTGTTCTTCGGTTAAAGAATACGTATCTCTTTCCTCAAAGACCTTTTGAACTTTTCTGAATAACTTTTCATTTAGAATTATATCATTTGTAAATTCAGACAGCATAGGCGATACCTCCCGTGCAATCTTCTGGATACTATCATTTGTTTCGGCAGAATTCAAATTAAAAAATATGCTGGCTATGCGATCTAAATGCTGGCCTGAAAATTCTAAAGCCTCAATAGTATTTTCAAAAGTGGGTTCTTCTATAGAATTGGCTATGTCATCAATTTCATTGCGGGCATTTTCTATGGCCTTGAGAAAGGCGGGCATAAAATGTTCATTTTTAATGCTTGAAAAGGGAGCGGTATCAAATGGGGACAACAAGGGATTCATTACAGACAAGGGTTTATTGTTTTGTTATATTGAGGATTTATATTAGGGAAGACAACAATACGTTAATATTCTATTTGGATTTATTTAATTCCTGAGCACCTTTTATTACTTTGTCCTTAAGTCCTTCTTTATAGAATATAATTTTATCCATTACACACTGGTCAGTACACCCTATTATTTGCGCTGCAAGAATACCTGCATTTTTAGCGCCATTAAGCGCAACGGTAGCTACAGGAACACCTCCGGGCATTTGCAATATAGACAAAACTGAATCCCAGCCATCTATGGAGTTACTGCTTTTAACCGGCACCCCTATGACAGGGAGGGGAGAAAGTGAAGCTACCATTCCTGGCAAGTGAGCAGCACCTCCTGCACCTGCTATAATAACAGCGAATCCATTTTTATGAGCCTGTTTACTAAACTCGTATAATTTATCAGGGGTTCTGTGGGCAGAAACGACGTCCAACTCTACTTCAATATCAAATCCCTTTAAAATATCTACGGCTTCCTGCATGATGGGAAGATCACTTAAGCTACCCATAATTACTGCTACTTTGCTCATATATTTACTATTTGCTGATTACTTTGATTGTTTTTTTTACTTTTTCGGCTATTTTACGAGCCTCATTTATATCCTCATTTATAATTGTTACATGTCCCATTTTTCTAAATGGTCTTGTTTCTTTTTTTCCGTATATATGTGGTGTAACTCCATTTAGTTTAAATATTTCTTCAATATTTTCATATACGACTTCACCGGTAAAATTTTCTTCTCCAACCAAATTTACCATTACTCCTGCCACTTTGCTATCTGAAGAACCAAGAGGAAATCCAAGGATGGCTCTAAGATGCTGCTCAAATTGATTTGTATAACTTCCTTCTATGCTGTAATGGCCACTATTATGGGGTCTGGGTGCTACCTCATTCACCAAAATCTCATCCTCTGATGTTTGGAACATTTCAACTGCAAGAAGGCCAACATGTTGCAATTTTTCAGACAACTTTAAGGCTGTCTTTCTGGCTTTTACAGCAACCTTACTATCAATTCTTGCCGGGCACAAAACATACTCAACCTGATTTGCTTCGGGATGAAATTCCATTTCCACTACCGGATAATCAATTACTTCGCCCTGCGCATTTCGCGATACTATTACCGCCAGTTCATTCTTAAAAGGAATCAAATCCTCAGCGATACACTCAACATTTGGAAGGTCCTCGAGATCTTTCAGGGAGCGAACAACCTTAACCCCTTGCCCGTCATAGCCAAATTGGGTACTTTTCCATACAAAAGGAAATGCAATACCGCCATGTGCAAGACTATCTTTTATCTCACTGGTATATGCAAATCTGGAAAAAGGTGCTGTGGGAATCTGGTTGTCCTTATAAAATAACTTCTGCTTTGCCTTATTTTGAATAATTCGGAGGACTCTCGAAGACGGATAAACTTTTTTGCCTATTTCTTCCAATTTTTCAAGAGCATCTATATTTACATTTTCAATTTCAATTGTAAGTAAATCTACCTCCTTACCAAAATTGTAAACTGCATCGAAATCCATTAAGTTCCCCACTACAAATTCATTGCATGCTATTTTGCACGGGGCCTCAGGAGATGCGTCCAACACTTTTGTATAAATATCGAACTTCCTTGTTTCATACAAAAGCATTTTACCTAATTGACCTCCTCCAAGAATACCCAGCTTAAAATCAGAAGAAAAGAAATTCATGAAGTTTTATTTTCTCAGGTGTAACAGATTATTTTAACTGGCTACAAAAATACACCTAAATGTTAGAATCTGGGGTCCTTAACCTAAAAAAGAGAAAGCAAAATACTATCTTTGCCATCCTATAAAACCACTACCATTGATAAAGCTGCACGACAAATTGTTTAAGCCATTTCTGAAGGAAGAAGAAATACAACTTGCGGTTGAGAGAATAGCAGCAGAAATTGCTGAAGACTACAAAGATGAGGTGCCTATTTTTGTAGGGGTTCTTAATGGGGCCTTCATGTTTATTTCTGATTTACTGAAAAATTATCCACACCCGTGTGAGGTGTCATTTGTTAAATTAGCATCATACAGGGGGCTTATATCTACCGGGATAGTAGAAACGCTTTTAGACCTTCCTGAAAATTTGGAAGGTAGAAGTGTAATTATTGTGGAAGACATTATAGACACCGGAAGGACCCTGAAGGAGTTAGTCCATTTATTTTCAAAGACAAATGTCAAGGAGTTTAAAATAGCAAGCCTGTTTTTTAAGAAAGAAATTTATAAAGGAGAGTATTCTATTGACTATGTAGGAATAGAAATTCCCAACAAGTTCATTGTGGGTTATGGACTCGATTATAATGAACAAGGAAGAAATTTGAGAGATGTATACCAACTAAACCAAAGCCATATGATTAATCTTGTACTTTTTGGAAAACCAGGAGCAGGAAAGGGAACACAAGCTGCTTTTTTAAAGGATCAATATAATTTACTGCATATTTCTACCGGGGATGTCTTTAGATTCAATATTAAAAATAATACGGAACTCGGAAAATTAGCAAAAACCTTTATGGATAAGGGAGATTTGGTCCCTGATGAGGTTACCATTAAGATGCTCCGGGATGAAGTGGAGAAACACCCGGAAGCTAATGGATTTATTTTTGACGGTTTTCCAAGAACAGTAGACCAGGCCAAAGCGCTGGACAACTTAATGGATTCCAAAGAAATGCAAATTGATGCAATAATTGCTCTGGAAGCGAACGATGAAGAACTTATTCAACGCTTATTGGAAAGAGGCAAAATAAGTGGAAGAACGGATGATCAGGACGAGGACAAGATTAGAAATCGCTTTGAAGAATACAATCAAAAAACTGCACCTCTAAAAGAATATTATGAGGCTCAGGGTAAGTTCCATACCGTAAACGGTATTGGTGCAATCGACGCTATTACAGAACGCCTTAGCAAGGTAATTCAGACTTTACAGGTCGAAGGATGATCTTGACATCACTTGTATAAATAGACCTGATTAGTCTTCTTTTTCTTATAAATGTATTTTGAGCGATGACCGAAGGGAATTTTGTAGATTATGTAAAGATGAATGTTGCCTCAGGGAATGGGGGCAAAGGATCTGCGCATTTGCACAGGGAAAAGTACGTGCCAAAGGGTGGGCCGGATGGAGGTGATGGTGGCAGAGGGGGTCATATCATTATTCGTGGAAATGAAAACCTTTGGACGCTTCTTGGATTTAAGTATAAAAGGCACTTTAAGGCGGGGCACGGAGAGCATGGAAGTAAAAACCGAAGTACAGGAGCCGATGGAACTGACGTATTTTTAGACGTGCCATTGGGGACTGTTGTTCGCGATACGGCGACCAATGAGGTTCTTTTTGAAATTACGGCACACGGGGAGGAGAAAATTGCGGCAGAGGGAGGTAAAGGAGGTCGCGGGAATTGGCATTTTAAAACCCCGACTAACCAAACGCCAAGGTATGCGCAACCCGGTATTCCCGGTCAGGAGAAACAATTGACCCTAGAACTTAAAGTGTTGGCAGATGTAGGACTGGTAGGATTTCCAAATGCGGGAAAATCTACATTGCTATCTGTAATGACTTCTGCAAAACCTAAAATAGCGGATTACGAATTTACCACACTAAAACCAAATCTGGGCATAGTAAAATACAGGGATTTCAGGAGTTTTGTTATGGCGGATATTCCTGGTATAATAGAGGGAGCTGCCGAAGGTAAAGGTTTAGGCCATTATTTTTTACGTCATATTGAACGCAATTCTATCCTCTTGTTTTTAATACCTGCAGATAGCACGGATATCAGCCAGGAGTACGAAATTCTCTTAAATGAACTAAGAAAGTATAATCCGGAACTATTAGATAAAAACAGATTGTTAGCTATCTCCAAGTCAGATATGCTGGATGATGAGTTAATCGGGGAAATGAAAATAGAATTGGATAAGGATTTAAAGGATGCACCCTATATATTCATTTCGTCGGTATCAGAAATGGGTCTGGATGAGCTTAAAGATAAGCTTTGGCTGCTCTTAAACGAATAAACAAGACAATTTTAAGCTTCCCTGTTTTTTTTCTTTATTTTTATATAAAATTGCCTATGAGAAGCATAATGATCCTAATGATTGTTCTATGCGCAATTTCTTGCAGCACGGTACGCGTAAACTACGACTTCGATAAATCTGTAGATTTCACCAACTACAATACCTATAATTATTACCCTGAAATGCAGACCGGTCTTAGTGATTTGGACTCAAAACGACTTTTTAATGCGATTGATTCAACTATGCAAACGCGTGGAATTTTATTATCCGAGGAACCAGATTTTTATATCAATATTCAAAGCCAGTCTTTTGTTGCTCCCAGCAATAGCTCAGTAGGTGTCGGAATAGGGGGAACAAGTGGTAATGTGGGCGGAGGTGTGTCTGTAGGAGTTCCATTGGGCGGTTCCAATCTGGAACGGGAAATAATTTTTGACCTGGTGGACAGCCAAAAGGATGCCTTGTTCTGGCAGGCAATAAGCTTAAGTAATTTTAGTGAGAATAATTCACCTGGTACCAGAGAAAAAAAGCTTCAGGAAATAGTTGCAAAAGTATTTTCCAGGTATCCGCCATCAATAAAGAAGAATAAAAAATAGAACACTGTGAAATTACCTTTCACATCCATTGCAAAAATCGACGCTGAAGCAGAAGTATCAACCAGATAGTCCTAAATCTTTAAGAATTGCTATCCGGTTATAACCTAATAATTGTGTAAAGTGGATAGATAGAGTGAGACAAATTATATTCCTCATAATTTTAACGAATACCATTGCCCTGAAGGCACAACTAGTTACTTCTGATATAGACTATTGGATAGATGCCGGGAATTACAAACGAGCCAGTGAATTATTATTAAAACAACCCAACCTCTATACCAATACAGTTTTATTAGATAAGTTGGGTGAAACATATGCGTATCAGGAAGAATGGGATAAGGCTATCGATATATATAAAAGGCTTACGAGCTTAACTGTCGATAACCCTTCGTACTTTTTTAAGTACGGGGGGGTATTGGCTAAAAAAGCTCAAAACAGCAATCCTTTTGTTGGACTTACGCTTATAAGGCGAATTAAATTGAGCTTTAAAAAAACCCTGATTCTAGATCCTTTTCATACCGCAGCTCACTGGGCACTCATTGACCTCTATGTATCCTTGCCCGGAATAGTTGGAGGGAGTTATGCCAAAGCTTATGAACTTGCCAGGCAACTAAAGCAAATTTCAACATTGGATGGTTTTTTAGCCCTTGGTTATGTATATGAATATGACAATGAGCCGGCTGATGCCAGGATAAGTTATTTAAAAGCGTTGTCAATGACCAATAGCTATAAAGAATTTGAAAGAAATCAATTGAATTATCAGTTAGGTAAGGTGTGCAGTGATTATGGCCTTCAGTTGGACCAGGGAATAAAATATATGACTAGTTATATTGAGAATCATTCAATTAAAGATGGGGTCCCACTGGAATGGGCCTATTATCGGATGGCTCTTTTATACCGTAAAAAAGGAAACGAAAAGAAGGCTTTGCTTTGGATAAACAGAGCTTTGGAAGAAAAAAAAGGATTTAAAAGAGCTTTGGAAGAAAAACAGCACATTTTGGCTTTATAGGGTTAGAATGGCAATTTAATTCAGGTATTAAAACTGATTAAAGTGATTTTAGCAAACCACCATCTATTGGAATATTTGTTCCTGTTATGTAGGAAGCTTTATCGGAAGCCAGAAAAGTAACTAAAAAGCCATATTCTTGTGGATCACCAATTCGTTTCACAGGTACCTGTTCTTCCATTGCCTTACGAACCTTATCTACGGAGATCCCCATTTGTTCTGCTTTCTTTTTATTCAAATCTGAAATCCGCTCAGTGTCAAAGTATCCTGTTAAAATATTATTTACTGTAATTTTATCTTTGGCTACATCAGTGGCCAATGACTTTGCCCACGTTACTACAGCTGCCCGGATAGTATTGGAGAGAGCTAAATAGCCCAATGGCTCCTTTACAGATACAGAGGCTACGTTAATTATACGCCCCCATTTATTTTGCATCATGCTTTTTAAAGCCAGTTCGGTAGTGTATACCACAGATTTAAACAGCAGGTCAAAGGCCTCCTGATAATCTGTGATGTTCTTCTCCAGCGCATTACCAGGAGCTGGCCCCTGTGTATTATTTACAAGTATGTCTACCTTATGATCTTCAAAGTATTTTGAAATTATATTTTTATAATTGTCAAAATCTGTAAAATCGACAACCAAATAGTCATGAGGAGGGCCGCCTGTATAGTTAAGGCTGGCTGCAATAGATTTTAGTTGATCTTTACTTCTGGCCATAAGTGTAACGCTGGCACCACTTGCCGCCAACTGCTCGGCAATTGCTTTGCCAATTCCTCGGCTACTGCCTCCCACCAGGGCCCTTCTGCCTTTTAAACTGATTTGCATGATCTTTTCTATTTATATGCTTCCCGCACCGGACTAAAAATGTCCATAAGCTTACATGGTGTCAGAGCCTTGCCACTATGTGGAATATTGGAGGGAATAATTACCAATTCCCCGGGTTTGTAAATTTTAGTGATGCCTGCCACTTTAAATTCAAAATCCCCTTCCAATACCTGCATAATCTGTTCATTAATATGAGAATGTTCGGGAACCGTCGCTCCCTTTTCCACTTCCCAGAAGGCCAATGTCATGGTCTCGCCATGGATCATTTTGCCATGATAGCCGGGCATAATTTCTTTCATTTCAATATCTGATAATGCTATTTTCATTGGGCACTAGTTTTTTTTAAAATATACATATGTTCATTGAGGACCTCTTCTTTAGGTATGAATCGTTTGGGGTCATAATAGGCTGCAAGGCTAAGCGTATGCTGATGGTCTGTTAATTCATAGCCTTTAAGGTTTATATAAAATTCATCAGCGACAGTTTGATATTGGAATAGCTCATTTTTTTCAAGGTTGCTTTCAACATAATCGATCAGTTTTCTAAAGACCAATTGTTTTTCCAATTGGGGTAAAAAGGAAACACTGCCTAAATATTCATCAGGTTGCTGAAGTTTACCAAACAGTTCGAAAAGCCTTTTCGTATCTTCTTTACCTAAAAAGAAGAGCACCCCTTCGAGCAGGATAAAAGATTTTTTTCCATTCTTCAGAGCTATTATCTGCTCATACAATTTATCCTGGGATGCAAGGTTAAAATCGGCTTCCAAATAGCTGATTTTTCTTGTGGGTAATTTCTTTTCCCTTTCCCATTTGGTTGTCATTTCCTTCTTGTGTGTAACAACATCGGCTTTATCAATTTCGATATAATGAAGTGAATTATCCAATAAATAGGGATACATGCTAAAGCCGCAACCAAAATTAATAAGAACTTCAATCCTGTTTTGAATCATGAGTTTGTTTATAGTATCAAAAAAAAATCGGTTGCGTAAACAGTGTGCATAAGGTTCATAGGAAGATACTGCCTTACTGTAGCGTTTGGCATGGGCTTCTATGTTGCTTTTGGACCACAAATAAGCATACCTGTCCTGGCTTAAGGCTACATCACCCATTCGGAAAAACGCGGTCACAAAAGCCGTTTCATGTATGTTTATTTTAGGATTCAAAGTTTTGAAATATTGTATCTTACTAAGATAGAAAGATTCTGAGGGAAATAATGATTTGAGTTGCACTTTTCAATGCCTATCTTTGAGATATATATAAAGTAAGAATGCAAATTCATTTTATAGCTATTGGAGGTAGTGCCATGCACAATCTGGCTCTGGCTCTCCATCATAAAGGGTATATTGTTACCGGAAGTGATGACATAATATTTGAACCATCAAAAAGCAGATTGGCTAAACAGGGAATCCTCCCTTCTGAGTTTGGTTGGTTTCCCGATAAAATAAATACTTCTTTGGATGCAATTATTCTTGGAATGCATGCCAAGTCTGATAATCCTGAATTGATAAAAGCCAAACAGCTTGGTCTGAAAATCTATTCCTATCCGGAATTCCTTTACCAACAATCTAAACACAAAACACGTGTTGTTATTGGAGGTAGTCATGGAAAGACCACAATTACTTCTATGATCCTCCATGTTATGAATTATCATGGGAAGGCTGTGGATTATATGGTAGGTGCTCAGTTGGAGGGATTTGACCGGATGGTACATCTCACAGATGAAAATGATTTTATAGTTTTAGAGGGAGATGAATATCTTTCTTCTCCTATAGACAGGAGGCCAAAATTTCATCTATACAAACCTAATATTGCCTTGTTAAGTGGCATAGCCTGGGATCATGTCAATGTTTTTCCCACTTTTGAAAATTACCTTGAACAATTTAAAATTTTTGTAGATAGTATAGTTCAAGGAGGGAGTATTACCTATAACGAAGAGGATGTAAACGTAAAAAGTATCGTTGAAGCCTCAACAAATTCAATACGTAAACTACCATATGCAACTCCTGATTTTTTCGTTGAGAACGGGCAGACTTTTATAAATACAGGGGAAGGCCCATTACCACTGAATATTTTCGGACGCCACAATTTGAATAACCTGGCAGGAGCAAAGTGGATTTGCCAAAATATGGGCGTGGATGAGGAAGATTTTTATGAAGCAATTTCTTCATTCAAGGGTGCATCAAAACGCCTCGAAAAGATTGGCGAAAAAGGGAACACGAAAATCTTTAAAGATTATGCCCATTCTCCAAGTAAAGTGGCTGCAACCACCAGGGCGGTAAAAGAGCAATTCCCGGATCGAAAACTAATAGCCTGTTTAGAGTTACATACCTACAGCAGCCTAAATGCCGAGTTTTTAAAGGAATATAGAGGTTCTTTAAATGAAGCCGATGTATCTGCTGTGTTTTATATACCTGAATCGCTAAAAATAAAGGGCTTAGACGAGATAACAAAACAACAAATAGGGCAGGCCTTTCAGCTGGAAGAGCTTCATGTTTTTACCAATAGTGCGGCCTTTAAAGAATTTCTTTTTAATCAGGATGTTGCTAATAGCATAATTCTATTTATGAGCTCCGGAGACTATGGTGGTCTTGATTTGAACGAGATCGTAAATATGATTTAAATTAACTAATCATTGGTACACCCCTTTAGGAAACAAAACCCTTAAACCCCAAACTGCCTCAAATGATGATCTAAATGCTTATACTCCAGTTGACCCCATTGCTCGGGAGTAAAATCACCAAAAATTGGATGTGCATTCCAGGTCTTTCTGGCGCGAAGACTATATAGTTCCTTTACCAATTCCAGTAACTTTTTATGTTCGGCCTCAAAGTCTTTTTCTTCTTTTGCCCTGGCAAAAGGTGTGGTAGGTAAGTTTTTTCGCCAGGGCTTATCGTTGTACATGGACTTTTTAAAGAACCACCTAATAATAGGATTTCCCCGCTTGTCATACTTTTTATTTTTAACCGCTGCTTTTACAAATACCTGGCAATGCCATAGCATTTGGCCAACACTCATTTTTCCCCACAAACCAACTGATTCAGGACTTAACCGATTAAAACGTTCTATGACTTCCTTATAGGTAGCTTCCTCAAAAATTGATTTCATGAATTCATAGTTAGGAATTTATGAATGAAATTTACAATAAATTTTTTTGTTGATTATCTTTAGGCCATGCAACAAAAATCTTCTTCTTTTTCCATTAAGAATTGGTCTGACGATGACAAACCAAGGGAAAAATTGGTGCATAAGGGGCGTGCAGTTCTTTCAAATGCAGAACTTATTGCAATTTTAATTGGTTCTGGCACAAAAAATGAAACAGCAGTGGCACTTTCCAAAAGAATCTTGTCCTCTGCCAATAATAACCTCAACGAATTGGGCAAGGTATCCTTAAAACAATTAATGAAATTTAAAGGTATCGGCGAGGCCAAGGCTGTAGCAATTGCAGCAGCTTTGGAGATAGGAAGAAGGAGACAAAATGAGAAGGCCATCGTAAAGGAACAGATTTTGGGAAGTAAGGCGGTTTTCAATCTTCTGCAACCCTTGGTTGCAGACCTTCCACATGAGGAATTCTGGATTGTTTACTTAAATAACTCAAATAAGGTTATTCATAAAGCGCAATTGAGTAAAGGAGGTATTACCGGCACATTGGTAGACGTACGTTTAGTAATGAAACAAGCGCTCGAATTAGGTGCGGTGTCCTTAATTTTAGCCCACAATCATCCGTCAGGAGGACTTAAACCAAGTGAGGCAGATAAAAAAATCACAAATAAACTTCAAAAAGCTTCGGAAGCTATGGATATCAGGGTACTGGACCACGTAATTATTACCCAGGACAATTATTATAGCTTTGCAGATAATAATCTAATATAAATATGCTTCTGATCTATACCCATAAAATTACCTCGCGTTTCAGTTACACCATGAAGCAAATTTTCACAAGGATACTTGGGATGGAGATTATTTTTACTACTAAGGTTGAAGATTTTATAAAACATACCGGTCCCAAGATAACTTACAGCAAACAGCCTCTGCAGAATGAGTTTTTTGTTAGAAGTAATGACCTGTTATTTGTAAACGGAATAAGTGATTTTCAAATAACGGTTGAGGATTGGGAAGGGACACCTTGTTTTTTCCGGTCAAGTGAGCCTAGTGCCATTCCATATGATATTTTTTCGGCAAGTTTTTATCTGTTAACCAGATATGAAGAGTATTTACCCTACTTAAAAGACGCACATGGCAGATTCCCACCTTCTGAAAGTATTGCCTACAAGAATAACTTTTTGCAAAATCCTGTAGTAGATATTTGGGCATACAGATTTCTTGATAAGTTGAAAGAACGTTTTCCCGACATGGCGATTAAAAACAGAAAATTTCAATATACCTCTATTATTGATGTTACTTCATCACATTGTTATGCACACAGAGGGCCTATGAGGGGTATAGCTGGTTTATTGTATGACTTGGGCACCTTTAAATTAAAACGTGTAGCACAGCGCACTTCTGTATGGCTTAAGATTAGAAAAGACCCTTATAATAACTACGAAGACCTAATAGAAATTCACAAGAAATATAAAGTAAAAAGTAT
>CP070778.1:328713-346099 GCA_020346245.1 Flavobacteriaceae bacterium | reverse complement strand
TCAACAAAATTTTGTTGATTCAGTAAAATCCCGTAACCCATCTGAGTCCAATTTGGCATATGCAAGGGAGATGACACTTCCCATGCATCTGGGACTAATTTCATGGCAGCTGAACAGAAAATTGCAATGGAATGCAGTAAAAGAAAAATTTATTGGTGATAAAGAAGCAAATGCCATGCTTTCGAGAAAACCAAGAAAAAAATGGAATTTAACCTAAGTAAAAACCAATTCTTACAGCACTAGAAATAAATTTGTTTTATCCCATTGAAAAAGAAAATTATGGAAACTAAGAAACTCCCGGCATTACCTTTTGATGAATGGACGGATACTCGTCTAACCATTCACCTAATACTGCAAATAATTGGAAAGACAAGGTTAAAATCTACAACAAGAAAAAACCATTGGTGGTATATTACCCTTTATGTAACCCCAAGGGGTTTTGGCACGCATGGCATTCCCATAGATGATGGCTTGGAAAGCTTTGAAATAGAGTTTGATATTAAGAAAAAAGCTGTTATCATCTCACGAAGTTCAGGTGAAGATATTGTCTTATCCCTTAATGAAAATCCCAGTATTGCAGAATTTTATACACGCTTTATGACCGAAATAAATGCTCTCGGTATATTTCCGAAGTTCATTGAAAAACCCTTTGATGTAGGTATCGATAAACGCTTTGATGAGATAACTGAATACCACCATTACGATTGGAAGTATATTAATACCTTTTGGAAACTCATGTTATGGAATAACAGTGTTTTTCAGGAATTTAGCGGGCGTTTTTACGGCAAATCCTGTCCCGTACATATTTACTGGCACCATCTCGATTTAGTGGTTACCCGATTCTCGGGGAAGAAGCTGCCTCCTATGGATAAATCTGCAAGGATTTTGGAAAAAGAAACTTATTCCCATGAGCAAATTAGTTTTGGATTTTGGGTGGGCGATACTAATGTACCGGAACCAATGTATTACTCCTACACCTACCCTTCCCCTGATGGGATTGATCAGGAAACACTTCATCCAAAAGAAGCATTCTGGCAGGACAGCAATGGCAGCCCAATGGCTTTGTTGCGATATGAAGATGTTAAGAATTCATCAGCTCCTCGACAAGCTGTGCTCAATTTTTTGGAAAGTACCTATCAGGCAGGTGCCAGGAGGGCGAAATGGAATATAGACGACCTTACTGTACCAGGTTTGGATCAACTTTAAACAGCAGCTTATATGAAGCTAAAAGCAATATCAGCACTTTTTATTCTTAGCCTATCTCCCTATTTGAATAAGAAATTTGAGCTACTCATAAATCACTATGAAACGAAGACAATTTATAAAGAATACGGCAGCCTATAGTGCTTTACTTTCTATCCCCTTTCCTTCTGCCGGCAGCTTGTTTGCCGCAAATCCTCCTTCGGATTTGACTTATCTAAGCGCTTCTGACCTCTCGCTCGCAATAAGGACAAAGCAAGCAAGTTGTGTGGAGGTGATGCAGGCCTATCTGGATCGTATCCATCGTTATAATCCGGTTTATAATGCCATTGTGAGCATGGTTAGTGACGATGAGCTGTTGAAACAGGCACTGCAAGCAGACCAGGCACTGGCCAGAAATGAATATTGGGGCTGGATGCATGGAATGCCGCATGCGGTAAAGGATTTAACTCCTGTGGCAGGCCTGCCATATACAAGCGGTTCACCCATGTTTGCTAATCGTATAGCTGAAGAGGATGGTGCTTTTGTGGCCAAAATAAGAAGTCAGGGAGCCATCTTTATTGGCAAGACTAATACTCCGGAATTTGGTTTGGGCTCTCAATGTTACAACCCTGTTTTTGGTACGACAGGTAGTGCTTGCAATCCTGAACTCACCGCGGGTGGCAGTAGTGGTGGTGCAGCATGTGGGCTTGGCACTCATATGCTTCCGGTAGCTGATGGTGGTGATATGATGGGTTCCCTGAGAAATCCCGGTGCTTTTAATAATGTCATAGGTTTCAGACCGAGCACAACCGTTGTAATGGAAGAGGGGGATGCCAACAATCGGCTTCTTTGGACTTCAGGACCAATGGGCCGCAATACCCGTGACACCATAAGTCTATTACAGACAATGGCTCTCAAACCTGTTTTTGATAATTTGAAACCCCTGAGTCTTGAAAAAATCAAAATTGGCTGGCTGGGCAATCTGGATAATTATTTGGCGATGGAACCCGGAATACTCAAATTATGCGAAGCCAGTCTTGCAGAAGTAGCCGGTGCAGGGGCTCAGGTTGAATCCATGCAGCCCAATTTTACCATGTCAGATTTATGGGAGAGCTGGACAACACTGCGACATTACGGGCGTATGGATATGATGGATTACTATGAGAATCCTAATACGCGGGAACTTCTCAAACCAGAGTTGATCTGGGAAATTGAACAAGGCCTGAGTTTTGATGAGAAAGATGCAGAGAATGCCAATATAATTCGCAACAATTGGTATGCCGAATTAGACAGAATGTTTGGTGAATATGATTTCCTGGTTTTACCTACCGCCCAGGTATTCCCGTTTCCTAAAGAGATCCATTGGCCCAAAGAAATAAACGGACGAGAAATGGACACGTATCACCGTTGGATGGAAGTCGTTATTTTGGGCAGCCTGGGTGGTATCCCCGTGGTTAATGTCCCGGTTGGTTTCGATGGACAAGGCAGGCCTATGGGGATGCAGGTCATGGGTAAATTTGGAGACGATAAAAAGGTACTGGAGTTTGCACTGGCCTATGAGCAGATCACAGGGCATTTAGATAAAAGACCCAATTTAATTGCTATTGATGATTAGAATTGACGGCTAATCAACCCAATAATCCTTCTCCAGAATATTAAGGATTCACTATCTTCGGGAAAGTAACCGCGTTAAAAAAATATTACAATATGAATTCAAATTTAGCCGTACTAATCGACGGTGATAATATTCCCTCAGCCTATGTAACGGAGATGATGGAAGAAATAGCGAAATATGGTAACCCCACGATAAAAAGGATTTATGGTGACTGGACCAAACCTCGTTTGACCAAATGGAAAAATCTGCTCCTTGAGAATGCGATTACTCCTATACAGCAATATGGATATACTACCGGAAAGAACGCCACGGATTCAGCCATGATTATTGATGCAATGGATATCCTGTATTCCGGTAAAGTTCATGGATTCTGCCTGGTTTCCAGCGATAGCGATTTTACACGTTTAGCCACCCGGCTAAGAGAAGCAGGGATGCAAGTGATTGGAATTGGAGAAAAAAAGACGCCAAATCCTTTTATTGTTGCCTGTGACAAATTTATATACATTGAAATTCTGAAAAACCAATCTAAGGAGGCGGTATCTGAAAGTGAAAAAACTACAGCAAAGGATAGCGTTGATAAAATAACTTTTAAGGAAATCAAATTAATTGCCACAACTATTGACGACACATCAGACGATGACGGATGGGCCTTTTTGGGAGATGTTGGTAGTTTGTTGCAAAAGAAACAACCGAATTTTGATCCCAGGAATTACGGTTTTCAGAAATTGACTCCTTTAATTAAATCCATTGGAAAATTTGAGATAGAGCAAAGAGAAAGTCCAAAAAGCAGGCATAAATTAATTTATGTGAAAAACAGAAAAAAAGGCTAAGGATGCTGCATTCGTTTACCCTTCTAATTAATCAAAAACATGATAAACAAAATTTTACATCTTTTCTCGGCATGGTGTCAGATAACTATTAAAGCTTCTCATAGAAAATCAGGTCATTTTCTCCTAACTTCTTTATCTTTTAAGTACTTGTTGATTAGCGCACTTTTACTTACGATATCCTGCCAGGAAAAAGAACCTAAAATAGATTTAGAAGTTGCTCATAATGCTATTTTGGATTACCCTATTCAGCCCGTACCCTTTACTTCGGTTAAAATAGAGGATCAATTCTGGACTCCCCGTCTGGATACCAATCGGAAGGTAACACTACCTTATAATTTTAAAAAATGTGAGGAAACAGGAAGAATTCGAAATTTTGCTATTGCCGGGGGGTTGGAAGAGGGCGAATTTGAAGGCATATTTTTTAATGACTCCGATGTCTTCAAGGTAATTGAAGGGGCTAGTTACTCGCTACAAGTACATGATGATCCCGAACTCAAATCCTATCTGGACGATTTGATTGCCAAAATAGCGGCAGCTCAGGAAAAAGATGGTTATCTATATACCAATCGCACCATAGACCCGGAAAAGGCCGCAGACGGCGGAGGTGCCAAAAGATGGACCAATCTACAAACCTATCACGAATTGTATAATGTGGGACACCTGTATGAGGCAGCAGTTGCAAATTACCTGGCAACCGGGGAAAGGACCTTATTGGATGTTGCCTTAAAAAATGCAGACCTTGTGGAGCAAGTATTTGGGCACGGCAAAAACATGGGGGTTCCCGGACATCAGGAAATAGAATTAGGTTTGGTAAAATTGTACCGTGTTACAGGAGAAAAAAAATATCTTGACCTTGCCAAATTTTTTATAGATCAGCGAGGCAATGCCAAAGGCCATAATACTACAGAAGGAAAATATGCCGGGAAATATCAGCAGGACCACGTACCACTCCCCGAACAAAAAGAGGCTGTCGGGCACGCCGTAAGGGCCGGGTATTTTTATGCTGCAGCGACAGATGTGGGTGCGCTGACAGGAGAAACTTCTTATGATGAAGCACTCGATAAAATTTGGGATAATATCGTACATCAAAAGATTTACCTCACGGGGGGAATTGGCGCAGAACCAAAACACGAAGGCTTTGGTCCCAATTATGAACTTCCCAATGCCACCGCCTATACCGAAACCTGTGCCGCAATTGCCCTAATGTTATGGAATCAACGCATGTTTCTTAAAAGTGGAGAAGTAAAATATATGGACGTTTTTGAGCGAACCCTATATAACGGATTTCTTTCTGGGGTTTCTTTTGAAGGCAACACATTCTTTTATCCAAATCCTCTTGAAGCCGATGGGTTTACCAAATTTAACCAGGGAGTTTGCGGCAGATCGCCGTGGTTTGATTGCTCTTGCTGTCCGGTAAATGTTGTTCGTATTTTACCTTCGCTTCCAGGTTATATCTATGCCACAAAAGAGAACCAAGTATTCGTTAACCTTTATATGAGTAATAGGGCCAAGATTGCTCTTGGAGACCAATCCCTGCAACTAAGTCAGACCACCAATTACCCCTGGGATGGACAGATTGAAATTGAAGTCTTAAATACTCCAACTACAGCTGCCACTTTTAACTTAAGAGTTCCCGGATGGGTACGAAATGAAGTCATGGATGGTGACCTTTATAGTTATTTAGACGAACACAAACCATCCGTTTCCCTAAAGATAAACGGCAAAAATGTAACTCCCTTAATAGAAAATGGTTATATAACTCTGGATAAACATATCTGGCAAAAGAACGATAAGATTACTATTGCCTTTGAAATGCCTGTTCGGAAAGTGGTAAGCAATGATCATGTAACTGCAAATAAAGGTAAGATGGCCCTGGAACGGGGGCCCCTGGTTTTTTGTGCTGAAGAAGCGGACAATCCCAAAGGAATCCTGAATTCACAATTTTCGGCTGATGACGTATTTACCTATACCTATGAACAGAACTTACTTGGTGGGATAGGCAAAATAACAAGTCCAACCCTTACCGCTATCCCTTATTATGCCTGGGCACATAGGGGAAATGGGGAAATGGCGGTTTGGTTAAATAAGGTTCCTGTTCAATGAAGGATACAGCTGCTGCATTGCTCGTGATTTTGGCATTCCTAATCATTTTTAAAAGTTGTGCGCTTCCTAAGGAAGAAACCAGGGAACAGCATCCTCCAAATATTATTCTGATCCTGGCGGACGATATGGGATATTCAGATATTGGTTGTTACGGAGGTGAAATAAATACCCCGGTACTGGACCAGTTGGCAGCAAATGGTTTACGATTCACTCAATTTTATAACGGGGCTCGTTGCTGCCCCAGCCGTGCCTCTTTGCTTACCGGTTTATACCCCCAACAGGCAGGAATAGGCCATATGGTATATGACAGGGGAATGCCCGGATTCAGGGGAGATTTGAGTAGCAATGCGGTAACTATTGCCGAGGCTTTAAAAAGAGGGGGGTATTCTACCTATATGTCTGGGAAATGGCATATTACCCCTTACGTTATAGATAAGCCGGATAAAAGTAATTGGCCAAGGCAAAGAGGTTTTGATAAATTTTATGGAATGATCTCCGGAGCAGGCAGCCATTATGACCCTCGTTCTTTGGCTGAAGATAATGACTATGTGCCTCCATCAGAAGGATTTTATAGCACCACAGCCTTCACAGAATATGCCGTAAAATGTATAAAAGAACATAAAAGGGATTCTCCCTTCTTTCTTTATTTATCATATCCCGCGCCACATTGGCCATTACAGGCACCTTCAGAAGCTATTGCTGAGTACAAGGGAAAATATGACAAGGGTTGGGATGAAATAAGAAAAGCTCGTTTTATAAGGATGAAGGAGATGGGCTTGGCGAATGAAGAATGGGAATTAAGTCCGAGGGATTCTTTTGTGCAACCCTGGTCTGAGAATGTACCGGATAAAGCCTGGGAACTTGCGAATATGGAAACCTATGCGGCCATGACCACATTAATGGACGAAGGAATCGGAAAGGTAGTAGAGGCATTAAAGGCCAAAGGACAATTAGAGAATACCATAATATTTTATTTACAGGACAATGGGGCATGCGCCGAAGAATTAGATTGGATAGAAAATAGGCCGAATAATAAGGATATTGTGGCTCTGACTCCGGATGAAGTACAAACCGAGATGATCCCTTTTAGTAGTCGTGACGGAAAACTCGTAAAAATAATGAAACAAGGTTGGCCCGGACCTGCAGACGGTTATACGGCATATGGCCTTAACTGGGCAAATGCCAGTAACACCCCTTTCAGGGAATACAAACATTGGGTGCATGAAGGCGGTATTGCTACTCCTTTAATTGTACATTGGCCGGCAAAAATAAAAAAGGGAGGTGAACTAAGAAAAAGCCCTGCGCATCTCATAGACATCATGGCAAGCTGTATGGATATAAGTGGCCAGGAATACCCTTCCAGTTACAACGGAAATACCATTCACCCAATGGAAGGTACAAGTTTGATGCCAGCATTAGAAGGAAAAGAACTGGAACGAGAGGCCATTTATTGGGAGCATGAAGGCAACCGGGCGGTTCGCATGGGAAAGTGGAAATTGATTTCCAAAGCAAATAAAAAGAATACTTACATCTGGGATAAAACAGCTGAAATAGAATTAAAAGACTGGGAGCTGTTTGACATGGAAAAAGACCGGACAGAAATGCATGATTTAGCAGCTGCGCATCCTGATTTGGTTAATAAAATGGCACAAATGTGGCTGGAATGGGGAAAACGTACAGGAATTGTACCCAGGCCTTCTATGAATTAATTAAAATTATCAAAGCTTTTAAAATTAGACCCGTTAGCTGAAAACTTTTTACTGTTCCATTACATCATACGCCTTGAAAGCAGTCCAGGCAAGAGCCACCTGAAGTAATGCAATGATTACCCCTATCCTATCTGTAAGCCCATGAGGTTCTCCCATAAAAAAGAGTACAGCCTGAAAAGGTATGGGAGTCAGTAAAAGTATTGACCAAAACTTGTTCTTTTTGGTTCCTTTAGCCACAAACGAATACTTAAGGTCTTCCAGGATCACATATACCACCAAAACTCCCATTACGATCATTAAAGGGATGATAATAAAAGAAAGATCTAAATGAACATTGAGCGTGTCTCCATGGAACATGTAACCATCTCCTGCGAAGACCTCATAAAAAGAATTTGCAATCATACCTCCATACCATAATATCAATAAAAGGTAAAAAGCTATTCTGTTTTTTATCCAGTAAAAGGAGTACATAAGCATCAGACCTATTATTACATTTAGTACTACATAGTAAAAGTCGCCAGTCATGCCCTTGCCGTAAAATACATTTCCAAAAAGACTGGTGCCCCATTGGTAGGATTCCCCATCAGCAATTCCCCTTATAAAAGGGAGCCAACTTGTCGCAAAAGAAAAACTGGTTAAGATTAGTAAGAAGTTGAGTTTCTTAAAAAAGTGGCGGTTTTTTGTGGTCTTCATGGATAGTTGTTTCCATAAAAGATAACAACTCCCTAAATGTGTTACAGTTAAGTATTATTTGCAAATACACAAAACTACTAGCGGACTAAGCTCTTCGCATTAAAAAAGCGATTTTACGTATTCCTTGCGCTGTGCTATATTCTTTGACCTTTCTAAAATGAAAACCATAGTACAAATCTTTGGCCGGCTCATTGGCCAGGCCGGTTTCTACAGTAAAAGTTTTGGTGCTGTAATTCTCTAATACAAATTGAACAAGGGCACTACCTATTCCCTGCCTGAAAAATTCGGGGTGTACTACGAGGCTTTGGATATGAGTATTGTTTACTTCTGTTTTTACCTCTACCAACCCTGCTAAGTTTTTTTCCTTATAGAAACCATAAAACACAGTTTTACTATCCAAAAATTCAGCTAAAGTTCTTTTAAGGGGCGGAAAGTCTTTCGCGTTTAAAAGCTTGGCCTCAATTGGATAAGAATCCTGAAAAACAGATCGGATAGCTTCGGCCACCTGCTGATCTTTATGATTTAGAGTCCGGATCAATGGGTGGCTTTTATGAGTTGCACAATCATTCTGGCTTTATTATGGTTACAGCGGATTAAAATCTTTTTCCCTATTCCCTTTTATGAATTAAAAATAAGGAAGCCACTGGTTTTAAAAATACATAATATATCCTATCCTCAACGAAGACTACTCCTGTTTTTTGGTCGGTGTCAGAAGTCTTTTATTAGCCGTCTTCATATCAGCATACCTGGGGTCCTGGATCACTTCCTGCTTTTGCATCTTTATGGTCTCTATACTTAAAAAACCAAACTCACTTACTACCCTGCCATAGAACCTATAAATACCCCTACCCCTAAAAAAGTATTTGGCGGCCACCGGGGGAAAAAGCACGGTATCAAAAACCTCCCCATGCTGGTCTACACAGGTGGCAAAATGCATGCGTTTACCATTATGTGTATTCGTGTTCTTAACAGTAACCAAATAGCCATAGATATCTATATTCCTGTTTAAATATCGCTCTAAATCCCTGCTGCCATTCGTATTTTTAGGGGATTCCTTTAACAAATGAAAAGGAGAACACAGGCAGAACCCAAGGAGTTCCAATTGAGTAAAGGCCATTTCCAGGTCTGTAGTATGCAGCTGTGGGATCTTAAATTTCTTATGGGTAGGTGGAAACAGTTTGGGGTGGTCCACAATAGTGCCTTTGGAAAGAAATAAATGCGCTTCCCATAACAGTTTATGCTTGTTGATTTTTGTAAACCGGAATGCGTTTATACGTATAAGGATACTCAGCTGTTCTATGGAAATAGGCACCCGGTCTAAAAAGTCTTCCAAAGAAGTAAAGACTCCATGCAGCTGCCGCTCCTTAAGAATACGATCCATCACGCGACTTTCCAGTTCTTTCAGATACATATAACCCAGATAAATGTCTGTACCATAAATACAGTTTACCGCAAAACTCTTGTTAATACAGGGTGCATGTATAGTAGCCCCCATCATCCGCGCTTCGTGCACATAAAATTCGGAACGGTAAAAACCACCCCCATTGTTAAGAACCGCTACCAGGTATTCCAGCGGGTAATAGGCCCTTAAAAACAGGGTCTGGTAACTCTCTACGGCATAGGAAGCAGAATGCCCCTTAGCAAATGCATAACCGGCAAAACTGGCTACCTGGTGCCAGATCTCGGAGATCAGCCCTTCTTCATAACCTTTTTTGCGGCAATTGTCCATAAACTTGTCCTGTACCTTCTGGAACTCCTCCCGGGAACGGAATTTTCCACTCATGCCCCTTCGCAGCACATCGGCCTCGCCGAGGGTAAGTCCGGCAAAATAATGGGCCACTTTTATAACGTCTTCCTGGTAGACCATAATGCCATAGGTCTCAGGCATAATATTTAGCATCACCGGATGACCCTTCTCCTCTGCCCTGCCCTCTTCACGATGCCGTAGGATGTATTCGCGCATCATCCCACTCTTGGCCACCCCGGGACGGATAATGGAACTCGCCGCCACCAGGCCCAAATAATTATCTACCTCGAGCTTTTTTAGCAGCATCCGCATAGCTGGGGATTCTACGTAAAAACACCCCATACACTGGGCAGTTTTTATCAGCTGGTTAATACGGGGATCTTCCTTAAATCTTTTGATATTATGAATGTCAATTTTTTGAAACTCCTCTGGATTATTAAGTTGCAGGATCTGCAGGGTTTCCTTAATCTTTGCGAGGCCGCGCTGGCCTAAAATGTCAAATTTATAGAGGCCTACGTCTTCAGCAATCACCATATCAAACATGGCAGTGGCAAAGCCCTTTGGGGGTAAATGCGTAGCCGAAAAATAATGGATGGGCCTTTGGGTAATTAAGATCCCGCCCGCATGGATGCTCAGGTAGTTGGGAAAGCCTTTTATTAACTGTCCGTATTTTAATACCAGTAGCGATACCTCATCTAATTGGGAAAGCTGGTAGTGCCCGTCGCTTAAAACATCAATCTCAGCCTTTGGCAGACCAAAGACTTTTCCCAGTTCCCGTACAATGCCCTTATGTTTAAAGGTGACATAGGTGCCCAATAGGCTGACATGGTCAAAGCGGTCAAAAATATACTGGGTAATCTCTTCCCGGTCCCTCCATGAAAAATCAATATCAAAATCGGGTGGATTGGCACGGTAGAGGTTAATGAAACGCTCAAAATACAGGTCGAGTTCTATGGGGTCTACATCGGTAATTCGCAGCAAATAAGCCACAATGCTGTTGGCACCACTACCCCGCCCTACATAGAAAAATCCTTTTTGCCGGGCCTTTGAAACAATGTCCCAATTAATTAAAAAATAGGAGACAAAGTTCTTCTCTTTTATCAGTCCCAGTTCTTTTTCCAGACGCTCCAATACAGGCTGGTCAACCTCGGGGTAGCGATAAGGGAGACCGTCCCGGCACAATTGCTCCAGGAGTTTTTCGTCTTCTTCTTTGCTCCCCAGGTAGGTCTGCAAGTTTTGAGGGGTGCGGTTTTTGGAAAAATCAAAATGGATGCTGCAGGAATTCATGAGCCATTCTGTGTTTTCAAGAATAAAGGGAAATTCTGCAAAGGCCACAGCCAGGTTCTGAATGGGAAACATTTTTTCGTCTTCGCCAGCCTCCTCCTCTTTTGGCAGCTTGCTTAGCAACACATTCTTGTCTATGGCCCGCAACAAACGGTGTGCATTAAAGTCGCGTTTATTCCTAAACGTAACAGGCTGCAATACTACCAATTTGTCCTTTTTTTCTACTAAACTGGAGAAGGGGAGCCGCCGGAGATCCTTTATGGAAATTCCTATAAACTCCTGTTCCCGGAAATCGGTCTGGTCGTTGAGCAATACTTTTTCAAAGGGGTAGATGATAAAAGCGTGTTTAAACTTCGGGGCTCTTTGGGGGATCTCTTTTTCTTCGTGGAGGTGGGCAGAGAGGAAGGCGTTTAGTTCCTGATAGCCTCCATTGTTTATGGCAATACCCACAAAGCATTGATCTGCCCCGTTTCTGAAATCGATTCCTAAAATAGGTTTTAGGTTATATTCAGTGGCTTTACGAACAAAATTCAAGCCTGCGGAGGTATTGTTGATATCTGTAAGTGCCAGTTGGGTAACCTGGTTTTCCCGGGCAAGTTCTAAGAGGGCTACTTCGGAAAAAGTCCCGTATCGAAGGCTGTAGTATGTGTGACAGTTGAGATACATAGGTGTTGGTATTCGATTTGTTATTGTTTTAGTTCTTCATTTTCTTTGCATTCTCTTCATTTCTTTTGTTCGCCCAAAAGAAACGAAACAAAGAAAAGGGTGCTTTTCCGTATGAATTTTCAGGCTCTGCCTGAAACCGATTACGGAACTTCGCCACAAATGGCAATGCCATTTGCGAGTGCCAACCGAAGCTTCCGCAATCTATTCGCGGAAAAGAAAAGTCTTTAGTGATACCTTTCGTTTCATCTTGGTGTTTCTTCATCCACCGTAGCTCGCAAGAGCGGAGGCGGAGTTCACTGCTTTCTATGCGCCAGCACTATGGGTGGTTGGCCATTAAAGGGGTTGTGCATTCTTCCAATGGTTTTTGCTCCCAGGCCGGAGGCTCTCAGCACGCTTTTATCGCCAAAGCGTTCCCGGATGTTATCCATTGCGGCATAGAGGTTCAGGGCTTCTTCGGTATCTTCAAACAGGTTGATCTGGTAATTGCCCGGCACCAGATGACTAAAACGGATACCTATAAGCCTCACCAGCAAACGCCTGTTATAAAGGATTCGGAACAGCTCAAGGATTTTGGGGATCAGAATATGGTCTGCGCTGGTGTAGGGAATACGAAGCTGTTTGGAATAGGTATTGAAATCTGAATACCTGATCTTAACAGCAATACAGGCAGTAAGTTTTTCACCCCTGCGGAGCTGGTAGGCCAGGTTCTCTGTCATGGCAATAAGGATGCCTTTTAGTTTACTAACATCTATGGTATCGCGGTCAAAAGTGCGTTCTGTGGAAATAGACTTGCGGTCCGAAAAGGGGATCACGGGGGTATTGTCTACTCCGTTGGCCCGTTTCCAGATGACAGCTCCGTTTGCTCCAAGTACGCGTCGCATAAGGTCTATAGGCATTTCCTGTACGGTTTTTACTTTTCTGAGCCCCAGGTTTCTGAGTGTCTGATAGGTTTTATCGCCAACCATAGGGATCTTTTTGATAGAGAGCGGGGCTAAAAAGGGTTTTTCATAGCCAAAATCTACTTTCAGCTGGTTGTTGGGTTTGGCCTCATTGGTAGCTACTTTAGAGACTACTTTGTTTACAGACAGCCCGAAGGAAATGGGAAGTCCGGTTTCCTTAATGATCATTTTCCGCAATTCAGAAGCATAGTGGTAGCAGCCAAAAAAGCGATCCATCCCGGAGAGGTCTGCATAGAACTCGTCTATACTCGATTTCTCAAAAAGGGGAACCTGTTCCCTGATGATTTCAGTGACCAGATCGGAGTGCTTGCTATAGGTGCCCGCGTTACCACGGATGACAATGGCTTCAGGGCAAAGTTCCCGTGCCATTTTCATGGGCATCCCGGAATGTATCCCAAAACCCCGGGTTTCGTAGCTGCAGGCAGCTACCACACCCCTATCGCTGGTACCACCCACCAACAGGGGCTTGTGTTTCAACTCGGAATTAATGAGCCGCTCTACAGATACAAAAAAAGTATCCAGATCCAAATGAAGAATGGTTTTTTGCATAACTATCTGACTAAAAGGACAGCTAAGTTATGGATTATTTCCATATTATTGGATTTTTTCCAATTAAATTATGTGCTATTTTAAAAAGAATAGATTTTTTAGAAAAATATTTGGTAAATAATACGTTTCGTATTATTTTCGCAGTACGATTCGTATTATAATGAAAACAACAAGAAAACCCACATCTCTAGATTACGCTATCCTCGGCTTAGTTCACCAAAAGCCACAAAGCGGCTATGGCATCCGGAAAGCATTTGACACTACTGCTTTAGGGAATTACAGCAGCAGTCCGGGAGTTATATATCCGGCCCTTACAAGATTGCAAGAACTCGGGCTGGTTGTAAACGCAACCATAAAAGAAACAAAAAAAAACAAATTTCATTGTACTAAAGAAGGAGAATCCATTCTTAAAGCATGGCTTTTAAAACCCATAGAAATTAAAGATATAGCCAAAAGCCTCAATGACCTTCTACTTCGATTTGCTTTTATGGAAAACTTACTGAACAGAAAATTACAACTAGAATTTCTAAGCTCTTTTAAAGATGTACTGAAAAAATATATAAAATCGCTTAAAGAATACCATAAAAGTGAATATAACACCATGCCTTTGAATGCCAGGTTAGCCTTTGAACACGGAATAGACTCCTACACAACTACCTTAAAATGGTGCATAAAAACGATTTCAAACTTAAAAGAAAGAGAAAAATGAAGACTACTTTATTCGTAAAATCAATATTAGGAGCACTGCTGCTAACAGCATTATATATGTTCTTCAACATGATCCTTGGCCAAACCTCAACCATTGATAATATGTTTTGGGGTATACTATCCAACTATCTGGTTGCTCTACTGCTGGGCTATTATATAATGTCATCCGGTCTGGGAGGTTTACGGTTGAGTATTTCGGTTTTTCTAATCTATTTTCTCATTGGTCACTTTAATATTCTCATAGAGGCCTATATTTTTAATGTCAGTTCGCGCCATGAAACTACTCTTGAATTAATAAGAGGGCTTATTATATCGCTAACATTTGCCCCCATCTATGTTTATATATTCAGAAGGAAAATAGCGAAGGAAGCTGTGAATTTTTCGAAAAGATCCATTATAAGCTGGCTCTGGAGAATCATTGTAGCCGATATTTTATACCTCTTTCTTTATATTATTGCGGGATTTGTTTTAACCCTTGTATACCCCCAATTGCTTCAATTTTATGAAGGAAAAATCCCTCCCTTTGATATTTTGATTAACACCCAACTATTTATAAGAGGATTTATATTTATTGGCATAGCGTTATTAATGCTTAATACCCTAAACATTTCGGCGGCAAAAAAAGGTCTCTTAATAGGACTAACCTTTGCAATCATAGGTGGTATAGCGCCATTGATACCCCCAAATGAACTCATGCCTTCCTATGTAAGGCTAGGCCATGGATTTGAAGTTGGGATTTCAAACTTTGTATATGGAGTTCTTCTGACCTTTCTTCTGAAATTAAAACGTAGCACAAAAGCAGAATTACACCCGGGCATGGCCTTTAGATCCACAGATTAATACGTTTATAAGTAAACTTCAAAGGCAAAACCTCTCCTGAGCAGCCTGAAAGTTTATATTAGTCGAATGCAAATCCTGTAGACACTCTAAATATAAATGCATAGAGTGCAATCAGGAACATTGCAAAGCTAAACCATGCAAAAAGTTTAAAATAGTTTCGAACAATAAGGGTTCCTAAATTCCTGAATCCTTCCAAATAAATTTCCCTAAGTAATTCTATAGTTTTCATAACATTAGTTTTAGAATTCACTTATAAGACTTCAAAACCCGTTCTAAGTTTAGCTTTTTGACATTCTTTTAGTCAATGTGCCAGAATCCCCGGATAAAATGCACAATTCTTAAACAGCAACCCCAGAATAGCAAATAAAAGGAACTGGGGAGGTTAGCAACAAAAAATCCCTGCAAGAGTAAACCTTACAGGGATTAATTTTTATTTAGGTTGGTTATTTAATCCAAATCAGTTCATAAGAACTAAGTAGCTTCATTATTGTACTCCTGCCGCGGTCATTATCATAAATATCATTACAGAAATGAATAAACATCCTGCAGCAACAAGAATATCAACCAAACTATATCCTTTATGTCTTTGAGCCATAGTAGTATCTTTTAGTTAATAATTAATCAAATGCAAATCCTGTATACACCCTGAAAATAAAGGCATAAAGGACCATGGCATACATTATAAAACTAAACCAGGCAAAAGCCTTAAAGTACTTCTGCACAATAATGTTTCCCAAATTCCTGAAACCTTCTAAATAGATTTCTTTAATAAGTAAAACTGTTTTCATATTCCAAATCTTAAAAAATTATTATGCTGCCAAATTGCATATTTTATGAATTTCTATTTCAAATCTTGGATTAAATACACATTAAATTGGTAAAATGTGCTTTCAACAACTCAGAGCGATATTAGTGGGCCGTTTATGGAATTTCAACAAAGTACGTCATATGGATGAACAGCACAATTAAAAGGACCTACAGCACTAAGAAATAAAATACTCCAAAGGAATTAATTGTTTAAATAACAATAGAAATTATAGAAATTGAAAGCCGGCAAAGACTTTAAAGCCTTCCTGGACAATAATATTGCCAGGGCTTCTTACTATTTTGCTGTTTAAGTTTAATACTAATCAAATGCGAATCCTGTATACACTCTAAAAATAAAGGCATAAAGGACTATAAAAAACATAATAAAACTAAACCAGGCAAAAGCCTTAAAATACTTTCGCACAATAAAATTTCCTAAATTCCTGAAACCTTCCTTGTATATTTCTTTAATGAGTAGTACTGTTTTCATAAACTAAGATTTTGGTTATTATTTAGATGGCAAAGCTCATACCCCGTTTACTTTTATTAAGGAATTTTAGTTGTAGTTAGAGATAAACAGGTTGAAGTGCACTAAAAAGATCAACTCTTTGGAAAGTGTCTGAAATTTTAAAAATTCATTTAGGGATTAGTGGTGCACTTTGTCGATTAAAGGTATCAGGCTTGCACCTTTTAAAACTCCTAAGTGAAGTAATTAAATTCTAAACTAATTAAGCCCGCCAGGAAATCCCGGCAGGCTTTTCAATTTTAAACAGATAATTTATTTGGAATTAACGATTCTTTCGTGTTAAAAATCAATTAAAAACTGATATTTCTAAACGGTATTTGCTAGAAATCAGCATCGTTATCCCCCTCTCCTATGGGTTCTTTACCAGTTCTGATAAAGCCCATATTTAAGTTTAAAGAATAACTAAAATAAATTGGTTTTTCATTTCTCAAAATATCTATAATATTTGGATACATTGAAATAGGGTAGCGCAAGTACACTAATTTATTTCTTTTATCGTAACTATTTGCAGGGATGCTTTTATTATCAGGATAGAAGTTCAGCTGCACCACAAAATCATCGTGATTATAACATTTTACCAGGGCGCGTGGATAAACTTTACTCTTCTCAGCTCCTCCTGACTGAAAGTGAACCCAATAATGGTCTATTTCGCTATCTATTAATTTCATTGAATCTAGGTTTAATTGATTAATAAGGTAACAAGTTAAAGATTATTTCACAAGATAGAAATAGATATGGCAAAAAATATTTGCGGGAATCCCCAATAAACTTAATACAATGATTTCTTTGGGGAACTCTTAATAATCGGCTAACAATAGTACGTATAAGGAGTTTAAAAGTAAAATGATGAGTATCATGTTTTGGATAAATGGTTTTTTATTATGTGATTCTGTCTAATCAACCTAAAGAATTATATCATCAGAACGGGTAAATCTGCCATATTCAATAATTTCTTACCTTAGGAAGAATAACTAACCGCTTCCTTTCTATGATTGGCTTCTTAAGGAAAATCCGTAAAAAATTGGCAGAGGATAACCAGTTCTTCAAATATTCCAGATATGCCATTGGTGAGATTGTACTGGTTGTTGTAGGGATTTTGATTGCCTTGCAGATTAATAATTGGAATAATAATCGAATAGGACATTTAAATGAGAAAGTACTTTTATCA
>CP070778.1:311006-328613 GCA_020346245.1 Flavobacteriaceae bacterium | reverse complement strand
AATCACTAGACAAATACCTGCAGGATATCAGCAAAATAGAGCTAATTACGGCAAATGAAGAGGTAGAATTAGCACAAAAGATAAGGAACGGCGACCAGGCTGCTCTAGAAAAATTAACAAACGCCAATTTGAGATTTGTGGTCTCCGTGGCAAAACAATATCAGAACCAGGGTTTAAAACTTCCCGATTTAATTAATGAAGGTAATGTAGGCCTCGTAAAAGCGGCCAAAAGATTCGATGAAACAAGAGGATTTAAATTTATTTCCTATGCTGTTTGGTGGATAAGACAATCCATTTTACAAGCATTGGCCGAGCAATCCAGAGTAGTTAGACTGCCTTTGAACAAAATTGGGTCTATAAATAAGATAAAGAAAACTTTTTCCTATTTAGAACAAGCCCATGAAAGACCCCCTTCTGCTGAGGAAATTGCGAAGGAATTGGAAATGACTGTAAGTGAAGTAAAACAGTCTATTAAAAATTCTGGCAGACATGTTTCCATGGATGCACCGCTTAAAGAAGGTGAAGATTCTAATTTATATGACGTTATGCGATCTGGTGAATCTCCGAGACCAGATAAAGACCTGATGCAGCAATCGCTCAATACGGAAATTAACCGGGCTTTAGAAACCTTGTCACCACGAGAAGCAGATGTTGTTAAGCTTTATTATGGTATTGGTGATCAGCAGTCTATGACACTTGCAGAGATCGGGCAAACATTTGATCTAACCAGAGAAAGGGTTAGGCAAATCCGGGAAAAAGCGATTCGAAAATTACGCCATAATTCCCGTAGTAAGCTTCTTAAAACCTATTTGGGTTAATAAAAAAAGCCCGGACTTCCCGGGCTTTAAATAACAATCTATACTATAAAATAATTAAGAACAGCTTAGTTTGTGGATGTTGTAATCCACAAGAATTTCATTAAGATCTTCAATGAAGTTCAAATATGCGGTGTTGTCTTGATGTTGATTTGCCATAATATTAGATTTTTAAAAATTGAAATAGCCGAGTGGTCTATAAATAGTCCAATTCGGCTAATTCGTTTAAACTTAAAATTTCATTCAAATCTTGGAGGAAATTTAAATACTCCTCCCCGTAGGTGTCGTATAACATGATAAGTTTGGGTTTTACATTATTGAGATTTGGGAATCAATAATCTTATAGTAAACATAATTAATCTAAAGTGTGTGCCAAATTAAATGTGGTGAAGTCGGGCTTTTTTGTTGTAAACTCACCATTTGTATGTGTCTGGCAATGAATTAGAACTTCGTATGGTACCTGAATCCTGCAGTAATGGCCCAAAAGAATTGTCCAGGATCAAAGACCAATTCCTGTCTTGTAATACCAAGGCTTGCCCTGTAACTATTTGTTAAACTTTGGGCTGTAAACTGGTATTCAAAAAGAAGTTGCTGGGATTCCACAAAAAGCAATGTCTCTGCAATAATGATATCACTATCTGAAATAAGTTGCTTAATTTCAGGAGAATAGCCCAAAATAAGGTTTGCCCCGAAATAATTTTCACGATCCTGAAAATACTTCCGAGCCAAAAGGCTTCCGGAAACTCCAATAGGGCCATCAACTCGGGGAGTGATATATGGCCTTAAAGAAAAATAGTAATTCCCTCTATATAGCCCTGCAGAACCAGTATAAATTATTGCCCGGCTGGTAACAAAATCTAAATAGCGGATTCCCCCTGAGACTTCAACGGACTTAGGTAAATTTGCGAATAACTCAGCTCCTGCTCTGTGATTCGGAAAAATATTAGAATTTGAGTACCCATAATTGGTATAGGCATAAAACATTTTTGAAATTTTGGGATAGAAATCCATTTCATATTGTAATCCATTGATATTAAAACGGTTGCTGAAATTTACTCTGGGGATTAGCTTACCAATCCCAGTTTCACGAATATACTCCGCACTGGAATATATCATTGGGTCGTAAACGATATCAAATACATCTACAGAATTAATGACCCCAATCCTGTTCTTAAAAGATTTAGCTTCTGCTTCTTTTATTTCCTCCGTATCTGAAGAATTTTGTCTCTTGTAAATCTCATTTATTATTTCAGTACGCAAAGCTTGCAAATCCGGATCGGCCTTTAAATAGTTTAGTGATTTATTGGCCAGGCCAAGGGCAATTGAATAATTCTCTGCATAAACTTCATTTTTGATAGCTGCTATCCATACTTCTTTATTTTGTCTTTCTACAGAGGTTATTTTGTTAAAGTGTTTGCGGGCTTCAGCATGATTTCCATCCCAGCTGTATGTTTTGGCAAGCAAGTTTCTGACATCCGTATATTCAGGATATTTGGATAGAATTAACTGCAGAGTATCTCTGGCGATGCCATGTTGTCCTTCAAAAGCAAGATCCCGTGCAGTAAAAAATGAAGTATCCGGATTACCATGATATGCCAATTCCTGCGTTATTCCTTTCTGAAGGAAAAACACTAGAATTAAACATAAAACTGCGTTTCGATATAACATTGGTTTCTACTTGAAATTAAAGACTATTCATTAATTGCCTTTTAAACTTTATTTGCTGTTTCTAATTCTTTTTCTTCCTCAATTTTACTTAGTGCGCGTTTGACCTTAGATTCTACATCATTACTCCGGATGTTATTCCTTTTTATAATGCGTTGAAGAGATAAAGCACGCTGGTCGTTATCTGACCAGAAATAGACATCTAATAGAGCAGCATAGCCATCTGCATATATGGGATACTTTTGAATAGCTCCTTCCAGGATATCAATTGCCATATCGTACCGCCCTTCCCAGGCGTGAATTCTTCCCATTAATATTTCAGTATCTGCATGACCAGGTACCTGAGACAAAATATAACCACTCAGCAGAAGTGCGCGCTGTGTATCACCCTTAAAGGCTAATTCTTTTGCTGTATCGTATGCATTATCATAATCAGTACCATTAAAAACACTGTTTATCCAAACCATCTCTTCTTTGGAAGGATTACTTTTAAGCTGAGCAAATAAGGTTAATGATGGGGGAATAATTTTGTCATTGTTTATGACATATTTATTAACCGCTTTAAAGTACTTATGATTCTCTTTTACCTTCTGTTTTATAAGCGAGGGATCAGAATCTGTTAATCTTAGTTCACTATCAAGGTTATAGAGGTCGCCACCAGAAAGAAAATGTTTACCATTTACATAATCCTGAATATTACTATTGTGCCTCATAAGAGGAATCTTCTTAGTTGAGTCGAATACCCCTTTATGGATGAGCCCTTTTCCAAGCCAGGCCACCTTTGCAGGTATATTCATGTCATATCGCGAATCTAACAGTCCCAGTATTGATGGAACGACATCTAAATGCGAAACCAAAGAAGGAATTTTAGCCGGTTTTTTTAGTAATGGACTATATATAAATAAAGGGACCCTATATCTTCCCAGGTTATCTTCCATTGGCAGGTCTGTAAGATTATGACTTCCGGTAACTATGAAGATGGTATTAGCATAATCTGAATTTCTGGCATACGAAGAGAAAAATGATTTTAATGCGCTATCGGCATATAATAAACTGGCAAAAATCTCTTTATTCTTCTTAACCAACTTGAGGGGCCTGGGTGTCATTAATTCTTTGGACAGTATTTTATCTACTTTGCTCAAATAAGCCTCTTTCTGAGGTATGTGATATGGTTTTTTGGTACTTAAGGTAAAAAAGACATCTAATCTTGGGGAATTGGTATTGAAGCCATCAACCTGCCATCTTTTATAAAGTTCCTTATCCGGATACCCAAGAGATATTCCTGCGGCATCTTCTTTTTGTTTCTTATAGGTACTTCCAAACCCTTTACTATCAAGCAAAAAGTCTACTCTTTCTTCGTATAGAAATTTGTCTAATTGATTTAATGCACTGTTCCCTCCATAATTGAAAGAAGTAGTATACTCATTCCTTTTAAGGATTCCATAGATTGTTTGTCTGGCAGGAGAATCACTTGAATTGGTAAAACCATTTTCCCCAAAAGGCAAAGAACCTAGCAGGCATGGCAGTGTCGCATAGCTTTCACCTGCATTACTCAAATAGTTACTCCAATACAACGATTTTTCCTGAAGGGAGTCTAAAAACGGAGTAAATCCGCGATAAATAGAGCTATCTCCTACAAAGTCTGAACCCAAGCCTTCTATGATAATGAAAACCAGATTGGGTCTTTCATCTTTTAAATTAAAATAAGGTGTAAGGCTTTTATCTGAAATATAGCTGTGCAATAGCGGATATTCTGCTTCTCCTTCATATTTATTGAAGTCAAATACATCATCAGCTATACTATATACCAAATGCTGTGTTTTATTTTCATTTACCGGTTTCTTATCAGAGGTTAATGTCGCCAGAAACAGGCTAAATAGGATTATAGTAAAGGGATACATCCTGCTAATTGTTCTATAAACGGCAGCAGTTGCTTTGTAAAATAAGAAAAACAATCCTGTAAGCAGCGGTATTAATAGTGACAGTGACAACAACAATGTAGTTACAGATGTTCTGCTGCTATAAACTTCAAGAACTCCCGCACCCAATATTTCATAGTTACTGACGTAGAATTCAATTAATAAACCTTCAATGATTAAGATAAATAAGAAAAGTATAGCTATGACATTAAATCCCAAACCAGCTTTCTTTCCCTCTAAATAATTAAAAGTGAATGCTGTAAAAAGACCCATTAATGCTGTAAAGCCTATATGATGTACGATTAAAAGTAAAAGGCTTTTAGTGAATATCCCATCCAAAACACCCGCTATATAAAGCTTTACATTTTGATAAAGTGATAAAACCACCAGACATAAGAAAAAGGCCATTATAAGACGTATAAAGTCTCTTAAGGTCATTCTTATCATATTTCCAGATGATATACTTACTAGTCGCATTAAATTATGTTTTAGCAAATCCTTTCCGTACCTGTGATCCCCAGCCGGCGTTTACATTAAATAATTTTTTATAATTCCCTCTTATGGCCGACAAAACCACTAGAGGGTGGAATATCAAGGGTTCAATTATGGCACAAAACATAAGAATTAAAATATCTTTTGTCCTGGTATACTGATTATAGGAGTAAACATCCCACAGAATCGCATAGAATGAGAACATTATTGAAAAAGAATAAACAGTTAGGGTAATTGCCAGAAAAAAGTCAATATTCAGAATCCCCATGTAGTAAAATATGATAATTGTGAAAAACCCTGTGAATTCCAAAATTGGCGCCAGCCATTCATAAAAAAACCAATAGGGATAACTGAGCATTCCCAGTCGACCGAACTTAGGATTAAAAAACATATCCTTGTGCGTAAAGAGCGTTTCCAGGTTTCCACGTGCCCAACGATCTCTTTGATTTACCAGGTTCACCACACTTTCAGGAACTTCTGTCCAGCATAGGGGGTCCGGAATATATTCTACAGTATAGGGCAGGTTACGCTCATGCATATAGCGCCTCATTCTAAATACAATTTCCATATCCTCACCTACAGTATTCGTATCGTATCCGCCTACTTCCATAGCAATTTCCCGATCGAAGAATCCGAAAGCACCTGAAATGATAAGGAGACTATCTATTCGACCCCATGCCATCCTTCCCAATAGAAAAGATCGGGTGTATTCCAATAGTTGAAATCTGGCCAGCCAATTTTTTGGAAGCCTTATTTCTTCTAAAGTTCCTCCGGAAATTTTACTTGAATTAGCTACACGAATTACCCCGCCAACAGCTATAACTCTTTTTTGAGTTCTTTGATAAAAGGATTTCACAACATGTAACAAGGCATCAGGTTGTAAGAGGCAATCCACATCTATACAACCTACATACTTATTCTCTGAAAGCATTATGCCTGTATTTAAGGAATCTGATTTTCCGCCGTTTTCTTTATCAATTACGGTTAGCTTTGAAAAGGAACGTTGCTTTGATTTATAAACGCCCCGGATGGGTTTTGACTGCCATTCAGGATCTATAAGACGCTCTACTTTCTCCAGATCATAGGCATCTATCATTTTTTGTAAAGTATCATCCTTACTACCATCATTAACTACCATGACCTCATAATTCACATATTGCAGGGAAAGCATAGACCGAATGTTTTCTACAATGGTCAACTCCTCGTTATAGGCTGGTGCAATAATAGTAATACTAGGTGCAAGCGGTGAGGCCATAACCTTCGAAAGATCTACGAAACTGTTTTTGCGTTTGTAGTGGATAGAATTTCTCGTAGACAGGTACCCCATGATACTAAACATGACGAAAAGCACCACTGTAAATACAAGAAATACAATGTTTAAATACGATATCAATATGTTGAAAAATCCACTATCCATTAAAGTTATTTTGAAATTTTTCTTGAAACGAAATGATATTTCTACTAAAGGCAATCAATACTATCTCTTTCTTTTCTTTCAACGCTTCTTATTTGTTTTTAGGTTGTCTTCAATCTCTTCTATAGGGGTCTCTTCGAGTTCAAAATCTACTTCAAATAAACTTGCGTGATTATCGTCATCACTTTCAAAATCGTGCAAAAAACAAAACTCCAAAGACTTCAATATGTCTTCTTCCTTATCCATTATACTTGTGGAGATTTTGTTTATCTGATTAGGAACCGACTGAATTACTTCATCCGGACCTGGTTGTTCTGTGTCTGATTCATTTATTATAGTTTGATTTACAGTTTCCCGGACTTCTATTTCGGGAGTCAAGAGGGCCTGCAATTCTTTCAAAATTATTTCTGCTTTGGTGCGCACCTTTTTATCTGCATCATTTAAAAGTGTTTTAAGAAAATGGACTTCTTTTTCATCCCCTACCGCCAATATTTCATCTAATAAGATGAGCTTTGACTCTCTGTCACAGGTCCGAAACAATTCTTGAAAAATGCTGAACCCCTTAAATTCTGGAACGTTATTTAGATTTTCTTCATCTCTGCGTCTATTCTCGGCATAATCATCAGGTTCAGGTTCATTATTCTCGGCATGCACATCATCATCAATTGGTTCAGCATCCTTTTTAAATGTCATCCAGTCTATCGATTTCTGGTCGGCAGTTTCAGGTTTTTCCATTTCCTCCCCGGGCAACAAATCAACTTCAGGAAACTTATCATATAATAGTGCAGCTTTATTTTGCACATTTAATTCTTCACCAAACACTTCCAGTGATAGCACATCTTCTTCATGAATTTCAGGCATTTCGCCACTATTATCTTCCATATCAATATCTACCACTATGGGTAAAAATTCCAATTCTGTATCTTCCTGATAATCATTTATATCATTTTCCTCATGTGATCTGATATTATCTAGAATTGCCTCCAATTCCACTCTAAAACTTTCCTCTTCCAGCTTTTCATCACTTTCAACGCCTTGTTTCTTAACCGGATTAGCTGCCTCTGCTGCCTTTAATTCATCTTGTTCAGATACCACGGGTAAGAAGTCCAGGGGTAAATAGTCTACTTCCTGATCCTCTTCTTTATAATCTGAAAGGATATCCTCCAACTCTTCCATGAAGCAGAGGTCAAAAATTAGTTCATCCTCAAATTCCGGATCCAGATAATCCGGATTGCTCAATGAATTTTCCTTTTGATCCGAAACTGGTGAACTATCGTCTTGTGGCAACTCATTATTATTCATAGCTTCTGAAAATTGACTGGAGTTTACTTGTTTATCACTTTCGATATTCTTCATGGTAATAGTTTTATCAATTCCTTCGGTTGGAACATAAGTATCTGGTTTAATAGCATTGATTGCACTTATAGCCTTGCTGTTTACCAGGAAGTTAGATTCTTTCTTTTTTATGGATTCAAGGAATTCTATGTCCTCTTCTTTTCCTAAAGAGGAAATGACGTCCAGTATCTGAAGTTTAATATCCACACTGCACATTCTAAAAACAGATTTTAACATATTTAAAGCTTCGAATACACCAAAATCCTTAATACATAGAATGGCCTCAGATTTGATCTGGTCATTTTTATGCTTTAGTAACTCTATAAGTGCTTTGTTTGCATCGGTTTGGTTATAATGCCTAATAAGCCGAAGGGCAAATAAAACTACATCCCTGTTGCGGGAAGTGAGCCATGCCTTAAATCGTGGAGGGGTAAAGTCCTCAAAACTATTAAGGACATCGAGCAGCTTTAATTGTTGCCACTCCGATATGCCATACCGGGTTGTATCCAAAAAATATGAGATACCTTCATGTTTTAATGTAACCGTCGCTATTTGGGCTTGTTTGCGTACTACGCCTCTTTTGTCATTGATGAACTTCTTTATGAAACCATATGCAGCCAATACTCTCATTTGGGTCAATTCAAGTATTCCCTTGGAAACCAATTCCCAACGCCAGCTTCTTAATTTTTTAATGGCATCCAAATGCAGCTCAAGGTCCTGGTATAATTGAAAAATCCGATTACGTGAATCTCCCGAAAGGTCCTTTTGGAGATCTAATAAAACCTCAGTTAAAACCAGCCTGTTAAAGGGTGTTTTCAATAATTCACGCATTTCAACTTTTAAATTGATGTATTCGTAACTTTCATCTTTAGTAGCATCGTTCTCATAAAAAAGGAAATTGCTTATGATGGGTGCCAGAATCTTTTTTTGACGGGCTACTTTTATTGCTTTGTTAGAAAGACGGTTTCTAAATATGAAAACAAATAAGAGGAAGAGGAATCCAAGACCGGAAAACACTATTGTTAAATCCCACAAAAGATCCGTAGGGATCTTTGGTGCACTAAACAGCTTAATGCCTTGATATGTCTGTGAGATTATTTTCAAAAATTATTGTTTAATTAACTCCCTTCCTACCCTCACCAAAAGTTCAGAGGGACTTACTGGTTTGGAGATAAAATCATTTGCTCCCAATTCAAATGCACTCAGAACATTTTCTTCATTTCCAGCCGATGATATTATGATTATCGGAATCTTTGAATTCAATTCATTTCTGACATAATCTATAAGTTCTATGCCTGAGAAATACGGCATCATTATATCGCTGACAATGATATCGGGAGTAGCCAACTTCAGATATTCCTTTACATCTCGGCCATCACTTGCCCAATGGACATTATAGCCTCCTTTCTGCAGCCTGTAATCCAATAAAGAGGCTAGTAATTCATCGTCCTCCGCTAATAGTAGATTCTTCTTAACCATCTTGTTCGTTCCTTTTTATCTTCAATCGCGCTAATTCTGAATCAATCAACTTCTCTGCATTAGGGTATTCCTGTACAAATCTGTTAAACAGAAACTGCATATGTTTTATATCTTTAGTGGTCTTTGCAGCGGTATTTAATTCCTCAACGATGGAAAAAAGTTCCATTGTGTGCAGCATTTTTAAACCGCTTTTAATCTTGTGTGCAGCAAATGCAACTCCATCCATATCCTCATCCTGCAATTTCATTTTAACATTACCAATAAATTCGAGGGCGTTCCTTTTATAAAGACCAATCAGTTCTTCTAACATCTCCAGTTCACCCATACAATCCTCTAAAACAGCATTGAGATCAACATTTGAAACAGTTTCTGATTCATCGGTCTGCTTATCATCTGATGTGTTGCTAATTTTAAAATTAGTCTGAAGCTTATTCCTGTTCCTGATCAGTTTTGAGATTAGTTCTTCGGGGCTAAATGGTTTTAGGATAAAATCGTTGATTCCATGATTATCACATTCGCTTTTGTCATTAATGGTAAAGTCCGCTGTAAGGGCTATTATGGGAAGTTCAGCTATTTCTTTGTTGGCATTTATCCGAATTTTTTCAGTTACCTCAAATCCACTCATAATGGGCATTCTAAGATCCATTAGAACAAGGTCGATAGCCGTTGTTTCAAGCAAATTCAGCCCATAGATCGGATTTTCTGCGATATAGGTTTTACAACCCCAGGAATTTAACCTGCGTTCTATAAGTCTTTGATTTAAAGGATTATCTTCAAATACCAGTATCCGCATTCCTTTTACTTCTTCCGAAGTAATTATTTCCGATTTGGTATTTTCTAAGGCAGGAGATGCTCCTTTGGAATATGGAATCTTGAATCTAAATGTTGTGCCTACACCAAGTGAACTTTCAACCTTTATGTCCCCTTCAAGTTTTTCTACAATCTCCTTCACAATTTTCAGACCAAGGCCGGTACCACCATATTTAGCAAAAGTTCGCTGATTGGCTTGCTTAAATGAACCGAAAATATTTTCCAAATCCTCTTTGGAGATTCCTATCCCGGTATCTGTGACAATGAAATCCAAAACTACCTTTTCCTTTAGGTCTTTGAGTAATTTAATTTTTAGTATTATCTCACCCACTTCTACAAATTTTATGGAATTACCGATAAGGTTTAATAAAATCTGTGAAAGCTTAGAAGGGTCGCCAACAAGATTCTCAGGAATATTCTTATCAACATCAACTTCAAGTTTTACATCCTTTCCAAGCATTAGAGTTTTACAGAGATAAACCACATCCTGTATGATGCTGAAAAAATTAAAATCCAACATCTCAAAATTTTCTAAACCTGCTGAAAGTTTTGAGTATTCCAAAAGTTCGTTGATAATATCCATAAGTGAGTTAGAGGCCGACTGTATAGCGTTTACCTGAAACTTTTGGTCTTCCGTAAGCCCTCCTTCTTTTAGAAGATCGGCAAAGCCTATAATACCGCTAAGCGGGGTACGTATCTCATGACTTACCGTTGCGATTAGCATTTCCTGCGCGTTTTGCAGACGCTCATTTTCTTTTTTCGAATCAGATTTTAACTCCTGGTTAATCGGCTTATCTTCTCCCCAAATCCTGTTTTCAAGGTGGGTTTTAAATTCTTCAAATGATTTTTTAAGTCGATTGGCTTCCTTCGCAGTTAATTCTTCAAATGAAAAATTATTGAGTGTAGTCTCCAATTCTGACAATTGTGAAAGTAGGTTTTTTGGTTTCAAGGGGTCTTGCAGGTTAATGGATTAATCTGAAATTCCAATAAAATCAGTTTAACAAAACAGATTCTGAAATTCCGGTTTTAAGTGTTTAAACATGTCTAAAAATCCCCTTTCCTTAAGGCATGTGCAATTAAATGTTACCTATGGTTCGTTTTATGTTGTCAAAATGCTTTATTTGTAGGTGTAAAATCTTACAAATGAGACATATTATCGGCTGTTTTTGCTTTTTAACGATGATTTGCTGCAAGGAATCCACGGTATCCGAGAATCCGAACTTTGAAGCTAAGGCCAGGGAAATCCACCAAAATGTGATTACCATTGATACTCATGATGATATCGATGTAAAAAATTTTACGGATAGTATTAATTACACACAGGAACTTAATACACAGGTTGATTTGCCGAAAATGAAGAGCGGGGATTTAAATGTGGCGTGGTTTATAGTTTACACTGGTCAGGATTCTTTAAACGCGACAGGTTATGCTAAAGCTGAAGAAAATGCACTTGCAAAGTTTAATGCAATTCATCGCTTATGTGATACGCTTGCACCCGATGAAATTGAACTTGCAGCAACTTCGGAAGAAGTGAGGTCAATCTTTAAAACAGGTAGACGAATTGCTATGATTGGTGTAGAAAACGCTTATCCTATTGGCGAAGATCTGGCAAAGTTTGAGACTTATCAAAAATTGGGCGCGAGGTATGTCTCCCTAGCCCATAATGGTCATAGTCAGTTTTGTGATTCTCATACTGGGGAAAAGGACGATATATGGCTATATAATGGTTTAAGTAAACTTGGTAAAGAAGCTGTATATGAGCTAAATAGATTGGGTATAATGATTGATATTTCGCATGTTTCCAAGGAATCTATGATTCAGATTTTATCCTTATCCAAAGTCCCGGTAATTGCTTCCCATTCTTCTGCACGCGCACTATGTGATCATAGCAGAAATTTAGATGATGAGCAGCTGAAATTACTCCAGAAAAATGGTGGGGTGGTGCAAACGGTTGCTCTCAATTCCTATTTAAATATGGCTAAATATAAAGCCAGAGAACGTTTTATGAAGGATATATATAAGCAGGTAGCAGATTCTTTGGGAATAGCATGGTTAGAAACACCTGAAAAAGATGTCATTACTAAAAGAGAGATGAATGATTATTTAGAAGATTATCCAGAGATTAAATACATGGCCAGAGCATTGGTTGCTCAAAGAAGTGATGTCCCTCCCGGGGTTGACGTAAGTGATTTTGTGGACCATATTGATTATATGGTTGATCTAATAGGAATAAATCACGTAGGAATCAGCTCTGATTTCGACGGCGGCGGTGGCATAGAAGGATGGTCCGATGCTTCTGAAACCTTCAATGTAACTTTAGAGCTCGTAAAAAGAGGCTATTCCGAAGCCGAAATCGAAAAACTTTGGGGAGGTAATCTGCTCCGCGTCCTGGACGAGGTACAGGAATACGCTAGTACCCTCAAGAATTAAATCAATTTTAAAACAATTGTGGTTAGTCCTGTTATAAATTGCTTAGTAAAGTTAAAACCTTAACAAATAATTAGGGAGGAATTATAAATAATGTTAAGCTAACAATAAACTTTTCTTAATTAGCATTTCAGGCCTGATGAAATTATATAGTTTTAGGTAACCTAAACAATTTACATCATGCAAACCATAAGCAAATACTTCGTTGCCGTTCTTTTTTCCTTAGTCACCAATTACGTAGAAAAGGCACCGCCTGAATATGATAAACAGGCAGGTATTCACAAAGTCCATATTAAAGTCAAAAAACAATATGACTGTAAGTCATTCAGATCAATACATGCTGAATTGAAAAATTACATCTAATATATTATGGATTCTTTGGGAGTAGCGTATCATAATTCCGATCCTTACTTCACTGTTTTCAAAATTCCGAAATGGCGGGCAGTTTTATACAAATTCCTATCGGTAACATTTTGGGGTGGTTTGCCAAGCACTATTCAAAGAAGGGTTTCCGCTTTATATAGCAGGGTTTACAATAAACCATTTACGAAGTATCTCATTGCTCCTTATGTGAGATATTATTACAGGAACCCCAACTACCTGGATAACTTCTTTCCTCCGGAAGGCAAGAATGAATTTGATAGTTTTCAGGATTTTTTTACAAGACGTTTTAAGAAATTGCCAACCAACAATAATCCCTGGGTATGGCCCTGTGAGGGATTGCTATGTGATCTGGGACGTATTTCCGAATTAGGTACTACGAGGGTTAAAAGTGATTTACGCACGGTGGAGACAATTTTTGGAGTAAAAAAGGGAATTATGCCTGCTGCTTATAGCTTTACGAATGTTTTTCTGCATAATAAAAACTACCACAGAATTCATGCTCCCATTAGTGGCACTATAACCAGGATTCAACATATCCCCGGAGATCTTATAATTTTGCGTCCGTGGATATATAAACAAAATCCTTCCTTACCTGCGTTTAGAAATGAACGCTACAATATAGATATAACAGATGCAAAAGGTAGAATTTGGTATTTGTCTGTTGTTGGTGGTCCTGCAGTGGGGACTATAAAACTTTCAAACTTAATGGTTCTTGGCAAAAGAGTTAATAAACTTGATGAATTAGCCATATTTTTATTGGGTTCAACCTGCTGTATGGCTGCTCCTGAAAAACCGAGGTATCACAGCAAAAATACATTTGTCGAAGTGGGCTCAACCTATTGATCAGTTTGCTGAAGAAAATAAAGTTTTGGGTACTTTGAAGTTAATATTGAACTTCTCATTTATTCTCTTAATAAATGAAGTAGCTAATAAAGGTGATTCTTTTTCCATATTCTGATGAATAAAAAAATGAATGCTATTAAGACCCAAAGTATGCCACTTCCAAAGTCGTTCTACCCATTCCTCCAAACGTTGGTAATCTGTTTTATGATTAGCACCAACAAATCGAATAAAGGCCTCATTGTTTGTAAGTCTCATATGCATGATATCCCTTCTTCCGGCGGTATCTACCAGCACATTCGCAATATTTTTTTCTTCCAGCAAATTATATAGTTCATTGGCAACATTAATATCATTAAACCAGTCTGTATGCCTGAATTCTATAGCTAGAGGAAATTCTTTTGGCCAGTAATCCACCAATCTCACTACCCTATCCCAGTTTTTTGGCCCGAAGTTGGGATGCATCTGTAAAAATATAGTTCCCAGTTTGTCTTTGAAACCGGCCGTTGCCATAAGGAAGTTGTCGAGTGCAGGATATGCCATTTCGTTTAATCGCCGCAGGTGACTTACATTTTGAACAACCTTCGGAAAAAACTTAAATTTTTCCGGTACGGAATAATACCAATGCGTGTATTGTTCGGTAGGAAATATACGGTAGAAAGTGGCATTGAGCTCTATAGAATTAAATTGACTGCTATAATAGGGCAATTCTTCCTTAGTTCCATGTGGGTAAAAATTTCTTAATTCCTGTTTATTCCACTTAGCACAACCTATGTGTAATTTTAGCGGGTTACCATTAACACCGGGAGCTAAAACGCCTGCAAGGTCAGGATGATCCTGGGGAAGAGTAAAATCAATAAGTTCCGGGTGGTCTACCTTACCAAATTTCATAGCGCTTATTATTGATTTTAAATGGTGACGAAATTACACATATTTCAGTATAGGTTGAAAAACGATCTTATAAAAAAACAGGCCTGTTAGACTTTATAATACAATTTTAATTTGTTCATAAAGCGGTTAACAACTAATTGCTCGTCAGGTCTTGCATAGTTAGCGGTTTATCTAATTTTATAGAAACTACTTCAGATGAACCAAAGATCTGCTGACCTCCGGAGCCTCAGACCGGAGATTCCTAATGCCAAAATTACCCCTGACATGAGTAAAGATGAGCAATTTCAGAATGGAACGCTACGTCCAATAATCAAATTTCAGAACCCCTTATTGATCGAGGCATTTAAAAATTATATTGTTAAACATAAGAGTGCCTTCCATGAATTGGGCCTTCAAAAACGTTTGGATTATATAGAAAATGCCATCCAAAAAGACATCAAATTTCGAAATGCCCTGAAGGGAATGGTTATTGGACAGTTTACAGTTGAGGAATACATGACCTATATTCAAAACTCATCGGCTCTCAACAAACGGATGATGAGCATGGTAGTTGAACGGCTAAAAGACCAGGTACAAGCCTTTGAAGCTTCTGTTTTAGTTTAGCAGGGATTCCCCATTAAGATTGGTCGTTAGAATTTCACTCATCAGATCAAAATAGGGTCTTATTTCTATAAAGGAATTATTTACTTCATCTATAAAAGCCTTACTTAATACCTCTTTATCTGTAAATTTTTGAACAAAAATAAAAGCTTTCTTCCTAATCAGATCAATATTGGGATCTTCTTTGTTAAATCCCTTAGGTGCAGTTTTTACTTCATCACCAACCAGTTCCCCCCATGTTTTCTTAAAGGAAGGCCTATTTATTAATTCTCGAAAACCCGAAGCATCGTGCTCGAACTCTTTGCGGATGCGTAAAAGATCTTGTGAGTTGGGTTGCCAAAAACCTGCAGCTATGAATGACTCCCCCGGTTTAATCTGCAAATAGTAGCCGCCTCTAAGATGCGCACCTAACCTTGAAAAGGAACCAGCAAAATGCGTTTTATATGGGGTTTTGTCTTTGGAAAACCTTACATCCCTGTATATACGAAACACTTTTAGCTTTTCAATTTCATCATGTTCATTCATTTTATCCATCAGGCTGCGATAAAATGCTTTGACTCCAGCTTCCAAAGATTTGAATTCAGGCTTGTTTTGTTCAAACCATTCCCGATTATTGTTACTCTTCAATGCGCTTAAAAAACGCAAGGTGTCTTTAGTAATGACTGTATTTTCCATTCGACTAAGCGGTATAAATTTTATGCTAAAGTTAACCAATTAGAGTAAGATGCTTTTTAAATATTGGTTAATTTTGAAACTCAACTACAAGGAATGGACAAGTCAATAGTCATAAAGAAAATAAACGAAAATAAAAAGCAACCTAATCTAAGGTATCGGCTTAAGCGCAATGTGGAGGATTTTACTAATCTTCTATTTCTTACCTTATTTGATATTGAAACTCCTGTTGAAGAGAATATTGAAACTCTTGAGGTTCAATTTGATGAGTTGATAAATCTTGCTTGCTGGGATATTGAAAAACCCTGTTCAAAAATCTGGAGTAATTATCTGGAAAAACTCCCTGAGGTTCTTGAAAAACTGAATCTGGATGCCGAGGCAATAGCAAGTTGCGACCCGGCCTCCCTGTCTATTGAGGAAGTATATATGGCTTATCCCGGTTTTTATGCTATTGCCATCTATAGGCTTGCACATGAATTATATAACAAAGGGTTTCCTCTGGTCCCCAGGTTAATGACAGAATATGCCCACAGACAAACCGGGGTTGATATTAATCCGGGTGCTCATATAGGCGAATCATTTTTTATAGATCATGCCACTGGAGTTGTTATTGGGGAGACAGCAATAATTAAGAATAATGTAAAGATCTATCAGGGAGTTACATTAGGGGCTCTGTTTGTAGCTAAGAATTTAGAGCGAACCAAGCGCCATCCTACTATAGAGGATAATGTAACTATCTATGCAAATGCTACTATTTTGGGTGGGGATACAATTATTGGTGAAAATTCGATAATTGGGGGTAACGCATGGGTGACTTCCTCTGTACCCCCTAATTCAAAAGTATTTCACAGTGCTGAAATAAAAGTAAAAACCCTGCCAAATGTCTCATAGTATTATTGATCTGATAGGCAACACACCGCTTGTGGTTTCACGATCTTTAAATACGAACCCGGGTGTTACCCTGATGTTTAAAATGGAGAGTCATAATCCCGGGGCCAGTGTAAAAGACAGGGCCGCTTATAACATGATCAAAAGTGGGATGGATCGCGGAGAGATTAGCGGGAACAGTAAATTAATTGAGGCAACCAGTGGAAATACAGGTATTGCACTGGCAATGATTGCTGGTATGTATAAGCTAAATATTGAGTTGGTAATGCCCGAAAATTCAACTAAGGAACGAGTTCAAACCATGCGTGCCTATGGGGCAAAGGTTACTTTAACCGATGCAGAATTGGGAATTGAAGGAGCCAGGGATTACGCAGAGAAAAAAGTAAAAGACAGCGGTTATCATATGCTTAACCAATTTGCAAACGATGACAACTGGAAAGCGCATTATGAAACTACCGGACCTGAAATATGGAAGGATAGTGATGGTAAAGTCACCCATTTTGTGTCGTCCATGGGAACAACAGGAACTATTATGGGCACGTCTACCTATTTAAAAGAGAAGAGCAAAAACATAACCATTGTTGGTGTCCAACCAAAGGACGATTCTAAAATTCCAGGAATCAGAAAATGGCCAAAGGAATACCTTCCAAAGATCTTTAACCCATCAAAAGTAGATATGGTAATGGAAGTAAGCGAAGATGAAGCAAGAATTATGGCCAAACGTTTAGCGAAGGAAGAAGGGATTTTTGCGGGCATGAGCAGTGGTGGCGCTACTGTGGCGGCTTTGAAACTTGCTGACAGCCTAAAAAGCGGTCTGATAGTTTCTATTATTTGCGACCGTGGTGACCGCTATTTATCTTCGGATTTATTTGACTGAACCGTGGATAGAACTTTCTGGATCCCGTCATGATACTCCCGGAATTTATTCAAATTATTGTGTTTTCCACCCTTTATAGTAAAGAATGAATTTTTTTTG
>CP070778.1:290561-310906 GCA_020346245.1 Flavobacteriaceae bacterium | reverse complement strand
AAAGAATAAAAATTCTGGTTGTGGGTTGTGGAAATATGGGAACCAGCCACGCCCGAGCTTACCATAAATTACCCTCCTAATTCTCCTTAGATTATTAAATTACAATAGCTGCTATATTTAGTTTATTCGTTATTGTCCTTCACAAATAGGAATTATAACTCTTATTTGAAAAGTCGGTCAAGCGTATTCATCGGATCATTAGATGAATCCAGGGATACCTTAACATTCCTTTTTTGCAATTCCTGCAAGACTTTTTTGCTTTCAAAGATTGAAGTATTATCAGAATCTGAATAATATATCTTTACCGGAATGTTCACCTTGGCAAGTCCATCAAATGTAGCCTTATCATAGTGCTCCCAATACTGACTTGAAAACAAAATGAGACTTGCCGGATTTCGATCTAGCATGGTTATATATGTCTGTGCTGGGATACAACCGTCCTTATAGCCCATAAAATGAACTTTCTGGTCTTTTACCCTATAGTTTTCATGAATGTGTTTGATAAAATCATTCAAAGCATGATGTATGGGGTGGCTTATCCAGTGCTCCTTGCCAAGTGGCACCTCTGGCACGATTATGATGCTCTGATAGTTTTGATGGTTTTTCCAGAGATGAGTTTCAGACCATTCTGCAAGATCTTTTTCGGGTTCCATTCCTGCAAAGGCAATCACTGTCCTGTATGCCTTACTGCTTTGATAATCTATTGGCAGCAATACTGAATACTCAAATTCTACACCGTTAAAAGCTTTAAACCTCTTTTGATTCTCACTTAAAGCATTACAACTTATTCCAGAGAATAGAAATATCAGTCCAAGGATCGCAGATCCTATTAACCTGGATAATAATGTTCGTTTTTTCATGATTGATAGATTTTTGTTTGAAGATTAATGCACAATTGTCAAATTCATTTTTAAAACACAATTTGACCTACAGTTGAAGCAGTGTTGGAATGTTTTAGGTTTAGCGAAACTGAAACTCATCAATTATGCTTATTGGGTGGTTCGTAATTTTTCTAGCTCTTTAAAAAGTGGTTTCCCTGCAAATTCATCTAATATGTGACCACCATCGGCAACCACCAGCAGATTAACTGGTAACCCGTATTCCTGCATTTTCTGTCTCGCTTTTGTTGCCGAATTTTTCCACCAGTAGTCCTTCTCACCAACCACCATTAACACTTTAAAATCTTCCAATTCGTTTAGTGCAGCAGTATTTTTGAATTCCGGATGACCTGGCATACCGGTAACGCTACTAATTCTTTTACTGAGCTGCCTTGCCATCTTAAACTGTGGGACACTGTTGGCCGAGAATCCGAGCAGGTGAAAGCCCTCAACTTTGTACTGCCCATCCAGATAATCCAATAACCTATTCATTGCCCTGACCCCTTTCAAATGAACAAGGCTTTCCACAAGAATCCAACCGTGCTGTTCCGGGTCTTTGCCAAAATACCTGCATCCGGTTTCGAGATTGCCTCCATCAAGCCCGGGCGCCAGGAGTACTGGAAAGTGGCCAGAAGATTGAAAATTATCTGGCAAAGTAATGCGTATCAAAAGTGTTCCGTTTTCCAGAGGCAGGTTGTAGACAATCTGATTTGATTCAGTTCGTGACCCAATAGTGATAGTTTCTACTCCTTCTTTATTCTCAATTCCCTTTACATACAGCCCAGCTGCTAAGAATAGGATTGAGAATAAATAAAATACTAAGCTTAATCCTTTCATGTCATCCAGTTTTATTCGTTAGAAGTAATCTTACTTATCTTTCCCGTCTCAACTTCCAGCAGATGAATTTCTGCACCGTCATCGAAGGAAGTGTTATAGGCCACATATTTTTCTTCAGGGTCTAGAGTTGTAAACATGATCCCTTTATGGCTCACAATCCCTAACGCCCTGAGATCGTTACCATGAAGGTCCTCCAGGATTATTGTGGTTCCTTCTTCCTGTTCCCTATTGATCAGAAAATGATTACCAGACAAATCAAAACCGTCAATTTCAGGTACTTTCACGGCCTCTTTTGTCTTTGGGTCTACTCTGTACTTTTCAAATATGTTGTTTTCCAGATCGACTATTTTGCTCACATATAAATTACCGCTTCTTGCCAATTGGGGTCTGCAGCTTATTCCATCAGAAGTTAGTTGCACTACATCAGATTCTTTGGCGTAGTAAGCATCAGGGGTAAATCCTCCTTCCGGCCAGTGAAAAAAGTAATATCCCTCGCCCTGGTTGTCCCAACAAGAAAACATGTGATATCCATTTTCTGATACCGAAACTAATTCTTTAAGCTCTTCCCCGTTTGTGTTGATAGCCATGATCCTGGCCCCCTTTTCAAGAAAACTGGTATACCCGATTTTTGAACCATCGGGCGACCACTTCGGTTCCGTATGCATGCCAATGGTATCATTTTCTGTAAGCAATCTGAATTCTGTTCCCTGTTTGTTTGAAATAAAAATCCTCCCTACAGAAGGATCACTGTTTAAATAAGAATAAAAGGCAATTTCAGATCCGTCAGGAGAAAAAACAGGGCCAAGGTCAGATCCGTATTCTTTATACTCAGACTGCGTCGAAGTCTCTATTAATGTATCCCCCGACTCTTCTTTTATATCCGCCTTTTCGGTTTTTTGTTTGCATGAAAAAATTAATGCAACGGCTAATAAAAATATTAATAATGTTCGCTTCATATTATTTGTGATTTGATGAATTTTAAATGATGTGGCTAAACTATATGGCAATCAGGTAAACATCCAGAAGTTTGGGACGGGTCGTTGAATTTGTGACCAAATAACTGGGTAGAGGTTTTCTATCACACCATATATCCCTGTCTGAACAGTAAATAACATTTAGTTAGATGACGGTTTCACCATCCAGTACTTTTGATGAAATTAAAATCTATCACAATGAAAAATTTAAAATTGAATCTTGTTTTGGCTGTAATTCTAATGTTGTCCTACCAGGTATCAACTGCTCAGTTAAAGCCAAAAAACCTGGTAACTGCCTGGGATGCCATGACAAAAATGGTAGTTGAAACAGCCAGGGCAATGCCCGCGGAATTCTATATCTACAAGCCTACGAAGGAACTAAGGGATTTCGCTGATCAGATTGCCCATACAACCAGTGCTAACTATTTATTCGGGTCGGTGGTAAAAAAAGCCACCCCAAACCCAATACCCGTAACCGATACTAAGGATAAAGAAGAGGTAATCCAGCAACTGGAAGCTTCTTTCAACTTTATTAAGGAAGGAATGAGGCAATTAACAGAATCTGACCTTAATGAAGAAATTGAATTCTTTGGGGGTAAAATGAGCAGGCTTCAATCTATATTGATAATGACGTCACATCTCCAGAGGGAACAAGGGAAGAGCACCATTTACACCAGATTAAAAGGGGTGGCACCAGGACCATCTGGTGGCTGGTAAGTAGAAGTGGCTATTCTTCATCGGTAAAACCGGCGGAGGCAATTTCCCTGTTAATTTGGTACTCTTTTCCCTGGTAACAGAGAAGATTATGCCCTACAGGAAGGCTTTCTCCTGGTTTTACCACATATGCCCTGAACATTTCATTGGCCGGATTGCCAGGCAGATTGAAAGTGGTTCTTACTGCCACTTTAATATTTTCATCTGAATGTGCACTTGATAACCAGACAGCATCTCCACATTCTGTTTTATCTTTTAAACCTAATGTTACATCAGCAACCGCATCCTGACCGAACAGATCACCATGTACATCCATTCCGTATTCTTCCTCATCGTGAAGGAGATAAAAAATCTCAGGATAGGTCAATTCGCTTATATCTTTAGCTTCTTCCTGTACAGAATTTGAATCAGTTTTTGCCCTTTTCTCTTGTTTGCAGCAATAAAAACTAAAAATCGAAATGGTAATTAGAACAAAAAAGGATCTTTTAATCATTGGATATAACGGATAAGTGTACAGAATGTATTAATTTTTGGAGCATTTTGCTATCATTAAATATAATTGGTTAATGTTGAGGAACATCTTTCAAAGCTACAAAAACTTACCAATCTTACCGTCAAGATTGGCTTTAATTGGTGTGGTACTCAGCATTTTCTTTATAGCAAGGGAATATACACATCACATAATAAACGAATACAACTATCCATTTAGCTGGTTTTTTGTAAGCAGCAAGATCTTGCTCACGTATTCCTTCTGGTTTCTATTTTCTCCGCTGGTATTTGCCCTGACTAAACTAATAAGTATCAGGAAATTTCAAATGGGAAGGGTCCTGGGCATCATAATAAGTATAATTGTCCTATCTGTATTTCACAGAGTTGTGGTGTCAAGAGCAGACGATCTTGTTTACTATTTCAGCACTGGTTATCTCAAGGATTTTCTAGGGGCAAACAGTATTACCGGCTTAGTGGTTGGCAGTTTTTCCAGTCTGATTGAATTATTGGTGTTAATCGCCCTTTTCTTCGCTATTGAATCACAGCGGAAATATCTAATAAACCAAAAAGAACTCATAACAGCGCAATTAAGGACTCTGCAGATGCAAATGCATCCACATTTTCTGTTCAACACACTCCACTCCATTGCATCTATGATAGATATAGATACCAGGGAAGCTCAACGAATGATTACCAAAATGGGTTCTCTCATGAGAACCATTCTGGAAAAAGACAGCGATCAGATGGTTACGCTTGAAAGCGAGTTGCGATTTATAAAAGATTACCTCGATCTGGAACAAATACGCCATCAGGACAGGCTTAATATCAGATATGAAGTCTCGGAAGGACTACAAAAGGCCAGGATACCCAATATGATTCTGCAACCACTTGTAGAAAACGCGATCAAATATGGCCTTCTGCCTAACAATGAACAAGGGCGTATCACAGTTAAAATAGATAGTGCCGAAAAGCACCTCTTTCGTGAAGGGCTGAGATTGGAAGTTTCTAATCTGACTTCGGTAACCAACCAAAGGAAGGTGGCCGGTGCCGGGGTTGGCCTTGCTAATATTAAAAACCGGCTCGCCAACCTCTATGGCAGTAATTTTAATTTCGTAGCCAGGTTCGTTTCACCAGATCTTTATGTTGCAACAGTAATAATCCCGTTAACGGAAGTTGAATCATGAAATTGAGAGGCATAATTATTGACGACGAATTTCTCGCCAGGCAGCGTTTACATAAACTATTGGAAACAGTCCCAGAAGTAACAATTGTAGCTGATTGCAAGAATGGCACTGAAGCCGTTGAGAAAATAAGACTTAAAGAACCGGATTTCGTATTCCTTGACATTCAAATGCCCGACATGGATGGTTTTCAGGTCCTTGAACGACTGGAACAGATCCCCTATGTGATTTTTACCACGGCCTACGATTCCTTCGCGCTGAAAGCCTTCGAAATAAATGCAGTCGACTATTTATTAAAGCCGTTTGACGAGGAGCGATTGCATAAATCCATTAAGCGAATGATTTCATTGAAAAAGACCGATAGTGCTATAGCATTGGAAGCAAAGATTGGTCGGTTATTAAATGAATACCGTAAGGAGAAACATACAAGTTTCAGGAATTCATTTGAGATTAAAAAGAATGGCCGGCTAATTCAAATTAGTGTTGATAGCATATCTTATCTGAAGTCTGAAGGCAACTACCTCGACCTCATATCGGACAATGGAAATTATTTGTTCCGTGCAACTATGAATTCACTGGAAGACGAACTTTCTCCGCGGCAATTTCTCAGAATTCATCGCTCCTATATCGTCAACAAATTGTACGTTGATAAATGTATATACCAAGGCAATTCAGAATATAAAATAAGACTTAAAACTGGAAAGACTCTTGTATCCGGCAGGTCTTATAAACAGCAAATTCAGGAGTATCTGGAGGAAGAGGAAAGCTCATCTTAGTATCTGAAATTTAATTATGAATTCCCTTCTATTCTAAAATTATTAAGGGTGAAAGTTCTATATTTACAATCCGAATTCCGTGATGTGGCGCAGTCTGGTAGCGTACGCGCATGAGGATAAGACCAGTCGTCTGCTATAAAAACAATGCTGGGAGGAGACAGGCCGCGATGGGATACGCTTGAAGTAGTATTTTGGTCTGTACAGGCATATAAAAACATCAAAAATATAATGCCGGATAATCTATAGATATACTTTTCAGTCATGCCCCGGGAAGGCTCCTTTTTTATATTTGTTAAATGTCGTATAATCAAATATATAAAAAGCATGTTATTTTTAAACTATGGAAACTATGGCTGTGTTTGAGCCTTTGCATAAAAAGTACTTTATATGAAAAGAATAAAAATTCTGGTTGTGGGTTGTGGAAATATGGGAACCAGCCACGCCCGAGCTTACCATAAATTACCTGGTTTTGAAATTGTTGGTTTGGTTAGCAGAACACCGCAAAGTAGGGAACGGCTTTCTGATGAACTCGGTGGCCTGCCTAAATTTGGCGATTTTACGGAAGCGCTGGCCGCTACCAAACCCAATGCAGTAGCAATAAGCACCTATCCCGATACCCATGCCGCCTATGTTAAAGAAAGCCTCGAGGCCGGGGCACATGTATTTGTTGAAAAACCAATAGCTTTAACCGTTGAGGAAGCCGAAGAGCTTGTTGATTTGGCCAAATCAAAAAACAGAAAATTGGTGGTTGGCTATATCCTGAGGGTTCATCCTGCCTGGACAAAATTCGTGGAAACAGCACAATCCCTTGGCAAACCCCTGGTTATGCGCATGAATCTTAATCAGCAAAGTTCAGAAGATCAGTGGTATACACACAAACAACTCATGCAATCTATGTCGCCAATTGTTGATTGCGGAGTGCATTATGTTGATATTATGTGTTTAATGACCAGAGCAAAACCAGTAAGTGTTAGTGCTATAGGAGCTCGGTTAACAGAAGAAATAAGCTCTGATATGTATAATTACGGACAGCTGCAAGTGCGTTTTGATGACGGCTCTGTTGGTTGGTATGAAGCCGGATGGGGGCCTATGATCAGTGAAACAGCATTTTTTGTAAAGGATGTAATTGGTCCCGGGGGCTGTGTTTCAATTATGGATGATAAAAAGGGGGATTCAGATGATATTGAAGGACATACCAAAACCGGAGGGTTAATTTTACATTTTAGTGAATTGGATGCAAACGGAAAATTCATCAGGAAAGACAAATTAATCAATACAGAAGATGAGCCTGATCATGATGGTTTATGCCTGCTGGAACAAGAATATTTCTTAAAATCTATTCAAAATGATCTCGACCTCAGCAATCATTTATCAGATGCGGTTAACAGTCTAAAAATAGTGCTCGCGGCAGATAAATCCTTTAGAACAGGTGAAACGGTTCATTTTTAAAGACTTTATTTCTATTTTTCCGGAGATTTCGATTCTTCGCAATCCACTAACTCATGATTGAACTTTTTCAAAAGGCAAATTTACATAAGAACAGGCCTGCTATTGTTTCCAACGGAAACGCCTATTCCTATGAACAATTGTTGGACAAATCATCTGTTGTCGCCGCGAATTTGTTAAACAAATCATCAGATTTAAACGAAGCCAGGATAGCCTTTTTGGTGCCTCCGTCTTTCGAATATGTAGCTGTACAGTGGGGAATATGGGCGGCAGGGGGAATTGCTGTTCCTTTATGTGTGCAACATCCACTGCCGGCAATGGAGTACGTTATAGAAGATTCCGGTTCTAAAGTAATACTGGTACATCAGGATTTTCAGGAAGTGCTTCAACCGTTAAAAGCAAATCCTGATTTGTCTGTTGTTCCTTTAAAGGAGGTTTTTAAAAAGGGTTCTTCTCCCTTGCCGGATATTGGATTGAATAGAAGGGCTATGATGTTGTATACAAGCGGAACCACCAATAAACCCAAAGGCGTGGTAACCACTCACGGTATAATCCAATCACAGATTGCCACTCTTGTAGAAGCCTGGGAATGGTTAAAAGAAGATTATATTTTAAATATTCTGCCTTTACACCATGTTCATGGAATAATAAATGTACTCAGCTGCGCACTTTGGACTGGTGCGTGTTGTGAATTTCACACTAAATTCGAGGCAAAGGAGGTTTGGGGCGCTATTTCATCTGGAAGGTTGACTCTTTTTATGGCTGTCCCAACGATCTACTATAAACTAATTACCTATTGGGAAAGTAAAAATAGTAAGGACCAGCGTAAAATGTCTGAAGCGGCATCTAAGCTGCGCCTTATGGTTTCAGGTTCTGCCGCATTACCTGTCCCTGTATTAAACAAATGGAAGTCAATTACCGGGCATACCCTGCTGGAGCGTTATGGCATGACCGAAATAGGGATGGGGCTTTCAAACTCGTATAGAAAGGAGAGAAGGCCCGGCTATGTTGGTCTCCCCCTGCCCGGAGTGGAATTACGCCTGGCAGATAAAGATAATAACCCGGTTGATAAAAATATGCCCGGAGAAATTCAAATAAAGGGGCCTTGTGTATTTAAGGAATACTGGCAAAAGGAAAAGGCTACAAAAAAAGCCTTCACTAAAGACGGTTGGTTTAGAACGGGTGATATTGCCATGTTGCATAATGGTATGTACAAAATCTTGGGGCGTGATAGTGTTGATATAATTAAATCCGGGGGCTATAAAATTTCTGCCCTTGAAATTGAAGACGTCCTTAGGGGGCATGAAGACATCGAAGATTCAGCAGTAATCGGTCTGGAAGACGAGGAGTGGGGAGAGGTCGTAGCCGCTTGCCTGGTATCGGGACAAAAAACAATGGATTTTGATGAAATTTCAAAATGGCTTAGAACCAGATTACCCGCTTATAAGATACCACGAAAGTATATTCTTCAAAAGAAGCTCCCGAGAAATGTATTGGGTAAAGTAACCAAAAACGAGCTTAAATCTCTTTTTTAATATGGATTTTCTAAGTCTGTTCCCTTATATAGGTATTGTCTTGTTGGTGATTATAAATGCCATTCTGGTAATGAAAAGGGATATTAAAGTTGACCGGAGCAGGGAGGATAGCCAAACCAAGTAATGGACTATATTAGAGAACACTATTTAACACTTCTGCTAACTTCAATTTATGTTGCGGGTTGTCTGTATATCGGGTGGCATTTTAAGAAAAAGGCGAAGCGTGGTGTTGAAGGGTATTTCGTGGCTAAAAGGGAAATTCCCGGTTGGGTTATATCATTGGCTTTTTTCTCTACTTCTGCCAGCACAAACACCTATATCGGTCAGGCTGGTATTTCATTTGAATATGGCCTCTCCTGGGCATGGATGGGATTAATATGGACCTTGTTTTGTGTGATTTCCTGGCAGCTTTTAGGGCCCAGAATGAGGTATCAAACTGCTCGTTTGAATTCTTATACTATACCGGATTATTTTCATCTTCGCTATAAAAGCAACCTGGCAAAAAGCATTCGCGTTTTGTCAGCGTTTATAATCCTGTTTGCAACCATTTGGTATATGGTAGGGATTGCCAAGGGCTGTGCTCATGTTCTTACCTCGGTTTTAGATATTCCTTATGAATATGGCGCTTTTGCAATTATTTTTATTACCTGTGTTTATACCATTTGGGGCGGCATGTATAGCGTTTTGTGGACAGACGCGATCCAGGGAATAATAATGTTTGGGGTGGCCATTTTAATGTTGATGATCCCTTTCATTTATTTAGGGGGGGTTGATAATGTAATGGAAAGCATCTCCGTTACTGATCATCTTACAAAATCTGGCAGGCCAATAGGCAACGGCCTCGTTGTTTTTGGTAAGTTGGTTTCCTTCCTCTATATTTTAGGAATAGGCCTTTCTATTGGCATGAAGCAAATTTCAGAACCAAAAAACCTTATTCGGTTTTATTCCATTAATAATGCCAAAAGTATGAGGTTCGCTATGATATGGACCCCTGTTTTTTTGGGTATTTCGCTGGTTTGTGTAATGGGGCTGGGTGCTTTGGTTCACGGGATGACAACGGTTGAGGAGGCAAACTATCTTATAAATAATACTGATGAGGTGATTGGTTTTATGCTGGACAAGTTTGATAACCGGCTTGTTAGCGGTATTTGTGTAGCCGGTTTGTTTGCTGCCGGTATGTCTTCATTGGCGTCTGTTATAATCATTATTGGTACCGCTTTTGTAAATGATATATGGCATGTTGTAAGGCCAATGCCGGTTACTAAAATTATTCCACGAACAAAATGGGTAATGGGTATATATTGTTTAATGGTATATATTTTTACATTATATCCAATGGCTGGAATCGTGGAACTTACTGCTTTTGCAGGAGCCGTTTTTGCTGCGAGTTTCTTCCCTGCAATATTTGGAGGTCTTTACTTTAAATGGGGTACAGATCTCGGTGCTATTTCTTCAATGGTAGTAGGGATGCTTGTAAATATTATATGGCGTTTTGGGTTTAGGTTCAACTACCCTGTTCTGGAGGATATACATGAGATTATTCCTGCTTTTTTATTTGCTCTGATAACCTATTTGGCTGTTAGCATATTGAGTAAAAACCGAAGGCCCGATGAAAAGCACCTTACCAATGTTTTTAACTAAAAAATTACGGGAGGAAAGAGATGGTTATGTTTGGTGTATCTGATTACTCTTTTATCATCAATATGTGTGGAATATCGTCTTCCAGGTATGTTTCTCCGACTGCCCTGAAACCAAGTTCCTCGTAGAATTTCTGCAAATAGGTCTGTGCAGACAAGTGAATGATGGTTTCTTTTAATTTATTCGCTATTACTTTAATTGAAGCAAGCATAATTTCCTTTCCATAACCTCCTTCCCGCATAGATTTCTTAACCACCACACGCCCTATACTTGCGTGGTCCATATAATCTCCTGGCTTGAAAATTCTGGTGTAGGCAATAATGTCATTGTCTTTTTTACCCATAACATGCAGTGCTTTCGTGTCTTTGCCGTCCATATCCTGATAAACACAATGCTGTTCCACCACAAAAACCTCTGTCCGCAGCTGAAGGATCTGGTATAATTCCAAATTGCTCAGTTCCTGAAAAGTTTTAGTGTTGATGTTCATGGGTTAATCCTGCACAATGACTTTTTTGCTATCGCATTTGCCAAATTCAGGCTGTATATTCAAGTGGTTTATACCAAATTTGTGGAGGACCTCTTCTTCTATTTTTTCCAATATCCTATCAAATTCTGATAGGTTAATATCTTCATCAAAATCAATATGTGCTTCCAGGTGAACCTCATCCTCATTTAGTTGCCAGATATGTACATGGTGCACATTTTTTACAGGCCTTATTTTTGTTATTGCCGAAACTATTTGTTGAACCTCAATCGTATTCGGAGTAAAAAGCATTAATACTCTGGTAGAAGTTTTTAGTAGGTCATATCCCATATAAACAAGGTATAGCGCAATTAATATGGTTAAAACAGGATCCACCCAGTAAAGTGCATAAAACTTCATTAATAACCCGCCAATTAGTACGGCAACAGATGCCATCATATCCGTAAATAAATGAAGATATGCAGATTTCATGTTCATATTTGCTTTGGCGTCTTTCTTAATTAGAAGAACGCTAAACCCGTTGGCTAATATTCCCAATAAGGATAACCAAATAACCAAATTTGATTCAATTTCAATTGGGTTTATAAATCTTTCGATGGCCTCTTTCACCAGGATTATAGAAACAATGATCAGGGTTGAGGAATTAACGAAAGCTGCTATTATTTCAGCCCTCTTATATCCAAAAGTTTTGTTTAAAGAAGCCTTCTTTTTTGCTAATAAGTTGGCAGCATAACTTATTACCAATGAAAGGACGTCGCTGAAATTATGAAGTGCGTCTGATAGCAAAGCGAGACTTCCGGATAAAATTCCTCCTATTACCTGGGCAAGGGTTATAAGTATATTAAGGAGTATTGTAATAAAGAGGTTTCTTCCTTTTAAGTCTTTATGATTATGAGAATGGGAGTGCGAATGTGAATGGCCCATGTTATTTTTTTAAGAACAGGGTATTTTGTCTATTCTTCGTTCGTGTCTTCCCCCTTCAAATTTTGTGTTGAGAAAAATCTTTACCATATCTAAAGCCTGGGTAAGCGAAATAAAACGGGCTGGAAGGCTTAAGATATTTGCGTTATTGTGTTCTCTGGCTAATGCTACTATTTCCCTGTTCCAGCAAAGTGCGGCCCTAACCCCCTGATGCTTATTTGCAGTCATGCTTGCGCCATTTCCAGTACCACATATTATTATTCCTAAATCTGCACTATTGCTTTCAACGTCAGATGCAACAGGGTGGATAAAATCCGGATAGTCTACACTGTCTGAACCATCGGTACCATGATTTACTACTTCTATACTCATTGATTTGAGAAGACCTACTATTGCCAGCTTATATTCTGTACCGGCATGATCATTACCAATTGATATTTTCATATAATAAGGGTATTAGATTTAATACAAAGTTACAAATACCTTTAGGAAAACTAATTTTAAATATTGTTAACACCTCACTATGTTATAAAAACGTAAGTAATTGGTTAAGAAGTTATTGTTTGTTTATATGATTTGTTAATAACCATAGGATAAATAATAAATACTATTTTTTAGTTTCTGCTTAAAAAAATGCTCTACAAAACCTGATAGATTTTAAGAAAACTTATTCTCAATATTTAATAGAAAGATATTAAAATTGAATACCGTGGTAATTAACAGAAAAGAATAAAATAGTTGTAAGTAATTTTATGTTGATACTGGTTATTAATAGTCGTGAATAAAATGGTTAAGTTCTTGATGCTTAGATTATACTGTTAAAATCTAATTGTCAATAAACTCATTTTTCTGTTCAAAGCAACATATACCAAAACTTTTTATATACAGTATTAACAAACTATAATCATCATTAATTTTTAAATCATTTAATTAAAGAAAATATTATTTATTTAATAAATGTTGATATGTTAGTTAAAGAACATTAAGAGTTGAATCAGTTTTAGTGGATAAAGTGCTATGGATTATAATTCGTACTTTTCCGCGCAAATAAAGAATTTAATGTCGAAGAAAAAGAAACGGGCAAAAAGCCATAAAAGAAATGAAATTACAAAGGGTATATTCTCAGTACTGGAGAAAGATCCCTCTAAGAGTTTTAATTATAAACAAGTAGCTTCAAAACTTGAATTAAGGGATACAGAAAGCCGGAATTTATTGATTAGAAGATTAGGAGAATTAAAAAATGAAAAACGCATAGTTGAAAAAGGAAGAGGTAAATACCAGGCAATTACAAATGGAACATACTATCAGGGAAAGGTTGATATTACAGCAAGAGGTAATGCATATGTTGTTGTTGATGAATTAGATAACGACATCTTTGTGCCATATAACAGGATAAACAAAGCTTTTCATGGTGATACTGTTGAGGTAGATATCTTTAAAAAGAAAAGTAGCAAGAAACCGGAAGGTGAGATAAAGAAGATACTGGAGCGAAAAAAGAAAAGATTTGTAGGTATAGTAGATCTACAAAAGACGTTTGCTTTTGTCAGACCTACTGATATAAGAATGTATACAGATATTTTTATTCCACTTGAAAATATAGACAAAGCAAAGAATGGTGAGAAAGTACTCGTAGAAATTATTGAGTGGCCGGATAAAGCCGAATCTCCCTATGGTAAAATAATTGAAATACTGGGAAAACCGGGGGACCACCATACAGAAATACATGCCATATTAGCTGAATATGGATTGCCATCTGAATTTCCGGATGAAGTGGAGAGTTACGCCAACTCTTTGGATACTTCAATAAAACAGGAAGAAATCTTAAAAAGAAAAGACTTAAGAAAAACCCTGACATGTACAATAGATCCCAGGGATGCTAAAGATTTTGATGATGCTTTGTCTTTTGAAATACTGGATAATGGTAATTACTCAATAGGTATTCATATAGCTGATGTTTCTCATTATCTGAAACCCGATACCATTTTAGAACAAGAAGCTTATGAAAGAGCAACCTCGGTCTACCTGGTAGACAGGGTTGTGCCAATGTTGCCTGAAGTTTTATCCAACAATGCTTGTTCATTGCGCCCACATGAGGATAAATACACATTTTCCGCAATTTTTGAAATGGATAATAATGGTTCAGTAAAAAATCAATGGTTCGGACGTACGGTTATAAACTCAAATGAGCGATTTGCTTATGAAGAAGCCCAACATATAATAGAAACCGGAAAAGGATTAATACCTGAATCTGTTTCAATCCGAAATAAAGCTTATTCAGTAAGCGAAGAAACGGTTTATGCAATTAGCACCTTGAATAGCTTAGCTAAGAAAATGAGAAACAAAAGGATGGATTCCGGAGCTATTTCATTCGATAAAGTTGAGGTTAAATTCAATCTTAATTCAAAAAATGAGCCGGAGGGCGTATACTTTAAGGAAGCTAAAGATTCAAATAAATTAATTGAGGAGTTCATGCTATTGGCGAATCGCAGAGTAGCAGCATTTATTGGTAAACAGAAACCAACAAAAACCTTTGTATATCGAATTCACGATCAGCCGGATGAGGAAAAATTATTAGCTTTAAACAGCATTATTTCACGTTTTGGACACAAGCTTAACCTAAAGGATAAAAAGGCCGTTAGCAACTCTTTAAACAAGCTCCTGGAGGATGTCAGGGGAAAGAAAGAACAAAATCTTGTGGATACTTTAGCCATACGCAGTATGAGCAAGGCAATTTATAGCACCGAAAATATTGGTCACTATGGTTTGGCATTTGATTTTTATTCGCATTTCACATCCCCTATAAGGCGTTATCCGGATGTAATGGTACATAGATTGCTACAACATTATTTGGAAGGTGGGAAATCTCCCAATAGTGAAATTTATGAGGAAATGTGCAAGCATTCTTCCGATATGGAAAACCTGGCCGCAAATGCCGAACGCGATTCAATTAAATATATGCAGATTAAGTTTATGCAGGATCACAAGGATCAGGAATTCAGAGGAGTTATTTCAGGAGTTACAGAATGGGGAATTTATGTTGAGATAATTGAAAATAAATGTGAAGGAATGGTGCGAATAAGGGATATAAAGGATGATTATTATACCTTTGATGAACGGGAATATGCAATAATTGGCGAACGTACTTATAAAAAGTACCAGCTCGGAGATATCGTTATGGTGATGGTAAAAAGCACGGACCTAGTAAAGCGCCATCTTGATTTCTCACTTTTAGGCAAACCTGAAGCATAACTAATTTTTGGAATAGAATTTGTTTATTCTCAAGGATAAACACTAAAACCAACATAATGAAGCAAGTAATACTTTTTGTTTTTTTCCTGTTTCTTATGCAGACCGCAAGGCCACAGGATGGGGAAATTAGTATGAATTTAGCCAAATTCACTGAGGTTAAGGCGTTTGATGGAATATCGGTGAACTTGATAAAATCAAATGAAAATAAAGCTGTAATTACAGGTGCGAATACGGATAAGGTTAAGTTTGTTAATACAGATGGAATCCTTAAAATCCGAATGGAAATAACCAAAATTTTTAGTGGATACAGAACGTTTATAGACCTTTATTACGCAGATAATTTAATAGTAGTTGATGTCAATGAAGATGCAAGAATTACTTCTGATGATACATTTAATCAGGAGGTCATTGAATTAAAAGCCCAGGAAGGAGGAGAATTAATAATAAAAGCAGTAGTAGAACAGATGCTAATCAGATCTGTATCGGGGGGAGTTATTACAACTACCGGGGAATCGGACGTTCAGGATGTAGCTATTAATACCGGAGGTTCATATTTAGGTAAGGATTTTAAGACAAAATTTACAACTGTAAATGTAAATGCCGGGTCTAGCGCGGAGATTTTTGCCTCAGACTATGTCAAAGCTACCGTAAAAGCAGGTGGAGAAGTTTTAGTCTTTGGAGATCCCGCAAAGATGGATGAAAAAACTGTTTTTGGAGGCAAAGTAACTAGAATGTAAAGGAATTCTATAGTTTAATGATAGAAGATATTCAGGCAGCCATACCGCTGGGTTTTTTGTTGGCCTTTATGATTGGTCCTGTTTTTTTTGTACTACTCGAAACAAGTGCAACAAAAGGGTTCAGGGCGGGTTTATTTTTTGATCTGGGCGTTATTCTGGCAGATATAATTTTTCTTACAATTGCCTATTTCAGTAGTTTTCAATTGCTGGAAAACTTAAGCAACCAACCTGGATTATATGTTTTTGGTGGGGTAATTCTTCTTATTTATGGCCTTACCACATTTTTTAACAGGGAGTTTGTAAAAGGAAGGACAGATATTAAGCCCAGAAAAGGGGGCTACCTAAGCCTTTTTATTAAGGGGTTCCTACTTAACTTTATTAATATTGGGGTGCTGGTGTTTTGGCTGGGAGTTATTATCATCGTAGGCCCAAGCCTGGACAACAAACCTAATAGAATTATTATTTTCTTTTCTACTATGCTTGCCGCTTATTTAGTTACAGACATCTTCAAAATACTGCTCGCAAAGCAACTTCGGCGAAAGCTTACCACAGAAAGAATCCGCTGGGTAAAGAAGGCTTTGGGAATAGTATTGGTGATATGCGGACTTGTACTTATTTTTAAAGGGTTTCTCCCAAAGGATAAACTGAACATAGAACAAGGAATTGAATATATAAGGGAATAACAAATACGGGACCATAAAGCATTCTGTATGTCAGGTCATAGTACAACAAAAAACCCCTCAATTTATGAGGGGTTTTTGGAGGCATCGAGCGGATTCGAACCGCTGTACAAGCTTTTGCAGAGCTGTGCCTAGCCACTCGGCCACGATGCCATTTAAAGGCGCAAAGGTACTATTTTTTCCTACTTAGAAAAAGAAACTTACACTCTCTTTTTCTTTAGGGTAACCGTGACCATTTCTACATCGCCGTTAATAGGGGGATTGACTTTAGACACTGAAACCAATGCCTTGGCAACACTTTTCATTTCTTTAAAAATGCGATCTAAGATTCTTTGCGACACATGTTCAAGGAGCTTCGAATTGATTTTCATTTCTTCTTTAACCACCCTGTTGATAAATACATAATCTACAGTATCTGCTAAATTATCTGAAACACTTGCTTTTTGAAGGTCTGCGAAGACTTCAACAGTTACCAGGTAGTCACTGCCAATAATACTTTCTTCTTTTAAGCAACCGTGATGGGCGTATACCCTAATATTGCGCACTGTTATTTTACCCACCTTTATTAAGTTTTTACAAACTTAACGCAAAGACCTGAGAATTTTTAATAAGTACACCTGCAATTGCTGATGCCCTGGAAAAGATCTACTCCAATCGTAATTACATGCGTACCAGTACTGAACCCGAGGATCTCATTTAATATGATCTGGTAGGAGTATCCGAAGTAAAAATTACTCTTTTTAAGTCCTATTAATGGCGCAATATATAATGGGCTACCCACCTGGTCATTCAGAAAACGATAGGTTACACCGGCATAGTAGTAATCTTCAAAATCGTACCACCTGAACTTTGCATTCAAATCCGTTACAGATCGCCCGTCACTTTCAAACCATTGAAAGAAAACCGAAGGCTCTATTTCAAAATTGCTCTTTTTCTTGCTGAACCGATAACCGGAATAGAGATAATAATTCCTCAATTGGTTAGGCTCCGCTATGGGATTAAACTTTTCTAAGTCTTTATCCAGAATGTTGGAAGCGTTTAAGCTTACAAAAAACTTATTTTTTCTGTACAACACACCTATATCGAAATTGTGGTTTGTTGTAGAGCGGTCATCTGTAACGCTTGGGTCCAGGCCGTCAAAGTTTTCAATATCTATCCTGAACTGGTTGAAATTATAGGAAAGTCCAAAGGAAAGGAATTCGTCTTCATACCTGTCCAAAGTCAGGTGATGTGCAAAAGACAACCTCGCCCCTCTTTGTTTGGTTTCCCCATTGCTATCATTATAGAGTATCATACCTACCCCGGAGCGGTTACCCACCCTGCCATCGGCAGCCAAAGACTGGGTGTCAGGAGCATCTTCAATTCCAACCCACTGGGTCAGACCATTGATCCGCACTTTTATATAGTCACCTATTCCTGCATAGGTTGGTGATATTACGAAGGGGTTATCTGCTAAATACTGCGACAATTGTGGAAGCGTAAGCTCCTGTGCATGCGAAGCAAACGCACATAACAACAGTATTAAACATAGCAATCTCTTGCGCATAATTCTATTAGGTTAAGTTTTATCTGTATAAGGTAAAATGTCCGACAAATTCTCTTTCATCACGCTCGCCATTCAACCTTATGACATACCAATAATCTCCTGTAGGCAATTCGTTGCCATGATATTTTCCATCCCAGCCGTTTGGCACAATAGTTTCTTCAGCAACTACTCTACCATAACGATCATATATTTTTATTAGTATTTCAGGATAGCCTTCAATGTTATCAGGAATCCAGTAATCATTCATACCATCACCGTCAGGGGTAAAGAAGTTGGGGATTTCTATATCTATAAACTCCATGAATATTTGTGCAGACACCTCGCACCCATTTTCATCTATTACCGTAACTGTGTACGTGCCGGTCATAGTGATATAATAAGTGTTATCCGTACCATTGTTGTCATCATTGAAATAGAAGGTATAATCTTCAAGACCACCTGTGACAATTGCTGTTATCTCATTAAGATTCTGCTGTTCCAGGACGAGCGTCAATGGTTCGAATGCCATGATTTCAAAATCAACCGTTTGCATACAACCGTTAGAATGTGAAATGGTTACATAGTGCATTCCCGGACTAATATTTCTGAAATCGGGATTCAATTGCAGGTCTGCAGGATCTGTAGAATCAAGGGCATACATTACAGAGCCAAGTACCGAAGGATCCTCGAAAGTGATATTCAGATAGTTATCAGGAATAATCCCATCACACTCGTACACAGGCTCTACCATTGCATTGAGATTAACACCTCCATCCACTTCCAGAATAACCACATCCTCGCAATCGTTGGCATCTCTTACAAATATGGCATACGTTCCTTCTGCTAATCCATCGAAAGTCGGATTGTCTCCCAGATCCACAAAATCATCAATGGCATTCGAATTAAATGCAGTTCTATACGGCGCCGTACCTCCTTCAATGGAGATTGTGATGGACCCGTTAGCTTCTCCGGAACAAACCACAGGCTCTATGGCACCAGCGATAATGGAAAGCGGTTCAGGATCAATAATTTCAATATCTTCAACATAGAAACACTCATTAGCGTCCTGGACAATTACCGTGTAAATACCAGGTGCCAGATCTTCAAATCTATAATACCCTGCCGGAAGCCCCTGCTCTGGATCTTCATCGAAAAACTGATCAAGATTGGGCGAGATGGCATATTGATAGCCCCCACCTCCACCAGACAGCATTAATGTAATTGCGCCATCTTCATTACCATTGCAGCTTACGCTCTCAGCATCGTATGTAAAGACCAGCGGTTCAGGATTGTCTATAATTACAGTTTCCTGATCCGGATTACAGCCTCCCTCACTTGTAGTTATTACTGTGTAATTACCAGGTGAAAGATTTTCAAACACCACATTTCGCGGATCGGTTAACGATGTCACCAGGTTTCCGTTAAGCAGCAGATCAAAGGTGTAGTTTCCAATTCCTCCAACAGCATAAGCATAGATAGAAGCGGTCATGGCATCGGCACAATTCACAGAAGCACTCGCATACTCTATGATAAGGTCAACATCAGGAATCGGGTTGATGACAACAGGAACCTGAGTAATGTATTGACAATTATTTACATCTCTGATTTGCGCATAATGTGTTCCCTCCGAAACGTTGTAAACATGCTGCGAACCACTGTTGAATGACTCCCAGACACTGGTGTCCGGATTAAAGTATTCATAAGGCGCTGTGCCACCGGTGGCTGTAAGAGTTACAACAGCATCATCAACACAAGTCATTGCTGTGGTAAGCTCAAGTTCGGCAAGCAGTTGGTCAGGACCATCGAGATGAATAATACCCGTTGTATCCGCACAACCCAAATTATCTACTACAGTAACACTGTAATACCCTTCCCCTAAGAAATTGAATTCGTTACTGAGCTGTGGAATAGATGGGGTAAACTCTATAGTAGTACCTGTCTCATCGTAATAATTGATAAAGTAGTTATAGCTACCGGATCCACCTGAGGCAGTAACAACAATAGTCCCATCTGGATTATCATAACAGACCGGAGCAGTACCTGCTCCACTAGCTACTATGGGGGGTGTTGGGGCAACATTTGCAGCTCCATTCCAGATACAACCCTCCGCATCGAGCACCTCGATAGTATAGCTGCCAGAAGGCAGCCCTGTAAATACGTGGGCATTTACATCGTTTGTAGTGTATTGCTGACCTCCGCTATGGGTTAAAGTAATATCATAAGGAAGATAACCACCTTGTGGAACTACGCTTATTTCACCCAGATTATCAGGACAACCCGC
>CP070778.1:266422-290461 GCA_020346245.1 Flavobacteriaceae bacterium | reverse complement strand
AAAAAAAAAGCGACTCCGTTTAGGAAGTCGCTTTTTTTATCTAATGGTTTTGCCATCGTTATCTTTAAAATGGTATTCGAGATATGTATAGGCATCTCTTGGTTGAATTTTTATCCATTTTTTATGTTCCATAAACCATTTGGAACGATGTGATGGGAATCCTTTGGTCAAATAAGCTGCGATAAAAGGGTGTGTATTTAACACAATACCTTTATCTTTTGCGGGTCCTTTCATTATTCTATCAAGCTCTACATTCATTTTTTCTATTAAAACAATAGGAGCCTCTACTTCTTGGCCTTGTCCACTGGGATCTATCTCAGTAGTCTTAATATTAACTTCGGGACGTACTCTTTGCCTGGTAATTTGTATAAGACCAAACTTGCTGGGCGGTAATATTTTATGTTTGGCCCTGTCTTCTTTCATCTCATCTCTTAGATGATTAAAAAGCTTTCTTCTGTGATCGGCTTTTACCATGTCTATGAAATCAACAACAATGATACCACCCATATCTCGCAATCGTAATTGCCTCGCAATTTCTGAGGCTGCCAATAAGTTAACTTCCAAAGCAGTATCTTCCTGATTCTTTGCTTTGTTCGAACGATTACCACTATTCACGTCTATTACATGAAGTGCTTCGGTATGTTCTATTACCAAATAGGCTCCCTTACTCATGGACGCTGTGCGCCCAAAAGATGTTTTGATCTGCCTTTCAATACCAAATTTTTCAAAAATTGGCACAGAAGAATTATACAACTTAACTATGGATTCTTTTTTCGGTGCAATCTCTTGCACATAATCTTTAATCTGTTCATAAAGCGTCTCATCATCAACATGTATTCCGCTGAAGGTATCATTAAAAACATCTCTTAATATTGAAGAAGCTCTATTTAGCTCAATCAATACTTTGGAAGGTGTCGGCGCTTTATACAATTTCTTACACATTGCTGTCCACTTGTTCAGCAAGTTCTGAAGATCTTTATCTAATTCCGCTACTTTTTTGCCTTCTGCAACTGTTCTTATAATTACCCCAAAACCCTTTGGTTTTATGCTTTTTACAAGCCTTTTAAGTCTGTCTTTCTCTTCATTGCTTCCTATTTTTTGAGAAACGGAAACACGATCTGAAAAAGGAACCATAACCAAATATCTTCCGGCTATGGAAAGTTCCGAACTAATTCGGGGACCTTTTGTTGAAATGGGTTCTTTAACAATTTGCACTAAAAGAGATTGATTGGCTTTGATTACATTATTAATACTGCCATGCTTATCAATATCTTTTTCGAATGGAAAATTTTTAAGGGAAAAATCTTTTAATTTCCCGGTACTAACTAATTTAATAAACTTCAGCATGCTGGATAATTGAGGTCCGAGATCATGATAATGCAAAAAGGCATCCTTTTCGTAACCTACATTAACAAATGCAGCATTGAGACCGGTAACCGGTTTTCTGACTTTAGCGATTAAAATATCGCCAACATTGAATTTATTATCGTCTTCATCTTTGTGAAGTTCTATGAGTTTTCCATCATTTAATAAGGCAAAATCAACGGTATTAGAATTAGATCTTACGATTAATTCTCTATTCACCTGATTCAATTTATATTCGTCGCATATGTAACAGGACGAATGGATTAAACAATAGTTGTCACAGGTTGTATAAACCCGTTGAAATTCTTTTTTCGAATTTCTATGTCAATGAACGTATAAAATGAAAAAGTAGTTAGACAACTACTTCTTCTTGTGGCGGTTAGCTCTCCTTCTTTTTTTTCGTTTATGGGTAGCTACCTTATGTCTTTTTCTTTTTTTACCACTCGGCATGAAACTATACTTTTTGTTGCTGTTATTATTTTACTTGTACGTTGCTTTTTACTCCTTCTACAAAGACCTTCGCAGGTTTAAATGCCGGAATGTTGTGAGCTGGTATTTTGATAGTAGTATTTTTAGAAATATTTCTACCTGTTTTTTCCGCCCTGGTTTTGATAATAAAACTGCCAAAACCTCTGAGATAAACATTATCTCCATTTTCTAAGGAAGATTTTACTTCTTCCATAAAACTTTCAACAGTTGCTTGTACGTCTCCTTTTTCTATGCCCAGTTTTTCTGAGATTCTCGATACAATGTCGGCTTTCGTCATTTTAATATTTTAGATTTCTGTAAGTTTTTCAAGCTTGCAAATATATAAATTAAATTCATTCTTTCATCTTAATGAGCTAATTTTAAGTATATAAACTCTTACTTTTGTTCCTTAGTATTTAAGTGATGACGTTTTCAAACAAAATTCTTCATTGGTATTCTGAAAACAAAAGGTCACTCCCCTGGCGCACAACAACTGACCCATACAACATATGGTTATCTGAAATTATGTTACAGCAAACAAGGGTAGCACAAGGAACACCTTATTATATTAAGTTTATTAAACAATTCCCAACCGTTTACGAATTAGCAGGTGCCAAAGAAGAAGAAGTCTTAAAACTATGGCAGGGACTTGGATACTATTCTCGTGCCAGAAACTTGCATTTTACAGCGAAAAAAATAGTGGAAGAATACAATGGGCACTTTCCTGATACTTATGAAGAATTACTGAAATTAAAAGGAGTGGGGGATTATACAGCAAGTGCAATAGCCTCTATAAGTTTTAATCTTCCAGAGCCGGTTGTAGACGGAAATGTCTATAGGGTGTTATCCAGGTATTTTGGTGTTGATATCCCAATAAATGCCTCCAGAGGAATATCTTATTTTAAAGATTTGGCCCGAAAAGTTTTAAGCCATGAGTGCATAAGAGACTATAATCAGGGCATTATGGAATTTGGCGCCATGCAGTGCATGCCAAAAAAGCCTCTTTGTATCTCTTGCCCCTTAAATGAACAATGTGTGGCATTTCAGACGAATAGTATTGAGAAATACCCGGTAAAATTGAAAAAGGGGGATATAAGAAAGCGGTTTTTTAATTATCTGGTTGTTCTGGATGATGATGGAAATACACACCTTATAAAAAGAACAGGAAAAGATATTTGGCAAAATTTGTATGAATTCCCACTACTTGAAACCCTGGAAGAGGTTAATGTTAATGAGGTAAAAGAAAGATTGCCGGAAATTTTGACCCTTCAGGAACCCAAACAGGTATATCAGTCATCAGATAAAATAATCGTGCATAAATTGTCTCATCAGCATTTGCATACGAAATTTTGGATAGTGAAAACAAAAGACCGACTGCCGAACGGATTACCTGCCAAAGAGCTGGATAAATACCCCGTACCTGTTTTAATAGAAGAGTTTATAAAAACACTCAAAAATTCGTACTTTTGATATAATTAAAATATTATGAGCGGAACATTGAATAAGGTGATGCTAATAGGGCATCTTGGAGACGAAGTAAAAATGCATTATTTTGAAGGAGGAAACTGTATTGGGAGATTCCCTATTGCTACTAATGAAACATATACCAATAAGCAAACCGGTGAAAAGGTGACTAATACGGAGTGGCATAATATTGTTGTTCGCAATAAAGCTGCAGAAATATGCGAAAAATACCTTACTAAAGGAGATAAAATATATGTCGAGGGAAGATTAAAAACAAGACAATGGCAGGGAGAAGATGGAAATACCAGATACACTACAGAGATTAATGTTCAGGATTTCACTTTTCTGTCTACCAAAAAGGAAAGTATGGCTAATGATACCGGTAATACCACAAGGACTCAGCCATCATCGGGAACTTCGCAACCGAACACTCCCAAAGAAGTACAACCTGTCAATGAACAGGAGCAGGATGATGATTTACCATTCTAAACAACCTAAAGTAAATTTTGACTATTGGATCCTGACCCCCTTAGTTTATTTTTAAATCCTGTGGTAATTGACAGCACTTTTGTATTAAAAATTGTAATGCTTTTGGTGCTTTTAATTTGCTCTGCCCTTGTTTCAGGAGCAGAAGTGGCTTTTTTTGGACTCTCGCCAACAGATTTAAATGGAATAGAAGAAAAGAAGACGGTAAGAGGTAAAATAGTTGTTAAACTATTAAATCACCCTAAAAAACTACTTGCAACAATCCTGATTGCTAATAATGCTATAAATATTGGGATAGTACTATTATTTAATTCTATTGGAGACCTATTATTTTCAGAAATTAATTATCTGCTATTTGGTTTAATATCCGTTCGTTTTTTACTGGAAGTATTGGTAGCAACTTTTTTAATTTTAATGTTTGGTGAAATACTCCCTAAGATTTATGCAAATAGAAATAGATTTCAGTTTTCCATTTTTATGGCATACCCTTTAAAAATGCTCGATTTCCTGTTTACTCCTTTAAGTTCTCCAATGCGTTCTGCCACTATATTTATGTATAACAGATTAGGAAAGCAAAAATCTAACCTCAGTGTAGATCATCTTTCTCAAGCTCTTGAACTTACGTCTGAAGGAGACACTACTAAGGAAGAGCAAAAAATTTTAAAAGGAATAGTTTCTTTCGGCAACACAGACACAAAACAGGTGATGAGGCCCCGATTAGATATTTTCGCTTTGAGCGAAGACATGAAATTCACAGAGGTTTTAGAAGAAATAAAAAATCATGGCTATTCCAGAATCCCTGTATTTTCGGAAAATATGGATAATGTATTGGGAGTACTCTATGTAAAGGATTTGCTGCCATATATAGACAGAAAAAATTTTAATTGGTTAACGCTAATAAGAGAACCCTATTTTGTTCCTGAAAATAAAAAACTTGATGATCTTCTGTTAGAATTTCAGGATAAGAAAAATCATCTTGCGGTTGTTGTTGACGAGTATGGTGGAACTTCAGGTATTGTTACACTTGAGGATGTAATTGAGGAGATTGTTGGGGATATATCTGACGAATTTGATGACGAAGATTTGATATATTCTAAACTCGATGACTTTACTTATATTTTTGAAGGTAAAACAACTTTGAAAGACTTTTACAAGGTTACAAAAATTAAAAATGAAGAAGACTTTGAGTCACAAAAGGGTGAATCTGAAACGATAGCTGGGTTTGTCCTGGAGATAGCCGGAAGTTTTCCTAAAAGGGGAGAAATAGTGTCTTATATGGATTACCAGTTTTTGGTGGAGAGTCTGGATAAGAAACGATTAAAACAAATTAAAGTTACCTTACCCCATGATTAGTAAATCATATTTGTATACTCTAATATTCAGTATATTTTTTTTGGTTTCATGCGGCGACAACGCCCTCCCGAAACCAAAGGCCATGCTTCGTTTAGAATATCCCGAGTCGTCTGTGGAGAGACTGGTTTCAGAGAAATTTATATTTGAATATAACTCACAGGCACAAGTAAAAAAGGGTAAAAATTTTTCTGTCACCCTGGATTATCCTTTAATGAAAGGTTCTATTTTTATTACCTACAAAGAAGTGAAAAGTAACCTGGAAGAATTGCTGACAGACGCTCAAAAACTATCTTATGAACACGTGGTTAAGGCTGATAACATTACGGAACAGCCCTTTATAAATAGAAAAGACCGAGTGTACGGCATGTTCTATGAAGTGTCTGGGGATGCTGCATCACAGGCACAATTTTATGTAACAGACAGTACACGTAACTTTGTGACAGGGTCTCTTTACTTCAGAGCGAAACCTAATTATGATTCTATTTATCCCGCCGCTATTTATTTGCAAAAAGATATAAGGAGAATAATGGAATCTCTTCGCTGGAATGAATAATTTTAAACTTAGCTTCTGCTAAGGTAAGATTTGCAATAGATGTATAGAAATAAGCTTCTCGACTGCAATAATAGGATAAAGCCATATATTCATCGCACTCCTGTGTTAACATCTCGCTTATTAAATGACATTTCAGGGGCAAAATTGTTCTTTAAATGCGAGAATTTTCAACGAATGGGGGCCTACAAAATGAGAGGGGCAACTAATGCTATCCTGTTATTATCAGAAGAAGAAAGATCCAAAGGTGTTGTTACGCATTCATCCGGAAATTTTGCACAGGCACTCTCCCTTGCAGCCCAAAGTCTTGATGTAAAGGCATATATAGTTATGCCATCAAATGCGCCAAAGGTGAAGAAGGTAGCAGTTAGCCAATACGGGGGTAACATTGTGGAATGTGACCCAACAATTGAGTCGCGTACTGCCGCAGCAAATAAAATTGCCCAGGAAACAGGAGCTGCTTTTATTCACCCTTCAAATAATATGAATGTAATAATTGGACAAGGAACCGCTGCCATGGAATTGCTAGAGGATTATCCAAAACTAGACTATATATTTGCTCCTATAGGCGGGGGCGGGTTAATAGCCGGCACTGCATTGTCTGCGCATTATTTCGGAGATAACTGCAAAGTTGTTGGCGGTGAGCCTTTTGAGGCAGACGATGCCTACCGTTCATTCCATAGTGGCAAGATTGAATCAAATTATACCACAAACACTATTGCCGATGGTTTAAAAACAGTTTTAGGAGACAATACATTTCCAATAATCCAAAAATATGTTCACGATATTGTACGTGTCACTGAAGATGAAATAGTAAGTGCTATGCGCCTTATCTGGGAACGGTTAAAGATTATTGCAGAACCTTCTAGTGCTGTTGCTCTTTCAGCTTTAATACGCGAAAAGGAAAACTACCAGGGAAAATCTATAGGGATCATTATTTCAGGAGGTAATGTAGATTTGAATCGATTGCCTTTTTAATAACTATTTGAGCAACTTTTCGGCATTTTCAATGCTCATATTGATCTGCTCTCTTAAAGCTATTACCTTTTTCTCCTCCTCATTTAACCACATTTGTTTTTCCTCCGTAAGTTCCCCACCATTCAGGATTTCATCTGAAGTAAAACGATCTCCAAATCCTTTCATCCAATCCATCATTGATTCATGAGCGGCTTGTAAATCTTTCATGGCCATCTCATATGCAACCCCGGTTTCTGTAGAGTCTACCTTTGGTTTTAGCTCGCCAACAAGCTTTCCAATTGTCCCCATTTTGGGCATCACTTCGTCATGGATAGCCATAACTTCCTTCATTTGCGTAAGGGTTTCAGTTTGCTTTTTTTCTTTACAGGAAAGAATAAACACCAAAGTCAGAGCAGTCAAAATCGCATATTTACTTTTCATAATAATCGGCTTTTGAATTTATAAAATTAGGGAAATCTGAGGCCTTATTCAATAAAAAAGCACCTCTAATTTGAGGTGCTTATATTAAAATAAAATGCGTTAGAATTCTAGTTAAAATCTTCTTCTGACACTTCCACATTAATTACTGCTTCTAACAATTTGGTCTCAATCATTTGGGTGCCCATGGAACTAACTCTAATAGAAGGAAATTTAATCCCATCTACTTCCTGATAGTCCTTATAATTTACTTCCTGACTCTGTGATTGGCCATTCATGGTAATTACAGTTGCTTCCTTTACTTTTAGCCCGGATTCCACATCATAAAAATATGTTGTCTGAACGGTTGACCCGGGGACTTCAATTTTATATGCTACTTTACCGTCTACTTCTTCTGTGCCAGTAAGTTTTGCTATTTTGCTTAAAGCAATTCCCTGTTCAGGAAAAATGCCAATGGCAGCTTTCATATCCAGCTGCATTTCAGGCGGTAAAGGAACTTTATTGCCGCCCTGTTTCATAAATAATTCATCTCCTTTGGCAATGACACCCATCATTGGGGCATCATTCATAAAGGTAGTTTGCACATATTTGTCAGCAGTCCTTGTTTCCTCAGTTTTAATGGTAGACCCCATGGCGGATCCTTCGTAAACCAGTTTTAAGGATTGTATCTTGTCCACCTCAGCTTTACCACCGATAGCCTCAAAATAGGCATCCAGAACACTCTGTGAATTAACACCTTCTGGTATGACAATGTCATAATTTGGTTTTTCTACCGCATTGGCATATTTATCATAATAGTTCACTGGAAGCATTTTGCCATTAAAAGGAATTTTTTCCAGACTTTCTATTACTTCACTTCCTTTACCGGCCACTACTATTCTTGCATTTTTTATTTGGAAATATTTCTTAGCGGCTTTCTGAACATCTTCAACGGTAATTGCATTTATTCGTTCCAAATACGTCTTGTAAAAATCATTGGGCAAGCCTTCTGTTTCAATATTTAGAGCATATCTGGCTATTGTTGAAGGTTTTTCCAATGCCAATACAAAACTTCCTGTATATACCGATTTTGCAATTTCCAATTCCTCTTCAGAAATTGGGTCTGCAATAATTTTGTCTATTTCACTTAATAATTCCACAATTGCACTGTCAGTAACTGTATTTCTTACCGAAGTAAATGCTTTAAATGTAGAAACCCCGTATTTGTTGTCACCAAGCCCAGATCTTGCATAGTAAGTAAACGCCATGTCTTCTCTTAACTTCTGTTCCAGGCGACTAACAGATGCCCCGCCTAAAATAAAGTTTGTAATCTTAGCCGAGAGGTAATCTTCATCTTTCATTTTAAGGTTAACCAGATTTTCAACGGTTACTTCGGATTGTACCGCATTAGGCACATCCACAAAGTTGACCTGAGTATACTGAACATCCAATGGTTCTGAGTATCCTAATGAAGGTGGTGATGCTTTTACCCAATCGTCAAAATATTTGGAAACTAATTCCTTTGTCTCATCAAACTTCACATCCCCTATTACTACCAGGTAGGCATTAGCAGGCACAAACAATTCTCTGTAAAATCGTTCAACATCCGCCAGGGTAACATTGTTTACCGTTTCTTCGGTCGCAAATTCACCATTGGGATGATTGACGCCGTATGCCAGGGCATTTCGAACTCTACCGGCAATTGCAGAAACATCTTTTTCTTCAGATTTAAGCGCCGTGATTAATTTGGCCTTTTCTTTGTCAAATTCTTCCTGTGTAAAATTCGGATTTATGGCCGCATCTGCCATAAGTTCTAAAATTCTTGGAAAATATTTAGATAGAGATGAGGCGAAAGCACTTTGGAATCCGAAGTTTATTCGTGCGCCGAGGAAATCTACTTCTTCGTTAAAATCATCTTTGGAAATAGTTTTACTGCCATTTCCCAGTAAACTGCCGGTGAGGATAGAAACTCCGGCTTTACTTCCTTCAGCAACAGGTGGATTGTCTATTGCAAGCTGAATGGAAACCCGGGGTAGTTTATGATTCTCAACTACCAACACTTTAAGACCGTTAGGAAGTTCAAAGCGTTGAGGATCCTTAAGATTAATCTCAGGGGCAGGCCCTGGTTCGGGCATAACGCTTCTGTCTACCTGAGCATTAAGGGTTATTGCTGCTAATGCAAGAGCGATTGTAAAATATAATTTTTTCATATTTTCAATTGTCAATAGGTTCTTTTGGTAAATAATTTATGATGACCCTTTGGTTGGGATTCAAATATTTCCTGGCCACTGCCTGTATTTCTTCTCTTGTGATAGAACGGTAAATATCAATTTCTTTGTTTATTAATTCGGTGTCGCCGTAGAGTAGGTAATTCCTTGCCAAAGAGTTTGTTATACCTTCTATACTTGAATTTGAGTTCACAAAATTATTTTCAAATTTATTCTGTAATTTTTGATAATCGTTTTCAGAAATCAATTCTGAACGTACTTTTGAGATTTCTTCTTCCATTTCTGAAACGAGCACATCTATTGAAGTTTCACCAACGGGCAGCGCATAGACCAAATACATTCCATAATCCTCCTGTTCAAGATTTATGGCCCCTACCTGAAGTCCCTGTTTTTGCTCATCAACTATTTTTTTGTAGAGTTTGGAACTCTTACCATCGCTTAAATAGGTAGAAATCATGTTAAGGACATTGGCATCCCTATCCCTAAATCCCGGAATTCTATAGGCTATACCTGCCAATGGTATTTGAATATTCGGATCATAGGCAGTAACTACCTCTTCTACTGCTATGGGTGTTTCTTTTGAATAATTTCTCACCACATCTTCGCCTCTTGGGATTTCAGCAAAATAGTCTGAAACCATCTTCTTGGTTTCAGGGATGTCTATATCGCCGGCAACAACTAATACTGCATTATTGGGGACATAGTACTTCTTGTTGTAAGCTATAACATCTTCCAGGGTAGCAGCATCCAGATCTTCCATATAGCCTATATTTGGATCTTTGTAAGGATGTACTTTAAAAAGACTTTTTCCTAAAACTGTTGTTAATTGTCCATATGGCGAATTATCAACTCTAAGCCTTTTTTCTTCCTTAACAACCTCTTGTTGAGTATCTACCCCCTTTTGGTCTATAATTGGATGTAACATTCGTTCCGATTCCATCCACAAACCCAATCGCAAATTGTTTGAAGGTAAATTCACATAATAAAAGGTTCTATCCTGTGAGGTATTAGCATTAAAAGTACCACCTCTTGAGGAAACAATTTCCCGCCAAGTGCCTGTCTCAATATTTTCTGTACCCTCAAAAAGAAGATGCTCAAAGAAATGAGCAAATCCCGTGCGGCCTTCAGTGCGGTCTTTTCCTCCCACATGGTACATCACTGCAGTTGTTACTACAGGTGCCTTGTTGTCCTGATGCAATATAACATGAAGCCCATTATCCAGATCATATTCCTGGTATATGACTTCTTGTGCGTTGATTGCAAAAAAAGCCATAAAAGCAACTAAAGTTGTATAAAATTTCCTTTGCATAAAAATTTATTTAAAAGATTGATTTGTTTGCCTGATTAAATGAATTTAAAGAGCTGCAATATAATTTTTTCATGTCTATGTGAATGAAAACTCTGCTCCTTTAACAAGATTTTATATGATAATTGAACAATTATCCTTATTTTAAAGCACGTAAGTGCGAAAAATAAAAAGATGAAAAGAATTGCCCTTCCCATACGTTTTGGTATAGCCACTAGTGGGAGTTTAATTGCATATTTTTTGGTTTTATCGCTGTTTGGTTTTCATACCAATGTATTTTTTAGTCTTTTTAATGGGGTGATTACCGGTTTTGGGATTTATGAGGCTATAAAATATTTTAGACTTCAGGAAAAATATAACTTCAACTATGGGGTAGGATTTAAAGCGGGGATGGTAACTGGTGTTGTAGCTACGCTTATTTTTACCTTCTTTTTTGCGTTCTATTCCACTGAAATTAACACAGAATTCCTGAAAGAACTTTCAACCAGCTGGTTTAATAATTTCAAAAATTTTGAAGGAATCGTATTCTTCACTGTTGCAATTATGGGTTTTGCTACTACACTCGTATTGACACTAACTTTTATGCAGCTGTTCAAAACTCCAAAGAACCTCAAGAAAAAATCTGTTTAGAACGAAAAAAACTCTTGTGATTTCCCAATTTAGCAGTATATTTGCACCCGCCTTTAGGGTGCCTTAGGTATTTAATATGCTAAAAAGCGCTTTTAAAGGGAAATAAAAATTATTTAATTTTACGCTATGTATGCAATTGTAGAAATAGCAGGGCAGCAATTTAAAGTTGCGAAAGACCAAAAGGTGTATGTTCACCGCTTGCAGGAAGAAGAAGGAAAGAAAGTTTCTTTTCATAATGTTCTTTTATTGGAAGATGGTAAAAACATTACAATTGGCGCCCCAGCTATAGACGGAGCCGCAGTAGAGGCTAAAGTCGTTAAACACCTTAAAGGTGACAAAGTTATTGTCTTTAAAAAGAAAAGACGTAAAGGTTATCGAAAGAAGAATGGGCATCGCCAGTATTTGACGGAACTGGTAATCGAAGGTATTACAGCCAAGGGAGCTAAAAAAGTGAAGGCCAAGGCTGAAACTAAAAAAGAAACTCCTGTAAAGGAAACACCGGTTAAAAAGACGGCTCCAAAAGCTAAAGCTCCTAAGGCTAAGGTTGAAAAAACCAAAGCAACACCAGCAGCTAAAGAGGCAATTGACTTGAGCAAAAAAACGGTTGCAGAATTAAAGGAAATGGCTAAAGCTAAAGGAATAACAGGTATTTCTTCAATGAAAAAGGCCGATCTTATTGAGGCATTGAATAAATAAAATAATAACTAATACCGGCTCCGGCTAGGTATAAAAAATAATATCATGGCACATAAAAAAGGTGTAGGTAGTTCTAAAAACGGTAGAGAATCAGAATCGAAACGCTTAGGGGTTAAGATTTTCGGAGGACAAGCTGCTATTGCAGGAAATATTATTGTAAGGCAACGTGGAACCAAGCACTACCCTGGCAATAATGTTTATGCAGGTAAAGATCATACCTTACACGCTAAGGTAGACGGACTAGTTAAGTTTCAAAAGAAAGCAGGCGGAAAGTCTTATGTTTCTGTGGAGCCTTTTGAGGCATAATACTCAATTGAATAACTCAAAATAAAAACCCATTATGTTTTCATAATGGGTTTTTTGTTTCTCTGGAATAAATTTTATTCCTAATACCTGTAATAATCTGGCTTATATGGCCCTTGAACTTCCACACCAATATAGCTTGCCTGATCTTTACGTAATTCTGTTAGTTCAGCGCCCAGACGTGATAGATGCAGTTTAGCAACTTTTTCATCTAAATGCTTAGGTAGCATATATACTTTATTTTCATAGTTGTCACTATTGTTCCAAAGTTCTATTTGAGCGAGTGTTTGGTTCGTAAAAGAATTGCTCATAACAAAACTTGGATGACCTGTGGCACATCCTAAATTCACCAATCGGCCTTCAGCAAGAACTATGATGTCCTTCCCATCAATAGTATATTTATCTACCTGGGGTTTAATTTCATCCTTGGTATTACCATAAGTATCATTTAGCCAGGCCATATCTATCTCGTTATCGAAATGTCCTATATTACAGACAATAACCTTATCGCGCATAGCTCTAAAATGTTCTTCCCGAATTATATCTTTATTTCCGGTAGCAGTAATCACAACATCTGCATTCCCAACTACATTATCCAGTGTTTTTACCTCATACCCGTCCATACAGGCCTGTAGTGCGCAGATAGGATCTATCTCTGTAACTGTTACAATTGCTCCGGCCCCTCTGAAGGAAGCTGCAGTACCTTTTCCAACATCACCATAACCCGCAACTACCACACGTTTTCCTGCCAGCATAGTATCAGTAGCCCTGCGAATAGCATCAACAGCACTTTCTTTACAACCGTATTTATTGTCAAATTTTGATTTTGTTACCGAGTCATTCACATTAATGGCCGGCATAGGCAATACCCCATTTTTAAAACGCTCGTATAATCTGTGAACTCCGGTTGTTGTTTCTTCTGAAAGACCTTTTATTTCCGATGTTAGTTCTGGAAATTGATCCAGTACCATATTGGTAAGATCGCCCCCGTCATCAAGGATCATATTAAGGGGTTTTCGTTCTTTACCAAAAAATAAGGTTTGTTCTATACACCAATCAAATTCCTCCTCGTTCATGCCTTTCCATGCATAAACAGGTATTCCGGCAGCTGCTATAGCAGCTGCAGCATGATCCTGAGTGGAAAATATATTACATGAACTCCATGTAACCTCTGCGCCCAGAGCAATAAGCGTTTCTATCAATACGGCAGTTTGAATTGTCATGTGCAGACAACCGGCAATACGTGCACCCTTGAGGGGTTGTTCTTTTTTATATTCTTCGCGTAATGCCATTAGTCCTGGCATCTCTGCTTCAGCTAATTTTATTTCTTTTCTTCCCCATTCTGCCAACGAAATATCTTTGACCTTAAATGGTACGTATGGAACAGTCTTGGTTTGCATATCTTTTTTATTTTTTACATTCGCCTAACAGAAATTCCGTAAGAATTTCAGGATGCAAAGGTAATGATAACTTAATAAATTATATGCCTCTTTACAAAACTATAACAGTTAACCCTAAAATTAAGGTATACATTTGGAAGGTTACTGAATCCGAAAAGGAACTTTCTTTGAATATTCAACTCACTAATCCATGTCAGCTAAGGATGGAAGGCATGAAATCTGAATTGCACAGGAGGGCGTTTTTAAGTATCAGGCATTTAATGGGACTTGCTGGCTATGTTGACCACGATCTGTTTTATGACGAAGCTGGTAAGCCACATTTAAAAGATGGAAAAAATATCTCCATTACCCATTCATATCAATTTACGGGAATAATTATAAGTAAGGAAGATGAGGTTGGCATTGATATTGAAAAGCAACGCGACAAAATAGCCATTATTGGTCACAAGTTCACCCCAATGGAAGATTATACAGATATTGAAAGTTCGATAGAATTGGTTAAAAAACTCACCATTATTTGGGGTGCAAAAGAATCTCTCTATAAAATATATGCCACGCATGGACTAAGCTTTATGAATCATATATATATTCATGATTTTGTAAAGTCTGATAGTTCTACCACAGGACTTATAAAGTATGAAGGTTCCTTGACCAGTTATGATATTTCTTTCCTGGAATTTGAAGGATTTACCTGTGTTTACGCAATAAAAAAATAGGCTTTATATTAAATCAGGCTCAAACTTAAATTCCAAACTATGGATATATCTGTTGAAATGACATTAACCCCTCTTCAGGATAATTATGAAGAATTAATTATAAATTTTATCAAAAGACTACGGGATTCGGGGTTTGCTATTCGTGAGAACCCTTTAAGTACACAGATTTATGGAGATTATGATGGTATAATGAATCTGCTTAATAAAGAAATTAAACTTGCGTTGGAATTAATGGAAAATGGTTTAATGTACATCAAAATCGTAAAATCAGACCGAAGCCATTATGAGCCAAATTTTTGATTGGGTTTTTGCCCAATACCAGGATACCCCAACTTTTATTGCCATTCTTGAAATGATAGGTGTTGTCTTTGGAATTCTGAGTGTATGGTATGCCAAAAGAGAGAACATCCTTGTATTTCCAACCGGCATTATAAGTACGGGTATTTTTGTTTATATATTATGGGTATTTGGGCTATTGGGCGATATGCTAATAAACGCTTATTATTTTTCCATGAGTATTATTGGTTGGTATTTCTGGACAAGAAAAGTAGATGCAGACCATTTTATCCCTATTACAAGAACGAACAGACAGGAGAAAAAATGGTCTGCTTTGCTCTTTGTTGCTGCTCTTGTTTTTGTTTTTCTGGTATATTCCTTATTTGATAAATTTAATAGTTGGACGGCCTATGTAGATACCCTCACCACTGCTATTTTCTTTGTAGGAATGTGGCTTATGGCCAAAAAGAAACTCGAGAATTGGACCTATTGGATAATTGGTGATATAATAACAGTTCCTTTATATTTGTATAAAGGACTTATTTTCACATCACTTCAATATTTATTATTTACCATAATTGCCATATACGGCTATATGGCATGGAAGAAAAACTTAAACAAAAGCCCGCTAACGTTATTAAAGTAGTTCTTTTTGGACCAGAGTCTACCGGAAAGACAACTTTAGCTCAGGAACTAGCTGATCATTACAAAACAGAATGGGTGCCGGAGTACGCTCGTGAATATTTGCAGGTAAAGTGGGATAAAGAAGAAAAAACCTGCGAGCCACAGGATTTGATCCCTATAGCGGAAGGTCAAATTCGTTTAGAAAATTATTTGACAAAAAAGGCAAATAAGCTTCTCATTTGCGATACCGATCTTTTGGAGACCAAAGTATATTCTGAAGCATATTACCTGGGTTATTGCGATCCTGTTTTGGAAAAATACGCGTTACAAAATATATATGACCTTTACCTGCTTACCTCAATAGACATTCCATGGGAAAAAGACGATCTGAGGGATAAACCGAATCAGCGTGAACGTATGTTTCTTTATTTTAAAGAAACATTGGAAAAGTATAATAAGAATTTCGTTATTTTAAGTGGAGATAACAAAAAAAGGTTTAAACGGGCTATTAAATCTATCGATAAATTACTGGACAAATGATTGAGTTTTCACCAATGGATATGAAACAACTAGAAGAAAAGGGAATCTCAAAAAAAAAGGTTCTGGATCAGATAGAAATATTTAAGGAAGGGATACCCTTTGTAAGGTTGGAAAAGGCCGCAATAGTTTCGGATGGGATCAAAAAATTAACTAAGGCGCGTGAGAAAATATTGGTTGGCAAGTTCGATGAACTAAAAGTACTTTTAAGTGTACTAAAATTTGTCCCGGCATCTGGCGCAGCATCCAGGATGTTTAAATCTCTCTTTAATTTTCTGGAGCATTACGATCCTAGCAAGGAAAGTGTAGATGCTTATATAGAGCGGTTAAGTGATACGGACCTAAGGACCTTTTTCAAACAAATAAAAAAATTTCCTTTTTATGAGGTAGTTCAAGAACGAATAAAAAATAAAGCTGGTTCTGGCAATGACCTGAAATATCTTTTTGTAAGTGAAATGTTGCGGGAAGATGGTCTCAATTATGGTTTTTATCCAAAAGGACTTTTACCCTTTCATAATTACGGGAAATTTACTGCTACTCCATTTGAGGAGCATCTGAAGGAAGCTTCGGCATATGGCGCAGTAAATAATAAAGCAAAATTGCATTTTACCATTTCTGCACAACACCACACCCTTTTTAATGAAGAATTTAAAACAGCCGGGCCAAGGGTGTCAAAAGCAACAAAAACAGAATTTGAGGTTACGTATTCATACCAAAAAGCTTCTACAGATACTATAGCCGTTACCCTGGATAATAAGCCCTTTAAGAAGGAAGATGGGTCAGTTTTATTCAGACCCGGAGGACATGGAGCGCTTATAGAGAATTTAAATGAGCAAAACGCGGATATTATTTTTATTAAAAACATAGATAATGTAGTCATTCCCGAACACGAAGCTGAACTTGCAATCAGCAAAAAAATACTTGCCGGATTGCTTCTGGAAGTACAGCAAAAAGCATTTGCCTATGCCGATCAGTTAGATAGAAATGATATTACCGGGGAACAGTTACATGAAATTAGAACATTTTTAGAAAATGATCTGAATGTTCGGTTTTTAGAAAGTTTTTCTAGTTTTAGCATCTCAGAACAATTGGAGATATTAAAAGATAAAATCAACAGACCCATTCGCGTTTGCGGGATGGTTAAGAATGAAGGAGAACCGGGTGGTGGTCCTTTTTGGATTAGGGATGCCCATGATCATATTTCTCTGCAAATCGTAGAATCTGCACAAATAGATAGTTCAGATGAAGGCCAAATGACTATTTTAAAAAACTCAACACATTTTAATCCTGTAGATATTGTGTGCGGAGTTAGAAATTTTAGGGGTGAGAAATATAACCTTTTGAATTTTGTTGATACTAAACAGGGTTTTATTACACTAAAAACACAGGACGGCAAAGAACTTAAGGCTCTTGAATTACCAGGCCTTTGGAATGGTGCAATGGCCTTTTGGAATACAATATTTGTTGAAGTTCCCTTACTTACATTTAATCCGGTAAAAACGGTTAATGATCTTCTAAAGCCCACACATCAGGTTACTTAATTTGGGCAGATTGGTTATTTAGAGGGAAAGGATTTTTTCCGGTTTTGACCCTTTTTAATTTATGGGGTTTTATTATGAAAAATGAAACTACCATCGTAACTTTGAATCATCTCAAAAGGGGTGCGAACTCCTGAAAAAAAGTATTCAGTAAAATAGTGTTGGTTTGATACAATTTTTACAATACTTTCAGGATAAGCTGAGATTATACCCAAGGAACCTGGGCAGGTAATGCTGCTAAGGGAGGCGAAAATCGCCATTTGGAATTTTCCTGTTTCTTCAGGAATAGACAAAATCATAAAATTTAGAATAGAACCCCTTTTATTCGTGTAATTGAACTACGGATGAAGGCTTTTATTTCGTTATTATTTTTAGCTTGTATTGGAATAAATATGTATGCCCAGCAAAAAGAATCTGATACCACTGCCCTTGAAAAAATTGTACTGGATGAGGTTTTTGTTTCTGCCATACGGGTTACTCAAGAAATTCCTGTAACCTTTTCTAACTTAATAAAGGAAGAAATAGCGCCAAGGAATCTGGGACAGGATATTCCTATTCTTATGAACTTTTTACCTGCAGTAGTAACAACTTCAGATGCCGGAGCAGGGGTAGGTTATACCGGGATTCGCGTCAGAGGAAGCGATGCTACCCGGGTTAATGTGACTATTAACGGAATACCATATAACGATTCTGAATCGCACGGGACGTTTTGGGTAAATTTACCAGATTTTGCCTCTTCCACTGAAAACCTGCAATTACAGCGAGGGGTTGGGACGTCAACAAACGGAGCAGGGGCTTTTGGAGCCAGTTTAAATATTTTGACAGATGCTACATCATCCGAAGCATATGGACATATTTCCTCCTCCTATGGCAGCTTCAATACCCTGCGCAACAACATTAAGTTTAGCACCGGATTGTTAAATGATCATATTGAAATTTCAGGGAGATTATCGAGAATTACATCTGATGGCTATATTGACAGAGCTTCTTCTGAACTCGATTCCTATTTTTTACAAGGTTCCTATCTTGATGACAATACGTTAATAAAAGCGCTCCTTTTTGGAGGGCACGAAGTTACTTACCAATCGTGGTTTGGCATTGATGCAGAAATGCTAGCCACCAATAGAACATTTAACCCGGCGGGGATATATACCGATGAAAATGGTGACATACAGTTTTATGACAGGGAAGAGGATAATTATAAACAAGATCATTTTCAACTACTTTGGAATGAAACAATTTCTCCTATGTGGAGTACCAATATTGCATTTCATTATACCTATGGACGTGGATACTTTGAACAATTCAGAGAAGATGATGATTTCGCAACATACGGATTCTCTCCAATCTTCGTAAACGGAGAATTGGTAGATACTACAGACTTAGTCCGACGCCGCTGGCTGGACAATGATTTTTACGGAACTGTATTTTCAGCTAAATATGAGAAAGACAAAGTAAACCTGATCATTGGAGGCGGGTGGAATTCCTATAAAGGGGATCATTTTGGTGAAGTAATCTGGGCTCGGTTTGCGGGTAATAGCATGATTAGGGATAGATATTATGATGATGATTCCAAAAAAACGGATTTTAATATGTTTGGAAAAACAAACTATGAGATTTCTGAAAAGTGGAGACTTTTTGGAGATTTACAATTTAGAACTGTTAGCTACATGGCAAATGGTGAAGATACCGGTATTGTAGACGATACGTTTAATTTCTTTAACCCTAAACTTGGGGTTACATATGATCTTAATAGTAAAAATAATCTGTATCTCTCCTATGCTGTAGCCAATCGTGAGCCTAACAGAAATGATTATGAGAATGGCAATCCTAAACCAGAGAGACTAAATGACCTTGAACTGGGTTGGAGGTATGTTTCACCTTCTTTTCAGGTGAGTACCAATGTATATTATATGAGATATAAAGATCAGTTGGTGCTTACAGGAGAACTGAATGATGTTGGAGCTCCTCTAAGGGCAAATGTAGGCGACAGTTACCGCCTGGGTCTTGAGGTAGACGTAAATATGGATATCGGTAAGCACTTTAAATTACGGCCAAATATAGCCCTCAGTTCAAATAAAAATATTGATTTTGTTTTTCAGAGAGATGGTGAGTTACAAGATTTAGGGAATACCAACATTGCCTACTCACCTGAAATAGTGATAGGTAATATATTTACTTATTTACCAAATGAACAATTTCAAATGTCATTGCTAACAAAATATGTTGGAAAACAATATATGGCAAATATTGATGCAGAAGGCTCTGTTCTTGAAGACTATTCGCAAACAGATTTTAATATACAATACACTATCAAAACAAACTCGTTCGTAAAAAGTATTGTACTCTCGGGACTGATTAATAATATTTTTGATGCAAAATTTGTATCCAATGGTTACTTTTTTACTTTTGATGACGACTTTTCCAGTCCGGGAACCACCACCACTATTGAAGGTGCAGGGTATTACCCGCAAGCAGGCATAAATTTCCTGGCGGGAGCAACATTCAACTTCTAAGGTTAATCTGGTAATAAATTAGGAGAACTTATCCTCAATTGGAAATTACAATAGAGGTTCCATTAAATGAAGTATTGTAAAACAAAAGGTCATAATAACGTTCGCCGTCATCGGGTCTGTTTAATTGCTGCCCGGTGAACAGGCTATATTCAAAATCCTCACATGAACAAACTACAGTTTGACCATTAAGATCCATTGTAGAGCATGCATTTGGGGCATGATTTGGACAACTTGCCTCCCAGGCAAAAAAATCATCAAAACCTTTATTGATAACAAAAACACCTCTTATTCCCACACCCTGGTTTCCTATATAAATGGCATTGCCCGTGTTGGTCAAAGGACTATATAAAGGTAAATTAAGATTTACTTCAAATCTGAATCCAACCTCCAATAAATAGGGATTGCGATTTCCTTCATCTTTGCTGCATGCCAGCAGTAAAATAAATACCAGCCAGATCGGTAATCTTTTCATAGACTAATAGGATTCAATTCAGATACGTTAAACAAAATTGAGCAAAAAATATGTATCTTTGCGTTAAATCCTCTTTAAAAAAGGGGATTTTCTTATAAGTTAAACTTCGTTTTGATGAAAAACCCTACCTAATGTCTTTACCTTAAATTAGTTACATCGAAATGATTGTTTAAACTAATCCTGCGTTTTCGTAGGATTTATTGTTTAATGATTTTGAGCAATTTTTTATGTTCAATAAATTATGAAGTTATGAGTACTGTGTCTTATTACACTGCCGAAGGATTAAAAAAATTGAAAGAGGAATTAAATTACCTCAGGGATGTTGAAAGACCCAAATCCTCACAGGCAATCGCTGATGCAAGGGATAAAGGTGATTTATCTGAAAACGCTGAGTATGATGCTGCTAAGGAAGCACAGGGATTATTAGAGCTAAAGATATCTAAACTGGAAGAAACCCTGTCCAATGCAAGGTTAATTGATGAAACTCAATTAGATACATCGAAAGTGCTGGTGTTATCGACTGTAAAACTTAAAAACCAGCAAAATGGGATGGTACTTAGCTATACGCTCGTGGCTGAGAGCGAAGCCGATTTAAAGGCGGGAAAAATTTCTGTCACTTCGCCTATTGGCAAAGGATTGCTTGGCAAAGAAGTGGGGGATGTTGCTGAAATAACAGTACCTAACGGGACTCTAAAATTTGATATTCTTGAAATAAGCAGGAATTAAAAAACTGTTTATATTTAGTCCATTCAAAAGTATAAGGAATTCTATCTAAATATTAATTCGTCGTGGGGAGCATTTTTACTAAAATAATAAAAGGCGAAATACCATCTTACAAAATCGCTGAAGACGATAATTATTTTGCCTTCCTGGACATTAATCCAAATGCCTTAGGTCATACCCTTTGCGTACCAAAGAAAGAAGTAGATAAAATATTGGATTTGAATGAACCCGACTATCTGGGATTAATGGCATTTTCCAGAAAAGTGGGTAAGGCTATTGAATTGGCAGTAGACTGCAATAGAGTAGGGATTATGGTAATAGGATTGGAAGTGCCACATGTTCATGTACACCTTATTCCCTTAAATAATATAGCAGATGCAACTTTTACAAAGAAAATTGAATTATCGACGGAGGAATTTGAGGAGATTGCATTAAAGATCCGGTCTAAATTGAAATAATGCCACTTTGGTACAAGTAGTATACTATACCGGCAATAAGGAAGGGTAATAGTATTAGAACATAAAACAAAGCCGTGAATTTTATCCTCGCTTTTTCCGGATTGATCATTTTTTGGTAATATTCAAAAACACGTTCAATATCTTCGGTCCAATTTACAGGGTAAATAATTTTTTTGCACTTATTACATTTAATTTGATGAGTAATTGATGTAGTTGTCTTATGATAAAGCCTTCGAAATAAGTGTTTCTGATAAAACGTAAGTTTCATATCCTGGTTAAAACATTCAGGGCAATTATTCGTAATTTCTGCTTCTTTCAGTATAACTAACTTTTCTTTGACCATCTATTTTTTGTCCGTTTTTAATGATATTTGCATTATGGTGCCCTGCTTGCTCGAAGAAAGAACTTTAATCTTTCCTTTATGGTACTCTTCAATTATTCTTTTAACGAGTGACAACCCTAAACCCCAGCCGCGTTTTTTTGACGTGAAACCCGGATTAAAAATAGAATTAAAGTCTCCCTTCGCGATGCCATGTCCGGTGTCTGAAATTAAAATATTAACGTATTTCCCTTCGGGAATTATTTCAATTGCAATGTTGCCCTTGCCCTTCATGGCGTCAATACCATTTTTAACTAAATTCTCAATGGTCCAATTGTATAATGAGCTATTTAAAAGAATTGGAAGTCGTTCAACCTGGGAATTAAAACTAAAGTGAATAAGTTTGGAACTTCTGAGCTTTAGATATTCAAAAGCACTTCTGGTTTCTTTAACAATGTCGTGTTCTTCAAGTTTGGGAAGGGAGCCTATTTTGGAAAAACGGTCTGTAATATTCTGCAGTCTGCCAATGTCTTTCTCAATTTCCTTAGTAATATCCGGGTTAATTTGTTCACTTTTTAATAGTTCATTCCAGCCAAGAAGTGAAGTCAGAGGTGTACCAATCTGATGGGCAGTTTCTTTGGCCATTCCGGCCCAAAGTTTGTTTTGCTCAGAAGCCTTATTGGTTTTAAAGAAAAAGAAGATAACCGCCGCAAACAAAAATATAATTAACAATAGTGCAATTGGGTAATATTTTAGTTTATTCAATACTTCTGAATTACCGTAATACAGTGTGGCTAATTGCTCATCATTATAATCAATGGTAATAGGTGTGTTTTCCGACGTAAACTTCCTTATTTTTTTCTTTAAATAAATGGTGTCAGCAACTAATTCTTCAGGCATATTGTTGGTTCTTATGGATCCATCCATATTTACCAGAATCATTGGGGTTGAGGTATTCTTTTGAAAGATTTTAACGTGTAAATTTCCCAGATCTCTATCCTCTGAAGACTGTAATAATTCAGACTGGGCTGTAGCCCAAATCTCCATTTTATGCCGCTCTTCTTCCTTGAATTTCTTAAAAAAACTGTTTGTATTCCAAAGGATAAGACTTACAATAACAAAAGCTGCTATTAATAAAAATAGATTAGAGGTCTTCTTTTGGGAATTAAAATTCATGCTAGTGTTTAATGCACAATAAAGATAACTGAAATTGACCTAAAATGTTGTGTTCTGCAAGTGAGTTAAAGTTTTAAATGGGACACAATTTATATACCTTTGTATTGATGCAAAAAGCAATATCCCTTACACCTTCTGAGATTGCCACAGGTAAGTTACACGCCTATCTTTTAGGTGCTGTTGGGCCCAGGCCAATTGCCTTTGCAAGCACTATAGACGAACAAGGCATTCCAAACCTGTCGCCCTTTAGTTTTTTTAATGTTTTTAGCGCAAATCCGCCTATTTTGATTTTCTCACCGGCAAGAAGAGTGCGTAACAATACTACGAAACATACGCTGGATAATGTGCTTAAAGTTAAGGAGGTGGTTATTAATGTTGTAAATTACGAGCTCGTACAGCAAATGTCCTTGACTAGCACAGAATATGGGGAAAAAGAAAATGAATTTAAAAAAGCCGGGTTAACCATGTTAGACTCTGATTTGGTCAGACCTTATAGAGTTGCGGAATCTCCTGTGCAGTTTGAATGTAAGGTGACCAAAGTTGAAGCTCTGGGAGAAGAAGGTGGAGCTGGAAATCTGGTTTTTTCAGAAGTTGTTAAAATGCACTTCTACGAATCAATTTTAGATGAGAATGGCTTAATAGACCAGGTTAAGATCGACCAGGTTGCAAGGATGGGTGGCAATTGGTATAGCAGAGCTAATAAAGGGATGTTTGAAGTTCCAAAACCCCTTTCCAGGCTTGGCATAGGGGTTGATAGTATACCAAAAGAAATAAGATCACTAAAAATGCTTACCGGTAACGATCTGGGATTATTGGGAAATGTTGAAAAGATCCCTGACAATATTGAGATTGAAGAATTCATTGCCGCAAATGATCAAATCAGGTCAATTGTTCAAAACAAAGATTCAACAGAACTACTAAAAAAAACAAGAGAATACTTAGATAATAATATGATACTTTCGGCATGGAAAGTATTGCTAATAAATAGTGAATTAAATGGAAATACAAGGAAAGATTAAAATGATCGGTGAGACTAAAACCTTTGGTAATAATGGTTTTAG
>CP070778.1:233702-266322 GCA_020346245.1 Flavobacteriaceae bacterium | reverse complement strand
TTCATTACCGTATTCGTAAAATCATAATTAGCCGAGAGCAATTTGAACCTGGCAAAAGGCAACTGGGCTAAAAGGCCTTCAATTCCATTGTCAAAATCATGGTTGCCAATTGTTGCAGCATCATATTTAAGCATGCTCATCAACTTAAATTCCAATTCTCCCCCGTAAAAATTAAAATAGGGAGTACCCTGAAAAATATCTCCTGCATCTAATAATAACGTGTTTGGATTTTCCTCTCTTATTATTTGAATTAATGTGGCTCTTCTGGCAACACCACCCCTGTTAGCATACAAACTATGCTCTTTGGGAAAAGGATCTAAATGACTGTGAACATCATTGGTGTGAAGAATAGTAATGCGTTTTGAATTCTGAAAATCACAACTATTTAATGCAAGACCCCCCATGCCTACGTAAGCACCTCCGGCAATCGAATTTGTTACAAAGTCGCGTCTTTTCATTTCTATTTAATTATAATAAAGCGATCATCCACTACTGCGGTAAGGGTATCTACTTTTTTAAAATAATCAATCATCGCATTCCTGATCAAATAATTTAAGTCAAAGGTGTTTAGACTATCCTTAAAAAAACCCATATTACTACCACCATCCGCTAAATAATTGGAAGTAGCTACATTATAGGTTCTATTTTCATCAAAAGGTAACCCATTAATATTCACATCTTTAAGGGTTTCATTTTTATTCAAAATGATCTGTATGCCGGCTATAAGATGCGGATTTTTTGCGTTTATCAGGAAGGAAACCAAATCCCTGACCTCCTTTCCTTTAAGGGCAACAACCACTATTGAATTATCAAATGGCATTACTTCATAGGCCGTTCTTGCATTTATTTTACCTTCGGAGATTATACTTCGAATTCCACCGTGATTTGAAACCACAAAATCTATTTCCTGGCCGGTTCTGGATTTAAATATGGGGTTTGCTTCACTAAGTATAATATCAGCCATTAAATTTCCCGCCGAAGTATTGTATTTGCCATCTTTCTTGGTGATTTGCCTGGGGGCATATGCCAATGTGCTATCCAGAACCTCATTTATGCGATTTCTGTAAGGTGCAATAAATAGGTCTATGGAATCTGCAACATAAATGGAATCCGTAATAGGGATCTGCTGGCCGGAGATGCTGCTAAGCTGTTTCGGAGTCTCTTTGCACGCACAAATACTTGTAATTGTTACAAAAATAACAAAATGTTGTATTTTTAAAATCATTATCCTTATTATCTTAGCATAATAGTTGCATGGATATTAATTACATTTGCTTAAATGCAAAAGTAAATGTTTTTAAAGGCACTTAAAGATAAATTTAAATACAAATCTGGCTTAAAATATTTAGAGGAACAAATTGAAAATCCTTCTGAGGAAGTGGTACGAAAAAAGGGTATTACCTCAATTGCAATCATTGTGGACCTGGATAAATTTGATAAGGCTGAATTATTTTACGAATTTGTAGAAGACTTTAAATTAAGGCCCAATGCCATTAAAATTATCGGTTATAAAAATTATTACGATAAGAATTCACCTTATGCAACCCCTGTTTTTTCAGACAAGGACCTTGGCTGGAAAGGGGACATAGAAAATAGTTACGCTTTGGAGTTTTTAAGCAGGGAATATGATATGTTGGTGAATTATTACAATGAAGAAAATTTAATGCTTCAGCTAATGACCGTAAAGACAAGAGCAAGAATAAATGTAGGCTTTGCGGAGATAGACGAAAGGCATAATGATCTTATATTAGAGACATCACTTTCGGACTTTAATACTTTTAAGAAAGAACTTAAAAAATATCTTAAAGTCCTGGGTGAAATTGATGCTTGAAGTAAATAATTATGAAAAATTTACTAGGAACCGGAGTTGCATTGATAACTCCTTTCAACCAGGATTTATCAATTGACATTGCGGCCTTAAGGCGCATTGTAAACTATTGCGTTAACGGAAATGTCGATTATCTTGTCATTTTAGGCACTACCGGAGAATCTGTAACGCTATCAAGTTCTGAAAAACAGTTGGTTATTGATGTTGTAGTGCAAGAAAATGCCGGAAGACTTCCTCTTGTTATTGGCATAGGCGGTAACAATACCAGGCTTTTAGCCGAAGAATTAAAACAGACCAGTCTTGAGGATTTTGAGGCGGTCTTATCCGTATCCCCCTATTACAATAAACCCACGCAGGAGGGAATATACCGCCATTATAAAACTTTAGCCGAAGCCTCTGATAAGCCTCTTATATTATACAATGTCCCTGGCAGAACAGGAAGCAATATTGAACCCGAAACAGTGCTGAGACTTGCACAGGATTGTACCAATATTGTTGGAATAAAGGAAGCTTCAGGAGATATAACCCAAATAAGAAGACTAATACGCATTTTACCCTCAGAATTTTTGGTAATATCAGGAGATGATTTTATGGCTTTGCCAACCATTACTGAAGGTGGCGCAGGTGTTATTTCTGTTTTGGGTCAAGGTTTGCCAAATGAATTTTCCAGGATGATAAAACTGGGATTGGAAGGCCAAGAAAAGGAGGCATATGCCTTGCATAATTCAATGATGGAGGGAATGAAATTAATGTTCAAAGAAGGAAATCCGGCAGGTATAAAGTCGGTTTTGGATGCCCATGGAATATGTGGCTCCGCTGTCCGTTTACCTTTAGTAGAAGCCTCACCAAAACTCAAAGTTGAAATAGATGAATTTTTAAGAGCTTTTTCAAAAATCAAAGCGTAGTTTTTAGTAAGTATTTTGGCTTTTACGTTAATTTACCCAAATACTTTAGAATTGAAAATGCCAAAATTAGGTTAAAACTTCTTCTATATCCCTTTTTATTGATCTTTCAGGTGTTATCTTCGTACGGAATTAATGTTTTTTATTCCAGCAATTATTCCTAATTTTGCAAAATGTTTTTCAGAACTAAACTTTTTTCTTTCCTACTCCTAATTGTTGTTGCCTTAAATTCATGTGGTGAATACCAGAAGGTACTGAAAAAGCCTAATACTAAGGCGAAATATGAACTTGCCGAAAAACTCTATAATGAGGGGGAATTTAAAAAGGCTAATCGCTTATTCGAGCAAATTGCTCCTGGATATGTAGGAAAACCACAGGGAGAGCGGGTAATGTTCTTCTTTGCAAATAGTTACTTTGAAATAGAGGATTATAATTTTGCGGGGTATCAGTTTGAACGTTTTTTAAAGTCATACCCTAAAAGTGATAAGGCCTCTGAAGCTGCTTTTCTTGGGGCAAAAAGCTATTATATGCTTTCACCAAGATATTCCGTAGACCAGACTGATACAGACAAGGCGCTTACCAAATTACAGTTATTTATAAATCTTTACCCGGAATCTGAGTATTTTGCAGAGGCTAATATAATGGCCAAGGAGTTAAGAACTAAGAAAGAGCGCAAGGAGTTTGAAGTAGCCAAGCAATTTACAAAACTAGGTAAGTCTTATATTTTAGATTATAGTGTTTCTGCAATTGCGGCCCTGGATAATTTTATTTCAGATAACCCCGGTTCAATTTATCGCGAGGATGCACTTTATCTCAAAATTGAAGCAACTACAAATTTGGCCTTAAATAGTACAGAGAATCGTAGAAAAGAGCGACTCGAGAATGCAAAAGCAGCTTACAACAATTTGTTTAAATACTTTCCTGAAAGCAAATATGCCGAAGTGGCCAATGATTTGATAGAAAAAGTAGATGAACAATTAAACGATTATTCCGAACAAGAAAACCTTTCAAAATGAATATGAACGATTTGAAGAATTCCAAAGCCCCGGTTTCTACCGTGACCATCAATAGAAATGAGTTTGATGATAAGACAGATAACATTTATGAAGCTATATCTGTAACAGCCAAAAGAGCAATCCAGATTAATTCTGAGATTAAAAAGGAACTATTGGAAAAACTTGAAGAATTTGCCACTTATAGTGATAGCCTGGAGGAAGTATTTGAAAATAAGGAGCAAATTGAAGTTTCAAAGTTTTATGAAAAACTTCCCAAACCACATGCTTTAGCTGTCCTGGAATGGTTGGAAGACAAAATATACTACAGGAATACGGAGAAAGACCAGCAGTAATATGTTAAGCGGCAAAAAAATCCTTTTAGGTATTACCGGAGGTATCGCTGCTTACAAAACCACCTTTCTGGTTAGATTATTAATTAAAGCAGGCGCCGAAGTTAAGGTTATCTTAACTGAAAGCGCTCTTTCTTTTGTTACTCCTCTTACCTTGGCTACTTTGTCCAAAAATCCTGTGCTTACCAGTTTTATAGAGGAAGAAGAGGGGAGTGTAGACTGGAACAACCATGTTGAACTTGGCCTATGGGCAGATATCATGCTTATTGCCCCGGCTACTGCCAATACGCTTAGTAAAATGGCGAATGGCACTTGTGATAACCTATTACTGGCTACCTATTTCTCAGCTAAATGCGAGGTATTCTTTGCTCCGGCGATGGATCTTGATATGTATAAGCACCCGGCAACAAAGGCCAGCCTTAAAAAATTACAGACTTTTGGCAACATTATGATTCCTGCCGGGGAAGGCGAATTGGCAAGCGGGTTATTTGGTAAAGGGCGTATGTCGGAACCGGAAGATATTGTTCAGTTTATGCAGGAGCACATTGCCGGTACCTTACCATTAAAAGGTAAAAAAGTGTTAATAACAGCCGGACCTACATATGAAGCAATTGACCCGGTGCGCTTTATTGGTAATCATTCATCAGGTCTTATGGGATTTGAATTGGCCAAAGCAGCAGCTAAACTTGGGGGTGAAGTTGTTTTGATTTCAGGACCTTCGCAATTAACAGCAGAGAATTCGTCTATAGAAATTGTAAGGGTTGTATCTGCTCAGGAAATGTTTCTTGCCGTTCATAGGTATTATGTGGATTGCGACATTGCTATCGGCGCAGCTGCCGTGTCTGACTACAGACCGGACAATGTATCCGAACAAAAAATTAAAAAAGATGCTGAAACCCTTAAGATTAATTTGGTTAAAAATAAGGATATCCTTTTATCAATGGGAGATAAGAAGAAGCATCAATATTTAGTGGGTTTTGCATTGGAGACCGAAAACGAGCTCGAGAATGCAAAAAATAAATTACAAAAAAAGAATTTAGATGCCATTGTTCTTAATTCACTAAATGACAAAGATGCAGGGTTTGGGAAATCAACAAACAAAATAACATTTATAGATAAGAATTTAGAGATAAAAACGTTTGAAGTTAAGAATAAGGCTGAAGTAGCCTTAGACATATTCAATGAAATCATCCACAGGGGTCATGCGTAATTTTTTAATTCTCTTTTTTAGTTTTCTTTTTGCCAGTTATATCAATGCGCAGGAACTTAACTGTACAATTACGGTTAATGCGGATCAGGTTAATCAGACCAACAGGCAAATATTTTTGACTTTAGAACGAGCCTTGAATGATTTTGTAAATAAAAGTCAATGGACGAATAGGATTTACAATGAAAATGAGAGGGTTAATGCCAGAATGTTTATTACAGTAACGGACTATGCCTCTGACAGATTTAGTGCAAATATTCAGATTCAGTCTTCTCGTCCCGTTTTTAATACTTCTTATGAAAGTCCCATTTTTAATTATAAGGATAATGAGTTCAATTTTCGTTATATAGAGTTTGAACCTTTGGTATATAACCCTAATGTTTTTGATTCCAATCTGGTTGGAGTTATCTCATATTATGTTTACATAATGCTGGGGTTGGATGCAGATACTTTTGCATTGGAAGGCGGCACAGAATTTTATAAAGAAGCACAACAAATTGTAAATCAGGCTCAGGGTTCTGGTTCTTTGGGTTGGAGCCAAAATGCATCGAATAATAGAACGCGATTTGTATTGGTAGATAACCTGTTGTCGAATACTTTTAGAGAATATAGGATTGCCATGTACAATTATCACCGCAAGGGTTTAGATATATTAGGGGATAATAATAGCACTGGCAAGCAGGTAATAGCAGGTTCTATGAGGTTGTTTGAGACCTTAACTCAACGCAGACCTAATGCATTCTTAATTCAAACTTTCTTCGATGCCAAATCTGAAGAAATACAAGATATTTTTTCGGATGGACCTAAGGTAGATGTTGTTTCACTAAAAGAGACTTTGAATAAAGTGGCACCTTTTTATTCTTCTACCTGGGATGAAATAACCTATTAACCACTTCCATTTCATTCCAATAATAATTTATCTTTACAGATCATATCATATACTATAATTGTGCTGATAAATCTGTCTATAAAAAATTATGCATTAATTGATAATCTCAATGTAAACTTCACGGAAGGATTTACCACTATTACAGGTGAAACAGGAGCCGGTAAGTCTATTCTTTTAGGAGGGCTATCCTTGGTTTTAGGCAAACGAGCAGACATGTCTTCACTAAAGGATAAAGAAACCAAATGTGTAATTGAAGCTGTTTTTGACCTCAAAAATTATAATTTAAAGTCATTTTTTGACAGGCATGATCTGGAATATGACCCCAATACCATTGTACGACGCGAAATCCATCCTGGTGGCAAATCAAGAGCATTTGTGAATGACTCGCCAGTTACCCTGGATATATTGACACAATTGGGGAAACGACTTGTTGATATTCATTCACAGCATCAAACCTTGCAGTTAACTGAACATGATTTTCAGTTAAAGCTAATTGATGCAATTGCGGACAATGCAAGTATCCTGGATGCCTATACCAATAAACTGGGAAAATATAAAACTACTTTACAGGAATTTGAGGCACTCATTGAATTTCAAAAAAATGCCAATAAAGAGCATGATTACAATACTTTTCTGTTAAATGAATTGGACTCAATATATCTTGAAGAAGGACTCCAGGAAATATTGGAAGATGAATACGAACAATTGAACAATATTGAGACTGTCCTGGAAAATCTATCTAAAGGGAATCAGATACTGAAGGACGATCAGGTAGGTATTTTAAATTTGTTTCAGGAACTTAAGTTAATATTGATAAAACTATCTGGTATAGGTAATAAATTTACGCCACTTAAGGAACGAATTGATTCTGTTTTTATTGAATTAAAAGACCTTGCCGAGGAAATGCAAATTATGCAGGAAGATATTGAACCAGATCCGGGGAAACTTGAAGAAATTAATTCTAAATTACAGGTCATATATGACCTGCAAAGAAAACATGACGTTTCAGATATAACTCAATTGATAAACATAAAGGAAAATCTTGCAAGCAAGGTTAATGCTACTCAAAATCTTGAAGAAGAGATAGAGGATAAAGGAAACTTAATTGAAGAATTAAAAAAAGAATTGGATAATGAGGCCAATTTGTTATCTGTTCGCCGAAAAAATGTAATTCCCGAAATAAAGAAAAAACTTGAAACTTCTCTGAGCGCTCTGGGACTGCCTAATGCCACTTTCAAAATTGATATTATCCCTGCTGAAGAATATAAATCTAATGGCACCGATACACTGCTATTTCTATTTTCCGCAAATAAGGGATCAGATTACAATACATTAAAAAAGGTTGCTTCCGGAGGAGAACTCTCCCGTATTATGCTAGTAATAAAATCGATACTCGCTCGCTATGAGCATTTACCTACCTTAATGTTTGATGAGATAGATAGTGGTGTTTCGGGCGAGATATCGAACCGTATGGGAGATATTATGTATAGAATGAGCCGGAACATGCAGGTTTTTTCTATAACACATCTTCCCCAAATTGCCTCCAAGGGCGATCATCATTTTAAAGTGTTTAAAACGGATGAAGATGACAGTACTCAAACACAAATGAAAGAATTGCTGGAAGATGAGAGAGTTTTTGAATTGGCGGAAATGCTTGGTGGTAAAAGTCTCTCAGATTCTGCACTTGCCCATGCCCGTGAGCTTTTGAACTAAGAAGCAAAATTACAATAGGGTATATTTCCTTTTACAAAGTGCGATTCAAATATCCGGCAGGAGCGGTTTAGTTCTACTTTTTTAGATATCTTTGACTTCAAATTAAACCAAAGCACTCTAACATGGCATATAACTTATTAAAAGGGAAAAAGGGAATTATTTTTGGGGCTCTTGACGAAAACTCAATTGCATGGAAAACAGCCGAACGTGTTCATGAAGAGGGGGGGACATTTGTTCTTACCAATGCTCCAATTGCAATGCGGATGGGTCAGATTAATGCTCTGGCAGAGAAAACCGGTTCACAAATAGTGCCTGCGGATGCTACCAATGAAGATGACTTAAATGAATTGATTTCCAAATCGATGGAAATTTTGGGAGGTAAACTCGATTTCGTTTTACATTCAATTGGAATGTCGGTTAATGTCCGTAAGGGACGTTTATATACCGATGAAAAATATGACTTTACAACTAAAGGATGGGACGTTTCTGCACTTTCATTCCATAAGGTTATGCAAACCTTATACAAAGCAGACGCCATGAATCCCTGGGGGAGTATAGTGGCATTGACCTATATGGCTGCACAACGCACGTTTCCCGATTATAATGATATGGCGGATAATAAAGCTTATCTTGAATCTGTTGCCAGGAGTTTTGGATACTTTTTTGGAAAAGAGAAGAAGGTAAGAGTCAATACAATTTCCCAATCTCCCACGCCAACTACTGCCGGCCAGGGGGTAAAAGGTTTTAATAGTTTTATTAATTATGCAGAAAAGATGTCTCCCTTGGGTAATGCAAGTGCTCAGGACTGCGCAGACTATACCGTTTCTCTTTTTTCAGATCTTACAAGAAAAGTTACGATGCAAAATTTGTTTCATGATGGTGGTTTTTCAAGTACAGGTGTGAGCCAGGAAGTAATTGAGCATTTTGCTGATTAAAAGGATCTTAAAAATTAGGAAGCCATCCCAGTTCAGGATGGCTTTTATGTATACCCTAATTGTGATATGAAACTTTCTTTTTCTTTAATCATTCCTGTGTTCAACAGACCTGATGAAATTCGTGAACTTTTGGAGAGTCTCTTGCATCAGTCCTATGATAAATCATATGAAATAGTTATCGTGGAAGATGGTTCTGCAATAACCTCTAAAAATGTTATTGAGGATTATAAAGAAAAACTGAATATCACCTATCTTTTTAAAAACAACACTGGGCCGGGGGATTCCAGAAACTATGGTATGCAGCGGGCTAGTGGTAATTATTTTATAATACTAGATTCAGATTGCATAATTCCTGCCAATTATCTCGAAAATGCAGCCGTATCCTTAGACACTAAATATGTGGATTGTTTTGGTGGCCCTGATGCCGCGCATCATACATTCTCAGACGTTCAGAAAGCCATAAATTATGCCATGACCTCTTTTTTCACTACCGGAGGAATCAGAGGAAATAAGAAAATTGTAGATAAATTTCAGCCCAGAAGTTTTAATATGGGGATTTCCAAAAAGGCTTTTGAAGCGTCTGGGGGCTTTGGAAATATACATCCCGGCGAGGACCCTGATCTAAGTATGCGCTTATGGGAAAAAGGTTATGAAACTAAATTAATCAGGGAGGCGTATGTTTATCATAAGCGAAGAATTAGTTTCAAAAAGTTCTTTTTGCAGGTTAAAAAGTTTGGTATGGTGCGTCCAATCCTTAATATCTGGCATCCGGGTTCTTCCAGAATATTTTATTGGTTTCCTTCTCTTTTCTGCTTAGGGTTCATAATTTCTATAGTATTATTGATCATTGGAGAAGGGATATACAAATGGCCAGGGATACTTTATGCCGTATATTTTACATTTATTTTTTTAGATGCCTTATTAAAGAATAAAAATCTGCTAGTTGCTCTTCTGGCAATTATTGCTGTAATAATCCAATTTCTTGGTTATGGATATGGTTTTTTAAAATCAGTAATCTTGGTTAACTTTAGCAAAAGTAAGCCACAGGAAATTTTTCCCGAATTGTTTTTTAAACAAGTATAATGGAGCAGAAAGAAGTAAAAAGGAATAGTGACAAAAGAAAGATAAACATCTTTTTAATCTTCCTTCTATGCTCTTTTCTTGCCTGGCTTGTGAGCAAGCTATCTGAGACTTATGTTGACCGGACTACTTTTGATCTGGAGTATATTAATGTGCCAGACAGCCTGCTTTTGGCCGATAATACTTTTAAGGATGTTGACGTTAAGCTCAGAGCCAGCGGGTTTCAGTTTTTAGGATTTAATTTCAATAGGAAAAAAATAAAGATAGATTTGTCTGCCGTAGCTAATAACGATTCGAAATTTTACATTTCACAACTTGATTTCAGGAAACAGGTAGAGCGCCAATTATCTGCTTCCATGACTCTTTTGGAAGTAGAAAAGGATACGCTTTATTTGGATTTTTACAAGCTTGGATCCAAAGAAGTTCCTATCTCTTCGAATATTAAAATAAATCCTGCGCAGAATTACCTTGTAGAAGGCGAATTAACTATGGAGCCTTCGCTTGTAGAAATAAGGGGACCAATTAAGGAATTAGATATTATTAATTCGGTTTCAACATCTGAAGTTGAGCTCAATGAAATTAGTGAAGATTTTTCAATAGTAGTTGATCTTGTTTTGCCGGAAGAGCTGGCGAATTGTGCACTATCCGAAAAAAATGTAAGGATCTCCGGGAATGTTTTTCGATTCTCGGAAAAAGTAATAAAAATCCCTGTTGAGGTTATCAATATTCCTGAGGGGACCCAAATAAATACTTTTCCCAATACACTGGAGGTTCTGTGCAAAGCCAGAATAGAAAGATTAAAAGATATTGGTCCTTCAGATTTTAAAATTGTGGCGGATTTTCAGGAAGAAAGAGGAGACAATCAAAATCTTCGGGTAAGTCTTATGGAAGAACCTGTCGATGTGTATAGTGTTCAGTTGTTGGAGAATGAAGTGGAATTTATTCTAAAACGCCAATGAAGATCATAGGATTAACGGGCGGTATAGGTAGTGGTAAAACAACAGTGGCCAAATTATTTAAAGAATTTGGTGTACCAGTTTATAATTCTGATTTGAAAGCTAAAAAATTAATGCAAAATTCTAAGGAGCTCAGAACTTCAATAATTGATCTTTTAGGAAAGGAGTCCTATGTATTAAAAAAGTTAAACAAAAAATATATAGCAGATAAGGTTTTTGAAGACAAGGAATTACTTCAAAAGCTCAATGCCATAGTTCATCCCGCTGTTAAACATGATTTTATTGAATGGGCAAAAACGAAAAAAACGCCATATGTGATTCAGGAGGCCGCAATACTTTTTGAAAACAATTCCTATAAAACATTTGATAAAATAATACTTGTAAAGGCCCCAAAAGAGGTTCGTTTACAAAGAATCTTAGCAAGAGATACCATATCTGAAGAGGAGATCTTAGCACGAATGGAGAATCAGTGGGACGATTCTAAAAAGATTCCTTTGGCTGATTATGTTATCGAAAATACGGACTTGGAAAAGACCAGATTACAGGTTGAAGAAATTCACTATCAACTCACTAAAATGGTGGCCTAGGTGCTTTTTTAACATTTTTGTTAAGGTTAGGTTAAACAGGCAATCCACTAAATGTTAAATTTTTAAATTTACCGAAACGATGAATAAGAGATTATTTGTTAGCCTGGTCATTTTAATGAGCCTCTCTCTTATTGGGATTATCTCTGTGCAACTGTATTGGATAAAAAGTTCTGTTGAAGATAAAGAAGAACAATTTTCAAATACAGTTTCGGAAGTTCTTTATAAGGTAATTGACAAAATTGAAGACCGAGAAATGGGCGATTACTCCGAGAGATTTTTAAATCTTAAAGACAGCGTAGGAGAGTTTAAGAGTTCCCATTTAAGTAACATATTTTTTATTGATCGGGATATAAATTCTAACGAAATTCTATTCTATTCGCATGGAATTTTGGAAGAGGATTATAATATCGCATCTACGTTCTTTGACAGTGGCAATGGTAATGATACCACAACAATAAAAAATTACACTAGTAAACGCACGAAAACAGTTTATAAAGAGGATTTTGGGCTGGATGGCAAAAGCTATAAACTAAACCCAATACAAAAATTGGAGAAGGTAGGCGGCTTGTCATCTATCGATAAGGCAATTTTTGACGATGTCTATCGTGAATATGCAGAAAAAGTTCCCATTCATAAACGCGTTACAAAACAGGAAATAGAATTATTGCTGGACCGCGAGCTGGAGAACAGGGGTATGGATATTGAATATGAGTATGGCGTCTATAGCAAGGGCTTACCTACCAAATTGAAATCCAATAGATTCAAATATAGCGGAACAACATTATATAGAGCTCCCTTCTTTAAGAACAGTGAGGGATTAAGTAATTTTACGTTCTTATTGTCTTTTCCTAAAAAGAAAAAGTTTTTACTGCAAACTATTCTCGGAATGGCCATCTTATCTCTAGTGTTCACTCTTATCATAGTTGTGGCATATGCAGGTGCAATTTATCAGTTAATAAAACAAAAGCAAATCTCAGAAATAAAGTCAGATTTCATAAATAATATGACTCACGAGTTTAAAACACCCATTGCTACAATAAACTTGGCGGTTGAGGCAATAAAAAACCCTAAAATTATTGGGGATCAGGAAAAGGTGCAGCGGTATTTGCAAATGATACGGGAAGAGAACAAAAGAATGCATGCGCAGGTTGAAAATGTTCTTAGGATTTCTAAACTGGAAAAAAACCAACTAGATATAAGTAAGGACAGAGTAGATGTTCACGACATTATTAAGAAAGCAATTACTCATGTACAACTTATTGTAACAGACAGGGGAGGGTATATTCGCACACATTTAGACGCATCAAGATCTGAGGTGTTGGCGAATGAGATGCATTTTGGAAATGTTATGGTAAATATATTGGACAATGCTGTGAAATATTCACCAGAAGCTCCTAAAATTGATGTTTTTACGGAGATTGCCAATAATTATATTGTCATTAAAGTACAGGATCAGGGTGCAGGAATGAGTAAAGCTGTGTTGAAAAAAGTTTTTGAAAAATTTTACAGAGAGCACACAGGAGATATACATAATGTTAAAGGACATGGGCTAGGATTAGCTTACGTAAAGAAAATTGTTGAAGATCACCAAGGCGAAGTTTATGCTGAAAGTGAAAAAGATAAAGGAAGTAGCTTCTATATTAAACTACCATTAATTTAAAAATTTATGGAAACAGAAAACAAAAAAATACTTTTAGTAGAAGACGATCCAAACTTTGGAATCGTTTTAAAGGATTACCTATCCATGAACGATTTTGATGTTACATTGGCAAAGAATGGCATGGAAGGCTTTGAGAAATTTAAAAAAGACAATTATGACATCTGCATATTGGATGTGATGATGCCTTATAAAGATGGGTTTACCCTTGCCAGGGAAATTCGTGAGAAGAATGAGAACGTTCCAATTGTATTTCTTACGGCCAAAACCATGAAAGAAGATGTTCTTAAGGGCTATAAAGCCGGTGCTGATGATTATTTGAACAAACCTTTTGATTCTGAAGTTTTACTTATGAAAATAAGGGCCATTCTTCAAAGAAAAGCTTCAAATACCCTTGCTGATAGTAAACAATTTGAATTTAATATTGGAAACTTCCACTTAAACTCTAAGCTGAGGTTTCTTAAATATAAGGATGAGGAGCCTATAAAATTATCTCCGAAAGAAAATGAATTATTAAGGTTGTTGGCTTTACATGAGAATGACCTTATGCCTAGAGAATTAGCCTTGACTAAAATATGGCGTGATGACAATTATTTTACCTCCAGGAGTATGGATGTTTATATTGCCAAATTGCGTAAATATCTTAAGAGAGATGATGTGGTTGAAATTTTGAATATCCACGGCGAAGGTTTCAGGCTTGTTGTAAAAAGCTGATTTAGTATTAAAGATCATAAAATAAGGCACCGGATAATGGTGCCTTTTTTAATGGGATTTTATTAGATCTAAGATTCGTTTGACTATTTGCCTGGCAGAATGATTAATTGAAACCTTTATGGCATTTTCCGGAATTTCCAGAGTTTCAAACTGAGACTCCAGAAGTTCTGCTGGCATAAAATGTCCTTTTCGTTGGCTTAGACGACTCATTATTTCATCAAAAGAACCATTTAGATAAATCCACCTTACGTCTTCTTCAAGGTTATCCTCTAAGATTTGCCTGTAGGATTCCTTTAATGCGGAACAACCTATAATTGCACCTTTTTCACGCCTGTTACGTGCTAATTTATTTAATCTTACTAACCATTCCATTCTATCATCATCGGTTAATGGCTGTCCCGATGCCATTTTTTCAACATTGGCATCAGAGTGATAGTCATCACCATCATAAAAAGGAATTTTAAGTTCATCAGACAGTAAATTCCCAATTGTGGATTTGCCACAACCTGAAACACCCATAATAAAGTAAATTTTCGAATCCTCTTGTATCATCCTACATATTTTGCCTTAAGTATATAATTTTATCAATTATCTCCTCAAATGAAGTGATTCTGTCTGCCCAAATAATATTCTTATTTTTTCTAAACCAGGTTAATTGCCTTTTTGCAAAACGCCGCGTATTCTTTTTAATCTCGGAAATAGCAAAATCCAGATCCCATGTGCCGTCAAAAAAGTTAAAAAGTTCCGTATAGCCAACAGTTTGCAATGCATTTAAATATTTGTGCTCATATAATGATCTGGCTTCCTCTATAAGTCCGTTTTCAATCATAGTATCTACCCGTTTATTAATCTTATCATATAGAATGCTTCTTTCTGTGGAAAGGCCTACCATAATTGTGCCGAATGGCCGGGGAAGCTTTTTTTTATTTATAAAGGAAGAATAGGATTTACCTGTACCCAGACATATTTCCAGGGCACGAATTATTCTATGTGGATTTTGAATATCCACTTTCGCATAATATTGCGGGTCCAGCTCTTTAAGTTGATTTTGTAATACTTCGATTCCATCTTTTTTTAGACTGGAATTTAAATTAACCCGTATTTCCTTATCAACCTCCGGGAAGGTGTCTAAACCCTGAATAACCGCGTCAATATATAAGCCACTGCCGCCCACCATAACAACATAATCATGCTTCTTAAATAGATTCCTGAGTATTTTAAGAGCATCCTTTTCAAAATCTCTTACATTGTATGCTTCGTGAATACTCTTGTGTTGAATAAAATGATGTGGAACAGATTCTAATTCATGTCTGGAAGGAACCGCCGTGCCTATTGACATTTCCTTGAAAAATTGTCTGGAATCCGCAGAGATGATCTCTGTTTTGAAATAGTTTGCCAGTTTAATGGCTAATTTTGTTTTGCCAATAGCAGTTGGTCCTACAACCGTAATAAGCACCTTTTTCATTATAGTTTACTTCCGCAATTAAAGCAATGCTTTGCTTCAGGTGGATGTCCTTCGCTAGAACAATTTTCACAGATTAATTTCTCTTCAACAGAATCCTTTTTCTGTCCCTTAGCAAATTCAACAGTCACAATTCCGGTTGGGACTGCAATGATGCCATAACCAATTATCATAATTAACGTAGCAATGAACTGCCCTAATCCGGTTTCGGGCGAGATATCGCCATAGCCTACCGTTGTCAGAGTTACAATGGTCCAATATACGCTATGCGGTATACTGTTGAAGCCATGTTCGGGTCCTTCTATTAAATACATTATTGTCCCAAGTATAACAGAAACAATTAGCACAAAGAATACGAAAATGAAAATCTTGGTTCGGCTCGCTCTCAAGGCTCTTAACAAATTATTCGACTCTCCAACATAACGAACTAATTTTAGAATCCTGAAAACACGAAGAAGTCTTAACGCCCTGAAGGCAGTAATATACTGGGACCCTCCTATAAAAAAGGATAAATATTTTGGGATTGTAGAAAGAAGATCGATGATACCAAAAAAACTAAAAATATACTTTGAAGGCTTTTTTATACATATAAGGCGCAGGATGTACTCCAGGGTAAATAAAATGGTGACTATCCATTCCGAAATATTAAGAAAAGAATGAAACTTGGCATCTATTCTTGGAACACTCTCCAGCATTACTATAATAACACTATATACAATAACCACCAGCAGAACTATATCAAATAGTTTACCTGCAGGCGTATGAGTGCCGTAAATTATTTCATGAAGCTTATATTTCCAGCCTTTTTTTGGTATAAATTCCGGTTCTATCTCTGTATCTGTCACTGTTGGTTTTTCAATTCAATAATCTCTAGTACCTTTTTATCTCTTAGGTACGATTCAATAATTTTTCTTGTGTACCTAGAGTTATTCATAGGGGTAATAATTGATTCTAAGATATGAATATTATTTATTTGATAGTTCAGATTATAGAAACCCAAACCACTAAATTCCCCATTTTTGATAAGTATAGCACTACGTTCACCAATTTCCCTGCCTTTATCGACTATGATTAAATTGTCGGATAGTATATCATAGCCATTAATTTGCACTTGATGTTTTTTATTTGAAACCGTAATTTTTTTATCCTGAGTATTATATTTAGGTTTATTCTTTAAGAGCTCTTCATTTTCTTTTAATAGCGCTATTAATTCACTCCCGGTTTTTTCATAGGTAACCTTTTTGGTTTCTTTCTGAATTTGTCTTGCCAGGTCTCCACTCCTTAAAAAGTGACGATTAACTCGTTTTTTGATATTGTTACTTTTTCCCAGAAAAATAATTTCACCATCTTTATTGTGCATATAATATATGCCAACTTCCGTTGGTAAACTTGCTACAATATCTAGTTGTCGCTGAGAGAGTTCACCCAGAGATTCTTCTCTCACAATTTCTTTTATTATTTCCTTGTCAGTGTCTTTTGTAAGTAAAAGTTTAAATAATTTTAATGTGGCCAGAGCATCTCCGTTAGCCCTATGACGGTCACTAACCGGGATTCCTAAGGATCGAACCAGTTTGCCCAGGCTATGCGATTCGGCATCTGGGATCAATCTTTTGGAAAGATCAACTGTACACAGTGTTTTCCTCTCAAAATCAAATCCTAATCTTCGGAATTCTGTGCGTAAGATTCTGTAATCAAATTGGGCATTGTGAGCTACAAGTACGGTGTCTTTGGTTATCTCAACGATACGTTTTGCCACTTCATGAAACTTAGGAGCCGTGCGTAACATTTTGTTATTAATCCCTGTGAGATTAACAACGAAAGGCTGAATTTCTTTTTCCGGATTTACAAGGCTAATGAACTTATCCACAACATTATGTCCGTCAAATTTATGAATAGCAATCTCGGTTATCCCTTCTTCATTATATTTACCTCCGGTGGTTTCTATGTCGAGTATAGCGTACATTTAAACTTTTACAAATTGCTGTTTACTTAATTTTAGCCTGGTTATTTCTAACACCAAAGATACTACTTCCTATGCGTACCATTGTACTGCCTTCTTCAATTGCAATTTTGTAATCTCCACTCATACCCATTGATAGCACATTTATTTCGGGCATTTTATTTTTTAATTTCAAATAGATCGAATTTAAATATGCAAATTCTTTGCGGATTTGTTCTTCATCATCGGTAAAAGTTGCCATACCCATCAATCCCTGAATAGTTACATTTTTGAGGTTTCCAAATTCCTCTGAATCCAATAAATGAAATAGCTCTGCTTCATTAAGACCAAATTTTGTTTGTTCCTGAGCAATATGCATCTGAAGTAAACAGTTAATCCTGCGATTATTTTTTATTGCTTGTTTGTTAATCTCCTTTAGGAGTTTTAAGCTATCCACACTATGAATCAGAGAGACAAATTCTCCTATATATTTTACTTTATTTCGTTGCACATGCCCTACCATATGCCATTCAATATCTTTTGGCAGCTCACTCCATTTGAGAACCATTTCCTGAATTTTGTTTTCGCCAAAAATGCGCTGACCAGCTTCATAAGCCTCCATAATTTCCTCTTTGGTCTTGGTTTTGGAAACGGCAATGAGGCTTATATCCTGGGGAAGATCATCAAGAATTTTGAGAAGATTATTTTTTATAGACACGTATTTTTAATTTGAAATTAGTAAATATTTTATGTTCAAAGACTGAGTATGGTTTATTCCATTTCCCCAAATGCTAGTTATTCTTAAGCTCAATCTTTAACCTTCGGTTACATCTAAATCGTAGATAACGAGCGCACTTCTGAGTTTTGGTTCAATATAGGTGCTCTTTGGAGGCATAACCAATCCCGCATCGGCTATTGCCTTTATCTCTTCAACGTCTAATGGAACCAGCCCAAAACCTACCGCAAAGTTCCCGCTATCAATTTCATCTTTCATTTTAATGACATTACGCTTGCCATGGCCATATTGAATGCGTTTATCATTTCTTAGATCTTTTATATTTAGAATAGGTTCCAGAATAGTCTTGTATAAGATCTGAGTATCTAATTTATTTAGTACATCGGAATGTTGGTATACTTTTTTTCTGAGGTATAAGGAATAAAATGAGCCATTGAGATACATGCTAAAATGGTGCTTCCTGTGGGGTCTGTACAATTGAGTTCCATGATTTTTAATTCTATAAAATTTATCGAGTTTTACAAGAAACTCTTCCGGAGTATGACCGTTCAGATCACGAACCATTCGGTTAAATTCAAAGATTTTTATCTCCGATTCGGGAATTAAATAACTCATAATAAAATTATAAGGTTCATGGCCCGTATGCGCAGGGTTTTCCTTTTTTGCTCGAAGCGAAAGGAGATTGGAAGAAGAACTTCTGTGATGCCCATCGGCTATATATAAGGAATTTAATTTGCCAAATTCACTTTGTAAATTTTTTAATGTTCGTTTTTCCGATATTTTCCAAAGGGTATGTGTAACATTGTCTGGTGTTGTAAAATGACATTGCGGATTATTTTTTATCTCTGAAGCAACAATTGAAGCTACGCCATTGGTGTCCGGATAAATCATTAAAACTGGTTCTGCTTTAAACTTTACGGTATTGAGATAATTTGCAAATAACTTTTCCCGTCTTTCAATGGTGTTTTCGTGTTTTTTAATTACAGAATTCCTGTAATCCTCAGTACTGGTTCCACATATTATTCCGCAGCAATTGAAATCGTTTTTTTCAATTTTATAAATATAAAAGCTTTCTTCGGTGTCCTTCAATAGAATTTGGTCTTCCAGAAACTCTGAATATCTGTTATGCACAAGTTTAAAACGCTCCATGCCTGACACTTTTTTATTAAACCTATATCCGGGATTAATAATATGCAAAAAGGAAAATGGATTGTAGTTTAAGACGCAGTCTAATTCTTTTTTTGAATATTCTTCATAGGAACGTGAAGCAACAAATGGGGTTTTGTCCTTTGCAGGTCGTACCGCTTTAAATGGTTTAATAACTGCCATGGGCTTATTGTGCAAATTGTTTTGCTACTTTTTCTGCCTTGCGCGATTCTGAATAGTCATAGAACCCTTCCCCCGATTTAATTCCCGTTTTACCTGCCATTACCATATTTACGAGAAGCGGACATGGAGCGTATTTAGGATTTTTAAAGCCGCTATACATAACATTAAGAATTGAAAGGCACACATCAAGCCCAATGAAATCTGCCAATTGCAAGGGTCCCATTGGGTGTGCCATACCCAATTTCATTACCGTATCTATTTCTGTTACACCTGCTACATTATTGTACAAAGTTTCAATTGCTTCGTTTATCATGGGCATTAGGATCCTGTTTGCTACAAATCCGGGATAATCATTTACTTCAGTAGCTGTTTTACCTAATTTTTCAGATATTTCCATCACGGTTTTTGTAACACTATCGCATGTGCTATAACCTCTTATGATCTCTACTAATTTCATTATTGGAACCGGGTTCATGAAGTGCATTCCTATTACTTTGTCCGGTCTTTTTGTAACTGCAGCAATTTGCGTAATAGAGATTGAAGACGTATTGGTCGCCAGAATTGTGTTTTCTCTGCAATGGACGTCTAACTCTTTAAAGATCTCCAATTTTAATTCTACATTTTCACTTGCCGCTTCTATCACCAAACCCACTTCTTTCACTCCATCCTGCAGCGAAGTAAAACCTGAGATATTCCCTAAAGTGGCCGTTTTAATATTTTTAGTTATGACATTTTTCAGCAACATCCTGTCCAGATTTTTGGAAATCGTTAAAACCCCTTTATCCAGCACTTCCTGTGAGATGTCAATCAAATGTACTTTGTAGCCGTTTTGTGCAAATACATGGGCAATTCCGTTACCCATTGTGCCTGCTCCTATTACTGCAATTGTTGTTATCATTTTAAGCCGATTGATCAGTGAGAATTACGTAATTAGAATTTAGTTCCAATACCATTAGTTTTTGAAAGATGAAATTATCTGTAAAGCCACATTTAGTGCCTGAGTTCCTTGTTTTAATGTTACGACCGGAGTGCTATTATTGTTTATGGCCCGTGCAAAGGTTTCAAGTTCATCCTTAATAGCATTATTATTTAGAATTTCTGGATTCTCAAAATAAATCTGCTTTTTATCTCCTTCCGCATTCTGAAGCACCATGTCAAATTCTCCCGGTACTTCCGGAGCATCTTTCATTTTTACAACTTCGACCTGCTTTTCCAGAAAATCAACGGATATATAAGCGTCACGTTGAAAAAACCTGGATTTTCTCATGTTTTTTAATGAGATTCTGCTTGCCGTAAGATTAGCAACGCATCCATTTTCAAATTCTATTCTGGCATTGGCAATATCCGGGGAATTGCTAATAACAGAAACACCACTTGCATTTATTTGTTTTACTTCCGACTTTACGACACTAAGAATAACATCTATATCATGAATCATTAAATCTAATACTACAGGAACATCAGTTCCTCTGGGATTGAATTCAGCCAGCCTGTGCGTTTCAATAAACATGGGATCCATAATATTGTTTTTTACCGCTGAAAACGCAGGATTAAATCGTTCTACATGTCCTACCTGTCCTTTTACCTGATTCGCATTTTCAATTTTCAAAAGTTCCTCAGCCTCCTGTAGCGTGTTGGTAATTGGTTTTTCAATGAAAACATGCCTTCCTTTCTCCATGGCCTTCTTTGCACACTCATAATGGGACAAGGTGGGTGTTACAATATCTACGACATCTACTTCATCCATTAAGGAATCTATATTGTCAAAATAGGAATATCCGAATTCTGCAGCAACCTTTTCACTGTTTTTTGAATCCGGGTCGAAAAATCCAATTAAATCATATTCAGGAGATTCATTAAGAAGGCGCAAATGAATTTTACCTAAATGACCTGCGCCTAATACGCCAACTTTGAGCATAAATTTGAGTTTCCTCAAAAATAAGGAGATTAATTCTAAATTAAGCTAATGTATACCTTGGAATATGCCCATAGTTTCAATTTGATTTTCTAATTTTAGCAACACAAAATGAATCTCTTGAAAGATACTTTCAAACATAAAGGAATGCGCAATAAACTTGTAGACATTATTGCTGCCAAGGATATAAAGAACAAAAGCGTGTTGGATGCTATCAGGGCAGTGCCAAGACATTTATTTATGGATAGTAGTTTTGAAGATCACGCATACCAGGATAAAGCCTTTCCTATCGCTGCTGAACAAACCATATCGCAACCATATACCGTGGCCTTCCAAACAGATTTATTAGAACTGAATCCGGGAGATAAAATATTGGAAATAGGAACGGGAAGTGGTTATCAGACTGCCGTATTACTGAAATTGAAAGCTAAGGTTTTCACGATTGAACGACAGCTAGAATTATTTAAGAAGACATCTTTATTTTTCAAGAAAATGGGATACAGGCCCAAAAAATTAATTTTTGGTGATGGCTATAAGGGTCTTCCTGCGGAGGCTCCTTTTGAAGGGATTATTGTAACTGCCGGAGCTCCTGAAATTCCCAAAGCTCTTTTATCTCAATTGAAAATTGGGGGGAAATTGGTTATTCCGGTTGGCCTGGATGATCAGATTATGACACGTATAATTAGAAAATCAGAGAAGGAATTCGAAAGACAGGAATTTGGTTCCTTTAGGTTTGTTCCGCTTTTAGAGGATAAAAATTAATTAATTCGCTTACGGATTAGTTAGTGCTAATGTCCTTAGTTATTGAAATTCTTTTTAAGCCGATCCAGATTTCTTTTATTATCCCTGTCCTTAATACTTTCCCTTTTATCGTATAATTTCTTTCCCTTTGCCAAAACAATTTTAAGTTTTGCCAATCCCTTGTCATTAACGAATAGGTTTATAGGTATAATAGTCAGCCCGGTATTTTTTACTTCTTTTTCCAGTTTTTTTAATTCTTGCTTTTTTAACAGCAGTTTCCTTGCAGCTTTAGGTTTGTGGCTAAAGTGAGTAGCATGAGAATATTCATCAACCTGCATGTTTATTACAAAAAGCTCTCCCTGTTCATTGAATTCACAAAAACTTTCTGTAATGGAGGCTTTTCCCAGGCGAATAGATTTTATTTCAGATCCAGTAAGCACAATTCCTGCTATATAGGAATCCAGGAATTCATATTCGAAACGCGCTTTTTTGTTTTTTATATTTATTGCTTTCTGCATAAGAGACAAAAGTAAGAACAAATACCTGAGTACGATATATTGGAAATTGAATTTATTTTTGTGTAAAGTGTAATGAAAACATGATATTTACGATTACTGTAAAAACGTTTCTATGTTGAGATTTATATTCATCCTTATCTTTTTTGTTTCATTTAGTTGCAGGGAAAACAATTCAGCTAAAATGGAGGTACAGGACATCATTGACAAGTCCATAGAAGTATCTGGTGGTAATCTTTACAGAGCTTGTAATATATCTTTCACTTTAAGAAATATAAGATATGAATTGGAAAACGCCAATGGCCGAAGAACATTAAAAAGAATTATTGAAAAAGATTCAACAATAATTTTGGATATCCTTAAGCACAATGGCTTTGAAAGGTACATTAATGGGAACCCGGTTAATGTAGCCGACACAATGGCCATTAAATATTCAAATTCAATTAATTCTGTTCATTATTTTGCCTATCTCCCATACGGTTTAAATGATCCTGCTGTGAATAAAAAGTATCTGGGGGAAACCAAAATAGGGGACAGGCAATACTACAAAGTGGAAGTTACTTTTGATGAAAAGGACGGGGGTGAAGATTTTGAAGATATTTATATATACTGGATTAATAAAGAGACTTTTACACCAGATTACTTAGCCTATCAATTTAATACAGATGGCGGTGGAGCCAGATTTAGGAAAGCGTTTAACGAACGCAATATAAATGGAATTCGGTTTGTTGATTATTACAACTATAAAGCCTCAGGCAATATTTCAGTATATGAGTTGGAAGCTCTCTTTAAATTGAATGAATTAGAGCTTTTATCTACTATTCGTTTAGGAGATATCAGCGTTAATCCGGACAGTTGCAATTAAAATGTAGTCGATTGGAAGTTACATTTTTTCCGGTTACCTGAACGATGAATAGGCTTCCATTGTCATAGTCATCCATAGCTGCATATTTCTCCTCTCCAAGCATTTTATTTACAAACTCGGGTGTTGAGTGGCTATGTCCGACAACAAGGACTTTTTTGCCTAAATTATCTAGCTTAAATTGTTCGATATCTATATTCTCTGGGTCATAATATTGGACCGTTATTTCTTTTTTAACAGAAGTGGGTGCAGCAGTCATGGTTGTGCGCTCATAATCTGTAGAATATATTGTATTAAGTTCAACATCGTTCAATATTTCTGCCCAGTGCATGGCCCGCCCAAGCCCTTTTTGACTAAGTTCGGGATCAACGTCTTCTGAATCAATTCTGATCTTTTCCGCATGTCTTATAAAATAATATGTAGAAACAGCCGGCTCAACATAGGCATCTGATAATTTTTGATCATCTTTGCATGAGATTAGGCCTGTTAATAAAAGAGCAAAGATTAGAAGTTTAATGATTTTCATACTGGTTTGGTTTGAATAATTTCAATGTATGCTCTAATTTAACTGAAATTCAGCGAAATTAGTATGTTAATCCCTGGTTTTTTCTATTATTATGTTGAATAAATTACTGGTCATTTTAACCGTTTTATCTTTGTTTTCTGTTAGATCTCAGCAGGCGGAATTACCTTATGATTTCAGACAGCATAACCTTACTGAATTTAATAGCAGTTTGTTGAGTCCGGTATTTTCATTAGACAGGAATAATCCGCAGTCGGTAGCATTATGGACAAGATGGCAATGGCAAACGCTGGATGCTAATCCCACAACCTTTTTTTTTAATTATACCCGTAAATTAAACGAGGAATCTGCCATAGGAGGAGGGTTTCTACAGCATAATACCGGCGTGTTTGTGAATAAAGGGGGAGTCTTGAATTATGCATATAATTTTATATTGAATTCTTCAACGCAAATATCTCTTGGACTTAATGTAATAGGCTATCAACGAGAACTTGCTGAGGAGTTTATTTTGGACCCGGATTTTGATTTCCCGCAGTTTGAAGAAAAAAGTAATTTTATACTTCAGATGGCACCGGCTGTCAGACTTCAGTTAGATGCGTTCAGTTTTGGTATCGCCATGGAGAACCTGGTAGATAGAAACTTCACAACCAATGAAGGCAAAGCAAGTGCTTCAGGTTTAATTTATATGAGTCTGGCAAGTTATGACTTCCCAATAACAGTTTTGGGCGACACCTCCAACTCTTATATCAGACCTACGCTTTACTACAAACGCTTGCCCGATTTTGACAATCAAATAGGATTTAACACTTTGTTTTCTACCCCAAAATTCTGGGCTCAGGCAGGATATAATAGCTTTTATGGAATTTCTACCGGAGTAGGGGGGCGCTTTTTTAAAAAGCTATCTGTTGGTGCTTTGGTTGAATTTGGCACAAGCAGTGAACTTAAGGGTGAGGATCCGAGTATTGAAATTGTTACTGCGTTTAGTTTTGGCAAACAAGTCTTTGAAGTTGAAGAGCTTACAACAGAAGACGAACTTGAAGAAGAGCCTGCTAAGGATGAGCAAATTTTAGAAGAAGAAGAACGAGTAAAAGAGGAATTAGCATTATTGGAAACCCAAAGAAAAAAAGACTCCCTGGAAGCTGTTAAAGCTGCAGAAGTATTGGCTCTGGAGCAATTGCAGAATCAGAAAAGAAAAGATTCAATTGCAGCACTTAACAAACAAATTGAATTGGCCAAAGAAAGAGAACTGGCTGAACAAAAGCGTAAAGATTCTATCATTAAAGCTAAAGAAGCAGTGGCGATTGCGGTCTTAAAAGAACAGCAAGAGAAAAGGAGGATAGATTCATTAAACGCTGTTAAGCAGGCAGAAGTTCTGGCAGAGGTTAATAGACTCAAGGAACAGAAAAAGCAGGATTCCATTACTAAAGCGCGGGAAAAAGAAAAAGCCGAAATAGAAGTGGTGGAATTGAAAAAAGGAGAAGTATATGAGGAAGTAGCTGCAGGTGATGGTTTGGAACCGGGCTTTTATTTAATAGCTAATGTATTCGGGACTAAGAAATACTATGAAGCCTTTATCAAGAAATTGACGGATGAAGGGTTGCAGCCTAAATCCTTCTATAGGGCCAAAAATAAGTACAATTACGTGTATTTAAATAGATATGCTACAATGGAGGAAGCAAGAAAGGCCAGGGATTCTAAATATGGTGGACGTTACGAAGGAAAAACCTGGATTTACAGAGTCTTAAGTAAGTAAGCTCCTATTTTTTGATTTCTTTTTTGACCAGAACATCCAGATATGCAATTGTATTAATAAGATATTTTCTGTCACTGGTAATTGTAGCCATAGCAATGGCTCCCTGAATCATAGTGTATAACTGTTTAGCAAATTGAAGAGGTCTAACCGGGAGTTTTATCTCATTATTCTTCACGCCATTTTCTAAAACCAAAGCAATTTTACCTTCAATAGTACGTATTGTTTCATTAGTTGCTGACTTTAGTAGGGTGTTATTATTATTGGCGTCTACACCAACATTTAAAACAGGGCAGCCCCCCATACGAGCTGTGAAAACATCATAATGGCGATAAAAATCAGTAAGGGAAAATATTTTTTGCAGTGCAGTGCCATCACCATTCAACTTCTCATCAATGGCCTTTAAAAGTAAAGTACTGTTATAATGAAAAGCGGCTAGTGCAAGGGCTTCTTTATTTTCAAAATTACCATATAAGGCTCCTTTGGTGAGTCCTGTAGCTTCAGTAAGGTCATTCATGCTGGTTCCCACATAGCCATGTTTATTAAAAATAGGAGCTACAGTTTCAATTATGTATGCACTGGTTCTTTCAGCTTTGGTTGGCATAGGAATTCATTTTTATACGAATATAAAAAATCTATATACTGTATGGTATTTTAATTAATAAAAAAAAGTACCCTTACGTTTTGCATCGCAAAAGGGTACTTTTTAAATTATTACTAAAATTAATTTACTAATTCACTTTGGTTTCTAAATACTAGGCTGTCATTAAATGAATCTATTAGAACAATACTATCCGCCTTGACTTTTCCACTGAGTAATTCTTTAGAGAGACTGTTTAACACTTCTTTTTGGATAACTCTCTTTATTGGCCTGGCCCCATATTGTGGATCATAGCCGCGATCGGCAAGGAGAGAGACAGCTTCTTCTGTAGCGTCAATTGTGATATGCTGTTTTGAGAGCATTTTCTTAAGCTGCTCCAGTTGCAGTTCAACAATTAGCCTTATATCCTCCTTATTAAGTGGAGTGAACATGATAATATCATCTATCCTGTTAAGGAATTCAGGGCGAATGGTCTTTCTAAGAAGCCCAAGCACCTCAACTCTTGCCGATTCCATTGCAGTATAAATGTCTTCTAGAACTTCAAATTTCTCCTGTATAATATGGCTGCCCATATTACTTGTCATTATGATTATGGTGTTTTTGAAATCAGCAACTCTTCCCTTATTATCTGTAAGCCTTCCTTCATCAAGCACCTGCAACAGGATATTAAATGTATCAGGGTGGGCTTTTTCTATCTCATCCAAGAGTATTACGGAATATGGTTTGCGCCTAACGGCCTCGGTAAGCTGACCACCTTCATCATAACCAATATATCCGGGAGGGGCTCCTACCAATCTACTTACTGAATGACGCTCCTGATACTCGCTCATATCTATTCTTGTCAGCGCATTTTCATCATCAAACAGGTAAGCAGCTAAAGTTTTTGCAAGTTCCGTTTTTCCTACTCCCGTAGTACCGAGGAATAAGAATGAACCTATGGGGCGTTTCGCATCCTGCAAGCCAGCCCTGCTTCTTCTGATCGCATCTGATACAGCCTGAATAGCTTCATCCTGGCCAACGACGCGTTTGTGTAATACGTCTTCCAGATTTAAAAGTTTTTCTCGTTCACTTTGCAGCATTTTAGTTACTGGAATACCTGTCCATTTAGCAACAACCTCCGCAATATCTTCGGTAGTCACTTCTTCTTTTATAAGGGTTCCTTTTTGCTGCTCCTGTGTAAGATCCTTTTGAAGAGACTCTAATTTTTCATTGGCTTCTTTTATTTTTCCGTAACGCAATTCTGCTACCTTACCATAGTCACCGTTGCGCTCTGCTCTTTCAGCCTCTTGTTTAAAATTTTCAATATCCAGTTTTGTTTTTTGAATATTCTCTATTACTGTTTTTTCGCTTTCCCACTTGGCAAAAATTTCATTTCTCTCTTCCTTGAGATTAGCGAGATCTACATTAAGTAATTTGAGTTTGGCTTTATCATCCTCTCTTTTGATAGCTTCTATTTCAATTTCTAATTGCATTATCTTTCTATCGAGAACGTCGAGTTCTTCTGGTTTGGAATTAATCTCCATACGAAGTTTAGAAGCAGCTTCATCCATTAAGTCAATGGCTTTGTCGGGTAAAAACCTATTGGTAATATATCGCTGTGATAATTCTACAGCCGAAATAACAGCTTCGTCCATAATTCGGACTTTATGGTGCGCTTCATACTTTTCTTTAATTCCCCGTAAAATTGAAATGGCACTCTCAGTGTCGGGCTCGTCTACTGTTACTTTCTGAAATCTGCGTTCCAACGCTTTATCTTTTTCAAAGTATTTTTGGTATTCGTCTAGTGTTGTAGCACCTATTGCTCTCAAATCTCCTCTTGCTAAAGCAGGTTTTAGGATATTAGCGGCATCCATAGCTCCTTGTCCGCCACCGGCGCCAACAAGTGTATGTATTTCGTCAATAAACAGCACAATATTTCCATCTGAGCTGGTAACTTCTTTGATCACTGCTTTAAGACGTTCCTCAAATTCCCCTTTATATTTGGCACCTGCTATAAGTGCTCCCATATCCAGAGAATAAATAATTTTATCTTTTAAATTTTCTGGGATATCTCCCTGAACAATTCTATGTGCCAGTCCTTCTGCGATTGCGGTTTTACCTGTACCAGGTTCTCCAACCAGCATTGGGTTATTCTTGGTCCTTCGGGAAAGAATTTGAAGAATCCTTCTAATTTCTTCATCTCGTCCAATAACGGGGTCCAGTTTACCTTTATCGGCCAGGTCATTAAGGTTTCTCGCATATTTGTTCAATGAATTGTAAGTTTCTTCTGCACTTTGCGAAGTAACTTTATCTCCTTTGCGTAATTCTTCTATCGCCGCCATGAGACTTTTTTCCTGTACCCCCTGATCTTTTAATATTCTTGATATTTTACTGTTAGATTTAAAAAGAGCTATTAACATATGTTCGATAGAAACATATTCATCCTCCATCTTTTTGGCAATTAAGTTGGCTTCATTCAATGTTTTGCCAGCTTCTTTAGAAAACATAATTTCTCCGCCCGAGACCTTTGGCAAACTTTCCAGATCCTTCTCAAGTATTTGATTTACAAGAGAAATATTAACATTTAATTTTTTTAAGATAAAGGGGAGAACATTCTCATCAATCTCAGCGATTGCCTTATAAATATGTTCGTTTTCAATTTGCGGATTCTCCATGCCCTGCGCAAGCAATTGCGCATGTTGTATGGACTCCTGGGATTTTATGGTAAAATTATTGATGTTCATTATATATTTCTTTTCGAGTTAATGTTTAATTTTGAATTGTATAGGACAACAATCCTACCATGGAGAATAAACAGACAAAATGTCGGAAAAATCGCCTTTTAACAAGACATTTCGACAGCCTGTATGGAAATTAAATTAATCCGACTAATTGCTTTTAAAAGAAAAAATGGGAATATTCAATAACTTATTTAATAGTAAAAAAGGAAATGCTGAAGAACAGCAAGCTCAGTTGGAATGGATAGCAATAACAACTGTTGAACAGCTGGATGATATAGAACGGAACTCTTCCATAAAACCACAGATTATTTTTAAACACTCTACCACATGTGGTATTAGCAGTATGGTTCTAAGATCTTTTAAGAATTCATATTTCCTTGAGGGTAATCAGGCCGATTTATATTTTTTGGATTTGCACAGGTACAGGGAAGTCTCAAATGAAGTTGCCAATAGATTTCAGGTATACCATCAATCTCCACAAGTGTTAATTATAAAAAATGGCAGCGCGGTAGCTAACGAATCTCACGGAGGAATTACTACACTAGATTTAGCGCACTATATATAAAAAAACCCCGGAATTTCGGGGTTTAGAATTTAATTAAATTTGTGTCTCACTACGATGTCTTTTAGTCTTGATTTTAAATCTTCACCTGCATCGTAAACCATTTGTTCATTGGAAGGAAATGGTACTGCAACCCTATTTAATAGTGGAACAAGATCATTGTCAAGGGCTCTTCTATCACCGTTGTAATTTGCATAAACATGCTCAAATACAAATTCACTGCTAAGAGGGTATGAATTAAGTTGTTGTTTATTTTGCAAATCTATATAGCTTACATTACCTGTAACTTGCGCAGATTTAAGCTGGGTAAACTGATAGAAATTACAACTTACTGTTCTGAATCTGTCCACCTTTATTTCATTACCCAGACTATCCTTTACTACTCTGCCGTCTGAATCAAGAAGAACTTCAACCCCATCTTTGATCTGTTTTTCCTTAATAATTTGTTTTTCCTGGATTTGTTCCGGAGAGATATTAATGGCTCTGAAGGCTACTTCCATTTCATAATCATAGTTGACTTCAGACAGTGGGTTCGTATGGTACTGTGTCCATTGGTCGTTTAATCCATAGGTATTAAAATTCAATAGTTCTTCTTCTAATCGTGCCGGAACTATTTGCTCTGTATCGTTAACCATGTTTACTTTAACATAGTCCAATCCTTTAACATAAGCCTCATCCATTTTTTGACGACTATCTGCATATCCGGGACTTAATTCATTTAAATATTCAAAATCCCTGTAAGCATTTCTAAAGTCCTCCTTGTATTTTGCATTTTGTAATAGCTCTGAGGCATTATTGTATAAATAGTCAGATAAATTGTCTTTTGCAACAAGTATCTGGTTGTCATAATTAGTAAACGAGAATCTGGCATTTCTACCCTCCTCATATACCTGCAAAGGTAAAAGTGGCTTAATTCTTTCCTGAATATTTTTCAAACGGCTGTATCCGTTAAATATCGCATTGTAATTGGCAGGATTGCCTTCTTTCTTTAAATATGCAATGTTTGCTAGTTCCCTTTGTGTATACTTTTGGAATGCTTCTTCAAGAAGTATTACATAAGGTTGATTGCCTTTTTTGGTTTTATTATCCGCAAGATTTTTTATAGCCTTATTTATGGCAGCGGAATAATTGCCCGTATTAATGGCCTCCTGAGTCTTTTTAACACCTCCACATGCTATTAAAAGAACTACAATGGTAGTAAAGAGTATCGTTTTTTTCATGATAATTTATTTAAGGGTTTTAGCAATAGTTTTCAATAGCTGTGCCAAAACACACATAATTCATAACGAAAAACGATAATGTATCGTATAAATTCGCTAAAATGTTCTTTTAGCGTACTTATTTTTATAGATTACTTTCGAGTGGAGGAAGCAGTTGTGCCTCTACCGTTCCAAATCCGATACGCATTCCATCTTTTTCACAAAACCCTTTTAAAGTTACCGTGTCGAAGTCCTGAATTGAAGTTCTTTTTTCCCCATTCTGAAGGCTAAGGGGCTTTGTTCCCTGCCAGGCTAATTCTAGCATGGAGCCATAAGAATCCGGGGTTGTTCCAGATATTGTACCACTTCCCAAAAGATCACCACTAAGTATTTTACAACCATTAGAAGTATGATGCGCTAATTGCTGCGTCATCGTCCAGTACATGTATTTAAAGTTCGATTTGGCAATTGTTGTAGGGGTGCCTCCCTCAGGAGTGATCGAAACTTCTAAATTAATATCAAAACTATTCTTTCCTTCTTGTTGCAGATAGGGTAGTGGTTTAGGGTCTTGTACCGGGCTTTCTACCCTAAATGGTTCAAGAGCTTCCAGGGTAACAATCCATGGAGAAATAGAAGAGGCAAAATTCTTAGCCATAAATGGGCCCAGAGGCACATATTCCCACTTTTGTATATCCCTGGCACTCCAATCGTTTAGTAAAACAAGGCCAAAAATATAGTCCTCTGCCTCGGCAATAGGAATAGATTCCCCTAATTTATTTGCATCTGTCGTAATAAAGCCCATTTCTAATTCAAAGTCAACCATTTTAGATGGGCCAAATTCCGGTTGGCTTGCACCTTTGGGAAGCGTTTGTCCCAGAGGTCTCCTAATGTTTTGTCCGCTAGGAATTATTGTAGAGCTTCTGCCGTGGTACCCAATAGGGATATGTAACCAATTAGGCAACAAGGCGTTATCGGGATCACGAAACATGCTACCAATATTGGTTGCATGCTCCTTACTTGAATAAAAATCCGTATAGTCTCCTATCTGGACCGGAAGTTGCATTTCTATCTCATCTAAGGTGAATAGAACTATGTTACGGTGTTCTTTGTTTTCTTTAAGGATTGGATTGCTAAGATCAAAAATTTCACTAATCCTGTTGCGCACTAAACGCCAGGTTTTTTTGCCATCTGAAATAAAATCATTTAAAGTATCCTGCAGAAAAATGTCATCTGTAAGTGGTATTTCATTAAAATAGCCCAGTTGATGCAGTGCCCCAAGATCAATTGCATAATCACCTATTCTGGTTCCAATTGTAATAACATCATCCCTCGTCAGAAATACGCCAAAAGGAATATTTTGTATTGGAAAATCAGAATCAGGGGCCACTTCCAGCCAGCTTTTTTTAGATGGATCATTTGTTTTTAATGACATGGTATAATTGTTAATTTTTGTTTGATAAATTCCTGATCAAATATATTATTTTCTTCTTATTAACGTCTGGCAATTTGTACTTTTACGCCTCATTTAACACAAGAATAAAGTTATGCAACGCGATCATCAAATATTTGAATTAATTGCTGAGGAAAAAGAACGGCAATTAAACGGGATAGAACTTATTGCTTCAGAAAATTTTACGAGTCCACAAGTCATGGAAGCGGCTGGTTCTGTCCTTACTAACAAATACGCTGAGGGTTATCCCGGGAAGCGCTATTATGGTGGATGTGAAGTAGTTGATAAGGTTGAACAACTTGCAATAGACAGAGCAAAAGAACTTTTTGGGGCTGAATATGCTAATGTACAGCCACATTCAGGATCGCAGGCTAATGCTGCTGTCTACCAGGCGTGTTTAAGTCCGGGAGATACAATTTTAGGCTTTGATCTTGCGCACGGAGGGCATCTGACTCATGGCTCACCTGTTAATTTTTCTGGTAAGCTCTATCGTCCTGTATTTT
>CP070778.1:199428-233602 GCA_020346245.1 Flavobacteriaceae bacterium | reverse complement strand
TAAAACCCAAGGAGATAGAGGGTTTTCATTTAGATAGCGGGCAGGTATTTAAAACAGTTTCTTATGCCGATATAACGGGTAAGGCTATAAAAATGATGCCTAAAAAATTATGTCTGGAACAACTTGCGAGTGGAGAAATAGACCTTTATAGATTGTACAGCAGGACCACAGGCAAAATTTCATACGAACTGGCAGAATACGTCAGAAGAGGTGGTCAGGAGCTGATAGATTATATCCAGGACAATTTTCAATTGCTGGTGCAAAAGGAATCAAAAAACCCCAGAAACATTATGCATATTAACCTATTAAATTTCATAGGAGACAAGCATGATATTCGGGATAACTATGACGACAACTACTACGGATTAAGAAACCAATTCACCGAAAGACAAAAGGAAGGGAAATTGGTAAATAAAAAGTTTGCTGCCTCTTTTGTAAAAATGGTAGATGACTACAACCAACATTCCCTAACAGGTCTTTAGGGCCTTATTACTAGAAATTTAAGAATTCCAAACAGAAAAGATCTAAACCCAAATCATCAATTTTAATATCCATAATATGTTTAAAAAAGCTATCCTATCCGCATTCGTTTTCACGAGCCTTTCCATATTTGCTCAATCAGAAGAAACATGGACCTCTTCCTTTGAGAATGAGATAAACTGGCAGACCGTCAGTGCTTTAGGAAATTACATTGTACATACGAATTCAGGTTTATATGGCATTGATACTAACAGTGGCGAAGTAATCTGGAGTGATTTAACCTTTGCTCGTTTGAGTGAAGATTCTTTCACGGAGCTGGAGAATTCGCCTTTTGCAAAAATTGAAACCGAAAAAGGGTTTTTTATAGTCAACCTTTTTGATGGCAGCAAAGTATTCAACTCTTTTGAGCACGGAATTAAAAATGTGAAGCAGCACTTTGTCCTTTATCAATCGAATGCCATAGTTGTAGCCGGGAAATCGGTATCAGGAGAAGATATAGCACTCTCAATAGACATTTCTACAGGCAACGTGCTCTGGAGTAAAGAAGGCAGTTTTGGTAAATTAATAAATCTTGTTGAGCTGAATGATGAAGAATTATTGGGAATAACATTGCTTAAAAATGTAAAAATAAAATCAAAAACCGGAGACGTAATCTGGAGTGTTGATAATTCAAGCGAGGCGAAACAAATAAGCAAAATGGGTGCTTTTGGCAATCTTTTGAAGAATGTTGCAGAGGCAGCCTCTGAAGGAATGGAAATTAAGCTCGATTTTAATATGCATCCTTCCAGAGAGTATTTCATAATTGGCTCTGAACAAAGAACTGAAAATCAGTCAATGTCCTCTAACAATGGTAATACTATTGTAACCTTCACTTCTACCTATAGCGCATATGATATTTCAAACGGTGAAATGATTTGGGAAAATCCGATAGAAGTAAAAGGGCAACTTGGACTTATAACCTGGATAAATAATAATTTATTGGTTCTGCCGCAGGGGGCCTCAAATTCCCGGGTGAATCTATTTTCTATGGAGGATGGCAGTGGTTTATGGGGCAAGAAAGGCAGAGGTATAACCATAAAGGGAGGAATTTATGATTTCACGCCTACTGAAGAAGGAATGCTGGTAATCACTTCAAGAAATGATAAACACTTTTTAAACTATCTGGATACCAAAAACGGTCGCTTCACCTTTGATAAAACTATTAAAGTCAAAGGACATGTAGGATATACCCTTACCACAGATAACGGAATATTATATGCCACCGCTGAAGAGATGAATATTGTAAATACTACAACAGGTGATCTTTTATGGGATAAAGACCTGAAAACCCACTATAAACTGGTAAACCAAAATGGGAATCATTTATACACCTACGATTATAAATCGGGAGCCGTAGTAAGTGTTAATCTTGATAGTGGAACAATTGATATGGCAGCCACAGAGCCTGTTAAATTTAATGAAAATGAATCGCCAAATACTTTAGAGATAAGAAAAAAGGGTATCCTGTTAAGTTCTGATCAGAATTTTGCGATGTATGATTATGACGGTACACTTTTATTTCAAAAATATTATGCCTCACCAAGAGAAGAAGGATGGAAAAGGGCTTTGCTATTTGCAGGAACCGTATATGCCGGTTATGTATCCGCAGTAAGTACTATGACTTCAGGGGTATTGCAGGAAGCAGGGGCCCAACATGGTCTTGATACTGTTGAAGGACAGGCATTTGCAGAATTGGGTGCTGCCTATAATGAAATGGGTAAATCTGCTGGCAGCGCAGCAGGATTGGCTTTTAACGCAGCCAATAAAAGATTTAAGGCCACCAAAGAAGCCAGAGACTATTGCATGGTACTTACTAAAGGTGAAAATGGTATTGAACTTTTAAAAATTAATAAAGATACCGGTGAAAGTGAGAGTAGTATACCACTTGGGAAAAACAGGAAACCAAATTATGCCATTGACCTTGTTGAGGGAGAGGTTTTTTTAAAGCATGATTCCAAAATGGTTAAACGCTTTATTTTATAGTGAAATCGTAAATGCTGATTTCAGCAGCATTATACTTTAAATACTGAATACAAAATCCTAAATTGGTTCATAATATTATATGGGCTTATTTAGGATTTAATCTTTTTGGACTATCTTTCCATGAGTCTTATAAATTGCTGTTTCAATTTTAAATACTATGACTGATGGACTTAAAAACTATTAAAAGAAGAGACTTTGTCAAATCCCTGGGATTAATCTCTGCTGGTACCTACGCCACAGGAATGGGTGCTTTTAGTCTTAGTTCCTGTAATACAACTCCGGCTTTCAACAAGAGGGAAGCTGTTTTAAATTTATTGACTTCAACCGGAAAACAGGAATATTTCCCAAGTGGATTTTTTGTTCATTTTGGTGAAGGCTACCAATGGGGAGATGCTGCAGTTATGAGACATCTGGAGTATTTTAAAGCAATTGACATGGATTTTATAAAAATCCAGTATGAAGCTCTTTTTCCGGCCATCGATACTATAAAGAAACCCGAAGACTGGGCCAAAATGCCTTTTTATAAAAAGGATTTTTATGACAAACAACTCTACGTGGTAAAGGAATTAGTAAAACAGGGTAAAAAATTAGCCCCTGTTATCGCTACTTTTTATTCACCATTTATGTGTGCAGGTCATAGCGTTACCGGTCAATTGGTAACAGAGCATTTGAAGCAGGATCCTGAGAGTGTAAAAAGGGGTCTTGAAATTATTACAGATAGCGTTATGATCTTTTTAAAAGAATGCAAAAAACTAGGCGTTGATGGATTTTTAGCTCCAACTCAGGGCAATGAGGCATTCAGATTCCAGGACCCGAATATCTTTCTGGATTATATAAAACCGACAGATATGGTAGTCCAGAATGTAATTAATGAAGGCTGCATCTGCAATGTTCTGCACATCTGTGATTATGATGGTCCTTATGACGATTTAAGTCCATTTATAGACTATCCAGGCCATATAGTGAATTTAAGTGATATTGTAGCAGGTAAAAAAGTTCCATTAAAAGAATTGTATGCGATGTTTGGCGAGCGTCCAATAATGGGAGGACTTGAGAAAAGGGGGCCCATCCTTACCGGCAATGATCAGGAAATACAGGCACAGGTAAATGAAGTCCTGCAAGAAGCTCCGGATCGTTTTATTTTAGGGGCTGAATGTGCTTTATTGGGAGAGGTAGACTGGAAAAAAGTACGAACCGCCGTAGATACAGGCCATGCATTTTCAAAACACTAAAACTAACTGCTTTACCGAAAAGGAATGGCAGGGTAATCCAATACAAAAATTAAACAAATAGTAGCTTATCAAATATGAACTATACAGCAAACCATGATAGGTATAATAACATGAAATATAATCGCTGTGGGAACAGCGGTTTACTTCTCCCGGCAATTTCTCTTGGCTTATGGCATAACTTTGGCGGAATTGATGTCTATGAAAATGGCAGAAAGATGGTGCTTAGGGCTTTTGATCTTGGGATTACCCATTTTGACCTTGCCAACAATTACGGACCTCCTTATGGCTCGGCAGAAGAGACATTTGGAAGAATTCTAAAGTCTGATTTACAATCGTATAGAGATGAATTGATCATTACCTCCAAAGCAGGTTACGATATGTGGCCCGGGCCATATGGAGAATGGGGATCCCGCAAATATCTGATTGCAAGTTGTGATCAAAGTCTGAAACGTATGGGTCTGGAATATGTAGATATTTTTTACAGCCACAGGCCCGACCCAAATACTCCTCTGGAGGAGACCATGATGGCCCTGGACCAGATTGTTAGATCGGGAAAAGCATTATATGCAGGTATTTCTTCCTATGACCCTGAACAATCACAAAAAGCCATAGATATTTTAAAAGAACTTGGTACGCCATGTCTGGTACATCAGCCTTCTTATAGTATGTTCAATAGATGGGTAGAGGATGGTTTATTAGATGTGCTTGAGCAAAATGGTGTGGGATCCGCAGTATTTAGCCCGTTATTTCAGGGATTGTTGACCAATAAGTATCTCAAAGGTATTCCTGAAGGTTCCAGGGCATCAAAAGCAGCCAGTTATTTGCAATCAACAGATATCACTCCCGAAAAAATTGACAAGGTTAAACGTCTTAATGAAATAGCTGAATCCAGAGGACAAAAAATGGCACAAATGGCACTTTCCTGGGTTTTAAGGGATAAAAGGGTAACCTCAGTAATTATTGGTGCCAGCAAAGTTGCACAAATAGAAGATGCCGTCGGGATTCTGGATACTATGGAATTTTCTCCTGAGGAATTACAAACTATAGAAGGAATATTACAGAATTAGATTGCTTTTACCACTTTTTAAATTCGAAAGTGTGCAAGAATCCCAATGTAACTGTATTCCAGGTTCTGTTTTCTAACTGTATTCCGGTATAGGATAGATTTATTTCAGTTAAAGGTCCCATTAGGTAGCCTATTATAGGTCTGTAATAAATTCCGCCATCATTCCCTTTATTTAATCCAAGGCCGTATCCTCCATCAACCCCGAATGAAAAGGAATTGGAGGGCCATACTCTTAACGAAGCAGCAAGCGGAACGAATTGAACGTCTGTAAGACTATCCGTAATTATATCAGACTGAAAAGATTCCTTAAATCCGTAAATAAGTCCTGTACTAATTCCCAGGTCAACTACTTCTCCCATGGCCCACATATAGCCAAGGTCTAATCCGGCCACAAGGCTAATTTCATCATTAAAATCATCAATAGGCAAACCTGCGTGAATTCCGAGCTTTAAACCTTCTTGTGCATGCAAACCCATTCCCAGAATTACGAAAGCAAGTGCTAAAATTGTGTTTTTCATTTATTTTGACTTTTCCTTATAACGCCAAAACTAGCACCTTCTTAAAAGTAGCTGTCATAATTGTTGCCAAACAGACTTATATGGTTGTGAAAATCAAATAATATTCCTCATAAGTCATCTAAATTGTTGCTGATTTAGTTAATTAGCGTTTGATTACTATTAACCCAATAGTTTAGAGATAAGAAATACTCAAAACACTTTTCTTATGATTTGTACAGATTTTAAAAAAAATAGCATAATTTCATGCACTATAAATATTAATTCAATTCCTGGAATAAGTATTTAGCTGCTAAACTACCAATAACTATGATAATTGGCATATTGAAAGAAACTCAAAAAGGTGAAAAACGCGTTTCAATAGCTCCTCGAATTGCAAAACAACTAATTGATAAAGGGTTTGAATTGATTGTGGAAGACGATGCCGGCGAGTATTCTTCTTTTAAGAATTCGGACTACAAAAATGCCGGTGCAAGAATAGAAGAACGTGGCGTTGTTTTTAAGGAAGCCCAGGTACTTATAAAGATTAACCCGTTTAACGAAGATGATTTAAAATTGGTAAATAAGGGCCAAATTTTGATTGGCCAATTGTATCATAAATCCTTCCCTAAATTGATTAAGAAAATTGCAGAGCAGGGCGCGACGGCATTTTCAATGGATGCCATGCCCCGTATTTCAAGGGCACAGGATATGGATGTACTTAGTTCACAAAGTAATTTGGCAGGTTATAAATCGGTTATTTTGGGGGCTTATGAAATGAAAAAAATATTTCCCTTGATGATGACTGCGGCAGGGACTATTAAGCCGGCCAGGGTTTTGATCTATGGGGTAGGGGTTGCCGGGTTGCAGGCCATAGCAACGGCAAAGCGTCTTGGGGCTATGGTAAAGGCCACTGATATTAGATTAGAAACCAAAGAGCAGGCAGAGTCTTTGGGTGCAAAATTCATTTTAGTAGAAGGAACAGATGGTCAATCTGAAGATGGTTATGCAAAAGAAGCTACTGAAGATTATGCGCAAAGACAGAAAGAGGCGGTTAACAAATCTCTTTTTAAAGCAGATCTGGTAATTACAACTGCTGGTATACCTGGAAAAAGATCTCCCGTATTAATAACAGAAGAACAGGTTTTGCAAATGAAAAATGGTGCAGTTATAATAGACCTCGCCGCAGCCCAGGGTGGTAATTGTGAAATAAGCAAACTAAATAAAACTGTTATAAGAAATGGGGTAAAAGTGATTGGGACCAGTATAGCACCGGAAAGTGTGTCTACTAATGCCAGCGATTTGTATGCCAAAAACATGTATAATTTTATCATGCATCTTACGGAAGACAATCAATTTAAATGGGACCTGGAAGAACAAATTACAGATGAGACCTTAATTGTTCATAATGGAATAATACGACAACCAAAAAGCAAATAAGATGAATGGACTTATACAATTTATCAGTGATAACCTCCAGATTATTTACATTCTTATCCTTGCAATATTTGTAGGGGTAGAGGTAATAAAAAATATTCCGGCCGTCTTACATACGCCTTTAATGTCTGGCGCAAATGCTCTAAGTGGGGTGGTAGTTATAGGTGCTATTTTGGTTATGTTGCAGTCTGACCCGGATGATTATTTTGCATTGGCCTTAGGTTTTATAGGAGTAGTACTGGGAATTATAAATGTAGTTGGTGGGTTTGCCGTAACCGGAAGAATGCTTCAAATGTTTAAAAAGAAAAATTAATGAGCATATCATTAAGTATTATCTATCTGATAGCTACTGTAGCTTTTATTCTTGGATTAAAAAAGTTAGGACATCCCGCTACAGCAAAAAATGGAAATTTAATTGCGGCTTCAGGAATGGCTCTTGCTATTGCAGCCACAATTTTCATCCATGATCTCCAAATCCCAACCTCTGTATACATTTTAATTGGTTTAGCCTTATTATTAGGTGCTGCCATAGGCGGTTGGATGGCGGTTAAAGTAAAAATGACAAAGATGCCGGAATTGGTTTCTTTGTTTAACGGTTTTGGAGGGGCAAGTGCCGCACTGATTGGTTTGGTAGAATTCAGTAAAAATGTTGGTGACAAGATGCAGGGTACAACTATTGTTTCCGGAATAATAATAGGTGCCATTACATTTTCAGGAAGTCTTATAGCCTGGGGGAAGTTAAACGGCTCAATAAAAAGCGTCGTGGCTATTCCCAGGTACAACACCATTAACAATATATTTATCCTCGCCATTATAGCCTTCGCTGTATTTACAGTAAGTACAGGCACAAGTAATCAGGCTATAATCTTTGGATTACTGGGGGCGGGTTTGGTCTATGGAATTTTATTTGTACTGCCAATCGGGGGTGCAGATATGCCTGTGGTAATTTCATTACTTAATTCCTTAACAGGCATTGCCGCGGCCATCACAGGTATATTATATTCAAATATGGTAATGTTAGTAGGGGGTATCCTTGTTGGTTCTGCCGGTATTATACTTACAATAGCCATGTGTAAGGGAATGAACAGAACCCTGGGAGCTGTAATATTTGGCGCTTTCGGGGGCACCGATACAGCCGCCGGAGCAGATAAACGGCTAGGGACCATCAAAAAAACCAACCCCAGTGATGCTGCAATAATGATGAACTATGCAAATAATGTAATTATAGTTCCAGGTTACGGATTGGCCGTCGCCCAGGCACAACATGTCATTCATGAATTGGAAGAATTGCTAACCGAGAAAGGTGTCGATGTTAAATATGCTATTCACCCCGTTGCGGGTCGAATGCCGGGCCATATGAATGTTTTATTGGCAGAGAGTAATGTAGATTATTCCTTGTTGGTAGAAATGGAGGATATTAATTCGCACTTTAAAAATACGGATGTTGTTTTGGTTGTAGGGGCGAACGATGTGGTAAATCCGGCTGCGCATAATGATCCCTCGAGTCCCATATATGGAATGCCCATACTTGACGCAGAAAATGCAAAACATATTATCGTTAATAAACGTACTATGAATGCCGGATATGCCGGAATAGAAAATGAATTATTCTATAATTCGAAAACGGTGATGCTCTTTGGAGATGCTAAAGATGCCCTTGCAGATTTAGTAAGTGAATTAAAGAATATGTAAAGTGGCTTGCAAGTTTTCCCTTACAGATGTTAAGTCCAATCTGATCCCGCAAAATTTGTTTTAATCTGTTTTTAAATGCCTGGCATATTTTTATTCTCCCAAGGATGAAAGTACTTACAGTTTTAATCGACAAAAAAACATCTGCGCAAATCAACATTAATTAACAAAAAATAATCATGAGCACAAATTTTATAAAACATACTGGCATATTATTCGCGTTGTCAATCTTTATTGTCAATGGCAATTGGCTATTAGCCCAGCATTCTGATGCAAAGTCTAAAGCATTACTGAACGATTTAACAGAGGTTAATGGGGGCTATCAGAAAATTGCAGCGAAAAAGGATGTGCAATTTACCTATATCTATGACAACTTTGATAATGGACGTGATGTTTCTACCGAACGCCATATTTTTAACGGGGAACATTCATGGGGCTCTTATAAAGTACATCAACGAAATGTATTGCCAGATCAGGAAGGGCTGGCCATACAATCTATGGTTAATGGAAAACCCGCTTTAAGCCTGGACGGGAAATCAATTACAGATGAAAAAGCACTTGCGGGAACCGTTTTTTTACGAAAAGTAAACTTTTATTGGTTTACGATGATGTATAAATTAAAAGACCCGGGAACCATTTACAGCTACTTAGGAACTGAAAAGGTTGAAGGCATAACCTATGACAAGGTAAGTTTAACATACAATGGTAATATCACCGGAAAAGAAAAAAACGATGAGTATATCCTGTATTTTAATCCGGATACCCATTTAATAGATCTTTTCTATTTTTCATTACCGGATTGGGGGATAGACGATCCCATTCTAAAAATGACCTTAACTTATGACATAGTCGATGGCATTTATCTGACCACAGTTCGTGAATCTTTTGGCCCCAATGAAATGGGCGAGTATGTTTTAAATGGCAGATATACCTTCAAAGACATCAAATTCAATAATGGTTTTAAGGCTGAAGATTTTAAACTTTAAAATTAGTATTACCAACAGCTTAATTCAGGGCATATTAATCCATTTATTAGACTTTTCTTTTTATTTAAAGAGATTTTTCAGGATGAAAGGAGAATATCAGACAGGACAATAGTTATTTTTTACTGTTAAATCTTCTGATTGTAACAATTTACCAAAAACTTCATCTTTTTATAAACGCTTTCCATTGATCATTTAAATAATCTTTATGGAGAAGATAGTATTTACACTTATTCATCTGGGACTACCTTTTTTAATACTAACAGATTTTATCTCTCGGAAACCTAAAAGCAATATTGGATTATTAGCGAAGTCTATTTTATACTCTGCTATTCTCTTTTTTCTTTACCTATGGGGGCAATGGCCCCTGGTGGGGAGCTATTATCTTAGATATATAATCCTCCTACTCATAATATACATTGTTAGTGCAACTATTCTGCGATTAAGATCAGGTAACTTGGGAAAACCCAATCGTTTATTTAGTAAGATAAGCATAGGGGTAACTACCTTATTGGCCCTAATGGTTTTGATGATGGTATTCAATGCTATTCGGGGAAGGTATTATGTTGATCGCGGTATTGAATTAAGCTTTCCATTAAGAGGAGGTACATATTACGTTTCGTCCGGAGGTTCAAATAAAATGATTAATAATCATATTAGAGATTTCCCAACCGCACAACAATACGCTATGGATATTAACCAAATAGACAGTTTTGGCAGTGCCTCAAAAAAAATGATGTCCAATAAAAATGAAGAGCACTATATTTTTTCAGACACGGTGTATTGCCCTTGCGATGGCATAATATTAGATACTAAAACCGCCGTTAAGGATAATGAAGGTGTTAATATGAATGTAAGCTCAGAGGACGGCACCGGAAACTATATTGAACTAAAATGTGATGGCGCCCATATTTTTATCCCCCATTTTAAGCAACATAGCATATTTGTTTCGAAAGATAGTTATGTAAAGGAGGGAACGCCATTAGGGTTGGTAGGAATTTCCGGATTTTCGCAGGAACCCCACCTTCATTTTCAGGCAGCAGTTTATAATAAGGATTCGGTATTGGTGGGCATTCCCATTAGATTTAAGGGTAAAACTTTATCCCGAAATGATTTGTATAAGAATTGATCAAATCCGGTTCGCAGCCATGGTGATAAGAATCTTTAAAGCCATGTCTTTGCCGCTGTCATTTTTAATTATCCTATAGAAGCAATATTAGGACTACCTAAAAATAGTTTTAGCTAAAATCCTTTAAGATGTACTACCAAAAAGCTAATATTGCTGTCTATACCAACCCCTATGGAGTCCAAACGAAATGTACCATTAATAATCGGCGCTTTCTTCGCTATTTATGTGATTTGGGGTTCTACCTACTTGCTAAACAAGATTGCTGTTGCAGAACTGCCGCCTTTTATGCTGGCAGGAGTACGCTTTACAGTGGCCGGCCTGCTTATTTTTGGAATTGCAGCAATTTTGGGTAAAAGCCTTCGCATTAACAAAAAACAGCTGGGCAATACCACCCTGGTGGGTTTCCTTTTCCTGAGTTTTGGTAATGGGGTAGTAGTTTGGGCACTTAAATATGTGGATAGTAACTTTGCAGCCCTGGAAATATCGGCACAACCCCTTATAGTCCTTTTAATGATGTGGATACTGCAGGGGAAGAAAATACAAAGCAGTTCTATTGTTGGTATTTTTTTGGGGATTATAGGGATGTATTTACTTATAAACCAAAAAGCCGTGCTGGAACAGGAAAACGCCTTGTTGGGTATTGGGATGATCTTTTCCGCTATGCTGGCATGGGCCTATGGCAGCCTCTTTGTGGGACGAGCGGATTTCCCGAAAAACTTTTTTGTAAACACCGGCTACCAGATGTTTATGGGCGGACTCATGCTGGGTCTTATGAGCCTGGCTTTTGGCGAAACCTGGAGCCTGCCCACCACCTGGAGCGCAGAAACAAACTGGTCCATGTTATTACTCATCATCTTTGGTAGTATTGTGGCCTTTACCTCCTTTAATTACCTTTTAAAAAATGTTTCGCCGGAAAAGGTGGCTACCAATACCTATGTGAATCCAATTGTTGCAATGTTTCTGGGTAGCTATTTTTTAAATGAACCCATCACCCTGCAATCCATAAGTGCAGCCATTGTCTTGCTTACCGGGGTATATTTCATTAACACCAGAAAAAAAATAATGCTTTTATCCAGGTTTAAAAAATAGTTCATATAATGGAATTGTTTATTAGTAATACCGAAAAACAGTATTTCAGCTTAAATGATGAGACTAGCATTCTATATACTCTTTAAGGGAATTGCTTGGCAATAAAATGTTCAACCAACTTAAAAACAAGATAAATCAATAATGGTGAAGTAATATACATTATTTAATTGCCAAATTGAATATCTTAGCATAAGGGATGACAAGAGATTTTATAGAAATAAATGACTTCTTAGTACTTTTAGAATATGCAGATTCTGAGGCCGAAACCATTGATAAATGTGGTTTTGATGAAGATGTCATAGCCTTTGCCTTTTATGGTTCGGGCAATGTAGATCTGAAAGTAGAATACAGACATAAACAACAAAAGTATAACAATACCAAGGGGTTGGCTATGTCCTTTTTTGCCAATGAGAATGTTAAGTTTATACATACTGTTTCAAAGAATAAAAAACTGTCATGTGTAGTCATTCTGTATAGTCTAAAGAATTTAAAAGAACTACCGGATAGTGAACACACAGTCTATTCGCAGTATGTTAATGAGCTTATAAACCCAAATAGTGATTACGTTGAAGGCCCTACCTTTTTCATGGATCATAATATGCAGAATGCGGTAGATAAAATTTTCGCCAATACATACGAGGGTCCGGCCAGGGCATTATTTCTAAGGAGCCAGGTTACGGAATTATTGGCACATTTTTTTGCCAAAGTTTCAGATTCTGCAGTAGACAAAAACAAAACAATAAAGGATACTGACAGGGAGAAGTTATATGAGGCCAAAGAGATCCTTACTAAGAATATGGAGACTCCTCCATCTATAGCTGAACTTTCAAGACTGATAGGTTTAAACGATTTTAAACTCAAAAAGAATTTCAAGGAACTATTTGGTTTTCCCGTTTACAAATACCTTCAAAATGAGCGTCTTATAAAGGCCCATGAGCTTTTAAGCTCTAAAGAGGTTACCATACAGGAAGCAGCATGGTCTGTAGGCTATGAAAGCCTGAGTTCTTTCTCCAATGCCTTTATCAAAAAATATGGCTTTAGACCAAGTGAGGTAAAATCCTGATCCTTTTCGAACAAATTTCAATCCTTTTCAAACAAATAAGTCATAGCGCGTAGTTGCAAATTTGCATTGTAATCTTAAAACAATGTGATAATGACATCTTTAAACTTTGATACACAAACCGTTGTATTAGTACTTGCAACCCTTTTGACCGGTCTTACAGCAGGTCTTTGCTTTACCTGGAACAATGCTGTTACGCCTGGCATTGGACAACTTGCTGATGTGGGTTATTTGCGCTCTTTTCAGGAGATGAACAGGGCCATAATTAACCCAATATTTCTAATTGTATTCTTCGGCCCGTTCTTTTTGCATATAGCCAATATATTTTTATACAAAACATCTTCCGGGACCCTATTATGGCTGGTTATGGTATCAGCCGCTCTTTATATCATCGGGTTAGTAGCAGTCACCATATTCGGAAATGTACCCTTAAATGAGCTACTGGATAAAACAGATTTGATGCAGGCCAGTGCCGAAGAATTAAAACTGTTACGGGACAAGTTCGAAGTAAAATGGAACAGGTTTCATCTTATCAGAACCGTAAGTACAGTACTATCATTCTTATTACTTCTTATTATCTGTCTTAGCAGAACAAATACCATAAATACATAATTTATAAATCTTAAAAATTAAAATCATGAGAAAAAAACAAAACATTTTAGTATTAGGCGGCAAAGGAAAAACGGGCCGTCGCGTTGCAAACCGTTTAGTTAAAAAAGGGCAAATCGTTAGAATAGGATCACGCAGTGAAAATCCCTCTTTTGATTGGGAAGATCCTTCGACATGGAAAGGAGCATTGCAAGGAATGGAGAGCGTTTATATTACGTTTCAACCAGATTTGGCGGTTCCGGGAGCAAAGGAAGCCATTGAAGGATTTACAAATCTGGCGGTGAAGTCCGGTGTTAGGAAAGTAGTACTCCTATCAGGTAAAGGGGAGCAAGAAGCAGAGGAATGTGAGCGAATTGTCATGAATTCAGGTTTAGATTGGACCATTGTGAGAGCGAGCTGGTTTAATCAGAATTTTAGTGAAAGTTTCTTTCTGGACCCAATTTTGGCGGGCCATGTGGCTTTGCCAAAGAATGAAGCTCAGGTACCTTATGTAGATGCCAATGATATTGCAGATGTGGTGGTTGCCGCTTTACTTGATGATAAGCATAATAACGAAATCTACGAGTTAACCGGTCCACGTACGCTTACTTTTTCGGATGTGGTCCGCGAAATATCTGTGGCAACAGGCAGGGAAATACAATTCACACCAATTAGTATGGAAGATTACAATGCCATGATGAAGGAATTTAATTTGCCCGACGGCTATCTATGGCTAATCAATTATTTGTTTGAAGAAGTTTTGGTAGCGAGTAATTCAATTGTCACCAACGACATTGAAAAGGTATTGGGAAGAAAACCTATTGATTTTACTGCCTATGCCAATGAAGTTGCAAAATCTCGTGTGTGGGATGGAGTAGAGAAGGAGCGGATATAAAATTTTCTAAACCTATTATATTCAGATAGTCTATTATATAAACCTAAAAACATAAAAACAATGAAAATTGAAAGAGCAATACTATCAGCAGCTATGGTTTGGGCCATTGGCATTACGGCATATATCCTGTCCTATTTCGTAGAATTCCTGGAAAACCCGGAGTTACAGGCAAATATTGTACTCACTTTGGTTTTGATACCAAGTGTAATCCTTGGCGCTAAATATTACTACAAAAACGGAGCAGATACTCACGGTTTTAAATTAGGGGTTTTCATGTTTTTGATAACTATTTGTTTTGATGCCTTAATAACTGTTCCCTTATTTATTATTCCAGAGGGTGGTAGTTATCTGTCCTTTTTCGTAGACCCTTGGTTTTGGGTTATTGGACTGGAGTATATCTTATTGGTAGGGATAAATGGCGTATTCAGGATAAAATTCCGGCGTGAGAGATTTGGTTAGAAATTTTCTTGTAACATTTTATAAAAAGAGTTGTCTAATTAGGAACATATTACACTTTTTAAGTTTTACATCTAACTAATACTCGTATGAACAAATTATTTTTATTCGCTGCCTTGCTAGTGCTTTGGCAGGTATCGGCGCAGCAAAAATTCACAAGCTCACAATGGCAGGAAGACCTGCGGTTTTTACAAAATACCGTTCATGAAGATTATCCTTTTCTGTTTAAAAAGACCACGGCAGTGGCTTTTGACGAAGCTATAGCTGAATTTGATAAGGCCATTCCTCAAATGCAGGATCATGAGATTCTTGTTGGTTTCAGTAAGATAATAGGGATGTTCAAATATGGGCATACCAGAGTAAGTTATTCTGAAGGACCTGTACAATACCATGAACTTCCCATCTATACTCACTATTATAAAGATGGAATTTATATTCATGGAGCACATAAAGCGTATGAATCTATAGTAGGTGCAAAAATCCTGGAAGTAGAAGGGAAGCCTATGGCAAATGTCTTAGAGGCAATATATCCTGTAGTTCCTGCCGAAAATGAGCAATTTTTTAAAGCTTATGGAGGTAATTATTTGTTGGTTCCCGAAGTGCTGCATGCACAAGGTGTCACAGAAACGCTAAAAAACAAGATTACGTTTAAAGTAGAAAAGGAAGGAAAGACCTTTACTACGGAGGTAACTGCCGGTGAACCAAAACATGGATATCTTTCCTATGGTGAAGTAAAACCAGAGACAGATTGGGTAGGGGCCAGAGACCAGTCTAAAAGCCCTTATTATCTTAAAAATCTGGACAAGATCTATTATTTTGAATACCTCCCAAATGAGAAGGCCGTTTATGTGCGGCATAGCCAGATTCAGGATGACCCCAGTGAAAATATCCCTGCATTTTACGAACGCCTGTTTGAATTTATTGACAACAATGAAGTAGAGAAATTAGTGCTGGACGTGCGACTTAACGGTGGAGGCAATAACTATAAGAATAAGCCTATAATTACAGGAATAATTGAAAATCAAAAGATCAATCAACCCGGAAAATTCTTTGTGATCATAGGGCGTCGCACATTTTCTGCTTGTCAGAATTTAGTGAACGAGCTTGATAATTATACCAATGCTATTTTTGTAGGTGAACCTACCGGTGAGAATATTAATTTTTACGGGGACAATAACCGTGTAGAATTGCCAAACTCCAAGCTGGCCATTTACCTATCCTTTGCCTGGTGGCAGGATAAGCCACAATGGGAAAATGCAGATTATACTGTGCCCCATTTGGCTGTAGAACCCACCTTTGAGGACTATAGTGCCAATGAAGATCCGGTATTGGAGGCCGCTCTCAATTTTTCTGCCGATAATTTTATCATAGATCCTATGGGATATCTTACCCAACTTTTTATGGATCAAAAGTATGAATTACTGTTCACAGAAGCCCAACGACTGGTACAGGATCCTGCGTATAAGTTTTTCAATTTTGAGGCAGAATTTAATAAAGCTGGTTATCAACTGTTAGGCTCTGGTCAAAATGAAGGTGCTGTTTTTGTATTCCAAATGAACACCAGACTTTTCCCGGAATCTGCAAATACATGGGACAGCCTTGCGGAAGGTTACTGGAAATCTGGCGACCTGATGAAGGCAAAAGAATTTTATAATAAAGCCATACAACTGGATCCTGATGGAGCTACTGCGAAGAATTCAAAAGCCATGTTAAAGAGGATGGAAGCAGAACACTAAGAGTTTATAATTTCTGAGCGGCCTGAGCCTGAATCTATAGTTTAATTCCATACTATCTCTTGAGAAGATGAGTTGCGAGAAATAACTGATAATAGGTATAATTGAAATTAAGAGATTTCTGAATAAGTAGTTAGCAATAATTAAGTAATCAACTATTCCAAATTCTTTTATCTTTATGGACATCAAACCACTCAATTATGAAATTATCCATCTACCCTTTGTTCCTTTTCGCTTTTACATTTATTGGCTGCAATACACCTAAACCGGCAGAGAAGATTAGTGATAAAAAAGAATCCGCAAAACCGCTCCCATATTTTACATATCAGGAAGAAAATTTATTCCCAGGAGATGGCAGCTTGCTTCGTGCTGAAGATGGGGTTCAACTGGAAGATGGAAGAATTGTCGTTGTAGATCAGGCCAATGGCCTCAGACTAATTGAAAAAGATGGTTCTAATCGTCCGTTTGGTGATTTCACCGCAGCCGGTTTTGTGCATCTTCCACCAGAGCGAATTGCATCACCTAATGGCATGGTTCTGGAACATGACGGTAAACATATTTTAATGTCGGACGTTGCAGACGGAAGGATTTACAGAGTAAACATAGACTCTGAAAAAGTAGAAATGATCTATGACCATCCTTTTGGAGTTAATACCATCTACAGGGATAAAACCGGAGCACTTTGGTTTTCCCAATCTACCGAGAGTACGAATTTGGAAGAAATGTTTCGTGATGTAAATTTACCGGTACCACATGGAGCAGTTTTCAGAATGGCCGATTTAAAAAGTCCTCCGGTTAAAATTATGGACAGTCTTCATTTTGCCAATGGCATTACCATGGATAAGGACGAAAAACACCTCTATATTTCAGAAACCATGATGGACAGAGTACATAAATTTGAAGTAGATACGAATAGTGGTTCGTCTAAATATGCCGGAGTAGTTGCTAATGTGGGAACTCCGGATAATTTATTAATAGATAGTGAAGGTCGGCTAATCGTAGCTTCACCTTTGAACAATCAGGTAATTGCAATAGATTTTGAAAATCATTCACAGCATGTACTATTTGATGGCTCCACAAAGGATAATTTAAAGATTACAAACGAATGGAATCGAAGGAGTCATTTGGGACTGGAACGACTTGAATTATTTACACCAGATCTGTTTAATCCGCTGCCGGGATTAATCACAGGGATGTTCTTTTCAAATGATGGTCGAACACTTTATATTACCAATCTAGGGAATGATCTTTTAAAATATGACTTCTAGTTTTTCAGCACATCTTCGCCTTATTTTATTAAATATATAAGGGAAATAAGTTTGAAATAATACTTAGTTTATAAGACTTCCGTCTTTGCCTCATTTAAATTCAAATCCAGTTCATTAAAATTATTAGCAGCTTTTACCAATAGGGTAGAGCCTATGGTTTCAAACAATTGATTTGTTTTTAATACAAATTCGGCTTGTTTTTCAATTTTAAAATTGGGTATCCCTACCAGGGTCAGATCAGTAGACTCAGATTCTTGTTCAATTATGGTATAAAATGCTTCCTGTTCTACGGCATTGTTGATAATTCTTATTTCTACATTAACCCTCAAATCTTCGACCAGTTTAGTTATTTTAGTATGTATCAGGTTACTATCTACATTGTTGTTGTTCACGAACAAAACTCTAATAACAGTATTGTTCCATTTTGGTGAAGCAATTATAAAACGTGCAATATTTAACATCATCTCGGCATTCTTGCTGTCCGTTTCCCGCCACCAAAGATCCACAGAACTGTAGTTTCCAAATTTCGTTTTTCTGTCAAAATCCAAATACAATAAATTATAATCCAAATACAGCAAGGCCTCGGTCATTTTGGAATATTCTATAGAATTTTCCAAACCTTTAGGCCAGCCCATCATTATGGTATTTGGTTCCACACCTGAAAACCCAAAAACAGTGGCAATGTTTGTAATGCCACTATAAATGTTATCCACTTTTACCTGCCTTCCAAAAATACCAAGTTCCTGAAGAGATTCGTCGCGTACAACCTGCTCTGTTTTTTTTAAAGGCGTATCATCTTTAGTATCGAGAATAAGCTTAAAATTTGTAACTATACCCGTACGGCCTGAAACGGTTTTACATAATTCCAATAGATAATATTGATGATCACTTTTACCACTAAAGAGAATAATATTTGGATTCCAGTTGGTGTTTTCATCCACCTTGGCATCTATCTTTTTAAGCCCTTTGTTAACCACATTTTCCCAGACACTTCGCCATACATCATTTGATTGCAGCTTGACTTCCTTTCGTTGCAGAAAAAAATAAAGTCCCCCTATGATTGCTAACGCAGCTAACATGGCAATCATATCCAATTTAAACATTACCGCAAAGCAGGCAACAAAACCAAGTAGGCCAATCCACCGTTTAATTTTAAAAGTTGGTTGAAAATCAGGATTCGCCCAACTTTCAAGGAAATAAGAAATATTGATAAAACCATAAGCAGTCAGATAAAACATAGAGACAATACGGGCAATAATGTCTAATTCCCCAATAAGAATCCCGGCCTCTGCGATAATAAAAACCATTAGCAGCGCATTAACAGGCTCGTTGTTAGTTCCCTTTCCTTTGCCAAAAATTTTAGGAGTTACCTTATCAATAGATAGGGCCTGTAATATCCTTGGTCCGCCCAATATACCTCCTAAGGCTGAAGACAGGGTTGCTCCCCAAATCCCGGCGACCACTGCAGGTGCAAACAGGGCAATCTTCATTAAAATATTGTAATCTGTTTTCAAAACATCCGGATTAATGGTCAATGCAATAAAAACAGCAAGACCAAGATAAACTACCAGCCCAACACCAATAGCAGATAAAGTTCCCAAGGGGATAGATTTTTTAGGGTCTTTTAAATCCCCGCTCATGGCAATACCCGCTGTAAAACCAGTAACTGCCGGAAAAAATATGGCGAAGACCACTTCAAGGGGTACTGCACCTTCAGTTGAAAAGAGTGGTACAGAATCAGGTGCAATCTCAGGTGACCCGGTGAAGATGGAAACCAACGAAACCACAATGGTTGCCAATATAAAATACTGTGCTTTAAGAGCCAAAGAAGTGCTTATTAATGCAATCACCGTTAAGCTCAACAAGGCAATAGTTCCTGTTATCCTGATGTCATTAACGGACATGCCAAATCCGAAATACGCATTAAAACTCTCTGAAAATCCAACTAAATAAAGGGCTATAGACAAGGCGGTGCCTACAGATAAAGCTATTCCTATTGAACCTCCTATGGGTATACCCATACTCCTGGATAGCACATAATAAATACCACCGGCTCCAATCTTTTTATCGGTGGCTACTGAAGATACGCTTAAACCCGTAGTAACAGCAATAACATGGGCAATAATAATAATGACAATGGCACCTAACAGACCGGCATTACCCACTACCCAGCCCAAACGCATATACATAATAACCCCTAAAATAGTAAGTATGGAAGGGGTAAAGACTCCTGCAAAAGTGCCAAACTTCTTCTTTTCTGCCATTGATTAGCCTTGGTTGTCCGCTAAGGATCTCAAAAGACCGGTAAGATAGCCAATATTTATGATCCGAAAAGTGAAGTTGTTGCGATACTAAGGTTTTATGTTGGAAATTACCAAATCTCTTATTATAGATAAAATATAGTGCCCTGTCTTATAGAATAAAAATATAGGTTTTTAGTATCTTTAATAGAGTATTAGTATATCTAAAAACCTATGCGTTTACTGTCATTGCTAATTTTATTTCTCATGTTATTCAACTGCAAGTTGGATAAGAAATCAACCATGGTGCAAGAAAAAGCAGCGCCCCAGCGTGGCGAATTGAGTTGGGAGTCCCAAATTTTCCTGGGCAACAGGCTGTTTTCGGAAAAAACATGTATTACCTGCCATGATGTCAACAAAACAAAAATTGGACCTTCCGTCAAAGAAATCATGAAGATATACAAAGAAGAAAATGGTGACATTGTAGCATTTTTAAGGGGTAAAGCTAAGCCCATTGTAGACACCACTTCCGCACAAGTTGCAATTATGCAGGCAAATATTGACGGTTTTCTGCAAAATATATCTGATGAGGAACTGCAGACCATAGCTACTTATATGCAGCATGTTGATGAATTAAATCGGGATTAGGCCTGTCTGTAAAAAAGAAATATATTTTACCGGCTATATTCTACTACTTTTTTATACGACTTTTTGTAATTTACCTTCACAGTAGCATACACATTAATAAGTCATCAAATAATTTGCTAAAAATCATAAAAATATGGACGTAAAAAATATTAGAGCTTATGGCACAGTAGCTGCAGATGCAGATTTAAAACAACTGGAAATTAACAGGCGGGGAGTAACTGCAAAAGATGTTGAAATAGATATTCTTTATTGTGGTGTTTGTCATTCGGATCTACATTTTGCCCGCAATGACTGGGGTATGACACAATATCCTGTGGTTCCCGGACATGAGATAGTAGGAAAGGTTTTAAAAGTAGGGGACGATGTAAATCAATATAAAGTTGGTGATTTAGTGGCGGTCGGATGTTTGGTGGATTCCTGCAGAAGCTGTGCTAATTGTAAAAATGATTTAGAACAATACTGTCCGGAATGGGTAGGAACGTACGGAGGATATGATAAACATTTGGAGACAAATACCCATGGAGGGTATTCCGAAACAATTGTAGTAGATGAAGCTTTTGTTTTAAGTGTTCCTGAAAATCTGGATTTAGCAGGTATTGCACCGGTATTATGCGCCGGAATTACTACCTGGTCACCATTGCGACACTGGAATGTAGGTAAAGATAGCAAAGTTGCTGTTGTTGGTTTGGGTGGCCTGGGCCATATGGCCATTAAATTGGCAGATGCACTAGGGGCACATGTAACCTTATTTTCCAGATCAACCAACAAAATAGATGATGCGAAAGCTTTAGGTGCAGATGAAATAATTATTTCAACAGACGAGTCTCAAATGCAAAGTGCTATGGGGCGTTTTGATGTTATTATTGACACAGTTCCCTATGAACACGATTTAAATCCGTATGTAGGCACATTGAATACCAATGGCACCCTGGTTGTTGTAGGCTATTTGGGACCTTTAGATCCAATGCTGGTAACGGTACCGCTTATTATGGGGCGCAAATCAGTAGCCGGTTCTCTAATTGGTGGGATAGCAGAAACCCAGGAACTACTGGATTTCTGTGGTGAGCATAATATTACTTCAGATATAGAAGTAATAAATATGCAGGACATAAATACGGCCTATGAACGAATGTTGAAGAGCGATGTTAAATATCGCTTTGTAATTGACATGAAATCCCTGAAAAGCTAAAAAATACTATTTTACAATACAGAACCAGTATAGTTGTATATTGGTTTTTTTATTCTTCCTTCTATCTTTCGGCATACTTTGCCATGCAGGAGTTTTTACACCACCCGGTCCCAACACCATAAGGAGTGGAGGAAAGCTCATAAATACAATGAGCTTTTTTAATATATTTAATCAACTATGTAGTTAACTAACTATATTTTACTATCTTTGGTTTATTAGACATTAAAATGGAAAGGGATTTTATTAAAGAACTTGGATACAAAGCTTTGGATAATAGATTAAAGCGTATAAGTGACAGGATGTCTCATGATACGAGAAAATTCTTTAAGGAAATCGATATAGATGTTGAACCTAGTTGGCATTTAGTATTTAAGTTATTAAGAGAAAATGACATGCTTACAATGGTCCAAATTGCTGAACAGTTAGGATATACACATCCTTCAATGGTGGTTATGCTCAAGAAAATGACATCTAAAGGTTATATAATATCAGAAAAGGATTCTTATGATAAAAGAAAGCAAAATATAAAATTAACTCAGAAATCACTTGACCTACTTCCAGATTTAGAACAAATATGGAACAGTTGCGAGGATGCTATTTATAAAATGCTAAAAGAAGATTTATCTATACTTAAGCAGCTAGATGAAATTGAAGCATCGTTAAAATCTATTCCATTTAACGAACGCTTTTACTACGAATACAAAAAACAAAAAAGATGAAGACTCAAAACAACACAGAACAAAAAAATCTAGAGCTTACAAGGAGAGGTATGATTAGAACTTTAGGATTGGGTTTAAGTTTAGCAGCAATTCCAGCCTTTATGTCTTCTGCAATGACAGAAGTTTCCATAGATGCTTTAGATCATGGAGAAGAAATTATTCCTGTTACTGAACGTGAATTAACAGAAATGCAAAAATTTATTGAAGACTGTATTGCTGCAAATAAAGATTCTAATCCTCAGGAAGCAGTGAAAGAAGTTTTAGCCAAAGGTGTTTCAAATCCAAAAGCAATGCTTAAAGCAATTGGTGAACCGAAAGAAGCAGGGTTGAAGGTCTTTTTACGCTCAAAAGACTTAACCATTTTCGCAGCTTCATGGACACCTCAGATGAATCTCATGCCACATAACCATCATATGTGGGCAAATATTGGGCTATATACTGGAAGAGAAGACAATATTATATGGAAACGAAACAAGGAAAGTTTAGAAGCACATGATGTTCGATGTTTATTTGCGGGAGATGTTGCTATGCTAAAAACAAACGCCATTCATTCTGTAACAAATCCACTTCCGAGATTTACTGGAGGACTTCATATTTACGGTGGTGACTTCTTTAATACTGAACGTAGCCAATGGGATCCAGATACACTTATTGAAGAACCTTCTAATGGAGAAGTTATACGTAATATTTTTAAAAAGGCTAATGAGCAAATGAGTAGAATGAAAAATCATTAAAATAGAATATATCTGCAAAAATCAATAAATATTATTTTAATGGAATTAAAGATTAAATATTTAGTATTGAGTTTATTACTTAGTTGTTTAATTGCATGTAATGAAGAAGAACAACAACATCAAAAACTAGATGTAATTTCTGATCCAAATTCAGCTTTAAATTATCTCAAAAACCTTCAAGGTAAATGGAAAGTTCAAGATACGATAGATGGAAGTTTCGGTTGGGAAATTGAAGCAACTTCTAGAGAGAATGTTATTATTGAACGGTTAAAACTTGGTACTACCACAGAGATGCTTACCATTTATAATATTGATAATGGAATTCTTTATGGAAACCACTTTTGTCAGTTACAAAATCAACCAATATTAATTGCTGTAAATTCAGATGTAGATGGTGATTTGCATTTTTTATGTAATGGTAAGGTTGGAAATACAAAATCTCACAAAGAATTACACATGCATGGTGTACATTTTAAGAAGAAAAATGATAAAGTCCTAATTTGGATGGATATGTTTAAAGGAGATTCTCTTGCTTTCGAAACTAGATATGAGCTTTCAAGACGAGAAATTACTAACAAAGACAATTGAATTATTTATGAAAAGAGAACTAATATCTGGAGGAAGTCCATATGAAGAAGTTATTGGCTTCAGTCGTGCCGTTCGTGTTGGACCATATATAACAATTGGTGGAACTGCACCAATGGATGCAGATGGAAATACAGTAGGTGTTGGAGATATTTCTTTGCAAACCAAACAATGCCTGGAAACTATTAAAATGGCATTAGAAAAAGCAGGTTCAAGCTTAAACGACGTCGTTAGAACACGAATATTATTAACTAATATAGAAGATTGGAAAGCTGCTGCAAAAGTAAGAGCGTCTTATTTTAAAACTATAAAGCCTGTTGATACAATCATGCAAGTATCTCGTTTTATTAATCCAGATTGGTTAATTGAAATAGAAGTAGATGCTATTATTTCTTCTTAAAATTTGGCTAAATCAATCTATAGCATGATTGTTCTGCATTATTTTCCATTACCTTCCTTTTTAGGCTTTACCTTTCTCCAAATTTTTAATTAGAGGCTTTTTCTATTTTGAAAATGGAACCGGTCTGTAGCATACTTTTGGCATGCAGGTAATTAGTGTGTAAAGTGAAAAATAACCCTTAAATAGGAATGTTATCGTTTTTAAACAAAACTTGTAAGAAAATATAGTTTCTTTATACTTATAAACTAAGATTAAATAGAATGTTCGAGGAGAAATGTATTATGTTTCTGATAAGAATACTAAGATTCTGGTCGTGATCAGGGCTAAAATTTTCTAATCGATTTAATTCTGATATAAAGTGGTTTATTGATAATCTTAACAATCTGTTGTCTCTATGCATGCGTACTTATTTCCTGGTCAGGGCACTCAATTTCCGGGTATGGGCAAAAAGTTGTTTGAAAAATCAAATTTGGCTCAGGAATATTTTTACAGAGCTAATGAACTTTTGGGATTTTCAATTACTGATGTAATGTTTGAAGGATCTGCAAAAGATTTGAAACAAACCAAGTTTGCACAACCGGCAATTTTTTTACATTCATACATTCTGGCTAAAACCCTGGGTAATGATTTTAAACCTGATATGGTTGCCGGACATTCTCTGGGTGAGATATCCGCTTTGGCTGCTATTGATTCTTTAGAATTCGAATCGGCCTTGAAGCTTATCTCCAGGCGTGCTTCAGCGATGCAAAAAGTTTGCGAACTGGATAATACAGGCATGGCCGTTGTGGTTGGATTATATGATGTTATTGTAAAGGATATCTGTGATCACGTAGACGGGGTAGTGGTCCCTGCCAATTATAATGCGCTGCATCAGGTTGTTATATCAGGTGAGAAAAAAGCGCTCAAAGAGGCTTGTGATAAATTGAGTCCAGGTGCAAAGGCAGTGGTAAATTTACCGGTAAGTGGTGCATTCCATTCCCCCTTTATGGAGCCTATAGTTGAGGAGTTTAAAGCGGCCATTGAAGAAGCCGAATTTAAAAAGCCTATTTGCCCGATATACCAGAATATTGCAGGTCGACCGACAGAAAATATCGCTTTGATTAAGAAAAACTTAATCGATCAACTAACGCACCCCGTAATGTGGAGGCATACTATTCTCCATATGATAGAAGATGGAGCAACAGATTTTACCGAGATTGGCCCCGGTAATTTTTTAAGGGGGCTTGTTCATCAAATCGATAAAAACGTAAAAACATACGGTATTTCCTAACAATCATTATGTATTAGAATGATTTGTGATTCCTGCCAACCCACAGGAGAGGTTAATAAATGAGGAGATAAATGTGCTAAGAGGTTCTTATATTAAATAAAATCTTCAATGGCTTCCAGCCATAATGGAATTTTAATGGGAGTAGTTTTCATATATATAAAAAAGGATTCAATGGCCAGGGTATAAATTAAGAGTGTGAAGTTAATCTCCATTGAACTGAACAGGCTAAAGTAAATGTCATAGACTGCTGCGGAAATCCCGAACATTTTAATCGCTTTGGTGAAAATTAAGATTGCGAAATTAAACATCACTTTGTTTTTTAGGTTGTCGTGTTTATGTAATAGACGACGGTTAATTCTTTTTGTTACAGTACTATGTATAAAAAGGTACTATTTAATATAATTTTAACATAATTTAACCCACATAGGCGGGGGAGGTGTGTGAATAAATATATCCGGCAGATGATTTTATGAGAAGGCAGGTTGGAGCGATGACGTATTTAGCACTTCATTTTCATTAGTACGGTTATTTTTTGCAGAAAAAAGAAAAAAACCGAAGTACGAGTTTAGTGAATAGCTTAATATAACATTAAATAAGCAACAAATACTTATTATCCGTCTTTAGAGGTATCCAGAGGAAGAGAGTGCAAGAAAAGCTTCATTTTTATAACAATTTAATAATTCGCAATCTTTCTTTTACCTCCGGAATAATTTTCGCTCTGACAAAATTATCATTTCAACAGACTTTGTTGGCGTCTTTCCCTTATTTAGCCCCATAATTATAAAACAAATCTTATGTTTAAAAAATATCGCATCCTTAAATGGACAGGAATTACTTTACTTAGTATAATTGCCATAATCTTTTCTTTCGGACTATGGTTTAAGAGTCTAATACCACCCAAGAATACAACACTTGAAACTACTCAAGTTAAGGATTTACCTTATTTGGCAAAAAACATTCAACCTCCTCGGGGTAAAATTTTAGCCATAGTCACAAGTATGAATACGATGGGAGACAGCGGAAAAAGCACTGGTTATGAATTAACAGAATTGGCACGGGCCTATTATGTATTTAAAGCGAATGGTTTTGAAGTAGATATTGCCAGTCCGCTAGGAGGGAAGCCACCGGTTGTTATTGATGATGATGATATGGGTGCTTATGACTTTGCTTTTTTAAATGACTCCGTAGCACAATATAAAACAAGTAATACAATTCCGGTAAAAGATGTAGTTGCCAAAGACTATGAAGCTGTGTTTTTTGCGGGCGGAAAAGGGGCTATGTTTGATTTCCCAGATAATAAGGCTATCCAATCTATTATACGTGAGTATTATCAATCCAACAAGGTTGTGGGCGCTGTATGTCACGGTCCTGCCGCATTGGTTAATGTTACTTTAGATAATGGGCAATCGCTTTTAGAAAATAAAAGGGTGAGTGGCTTTACAAATAAAGAAGAGTTGCTTCTTATATCAGATGCGAAAGCTATTTTCCCTTTTCTTTTGCAGGATAAGTTGGTTGCGCAAGGCGCTATTTTCAATGAAGGGTCAATGTATTTAGAAACTATTAGTCACGATGATAATTTAATTACCGGTCAAAACCCCTGGTCTACATGGATTTTGGCGGAAACTATGATTAAGCAGTTGGGATACAAACCTAAATACCGGGAAATTACCGATGAAGAAAATGCTTTAAGGGTATTGGCAACATATGAAAACAATGGGTCGCAAAAAGCTAAAGAAATGATTAACAGAATGTCTGTGGTAGAAAAGAAACCCATCAACAGAGTTCTTATCGCAATGCATAGTATTGTGGCTGCCATGAAAGGTGATGTTGGGCGTTTTTTTGATATTATTGGTTTGGTTTCATATGCGAAAAAATATGACTCCTAGTTGGATAAAATATACTTAAATTTGATAAAAATATTTTATTGAGTTTTTCCGATATTCTTCTCATAATCATTAGTACTGCAGGACTTTTGCACGGGGTGTTATTTGCTGTTTACTTATGCTTTCTCAAGAAGAAGAGAACATTTCCAAATTTATTGCTGGGGTTAATGCTCATTTTTATGGCTTTCAGGATTGGTAAGTCGGTAATGTTGTATTTCGGGAATGATCTGGAACCAATATTTATTTTTGCCGGATTGGCTTTTTTGTTACTCATTGGCCCGCTGTTAAGATGGTATGTTTTAGCAATGACTCGCTACAATTTTGAATTTTCAAAGAATAACCTGTTAGAGTTTGTTCCTTTTACAACGATCTTTGTGATGAGCTTTTTCGTATCCAGGAAGTGGTTTGAGACCCATAATAGGGAAGTAGTTATAGTTTTTGCCAGTGCTCTTATTTTTATTTACCTGCATTTTGCATTTTATATTTTTCTTTCGGGCAGGTTATTGCAAAAAGTAAAAGGAGCATACAGGAACGTATTGCAAACAAAATCTCAAAAAGCAATTTTTGAATGGTTGCAAGTATTAATTTTTGGTTTTATCGTTATTTGGATTTCCTACTTTTTAAATATTATTGAGGACACCGTGCCTTATATTGTGGGGCCAATTGTCTACTCTGTCGTCATCTATTTTTTGACTTATAAGGCACTTCATTTAAAAACGACAGAAATTGATGGAAATGTGTTTAAGAAAAATGATAAAGAATGGTTATATAACAAGATATCTGAATTGGTCATCAAAGACAAGCTATATCTTGAGTCTGATTTATCGCTATCAAGTTTAAGCAAGATGGTGGGGAAGAGTACTCAAAACACCTCAGAAGCTATTAATCAGTACGCTAAACGAAACTTTAACGATTTTATAAATTATTATCGAATACAAGACGCAAAAGGAATGCTGTTGGATGCAAATACCAAAAACTATACAATTTCTACAATAGCTTTTGATGCGGGTTTTAGCACCTTATCTTCTTTTAATAGTGCTTTCAAAAAATTTGAAGGCATAACACCTTCTTTATATAAGAAAAGAGGTAGCAAATAACATATATATGGATGTATCAGATGAGTCAAGGAAGGTAATGTTTTTATGAATTCCTTCTTTTAACCATTTTATACCATATATCTTTGCATCGTTTTAAAAAATTACAAACGAATAATTATGAGTAAAGTAAGAGAAAATGACGTGGTAAAAGTTCATTATACCGGGAAACTAAATGATGGACAAGTTTTTGATAGTTCATTGGAACGAGAACCATTGCAAGTAGAACTTGGAAAAGGCCAGTTAATTCCTGGTTTTGAAAAAGGCTTGATTGATATGGCGGTAAATGAGAAGAAAACAATCAGAATAGAAAAGCATGAAGCATATGGCGAAGTTAATGAGGCACTATTTCACAAAGTTCCTAAATCGGATCTGCCCGAAGACATAAAACCGGAAGTTGGTATGGGTTTAGTTGGTTCTAATCCTGATGGATCTCAACAACAGTTTAGAATTGCAAAAGTTGATGCAGAAGATATTACAATAGATGCCAATCATCCCTTAGCGGGCCAGGATCTTGTATTTGATCTGGAATTGGTTGAAATACTATAGAAAAGTCAATCATAGCATAGAACAAAACGTCTTATTGCCTTGATAAGGCGTTTTTTTGTTTCTTCAAAAAACTTGCTCACATTCGAAAATTATTGTGGTAGAACACAAACAAGTGTATCCCTTATGCTTGATGAACTAACAAAAAAAGCTTGCAAATTATTTTCAATGTACTTGAAATTATAGTGGTTACAGACGACTTAGATTTCTTAATAAACTATTAGTTTGTTCTTTTACCAATCTCCATGCGACGTTTTTGAATCCCAATGAGTGGACCGGCCAATATTGAAGAGGCAAGTGCCGCAAATACAATGGCTACGAATATTGCATGTCCAATAAGTTGAAGTTCAAGGGCAAGAGTAGCCACTACAATTTCCATAGCACCTCCGGGTACAAATGTAAAACCTATTAGAATTGATGTCTGCTGGGACTCCTTTCCAAGTCTTGCTCCCAGCCAGGCGCCACCAAATTTACCCAGGATTGCAACGACACAAAAGATAACTGTAGGCCATAGTACCATACCTGTTAAGAAATCGATTTTTAGACCAAGTGTGGCAAAGAAGAGCGGTACAAATATGGCATGTAAAGTATCAGAAACACTCTTTCGAAGATCATCTGAAACGCCTTTTGTACTTCTTGCAATGATACCTGCAAGGAAAAATCCAAGAATAGCATGAATACCCAACCACTGTGTAATAGCGCCACAAAGCAAACCTAAACTTGCAATTAAGGATTGTGATGCTGCTGGCTGTGGCAATTTGGTTGATTCTACATAGCGCAGGGCAGCACTCAAAAGTTTAGAACCAAAAACAAAACTTAGGACCATAAATGTTATGATACCTAAAACTGAACCCACTATTTCTGCAATACTCATGGAGTTAGGGGTTACCAACGAGATAACTACAGTGAACAAAAACCAACCAAAGATATCGTTTATAGCGCATGAGGAAAGCGCCAGGGATCCTCTTGGGGTTTTACTGATATCAAGATCATTAAGGGTACGTGCAACAACAGATATTGCCGTTATAGAACCTGCTACAGACAAAAATAGCGCAAATGTCAGGACGTTTGCTTCGTTTCCCCAATAGATTGAATCCAAAGTACTAAAAACTGGAAAGCCTATCGCTATAGGAAACAGAACACCAACGATACCTATTAGAATTGCAGCACGACCACTTCGAATTGCTTTTTTGATATCCACATGAAACCCTGAAGAGAGTAAAAGAAAGAACACCCCAAGCCAGGCAACTGTTTCGAGCATAGTGGATTGAATCTCATCTGATGGAAAAAGCCATAGCTGCAAAGAAGGGGCCACACGTCCAAGAAGTGTTGGACCCAATAGGACACCTGCCAGGATTTCACCAACGATGGCAGGTATTTTAAAGCTTTCGCAGATAACACCAAGTGTTCTGGCAATACCCAGAAGAACAAGGATTTGCAAAAGAAAAAGTAGTATGTGACTTTCATTGATGTAATGCATAATTATAATTCCCAGATAGTACTTTTTAATTATTTACAAGTTACTTATATCATGTACTGCTAATACAGGAATAGTGGCATGACAGGTTAGGTTTTATACCATTGCTTAAATAAAATCCAATTAAATATTTTATACTATTTGTTAATAAAGACAAGTATTGGTGTTAGGATAAATAATTTCGTTTATCCCTTTATAAATGACCTTGAATATATTCTTTTACTGATCGACCGGCAATGATAATTGTCAGATTAGGTTTCAAATGGATTAGTATTCTGGGTTCTAAGCAATATCAATGAGTATTTGTTCTATAATGTTTTGCGTTATGTAACTTTGATTTGGAAAGCAAAGATTTCTGCACGAATTTCTACATAAATTTTTCTCCTAAAAATATATTATGAAAAGGTAATGGAACATTCTTTATACGACCCGAAGGGTAGGGGAATGTGTGTGGAATGAGATTAGCTGACTAAGTTTTCTGTCTTATTCAATGCCTGGATAAAATTTTTGTTTCCTCTTTTTATTCCTAGTTTTACCTGAACACCTAATTTTTTTCTTATGAACCTAAATACCAAATCAAAGCAACAGCACACATACGATGCTATCGTAGTAGGGACTGGTATAAGTGGCGGCTGGGCAGCCAAGGAGCTTACCGAAAAGGGCTTGAAGACATTGGTACTGGAAAGGGGAAGAATGGTAAAGCATCTTAAGGATTACCCTACAATGAATCTAAACCCTTGGGAATTACCCTATGGCAACCGATTGACGCCTAAGGAACGCCGAGAAAATTACCCTGTTCAAAGTAGATCATCATATGCTATCGATCAATCAACGAAACATTTCTTTGTCAAAGACAATGAAAATCCATATGAGCAAAAGAAACCTTTTCTTTGGACCCGAGGATATCAAGTTGGCGGAAGGTCGCTCATCTGGGGGCGATGGGCTTATCGAAGAGGAGATTTAGAATTTGGTGCTAATGCTCGTGATGGCGTTGGTTTGGATTGGCCAATAAGATACAAGGATATCGAGCCCTGGTACGACTATGTTGAATCATACATTGGTGTGAGTGGATCAAGTGACGGATTACCTCAGGTACCCGATGGGAAGTTTCTACCGCCATGGGAATTGAACTGTTTGGAAAAGCACGTAGCAGGCAAAATTGATGAACATTTCACTAACCGTAAATTGACGATTGGGAGGACTGTCAATCTCACTAGGCCTCATGGTGGTCGTGGCATGTGTATGGCACGTAACAAATGCCGAAGAGGTTGTCCATTTGGTGCATACTTTAGCAGTAATTCGGTTACACTAATTGCTGCTGAAAAGACAGGCAACATGACATTGCGACCAAATTCTATTGTGCACACCATCCTGTATGACAATCATACCAAAAAAGCCTCAGGTGTACAAATAGTAGATACCGAGACAAAAGAGGCTATTGAGTACAATGCTAAAATCATCTTTCTTTGTGCATCGACGCTTGGCAGTACCAGTATTCTACTCAATTCAGTTGCCAATAGTTTCCCAGATGGTTTGGCGAACTCGAGTGGAGAGTTGGGACATAATCTGATGGACAATCATTTCCAGGTAGGTGCATATGGTACTTATAACGGTTTTGAGGATCAATATCACAAAGGTAGGCGTCCTGTAGATGTGTTGGTCCCCAGATTTCAAAACCTTGATGCTAAGACAAAAAGGAAAGATTATCTACGAGGATTCAGCACCTATGGCTGGTCAGGTCGCGAGGGGTGGGATAGAGGCTTTGGAGGCAATGATTTTGGGGCTGAATGGAAGAATGGTTTAACCAAGCCTGGTCCCTGGACCTTTACATTTCTGGCCTTTGGCGAATGTTTACCCGATCATAAGAACAGAATATATTTAGACCACAATAAGAAGGATCCTTGGGGACTGCCTATGTTGGTCACCGACATGGAATTTGGTGAAAATGAATCAGTCATGCGAAAGGAAATGATGACTTCCAGTGCAGAAATGCTCGATGCTTCCGGATTCAAAGATATCCATACTTATGACGATCAAAGTGAGCCAGGTTTGAGCATACACGAAATGGGTACGGCGAGAATGGGTGAAAACCCAAAGACTTCTGTGCTCAATAAATGGAATCAAGTACACGATATCCCGAACATTTTTGTGACAGATGGCTCATGTATGAACTCTAATGGTTGGGGGAATCCTTCACTGACTTACATGGCACTAACGGCTAGGGCATGTGACTATGCTGTAGATCAACTTAAAAAAGGAAATCTATGAGCTCAGATAAAATTAGTAGAAGAAAGGCCTTAGAAAGGACTTCGTTATTGCTAGGAGGGGTGTTGACTACTTCAATTTGGACAGGCGTACTTAGTGGCTGTGAAGCGCCAAAGGAACTTGATTGGTCGCCGAAATTCATGACCAAGGATGAGGCAATGTTAACAGAAATAATTGTTGATATTCTCATTCCGCGTACTGAAACGCCTGGAGCATCCGACGCATTAGTGCATCGCTTCATCGACGAAATGTTGGACGGGTATTTTAACCCAGGCGAACAAAAGACAGTTCGGGATGGCTTGAAAGAACTACAAGAAACCGGATTTACAGATTTAAGCATTGATAAAAGAATCGAGGTCTTACTAGAATTGTCCGGTAAGGCCGGGCAAGGAAGCTCTGAGTCTTTTTTTCAAATTATGCGGAGCACGACCTTATTGGGCTATTTCACCTCTGAGGTAGGGGCTACCCAAGCATTGGCCCATGATCCTATTCCAGGAACTTATGAAGGATGTATTCCGATAAACAAGTACGGCGGTAAATCCTGGTCTGAGAGTTAGGCTTATTATTTGTTATCCAATATTTTAATAGTACCCTCACCAGCGTACAACTCTCTACCAAAAAGTAAATGGTTAAAGACTTTTCCTTTTTTAAAATCTAATACCTGACTTACACCCGTTCCACTTTCCTCACCCCAGGTGATAAAAAGTTTGTCATTGGAGATCCATTCAGCGATATATACTTCATTCCCTTTAAGCCCTACTTCATTTCCTTTCATTGCTTGCCAGTGCAATGTAGAATCTGTATCAAAAGTGAGATGATACACATTTTCATCATATTGATATTCCAAAGTCCGATTGATCAATTCCACTTTATCATCCTTAGGTGGCGTGCAATGCATCAGCGGCAGTGTCAGAAGACACAAAAGAAGGCTCTTTAATCCTTGTTTCAACTTCTTATCGTTTGTCAGGAGGGTAATCTAATCATAAGCTATGAAAGGAACAAGTGTTTTTGGTAAGAAAATTATTGAAATAGGGATATCTGACAGCACTGGTCAAACAACTTTGATAACTTTATGACTAAGAAATATAGGTTTGTTATGTAATCATTACTATAAATGAAATTATAAGGAAATTCAATTGTAAATCGGCATTCTAAGCTATTTTATTCTTTGGCTTCGCTCAGCATAGGCGCCACGTCATATCTTGAATTTTTCAAGCCACTGTGGTGATTCTTAAAAGCAAGAAAATCATTGAAGTACATTTTATATTATAATAGAAATGCTAAGCATTCACGAACTCCTCAATAAGCAATAAACAAACCTCGTGAGTAATTATAGCTTACGAATGCGGACAAGCAACAATCATTATCAGTAAATTGCTTTGATATAAAATCGATATCGTTATGACGCTAAAGCATCAGAACTGATTTTATATCAAATAGCATAGCTATACGCAATTTGCTATAGAATAGCATTTGTTCTATAATTTATATTATGTCAAATAG
>CP070778.1:163932-199328 GCA_020346245.1 Flavobacteriaceae bacterium | reverse complement strand
CCTGCGGGGGTATTTGAACTGGTAAAAAACAATCATACGGTTTATATTCAGTCCGGTGCGGGGGAAGGCAGCGGATTTTTTGATGATGACTATAAACAGGCCGGAGCAATGATATTAGATACAATAGGGCAGGTTTATGCAATGGCAGAAATGATTGTCAAAGTGAAGGAACCCATTGAAGAGGAATACAATTACATTCAGAAAGGACAACTGGTATTTACATATTTTCATTTCGCTTCCAGTGAACCTTTAACAAAGGCCATGATAGATAGCAAAGCGGTCTGTATTGCCTATGAAACTGTGGAAGATGAAGATAGAACACTCCCTTTATTAACGCCAATGTCTGAAGTTGCAGGGAGGATGGCCATACAGCAAGGGGCAAAATACCTGGAGAAGCCCGTCAAAGGGAGAGGGGTTTTATTGGGAGGTGTTCCCGGGGTTGCGCCAGGAAGAGTCCTGGTACTTGGTGCCGGGGTTGTTGGAACACAGGCTGCAAAAATGGCAGCCGGCCTTGGCGCACACGTTACAATTTTGGATGTGAATATGAAGAGGCTTCGATATATAAATGATGTAATGCCCAGCCATGTAGTAACCGAATTTTCCAATGAATTTAATATAAGAAAACATATAAAAACACATGACCTCATTATTGGTGGAGTACTTTTAAAAGGCTCAAAGGCACCTAAACTCATTACAAGGGATATGTTAAGGGACATGCGCAAAGGGACTGTAATTGTTGATGTGGCAGTAGATCAAGGTGGTTGCGTAGAGACCACCAGGCCAACTACGCACGAAGACCCCATATATATAATTAATGATGTGGTGCATTATTCCGTAGCTAATATGCCCGGGGCAGTTCCTTACACTTCTACCATGGCACTTACAAATGTTACATTGCCATATGTCCTTAAACTTGCGAACTTAGGATGGGAAATGGCTTGTGAAGTAGACCCTTCTTTGCAGAAAGGACTGAACATTGTACACGGAGAAGTAGTCTATAAGGAGATTTTGGAAGCTTTTAATTGGAATGAACTAACCATATAAATGTACTTTTTGTCAGTAAATAGACCCCGGCACAATATTGGCCGGGTTTTTGTTATTTATTATATACTTTTAAATTAGCAAAAAAAGGAAATTATGACAATGTATTATATATTACTAGGCGCCATTGCCCTGGTGAGCTGGTTGGTAAGCAACAAACTCAAGAGCAAGTTTAACTATTATTCCAAAGTACATTTGCGAAATGGTATGAGCGGTGCAGAAATTGCAGAGCAAATGTTAAGTGATCATGGTATAAGGGATGTTAAAGTAGTCTCTACGGCCGGAATGCTTACGGATCATTATAATCCAAAAACCAAAACGGTTAATCTTAGTGAAGGGGTTTATAACCAACGCAATGCTGCTGCAGCTGCTGTTGCCGCCCATGAATGTGGCCATGCAGTTCAGCATGCTCAGGCTTACGAATGGCTTTCAATTCGTTCTAAACTAGTTCCCGTAGTTAGCGTTACATCTGGGATGTCTACATGGGTAGTCTTTGGAGGGCTTATCCTGGCAGCTTCAACAGAGGGCCAAGGGGGTCAATTCGGTTTTTACATTGCCGTGGCAGGACTCATAATGATGGGGTTTGCCACCTTATTTAGTTTCATTACCCTCCCTGTTGAATATGATGCCAGCAATAGAGCTTTGGCATGGTTAAAAAGGAAGAATATTGTTTCACAGGAAGAGTATAAAGGTTCTGAAGATTCCTTGAAATGGGCGGCAAGGACCTACGTTGTGGCGGCCATTGGATCTTTGGCATCATTAGTATACTGGGGATTCCAGGTTTTTGGCGGAAGAGATTAGATAAATTCAACATTATTGTTGGGTTGCTAAATAGTAATTTGGCGGTCTATCTGCTGATCCAGTGATATGAAGGTCTCCGTTCTGGAAACACCCTCAATCTGTTGAATTTTTTTGTTAAGCAAATGCATTAAATGTTCATTGTCCTTGCATAGGACTTTAACAAGGATAGACCAATTACCTGTTGTATAATGGCATTCCAGGACTTCAGGTATTTTTTCTAATTGCTTAACAGCAACTGGGTTACTCATGGCCTTATCCAGAAAAATACCTATATACGCCATAGTGGTATAACCCAGGACTTTTGGATTCACAATAAATTTGGACCCGGCAATCAGACCTGACTTTTCGAGTTTTCGCAGTCTTTGGTGAATTGCAGCTCCTGAGATTCCAATATTTCTTGCAATTTCCAATATTGGCTTTCTGGCATCCTGCATAAGGAACCTTAGGATTTTTTTATCAATCCCATCAATTTTAATATTTTCATTGCCTGGTTTCATGCAACTGGCTTGCATTTAATATATAAAGATACCAAAATTAGTTTCAAATATTAACTTGCTACGAAATCTGGATTATAGCCCAAATATGGTTTTTTATATTCCTTGAAAATTACGCCATAGGTTGCCAGTTCTTTTAAAATAGGCTCATATACTTCCTTTAAAATGGGAATTTGGACCCCCGGAGTTTTAATTTTTTTATTCAGTATCAGTAAGGTTGCAATAGCCACGGGTAAGCCAACTGTTTTGGCCATTGCCGTATGCGTGTGATTTTCACCGATTACCACCATATTTGCATCAAGCTGTTGTTTTTTTCCATCTAATTCAAATCCGAATTTATGATACATGACAATCATATCTTTATCGTCATACGCCATGGTCCAGCTGTCTTCTAATATTTTTTGTAACATCTTTGCTGGAGTGGCATTTTTAATATGAATAGTCTTTTTTGAATCGAAAAGGTTTAATTCCAGCAGTTTCTCCCACATAATATCATCCTGATCAATTTTAAGATAATGCCTTAGTTTAAGTTCAACAGAGTCGGTTGGTGAATAGGGTAAAAAAAGATTAGTAAATTCTCTGTAAGACATTCCATCGGAATTTTCTATAGTATAACTATCATCTGTCATGCCTAGTTGAACGAACATGTTCCAAGCTTTAGAGAAACCAACACGTCTCATTGTACCCCTATAGAGCGTAAGTGCATTCTCTAAGCCATATGCTTCCCTGTATTTCAAAGAATCTCTGTTGGCATATGCTTCAAAGGCCCCATAACCTTCTATCTTCATGAATTCGGTTCGCCTGAATAGTTTATGATAGGGAATATATTTATAAGTACCCTCCTGTATAAATTTAGCAGCTCCCCCTTGTCCGGCGATAACAACATTTCTGGGATTCCATGTAAATTTGTAATTCCATAGATTCGTATCACTTTCCGGTGCAACCAGTCCGCCGGTAAATGATTCAAACAATAACATTTTGCCACCCTTGTCCCTTATTCTGTTTATAAGCTGCATTGCGCTCATATGATCTATGCCAGGGTCCAGGCCAATTTCATTCATAAATACTAAACCATTCTTTTTGGCGGAAGCGTCCAGTTTTTTAATTTCTTCACTAACATACGAGGCAGTGACCATATGTTTTTTCAATCGAACACAATCTTCAGCAACTTTCATGTGAAAACGAGCCGGGAGCATAGAAATGACGATATCTGAGTTTTCAATGGCATTCTCTCTTTCATCATCCTCAAAAATATCCAACCTTATAACTTCACATGAAGGATGGTTTTTTACTCCATCAGGAACTAACCCGGGATTCAGATCTCCAATTGTTAAATGCAGCTTTTCTGAATCTGCTTTTTCCAGAAAGTAATCTAACAAATAGGATGTTGATTTGCCTGCCCCAATAACTAATATTTTTCGTAACATTTAGTTTATATTCTATTCGAATTATTGTGAGGACTAAGGTATCAAATTGTTACATTTACAAGAAATATGGTCATTTAAGTTATGAACAAAACAATTTTCTGTACCGGGGTTGTCTTCGCTGTTTTGGCGGTAATACTGGGTGCTTTTGGTGCTCATGGCCTGGATAATTTAATCTCTGCAAGCGATAAAGAGACTTATAATATTGGGGTTACCTATCAAATGTATCATGCGTTATTACTACTTATTCTCGGAATTTTGAAAAGTATTCCGGTTAGAGAAAAAAAGGTGGTTTTTTATTTCATTGTCACGGGGATTACTTTTTTCTCATTTTCAATCTATTTACTAGCTACAAATAGCCTTACCGCCTTTGATTTTAAAACAATTGGAATTATTACGCCAATTGGTGGATTTCTTTTAATTATTGGTTGGTTGCTCCTGGGATATAGAGCATACAGAAATTTTAAATAATCCGGGGGCATGCACTTAATGATTTACCCGGTGCCATACAGGTTATCATTTTAGATTGGAGTATACTACCCTGATGACATTACTAATGTTTTATGTCTGAAAGCAACTCAGAATGAAGATAGAACCAAAGCTTTTTGTTTGAATTTTAAAAAAAGTAAAGTCATATACCAGCTCTGAAATCGGGCGAGGAGCACCAAAGTATTGTTCCTGCCAATTAAAAAGGTCTCAGTAAATGAGACCTTTTTAATTTAGTTTTTATTTTTTGTTGACACTGGTAATGTACTTCTGCAGAGCCATTGTCATGGAAGGTGTTTCCGGAGTAGGAGCTTTGATATCTATTCGCAGGCCAGCATCCGTTGCCGCAACAACAGTTGAATTTCCAAAGACCGCTATCCTGGTATCTTTTTGCTCAAAGTCAGGAAAATTTTTAAGCAATGATTCTATTCCAGAAGGGCTGAAAAACACAAGAACATCATAGTAGACATTTCTCAAATCAGAGAGATCGCTGATAACCGTTTTATAAAAAATACCTCGGTCCCAATTAATTTCCAATTCATTTAATGCTTCAGGGATGCTTGGTTTCAAAACATCGGAGGAGGGCAGCAAATAGGATTCCTCCTTATACTTTTTAAACAAGTGAAGTAATTCGCTAAAATTTCGCTTACCTACATAAATTTTACGTTTCCTGTAAACAACATATTTCTGAAGATAATAGGCAACTGCCTCAGATTGGCAAAAGTATTTCATGGTATCCGGCACCTTAAAGCGCATTTCTTCAGCGATTCTAAAAAAATGATCCACAGAGTTCCTGCTGGTAAGGATTATTGCGGTATAATCTTTAAGATCAATTTTTTGCTGCCTTACGTTTTTGGCTTCTACCCCTTCAACATGTATAAATGGCCTAAAGTCTACCTTTACTTTTTCCTTTTCAATTAACCTTAGGTATGGAGAATTTTCCATTTTTGGTTCTGGCTGTGATACCAAAATCGTTTTTACCTTCATATACCTTGATCTTTTAGATAATTTGCGATGATTACAAAGGGTGCAATTTCGAGAGCGCAAAGGTACAAAATAAAATAGAAAAAGTAGCTAGAGATTAACTTTTGATAGTTTTTTATAATAGTTATCCAACCAATAATATTTACAACTACTACCAGAAATATACTAACGAAAATAACTATTTTGGAGTCTTTGAATACATAAGTAAGGACTATATTCGCTGCTAACATGATGATACTGCTGAAGTTAAGGAAGGACAGCTTTTTAAAAATGAATTCGGATATAATTTTATTATTATTGAAGATAAAACCACTCCCAAGTTGGAGTAAGATTTTTCCAATTAAAAACAAAAACAGCAATCCCAGAATAATTGAATAAACCAAAAAATACAGCTGGCCATTTGAATTAGACAAAATATTTGTGGCGTAATAAATAAAAAGTGAAAAATTTAGAAGCTGGAATATTGTAAAAAAAATATTGAACCAGTTTATTAATTTATCCTTTTTATTGTACATAAAAATATACTTGTTATTAAATGGGAGTATCATGAAATTCAGGAATCTGTTGTAAAACAAATTCTTTGCAATAACTATAAAGAGAATGCTGGAAAAGATAATGATAGTTATCCAGTTTATATTATGTATTACTCTTTGAACAGGCTCCATTAAGGCAATTTAATGTTTTCCCCGTTTATACCCCAATAAAGTCCGTTTTCAGAAATACTTATCTTAAAAAAGTACGCGTCATTTATTTTCGGTTCTGGCATTAAAATTTTAAAGCTGGTTGTGTCTTTAGATTTAAGCACGTTTAGCTTTTCTTCCAGCGGGCTGGCTTGGGTTTTTTGAACTTCTCTGAAGTTTTTGTATTTATTAAGAAATATAACACCAAATTCTAATTTGGATATTTCTATATCGATTGTGTATGGATTGAATATTTTAAAGTTTAAATATTTGTTTTCCATTATTTCAATTGGCTCGTCAATAATGGTTCTCAACTTTCTGAAAGATTCAAAATTATTTATATAGATGCCATGATGTTTATCTCCTTTTGCATCGTAATAAGAGATGTCACCTCCATCCATAAATCTGGAGATATAAATGACCTTTTGACCTTGAACAAGATTTTCAGACTCATCTATAGTAAACTGGTTTGGCCTATACCTTATGTTATTGAGTGAATAGGAGGTGTTACCGGAATAGAAGGAATACATAGGTGCTTCGGTATAGGAATTTTCAAATATGACAGGAATTGAGCCTACCTGTGAGCTTATTTCATTTACCCAATCTTTATTTCCATGTGTTTCATAGACAATTGGAAAAAGAGAGGGATAAATCAATCCTATTCTCAGGAACATTAAAATAACAATGTTTGCTATCCCGAGGGTATAAATCCACTTTCGGGTAACCCTATCCTCCAGTATTTGATTGTATACAACTACAATCATGGGAATACAAATAACAATTAACCATTGCGTTTGTATACGCCTGTTAAAACTTGAAATAAAAAAGAAAGCAATTATTCCATAGATTAAAAACAGAAGAGCCCTACTGAATGTATCATTTTTATTTGTTTTTAATAAAGCTCTGTAAATCCATGGAAATGTTAATCCGAAAAGTACAATGAGGTTGACAAAAAACCCCAACGTAAAATCTCCAAATTCGTAAGCCCTGTTTGGCCTTTCAAACAAATGGTATTTTATAGTAACAAAGTCATTATTGATGAGCCAGATAAAATGTGGGGTATAACAGATAAGCGAAACCAGTACAGAAAGCCAGGCATACTTATTAAAGATAAGCCGAAGATTAGATAGCAACACAAACACTATAACGAGGACAGCATGGTATTTGCTGTACATTAAAGCAGCCATTACAAGTCCCATTATAATTGAAATTCCAAGGGAGGGCGACTTTAAAAAATTCTTGTAAAGCAACAAGAATAATGCAGTAAAAAAAAGTAATGGCGTATCGGGAAGTGTTAGGAATCCATAGGCATGTATAAGGGTCATTGAGAAAATCAGCACAAAATAATGCGGGATATATTTATTCTTTCTTTGGGTATCAAATAAATACCAGAGGACTATATAAGTACCCGCAGAAAATAAAGTAGTTATAAATCTTACCCCAAGCTCCCCACTAAAAAACAGGCTGCCAATCTTTACCATCAAAGCAACCATTGGCGGATGATCAAAGTAACCCCATGCCATCTGCTGTGCGTAATACCAATAATAAGCTTCATCAAATATCAGCTCCGTGAAAGAAGCTTGTAATAGGTTTAGCACAAAGATTAATACCAATAAGTAAAGGAAAATTCTGGGTAGTTTGAGTTTCATTCCGGTTGCTTATTCGGTTCAAAATTACAAATAATAGCACTAATTAATTCCTTTAAAGAAACGATAAAATTACTTTCGTATTTTCTGCCAGACCTTTTAAAGTAGTATTTTTGTTGAAATTGCCAAAAACCAAATGTCAGATAGCTTAGTAATTATTCCAACGTTTAATGAAATTGAAAATATTGAGGCTATCATAGATGAGGTTTTTCAACTAAAAAAGGAATTCGATATCCTAATAGTCGATGACAATTCACCGGATGGTACAGCCAGCAAGGTCCTTGAATTACAAAAGAATTATCCTTTACGGTTGTTTCTCGAAGTAAGAAAAGAAAAATCTGGTTTGGGAACGGCTTATATTCACGGATTTAAATGGGCATTGGCAAGAAAATACGAATACATTTTTGAAATGGATGCCGACTTTTCACACAAACCTTCGGACCTCCAAAGATTATACAGAGCTTGCTTGAATGGTGCAGATTTGGCAATTGGATCGCGCTATAAAAAAGGAGTAAATGTGGTTAATTGGCCGCTATATAGGGTTTTGTTGTCCTATGGCGCTTCATTTTATGTAAAATTAATAACAGGTATGAAAATTCATGACCCTACAGCAGGCTTTGTCTGTTATAAAAGAAGTGTTTTGGAGGCCATAAACCTGGATACTATAAAATTTATTGGATACGCTTTTCAGATAGAAATGAAATTTAGAGCATACCTTAAAAAATTTAAAATTGAAGAAGTCTCCATCATTTTTACAGATCGGGAAAAAGGGAAGTCTAAGATGAGTTCTTCGATTATCTGGGAAGCTATATTTGGTGTTATTAGTATGAAATTTAGAAGTTTATTTAGCAAAGTTTAAGTTATGAGTAAAACACTCATTAAAAATGCTGTAGTCATAAATGAAGGGCTAAGATTTAATTCGGATATTTTAATCGAAGATGAGATTATTACAAAAATGGGCAATAATCTTTCTTCACTCGGGGCCGAAATTCTTGAGGCAGGCGGAAAATTAGTTTTACCGGGAATAATAGATGATCAGGTGCATTTTAGAGAGCCCGGACTTACCCATAAGGGGGATATAGCGTCAGAAAGCAGGGCGGCCTTAGCAGGTGGAATAACCTCTTATATGGAGCAACCTAACACAAATCCACAAACAACCACAATAGAAAAATTAGAGGAAAAATTTGAGTTGGCTTCAAAGAAATCCTATGCCAATTATTCTTTTTTATTCGGTGGGACCAATGACAACCTTGAGGAAATAAAAAAACTAGATAAATATGCCTGTTCAGGTGTAAAGCTATTTCTGGGATCTTCAACGGGAAATATGCTGGTGGATAATGAGGAAGTTCTAGAACGAATATTTAAGAATACAGAACTGGTTATTTCTGCCCATTGTGAAGATGAAAAAACCATTAGAGAAAACACTCAGAAATACAGGGCGATATATGGTGATGATATACCTGTGGAATGCCATCCTTTAATTCGAAGTGAACAAGCTTGTTACCTTTCTTCATCCCGGGCAATTGCCCTGGCTGAGAAAACAGGGGCCAGATTACACGTTTTCCACGTTTCTACGGGCAAAGAAACAGGGCTTTTCAGGAATGACATTCCATTAGAAGAAAAAAAGATTACAGCAGAAGTGTGTATTCATCATCTATGGTTTTCTGATAAGGATTACTCAGAAAAGGGAACCTTAATAAAATGGAATCCTGCGGTTAAAACCTCTGCAGACAGAGATCAGTTATGGCAAGCTCTGCTGGATGACAGAATAGATATTGTGGCCACGGATCATGCACCTCATACCTTAGAAGAAAAAAATAATATTTATGTGAATGCACCCTCTGGAGGCCCACTTGTTCAACATGCATTAGCTGCTATGTTAGAAAAAACCCTGGACGGGAATATTACTATAGAGAAAGTAGTTGAAAAAATGTGCCATAATCCCGCAAAGCTATTTCAATTAAAAAAACGCGGGTTCATCAGAGAAGGCTATTATGCAGATTTGGCCATAGTAGATATGAAATCAGCATGGACGGTAGATAAAAACAATATTTTATATAAGTGTGGCTGGTCACCCTTTGATGGCACGAAATTCAGAGCAAAAGTCACGCAAACTTTTGTAAATGGACATTTAGCCTATAATAATGGGGAATTTTCAAGTTTAAGAAATGCTAAAAGACTTACTTTTAACAGATAGGTATGCGTAAGATATTCTTATTAATAATAACAATTGGCACTCTCCATTCATGTGGAGAGGAGGTCATAGAGAAGCCTGTCAATCTAATTTCCAAAGATAAAATGATTGATATTCTTTATGATTTAGCCATTATAAATGCTGCTAAATCTTCGGGTCCTAAGGTGATGGAAAACATGAACTTTGAGCCCATGGAATATATATATAATAAATATCAGATTGATAGTGTACAGTTTGTTACGAGTGATTTGTATTACGCCTCCTTGCCTTTAGAATATGAAGATATTTATAAGAAATTAGAAAACAGGGTTGTCAAAGAAAAAGAACGTTTTGTCAAATCGGGAGAACGCAAAAAAGACAGTTTAATTCAAGCTAAGAAGGACTAATGAGCCTCCATATATTTTATACATGCATGGTCAACACATGCTTTAATGGGTTCATATTCGATGTTAAGTGCTTGCTGTAATTTTAAATTATCATAGACCTGTGGATAGCGCATAGATCTTAGACCTTGTTTTGTCAATTTCCTTTTTTTGGATATAAACAATTTAATAACCCAGTCTATTCTCCAGAAAAATTCTAACTGCCAAAACTTCAAACCAATTTTTGGGGCGGGCCTGTCAAAGCCTTGGGAGATTGTCTCTAAAATACTTTTATAAGATAAATTTTCTGCCACAGCAATAAAACGTTCATTTTTAATAGACGAATCCATAAGTTGAATCATTATTTTAACCACGTCACCCACCGAAATAAATCCGGTACCCCCCGGGAAGTAATAGCGCATTCCTCCGGCAACCGTTTTAAAAAGTAACCCACTGCCACTTTTCCAATAACCCGGACCGAGGATGACACCAGGATTAATAATTACCATTGAGAGTCCCTCTTGTGCACCCCTCCAGACTTCCATTTCGGCAAAATGTTTTGAAGATGCATATACATTTGCAAAAGTATCATTCCATTCATTTTCTTCATTGATCAGTTGGCCTGTTGTAGATTTTCCTACAGCGGCTATGGAACTTACATAACACAATTTCTTGATCTTCCTGGCGATGCTTAAGTTTACAATATTTTCAGTACCCCTTTTATTTATTTTTCGTAATGAATTAAAATCATTTGGATCAAACGAAATAAATGCCGCACAATGATAGACCAAAGTAACATCTTCAAAGGCCAATTCAAGCGCCGGGATATCATTAATATCAGCTTCTATCCATTGAATTTGGTTAAATAATGGTTCGGAATTTTCTTCATAATAAGAGAATATCTCTTTAACCCTCTTAAGATTGCTATTTTTTCGATGGATAGCCTTAACTGAAGCACCTTGCTTGAGCAAATGAAATATAAGATGGGAACCTACCAGGCCGGTTCCTCCTGTAACTAAAATCATGGCGCTAAATTACTCATTTCGGTTGGATATATTTGTTCAATAAGTTAAGCTGCTTGCTATTTCTATTATATTTGCAGCAACTATTTTAATAGACTGCAAAATGATTTCAAACTTTGTTTCGGAACTAAAATGGCGGGGAATGGTACACGATGCTATGCCCGGAACCGAAGAGCATTTGCTAACCGGGATGCAATCGGCCTATGTAGGGATAGATCCAACCGCAAATTCACTTCATATTGGCCATTTGGTGAGTGTAATGATGCTTAGGCACTTTCAACTCGCCGGCCATAAACCTTATGCGTTGATTGGAGGAGCTACAGGAATGATAGGTGATCCTTCCGGAAAGTCTGCAGAGCGAAATTTATTAGATGAAACTACACTGCGATTGAATCAGGAATCCATAAAGGAACAATTGTCGCGTTTTCTTGATTTTGATAGCCAGGCAGAGAATTCAGCAGTATTGGTAAACAATTATGATTGGATGAAAGACTTCACTTTCCTGGATTTTATTCGTGATGTTGGGAAACACATTACGGTAAATTATATGATGGCTAAGGAATCTGTCAGGAAAAGGTTGTCACCAGATGAAAAGGAAGGCATGTCTTTTACGGAATTTACATATCAGCTTGTTCAAGGGTATGATTTTTTATATCTGTTTCAGAATTATAATTGTACACTACAAATGGGAGGGAGCGACCAGTGGGGTAATATAACTACGGGGACAGAGCTGATTCGAAGAATTGGAGGAGGGAAAGGATATGCACTCACCTGCCCGCTTATTACCAAGGCCGATGGAACTAAATTTGGAAAAACCGAAGGTGGGAATATATGGTTAGACGCCCACAGAACATCACCTTATAAGTTCTATCAGTATTGGCTGAATACATCAGATGAGGATGCTGAAAAATACATTAAGATCTTTACATTTTTGTCTAAAGATGAGATAGATAACCTTATTATAGAGCATTCAGGTTCACCTCATTTACGAATACTGCAAAAACGACTTGCGGAAGAAATTTCGGTTTTGGTTCATTCCAGGGAAGAATTTGAAAAAGCGTTGATTGCAAGTTCTATTCTTTTTGGAAAATCAACTTCTGCAGATCTTAGGGGTTTAGATGAAAACACCTTTTTAGACATCTTCGAGGGTGTTCCCAAAGCGGAGATTCTCAGATCAGAAATGGATGACGGATTGGATATGATTGCTGCATTGGCAGCAAAAACAGGATTTTTAGGTTCTAATGGGGAAGCACGGAGAGAACTGAAGCAAAATTCAATTTCTGTTAATAAGGAAAAAGTAAAAGAAGATTATCTGATCACGGAAACAGATTTGATTAACGATAAATATGTTTTACTTCAGCGAGGTAAAAAGAATTATTTTATACTGGTTTTAAAGAAATAAATGAGGAATATAAATGAATGAGACTGACTTTTTTGACTTAAGTGCAGTGCTGCTTTTGACTTTAATTCTATTCCTTATCATATTCATTCGCTTTTTAATAGTTTCAGGCGTATATCACTACACATTTTTCATTTTATTCAGGAAAAAATTTGATAAGAGAATATTAGATCATACCCCCTTAAAGAAAAAACAATTATTTAAGGAATTGTATTGGTCAGCAATAAGCGGGCTGATTTTCGCATTTTTTGCTATAGCAATTTATTTATTGTGGTCCCTGGGTTTAACAGCTATTTATCTGGATATTAATGCATATCCATTATGGTATATACCAATTGGGGTTTTCATAACACTATTTATTCAGGACACTTATTATTATTGGATTCATCGCTGGATGCACAAACCCTCTGTTTATAGATACATTCATAAGATCCATCATAAAAGTGTACATACTTCAGTATTTACTGCCTTCTCTTTTCATCCATTCGAAACGGTGCTGCAGGCCATTATTCTTCCACTTATAGTTTTATTTATTCCATTGCATTTTTATGCTTTTTTGTTTACGCTCCTGATTATGACTATTTCAGCAACCATTAATCATGCGGGTGTTGAAATATATCCGTCGGGTAAATATGGGAAATGGTTCGGGAAATGGGTTATTGGCGCAAGTCATCACGACAAGCATCACAGAAAGTTCAATTATAATTTTGGACTTTACTTCACATTCTGGGACAAGTGGATGGGCACCGAGAGTCCTGAACATATTATGAAATGATCTATGTATAATTTCAATTTGATACTAAAGTACCATTAAATTGCAACCGCGAACATCCGAGTGGTCAAATCTGCCCAGTACTTCAAAGCTTCCATTTTTATAAACCCTCCCCAGATCCTGTGTTGCGATAAATGAACAAGAATAAATATTTGCGAGATCTATGATGTTTATCCCTCCGATTTTCCCATAAGGCTCAGTAGACATAGGATCATCTGTTTCCCTTATTGAGACGGACATCCAGGGTGCGCAATTAAATATCCCATCAGCTTTTGAATACGCCTGAGAAAGCAGTTCGGTCATTCCATATTCTGAATGAATGGCATTAAGGCCAAAACTATTTTTAAGGATTCTATGCAACTCATCGCGAACCAACTCAATTCTCCTGCCTTTCATACCGCCGGTTTCCATAATGATTGTATTCCTTAAATTCATTGAATGATTCTCTGCAAAGTCCAGAAGGGCATAGGATACACCAATAAGGATAGTCTTAAAACCAGATTCGTCTATATTTTGGAGGGATTTTGTTAATTCAACTTTGTTATTAAGGTAGAAGCCACTTTTCGGATTTTCACTTTTATCAATAAGATCTTTAACCATATAGATCAGTGAAGAACCCTCTCGTTCCATGTAAGAAGGCAATAAGGCCAAGACACAATAATCTTTTATATTTCCATAGAAATGTTCAAAGGTTTTCAGATAGCTCTCTTGGTAAATTTCCGGCTTTATCACATAATGTTTACTTACAAGTTGTCCAGTGGTGCCGCTGCTTTTAAAAACTAGCTGTGGTTTTTGTTGGGTAGTTATTACTCTTCTAGATTTGAAAAATTCAATAGGCAAATAGGGAATTTCTTCTACCGCAGTTACGTTGGAACTGGATTTGCCAAGATAGCTACAAAACTTCTGATAAATGGGGTTGTTCTGGTATTGAAAATTAAAAATTTCCAACGCCATGTTTTTGAACTGCGATGAAGTTTTAATCTCAAAAATACTATTGATATCCATATCTGCCAGAAGGCTACAAAAATAGTTAAAATAAAAAAAGCCCCTCAGGGGAGCACAATAATGGAACTATTTTTAAAGCTATTTTACAACTAGTTTTCTGGTCATTGTTTTGCTATTCTCAATCACTTGAATAACATAAACGCCGGGTGAAAGCCTTCCTATGTTAAGCATACTTGTTGAAATCCGATCTTGTAGAACAATTTTGCCAAATACGTCGAATACGGTAATATCCTTACTTCCAATATTTAAAGTCTTAATATAAACGATGCCATCAATGGCAGGATTCGGATAAAGCACAAAATTCGAGGACTCCTGGTCTTTTTCATCGATAGCGGTAAGCTCTTCCTGTCCGGAAACTACAATAGTAAAGACCAGTAAAAATAATAAGTAGGCTTTTTGCATTAATATTGATTTGGGATCAACAAAGTAAATATAGACTAATAGCTATTCTCCTAACAGAAATTGTTGTGAAAACTAAATATTTGTAGGTAAACTTTTACGATCACTCCGTTAATCGATGAAATCTGCATTATATCGATTAGGAATAAATTTTTTAAGAAGGTTTAACCGGGAATTTTTTAGGAGAGCAAATCTATTTTATAATCAATTTCCTGGTTGCCATTCGGTCTTTTTCATATACCCTGAGGACATAAACCCCTGCAACCAAATCAGAGACATTTAACTCCTTTCTTAGTATTGTTGTCTCAAGGCGCTGTGTGCCAAAAATATCAAAGATGAGTATTCTTTTCGGGGCATTCAATGCCGTTTGTATGTAAACTTTACCCGTTGTAACAGGATTAGGATATAATTCAAAACCCTCTATCTCGCCACCTGCATTCTGAGCTTCCTGGCCGTAGCTAAAAGAAATAAAAATTAAGAATAAAACTAGGTAAAATTTCTTCATAAACACTATTCAACGAACTAATTATCACAAATATAGAAATTTTACTTCTCCGACAAACCTCATGAATTTGTAAAGTATCTAAAATTCGACAAAATGCATAGTCAGGAACAATTCCGTCAGAATGGAACGTCAACTATTCCGAAATTTGACTTTTAGATGTTATCTTAATGTTATCATCATTAAATCAATGTTAAGTAATTAAAGCATATTAGTATTATCTTTACTTTTGACCCGATGGATCAAACAGTAAACCATGAAAAAGCAGGATATTAAGATTTTATTGGTAGATGATGAACCGGATATTTTAGAGATTCTCAAATACAACCTTTCTTCTCAGGGATATCAGATATATACCGCTAAAAATGGAATTGAAGGTGTAGAAAAGGCAAAGAAAAAAATTCCTCATTTGATTATTTTGGATGTCATGATGCCAGAAATGGATGGAATCGAAGCTTGCGAGATTATTCGAAATACAAAAGGATTAGAAAAGACAATAATTACCTTTTTAACTGCACGAGGAGAGGATTATTCACAAGTTGCTGGTTTCGACGCTGGTGCAGATGATTATATTACCAAACCAATAAAACCAAAGTTGTTGGTAAGTAAGATTAAGGCTTTATTGAGGCGTTTAAGTGAAGAAAAGAGTCAGAGTGAAGATATTCTTAAGGTTGGAAATATTGAAATTAACCGTGAAGAATACAAAGTAATAAATAGGGGGAAAGAGATTATACTACCAAGGAAGGAATTTGAACTTTTAGCATTATTAGCCTCAAAACCAGATAAGGTCTTTAAACGAGAAGTTATTTTGGACAAAGTCTGGGGACAGGAAGTTGTGGTAGGAGGCAGAACAATTGATGTGCATATTAGGAAACTTCGTGAAAAAATTGGTGATAATCATTTTAAAACTGTGAAGGGCGTAGGCTATAAGTTTGTGTTATGATGACTAAAAAATTAAAAAAGTCATACAAGTTTGCCTTCCGTTCCGCTCTTTTAATCACAATTACTCTAGCCATATCTTTAAGTCTTTTACTGTTGTACCAAAAACAGCTTGAAGACAACTGGTATATCCTTTTGATTTTAATACTCTTAGTTTTTGCAATATCTTTTGGTATAATTCAGGTCCGCGTTGAGAAATATATCTATGGGAGGATTAAGAAAATTTACGATGATGTTTCTCTGTTGGAATCTTCTTCTTTAGCTGCCGATCCCGTAACAACGGACATGAAAACTCTTACGGAGGAAATAGAAAAATTTGCCCAGGACAAAAAGATTGAAATAGATACACTAAAAATCCGTGAGGAATACAGAAAGGACTTTTTAGGGAATATTTCGCACGAACTTAAAACTCCGCTATTTACCGTACAAGGCTATATTCTTACACTTCTCGATGGCGCTATGGAGGATAAAGCAGTAAGGAAAAAATATTTACAGCGAGCCCAAAAAGGCATAGACAGACTTATTTACATAATCAGGGATCTCGATTTGATTACAAAATTAGAAGTTGGTGACCTTAATTTGGATTTAACTGACTTCGATATTATTGAACTCATTCAGGGTGTTTTTGACCTTATGGAGATGAAGGCGGCCAAAAAAAATATAACACTGGCTTTTGATATGAACTATGAAGCTCCGATCTATGTGAGAGCAGACAAGGATAAGATTCAGCAGGTATTGTCTAATTTAATAGTGAATTCTTTAAAATATGGTCATAAAGGGGGTACTACCGAAGTAAGTGTGGAAAATCTTATCAGGAACAAAGTAATTGTTAGAATCACTGACAATGGTGAAGGAATTCCTGAAGAACATATACCAAGGCTTTTTGAGCGTTTTTACAGGGTTGATAAGAGCGGGAGCAGAAAAGAAGGTGGTTCAGGTCTGGGGTTGTCTATAGTAAAACACATAATTGAGGCTCATGGCGAAAAAATATATGTTGAAAGTGTGGTGGATGTGGGATCCGAATTTTCATTTACATTAGAAAAAGTGAAGCCTCAGTCCAACTAAATATACCCTCTAAAAGATTTTCTTAGTTTTGCTGAAACATCATAATATACCGCATATTGGGAAGTAAAAATAAGCTTAAACGATTTGAACAAAATAGTTCTTTCAGCAATGTTATTCAACCGACCAGGGATGAACTGATTGAGGGCGAATTTGCGTTAAAGGGAAAATGGAGGAGTTATTTTAATAATGATAACCCCATAGTTTTGGAATTGGGCTGTGGCAAAGGAGAATATACTATAGGCCTGGCTCAACTTAATGCTTCCAAAAATTTTATTGGTGTGGATATTAAAGGTGCCAGATTATGGAGAGGTGCCAAAACGGCTCTCGAGGAGAATTTGGAGAATGTGGCATTTTTGCGAACGCAGATAGAATTAATAGATTTAATTTTTTCTGAAAATGAAGTAGATGAAATCTGGATTACATTTCCAGATCCGCAAATAAAATACAAACGAACTAAACACAGATTAACCAACAAGACGTTTTTACAGAAATATAAGTTTGTACTTAAGGATAATGGTATAATTAACCTAAAAACCGATAGTGAATTTATGCATGGGTATACATTGGGATTGTTGCATGGCCTGGATTGTGAAATTTTATATGCAAATAATGATGTATACAAGAACGAGGGAAGTCCAAAAGAAGTGATGGATATACAAACTTTCTATGAAAAGCAGTATCTTGAAAAAGGCAAACCAATAACTTATATTAAGTTCACTGTCAATTGACCAATGACTCATTTAATCATACTTTTTTTTGTGACCTTTTCAGCTGCATTTATGGCAACTGTTCCTCCCGGATTGTTAAATATGAATGCCGCCAAAACCAGTGTTAAAAAGGGTAAACTAAACGGTATTGTATTTAGTCTTGGGGTTGCCAGCATGATCATGATCCAGGCTTACATTGCGGTTATGATTTCTAAATATTTATTCAGACATCCTGAGGTCATAGATTTGCTACTAAAAATTGCAATTGGCGTTTTTGCTTTTTTTGCCCTTTATTTTTTTATTTCCGCCAAGCGCGAAAAATCCAAAAAAATAAAAATCGTAAATGTTAGTAAAAAGAATAGTTATTTTAAGGGAATGCTGCTTGCAGCCCTTAATTTACTGACTATACCATATTATAGTGGGCTCAATGCCATGTGGAATGCATCCGGTTGGATTAAATTTGAAATTTGGGATATTCTGACATTCATCATAGCTGCCGGAAGTGGCACGTTTACGGTCTTGTATTTGTACACCGTTTATTTTTATAAATTGGAAGCTAGAACGGACCGATTTTCTAAAAATTCGAATTACATTCTTAGTGCATTAATGTTAGTCTTGCTTGTAATTACCATTTTTAGAATATTTTATTAACGTTATGAAACCCGAAAACCAAAACTTCTTTCAAAAAGTTTATCAGGTCTCTAAGCAAATTCCTTTTGGAAGGGTTACCTCTTATGGGGCAATTGCGAAATACCTGGGAGCTGCAAGGAGCGCCAGGATGGTCGGCTGGGCCATGAATGGAGCAGGGGCAATTGAAGGCGTCCCGGCACATAGGGTTGTAAATAGAAACGGTTTATTAACCGGGAAACATCACTTCGACGGTACCAACTTAATGAAACAATTGTTGGAAAATGAAGGATTGGAAATACGGGATAATCAAATTGTGAATTTTGAAGAATACTTTTGGGATCCTGCCAAAGAATTGCCCCCGGAAATCTTATAATTAGATTATTTTAAGAACTGAAATGCCGCCTGTACCTTCTAATGCATTTCTTCAAGGATATTATCCTTTTCAATACTACAACTTTATACTTTCACGCCTATAACCTATCTTTGTTGTTTAGAATCATTTTATATAATGAAATAAATACCTTAGTTCATGAAGTTGGATAAGAAAGAAATACTAAAAGCCCTTGAAAATATTACGGTACCAGGTGAGGGAATGAATATGGTTGAAAGTGGGGCGGTTAATAATATTCAGGTTTTTGGTGATGAGGTTGTTGTAGATATTACAATAAACAACCCGAGCCTTCAGGCAAGGAAGAAAACCGAAGTAGAAATACTCAAAGCAATTCACAGGGAGGTTTATGAAAAGGCAAAAATTACAGTAAATATTAAAGTTGATACTCCCGTTAAGCCTAAGACTAATGAAATTAAGGGGAAACCTATACCAGGAATACAAAACATTATTGCTGTGGCTTCTGGGAAAGGTGGCGTTGGGAAATCAACAATTACAGCTAATTTGGCTGTTACTCTGGCAAAAATGGGATTTAAAGTTGGTTTACTCGATGCAGATATCTACGGACCCTCTATGCCTATCATGTTTGATGTAGCCAATGAAAAACCCCTGGCAACCAATATAAACGGTAATTCAAAAATGTTACCAATAGAAAACTTTGGAGTCAAGCTCTTATCTATTGGGTTTTTTACCCAACCAAATCAGGCTGTTATCTGGAGAGGTCCCATGGCTTCAAAAGCCTTAAATCAGATGATTTTTGATGCACATTGGGAAGAATTAGATTTTATGCTGGTGGATTTGCCACCGGGCACAGGAGATATACATTTAAGTATTATGCAATCTATGCCGGTCACAGGTGCTGTAATCGTTAGTACACCCCAGGAGGTTGCATTGGCCGATGCACGTAAGGGAGTAGCAATGTTTCAACAGGAAGCTATCAATGTACCCGTTTTGGGAATTGTTGAAAATATGGCTTACTTTACCCCGGAGGAGCTTCCGGACAACAAATATTATATTTTTGGAAAATCGGGGGCAAAAAATCTGGCTACCGATCTGAATGTGCCCTTTTTGGGGGAAATACCATTGGTTCAAAGTATTCGTGAGGCCGGAGATGTTGGGAGGCCTGCCGCTCTTCAAATAGCCACCCCGGTAGAAAAGGCATTTGAAGAACTCACTAAGAATGTGGTTCAGGAAGTTGTATTGCGAAATAAAAATTTACCACCAACTGAAGCTATTAAGATAACTACTATGGCAGGTTGCGCTGCGGTTAAAAAGAAATGATCATGACGTCTGAGGAACTAAAAATTAACGTTGAAAATGCTTTAAATGAAATTCGCCCTTTTTTACAAAGTGATGGAGGGGATATTGCATTAGTATCTATTGATAATGACAAATTGGTAAAAGTAAGGCTGGAAGGAAATTGCGTGGGTTGCAGTGTTAACCAAATGACACTGAAGAGTGGGGTAGAAATGACAATTAAAAAGCATGCTCCACAAATAGAAAAAGTGATCAATATTGACTAATGAATTAGTCAGAAGAAATAACTTACAAAAAAGCTATTTTCAGATTAATCTTCGGAATTAAATTCTTGCCTGATAAGTGAATAAATTATAATACCTCCCTTTTGCAGCTATCAGGGATTCGTGCGTACCCTGTTCAGCAATCTTGCCATTCTCAATCACCAAAATCTGATCTGCTTTTCTAATAGTGCTCAATCGATGAGCAATTACAAAGGTTGTTCTTCCTTTAGTTAGATGTGATAAACTTTTTTGGATTAAGGCTTCACTTTCAGTGTCAAGATTTGAGGTTGCTTCATCTAAAATTAATATCCGAGGATCAGCCAGCACCGCACGTGCAATTGCTATACGCTGCCTTTGGCCGCCTGAGAGTTTTATACCCCGCTCTCCGATAAGCGTGTCTAGACCATCTTCAAATCTATCTGTAAACTCATCGACATAAGCTGCTTCTACCGCTTCCTTTAGTTGCTCTTCAGAGGCGTCAGGTCTTGGAAACAAAATATTTTCACGTATAGTTCCTTCAAATAAAAAATCGTCCTGTAAAACAACACCCAGGTGTTTTCTGAAACTATTTAGATCTACCCGGGCTAAGTCCTGACCGTCTACAGTTATTGTTCCGCTTTGCTGGTTCAGAAAACTAGCGGCAAGTCCGGCTATAGTACTTTTTCCGGAACCCGAACTACCAACAAGGGCTACTACAGTGCCTGCGTCTACCTTAAAACTAACATTATGTATTACCTCTTTTTCTTCTTCATAGGCAAATGAAACAGAGTCAAATACCATATCCCCCTTAATGCCATTGAGTTTCAATGTTCGGAACTCTTCATTAGATTCTGGCTGCATATTCATCAGTTCTTCAGTTCTGTCCAGACCTGCTAGAGCTTCGGTAAGCTGACTTCCAATATTGCTCATTTGCACAATAGGCGCGATCATTAACCCTAAGAGAAAAGTAAAGGTTAAAAACTCACCTACTGTGAGCTCATCAATCATGATTTTATAACCTCCCATACCCATTATACCTGTAGTGGCGACCCCAAGAAGAAAAGTAGAGGAACTTGTCATAAATGCAGTTGCGGTAAGGCTTCTTTTTACATTTTCAAACAGTCTAAGGACACCCTCTTCAAAAACCCCATGTTCCTGATTTTCTGCGTTAAAGCCTTTTATAACCCTAATTCCGCCTAATGTTTCAGTAAGTCTGCCTGTAACTTCAGCGTTAATTTTACCTCTATTGCGGAATATTGGTCGAATAATTTTAAAGGCTTTAAGAGCGATTACCGCAAAAATAGCAAGAGGGACTAATGCAAAAAGTGTCATGCTTGGACTGATGTTTAACAAAAGGATTAAGGATACCACAGCAGTAATCGTTCCTCCCACTAATTGCACTAAGCCGGTACCTATCAGATTTCGCACCCCTTCTACATCGGTCATTATTCTTGAGACCAATTCGCCAGATTTTGTATTATCAAAAAACCGAATTGGTAAGGACAAAATTTTCTTCTGAACCTGAGCCCGTAATTCAGAAATCATATATTGGGCCTGTACGCTTAGTATTTTGGTTAAGAGAAAAGAGGTTACAGCCTGTATTAAAATTGCCAATATGACTATTCCCAGGAGAATCTTAAGGAATTCCATATCCTTATCTGGTATAATGTCATCCATTAAATATTTTAGAGACATTGGTGCCACAAAACTGGCTGCCTTGCTTACAACTATCAATACCAAACCTATTAATACCAGATTTCTTCTGGGCCAAATTATGGTTTTGAATGCTTTGAGGATACTTACTCTTTTATCGGACATTGGAGATTGATCTGTATTTTGAAATGAAAAGTGCAATTTACAGCAAAATTGCCCTCTATTGACCAAATGAATAGGAGCCTGTGTTATTTTAAGGAAGAATTAGCATTTAAGTATTAAACCTTTTATTTTCACAAACACCAAAGTCAACTTAAGGAATAAAAAGGCAGTAACGGGAAAGTGCTTGAAAAAAGCCTAATTACACTTAGGTTAACCCTAAAAAAAATTCATATAATGTCTATTAAATTTGCTTTGATTAAATACTTTTTAGTTTTATCCCTGGTACTTAATAATTCTTGTAAAACCGCTCAAGGGCAATCTGAAATTGATCAATGGAGGGAACAAGCAGAGAATATAACTATTATCAGGGACGATTTTGGCGTTCCCCATATTTATGGTAAAACAGACGCAGACACCGTATTTGGACTACTATATGCCCAATGTGAAGATGACTTTAACCGGGTGGAACAGAATTATATATGGGCTATTGGCAGATTGGCAGAAGTTGAGGGGAAAGAAGCAATATACAGTGACTTACGTGCCAAAATGTTCATGAGTAAGGAAGAAGCTATAGCTAATTACAATAATAGTCCGGATTGGTTGAAAGAACTCTGTGATGCATTTGCGGATGGAATCAATTACTTTCTTTATACCCACCCTGAAGTGAAGCCTAAGTTGCTAAACAGATTTGAACCCTGGATGCCTATGTATTTTAGCGAAGGCTCAATTGGGGGTGATATTGAACGAATTAGTACGGAAAAAATACGGGCCTTTTATGAGGAAGGCAAAGCTTTTGGAATGGCTGAAGCGGCCAGATTAAAAAAAAGTGAAGAAGAATTAGAACCTCAGGGATCTAATGGAATAGCTATTTCAGGAAAATTGACACAGAGTGGTAACGCAATGTTACTCATAAATCCACATACTTCTTTTTATTTCAGGGGAGAAGTTCATATGGTAAGCGAAGAAGGTCTTAATGCGTACGGTGCAGTTACCTGGGGCCAGTTTTTTGTCTACCAGGGTTTTAATGAGAAAACAGGATGGATGCATACCTCCACTTACACAGATGTAATGGATGAATTTGTGGAGGTATTTGTAGAAAAAGAAAAAAAACTTTTTTACGTATATGGAGAAGAGTTACGGCCGGTAACCCAAACAGAGGTCGTTCTAAAATTTAAGGATAAAGAGGGAATTAAAGAAAATAAATTCCCGGTCTACCGAACGCACCACGGGCCCGTAACACATATAATAAATGAGTCACCTGTGGCTTCTGCAATGATGTGGCAACCGGTAAAGGCATTGGAGCAGTCCTTTATAAGAACGAAACAAAGTAATTATAGTGGTTTTCACAAGATGATGGATATCCGTACCAATTCTTCAAATAATACGGTGTATGCGGATGCAGATGGGAATATAGCATATTTTCATGGGAATTTTGTGCCGGTGCGGGATACCATTTTTGATTATAGCCAACCAGTCGATGGAAGCAACCCAAAGACAGACTGGAAAGGATTACACACAGTAGATGAGAATATCCTGGTGCTAAATCCCAAAAACGGATGGATTCAGAATTGCAATTCCACACCTTTTACGTCTGCTATGGAGTATAGTCCCAAACGTGAAAATTATCCAAAATACATGTCTATTGATCGTGAAAATTTTCGTGGCATTCATGCTATAGAACTGCTAAAGGACAGGAGTGGATATACCATAGACAGCCTCATTTCTTTAGCTTATGATTCGTACCTGCCCTCTTTTGAAAAATTAATTCCCGGCTTAGTGTCTGCTTATGACGAAGTCGGCAAGGGATCTCCCGAATTGTCAGGTGCGATTGACATATTGCGTAACTGGGATTTCAGAACTTCTGAAGAATCTGCAGCTATGACCCTGGCCCATTTCTACGGCACTTTGTACAGTAAAAAAGGCATTAGACCTGCCCCGATGGGCAATATGGAATTAGTCTCTTATTTTGGCTCGGAATCTCCAAAAGAAGAGCGCATATCAATCTTTAAAGAGGTTGTATCCCAATTGCAAAGTGATTTCGGGAATTGGAATATACCATGGGGTGAGGTTAACAGGTATCAACGATTAAATGGGGATATCAGGCAGGCATTTGATGATAATAAACCAAGCATACCAATTGGGTTTGCATCTGGTCGCTGGGGAGCACTAGCTGCCTATGGCGCCAGATATAACAACAATACCAAAAAGATATATGGAACAAGAGGGAATAGTTTTGTAGCGGTAGTGGAATTTGGTCCAAAAGTTAAGGCTAAAACAATTTTGGCGGGCGGTCAGAGTGGTAATCCGGTATCACCTCATTTTGATGATCAGGCCATACCATATGCAAAAGTTAAATTCAAAGAAGCTGCATTTTACAAAGAAGATGTACTTAAAAGGGCAAGAATTTCATATAAGCCCGGGTTAGAATAAGACGTGCCTGTTTAGTTCTTTACAACAATTAATGATGCTTTTGAGCCTGTTGAAAGCAACCATTGATTTGTATGGATTAATACACCTTTATCATCATAAACATCTACCTGAGCAGTATTTGGCCCTGAAGTTCCCTGGTTTAACGCTTCAAAATCCAATCGGTTAAAACCTTTTTCAAGATCTATATTTATCCCTTTAAAACCAGCCGTAAGAAGGATATTGTACTCAGCGACTTCTCCATTTACGTAGACTCTTACACGATCGCCATCAACATATTCATGGTCTCGACAAACAATTCCTACGAAATTACCTTCGGTTTTAACATCGCCTAAATACATATCGCCAAAGTGCTTTTTGGAATTGGCATTCCGGCGTTCACCCACTTTAGTATCCAATTTCAAATCAAAACCGGCTTGTTTCAGCTCCTTTTCAGGAAGCATTTTTACATTCCTTGAATTTTTGGTTTCTTTAATACTGGCATTGGGGTTATTATCCAGGAGCGATGGCATTTTAAGGGCTGTTCCGCTTTGGGGATTACTTTTTAAATCCAATTTTTTATCAGCCTCTATTTTTAAGGGCTGAGTCCTTGGAAAATCAGTTTGTGCGTTTAAACAAATAACTGATAAAAGAAATAATGTAAGTAAATATTGATGTTTCATTACCTTAATTCTACGGTGTAAAGTTAGCAAATACCTTGCCATAGGGGCTTAATTTGCTGTTAAAATCGATGAAATCAAAAATTTGGATAAGGGAAAATCATCGTATTTTCTTCTGGAAAGGTTAATTATCTTTTGGTGTTTTCCAATATTGTGGGGGGGTGTTATCTGAGCGCTGTTCCCAGTAATCCGGTGTGACTTTGTGCCCGTCAAAAGTTTTCAGCTTTCGTTGGTATACCCAAATAGTTGGGTTAAATACCATATCTGTAACTCCTAATGTATATAATTGTGGTTCTTCTTCTGAAGCTCTTTTTTCCTCCTGAATGAGAACTTCAAACCCATTGTATTCTAAGAGTTTTTTTAAAAAATCTGCTCTTTCCGCAGTTACTTTTTTTTCAACAAAAGTCACTCTTGTATCTTCAATACTACCAAATAAATGTTTACCTCCTAAACTCATAACCATTAATTTAATGTACTACTTAAATCATAAATATAATCGTATAAGGGACTGTATATACCGAGTAATAAAATACCAAGCACAGTAATTATCAACCCAATCCTCATATAAATTTTATTTCTGAAAAATGGAATCGGGTTCTCACCTTTACGCAAAAACATTGCCCTTACCACCAACAAATAGTAATATAAAGAAATAGTTACATTCACTACGGCTAAGAATACAAGTATGAAGAAACCTTTACTAGCTGCAGCTGTAAAAAGGAAGAATTTTCCAAAAAATCCTGCTACAGGAGGAATACCGGCTAATGAAAAAAGTGCAAGCATTAATACCAGACTCAGGTTTGGATTAGTTCTGTATAAACCTTCATAGTCTTTTATACGCTCTTTGCCTGTTTGCAAAGAAATAGCTTGTATTACACCAAAAGCTGCCAGATTAGAGAAAATGTATATAAGTAAAAAGTATACTACTGTGGCGGTACCTAATTGAGATCCTTCAATTAACCCAAGTAATATAAAACCAGCCTGGGCTATAGATGAAAATGCCAGGAAACGCTTCATATTCTGTTGTCTTAAAGCGAATAAATTACCAATAAACATTGTTGCGATGGCAATAGCATAAATCATATTTTCCCAAATATGGGCCAACGGTTGTAGAACGGTAAATAGTAGGATCATTAAAATAAAAACAGCACCACCTTTTGATATAACTGAAAGATAGGAGGCAATACTTATAGGGGCTCCCTCATAAACATCAGCAGTCCAAAAATGAAATGGAACCAGAGAAATTTTAAAGCTTATACCTGCAAACAACAATACCATCCCCAGAAGAGTTAGATTGGCTGAAGCGAGTACCTGGACAACTTCGCTGAAATAAATAGAGCCGGTCGTAGCATAGAGCATGGAAATACCAAACAATGAAACCCCGGAAGCCAGCGCAGAGGATAGTATTAACTTTATTCCTGATTCACTTGAAATTCTTTTCATAGTCTCATAAGCCGCAAGGGCGGTTACCGGGAGTGTGGATAACTCAAGTCCTAAATAAAACATTAGAAAATCACCTGCTGATATCATAAAATAGATACCTAATAAAGAAGAGAACAATAGAATAAAGAATTCAGAACCTTTATTCTGATTTACTATTTTTTCCTCTATCCAGTCCGCAGACTGCAGCAATAGGACAAGGACACCTATGTTCAATAAATTCTTAAAAAAATGAATCAGGTTGTTGGTGCGAAACATTCCACCAAACAGCATGCTTTCATCAATCTGAAAAAAACCAACAATGGTATGTATACCAAACAAAAATACAGAAAGATGTACAATGCTAACTTTTCTCTTTTTAGGGATAAAAATCTCGGCTATAACAAGGAGCAGGATAATTGCCAGTAATGCAATTTCTTGTCTCATTAATAAAAAGCTGCTAAAATTCATTTTTGCTTATTTTTTATTCAGATTATAACACTCCTTTTAAAAAGGGATCAAGGCTTTTAAGGATCAATTCACTTAACCACAATGGTGCAACACCTATCGCTATTATGGGTAATAACAGTAAGAAAATACCCAGTTTTTCATACCATCGGACTCTTTCCAGATTTAAGTAAGCTTCATTTTTTACAGGTCCCATCAGCATAATGCCTACAACACGTAATATATATACAGCCGTTACAACAATGGCCGAGACGGCAATCACGGTTCCAATTCTATAATAGATGTTATCATTTTCAAAAGCACCTACGAAAATGTTCATTTCTGCCACAAAGCCACTAAAACCAGGTAATCCCAGTGAAGCCAGCCCTGCTATAACATAGACCGCAGATATAAAGGGGATGACTTTCAGCAAGCCTCCAAGCTTGGTAACATCTCGGGTATGTGTTCTCCCATAGATCATGCCTATTAAGGCAAAGAAAAGTGCTGTCATAAAGCCATGCGAGAGTGATTGTAGTATAGCCCCATTCCAGGCTGTTTTATTCAGCATGAGTAATGCAAAGAGTACAAGACCCAAATGACTTACCGAAGAATAGGCATTGATGTACTTTAAATCGGTTTGTTTAATAGCTGCAAACGCTCCGTAGATGACACCAAAGGCAGACAGGATAATAAAAAACCAGGACCAGTGCAAAGCTCCTTCAGGTAATAAATAAATTGCCACTCTAAAGACACCATAGCCACCTAATTTCATTAGTACTCCGGCGTGCAACATAGATACAGCCGTAGGGGCTGAAGCATGACCATCCGGGGACCAGGTATGAAAAGGGAACAAAGCTCCTATTACAGCAAAACCAATAAAGGTAATGGGAAAGAACAATCTTTGTACTTCAACAGGAATGTTCACCTTAGCTATTTCCAGGATGTTGAAGGTTAGGGCACCTCCGTCCGCATCGGAGTTAAAGTAAATGCCTAATATCCCAACCAGGAGCACAGCTGATGCACCCATAAGCATTAAGGTCAGTTTCATTGCAGAGAATTCTCTGGGGCCTGTACCCCAAATACCTATCAGTAGATACATTGGGATAACCGCAATCTCAAAGAATACAAACATTGTAAAGAGGTCAATAGAAATAAAGAAGCCATATACACCAATAGAAAGTACAATTAGTGAAATGAAAAACTCCTTAGGTAAATCTTCCATTTTCCATGAAATGAAGACCCCGGCAAGAACAACAATCGCCGTCAATACTAATAGAGCCACAGAAATGCCATCAACTCCAATGTTGTAATGAATATTGAAGTTTTTAAACCAGACAACATCTTTGGTAAAAACCATAATGGCATCATTAGTTTCTATTTCTTTGATGTAGGTAAAAATCAAATTAATTGCCATTCCCAGCTGCACAAGACTACCAGCCAACGCGACTATTCTGGCTTGTTTTAGATTTTTGGTAAAAACCAATACCAGGACAGTCAATACCGGCAGGACAATAAAAAGGGACAAAATATCCATACTATATATTTAATTCAGCCATAAATAGATACAAATAATAGCGAGCACTACTGCTCCGGCTATAAATGCAAAGGCATAATCCTGAACTTTGCCAGACTGTATGCCTTTAATTTTTTCAGATGTGTTAACGGTTTGATTTCCTATGCCAATCATGGTCCCATCAACATATTTTTTATCAAATTTTGCTGCACCCCGGGCAATGCCATTAAACAGTATTCTTTTAGTAACGAAAAGATATAATTCATCAAAATAAAATTTATGATAGGCCCAGGTGTAAAAGGTTCCAAAACCCTTTGCAAATTTGTCTGCGAGTTCGTTTTCTCTTTTATAGAAGATCCAGGAAAGGACAATTCCAAGTAAGCCCGCAAAAACTGCAATTGCAGCTAACGGTAAATTCAGATGGGTTTCAAACCCAGCTTTATCCGGGCTTATAAATTCACTAAATGGTATAAACCCACCAACAATGCTCAAAAATGCCAAAATCAAAAGAGGTGCGGTCATTGACCCTGGAGATTCATGAGGCTTTTCCTTATAATTACCTTCTTTGCCCCAGAATATCCCAAAATAAATTCTGAAAATGTAAAATGCCGTAAGCCCCGCAACGAATAAACCAATTACATATAGGAACAGGTTATGTTCAAAGGCAGCGACAAGTATTTCATCCTTACTCCAAAATCCAGCTAAAGGAGGTACGCCAGCGATTGCAAGCGCCGCTATTAAAAATGTAATATTGGTAATGGGCATATATTTTCTCAGCCCTCCCATGTCTTTAAGGAAATTACTGTGAATAGCATGAATTACTGAACCGGCACATAAAAACAACAAGGCTTTGAACATTGCATGTGTAAACAAGTGAAACATTGACGACATAAAGCCCAGACCTTCATGTCCTTCATATCCGGAAACACCAAGTGCGAGCATCATATAGCCTAATTGAGACATAGTTGAAAAGGCTAACACTCTCTTTATGTCTGTTTGTGTAATGGCAATTATAGCGGCAAAAAGAGCTGTAAAGGCACCTATAAAAGCCACAATATTTAATGCAAATCCATCTTCAATAAAATAATACATTGGGAATAAGCGAGCTACAAGGTAAACGCCGGCAACAACCATGGTTGCCGCATGGATTAATGCCGAAACCGGGGTAGGCCCTTCCATAGCATCCGGCAACCAGATATGCAATGGAAACATAGCTGATTTTCCAGCCCCTCCAATAAAGATTAAAATTAGTGCCCAGGTAAGTGCAGAAAGTCCCATAAATGAGGTAGCCGCCCAATTTAAAATACCGGTCCCTTCTGGGTTATTCAAAGTTTCAAAATCATATGTTCCTGTATAGTATCCTATTATCAGAATACCAATAAGAAATCCCAGATCAGCAAATCGGGTAACAACAAATGCTTTTTTAGCAGCGGCAACGGCAGATTCTTTTGTATAATAATAACCTATTAATAAATAAGATGACACCCCTACCAATTCCCAGAATATGTAGATCTGGAATAAATTGGTTGCCAAAACCAAACCATACATGGAAAATGTAAATAGGGACAGAAATGCGAAGTATTTGGTGTAACCCGGATCGCCCTTCATATATCCCCTGCTATAAATATGAACCATTAAGGATATAACAGAGACTACGATCAGCATCATTACGGCAATAGGATCTACCAGCACCCCCATATCAATTCGAAGGCTATCAGTAAAGTTCATCCAAGCTGTTTTTTCCACAATAGTCTGATAAATCCCTTCCGTTTTTCCGATTTCTATAAAGTAGCTATAGGCAGTATAAAATGCCAAACCGGTAGAGAAAAGCAAACCCAAAACACCGACATATCCTGAGATTGAAGGTTTAATTTTTTTATAAAAAAGCCCGAGGACTAAAAACACCACCAGAGGTATTAAGGGAATTAAAATGACGAGGTTCAGATTCATACCAGTTTGTATTAGTATTTCATAGTTTCAATTTCCTTCACTTCCACCGAGCTAATTTGCCTGTACAGGTTAATAATAATAGATACCGCAAGGGCCGTTTCGGCGGCTGCAACTGCAATAATAAAAATTGAAAAATAAACTCCCTGAAGGGCTTCAGGGAACAAATATTTATTGATGATCACAAAATTCACTACTGATGCATTTAGAATTAATTCAACAGAAATTAAAATCGAGATCAGATTGGTTCTTGTTATAAAGCCATATACTCCTATAAAAAATAGTATTGAAGTTACGGTAAGAATTTCATAAATGCTTATTCCTGGTATCATTGTGATTGGTTATTGTTCTCGGTTAATTTTTTTCCCTTGGCTATTACAATGGCCCCTATCATTGCTGCCAGTAGGAGGACACTAATTACTTCGAAAGGCAATATAAATCCACCCGCCGTATAGCTTAGTAATCCGGCCCCTATTTCTGCCGTTGTGGTTGTTATGGAGTTATTGACCACATTAAAATCATATGAATAAATAGCAGTTAAAAAAACGCCAAGCCCTATTAAGCAGGCAATGGCCGTCACTATTTTTTTAGAGGCTTTCGCCATTTCTAACTCCATTTCAATATGATGCACCAACAACACCGAAAATATGATAAGTACAACAATTCCACCGGCATAGACCGTGAGTTGAATTGCAGCAAGAAAATTATAATCTATTAAAAAGAATATTCCGGCGATACTGATTAAAACAAAAGAAAGATAAATCACTGAACGAAGCATTTTTCTGCTTGTTACTGAAGCTATGCCAAATGCAATGATGACTGCTGCCAGGCAATAAAAAATAATTTTCTCCATATTTAATCTTCTACACCGGCCTGTAATTTGGACCCCGGTTCGTTTAAAACTCTAGTTAAGGCAGTTCTGTCGTAAACAGAATTTTCAAAATTCTGACCCCATTTAATAGCATCTGTAGGACAGACATCTATACAAAGTCCGCACATGGTACACATGCTTAAATGATATACGAACTTGTCTATTTTTTTCTTCTTTTTACCTGTATTTTCGTCAATGCCTCTATCCCAAATGATCTCAATGGTTCCATTGGGACAGGCTATTTCACATTTCTGACAGCCTGTGCATCTATGTTCATTATTTTCATTATGAGGCATAATGACCTCACCACGAAAGCGATCGAACATTTTCAGCGTTTCTCTGTTATCCGGATATTGTTGTGTAATAGCACCTTTCTTTGAGGTCACAAAATACTTTCCGGTAACACTCATACCAGTGAGCAAGGTTTTTATGCCGTTGTAGATATCTGAAAAGTAACTCATAATATTAAAAACTAAAGGTTAAATTATGCCAAACCAGTAAGGCCATTATTACAATATTTGCCAGGTTTAAGGGTAATAGGTACTTCCATTCCAATGTAAGCAGTTGATCTACCCTTAGTCTTGGGAATGTCCACCGAAACCACATCATTAAAAAAACAAGAATAAGGGTTTTAAGCAAAAACCAAAACACGCCCAACACTGGAATAGATTCTGTTATTCCGAAAGGAGATAACCAGGCACCGAAAAAAACGGTGGTGGCAATAGCTGCAATAATGAACATATTAATAAATTCGGCGAGAAAGAAATAGGCAAACTTCATTCCTGAGTATTCCGTATGGAAACCGGCACCTAGTTCTGATTCGGCTTCAACCATATCAAAAGGAGCCCTATTTGTTTCAGCCGTACCTGCAATCATATATATCATAAAGGCTATTATAGCTGGGATATGCCCCTGAACAATCAGCCAACCTGATTTTTGGACTTCCACAATCTCGGAAAGTTGCAAGCTTCCTGTTATTAAAACCATGGTTAGTAGTGACAAGCCAATGGAAAGTTCATAACTAATGGTTTGCACCCCACTACGCATTGCACCAATCATCGCAAATTTATTGTTAGAACTCCATCCACCTACTAATATTCCAATAACTCCTATGGATGAAACTGCGATCAGAAAGAAGATTCCAATATTAATGTCGAATGCCTGAAATTCTTGTGTAAAAGGAAAGACACTCAGAGCCATTAATGAAGAAATTATTACAAAATACGGTGCTAAATTATATAGTAATTTATCTGCTTTAGCAGTACCGGTTAATTCTTTGGAAAGTAGCTTTATAGCATCGGCCATTGTCTGCAACAAACCCTGGAAACCAACACGATTAGGACCTATTCTTAATTGAAACCAGGCGGCGACGCGTCTTTCCAGCAATACTAGAAATAAACCGGCAACAGAAAAAATACCCAGATAAACAAGAGCAATCAATACCATTTCAGCATACATAGCTGCCGTCTCAGGCATAATACTATAGAGCCAATCGTGTACAGTTTTTGTGATACTTAAAGCAATATTCATATTATAATTTTATCTATCTATATCCGGTATTACAAGATCAAGTGTTGCCATCGTAGCCACCAGGTCACCTATTTTACCTCCAACTGCTATATGATTTAGCAAAGAAAGGTTTGAAAATCCCGGGGATCTGAATTTCAAGCGATATGGACTTTTTAATCCCTTACTTATTATATAGACGCCTAATTCGCCTCTCGCCGTTTCAACTTTTTGATAGTACTCTCCCTTTGGTAATTTTATTACCGCTTTTGTCGTCACTCTGTGTTCACCTTCAGGGATATTGTCTATTAATTGCTCCACAATGGACAAGGATTCCCACATCTCTTGAATCCTTACCAAATAGCGCGCATAAGTATCTCCTTCTGTTCTCAGTGCTTCATTAAAAGTTACCTTGTCCAGAGCACTATAGGGATGGTGCTTTCTTACATCACACGAATAGCCAGACGCCCTGCCTACAGGGCCGGAAGCCCCATATGATATGGCATCTTCTTTGCTTAGGACGCCTACGCCTTTCGTTCTTTTCTGGAAAATGATATTATCTGTTAACAGGCGATCGTATTCCGGAAGTTTAGTTTTAAAATGCGTTATGAAGTCTTTTACACGTTTTACAAAATTTGGATGAATATCAAACATCAGCCCGCCAGGGACATTATAATTCATCGTCAGGCGTGCTCCACAGGTTTCTTCAAAAATATCATTCAGAAGTTCTCTATCTCTAAACCCGTAAAAATAGGTCGTTAAAGCACCAACATCCATGCCCATAACACCCCACCACAAGCAATGAGAAGATATTCTGGTTAGTTCTCCAATAATAGTCCTGATTACTTTAACCCGCTCAGGAATTTCCAGTTGCAGGGCATTTTCAACCGTAAGGCAAACGGCTTCATTGTTGATGTTAGCCGATAAATAATCCATTCTGTCTGTTAAATGAACAATTTGCTGATAACTATCTCGTTCACACATTTTTTCAATGGAGCGATGAATATAACCCAGATCTGGTTCAACTTTTTTTATAATCTCACCATCTATCGTAAGCAAAAGCCTTAGCACGCCGTGGGTTGCAGGGTGCTGCGGTCCCATGTTTATGAAGTATTCTTCAGATTTAAAGTTACTATTCAGGGTTACTGTCTCCATAACTGATTATTTGATAACCATATTAATGTTGTCTTCATAATCTTTCCGCAAAGGGAAACCATCCCAATCATCTGTTAAGAAAAGGCGTTTCAGGTTAGGATGATTCGTAAATTCTATTCCAAAAAAATCAAATACCTCACGTTCGTGAAACTCAGCAGTTGCCCAAATATCATAGACAGAGTCTATAACGGGATTTTCTCTATCTGCCGTTTGCGTTTTTATAACAATGCTGTGTCTCAAAGCTGTAGATTCCAGGTGGTAAACTACACCCAGTTCTTCACCCCAATCCACACCGGTTAAGCAAAACAAATAATCAAAACTGGTCTGTTCATCATGTTTTAATTTAAACATAATGGCATGCAATTCTTCAATTGGAACCGTTACATTGAGGTATTGGGATCCTTCTTCAGCAAACTCCAAATCAGGACTCCAACTACCTATTAAACTCTGTAATTCTTCGTTCTTCATCTCTTTTTATTATAAGCCTTCATCAAAACCTTCAATTGGGTTTGTTTTATGCTTCATACTTTCTGTCCTGATTTTATCCTGCAGCATAAGCATGCCTTCCAAAAGTGCTTCAGGTCTGGGCGGACACCCGGGCACATATACATCAACAGGAATAACGTGGTCTGCTCCTTTTACAACCGAATAGGTATTGTAGAAAAAGGGGCCTCCGGAAATAGCGCAGGCTCCCATCGCAATAACATATCTTGGTTCAGCCATCTGATCATATAAGCGTCGGAGTACCGGCGCCATTTTGTTTACTATTGTCCCTGCTATTATAATCAGATCGGCTTGTCTGGGCGAAGGTCTGGCTACTTCAAATCCAAATCTGGAATAATCATGACGTGCTGCACCGGTCTGCATCATTTCAATAGCACAACAACTTGTTCCAAAATACAGGGACCAAAGCGAATTAGACCTACCCCAGTTTATTATTTTATCTAAGGATGTTACAATAACATTGGCACCGTTGCCTGCCGGGATTACTTTTCCTGGAAAGTCTTCAGGGACTTTACCAGGTTGATCCGTTGGTCCATTTTTATGATCTATTCCCATCTTAATGCTCCTTTTTTCCATGCATACAATAGGCCCAGACCTAAAATGACAAGGAAGATTAATATTTCAATAAATGCAATTGCACCAATATCTTTAAATACTACAGCCCAGGGTACCAAAAAGGCAAATATTAAACATT
>CP070778.1:125734-163832 GCA_020346245.1 Flavobacteriaceae bacterium | reverse complement strand
ATGATCTGGATTTATGAGTATAAGAGAATTTCTTAAAATATCAACCAAAGTTTTGGTATTCCTTTTTTTGGCATTTACGATTCTGCCTGTAAAGTTAAACTACAGCAGCATGGTTATTATAGGTCTATTGGTTTTAGCATTAGGCAATTTATTTTATGATCGTCCAAAACTTAATGAATACAAGTATGTTTTTTTAATCTTAATTGCTCCATTGCTTGTTTATTTGATCGGGCTATTGAATACCCAGAATTTAAACTCGGGATTAAGTTTTGTTTCAAGGAACTTAAGCTTTATTGCATTCCCCGTAATATTTATAAGTTTGGGTAATTTAGTAAAGAAGTCGTTTGCACTCAATACCTTTATTATTCTTGTAGTAATTATAGATTTATATCTGGTCTACTTATTTATTTATTATTTTAATTTTGGAGAGAGGTTTTATATGATTATTCAACATGAAATTTATCACTCTACCTACCTTGGATTGTATAATTTGTTAGCCTTTTGGATTAGTGTTTGGGCATTCAAAACATATAAATCAAAATCCTACATTGCTTTAGCAATTTTCTTTGTTATAGCATCTATCCTTACAGCCTCCAGAATTGTGTTTTTATTATCGTTTGTTTCCTTGATAATATCTATACTGTTTTTAATTGAATCAAGAGTGAAGAGATTGCTTTTAGTATTGGCAACTGCCATAATAACTTTGGCAGCATTGTTTTATTCACCGGGGTTGAAGCAGAAATTTAAGCAGCTTGTAGAAATCAATAAAATTGGCTTTGACCGCACTAATTATGAAAGTATTTCATCTCGTTTTGGAAAGTTAGAAGCTTCTGCCAGTATAATTAAGAATAATCCTTTATTCGGAACTGGCACCGGGGATTTGACAGATGAATTGGTTCTTGAATATAGAAGGATGAATTTTACAATGGGTTATAAATATCAATACAATCCTCACAATCAAGTTTTAAGTAATGTGGCCAGAAATGGAATTTTAGGAGGTAGTATTTGTTTAATTTCAATATATATCATTCCTGCCTACCTCGCATTCAGAAGGAGAGACTTTTTATTATTTGCTTTTGTATGTGTCTTTTTTGGAGTGGGGTTAACCGAATCTATATTGGATGTTCATAAGGGAATTACTTCCTACACTTTTTTTGGCAACCTGCTTATATACAACTTAATTCGCAAAAGCAAAACAATAAAAGATTAGCTTTTTAATGGAAAGGATAAAGATACTTAATACCATTATCGATAATTTAAGCATGAATGAATCGCTTAGGAGAATTGAGCAAACAATTCAATCGGAGGAGCAAATTCAACATGTAGTTGTCAATGCAGGTAAAATTGTAGCCATGCAAGAAGATTTGCAATTGCGACAGAGTGTTAATGAGAGTGAGTTAATTAATGCTGATGGCCAGGCGGTGGTATGGGCTTCTAAGGTATTGGGGAAACCATTAAAAGAGCGGGTAGCAGGGATCGATCTTATGGAAAATTTGGTCCAATTGGCCCATCAGGAAAATTATAAAATATTCTTCTTTGGAGCAGAGGAAGGGATTGTAAGGAAAGTTGTCGATACTTATACCGATAAATATTCGCCGGATATTATTGCCGGATACAGAAATGGGTACTTTAAAAAGGAAGAGGAGCAATCAATAGCAGAGGAGATTTCAGAAAGTGGGGCAAATATTCTTTTCGTAGCCATAAGCTCCCCTATCAAAGAAAATTTTATATACGAAAACAAAGCCCTATTAGAAGGAGTAAATTTTGTAATGGGTGTCGGAGGCAGTTTTGATGTGGTGGCCGGAAAAGTGAAAAGAGCGCCATTATGGATGCAAAAAGCTGGACTCGAGTGGTTTTATAGGTTTATGCAGGAACCAAAGCGGATGTGGAAAAGGTATTTGATTGGAAATTCAAAATTCCTTTTTTTAGTTTTAAAGGAACGATTTAAATTTTAATATCTTTAAATTTTTTAATTAGTATTGGAATATGTTCCTTAGAAAGGATAAATACTCTGGCTTTATAGCCCCTATTTCCTATTTAACCGATTTATTGGTTATTAACATATTCGCGTTTTTTTTACCCATTAATTTAATTGAAGTTGTTCTATTTCACAGCTATATCTCCCTGGCCTGGATTATCATTGCTCATATGACAAAGTTTTATATCATATACAGATATACCAAAGCAACCCAGATTTTAATTTTACTTTTCAGGCAATTTTTCTTCTACTTTTTAATATTATACGCTTTTATCGGGTTTTTCAAACAACCCAATATGAGTAGGCTGGCCTTGGCCAAGTATACAGTCTTTGTATTTCTCGCAATATCGACCATTAAGTTTATTAGTTATTTCCTTCTATTAAAATATCGGAGAAAAATTAAAGGGAATACCAGAAACGTGGTTGTCATCGGGAAGAATAAGAAAACAGAACAGTTAATTAATGTTTTCAATGAAAGAACCGAATATGGATATGAATTTGTTAGACAATTTTGTCCCAGAGAAGGCGACTTTGATATACACGCTTGCTTTCTTTTTATAGTTGAGCACAAAATTGATGAAATATACTGTTCGGTCTCTGAATTAAGAGATGAGGAAATTTCTGAGTTTATTGATTTTGCAGACAATAACTTAAAGACGCTTAAGTTTCTACCGGACAATAAAAAGATATTTTCTAAAAAATTAAAGTTTGAATACTATGATTACCTTCCAATTCTTTCTTTACGTGATATACCACTACATAATCCAATTAATGCACTAATAAAAAGAAGCTTTGACATCTTATTTTCTTTTATTGTAGTTTTTGGACTACTAATTTGGATTGCACCAATATTAGCTTTAATAATAACCCTCGAATCTAAAGGCCCTGTATTTTTTGTCCAAAAAAGAACAGGATTTGACAATAACGAATTTACGTGCTTTAAATTCAGATCTATGGCTTTAAATCCGACCTCTGATTTAAAGCAAGCAGGTAAAAATGACATGCGTGTTACACAAGTCGGAAAGTTTCTAAGGAGAACCAGCATTGATGAATTACCACAGTTTTACAATGTTCTTTTTGGAAACATGTCGGTAGTAGGACCCCGACCGCATATGATAAAACATACGGATGAATACGCTAACAGAGTAGATAAATACATGTTACGCCACTTTGTTAAACCCGGAATAACCGGATTGGCACAAGTACGGGGTTATAGGGGGGAAATAGAAAAACATAGTGATATCCAGAACAGAATAAAATTTGATATTTTCTACATTGAAAACTGGTCATTTTTTCTCGACATTAAAATTATCATTCAAACTATACTTTTAGGTATTTCGGGAGATGAGAAGGCCTATTAAAGTGGAATAGATTGTTCAAAAAATAAAAAATGAAAAAGGTATTAATTACAGGTGCGGCAGGTTTTTTAGGATCTCATTTAAGTGATCGTTTTATAAAAGAAGGTTACCATGTCATTGCCATGGACAACCTTATTACAGGAGATTTAAAAAATATTGAACATTTATTTCCGCTAAAACAATTTGAATTTTACCATCACGACGTAACCACTTTTGTTCATATTCCGGGAAAACTGGATTATATTTTACACTTTGCTTCCCCTGCGAGCCCGATAGATTATCTCAAAATCCCTATAGAAACCCTGAAAGTAGGTTCATTGGGCACTCTTAACCTTCTCGGATTAGCCAAAGAGAAGGATGCTACCATACTCGTTGCTTCTACCTCAGAAGTATATGGCGACCCATTGGTACATCCCCAAAATGAAGATTATTACGGCAATGTAAGCCCGGTCGGTCCCAGAGGTGTCTATGATGAGGCCAAAAGATTTATGGAGTCAATTACTATGGCATACCATCGTTTTCATGGTGTCGACACCCGAATTGTCAGAATTTTTAATACATACGGATCAAGGATGCGACTGAATGACGGGCGCGTTGTTCCGGCGTTTATGGGACAGGCACTCAGGGGTGAAGATCTTACAGTTTTTGGAGATGGAAACCAAACTCGTTCTTTTTGCTATATAGATGATCAGGTTGAAGGTATTTATAGGTTACTTATGAGTAATTATACAGACCCAATTAATATTGGCAATCCGCATGAAACCACTATAAATGAGTTTGCCGAAGAAATTATTAAACTTACCGGGTCAACCCAAAAAATAATCCATAAACCCCTACCTAAAGATGATCCTATGCAACGGCAACCGGATATTACCAGAGCCAAAGAAATTTTAAACTGGGAGCCAAAAGTAGAGCGATCTGTAGGCCTTAAAAAAGTCTATGAGTACTTTCGTTCCTTATCTCCGGAAGAATTAAAAATTAAGGAGCATCGCGAATTTTCATAAATACCATGACAAATAATTTAGCACATCAATATTTTACCCACACCAGTAACCCATGAATATACTTATAATAGGCTCAGGAGGCCGGGAGCACACCCTTGCCTGGAAGATTAATCAGAGTTCCAAACTGGAAAAATTGTTCGTTGCCCCTGGCAATGCCGGAACAGCTGATATTGCACAAAATATTGCCATAGATGTGAATGATTTTGAAGCAATTAAACAAATTGTGATAGCCGAAGGAATAGAAATGGTTGTTGTAGGCCCTGAAGATCCGTTAGTGAACGGAATTCATGATTTCTTTCTTCAAGATTCGGATTTAAAGTATGTTTCAGTGATTGGACCCGCAAAAATGGCAGCTACACTTGAAGGGAGCAAGGAATTTGCAAAGCAGTTCATGATAAGGCATAACATACCTACGGCTTCATATAAGAGTTTTACCTCAGATGAAATTGAAGAAGGACTTCAATTTTTAGACACGATAAAGCCCCCTTACGTGCTAAAGGCAGATGGTCTTGCCGCTGGTAAAGGTGTTTTAATACTTGAATCACTTGATAAGGCAAAGAAAGAATTGCGCGACATGCTTGTAAATGCCAAGTTTGGAGATGCCAGCTCAGTTGTAGTAATAGAAGAATTTTTATCCGGAATAGAACTTAGTTGCTTTGTCCTGACAGATGGCGAGGATTATAAGGTATTACCCATGGCAAAGGACTATAAGCGCATTGGAGAAGGTGATACAGGACTGAATACAGGGGGTATGGGTGCAATTTCGCCCGTTCCTTTCGCAAATGATGAATTCGTGGATAAAGTTCATGAGCGTATTATTAAACCAACCATAGAAGGACTACGTAAGGACCAACTGCCTTACAAAGGATTTATTTTTATTGGTTTGATTAAAGTGGGAGATGATCCTTTCGTTATAGAATACAATGTGCGATTAGGTGACCCGGAAACAGAGGTTGTACTTCCAAGAATTAAAAACGATCTTGTTGAATTATTTGATGCAGTGGCTAAAGGCAAACTAAATTCTGTTGAACTCGAAATTGATGAAAGAACTGCTACGACAGTTATGCTGGTCTCCGGGGGTTATCCACAAGCCTATAAAAAAGGAATAGAAATAAACGGAATCCACGATGTGGAAAGCTCTATAGTATTTCATGCAGGCACACAATTAAAAGAAGGAAAAATTCTGACTAATGGTGGCCGTGTTATGGCTATTACTTCTTTTGGAAGAGATTTCAGAGAGGGACTTAACAAATCTTATCAGAACATTAAAAATATAAACTTTGATAAGATGTACTATAGGAAAGATCTTGGTTTTGATCTTTAGACAACTGGGATAAAGGTTACCCTCTTGATAAGACCTTAGTAAAAACAGGAAAAAGAATATTTATAAGTAGGAATGTGCAGTAATGTCCTTATCTTCTTCTCCTTTATCGTCGAACTTTTTAAGTTGCATTAGCCAATAAACCATGGCTATAGTACCCAGAATTACAAAGATCCAGTTTACAATATTGGAGGTCCACCAGTTAGACATAAATCGAAAAAAATCATAAGGCCAGAAGAGTCCGTTCACGAATAAATCCTCTATGCCCTCAAAAAATGCTCTCATCTTGGTTATATTTACATTGCAAAAATATAAAAACCCGGGATGATTTCAGGCATTTTTGGAAAAACAAAACCAATAAACTTTATTATTCTTCAAGGTTTTTTATTTGTATTCTACTGGTTTGTCAATTTTGTGCTTAATGATAACTACTATGAGCTAGAAAAACTGGTGGTTAAATTTGTGGTCTTGGGGATTTTATTATTTAGTGTTTTTGCAGTTGATTTTATTGTGAAGCGAAATCAAATTACAGCCACAAATTCATTTGCCATTCTCTATTTTACGCTGTTAATTATTATTTTTCCTGAAGTCTTGCTGGATGATAATTCCGTTTTTTGCAACTTCTTCCTTTTACTGGCATTAAGGAGGCTTATTAGTTTAAAATCCTTAAAGAATATTAAACTCAAAATATTTGATGCCACGATTTGGACGCTGATTGCAAGCCTTTTTTATGATTGGGCCATAGTATACCTTGCTTTGGTTGGAATCGCAATTTATTTCTATGAGCCCAAGAATATAAAAAATTGGTTGGTTCCTTTTACTGGTATTTTTACTGTAGGAATAATTGTGTTTTGTGCTCTGATTATTACTGATGATCTGGATTTTTTAAGCAACCACTATCAATTATCATTGAAGTTTGATGTAATGGAATACTGGAAGGATAGCACGAAAATTGCGGTATATGCAGTAATTACATTTATTAGTGCGACTTTGGCATTTATTAAAATGAGCAAATTAGGCATGGGGAAAATAATTACCATGCGTCTTATGGCCATTTCGCTTGCCCTTGGTTTTACAATTACCTTCTTAAAAACCTCCAATGATATTTTTCCTGTCTTAATTACTTTTTGTCCGGGAGCAGTTTTTATTGCGAAATATGTAGAATTAATTAAAAGAACAACTCTTAAAGAAATCGTTTTAATGGTTTCTGTAATAGCCCCATTTCTGGTTCTGATTACGGAAATGATTGTGAAATAAAGGGTATATTTACATTAAAATTAAGCCACTATGTTCAGTAATTCAGCCTTTCAGATATTTGAAGAAAGTATTGTTAACTATCATATAAAGGATGATGTTAATCAGCCATTCAATAATCCATATACAAAAGATGAGATCAATCATCTTTTATATAGAAAAAATTGGATTGATACGGTTCAATGGCATTATGAGGATATTATAAGAGATCCTGAAATAGACCCGGTAAAAGCCCTGGAGCTAAAACGAAAAATAGACGCCAGCAATCAGGATAGAACAGATTTAGTAGAATATATTGATAGCTATTTTCTAGATAAATACCGAAAGGTACAAACACTACCAAATGCCAGAATAAATACCGAAACTCCGGCATGGGCAATTGATCGTCTTTCCATTTTAGCCTTAAAAATCTACCATATGCGGGAGGAAGCTGAACGCCAGGATGCATCTCCGGAACACATTAAGAAATGCAGTGATAAGTTAAAGGTACTTCTTGAGCAAAAAGAGGACTTATCTTCTGCAATAGATCAGCTGCTGACGGATATTGAGCAAGGAGTTATCTTTATGAAGACCTACAAGCAAATGAAGATGTACAATGATGAGGAGTTAAATCCGGTTTTGCGTGGGCAAAAATAAAATAAAACACCTTTTAGTTATTCGTTTGTCGGCCATGGGCGATGTGGCTATGACAGTTCCTGTTTTAAAGGCGCTAACAACACAACATCCCAATCTGCAAATTACAGTGCTTACCAGAGCCTTCTATACCCCAATGTTTACGGATCTGGTAAATGTTGCCGTTTATCAGGCAGATGTTACTGGTAAACACAAGGGAGTTTTAGGTCTGTGGAGATTATTTAAGGAATTAAAGGCACTGGGTATTGATGCCGTGGCCGATCTCCACAATGTACTGCGAAGTTCTGTTTTAAAAAGGTTCTTTACATTAAATAATATCCCTTTTATTCAGATTGATAAAGGGAGAAAAGAAAAAAAGGCCTTGACTGCTACCAAAAAAAAGGTCTTCAAACCATTAAAAACAACTTTTCAGCGCTATGCGGATGTTTTTTCCCAACTTGGATTCCCAATTCGGCTGGAAAATACAGAAGTTCTCCCTAAAAGAGCATTGCCGCAAAAAGTACAGGAAGTAATTGGACCTGATAACCTCAAGTGGATAGGCATAGCACCATTCGCTGCTTATCCAGGGAAAATGTATCCCTTAGGGCATATGGAAAAGATTATAAAATCACTAAATAATACCAATAAGTATAAAATAATTCTTTTTGGTGGTGGAGATGATCAAAAGAAACAGGCAGAACTATGGTCTGACCTCTATCAAAACTGCATAAATACAATTGGAAGAATGTCTTTCGAAGACGAATTGGCACTAATTTCCAACCTGGACCTTATGCTTTCGATGGATAGCGGGAATGGACATATGGCTGCAATGTTTCACATACCTACAATTACGCTATGGGGTATTACACATCCTTATGCCGGATTCTCACCTTTCAACCAGGCTTCTGATAACAGTTTGCTTTCAGATCGGAACAAATTTCCATTTATTCCAACTTCAATCTATGGAAATAAAGCTCCCAGGGGGTATGAAAATGTGATGTCTACCATTTTACCCGAAACTGTGTTATCCAAGATTACTTCACTTCTCTAGATAAAGTAATTTAATTTATACAATTTCTCTTACGGTTAACGAATTGAAATAATGCCTTAGTTGTTGCATGTACTTATAGCGCAAATTTCTACAGTTACCCTGCACCATTAAGGTCCTTACACCCATGTACGAGGAAATTAAATAGGTAGCGATGCCTTCACTATCCACATGCCTGTCAACATAACCATCGGATTTCCCTTTTTGAAGGATTGAGACTAAATTTACTTCCCATACCTTATAAATATCCATTAAGTACTTAGAGATGAGAGCATTTCTCCTGTTGAACTCTGAAATAAAGTTACTAAGGATAAAACCATAGTCCATTTCATTGTGTTCAGCAGTTTCCAAAGCATTTTCAAAACATTTTTCTATAACAACAAAGGGGTTTTCCTTACCTTCTATTGGTTCAATAAGCATACTGTATACTTTACGAACAATTAAGTTTTGAACAATACTTACGAAAAAATCCTCTTTTGACTGAAAATGATAGTAAAAAGCTCCCTTGGAAAGAGAAAGAGATTTTAAAATGTCATCTATACTGGTATTATAATAGCCATTCTTATAGAACAACTCCAGTCCAGTAACTTGCATCCGGTGCATGGTAGCCATGCGTTTTAAATTCTTATCCATTAGATTTGGGTTTTGGGGTTAAACAGACCATCGGGTCTATAAACAAAGAACCCTCGAAACCCCAGGAAGGTGAATATTAAAGGATGTATGACTTTAAAAAATCGTTATAATGACGAATTCCCGATGAACGGTATATCCTACCTGATTTTTTACCGACCACTTAGTCGGAAAAAAACATCGACGAATGGTATTTTATTCGCTTTTTCAAGGGTAATGGACCTAAGATTTGAATAAAAACTACAGAATAAGGAGTCATTTATGATATCTCAATCATTCATTAAATTAATTTTTCCCGCGTCCAGAATCTATTTGGATACTTTTTGGAGTTAAGCATTATACAAAGATTGTTTTTGGATAACCTGACAACTTAAAATAAAGCAAACAAACTATTTGGTCTATAATAGAGAAGGAAAAATGGCATATATAAATTATTGAAAAGGTTTTTTGACCCAATCTTCCGGATTAAATGCATTTTAGTTGAATAATTTTTGCATATAAACCATACTGACAAACCATCTGGTTTCTAAAATGCAGGTTTGTCTGCTATTATTTTAAACTAAAAATGGCAATCAACTACAACGATTAAACATCATCATAGTCTACTTTCAACGTTGATGTTACCGGATGCGCCTGACAAGTGAGAACAAGTCCTTCTGCTATTTCACTATCAGTAAGAATCTGGTTTTTATCCATTTTCGCTTCACCTTCCGTAATTCTTGCAATGCATGTACTGCAAACACCTCCCTGACAAGAATATGGGGCATCTAAATCTTCATCCAGGACAGCATCTAAAACCGTAGATTTTTTATCCATAATAAAAGAGTGCACTTCATCATCCAGCAACACTTCCACTGTTGTCTTACCTTCCGGTGATATAGTCTCGGAAGGATCATTGTCTGTTGTAGTAAAAAGTTCATAATAAACAGAATCCGAAGCAATTCCATTTGCTTTTAATGTGTCCCTTGTAATATTAATCATATCCTCAGGCCCACATAAGTAGAATGTTTTAAATCTGGTTTCTTTAAATTTATTTTTAAGAACAAAATTTATCACAGAAGTATCTATTCTTCCAAACAGGGAATCATCTTCCCTGGCCCTGCTGTAAACAAACTGAACTGTAAAGCGGTCTTTATAGTCATTTTCAAGTTCTAAAATCTCATCTAGGAACATTGTTTCGGATTTGTTTTGATTTCCATAGACCAATACAAATGTATTTTCTGGGTGGCTTTTCAAAACGGTTCTGGCGATGCTCATTATAGGCGTAATGCCACTGCCGGCGGCAAAAGCACATATATTCTCCTGTTCAGGCGAATTTTTGTAAACAAATCTCCCCTCGGGAGGCATTACCAACAATTGGTCTCCTTCGTTTAGCGTAGTATTGGCATAAGATGAAAAGCGTCCTTCCGGCACTTTTTTGATGCCTATAGTAATATACTTTTCTTCCGGACTTGAGGAAATAGAATAGGCTCGTCTAACCTCCTCTCCATTTATTTTGTGTTTAATGGTTATATACTGACCGGCCTCAAAGATAAATTTGTTTTCCAGTTCTTTAGGGATAGCAAAACTCACCGCAACTGCATTTGGGGTTAGTCGGGAAATTTTGTCTATAGTCAGAGAATAAAAATCGCTCATGATAAAAAATTTGTGCAAAATTAAGGATTGCTTTGGATTAATAATGAGAAATTAACTTCTCTTTGTAACAAAAAATAAATTTGAGACACTAACTTTCTGAGCGAAAAATACCAGCCTGCATGTTCAAACACTTTTTTAAGCTGCAATGGAAGTCATTTTTTAGGGCAGCTTCTTTTAAAACAAACCTGGCATTTAAGATCCTGATGATTTTTGGTGCTTTGTATTTTATTGTCGTATTTCTGGCATTAGGGGTTGGGTCTTATTTTATTATTGAGAAAAATGGGTTGGGAGATCCATTGAAGTTTGTCAATAAACATATCATTTATTACCTGGTTATGGATGTCTATATCCGGTATATGCTTCAAAAAATGCCCATTTTGAACATCAAACCTTTGCTTTACTTACCTTTTAAGAAAAATCAGGTGGTTTCCTACTCTCTTGGGAAGACAATTTTTTCTTTCTTTAATTGGACACACGCCTTCTTTTTTGTCCCATTTTCCATAGTACTTATAATTGAAGGATATAATCCTGCAGGAGTCATAGGCTGGCATTTAGGAATCATGGCCTTATTTTATTGTAATAATTTCATCAACATCATGATGAATAATAAGGACAGTGTCTTTTATCCCTTAGTCACAATTTTATCTATTTTGGCAGTTTGCCAGTATTTTGAATGGTTTGATATCACAATATACACTTCTCCCATTTTTAATATGTTTTATGATATACCCTGGACTTCTTTAATTTCCTGGGGGACCTTATTATGGCTTTATTTAGGAGCCTTTAACTATTTCAAAAAGAATATGTATCTGGATGCGGGCTTAGCCACTAAACACGATATTGCAAAATCTGAAGATTATACCTGGCTTAATCGGTTTGGAAACTTAGGAACGTTTCTTAAAAACGACATTAAACTAATAAAGAGGAATAAGAGGTCCAAAACTACGGTAATCATGAGTTTTATATTCCTTTTTTACGGGTTGCTTTTTTTTACTAATAGTCTTGAAGCTTATGAGAACCCTGTTTGGAAAATTTTTGCTGGCATCTTCGTTTCCGGAGGTTTCTTATTTAGTTTTGGCCAATTTGTACCAAGTTGGGATAGTTCTTACTACCCTCTTATGATGAGCCAGAATATACAATACAAAGAATATCTCTCCTCTAAATGGTATCTGATTGTAATAGCGACCATAATTAGTACTATCTTATCTGTATTCTATCTTTATTTTGGCTGGGATGCTTATTTGGCCATCATCGTAGGCGCAATTTATAATATTGGAGTCAATTCTTATCTGGTATTATGGGGTGGGGCTTATATCAAAACACCAATAGATTTAACTTCTAACAAGAAAGCTTTTGGGGATAAGCAGGCGTTCAATGTGAAAACACTTCTTCTAACATTACCAAAATTAATATTACCCATTGCAATTTATGGGTTAGGCCACTACCTTATTAATCCAACTGCCGGATACATATTTGTTGCCCTTACCGGAATGTTGGGCTTTGCTTTTAAGGATTTGGTTTTCAGAAAGATTGAGAATATATATAAGAAAGAAAAATATAAAACCCTTTTGGCTTATAAACAGAAAGCCTGATAATTTATAAATAGCAATGATTTACGCACAAAATCTAACCAAGGTTTACGGGGATCAAACCGTATTAAATATTGAAAGCCTCGAGATACCTAAAGGGCAGAGCTTTGGGCTGGTAGGTAATAATGGGGCCGGGAAGACTACTTTTTTCAGCTTACTTTTAGACCTTATTCAGCCAACAACCGGCAAAGTAATCAATAATGAAATACAGGTAAATATTAGTGAAGCATGGAAACCGTTTACCTCGGCTTTTATAGATGAGACTTTTTTGATTGGATACCTAACCCCTGAAGAGTATTTCTATTTTATTGGTGAATTGAGAGGACAATCTAAAAAAGACATTGATGATTTATTGACAGAATTTGAAGATTTCTTTCATGGGGAGATTTTAGGACAAAAAAAGTATTTGCGGGATTTATCTAAAGGGAATCAGAAAAAGGTAGGTATAGTGGCTTCTTTTATTGGAGAGCCTCAAGTTATAATCCTGGACGAACCTTTTGCTAATTTAGACCCCACTACTCAAATAAGACTTAAGGCAATTATAAAAAAACTTGGACAGGACAGGGAAGTAACTGTATTAGTTTCAAGCCATGACCTCATTCATGTAACGGAAGTCTGCGAACGTATTGTGGTCTTGAATAGTGGTGAAATTGTCAGGGATATTCAGACCTCTGCAGCAACATTAAAAGAACTTGAGTTGTTTTTTAGTGGCTAAGCATATCACATAATTATACTGGCATTTTTTCTGTTCTTCGGGAGATAATTTTCGGATAAATATTATTCTGCTATAACTTTTTGAACGTAGTTACCTATTTATCCTCCCTTTTCAAGTGCAATAAGATAATAATCTTAATGTTTTTAAGTTAAGATTACATAGAATACCAACAATTTTGAAGTTACCTATAAAATTTATCCTGGCTGGTGTTCTTGGGGGCATACTTTTTAACGCTTGTTCTACCAAGAAAGACACTTTTGTAAACCGCAATTGGCATGCGGTGAATACCAAGTACAATGTCTTGTACAATGGTAATATTGCATTTGAGGAGGGGAGAGAGGAACTCAATAGGTCATACCTGGATAATTATTGGGAAATTTTACCTGTGGAGCGCTTACAGTTTAAGGACGAAATAAAACTCGATTCTGAAAACAACAATCCAAATTTTATTATTGCTGAGGAAAAGGCAACTAAAGCTATTCAAAAGCACAGCATGGACATAAAAGATGAAGAGCGTAATCCGCAAACAGATGAAGCCTTCCTGCTTTTGGGCAAAGCCAGATACTTTGACCAGCGCTATATACCTGCTATAGAAGCATTTAATTATATTTTAAGGAAATATACTCAAAGTGATAAGTTAAACGAAGCTACCATATGGAGAGAAAAAACCAATATTAGGCTGGATAATGAAGAACTTGCGCTTAAAAATTTAAAGCGCCTTTTAAAGTACGAACAACTTAGTGATCAGGAGTATGCAGACACTCATGCAATGATGGCACAGGCGTATATAAACCTAAAAGCTCCGGATACAGCTATTCAAGAACTAAAAATAGCTTCGGCATATACTAGGAAGACTCCGGAAAAAGGCAGGTATTATTTTATTATCGGACAATTATTTAATGAGTTGGGATATAGAGATAGTGCAAATTATGCCTTTGAAAAAATCATTGAATTAAACAGGAAATCTCCCCGGGTGTATATGATTAATGCCCATTTACATCAAATTCAAAATACTGAGATAACGGAAGAGAATAAGGAAGAATTGCTGGAAGAACTGGTTTATCTGGAGGAGAATAGAGAGAACAGGCCATTTTTGGACAAGATATACAATCAGAAGGCTGAATATTATATGGCCATTGGGTCAGACAGTCTGGGCGTAGTATATTTTAATAAGTCTTTAAGAGCAACTCAAAATTCACCCCAGTTAAATGCGCTCAATTATGAAAATCTTGCAGAATATAACTTTGATGAGAATGAATACCAAAATGCAGGAAATTATTATGATAGTGTATTAACAAACTTACCAGAGAATACTAAAAAATTCAGGACTGTTAAGAAGAAATTGGATAACCTGGAAGATGTTATTAAATACGAGAATGTTGTTCAATACGCGGATAGCGTCATAACACTGTTCAATCTTCCTAAAATTGAACAACTGACATTTTTTGAAGACTATATTGCAAAATTGAAATTAGCCGAGGAAGAAGAAGCACAAAAAAAGGAGAATAGGGCTAATGCCGGTTTTGCAGCTTTTGCAGAAACAAAGGGAGGAAAACAAAATAAGGGCAAATTTTACTTTTACAATATCACAAGCCTTGGTTATGGTAAAAACGACTTTAAAACCAGATGGGGAGAAAGGGTATTGGAGGATAACTGGCGATGGAGTAATAAAAATACTTCCAGGTTAGTAGATGGTGCCGGAGATGCGCTCATTGCTGATGAGGCTAATGGTTCAGAAAGAGAAATTACAGAAGAGCAGAAATATTCAGTAGAATATTATTTGGATCAGATACCAAAAGATATTTCAATTATTGACAGTCTTAAAGTTGAAAGAAATTTTGCAAACTACCAGCTTGGACTAATTTATAAAGAGAAATTTAAGGAAAACCTTTTGGCGGCAGGAAAATTGGAGAGAGTATTGAAATCAGATCCGGAAGAACGCCTTGTACTTCCATCCATGTATAACTTGTACAAGATATATGAGGAATCTGGCAGTCCGCTTGCTGAAAACATGAAACAGGATATTATAAAAAGGTATCCTGATTCCAGGTATGCTGAAATATTGGTAAACCCCCAGGCAATTTTGGCAGGATCAGCAGATAGCCCAGACGCCAAATATGCCCAACTATTTAAACTGTATGAAAATCAGGAATATTTAAGGGTCATTACCGGGGCCGAAACCAATATAAATTTATACACCGGGGACCCTATAGTACCAAAATTTGAGATGTTAAAAGCCAATGCCATTGGCAGGCTTCAAGGGTATAACGATTTCAAGGAAGCACTTAATTATGTAGCATTGAACTATCCGAATAATCCTGAAGGTAAAAAGGCCCAGCAGATAATTGCCGAACAATTACCCAAATTAGAACCCAAAGACTTCTCATTAGAAATTGAATCTAAGGGAACAGCCAATTGGAAGGTGATATTCCCATTTAAAAGACAGAATGATGAGAAGGCATTGGAACTAAAAAAAATATTGGAGAAATCCATTGCAGATCTAGAATATAGAAACATCGTTTCTAAGGATATATATAATCTGGAGATGGAATTTATTGTTGTTCATGGATTCAGGTCTAAGGACTATGCATTAGGATATGTAGAGCTATTAAATAAAAACAGGGATTACCGAATTGCTAATGAGAATTTTGTAATTTTATCTTCTAACTATAAAATCATTCAAGTACATAAAAATTTACAAGAATATTTAAATCAAGTTTTAACCCCAAAACCATAAACGAGATGTTTTCTGATAACAAAAAACCCAGAACTATGAACGAAATAGGAGGACAACCCAATAGAATTGAAAAGAACACCAAGATTAAAGGTGACATTATATCCGAAGCTGATTTTAGGATAGACGGAAAACTTGATGGAAATTTGAAGACTTCCGGTAAAGTGGTAATTGGAAAAGACGGATACATTCACGGCAAGGTAGAATGTGTTAATGCTGATATTGAAGGAAGTTTTAACGGCGAACTTCAGGTATCAAATTTATTGGCTTTAAAAGCATCCGCCGTTATTGAAGGTACTGTAACTGTTTCTAAACTGGCTGTTGAACCTGGCGCAACATTTAATGCTTCTTGTTCTATGAAAGGTAAAGGGGGTATTGGCTCAACAGAGACAAGTAAGACAGCACCGGCAAGCAGTTCCGGTAATAAGAGTTCAGAAATATATAAGTCTGGTGTTGCTAGTGGGTCTGGCAGCAAGAATGAACCAGCCAAAGTTTCCTGATCACCTCGCGGTATTTTTTATTTAGACCAAGGCCAGCTTGAATGAAATAGGTTTCAGGGGGCTTGTTCAAACTTCTCGAAGGCAGTATTTTCTTATAAAGACGACAATCTAATAGTCAGGGCAATTACATTTTCGGTATTTTTATATTTTAAAAAATATCTCAATAAAAATGGCCAAAGGAAAAAAGCAAGCTAAATACTGGCTAAGTCTTACAGGAATTGCCGTTCAAATGGGAGTTATTATATATCTGGGAGCCAGATTAGGTCAATGGCTTGACATGAAATATCTGAACGAAAAAAACACCTATACCATAATTCTTACTTTATTTGCTGTGGCCATTTCAATGTATTTGGTTATACAGCAAACAAAGAAATTAAACTCCTGATTTGAATAAAAAGATAATTATTTTCACAAGCCAGTTGCTTGCTGCAATTTTGTTTGTTTGTGTGCTTCACACATTATTTTTAGTAGTGCGAAACCTGGATTTCGATTTCACCTTAGTACTTCTCGGTTATCTCATAAACTTTGCAATGGCTTTGGGCATATATTCCACCTTGCTTTATTTTGCGGAAAGGAAAAACAAGAATCTCGGGTTTTTATTTATGTTCGGAAGCACTTTAAAATTTGTTATCTACTTCCTGATTTTTGATCCAATTTTTTTGTTGGACGGTAAACTCACAAAATTGGAATTTTTTGTTTTTTTTATTCCCTATTTTACTTGTCTCATCGTAGAGACTTTTTCACTAATAAAACTATTGCGGGAAATAGATCAGCTATAGAATGGCTATCACTGATTTTCAGGGGAAAATAAAACTCTAAATGCTTTTTTCTTTTTAAGAGAATAGCTTACATTTGCACGGATTTTTAGAGACCCATTTTTATAAGTGATATGCGAAATCCTCTTTTGGTAAGTTTCATACTGGTTTTTACAATATTCTTCAACGCAACCATTTTCGCAAACGAGTCGGAGATGAGCAGTGATGAAACCAAAACCGACCTGAAAACAGAAATAGACGAATACATACAACATCACCTTAAGGATTCTCACGATTTTTCTTTGTTTTCCTATACCGATGACGAGGGCAATCTGCACCATGTAGGTTTTCCATTGCCGGTTATTCTATGGGATAATGGTTTAGTTGTTTTTTCATCTTCCAGATTTCATCATGGGGAAGAAGTGGCAACCGCAGGTGAAAATCATTATAAACTATACCATGGAAAAATTTATAAAACGGATGCGTCGGGAACAATTACTTATGATGCTGACCACCATGCGTCTAATATAAAACCTTTAGATTTTTCGATTACTAAAAGTGTCATGATGATACTAATCACGGGGCTTTTAATGTTTCTATTATTCAGGGGTCTTGCAAAATCATATTCTAAAAATAGAGGAATAGCAAAAGGGATTGGACGATTTTTTGAACCCGTAATAATATACATAAGAGACGATATTGCAATAGCCACCATAGGAGAAAAAAAGTATCAGAAATACATGCCTTTTCTGCTTACCATATTCTTCTTTATATGGTTTCTTAATATGTTTGGATTAACCCCACTAGGGGTTAACGTAACCGGAAATATTGCCATTACGACGGCATTGGCAATTCTCACTTTTTTGATTACCAACTTTACCGGAACAAAAACCTATTGGAAGCATTTATTTGATCCGCTTGGGAACTCTATGCCCTGGTATGCTAAAATTCCTCTTTATGTAATATTAATTCCTATTGAAGTTTTAGGAATATTTATAAAGCCATTTTCATTATTGATTCGTCTGTATGCCAACATGCAGGCAGGTCATATTGTTATTATGAGTTTAATTGGGCTAATGTTCCTGTTTAAAAATTGGATTGGAAGTTCGTTATCGTTTGGACTTGCATTTGCTATTTCTTTAATAGAAATATTGGTAGCCTTATTGCAGGCATATATTTTTACAATGCTATCGGCCTTGTATTTTGGATTTGCTTCTGAAGAGCATGAGCATGCAGAAGCACATTAATTTGAATGTTTAATTTTTAATTATATATACTATGACAATTCCAAGAATTGTAGGAGCAGGATTAATTGTAATCGGTGTAGGAGTGGGTATCGGCAGAATCGGTGGCCAGGCTATGGAAGCGATTGCACGTCAACCTGAGGCTTACGGAAAAATTCAAACGGCGATGCTTATTGTGGCGGCGCTTATTGAAGGTATTGGTTTTGCTGCGTTGTTTGCAACTGCAGAAAACTAGAAAAATAACCAATGGTAGTAACGGTTGGTTGCTACCATTGGTTTAATGTAAAAATTGAACAATTAAGATTTAATAGTATAGTATGGAGAAATTAATAGAAGATTTTTCGTTAGGCTTGTTCTTTTGGCAAACTTTGTTGTTTCTGGCATTGGTTTTTTTATTGTGGAAGTATGCATGGAAACCAATCCTGAATGCAATAAATGATAGAGAAGAAGGAATTAGAAATGCATTGGATGCAGCGGAAGAAGCCAAAAAAGAAATGCAGAATGTAACAGCAGATAACGAAAAATTATTAAAGGAAGCAAGGGCAGAACGTGAAAACCTTTTAAAAGAAGCAAGGGAGATAAAGGAAAAAATTGTCACAGATGCAAAAGAACTGGCTCAGGTTGAAGGTGATAAATTGATTAAACAGGCAAAAGCTACTATTGAAAGTGAGAAAAAAGCTGCTGTTGCAGATATTAAAAATCAGGTAGCTGAACTCTCTGTTGAAATTGCTGAGAAAGTAATCAAAGAGCAACTGTCCAATAAAGAAAAACAGTTGAAATTGGTTGATGACATGCTGGGTGATATTAAACTGAATTAATTAAATGAACGAATCAAGAGCAGCCTTACGTTACGCAAAAGCCACATTAAATCTTGCAGTAGAACAAAAAGCTACGGATGCAATTGATCGTGATATGCGGTCAATAGTTCAAACTATTTCCGATAGTAATGAATTAAAGGAAATGCTTGCAAGCCCTATTCTTGAAGGTTCGTCAAAGAAGGAAGTTCTGCTAACGCTCTTTAAGAATTTCAATGAGATCACAAAAGAGGCATTTTCTTTACTTGTATCTAAAAAAAGAATTGACCTCTTATATGATGTTGCTACTAAATATATTGCGCTTAATGAGGATTTAAAGGGAGAAAATGTTGCCCTGGTTACTACAGCGGTTCCATTAACCCCATCGTTGGAAAAGAAGATTCTTTCTCAAATTGGAAAAATAACAAAGAATAAAATCACTTTGGAAAATCAAATTGATGAAAGCATAATAGGAGGCTTTATATTACGCATTGGGGATTTGCAATACAATGCAAGTATTTCCAATAAATTAAATAGTCTGAAAAGAGAATTTACAAATAGTATTTAAATAGTAATTACCAATTTAAAAGGAGTGATTCCTTTTAATCATCTTATATCTGAAAAAAATGGCAGGAGTAAAAGCCGCAGAAGTATCTGCAATTTTAAAAAAACAATTATCTGGATTTGAAGCCAAAGCTTCATTAGATGAAATAGGAACTGTTTTACAAGTTGGTGACGGAATTGCCAGAGTTTATGGCCTTTCCAATGCTGAATATGGTGAATTAGTTGAATTTGAAGGTGGTTTGGAAGGTATTGTTCTGAATCTTGAAGAAGATAATGTCGGCGTTGTATTGCTGGCACCGTCAAGAGAAATTAAAGAAGGTGCTACGGTAAAACGTACACAACGTATTGCCTCGATTAAAGTAGGAGAAGGTATTGTAGGGCGCGTTGTAAACACACTTGGTAATCCTATAGATGGAAGAGGAGCAATTTCCGGAGACCTTTGTGAAATGCCCTTAGAGCGCAAGGCACCAGGGGTAATATTCCGACAACCAGTATATGAACCATTGCAGACTGGTGTTAAAGCGGTAGACGCAATGATACCTGTAGGAAGAGGTCAGCGTGAATTGGTTATTGGTGACCGTCAGACGGGCAAAACCACAGTTTGTATAGATACTATCATAAATCAGAAAGAATTTTATGACGCAGGAGAACCTGTCTATTGTATTTATGTAGCCATTGGGCAAAAAGCCTCAACTGTTGCCGCAATCGCAAAAACATTGGAAGATAAGGGCGCTTTGGCATATACAACCATTGTTGCAGCTAATGCTTCTGAACCGGCACCAATGCAGGTTTATGCGCCTTTCGCTGGTGCAGCTATCGGAGAATATTTTAGAGATACAGGCCGTCCGGCATTAATTATTTATGATGATCTTTCCAAACAGGCTGTGGCATATCGTGAAGTATCACTTTTGCTAAGAAGACCACCGGGACGCGAAGCTTACCCGGGTGATGTTTTCTATTTGCATTCAAGGTTATTGGAACGCGCTGCCAAGGTTATAGATGATGATGCTATTGCAAAGAACATGAACGATTTGCCAGAGGTTTTAAAACCTATGGTAAAAGGTGGCGGATCATTAACAGCCCTGCCAATTATCGAAACTCAGGCAGGTGATGTATCTGCTTATATTCCTACCAATGTTATTTCCATTACAGATGGGCAAATATTTCTTGAACAGGATTTATTTAATCAAGGTGTACGCCCGGCGATTAATGTTGGGATATCCGTATCCCGTGTTGGAGGGAACGCACAGATTAAGTCTATGAAGAAAGTAGCGGGGACATTAAAACTAGATCAGGCGCAATTCAGGGAGTTAGAGGCATTTTCCAAATTTGGATCTGACCTGGATGCGGCTACTTTAAATGTAATTGAAAAGGGGCGACGCAATGTGGAAATTTTAAAGCAGGCACAGGCAGACCCATTTACAGTTGAAGATCAGATTGCTATAATTTATGCTGGTTCAAAAAATTTGTTAAAAGATGTTCCGGTAGACAAGGTAAAGGAGTTTGAAAAGGACTTTTTAGAATTTTTAAATGCTAAGCACAGAGACGTACTTGATACATTGAAATCTGGTAAATTAACGGATGAGGTAATGGATACCTTAACCGCGGTATGTCAAGATCTGGCTGGGAAATATCAAGGCTAATTTCTGAATTCACAATTTAAAAAATGGCAAATTTAAAGGAAATACGAAATAGAATAGTATCCGTATCCTCTACCATGCAGATAACCAGCGCCATGAAAATGGTGTCTGCTGCTAAGCTTAAAAAAGCTCAGGATGCCATTACTGCAATGCGTCCTTATGCCAATAAGCTTTCAGAATTGTTGCAAAATTTCAGTGGAAGTATAGATGGTGAAACAGGAAGTAAATATACAGACAAGCGAGATGTTAAAAACGTCCTGATTGTTGCAATAACTTCTAACAGAGGACTCTGCGGGGCATTTAATTCGAATATAATTAAACACTGCCTGTCACTGCAGAAAGAGCATTATACGGGTCAGCAGGTAGATTTTATATCCATAGGAAAGAAAGCCCAGGATCTTATTGGGAAAAGGCATAATGTCATTTCTGACCATAGCCACATCTATGATGCACTGAATTTTAATAATGCTGCCGAAATAGCCGAAGAATTAATGCAGTTGTATACTGATGGAACCTATGACAAAATTGAAATAGTATATAATAAATTCAAAAATGCCGCTACACAAATTGTCACTACAGAACAATTCCTGCCAATAGTGCCCATGGAGCAGGACTCAAACACATCTGCAGACTATATATTTGAACCGGCAAAGGCGGCCATTGTTGAACAACTTATTCCAAAATCTCTAAAAACCCAATTGTTCAAGGCAATAAGAGACTCATTCGCCAGTGAGCATGGTGCAAGAATGACTGCAATGCATAAGGCTACTGATAATGCCACAGAATTAAGGGATCAGCTAAAACTAACATATAATCAGGCCCGCCAGGCAGCAATTACTAATGAAATCCTTGAAATAGTAGGTGGAGCGGAGGCATTAAACAATTAATTCTTTTTAAAAGTATTATTAGAACTACAATACCAGTCCCGCTTTATGCGGGATTTTTTATTGGCAAAAACCTCATAATAGCTTATAGGACTTTTTTGGCACCAAATTTGGTTTCATATCTTTACTAAAGGATAAATAAAAGAGAATTATGAAAATTGCATCATTACTAATGGTTACTGTTTTCAGTCTTTATGGATGCTCCTCCCAAAAGAAACTTACAAAGGAACCTCCTTTCACCATAAATAATCCATCATATCAGCAATATGCAGGAGGCAGGGAAGAAAGCGGAACAGGCTTTATTTTGCAATTTCCTGTTGAACTGGAGGCTGGTAATGATATAGAGTTTTTAGAAGTCTTTTTCCGGGGTCATGTGTTGAAAGCAGAACAGGAAAAAGAGGGAGAGAAATTTTACATTATCTGTAATTATAAGGACGATGTTGCGGTTACAAAGCCAGATATCATAATGCATTCTGATCCTAAAAAAGAAGTGGGAAATCAACCACCGGGACCAATAAGTAAAGAAAATCAGGATTTTCCATTTGAATTGAAGGAAGATGAAGCGGTTATCAGTTATAAAAATGGGGCTGAAGACCCTCAAAAAAGAAAAATAGCCTATGTCAAAATTACCAAAATAAAGACGAAACCTGCTCTTAATTACAAGTGAACACATTATAACATACTTTGTTCCATGGGTTTAAATACCTAATTTTAAGCCCAAATCTATAAGTCTTTGAGTTTATTTAAAAAGCTTTTTAAGCAAACATTCATTTATGGTTTAGCTACAGTATTACCCCGAATGCTGTCCTTTATATTGGTTCCTATTTATACCAAGGTTATGCCACCGGGATCTTATGGAGAGGTGACTTTAATTTTTTCCTGGTTTGCAATTTTTAATGTGTTCCTCGCTTACGGTATGGAAACTGGTTTCTTCAGATTTTTTAATGGAGAAGATGATAAAAATAAAGTAGTTGCCACCTCACTTATTTCTTTATCAGTTAGTACGGTCTTATTTACAATATTCGCATTACTATTTCAGTATCAACTGACTGAATTATTAAATATTGAACAGGACTATATTAAGTATGTAATTTTAATTCTCGCCTTAGATGCCCTTGCAATCATTCCTTTTGCGTGGTTGCGTGCAAATGAGAGACCCATGCGCTATGCCATGGTTAAAACTGTTAATGTAGCCGTAAATTTGGGGTTGAATATATTTTTCCTGCTTCTACTGCCCGGCCTTGCAGATGCAAATCCTGAAAGTTTGTTAAATGCTATTTATATTACAGATTTTGAAATATCCTATATTTTTATATCAAATTTGATCGCCAGCGGCCTTACACTTTTGATGATGGGTGGTCTTTATCTTAACAGAAACTATTCTTTTGACAAGGTTTTATGGCTTAAGATGATAAAATATGGTATGCCGGTCATGATTGCCGGAATAGCCTTTACAATAAATGAAGTTTTTGATAGGATATTACTTGCGGAATTATTACCTCAGGATATTGCCAAAAGTGAAATGGGCAAGTATTCTGCATGTTACAAACTGGCACTTTTCATGACACTTTTTGCTACTGCCTTTCGCCTTGGGATAGAACCCTTTTTCTTTAGCCACTCCTCTTCAGAAAACCCGCAACGCGCCTATGCGCAGATTACCAACTATTTTGTTGTACTGGGTAGTGTAATATTATTGGCCGTAGTGGTGTTTGCAGATGTCTTAAAAGTTATTTTTATTAGAGACCAGGCATATTGGGAGGCAATGCCTATAGTGCCCGTAATAGTTTTAGCGAGTTTTTGTCTCGGGATTTACCACAATCTTTCAGTTTGGTATAAAGTTACGGACAGGACAAGATTTGGAGCTTATATTTCCATTTTAGGTGCATTAATTACAATCGGCATAAACTATTACTTTATTCCTGAATGGGGATATTATGCTTCCGCGTATGCCACACTTGCAGCATATGGAAGTATGATGACCATCTCTTATTTATTTGGGAGGAAATACTATCCTATTCCTTATAATTTTAGAAAAATAATTTTTTATCTGGGATTGTCAATTCTATTGGCCATACTTTCTTTTTACGTATTTAACAGAAATTTGATAATTGGCAGTGCTTTGCTTTTAGTATTTTTAATTATTCTCTATAAAATGGAAAGTGAAGTACTTAAAAGAATATTTTTAGGGGGAACAAAAGGAAAAAATAATAGTGTTTAAAAAATGAAAATAAAAATTATAAATAAATCAGACCATTCAACACCGGTATACGAAACACCAGCTTCTGCCGGAATGGATCTTAGAGCTAATATTTCAGAACCAATTACCTTACAACCATTAGAAAGAGCGGTGGTTAAAACAGGGCTATTTGTGGAAATTCCTGTCGGGTACGAAGCACAGGTTCGCCCGCGAAGCGGTTTAGCGGCTAAGAAAGGAATTACAGTGCTTAATGCTCCTGGAACAGTTGATGCGGATTACAGAGGAGAAATTGGCGTGATTCTTGTTAATTTATCCAATGAAGAATTTACCATTGTCAATGGGGAACGCATTGCACAGTTGGTGATCTCTGCACATGAACAAGCTGAATGGATTGAAACGGAAAGTTTAACCGAAACCGCCAGGGGAGCAGGTGGTTTTGGAAGTACCGGCACAAAATAGGAATAATCTTCTTGCTGGTATTTATGTAGTCTGATGATATGAACGTTAGGGTTAAATATGTAATTTATTTTTTGGGAATAATTATTTTTTCCCAATTGAACTATGCCCAGGAGGAAGAGAGCGCGGAAGTTTTTTTGGAAGACTATACAGATGAATTTCAGGAAGCATTTTTCGAAGCTTTAAAGCAAAAGGGCATAGAAAACTACGATAGGGCTATTAACCTGTTTCTTGAATGCAAAAGGCTGGATAGTACAAGCAATGTGGTTGACTTTGAACTAGCTAATTCTTATCTAGAGAATAAGCAACCCGCAATGGCACTGCAATACAGCATAGATGCTTTAAATTCTAGACCTGAGAACTATTGGTATTTAAATATTACCGTGGAGATAATGGAAAAGCAAGGAAATTCAGTTGAGTCAATCAAAGATCAAATAGCTTTTGATAATGATAAATTGACAGAAAACCTTGCAGTAATTTACTTTCGAAAAAAGAAATTTCAGGAGTCTTTAGATATTCTAAAAAACATGAAGGACTCTGACTTCAAAAAATCACTTTCGCTTAAGATCAAAGATTCTTTAGATCGGATTAAAAGTGTTGACACTATAAAGCAAGCGCCTTTGGTTGAAAATACAGATCTTACACCTCTTTTGAAGTATAAGAAAGAAATAGGAGAATTAATAGGCAATAAGAATTATTCTTCTCTGGTTATTAAAGCAGAACAAGCTCTGGAGGAATTTCCATCGCAACCGTATTTTTATTACGCTAAGGGAATGGGTCTTAATAGGAGTGGAAAACAGAAGGAAGCAACAGGCGAATTGGAAACAGCACTTGATTTTCTTATAGACGATAACGAATTAGGCAATAACATATATAAAGAGTTGGCCAATGCGTATACATCTTTAGGGAATTCATCAAAGGCAAATATGTATCTTAGTAAAATCAAATCTGGCTCCTGATCTAATGAAATATATTACCTACAGATGGAATAGATGGATCATAATCACCTTTCTGGCAATGCTTTCTTTCTCATGCAAAACAAGTAAGATAGTTTCAGCCGGCAAAGTAGATGAAAGGCTTACTACCAAGGCAATAATCAAAAATCATTATAAAAACCAATTAGAATTCAAAACCATAAGCGGCAGGATGAAAGTTGCCTACAATGATGGTGGAGCCGTTCAAAGTTTTAATGTTAGCCTAAGGATTGAAAAGGACAAAGCAATTTGGATGAGTGCTCCTTTGGGTGTCGTGAAGGCTTTAATTACCCCCAAAAGAGTGACTTTCTATAATAAACTTCAGAATGAGTACTTTGATGGAGACTTTGGTTATTTGAGCAAGTTGTTGGGAACTGAACTGGATTTTAACAAAGTACAGAATCTACTATTGGGGGAGGCATTATTTGATTTACGGACAGAGAAATATATTTCCCTTGCTACAGAAGATTATTATGAACTTAAACCTAAAAATATGGGGGATCTGTTCAAAACGCTATTCCTGATTGAACCAATGAATTTTAAAATTGCTACACAGCAATTGTCTCAGCCTTGGAATAACAGACTGTTGGAAATTTATTATAAATCGTATCAGGAGAAGAATAATCTAATCCTACCTGAAGAAATTCAGATTATAGCAATTGATATTGATCAAACCACCAATATTGATATACAATTTAAGAATATTGAGTTTAACAGAACATTGAATTTTCCCTATAGAATTCCCAAAGGATTCGAAGAAATAGTTTTGAAATAAAATGAGAATTGCAAAGCAATATTCTGCATATGTACTATTTATTTTTTTAGTGCTGCTGGGTTCAATAGCATATGGGCAAACCAATGAACAAAAGGCATTAGAAACCAGGCGAGAACAGCTTTTAAAGGAAATAGAGGACATAAACAGGCTGCTATTTGCGGAAAAAAAGCAAAAAGGGACTGTTTTGGATCAAATGGAAGTTCTGGATCAGAAGATTAATGTCAGACAGCAGTTGATCCGCGTCACAAACCAACAAGCAAATCTTCTTAGCAGGCAAATAAATGCCAATATTAGAAATATATCCAAGCTTCGTGAAGACCTGGAAGCTTTGAAAGAAGAGTATGCCACAATGATCCAAAAATCATATCAGAATAGATCCCAACAAAGCAGGCTGATGTTTCTCCTGTCTTCAGAAAACTTTTATCAAGCGTTTAAAAGACTACAATACATGAAACAATACACTCAATTTAGAAAAGAGCAGGGAGAGGAGATTGTCAGGAAAACTGAAGAACTTACGCAATTAAATAACAACTTAACTAACCAAAGGAAGGAAAAAGAGGTATTGTTGGCAGAGAATTTAAAGGCTAAAGATGAATTACTGGTTGAGATAAAAGCGCAAAAAGAACTTTTAAAGTCCATAAGGCAAAACGAGAGCAAATATGCCTCGGCAATTAAGAAGAAGAAGCAGGAAGCACGAAAAATTGAACAACAAATAGAACGATTGATCCGAAGTGCAATAGCAGCCTCAAATAAAAAAGCGGGTAAAAGTGGGACATCAAATAAGTTTGTTTTAACACCGGAGGCCACATTGGTAGCAAATAACTTTTCTGCAAATAAGGGAAAACTTATATGGCCTGTTGAGAAGGGAATTAAGCAGCAGGGTTTTGGCATTTATAAAGATGCAGTTTATCCCGGTATTAAACATCAGAGCAATGGCGTAATAATTGCTACAGATGAGGGGGCTACCGCACGTGCTGTTTTTGAAGGTGAAGTTATTGCTATCCTGGCAGTGCCCGGGGGAAACAAAGGGGTTCAGATTAAACATGGTAACTTCATAAGCACCTATTACAACCTCTCCAATTTGTATGTAAAAAAAGGTGACAAGGTAAGCTTAAAAGAAGAATTAGGAGAAATATATACTAATCGGTATAATGGTTTAACACAGTTAAAATTTTACCTCTACAAGGACGCTACAAGATTAAATCCTGAGGAATGGATTTATCGACTTTAACACAAAGAAAATATGAGTTCAATAACGGATATTAAGGGCACTTTTGGATTACACAACGGGGTTAGAATGCCCTATTTCGGTCTGGGTGTCTACCTTTCTGAAGATGGAAATGAAGTGATAAATGCAATTAAATGGTCATTAGAGGCCGGATATCGTCATATAGATACAGCCTCTATTTATAATAATGAAAAAGGTGTAGGCACCGGTATTAAAGAGAGTGACGTCCCAAGGGAAGATATTTTTGTAGTTAGTAAAGTTTGGAACTCAGATCAGGGCTATGAACAAACCCTGAAGGCTTTTGACCAAAGCCTGGATAGGCTGGCTCTGGATTACCTGGATCTTTATTTGGTGCATTGGCCGGTTTCCGGAAAATATAAAGATACCTGGAAAGCCATGGAACATCTTTACCAAGAAAAGCGAGTAAGAGCCATTGGTGTAAGCAACTTCATGCAGCATCACCTTGAGGATTTGCTAAATACTGCAGATATAGTACCTATGGTAAATCAGATGGAATTTCACCCGTATTTAGTCCAACAGAACCTATTAGACTTTTGTGCAGCCAGGAATATTCAATATGAAGCCTGGTCTCCCATGATGCAGGGCAGAATTTTTGATATTGATACCTTTAATGAGCTTGCGGCTAAATATAATAAAACCAGTGCTCAAATAGTCTTACGATGGAATTTACAAAAAGGAGTCATAACCATACCAAAATCTTCAAAGCGTGAAAGAATCGTAGCAAATGCAGATATTTTCGATTTTGAATTAAGTGCTGAGGATGTAGCTAATTTGGATAGCTTAGATAAAAATCAACGCTTTGGCCCGGATCCAAATAATTTCGATTTCTAAAAATATAATATCAATTTATTCTTTGGTAAATAATGCGCGGAGTTCCGTAGCATCATTGGGCTTCATTTTGCCAGCAAGAACCAGGCTTAGCTGTTTTCTTCTTAGTGCCCCCTCAAAACGCTGAGATTCAAGTGCTGTTTCAGGGATTATTGGCGGAACTTCAGTTGGTTTACCGGTTTCGTCTACCGCAACAAAGGTGTAAATAGCCTCATTGGCTTTTGTTTTTTCCCCGCTAAACCTATCTTCCATCCAGACATCAATATATACTTCCATTGATGTCCTGAAAGTTCGAGATATTTTCGCCTCAACGGTAACCACACTTCCCAGTGGTACAGAACGATTAAAAGCAACATGATTGACAGACGCTGTTACAGTAATCCGTCGGCTGTGTCTTCTTGCAGCAATGCTTGCCGCCCTGTCCATTCTAGCCAGTAATTCGCCACCAAAAAGGTTATTTAGTGGATTAGTTTCGCTGGGCAAAACCATATCGGTCATTATAGTTCTTGAATCACTCGGCTTTTTTGGCTGCATCTTGATTTTTTTTCAAAGATACGTAGCAATTGTATTGAAGAAAAAGAAAGAAACTATTTTGTAGACAACATCCAGGCATCTTGCGATTCTTTTCGCTTTACCTGTTTGAGAAAAATCAAAGCTTCTTCAGGGTCATCGTAACTTGCGTAGGTAACCTGGTGCAAGCCATAACTATTAACACCAAGATATCTTGCCTCATAGCCTTTTTTGAGCAATTGAAGAACCTTTTTATCGGCATTTTCCTTAATTCTGAATGCTCCTGCAATTATATGGTGATTAGCTGTTGCCTTTTTGGTTACATTCAGTTTGAGTTCCGGTAATTCAAGGGGCTTTGAGTTAAAGAAAGTCGCTTCCTGGATATTCTTGGTAACAAGGGTTTGCGCTTCCTCCAGAACAATTTGTTTTTTGTTAAGCATTTCACCGTAAAACCTAAAAGCTGTCATCCCCGTGGAGAATGCCAATAACAGTATCGCAGCATATTTCAAATAAGGCCTTAATGAACGCCTTTCCCTCTTTTCGGGTGTAATATAAAAAGGAATCTTTTCTTCTAATTCCTCCACTTGTTCCTTTAGCACTTCACGAGTAACAACAGGAGAAACAAAGGATGACAGGCCAAACGAAGAGGTAAGGTAATTTACTTCGTCCGAGGGTTGAAATTGTAATTTACCCTCCCTGTTTAACCATAATTCACCTATTGATGATATTTTAAGCCTTTCGCCTGAATGCAGTTGTTTCTTCCAGGTCTTTGCAACATCAAGTGTATGCTTTAACATCTCCTCATACGACTTGTTTTCGGCATTAGCCATATATGAAACTAATAAACCGTCATTGGAGGATAGCTGTTCATTGAATGATATTCGTTTGGAAGGTGGGTAAAAGGTGTTGGTAGACTTTGAAATTGATGCAGATTTCATTTGGGTTAAAAACGCACCAAAATCAGGAACAACCACGCAGTTGTAACGGTATAAAAGTTGTTGAATGTGATGCTCAATTCCCATAAATACAAAGATGAAAAAAAATTAAAGGGCTTCAAACTAGACAAGGGAATTTTTTATTAACATAATATTTTGTGTAATTTGTGAATAACTAAAAAGATTTTATAAATGACTAAGGATGAGTTAATTGCAGTTCTTAGATTGCAGAATATCCCTCATATTGGTGATATAACAGCTAAAAAGCTGATTACTCATTGTGGCGGTCCAATAGCAGTTTTTACAGATAAAATGAAGCATCTGGAAAAAATTGAAGGAATTGGACGGGTAGCTTTAAGAGGCCTCCAAAACAGCAAATACCTTCATGCAGCAGAAATGGAGTATGAATTTGTCCTTAGGAATAATATATCTTATTCATATTTCAGGGATGAGGATTACCCCAAATATCTGAAACATTGTGTGGATGCTCCAATTTTACTATTCAAAAGGGGCAACATGCAATTTGAGAACAAAAAAATAATTAGCATAGTCGGCACACGGAATAGTACAGGTTATGGCAGAGCATTCTGTGAAGAATTCATAGAAAATATAGCACCTTTAGATCCTGTAATAGTAAGTGGATTTGCCTATGGAATTGATATTTGTGCGCAGCGGGCGGCCCTGAAGAATGGACTTCAGACTATTGCGTGTGTGGCACATGGGTTAAATCAAATATATCCAAAAGCGCACCTTAAGTATGTTGATGAAATTTGTAAAAATGGTGGATTTTTGACTGAATTCTGGAGCACTAGCAACCCGGACCGTGAGAATTTTCTAAGAAGAAATAGAATTATTGCAGGTATTAGTGAGGCAACAATAGTCATGGAATCTGCAGAAAAGGGAGGTAGTCTTGTTACAGCAGATATGGCAAATAATTACAATCGAGATGTATTTGCGGTACCTGGGCGTATTAAGGATAAATATAGTCTGGGGTGTAATAATCTAATTAAGGGGCAAAAGGCACACATGCTTACATCAGCAGCTGATCTAATTTATTTGATGAATTGGCAATTGGAAGAATCAAAGCCAGCCACAGTACAAAAACAGCTTTTTGTGGAATTGGATGACAATGAAAAAATTATTTACTCCTTTTTGCAGAAAGATGGGCGTCAATTGGTAGATCAAATAGCTTTGGAATGCAATTTACCTGTATTTAAAACTGTATCCAGTTTATTAACCATGGAAATGAAAGGAATGATACGCCCTTTACCCGGAAAACAGTATGAAGCTATTTAGTTTTAATTAGACCGGGTAGTTTGTTTATTTAAAATGTATGATGTCCAAACCCTCTATTTTATGCGTTTATCGATAAAATGCACTAATAGGCCTTAGGTTAGAAGTATTCTCTATTGGATAAAAAGTTGAATTACAAACCAGGCGGTCAGTAATAATAAAATTAGTATCCTACCTTATTCCTGACTCTTTCAAGAACTGAATTAGCTACTTTTCTTGCTTTTTCAGCCCCTATAGACAATGCATCATCTACCTCATTAAGGTGATTCATATAATAATCGAATTTTTCTCTGGGAGTTTTAAACTTTTCAATAATTAATTCGTACAAAGCTTGTTTGGCATGCCCATAACCATAATTGCCATTTAAGTAGTTCGACCGCATTTCAGTAATCTGGGCATCAGAAGCTAATATATTATATAATGAGAAAGTAGTATCTGTCTCCGGATCTTTCGGATCCTCCATCGATTTGCTGTCTGTGACGATACGCATCACTTGTTTGCGTAATTTTTTATCGGGCTGAAATATATCAATTAGATTGCCTTTGCTTTTACTCATCTTCGTACCATCTGTCCCCGGAATATACATGGTATCTTTTTGTACTTGTGCCTCAGGTATTACAAATGTTTCACCCATTTGAGTCTCGAATCGACCGGCCACATCCCGTGTCATCTCTATATGTTGTAACTGATCTTTGCCAACCGGCACAACATTGGCATCATATAATAAAATATCGGCAGCCATTAACATTGGATAGGTAAATAAGCCAGCGTTAACATCCCCCAGCCTGTCTGCTTTGTCTTTGAAGGAATGAGCAAGGGTAAGTCGCTGATAAGGATAATAACAGCTTAAATACCATGCAAGTTCGGTTACTTGAGGAACATCGCTCTGTCTGTAAAACACGGTACTTTCAATGTCAAGCCCGAATGCCAGCCAGGTAGCAGCAGTTGCATAGGTGTTATGCCTTAATTCTTCACCCTTCTTAATTTGAGTAAGGGAATGCATATCGGCAATAAAGAGAAACGAGTCATTTTCACTATCTTTTGCCATATTTATTGCAGGTATAATCGCTCCAAGGATATTTCCCAGGTGGGGGGTTCCTGTGCTTTGTATACCAGTTAAAATTCTTGCCATTTGGTTAATATTACAGAGGCAAAAGTAAAAGAAATACGATTACCCTGCTAAAATTGTTACTTTTGATTTATGCGCTTACTTCTGCAAAAATTGGGGCACGTTCTTTATCGTATTTGGTTTTATATCCTGGTAAGCCTTCCAATTTTTATTTTTTTTCCAATACTTCTGATAACGACCCTATCCGAAAGAACCTATTCACAGTTTTTTTGGTTGGCTCGAAATATATGGGCAAATACCGTTATTTATGGGATGTTTTGTTTTCCGCGAATAACCTATGAACAAGAGTTGGAAAAAGGTCAAAGTTATATGTTGGTTGCAAATCATACCAGTATGCTGGATATAATGATGATGTTAAAAACAAGTAAGAACCCCTTTGTTTTTGTGGGAAAGAAGGAATTGGTTAATATTCCTGTTTTCGGATTTTTTTATAAACGGGTTTGTATTCTGGTTAACAGAGAAGACAGCAGGAGCAGGAGTGCGGTATATAGAAGAGCTCAGAAAAGATTAAATGAAGGTCTTAGTATTTGTATTTTTCCGGAAGGGGGTGTTCCTGAGGAGGATATAGTACTGGATGAATTTAAGGATGGGGCCTTTAAAATGGCAATAGCCCATGATATTCCGGTAGTTCCCATTACTTTTTATGACAACAAAAAACGATTTCCATTCACATTTTTTAGCGGAGGCCCGGGGATTGTAAGAGTAAAGGTCCATTCTTTCCACCAAACAAAAGGACTAAAGGAAAGCCAGAAATCTGAATTGCGGGAGCAAGTTAGAACAGTAATTTTAAAAGAGCTTCAATAGAACGTTCTGATGTGCCCAAAACGGGGATGTCCGCAACACTATATACCAAAAGGTATAAATATAGAAAACTTAATTATAGACATGCTTGTGCCAACCTGCATTTTCATCTTTACGTGCATTTTTCTTTAGTAACCGGCCTAAAATTTAAAATTCAAGCCTGTGTATACTCCAACAGAGAATGGTTGAAAATTTCCAGCTGTTTGTGTAAATGTATTTAATTGATATTTGAACATGGGTTCGAGGTTCAATTGTAACATTGGTGAAAATTTATAATTCAAACCAAAACCGATGTTCGTGCTGAAATTCAAATCATTAAGATTATTTGCCTCACCCATCTCAACAGTATTTCCATTTGCCTCAAGCATTACTGAATTAGAAACCAGGAAGAGAGAACTTAATCCGCCTATAACGTTGATACCAAATTTTTTGTCAAGTAAGGCATAATTTATTTCTAAGGGCAATTCTATATAGCCGAAATCCTGAATCATTCTTCCATCACGCGCGGGACTTTGTGCCACAAATTCCAGACCAATTGTCTGCTTAGAAAGCTTGCTGTCTTCCATATTTCTAACAACTAAATTTCTTGAGGTAGATACATAATTTATATTATCTATTTGATTATTGGTCGATGCCGTAAGTGAGGCTGAAAAAGAGATTTCATTGGTATCATAACCATAGTCCACCCTGTTGAGTCCGGAGCGAACGCTCAATTTTTTACTAATATCGTATGAAACTCTCAGGCCATAACTAAGATTAACATTACCACTTTTGGAATTGGAAACAAAATTTGAGTGTATTGGCGAACCATCCCCAAAAGAATTAAAATAAACCGGCCCTAAACTTGGTCCAACAGACCATCTATTACTATTGCGTTGAGCTACCTGTATTTCCTGAGGTTTTTCAATTTCGTCGAAAATAGACTTTTTACCCTTATCAGATTTTACATCTTCCTCCTCATTTTCCTCGTTTAATTTAGCCCCATCATCTGCAATAACAGCCTCTTTGAGTTCGGGTTCATCATTCCTCGTATTTCCGGTTTCTTTTTCTGAAGGAAGAGAAGCAATTGTTAATTCGGAGTCTGAAGGTTTAGATTTTTCAGTTTTATCGTCTGTTTTTAAAATGTTATTTTCCGATTGCGAAACAACCGAGGTCTCAATAGCTGGTAATACCTTTGTGCTCTTGTCATTGGCACTTGCAGGAACTGATTTATCAGTTTCATTCTTTACATCAGATGAGGTTACAGCACTACCTGCATTTTCACTATTCTCTTCCGGCAAAATAGTTTCAACATCATTGGCCTTTGAATTATCCGTGGAAGGAGAACTTTCTACATCCGTAATTATCTGTTCTGTCTTTTGAACACTTTCGAAAGGGATAAAAACGTATAATGAGATGGCCAAAATTGCCGCTACTCCACCTAATTTCCACCAAAAAGGAATAATCAGGCGCTGTTTTTTCTTTTTATCCAGGGAGTCGGAAATGGCTTTCCAGACTTTTTCGTCCGGAACCTCATTGAAGTTTTTCAACTTCTCCTGGAATAATTTATCGATATTTTCTTTTTTCATGGCTTAGGTAATTAAGCAATATTTATGTTTTCTTTATTTATTTTGTCTTTTAAAATCATTCTGGCCCTGGCCAGGTTCGATTTTGATGTTCCCTCGGATGTTCCTAATTGTTCACTTATCTCTTTGTGTGTAAACCCATCAAGGACATACATATTAAAGGTGAGTCTGTATTTATTAGGAAGTTCCTGTATATAACGCAGGAGTGTGGGGAGTTCAATATTCAGGTAGTCCGAATCACTCTCGGATTCTTCTGCGAAATTATCATTTACTACTTTCAGATACTCTTCCTTTCTATATTTCTGCAATACCGTATTAACCGTAATTCTTTTTATCCAACCTTCAAAAGAGCCCTTAAATTTATACTGACCTATTTTATCGTATATGACCATAAAACTATCGTGAAGATTATCTTCAGCCTCCGTTTTATTGCGTGAGTATTTAAGACAGATACCGAACAATATTTTTGCATAATTTCTATACAATTGTTCCTGTGCTCTTCTATCTCCTCTTTTACAATTATGTATGAGTTCTTTCAGACTCAAAATATTGGTTAGATTAAACAGACCTAAAATAGTAGATTATTGGTTTACAGGAACTTCAAATTCCAAATATTCTTGCTCGCCGCTTTCATTTTCTCCTTTCCAGAACCTAAAGAGGTAGGTATCGGAATAAAGGCAGACAAAGTTAAATGAACCTTCTACTTCAGCCCCGCCATCCACACAATCCGGATCATCAAACTGGGATCCTATTGGGACTACATTTCTTGTTGTTTGTGCAATTGGAGTCACGTCAAAACCTTCAAAGGAAGCGCAACCATTAGGCAATATATAAGTTACCTTAATTTCATAGGTTTCATGCAACATGAACGATTGGGGTAGCTCTGCACTCACTACCTGAAGAGGGATAAAATAATAATCTGGCTCATCATCCGTCACACTGCATGATGACAGCACAAATATGGATAATGCGAAAAACAGGGTAACTATTCTTTTCATAATCATCTATTAAAATCTTTTGAATAAGATGAAAAGATTAGTCAATGGTTGCTTAGAAAGCCAATAATATAGGAAAGAGGTAAATCTAAATTATACTTTTACAGTACTAATAGCTTCTTTTATTTTACCCTCTAATTCTTCAAGCAGCTCCGGATTATCCTGAAGAAGGGATTTAACCGCATCCCTGCCTTGCCCAAGTTTTGTGTCACCGTAACTGAACCAGGAGCCACTCTTTTTAATTATTTCATATTGCACTCCAAGATCCAGAATTTCACCAACCTTTGATATACCCTCACCGTACATTATATCAAATTCTGCAGTTTTAAACGGAGAAGCCACTTTATTTTTTACCACCTTCACCCTGGTTTTATTCCCCTGGACAACACCTTCTGTATCTTTGATTTGTGTTGATCTGCGAATATCCAATCTCACCGAAGCATAAAATTTAAGGGCGTTCCCTCCGGTAGTGGTTTCGGGATTACCAAACATAACCCCAATTTTTTCCCTTAATTGGTTTATGAAAATAACCGTACAATGTGTTTTGCTGATAGAACCTGTTAATTTTCGTAGTGCCTGTGACATTAATCTGGCATGCAAACCCATTTTGGAGTCTCCCATCTCACCTTCAATTTCACTTTTTGGCGTTAAAGCTGCTACAGAATCTATGATTACTATATCTATGGCACCTGATCGAATTAAATTATCGGCAATTTCCAACGCCTGTTCCCCATGATCAGGCTGCGAAATAATAAGGTTGTCAATATCAACGCCTAATTTTTTGGCATAAAACCTGTCAAATGCATGCTCGGCATCAATAAATGCAGCTATACCACCATTTTTTTGAGCTTCTGCTATGGCATGTAAAGTTAATGTGGTTTTACCGGAAGATTCTGGCCCGTAAATTTCTATAACTCTACCACGAGGATATCCGCCAACTCCCAAAGCAATATCCAAACCAAGTGAACCCGATGGGATTACCTCTACATCCTCAACAACATGGTCGCCCATTTTCATTACGGCTCCTTTACCATAGGTTTTATCCAGTTTATCTAATGTAAGTTTTAATGCTTTAAGCTTTGCGTCTTTATTGTTGCCCATTTGTGATTTTCTATAAAATTAGGACAGCTAAATTACCATTTCTTTTTCCATATAACAATGTCAAAAGCAACCTTTTTGGTATTCCTGCATCTCACGAATAAGTGTTCCTACTTAAACACAAAATATTCCATAGTTCCAATGAACTTTGGGCAATGGTGACCATATCCTTTCAGGTTGATCTATGAAAAAGAAAATTACCAAGGAATGGTCCTTAAAGAGTCTTGAAAATTCAAGGCTCTTTTTTATTTAAAAACAAGTTGTGTTACGCTAATAAATTAGATTATCAGCCTCAAAATCAATTGGTTTTCTCTTGTGCCAAAGCAGAATATGTTTAATTTTGCATACTATTTTATATTTAAACTTAATAATTGGTATAGCATGCAACTGTACAATACATTAAGTGCTAAAGAAAGGGAAGCTCTAATTGAGAAAGCGGGCAAGGAACGCCTGACTATTTCTTTTTACAAGTACGCACATATTTTTAATCCAAAATTGTTCAGGAATCATTTATTCATTCATTGGAATGAATTAGATGTTTTGGGAAGAATCTATGTGGCCCGCGAAGGTATTAATGCGCAATTATCTGTTCCTGCTGATAATTTTGAAAAGTTTAAATCTCATATAGACAGTATTTCGTTTCTTGAAAATGTTCGCCTGAATATTGCCATAGAACAGGATAATAAATCCTTTTTGAAACTAAAGATAAAAGTGCGGAAGAAAATTGTGGCTGATGGTTTAAATGATGCCACTTTCGATGTAACCAATAAAGGGATACATGTTGATGCCACGCACTTTAATGAGTTAATAGACGACCCGAATACAATATTGGTCGATATGCGAAATCACTATGAAAGTGAAATTGGTCATTTTAAAAACGCTATTACGCCAGATGTTGATACGTTTAGAGACTCACTAGATATTATAGAAAAGGACTTATCGGATTATAAAGAAAATAAAAACCTGGTTATGTATTGCACCGGAGGAATCCGATGTGAAAAGGCCAGTGCTTACTATAAACATAAAGGGTTTAA
>CP070778.1:77284-125634 GCA_020346245.1 Flavobacteriaceae bacterium | reverse complement strand
TCTATACCGGAGACATGTTCCCGGAGCAATACAAAAATGGTGCTTTTATTGCATTTCACGGTTCCTGGAACAGGGCACCTGAAAAACAAGAAGGGTATTTAGTTGCCTTTGTGCCATTTAAGGATGGAAAACCCAGCGGGGATTGGCAGGTTTTTGCTGATGGCTTTGCCGGTGTAGAAAAAGTTTCATCCCCGAGTGAGGCAAAACACAGGCCTACAGGTTTGGCCCAGGGCCCGGACGGCTCTCTCTATGTATCGGATGATTCCGGAGGTACTTTGTTTAGGATTGTTTATACGAAAGAATAGTTGAAAATGGTTAAAAACAGATTGCTGAAGGATACTATTTCAGGGGTTCTTTGTGCGCTTGCCACAATTGTATTGTTGAATAGTTGTAATTCTTCCAATAAAAAGAAAGCAACACCCACAAAAACTGAAATACAAAATGTTTCAAAAACTGCTACTAAGGCTAAACCACCGCCTTATCTTGCAGAAGGCAGGAAAGTATACAGACAGGTATGCTTAACCTGTCATCAGGCCAATGGGGGAGGTGTACCCGGATTAAACCCTCCTCTTATAAAAGCGGACTATGTGCTGGGTGACAAGAATAACTTGTTGGAGATTATCATAAAGGGATCTGAAGCCGGACTGGCACGTAATAAATCTGAATATGCCAATGTAATGCAGGGTTATGGCATGTTGGGTGATGAAGAAATAGCTAACGTAGCATCTTATATCAGGAATAGTTTTGGGAATAAAGCAGATCCCATTACAGCGGGGGAAGTTGCCGCTTACAGATCATCAATTAAAAAATAAAAGGCTTGTATGCCTATTAACCCCTGCCAATATAAGGCATCTCGTTGGCCATTATTGTGAGAAAAGGGACATTGGTATTTAGTGGTAAACCGGCCATATAAACGATGCTCCTCCCTACATCTTCAGGACTAATTGTAGGTTCTGTTTTGTAGGAGCCATCGGCCTGGAGGGTTCCTTTTTCTATTTTTTTTGTCATCTCACTTTTCGAATTCCCAATATCAATTTGCCCGCAGGCAATGTTATAGGAACGGCCATCGAGGGAAGCAGACCTGGTTAAGCCTGTTACCGCATGTTTACTTGCCGTATAGGGTGCAGAAAAAGGCCGTGGTACGTGGGCAGAAAGTGAACCATTGTTTATTATTCTTCCTCCCATGGGATCCTGGGACTTCATTATCCTGAATGCTTCCTGTATACAGAAAAAAACACCATTTAAATTTGTGTCTATCACATTCTTCCATTCTTCTAGAGTTAGTTCTTCCATTGGTTTTACCGGAGCACCAACCCCGGCATTATTAAAAAGTAAATCCAGGCGACCATAGGCTTTCAGAGTTTGGGCAAAAAGATTTTTGACACTTCGGGGATCTTTCACATCAGTTGGTATTGCCAGCACTTCGTTCGTAGTACATAGAGCAGCTGTTTCTGCGAGATTTTTTTCACGCCTGCCAGAAAGAATAACAATCCATCCATCTTCATTTAGTGCTTTTGCCACTGCTCGCCCAATGCCAGATCCCGCACCGGTTACTACAGCAATTTTCGATTTCTTTAGCATCTTAAATTTGAGTTTAATATTTTAAAAGCTCTATTTTCCTGAAATCTATGGGATGACCATTAGATTGCAGTGAAATATACCCATCTTTCACAGGGGTTGCACCATTTACAATGAGTGTTTTAGAGATCTCATGTTCAGGATTAAAAGTTGGATTTGCATAACGCAATATCTCTTCCCCATTGACATAATGAGTTATAAGATTCTCCTTTACATCAATTTCCAGCGTAACCCATTGATCCCCGTGAAAAGTTCTTTTTATAATGGGAGGGGTACAATAACCCGTATTTTTTTGCCCATCGAGCTCTACAAACATGCCATTGGCACAAATAGCGCCCACCGGTCTTTCGTCAGTTCCATTACCTCCGTGCAGGTTATATTCCAGTGAAACCGGAAATGGCTGGTCTGGTTTAAGTGATTCAGGAGACTGGGAATGAAATTGGACACCACTATCTCTAAACCCCCACTCAGGGGCGCCGGGAGCAGTTTCTCCGACAAACCTATACTCCACTTTTAACCTGTAGTTAGCTAACTTCTCATCAAAATATAAAGCGCCAAACCTGTTGTTTAAGTCATCGCCATAGGCGTCATAGCGAATACTTAAGATACTATCCGAAACCCTGAATGTGTTCCCGAAATTTTCCCCTAAAGGATAACCTATAATTCTCATGGTCCATCCATCCAGGTTAGTGCCGTTAAACAAAGGTTGCCAATTGTTTAGTTCAGTTTTTTGCGCAACAGCTTCAGTTTTTTTCTCTTTACAGGAGGTTGTGACTAAGAAACAAAGGATTAACAGATAAATAAAAGGCTTCATATTAATGGATTGTATTGGTGCCTCTAAATGTAATTAAAAAATAATGTCGGGGATAGCAAAGAAAATTGAAAGACCTAAAATAACATGGACAGACTTATTGTAATGGTCTCGACCATGCGCAGGAAGTCCAAGAGAAAAAGAGTCTTATTTTTTCTTTTTGAATAACAAACGAATTAAATAAAGAATGCCATATTGCTTAGCCGAAGACAGAATTGGGCCAAACCAATTGTAGGGCTGTACGCTTTCCTTAAAATCCTCTTTTAGACCCTTCATTTGTTCCCAGGCAATCTGCCTTTCCAGACTTAGCCGTTTTAGGTCGTGGTTTATTTCATTAAGATTATTATACTTCTTCATTTAATTAAAAAATTGTTTGGACATACTTCGAACAATAAGGTTTTCTATTCGAAATCTAAGGGCATAAATTATGGCTCCTAACAAACATAAAATCCCCGCACTAATCAAGCAGGCATAGATCATATTGCCTACAAGGTTGTTTAAAGCCAAAGTGCCTGCGACAATCAATAAAATAATTACTAAAAATCCAAGGCTGCCTAATATTGCAGCTTTGCAAAACATACTGGTGGTGGCAGTAAGTTGCTGAAATACTTTAAGTTCGTAATATTCCTGGGTTTTACTGATATACTCCTCGCCAAGATTAATGGCTTTATTGGAAGTCTGATTAAGTGATTCTAGTATACTCATTATTAAGATTTCTGTAATTTTTTATTCCTGGCTTTCAATTCGGCCAACTTTTGCTCCAGAGCAGAAATAACATCGTCTGCTTTATAGCTCGCATCTGAAAGAATTCCTTCCATACGACTTTCTAATGTTTCCGATTCCAAGTCAAAAGCCTCCTCTACTCTTTCTTTTAAATCAATTGCAGTTTCAGAAAGATTTGCCCTGGCAGCTTCAGCTTCTTCAGCCAATTTTTTTCGCGTAACCTCTCCTTTGTCAGGTGCAAACAATACACCAAGAGCAACGCCTATGGCTGCCCCGGCAATTAATCCAACTAAGGTGTTCCCTGAATTATCCATAGTTTAATTTTTAAATTATTTAGATAATGAACTAATAAAGATACAACTTTGGGCCTTAAACATACCAGGTTATAATTCAAATAACCCAACACAATATACCTGAAGTGTATATGAGCTAGAAGCAATTAAAACATGTTTTGGCAAAGGAAACAAAATTAGTAACCCTAAGCTCCCTCATAAATTGACGCCAATTCCGATAAATAAAGTTGAAGTGTACTGCGACCTGTTGGCAGGAGTCTGGCTGTCAAAAAAATAATAGAATGAGCTATTCACGCTTATTTTTGCACTAAGCGGGACCTCAATTTTGAACTGTTCCGAGATATTATAATTACTAATATCTCTGTATAAGGGCTGATAATAGAGAATGTTGGTAATAATAATTTTACTTTTTGGCAGTTCGACTGAAAATGACATATAGGTATTATTCCTGTGGTTATAAAAATTTTGGTTTAAGGCATCACTTAGTTCCATTTCATACATATAGGAATTTGCCAGATACAACCTTATGTGCTCCGTTGCAATGGCCCTAAAACGTAAGCCTGCCCCAAACAAATGTCTGCCGCTTACATCTAATAATTGATTGCCCTGACTTTGAACAAAAGTCTCCAGTCTTATGACACGGGTAAGCCGGTAATTAAATCTCAGATGTAAAAGCCAGTTATTTGAAAAATCCTCCCCTTCGGAACGGATAAGGCCAAAATTGCCCAGTAAAAAATATAACTTTCGAAAATCCTTAGATTTTAACTGTGTGTATATATTATCCCTAACTTCGAAGATATAGTTCCCGTCATTATCATTATACCTAAACGCAAAATCATTGCTCAATACAAATCTCACAGAATCAGTTTGCATTCTTGCCGACTCTATATTCACTATTTGAGAATACAGGCTACTACTTCCCAGACAAAAACTAAGTAAAAGAAGACCAATTATACGCATAGATCAGTAGAGGTTGGCTGTCTAAAAATAGTGGTTTTTATTCGCTCTGATGATAAATCCCATTATATAAAACAAATATTGAGAAATTTCATCATATAAGGACAAACAACGCTATATGAAATAATAAAAAGGTTGGGTATCTTTAGTATCATCAAAATCATAATTATGCGAACACGTAAATTAGGTTACAGTGAACTCAATCTTACCACAATAGGATTAGGTACCTGGGCCATGGGAGGCGGAGACTGGAAGTTTGGCTGGGGACCCCAGGATGATATGGCTTCAGTCAAGGCCATTCATGCCGCATTGGATTTGGGGATTAATTGGATAGATACGGCCGCCATTTATGGGCATGGCCACGCTGAAGAAGTCGTAGGCAGAGCTATCAAAGGAATAAGGGATGAAGTTATCATAGCTACCAAATGCGGACGGGTTTGGGAAGGCGACAGCCGCGAGATTGGCAAATCACTTAAAGCGGGGAGCATACAACGGGAGGTGGAGGCAAGCCTGAAGCGTTTGGATATAGAAACAATTGATCTCTATCAGATTCACTGGCCGGAACCGGATGAGGAAATTGAGGAAGGATGGGCTGCCATGGCGCAACTTGTTAAAGAGGGGAAAGTACGTTATGCGGGCGTTTCTAATTTTAACCTGGAACAGCTTAAAAGGGCTCAGGCCATACATTCAATAACTTCTCTACAACCTCCTTACAGTATGTTCCGTCGTGAAATTGAGGAAGAAATCATGTCTTATTGTAACACAAACCAGATTGGTATTATTGCATACAGCCCCATGCAGGCTGGATTACTCACCGGGAAATTTACCCGGGAAAGAGCTTTATCATTACCCGACTCGGATTGGCGAAGCAGACATCCGTTTTTTACGGAACCACAGCTCAGCATTAATCTTGAAACAATAGAGCGGTTAAATCAGATAGCTATTCAAGAAAACGTTTCGCTCCCGCAGCTTTCCCTGGCCTGGGTGCTACGTAACAAAGAAATGACCTCGGCAATTGTAGGTGCCCGGAACCCGGAACAGATACAAGAAACTGCCAAAGCCAGTGAAGTAACATTGACCAAAGCCAATATTGAAGCAATAGAAAATATTTTGGACAGGCGGATAAACAACCTGTAATTGAGGGCTCTTTTTTTGATTACTTATTTAAAAGTACAAATGGTAACCTATTCTTTCAATTAGCTTAACTTCAGGATTGAATAAGCCACGTATTTTTGGGCAACCTTTAAAAAGGAAACGTTCTTATTTATGTAGTTTGAGTTAGTTTATAAAAGCAGGTGGGGACATCTGCTTTTTTAGTTTTATAATTCATTAAATACACTTTATAGGTAATGAAAGTTATCTTAATTCTCTCAGAGATTCATTCACATTATGCGAATCAGCGAAGCACTAAAAATAAAAATGTTCAGACACATGAAGAAAATAGCAGGAATAAGTAAATAAGGCTTGTCTTTAATTCTAATTCTTACTATAACCCCTAATACCATTAGCATGGCAAGTCCACCTGATCCGACCATTGTAAAAGGTGAAATCAAAAAACCGATCATTAAAGATAAGGAACCCAATAGTTGTAATATTCCGGTCAAGATGCGATATTGTTTCAGCCCATAGCGTTGGAATTCCAAAACCATCTTTTGAAAATACAGGTAATACACCCCAAAAATGATAAAGTAAAGAGATGAAAATAAAATTAATATCTTTAGTAGCATAATTAGCCGGACCCGAAATATGAATAATTTCTGTTGGCTTTATCCGAAATTGTGAAGGTAAGATGGCTTAACTATTAAAATCTTAAAATATGGAGATTAATTATCTATTAATTGCGATTAAAGTATTTATCTTAATAAGTATACTCAACGTTTGGCTGCTAAGATTTAATAAACCTACATCATGGCGGGGGGGGTCTGCCCAATCTATGAAGGAGGAATTTGAAACTTACGGCCTTTCCGAAACCATGGTGTACCTTATAGGAGGCTTAAAAATACTTTTTGCGATACTTATATTTGCGTCTATATGGCTGCCGCAACTTGCTGTTCCTGGAGCTGCGGGCATGTCCTTTTTAATGCTGGGAGCCATTGCCATGCATTTAAAGGTCAAAGATCCTCTGAAAAAATCATTCCCTGCTTTTAGTTTTTTAGTCTTATCTGTCATTATTATCGCGATGGATTATTTATAATCAATAGATAAAGAGGAATAAGACTTTTAGAATTGTTACAATTCAGCGTTTTGATATCTTGTTATTACTTATGTTTTTCTGTTGGCTGCATTTAAATCTCCCTTTGTCAAATCCTCTGAGTTTGGCGTGTTTGGTTTTTCTGCCCTGAACCCGTTTTCGCCACATTCTGAAACTGGATGGTTTAAGTTCCTTTCTCATCAACAGAATTACTTCGGCTTCCGAAACACTGAATTGATGACTTATTGCTTCAAAAGGCGTACGGTCTTCCCAGGCCATTTCTATGACCCTGTCAATTTCATGCGGTTTGAGGTGTACCATGTCTTTTGGATTTAAAAGAGATCAGGATTTTTAATAACCCTGTATGCCCTGTCTTTTAATTGTTTTAGTTCTTCTTCAGGAATCCTGGAAAGCAGATTGTACATCATACCCATCCTGTGATTATTTCTGAGATATTCTTTCTTATCGTCAAGAAAGTTCCAATAAAGACTATTAAAAGGGCAGGCATCCTCACCGGTTCTTTTGTTTCTATTGTAGGAGCATTTTTCACAATAATCACCCATTTTATGTATATAGGAAGCTGAGGAAACATAGGGTTTGGTGGCGATAATACCCCCATCTGCGAACTGGCTCATTCCCCTTGTATTTGTAATTTCTACCCATTCTATGGCATCTATATATATTCCCAGATACCACTGATCAACCTCGTTGGGATGAACCTGCGTAAGCAAGGCAAAATTCCCGGTTATCATCAGTCTCTGTATATGGTGAGCGTACGCATTGTTCAGGGAATTTTTAATGGATACTGCCAGACAATTCATTTTGGTATTTCCCGTCCAATAAAAATCAGGTAGTTGGTGGTAATTTTCGAGCCTGTTAAACTTGGCATAATCTGGCATTTCCTTCCAATAAACCCCGCGCATGTACTCCCTCCATCCAATAATCTGCCTTACGAAACCTTCAACCTGGGAAATATTTATTTCCATGCTGTGATCTTGATAATAGGTTATAACCTCATTAACTACAGTTTTTGGAGAAAGTATTTTAGTGTTCAAAGCGAATGAAAGCCTGGAATGAAAAAGAAATTTTTCTGAGGTATGAAGGGCATCCTGGTAGTCACCAAAATATTTTAAGAGGTACTTACAAAAGTATCGTAATTGCCAAATAGCCTGTTCCTCATTTATAGGATAATTGAAAATGGTTCCCTCGAAATGGCCGATAGTTTCTATGCCAGCCAATTTAATATCTTCTAAAACCTCGCTTACCTCGTTTTCAAAAAGAATGGGTTGGGGAACAGCAGGTTTGCCTTTCCATTTTTTTCTATTGCTTTTATCGTAATTCCAAAGGCCTCCCAGAGGTTGTGCACCATCCATCAGAACATTATGTTTTTTCCTCATATAACGATAAAAGCGCTCCATCAGTAATTGTTTGTTGTCTTTAAAAAAAAGCCGGAGTTCATCTGGTGAAGTGTAGAAGTGCTCGGTATCACAGGAGTTTGTTTTGATGTCCAGGGCATTGCAAAAATCCCTTAGTTGTTTATCCAGCCGGTATTCATCAGGAAGTAAATATTCAAATACCTCAATCTGGTATTCCTCTATGAGCTTTTTTAGATTGCCTATGAGCTGCTGGGTGTTTTTCTTATCATTTATGCGATAATAGATAACCTTGTGGCCGCCGTCCCTCAGGCTATTTTCAAAATCACGCATGGCCGAAAAAAAGCCAATTACCTTCTGAATATGCTGCCTCACATAGTCGGTTTCCTGCCGCATCTCAAACATTACGTAAATATGGTCGTCATTAACATGTTTAAACCAGCTATGATTGCGGTTCAACTGATCTCCAAGTATGAGGCGCAGAGTTTTCATTCAAAAAGGGTTTTCTCCATCCAGGTTTTTTGATACTTACCACTGGGGTCATAACGTTCAGACTGCAGTCTAATGTTGAATTTACGATCCCTGGGGTCGTTGCCAACCCCGGCAACATACATCCAGTTCCCATAATTGCTATGCACATCATAGTCTAGTAACATGGCTTCAAAATAAGCCGCTCCCATACGCCAGTCTAATTGAAGCTCTTTGGCCAGATAAGATGCCACATTTTGTCTTCCCCGGTTGCTCATCCAACCGCTGTGCTTCAGCTCCAGCATGTTGGCATTTACGAAAGCTTCTTTGGTAGTGCCTTTAATCCAGGAATTAAATTCATTTTGGTTGTTACGCCACAGGTAATCTTTTTGGAGTATCCCCCCTTGCAGAAATATCTTATCCTGGTATTTTAAGGAGATGTATTTAAAGTAATCGCGCCAGATGAGTTCAAATATGAGCCAATAGGTACTTTGGGTTTTTAAGTATTGCTTTTCAAAATCCAAAACTTGCCAATACACCTGGCGTGCAGATATACTGCCATTGGCCAGCCAGGGTGAAAATTTTGAGCTGTAGTCTGTGCCTAATAGGCCATTGCGTGTTTTTTTATAATAGCACAGCTTTTTGGTTTGAAAAAAGTAATAATTCAAACGCTTTTGGGCCTCCTTTTCCCCGCCGGCAAAAGGAAATGCAGAACGTATATCTATTTCAAAAGATTTGAAGCCCAAATCTTCAAGGGTAGGCAATTCAGGCGCATAAAGGAGTAGATTGCTTTCGGAAAAAGAGTTTATCTCTGCTGCTTCAGGTCTGACCAAAGCTTCTTTTTCACAGGCTTTTCTAAAGTCTGTAAAGACCTTTGGGATGGTCATTTCTGAGAAGGGAATATCTTCTGGATGAAATAAGAACTGATCAAAAATTTCTTTTATTTGAATATGTTCAGGAAGTCTCTTTTGAACACTGTGTAAAACATCCGCTTCTTCCCGGGTCCATTCTTTCTGGAGATAAATAGATTGAATATTAAAATCTTTTATTAATTCAGGCATAGTTTCTTCGGCTTTGCCATGAACCACCCATAAAGAAATATTAATTTCTTGAAGAGAATCCCGGAGTTGCGCTACGGATTCCAATAGAAATTTAACTCTGAACCGCTCTGTTTTTTTAAAGCCATAAGGGGTAGGCTCAAAATCGCGCGGGTCAAAGAAAAAGACCCCGATGAGCCTTTGGTTATCTACTACAGCCCTCTGCAAGGTGTAATTATCTCTAACCCTAAGGTTTTTAGTAAACCAAATTAAGCCTGTTTTATGTTCACTGGACATTTTTCTTTACAATTTTCTCTCCGGACAAAGAGCTTTTAACTGAATGGGCTAATTTATGCAAGGAAACCATTTGTCAGATAAACCATTGGTAAATAAATTCAATCCAATATTTCAATTTGCATCATCACCAACTCTGCTTCATAAATTTTGATATCACCCAGTTTACGGTTCGTTTGAGATAACTGATGGGCCTCGGCCATTAGTTTTTTGTATTTTTTTTGAAGGATTTCTTTTTCCGACTTTCTTTTGAATAATTTGAACATAGTTAAGATTTTAAAAATATTACATGAGATGGAAAAACTATTTTTTCCACATGTAAAATTATTTATTTTGTTTAATATAATATGTTAATAATTAAACAAAATTAAAAAAAAGAATTATGTCCACTATTTAGCCTATCAATATTTGCCTGGCTAAAAGAGCATATCAGGATGATAAGTTATTTTCAGAAAACCCGGTTATATATGGAACAATTTTTATATTCAACTCTTCATTTTCTGCGAAATGAGATACGCATCACGAACCATTTTTGCAGTTTTGTGATTACCTTCATGATTCCATCCCGGGGGCATAACCAGATATAAGAATTTGTTCTTGAGGCCGGGAGCCTTATATACATCTTTGAATAAGGCCTCAATTTCTCCGAAATAGACATCCAGGAAATTCCCGGAGTCCATCTCCCTCGTAATTCCGTATTCAACTTTAACAGCCTTTTCTTCATCCTGGTATGTTCCAAAAACCCTGTCCCATATATTCAGCAGATTACAAAAATTGGTATCCATATAAAGCGGGTTGCGCGCATGGTGGACCCTATGGTGGGAAGGTGTCAGGATAAACTTGTTTAAAAAGCCAAGCCTGCCATCTTTTAAAAGATTTTCACCAACATGAATAAACGCCCCATAGGTGCCATCTATAAACATGATTAAAAACAAAAGCTCGGGTTGCACCCCCAACAAAATACAAACGGTAGTACGTATAGTATCGGCATAGGGAGCTTCCAGAAAAAAGTGTGCATAAGTAACGGTAAGGTTCATGTTTTCTGGAGCATGATGCGTTGAGTGCAGACACCAGAACAGCCGTACTTTATGGCCCCAGTAATGGTAAAGAAAATGCCCGAACTCCCAGACAATATAGCCATAGATAAACCAATACCAGGTTAAACTGGTTTGAAAAGGTGCCAGTGACTGAAATAGCCCAATACAAAAAGCTACCATGGCAATGGCAATAAACCTGCCTACAAACCTGTTAAAGATGTAAATAAGGAAATTAACTTTATATACCTTGGCCTGAGGGTTTTTATAGATAAGGCCTAAAATTAACTCAAGGATTACCAGCAGTGGAATTATGGGATAGATCAGAGAAACTATTCCATCATAGGTTTTGAAGGCCGCATAATCTCCTGCTTCTAAAAGTTCCAGCACCCGGGAAATTCCAAGAAAATTAATTAGCTCACCAAACAGTGTTTCCAGAAGTTCCATAAAATTGATTTTATTTAATACCACTTTGTTTTTATGGGCGGATTTTCAAGATACTATTTTTTTTGATGTAACTTTCCTATATCCGCAAGCGCAGACAAATATCGTATGCCCGATGTTCAGAAAGCGAATACAATCATTTCCTGAATTATTGTATTTTTAATTGATGCTAAAGATTTATATTCTTAGCCTGATGGTTCTTACCGGACTTACGTCCAAGGCGCAAGTGAAAATAGCGATACCGGAAATTGGGGTGGTACAGGATCTTGAGAATGACAGCCTGCTTGTGGAATTCGGTTTTCGTTACTTAGTAGAGTCTACACCCAAAATACTTTCCCCAAGGAATGTTTCGAATCAGGAATTCCAGGATCAACTGCAAACTATTAAAAACTTGCAAATCCCTTTATATGCCTGTAATCTTTTTATTCCAGGAGACCTTAAAGCAGTAGGGCCAAATGTCGATGAAAAAGCCGTTTTAGACTTTGTTGAAATCGTTCTCCGGCGTGCACAGGCAGCTGGTCTCACCTTGGTTATCTGGGGGAGTGGTGGATCACGCAGAGTTCCTGTAGGGTTCTCCCGGATAAAAGCTGAAGAACAATTCATTGAACTGGCGAGGAAAGTAGCAGAAGTAGCGGAGCGATATAATATTATTCTCGCCCTTGAAAACCTGAACAGCACAGAATGTAATTTTATTAACACTTTAAAGGAGGCGTTGGCTGTAGTGAAGTCTGTAGACCATAAAAACTTTCGGTTGTGCGTAGACATTTATCATATGCTAAAAGAGGAGGAATCTCCTGATGCAATTGCGGGAACAAAAGGTTATGCGGTATACTGTGAGCTGGCCGAAAAGGAAGGGCGTACTCCTCCGGGAGTAAAGGGGGACGATTTTATACCTTACCTAACCGCCCTCAAAAAAGAAGGGTATCAAGGAAAAATAGTAATTGAGTGTCGCTGGAAAGACCTTTCTACCCAGGGAAAAATGGCCTTTCAAACCATCCGCAGGCAAATTGAATCAGCTTACCAATAGGGCAAATTTAATTCAATTTTTTGCAGTGATTTATTTAATTGGGGTTACATCACCGCTAGTGCTTATTTTGAATTTCATAAGATCTGCTATCATTTGAGCTCTCTTGATTGCCTCTGCAGCCCTGTTCCCCACAAAATTTTCATTCACGGTTTCATTCCAAAGCAACAGCCACCTTTCAAAATGTTCTGAAGTTATCGGTTCCTTTTTACTAAGTACTATGTGCTTGGTCATTGGGTTGCCTTTGTACTTTATCCTATCAAATAATATGGTTTCCCAAAAGTCATACATAATGGGAAAATGCTTCTCCCAGTCTATGGCGGTAATTTTATTAAAAAAGAAACCTATTTTATCATCTTTAAGAACTTTGGCATAAAATTCGTTTACCAAATGTTCAACATCCTTCTTGTTTTCTATGTCTTTCATTTATCTAATAAACTAAATAAGCTATTAAATTTCTATCATAAATTACGGCACAATGAAAATTAGTTACTTTCTCTTTAATTCCGCGGCCCTTTGAATTATATTTTCGTAAACCGCTCTTCCCTTACCAATGACCTCAAGTACTTCTCTTTTTTGATTTTCATCATAAAATAAGGCTTTGGTATTCACCCATTCAGACAGACGATCTATTGTAGTGATAAATTTTTCAGCCGGTTCAGCATAACCGGCAGGCCTGTCTTTAAAATGGATATAGACAGGATTCGTATGCCCTCCTTCACAACGTGCGGCAATCCAGCCAGAATCTTCCAGCGTAATTTTACCGGGAATTTCTGTGCCACTTAAAACCACCTCTCCATTATATACTATTTCAACGGGTATTTTCCCATCGGGGGTAAGCGCCCTGGCATCTATTTCAAACAAAACAGGGCCCTTTTCAACATTGAGGGTGCTTCCGGGCTGCTCGCCATTCACTTTAAAGAATATCATGGGGCCGGTGGTTATAAAACTTTTACCACTTTGTAAGTTCCTCCTCCAGTTATCCAGCGTAAATTCCTCATTCCCCAGATTAACATAAACACGCGGTGTATCTTTAATAGCCCAGTCAGGACCTGCCGTTGCGGGAATTTTAAAACCACAATTCAGGATGTCATACCAGACTTTCATTTGGCCACCGTTTCCGGCAATCTCAGCCATATGCATGTTTCCCAAAGCAATATCAACGGGCATCTCAAACCCTGTGGAAGGCCAGCCCGTTCTAATCTGATCAACACCCTGGGTGAAATTACCAAAATGGGCAGCAATAGTTGTAGCGCCCTGAGCAACTGCATCTTGCAGAATATAGGCATTGGGCGGGTAGTCCGGGCCACCTAATTCACCTAAAGCACCCGTACTAATAGGTTGTATTAAGGACTTAAGCCCTATAAAAGCGAGATGTCCATAGGGATTGTTGCGAAACTCTTCTCCATAGGTAATTATATGATCAGAGGTGCTAAATGCTTTCCTTTTACCCATGGGGTACTCATCGGCGTAAATGGCATGTGTTTCCCATTCCCCTTTTAAAGTTAATATAGAGGAGACATGGAGGTCTTCTGCCTGCGAAATCAAAGGCCAGAATTTACTGAATTGAACGGGAATACCTATATCTGTAGTATGTATGTGTGTTTGCCCTGAGTACCATCCAAGATCGGGCATGTTAATCCATCGTTCCAAGGCAACCTTTACACTCCCTTCTTCCGGTACTTTCACAATAGCCGGAATATATTCAAAGCCGTGATAGATTTTGGCCTTTTTCCCAACGGGATTAACCCCCAGTTCAGCCTTACCCTGTAAATAGAAATAGGGACCTGGTTGATATTCCCAAAGCGCCGTATGCCAGCCCCATTCTAAATTTCTACTCACGGCATATGAAGGCCCATTAATGGGAGTCCAATAGTGGTTTCCCTCATTGTCACTCACTTCTACCCTTGCCGCAAGAGGCTTCCCGCTTTCCTTGTCGGTAACTGTAAAATTGATAGATTGAGAAAAATCAGTCTCTTTATTAATCGGTTGACTGTTATAGCCTGGCACAACAACATGTGTGGGAATACTATCGGGTTTAAGAACAAATGGTTTTTCAGTCATGGGAATTCCATTAACACTGAGAAGGGCATTAGCATTCTTACCAACTTCATCCCTGATGTACAGGGAACTGGTTACTTTGCCCACGCTTAGCGGAGACAATACCACAAAGGTATATCTGGAGGCATTGGCTTCTAACGAAAATTGTTTGTTCCAAAATAAGATCTCATCACTATAGTCGCTTTTCATGCTGAGTTTTACCTTGGAATTTCTGTTGTTTTTTACTTCAACCAACACAACTTTAAAGTGCCCTTCCTGAACTTCAAAAAGAGGAACAGCCCAATCGGATGTTACAGATTTATCAACAATAAAACGAATTGCGGGTCCCTGTTTAACTAGTTTAGAAAAGTAAGCCCGGCATTCATTTAACAGCTGCTTTTGTTTGGACCTGGTCTTACTTATTTGCTTCATTACAGCCTCTGAATTAATCAACAAATTTTGCTCATCGGTAAGATTACGAATCTCCCAGGATTCAGTTCTTAGTTCGTGCCAGGTTTTAAAAATATTGGCAGCGGTTGTGTCCTTAATCTGCATTAGTTGAATAGCCATTAGATAATCATTTATTTCCTGAAGAACAGGATCTGCGTGACCATCATGGGCAAGGGCAGGAGGGCAAAAAGCCAATGGAAGGACCAATAAAATTATAATTGTGGCTGTTCTCATATTAGGGCTTATAAAATGATTTTTCGTCAACTACTATTGTAGTCAGTTCAACGGTATGTCCATCGGGGTCTTTTGTGTACATGGAAATAAAATAGTGATGGTCCTGGATCGTAAACTCCAAATTCATTGCAGTGTATTTCCTTTTTGCCTTCTCAAAATTTTCATTGGTAACATTGAATGCAAAGTGATCAATTCCAACGTTTTTGGACTTCTGATCTATGGGCTCATCTGTTTCATTAGCCGGGAATAAAGCAATCCCGGTTTTGTTGGCCAGCATAAAAACGGGGAAAGCCCCCCATTCTTTTAATTGATATTTTTTGAGTCCAAGGACATCCTCATACCATTTGGCAGAAACCTCTATATCCGTAACACGGATAGCCACATGATCCAGAAATCTTATCTCAAATTCTTCAGCCCCGTTCATTTTATCAAGTTACATAAAAAGGATTAATTTGAGATCAAATGTGGTTGATGCATGCTGATGCAATGAAGTCCGCCCCCACCTAAATTTACTGCTAAGGCATCTAACATAACCACCTTCCTGTTTGGAAAAACGGACGCTAATTGCGCCTTTGTTTCCGCATCGCGGGTTTTTATTTCTTCGGGCATTCCATCGCGCCAATACTTTTGACCAATAATAACTTCAGAAGTAATAATAAAATTCAGATAGCTTGCCGCTGCTACGACATTGATAGTATCCCCGGATGGAAATTCGCTGCCATCAGTATAATGAAGCGTTTTGATATAATCGTAAACATAATCTCCTGGACTCATAGTAGTAAGAATGGCTTCAGGCAGAGGCATTCTTATGATATTAAATGGTTTGCCATCCTGGTCTGTACTTTCCAACAGTATCTTATGGTTTTCTTCCATGCGCTTATGATTTTCCCGTGCAATGGGATCTTTCAAATCTGCGCTATCTACACTTGCCAAAAGTATGGTTGAATCATTGACAAATCGTGCAAACTCGTCTACATGCCCGTTCGTGGTCACTACGGTATATGCTTTTAAATTATCAAGAGTGGTTAAAGGACCAAGAAAAGTATGACTGTCTTCCAGTAATCCTTTTTTTAGCCAAATAACCTTTTTAACCCCCAATAACCTCTGGTATTCAAGTTCCATGGCTGCTTTGGACATGTCCGGGTTTCTGCCTTGCTCTACGCTTTCTGTAACCATCAATGTTCCTTTTCCGTTTACTTCCCGGTTTCCCCCTTCGCTAATCATTGAACTTGAAATAAGAGGTAAGTCTAATAATTCTGCCACCCTTTCATCAAACAGCTCTTCTGTTTTTGCAGCAATATCCAGGGTATCTGTATAACCCCAGGAATTGAAGTTAAAATCTGCAATGGCATGTTGCCCGTTTTCCAATTCAACAAATGTAGGCCCCATATCCCTCGCCCAGATTTCCATAGATGGAATTACTTTAAAAATCAAATTCTTTGAATCGGGATATTTTTCATTCAAGATGCTTTTGGCTTTTTCAAGGACGTCATCGTCAGCACAGCTAATAACAATTTTTAAGTCGCTTACGAGTGCATCAATAATGAAAAGTGTAACTTCTTCTACAGATTCTCCGGATTTATGATCTGTAGTTGGCCAAATTAGCCACAGGGCATCAATTTTTTCAAATTCACCCATTTGTCGGGAAACTTTTAATGGGGTTTTATTTTTTTCGGAAGAAGGATTACAGCCTGCAAAAACAAGCATAAAAACAATAACCGTTATGGAAACTCTTAGGTATGTTGCTTTGTATTCCATCGCCATTATTTGGACTTTTCCAGGTCTACATTTTTAATAAAATCAATTAAACCTTTAAAATAGATATCCGCGTCGTCGTACATGGCTAAATGACTGCCATTGGGGCAATGCAAATACTGTCCGTTCTGAACTTCTGAAGCTATCCATTCCATGTGCTTTGGATCCATGGTGTCATAAGCCCCGCCAATGGCTAAGGTAGGAACTGAAATTTTTGAAAGTTCTTCTTTTACATCCCAATTCTTCAACTTTGCATCGCCCACAACTCCAAATTCACTGGGGCCTTGCATGGTTACATAGAAATCCATGTTTACATGGGCAAATGCCCTGTTAACAGGATTTGGCCATTCTTCAAGGGGCATTCGCAATACATGTTTGGGATAATAGTTGTTATAAATTAACTCAGAATATCTTGGGTTGCTATAATCACCTTTTGCTTCGAGGCCCCTTATTTCTTCCAATACATCCGGTGGTAATTGTGGGCCAAGGACATCATTGGCATACGCAACATAATCCTGAATAGATGCCATCATGTTAGATATAATAAGACCTTTTAGGTTTTGCTGGTATTTTAGCGCATATTCCATGCATAAGATTCCCCCCCAGGAACTTCCGTAGAGGTAAAAATTATCTGAGTTTAAACCAAGTGCTTTTCTAACCTGTTCTACCTCATCTACATATCTGTCTACACTCCAAAGGGTACTGTCATTAGGCATGTCGCTATAAAAAGATTCGAGCTGATCATAGTAGTAATACTCTATTTCGGCGTTTGGAAAGTACGAATCAAAGACTTCCAGATATTCATGAGTAAAACCGGGCCCGCCGTGCAATAACAATACCTTCATGTCAGGGTTGTTTCCAATCCTTTTGGTCCAAACTTTAAATTCTCCCGCTGAGGTTTGAACCGGGACCATCTTTACACCCCCGCTTAATATATCATCCCGATTGGAATAATCCAGATAACTACTTTTATGGGCACTTGCCTCTTGGGTTTCCTGTTTATTTGTGCAGCTTTGAAGGATTAGAAATACAAAAATAATTAAGCCTAAATTTTTCATAATGATAGCGGTTTTAATGAGTTTCCAGATTTAGTTTAGCGGTACGAATGCCGTAAGGATAAAATTTAGAATATCGGTTAATTAAATATAGGACTAATCTGGTTTGGATGCAACTGCTTAGGTCTGACCTGCATCCAACATTCAGCAAATGTAAACCTCTGTTCTAGGGTACTCACCCTGGTAAAAATACTTCCTTTAGTCCCTTTAATTTATAGCTGCCGACTCACAGGTCTTACGGAGCAGTTTTATAAAATTTGAATTTTTGCGTCAGGAAAAACTGTAACCTGTGTAAATTGTCAGCGGATGGCCTGGAGATATACATATACCCGAATTGTATATTGGTGGATTTAGACAGTTGATAGCCCAGCATTGCATAGGTTCTAAGCTGACTCAAGTTCAATTCTTTTTGAGTATTTACCATAAATTCATTGCCAATAGTGGAGAAAAAGACCCCTTTTTCTATTTTTTTCTTCGAAATTGGAATACCTAACTGTAGTCTGTATCGAACCCTTTGGTTTCCTTTTTCATCCAAAAACCGAAACTCATACCGAAACCTATGCTGAATCGAGACCCAATCTATATGTTGAAACAACATGGCCTGCAATGTTGTGCGGTACTCTTCCGTTTTGACCCTGTCTTCCGGCATTTCAGAATACGACCAGTTCGCATGGTATTCCTGACTTAAACCCAATTGAAAATTGGGGGTAATATTGTAGCTTATAAATGGCCGGAAAAAGAGGGTTTGTGTATTTGAGATAGGTTCCCATGTGCGCCATTGACTTTCAAAGAATAATTCAACCTTTGGGCTAAAATTAAAAAAACCGTTATACACATACCAGGAACCCAGTTTATCACCTTCCTGGCCGCATGCTTTAGCAAATGAGGCCATAAGTATCAGTGCAAATAATAAGTGCTTTAGTTTCATAATTATCTATTGAATGGAGTCGTTTTTTATACTTTTTAGGATTAAAGCTGAATCGTTTTTTAAAGTACCCAAAATACCCCCTAACGTAAATTTGTCATAACCTATAAAATACAAGCCTTTTTGTTCTTCTTTAGCAATCTTATTGGAAGGCTCTCCTGCATAATTTAGAACAGAATTCGTATTTTCCAGAAATTTAGTTATAGCAGGATAATACCCGGTGGCTAAAATAACCACATCAAATTTTTCAATTTTATTATCAACAAATCGGATGCTATTTTCATAAAATTCAAGGACGTCTTTAAAAACTCTGATCTCCCCCTTTTTAATTTTGGCAATTGTCCCCAAATCTATAATTGGTGTTCTCCCATGCTGCTGAATAAGTATTCTTGGAGGGGTTTTTGAAACCGGAAGCCCGTATTTTTCAATGTTGCCAAAGGTTATTCTTCGCACCAGTGCTCCAATTACATCACCTAACCGAAAAGGTAATTTAGCCAACTTTTGAGCGCTGAGTTGAATAGGCCTTCCTAAAAAATCTCTGGGGATAACCCCAATTTTACTTCTTACGGAAACACCTACATCTATTTTAGCCTCAGCTAAATCCAGTGCAATTTCCGCTCCTGTATTGCCCATTCCTATAACTAAGACCTTTTTGCCTTTAAATTTTAAGGGGTTTTTGTAGGATGCGGCATGAAGTATTTCACCCTCAAAAATGTTCTTTCCTTTCCAGTTGGGAATATTCGGAATTCTGTTTAATCCGGTGGCAATAATTACATTTTTAGCTTCAAATGTTTTTTGGTTGGCACATTTTATTTGCCATAAACCATTTCTCTTTGAAACAGCGGTTACCTTGCAATTAAAATGCGGATTAATGTCAAAATGTTTGGCATAATTTTCATAGTAGTTGACCAATTGTTGTCTGGGAATATATTGCGGATAATCTACAGGAAAATCCTGATAGGGCAGGCTCGATAATGATTTAACCGTATGCAACAGCAGCCTGTCGTAATGATTATGCCACTTAGACGCAATTTTATTGGTTTGCTCCAGTATCTCAAAATCCAACCCCGCTTTTCTAAAACGCCCTGCGACTGCTAAACCGGCAGGGCCGGCCCCGATTATAAGATTTTGGACATTCATTACGTCTGAGTTAGAAGCTTTGAATTTAATGCTTTTTAATGCATTTCAGGTTTTGTTGGGGGCAATTATTTTTTTCTTTTCATACAATGCAATCAAACCTAAAATTGGCCCTAATGCCAGTAGCATATAAATATAGGTTGCATTCATGGAATCCTGTAAAACATTCAACAGTTGTATACTAATTATTGTTATTGCAAAACCAATACTGTTTACTATCGTTAGAGCGGTACCAGTAATTTCCGCAGGGGCATTCTGAGCCACCAGCGTTGAGAAAAGTGGGGAGTCTGCAATAACAACCATTCCCCAAAAAAGAAGAAACCCAATAAACAGGCTCTCAGATGTTGTCGTAAACATTAGTGGAGAAACGAGACAGCATATGCATGACAAGAGTAATGCCATGTATGCCATTTGTTTCGTTCCTGCGGTTTGTGCTAGATATCCGCATAGCACAGAGCCCAACCCACCTATTCCTATAATCAAAAATGACCATAAGGGGATATTAAATATAGCCTGAGAATGTAGTATGTTATATGTCTTTAAGATGACAGGGACAAATGCCCAAAAGGCATATACCTCCCACATGTGGGCAAAATAGCCGAAGGCCGCAGAGCGAAATTTCGGTTTGCGAAATACGCTGAAAAAAGCGGACAGATCTAATTTTTTTCCGGGTTTTCGGTAGGGCCCATCGGGAACCGCAGTAAACATCAATAAACCACCAAATACCGAAAGAGATGAACTTAAGAGCAGCACATATTTCCATTGATACCCATCAGTCATTCCCTTTGCTAAATGGGGAAATGCAGTGCCTACTACCAAGGCCCCAACTATAAAACTAAGTGATTTACCCAGTCCTTTATCGTAATAGTCCGCAGCTATTTTCATCCCTACCGGATATATGCCCGCCAGAAAGAAACCTGTAAGAAAACGAAGCAAAAGGATGCTGGCTAAACTGTTTCCTTCCCATATTACCAGTGCATTGAACAGGGAGCCGAGTAAGGCACAGCTAAAGAAGACTTTTGATGGTGAGAAACGGTCCGCAATAGTTAAAATGGCGAAGATTAGTGTGCCCAGAATAAATCCGAATTGCACGGCCGATGTTAAGTGACCCAATGCGCTGCTTTTAAGGCTGAAAACGACCATAAAATCACTCATTACACCATTCCCTGCAAACCAAAGCGATATGCAGCAGAACTGCGCAATTACAATTATTGTAAGTATTAACTTAGACCGTTTCACACAAAGTTTTATTCAATGACACACAACGTCTATATTAGGAGTAGTTACGCGGGTTAGCACTTAACTTTTAAAGCCAGTCTGCCTTTGGCGAATTACTTATAACCATTGTTGTATTAATCATTATTAAGAATTGTCTTTTCAATTTGATATTCCAGTTTTTCCCCCTTTGAATCAATTAATTGTAAAAAGATTTTATCTCCAAGTTCATGACCTACATAATCGCAAAAATCATTGCCTTTTTCAAAATCCAGGTTGTCAATTTTTGCTACTTTCATCTTGGGCCTGACTCCTTTTTTATAGGCGATTGAATTTTCTATTACAGACTGAACATAAATGCCTTTATCGGATGAATAGCCTAATTTAAATCCGGGGGAACTATAGGTTTCCGGGATACTCTCGTTTGCTCATAAATAAAGATTTCGATTATTCCAATCTATTGTTATCGAAAACCTCGACAGTGATTTATTCCCCACCGAGACAGTTTTTCCTATTTGCAGCATTACATTTTAAGGTGTTTACTATTTATACCTACCCAGTCTTTTAATGTAATCTCACGAGTAAAGATAACAGGTTCTCCAATAATGCCATCTATTTCCAAACATCGCAATAATGGGTTTTCATTATAATCCCCGATAAATGCAGTTTGGTTTGTAAACGATTCCTAACCTATTTTAATGAAGTCAATTTGTGCCCAGTTAACTTCCTTTCTATTATGGTCACTGTCTATGATATTTCCCTTGCTGACTATTTTGTGAGCATAATCATTCTGCAGCTGGTTAGATATACTGAATGGTGCACCTGAATCAAATAAAAAACAATATTCCCTTCCATGAATAATAACCGGCACGAATATGAGATCTTTCTGTATTTTAAAATCAACGGTCTCCCTGAACTCATTCTGCGCCACCTTTACATAACGTATTACATCGGTCCATTTAACTGCGCAGCCATATGTTAGGGGAAACAAAATTCCGATCAGGATTAGTATGGCGAATTTCTTTCTCATTGTTATAAGTAATGCCTTCATGTTATATGTGAGTAAATATACCTAATATCCCCGTAGATTAGTTAGATAAAAGGACTTTCAGGCACATATTCTTCTTATATTATTTACCCCTTTGAGTTAGAAGTTACTGTCGGATTCGGCGAAAGAATTTGAGCATCGGCACTTGTTTACTGTAAAGGTTTGATTTTTATATAACCGGGATGCTATAATTAGTAGAGGCTAATACAGTTGTGTATTTATGCTTCAGCAAGAGTATCAATAAGTCTGGCACAACCTCCTTTTTTGATAAATTTTGTGTGATTATTTATGTTCGTAAACTGTTCTCCTGTTATATCGGAACACAATATTTTCGAATCTGTTGTTTGATAGAAAGTGTTTAAGGTTTTTTTTGACCCGGAGTTTTTTAATGGGGATTTTTTGGTTTCTTCCTTACACCATTGAAGAGATTTCATCCAAATGGCAGCACTCAGCGCACCACATGCAGCACCGCTCAAACCTAGTCCACCTGCAAAACCTGCAACCATGATCATTTCTTCTTCACTGGCACCCATTTTTCTCGCAACTTCTGTAGCACAACTCAAACATTCTTCTTGTGATACAGTTTCTTTATTGGATAAACTGTCATATGCGGCTTTCACAGCTTCAGGAGCCCATTGTTCCGCAAGTTCAAAACAATGTAAGAACCGTCCGGAGAAAAAATACTTTGCGAAACTCAAATTGCTTGAAAAGTCGCATCTTGTTATATCACTGCAGTTTATGGTATGTTCTCTATTTGAAAAAGACCTCATAACGTCTTGTGTAGCAGTAACCGCAACACTAATTGCCTGATTTTTATTTTTACAGATTCGATATGCTTCTGCACCTATGGCTAAAGAAGCTCCCCAAAGCATTCCACATTGATGACCTTTCTGCATAATGCCGCCAGCCAACACATCAGCTGCCCGTTCTTCCAGTTCTCTGGGATGTCCAAACTCCCGATTTAAAATATAGAAGAAGGTACGTGAGCAAGTTCTTAATTTCCTAAATACTTTTTTCCCGTCTTTAGGACCATCTTTGATATCGTAAATTTTTGATTCCATTGGCAGTCCTTTTATTTGAATCAAAAAAGGTACAAATACCTGAATCCTAATTCTATGACTAGTATCAGTTTGGATAGAATTTTTAATTGGTGCAAACTGTTCAGGCTATAATTTCATTGCATTTAAGACGGAAAGAATTTGTGGCCGCCAGGAGTATTACAGGTGTTGTTGCGACACCTATTTTCTATTCTACAAATCGAAAAACAAGATAAATGAAAAGGAAGAAGAGAGCTAGTTTTATAACTGTCCCGATTACGTAGTTTTTCTTTCTTTCTTTTTTAACAAAAATAGCATCAAAATCTTTCCGCCCAAATAATAGAAGGTATCTCACTACAGCACCCAGCCATTCAGACGAATGGGCATGATGATCTGTTTCTGATTCCCAGATAGAATCTTGTTTTTGAGGGCTTTCAGGATTAGTTTTTAAGGCCATTACTACTTTATTTAATGATCTTTTTTCAAAATTTGCTATTACTTGTTAAATGTGGTTGAAATGTTCCTATTATTTATACAGTCTTGTCGGATAAGCAGATTTCCGGCAACATTTTATACCAAACTAATAATTGCCTAAATGTATGGACTATTCCAAAAAGGAGGTTATATAAAAACCATAAGCTTTTTATGGTTTCCCTGGCCTCAGCAGTTTTCATTGAAACTCCCGGACATTTTGCACCTACTTTGCAGTTGATGGGGATATATTGTTTTGCCAACACCATACCCTAAGCAGGGTTCACTTTGTAGCATAATGGAATTATGAAACAGGTATTTCCCAGGGAGATCCTAGAAAACACCGCTGAAGTACATCAGTTTAGACACAGCACCAGGAGCAAAGTTATATATCTTATCATTCTGCTCTTTCTTATAGGGACATTTATAGCGCTGCCCTTTGTAAAAATAGATGTCATTTCCCAGGCCAGGGGGATTATTAAACCCAATATGGAGCGTGTACAAATAAAGGTCATTTCCGCCGGAAAGGTAGTTTACAATGGCCTTCTAAACAATAAGGAGGTAGTTAAAGGCGATACACTTTTAATCCTGAATGATCAGGGGATAGAACAAAAACTGCACTTTTCTGACTTTCAAACCCGGGAGACACGTTCCTATATTAATGATCTGGCCTTGCTTGCAGCGGGAAGGAAATTAAACCTTTCGGAGATCATTTCTCCCAGATATCAGAAAAGTTACCTTCTATATCATCAAAAACTGGACGAGCTTCAGATTCGACTTCAAAAGAGAAAACGCGATTTTGAACGGTATAGTCTGTTATATGAAAAAGGGGTAATTGCAAGTGCAGATTACGACAATCACAAATTTGAATACGACCTGGCGCGATCTGAAATATACCAACACAGAAATCGGCAACAGAATTCATGGCAGGCAGAACTATCACAGTACAACAGCAACCTTCAAGAGTTGCAAACAAAGCATGATCAACTCGTGGAAAGCAAAAGCAGGTTTGTGGTTACTTCCCCCGTGAGCGGAACCTTACTTAATGTAATGCAACCGGAAACCGGAAGCTTTGTTACAGCGGGGACCATACTGGCTCTAATATCTCCGAATACCGACCTGCTTGTTGAATGCTATGTAAGCCCTGCAAATATCGGTCTTATCCAGGAAAATCAATCTGCTAAATTTCAGATAGATGCATATGACTACAGCCAATGGGGCCTTGCAACTGGAAAAGTAATTGAGATTGGAAAAGACATTGAATTTTTACAAGATCAATCTGTGTTTAAAGTACGTTGCAGCCTGGACCAAAAACACCTCTTGCTAAAAAACGGATTTAGGGGAAATCTAAAAAAAGGGATGACCCTTAGCGCCAATTTTAAGTTAAGCAGGCGCACATTATTTGAATTGCTTTATGACAAAATGAACGATTGGTTAAATCCGGCCAATAATTCTTTTGCACACCAATTATTTTAATTCTGTATGCAGGTGGTATGCGGTGAAAGTCTTGATATTAGCCAATAACAGATCTTCCAGGTGCGCAATGGAGGGTTATTAACTTAATGTGTAACAAAAATTAAAAAAGATGGAAAATTTAAAAGAATTGAGTTTGCATGAATTAAATAATGTTCAGGGAGGCTTTGCAGGGGCTCCACCGAGGTTTATTACAGACGCGACCATAGTTGTAGGCAGATCGATATCTGCCTGGTGGAAGGGTTTTAAAAATGGAACAGAATTATTCTAATTGAATGAAATCACAAATAGTATGAGAAATTTAGATAAAAAAGAATTAAAAAATACAGCGGGTGGTTATAGGCCTGCCTGGTATGAACTCCTGGCTTTTATGGCCGGCGATATGGCGGGGAGAGGTCTCGATTTTGCCCATGGATTTTGGGATGGAATTAATGGTGTGGAAGAGCACTAAAAAAGTTGAATTAAATAACAATTTAAATGTAAAAAACATGGAATTAGAACATTTAGGAATATACGAAGTAACCGTAATCAATGGCGGCACCAAAAGTGACTATGGTTTTGGTCATGCAGTTGGTGATCATATCAGGCATGGTGTTCAGACCTTTGGTGATATTGTGGATTGGTTTTTTGGCCTTGTACATGGTTAACCAGGATCTGCGAACTTTTAAAGTCACTCCTGCCTTTTGGAGTGACTTTTTACAATTTAACCCTATTCGCCTTTAACCTACCATTTCTTTTAAAATCAGATGAATTTATTAAATCATTACGCTATTATAATCTTCTCTCTATGAATAATCCAAGCAAAATCTCTTTTAAAGAAATTGTAGTCCGTAAATTAAAAATAATAGTAAATTTCCTAAGGAAACCGGATAACGATCTGACGAGGTCTTACAATGTGAAAAAGAATTTCAGATCCATTCTCATATTTTATTTGATACATTTATTCTTCCTCATAGTATGGGTTATTGCAGTGACCACATGGATTGATTTAGACTGCCCTCCTGCAGCCAAAATCAGGGAGATTATGTCACCCTTGAATTTTGTATTATATGCTGTGATTTTCGGACCAATTCTGGAGGAAACTATATTTAGATTGTCACTAGTCTTTAAACCCAAATATTTGTCAATTTCCATTTTGTTGCTTTCCTATGTTTTTATCTCCAGATTGGGTTACGGAGTGGGACATTTAGATATTGAAGAACATTTATGGGTCAGAGTAATCATTTCAATGCTAATTGCCTTGTTCACTTATTTCATATCCAAAAGATACGCCACATATTTTTCAAATTTTTGGGATGCAAATTTCAGATGGATCTATTATTTATCTATAATAGTTTTTGTATCCCTCCATGTAGATTTTGCAGAATTAACGCCTGCTAAATTCCTGCTTTTTCCATTACTTACTTTTCCTCAATTAATATTCGCATCTATCAATGGCTATATAAGGATTAAATACGGGTTTATATACGCTTGTTTATTTCATAGCCTTAACAATATCCTGCCTGCCTTGGCAGGCCTATAAATTATCATGCACTATGAGGAGTTTATGCAGTGAATGTAATGATCTTAGCTTATAAGGACATCCAGTTGCGCAATGGGAGTCAGGAGTATATGTTTAATTAGAAAAATAGAAATTATGATTATAACAGAGTTAAAAACAATGGATCTTCACACTATTAATGGGGGCACAAACGGTGATTATAATAATGGGCGTAATACAGGCGCTGAAATAAGGGAATTTATACTAAAACGTATCCCCTATTTTTACTGTTAGCAGGATAGTTATATCTGCTTCGTAAAAATAAAAGGACCACCTCTTATACGAGGTGGTTTCTTTATTGCAATAAAGGTCAATTTGCAGTGAGGCTGCAGCCTCATCCTTTATCTTGTTAACTAAAGTGGAACCTTATGGCAAGAATTACGATTAAACAGCACGATATCACAGATTGCGGAGCGGCCTGTTTAGCATCAATTGCCTCATACTATAAACTTCAAATGCCATTAGCCAGAATAAGGCAATTTGCAGGTACGGATAAAAAGGGGACTAACGTTTTAGGTCTTCTGGAAGCCGCTCAAAAATTAGGCTTTAACGCCAAAGGTGTAAGGGGAGATTTTGATAGCCTTTATAAAATACCCAAGCCGGCAATAGCACATGTAGTAGTGAAAGAAATATTGCATCATTATATTGTAATCTATGAAGTGAATAAACAGCATATTACTATCATGGATCCTTCCTATGGTAAGCTCCAAAAAAAGATGCATAAAGAGTTTCAAAAAGAATGGACAGGGGTTTTGGTGCTCCTTCAACCTGATGAGAATTTTTCCAAAGGCAATGAAAAAGTCTCTGTTTACAAGCGCTTCTGGTTTCTTCTAAAACCTCATAAGTGGGTACTCCTACAGGCCTTTGCCGGAGCCGTAGTGTATACACTTCTGGGTTTTTCTACCGCTATCTATATTCAAAAATTAACCGATTTCGTTTTTATAGGGGGCAATACCAGGTTATTAAATCTTTTGGGAGTCATTATGCTCATTTTGCTGGTTTTACAATTGCTTATAGGAGTATTTAAGGATATTTTTTTGATAAAATCGGGACAGCAAATTGATGTTCGTCTGATTCTTGGCTATTACAAACATCTTTTAAAACTTCCCCAGCAATTCTTTGACAACATGCGTGTAGGGGAAATTATATCGCGAATTAATGATGCGGTTAAAATCAGAACTTTTATAAATGGGGTTTCCCTAAATCTAACCGTAAATGTGCTTATAATTTTCTTTTCCTTTAGCATTATGTTTTCGTTCTACTGGAAACTGGCATTAATTATGTTAATCGTTGTTCCCGTTTATACCGTGGTTTATTTTATAGTAAACACATTAAACAAAAAAACCGAACGAAAGATTATGGAAAAATCTGCTGAATTGGAAAGCCAGCTGGTAGAATCGCTTAATGCCGTTGGGACCATAAAACGTTTTGGACTGGAAAGCTTTGCCAATATAAAGACGGAAACCAAATTTATAAGTTTATTAAAAACAGCTTATGGCTCAGCATTGAATGCTGTATTTTCCTCTACAAGCAGTGGTTCCATTTCCAGATTGTTTACCATTGTTCTTTTGTGGAGTGGTTCTTACTTTGTCATAAATCGAGATATCACACCGGGAGAACTCATGTCTTTTTATGCAATTGTAGGCTATTTTACAGGACCAGTAGCCAGTCTTATCGGATCTAACAGGGAAATACAGAATGCTCTGATTGCAGCTGAGCGCTTATTTGAGATAATGGATCTGGAAAGGGAGGAAGATGAAAACAGGATTCATATAAAAAGAGAAAACCTTGGTGACATACATTTCAAAGATGTCACCTTCAGATATGGAACCCGGGTTGAGGTTTTTAAAAAATTAAATTTAGTTATTCCCAGGGGTAAGACTACAGCCATAGTTGGGGAAAGTGGCTCTGGAAAATCTACACTCATATCGTTATTGCACAATCTGTACCCCATTCAAAAAGGAACTATTTCCATAGGGGAAATTGATTTAAAACACGCTGATAATAATAGTCTCAGGAACATTATTTCTGTAGTTCCACAGAAAATAGATTTATTCGCAGGCAATGTCATAGAAAATATTGCAGTTGGTTTAATAGCACCTGAAATGCAAAGGATTATTCAAATTTGTAAAAGAATTGGTATTTTGAATTTTATTGAGAATCTCCCAAATGGTTTTTACACCTACCTGGGAGAAAATGGAGCTACCCTTTCTGGTGGCGAAAAACAACGCATTGCCATTGCAAGGGCCCTGTACAAAGAACCGGAGGTGTTAGTTTTGGATGAGGCAACATCCGCTCTGGACAGTAGTTCGGAAAGCTATGTCCGGAAAGCGGTAGAAAGCTTCAATGAGACCAACAAAACTGTCGTGCTTATAGCCCACAGGTTGAGTACAGTTTTAAAGGCTCACAAGATAGTGGTATTGACCAGAGGCAAAGTAATGGAACAAGGTTCACATAGTGATCTATACAAAAGCAAAGGCGTCTACTACAAACTCTGGCAACAACAAATGCCACAGTCTTTTTAGAATGCTAGTTGACAATATAAAATCAATCACCTGAGACGGGTTAAATTCTCCTTGTCTCAAAAATATAAGTTTAACCCGCCTTATTTAGTTTGTGCAAGTTCCAGATTCTAGCTTTGCCAAGGATTAATATTACCACTAATTGCGGTTTTCATAAGCTGGTCTGGCAGGCTTTTTAAAGCTGTTATTACTGTTTAGTAATTTCATAACTTCTTTGATACCAGCCTCAAGTTGCACATCTGTACCATTAGCCAATTTTTGAAAATCTTCCACAACTTCAATATCTGCATCTACGCCGTGCCCTTCTTTGAACCAGGCTCCATCCGGGTCGTACATTCTAAAAGTAGGTACAGTAATTATTCCATTGTCTATTAGATTAGGAGCCCCGGTAATTCCAATCAAACCGCCCCATGTACGGGTTCCAATAAGTGGTCCAAGACCTCTCTTTTTAAAATAATCCGGAAAGGCATCTCCACCAGAACCACTAAAACCATTGATGAGCATTACTTTTGCCCCAAAATTACCGGCAGGGGGCCATGACCAGTCGCTACCATCTCTAACCGCCCAAAATGCCAAAGGTTTGCGATCTAATAATTCAATGAACCTGTCAGGGATTTGTCCGCCGCTATTGAAACGTTCATCTATTATCATCCCTTCTTTATCCATCTGGGCATAAAATTGCCTAACCAATTCATTTTGTCCATCTCGCCCGGTACTGCGTACATAGACGTATCCAATTTTGCCATTGGTTTCCCTGTCTACACGCTGGCGATTACTCTCTATCCAGGATAAATGTCGTAACCTGGTTTCGGAGCGCATTGGTTTTACAATAATCTTTTTAGAACCTGTAAGTGACGGACTGCTGTTAACTGTGATTTGTACAGCTACATCAGCCAATCCCTGAAATGAGGCAAAAATTGGTTTTGTTGGATCTATTGACTGGCCATTTACCGCCAGAATGTAATCACCTTCTTTTATGTCTACACCCGGTTTTTCTAATGGTGAACGTACTTCAACATCCCAGGGGGCACCCGAGATTATTTTTTTTATTCTGTAATGTCCGTTTTCAAGGCTAAAATCAGCACCCAAATAACCAATATTCATTCTTTTACGCCGGGCTAAATCACCACCTCCGTTATAGGTATGAGACGCATTTAATTCGGCAATAAGATCGCCAATAATAATATTTATATCCCTTCGAGAACTAGCCTGATCTACTAACTGCCCATATTGGGTTTTCATTTTATTCCAGTCTACCCCATGCATATTTGGATCGTAGAAATAGTCGCGCTCAAATCGCCATACATCGTTAAATAACTGCTTCCACTCTTCTTTAGGAACCACATTCATGATCATATTTTTCGTAGGGACTGTTTTCTCAATTTTCTGATCAGCTTTAATATCAGTTACTGCCAGTTTCTGATCTTGAGTAACCAATACTTTTTTACCATCTGCAGAAACGTCAAAATTGTTTACTTTAGGGAGAATCGTTTTTACTTCCCTTTCCTTAAAATCATAATAATCAAGTGACTGTTCAACACCTTCAGGGGATCCTGAGTTGGGGTATCTCATAAATAAAAGCTTACCTTCCACAGCCGTTAGATCACCTATATTACCCGGGGCAATGTCTAACATTTCTACCCGACTTTCAAATCCATCAATATCAATTATGGTAGTTTCAATTTCTTTTTTAGCTTCTTTATCTTTTTTACCACCTTTTTTATCTTTTTTTCCCTTCTTATCGTCTTCTTTCTCCTCATCCTTTTCAGGTGTTTCTACCTCGTCATTTTTTACAGATAGTAAAGATTTTTCTGATTTGCTCAAGGTTCCTACGGCTATTTTGCTGGTGTTTGGATAGATAAAAGTATTATCCAGATCTGAATATACCGGCTGGAAGGTTCTATTGGTGGCAAAGAAAAGGTGTTTGCCATCTGCGCTGAAAGCCGGAGAAAAATCCGTATAATAACCCGAGGTAAGCTGAGATACTTTCTTGTTTTCTGTGTCATATAAAAATATGGCAGTAGTGGCCATATTATCATTTCTTCTGGAATAGGCAATCCATTTGCTATCCGGGGACCATGTTACGCTAAAATTCCGTAAAGCACCTTCGAACATTCTTTTACCTTTATCCACTTGCGTTACCTCGGCCGTATTAATATCAATAAAATTTATGGTCATAGATTGATCTACATAGACAATTTTCTTACTGTCGGGAGACCAATAGATGGAATAATTGAAGCCACTCGTAAAATTTGTGATAGTTTTTGGCTGCTTGTTGCCGGTCATATCATATATAATTAATTGATATTCACCGGATGCGTCACTCCAGCAAGCCACAGAATTCCCATCAGGTGACCAGGCAGGTTTGCGTTCGGCACTACCCGAGGTAGCAGAAATATTTGCAACAAAACCTTCTGTTGCAGGTAAACTAAATAATTCACCCCTGGCCTGAACTACAAGCCTGTTGCCGTCTGGCGATAAGGTTGAATTTTGTATAAAAGAAGCAACATTCTTTTGTTCAGGGATGAGTCCCCTTTGATCTGATATTATCTCAATGTTTAATTCGGCTGTGGTGGCCGAAGTTAAATTGTATAAAAATAATTTTCCACCTGCTTCAAAAATAATATCAGAGGAACTGCTTTCCGGGAAAGTAATGTCAAAATCTTTAAAATTGGTTAGCTGGGTATGGGTTCTGCCCGCCAGATCATATTTCCACAAGTTATTTCGTTTATTTGGACCCTTATCGGACATGTAATAAATTGCTTCTCCATTCCACATTGGCAATTCATCATTTGCACTGTTATTGGTTATATTTTCTGTCGCAAACGTATTGAGATCAAATACCATAATATCTGCCGCGCGGCCACCACGGTACCTTTTCCAATTTCTGTGTACACGCGATTTGTCCGTGTAGGCTATTTTATTTCCATCCGGCGAAAATGAAGCAAATTCACCATAAGGGATTGGTAATTTTTCAGGAGACCCTCCGGCTATTGAAATAGTATAAAATTGACTAAAGCTTTGCCGCCCACTTTCCCGTGAAGATGAAAACAACACATGCTTCCCGTCTGGGGTCCACCCAAGGACCCTGTCAAACATCCCATGATAGGTGAGCCGTTTGGGAATACCACCATCTGTATTGATAAGATAAATATCGCTATTTCCATGATAGTTAGCGGTATAGGCAATTTTAGTACCATCCGGAGAAAATCTAGGATAACTTTCAGACCCTTCGGGAGAACTTAATCTGCTGGCTTTACCCCCGGACTTTGGGGAAACCCATACATCATCCCCATAAATGAATGTAACATGAGTGTCAGACACATCCGGATACTGCATTAAACTACCGCTAATTTGAGCACTTCCGGATTTAAAAATTAGGAATGTAAAAACTAAAAGTAAATACGCTTTTTTCATGACTTTGTTTCGATTTTGATTTGATGAATGAGTAAAAATAAGGGTTACACTGGAACTGGCCAGATTTATTGGACATTAAATACTAAAATCCTTAGCGTAAAAATTTTATGCCTGAACCCGGACATATTGCTATTGGCTTTATTTCTGTTCCATGATATAAAACAGAATTATATGATAATCCCCTAAAAATGCATTTGCTTTTGAAAAGTTACAGACCTAGAGAGATGCCAGCCACCAGGGCTATCGCGCTGATTATCATTATCACCGAAATAAGTTTTAAAGCAAATTTAAACCATTTGTCAAAAGAGATCCCGGCAATGGCAAGTACAGCCATCAAACCTCCGTTGGTAGGGATAATCAGATCCGTCATTACGGCACCATATTGATAGGCCAAAACACATACCTGCCTGGAAATTCCTATGAGATCAGACAAAGGAGCCAATATGGGCATAGTTAAAACGGCCTGACCGGAATAGCTTGGCACTACAAAATGCAGAAGCGATTGTGATACCATCATAGAAATGGCCGACAAGCTTTTGGGAAGATACTGCATAGGAGTAAAGAGGCCATAAATAATACTGTCTATAATCATCCCTCGTTCAAGGATTATAGAAATACTGCTTGATAAGCCAACGATCATTGAGGCAAAAATCATGGCTTTAAAACCGTCAATATAGGCCAGACTTGTGCCATTTACCCCTAGTTTTCCTATTAAGCCTACCACCAGGGCCAGTATAAAAAACTCTGCAGACATTTCATTAAAACCCCAATTGTATTGCAGGATACCAATAATTAAAATAATAAATGCTATTGCTACCAACCCCAAAATTATTGCACTTCTTGTATTCAGGTTCTTTTTTTCAAAAATGTGCTCTTCTTCACTAACAACCTTATTTTTATTGGCATATCTGATTACCATAAACATCCATATGCAAAATGCTATCACCATAACTACTAAACGGAACCCACTGCCAGATAAAAACTCCAGGCCTGTCTCTTTTTGTGCGATAACCACGGCAAATGGGTTAATAGGACTAAATGAGGCTCCCAATATTGCAGATCCATAACTGATGGCAACTGCCACAAAAGAATTGTAGCCCAGTCTGGATGATAAATATAAAAGCACAGGAGTCATAGCAATAATTTCCTCCTGCAATCCGCTTAATGCGCCTCCGGTAAGAAAAGCAAGGGAGACTACGATCAAAGCTATTTCTTCCTTTCCCTGCAAGAGCATCGTTAGAAATTCAATGCCGTCTTTTAAAGCACCAGTTCTTTCTATGACATAAAAACTACCTCCAATTAAAAGTATAAGTGCAATTAAATCGGCTCTATTGATAAACCCTTCCGGAATGGACATAAAAGTATCCCACAGGGAAACAGAAGGTGCATCTATCTCCTGATAGGAATCGTTTACAACGCTAAGCTGATTGGTTTCCGGATTAATTACCCTTTGGTATTCGCCCTGGGGAATGATATAGGTTAATATTGCCGCAAATAGGATAAACCCAATCATAATGACAAGGGCATTTGGGAAGTTTTTCATTTAGTTGGATGGTTTTTGGATTAAAAAATAAGCCCTCATAAAACAATGAAGGCTTGTATAGGTCCTTAAATTTGATAAAATTAATTATTGCCCATCAGATGCATCATCAACCCTGTGAAATCTCCGTAGATCTGCTGCGTTAAAATTTTACCATCCGCGTCAAAATCGAAAGACTCATATAATTTAATAACTCCGGTTTTCCCTTCTGTAGAATCTGTTGCAGGAAGTGTGACTTCCCATGTGCTGTAATGCCGAACTGAACCGTCCGGCTTTTTAGTATCCGGATTTACACCAGGTAATAAAACGGGTGGATCGGTTAACATTTTAAAATCGAAAGTTTCCCACATTTCCTTGTCGGAGGCCATCATTTCATCAAGTGTAATGGACTCTTTTTCTGCTCCAATAGTAGTTTCCATTAATGAAAAGTCTTTTGAATACACCGAATAATCCAAATTTTCATTTTGAAACCCTTGTAAATTGGCCAATACAGTTTTAGAATTTGCTTCGAAAGCTAGGTTTGCAGAATTGTCTGCTTCAGTTTTGCACCCTAATAAAAGAAAGGCAAAACAGAGATAAAAAAACAGAAATCTCATAATGTTGGTTTTTTAGGTTGTCTTAGTTTCGAAAGTTAACAATTATAATTTTTGTATACAGAATTTCTTCTGAATATATGAAAAACGTTCTTTTGTTCACAAAGCGGAGTTGGAAACAAGATGTTGAGAAGGACAGAAACCATAGTACGTTGAAATTTAATTGATTATATTTAAGAAGGCCGAAAATAGCAGTATGAAAAGCCAAGCAACATTTATCCTTCTTCTTCTTAATTTATATTTTGGTCATTTTTTGTTAGCCCAGGAAGCGATTAGTGCGGGTTCTACAGAGACAACGGTGTTGTTCAAAGATCAGGAAGAATTGTCTATAAGACTAAAATTCTCTACCAAAAACCTTAGAACACAAACCAATGACAGCACCTATATAACTTCTAAACTTTGGTACAAGGACGCACAAAAACTATGGGATTCCATTGATATAAAACTGAGAGCCCGTGGAAATTTCAGGCGTAATAACTGTTATTATGTTCCGTTGCGCATTAAACTAAAGAAATCTGATGCAAAAGGGACACTTTTTCAGGGAAACAAAAAACTCAAGGTTGTGCTTCCATGCCTGGAGGGAAGAAATGGAAATGACTATGTTTTAAAGGAATATTTGGCCTATAAGCTATATGAAGTAATTTCACCCTATCATTTCAAAACCAGATTGGTGAACCTTGAATTTATTGAAGAGCGAGGACAACGAATAAAGGAACACCAGGTCCAGGGCTTTTTAATTGAGGATATTGATAATGTAGCAGAGCGCGTAAATGGAAAGCAGATTAAAAGGGCTATCCACCCCTTACAGCATGATGCTATTTTTGCCGTAGAAAATGCATTTTTTGAATACATGATAGGAAACACGGACTATTCTACAAGAGTTCAACACAATCAACGGCTTTTGTTTATTGATGATAAGATTATTTCCGTTCCTTACGATTTTGACATGTCGGGGCTGGTGAATACGCATTACGCAACCGTGTCTAATATCCAGAACATACCTGCACAAATAGATCAGGTTACACAGCGGGCTTATAAAGGGTATATGAGGGATGAAGAAGTATTTCAAATGGTACGCCAGACCTACCTTGATCAAAAAGAACGAATTTTTGCCACAATTGATAGTTTGAAAACTTACTTTCGGAACCCGGATCAGTTAACTATCGCGCGAGAGTATATTACCTCTTTTTATAAAATCCTGGAGGATGATAAGAAATTTGAGAGAAATATAATAAACCGCATCCGCGTTAAATAACAAATTTCTTCCAAATAGAAATGGTTTATACAAGAAAGGTTATCTTACCGCCACACATTAACCTGGGCTTTCTATTTTCAGGGAGATCTTTTTTAAACCAACCAAACCAAATGATATGAATATAACAACCAACCAACTTGGACCTGTTACGGGTGCCGAACGTATTAAATCTCTTGATGTCTTAAGAGGTGTTGCCCTTCTGGGAATTTTATTAATGAATATTACGGGTTTTGGCCTGGTTTTTTGGGCCTATGTAGATCCCACTATACAAGGAGGCTATGAAGGTTATAACCTTTATGTATGGGTTATGAACAACATGTTTTTTGAAGGCACTATGAGAGCAATGTTCTCCATGCTATTTGGTGTGGGAATGGTTCTAATGACCTCAAGAATGATAAATAAAGGAGGCGGTCTTGAAGTTGCTGATATTTATTATCGAAGAACCATTTGGTTACTCATATTTGGAGTTATCCACGGGTATCTGATCTTATGGACGGGTGACATCTTATTTGCCTACGGCCTCTATGGTCTGTTTTTATTTCCATTTAGAGAGACTTCTCCCAAAAAGTTGATTGTGGCTGCGGCCGCCCTTACACTGATTGGAGTTGCATTAGCAAGTTATAGTTATTCTAAAGACATGAAACATCAGGAGCAATACATCATGGCACAGTCCTATGAAAATACCGCAGATATTCCTGAAGATATAAAAAAGGGGAAAGAGGCGTGGGAAGCATTAGTATCTGAGATGAAAACTTCTGAAGAAAAAGTAAAGGAAGATACAGCGAGCATGCACAAGGGTTATTTTGATATTGTCTTGTTCCTTGCCCCAGTAAACAGATTTATGCAAACTACTTTTAATTATGATTATAATCCCTGGGACATACTGGCCATGATGTTATTGGGAATAGCCCTGTATAAATTAAGAGTAATCACGGCAGAGCTTAGCTATAAATCCTACTTAATTATGTCACTTATTGGTTATGGGGTTGGTCTTTCTATAAATTACTACGAGACCATGCTTATTCTAAATGATAATTTCTCTGTTCTCTCATTCCATAAGGCGGGACTCACATATGCCATAGGGCGAATAGCAGTTTCCTTTGGTCATATTGGCCTTGTTATGATTTTTTGCAAATTAAATATCCTTGGGTTTTTAAGAAAGTCACTGGCCGCTGTGGGTCGTATGGCGCTTACCAACTATATTATGCACTCGGTTATTTGTGCAATAATTTTCACAGGAATAGGATTCTCTATGTTTGGAAAATTACAGCGCTATGAGCTGTATTATGTAGTGATTTCAATATGGATTTTTCAATTGATAATTAGCCCTATATGGCTAAAATATTATAGGTTCGGACCATTGGAATGGCTGTGGAGGTCACTTACCTACAAACAAATACAACCATTTAAAAGGCAGATTCCAAAATAATTTTCAGTAGAAGGGGAGTTTATCAGGCTTCACTTTTTTTACAAATCTGTAAGTATATTTTGACGTTTTTGGATATCTAGTTATCCTTAAGCTCTATATCAATTAATTCAAGGGTTCTATCAATTTCATCTATTGCAATTAAGTAAGTATTTTCCTTTTCTTTCATAACCTCTATTAATAAAAATATAAGATTTTGAAACTCATAGGAAAAAATTCGTTCTGGTTTAATAATTTCAGCGGTAGAAAAATTCATAACAGGATTTATTCCCGGTGCTACGTAACCTATCATAATATCGTAACTAACATTCTCCATTCGGTTAACGTAATTATAGCGTTGTTCCAGAAGTCTAATCCTATTGACTATGCTTTGATTGCGCAATAATTGTATTTTCCCGCTGTTTACCAGAGTCTCATAAATGTTACCTTCACGATCAAAATCGGAATACTGGGTAAGATTGGGAATTATGGATGCCAGTGTATCCAATTGTGTGCGATCATTTTCCATAATGATCTTTAGGCCATATTCAAATTGAGCCATGTATTTTCTGTTATAATTTATTTGACCCTGAATATTCCTTTTATCCCCAAGTATTTGTTCCCTGATATTCTCATAAGTTCTTATCTCTTCAATTTTTTTCTCTCTGTCTTCATTCCAGTTATCTACCTGAAAAGCAAGTAAAATCCCGATCATTACCAGTAAAATTTCACCAATGGCATAAAGCAGGTATTTTTTTAGGTTCTTTTCATGTATCAATTGCTGCCTGAAACCTCTAAATAATTTCATGGTATATTTTATATTTTAAGTTGATCTAAAGAATGTGAATCTTTATGAAATTACTAAAGTATTTTTGAGAACCAAAGTTTTGTTGGATGGTTTCTCTTATTGGCTAACCTGCCAAAATCAAGGATGGTGAAATTTAAGGCGGATTAGTCTACCAGATAAAAAAAATACTGCATTCGGACAATAAAGGAGGGGGTTCATCCAATTTGGTTATGATTGTGCCTTTATAGGTTATATTCTTGAAGTATATTCCTTTGCAGGAAGATTTAATTCTAACTATTAACCATTTAATTGAAACACATGAAAAAAACTATTTTTTTATTTACTGCTATTGTACTTCTGGCAAGTTGCCAGGAAAAAGTACAGGAACCAAAGGAGCCAATGCCAGATCCAAATATGGTAATATTCCATAAGAATGTAGAAACCACTAAGGCCTTTTTGGAGGCATTTTCTAACAATGACTCCCTTAACTTTGGACAATATGTTACCGATGACTTTATCTGGTCACCACCTAGCGTGGGGAGCGACTCCTTGCCCAGAGCTACCTGGGAAGAGGCAATGAAAGGGTTTATGAAAGCGTATAACAACAAAGAATTAACCGACGCACAATATTTTGCTGGCTTGGGAGAGGATCAAAAACCCAATGGAGATGTACGCGTGTACGGCCTTTGGAAATCGGTAAATGCCGAAACGGGAAAAGACTCCAGATTAAAATATTATGCGGTCTACTTTTTTAATGATGAAGGCAAAATTACACATCAGGCGGAATGGTATGACACAGCTGATCTGACAAAAGAATTTTAGGAATGTTTCCCACATTTTGTGGGCATTAGGTTCCCGGAAGTTTTTTGGAATAAAAAAATCCGACTTTTTTGTAAGGTCGGATTTTTAAATTTTGTTCTTTGCTATAGATTAAAATAACCCACTTACTTAATCAAGGGCAGAATCAATATCTATGCCTGCTTCCAGCAGTATATTAAAAACAAGGCGGTATTCATCTTCGCTAAATTCCCCGTCGGCATTAGCCATCTCGCTCAACATTACTCCCAGCGCATGTTTTTTATTCTCCGGCATGGCTTTCAGTACTTGCATGCACTCTTTAGCTGTTATTTTCCTCGCTTCTTCTATCAGAACCCGGTCAAATTTTAGAATATCCATTAATTGGGTCAGGAAGTCAATTTCACTTTGACTGACTTTTCCATCCACCAGAATAACCTCATCAATGGCTTTTACTATGGCAAGTTTCTCAGCTAAATTAAATTTCATTATTTCTCTTTCTATAATTGATATGATTATTTTTTGCTAATAAATTAGGAAATACAAGGTAAACAAAAAAAGTCATTTGCACATTCTTTTTAAAGGCTTTCTATCAGGCAGAATACTAAAAAATGTTTCGTACCTTTTGTAATGAAAATTCACAAAAGCAAAGCATGATAAATAAATTCTTTACTCCTTGGACCTTGATCATGCTTTGCACATTCTTTTTTCTAAGCTGTAACAATCAGAAACCTATTGAGGACAACAATAACAAGACTGCCATTGAGGATGAAACATCCTTTACAGATGCAGAATTGTTAGATATGGTCCAGAAACAGGCATTTAATTATTTCTGGAACGGTGCAGAACCTGTTTCTGGACTTGCCCGGGAACGTCTTCATACAGACAATAAATATCCTAACCATTCAAAGGATATTATAACATCTGGCGGATCCGGATTTGGATTAATGGCCATTCTTGTGGGTGTTGAGCGCGGTTTTATAAGCAGGGACGAAGCTATTGAACGATATACAAAGATCATTGGTTTCCTGGAAAATGCCGATCGCTTTCATGGCGCCTGGCCACATTGGTTAAATCCCGATGGTACGGTTTATCCTTTTAGTCCCGCTGATAACGGGGGCGACCTGGTTGAAACGGCCTTTTTGGTGCAGGGTTTGCTTACCGTTAAGGAGTATCTGAATGATTCTGAACCAGAGGAAAAAGAACTGGCAACAAGGATAACCAAACTATGGGAAGAAGTTGAATGGGATTGGTATACCAGGGGAGGAGAACAGGTCCTTTATTGGCATTGGAGCCCTCAATATGACTGGGAAATGAACTTCCCGATTGGAGGTTACAATGAATGTCTTATCCTTTATATTTTGGCTGCAGCATCACCAACCCATGGAATAGAGAAAGAAGTATATGAGAACGGATGGGCCAGGGCAGGAGCTATTCTTAATGATACTACCTATTATGGATTGGAAACGGAATTAGACCATTATGAGTTTAGCAATCAGCCGGTAGGTCCTTTGTTTTGGGCACATTATTCTTACTTAGGATTGGATCCTAAAGGCCTGCAAGACCAATTTGCTGATTATTGGAAATTAAATACCAATCATGCGTTAATCCATTTTGCGTATTGTGTGGACAATCCCTTGAATTTTGAGGGATATGGAAAAAATCAATGGGGGTTAACCTCGAGTTATTCGATGACCGGTTATGCAGCACATCAGCCAACAAATGACCTCGGAGTTATTTCACCCACAGCGGCCTTGTCTTCAATGCCATATACCCCGGAACAAAGTATTGATTTTTTAAGACAATTGTATACGAAACAGGATTCACTTATAGGAATATACGGGCCTTATGATGCCTATAGTAATGAGTACAATTGGTATGTACCCAGATACCTGGCTATAGACCAGGGACCCATACCAGTAATGATAGAGAACCACCGGTCTGGTCTGTTATGGAATTTATTCATGAATAATGAAGATGTACAAAACGGCCTGAGAAAGTTGAATTTCACGAGTCCATATTTGCAATAAATAGTTAATCTATGAAACAAAGAAACCTTATAACCCTGATGCTGTTTCTATTTATAGCACTAAATTTAAATGCACAGAACTTAACCGTTGTTTCTTATAATATTAGGTTGGATGTTGCTTCTGATAGCCTGAACCGCTGGGATAACAGAAAGGACTTTTTAATCGGTCAACTCAACTTTCACGAACCTGAGGTTTTTGGCATCCAGGAAGGGTTGCTGCATCAGTTGGAAGAAATAAAGAAAGGAATGCCCGGCTATAATTATCTTGGAAAAGGACGGGAGGACGGACTTAAAAATGGCGAGTTTTCTGCAATTTTTTATAATACTGAAAAGTTAGAATTGCTTGAAGAAAACACCTTCTGGCTTTCTGAAACACTCGAATTGCCTTCGAAAGGATGGGATGCTGCCATTAAGCGAGTTTGTACTTATGGGTTATTTAGGGTCAAAAGTAGTTCTCAAAGCTTTTGGGTATTTAACACGCATTTTGACCACATTGGAGAAGTGGCCAGAAAAGAAAGTGTATTTCTTATAATGGAAAGAATTCGAGAATTAAATAAGCAGGATTTACCTGTTGTACTAACTGGCGACCTTAACCTGGAACCAGATCACCCCAGTATTTTATTGCTCTCCAGTGCTATGCAGGATAGCCATCTCCTCGCCGGAAATAAAGCTTTTGGCCCTCAGGGGACATTTAATGGGTTTAATTTTTCAGAGCCCATAACCAAGAGGATAGATTATATTTTCATTTCCAAAACTGGATTCCAGCTACTTAAATATGGCATTTTAAGTGATTCGAAAGATTTGAGATATCCTTCAGATCATTTCCCTGTTCTTGCAAAATTAGCATTTACTGAAACAGAATGAGGATAGCCCCTATGGCAGTTAAAATAAGGATCAATTTTCTGTAAAATTTTTCACGGATAACTTTTACGAGTCGTACACCAATAAATAATCCCAACATGATTCCTGGGATGAGCTTTAAATCTATCAGCAATGTTTCCCAGCTAATAGTTTTCCAAACAAAAATGTGAAAAGGTAGTTTAATGGCATTTACAATCAGGAATAGCCAGGCCGCTGTACCAATAAACACATTTTTAGGCAGTCGCATGGCTAAAAAATAGATATTTGAAAATGCTCCGGCTAAATTGCCTATCATAGTGGTAATTCCTGCCATTACACCCATAAAACCTCCAAAAGCCCAATGTGATGGGACCGATTTTGATTTACGCAAATCCCACCAGTACATAAGTATTACACTTGCCAGAATAATGGCAGACATTCCAAATTTAAAAGTCTTTTCCGGAAGGTTATTTCCAATCAGTACCCCTATTAAAATGCCAAAAACCATCCATGGCAGGAAGCGAAAAATATAATTCCATTGTGCATGCCTGTTATAGTAAATCACTGCAAAAACATCGCCCACCAAAAGGAGCGGAACAATAAGACCTGTGGATTCTTTGGCTCCGAAGGCTAGAGCCATAAGGGTTACAATAATAATGGCAATACCTTTAAGTCCCGCCTTAGAGATCCCCAAGATTACGGAAGCAGAAAAAGCCAATATCCAGGTGGTGATCGTAATTTCCAATATTGGATGTTAATGTGATTCGTTGGTTTATTGAACAAAAAACAAATGTATCCTAAAAAATAATATCTTTATGCCAAGACCAAAACCAAACTATGGAACTAAGCACGCTAGACTATTCGTTTATAATTGTATTTTTCTCAATTGTTCTTGGTATCGGGATTTTTGTATCCAAGAAATCCGGAAAGAATACATCAGAGTTTTTCTTATCGGGCAGGACTATGCCCTGGTGGCTATTGGGTCTATCTATGGTGGCAACTACATTTTCCACAGATACGCCAAACCTGGTTACAGATATTGTAAGGACAAATGGCGTTTCAGGGAATTGGGTCTGGTGGGCGTTTCTAATTACCGGTTTGTTGACCGTATTTGTTTACGCCAAGCTTTGGAGAAAATCTAATGTAAATACAGATCTCGAATTTTATGAGATACGCTATGGAGGAGCTCCGGCAAGATTTTTAAGAAAGTTTCGTGCAGTTTACCTTGGGGTTATTTTTAACGTAATCACCATGTCTGCGGTCACACTGGCAGCTATTAAAATTGGAGGAATAATGCTAGGTCTGGAACCTTGGCAGACCGTTATAAGTGCCGGTTTAATTACAGTGACTTTTAGTGCATTAGGGGGGTTTAAAGGTGTTGTTTACACAGATTTTTTACTGTTTTTTGTTGCAATGGGAGGTGCTATCGGTGCCGCTTATTATTTGGTAAATCTACCTGAAGTAGGAGGGATTGAGGCAATAATGGCAGACGAAAATGTCAAAGATAAGCTGAATATACTACCCGATTTTAGTAACAGACAGGCACTAATAACTCTTTTAATTATACCCCTTGCAGTACAATGGTGGAGTTCATGGTATCCGGGGGCAGAACCTGGCGGTGGAGGATATATTGCACAAAGAATGCTGGCTGCCAAAAATGAAAACCATGCCATTGGCGCAACCTTTTTCTTTAATATTATGCATTATGCATTGCGGCCCTGGCCATGGATTCTTGTGGCTTTAGCTTCATTAGTGGTTTATCCGGATATAGCCAGTATTCATGAAGCATTCCCAAACATGACTGAAGATAAATTAGGACACGATTTAGCATATTCCGCAATGCTAACCAAATTACCAAGCGGACTTCTGGGCTTGGTTTTGGCCTCCTTAGTTGCGGCCTATATGAGTACAATTTCTACTCAGTTAAACTGGGGCTCGTCTTATATTGTCTATGATTTTTATAAGCAACAGATAAATCCAAACGCTTCAGAAAAACGATTAGTAGCAGTGGGTAGATTGTCCACTGTGGCACTAATGGTATTTAGTGCTCTTCTTGCATTATTACTCCAAAATGCACTTCAATTATTTGAAGTATTGTTGGTTTTTGGCGCCGGTACAGGGTTAATTTTCATATTGCGCTGGTTCTGGTGGCGCATAAATGCATGGAGTGAGATTACTGCAATGTTTGCTTCGGGGATAATATCTATTGTTCTTAAGCTTACGGCATTGGGACCATTCTTATTTGCTGCAGAAACAGGGGTGTTCCCGGATTGGACTGAGTATATTTTTGTTGTTTTAGTAACTACTATAATATGGTTGACGGCTACTTTTATGACTCAGCCCGAATCCAAATCGGTACTAAGAGATTTCTATAAAAAGATTCAACCCGGAGGCCCCGGCTGGAAGAAAGTTATAAAGGATGCAAATTCAGATGGGATTGAAATTGCAAATCCTGAAGAAAAGTGGAGTGTTCCGCAGGGTATTTCGGCTATGGTTTTGGGTTGCGTGCTTATTTATACCTGCATGTTTGCCACAGGCTACTGGATTTATGGAGAAATTAAACTGGCTTCCATTCTAACATTACTGGCGATTGTTTCCGGAATTTTATTAGCTCGCACCTGGAACCGTATGAAGGAAAATATTTTATAGAATGGTGAAAGAGCGAATTATCTCTGTTGATATTTTTCGAGGCCTTACCATAGTCCTTATGATTTTGGTAAACACACCGGGAACCTGGTCCAATGTTTATGCCCCTTTTTTACATGCCGAATGGCATGGCTATACGCCTACAGATCTTGTTTTTCCGTTTTTTCTTTTTATAGTAGGAACCTCCATAGCATTTGCATATAGCAATAAAACAACGAGCTCGGCTACGTACAAGAAAATAACGATAAGGTCCTTGAAGTTAATAGGTTTGGGTCTTTTTCTTGGAGCATTTATAATCCATTTTCCCTTTATTAAGGATTTCGAAAGTATCCGTTTTCCTGGTGTTTTACAGCGTATAGGCATAGTATTCTTTGTTACGGCAATTTTGTTTATAAATTTTAACTGGAAAACTCTTCTTGGTATTTGTATAGCAATAGTTCTTGGGTATTGGATATGGATGGGATTTATTCCTATAAATGGAATGGAGCCAACATTTGACAGAGCGCCGAATAACTGGGCTAATTACATAGACCTGAATGTAATAGGCACCCATATGTACAAAGAGGATTATGACCCAGAAGGATTATTAAGCACCCTGCCATCCATAGCTACTTCTTTAATGGGCGTTTTTACCGGGCTAATACTTTTGTCAAAAAGAACTAAAAAAGAATTACTGTTATTAGGCATGGGAGCTGTTTTAGTAGTTGTAGGGCAGCTATGGGACCTTGTGTTTCCTATAAATAAAGCGCTTTGGAGTAGCAGTTTTGTATTGGTTACTGCAGGTTGGGCTAATATATTTTTGGCTTTGATTTATTATTTGACGGATATTAAGGGGCTTAAGTTCGGCAGTATTTTCCGGTATGCAGGTTCTAATGCAATTACCGTTTATTTTTTATCAAGCTTTATCACCAAAATCTTCTATTCGATAAAAATTAATGGGCAAACAACACTTCATGAGTGGTTATTTCAGAATATTTACGTTCATGATTTTATGTCGCTAGAGTTGTCTTCACTCCTGTATGCATTAACAGTAGTTTCCTTCTATCTGCTGCTGGCTTATGCAATGTACAGGCGCAAAATATTTATTAAGGTCTAAAGTTTAAGGTAAGAATTTAAATGGGCAACGGAGTTTTAAAAATATTTTACGATCAGGATTGTAATTCCAGATAACGCGAAACGTACTTGCCAATTACATCAAATTCCAGGTTGACGATACTTCCAATTTCATATTCTTTAAATCTGGTATGCTCATAGGTATAGGGAATAATTGCAACACTAAAGGCATTTTTTTCAGAATTAACGACTGTTAGGCTTACCCCGTCTACAGTGATAGATCCCTTTTCTATGGTAATATTATTGAGTTTTCGATCGTACTCAAAAGAGAACAGCCAGCTACCATTATTGCTGATTATTTTTCTACAAACAGCTGTTTGATCTACATGGCCCTGGACAAGGTGACCATCTAATCTGGAACCCATGACCATGGCACGTTCCAGGTTTATTACCTGACCCTCTTTTAATTCTGAAAGATTTGTCTTTTGCAATGTTTCATCAATAGCTGTAACTGTGTAATATGGAGTGTCCTTTTCTACTACGGTCAGGCATACACCATTGTGCGATACACTTTGGTCTATTTTTAATTCGGCCGTTATAGGAGAGCTAACTGTTATGTGAAGATTCCCTCCTTCTTTTCGCAATCTGTGAATTTTGCCTAAAGTTTCAATTATTCCTGTAAACATGTATCGTTTAAAATAAGTAGTTTTGCTTTGTAAAAGTAAAAATAAAGAGTTTGATAACATGGATGATTTGGCAAAAATTAGGGTTGGGATTTCCATTGGGGATTTAAATGGTATTGGAGGCGAAGTTGCCCTGAAAACCTTTAGAGATTCCAGAATGACAGATTTTTGCACCCCTATTATCTTTGCTTCAAACAAGACCATTTCAAAATTGAAGAACGATCTGAGGATTGATATTAACTACAACGGTATCAAGGACGTTAAGAAAGCCATAGCTGGAAAAGTCAATGTAGTAAATGCATGGCACGATAACCCAAAGATTAGCTATGGACAAGCAACTGAAGAAAGTGGCGCTTATGCCTTAAAATCGCTTCGGGCCGCAGTTAAGGCTTTAAAAAATAATGAGATAGATGTACTGGTAACGGCTCCGATCAATAAAAAAAATATACAAACCGAGGAATTTAACTTTCCCGGTCATACGGACTACCTGGCAAGTGAATTGGAAGGAGAAAGTTTAATGTTCATGGTCACGGAGAATCTTAGAATTGGACTACTCACAGATCATCTGGCCGTTAAGGATGCTCCCAAGGCCATAACACCTGAACTTATTCGGAATAAAATCCGGATTATGGAAAATACCCTAAAAATGGATTTTGGTATACAAAAACCAAAGATTGCCCTTTTGGGCATTAATCCCCACAGTGGAGACAACGGCGTTATTGGTAAGGAGGATGATGAAGTATTAAAGCCGGTTATTCGTGAATTATCAAATGAGGGTCATTTGGTTTTCGGCCCGTATGCAGCAGATAGTTTTTTTGGATCTGATGGATATAGTAGCTTTGACGCAATTCTTGCAGCTTATCATGATCAGGGTTTAATTCCCTTCAAAACGCTCTCCTTTGGTAAGGGGGTGAACTTTACAGCTGGGTTGTCAAAAGTGCGAACATCTCCTGATCATGGCACAGCGTATGAAATAGCGGGTAAAGGAGAGGCGGATCAGGCATCTTTTAAAGAGGCCGTTTTTATGGCTATAAATATATTCAGGAAAAGGAAAGAGTATCAAAAGCTCATGAAAAACCCGTTGCAAAAACAAAAAATGAAGCGTTGATAATAGGAATATACTCCCATTTACTCATGGCATATTGCTTGGGAAATATATTTTTATTTTAATTGGGGTTTTAGAAAAAAAAGGTATCTTTGCACGCCTTAAACTAGTGTATATCGTCATGAAGAATAAGGAATACAGTATTCCTTTTGCAGGATTAAAACAAGGGAAACACAAGTTTGAATATCAAATAGATAATACGTTCTTTGAATCTTTTGATTACCATGAATTTAATGATGCAGCAATTGGGCTGAACATCGTTTTGGAAAAAATGGCTACTGTTCTGGAGTTTGAAATGAATACAAAGGGGATAGTTAATCTGCATTGTGATCTTACTAACGAACCTTTCGATCAGAAAACAGAAGCTTCTTTAAAACTTTTGGTAAAGTTTGGGGAAAGCTATAACGACGAGGATGATGAAATACTCATTCTTCCACACGGGGAACATCAGGTTAACATTGCACAATACATTTACGAAATGATAGTATTGTCAGTGCCTTCCAAACGTATTCACCCCGGTGTTTTAGACGGGACATTAAATTCAGAAGCACTAGAAAAGCTTGAAGAATTGCGACCAAAAGAGAATAAGAAAGACAAGAATAATATAGATCCCAGATGGGAGGTATTAAAAAAATTACTAACGGATAAATAGATTTCAATATGGCACATCCTAAAAGGAAAATATCCAGAACAAGAAGAGATAAAAGAAGAACTCATTATAAGGCGGTTTCGCCTACTCTTGCAAAGGATCCAACAACAGGAGAATTGCACCTTTATCACAGAGCGCATTGGCACGAAGGTAAATTGTATTACCGAGGGCAGGTTCTTATTGATAAGACAGAAGAAGAAGCAGTATAGTATACCTAGCTGAAATTTTAAACTCCCACTTATAATTGATTGGGAGTTTTTTTATGGGGTAGACTAAAATCTTCAAATTTTGACTTTTTGGGTAAAAAGTCCTAGAAATTGACTATTTTTCACGGATTTTCGACCATTTTTTAAGGTTTCTTGATATAAACCAAACTTACTATGGGTAGAATAACAGCAGCAATTACAGCTGTAGGGGCATACTT
>CP070778.1:0-77184 GCA_020346245.1 Flavobacteriaceae bacterium | reverse complement strand
ATGATTGCCGGGGATAGTATCTTTATTTATTTGAAAGGGACACTTGTATTGGCCGCCCTTTGGAAATGCAATTTCAGGGTTAAAATAGCATAGAAAATGGAAAATATACTTGTTTTCTATGCTTCATTGCGTATGGAATTTTGTCTTGTATTTTTAAAAATTGCAATTATGAATGAAATAGTATATTATCCAACAATGTTTCATACGAATCCTTTCTCATTCACTGGGTTTGAGTTATGGGAAAGTTCAGGAATGGAGTCCAGAAAATTGATCCTTGTGAACAAAAGAGCAAAGGAGCTTGGAATCTCGAAAATGGCGCTGAATGTGTCCAAATTCTCAGTAATTGACGATAATGGAAAAGAACATATGCAGTCTGGATTCCCAAATAAAGTGGAATTTAATTCCAAGGGAATTGACACTGAGTTTTATGTTAGGAACCCAACAAGTCTTGTCCTTGATCCAGGATGTTATACAACGATTAGGTTTTATCTGGGGAATGCGCATAATAGTTTTGTTTATAATGACAGGAGTCGGGATACGAACGCCCATTTAAAGTATCTTGATTTTGAGATAAGGAATGGCTTGGTGTCCCAAGAAAATACAGAATATAAGGTCTTTATGAGTTTCGATTTCGAATCTTTTAGCATTAAAAGTTACTTGAGATCCTTGAAAAGTATTTTTAGGCAGTCCAAGTCTCACAAGGCTCAATTTGTTGCCGGTTTGGTAAATTAGCACATCGTATTACTAATGAAATAAAGGCACCAGAAACGGTGCCTTTTCTATTGCTTTCTATCGACTTGGATGGGATAGGCTCCCTCCCAACTTCATTCCACATTGTTAACACTATTTTGTGCCAGTCGGTCAGCAGATCCAGCTCTCCCATATTGAAAACACTAAAAATGTTTAATTAAAAGAAGTATTGGATTTTGTTGCTTCAATTTAATTCATTCGACTGATGGCTACTCTTTTGCTATACTTTCTTTTGTTTTCTATTATCTGAGCCCCGTTTTAATCGATTTATAATAGTGATAAGGTTACAAATTTTAATGCAAAAGCTAACCTGGTTATATTCATGCGGCCTGACATTTATCATAGGCATCCTCTATGGAGGTTTATAGTTTTATTCTGACTTAAAGAAAATCAATTTTAAATATTTGGATCATGAAAAAATTAGTTGTCCTGTTATCTCTGGCCCTAGTCACTCATACAATAATTTCACAAGAGAAATATACACCTACTAAAGAGAATCTGGAAGCCCGGACATGGTTTCAGGATGCTAAATTTGGCTTGTTTATTCACTGGGGGGTTTATAGTAATCTTGGTGATGCCGAATGGGTGATGCAAAATCAGGATATACCCATAGATCGCTATGAGCTCTTACCTATTTTTTTTAATCCCATTGATTTTGATGCTCGGGAAATTGTAGATATGGCCAAAAATGCCGGGATGAAATATATTACCATTACTACTAAGCATCATGATGGCTTTGCGATGTACGATTCCAAAGTTTCAGATTATAACATTGTTAAGGCCACACCTTATGGGAAAGATATTTTCAGGATGCTGGAACAGGAGTGCCAAAAGCAGGGGATAAAATTATTTGCATACTATTCACAGTTAGATTGGCACCACCCGGACTATTTTCCCCGTGGTTGGACCGGCAGGAAAACAGGAAGACCAGAAGCCGGGGAATGGAGTGCTTACTTAGATTACCAGAATGCTCAAATAAAAGAACTTGCTGAAAATTATGACATAGCCGGGTTTTGGTTCGATGGTTGGTGGGATCAGGCCCCTGAAAAAGAAGATTGGCACAAAGCTGTTGAATTTAGAATAGAGGGAATTGATTGGGATTTGGAAAGGACCTATAAAATGATTCACGATATTGATTCGAAGTTATTGATTGGCAATAACCACCATGAACTTCCTTTTGAGGGCGAGGATTTTCAAATGTTCGAAAAAGACCTTCCGGGTAAGAATACTACCGGTTTCGGAGGGGCTGATATTGGACAGCTGCCATTAGAAACCTGCGAAACCATTAACCAATCATGGGGCTTTAATTTACAGGATGATAAGCATAAATCTGTGCCGGAACTTATCAGGTACCTGGTAAAAGCGGCAGGAAACAATGCCAATTTTCTTTTAAATGTAGGGCCTATGCCAAATGGCAAAGTCCAAAAAGAGCATAAAGATATTTTAAAAGCCATGGGAGCCTGGTTAGCTGTTTATGGTGAGACCATTTATGCAACAAGACAAGGATTGGGCATGCCTGATGGCAATATAGTTTCAACCCGAAGAGGGGATAAATTATATCTGCATGTTTTGGAAGAAGCGGGCAATGAGTTAGTTATTCCCGATTTTGACCTGAAAATTAAAAAAGCAACTTTTTTTAAAGATAAAACACCGGTAAATTTCAGATTAAAAAAGCGAGAATTGCAACTTACAATACCGGGGGATAAAAAAGAAGCTATTGATACCGTAATAGAAATTACGCTCAGGTAAAGTGGCGTTATATCCTTTAAATTGAAATTATCTTTGTTTGGATTGCTAATGCTGACAACTCTAGTTCCTTGAAGTGAAAATATTGTGAATGTATGTTCGGATTAGAATCGCTTCTGCGGTAGTCCAAAATTAAAAAAACCTTACTATTCCATTAATCTTGGCTATATTAGTAACCCCTGCATTAGATTAACACCAACCATAATTCTATGAAAACCAAACTACCCTTTATTTTATTCTTTTTCATTGTTTCATTTACAACTTTTTCTCAGGTAGATTCTTCCGTATTCCATAACCTTAAATTTCGGTTTATAGGCCCTGAAGGTAACAGGGCAATTGCCATTGCAGGGGTTCCCGGTGATCCCATGATCAATTATATTGGTGCCGCATCGGGTGGACTATGGAAAACCACGGATGGCGGGCTCAACTGGGATCCGGTTTTTGATACCCAGGATGTATCTTCCATTGGTTCTATTGCTGTTACACCAACTAACCCTGATATTATTTGGGTGGGGACAGGGGAGACCTTTGTTATACGACCGGCGCATGCCATGGGTGATGGTATTTATAAATCTGAAGATGGCGGCAAGACGTGGAGAAATATGGGCCTCAAAAAAACGGGCAGGATTGGCCGTATCATTGTCCATCCGTCCAATCCGGACATTGTATATGCCGCGGCTCTGGGACACACTTACGGCCCCCAAAAGGAACGGGGAGTTTACAAAACCACCGATGGAGGTAAGACCTGGAAGCAGGTATTCTTCGTGGATGAAGGTACAGGGGCTGCTGAGTTGGCCATGGACCCAAAAAACCCTGACCGATTGCTAGTGGGGATGTGGTCTGTACATATCAATACCTGGGGATTGAGTAGTGGCGGACCCGGAGGAGGTGTATATAGATCTGTAGACGGAGGTGGATCCTGGGGGGCACTTTCAGAAAAAGGACTTCCCGGTGGTGCTGAGCATCCTGTAGGTAAAACGGCGGTGGCTATTTCACCTTCGGAACCGGATATTGTATATGCCTTATTTGAGATCGATAGCCCTGCCTTGTATCGATCAGAAGATTTTGGGAATACCTGGACACTACAGACCCGGAACCATGATATTGCGGAGCGCGCCCCTTATTATACAAGAATGGCGGTATCTCCCGGCGATCCTAATGAACTCTATTTTGCAAGTGTAAAGTTTTGTGTCTCCAAAGATGGCGGTAAGACCATAAAAGCAGGTAACAGTGCCGGAGGCGATAACCACGATATTTGGTTAGATCCGGGCAACCCGGATCGCATGATGGTGGCACATGATGGTTGTGCCAGTATTACATTAAACCATGGCAAAAGTTATCAGCGCGTGGTCCTGCCCATTGCACAGATGTACCATGTTTCCGTTGATGACCAGATTCCCTATAATGTTTATGGTAATCGCCAGGATGGCTATTCATACAAGGGGCCAAGTAATAGCAGACAAGGCTATATTCCACTCGGTCTTTGGAAAGGGGTAGGGGGCTGCGAAAGTGGTTTTGCCCAGCCCGATCCTTTTGATAATGACATTGTATGGTCTGGATGCTATGATGGGGGCTTACAGTGCTACAATGCCAAAACAGGCCATGCAAGAGACGTCCGGGTTTGGCCGGAAGCCGGTTACGGGTGGGAGCCCGGCAAACTCAAATACCGCTGGCACTGGAATTTTCCTCTGGCATTTTCACCGCATACCAAACACAGGGTTTATGTAGGCAGTCAGTTTGTACACAAAAGTGATGATAATGGTCAAAGTTGGCAGGTAATCAGTCCGGATCTGACACTTAATGATAAGACCCACCAACAAAGTTCCGGCGGTATCGCTGTAGATAACTTAATGACTTTTGATGGTTCTGTTTTATTTAGTATCGCAGAATCAACACTGGAACCCGGGCTAATCTGGACAGGCAGTAATGATGGCCAGGTGCAACTCACCAAAGATGGTGGCCAAAACTGGACCAACCTTACCGCTAATATTCCCGATCTTCCCAAATGGGGAACCATAGCCAATATTGAACCTTCCGTGTATGCAAAGGGAACAGCTTATATAACGGTAGATTTACACCAAATGGGGGACTTTGACCCTTATGCTTACAAAACAGAAGACTATGGTCAGACCTGGAAATTCATCAGTGGATCTGTTCCTAAGTCGGTTCACAGCTTTGCTCATGTTATCAAGGAAGACCCCAAGCGCCAGGGAATGTTGTACCTGGGGGTAGATAATGGCCTTTACATTTCACATAATGATGGGGAGAATTGGATGCGACTAAAAAACAACCTTCCGCCGGCACCAGTTTATTGGCTGGAGATACAGGAGCGTTTTGATGACCTGGTAGTTGGTACTTATGGAAGAGGGTATTATATATTAGATAATATTTCACCCCTCCGGGAATTTGATATGGATGCCCTGAATAAGGAAGTGCATCTCTTTAGCCTGCGCCAGGCATATCGTTTTCAGGAACAGCAGAGTATTAAAACTGACGGACCAAGTATGAACTCGGGGGATAACCCGGCCTATGGTGCAGACATTAATTATTACTTGAAAGACCGCACAGATCAAAATGTGGAAATACAAATAATAACACAGAATAATGAAATTGTAAGGACCCTTGAAGGAACTAAAAGACAGGGTGTAAACAGGGTAATGTGGGATCTGCGCTATGAACCAACCTATAAGCCAAAATTGCAGACTCCTCCTCCCGGAAGGCCATGGGTACAGCTAAACGGTGAAGGATGGCGCCCTCTGGTTACCTGGGACCTTGACCTGATGCGCGGGCAATACGGTCCTAAAGTAGTTCCGGATATGTACAAAGTGAAGCTGATTATTGGGGAGCAGGAATATATCAGGGAAGTAGAAGTCATAAAAGATCCTGCTACCGAAGGAACCCTTGAAGAAATTAAACAACAGGTGGCTTTTTCGCTGGAACTGCGCGATGCTATAAATTTAGCAGTAACCATGATCAATGATATTGAAGAAATTCGCTCGGAACTTACGGAGGTAATACCCAAATTGAAGAAAAAGGACGATATTGAAAAAGCAACACAATTGCAGGCCTTGTCAGAGTCCATAGCAGGCACACTCTACGATATTCAGCTTACCGGGGCCCGGGAAGATGCGTTCAGGGCACCGATGAAACTTTACGGAAGGTTAAGTGCCCTTGCCAGTGATATTACAGGAAGCGGGGTAGATTTTAAACCCACGGATCAGCAGCGCGAGGTCTATGTCATTTTTAATGATCGCTTAGATGGTATCAACAAGAGATTGACAAACTTTATGGAAGTGGAATTGAAAACGTTCAATACGCAATTGAAAAAAAGTGAACTGCAAATTCAGCTGGAGAAGAAGATAAAATCATAGCCCATTGCTATAGAGCAAGGCGCAACCCAAGAACTATAGGCAAAACCTCTTCATTTAAAAGAAATATTGGAATTTGTTCCTTCGACCGATTGGGTTGCTCCTTTTTGCTAGCTTTTCTGCTTAGTTTGCGTAAGTAGTGGCCAAACTTTTTGGCTATTGACTTAAGGAGAGTAGTAATGGTTACAACCTTTAAAATAAATTAAACCGGTAATATTAATCCCTCCTGACCTATATCATTGGCATCCTATATGTTGCTTCATAGTTTTGTTCTGCAGCTTAAAAGAAATTAACTTAATACATGCAGATTATGAAAAATATATTTTTATTCCTGATTGTTGGCTTTTTTCTTCAGATGCCGACTGTGTCTGAAGCACAGATCTTGGGGAAACTAAAAAAGAAAGCCGAGAAGCAGGTCGAAAAGGAGGTTGATAAAGCACTGGAAGGTGAAGCAGAAGAACCTCAAACAGAAGAGAAACAAACTAAAGAAGACCAACAGAATACTGAAGAAACTAAAGATGAACAAGTCGCCAGGCCCTGGTCTAAATACGATTTTGTACCAGGCGAAACCGTACTGTTTGAAGATAATTTAGAAGGTGAGCAAAATGGTGAGTTTCCATCGCAGTGGGATTTAATTGATGGCTATGTTGAAAATGCCTTGTTTTCAGGTGAAAACGTGATTCGATTTCCTATCGAAAATTCCGGGGCCACGATTAGACCACTTATGAAAAAAGAAGGTGACTACCTTCCGGAGAAATTCACGATTGAGTTTGATATGTATTTGTCCAGCAGGACAAGCAAGTACAGGGTTTACTTATGGGATAAAGGAAAATCGAATAGACGGCCAGATGGGCTACATGCAATAGAAGTGGGTTATGATCAGGAAGCCTCTTATGAAGGGGGTAAAATGCAGCGTAAATTACCGCAAGCATCACAAAAACCGTATCCACACTGGCGGCATGTAGCTATTTCGTTCAATGTAAGAGCACTCAAAATATATATAGACCAGGACCGACTTGTTATGATCCCAAACGTAACGGGCAATCCTACTGCCTTAAGTATTCAAGCGAGCACGTACGATTTTGGTCAGACCGGAGATTATCCTACTATGATAAGAAATATACGTATAGCTGAGGGAGCCGTTAAACTTTATGATCGTTTTATAACTGATGGGAAAATTGTTACCAATGGAATTAAATTTGATTCGGGAAAAGCAACTTTAAAACTTGAGTCAATGGGGGTCATTAATGAAATTGTGAAACTCATGAAGGAACATCCGGAAATTAATTTCAGTGTTGAAGGACACACAGATAGTGATGGTGATGCACAGTTCAACATAGATTTATCTGAGCAGCGGGCAAATACAGTAGTAAGTGAATTAATTGCCCGGGGTATTGATGGTAAAAGGATGGTTGCAAAAGGATTTGGAGAAGATGTGCCGGTTGCAGACAATACTTCACCCGAAGGTAAAGCAAATAACAGAAGGGTAGAATTTGTGAAAATGGACGCTCCTAAGATCTAACAAAGAATCTTATTAAAGAAGGAATAGCTTTTCTTTAAAAAAAAGAACCCGCCAATATTGGCGGGTTTTGTGCTTTATTATAATCTGGCTGGGATTAACTCCATGACCCACTAAGTCAATTTATTGAACTTCACAGGCAACCCAGCCGATTCAGAACAAGCTTACTTTGTCTCATTATTAATAAAAAAGAAAAATCATGAGTACAACAAAAAAAGTAGTAGTGTTAATCAGTAAAGGAATGGATGACGAAAGAGCATCTGTAGCATGGAGCATAGCCAATGGAGGCATTAAATCAGGTTTAGAGGTCAGCATATTTCTGGTAAGTTCAGGTGTGGACTGGGTTAGAAAAGGCGCATATGAACATGCCCACCTTAATCCAAAAGATCCAACCATGAAACACATGATCGAAACTGTAAGGGAGAATAAAAGCAGAATTTTGGTATGCCCTCCCTGTTCAGCTGTAAGGGGGTATACTCCTGGAGATCTGATTGATGGAATAGAATTAGTTGGATCTCCAGCATTGCATCAGCTTATTCTGGAAGGTGCAGAAACAATCTCTATTTAGTTAAAATATTTATTTCAAAATAAAAACAATAATCATGGAAAAAGTCAATTTAAAATTTCATGCCTCTAAAGAAGTTGTCGAACAAGTCACTACAGATAAATTAGATGAAATCCTTGCAAAGGGGTTATTTACCATTATCGATGTAAGATCCCCTCAGGGTATCCTAAGTCAAGGAAGTATCCCCGGAGCTATCAATATCCCTTTAGAAGAAGTAAAAAAGCAAATAGATGAAAGAAATGCTACTTCTGAATCATTGCTGAATGGCAGTGGGCCATTTCTATTTTGCTGTACCGGAGGTGTAATGTCTTATATGGCTGCTATTCATGCCCAGGAAAATGGTTTGCCTGGTGTTCATAATTTAGAAAGTGGACATTCTGCCTGGATAAAATGGAAAAAAGCACAAAAAGAAGGCCAGCTTATCTAAAATAGTTATTTATCCTATCCATTAATGTTTCAATGTCCTGAAGCATTAATGGATTTTGTTTTCAACATTATGCAGACGGAGGGCGTTTATTTTATTCTTTCTCCAATGATTGGGCGTAACACCATATTTAATCTTAAAACTTCGAACAAAATGAGAATCACTTTCAAAACCGCAGTCATAACATATTTGCTGCATAGTAAAATTAGTAGTGAGTATTAGTTCGCGCGCCAGATTGAGCCGTTTGGTCAACAACCATTTACCGGGAGTGGTATTAAAGGCCTTTTTAAATTCTCTTTTAAAAGAAGATGTACTTTTTCCGCAAAGTCTGGCATAATCATCCAGCTTGAGATTAAAGACATATTGCTCCTCCATCACCTGCTCCAAAGTGCCACCCGAATTTTTTGCCAATGTATATAGTACATTTTTTATCTCTTTATTTTCCGGGTCCCAACAAATATTCATCAACATTTCCCGGAATTTTAATTCAATGATCTTCTGAGGGGTTTTGTGTGGTTGTTTGAGGTAAGAAAAAAAAGAGTGATAAAGTACTCTCAAGCTTTCGTTTAAGGTGATTCGATATATAAAATCGGGGTGTTCTACCTTTTGTAAGGCAGACATTTCTTTGCCGATATCGCTTTCCATGCATCTATTAATAAAATTATCCTTCATGAAAAACATCAACACGCAAAAGCTCTGTTCAAAGTACTGTTGATTTTTGAACGCACCTTTTCTTACAAAAATCGACTGATCTTCCTTAACCAGGTATTCGTTAGTTGGGGTAATCCATTTTTTCTGACCGTTTAATACATAAACAATACTATGACATTCTGACCACGCATCAAAGAGTTCCTCTTTTATAGGACATTTAAATTCAACAATCAGGAAATCCTCTCCAATGATTTTGTGATATCCCGGAGTCTCTAGAAAGTGTTTATACGAATCAAACATGGGTATTTTTCACTGGTTGATATCTACAAGTTAATAAAATACTTTTGAAATCTTAGCAATATATTAGACTGCAACGTCCTGTAGCACAAATTAATAGGTTAATAAGTGTTTTTTTTAATTCAGATAATTACAGAATGGGGGCAACTTTTTAATAGCCCATATCAATTTGGAAAGGATTTAAAAGAAAAATTCCAGCCAGAATCTATAGACTGGATTTCTTAAAAATTGAACTGACTGGAATTGGTTCGCTTTGGTCGCCCGACCCAGCGCTCCCATGGTCAAAAAGCAAATCCCGAAAATCAATAGTTTTCCAAGCTAGTAGCCTGCTTTTGAAATACTTTACTACTTTCGGAATACATGATACATAGCTCATTTTCTAAATATTATAGCAGTAAATACCTACTAAATGACTAACTTAATTAAATATTCCACCAAGCCATTTTTTATGAAAAACCCATTTTTAACATTCACCTTAATTATATCCCTAGCACTACCTTCATTACAAGCCCAAAACGGAAATATAAAAATGGTTAAAATAAGTGGAACCGTTACCGACGCACAAGGTAAGCCGATTCTGAAAGGTTATATCTTTGCAGATTCTTTAATAACTGGGGTTCGCACCAATAAAAAGGGCGTTTATAAACTGCGAGCACCGATTGAGACCGACATTATTAGTGTCTATTCCGAACAGCATGGTTTACAAAGTGAAGTCTATAATGGGCAGAAGGAAATTAATCTCAAATTCACCAAAAATAATGAATTACTTAAGAAGTCAGTTCTTATGAAACATGGATATATTTTCGATAAGGAGGTATTTCAGAGTATTGGTAAAATGAATTATACCGATTATCAGAATATCTATCAGTTAATAAAACAAGAATTTACTGGTGTAATTGTAGATGTGGGGACTGGTACAATAGTAGTAAGAGGATATATAGGTGTAAATCAAACACCTTTGTTTGTTGTCGATGGGAGTTATGTTAGTAATATCAGTAGTATTAATCCGATTGATTTGAAGTCCATCGAATTACTAAAGGGAGCGGATGCCGGTTTGTATGGAGCTAGAAGCGCCCCAGGAGTATTTATTATCACCACGAAAAAATAGGTATTAAGTAACTTGTTCTTATGGCAATAGGAGAAGGACCATTTCAATAATAACATGAAAAATTATATATGGTTTATTAGACTTTATGGTATCTTTTTGTTATGGTCATGTCCCGTGTGGTCCCAAAAAAAGGACTTCATAGAAGGCAGGCTCCTTGATTCCCAGACTAATGAACCTGTTGTGTTTGCTACTATAAGGATCAAAACTAAAGCTTTGGGTGTTATTTCAAATATGGATGGTAGCTTTAGAATTCCCACGAAATTTAAAGAAATCGGAGATATGCTTGAAATGTCCTCCATGGGATATCAGACCAAGGAAATATCCATAGATACTTTGGAACAGGATAAACTTAATTTGATTTTCTTGGATCCAGGTGTAATTGGTTTAAAAGAAACTATTGTGGAAGGAAAAGACAAGAGTGGAAGAAGGCTTGGAGCAAAACAAATTGTGAGAAGGGCCATACATTCCATTCCATCGAACTACCCCAGACGGTTACATGCTGTAATTGGATACTACAGGGATTATCAGCTTAAAAAAGCCAGATATGTAAACCTAAATGAAGCTATTTTGGAGGTTGTGGATTCTGGTTTTGAACAGAACGATTATGCAACCTCCAAAGTGCGACTATATGATTACCAGAGCAATGACGATTTTGAACGAGATAGTATGGGGAGTTTTAAATATGATTATAAGAATTATACAAAATATATAGATAAAGCCTACCTCTTCAATTATGGTGGGAATGAGTTCAGCATTCTTCGAATACATGATGCTATCAGAAACCATGCAATCAATTCTTATGATTTTGTCAACGTGATGGATCGGGATTTTATTTCCAATCATATTTTCAAAAAAGAAGATGAAATACGCTTAGAAGATGAAATGCTGTACAAAATCAGTTTCGGTAAGAATCTAGTGAAATATAGAATTACAGGGACGATTTACATCGCCAAAAAGGATTTTGCAATTCATAAAATGGAATATTCGTTGTATGATAAATCAAGAACAACAGAAAATAAAGAGAAAGATAAGCATGGGATTAACAATGAGATTATTTTTGAGGTCATTACGGAGTACAAGAGGATATATAATATAATGTATTTGAATTACATTTCGTTTTCTAATAATTTTAAAGTTATTAAGCCACCAAAGTTTATTCTGAAAGAAGCAGTAGCTAATAAAAATTGCGAATGCTTTCTATTGACTTTTAATAATGAGGTTGACACACTGTATGCCAAAGAAAAAAAATATTACAATTTTAAATTTTATGGAAAGAAAATTCAAATTGAAAAAATAAGTATAGATAAGGATATTGTGTTGGTATACACTGATATGGATAGAAGTGAATTTTTAAATATGACCTACGAATTAAATGCTGCTAACCGAAAAGGACCTCAGCTATTTAATATGTTAAGCATAGAACTAAAAGGTTTAAGAGATGTGGAAAACAATCTATTAAATGACACTCAATATGAAACCTACAGGCAGTTCAGAGAGTTTTTTGTACAGGAAATAAAGTCTGATGGTAGCGTCCTAAAGGATACCCTATTTATGAAAAAAGACATCCCCATTTTCAAAGATCAAGCCATAGTGAAACCCGATAATTTTGATGATTACTGGATGAATACCCCGCTTCAAAATGTGAAAAATTAAGAGCTAAACAAGAGATGTAAAAGAAATAAAATTTTCACTTTTTGTTTCTTTTTATAAACAAAAATATTTTCGTAACAATTACATATACAGCATTTTAGCGCCCTCCTGGTGTTCATTTTTAGATATTGCTAAGTAGGTGCCGAATTAGACATCGATACTGATGATTTTAAATAAGATCAAACGAAAGTATGAAAAATGAAAAATCCTGTTAAGTAACGATTTAAATGCTTTTTGAATATTCTTTGTGATCTAAAAGAGACCTGGCTGAGGCTTATCATATTATGTCGCTTTCGCGCCAACTACGGCACAAACTTCTCGTCCCAATTTTATTTCATAAAAAAATCCTGACAGCGTTGTCAGGATTTCCATCTCACGTTGAGACCTGGCTGGGGTTGACTCGCTTCCAGCTCCGCCAAGGCTTCTATGGACAAGTCGCTCGTCTGACCCAACCGTCCCGAGTTGCAAATGCAAAACCGCGTAAACTCCGTTTACGCAGGTTATTTGTTTTGTCGCAGCATTAGAGCAAGCTCCATGCTACTCCAAAATCAAAAAACCCGCCATTTTTGGCGGGTTTTGCGCTTGTAAGTGACCTGGCTGGGGCTCGAACCCAGGACCCTCTCCTTAAAAGGGAGATGCTCTACCAACTGAGCTACCAGGTCTTTTTGGCGGGCTTAACCGCCGGAGCAACCGAATCAGGTTGCGTAAGCGGATGCAAATATACTATCATTAATTAATTTTTCAAGTCCATTTAAAGATTAATTTAAGTTTTCTTTGAATTCCTTTATAATTAATACATTTTTACCAAAAGAATTAGAATGAAGGTCGTCCTGATAGGATATATGGGCAGTGGAAAAACAACTGTGGGCAAACTGCTCGCAGAGGAATTAAACGTTGAATTCGTAGATCTGGATGATTATATTGAGACAAGGTTAAACGAAAAGATTGCTCACATATTTGAAACTAAAGGTGAACTGTACTTTAGGAAAAAAGAGAGCGAACTGCTAAAAGAGATACTTGATGATGACCGCAATCTGGTAATAGCAGTAGGCGGTGGAACACCTTGCTATGGTCTAAATATGGATACAATTCTTGAAAAAACACCGTTGGTTTTTTATATTAAACTAACTATTGCTTCTCTGACAGAAAGGCTTCATAGAGAGAAAGAGCACAGACCATTGATTGCCCACCTTGGGGATGAAGCTTTACCTGAGTTTATTGGGAAACATATTTTTGAAAGAGGAGTTTTTTATTCCCGCGCCAATTACACTGTTCTTGGCGATAAAAGGCGTCCTGAAGAGGTAAAAGACGAAATACTAACTTTACTCCCCTAAGTAAACTGCATAATTTTTTGCCTTGAATTCTACCTGAACATGTTCCTGCAAGGAGGTGGATAGCGATATCCCTTTAAAATCTGCTTTAACAGGATATTTTTTATGGTTTCTGTTTACAAGAACTGCCGTTTTTAATTGTTTTAGAGGCGTTTTCAGAAGATGGTGCACGCCATAAATGAGGGTAGTTCCGGTCTTCAGGACGTCATCTACCAGGACTACCGATTTATTTATATATTCACTTTCAGGAATAGACAAGGTAACCCCGCTCTTAATAGGATTCTTTTTGTCCATCATTACTTTACACAATACAATTTCTGCTGTTGTGATGTCTTCCAATACGGCCTGTAATTTTTTTGCAAAATTTAGACCTCCTCCCACAATTCCTGCGAGTATAATTTTTTTCTCAGATACATTGGTTTCATAGATCTGATAGGCAATCCTTCTTATCTTATGTTGAATCTGTACGTGGGAAAGTATTTTATTTTGCATAATGGCACTAAATTATTTTTCAAAGATAAAAAACAGTTCTTTACCTTTTCTCGGTGTTATGGAGTTGTTTGCACGCTCCAGTACTTTTATCTTGAAAAATGGATCAAATAATGCCCTGTACTCTTCTGCACTACCTCCAAACGGCGGACCATTTGGTGCCAACGGGAAATCAAAAAAAAGTCCGGCAAGTTTACCGCCCTGCTTTAAAAGCTGAAGCATTTTTTGGACGTAGTTTGCGCGCAACTTTGGATTCAGAGCACAAAAAAAAGTTTGTTCCAGTATTAGGTCAAAATCCTCTAGGTCCAGATCAAAAAAATCGCCATTTATGAGGTGCTTATCCTCAATTTCGGGAATTTCGGCTTTTATTTTTTCCAAAGGCTGCCTTGCAAGATCGATTATATATACATTAGTGAATCTGCTTTTCTGAAGATAAATTGCTTCATAACCATTACCGGCGCCTGGAATCAATATTTTAAGGTTTTTATCTTCAAGTTGATCAATATACTCCTTCAGGGGGGTAGATACGGTACCAATATCCCAACCCAGATTATTCGCAGCATATCGCTCTTCCCAATAAGTTCTATTCAGTTTCATCCAGATAATCGTCTATGTCCCGTCTTTCCTTTTTAGTTGGTCTGCCAAGTCCTTTTTCCCTGTAATGGTTTTTGCTCAAACGCAATAGTTCAGTATTTTGAAATGCTTCCTTTGGTGTGGTGTCCTTTCTGTAAATATCCACAAGTTTTGCGCTAACCCTTCCGGGGGGTATATCCAGAACGTCAAATTCATAATTAATTTGATTTTTACGTACTACAATTTCATCCAGTTTATAAACTTCTCTTGAAGGTTTAACTGCTTTTCCATTAATACGAACATGCCCTTTTTTACAGGCTTCTGAGGCCATATTTCGGGTCTTATAATAGCGGGTACTCCACAAATACTTATCTATACGCATTTACAAATAAAAATCTTTGTTAACGACTAAAACAAAAATAGTGGAAAATTGTATCTTGCGGGCTTCAAAAGAAGATCTATGAAAGAAAAAGGAGTTCTGCTCTTTATTGCGGCCTTGTCTATACTAGCTGCTTGTAGTAATGATGATGATAGTCTGGATGTGGAGGTTGTTCCTCCTAGGCCCCTTGCGGAGGTTGAAGCAGAAAATGATGCAACAATTAAAGAATATTTAAAAACACATTATTATAACTATGAAGAATTTGAAAACCCGCCTGCGGATTTCAATTTTAAAATAGTTTTGGATACGATAGCTGGTGATGCTCAGGATAAGATTCCTCTTTCAGATCAGGTATCTACAATGACTATTCCGGTTTCCTCAGAAACTTTTAATTTGGAAGAGGATATAGTGGTAGATCACACGCTATATTATCTTGAAGCTCGTGAGGGAACAGGCGGAAGTCCTACAGTCGGAGATTCAACTTTAGTGAAATATGAAGGGCAATTACTTTCTGGGAATGTTTTTGACAGTAACGTTACCTATACCTGGCAGTACCTTCCGTTTTTTCTTAGAGGCTATGCTGCGGGCGTTTCAAATTTTAAGGTTGGCACAGAGGTAATTCCTAATCCTGATGGCACTTCAGAGATTACAGGAAGTGGTGTTGGATTAATGTTTCTTCCTTCCGGATTGGCATATTACAATAACCCGCCATTAAGTGGCGGGATTGGACTTTATGACATACTGGTTTTTCAGGTAAATACCGGTTTGTTTGAAGAGGCTACAGATTACGATAATGATGGAATTCCCTCCATTATGGAGGACCTGAACAACAATGGTATTTTCTCTGATGATAATACAGATGAAAGCGTTGAGCTATCCTCCGGCTTTGGATTCCTGCCAAATCACCTGGATCAGGATGACGACCAGGATGGTACGCTTACCAGAGATGAAATTGTAATTGACAATGAAGGAAATATTACTTTTCCGGATTCCGATGGAGATGGAACTCCCGATTATCTGGATGCGGATAGTTAATTGAAAAGAATTGCAGTAACTAAAAAGCCCGTATAGATGCGGGCTTTTTTATTATGTCAAAGATTAGCTAGAATTTGTAAGATAAGCTAAAGATAACCTGTTCTGCCCTGGTGTCTACCCTGCTTTCAGGCAAAGACGTAATATTGGAATTAATAAAAGTAGCTATGTTTTCTCCAAAGCCTCGCTCATAACGTATTTCTAATCCAATTCTACCCAGATTGACTCCTGCGCCAATATTCAGACCCACTGTAAAGTCATTTTCAATATCCTCTATGGATATATCGCTGAATTTAGAATTAAAAATATATTGAAAAGACGGACCCAGAAAGATATTTAAAGGGCCAATTATGCGCCAACCTCCTAATATAGGAATATCAAGTTTGTCAATTTTAAGGTTACCGTCTGAGTAGCCAGATTTTGTATGTGTATAGACAACCTCGGGTCGCAGATAAAATCTATCTCCTACTTTTCCATACAAACCAATATGATAGCCAACGTTTGCATCCGGATTTTGCAGCGCTTCCCCAACAGCTTCAAGATAATCTCCGTTAGAACTGTAATTAAGCCCGGCTTTAATGCCAAAACCAGATTTTTTCTGAGCAAAAGAGGATAAACAACCTAAAAATAATAGGATAATTACAAGTGTCTTTTTCATAATGTTCTCGTTTTAATGATCTTGTGGAATCTAAAACGGAACCACAAGTTTTTAAGTCTTTCTTTTTAACACCCCTACAACGGCCATTTCTATAGCTTTATTATTCAAACCATATTTTTCCATTAACTGATCAGGTGTTCCACTTTCACCAAAGGTGTCTTTTGTGGCAATAAACTCCTGTGGCACAGGATAACGAGAAGTCAAAGTTCTGGCAACACTTTCCCCAAGTCCACCCAGATAATTATGTTCTTCTGCAGTTACTACCGCACCGGTCTTTTTCACAGAATTAATTATGGCTTCCTCATCTAATGGCTTAATGGTATGTATATTAATTACCTCAGCTGAAATACCCTGATTTTCCAAATTTTCAGCGGCAATCAAAGATTGCCAGACTAAATGTCCTGTGGCCAAAATAGTAACATCCGTACCTTCATTGAGGAGTAGTGCTTTTCCAACTTCAAATTTTTGATCTTCAGGCGTAAAATTAGGTACAGCAGGCCTTCCAAATCTCAAATATACCGGTCCCTCGTGCGCTGCAATTGCTATGGTGGCTGCTTTCGTTTGATTAAAATCACAAGGATTGATAACCGTCATTCCCGGCAGCATTTTCATTAGTCCAATGTCCTCCAGTATTTGGTGGGTGGCCCCATCTTCGCCTAGTGTAATACCGGCATGTGAAGCGCATATCTTTACATTTTTATGGGAATACGCTATGGACTGCCTGATTTGATCATAAACCCTGCCTGTAGAAAAGTTTGCAAAAGTCCCTGTAAAAGGAATATATCCTCCAATGGTAAGTCCGGCTGCGATACCCATCATATTGGCTTCGGCGATTCCGACCTGGAAAAATCGTTCCGGATTTTCATTAATAAATTCCTGTATTTTAAGCGAACCTACTAAATCTGCACACAAGGACACCACTTTCGGATTTGTGCGTCCAAGTACTGTCATGCCGGCTCCGTAACCACTTCTTGTGTCTTTTTTTCCTTGATCTGTATATTTTTTCATTAAATCTGTTTTTCGTCTTGAGAATTAATAGTCACCGAGTGTTTCCGGATTTTGGTTTAATGCTATTTCCAATTGTTCATCATTGGGTGCTTTTCCGTGCCATGCATGTGTATGCATCATAAAATCCACGCCATGCCCCATTACAGTATCCATGATTACACAAACCGGTTTACCTTTACCGGTTCTCTTTTTTGCTTCCTTGAGGCCCTGGATAACTTCGGCGAGGTTATTTCCATTTTTAATTTCCATCGTGTCCCAACCAAAAGCTTCAAACTTTTTCTTTAAATCACCCATAGGTAAAACATCAGATGTGGCACCATCAATTTGCTGCCCGTTATGATCAATAGTTGCTATCAGGTTATCAACCTTATTTCCTGCGGCATACATTATGGCTTCCCAATTCTGGCCTTCCTGAAGTTCGCCATCGCCATGAAGACTATATACCATATGATCATCGCCATTTAATTTTTTTGCCAATGCGGCTCCTATAGCAACAGACATACCCTGGCCTAATGAACCGGAGGCAATGCGAACCCCGGGCAAACCTTCATGAGTAGCCGGGTGACCCTGCAGCCTGGAATTCAATAACCTGAATGTTTGCAATTCTTCAACGGGGAAGTAACCCCGTCTGGCCAGTACACTATAAAAAAGAGGGGAAATGTGGCCGTTTGATAAAAAGAACAGGTCTTCATCAATTCCATCCATATCAAAACCTTCTTTTAAGTCCATGATCTCATTATACAATGCTACCATAAATTCTGTGCATCCCAGGGAGCCTCCCGGGTGGCCCGAATTTACTTTGTGCACCATACGCACAATGTCTCGCCGGATTTGCGAAACGAGGCCTTCTAATTCCTTTATTTCTGACATTTTATATTGGTTTTATCAGCGTCAAATGTAATGGCAAAGTTTTGCCTTTACAAGAGTAGTTATAATATTTTATTAACGTTAGAAGCTCTGGAAGAACTTTATTTTTTTGTTAAGTAATTTATGCAGGCCAGTTGAGTATATTTGCCATTGAATTCTCGCTTTGAAGTTTAAATTAGAACATACAGATTCTGGGACACAGGCCCGTGCAGGAGAACTAATAACGGACCATGGTGTAATTAGGACGCCAATATTTATGCCAGTCGGAACAGCGGCATCGGTAAAAGGTGTCCATCAGCGAGAACTTCGGGATGAAATTGACCCTGATATTATTCTGGGGAATACCTACCATTTATTTTTAAGACCAAAAATTTCAATCCTGGAACAGGCAGGCGGATTACATAAGTTCATGGGTTGGGATAGAAATATTCTTACAGACAGCGGAGGTTACCAGGTATATTCGCTCTCTGCCAACAGGAAAATAAAAGAAGAAGGTGTAAAGTTTAAATCTCATATTGATGGGTCCCTACATATGTTTACTCCTGAAAATGTTATGGAAATTCAAAGGGCAATTGGCGCGGATATCATTATGGCCTTTGATGAGTGCACACCTTATCCTTGTGAGTACAACTATGCAAAAAGATCAATGCATATGACACACCGATGGTTAGATCGATGCATTAATCATTTAGATGAACTGCCTTATAAGTATGGTTATTCTCAGTCCTTTTTTCCTATTGTACAAGGGTCTACATATAAAGATCTGCGTATTCAGTCTGCTGAGTATATTGCAAATGCAGGGGCAGAGGGGAACGCAATTGGCGGACTTTCTGTTGGAGAACCAGCTGAGGAGATGTATGCTATGACCGAAGTTGTTTGTAATATTTTGCCTAAGGATAAACCGCGTTACCTTATGGGTGTTGGAACACCAATTAATATTTTGGAAAACATTGCGTTAGGTATAGATATGTTTGATTGTGTGATGCCTACCAGGAATGCAAGGAACGGTATGCTATTTACCGCACATGGGACTATTAATATAAAAAACAAAAAATGGGAAAATGATTTTTCCGTGATTGATGAAGAGGGTACTACCTTTGTTGATAAAGAATATACGAAAGCATATTTACGTCATTTATTTGCGGCGAATGAATATTTAGGCAAACAAATAGCTACGATTCACAACCTTGGTTTTTATATGAGATTGGTAAGGGAGGCAAGAAACCATATTTTCGCAGGGACTTTTTTAAACTGGAAGAATAGGATGGTGCTGCAAATGGACAAGAGGTTATAAGCATGACAATTTTAGACAAATACATATTAAAAAGATATCTGGCCACTTTTGGTACCATGTTAATGCTATTTGTGCCTATTGGAATTATGCTTAATCTTGCCGAGCAGATAGGGAAGATGATAGACAATGAAGCTCCCCTGAATGAAATACTTATCTATTATCTTAATTTTACGATTTACATCGGAAGTCTGTTATTTCCCATCTTTTTGTTTCTATCTATTATTTTCTTTACTTCAAAATTGGCCAATAATACTGAAATAGTGGCCATTCTAAGTTCGGGTGTTTCTTATAGTCGTTTTTTGCGGCCCTACTGGATTGGGGCAAGTATTATTGCGGTGCTAATGTTTTTTATGGGGATGTTCATTGTACCTAATGCCAGTAAAAAGTACAATGAGTTTAAGTTTAAATATTTAAAAAGGGGAAATAAAGATCGGATTACCAGTAATATCTTTAATCAACTGAATGAGAATGATTTTATTTATGTCAGTAGTTTTGATCCGGCAAGAAGGATAGGCTATAATTTTACTTTTGAACATTTTAATGATCAGAATCAATTGGAATACAAGATAACAGCGGGTAATATTCGTTGGGTGCCAAAAGACAGCCTCTACAGATTAACTTCATATGTCAAGCGCAAAATAAGGGCCAATACCGAAGTAATTGAGAAGAAAAGAAGACTGGATACTTTATTTGTATTCAATATTGAAGACTTAACCCCGGTTTCCTACGTAGCCGAGACTAAAAATTTATTTGAACTCAATGAATTTATTGAGGTCCAGAAAAAAAAGGGAGCATCAAATATTAACTCCTACATTTTAGTCAAATACCGTCGGTGGGCACTCCCGGTTGCCGCATTTATTCTTACGGTAATTGGGGTGGCCGTTTCTTCAGTGAAGCGTCGTGGTGGCATGGGTGTGAACCTGGCTTTTGGAATTGGAGTGGCCTTCATATACATATTCTTTGATAAAGTATTTGGTACACTGGCGGAACAATCGGGCTTTTCCCCATTGTTGGCAGTAATAATACCGAATGTGCTATTTGGTATTTTAGGGTTTTATTTGCTTAAGAATGCCAAACGATAAGCTAAAAAACTACCTGCACCTTCACCTGATCGTTTTAATTTGGGGTTTTACGGCAGTGCTTGGAAAATTAATTACAATTGATGCCATTCCCCTGGTTTGGTATCGAATGTTAATCGCCTCTTCCCTGGTTGCTGTTTTTATTTTAATCAAAGGTCATTCCATTAGGTTCAGTATTAAAACCACAATGATTATGTTGTTGGCAGGTCTTATAATTGCTTTGCACTGGGTAACATTTTTTAAGGCCATAAAAGTGTCCAATGTTTCTATTGCATTGGTGACAATGTCTACGGGTGCATTATTCACAGCATTTCTTGAGCCAATATGGTATGGGAGAAAAATGATTTGGTATGAAGTTGTATTTGGTCTGATGGTTGTTTTTGGCCTATACCTAATCTTTAATGTTAATACTTCTTATAGCCAGGGGATATATCTGGCACTTATTTCAGCATTTCTGGGATCCGTATTTACTCTTATTAATGGGCAATTAATTAAAACTCACAAACCATCTGCAATTGCTTTTTACGAACTAATGAGCGGAGCGTTATTTATTACATTTTATTTGGCAATGGACGGATCCTTTAATGGCGCATTTTTTGCACTTCCCTTAAACGACTGGTTTTTTATTTTTCTCCTGGCCACTGTTTGTACGGCCTATGCTTTTATAGCAGCAATAAAGGTTATGAGGTTTATTAGTCCATATACTGTTATGCTAACGATAAATTTGGAACCTGTTTATGGCATTCTTTTGGCGCTTTTAATCTTTGGACAAAGCGAAAAGATGAGTCTGTTTTTTTATATTGGAGCCCTTATTATAGTGACCACAATTATTGCAAATGGTATTCTGAAGACCAGAAGAAAAGCTAATAATGAGGGTTAAATAAGAAGCAAGTTTTCCTCAAGTGTTTATTAATTTAATGTGTAAGACAGTATAAAATTTTATATTTGTTCAGACAATCTAACTAATGCCATCCCTGAAGGTGGCAAAAACCTTTTTTAATGGAATATTTGGAATTTGAACTTCCTATTAAGGAATTGGTGGAACAATTGGAAAAATGCCAGATTATTGGGGAGGAGAGCGAAGTTGATGTAACGGAGACCTGCAGGCAAATTGAAAAAAAATTAGAAGATACACGAAAAGATATCTATAAAAACCTTACTGCCTGGCAGCGGGTGCAACTTTCAAGGCATCCCAACAGACCATATACGTTAGATTATATTAACGCCATTTGCGGAGATACCTTTTTAGAGCTGCACGGTGACAGGAATGTAAAAGACGACAAAGCCATGATAGGCGGGTTGGGCAAAATTGGAGACCAAAGTTATATGTTTATTGGTCAGCAGAAGGGCTATAATACTAAAACCAGACAATACAGGAATTTTGGGATGGCTAATCCCGAAGGATACAGGAAAGCACTCAGACTTATGAAATCTGCTGAAAAGTTCGGCATCCCGGTTGTTTGTTTAATTGATACACCCGGTGCCTATCCCGGCATTGAAGCAGAACAGCGGGGACAAGGGGAGGCTATAGCCAGGAATATTCTTGAGATGACCCGTCTTGAAGTACCGATTATTGTAATGATAATAGGTGAAGGGGCTTCCGGTGGAGCTTTGGGAATAGGGGTAGGAGACAAGGTATTGATGCTTGAAAATACCTGGTATTCTGTTATCTCTCCGGAATCCTGCTCTTCAATCTTATGGAGAAGTTGGGAGTATAAGGAAATTGCTGCGGAGGCACTGAAACTTACTGCGACGGACATGAAAAAGTTAAAACTAATTGATGAGATTGTTCGGGAACCTTCCGGAGGTGCACATAGTAATAGAGACAAAACTTTTGAAATCGTCAAAAACAAAATTTCTAAGCATTATGAGGACCTCAAAAAGTTATCACCAAAAGAATTAGTTAAAGCCCGTATGGATAAATATGCAAATATGGGCGTGTTTAACGGCTAGTCCACTTTTTTATGAGGATGAAGGAAGTCCGGAGAATTCATTCTTCGGATTTTTTTGGTTATCAACACAAATTCGTAACTTATGAACACCCAAATTGTTAATTATCAGTTGATATCGTTAAAGCTTAATTTAAAGTTAACTAAAGGTTAATTGTATATTTTTACACACATGGAAAAACCCCACCCAATTACTGGTCATAAAATAGGCAAGTCAGCAATCATCAATCTTGAGAAAGGTAAAATACCACCTCAAGCTGTTGATTTAGAGGAAGTTGTGCTTGGTGCAATGATGATTGATAAGAAGGGTGTGGATGAAGTTATCGATATTTTACATCCGGATGCATTTTATAAAGATGCGCATCGATATATCTATGAAGCTATCTTTAAATTGTTCGAAAGTTCAGAACCGGTCGATTTATTAACCGTTTCAAGCCAACTACGCAAGGATGAGCGACTTGAGTCCGTTGGCGGAGATTTTTATTTAATAAAATTAACTCAAAAAGTAGCTTCTTCTGCGCATATTGAGTTCCATGCCAGGATTATTCTTCAAAAATATATTCAACGTAGTCTGATTAAAATTTCGAGTGAAATTATTGAGGATGCTTATACTGATGCTACGGATGTATTTGACCTTCTGGATAATGCAGAGGCTAAATTATATGAAGTTACCCAGGGAAATTTAAAGCGTTCTGCTGAAACAGCTCAAAACCTGGTGATTCAGGCCAAAAAGAAAATTGAGGAAATATCAAATAAGGATGGATTAAGTGGTATTCCTTCTGGTTTTGATAAAGTAGACCGGCTCACATCCGGATGGCAACCAAGTGATTTGGTAATTATTGCGGCAAGGCCGGGTATGGGTAAAACCGCGCTCACATTATCCATGGCAAGGAATATGGCTGTCAATTCCAATATCCCTGTGGCTTTTTTCTCTTTGGAGATGTCTTCTGTACAATTAATTACCAGGCTTATATCTTCTGAAACAGGTTTGCCTTCTGAGAAACTTAGAACGGGAAGACTCGAAAAACATGAATGGGAACAATTGAACGTAAAAGTTAAGGCGCTGGAAAAAGCACCTTTATTCATTGATGATACCCCATCCCTTTCCATTTTTGATCTCAGGGCGAAAGCAAGGCGATTAGCATCACAACATAAAATTAAGTTAATTGTGCTGGATTATCTGCAATTAATGACTGCGGGTGGGAGTCAAAAGGGAGGAAATAGGGAACAGGAGATTTCAACGATTTCGAGAAACTTAAAGGCACTGGCAAAAGAATTAAATGTTCCGGTTATCGCTTTATCTCAGTTGTCAAGGGCCGTTGAAACCAGAGGTGGTAGTAAAAGACCTATTTTATCCGATCTTCGGGAATCTGGTGCTATTGAGCAGGATGCCGATATCGTTTCCTTTATATATCGCCCGGAATACTATAAAATTGATGAATGGGATGATGAAGAGCGAACACCAACTCAGGGCCAGGCAGAGTTTATTGTAGCTAAGCACCGGAATGGTGGATTAGATAATATTAGGTTAAAGTTCATTGCACAACTGGGTAAATTTGATAACTTGGATGACTTTGATTCGCCATTTGAGTTTCAGTCGAAGATGAATATAGATGGGGATAATCCGTTCATACCGAAAAACCTTCCTGATGCGGAAGAAGCTTTTGGAAGTACTATGAATGATGATTCTGATTTAGACCCGGATGACAATGATGTACCTTTTTAATTCCTGCTTATCACTTTTCAGAAAGCCTAAGATTGCAACCTTTCTGATACTTTTTCTATCTCTTTTTTTAGCTTCTTTTCAAGCCAGAGCTTCTACAATTCTAATTCCCATGGATGCGGAGAGTCAGGAAAACCATTTGAAAGCTTATGGTATTACGTATTGGGTATTAACCAAACAACAAAAAGTTCAATGGCTGTTAAACTACAGAGGTGGTTCATTTTTATTACCTGATGGCGAATCTATCCGGAAAGAGTGCCAGATTAGAGGGGTAAGCTTTGAAATTTTGTCGGACGGACAAACCCAATCTATTTTGGATGGTATAAGTAGTCCGTCTAAAAATCAGGAAGCAGTAATTCTGGAGAAAGCACCAAAAATAGCCGTTTACTCGCCCAAGAACAATCAGCCTTGGGATGATGCGGTAACCATGGCATTGACTTATGCAGAAATTCCTTATATCACCATTTACGACGAAGAAGTACTTGATAATAAACTTGTTTTATATGACTGGCTTCACTTACACCATGAAGATTTTACGGGACAATATGGTAAATTTTATGGGGCTTACAGAGCTGCCCCCTGGTATATTGAAGGCAAACAGGAAGCAGAGGCCTTAGCGGCAAAGCTTGGATACAGCAAGGTTTCAGAGGAAAAAAGAGCCGTTGCGCTTAAAATAAGGAACTATGTAATAGGCGGAGGATTCATGTTTGCAATGTGCTCTGCAACAGATAGTTTCGATATTTCTCTCGCGGCCGATGGCGTTGATATTTGTGAACCAATGTTTGATGGGGACCCTTCGGATGCCAATTATCAAAGAAGGCTGGACTTCAAAAAAACCTTTGCCTTTACAAATTTTACATTAGAGCGAAATCCATTGCGTTATGAATTTTCCTCCATTGATATGACAAGTAAGCGGAGTAATGTTGCAAGAGAGACAGATTATTTTAGTTTAATGGACTTTTCAGCTAAGTGGGACCCTGTTCCAACCATGCTCTGCCAGAATCACACTTCGTTGGTAAAGGGATTTATGGGACAGACAACTGCTTTTGAACGAAATGAAGTAAAACCTACCGTACTGGTTTTAGGTGAAAATAAAATAAACGGAGAAGCTCGTTATATACATGGTATTAAAGGGAAAGGATTTTTTACTTTCTATGGTGGACACGATCCGGAGGACTACCAGCATAGGGTAGGTGATCCAAAAACTGAGTTGGAACTTCATCCAAATTCTCCCGGCTACCGACTAATTTTAAACAACGTATTATTTCCGGCAGCTCGCAAGAAGAAACAAAAGACCTAGTTTTTATCCTTTATTAGTTTTTTCAGGATATGCTCTACTCCAAAATCATCATTGCTCAAGGTGGTATAATTAGCAGATCTTAGGACATTTGGGTGTGCATTAGCCATAGCAAAACTATATTTTGCCAGCGCAAGCATTTCCAGGTCATTGTTGTAGTCACCAAAAACCAGAGTTTCTTCGGGACCAATGCTATGTTGCTCCTGTATTTTCTGCAATGCATAACCTTTATGTGCATTTATATGGGATAAATCTACCCAGTTTTCACCAGATACTTTTACCTTGAGTTTACCTTCCAGGTGCTTCACCAATGGGTATATGTGTTTTTCTGAACCTTCATAGTGATATACCGCAATTTTCATAACTTCATTCTCAAACCCTTGCAAATCTTCTATAACTGAATATTTGGTGTAGTACTCTTTTAATGTATTTATAAATCTTGGAGATTCACCAAGAATATAAGCATTGTGTTTTCCGCATAATACAGGATGGGCACCATCAATATTTTCCAAAATACTCAGGATAATATTCTTCGAATTTGAATCTAAAGGGGTTGAAATTAATTCCTGATCATTCTCTATGGCAAGTCCGCCATTCTCCGCGATAATTATTATCTCATTTTCTATTTGACTCAGTTTATCGGCAATACTGTTATATTGGCGGCCACTGGCTGCTACAAAAAGGATTCCCCTTTTTTTTAATTCCCTGTATAATTCAAAAAAAAGAGGACTTACTTCATGACTGGAATTTAAAAGTGTTCCATCCATATCCGTTACGACCATTTTTATTGCAGATAAATCCATATTTCTTGTTGTTCTGGGCAAAGGTATTTTTTATGTGTAAATTACAAGTAACTTTCACAAAGTTTTACACAATATAAACGGCAATGAAATTCTACCAAAAAGAAATACGATTAAAACCTTATAAACGAGGTTTTCATTTAATTACCAAGACTATTATAGATAATTTTCCGGAAATAAAGGGAATTAAGATGGGGTTCCTGAATGTGTTCATAAAACATACATCGGCAAGTTTAACTATTAATGAAAATGCGGACTCCACGGTTCGTTCAGATTTTGAGGCACATATGAATATCATGGTACCGGAAGATGCCCCGTATTATATACATACTTTTGAAGGTTCGGACGATATGCCTGCACATATTAAAGCGTCGCTGATGGGGTCTTCAATTCAAATTCCGATTAGTGGTGGACGTTTAAATCTGGGTATCTGGCAGGGAATCTATTTATGCGAGCATAGAAATAGCGCTTCGGGCCGCAGCTTAATCCTCAGCTGTTTTGGGAGTTAATCCTGTTAAAGGAAGATAAAAAAAGCCCTGATGACTATCATCAGGGCTTTAAAGCGAGAGTTTTATTCTATTTTATCTTATCCACAACGGCTTTAAAGGCATCCGGGTGGTTCATTGCTAAATCCGCAAGAACTTTTCTGTTTAGTTCTATATTATTGGCTTTAACTTTACCCATAAATTGCGAATAAGACAAACCATGCTGCCTTGCACCCGCATTAATACGAGTGATCCATAGTGCACGAAAATTTCTTTTCTTATTTCTACGGTCCCTATAAGCATATACCATTGCTTTTTCAACCGCATTTTTAGCTACTGTCCAGACGTTTTTACGTCTTCCGAAGTAACCTTTGGCTTGCTTCATCACCTTTTTTCTTCTGGCTCTGGAAGCTACTGAATTTACTGATCTTGGCATTTTTTTACATTTGTTTTTGTAGCAGGCGGTTTAAAGAATAATTCCAGAAACACTTTTATTGGCCCAACTCCATGGTTAATACTAATTACCCAAAGGACAGTTTATTTTAAACCTAATTGTCCTTTAATATTTGCTACATCAGAATCGTGTACTAATGTCGCATGCGTTAGCTTAAGCTTTCGCTTTTTAGATTTCTTTGTCAAAATGTGACTCTTAAAAGCGTGCTTTCTTTTAATTTTACCAGAACCTGTAAGCTTAAAACGCTTTTTGGCACTGGATTTTGTTTTCATCTTAGGCATCTTTCCTATTTGTTTATTAATCTCGCTTCTTTTCTTTCTTACTTTTTCGTCTTAGGTGCAATGAACATTGTCATTCGCTTTCCTTCAAGCTTCGGCATCTGCTCCACCTTGCCAAATTCTTCCAACTCCTGTGCCAGCCTCAACAAGAGAATTTCACCTTTGTCCTTATAAACTATAGACCTTCCTTTAAAAAAAACGTAAGCCTTTAATTTAGCTCCATCTTTCAGAAACTTTTCAGCATGTTTCTTTTTAAATTCATAATCGTGATCATCAGTATTGGGGCCAAATCTAATCTCCTTTATGATTACTTTGGTGGCTTTCGCCTTCATTACCTTTTCTCGCTTTTTTTGCTCGTAAAGGAATTTTTTATAATCTATTATTTTACAAACCGGCGGATCCGCCTTTGGTGAAATTTCCACCAAATCCAGACCTTGCTCTTCTGCCAGTGCAATTGCCTTAGCAATGGGATATATCCCAACTTCAACGTTATCACCAACCAATCGAATACTTGGTGCGGTAATTTTTTCATTGATATTATGAGGGTTCTTGTTTTCCCTCCTGGGTTGGGGCCTAAATCTTCTTCGTATTGCTATGGCTTATATATTTAATTAAACTTTATTATTAAAACGACTTTAATGTACTACTTATTTCTTTTTCGACCAAGTTTGCAAATTCTTTTACACTTAACGTGCCCAGGTCTTCACCTCCGTGTTTACGGACCGATATAGTATTTTGTGCCTCTTCATTTTCACCTACGATTAGCATAAATGGTATTTTATTCATTTCTGCCTCCCGTATTTTCTTTCCTACAGTCTCGTTCCTAACATCAACGAGCGCGCGAATTTCGTGATTTTCCAATGAATTTAAAACTTTTTCCGCATATTTTTCATGTTTCTCACTTACCGGCAGTAGAATAGCCTGATCGGGTGTAAGCCATAATGGAAAATTTCCTCCGGTATGTTCCAGTAGTAAGGCAACAAATCGTTCCATACTGCCAAATGGTGCCCTGTGAATCATTACAGGCCTGTGTTCCTCATTATCACTGCCTTTATAGGTTAGATCAAAGCGTTCCGGGAGGTTATAATCAACCTGAATAGTACCCAGTTGCCAATTTCTGCCAAGGGCATCTTTGACCATAAAATCTAATTTTGGTCCGTAAAAGGCTGCTTCGCCTTTTTCAACGACGAAATTTAAATTTCTTTCTTCCGCAGCATTAAGGATTGCCTTTTCCGCTTTTTCCCAGTTTTCAATAGAACCAATATATTTTTCGGGCTTTTCCGGATCTCTTAAGGAAACCTGAGCGACAAAATTTTCAAAGCCCAATGAACCTAAAACATAAAGAGAAAGGTCAATTACATTAATAAATTCCTGATGCAACTGATCTGGTGTGCAGAATATATGAGCATCATCCTGGGTAAAACCTCTTACACGTGTAAGTCCATGAAGTTCGCCACTTTGTTCATAACGATAAACTGTACCAAACTCGGCAAACCGTTTTGGAAGTTCCCTGTAGCTCAGGGGTCTGGAATTAAATATTTCGCAATGATGCGGACAATTCATCGGTTTTAATAAAAACTCCTCATCTTCCTTAGGGGTATGAATAGGTTGAAAACTATCTTCTCCGTATTTATCATAATGTCCGGAAGTAACATACAATTCCTTTTGCCCAATATGTGGTGTAATTACCATTTCGTAACCCGCCTTTTTTTGAGCGTTCTTCAGAAAATTTTCAAGACGCTCTCTTAAAGCAGCACCTTTTGGAAGCCACAATGGCAAACCTTGTCCTACTTTTTGGGAAAAGGTAAATAATTCCAGTTCTTTACCTAATTTCCTGTGATCTCTTTTCCTGGCTTCTTCAAGTAATTCCAGATATTCTGTTAGTTCCTTTTGTTTTGGAAAGGAAATTCCATAAACACGGGTGAGCTGTGTTTTATTTTCATCGCCACGCCAGTAGGCACCCGCAACATTCATTATTTTAATGGCCTTAACAATGCCCGTATTTGGGATATGACCACCCCTGCATAAATCGGTAAAAGTATCGTGATCACAAAAGGTAATAGTACCATCGTCAAGATTTTCTATTAGCTCTACCTTGTATTCATTGTGCTGTTCTTTATAAAATTTCAGGGCATCCTTCTTTGAAACGGAACGCATTTTAAAGTTATGTTTTCCACGGGCAATTTCCAGCGCTTTTTTTTCAATAGCCGGAAAATCTTTTTCAGAAATTGCATGCTCCCCGAAATCAACATCGTAATAAAACCCGTTTTCAATAGCAGGACCAATTGTAAGTTTTATACCGGGGTATAACTCTTCCAGTGCCTGCGCTATAATATGTGAGGAAGAGTGCCAAAATGCTTTTTTTCCTTCCGTATTGCTCCAGGTGTAAAGAACAAGTTTACCATCTTCATTCAATGAAGAAACGGTTTCCACCACCGTATCATTAAATTTTGCAGAAATAACATTCCTGGCTAAACCTTCACTGATGCTTTTGGCCACATCTATGGGAGTTATGCCTTTTTTATACTCTTTGACTGTCCCATCAGGGAGTGTTATTTTGATCATATACCGGTATGTGGAATTAAGTTTGCAAAGATAGCATCTTAGGAATATGAAGGCAAAATATCCCTAGATGATTTTTATAAGTTTTAGAAACCCAGATAGTTTATTGATAAGTTATTTGTTTCCGGTAAAAATGCCTGCCATCAGAACCTTAATACTATAAAAACCCATAATTATGGCGGCAATCGCTAAAATAAAACCAACAATGAGCACAGGAATATAAAATGAATGTTCGGTATTTTTGAATGCCTGAAATAATACAACCGGTGCTGTAAACATGAGTACCAGCGTATAGACAAGGTATTTTACCCCCTTAATTAGTAATTCTTTGTTCGTTTTCATAATTGGCTTCACCAGATGGATGAGGTTAAAAATAAGAATATTACGGTATATTTATACAGAGGAGGATTTAGAAATTAGCGAAATATATTTCTGTAAGGAGCCAATTCAATGACTGGTCAATCTAAATGGATTATCAAAATCATAATTAATTTAAGTGTATGAATTTCCTACTTGTACCAGATAAATTTAAGGGATCTCTTAGTGCAAAGCAGGTTACTGAGGCTATAAGCAGGGTAATTTCAAATCGTTTTCCGCAAGCTGGCATTTACAGTGTTGCCGCATCTGATGGGGGGGATGGATTTCTTGATTCGGTGAGGTCCTATGTAGAACTGGAAACCATAAAAACTGCTACAACAGACCCTTTAGGAAGGAAAATCAGCGCGGAATATTTAATAAACCCCCAAACAGGTGAGGCGTATATAGAACTTGCCAAAGCATCAGGAATGGAATTATTAAGTGATAAGCAACGCAATCCAATGCTAACATCAACGATGGGTACTGGGATTCAAATAAAAGATGCCATCTTAAAAGGGGCTAAAAAAATATATATTGGCCTGGGGGGCAGTGCAACTAACGATGCGGGTATAGGAATATCAACGGCATGCGGTTTTTCATTTCTGGATGAATTTGGAAATTCACTAAAACCGATAGGAAAAAATTTATTGAAGATTGGCAAAATAAAACCATCAAACTTCCTGAAAGGTTATAAAAACTTAGAGATTTATGCTGTTAACGATGTAGACAATCCGTTATTCGGACCAAAGGGGGCAGCTTATGTTTATGCCGCCCAGAAAGGTGCCAATAAAGAAGATGTAGAATTTCTGGACAAAGGATTGAAACATTTGCATTCTGTTGTGGCAGGGCAATTGGGAAAAGATTTTTCCCATATAGCCGGATCCGGAGCTGCGGGTGGCGCAGCGTATGGTTTGAAGACGTTTTTAAATGCGGACTATATTAGTGGTACAGATTTCATTTTCAAACTGGCTCGGATTGATAAGCTATTAGAAACCAACTCCATGGATTTCATTATTACCGGAGAAGGCAAAATTGATGAACAGACATTAAGAGGAAAATTAATACATGGAGTGTGCCAACTGGGGAAAAAATACAACATCCCTGTTATTGTCGTTTGTGGCGTATCAGAGGTAACTAAAAAAGAACTTGCAGCGATGGGTATTGTTGAGGTATTAGAAATTCGGGATCCTTCAAAGCCAATATCTTATAGCATTGAAAATGCTTCTGTTTTAATTGAATTAGCCATGGTTAACTTTCTTAAGAATCGGATGAAAGATTAGAATTCCAATAAATAGAAAATCTTACGGGCCATGAAACAAGTAAAATATATTTGTCCTACTGAATAACCAGGCTGCCCTTGTATTCCTGTACAATTGCAAAATAACCCAGAGGAAATACATTGGGTTGACCAACATTATCGGAAACATCTATATTGTCTATATCTGTAATGTCAAATACATTACCCCGAACAGTTGCCACAGGGGTTGCAAAAATTCCGGCATCATTGGTGGTTTGCTCAATAATGAGATCCATATAGTTGAAAAAAGTTCTGTCCGCACCCATAATCCCAATTTCAAGTTCCGTATCAGGTTCAAAAATTTGATCATAGAAGTATGAAAAACTAAATTGCTGTCCTTTATAGAATTTATCTTCTGTAACAAGAAATTCACTAAAACCAAAGTCGAAAAGATAAAAATTATCCCTGTCAGGATCATCGGTAAACGATACAATAACTTCTGTTTCATCATCACTAAAGAGTGTTCCATCTCCCTGAATCAGAGAATCTATTGGAACTGAAGGCACATATTCTGTGGTAGCCAGATATAATCTGCCCTCATGCCTTATTAACAGGTTAAATACTAAATTCCTGTCTAAGATGCTGGTAGGGATCCTTTGATCTGATGAATAATCAGGATCAGGAGTATAAATGCCAGATCCGGGAATTTCTTCAGCTAAATTAGAAAACCCTGAATTTATAATTATTCCATCTTCATACTCATCGTATTGAATTAACACACTTTCTGCCGAAGTTGGGGTATTATCATTAAAAAAATTACTGCTTAAAGATAATTTAACCTCCACAGGAATATATTGCTCATCTATATCAACCCGTATCAGGGCATCCACTATTAACCTTGGTTCCTCAGTGGGAACCTCTACGTCTATGACATCTTCACAGGCAACATTTAGAACTAAAACTGCTAAGAGGCATATAAATTTTTTCATAGTCAGCTTAAAATTTAAAATTATAGGTTACAGAAGGAACAATGCCAAAAATAGAGGTGCGAACTGCTTCATTGACTCCTGTATCCTGGTTTTCTCTGAAATTTATAGATGCTGCATTCATGCGGTTGTAAACGTTATAAATGCTGAACACCCACTGGGATTTCCAGTTTCTCCCAGCATTTTTCTTTGGAGTTAAGGTTGCTGAAATATCCAATCTATGATAGTCGGGTAATCGCTCCTTGTTTCGCAAGCCATAATACGGAACTACAATTCCCTGAAACTCAAACTGCCCTATAGGGTAATTAGTGGGTTGGCCGGTTTGATAGACAAAATTACTATTGAAAGTCCATTTCTTATTAAGATCATAACTTCCATATACAGAAATATCATGTGTTTTGTCATAAGGAGTGCTATACCATTCCCCCAGATTAATACCAGTTTCTTGATTAGACCTCCCATTATCATCAACAGGAGCTCTACCCGGAGTTCTTTGTTCTGAGCGTGATAATGTATATGCAAGCCACCCTTGAAACTTACCCTGGTTTTTTCTAAACAGCAGCTCCAAACCATATGCCCGGGCAGATCCATTTAAAATTACCTGCTCAATTGCATTATTAGCAATTAAATTTGCGCCATCTATATAATCTATTCTATTCTGAATGTCTTTGTAAAAGACTTCGGTCTCAAATGAATAATCACCGTTTTTAATATTTCTAAAATATCCAAGTGCGTATTGATCCAACAGCTGTGGCTTAACAAAGGGACCGCTGGGAGTCCAGACATCCAAGGGAGTAGGTGAACTGGTATTTGATAGCAGGTGAAGGTATTGGGCAAGTCTTGTATAACTGGCTTTAAACGAATTATTGGGATTTAGGGTGTAAGCCAATGAAACGCGAGGTTCCAGATTTGCAAATGTGGCTAAAGTTTCTCCCCGTCCCGGGTTTATGGTTCCAATTGGTTCTGCTTCCCTGTAGACAAGAAGAAAAGGGTCAAAAATAACCGGGTTGTTATTTTCGTAAACATTCAATTCATCCTGCCCCAGCCTCATAAAATAGCTAAACCTTAAACCATATTGTAAACTAAGGTTTTCTGTTATATCCTGTTCTACACCCAAATAGGCTGCAAATTCATTGGCATACTTTTCTATAAGTTGTTCTTCCACAATACCAGACTCAGGACTGTTTGGAACTATTTTTCCAGGATTGAATTTATAGTAGATATTATTTAACCCGTAATTAAGTCGCAATTTTTCGCTTAGATAATGCTTAAAGTCATACTTAACATTAAAATTCTTAATTCCGGAATCCCATTCAAACCCTACAAAATCGAGTTCCAGACCATAATAATAATCAGAGTAGATCAAAGAGAGGTTAGAGAATAATTTATTAGAAAAAAGATGGTTCCAACGAAAGTTAACTACACTATTGCCATAGGTATTTATAAAATTATTTGAGATACTAAATACATCACGACCAAAATAACCCGAAAGGTAAATACTGTTCCTTTCATTTATCTTGTAATTCAACTTGGTATTAAGATCATAGAAATAGGCTTTGTTCTCAACTTCAACCAGAGGAAGGAATAAATGGGCATATGAGGCTCTGCCACCGATTAAAAATGCGGCTTTATCTTTTATAATTGGGCCTTCCGCCAATAACCTGCTCGCAACGGCACCTATACCACCGGTCATATGAAATTTATTGCTATTCCCCTCTTTTTGGAATATTTCAAGTACCGAAGAAACACGTCCCCCATATCTGGAAGGAATACCCCCCTTAAATAATTTTACATCCTTTATGGCATCCGGGTTAAAAACGGAGAAAAACCCAAACAAATGGGAAGAGTTAAATATAGTAGCTTCATCCAGCAATATGAGGTTCTGATCTGCAGCACCACCACGCACGTTAAATCCTGAAGAGGCCTCTCCTGCACTTGTAACACCTGGCAAAAGCAGTAGTGATTTTATTACATCTGCTTCACCCAAAATCACAGGAATTTTTTTAATGGTTTGTGCAGATAGCGTATTCACACTCATTTGTGGCTTTCGAATATTGATTTTTTCTACATCTGCAGTTACCACAACTTCTTCTAGCTGTTCAACCTCTTCAAACATTTCAAAATTTAGTCTGAGATCCTGCGTAAGTGATATGGTTTGAACTATGTCCTGATATCCTAAATAACTTAGCCTGATTTGATATTCTCCCTCCGGCAGGGTTAAGGAGTAGAAACCATAGTCATTTGTGGTAACACCGGTATTCAGATCGGGAACCAGTAAAGTAACTCCTATTAAAGTTTCATTACTTGAAGCTTCTGTTATTGTTCCACTCAGGGTAAATCTTTGTTGTGAAAAGAGGGCTATTGAGAATAGAAAGAAAAAGGCTATTACGAATTGTCGTAATGGTTGGTTCATAGAAGCAATTTTCACCAAAAATATAGATTAAGAATAAAATCAAATCAATGTTAACAGTATTTTAAAACAAAGAGACCCCAACTAAATTTGTTGAGGTCAAGTATTTTATTACTGAATTATATCAAATTTGTTCCAATAAGGAATTTAAGGTTTTGCTGGGCCTCATAGCACTCCTCATAAGCGAGGGCTCTGGTTTATAGTAGCCACCAATATCCTGCGGGGTTCCTTGTGAATTGATCAGTTCTTCCTCAATTTGCCGGCAATTTTTCTCAAGTGAATTATAGAGTGCTGTAAATGTAGTTTTGAGTTCAGTATCCTCTTCCTGATTGGCAAGAGCCTTTGCCCAATAGAGGCCTAAGTAAAAATGACTACCCCTGGTATCTAATTCACCTACTTTTCTTGAAGGTGATTTATCCTTATCTAAAAATTCTTCGGTAGCTTTATCAAGTGCTCTGGCCAGGACCAATGCTTTCGGGTTATTATTTTTGTTTCCATAAAAGTCGAGAGATACACTTAATGCCAAAAATTCGCCTAATGAATCCCATCTCAGATGCCCTTCTTCAAGGAATTGTTCCACATGTTTTGGGGCAGAACCCCCTGCTCCGGTTTCAAATAATCCACCACCATTCATTAAGGGCACAATAGAAAGCATTTTTGCACTGGTTCCAACTTCAAGAATAGGGAACAGGTCTGTCAAATAATCTCTCAACACATTCCCAGATACCGAGATGGTATCTTTTCCTTCTACAATCCTATTTAGGGTAAAGTTTGTAGCTTCTAAAGGCGATAATATTCTGATATCCAAACCTGAAGTATCATTTTCTGGGAGATATTTGTTTACCTTTTTGATAAGTTCGGCATCATGAGCACGTTCTTTATCCAGCCAGAATACAGCAGGAGTATTCGTAGTTCTTGCCCTTGACACGGCAAGTTTTACCCAATCCTGAATAGGTGCATCTTTAACCTGACACATTCGCCATATGTCACCTGCTTCAACCTTATGGTTCATAAGTTCCTCCCCGGTGTGATTGTCAATAACACTAACATTACCATTTTTTTGTATTTCGAAGGTTTTGTCATGTGAGCCATATTCTTCTGCCTTCTGAGCCATTAGGCCCACATTAGGCACAGTACCCATAGTACGTGGATCAAATGCCCCATTCTTCTTGCAAAAATCTATAGTTGCCTGATAGATGCCTGCATAGCTGCTGTCAGGGATTATTGCTTTTGTGTCCTGTAGTTTACCATCCTTATTCCACATTTGGCCTGAGGTACGTATCATAGCGGGCATGGATGCATCAATAATGATGTCGCTTGGAACATGAAGGTTGGTAATTCCTTTTTCGGAATTTACCATAGCAAGATCAGGACCATCTTGCAATGCCTTCATTATATCTTCCTCAATTTCTGATCTTTTGTCCTCGGGAAGAGTTTTTAATTTTTCGAATAACATTTCGAGACCATCATTAGAACTGATGCCAACTTCTTCAAATAGGCCTGAATACTTGTTAAATACATCAGCAAAATAGACCTCCATTACATGGCCAAAGATGATAGGGTCCGAGACTTTCATCATCGTTGCTTTGAGATGAACAGAAAATAATACTCCCTTTTTCCTGGCATCTGCCAGTTGCTCTTTTAAAAACTCAAGAAGCGCAGATTTGCTTAGGACGGTTGTATCAATTATCTCACCTTGCAACAAGGATATTTTTTCTTTTAAAGTACTTGCCGTACCATCATTAGCCTTCAAAACTATTTTAACATCAGTGACTTTTTTAATAGTCAGTGATCTCTCATTCGATTTAAAGTCACCCTGCCCCATTGTAGCTACATGGGTTTTTGAATTTGCCTGCCAGGCACCCATTGAATGGGGATTTTTCTTTGCGTAATTTTTTATAGGCACTGGGGCTCTTCGATCAGAATTGCCCTCTCGTAGTACCGGATTTACCGCACTACCTTTAATTCGATCGTATCTGGACTTAATCTCAAAATCCTTATCGTTTTTTGGCTCATCCGGGTAATCGGGTAAGTTGTAACCTTTACTCTGTAGTTCTTCAATTACTTCTTTTAATTGAGGTATTGACGCGCTTATATTAGGAAGTTTTATGATGTTTGCTTCCGGGGTTTTTGCCAAGTTGCCCAGCTCAGTAAGGTCATCCGGGATTTGCTGATCTTCTTCCAAAAAATCCGGGAATACCGCCAATACCCTTCCTGCTAATGAGATGTCTTTTAATTCTATTACTAAACCTGAAGTCTTAGTATATGCTTTTACAATTGGTAAGAATGATTGGGTCGCCAGAGCAGGCGCTTCATCAGTTTTGGTGTATATAATTTTTGGCATAGATTAGATAGATTGTTTAAAGCGCAGCAAATATACAATATTAAGGTTGCAATAAACGCCAGAAAATTAAACTTTAGTTGAGATTATTGTGTGGTGTATTGCTAAAAAAATAAATGGCGTATTTTGCAAAAGGTGGGTATAAAAACAAAAGCCATATCGTTGTACAAGTACACAGACATGGCTTTTTAGAAGTAGTTAGCAAACTTTTTGTGCTGTACCGTAGTACAGGACTGCAACCAATGATTGCATTTGACTAACTGCATCAACGTTTGAAACTTTCTATGTTGTTAATTTTTCAACCAAGCAACACGTGAAGGCATCTTCTTATCGTTTTAATTCACCTATCTTAAACACAAAACCTAAGCTCTATATTTAACGTAAATGAATCCACATAAGTCCGGAAAGCTACAGCCCTCTTTCATCATGCTCGTCTTGCAGTTAAAATCTGATAATAAATTACCCTAAATTAACTTTAAGATTAAACAATAATATAAAGAACGTCAACTCTATAATGGTTCTAATGATTTACCCTAGACAGGCACTTCCCTTGAACCATGATATAAATATAAATCATTTTTTAAAATAATTCAAAAATTATAAGAAATTAAAAATCAACATGTTATGAACGGGTTTTATAAACAATTGTTGATAAGTGTCAAGGTCAAAGTCTTTGTGCTGAAAGATATTCAGCATGTCAATTAAATAGCAATCGGCCCCTGATGGGGGCCGATTTATTTAAGATATGTTATTGCCAATTTTAAGGAGCAGATTCGCCGCCTTCAGTCTTAGACTTTTTTAATTGTCGTTGAATCTTTTTAATGGCCGATTCAATAGATTTTTCCGGTTCTATTATATTGTATTCCCCCCAGAAATCCGGATCTGAAAAACCAACGGCCGCATCACTAAGTATAATAGAGGAATTAAGTCTATCCTTGGCTTTAGGAACTTCACCGGCAAGATTCTTTTCCCAGTCCGTTACAGCCATTTCGCAGCTCATACTATAAACAGAATTAAAAAGTTTTTTATCCCAGTTGATTTTAAATTCCAATAGCGCATTGCTATAACCATAGTACCATTTTCCATCTTTTTCCCTATAATCCACTCTGTAGGCTATATCTGTTGGATAGACCCTGGCGTTGCGGGGTTTTTTTCTCACAAACAATTTACTGGCCAGTTCTTTATTCGTAATATTTAAAGAATATATGGCACTGGTAAGTATCTTTTTTTCAGCATCAATAAATAATTGGCCTTTATACAGCGGGTCATAAATATCCGGACGTTGTTTAAAACCAATTACATAAATTAATTTATCATTAATCCTTGTAGACCTTTCAAAAGTAAAATTATAGTCTTCCATCGTTACCTCATTAAAGATATATTCCGGGTATTTCATGATATCTACATAGAGTGCATTAAAAGGACCTCCTTGGAGTTTTAGAGCCAAGGTATCTAATTTACTATAATCTGTACTCTTTCTGGCCTTATAAAGTTGCACAGCATCTTTTTGTCCGGTGGTATACGGAGATTTATAAATGTTTACCACGGCCTCGGAAAGCGATACATTCTTCCTTCTCTTTTTGATGGTTTCTCTGTAAAATGCCGTCATAAGTGTGGGATCGTCAAAGTAATTCTCACCTTTTTTTCTAAGCGTTTCCCTTACCAGGGCTCGTGCACTTTTTGGTATAACGACATTTACCTCATCCAATTCAGTTACTGAGACCGTCAATGCAATCTTATTATTGTTTTCCTTCAATTGCCCTAGCGGAATTAAAGAAGATTTATAGCCCAAAAAGGCGACAACAATATTTCCCTGTCCAATGCTGGTAGGAATTTTTAATAAAAACTTCCCTTCTGTATTTGTTATAGTACTAATATTAGTTCCTTCCAAAGTTAGTGTTGCAAATACAAGGGGCTTGTTGTTGTTCGCATCAACGACCTCTCCTTTGAATTGATTGTAAGATGTTACTTGCTGGGCGTCATCCTGGAAGAAAGTAGCTGCGTGAATATTTACTGGCATCCCCACCAGCAAAGCAATTCCGATGATTATTGCTAAAAGAATATTACTGGATTTATCGAATATGTTATGTTTCATGATGTAGATATTTTATTAAGATTGCTAGCAAAAATACAACCCGTTTTACTCTAATTTAATGATTTTGATCATCTTATATTGTTAATATATCATAAAAATTATTTAAAGAATCCAAAAGGTTTAATTCCCTTCAGACAAATGATAGGTGGACAGAAATATAGTTATTGCACACTCTTTGCGCAGACTTTCCGATAAATAATTTTAAGTATGGATGCAGAAATCAATAATACCGGTTATTAATATAAAACCTTGTAGTTTATTGTTCGAGATTTCACTTTGTTAGGGGATCCTTTTTCATTTTTACCTACCAGTAAATAGGTTCTGTTCCGAGATACTTTTGAGCTATAGGCATATAATAAGCCTTTATCTCTTCCAGATCATAGGTCTTATTACATTTAGTATAAAGATCATATTTATTGAAATCTCGTATCCAATTTAAATATTCCTCGTCTTTGGCACTGAGCAAAGCGCTATAACTTGCTCCGGTATGCCATGGGTAAAAGGAATGGTACCTAATCATGGCCATCCCGGCTTCGGGTAGTGAGTTATTTTTGTGGTTTTTTAATACCTGAAAAAGATATTCATCATGCCCCCAGGCCAAATTAAGATTATCCAGACCACAATGCTCTTTGTATATTCCCAATTCTGAATTATACCTGGAATCACTCATATCCGGATTAAGCTTATTGAATTCAGGGTAAACACAAGATTCCGGAAGCGCACAACCAACTACAAAAACATCACCTACCATTCCCCATTGTTCGTTCTGGCTGGTTCCATCTTCATCACTTCCCCATAAAAACATCACTTTACCCAAATCGTGAATGAGTCCAACCAATTGCATCCAGTCTGGTCGCCTGTCCTCTCTAATTGCTTCAGCACTTTGAATAAGATGTTGCACATTGGGCAGATCCAAATCCGGATCACTGACATCAATAAGGTCATTTAAATGGCTCATCGCATCCCAAAGATCCATAGGCTTGTCAAACTTCAAATATTTATGCTGCATCCGCTGAACATATTCAAAAGTCTGCCTTTCACGCATCTTACGATAATGTTCCCGAACGGCTGCATTTACATCTATATCCTTATAATTTCTGAATACTTTTTCCATGTCATACATTTCCTAGTAAAAGGTACAAAATAATGGTGAATACTACCAAAAACAAGCTAAAAGGTCCTGCAAATCTCCATGGTTTAAGATTTAATACCCCGGCATCCTTAATCACAAAAATTTCCTTGTTTGGAAAAAACTGTGATATTAAAAGCATTATACCAATATTAAGTACAAATTCTATTCCCCAAATATGAACAAAATGCAGATCAACTTCCAGGACAAAGTAGCTTATAATATAAAATAACAAGCCAAAGAGTAAGCCGGCCTTAGCTCCTGTGGCTGATACCTTGGGCAATAAAAAGCCTGCAATAATTACGCTGGCAATGGGGATGAAAAATATACCGTTAAGTTGTTGTAAGAGTTGATAAAGTCCTTCAGGAGCATTGGCCACAAAAGGAGCTATTCCAATGGCAAAAACAGCAAGTATGGCTGAAGTCCATTTACCTATACTTACAAGCCTTCTTTCAGTTGCATTTTTCTGGATATACCTTTTAAAAATACCAAGGCTAAAAACTGTTGCTGCACTATTTAAGGCACTGTTGAAGGTGGTAAGTATTGCGCCCATCATGACAGCTACAAAGAATCCGGTTAGCCAGGCCGGTAAAACCATTTTCACCAGATTGGGATAAACACTGTCCGGATTGTTATAAAATTCTTCCCCAAAATAATAAAACCCTATAAGCCCGGGAAGCACAATTATCAAAGGAACCAGGATTTTCAGTAATCCCGTAAATAGCAAACCTTTTTGGGCTTCTTTAAGGCTAACCGCCCCAAGTACCCTTTGGATTATTGACTGGTGCATGGTCCAGAAATAAATCTGGTTGAGCATTAATCCGGTAAAAATTACTTCAAAAGGTAAAATAGCAGATCTCGATCCTGGCCCAATGCCCGATTCACTGCTAACAACATTAAATTTACCCGGATTTTTTTTAAAGACAATACTAATACCTTCGGCAAGATTTCCGTCACCTATACTCCAGAGGGCCAAAATAGGAACAAGTAAACCTGCCACGAGCAGACCAAAACCATTTATGGTGTCTGTGTAAGCGACCATTTTAAGGCCGCCAAATATCGCATATATGGCACCAATTCCTCCAACAACAAGTATCGTAATCCATATACCTTCCTTTTGGCTTACATTTAAAAGTTCGGATATTTCAAATATTGCTTCAATATTTAAAGCCCCGGTATATAGCACAATAGGCAAAAGTGTTGCTACAAATGATATAATAAGCAATAGTGCAATAAGAGTTCTTGTAAGACCATCAAACCGTTTTTCCAAAAATTCAGGAATGGTCGTTAAGCCCATTTTTAGGTACCTGGGTGCAAAATACAAAGCCGCAATTACCAGTGCTAATGCCGATGTAACCTCCCATGCTACTATAATGGCCCCATTCTTATAGGCAGAGCCATTCATCCCCACAAGGTGCTCTGTAGAAATATTGGTAAGAAGTAAGGATCCTGCAATGACAATTCCGGTAAGTGATCTTCCTCCCAGAAAATAACCATCTTTGGTATTTAATTTATCCTGCCTAAGTTTCCAGGTGGCATAAAGTGCAACAAACCCAGTGAAGAGTATAAAAGTGAGTAATGTCATTGCTTTAAAAATAAGCAATAGCATTTAAATGCAAATGCCTGTTACTAACAAAATGGTACGAGGGTATTACAATAGTTTTATTATTGGATAAATTCTTTCCGAGATTTGAGGCAAACCTTAAAAAGGCATTCCTGTTTATTCCCAAATAATTAATCTGTTCGCCTTACACCTCTAAATACATTGACTTTTGAATCAATTGGGTTGTCCGCAGCTCTTCTTAAGGCTACGATCTGACCACAATGCCAGACGGCATCCTCAATTGGCCCATTTATTTGATTCCAGAAAGGATTTTCAAATGTACCCGATTTAGATTTAAAGATTACAGGATATTCATTCAGATCTTTAGCAGCACTAAAAATTTCACTGGCTTTCTTTAAATTAAACAAAGTGCGTTTTCTTTTTTCCTGGAAAGAAAGTTCTTTTTCCCCGGTCTTTGTTCTATCATTTATTTCCTTTATTGAAGAGTTGTACACGACGCGAGATAAGTTATAAATATGATCCAGGGTTTCATCAATAGTCCTATTACTTTCAGAGGGCTTATAGGCAAGGTCTTCCGGCCTCAACCCTTCAGTTGCCCAATAATAACGGAATCCCAAACCATCTATCATTCTGGCGACCACAGTACCTGGGGTATAACTATCCGGATAGTCCGGAATCTGATAATAAGGCAGGTCCTGAGGGTTCTTGTCCTGTGAATGCATAATAGTAATTAAGAATAAGGCCATAAGGGTAGTTTTTAATTTCATTTTCTTCCTGGTTAATATTGATGAAAAGCTGAGTAAAGGAAAAAACTTTCCATTTAGATGTTTATTGACTCGAAAAAACTTACTAGTTCATTTTTTCTTGCGGGAAAAATACCTTTGCAAATCAAAAATAAAGGTACAGAAATTATAAGTTATCACAGATTCCGGAATAATCATTATTGAATCTGGTAAAAAGCCGTTTTTGTCTTTTTGAATAACCTAAGTTTACTGTTAAAAACAATAACTTTTAGTACAGGTTTCCTATTTAAATTGATTGATGCTATTCTTAAGCTAAATAGTAATTCCTAAATAAAATCTTAGCCCTTTTTTAAATGATCAGACAATCTTAAAGACAGCGCAACCAGGGTAAGCGTAGGATTTGGAGCACCGGCGGTACTAAAGCAACCAGAGCCGGCAATAAAGAGGTTGGAAATACCATGAACTTTGCAATTTGCATCTACCACTCCTTTATTTGGATCTTCACTCATTCTGGTAGTTCCCATATGATGCCAGCCTCCACCTAACCGATCCGGCATTGAATTGTCCTTTTCATCCCAGAGGAATTCTTCCAATCTTACCCTGCCTATACCGGCCTTGCCCATTTGTGTGCCAAGAATATGATAAAATTTTCTAATACTGTATTTATCCAAATCCGTTAACTCCCAATGCAATTGGGGTCTTGGTACGCCCAGGGCATCTTTTTCATTCGAAAGCGTTACCCTTGAATTGCGATTTGGGGCCTGCTCCATGCGTGTAAATAATTCAAAAGCCGTATTTCCATTCTCATTCTGCCAGGAAGCGTTTTGCTCTCTGGATTCTCTGAAATTAGCCACTAATTTATCGAAGGATTTCCTTGGATCTTCATTGCTCCATACATCTATTAAAGGCATCTGTTGTTTGGCCATTACGAGAGGTGTCAGGGAAGCAGAACCGTTTAGAATACCGGTTTCCTCTTGAATCCCTTCGGTAAGAGCCAATTCTGCCCTCGGTTTACGCGTCCCGTAATCAAAAATGTATAACTCAGTTGAAATTGGTCTTTTGAGCCATAATTCTGCAGACTTAATTTCCAGATGTTCCATAAAATATCGCCCTACAAGGTCATTACCATTTCCTATTCCTTTTTTTGCCACATCACTTGATGCAAGTAACATCCTGGCATTTTGTATGGCACCACAGGCCAGGACAAACTTTTTGGCCCTTACCCTCTGGGTTTTCCCTTCAAGATTTTTTACTATCAGCTCCTTTATGTTGCTAACTGCATTATTTGCTACAATTTTTGTAAGATTAGCATACGTATACAGATGAATATTTGGCGACTTAACAATGGTTTCCTTATATGTTTTGCCAAATCTGGTGGGGGGACTGAATTGCCACATCTTAGACCATATAATGTTCTTGTCGAGTGGGAAAGGGGTGAGGGCTGGGTATTCTTTTTGCCAATAATGCAGGTTGTAATTATAGGCATCCAGTTCAAATAAACCCTGGGCTCTTTTATAAAAGGGCACAAGATCTTCCAATGAAATAGGCCAGCCACTGTCCGGCACCCAACTTCTCTTTCTAAAATCAATGTGATCAAACGGGGCGCACATACCTCCCCAATGACCCGTAGTCCCTCCAAATAAGTGCAATCTGCACGATCGTAGGGGGTAATATCTTTGTCCTGTGGAGTTACCGGAATACAGATCTTGAATTTTGTTGTCGTACTCAAAACCTCCACCTTCCAGAAGGATTACTTTTTTACCACTATTATTCCAGTCCAGTGCCATACTGATGCCCGCTGCACCTGCACCAACAATACAAAGATCCCCTTCAATTTTGGCGTTGTTTGCAAGTTTTCTGGCGTCTGTATGCATTAATTCTAATTTACTTCAGACATTGATAAAAAGGCGCATTGCCTGGCTTCTGTTTTAGAAAGTAACCAGCCATCGATGAGAATCGTATTTCCAGTGTTAAAGTCTTCCGTTACTTTATTTCTCAAACTCATTTTCAGGTTGGTTTCAATCACTACTGCATCCTGAAGCAAAAGTTCTTCTAAATAGTTTTTAGTATTCTCATCAGTTAACTTCCTATGCGTAGTTCCTATACCAATTAATGTCTTTCGGTCACAGATTTTTGAAAGGTCCATAGGATAGCTAAGCGCTTCAATTTTTGTGGATCTAAACTTGTAATACCAAAGTGAAACAAGGCTTAGAACAAAAGCAGAAATTGATGCTAACAAAAATTTTCTTCTCTTCATTATAGCTTACCTCTGAAGTAATTAACTTTAATAATTGATCTGAAAAACGTATAGTATAAACTTTAGATCCTTTTTAAAGATTTTTTTTAAGTACACGCTAAAGGTACTAAAAACGTTGAGTTAACCTGTATTTTGAATAGACTTTAAACCCAATGCGAATCAGGTATTTAGGACATTTAATACCCTTTCCGGAGAGAATGGTAAATGCCTGAGGGGTTTACCGGTTAATTTCAGGAAAGCGTTGGCAATAGCACATGCAACTAACGGTGTACCGGATTCTCCTACTCCGCGTGGAGGTTCGTGAGATTCAATTATTGCAGTTTCTATGTTATCTGGGATATCTGCCATTCGCAATATTTCGTAATCATTGAAGTTGGACTGTTGTATTTGGCCGTTTACAACGGTCAGCTGCTCTTTGAGGACACTGCTAATTCCCATTAATATTCCACCTTCCATTTGTGCTTTAACATTATCTGGTTGTATTACAATTCCAGCATCACTGGCACTCCAAAAGTTATGAACCTTAATTTTTCCGGTAGTACTATTTACAGAAATTTCACAAACGCCAGTACTAAATGTGCCACTTCGCTCCAAAAAAGCAATCCCTTTAGCGCGGTCAACATCAATTGTTGAACCCCAATCAGAGATTGCCATTGCTTTTTCAAGGGTAGCCAGGCCCCTGGGTGACTTAGCCAGTAATCTTCTTCTTAGGTCGGCCGGATCTTTCCTGAAATAAGTAGCTATTTCGTCGATCATGCACTCTATGGCAAATTTGTTTGGGGCATGGCCCACTGAACGCCAGTGTTTTAGCCTAATACCTTCAGAAACTTCCCGCCATTCGGCAAATTTATTGGGAATATCATAGTAATCTATCCGAATACCACTGGCTACCAAATTACCGCCATCTCCAACAACACAATGTGAAAAACCTGTAATATGCCCCTGAGCATCTGTAGCGGCAGTTAACCGTTGTAAAGTCAGCGGTCTGTAGGCACCATAACTCACATCATCTTCACGGGTCCAAATTAATTTTACTGGTCTGGGAGCAATTTCCCTGGCCAAACCTGTTCCTTCGAGCACAAAATCGGTCATACTCCTTCTTCCGAATCCTCCTCCTAAATACTGCAAATTAATTTTTACATTTTCTGCCGGAATCCCCAGGTAATTTGGAATTCCAAGCTTAGAATCGAAACCCTGTTGGCTTCCAACCCAAACCTCGGCTGATTTTCCGTCTTTACCAACCTGTACAACAGCATTTAGGGGTTCCATTTGGGCGTGATAGACATAATCATTTTTAAAATCGACAGTAAACTTTTTATAAGCTGATTTAATTGCGCTGCCAATATCTCCTTTATTTACAATTACTTTGCCGGTTGTTTGATCTGTAGCTATTTTGCCATATTTCTTGTAACATTCCTGGGAATTGAAACGGCTCGAAGGGGCTTCACTCCAGGTTATATCCAATAGTTTTTTGGCAGCCAAAGCCTGCTCCAGGGTTTCAGCAATAATTCCTATCGCATAATCAAAACGGACTAGTTTGAGCACGCCCTCAAGTGCTAGAATTTTAGACTCATTATTTAGTTTTGGACTTGCCCCATGCACTTTCCCACGTTCAAGCACGCCATATAGCATTTCTGGTAATTTAATATCTATGGCAAACCTCGTGGTTCCCATTACTTTTTCCGGAATATCAACTCTGGGTTGATCTATTCCTATAAACCGATAGTTTTTGGGATTCTTAAACTCTGATTCAGAGAATTCCGGTAGCTTTTCGGGCATGACCAGATGAGGGACAAGTTCCCCGTAACTTATGCTTCTACCATCCTGATAGTCAATTACAGCACCATTAGTTGTGCTAAGTTCTTTCATAGGGGTTTTCCAAAGTTGGGCTGCACTATGCATTAGAATATAGCGGGCCTGAGCTCCGGCTTGTCTCATAATGGAATAATAACCATACGTTATCCTACTTCCTGCAGTCAGCATTACCTTATTATTTGGACTCCATTTATCCGATCCGTAAATAGCAGATACTTGGGGCGAGAATTCTACTGAGACCGTAGACCAATCTGCATCCATTTCTTCTGCAAAAATTGCAGGTAATGAAGTCATGGATCCCTGGCCCAATTCTGCTGCCGGGTTGTATATAATAACCCTGCCGTCATTGGTTAATTGTACCCAGGCAGAAAGTGAGTGCTTTTCGATGATTTCCTGTGCTTCTTTTTTGTTTTTACAAGAAATCATCTGAGGCAGAATTCCGGAAACCCCAATTAATAATGCGACCCCACCGGAGGTTTTAAGAAATTCTCTTCTACTTAATGCCTTGTTCATTATTTCAACTTAAGTTTGATACGCTTAAATTTTTTAGGTGTTGGCTGAGGTTTTTCCTGCTGCTATTTCTATGGCCTTTACAATACGCAAATACGTGCCACACCGGCATAGATTTCCATTCATATATGTTTTTATCTCTTCCCTTGTTGGATTTGGGTTTTTGGCAAGCAAGGCCGCAGCCTGCATAATCTGTCCTGACTGGCAATAACCACATTGAGGGGCTTGAGCTTCTATCCAGGCTTTCTGAATCTTATGGTCACCATTTTGGGATAACCCTTCTATTGTAGTTATTTTCTGATCCTTTTTCAGCGCTCTCAGGGGTATCGTGCATGATCTAACCGGCTTACCGTCCAGATGCACCGTACAAGAGCCACATAAAGCTATGCCACAGCCATATTTTGTTCCCGTGAGTCCAAGATGCTCCCGCAAAACCCAGAGTAAAGTAGTCTCTCCTTTTATTTCTACATTGTATGTTTTATTATTAATGGTTAAAGAATAGCTGGCCATAACTCCTTAATAAAGGTTTAGGCTTAAATTACTAAAAAGATGGCAAATAAAATAAGTGGGTGGAAATTATTTTTTGGATCTGTATCTGTCTATAAATCTACGAAGTATTTCTTTGGGGACGGGCGTATGAGATTCTCGTATCGCCGCGCTTAATTCTTCTGCTTCTTCTGGCCTGAAATATCCAGCATATTTATAAATTTTGATACGAAGTATAAATTCATCGGCATCCGCTTCAGGATGAAATTGAGTGGCATAGATATTTTTTTTGACCCGAAACATCTGAATAGGACAAGGACCTGAAGAAACAAGGAGAACAGCCCCCGGTGGAACTGTATCGCAAGCTTCCTTATGCCCAACCAATGCATCGAATTTTTTTGGAAGGCCCTTTAAAAGAGGATCTTTGGCTCCTTCCTCCGTTACCCAAACATCAACACTTCTTAGAGTTTCGGCATATTTGCCTGAAATAGAAGCCCCGCAATATCTTCCCAAAAGTCCATTTCCGGAACAGGCTCCTAGAAATGGAAAATCTTCAGGAATTATCTTGTCAAAAAGAGAATTAAAAAATTCTTCAACTCTTTTTTGTGTGATACTTTTTTTTTCTTCCGGGATGCTTATGTCAAAAGGGCTTCCACCGGCAATTATTGCCAGGTAATTGTTAAATTCAATTTCCTCAATATTGTCTTGTTCAACCCTGATGCGATGGACCTCTTCAGGAGTCAAACCACCATAGCGCAAAATTGCCTGAAGCTCACTTTCACAAGCTTCATTTTCCGGTCGCATTTGAAGAATTAGAAATTTTTTCAAGAATCGGGTATTGTGTTTTTGCTTAGGACTATTTAAACAGTTTTTTCTTTTTCCACAATGATATGAATCATATTCTTAAATTAGTATCGTACACCATTTACCTTCATATCCAGGGTATAGATTGAATTCATTGCGGTAATAAATAAGACACTCTGATCAGGCCCGCCAAACGTAACATTGGCTGTCCATTTTTGAGGCACAGGTATTTGTAGTATTTCTTTGCCTTTTTTATTAAAAACGGTTACTCCATTTCCGGTCAAATAAACATTTCCCTGATTGTCTATTGTCATCCCGTCTGAACCCAGTTCTGTAAATAATCTCCTATCAGTAAGGTCTCCATTTTCAGAAATAGTAAAACTATACGTTTTTTTATCACCTATATCGGCGATATAAATCATTTTGCCATCCGGAGTGCCTATTATTCCATTGGGCTGTACAAAATTGTCCGCAACAATACGCAAATCATTCCTGTCTGGAGTTAAATAGTAAACACGTTCATTTTCAATTTCTTTCTCTTTGCGATCCCAGTAAGGCCTTTGATAATAAGGGTCTGTAAAATAAATCCCTCCCTTTGAATCTACCCACAGGTCATTAGGGCCATTGAGTTTTTTTCCTTGAAATTCGTTGACGAGTACTATATGATCTTTGGCCTTGTCTATTTTCCAAAGTTCAAAATTTTCATCGGCACATGCCAAAAGACTGCCATCGTGATCAAAGTAGAGTCCATTAGCTCTGCCCGCTTTTTCCATATAAACAGAAACCGAATTATCTGATGCATTCCATTTAATAATGCGGTTATTTGGTTGATCGGTGAAGTATACATCTCCATTATTATCCATAGCCGGTCCTTCAGTAAATTTGTAATCCGAGGCCACCAGAGTAAGGGTAGCATTATCGGCCACCAATTCTGATCTTTGGGCATGACATCCTATTGATATCAATACGATTACTAGAGTACCTATTTTTTTCATACTGTTACTTTTAAAAAGAGCCACTATTTATTTTCCTTTCCATCCAGGTCCACGAACCACCCTTCCCGGGAATGCACCGGTATGTTCTCCATCTTTGAGTACCTGAATACCATTTACAAAGACGTGTTTCATGCCAGTGGCATATTGATGTGGTTTGGCAAATGTAGCATTGTCTTTTATTTTATCTGCATCAAAAATTACAACATCTGCGTAATAGCCGGCTTTAAGAAAGCCCCTGTTCTTTATTTTCAGATTTGTTGCAGGGAGAGCAGTAAGTTTGTATACAGCTTCCTCCAAAGGAATAACTTTTTCGTCACGTACAAAATGACCTAATAATCGGGCAAATGATCCATACGCTCTTGGATGTGTACTTTGTTCCAAAAAAACCCCTTCGTTAGTATATGATCCGGCATCAGAACAGATAGCCATATAGGGAAGTGCCAATTTCTTTTTTATGTTTTCTTCGGACATTGAAAAATATATAACCTGAATTCTGCTGTTATCTTCCTGTATTAAGTCAACAACGGCTTCATGAGCAGATATTTGTCTATCCTCGGCTATCTCGGCAAGCGTTTCGCCTATTAGTTGCCTCATTTCATTATTACGGAAACCCACCAAAAGAATCTTTTCCGGAGGCACATGAAAATCTATTTCACTAATCATCTGCTTCCTTTTTTCAGGTTGCGCTATCAGTGCCATTGTTTTCTTATGTCCGCCTTCTTTTGCCCATGATGGTAGTACTACGTTGAGCCCTGTAGAGCTCGCATTATACATATACATATCGGTTGTTATTGGCAGCCCCTTTTTTCGTGCATTGTCTACAAGTGCTATTGCACTGTCCAGTAAATGCCAGTTGGCGTTGCCTGAAGCTTTAAAGTGGTATATTTCCGAGCGTATCTCTGCTTCTCCGGATATAGTAATAAGTTCGCGAACGGCATCTAAGAGGCGTTCTTCTTCATCCCTGATATGCGAAATATACATACCATCGTATGCCGCGGCAACCTTGGCCAATTCAATAATTTCCTCCGTTTTAGCATGCCCGCTGGGCACGTATATTAAAGATGTGGAAAGACCAACTGCACCTTCCTCCATAGCCCCTTTTGTAAGCTCTTTCATTTTATCTAATTCATCCTCATTAGGGGGTCTGGTTTCGTAATTCATTACATACTCCCTTAAGGTGCCATTACCAACAAAAGAGGCGATATTGGTAGAAACGCCTTTTTCTTCAAGATACTCCAGGTATTCTCCAAGGGTAGTCCACTCAATATCATAAGTGATATTTTGTTGTGATTCTTTCATTTCCTTTTTCATGGTTTCATTTAGCGGGCCCATGGAACGTCCTTCGCCCATAACTTCCAGGGTTACACCTTGTCTTATATCCCCTTGTGATCTTCCATCTTCGATCAGGGAAACATTGGCCCAACTCAACATATTTATAAACCCGGGAGCAACTGTAAGTCCGCTGGCGTCTATTTCCATTTCACCGACCACATTTTTTAAATCGCCAATTGCAACAATGGTATCCGCATTGATGGCAATACTTCCTTTAAATGATTTTTCACCTGATCCATCCAAAATAATACCATTTCTAATCAGAAGATCATAAGACTTCTGGTTCTCACATCCTATAAGAAGGCCAATTATTGAGAATACAATTACAATTTGTTTTAACTTCATTATATCTATTTTTTCAATTGAGTTGCCATAAAGGATTTAGCTAAATAATTTGATAAGACCTAAAATACCAACACCAAGAATACTTAAAATACTTATCCACAAGATAAGATCATAAAAAAAACCAGCTTTAAACAGAGGCTGTTCTCTTAAATATCTAAAATGGATCACGGCATAGACTACAAGAAAAAGCAGGAAAGACCCAACAATACCACCGGTTAGAACCATTAAAACTGGTAATTTAATAAAGACAAACAACAAAGCCCATAATAATGGTACTATCCATGCCAGTACTGCTATTGTTTTTTTCCTCTGCTTAAAGTTAGAAAAACTGATCCATCCTAATTGACCAAATATGTCGGTAATCTGTCTGGTCCATGCGGCCAAAGCTGCGAACAATGTTGAGAACAATGTAATAAATGCTCCTATAAGGAATGCTGATTTGGCATGAATCCCTAAAGATTCTGTATACATAGTAGAGAGTGTCTCTACCATAGCGTATCCTTCTGGCACAAAACCCTGAGCATGAAGTACAGCCGCACCCAATAAATAGAAGGCAGCCGTCACAGATGTATAGATGAACATGGCAATAATTGCATCGAGTTTCATAACTTTTAACCACCCCTGAGCCCTTATTTCCCAATCTTTAGATTGATCGTTCTTACCTGTAAATGCTGCATAGCCTTTTTCAAGACACCAGTAGTTGTAATGGATTATTTCATCGCCACCAACACCGGTTATACCAAAAGCACCTATGGCAACAGCTACAGCTTCTTTAGGCAAATTAAACTGAAGCCCACTCCAGATGTTTTCAAGGGTTATGGAATAAGGCGTAAACTTCAGAAAATATAGGGAGGCAAATGTGAATATTGTAAAGAACCCGATCATGCTGAGGGAAAATTTTTCAATAAAAGAGTAATACCCCCTGAAAATCATCAAGGCCACGATTATCGCAATTCCAAAACAAAATACCGGAATACCAATTCCGGGAATGGCCATATTTAATATTATAGCAACGCCACCTACAATACCTCCAACTTGCAATAGTTTTATGATCATTACAGCCAATACAGTCCAAACAGTCCACCTGGCTTTCCCGATCACAGGTCCGGGAAGCTTATTGAAGGCTTGCATTGCTGTTTCGCCGGTAAGGATTGTATGTTTTCCAAATTCTAACTGAACCGCTACTTTTACTATGCAGCTCACGATGATTACCCAAAATGTTATAAATCCTGCTTCGGCACCTAAAGTGGTTGTTGCTATCAATTCGCCTGATCCCACAATGGATGCAGAGAGTATAAAGCTGGGTCCTAAAAATTTCAGCCGTCCTTTAAAGGTTGAAGGGGGTTGTTTAATTTTATCTTCGGAAAGTGAATATGGATCTATTAATTCAGACATTGTTTTTTGATGCGCCCAATAAAAAAATTTCTATGAAATCTTCTTTAAAAAAGCCATGTTATGTTTCATGCTGTCCAATGGATTATTGGAATATTCTTCCTGTTCTATGAAGATGTGCCTTACACCTGAATCCTTTTTATGAGCCATCATTGTGGGAATATCGAGGCCACCCTTGCCAAATTCAGTACTTTCTTTTGTAGCCATATCCATGTCCTTGAGGTGCCATAAGGGAAATCTTCCCGGATACTTTTTAAAATAGTCCAAAGGGTCCTTGCCTGCCACTATAACCCATCCTAGGTCTAACTCCATATGAACAAGATCTGCCTCAGTATTGTTTAGGAGAACATCATAAAGAACCTGATTATTTTCGGTTTCAAATTCATATTCATGATTGTGATAACCAAATTTTATATTCAATTTTTTACATGCCTCTCCTGCTTTATTGAATTCTTCAGCCACCTTTTTATAATTGTCCACAGTTTGTCCCCGGCTGGGCATTGAAGAACAGATAAGATACTCCTGACCCGATTCCACGGCTTCTTCCATGGTTTGCTGCCACTTGTTATCTAAGTGAACATGTCCGCTCTTCAGGTTCATATTGAGATCCTTACAAACAGACTTCATCTCAGCAGGAGCCAGGCCATAATAATGGCCTTTCTGGCTTCGGGCAGTTTCAATTTCTTTGAAGCCAAGAGCGGCAATTTGTTTTAACGTCCCAATGGCATCTTTGGCCATTTCGTTGCGAAATGAATACAATTGAACTCCAAAATGCTGTGATTTATCTGAAGCAAAGGTAAAAGAAGGTAGCAGGAATGACCCGGTTGTGATAATAGTTGATTGTAATAAAAAATTTCTTCTGGAGAGCATGTTGTTCGCGTTTGTTATACGGTGGTTGAATTCTCCTAAATTAGTCTAATTTTTCCATACACCTGTTTCATTCGTATTTGTACTTTTACACAAATGCTCGTCTTATGACTAAAAGAGAATTACAACTTAAAGCCTTCGATAGGCTGCTGACTATTATGGACGAGCTCCGGGAGCAATGTCCATGGGATAAAAAACAAACACTTCAAACATTAAGGCACCTTACAATTGAAGAAACTTATGAATTGGGTGACGCGATTCTGGATAATGACCTCAATGAGGTAAAAAATGAGCTTGGAGATTTATTGTTACATATTGTTTTTTACGCAAGAATAGGGTCTGAATCAAATAGTTTTGATATAGCTGATGTAGCTAATTCAATTTGTGATAAACTTATTAACCGGCACCCTCATATTTATGGGGATGTATCCGTTGCAAATGAAGATGATGTAAAAAGGAATTGGGAAAATATTAAACTCAGCGAAGGAAAAAAAAGTGTGCTTGAAGGGGTTCCAAACAGCCTTCCCGCATTAGTCAAGGCAAATAGGATTCAGGAAAAAGTAGCGGGAGTTGGATTTGACTGGGAACGCCCGGAGCAAGTTTTTGAAAAGGTCAAAGAAGAATTGTCAGAATTGCAGGAGGAACTTAATTCGGGGAACAGAGACAAATTAGAAGCCGAGTTTGGAGATGTGCTATTCTCTATAGTTAATTATGCCAGATTTTTAGATATTAACCCGGAAAGTGCACTGGAAAGAACTAACAAGAAATTTATAAAGCGGTTTCAGTATCTGGAGGGCAAGGCCAAAGAAAAGCGTAAAAACCTCAGGGAAATGTCACTTGCAGAAATGGATGTATTTTGGGAGGAGGCCAAGAAAATATAAGATGTACAGAAGATTATACCGTATAAACTCAAACCCATCACAGTTTAGGCCGTTGTACCTCCGATCCCTGGTATCAGAAGTTTAGTAATTCTCTTATTAAACCGATAGTAAATCCTATATTTGCAGCCTTAAAAATATCCAGATTTGCTGCAACAATATACCAAAGAATTCAGATATAATATAAGGCTGGCAGTGCCCGTTATTTTAGGGATGCTGGGGCACACCTTTGTTGCTTTTGCCGATAATATTATGGTAGGGCAATTGGGTACTGCAGAACTGGCAGCGGTATCTTTGGGAAATAGTTTTGTCTTCGTAGCTATGTCTCTGGGAATAGGATTTTCAACTGCAATTACACCATTGGTCGCTGAGGCTGATGGCGCTGGCAATAAGGCCGGCGGTAAAAGTGCTCTTAAACACGGATTGTTGCTATGTACTTTGCTTGGGATAGCACTTTTTGGTCTTATTCAATTAGGAAAGCCTTTACTTTATCTAATGGACCAGCCACCTGAAGTGGTAGCCTTGTCTATTCCATATTTAGATTTGGTGGCTTTTTCATTGGTTCCTCTGGTAATGTTTCAGGCTTATAAACAATTTTCAGAAGGATTGTCTCAAACAAAATATCCCATGTATGCCACTATTGCAGCCAATGTGATTAATATAGTGTTGAATTACCTACTGATTTTTGGTGCTATGGGCTTTCCAAAACTTGGAATAATTGGGGCTGCAATTGGCACGCTCGCTTCTCGTGTTATTATGCTGATAATGCTTTGGTACCTGTTGAAGAAGAAAAAAAAATTTCACGATTATGTTACTGGATTTAACTTCAAAAAGATAGAAAAAGAGGTAATGCAAAAGATCATACATCTTGGATTTCCATCTGCATTGCAAATGTTTTTTGAGGTAGCCATATTTACAGCGGCCATCTGGATCAGTGGTGTTTTAGGCAAAAATCCGCAGGCAGCAAATCAGATCGCATTAAATCTTAGTAGCATGACATTCATGTTTGGAATGGGACTTGGAGTAGCTGCTATGATTCGTGTTGGTAATCAGAAGGGGCTTAAAAATTTTACAGAATTAAGACGAATTGCCCGGTCTATTTTTATCCTTACATTGCTGTTGGAAGTAGTTTTTGCTATAATTTTCCTTTTAGGCCGGCATTGGTTCCCTACTATTTACCTGGATGTTAACGACCCTATTAACCAGGCAGATAATTTGGAAGTAATTCTTTTGGCTTCACAATTACTTTTGGTGGCAGCATTTTTCCAGATATCAGACGGTCTTCAGGTGGTTATACTTGGTGCTCTCAGAGGGTTACAAGATGTTAAAGTACCAACGCTAATTACACTTATTGCCTATTGGTTGATAGGGTTTCCCATATGCTACTACCTTGGTTTACATACAGAATTAAAGAGTACGGGGATATGGATAGGATTGCTTTCAGGCTTAACGGCATCGGCAATTATGTTGTATATTCGGTTCAACAAAATGACCAAACGACTTATAGGCACTTAATGGTTTTACTTCTTAAAGTACTTATGTAAATGATTGGTAATTTATGTTACCCGATAAATTTAAAAATGATTTGATCTATGCATTTTCCAAAGTTTTTACTTGGCGACAATACGGATTACCCCACAGCTATATTTATAGTGCATACTGAATATCCAAGGTTTATTTTGAACCTCGAAAATGATGAGGTGGAATGGCTGGAAGATTTCACTGCAGAAGATGAAAAAGCACTATCTGAAGAAGCAGAGAGTTTAATAGAAGCGGCTACTGAATTTTATGATCGGGAAATAGCCAGATACGAAGACTAGGATGTTAGAAGAATTAATGCAACTCGACAAGGAGGTGTTCCTTTTTCTAAACAATCTGGGAAGTTCCGAATGGGATACTTTCTGGATGTTTCTTACCAACAAGTGGAGTGCTATTCCCTTGTATGCATTATTACTACTACTTTCATATAAACATTTTGGAACAAAGAAACTGCTTTTCGTAGTTATCACTGTAATCGTATTGATCACAGCTACGGATCAATTATCCAATTTTTTTAAGTATGGCATTCAACGATTACGCCCCTGCTATGATCCTGAAGTGAGTCCAATTATGCGTCTGGTTAAAGGCTATTGCGGTGGCAAATTCGGCTATTTTTCGGCACATGCCGCAAATACATCGGCACTGGCTTTATTCTTTACCATTCTCTTGAGGCCTTACTATAAGTTTTTTGGAATCTTTTTAATTGTTTGGGCCATCTTTGTCTCCTACAGTAGAATTTATATCGGGGTACATTTTCCTTTAGACGTGTTAAGTGGCATAGGCGTGGGATTACTATTTGGTTGGCTATTTGCAAAGTTGTATATCTTTGCCGTATACAAGTATGGTATATGATCTCAAATACGAGGTATTGGATTTTCCTTATACTTATTATTCTGGTATATCTGGCTGGAATGTTTGTGACTCTTTTTGAAAATGATTCAGCGCAATTTGCAGTAATGGCTATGCGGATGGTGCAGGAAAATGATTTTATAAACCTGATTAAAGGTCCGGAGGAATATTTGGATAAGCCCCATATGCATTATTGGCTGGCAGCTATTTCTTTTAAAATATTCGGACTTAATGAATGGGCCTATCGTATCCCCGGCATTTTAGCTACACTTTTAGGCGCTTATAGCTGCTTTGGTCTGGGAAGGCTGCTATACAATAGGGAAGTAGGAAAAATAGCCTCACTTGTTTTTATGACCGCACAAACCATTGTGCTTTCTAATATTGACGTACGAACGGATGCGGTTCTTACCGGCTTCACCATTTTTGCCATTTGGCAACTTGCAACTTATATAGAAAAAGATTCTTTTAAAAATTTGCTGATGGGGGCCTTTGGAGCAGGAATCGCTTTTTCTACCAAAGGTCAGATTGCAATTTTGGTTATAGGTCTGCCTCTACTTTGCCATTTAATTTATACGAATAAATGGAAACTATTATTTAATTGGAAGGTATTGGTTGCCCTGGCCGTTTTTGGCTTAACCATAACCCCAATATTATATGCATACTACCTGCAATTTGATTTGCATCCGGAGAAGGTTATCAGGGGGAAAGACCATAGGAGTGGAATACTATTTATTTTGTGGGAACAAAGTTTTGAACGATTGAGCGGAGAAGGCGTGGGAAAAAACAGCAGCGATTATTTTTTCTTTTTTCATACTTTTTTATGGGTATTTCTTCCCTGGACCCTGATCGGTATTGCCGCATATTGGACCAGGGCTAGAGAGTTTATAGCGATCAGGTTCCGCAGAGATTCCGGGCGGGAAATACTAACCGTTGGGGGTATTACTTTGATTTTTCTAATCATAAGTTTTGCTCAATTTAAATTACCACATTATTTAAATATTCTTATTCCTTTATTCGCAATACTCTCAGCATCATTTATCGAAGAATTACTAAATTCATCAAAGGAAAAAAATATTAAGGTTTTTCTTGGGCTTCAATATTTTATTCTGGGTCTGGTTTTTATTTCCACGGTCCTGATTTGTTTATATGTATTCAAGATATCAAACTGGTATGCCTATGTTTTATTGGCAGTGGCTTTGGGGCTGATTGTTTATTACGTCATGAAGGGAGAGGGATATGGTCTTAAGCTAATAAGCATCTCAGTTTACAGTTCTCTTCTTTTAAATGCCATTTTAAACGCACACTTTTATCCTTCTTTACTTAAGTACCAGGCTGGATCCACGATGGCCGGGATTGTAGCTGAGAATAATATCCCTGTAGATTCTATTTATAAAATTACGTGGCATCATACATGGGGCCTGGATTTTTACAACCAACATCCTGTTAAATTCTCAGAGTATACTAATTTGGCCGGTCTTGGCCCGGTTTGGGTCTATGTAGCGGATAATGATCTTAAAAAATTAAGGGATTCCGGATTGCACTGGGACAAACAATTCACGGTTGATCAGTTTAGGATAACACGTTTACAACCAAAGTTTTTAAATCCTGCCACAAGGGATGAGATACTGAACAAAATGCATTTAATTCACCTTACAGAATAAAATATTTAAGGTATAATCTCTTTTAATTCTGGTTTTTTAAAATGGTAAACTATTCCTGTTAGTGAAACAAGGGCGGTGATAAGGAAAAATAACATGCTAATACTCACAGATGTATTCTCGTCTAATCCCAGCCATAATGCCCCATAATAGAACACCACTTCTCTGCTGCCTATTCCGCCAATTGTAAGGGGTAAAACCGAAACTATAGAAGATATCAGGAATATAAATAAATAAGCAATGGTATGGCCTTCCACGCCTAGTGCTTTCAAAATAAATAAAACACTTATTAATTGGGCAAGCTGAACCAAAGCAGAAAAACCCAGTGATTTCCAAAAAACCCGATAAACGAATGAAAAAAATCTTTTATTGAAAATCCAAAATACCAGAATACTTAGCGCTATGGCTATTCCAAATAATATTCTATAAGAATTTATCCTGTTCTCGTCTAAAAAAAGAGCAAGGATACAGCTAATTACAAAGATTAATAAAAGACCATTAAGCCGGTCTAAAATCAGAATAGAAACTACACTCCTGGTTTTCACTTCGTACTTTTTTTTTAGCACATACCCCTTATATGCATCGCCTCCTATCCCGCCTGGCAAGAAGAGATTATAAAACATACCCAGCAGGTAAAGTTTTATATTGCTCAATTGCGTAAGAAATATTTTGATTTGATGTATATATAAGTTCAGACGAAAGGCCGATAAGATTTTGGATATTACAAATAATAGTAGAGCGGCTAACAAATAAGAAAAATTACTTCCTTTAAGGATCTCCCAAACCTCACTGAATTGAATTTTTGTAAAAACAAAATATAGCAATACAAAGCTAAAAAGGATTTTAAGGAGGGTGATTCCTTTTTTACGAAGATTGCCCACCAACGGATATGTTTTTTATTCGGTACGGACGTTTATTTTGAGATTCGTAATAGGTTCGAATTAATAATTCCATGACTATTCCGATTGTAAATAGTTGAATACCAGCTAATATGAACATCATTCCAAAAATAAGCAAAGGTCTGTTGCCTATGTCCTGTCCGTAACCCAGTTTTACAATGAGTAAGTAAATATTTATGAAAATTCCTAAAATAATAAGAAGTACTCCTAAAATTCCAAACAAATGGATGGGTCGTTGAAAATACTTCCTGATAAAAAGAAGCAACATCATATCAGCCACTACTTTAAAAACGCGTTCCAAACCATATTTTGAAACACCTGCATTCCGTGCATGGTGTTTTACCGGAACCTGTTTTATCTGAGCACCTTCCAAATGTGCCAGTAAAGTAATAAACCGGTGCATTTCACCATACAAATTCAAATCCTTTGCAATATCCCTGGTGAATACTTTAAGGGCGCATCCATTGTCTTTGATGTCTAACTTAGTTACGCGCCGGACCATGAAATTTGCGATCTTGGAAGGAATTTTTTTAACCAGGGAATCCTTTCTTTTTTGCCGTATGCCGGTAACAACATCATATTCACCACTTACCACATACTCCATCATTTTGGGAATATCCTGCGGGTCATTTTGCAGGTCTCCATCCATGGTTATAATATATTCTCCTTGAGCATAATCAATGCCAGCCGCCAATGCCAAACTTTGTCCATAGTTCTTTTTTAGAGAAATAAGATGAACATTGGGATCCTTCATGTCCTTTATGACTTTTCGGGTATTGTCTTTAGAAAAATCGTCCACATAAATAATCTGGTGAAGATAACCTTTCAGGCTCTCGTTAATCTTGTTGGTGAGAAGGACTACATTTTCCTCTTCATTATAAAGAGGTATGACAATTGAAATAAGTGAGAGCGTAACCGGATTCATTCTGGTATATAAAAGTGTTGCGACAAATTTATACTTTTTATTTAAGTTCTTTCTTATATCCTGCCATTAGTAGTTCGGCAGCCCTAAATGGTGAGATCTTATCTTTAGCTACCTGCTGCATCATCAATTCCAGATTTTCTTTAACACTGGATACCTGGAAAAAGTGTTGTTTTAAAAGTTCATTTATGGTCTGCAGAAGCCAGTATTTATTCTGATTTTGACGGTTGCTTTCAAAATACCCGCTTTTCGTGGTAGTGTCCAAAAATTTCTTAATCGTCTCCCAGATTTCAACTATGCCCGTATTCTCAATGGACGAACAAGTACTTACCTTTGGAATCCAGCCATTTTCTTTTGGGGGGTAGAGCTGCAATGCCCTTTCAAATTCCACTTTTGCCCGTTGTGCTCTTTTCAGATTATCACCCTCAGCTTTATTAATGACGATGGCATCTGCCATTTCCATAATGCCCCTTTTTATCCCCTGAAGCTCGTCCCCGGCGCCTGCTAATTTTAAAAGCAGGAAGAAATCGACCATACTATGCACGGCGGTTTCACTTTGGCCAACTCCTACAGTTTCTATTAAAACTATATCAAACCCGGCTGCTTCGCATAAGATCACTGATTCCCGTGTCTTACGGGCCACTCCACCAAGAGAATCACCAGAAGGCGATGGTCGAATAAAGGCGTTAGGATCTTTAACGAGCTCCTGCATACGTGTTTTATCACCCAGAATACTTCCCTTGCTAAGGGTGCTTGTAGGATCTACAGCCAATACGGCAACTTTCTTACCTAGGTTTGTAAGGGTTTTTCCGAAGATTTCTATAAAGGTGCTTTTGCCAACACCGGGTACACCTGTTATACCAATTCTAATACTTTTAGATTTTTTTGACAAGCAATTCTCAATTAAAGAATAGGCCTTCTTCAGGTCTTCATCTCTGGTGCTTTCCACTACAGTTATGGCACGGGCTAATATAGCTTTATCCCCACTTAGGACACCTTTGGTAAGATCCTCAACAGAGAGTTTCTTTTTGCGGTGCTTTTTTACCTGGAGAACCCCTTTTGAAACTTTATTTTTTTCTTTGCTCAATGTCAGTTATTAATAGGCACCCGAACTTTGGTTTTGTCCCAATCGAGGCTGAGATATAATTGTCCGGTGTCCTCAAAATCTATAGTAAAACTTTCAACTGTTTCCACTAAATTAATGCTGGGCACCGCAACATTTACTATATCTTCTTCCGGGATTCTTGTTGTTTCTTTACCACCACTCATTATTGTAACCCCCCAATCTGGAACATTCTTATTAAAAATAACCTCCCAACTTTCTGTACCGGGGATTGTCCAAAGCGAATAGGTACCTGCAGGAAGCTCTTTATTCATAATATAAATTTTAGAATTAGTGGTAAAAGTAGTAGGCTCATTAGCCCCAGTACGCCAAACAGTATCATAAGGAACTAAATCGCCAAAAATTACCCTTCCCTTTTTAAATGGACTGCTGTATTTTACAGTAAGATCCATACCATTTTTTGTATATACTACGGTCTTTTGAGGGCTATTTTTCTTTGTTTGTTCTTTTAGATAGGGCATTCCCACAAAGAAAAAAAGCAAGGCCAATGCCGCTAATATGATCAAAATCCATTTTAATACTTTCATATCGCAGTAGTGTTGATTAGTTTGTCTAAGTTACTAAATCAAAAGTAAAAACTGCCCGGTTGTTATAGGTTTCTCCGGGATGCAACAGTGCCAATGGAAAGGTTTGAATGTTCGGTGCATCAGGATAGTTTTGGGTTTCAAAACAAATAGCCCCAAATTCAAGTGGCGTATAGACAACTACGGCCGGCTGATTGCTCTCAACTTTCATTTGTATTCCCGAAACCGGCGAATATAATTCAGCCACTTTTTTAGCACCTTGTGAAACCACATAGGGCGTATCCAGGCGTTTTTTGGCTATTTTTTTTCTATTTAGGAAGTCATAATCCGTATCCGAAACGGAAACTAAATTCCCGGTAGGTAGTAAATTAGTACGGGTCTCTACTATTTGAGGGCATTCCAATTGTAACTCATAGTGATCAATGGAATTTGTATTATCCAGGCAAAAGTATGAATGGTTGGTCAAATTTACTACGGTAGACATGTCCGTCACTGCTTCATGAATTATATGCAGCGCATTATCAATAAGTTTATAAGTCACACTTGCATTCAGGTTTCCCGGATAGCCTTCCTCCATATGCGGGCTTTTGTAACTCAATGTAACCAAGGGTTGTTCATCCTGAACAACTTTGTCCAGGGTCCAGTATTTTTTGTTGAATCCTTGCTTTCCTCCATGAAGATGCACCCCGTGTTCCGAGTATAATTTATAGGTAGTGTCATTAATACTAAAACCTCCATTTGATATCCTCCCGGCAAATCTGCCAACACAGGCGCCCAGAGCTATTTGATCTTGAATATAGTCTTCAGGATTTTCAAAACCAACCACCAGATTCAGCTTTTTTCCATTCTTGCCTTTAAACATAATTTTTTGAACAATAGCGCCATAATCCAGGACACTTAAGGATATAAAATTGTTTTTAATTGTAACTTGTTGCAAGGCGAATTTTTTAAAAATTTCTTAAAAGTACTTGTTTTTTGCAACATGTAGTTTTTTCATTCGTCCTTAAGATAACAACAACTAATACCTAAAATTGGAAACCGGCCAAATGTTTCAAATAGATCTGGTAGAGCGTTGCAAAGCCAACGATCGAAAAGCACAATTAGGGCTTTACAGGCAATACTGTGAGGGAATGTTTTATGTAGCAAAGCGATTTGTGAATGATCCCGATGACGCGGAAGATGTTGTACAGGAAGCCTTTATTAAGGCTTTTCAAAAGATAGATCAATTCAAAGGTGAAGTAACATTTGGTGCATGGTTAAAGCGAATTGTCATTAACAAGAGTATCGATTTTCTTAAAACGAAAAAGGAACGTTTCCAGGAGCTGAATGAGAATAGTATTCATATTGTGGAGGATGATGACTGGACCGTAGAAGATGGGATATCAATTGATGAGGTTAAAGAGGCGATAAATGAACTATCAGAGAAATACCGACTTGTTGTGCAGCTTTACCTCATGGAGGGATATGATCATAAAGAGATATCGCAAATATTGAAATTAACAGAGACCACATCCAGAACCCGCTTGCTCAGAGGTAAAGGACATTTAAAGGAATTATTAAAAGAAAGACGTTATGGCACAGGATCTTAGAGAATTATTCAAAAAAGAAAAAGGGCAAAAGCACCCTATGAAAAAAGGTCATGAGGAACGGTTTATAAATAGGTTGGATAAGGAGTTGCCGGTTAAAAGAAAGTCAACCTTCTATTTTATAAAAATTGCGGCTTCAATTTTAGTGCTTTTTAGCCTAGGAATTTATACGTATATAAATTTTAGCTATGAGGCACCCCAACCTTCGGATATAGTTGATAAAGGAACAGAGAATAAGCAACCGCAGGGGTATTCCCTGGGGGACCTGTCACCTGACTTGAAGAAAATAGAAAACTACTATGTGGCCAATATTAATTTGGAATTATCCCGTTTGGAGGTTTCTGATGAAAATAAGGCCCTCGTAGATGACTTCATGTCCCGATTGTCTGAGCTTGATAAGGAATACGAAAGACTGAATATTGAATTAAATGAAATTGGTCCCAATGATCAGACCATTAATGCTCTTATTAAAAACCTACAATTAAGATTACAGTTATTGCAGAAGTTAAAATTAAAATTAGATCAATTAAAATCATCAGAAAATGAACAAGTTACATCACAAAGTGTTTAAAAGTTTGGTTCTTAGCTGTTGCCTTTTTGCAATGGCCAGTTATGGACAAATAAAATCGAAAACGTACAAAGAAACGTTTACGGTAGGGGATGAGGCTGTTGTAGATATCAACACGAGTCATGCCGATATTGAATTTGAAACCTGGAATAAAAATCAGGTAGTTATAGAAGCTACAATTGAACTTGAGGGAGCCACCCCTGAGGAGGCAGAAGCTTATTTTAGCAAGGAGGGAATAAAAATACTGGGCAATAGCCAGGAAATAACCATTAAAACCAGTGGTGAGCATTCATGGAGTTATTGGGACGACAGCTCCAATAAGCATATTGTTGTTGACATTCCGGAAATGCCTAATATGGAGCCGCTGTTTTTAGATATACAAATTCCGGATATTCCTGAAATTATAAAGGATATGCCTCCAATGCCACCTGTACCGCCGATAGTTATTGAGAAATTTGATTATGATGCTTACGAGAAAGAAGGTGAAAAGTATATTGAAAAATGGGCCATAGAGTTTGAAAAGGGTTTTGATGAAGAGTATCAAAAGGAAATGGAAGCATGGGGCAAGGAGATGGAGGCCAGGGTAGAAGAGCGTGAAGCTGCCAGGGAAGAAATGATGAAGGAAAGAGAGGAAATGAGCAAAGAAAGGGAAGAAATGAGAAAAGAAGCCCAGGAATTGAGGCGCGAGGCACATGAAGCCAGAAGAGAAGCAATGGAAGAACATCGTAAAGTTCACAAGAATGTTATTATATCAAAGCAAGGGAAGGATGGCCCTAATGTTTTTTATCGGTCTGCAGATGGTGAAAGAAGAAATTATAAAGTAAAAAAGACCATAAAAATTAAAATGCCTAAGTCCACGAAGCTTAAAATGAATGTGCGCCACGGGGAGGTTAAATTGGCGGAAAATACAAGAAACATGAATGCAACCTTGTCTTATTCAAGGTTGCTTGCCTCCACAATAGATGGAGAAAAGACTAAAATTGTGGCTTCCTATTCGCCAGTATCTGTTCAACGATGGAATTACGGGAATTTAAACCTAAATTTCTCAGAGCAAGTGTCTTTAAAAGACGTAAATATCTTAAACCTAAATGCTACTTCTTCTGATGTTACAATAGACAGGTTACTTAAAAGTGCCCAAATAAAAAACGATCTTGGCGCAATAGAGATCAATACAATTGCTGATAATTTTGAGGATTTAGAATTAACCGTGCAAAATGGGGAATTTGTTTGCCAATTGCCACAGACAGCATTTAATATTTCAATAGACGGCACTTCTTCTTCATACTCAGGACCATCAGATTTAAAATTGGTATCTGAAAAAAACGGAAACAGTTTTGTGCATAACGGGTATTTTATGCAAAAGGACTCAGGAAAGTCAATAGTAATAGATTCCAGATATAGCGAAATCCTACTGAAAAAATAAACTGCGCCTTCAACTTCAACATCATGAGTTTGAGCACTCCCTGCTTATAAATTCAAATCATTATTCCATTCCACGATTTTATTCTCGTACATAGCATCTAAACCCATCTGAACACAGGCAGCGGCCTTAGCACCGGAAACAAAGTCAGATGCAGGAATTGTATTATTTAAGATATTGGTTTTAAAGTCAATTAAAGCCTGGGCACTTGGATCTGCATGTTCTATATCAATTGGAATTCCTTTGCCTTCATCCCATTTAACGGTAGCTCCTGAAACCCCGTCAACATCCTGAATTTCTTTTTTGTAATTCCCTTCAGGAAAGAACCATGCGTTAACGTAGTCAATGATCAGAGTACCTTTGTCTCCCATCACTTTTATTTGGTAATCATCTTTTGAATTACTGGTTAAGCATGTGAAAGAGGCTTTTACCCCATCGGGATAACTATAGATAAGATGTACATTGTCAAATGTTTCGCGGCCATCTTTCCAGTAGTCAATTCCACCAACACCTAATACCTTGTCTGGTGTTGCATTTAGAACCCAATTTGTAAAATCAATCTGATGAGAACATAATTCGGCCACCAAACCACCGGAATATTCTCGATACATGCGCCAGTTAATTGCTCGTTCTAATTTAGAATCAGACACCGGTCTCCTCCAGTTTCCATTTCGGTTCCATTGACATTCAATAGCAATTACTTTTCCTACTTTGCCATTCTGGATGAGGTTTACAACATGGCGGTATAAATGAGAACTATGGTACTGATGTCCGGTTTGGAAGATCTTATCCGAACTTTTTACTTTGTTTCTTATTTGTATTATTCCGTCAAATCCTTTGGCTAACGTCTTTTCACAAAAAACATGCTTATCTGCATCAATTGCTTCCATTGCTATTTGCGCATGTGTATTAAAAGGAGTAGCAATCAAAACAGCATCTATATCTTTCCGATCCAGAAGTTTGCGGTAATCCGAATATCCTTTTGCTTTTCCAGAGGTATTTGAAATTCCTTTCTGAAGTCTGAAAGGCAAAACATCACAGCAGGCAACTACGTTTAATTCAGGAATAGTATTCATTACGTTTATAAGTCCGCCCCCGCGGTCTCCTGTACCAATAACACCAATGTTTATTATATCTGTGCCTTTTCCAGGAGATACCATCCCGGATACCATAAAACTTGCAGTACCAATAGAGGCAGTTGCCAGACCGCTTTTGATCACAAATTCTCTACGCTTCATATATATCTTACTTATAATTTTGGTTCCCAGCCATTTTCATAATCCCTTTTCCAGGCCTCCATTGCTTTCTTGTTATTCAGGATTTTACCTGTCTCCGTATCCACCTTAAGTGTTTCTCCGGCATCCTGGGCCATATTTCCCAGATGACAAAGCATTGTAGTTATACTTGCGTCTTTTATGGGCGAATTTTGTACTTCATCCAGCCTAATGGCGTTAAAGAAATTTGCAATATGCATGCCATCCAGATCGCCGGCACCCATTGTATCTATTGTTGCACTCCCACCTGTTTCAAATTCAAATTTGATGGGTCTTCCATCTAAGTCATACAATTTATAGCTCTGCCTGCTAAGCTCTATTGTACCCTTACTGCCATAAATGGTGGCACCTCTTCCTGGTTGTTCGGGCTTCATTACTCCCCGGCTGTGGCCATTCCAGGTTATGAACTTATTGTCGCCGAAGGTATATGTCACCTGTTGGTTGTCAGGGAATTGCCAATCATCATCATAAGCGTATTTGCCTCCAAAAGAAGTAACAGTTTCAGGAAGATCAACACCCAATGCCCATCGGCAGATATCTATTTCATGAGTGCCATTATTATGAATTTCACCTGTTCCCCAGTTGCGGAACCAATGCCAATTGTATGGGTGAATATTATCTTTATAAGCTTTTCGTGGAGCTGGTCCTTGCCACAGATCCCAGTTTAAAGTAGGTGGTACAGCTATATTTACCCCGTTTCCTATAGATGATCGGCTATTGGAGTAGTAAGCCTCTCCTTTATATACATCTCCAATAATACCTTTTCTAATATCCTTTATCGCAGTAATAGAAGTTCGAGCGGAACGTTGCTGGTTGCCCATTTGTACTTTCTTCCCGTATTTTTTTTGAGCAGCAACCAATAATTCATTCTCGTAAGGATTATGACTACAAGGCTTTTCAACATAAACATGTTTTCCAGCTTGCATTGCCATTATGGCCATAGGGGCATGCCAGTGTTCCGGTGTTGCTATGAATACGGCGTCCACATCTTTATCTTCCAGCATTTTTCTAAAATCCTTCTCCACTTTAGGAACGTAACCAATTTTTTCCTGACACCAAATATTGTGTGCCTCTATTATGGTGTCATCTACATCGCAATTGTAAATGATCTTTACATTTGGACTTTTGGAAATACCCATGGTCAGAGCCTTAGCCCTACTTCTTACTCCTATAACCGCTACCTGCAATTGATCATTGGCTCCTAATATGCCTGCATTCAGGTTTCCTGGCAGGGCAAAAGTCCCTAAGGTAATGGCGGCACTGCCGACAGTGGTTTTTTTAATAAAATCTCTTCTTGTAGTCATTGTTTATTCGCTTAGGATTGGTCTTATTTTAATATTTTTGAATGCAACACGATCACCATGATCCTGAAGTAATATATGGCCTTGATCTGCTTCACCAAAATTAGGCCAGACTTTATATTTACTTTCTGCCACCAATTTTTTATAAGAATCACTTTTTCGTTCATATTCTAAAACTTTCATACCATTTAACCAATGTTCCACATGGTTATCTATGGAAACGATACGCGCATGATTCCATTCGCCAATAGGATTCACAGGTTTATCCGGGTCAACTTTTATGAGATCGTACAAGGATGCCAGTGTTCTGCTTCCTTCATGATTGCCCAACTTGGCATCGGGATGATTTTCATCATCCAGAATTTGGTATTCCAGACCTATAGATGATCCAGGACCTTTATTTATATCTGTATCCACAAAATATTTAATTCCGCTATTGGCGCCCTTGGTAAGTTTAAAATCCAACTTCAGTTCAAAATTGCCATATAGTTCCTCGGTAACAATGTCTCCACCCGCTGCAGATTCTTCACCTCCCGATGACAACACAATAAGCTCACCATTTTCTATAACCCAGCCCTCAGTAGGGAAGTCATCCATGCGTGCCCCCCGCCAACCTTTGTGTGTGGCACCATCCCAAAGGAGTTTCCAGCCATTTCTTTCTTCGTCTAAAGTGAGTTGGTTTTTTGTAATAATTGGTATCAGTGGGCTTTTCCTTGAATATTTGGCAAGGCTGTCTGTAAGGATATTTATATTTTTCCATTGAATTTCTGTTCCTGCCTTTTGGTCTTTTCCTATACTGTGCACTTGCAATCCAATAAAGCCACTTTTGGTTTTCTCATCTATCAAAAAGGAGGCGGGCACGTCATTAATCCAGGTTTTAAGTGTATCTCCAATAGCTTCAATCCTATAGTGATTCCATTCGTTTTGCTTGAATGCCTGTTGGGCTTTTGGATTATTAGCCATGGTGTTTAACCAGCCCCTTCTGGCTTCGTCGTAGATTCCCGCGCTCCATGCCCTATCTGAAGGATCTATTTCAATCTGGTAACCATGAACACGACCATTTCTGTAATGAGGGAAACTATTGCTTCGAATTTGAATACCAGAATTCATTGTGGAATCTACTTTGTAGTCTAATTCCAGAATAAAATTATCATACATTTTATCTGTGGTTAAAAAGGTGTTTGGGGTATCGTGTACAGTAATGCCTACAATTACTTTATCCCTTATTTCATAGGACGCTTCTCCTCCTTTAATTGTCCAGCCATTAAAGTTTTCCCCATCAAACAAGGAAATCCAGGGAACATTGTCTTTTTTGGAATCTGAACATCCCAGCGAAGTAAGTAATAGTATAAGAATTGTAGTGTAGTAAAAATGAGCGTTTTGTGTTTTTTTCATTGGGAGGTTGAATTAGAATTGTTTAAATATAGGGGGTACAGCTCACAAATAAAAAAAGCAACTTGAAAAAGTTGCTTTTATCAGAAATAACATGTCTTGTTATTTAAACCTAATGCACCTCTTCTTTAAGGTAATCGGGAAAATTCTTTTTGAATCTATTTAACCTGGGAATTGATACATTACGGATATAGGAATTATCGGGATGTTTTCTTTCGTAATCCTGATGGTAATCTTCAGCATCATAAAACTTGGTGAAGGCAGTGACTTCTGTTACAATAGGAGCACCATACACGCCACTTTCTTCCAATGCCACCATATAGGTCTCTATTATCTTCTTTTCTTCGGGATTTTTATAAAATGCAATAGAACGATATTGAGCTCCCCGGTCTGGCCCTTGGCGATTTAGACTGGTTGGATCATGAGATCCAAAGAAAACTTGTACCAGTTCCATATAGGAGATTTCTTTTGGGTCGTAATATACTTCTACCGCTTCAGCATGCGAAGTCTTTCCATAACCTACCTGTTCGTAAGTAGGGTTTTCTTCAGTTCCACCGGCATAACCAGAAATTACTTCCTTAACGCCTTTTACGCTCTCAAATATTGCTTCAACACACCAGAAGCATCCACTTGCAAAATAGGCAGTTTCATACTTTTGAAGATCTTGTTTGGAATATTTTTCAACCAAAACTACTTCTTTGGCTGGCTCTGTTTTATTTTTAATTTTGGATTCACAACTTGTGGTGAACAAAGTTATGGCTAGAATTACGCCTAATTTCAGTAATTTCATTTTTCGAATTTATTTCAAAAATCAATAAATCTTTCATCAAATGAGGTTAAAGACCTGTTAATTAATGACTTTACGATCTATAATAACCAAAGTTCAAAACCTTTAATTTGAATTTCAATGACTTTGTTTGAGAAAGTACTTCTAAACGATACCGAGGGCCCACGAACCGTTTTGGACGGCGAAATCCCGCTCAGCAATTATATTCCAATTGATTTATCAATTTTAAATAAAAAATTAGAACTGCTGGATGTTAGTAATCCAGCTGTTTGTCAGGATTATATTGATGAGGTAGTCAACTATGACTCTTATACTATAGCGTATGGCGGTTATTTGGAAAGGCGGAACTTATATAAGAAGAGTCCTGGTTTTGTTGGAAAAGGAGAGGCGGAGCGCAATATTCACCTGGGAATAGATTTTTGGGCTAAAGACGGCACTAAAGTAATTGTTCCACTGGGGGGGGTAGTACACAGTTTCAAAAACAATACTGCGTCTGGCGACTATGGCCCGACTATTATTTTGAGACATGAATTGAAGGGGGTGCAATTCTATACGCTCTATGGACATTTATCCATAGCGTCGCTAAATGGATTACATAAAAACAAGGAATTCAAGACAGGAGATGTATTGGCAACTTTGGGCGAAGTGGAGATTAATGTAAACTATGCTCCTCATTTGCATTTCCAGATAATAAAGGATTTAGGGGGTTTTTCGGGAGATTATCCAGGAGTTTGTACTCAAAAAGACCTGACGGGATATCAGATAAATTGTCCGGACCCCAATTTACTCCTTAAAATCACACCACCTACTATCGGTTAAATACACAAAATATCGCTTAGGTGTTTTAGGGTATTGATCCTTTCATCGACACTTTTTTACACTTTATCCATGTTTTTGTCAGATACCTAAAAATAAGGGCTTTTCGACGAATTACAACCGGGGTGAGATGTCTATTGGGCGTTTTATTTATATAAAACGACCCAAGTGATGAAAACGATTGTAACTTTAATTTTTGTTCTTTTTATCGGAGTAGCTGCACAAGCTCAGGATTCTAAAGTTGATACCAAAGTAGAAACTATAGAAATGAGTATAGTTACTTCAACTACTCAAGAAAATACTGTTGCTCGTTTGTATAAAAACAAAAATAGCCGAGTAAAGAAAGCTTTATCTTTTACCACAAAAAGAAACAAAGCTAAATTGGCTTGATGTTTAGGGATCATTTTATTAGCTCCCGGCTAGGCCGTCAGATACTTCTCAACAAGCATACTACCCACGTAAAATGAAGCGATAATTATCCAGATAATTTGTGGTATCATCCATTTATATTCCTTAATCGGGAGTTTCTTCAACTTTTTCATATAGGATGCAGTTGCCCATAGGGTGATCAGATTGCCCAATAAGGCAATTTCTAACTGATTAAATAGAAAAGTGTAAAGTGGATATAGCCATACCAGGACCATCAAAAAGATGCCGAAGTGGAAGATTGGATGTTTCCTGCCTTCTGTTTCATATACCTTGTAAAGAAACCAGAACATGATAATGGTAAGCAGTATCCATACCGTGGCAGCGGCAGAATCTATCCAGGAAAGCGCATTGATAATATTTTCCATGTTATTTATAATTCAATTAGTTCAATGTTTATTTGGTTAATACAGGTTCTAACACTTCCCATACATTTTGGGCAACTATTTTTTGGCCCTCCACAGTAGGGTGAATACCGTCATCCTGGTTTAATTTCGGAATACCTGCTACATGGTCTAGTAAAAAGGGGATGATTAAAGTTTTGTTATCATCGGCCAGTTCAGGGAAGATTTTTCTGAATTCTGCTGTATACTCCTGGCCCATGTTAGGTGGTATCTGCATTCCGGCAAGGATGATAACTGTTTCCTGGTTTTTCTCTTTTACTGCATCTATTATAGCCTGCAGGTTGAGTCTTGTCTCATTTAGGGGTATGCCACGCAACCCGTCATTGGCACCTAATTCCAAAATAAACACATCAGCTTTCTGATTTAGTATCCAATCCAGCCTATTCCTTCCACTAGCTGTTGTTTCACCGCTCAGGCCGGCGTTAATCACAGTGTAATTTAAACTAAGGGAATCAATATACTGCTGAATTACAGCCGGGAATGCCTCCTCCGTTTCGAGACCATATCCAGCGGTGAGGCTATCACCAAAGAACACAATGACTTTGGGGTTTCCTGATTCATCGACATTTTCTTCCGCTTGTTCAATTGTAGCTGGTGAATTACTAATGGTCTGGCCAGACTTTCCTCCACAAGACACTAATAGTAAAAACACAAAAAAATAACGAAATTTTAAGAAGGTATGCATTATATAAGGGTCTATATGTCGAAATCATTTCATTATTTTGCTGCGTCGTTGCAAACAAAATCTAATTTCTATCAATGTCAAAGATATTAAACGTTAACCAACTTGGGAAGACCTATTCCAGTGGTTCCAAAAAACTAACTGTTCTTGATGCTATTTCCTTTGAAATAGAGGAGGGCGATACCTTTGCTATTGTGGGTCCGTCGGGCAGTGGTAAAACTACTTTATTAGGACTATGTGCCGGGTTAGATGAACCAGATTCCGGGTCCATAGAACTTTGTGGAACTCGAATTAACGATTTAAGTGAAGATCAGCGCTCTCTTTTACGCAATAGAGAAGTTGGGTTTATTTTTCAGGATTTTCAGCTACTTCCTACCTTAACTGCCCTTGAGAATGTGAGTGTACCATTAGAACTGCAAGGCGTAAAAGAAGCCGGTAAACAAGCTATGGCATTATTGGAGAAAGTTGGATTGTCAGATAGGTCGCACCATTATCCTTCTCAGTTGTCAGGTGGAGAGCAACAGAGAGTTGCGTTGGCAAGAGCATTTAGTAATAGACCTTCTATACTCTTTGCTGATGAACCTACAGGAAACCTTGATGAAGAAACCGGAGAAAAAGTTGTAAAACTACTTTTTGAACTCAATAAAGAAGCAGGTACTACATTGGTTATAGTAACACATGACCTGGACCTTGCTAAACGAACGCAGCATATACTCAGGCTTAGAGGTGGAAAGATAGCTACTAACGAAAGCACGGTAATATCGTGAAACAACAGCAGGAACCCAAATCTGTGGCAGGCACAGGCTGGCTTTTAAAAATGGCATGGCGTGATGGAAAGGCTAGCGGGGGCAGACTTATTTTGTTTATGGCCTCAATAATCCTGGGCATTACAGCCCTGGTGTCTATTCAGTCTTTTAGTGATAACCTTAAAGAAAATATCCGCTTCCAGTCCAAATCTCTTATGGGTGCCGATTTTATTATAGATTCAAGACAACCGCCCAATGAGAAAGTTCAGAAGATCATGGATTCATTAGGAGGAGCAAAGGGTATGGAAGTGAATTTTGCATCCATGGCGGCATTTCCAAAAAATGAAGGTAGTAAACTGGTACGTGTGCGTGGAATTAAAGGTAGTTTTCCCCTTTATGGAGAGTTGGAAACTGAACCCGCAGATGCTTCAACTACCTACATCTCTAAAGAAGGTGCCCTTGTAGATGCCACTGTAATGCTGCAATTTGAATTGCAAGTCGGGGATATAATAAAAATAGGCAATACTAGTTTGCCAATCGTTGGATCTCTGGTATCTGCGCCTGGCAGTGGTGCAATTGCAAGCTCTTTTGCGCCACCGGTTATTGTTCCATTTGGTATTATTGACCAAACAGGATTGCTTCAGGTAGGAAGTCGTCTGGACTATAATTACTATTTCCTAGCCCCACCTGAAATGGACCTCGATGTTCTTGACAAAGAACTCGACCCTGTTTTGGATGCCGAAAATGCAGATCTTGACACGCATACCTCCGGGAGCAGGCAATTGGGTCGTAATTACGGAAATGTTGGAAAATTCCTTAACCTCGTGGCATTTATTGCTCTTTTATTGGGCTGTGTTGGTATCGCGAGTTCTGTACAAATCTATATAAAGGAAAAATTGAGGTCAGTGGCTGTGCTCAAATGCATGGGGGCTAGCCGGAGACAATCATTCCTTATTTATTTGATCCAAATAGCCGGTATGGGCTTTCTTGGGGGTATAATAGGAACCTTAGGGGGTATTTTATTGCAGCTTACTTTTCCAAGCCTGCTACAGGAGTTATTACCTTTTGAGATTCAATTGTCATTTTCAACGCAACCCATTATAATGGGCTTGTTACTTGGAGTGCTGATGTCTGTATTATTTGCACTTTTGCCACTTATGAGTACCTGGTATGTCTCACCATTGCAGGTGCTGCGAATTCAGGAATCACAAGAGGAGCGTCCCAGAAGAGCCAGAGTAACTGTGTTTATAGGAATAATAATCTTTGTTTTTCTTTTTTCCTTGTGGCTTTTGGAAGACCTGCGCTATGCCTTAGGTTTTGTGATCAGTATTTCAGTAACATTCTCCGTATTGGCAGGTGCTGCCACCCTTTTTATGAAAGGGATAAAAAAGTACTTTCCCACCAAATGGAGTTTTACTTCGAGGCAAAGCCTGTTAAACCTTTTTCGGCCAAATAATCAGACCATGGTACTACTTGTAGCAATTGGGGTCGGAGCTTTTTTAATCAGTACCCTATATTTTACAAAAGATATGCTGTTGGCAATGGCACAGCTCGATAGCAGCAAAAATAGTCCCAATATAATTTTGTTGGATGTGCAAAGCGAGCAAAAAGAAGAAGTAGAGGGAAGCATCACTCCCAAAGGCTTACCGGTATTAGACAATATTCCAATAGTTACTATGCGGATACATTCGATAAAAGGACGATCTGCGAATGATCTCAGGAAAGACACAACCCTGACCATGAACAAATGGGTTTTAAATCATGAATTCAGAGTAACTTACAGGGATAGCATGATTTCTTCAGAAACCCTTATCGAAGGTGAATGGTTGCCTGAAATTTCAAAAGAAGGCCCAATCCCGGTTTCCATAGCCGATAATATTGCCAGGGATGCTGAAGTAGTGCTGGGTGATACGATTGTTTTTAATGTCCAGGGTGTACTGATGGAAACTGTCGTAGGAAATATTCGGGCGGTGGAATGGGCAAGAATGCAACCCAATTTTAACCTGGTCTTTCCCAAAGGGGTTTTGGAGAATGCCCCTCAGTTTCACGTTATAACAACAAATGCACCCGATGCCGCGGCTTCGGCCGGATTACAGCGCGAATTAGTTCGAAAATTTCCTAATATCTCGGTGCTCGATTTACGACAGATTGTAACCCTAATCGAGAATATTCTGGAGAAAATTGCCTGGGTGATCAATTTTATGGCCTTTTTTAGCATCTTAACCGGGATTATTGTATTAATTGGAGCCGTTCGGACAAGTAAATATCAGCGCATAAAAGAGAGTGTTCTTTTACGAACTATGGGTGCAAAAAGTAAGCAGATTTTGCAAATAACGGCCCTTGAATATTTTTATTTAGGCATATTGGGTAGTGGTATCGGAGTATTGCTTTCACTGATAAGTAGCCAGTTACTGGCCAGTTTTGTGTTTAAAGCACCTTTTGTGCCTTCACTTGTGCCTTTTTTAGTGCTGCTGCCGGGAATTACCATTTTGGTTCTGGTAATAGGCCTTGGCAACAGCAGGAGTGTGTTAAACAGCCCACCATTGGTCGTTTTGCGTAAGGAAGGAAGATGACAAGAGACTTTGAATTTCGATAGAGATTTCTCAATCGTTGCTTCACAACTCATGTCGAAATGACTTCGTGGAGTTTTAATTTCCTACACAATACCACTTCTTTTTCTCTGGTTTTTATCATCATACTCTTAATAGCCCCAAATAATCCATTTACAAAACCGGTTAAAAACCCAAAATACCGATGAAGGGTTTTGGGCCTTGAATCTTTATATCCGAAATTTTTATCACTTTATCGTAATTTTTTCCAGGTACCGAAAAATATGGTTCTTTCAGCGATTTATACCCCGGGGATATCACTTTCTGTAGTTATTTTATTATACCCAAATCTAATAACATGAAAGCCTTTTTAACCTTAGTACTTATACTTCTATTCGGAGCAGCTGCTCTGGCCCAAAAAACTACAAACTATGGTAAAGTTGAAGCATTACAAATGGATATTGTTTTGGATAGTAGCCTTCCTGTTTCTTACAATAGTGGGCAAATTGAGGCAACAAAAGAAGACGCTGTTACGCGCTTATACAAATTCAAAAATACAAGAGTAAAGAGAGCTTTAGCTTTTTCTACGAAAAAAAACAACCCCAAATTAGCCTAACCCCAATCTTATGATACTATTTATTCTATTATTACCCGTTGCACTTTTAATGAGTTATGTTATTGTTTTTCCAAAAACAAAAGGTGTTTTAAGACCTATTAATGTGCATACAGGACGAAGATAAGTTCTCCCTTTATGGCTCAAATAAAGCAAGGATAGATTAAGACGACTCTTATTCCTGAAAACCGGGTTGTTTAATCTTATAATTCAAAAGCTTTTTTTCT